>NZ_SILG01000001.1:712263-3156175 GCF_004306515.1 Rhizobium beringeri | reverse complement strand
CAGGGTCTGGACGGCGAAACGGTGACGAAGATCATGAATCCGTGGGCCATCTCGATTCCCCTCCTGTCGTAATCCGATTTGCCGGGATAGTCGCCAGAACACGCGATGCACGTATTGATGCAGCAATCTGCCGCCTTGTTCGGCGACGAAGAAATAGGGACTGCGCGGCGTACCAAGGTGTGCATCGCGTCGGGCGGCGTAGCCCGAAAGGACAGCAATTGTCGTGGCATGCAGCGGGACCAGCCGTGACTTGCCAAACTTTGTCTCTCGGATGGTGAGGACGCCCTGGTCGAGATCGACATCGGCCCGGAGCAGGCTGAGCGCTTCGGAATGGCGCAGTCCGGCCACTGCTATCAGCCCGAACAGGCAGTGATATGTCCAGCGCCGCAGAGCGTTGGCCGGCGGCAACGACAGTGCCGCCGCCAAAAGTGTCTGAATCTCGATCTCGCTATAGATGTAGGGCTTTGTCCGCCGTGCCGGTGCTACAGCGTCGCTTGGTAGCACTTCTGTCAAAGGATCGAAATAACTGAGGTGCTGTGCAAAGCAGCGCACATCAGACAGGCGGATGGACCAGCTTGGCTGCCGGCCCATCGAGGTGACCCACTCCATTGCCAGATCATTCGTGATGGTCTCGGCGCCGCGGGATTCCATGAAAGCGACGAACTCCGACAATCGTTTTGCCGGACCGTCATATTTGTATCCCAGCCCTTGGCGCATGCCGATGTAGCGCTCAAACGCGGTGCCAAGCCGGCTCATTGGACACCTCCCGGCCAGGGTAGGCTCAGTTCACGCAGCTTATCAATATCGAGCTTGGCATAGATTCTTGTACTGTCGATGCTTCGATGGCGGAGCAGTTGGCCGATCTCAGCAAAGCTGGCGCCCGATCGCAAAAGGTCAGTCGCAAGGCTGTGGCGGAAAAGATGGGCGCCGTGATGCGCATAGCCTTCAATGTCGGCCTGTTCGAGTGCTTGCTTAGCGATCCACGTGATGGCGCTGCCAGATGTAAAACCCACGTGCGGGGCGAGTGTTCGTAGGAAAAGTCGTCGACATGCCGAGGCTGGACGCCCATGTCGGATATAAGCGACGAGTGCTGTTCCGACGTCGTGACGCAGCGGCATAGTCGCTTGGCGTCGTCCCTTTCCGTGTACGAGGATCGTGCCCGACTGCCAGTCGATATCGTCAAGATTGAGGTTGGAAACTTCGCTGGCGCGCAAACCGAGCTTGGCGAGGATCATCAGAACCGCGTAGTCCCGACGACCCATTGCCGTCGTCCGATCACAGGCATCGAGAACCTTCTGGACTTTCTCGGGCGGGAGAAATGTTGGAAGGCCGGCAAGTCGCCAGCGGCGGATGGACGGCACACAGCCAGCGAGCGGCATCGAGATGAAACCCTTCAGATGCAAATAGCGCAGGAAGGCACGCACAACCCCGCACATGGCTTTGCCACTGTCGGCGGAACCATCGAGCGCATGTCGCTCGACATAACCGATCACGGTCTGCGGGGTGAGCGCTGCAAACCCGTCTACGCCTAAAGGGCACACCTCCCGGAGAAATCGAAGCGACAGAAGCTTGTGGCTCCCCATAGTCGCGGCGGCGAGCCCTCTCTCAGTCGAGAGATATTGCCCGAATACATCGACGATCTTCTCGTGCTCACTGCGCAGAATCGGAAGTGCGGCTGGTATTAAGCCTTTCTCCCGTAACGCCAAAAGCAAGCGGCGGAGTGCCGATCGATCGCCCGAGTCGGGCTTCCAGTGCTTGAAACGATGCTCAAGAAAGCGGTCGACGTGAACCTCGCTTAAATCCTGCGGAGCATGTCCATTGCCAACATGCCAGTCCATCAGATCCCGAAACAGGCTCAGCGAGCGCCACGTGCAATGCCGACCCAAACCTTCGTTCGACATTTTGGCGGCGTAAACGCCCGCAAACTCCCGATACGGACCATAGACCAGCTTCCGGTATAGGGCGCTGCGATTCAAATAGTCAGTTGCGTTCATGTGTCCTCTCCTTCGCGTCAACTGCGACGGAGAGACCCTAAACTATGCCGACTAGCTGCCCGCTATGATGCCGGAAACGTTGGCAAAAAGTTGATTAATCGGCATAGTTCGACGGTCGGCATAAGCCTGCAAACTCAATGCGTCGATCCGCCGACTATCTGACCGCCACGCTCACTGCCATCGTCAATGGTCACAAGCAGAGCCGTATCGATGAGCTATTGCCGTGGAAGGAAATCACAGACTTCGACTTTGACGACCGCCCGCTTAAGATGCGATGGAACTGGCAACACCATCGCACGCAAGATGCCCCGACAGATTACCTATACCCTATGATCAATTGGAAGGTTGGCCGCCCGCAAACCGTCGGTGCCGAGGGTTAAGGGGGGATTCCCGAAAACGAGTTTGAAAAGGGTGCTCCGGATCAGGGGCAGACACCCTTTTCGTGCTGAGTTTTGCAGTCTCAGCGGAACGGAAATTAGCAGAGAGATTGCTGTCTACCATCGGACCGAAGTCCGACTCACTCGCGATAATTCGTCGATGTCAGCGCCGAGGCCACACCATCAATCAATGCGTCCCTCGATGCGTCTGACTATCTGTCCGCTACGCTCACCACTTCGGCGACGAAGTCTCGTGCCCCGCAGCTGGTGCACCGCTGCCATCCGTTCTGGCCGACGGTGACGGATTTCTTCCCGTAGTTTCTTTGCTCGCCGGAGATCAAGTGAGATATGCCAGTTGGCTTGGCTGTTCGCTTCTTCTGAGACGATTGTGCCTTTTCGAGTGTACTTAGACATGTATCAACACGACCTAGAATCGCGCTAGCTTAAGGTATGTGGTCACTTCCCGCTTTGCCAACAGACAACCTTTACAAGCTCATCACGCTTCTGGGCATGGCGATGTATATAAGCGCTTTCTACCTTTTGTACGTGGAGAAAAAGCCATTCGAAGAGACCGGAGCGTTTATCTATTCTCGCGCGGCTGTCCTGAGAGATCGGTTGGAAGATGCGGGTGCCAAGCCCAAACCGCTTGAAAAAGACCTTACGGAAGAAAGCCCATACGATCGATACCGAGAGTTTCGCGATCTAATCCACTCTGCGGCGCTCGATCCAGTACAAGCCCAGCAACTGCGGGACATGAACGAGCAGCTACTCAACACGCGCCTTTCAAACCTACGAAATGTAGACCGGGCTGAACAAATGGCGCTCAACATCCGCTTACTGACGATTCTTGCGGCGATTCTAACCACGGGCGGCAGTATAGCTTGGTACTTTTGCTTCCAGCGCCATCAAGATTTCATAGCGAAAGTGAACGCTCTCGAAGCCTACCAAAGAGTGTTATTGGCTCAGGCAGCCGCGCTGCATAACGGGCTGGATAAAGAGCCGCCACCTGCCAAGAAGACACGCAAACGCGTGACACAAACGCCCACCTGAAATCAAACCTCATCGGGAGATTTTTTCATCAGCTGCACCAATCGTTTCGCTGTCTCGGGCTCCACGACCGTGCGAAGCCTTTCTTGAGCAGCTTCTTGCCTATCTCTTCGCCGTTCGTTCGATAGATGTTAACGAGAGGTCGGTGCGATTGCGTACGGTCCACCGAGCCGCTGAACACGACGAAGGTGCGCTGCAAGTCTGGCGAGACCGCAGACACAAAAAAGGCCCCACTATGGAGCGGGGCTAAGGTTGAGGTGGGTCGCATATAGCGAAGTGTAACGAATCTCCGCACGACCCGAAGGTTTTACGATCAACGGAGCATATTGTTCCCGTGCCGACAGATTTTTTTGAGTTCGTTTCCCTGTTTCGGGCTCCACGTCGTAGCGAAGCCTTTCTTTCAGTTGAAGAGCGTTATCGACTTGCCGGCCGACCGTGCAATTCCAGTAGTTTTTCAGGACGCGTCGACTCGCAAATCTGCGAGTGATCCATCGCCGACCGTCGAGTGATGTTGCTAAATGTTCTCGCGTGGCCGAAGTCAATAACACGTATTGGGCAATTGCTTTTTACGACATTGCTGATGGGATGGTGGCATGACAAAGCCGCCAACACGAAAGCCGCTCCTGCAGGATGCTGACAAGCCGGTTCAATCCCCGCCGCGCAAGCCTCGAAATCCCGCGCAACCAAATCTTCCCCTCGACCCTATGCCGGATCGTGTCGATCCTTGCCTTTCTCTCCTCAAGACCAAGCCGCCCAAAGGCCGGCAATGGGCCTTCGAGGTGAAGTGGGACGGATACCGACTCGCCATTCACATCGAACCATCAGGCGTCCGCATCCTGACGCGCGGCGGCCACGACTGGACGGATCGTTTTCCCGCGATCGCTGCCGAGGCACGGCGCCTGCCTGTCGCCACGGCCATTCTGGACGGCGAGGCCGTCGTGTTCGACGAGCGTGGCCGGTCGGACTTCGGCAGGCTTCAGCAGTCGCTTGGCGGCCGGGGCGGGAAGCGGACGTCGCGGGAAGCTGTCTTGATGGCATTCGATCTGCTCTATTTCGATGGCCGTGACCTCACCGGGACCGAACTCTCGGCACGGCGCCATCTCCTTGAGGGCTTGGTGCCTGCCGGCGGCGAAGATGCCATTCGATTGTCCGAGGAGATCGGGGCGGATGGAGACGTGCTCCTGCGGATCGCCTGCGAGCATGGGTTGGAAGGCATCATCGCGAAAGACCGGAACAGCACCTATCGCAGCGGCCGCCTCGGCGACTGGGTGAAGATCAAGTGCGTCCAGAGCGACAGCTTCTTGGTCGTCGGCTACGAGAAGTCAGGAGCTGCCTTCGGGCAAATCGGCTCGCTATTGCTGGCGGCACGTAAGGCTGGCGAGCTGGTCTATGTCGGCTCGGTCGCCGGCGGCATCGGCGCCGCGGGATGGACGACAGCCAACGGAATCACCGCGTGCCGATCGACCGGAGATGAACGAAGCCGACAAAATCCGGGAACGCCTCTTCCTTGAAGAGCTGACGATCCGGAAGAAGCGAAAAAAGAAAACCTAGGCTGCTTTTACGCGTGCTTCCTATATGCTTCCTGCGAATGGCAGTCAGGTTTTGAAACATACGATAAACGTTTGAAAAGACTGGCGCACCCGACAGGATTCGAACCTGTGACCTTTGGAATCGGAATCCAACACTCTATCCAGCTGAGCTACGGGTGCATGCTTGAGGCGGTTTGAATCGCCTGTCCGATGGGTGGTTCTTAGCCTAGCTTGCGGCCGGCTTCAATCGCGAAATTCTCAGAAATACGGGTGCTTGCGCTTTGCAGGGTGTTTTTATCCGTCAGCCTGGGGGCCGTTGCATAAAAACTCCGCCGGCCTTGCGGGCGGCGGAGCGTTGTTGTCGTGGGCTGTCGGCGCGCGGCGGTCAGATCTGCATGGCGCCGGGGCCGGGGATCGCCTTTGGCGGCACCTTGCCGAGGATGATCATCCCGAGCACTTCGTCCTTGGTCACGTCCTCGGTGCGGGCGTGGCCAACGACCTGGCCGTTCTTCATCACCGAGACGCGGTCGGCGAGGTCGAAGACGTCGTGAATGTCGTGGCTGATGAGGAAGATGCCGATGCCTTCCTTCTTCAGCTGCTTGATCAGCTCGCCGACCTGCGCCGTCTCCTGGGGGCCAAGGGCCGCCGTCGGCTCGTCCATGATCAGGATGCGGGCATTGAAGAGGATCGCCCGCGCAATCGCCACCGATTGCCGCTGGCCGCCCGAAAGCGCCTTCACCGGCTCCTTGAAACGCTTGAAGTTGGGGTTCAGGCGCCCCATCACCTCGCGGGCCGAGGCTTCCATCGCGACGTCGTCGAGCGTGCCCCAGCGGGTCTTCAGCTCACGGCCGAGATAGAGGTTGGCGGCGGCGTCGACATTGTCGGCGACGGCGAGCGTCTGGTAGATCGTCTCGATCCCGTATTTCTTGGCATCGCGCGGATTGCGGATGTCGGCAGGCTCGCCGTTGATCAGGATCTCGCCGCCATCGCGCTTGTAGGCGCCGGAGAGGATCTTGATGAGCGTCGACTTGCCGGCGCCGTTATGGCCGAGCAATGCCACGACTTCGCCGGGGTAGAGATCGACCGAGGCATTGTCCACGGCGTGAATGCCGCCGAAGGAGATCGAGATGTTTTTCAGTTCCACGAGGGGAGTGCGTTGATCAGCCATGTCTAGGGCTCCTCTCACTTGGCACGGGCGCGGTAGACGGTGTCGAGCCAGACCGCCACGACAAGGACGGTGCCGACGACGACGCTCTGCAGCGGCGTATCGACATGTGCGAGCACCATGCCCGACTGCAGCGACTGCATGACGAGCGCGCCGAGCATGGCGCCGGCGATGGTGCCGGTGCCGCCTGCTAGCGACGTTCCGCCAATGACGGCGGCGGCGATGGTGTAGAGCTCGTCGAGCGTACCCTGCGAGTTCGTTGCGGCGTTGAGGCGCGCGGTGGAAATCGCCGCCGCAATGGCCGCGAGAATGCCCATCAGCGCGAAGATGCGCACGGTGACCCAGCGGGTCTTGATGCCGGCGAGCTCGGCCGCTTCGGGGTTGCCGCCGATTGCGAAGACGTAGCGGCCGAAGCGCAGCCTTGTCGCGATGAAGGTCATGATGATGCCGACGACGATCGCGATCAACACCGGCACGGCGATACCGTAGGGGATATCCATGCCGGTTTCGGGCCAGGGAATATTGTTGGTCTCGGCATATTTCTTGGCGATGTTGATCGGCCAGTAATAGCTGTTGGCGATCCAGACCGCGCCGAGGATGAGCACGCAGCTCAGGACAGCGAGGAAATATTCAGCCCACATCGGCCGGCGCGGGAAACCGAAGCGCCGGCGCTGCCGGCGTGAGCCGACGATGCTTGCGATGACGAAGAGGCAGGCGCAGATGCCGACGATCCAGCTCCAGGTGGCGCCGATCGAGCCCTCGGCGCCGCCGCCCATGATGCGGAAGGTCTGGTCCATCGGGGCAACCGTCTGGCCGCTGGTGACGAGCCAGGTGGCGCCGCGCCAGACGAGCAGGCCGCCGAGCGTGACGATGAAGGAGGGAACGTTGAGGAAGGCGATGATGATGCCCTGGAAGGCGCCGATCAGGCAGCCTGCCGCCAATCCGACCAGCAGCGTGATCGCCCAGGTGAAGGGGCTGTCGAAGCCGATATATTCCGGCAGGATCTTGGCCTGCGTCACGCCCATGATCATGCCGCAGAGGCCGAGCACGGAACCGACCGAAAGGTCGATATTGCGGGTGACGATGATCAGCACCATGCCCGTCGTCATGACGGCGATGTCGGTCGTCTGGACCGAGAGGTTCCAGAGATTGCGCGGGGTCAGGAAGAGGCCGCCGGTGATGATGTGGAAACCGATCCAGATGATGATCAGCGCGCCGATCATGCCGAGCAGACGCGTGTCGATCTCGGTGGCGCGGAAGAAGCGGGTCACCGGACTGGCTTCCGCCGCTCGCGGTCCGCTTGATGTTGTGGATTTTACCATTTCGGCCATGGGTTTGCCGTTCCCCCACTTTGTTTGGACGGACGCGCCGGAGTGCTAGAGGCTGCCATCGGCGTCATGCGTCTGTTCTTCAACTCACCATCGCGATGCTTCCGGAAACCGGTCGCGTGGCGTCGCGACACCCTTCCGGCAGGGAATGAAAACCCGCGATGGTGCGGCGAGGCGGAGAAAACTTCATCGTTGGAATTCTCATCCGCATCCGGCGCCGCAACGGTGTTCCGCTGCGGCGCCGGCAATTCCAGTTTACAAGCCTTGGCTTACTTGCAGGCAGCGACGCTGTCGGCCTTGACGCCCTGGCACGCTTCCGCCTTGGAGATCCAGCCGGCGTCGATGACGACGTTCAGGTTTTCCTTGGTGATCGCAAGCGGCTTCAAGAAGACCGACTGCATTTCGACGCCCTTGGGGCCGCCCTTGAAAGCCTGGGCGCCGTCGATCTTGCTCATGTCCTTGCCGCCGGCCAGGTCGAGAGCGATTTCAGCGGCGCGCTTGCCGAGTTCGCGGCTGTCCTTCCAGACGGAAACCGTCTGCGTGCCGAGAGCGATACGGTTGAGGGCTGCCTTGTCGCCGTCCTGGCCGGAAACCGGAACGGAACCGGCAAGACCCTGTGCGTCGAGAGCAGCGATTGCGCCACCGGCGGTGCCGTCATTCGATGCGACGACGGCGTCAACCTTGTTGTTGTTGGCGGTCAGGAACTGCTCCATGTTGCGCTGAGCGTTCTCCGGCAGCCAGCCGTCAGTATAGGCCTCGCCGACATTCTTGATCTTGCCGGCGTCGATGGCGGCCTTCAGCACTTCCTGCTGGCCCGAGAACAGGAAGTCGGCATTCGGATCGGAAGACGAGCCCTTGATGAAGACGTAATTGCCTTCCGGCTTGGCCTTGAAAACGCCCTCAGCCTGGAGGCGGCCGACTTCCTTGTTGTCGAAGGTGATGTAGAAGGCAGCCGGGTTTTCGATCAGGCGGTCATAGCCGACGACGGGGATGCCTTCCGCGGCGGCCTTCTCGATGGCCGGGCCGATTGCATCGGAGTCCTGGGCGAGAATGATCAGCGCGTTGGCGCCCTGCGAGATCAGCGATTCGACGTCGGTAAGCTGCTTTGCGGCAGAAGACTGCGCGTCAGCGGAAATATACTTGGCGCCCTTGGCTTCGAGAGCCTTCTTGATGGCGGCTTCGTCCGTCTTCCAGCGTTCTTCCTGGAAATTCGACCAGGAAACACCGACGACGAGATCGGCAGCCATGGCAGCGGTATGCACGGAAACGAGGATGGCAGCACCTGCCATCAATTTCAAAATAGACTTCATAATGTCCTCCCGAGTGGATTGCGACCGGCCCAGCCCATGCTTCCTCCGGCCACCGCGAATAGCTGTCGAGAAAGGTTCGGATTTTTTTCTCGACAGTCGAGAAATTTAGTGTCAGAGATTTTTTCAACTGTCAACACTGCACTGCCAGCTTAATTTCCTTGCGAAACATCGGCTGGAGATGCAGTGGAAACCAAGGGTGGAGCAAGCAGGGAGAGAGGGCGGCATTCATGCTGACCAAGTCGAGCACGGAGCTGGTCAGGCAGAGAAACAGCGTGCTCGTGCTGTCCGTGCTGCGTCGCCACGGTGCGCTCGCGCATACCGAGATATCCGATTTCACCGGGCTGTCATCGGCGACCATCTCGGCCATCACCACTGAGCTGGAAAAAGCCCAGATCATCGAAAAATCGGAACACCAGCCGGCAAGCGGCCGCGGCCGGCCGCGCGTGCTGCTGCGCCAGCGACGCGATTGCGGCTATCTCATCGTCGTCATCATCTCCTCGGATGCGGTGCAATATTCGCTGGTCGATTATGCCGGCAAGCTGATCGACCGCTTCAGCGAGGAACGTTCGCATGATCCGGCAGGTGCTGCCCGCTTCGTCGCTGCGGTGCGGGCCGGGCTTTTTCGTATTCTCGATCGTTCGAAGATTTCGCAGGAAAAGGTGCTGCTGATCTCGATCAGCAGCAAGGGGCTGGTCAATTCCACCGAGCCGGTTCTCGTCTGGTCGCCGATCTTCGGCAGCGACCAGATCGATTTCGAATCGGCACTCCGGCCGGAATGGCAGGCCAAGGTGATCCTCGACAACGAGACGCTGCTGGTCGCAGCAGCGCTCGGCGCGCGTGAAGAGATGGTAAAGGGCGCTGATTTCCGCTCGCTCGCCGCCCTTTCGCTCGGCCATAGCGTCGGGCTCGGCATCGTCAGGCGCGGGAACCAGACAGGGCAGGAGATATCGGCGCCCAATTTCGGGCACATGCTGCACATGGCCAATGGTGGGCTCTGCCGCTGCGGCACGCGCGGCTGCATCGAGGCCTATGCCGGTTTCTACGCGATCCTGCGCAGCGCCTTCGAGGTGCCGCTCGATACGATTCCGGCAAAGTTCGTGCCGGTGGCGGAACTGGACAAGATCGCCGCCAAGGCGCGCCAGGGCCACCGCGTCCCCGCCTTCGCCTTTCGCCAGGCGGGGCTGGCGCTCGGCAACGGGCTGTCGCGCATGCTGAGCCTGACGGAGCGCATGCCGATCGCCATCACCGGGCCGGGCACGCGCTATTACGACCTTCTTCGGCAGGGGATCGAAGAGGGTCTGGGGCAGTCGCACATCGTGCGCATGGAAGGCATGCCCGAGATCAGGGTGGTGGCCGACGAGCAGATCCTCGTCTTTGAAGGACATCTGAACCGGGCGCTGTCGGTGATCGACGAGGATATCGTTCTCTCGGGCGTTCAGGGAATCCAGGCATCGGGTTGAGGGAGAGAGCCTGCTGTGCTCCGACGGCTGCAGAAACCCCTCCCCAACCCCTCCCCACAAGGGGGAGGGACTAACGTGCGGTAGCCGACTGAGGCAAGCGTCAACCCTTCTGCGGATGAAACCGTGAAATGGAAAGCCGCGGGCGCGGCATCTTAGCCCCTCCCCCTTGTGGGGAGGGGTTGGGGAGGGGTCTTCGGTTCACGCACCTGCGGGTGTCATCAAACGCGAAATGGCCGGGCTGGTGCCCGGCCATCTCATGCATGGCTTCCGGTCGGGAGAGGGCCGTCAGCCGATCTTGATAAGCTTGCCTTCCTTGACGGACTGGACCGCGGCATCGGCGAGCGCGAGCGCTGCGAGACCATCGGCGCCTGATGGAGAGATCTTGGAGCCCTTCTCGATCGCGGCGATGAAGCTGGCGATCTCGTTGGCATAGGCTTCGGTATAACGGGTCATGAAGAAGTCATGCAGCGGCGGGCGGGTGTAGCCTTCGCCGTTTGCGACTTCGATCGAGACCGGGCGCTGGTTTTCGGCCGAGACGAGGCCCTTGGAGCCGTGTGCCTCGATGCGCTGGTCGTAGCCATAGGTGGCGCGGCGGGAGTTGGAGATGATGGCCTGCTTGCCGGACTTGGTCTGCAGGATCACCGAAACGCTGTCATAGTCACCAGCTTCGCCGATCGCCTTGTCGACGAGCACGGCAGCGGTCGCGAAAACCGACACCGGTTCTTCGCCGAGCAGGAAGCGGGCCATGTCGAAGTCATGGATCGTCATGTCGCGGAAGATACCGCCGGAGCGTTTGATGTAATCGACCGGCGGGGCGCCGGGGTCACGCGAGGTGATCGTCACCATCTCGACATCGCCGATCTTGCCTTCGTCGATGACCTTGCGCACCGCCATGAAATGCGGGTCGAAGCGGCGGTTGAAGCCGACCATCAGCTTGGCGCCGGTCTCTTCCACCACCTTGATGCAGGCCTTGACGCGGGCGACGTCGAGATCGATCGGCTTTTCGCAGAAGATCGCCTTGCCGGCGCGGGCGAAGCGCTCGATCAGATCGGCATGGGTATCCGTCGGCGTGCAGATGACGACGGCGTCGATATCCTTGGCGGCCTCGATCGCCTCGATGGTGCGGACTTCGCAGCCATAGGCGGAGGCGATCGCTTCGGCAGCCTGCGGGAAAGCGTCTGCGACCGCGACGAGCTTTGCATTGGCGTCGCCGCTGACGGCCTTTGCATGGACCTTGCCGATGCGGCCGGCGCCGAGAAGACCAAATCTCACTGTCATTCTAACCTCCCTTGAATTCGGAACAAATAAACCGAATTGCCAAATTTCTGGAATTTTCATTCCATCTTCTGTGGACCGCGTCAAGCCCGCGGATCTTTCACATTTGCAAGATTCGAACCAGAGCCTTTCATGGTCGGATTGACGTATTCTGCCGGAGCAGATTTTGGTCAGGGCAGAGCTGATCGCCTCCGATCCTGGCGGAAAGATGCCCGGCCTTTCAGCCAAGAGAATACTTTAATCTGACCAGGAAAGGCTCTAGAGACAATCGCGGCACGGGCCGACGGCAGTGCGACAAATGCGACCGCGGGGCAGGAATGAAACTCATCGATCCGAATCATCCGGCATATCGGCGCCTCTGGGTGCGGATTGCCATCGTTGCCGTTTGCTTCGGCTGGGCCGTGGTCGAACTTGTCACCGGCGATCCGTTCTGGGCGGTGCTGGCCGGCGGGGCAGGTGCCTATTCCTTCTATATGCTGTTCTGGACCTTCAATCCGCAGCCCCCGGCCATCGAGCCGCCCGTGCAGCCTGACGCCGAGGACGAGGACGAACCCGCGGCGACCGCTGAAAAACCTTCTAAGGACGGGCAGGCGGAATAGTCAGCGGCTCAATCGCCGCAGCGCTTCGTCGATCAGCAGATTGGCCAGCATCATGCGCTTCGTCGCATTGTCGCGGAAGGGCAATTCTACGCCATCGGGATGATTGGCGCGCGCGAAGGCGCGGCGCTTTTCACGGAGCGTCAGCGGCGTATCGGCGGCGGAGATCGCCAGTTCGGCGGCAACCTCCTGCGGTGTCGTGCGGACGAGATGATCCGGCATGACGGGTTCGGGTGGAGGCGCAGGCGCCGGCTTTTCCACGACCCCAGCGGCAGCATCGAGATCCAGATTGTCGAAATAGGCCTGGCCGACGCGTTGCGAGGCAGCCGAGACGCCCTCCATGACATCGAAGGCAAGCCCGGTGCCGAGGCCGGAGACGCGATGGGCAGCCGGCGCTTCGGCGTCTTCGGCCGTCTCGTCCTCTGCCTTCAGCCGCTCGAGGACTGATTGAAATACCGACTGTCCGAACAGCATCCCGCCTTCCTTGAGAGCATTTCCGTTTTTCTTCGAACCACGGAAATGCTCTATCTTCTTGTTCACGCAATTCCTGGGAAAATCGCTGCACACTTTTGCTGGAATTGCCCAGACCCATTAGAAGAGAGCAAGATGGCGCAGGGCTTGCGGCTGTCGTCAGCCCGCCTGATTGCGACTCTCCTCGAGGATGATGTCGTAGAGCAGCCTTGCGCTTGGCGGCAGCGCCCGTTCCCTGGCCGTGATCATGCTGTAGGGCTTGACGTTGATGTCGAAATCGATCGGCAGCATGCGCACATCCGAGGCATTCGAGCCCTGGCTGGCAAGGAACTGGGCGACGTCGACGGCGACCGGAGCGATCGCATCGGTTTCGCAGATGATGGCGCAGGTCAGAAGTAGCGAAGAGGTGTTGACGATATTTTCCGGCAGCGCCACGCCACGCGATAGGAAAACGTCTTCGATCGTGCGGCGCAGCAGCGTGCCCGGCGGCTGGAACACCCAGTCGTAATCCCTGACGTCGGAAAGGCTGCTGCTCTTCTGCTTCATGAGTGGATGGCACCTGCGCACGATCAGGCAAGCCCGCTCGATGCCGATCTCCGTCACCTCGAACAGGCGCGGGTTGAGATCATCGGGAATGCGGCCGATGATGAAGTCATGGCGGGCGGCGAGCAGTTCGCGGGCAAGCACGTTGCTCGTCTCCACCTGGATGTTGATTTCGATGCCCGGATAGGCCTTGCGCACCTTGTTGATCGCCGGCACGACGAGGCTCATGGCCGGCGCCGTCACCGAGCCGATGAAGACCGAGCCGCCCTTGCCGCTTTTCAATTCGCCGATCTCGCGGCTCGCCTCACGCAGCTCCAGGAGGATCTTCCGAGCCCTTCGCGCTAGCGCTGCGCCGAAGGTCGTCAGCACCACGCCGCGGGCCACGCGCTCATAGAGCGATGTCTTGGTGATTGATTCCATTTCGGACAACATCCGTGACGCGGCGGGCTGCGAGATGTTCAGGACTTCCGCAGCTGCGGAAATCTGTCCACTATCTTCGATTGCGACGATCATCCGCAGGTGATTCAGCTTAAGTCCTGCACGCAAAAGGTTGTCATCGCCGAAATTATCACTGTGGATATCGACATGATCCATCGAAAATGGCTCGGAAATAACCGTCATGGTTGCAGCCTCCTCGCTGCGCTCCATCAAAAGTAATACTTTTTAACGATATACCAAAATTGTTATGCACGTTAGCACTTATTCTATTTGACAGTTATAGGAATCCATACCAGTTTGCCGCCGTGTGCTGGTTGGCACTCAACACGTGTGAGATCGTGGAGGAGACCTACTTCGTTTCTCACCATCTGAAGTAACTATCCAATACGGAACCTGCCACAGTTTCGGGGCGGGCGATTTTTCGTCCGCTGCTCTATTAACAAGGGAGAGAGAAATGAAATCCATTATCTCATTGATGGCTGCGGCTGCCTTCGGCGTCGCTTCGTTCGTTGCACCGGCTCTGGCCGCGGATAAGGGCACTGTCGGCATTGCGATGCCGACCAAGGCTTCTGCCCGCTGGATCGACGACGGCAACAACATCGTCAAGCAGCTCCAGGCTGCCGGTTACGGCACTGACCTGCAGTATGGCGACGACGACATTCCGAACCAGCTTTCGCAGATCGAAAACATGGTCACCAAGGGTGCCAAGGTTCTCGTCATCGCTTCGATCGACGGTACGACGCTTTCCGACGTTCTCCAGAAGGCACACGACGCCGGCATCAAGGTCATCGCTTATGACCGTCTGATCCGCGATTCGGGCAACGTCGACTACTACGCGACGTTCGACAACTTCCAGGTCGGCGTTCTGCAGGCTGGCTCCATCGTTGACGGCCTCGGCCTCAAGGATGGCAAGGGCCCGTTCAACATCGAACTCTTCGGCGGTTCGCCGGACGACAACAACGCCTTCTTCTTCTATGATGGCGCAATGTCCGTTCTGCAGCCCTACATCGACAGCGGCAAGCTCGTCGTGAAGTCCGGCCAGACCGGCATGGACAAGGTCGGCACGCTGCGTTGGGATCCGGCAACGGCCCAGGCCCGCATGGACAACCTGCTCTCGGCCAACTACACCGACGCCAAGGTCGATGCCGTTCTGTCGCCTTACGACGGTCTGTCGATCGGTATCATCTCCTCGCTGAAGGGCGTTGGTTACGGTACTGCGGCTCAGCCGCTCCCGATCGTCACCGGTCAGGACGCTGAAATCCCGTCGGTCAAGTCGATCATTGCTGGCGAACAGCACTCGACGATCTTCAAGGACACCCGCGAACTCGCCAAGGTCACCGTTGCCATGGTCGATGCCGTGATGTCCGGCAAGGAGCCTGAGGTCAACGACACGAAGACCTACGACAACGGCGTCAAGGTCGTTCCGTCCTATCTGCTGAAGCCGGTTGCCGTCGACAAGACCAACTACAAGCAGATCCTCGTCGACAGCGGTTACTACTCTGAAGACAAGCTGAAGTAATGAGAAGGACCGGAGCCCGCGCTTGCGGGTTCCGGTCTTCGATTTTATGATCGCCCGGCTGGTTGACGGCTGCAGGCGCTGGAACTTTGACTATGGACAATACAATCCTCGAAATGCGGAGCATCACCAAGACGTTCCCGGGCGTCAAGGCGCTGGAAAATGTGAACCTCAAGGTTCGCCAGGGTGAGATCCACGCATTGGTGGGCGAAAACGGGGCCGGCAAATCGACCCTGATGAAGGTGCTATCAGGCGTCTATCCGACAGGAAGCTATGAAGGCGACATCGTCTATGAAGGCGAGACGCGCAACTTCAAGGTCCTGAAGGACTCCGAAGAAATCGGCATCGTCATCATTCACCAGGAACTGGCGCTCGTGCCGTTGCTGTCGATCGGCGAAAACATCTTCCTTGGCAACGAGAATGCCAAGAGCGGCGTCATCAGCTGGGACGAGACATTCAACCGCACGAAGCAGCTGCTGAAGAAAGTAGGCCTGTCCGAATCTCCGAACACGCTGGTCACTGATATCGGCGTCGGCAAGCAGCAGCTCGTCGAGATCGCCAAGGCCCTCTCGAAGAGCGTCAAGCTGCTCATCCTCGACGAACCCACAGCCTCGCTCAATGAACGCGATTCCGACGCTCTCCTCAATCTGCTGATCGAGTTCCGCAAGCAGGGCATCACTTCGATCATCATTTCCCATAAGCTGAACGAGATCCGCAAGGTCGCCGACCAGATCACCGTCCTGCGCGACGGGATGACCGTCAAGACGCTCGACTGTCATGCGGACGAGATCAGCGAAGATATCATCATCCGCAACATGGTCGGCCGCGATCTTGAAGACCGCTATCCGCCGCGTTCGGTGCCGATCGGCGAAACCATTCTCGAAGTGAAGAACTGGAACGCCTACCACCAGCAGCACCGCGATCGTCAGGTCCTGCACAATATCAACGTCACCGTCCGCAAGGGCGAAGTCGTTGGCATCGCCGGCCTGATGGGGGCAGGGCGCACCGAATTCGCCATGAGCCTCTTCGGCAAGGCCTATGGCCACAAGGTTTCGGGCGAGGCGCTGATGCACGGCAAGCCGGTCGACGTCAGCACCGTGCGCAAGGCAATCGATGCAGGGCTCGCCTACGTCACCGAAGACCGCAAGCAGCTCGGCCTCGTGCTCAATGACACGATCCTGCACAATACGACGCTCGTCAATTTGAAGGCGGTGTCGAATGCGTCTGTTATCGACAGCTTCAAGGAGGCGCGGGTTGCGACCGACTTTCGGTCGAAATTGCGCATCCGTTCCTCCAGCATCTTCCAGGAGACGGTCAATCTTTCCGGCGGCAACCAGCAGAAGGTGGTGCTGTCGAAATGGCTGTTCTCCAATCCCGATATTTTGATCCTCGACGAGCCGACGCGCGGCATCGATGTTGGCGCAAAATACGAAATCTATACTATCATCAACCAGCTTGCCGCCGATGGAAAGGGCGTTCTGATGATCTCATCGGAAATGCCCGAACTGCTTGGTACGTGTGACCGCATCTACGTGATGAACGAAGGACGCATCGTCGCGGAACTGCCGAAGGGAGAAGCAAGCCAGGAAACCATCATGCGCGCTATCATGCGCTCAGGGGAGAAGAAACAATGACACCGATCAATCAACCCATCGCTGAGCAAGGGCGTGTCGTCTCCATCGGAGACTACGTTCGCGGCAACATCCGCGAATATGGCATGTTTATCGCGCTCATCGCGATCATGGTGTTCTTCCAGTTCTCGACCGGTGGCGTACTCTTCAGGCCGCTCAACCTGACAAACATCATTCTGCAGAACTCGTTCATCGTCATCATGGCGCTCGGCATGCTGCTGGTGATCGTTGCCGGCCATATCGACCTTTCGGTTGGTTCCGTCGTCGGCTTTATCGGCGCTATCGCCGGCGTAATGACGGTGCAATGGCACACCAACTATGTCCTGGCGGGTATCGTATGTCTCGCCATGGGCGCGCTTGTCGGCGGCATCCAGGGCTATTTCGTCGCTTATCACAAGATCCCGTCCTTCATCGTCACGCTGGCTGGCATGCTGGTCTTCCGCGGCCTGACGCTGTTCGTGATGACGGCATCGGGGACCGGCACCAGCATCGGTCCTTTCCCGCCGGCTTTCCAGTTGATCAGCATCGGCTTCCTGCCGAACGCTTTCGATATGGGCGGCATCAACTCGACCTCGATCATTCTGACCGTTGTCGGCGCCGTAACCCTCTTCTATCTGGCATGGCGCAAGCGCCTGTCGAATGAAAAGCATGGCAATGACGTCGAGCCGCTGGGCTTCTTCCTCGCCCAGAACGCCCTCGTCACCCTCGCCATTCTGGCGCTCGGCTACCAGCTGTCGATCTATCGCGGCTTCCCGAATGTGCTGATGGTTATGCTCGTTCTGGTTGCTGCCTATGCCTTCATTACCCGCCGTACGACGATCGGCCGCCGCATCTACGCCATGGGCGGCAATGAGAAGGCGACGAAGCTTTCCGGTATCAACACCGAGCGGCTGACCTTCCTGACGTTCGCAAACATGGGCCTGCTTGCCGGACTGGCCGGATTGATCGTTGCCCTGCGTCTCAACTCGGCGACGGCCAAGGGCGGCTTCGGTCTTGAACTCGACGTGATCGCGGCCTGCTTCATCGGCGGCGCATCCGCCCAGGGCGGCGTCGGCAAGGTGACCGGCGCTGTTATCGGCGCTCTGATCATGGGCATCATGAACAACGGCATGTCGATCCACGGTCTCGGCACCGACTCGCAGCAGATGGTCAAGGGTGCGGTGCTTCTCGCTGCCGTGTTCTTCGACGTTTACAATAAGAACAAGGGCTGAGCTTAGCTCGGCACCCGCATCGCAGTCATAAGAAACCTGAATTCCGGCTCCGCATGGAGCCGGAGAGGCGTAGCTGTGCCATCGCCAAAGGAAAAGGATGAGTAACGTGCTTATTTCACAGATCAAGGGTGCAAACGGAGAGATCATCGTCGCCGTGCGCGAGGCGGGCGGCGCTGCCAGGTCGGTCAAGAACGCCGTCAGCGTCTATGCGCTGGCGATGGAAGCCGCAGACGGCGGCAAGTCGCTTGCCTCAGTCATCGAAGCGCATGGCTACGGCGATGCCGTCGATCTCGAAAAGGCCTATGCGGACGGTCGCTTCCTGCCGCCGATCACCCATCCCGATGCCGCCCACCTGCATCTGACCGGCACCGGCCTGACGCATTTGGGCTCGGCGGCAACGCGCGATTCCATGCATAAGAAGACCACCGAGGCCGCTGAGGAAACCCTCACGGACTCGATGAAGATGTTCAAGATGGGCCTCGAGAACGGCAAGCCGAAGGCCGGCGAAAAGGGCGTCCAGCCCGAGTGGTTCTACAAGGGCAACGGCTATGGCGCCGCGGCCCCCGGCGCGCCGCTCATCTCGCCCTCTTTCGCGCTCGACGGCGGCGAAGAGCCTGAAATGGCTGGCATTTACGTGATCGCCAAGGACGGCACGCCGTTCCGCATCGGCTTTGCGCTGTCGAACGAATTTTCGGACCACGTCACCGAGCGGATCAACTATCTCTTTCTGGCCCACTCGAAATTGCGCCCGGCCGCCTATGGTCCGGAAATCCGCATCGGCGCGGCCCCGGACGATATTCGCGGCACCTCGCGCATCAAGCGCGGCGACAAGGTGATTTTCGAAAAGCCGTTTCTGTCCGGTGAGGCGAACATGTCGCACACCTTCGCCAATCTGGAATATCACCACTTCAAATATGGCCTCTTCCGTGTTCCGGGCGATGTTCACGTCCATATGTTCGGCACGGCGACCCTTTCCTTTGCCGATGGCGTCAAGACCGAAGAGGGCGATGTCTTCGAGATCGAAGTCGCCGAATTCGGCCTATCGCTCCGTAATCCGCTCAAGGTAGCCGCCGAGGAAGAGATCGCCGTCAGGCAGCTCTGAATACAAGACCTGGCCGCATTGGCGGCCGGATCTTTGCTCGTAACGGTAAAGGAGGCTTGTTAAGCCCATGACCATTTATCAAAACTTGATCGCCGGCGAATGGGTCGGCTCGAACGCGACGAAGAACATCAACCCGTCGGATACAAATGAGGTCGTCGGCCTCTATGCCGATGGTAGCGCTGATGACACGAGAAACGCCATCGCTGCGGCCAAGGCCGCTTTCCCGGCCTGGTCGCGTTCGGGCATCTGGGAGCGCCACGTCATCCTCAAGAAGGCCGGCGACGAGATCATGGCGCGCAAGGACGAGCTAGGTGCGTTGCTTGCCCGCGAAGAAGGCAAGACGCTGCCGGAAGCTACCGGTGAGGTTATCCGCGCTTCGCAGATTTTCGAATTCTTCGCCGGTGAGGCGCTGAGGCTGGCCGGCGAGGTCCTGCCGTCGGTTCGTCCGAATATCGGTATCGAGATCACCCGCGAGGCTCTTGGTGTCATCGGCATCATCACGCCGTGGAACTTCCCGATCGCCATTCCCGCCTGGAAGATTGCGCCGGCGCTCTGCTACGGCAACACCATCGTCTTCAAGCCGGCCGAACTGGTGCCCGCCTGTTCCTGGGCGATCGTCGATATCCTGCATCGCGCCGGCCTGCCGAAGGGCGTGCTGAACCTCGTCATGGGTAAGGGCTCGGTCGTCGGCCAGGCCATGCTCGAAAGCCCCGACGTTCACGGCATCACCTTCACCGGTTCCACCGGCACCGGCAGGCGCGTCGCCGCTGCCTCCATCGAGCATAACCGCAAGTTCCAGCTGGAAATGGGCGGCAAGAACCCGATGGTCGTGCTCGACGATGCCGATCTCAACGTCGCCGTCGAGGCGGCCGCCAATTCAGGCTTCTTCTCCACAGGCCAGCGCTGCACTGCGTCGTCGCGCCTCATCGTCACCGAGGGCATCCATGACAAGTTCGTCGCGGCGCTGACCGACAAGCTGAAGACGCTCGTCGTAGACAACGCCCTGAAGGCCGGCACCCATATCGGTCCCGTCGTCGATGAGCGGCAGCTGAAGACCGATACCGACTATATCGAGATCGGTAGAAAAGAAGGCGCGAAACTCGCCTTCGGCGGCGAAGTGATCTCCCGCGACACGCCCGGCTTCTATCTGCAGCCGACGCTGTTTACCGAAGCGACCAACCAGATGCGGATCTCGCGCGAGGAAATCTTCGGACCTGTGGTGTCGGTGATCCGGGTCAAGGATTACGACGAGGCGCTGGCGACGGCCAACGACACGCCGTTCGGGCTCTCCGCCGGCATCGCGACCACGAGCCTGAAACATGCGACGCATTTCAAGCGCAATTCCGAGGCCGGCATGGTGATGGTGAACCTGCCGACCGCCGGCGTCGATTTCCACGTTCCCTTCGGCGGCCGCAAGGGCTCGTCCTACGGCCCGCGCGAGCAGGGCAAGTACGCTGCCGAATTCTATACAACCGTCAAGACCGCCTACACGCTGGCTTGAGACAAATGCGATGAACCGGGCCGTACGAGGCGTTCCGGCGATATCCCGAAGGATAGAGACGATGAAAAAGAAAGCGGAATGGCCGCGCAAGCTGAGGTCGCAGGAATGGTACGGCGGTACGAGCCGCGACGTGATCTATCACCGCGGCTGGCTTAAGAACCAGGGTTATCCGCACGACCTGTTCGATGGCCGGCCGGTGATCGGCATCCTCAACACCTGGTCGGATATGACCCCGTGCAACGGTCATCTCAGAGAGCTCGCCGAAAAGGTGAAGGCGGGCGTATGGGAGGCCGGCGGCTTCCCGCTTGAGGTGCCGGTGTTCTCGGCATCCGAAAACACCTTCCGCCCGACCGCGATGATGTACCGCAATCTTGCCGCGCTCGCGGTGGAAGAGGCGATCCGCGGCCAGCCGATGGATGGCTGCGTATTGTTGGTCGGCTGCGACAAGACCACGCCGTCGCTTATCATGGGGGCGGCTTCCTGCGACCTGCCTTCGATCGTCGTCACTGGCGGGCCGATGCTGAACGGCTATTTCCGCGGCGAACGGGTCGGCTCGGGCACGCATCTGTGGAAGTTTTCCGAAATGGTGAAGGCCGGCGAGATGACGCAGGCCGAATTCCTCGAGGCGGAAGCCTCGATGAGCCGTTCGTCGGGCACCTGCAACACCATGGGCACTGCCTCCACCATGGCTTCCATGGCCGAGGCGCTCGGCATGGCGCTCTCCGGCAACGCCGCGATCCCGGGCGTCGATTCCCGCCGCAAGGTCATGGCGCAGCTTACCGGCCGGCGTATCGTGCAGATGGTCAAGGACGACCTGAAGCCCTCCGAGATCATGACGAAGCAGGCCTTCGAGAATGCCATCCGCACCAACGCGGCCATCGGCGGATCGACCAACGCCGTCATCCACCTGCTCGCCATCGCCGGCCGTGTCGGCATCGATCTTTCGCTTGACGACTGGGACCGCTGTGGCCGTGATGTCCCGACCATCGTCAACCTGATGCCGTCGGGCAAGTACCTGATGGAGGAGTTCTTCTATGCCGGCGGCCTGCCGGTGGTGCTGAAGCGCCTTGGCGAGGCGGGCCTCCTGCACAAGGATGCGCTGACGGTATCCGGCGAAACCGTCTGGGACGAGGTCAAGGACGTCGTCAACTGGAACGAAGACGTTATCCTACCGGCCGAAAAGGCGCTGACAGCTTCGGGCGGCATCGTCGTGCTGCGCGGCAATCTCGCGCCGAAGGGCGCGGTGTTGAAGCCTTCGGCGGCTTCGCCGCATCTGCTGGTGCACCGGGGCAGGGCTGTTGTCTTCGAGGATATCGACGACTACAAGGCCAAGATCAACGACGATAACCTCGACATCGACGAAACCTGCATCATGGTCATGAAGAACTGTGGGCCGAAGGGCTATCCTGGGATGGCCGAGGTCGGCAATATGGGGTTGCCGCCGAAGGTGCTCAAGAAAGGCATCCTCGACATGGTGCGCATTTCCGACGCCCGCATGTCCGGAACGGCCTACGGTACCGTCGTGCTGCACACATCGCCGGAAGCGGCTGTCGGCGGGCCGCTCGCGGTCGTGAAAAACGGCGACATGATCGAGCTTGATGTGCCGAACCGTCGTCTGCATCTCGACATTTCCGATGAGGAAATGGCGCGGCGGCTCGCCGAGTGGCAGCCGAACCACGATCTGCCCACATCCGGCTATGCCTTCCTGCATCAGCAGCATGTCGAAGGGGCCGATACCGGCGCCGACCTCGATTTCCTCAAGGGATGTCGCGGAAACGCGGTCGGCAAAGACAGCCACTAATCGGGCTATCCAAGATTGGAAAAGGCGGGGCATCACCCCGCTTTTTTTGTCCGCCGGTTTTCTGGGCTAACGGCAATCAGCCGTTCGAGATCGCCATGCTGCGATCCTCGTCGACGCCATGTTCGAAGAGCGCACGGATCGCCGGCCATTTGCGACGGAAAGCGGCAACGCAGGCCGGGTCGAAATGCGATCCGCTGCAGGCGATGATTTCCTCGTAGGCTCGCTCGATCGGCCAGGCCTGCTTGTAGGGTCGATCGGAACAGAGCGCTTCGAAGACGTCGGCGACTGCGACGATGCGCGCTTCGATCGGGATCGCGTCGCCGGACAGGCCCTTGGGATAGCCGGTTCCGTCCCATTTCTCATGATGGCCGGCGATGATGGCGGTCGCGACGCGCGAAAGCTCGGCGGAGCTGTTGGCAAGAATGGCGACGCCGATCGGGACATGCTCGCGCATGCGTTCGATCTCGTGCCGCTCGAGCTTACCCGGCTTTTGCAGGATGGCATCGGGAATGGCGATCTTGCCGATATCGTGCAAGGGAGCGGCGAGATAGATGTTGCGCCGCTGGATGCGGTCGAGGCCGAGGCCTTCGGCGATCAGCTCGGCGATATTGGCGACGCGCTCGATATGGTCGCCGGTGTTGCCATCGCGCGAGGCCATCGCCTGGGCAAGGCACCAGATGATCTCCTGCTCGCGCATATCGGCCTGTTCGGTGGCGTGGCGGAAGGCCATGTCGAGTGATTTCGCCCGGTCGGCAAGCGCCAGCTGGGCCTTATGCAGGGCCATCAGATTGAGGACGCGCGCCTGCAGTTCCAAGGGGTCGAAGGGCTTGGCGAGAAAATCCGTAGCGCCGGCCGCCAGCGCTTCCAGGCGAACCGACCGCTTCGCCTGCGAGGTGATCATCACGACGGGCACATCCTCATAGCCCGGCTGGCGGCGCAACCTGCGGATCATCTCGATACCGTTCATCTCAGGCATCATATAATCGATCAGCACGACGTCGAAATCGACGGCCTGGCAGCGAGCAAGGGCTTCGAGTGGATTGGTGAAGCTTTCGACCACACAGCCGGCGAAACCACGGACCGCGGTCTCAAGGGCGAGAAGGCTGGATTCGCTGTCGTCGACGATAAGAAGAGGCATGGGACGATCCTGTTAAATCCCAGAAGCAAACAAACAGGCTGCCTCATCGGAGGGGCCGCGATCGTCGCCTCATCCGTGCCGGCAGCTCAACATCATCATGAAAGCCTGCATCATGCCGCTTCTTAGACGGCGCCTGCCGAAATACATCAGGCGTCGCCGCAGACAAGCTTGTGCCTGCGGCCTTAAAATAGAGTTAGTCTGCAATGAAAAATTGACGAACGGCAATTATGACGTGCGGCGCATCCCGCAAGCAGGCGGAAATTCGGGACCGTCAGTCTATATATTTAAGTCGAACATGTTTGTTTCGCGGCCAAACTCGGCAGGTATTCTATCGGCCCCCATCGCAGGGTGCGATAAAGCTATCTTTGCGGTCCACTCAACTCTGGCTCTGGCTTTGCATCTGTCCGCCGTCCTCGACCTTCACTGTAACCGACAGCGTTTCGCCCGGCGTGCCGATGCGCATGCCTGAAATCGGCGCGGCGTCGCGATAGCAGAGGCCGGAGGCGACACGAATGTAGCGCGCATCCGGGCAGATCTCGTTGGCGGGATCGAAGCCGACCCAGCCGAGGCCGGGAATATGGGCTTCGGCCCATGCATGGGTCGCAGCCTGTTCGATCTTCTCTTCCATCATCAAATAACCGGAGATGTACCGCGCCGGCACCTGCAAGGCGCGGGCGGCGGCAATGAAAATATGCGCATGGTCCTGGCAGACGCCGCTCTTCTTCTCCAGCGCCTGTTCGGCCGTCGTCTCGGTGTTGCTGGTGCCGGGCTTGTAGTCGACCGTTTCGTGGATTGCAGCCATCAGCGCGTGCATGCGGGCAAGCTCGTTATCGCCACCGATGCCCTTGATCAGTTCCTTGACCAACTTGCCGCCCTTGGTCAGCGGCGTGTCGCGCAGGAAGAGCCAAAGCGGGCAGAAGCCGGTATGCGGGCCGGTGACGCCGTTATTGTCCTCCGTCTCGACCTCGCCTTCGGCGAGAATACGCGTCACATCCTGCTCGCCTTCCAGCGAGACCAGATTGACGTGATTGCCGTATTGGTCGTCATATTCCACTTCGGGCGTGGCGCCCTCGACGTTCAGCGCCCAGCCGAGCACTTTCTGAGCGGGGCTCGTCGGCGGCGTCAGCCGCAGCCTTTGCAGCGAGAACTGCGTCGGTCCGTCGTAGCGGTATTCGGTGAGGTGGCTGATCTTCAGTCTCATATTGTTATCCGCTTATACATAGAACCGGTAGCCGTCGGAAATTTCCGCGCCGAGCTTGTTGTTACGCGAGACGAAATCCTCCAGGAATTCGTGCAGGCCCTGATCCATGATATCCCGGATCGCCCTCGTCTGCAGTGTCTTGCGGATCGCATCCGCGGTATCGTGGGCAGGGAGCCGCTCCTCGTAATCCTGGGCGAGATAGCCGAGATTGCTGACGATTTTCTCGTAGCAATAGGCAAGCGAGCGCGGCATCTGGACATTGAGGGTCAGGAAGTCGGCGATGTTCATCGCCCGGTATTCGCCGTCATAGGCCCAGCTATAGGCGCGGTGGGCGGAGACCGAGCGCAGGATCGATTCCCACTGCACATTGTCGAGGGAGGAGCCGACGGCCGAGACCGAGGGCAGCAGCACGTAATATTTCACGTCGAGGATGCGGCTGGTATTGTCGGCCCGCTCGATAAAGGTGCCGATGCGGGCAAAATTATAGAGCTCGTTGCGCAGTGTCGAGCCATGGAAGGCCCCGCGGATGAGGCCGGCGCGGCGCTTGATGACATCGATCACCTCGGGCATTTCGGCCGCCTTGACGCGCTTTTCGAGCAGCGACTTCAAGTCGATCCAGCATTCGTTGGTGGCTTCCCAAGTCTCCCGCGTCAGCGCCGTGCGCACCATGCGGGCATTGTTGCGGCCGGACTCGATGCAGGACATGACGCTCGACGGATTGGCGCGATCGCGCAGCAGATAGTCGATCGCGTCGGCATTCGTCAGCTTCGTGTGGCCCTCGTCATATGCCTCGCGCACCCCAGCGCTTTGCAGCACGCCATCCCAGTTGTCATCGCCTGCGCTGCTGCGGGTGAGCGACATGCGCAGTCCAGCATCGACGAGGCGGGCGATATTTTCGGCGCGCTCGATGTAACGGAACATCCAGTATAGGCCGTTTGCGGTTCTTCCGAGCATCAGTCCTCCAATACCCAGGTGTCTTTGGTGCCGCCGCCCTGGCTGGAATTGACCACCAGCGAGCCCTGCTTCAGCGCCACGCGGGTGAGACCACCCGGAATGATCTGCACCTTGTCGGATACAAGCACATAGGGGCGAAGGTCGACATGGCGCGGCGCGATGCCCTTGTTGACGAGGATCGGCACAGTGGAGAGCGACAGCGTCGGCTGCGCGATGTAATTGTTCGGCTTGGCCTTCAGCTTCTCGGCGAAATCGGCGCGCTCCTTCTTCGATGCCGTCGGGCCGACCAGCATGCCGTAGCCGCCGGAGCCGTGCACCTCCTTGACCACCAGCTCTTCCAGATGCTCCAGCACATATTTCAGGCTGTCGGCTTCCGAACAGCGCCAGGTCGGCACGTTTTCGAGCAGCGCTTTGCGGCCGGTATAGAATTCGACGATCTCGGGCATATAGGAGTAGATTGCCTTGTCGTCGCAAATGCCGGTGCCCGGCGCATTGGCGATGGTGATGTTTCCGGAGCGGTAGACATCCATGATGCCGGGAATGCCGAGTGCGGAATCGGGCCGGAAAGTCAGGGGATCGAGGAAGTCGTCGTCGACGCGGCGGTAGAGCACGTCGATCGCTTCGTAACCGCGTGTCGTCCGCATCTTCACCTTGCCGTCGATGACGCGCAGATCCGAGCCTTCGACCAGTTCGACGCCCATCATGTCGGCGAGGAAGGAATGCTCGTAGTAGGCGGAGTTGTAAATGCCCGGCGTCAGCACGGCGACGCGCGGCTTGCCCTTGCAGCCGGGAGGGGCGAGCGAGGCGAGGCTCTGACGCAGCAGGTAGGGATAATCCTCGACACGCTGCACCTTGTTCTCATGAAAGAGCTCAGGGAACATCTGCATCATGGTTTCCCGGTTTTCCAGCATGTAGCTGACACCGGAGGGCGTGCGGGCATTATCCTCCAGCACGTAAAACTGGTCCTCTCCGGTGCGCACGATGTCGGTGCCGACAATGTGGGTGTAGACGCCGCCGGGTGGCCGGAAACCGATCATTTCGGGGATGAAGGTGACGTTGTTCTCGATCAGCTCACGCGGAACGCGGCCAGCGCGGATGATCTCCTGCTTATGATAGATATCGTCCAGAAAGGCGTTAAGCGCGATCACCCGCTGCTCGATGCCTTGGGCGAGTTTGCGCCATTCGCGGGCGGAGATGATGCGAGGAATGATGTCGAAAGGGATGAGCTTTTCGGAACTGTCGGCGTGGCCGTAGACCGCGAACGTGATGCCGGTCTTCCGGAATATGTTTTCCGCATCGCGGGACTTGGCTATCAGATGCGCCCGGTCTTGGCTGTTGTACCACTCGAAGTATTTTTCATAAGGCGCGCGAGGACTTTCGTCCCCGGTAATCATTTCATCAAATGCCAAAGGCTCGGCTCCCCTTTTTGTTCATTTGAATACAACGCAAATGGCAATGCAAGAACCATGCGCAGTTCGAGGAAAAGATTTTGCGCTGCGGGAAACGGGTGAAAATCTGGGCATTTAAAGTGATGCGATGCGGCATGACTGATTACCGATCCGCAGGCTTGGGCAAAATATGGGCATGTGATCGTTTTTCGTTCGGCCAAGGCGATCGAATATGGTCATGTGTGCGGGGCTCGCTGCCCTGCGTAGTAACCGCCATTGGGTCGCTGCATAAGCGCAATTTCAGATAAGCATCAACGATTCGCTTTTGACCGTAGCCGCCGCGTGGGGCTATCAGCACGGCGACCCTCTATCTCTCGAGCAGCCCATGTCCCTCGATCGCCTTGCCCCCGCCGTTTTCGTCCTCCTCTGGTCCACGGGCTGGGTGGTGGCGAAATACGCCTCGCTGCATTCCGAGCCCTTCACCTTTCTTTCGATACGCTATGCGCTGTCGGCGGCGGCATTTCTAGCGCTCTGCCTGGCGGTGCGGGCGCAATGGCCGAACAGCCGGGCGGCGGCGCTGCGCGCCGTCTATTCCGGCTTCTTCCTGCATGGTTTCTATCTCGCCGGTCTCTGGTGGGCGATCGCCAATGGCGTGCCGGCCGGCATATCGGGCATCATCGCGGCGCTGCAGCCGTTGCTGACGGCGATGGCAGCTCCCTTCCTTATCGGCGAGCGGCTGCAGCAGACACAGAAACTCGGCCTTGCTCTCGGCTTCATCGGCATTGCCATCGCCATTTCGCCGAAGCTGCTCGATCCGGCGACCGTCGATCTCACGCATGCCGCCCTGCCGCTGGCGATCAACCTGGTCGCCATGGCGTCCGTCACCTACGGCACGCTCTATCAAAAGAAGCACCTGCAATCCGGCGACCTCAGAACCATCGCGACCTTGCAATATATCGGCGCACTGATCCTCACCCTGCCGCTTTCGCTGATCTTCGAGCATCAGCATTTCGACGGCGCCGCGCAGGCCTATGGCGCGCTTGCCTGGTCGGTCTTCGGCCTGTCGATGGGCGGCGTCGGGCTGCTGCTTCATCTGATCCGTCGGGGCCAGGTGTCACGCGCCGCCTCGCTTATCTACCTGATGCCGCCAGCGGTCGCTCTCGAAGCCTTCATCGCCTTCGGAGAACCGCTGACCCTGCCGTTGATCGTCGGCACCGTGGTGGTCGTGACAGGCGTCTATCTCACGAACCGCAAGGCGTTCAGCGAGCATAGGCCTGCGGAGGTTTAGAGCGCCGTGCGTCCTTTCGGACGCACAAAGGACGCTCTAACTCTTTCAATCCTCGCATCGTGCTTTCCGAAAATCGATTCCGATTTTCGGGCCGATGCGCTAGATAACAAAAAGGCCGGAGATATCCCCGGCCTTTCCGTTTTTCAGTCGTTCAACGATCAGGCGCGTTCGCGGCGCTGGCCACCGCCGTTGCGGGAGCCGGAGCCACCGCGACGGTTGCCGCCGTTGCCGTCTCGGCGCGGTTCGCCGGCCTGGGCCTGCTGCGGGCCGCGGTCCTCGCCGTGCTTGCGGGCCGGACGGCCATGGGCGTGACGGCTGTTGCCGCGGTGATGACCGCTCGGCTCACCATTGGCATGGGCGCCGTGATGGGCCGGACGCTGTGGCTTTGCAGAGGAGCGGAAATCGGAGGTCGAGGCCAGATCGTTGTCGGGGCCGAGATCCGGGGTCGCTTCACCGCGGCGCTGACCGCGGAAATCCTCGTTGCGGCCGGTCGGGCGCTCCGGACGCGGGCGACGCTCCTCGCCGCCGGCGCGGACTTCGCTGCCTTCACCTTCGCGGCGCGGGCGGCGTTCCTGACGGTTGCCGCGATGCTCCGAGCGGTTCTGGTCGCCACGGCCTTCGCCACGACCCTGACCTTCGCGACCCTGGCCGCCATTGCGATTGCGGTTGTTGCCATTGCCGTTGGCACGGCGGGGTCCGCCGCTGATGTTGGCCGGCGGTTCGCCGCTTGCGACAGTGATGTCGATGCCCATCAGGCGCTCGATATCACGCAGCAGCTTGGCTTCGTCGGGAGCGCAGAAAGCGATGGCGATACCGTCGCGGCCGGCGCGTGCCGTGCGGCCGATGCGATGGACATAGGCGTCAGGCACCTCAGGCAGGTCGTAGTTGTAGACGTGGCTGACAGCAGGGATGTCGATGCCGCGGGCAGCGACGTCGGTGGCAATCAGCGTCTTGATGCTGCCGTCGCGGAAGGCCTTCAGCGCCCGTTCGCGCTGGCCCTGGCTCTTGTTGCCGTGGATCGAGGCAACGGAATAGCCGATGTTTTCGAGATGCTTCATCAGCTTCTCCGCACCGTGCTTGGTGCGCAGGAAGACCATGGCGCGGCCGTCAGGGTTTTCAGTCAGCGACTTGCGGAGCAGTTCCGTCTTGTCGTTCTTGCCGCCGACGAAATGGACGTACTGTTCGACCTTGTCGGCAGCCTTGCCGGGAGGCGTGACTTCGACCTTGACGGGATCGACGAGATATTCGCCGGCGAGATCGGCGATCGCCTTCGGCATGGTGGCCGAGAAGAGCATGGTCTGGCGCTTTTTCGGCACCATCTTGGCGATCTTGCGCAGATCATGCACGAAGCCGAGGTCGAGCATCTGGTCGGCTTCGTCGAGCACGAGGTAGCGGACCGTGGTCAGCGTGATCGCGCGGCGATTGATGAGGTCGAGCAGGCGGCCCGGCGTGGCGACGAGGATGTCGGTGCCCTTTTCGAGCTGAAGCTGCTGCTTGTTGATCGAGACGCCGCCGACGACGACGTTGATGCGCAGCGACGACTTGCGGATGAACTTCTTCAGGCTCTCGGCGATCTGGTTCACCAGTTCGCGGGTTGGGGCCAGGATCAGCGTCCGCGTCGTGCGGTTGTCGGGACGCCGTTCGTCGGCAAGCAGCTTTTCAATCAGCGGCAGGCCGAAAGCGGCGGTCTTGCCGGTGCCGGTCTGGGCAAGGCCGATCAGGTCGCGGCCTTCGAGGAGGAGGGGAATGGCATGTTCCTGGATCGGCGTCGGCGTTTCGATGCCGAGCTGGAACAAAGTAGCGACGATCGGCTTGGAGACACCAAGCGATTCAAAATTAGTCAAGGTATAACCTTTCGGGGCGCCACAATGACTATCGCCGGAACGCACCATGCGATCCGGTTTCATTCTGGCGTCAAGAACCCCGCGTGAAGTGGGAACTTGTGAGTTGGAAAAAGCTTTCCAGCGCTTCTGGCCGCTCATGGGGAGTGCGGCGCTCTATCGAAATGCGCTTTTGTCCCTTCTTCCTGCGTCTGTATTTTTCAGCAGGGGCACGCTCACGCGGCGGCCGGAAGGGTGAAAGCTGACCCGCATTTGGGCTAGTTCGCGTGGAAAGTCAAGTGCAGTGCACAAGAAAGCCTCAAGCTCGGTCAGGTGAGGGCATGACGAGGACAAAGCTTTGCGATGCGGTCTCCGCGCCGTTGACGAGGATGGCGATGCGATGTTCGCCTGGATAATAGCGTCGCGTCGTGATCGGCCGCATGGCGTGGCGGCGCCCAATTGTATGGCTTTGCCCCGGAGCGAGCATTATCGCCTTGCACTTGAAGACCTTGGGTGAGAGCGAACCGTCGCTCTTCACATGGTGAATGGCGTAGTCGATCATCAGCGACTGCGCGCGCTCGCCGGCGTTGGTCACCCGGATTTCGAAATCCAGCCCTTCGCCGAACATCACCTCTGCATTCCGGAGCCGCAGTTCGCATTCGAGCGAAGCGGCCGCGGCGAAGCCGAAATTGGCGAGCGCCTGCGCGTGGCCTTTCTTCAGAAGCGTGCGCGAGGCATGTTTCAGCAGCCAGCGGCGTTTGGATGAAGCACCGCCGATATGACTGGCGATGAAGGCGGCGACCAGGTCCGGGTGGTCCTTGGCGATGTCGTTCAGGCTGTTGGCCACGGAGCGGCGCACATAATCCTCCGGATCATCCATCAGCGCGGTCAGGATGGGCAGGATCGGCGCCGGATCCTTCACGAGCTGCGGCAGACGCATCGCCCAGGGCAGGCGCGGACGCGTTCCCTCGCTCGCCAGCCGTCGCACATGCTGATCGGGATCGTCGACCCAGCTTGAAATGATGGCCAGCGCGCGCTGCTGGTCGCGGTGGATAAAGGGGCGGATGCCGTATTCGGCTGTGAAATGCGGCGTCAGCGCCTTCAGGAGATCGAGACCGAGATCGAAATGATCGGGGCCGCGCGCGGCGATGAACTGGTTGACCGGCAGCAGCATCCAGCCGGAGAGCCCGGGCCTGTCGGGGGCGGGCAGGCTCGCCTTGAGCATGGCAGCGGCCTCCCGGAAATCACCGGGAAGGGTGGCAAACAGCGCGTCGCGGATCAGGGCCGAGCGCTCCATCAGCTCCAGCGCGGTGAGGCCCTCGGTCGCCAGCGTCACGAAGCGGTTTTTATCGAAAGTCGGCGCGTTGCCGGAAATGCGATCGGCCATATCGCCGACCAATGCCTCATGCAGCAGGTTCTTGAGCGGTTCCGGCATGCTGGTCCTTCCTCTCTATGCGGCCGCCGCATGCCGCCCTCATGAGGGCAGCATGGTCTGCGAAACATCTGGCCATTTGCTATCGGAGAATAGAGTGATCGCATCCACTCGAGCAATCGTGCGGAGATAGCGGGTGTGCGTGTGGCGCGAGCTTTAGCGTATCGGTGCCGTCGATTTCCTTGGAATGAGGGTTGGGGCCGAGATCCGGATACGCTCGTCGGCAGGGCTGTTGTCACCGGCAAGAAGATCAAGGGCGTTTGATGCAATTTGCTCAAACGGCACCCGCAACGTCGTGAGCGGCGTGGGGAGGTGGCTGACAATCGGAATGTCGTTATAGCCTACGATCGAGATGTCCTGCGGCACGGAAAGGCCAAGTTTCGTCAGTCCCGACAGGGCGCCGATGGCGGTATTGTCGTTGACGGCGAAAATAGCGGTTGGGCGCGGGCTAAGATGCATCAGTGTCTCGACGGCTACCGCACCGGACTCAATGCCGAATGTCGAGGGAACGATGTATGAGGGGTCTGCCTTCAATCCAGCTTCTTCCAGGGCGTGGCGGAAACCCTCCACTCGGCCCCGCGAACTGGAGGCATAGGATGGACCGGCAATGACGCCAATTCTGCGATGGCCGAGATCGAGGAGGTGACGGGCGGCGAGGTATCCACCGAGCCTGTCATCGCCGACCGACGAGAGGCTGTGGCCATCCGTCCGGAGTGCCAGGACATAAGGAATACCGCGTTTTGCCAGCTCGTCCGGAAAGTCATCGTCTTCCCGCGCTGTCGAAAGAATCAGACCATCGACACCGCGTTTCAGCAGAGACTCGGCCGCAAGCCGGTCTGCCTTTGGCTTGTCGTCGGTCGTTGCGACAATCGCGAAGCGGCCACTACGGCTGCAGGCCTTGGCCAGTGCTTCGTAAAGCATGGCCATAACCGTATCCGTCAACCTGGGCACAATCACCCCGATTGTCATTGTGTTGCCGCGCCTCAGGCTCGCTGCGGAAACATCCCGAACGTATCCGAGTTCTTCAGCAACCTTGCGCACGCGACGGGCGGTCTCGCTGTCGGAGCGCGGAAGCCTCTCGTCCAGTATGCGGGACACGGTAGACTTGGAGACACCGGCTGCGGCAGCGACGCCGTGAATAGTGATGCGGGTCTGCCCCGGAACTTCATCCGTCTTTGAATTCATTGAGCCTTTTCCATTCGAGTCGGCAATCGGCCGCCATTCTCAGCATGCACCAAAAAAGATATTGACTCCAGAGAATTCGAGAACGATAGTGGGAACGTTCCCGTAAACGATCCTATAGCGGTCGCGAGTGAACCGCGATTGCACGAAGGAGAGACCAATATGCAACCGATGGATATGCGCGGGCTGAGCCCGGCCCCCGTTACCGCTTTCACCCGCGACGGTGAAGTTGATCACAAAGCCAACGCCAAACTCGCCAAATGGCTGGTCTCGATGGAAGGCGTCAAAAGCCTCGTCATCCTCGGCCATGCCGGCGAGGGCACCTTCCTCACGGAAGAGGAGCGCCTTGCTCTCATCCGCACTTATGTTGAAGCGGTCGACGGTGCCGTTCCGATCATTGCCGGGATTACCGGTGAAGGCACGAAGGTCGCCGCTGAAGAGGCCAGGAAATGCAAAGCCGCGGGTGCCACCGGCGCACTCGTCTATCCCAACCACGGCTGGCTGCGTTTCGGCTTTCAGAAGGGAGCGCCTCAGGATCGCTACAAGGCAATCTGGCAGGAGTCTGGTCTCCAGTGCATCCTGTTCCAATATCCCGACGCCACCAAGGCATCATACGATCTCGAAACGCAGCTTGCGATTGCCACACAGGAAGGCGTCGTCGCCACCAAGAACGGCGTGCGCAATATGAAGCGCTGGTATGTCGAAATTCCGGAGCTGAAGAAGGCCAATCCAAAGCTGCAGGTTCTGAGCTGCCACGATGAATGGCTGCTGCCAACCATGTTCGATGTCGACGGTCTGCTCGTCGGTTATGGCAATATCGCGCCCGAGCTGCTCATCGACCTGATCAAAGCTGGCAAGGCGCAGGACTATCCGGAAGCGCGCAAGATCTTCGAGCGCCTTCTTCCGGTGACGCGTGCCGTCTATCACCGCGGCTCTCATATGGAAGGCACCGTGGCCCTGAAACTTGGCCTCGTGCACCGCGGTATCCTTGACCACGCCACGATCCGCGAACCGCTGAAGAGCCTTGGCGAAAAGGCCGAAGCGGAGATCTTTGCGGCCTTCGACGCCGCCGGTATCGGTCGCGTTGACCAGCTGCTGGCTGCCGAGTGACCTCTTTGACGCCCCTGCGCAGGTCGCAGGGGCGCATTCCCAAGGGAGGAGGAAACCATGGAAACCCGCCGAGGCAGACTTGAACGTCTTTGAAGGCCATTGCTCTGACAGGACGAACTGACGCGCAGTAGCAACCATCAAGCAGGAGCGCCCCTGGCCGGGAGAGTGGTAGGCCACGGGGCGAGAAGGAGGAACCAATGAATGTCATGCAGCCTATACCGGCTGAGACGGCGAATGCCGCTGATCCTCAGGCCGAAATCAGCGCTCGTCTGGAGCGCCTTCCCATCACCCGCGAGGTATTCTGGGCGCGTAATATCGTCGGCGCCGCAACGTTCTTCGATGGCTACACGGTCATCGCCATCGCTTATGCAATGCCCGTCCTCGTCCGCGAGTGGGGCCTGACTCCCTCTCAGACCGGCATGATCCTGTCGATGGGCTATCTGGGACAGTTGATCGGTGCGATCCTGTTTGGCTGGCTTGCCGAGAAGGTCGGCCGGCTGAAAGTTCTTCTGTTCACGATCCTGCTCTTCGTCAGCATGGATGTCGCATGCCTGTTCGCTGCCGGGGCCGGCATGATGATGGCCTTCCGTTTCGTCCAGGGGATCGGCACGGGCGGCGAGGTTCCGGTCGCCAGCGCCTATATCAACGAGTTGATCGGGTCGAAGGGGCGCGGCAAGTTCTTCCTCCTCTATGAGGTCATGTTCCTGCTGGGCCTCGTCGGCGCCGGGCTGATCGGCTACTTCATGGTACCGGTTTACGGCTGGAAGGCGATGTTCGTCGTCGGTCTCGTTCCCGCAATCATCATGATTCCTCTGCGCTGGTTCTTGAAGGAATCACCGCGTTGGCTGGCTGCCAACGGCCGCTATAGCGAAGCAACCGCTATCGTCACCCGCATGGAAGAGAGTGCTCGCGCAGCCGGCAAGGAACTGCCCGAGCCGAAGCTCATCCAGGCGCCGGTCCGCCGCAAGTCGGACTGGCGCGAGCTCTTCCAGGGCATTTACCTGAAGCGGACGCTTTCCATCTGGGCAATGTGGTTTACCGCCTATACGGTGGCCAATGGTACGATCACCTGGCTGCCGACCCTGTATCGACAGGTCTTCAATCTGCCGCTTCAAACCAGCATCTTCTATGGTTTCCTGACGTCGGTCGGCGGCGTGATCGCCGCTGTCATCTGTGCGCTGCTCATCGACAAAGTGGGACGCAAGCGCTGGTACACGGGTGCGCTGCTTCTTGCTCCCGTGCCACTGCTGGCTCTCGCATGGCTCGGCGCGACCTCTCCCATCCAAGTTCTGGTTCTTGCCGGCCTCGCTTATGCGATTGTCCAGACCGTCACATTCTCCCTGTACCTGTACTCGGCAGAGATCTACCCGACGCGCCTCAGGGCACTGGGAACAGGAACCGGCAGCGCCTGGCTTCGCTTGGGATCATCGGCCGGTCCGATCCTCGTCGGCACGGTGATGTCTTCCATGGGCATCCAGTATGTCTTTGCGAGCTTCGCAGCCATTCTGATCGTCGGTGCGATCATCACGGTGTTGTTTGCGGTCGAAACCAAGGATCGCGTGCTGGAGGAGCTTTCTCCGTAACGGTTGAAAATGCGATCTTATCGGCTTTGAGCTGGCGGATGAAATCCGCCAGTTTCTTTTTGATTGCCGTTCCGGCTATTGCATCATTCCTCAAACCGGAATCGATTTAAGGATAAAATTATGCAGCAATTCAAAGCGTTACAGCGTCCTCTGCGCGTCTGAAAAGACGCGCGGCGCTGTAATTTGACCGGCGCCGACGGGAGGTCAAGCGACGCCGGATGCGGTTTCCGCTATCGCTGGCAAACTTTGACGCGATAGGGATTGCCCCAATCGTCGTGCAACCATTCGAAGTGGCAATAGTCCGGCCGATAGTAAGTCCGGTAAACGGGGTAGGGGCGGTAAGCGGGATAGGCGGGATAGACCGGGTAGGCGGGACGGGCGGCCTCCGACAGCAGGGCGCCGCCGACGACGCCGGCGGCAAGGCCGCCCCAGAAGGCATCGCGTGGACGGGCATCGGCGGTGGTGGCGGTGGCGAGCGAGGCGCCGGCGAAGGTCAGGGCGATCAGGCCCGTCGCCATGGTCTTATGAAGAACGGACATGGTATTTTCCTTTCATGGGCATGGCTTTCATAAAGCCAAGCCCAGACTCGGCCCGGATCGCGGCGGCGCAATGGCCGCGCAAGCGGTTTCGGCATTAAATTTTCGTCATGATTTCAAGGGATCCCGACGTCGAAATGAATTATTGCGGGCGTCTTTTCAGTCTCGTGCAAGCCGGGGCTGGTAATCCCGTATTATCTTCAGCTTGGTGAGCCGGCTCGTAAAATTCCGCTGTCGAAATTTATGGTTAAAACCTTGTTAAAAGCCTTGGCGTTATAGTTTTTGTAGTCGATATTTCATTCATTGCGGGAGCGATATTTTTTGAAATCAGCCGGGGAACTTCTGGAGTTGGCTTGCCGCCGGATCGCTGATCTGGATACCCCGGCCTATGTCAAGAACAGCGAGTTGCGCTATGTCGCCGTCAACGAGGCCTATGCCCGTTTTCTAGGTCGCGAAATCTCCGATTTCATCGGCAGGCGCAGCCGCGAGCTCCTCGACCGTCCTGAGGAAGAGGATCGTGAGGACAAGGAGCGCCGCGCGCTGGTATTCGGCACTGAGGAAAACGCAATCTGCTTCGATGCGGCGGGCCTCAGCCATGAACGCATCCAGATAGAAAGCTTTTCGCCATCGCTGGACCGGGCCTACGTGCTCGGCATTTTCGAAGTGCGAGCACCGCCGCGCCGCGCCGCGGACGACAGCGATTTCGCCCGCGTGCGTGAGGCGCTGGAACAGCTCGACCATCCGATCGGCATCTTTGCCGAGGATGGCCGGCCGCTGGTCGTCAACGCCGCCTATCGCAACGACGCAAAGCCTGCAGCTGTCAGCGAGACGGCGTGGCACGAGAGCGTCAATGAGCTCGACCTGCTGCGGACCATCCTGGAGGACCTCCCGGTCGCAGCCTTCGTGCGCGACGAGAAGCATCGCCTCGTCTATGCCAATCAATATTACGAAACCTTCAGCGGCCATAGCCGTTCTCGGGTCCTGGGGATGACCGAACACGAAATGTTCGGTGCGGAAGGGGGCGAGGCGATCTACCAGGAAAACCTGCTGGCGTTGGAGGGAGGCAAGTCGAAGGAGATCGAAAGCCTGCTGCCGAGCAAGGACGGCCATATCTATTCCGTCCTCTCGCGCGTCAACCGCGTCGTGACAGCGGATGGTCGGCCCTATGTCGTCGGCTCCTTTTCAGACATCTCGCCACTCAAGGAACGAGAGAAGGCGCTGATCGAGGCGCAGCAGCACAAAGAGGTGCTGCACCGGGATATCGAGAATATCCTACGCTCGCTTCCGATCGGCGTGTTGATCCTCGATAACGACCACCGGATCCTCTCCGTCAACGACGAGTTCTACAGCATCTGGGAATTGCCGCTCGACGATCCCTTCGACGGCCGCCCCTTCATCGACGTCATCCGCCGCAATTATGAGCTCGGTCGCTACGACGGCACACAGACGCCCGAGGAGATCTACGCTTTCCGCAAGCACCTGTTCGAAACCGAGGAGCCCGAGCCGATCGAGCTCGGCTGGGCGGGTGGCAAATCCGTCATTTTCGACAGCCGCCGTATCTCAAACGACCGGATCCTGCTCACCTATGCCGACATCACGGCCGTGCGTGAGCGGGAAAACGAAGTCCACGAGGCCCGCGCCGCGCTGGAGCATCTCGGCGAATTGATGCGCGACGCGACACACGCCATGCCGCAGGGCCTCGCCATCGTCCAGGACGGCATTATCAGGATGTCTAATGAGGCGCTGGCTCATATCCTGGAAATTCCCGCCACCTATATCGAGACCGGGCAAGGTTGGCTCGGCATGTTCGAGTTCTGCGCTGCGCGCGGCGACTTCCACGAGGACGCGGCCGAGATTCTGCAGGGTTGGCGCGACAATATCGCGGCCAGGTTGCCGATCTCCACGGCTTTCCATGTCGGCGGCGAGCGCTGGGTGAACATGGATGCGACGGTCAGCCGGGGACAGCATTGGGTGGCGCTTTTTACCGATGTCACCGAACTCAAGAGCCGCGAAGAGGAACTGCGCCAGCTGCTGTCGCGCGCCGAAGCCGCCGACCGCGCCAAGTCCGAATTCCTCGCCAATATGAGCCACGAGATTCGCACACCGATGAACGGCGTGCTTGGGATGGCGGAACTGCTTGCCAAGACCAATCTCGATACGCGCCAGAAGACCTTCGTCGATATCATCGTCAAGTCGGGCAATGCGCTGCTGACGATCATCAACGATATCCTCGACTTCTCGAAGATCGATGCCGGGCAGATGAAGCTGCGCAAAGCCGCCTTCGATATCACCGAAGCGGTGGAGGACGTAGCGACACTCTTGTCCTCGCACGCGGCCGAGAAGAACATCGAGCTCCTGGTGCGAGCCGCGCCCGATTTGCCCGCTGCGGTCATTGGCGACGCCGGGCGCTTCCGCCAGATCGTCACCAATCTCGTCGGCAACGCCGTCAAGTTCACCGAGCGCGGCCATGTCTTTGTCGATGTCGGCTTCCAGCCGGCCGCCGGCGGCGAGATCATGGCCAGAATCCGCATCGAGGATACTGGTATCGGCATTCCGTCGGAGAAGCTCGAATCGGTCTTCGACAAGTTCTCGCAGGTGGACGCCTCATCGACCCGGCGGCATGAGGGTACGGGCCTCGGTCTTGCGATCACCGCCGGGCTCGTCGACCTCTTCGGCGGTTATCTCAATGTCGAGAGCGAATGGGGCAAGGGTTCGGTCTTCACCGTCAACCTGCCGTTTGCGGTCGCGGCCGCCCGCCTTGAGCCGAAGCCGTTGCCGATCAATGTGCAGGGTGCGCGCATCCTCGTCGTCGACGACAATGAGGTGAACCGGCGAATCCTGACCGAACAGCTGTCTCTTTGGGGCTTCGACGGCGTGGCCGCCGAAGGCGGCGGTACCGGTCTTGCGATTCTGGAGGCGGCGGCCAATCTCGGCGTCACCGTCGATGCCGTCGTGCTCGATTATCACATGCCCGATATGAACGGTGCCGATGTCGCGCGCAGGCTACGAGCCGATCCCCGCTTCGTCGAACTGCCGATCATCTTCCTGACGTCGATGGATATTTCCGGCACGGAAAAGGAATTCGCGGCGCTGAACGGCCACGCGCATCTGATGAAGCCGGCGCGCGCCAACGTGCTGCGCAACACGGTCGTCGAGGTGGTGCGCGCCAGCCGCGTCAAGCAGGCATCCGAGGCCGAGATTGCCCGGCTGCAGACGGAAGTGGCCGTGCCGGCGCCCGCGCCCGCGCCGCAGAAGCGGGCCGTTGAATTCGTCGACGTGCTCGTCGCCGAGGACAACGAGGTCAACCAGATCGTCTTCACACAGATCCTGCAAGGCACGGGTCTTTCCTTCCTCGTCGTCGACAATGGCGAGGAGGCGGTCGCCGCCTGGGAGCGGCATACGCCGCGCATTATCATGATGGACGTCTCGATGCCCGTCATGAACGGCCATCAGGCGACCCAGACGATCCGCGCGCGCGAACAGAGGCAGGGGCACCGGGTGCCGATCATCGGCGTCACCGCCCATGCGCTCGAAAGCGACCGCGAGCTCTGCCTCGATGCCGGCATGGACGACTACATGTCGAAGCCGATCAGCCCCGAGCTGCTCGAGGAAAAAATCCGCCAGTGGCTCGGAACGAGCGAGCAGCAGCCGGAGCGCACCAGCTACTGATCTGCGCGCTGACCGGGGGATGCCTTGATGCCGCAGAGCATTTCGCGTTTGCCGGCAAAGCCCTTGCGGCGCTCGACGGCAAAACCCGCGGCGATGAGATTGCGGCGCACGAAACCGGCAGCCGCATAGGTGGCGAAAGTGCCGCCGGTTGCGCTTTTCTCGCAGACGAGCCGCATCAGTTCCTCCGACCACATATCACTGTTGCGCGACGGGGCGAAGCCGTCGAGATACCAGGCGTCGAAGTCGTCTTCGGCTGCCGCGACCCCGTCCAAGGCATAGCCGCATACGATGCTGAGCGTCGTCTGGGCATCGAGATCGAGCTCAACGATGCCATCAGGCGCTTGCGGCCACGCCGCCGTCAGCGCCTCGCGTTCGGCATCGATTTCCGGCCAGTGCGACAGCGCCCGGCCGATTTCTTCGCCGCGCATCGGGTGGAGTTCGAAGGAGGTGAAATGCAGGTGCTGGCCATCTACACGGTGGAGCTTCCATTGCCGCCAGGTTTCGGCGAAGTTCAGGCCGGTGCCGAAGCCGAGCTCTCCGATCCGGAATCTCTGCCGCCCGTTCCAGCGCTTCGGCAGGCCGTTGCCGGCGAGAAAAACGTGGCCGCATTCCAGCCGCCCATCGGTCTGGCAATAAAAATGATCGCCAAAGGCTGTCGAATAGGGCATATCGCCGTCGCGCCATTCGAGCGGCTGCGGCGCGCCCGCGCCAATCTGATCGGGGTTCACGTCTGTCATGGAAAAAGCCGATAGTCCTGCGCCGGTCTCAGGTCAATCGTCCTGCGAATTGCTGATCGTCGGCGGCGGCATAATGGGTCTCTGGGCGGCCGTCCATGCCGAGCGCCAGGGCATCCGTGCCCTTATTGCTGACGCCGGCAGGTTGGGCGAAGGTGCAAGCGGCGGCCTGCTCGGCGCGCTGATGCCGCATATGCCGGACCGGTGGTCGGAGAAGAAGCAGTTCCAGTTCGATGCGCTGGTCTCGCTCGAAGCCGAAATCACAGCGCTCGAAGCCGAGACCGGGCTTTCCGCCGGTTATAACAGGTCCGGACGGCTGATCCCGCTGCCGAAGCCGCATCTCAACAAAATAGCGCGCGGCCATTTCGAGGACGCTGAACAGCATTGGCGGGTGGGCGAGCGCCGCTTCCATTGGCATGTGCTCGACAGGCTACCGGTCAACGGCTGGATCGAGGCGTCTGCCGGCGAGAGCGGCTTCGTGCACGACACGCTCGCCGCCCGCGTTGCGCCCCGCTTACTGATCGCAGCGCTTATCGCCTTCCTGCGGCGGGCAAAGCATGTTCGTATCCTGGAGCATGCGACGGTTGCCGGCCTCGATCCTGATCGCGGCACGACCGAAATCAACGGTGAAACGATCGCTTTTAGTCACTGCATCCTGGCCGCCGGCCATCGCTCCTTTCCATTGCTGCAAGCGCTGACGCCGGGGCTGAAGCAACCGCTCGGCCAGCCGGTCAAGGGGCAGGCAGCCCTGTTGAAAGCCGATATCGACCCGGCGCTACCGACGATCTTTCTGGACGGGCTCTATGTCGTCGCGCATGAGGGCGGGCACGCGGCAATCGGCAGCACCAGCGAGAACCGTTTTGACGATCCCAGTTCGACCGACGCCCAGCTCGACGTGCTGATCGAGGCGGCGCGCGGCATCGTGCCGACGCTTCGCGACGCTCCCGTTGTCGAGCGCTGGGCCGGGCTTCGTCCGAAGGCGATCGACCGGGATCCAATGATCGGCCGCCATCCCTATCACCGGCGCCTGATCGCGCTGACCGGCGGCTTCAAGGTCAGCTTCGGCCTCGCCCACCGGCTGGCGGAGGCGGCGATATGTATCGTAGGCGATACAGACTGCGGATTTTTGCTGCCGGAAAGCTTCGCAATTTCAAGCCATATTGCGGCGGCTTCACGTTAAACGTGAATTAGGCGCCGCTGCGTTTCGTTATTCTGTCATGCAAATCACCTATCTGCTTGCGCATCGACAGCGCCGGATCTGAACGGCGCTCACTTCCTTGATGGAGGAAATTGCATGCGCTATGCCATTTGCTTCACGCCTCCGGCGAGCGATCCGCTGTCGCTCGTGGCCGCCAATTGGCTTGGCCGAAACGTGTTTTCGGGCGATATGATGGAGCCTCCGGCAGTTCGTGGCCTCGGCATTCACGAGATCGCCTTCCATACCGCCGTGCCGCGGCGCTACGGATTTCACGGGGTTTTGAAGGCGCCGTTCCACTTGTCCCGCGACATGCCCGAATCGCAACTCCTGCGCGATCTTATGCGTTTTTCCGGGACCTTCATTCCCTTCCAGATTCCGCGTATCGAAGTCGCCCGGCTCGGCAATTTCTACAGCCTGCTGCCGAGCACTCCCTGCGAGCAAATCCAGTATCTTGCTTCGGCGATCGTGCAGGAATTCGATCGTTTCCGCGCGCCGCTCAGCGAGGCCGAGATTGAACGCAGCGATCCGGACGGGCTGTCGGCGACGCAATTTGCCAATCTGCATCGCTGGGGCAATCCCTATGTGATGGAGGAGTTCCGCTTTCATATGCCGGTGACAGGCCCCGTCAACGCGATCGACATGCCGCGGATCGAGCCGGTGTTGCGAACGATCTTCGAGCCTGTCCTGAGCGAGCCTGTCACGGTTTCGAACGTGGCGCTGATGATCGAGGAGGGCACGGGCGGTCCTTTCCGCGTTCATTCGCTGCATCCGATGGGCAAGGTCAGCGCACGCAAAATCGCCTAAGGATGCTGATGAGCTAAAGCCTTATGCTGCAAAGGCAAAATCCGGCCGAGCAGTTTCCGTCTCGACATTCCGGCTGCGGATGCTACCGTTCCCCGTCTTTTCAGAAGGTGATTTGATGGTATCCGAGACTTATCCGCGCAATCTCGTTGGTTACGGGCGCCTGACGCCCGATCCGAAATGGCCGGACGAGGCACGCGTCGCCGTGCAGTTCGTCATCAACTACGAGGAGGGCGGTGAAAGCTCGATCCTCGACGGCGATCCGGCGTCCGAAAACCTGCTGTCGGAGATCGTCGGTGCGGCCGCCTGGCCAGGGCAGCGCAACCTCAACATGGAATCGATCTACGAATACGGTTCACGTGCCGGCTTCTGGCGGCTCTGGCGCATGTTCACCGATCTCAAGGTGCAGGCGACCGTCTACGGCGTGACGCTGGCGATGGCCCGCAACCCCGAGGCCGTCGCCGCGATGAAGGAGGCCGGCTGGGAAATCGCCAGCCACGGTTACCGCTGGCTGGAATACAAGGATTTTCCCGAAGATCTGGAGCGCAAGCATATCCTCGAAGCCGTGCGCCTGCACACCGAACTCACCGGCGAGCGGCCCTACGGCATGTATCAGGGCAAGCCTTCCGACAATACGCTTCGACTGGTGCAGGAGGAGGGCGGTTTCCTTTATTCCTCCGATTCCTACGCCGACGACCTGCCTTACTGGGTGAAGGGCGTCGACGGGAAACCCTTCCTGATCATCCCCTATACGCTCGAAACCAACGACATGCGATTTGCGACGCCGCAGGGCTTCAACGCCGGCGATCAGTTCTTCACCTATCTGAAGGACGCCTTCGATACGCTTTATGAGGAAGGCAAGGCGGGCAGCCCGAAGATGATGTCAGTCGGCCTGCATTGCCGCCTCGTCGGACGTCCCGGCCGGGCAGCGGCGCTGAAACGCTTCATCGAATATGTGCTGAAGCACGACAATGTCTGGATTCCACGCCGCATCGAGATCGCCGAGCACTGGCACAAGCACCATCAGCCGGAAGCGCTTTGATGGTGTCGCGTGACGATTTCGTCTCCCGCTTCGGCGGCGTCTTTGAACATTCGCCTTTTATCGCTGAGCGTGCCTATGACGCCGGTCCCGTGACGGAGCCGCTGACGGCGGCCGGCGTGCATGCCGCACTCGCCGCCGTCTTCCGCGCGGCAAGCCCTCGGGAACGTCTGGGCGTCTTGCGCGCCCATCCCGATCTTGCCGGTCGTCTGGCCATATCAGGCGAACTCACCGAGGACAGCAGGAAAGAGCAGGCCGGCGCCGGTCTCGATCGCCTGAGCCCGGCCGAGCATGCCCGCTTCACCGAACTCAATTCGGCCTATGTCGAAAAATTCGGTTTTCCCTTCATCATCGCCGTCAAGGGACTTGGCAAGGGTGACATCCTCTCGGCCTTCGAAACACGCATCGGCAACGGGCAGGATGAGGAATTCGCGACCGCGACGGCGCAGGTCGAAAAGATCGCGCTGCTGCGCCTCACATCGATGCTTCCGGAGGCTGAATGAGCGAGCGGCGCGCTGTCGATTATCTTAACGATATGCAAGAGGCGGCATCCGATGCGCTGCTCTTTGTCGGCGGAATGGATGGGGAGGCGTTCGCCGGGGATAAACTGATCTTCAAGGCGGTTGCCTTTTGCCATTTCACCATCGGGGCGGCGGCATCCCGTCTGCTGGTGACATATCCGGCATTTGCAACCGAGCATCCCGATTTGCCGTGGACGAAAATCTGCGGGACGGGCAACCGTATCCTCGACGACGTCTTCGATCTCGATCCATCCGAAATCTGGGAGGCGACGCAGCGCACGCTGCCGGAGCTTCTTGCCGCGATCGATGGCGTCCGCAACTGGCATGCCCAAGGCGAGTAAGGTAATTGACTGAGCTTCTCGACGTCCGCCCGCTCACCAGATCCACTTTTACGCCCTTCGGCGAGGTGATCGAAGCCGATCCGGCCTCGATGCGGCTGATCAATGGCGGCACAACGCAGCGTTTTCATGCGCTGGCCGCCGCTGAGGCGACGGGCGAGGGCGCACGCGTCGTCATCAACCTCTTTCGCGGCCAGCCGCGCAGCTTCCCCTATGGCGTCGCCATGATGGAGCGCCACCCTTTCGGCAGCCAGAGTTTCTCGCCGGTCTCGGGCCGTCCTTTTCTCGTCATCGTCTCCGAGGATGAGAACGGACGTCCGGGCAGGCCGCAGGTGTTTCTGGCGCGCGGCGACCAAGGTGTGAACTACCGCCGCAATGTCTGGCATCATCCGCTGATGGCGCTCGGCCAGGCCTCAGATTTCCTGGTCGTCGACCGCGAAGGGCCGGGCAACAATTTGGAAGAATACTTCTTCGACCCCCCCTATATCATCAAAGAGCCAGCCCCATGACCGGACTGACCACGCATGTTCTCGACACCGCCCTCGGCAAGCCGGCAGAGGGCCTGAGGATCGATCTTTTCCAGCTCGACGGCGAGATCCGCAGGCATTTGAAGACGGTCGAGACCAATGCCGACGGCCGGGTCGACGGTGGCCCCATCCTCATTGGCGAAAATTTTCGGGCCGGTACCTACGAACTGGTCTTCCACGCCGGCGATTATCTGAGGGCGAGCGGCACTCCGCTGCCGCATCCCGCTTTCCTCGATCTCGTGCCGATCCGCTTCGGTATTGCCGACGTCACGGCGCATTACCATGTGCCGTTGCTGATATCGCCTTATGGCTATTCCACCTACCGAGGGAGCTAAAAAATGCGGTTTGCGGCAATTGCCGATATCCATGGAAACCATCTGGCGCTCGAGGCCGTGCTTGCGGATATTCGCGCGCAGGGGATCGATGAGATCGTCAATCTCGGTGATTTCTTTAGCGGCCCGCTCGAGGCCGGCAAGACGGCAGACTTGCTGATGACGCTCGGCCTGACCTCGGTCCGTGGTAATCACGACCGCTACCTGATCGAACAGGACCCGGCGGCAATGCATGCTTCGGATGCGGCCGCTTACGGTCAATTGTCGTCGTCTCATCTTAATTGGATACGAAGCCTGCCGTTCGATACCGTCTATCGCGGTGAGATCTATCTCTGCCACGCAACGCCGAAGGACGACAATCTTTACTGGTTGGAATCGGTCTCGCCGGAGGGCTTCGTCTTCCTGAAGCCGATCGAAGCGATCGCGGCACTGGCCGAAGGCATCGACCTGCCGCTGATCCTCTGCGGCCACAGTCACATTCCCCGCGCTGTCCAGCTTTCCGACGGCCGCCTCATCGTCAATCCCGGCAGCGTCGGCTGCCCGGCCTATGACGACGAGCTGCCCTATTACCACAAGGTGGAAGCCGGCCATCCGCTGGCGAGTTATGCCATTCTGGAAAAGGCGGCTGTGGGATGGACATGGCAGTTCCGAACCGTCGCCTACGACTATATGGCGATGTCGGCACTGGCCGCCGAAAGGGGCCGTGCCGACTGGGCAGGCGCGCTGGCAACGGGTTGGGTGAGATAGAGCATGATGCCGAAAAGTGTGTGCGGTTTTCGGCATCATGCTCTAACTATTTAATTTAGAACAGGATTCAGATTTTAGGCCGAACCGGCCTAAAATCATCCTGTTCTAGTCCAGACCCGCTTGCGCGGCGATCAGTCCTTCTTTGGTGCCGGCTTCGGGGCCGGAGGGATGATCGTTTGTGTCGGGGCTGCGGCCGGTGTTGCCGGCTTTGCCGGGGCTGCGGCGGTTGCCGGTCTTGCCGGTTTTGCGCCATCGAGATTTCCAAGAAGGGATGAGATGGCATCGTCGCCGTCGAAGCCGGCTTCCTTCAGCAATTTGTCGAGGATCGGTTTATTCGCCTGATAGGAGAGGAGCTGGCTGGCCAGTCCTTCGCCGAGCCCGATGCCGTTTCCGCCGGTCGCTCCGTTTCCGCGGCCGAGCATGCCGCCGGTATCGAATATCCTGATATCGGAGATCTTCTCGATCGGCTTGACCGCCTCGGCGAGCGCCTGCGGAATGATGCGGATACGTTCGCGGGTGATCTCGAACTCGATGATAGCAGAGCTCAACTTGTTGCGCGCGTCGTTGAGTAATGCTTCGCTCTCGGCCGCGGCCTTGCCGGTTTCGAGAATGCCCTTGGCCTTGATGATCGCCGCATCCGCCTCGGCGGTTGCGAGCGTCTTGATGGCCTCGGCCTGGTCGCTTGCTGCCTGTTTTTCGGCCTCCGCGCCGACGGTGACGGCGGTTGCTTCCGTCTCGGCTTTCTTGCGCGCATCAATCACGGCAATCTGCTTTTCGCGTTCGGCAATCTCGATCGCCTTGGCGGTGCCGACTTTTTCCTCCGCCGCTATCGCCAGCGCGCGGGCCGTTTCAGCAGCCGCCTTCGCTTCGGATTCTTCACGGCTCTTATTGGCAACGGCGATCGCGCTCTCCTGTGCCACGATCTGGAGGTCACGCTTGGCTTCGGTTTCGCGTTGCTGGACGGCGCGGGCGGCGTCGATGTTGGCGCTTTCGCGAGCCTGCTTGGCGGATGCCTCGCGTTCGGCGATCGCCTGTTCGGAAGCGATGCGGGCTTCCTCCTCGGCGCGTTTTGCGGCCTGCTCCTGCTGCGCGGTCTCGGCGCGTGTCGCCGCGGATTTGTTGGCGATATCTCTTTCCTGGCTGAGTTCGGCCTCTCGCTTCGTCCGCTCGATGGTCAGCGATTGCTGGCGGGCCTCGAGATCCTTCTGGGCGATGGCGACTTCGGTGTCGCGAACGATCTCGTTCCGCTCCTTCTTGCGTCCCTCGGTGATGCGGGTCAATGCCGCTAGGCCTTGCGCGTCGAAGAAGTTGTTGGCGTTGAAGTGCTTGATATCGGTCTGGTCGAGGCGTGTCAGCGACACGGATTCGAGTTCGAGGCCGTTCGACTGGAGATCGGCGCCGACGGCTTCCTGGACGGCCTTGACGAAATCCATGCGCTGTTCCTGCAGCGCGTCGAGATTCATGGTCGCGGCCACCGAGCGGAGACCGTCGACGAATTTCGCCTCGATCAGGATGCGAAGCGCCTCGGCGTCATTGGTGCGATTGCCGAGTGTCTGCGCTGCAAGCGCAATCGAGGAGGCATCGGGTTTCACGCGCACATAGAACTCGGCGCCGATATCGACGCGCATGCGGTCTTTGGTGATCAGTGCATCGCCTTCGCCGCGGCGCACCTCGAGCCGCAACGTCTTCAGGTTGACCCGGGCGGTCGAATGGAAGATCGGCAGGACGACCGAACCGCCGTCGAGCACGACCTTCTGGCCGCCGAGACCGGTGCGCACATAGGCCTCATCGCGGCTGGAGCGCGTGTAAAGAGAGGCGAGGACAAAACCGATGCCGAAGATCAGAACAATCCCAATGCCGGCTGGTAGGATAACGTCGTACATCATTGCTGCTCCCTGAAAGATTGATTGTTCGCATCGGTGGGGTCGACCGGCGCGGGAATGGCGATAAACACATTTGCCTTGTGATCGACGAGAAGAACCGAAGCGCCGATCCCAAGCGGACCCTCGCCCTTGGCGGCTCGGGCTCGAAGCACATGCCAGTTTCCGTGCTGATCCTTGACACGGACGCGGCCCGGCAGTCCCTGATCGAGCGGGCCGATCGACACTTCGGCGGTCCGGCCGAGGAAGGCGTCGAGATCGACGGCATAGGTTTCGTCGTGCGGTACGAGCCGTGCCACGGTTCTGCTCGACGCCCTGACCATGGGGATGGTTGCCAGCGCGGCAGGAATGACAGCGATGAAGCTTGGCAGCGGCGCCCAGAAGGCGTTGGCGACGGCCTGCAAGGCAAACCCCGTCATCGCGAAGAAGCCGAGTGTCATCATCAGAAGAATCAGCAGGGGAACACCGCCGAGATTGAGCCAGGATAGGTATGCCAGGATGCCGTCATGGCCATGAACCTCCGGCTTTCCCAGAAATTCCGTCATCGAAAAACCCATGACCATCGCGAGCATCTCGATCGCGGTCAGACCTGCAAGCACGGCGGCGGCGATGGCAAAGGGCGCACATTCGGGAGCGAAGAGAAGGGCCATCGCCGTTACCGGTTATCCGCCTTGAAGCGTGCGAGGCGTGCCTCGATCGCCTGTTCGCGGTGCAGCCGATCGAGTTCGTCCAATTCGGAACTATGGGCATGCTCGCCAGTGGGAACCCCGGTCAGCCGAGAGACTGCCGCGGCAGCGCGGGCAGCATCTGCGCCCGGCGCGGGCTGGCTATGACCGGTTGCGGCCTGTTCGGGATGCCGGGCAATGCTGCGCTTGAAATCGGCAAGGCGAGCGTCCGCCTCGCGGCGCGTGGCGAGCACGGCCTGCAAGGCTTTCTGGCCTTCGTCCAGCTGTTCCCTGGCATCGGCCAGCGCCTTATCCAGAGCTGCGATCTGGGATTCGAGATCGATCTGGCGGGCAACGCCGGCCTTTGCCAGGTCATCCCGCTGAGACGAGACAGCGAGGCGGATCTTCTGGTCGAGCGCGCTCAGGTCTTCGACGATTTCGTCCCTGCGGCTCTGGATGCGATATTCCTCGGCGCGCGCCTTGCCGAGATCGGTGCGGGCCTCATCCGCCGCTGCATCGATCTCGCGGATCGCCTGTTCGATGACGGCGATCTTGTTTACGCCTTCCGCCTTGTCGACCGCCGCATTCGCGATGCCCGCGATCAGACGGCCCATGCGTGAGAGAATGCCTTCGTTCGTCATGTTTTCCTCCATCCGAGCGGAATTCGGCGTGACGCCGATGTGAATCTCGTAGCGATCCTGGCCTGCAACGAGGTAGGCCGGAAAAATACTCTCCCATCCCCTGGAATAACCCGCGACATCGAAGGGCACGGCAACACGTCCGTGCACCGTGGCGATCGTCAGGTCCGAGGGGCCTTTGATGGCGAAGAGCTTGTCATCGAGCGGCAGATGCGGCGGATCGGCGGTGACGCCGCGATTGGCGGCGAAATCGCGAAGGCCGAGCGTGACCAGCCGTGCCGGCAAGCCCGTCTGCTCGCGGACAGTTTCATAGGCAAGGTCATGCAGCACGACGAGATTGGCGCCCGTCCTGTCGGAGACGAGGCCGGTCAGGATTTCGATCATCCTGAGATAGGCGGCAATGGTGTCGTCCAGCGCCTGCCGGGCACTGTCGTCAGGCGCCAGCGTGTAGCGCAGCAGCGATGGATGCGGTGTCTTGCCTGTGGTTGCCATAGGTAAAACATAAAGCACCGCTTTTGTGCTTTCAAGAGGTCGCGCTAAAAATACAACCTAGGCTTAACGTGCGGTTAGAAGGACTGAGGCAGCGTCCAGTATCGAGATATTTGGGGAGCCGTTGCTACATGCGTCGCTAGCAGCAGGTTCACTGCCGTCCGGCGATGATCGACGAATTCACATCGTTGATGTCGCGCCTGCCGCAGAGCGCCATGGTGATGTCCATCTCCTTGCGGATGATGCCGAGTGCCAGCGATACGCCTTCCTTGCCCATGGCGCCGAGACCATAAAGGAAGGGGCGGCCGATATAGGTGCCCTTGGCGCCGAGTGCCACGGCCTTCAGCACGTCCTGGCCGGAGCGGATGCCGCCGTCGAGATGGACCTCGATGCGGTCACCGACGGCATCGACGATCTTCGGCAGCATGCTGATCGAGGAGGGGGCGCCGTCAAGCTGGCGCCCTCCGTGATTGGAGACGACGATCGCATCGGCGCCGGTGTCGGCGGCCGCCTTCGCATCCTCCGGATCGAGTATGCCCTTGATGATCAGGGGGCCGCCCCATTGTTCCTTGATCCAGGCGACATCCGCCCAGGACAGCCGTGGGTCGAACTGCTCGTGCGTCCATGCGGAGAGCGAGGCGATATTGGAGACATTCTTCGCGTGGCCGACGATATTGCCGAAGGTGCGTCGCTTGGTCTGCAGCATATCCAGGCACCAGAAGGGCCGGGTCGCCATCTGCCAGACATGTTTCGGCGTGAATTTCGGCGGCGCCGACAGGCCGTTGCGCAGATCCTTATGCCGCTGGCCGAGGATCTGCAGATCGGCGGTCAGCACCAGCGCCGAGCATTTGGCGGCCTTGGCGCGATTGATAAGGTTGAGGACGAAATCCTTGTCCCTCATCACGTAGAGCTGGAACCAGAAGGGGCGCGTCGTCACCGACGCGACGTCCTCGATCGAGCAGATGCTCATCGTCGAGAGCGTGAAGGGAACGCCGAACTCCTCGGCGGCGCGTGCCGCCAGCATCTCGCCGTCGGCATGCTGCATGCCGGTCAGTCCAGTCGGCGCCAGGGCCACCGGCATCGACACTTTCTGGCCGATCATCGTCGTTTCCAGCGTGCGGTCGGTCATGTCGACCATCACCCGCTGACGCAGCTTGATCTGACTGAAATCGCTCTCGTTCGCCGCATAAGTCGATTCCGTCCAGGCGCCCGAATCCGCATAGTCGAAAAACATCTTCGGCACACGGCGCTGTGCAAGCTTTTTCAGATCAGCGATGGTGAGCGGAGCGGCCATGAATTGAACCTTCACATCTGAATGCGACTATCGGCCATAACATGAATTTGGCAGGAGTGTTACGGGAAATTGGCCGTGCCGGGGAGCTTTCACGGTCCGATTTCAAGGGTGACAGCGCGTGTCATTGAAGCTCCTTCTTCAACGCAACGCCGGCCACATAGGTCTCGGCGATCGCCCGGTCGTCGCCCATCGTCTGCAGCAGGAAAAGCTCCTCGGGCAGCGTCTTCACCACTTCCATCTTCAGCGCCATGGCCGGTGTCGCCGCGGCATCGAGAACGACGAGATCGGCCTCGGTGCCGGGTTCCAGCGTGCCGATCCGGTCCGCCAGCGACAGGGCCTCGGCATTGCCGAGGGTCATCAGGTAATAGCTTTCCAGCGGGTTCAGCCGTTCGCCGAGCAACTGCTGGATCTTGTAGGCCTCGTCCATCGTCCGCAGCATCGAATAGCTGGAACCGCCGCCGATATCGGTCGCCACACCGATGCGAACCGGCTTTTCGCGCCGCGCCAGCGCCTTCAGCGGAAACAGGCCCGAGCCGAGGAAGAGGTTCGAGGTCGGGCAGTGGACGGCGACGGCACCCGCCTCGCTCATGGCATCGGCTTCGCGCTCGGACAGGTGGATGGCGTGGCCGAAGAGGCTTTTCGGCCCGAGCAGGCCGTAGCGGGCATAGATGTCGGTATAGTCGAGCGCGTCGGGATAGAGCTCGCAGGTGAATTTGATCTCGTCGTGGTTTTCCGAAAGATGCGTCTGGATGTGCAGCTCGGGAAATTCGCGGGCAAGCACTGATGTCGCCTCCATCTGCGCCGGCGTGGAGGTGATGGCGAAGCGCGGAGTGATGGCGACGTGGTTGCGGCCCTTGCCGTGCCAGTCCGATATCACCTGGCGGGTCTCGTCATAGCCCATCTCGGGCGTGTCGAGCAGGCCCTGCGGGGCATTGCGGTCCATCATCACCTTGCCGCCGACCATGCGCATATTGCGCCTCAGCGCCTCGGCAAAGAAGGCGTCGGCCGAGGTCTTGTGCACGGAGCAATAGGCGACCGCCGTCGTCGTGCCGTGGCGGATCAACTCGTCATAGAAATGCGTGGCGATCCTTTCAGCATGCGCACTTTCGACGAAACGGCATTCCTCGGGAAAGGTATAGGTATTCAGCCATTCGAGCAGGTTGGCGGCGTAGGAGGCGATCACCTGCATCTGCGGAAAATGCAGGTGCATATCGATGAAGCCGGGCATGATCAGATGCGGGCGGTGGTCGATCTCGACCGTGTCTTCCGCTGCTTTTGCCTTGACGTCGCCATAAGGGCCGAGCGCTGTGATCAGCCCGTCGGTCATCAGCAGGCCGCCATCCTCCTCGTAGAGATAGCTTTGGCTGTCGGTAAGGCTCAGCGGTGCGCGATGGAAGGAAAGCAGGCGGCCGCGCAGGAGTGTCGTCGTCATTGTTTCTTGCCTTCGACTGCGCTCTCGAACCAGGCGACGAGCAGCTTGCGTTCATCCGGCGTGATGTCGGTGATGTTGCCGGGCGGCATGGCATGGCTGCGGCCCGCCTGTATATAGATTTCGCGGGCATGGGCGGCGATTTCCGCGTCGTTTTCGAGCATCACGCCATTGGGCGGTCGCACGATACCCTCATAGACGGGCTCGGCCGCGTGGCACATGGAACAGCGCGTCGAGACCAGTTGCTTGACGGCGGGGAAGTGCGGATCGCCGGCGAATTGCTGGAAGGCGGGCGCGACCGCCGCCGCATCCGTTTCGCCCGTCAGCAGCTTCGGCGCGGTTGAAAGCCACATAATCAGGATGAAGAGGATGACGGTGACGATCCACGTCCAGGTCGGCCAGCCCTTCCTGGCATGCGTGGTGTTGAACCAGTGGCGGATGGTGACGCCCATCAGGAAGACCAGGGCGGCGATCAACCAGTTGAACTGCGTTCCGAAGGCCAGCGGATAATGGTTCGACAGCATGAAGAAGATGACGGGCAGCGTCAGGTAGTTGTTATGCAGCGAACGCTGCTTGGCGACCTGCCCGTATTTGGGGTCGGGCGTGCGCCCGGCGATAAGATCGGCGACGACGATCTTCTGGTTCGGAATGATGATCATGAAGACGTTGGCCGACATGATCGTGGCGGTGAAGGCGCCGAGATGCAGGAAGGCGGCGCGGCCGGTGAAAAGCTGCGTATAGCCCCAGGCCATGAAGACGAGCACGACATAGAGCACCGCCATCAGCCCCCAGGTATTCCGCCCAAGCGGGGATTTGCAGAGCAGGTCGTAGACGATCCAGCCGAGGGCAAGCGACGCCAGCGAGATCAGGATGGCGACAGGCGGGCTGATATCGAGCACATGCCGGTCGATAAGGAACAGGTCGGCACCGCCATAATAGACGATGCAGAGCATCAGGAAGCCGGAAATCCAGGTGAAATAGCTTTCGTATTTAAACCAGGTCAGATGCTCCGGCATCTGGGCGGGCGCCACCAGATATTTCTGGATATGGTAGAAGCCGCCGCCATGAACCTGCCATTCCTCGCCATAGGCGCCGGGCGGCAGATGCGGGCGTTTCACCAGTCCGAGATCGAGCGCGATAAAATAAAACGACGATCCGATCCAGGCGATCGCGGTGATGACATGGAACCAGCGCGCCGCGAAGGCGAGCCATTCCCATGCTATGGCATATTCATACATCGAGTTCCCCTATCTTCCTCCGACTCGTGACATTGCGGAAATTTTGGCGGGGAGGGAAGAGGAGATTGAAGAACTGCACACGCGCAACGACCGGCGCGGCCAAAGGAGCAATGGAATGATCACCGCGCTCTACAGCGATCAAGTCATCGCCGAAAACGCGCCGATGGACCGGCGGCTTGCGGCGCTCATCCTCTCGCGTGGGAACCGCGTCGGCTATATCACGTCCGGTCCGGACCCGCAGCGGGCGTTTTTCGATGAGAAACGGCGTTATTACATGAGATACGGGCTTCTTCTCGATCCTTTCGTCGATCTCAACGCACTCTCCGGCGACGAGGAGATCAGCCGGCTGTTTTCCTGTAACGCCATCCATCTTTCCGGCGGCGATACCGGCGATTTTCTGAGAAGGCTGCGACAGAGCGGTATGCTGGACAAGTTGCGCGCATGGGCACTGGACGATGGCATTCTTGTCGGAACCAGCGCCGGGGCGATTTTGATGACGCCGACAATCGCCGTCGACGCGCTCTTTTCCGGCGCTTCGCCTGATGCAGTGCAGGATGGCGCGGCTCTTAATCTCCTGCCTTTCGAATTCTTCCCGCATCTGAACGACGATCCCGGCTATCTCTCCGCGCTACGACGCTACAGCGAGACGGCGACAACACCCATTCTCGCGTGTCGGGATGGCGAAGGTGTCATTCTCGACAATGGGCTCGTCGAGATCTTCGGCGCTCCGCTGATGATTTCCGGCGGTTTTACCGAAGTTGCCGATCGCGGTCGGATCGCCGATCTGCTGTCGCGTGCCTAAAAGCTGCCGAGAAGGCTGTGCATTATCGCCGCCTTGTACTGAATCTGCTAATTCAGCAGATCTTGAACTGCGACGACTCGATTACAGTTATTTTGCAGGCCGCCGGAATAAAATAAGAACCGTTAGATCATCGGCGGCGCATTCATCGACGGAGAAGATGCCCATGCGCAGTATTCTGACGTGTGTGATGATTGCGTATGCGTCGTTGGCGACGGCTCACGACGCACCTTCGGGGTGGAGTTATGACCCCTATTGTTGCAACGGCGACAGTCACAATGGCGATTGCCAGATGATCCCTTCGAAAAGCGTGACGGTGACGCCAGGCGGATATCGTGTGACGCTGATGCCAGGCGACCACCGGCTGGTCACGCACGCTCATGTCTTCCTGCTGCCAATGACGAAGGCAATGCAATCCGGTGATAACGACTATCATCTCTGTCTGTTCCCGAACGAGGATACGCCGCGCTGTTTCTATGCGCCGGAAATGGGATATTGAAGGCGGACCACAGCACCGGACCCGGCTCACGAACCGGGTCCGGTATGTCGTTGTTCGAAAACCGCTGTACAGTTTCAGGCGGCATGCATCAATTTCCGGCTGCCTTCATCTCCTCGAGGATCCAGTTGCGGAAGGCCTTGATCTTCGGCACGTTGCGACGGTTTTCGGGGTAGACGAGCCAGTAGGCCTTGCCGTCGCTACGGGTCAGTTCGAAGGGCTGGTAGAGCCGGCCGAGCGCGATCTCGGCCGCATAGAAGGCCGGATGGAGAATGGCGACGCCATGGCCGGCGATCGCCGCATCGGCTTCCACCGCCTGGGAGCCAAGCTGGTTGCGCGGGCGCCGATCGAGATCCGTCTCGGTGATGCCGGCTGCCTCGAACCATTGTTTCCACCAGATGTCGCCGGCGTCGAAGAGATCGAACTTCAGGAGATCGCGCGGCTCCCTGATGCCGCCTGCCGTCTCCGCCAGCTTTGGGCTCAGCATCGGCGTGAACTCCAGGCCCATCAGCCGGTGCAGCGTCAGCCCCGGCCAGTTGCCGTCGCCCCAGCGGATGCCGACATCGATCTGCTCGCGGGCGAAGTCGATGATATCAGAGCTCGCCTGAAAGCGCACCGCGATCGCCGGATGTTTCAAGTGGAAAGAGCCGAGGCGCGGCGCCAGCCATTTCGAGGCGAAGGTATGGGTCGAGCTGATAGCGAGCGTGCCTTCGACGCTGTCGCGCGCCGTCGCCATCGCGTCGTGCAGCATGGCAAAGGCTTCGGTCACCTTCGGCGCCAGCCGCTCGCCGGTCTCCGTCAGTGCGATCTGGCGAGGACGGCGCAGGAAGAGCGGCTCGCCGACATTCTCCTCCAGCAGCTTGATCTGGTAGCTGACGGCCGTCTGCGTCATGCCGAGCTCGTCGCCCGCCTTGGTGAAACTTCCGAGCCGTGCAGCGGCCTCGAAGACGCGCAGCGCATTCAGCGGGAATTGTTTGGAGAGTTTCATGGATCAGTTCTCTTGATGCAGGCAGACGGTCGTTCGATTGGAATTGCAGCATTTTTACCGGCAAACTGCAACTCATACCATCAAACCATCGAGGTGATGTCATGGATTGCTATGCTATCGAACAGAGCCCGCCGCAGCAGACCATCGGAATTTTCCGGCGCATCGGCGGCCGGCTGGCGCGGATCTGGCGCATGCCCAGCCTCGATCTCGACACGGCGCCGGATCGCGTCAAGCGCGATCTCGGTTTCCTCGACGGGCGCGATCCCTATTACGAGGACGAGCGCATGCGGTAGGCAGCGAGCGCCGTCAGGATCTCGGCGGCGGTCATGGCGGCGATCATCTCAGGGCGCTTGTCCCTGACCGCCGAGCCGCCGATCGGCAGCGTCAGCCGCTCCATGCAGCCGCGCTCTCCGCCACCTTCGCGGGAAAGCCAGCTTGCGAAGGTGGCGCGCTTGGTCGCCGAGCCGATCATGCCGGTATAGGCGAGGTCGGTCTTTTCCAGCGCCTCGCGGGCGATGAGGAAATCCAGCGCGTGGTCGTGCGTCAGGATGACGACCACGCCGCCGGCCGGAATATCCTTCACCAGTGCTTCGGGCATCGGCACAAGCCGCGCCTTCGTCTCTGCCGGCAGGTTGGCGAGCTCTTCCTGCCGCGTTTCGACGACCGTCACCGACAGCGGCAGCGGCGCCAAGGCCGCAGCCAGCGCCCGGCCGACATGGCCGGCACCGAAGAGATAGACCTCCGGCAGACGCTCGATCTCGCCGGCAAGCCTGGCTTCGATTTCTTCAGCAACCGCCTTTGTCACCCGGCGAAACCGCAACTGCGTGCGTCCGCCACAGCACTGGCCGATGTCGGGCCCAAGCGGGATATCCATCTCCGCCATCCCACCGGTTCCCGCGAGCATGTCCCGCGCATTCGCAATCGCCATGAACTCGAACTGGCCTCCGCCGATTGTGCCCCATAACGCGGTTTGCGATGCCAGCATGAAGGTACCGGCCTCACGCGGGGTGGAGCCTTGTGTGCCGGTGATGTCGATGAGGATGCAGTCCGGGTGGGCGGCGAGGAAGCGGCGGATGTCTGTCATGGGTGGCTGACCGATGGGTTCGCCGCCGAGGCGAACAAACGAGCCGGACGCATTCGCATCTGCTACACCCGCTTCATCCGCTCGACCGCCATCAGCACCCGCTCCGGTGTCGCCGGCGCGTCGAGCCTCGGGCAGACCCGATAATCCGCGACACTTGCTACTGCCATCGACAGTGCCTCCAGCACCGAGATCGCCAGCATGAAGGGTGGTTCGCCGACGGCCTTGGAGCGGCCGATGGTGGCTTCGGCGTTCTCGGACCATTCGGCGAGGCGCACGTTGAAGATCTTCGGACGGTCGGAAGCGAGCGGGATCTTATAGGTCGAGGGGGCATGGGTGCGCAGCCGACCCTTGTCATCCCACCAGAGTTCCTCCGTCGTCAGCCAGCCCAGGCCTTGGACGAAGGCGCCTTCGACCTGGCCCATGTCGATCGCCGGATTCAACGAGCGACCGACATCGTGGAGGATGTCGGTGCGGTCAATCAGATATTCGCCCGTCAGCGTGTCGATCGACACCTCGGTGCAGGAGGCGCCGTAGGCGAAATAATAGAAGGGCGTGCCGCGGCCGGCCTTGCGGTCCCAATGGATCTTCGGCGTCTTGTAGAAGCCGGCGGCGGAAAGCTGGACGCGGGCAAAATAGGCCTGCTTGATGAAGTCGGGGAAGGGGATCTCGGTCTCGCCGACGCGCACGCGGTTCGGCAGGAAGACCACGTCGGCGGATCCAACATCCCATTTCTCGGCGGCGAAGGCGACCAGCCGTTCCTTGATCTGGCGGGCAGCGTCATAGGCGGCCATGCCGTTCAAGTCCGAGCCGGAGGAAGCTGCGGTGGCCGAGGTGTTCGGCACCTTGGCCGTCGTCGTCGCGGTGATCTTCACCCTGTCGATATCGACCTGGAAGCTGTCAGCCAGCACCTGCGCCACCTTGGTGTAGAGGCCCTGGCCCATTTCGGTGCCGCCATGGTTCAGGTGGATCGAGCCGTCCTGGTAGATGTGGACGAGGGCGCCGGCCTGGTTGAAGGCAGTCATGGTGAAGGAGATGCCGAATTTCACCGGCGTCAGCGCGATGCCCTTTCTTATGTAGCGGCTGTCGCGGTTGAAGGCGATGATGGCGTTGCGCCGTGCCTGGTATTCGGACGTTTCCTCCAGCTCCTCGACGATGCGGGGGATGATATTGTCCTCGACCTCCTGGTTATAGGGGGTGAGCGTGCGCCCGGAACCCGGCTGGCCGTAGAAATTCAGCTTGCGGACATCGAGCGGATCCTTGCCGAGGGCATAGGCGATCTCCTCGATGAAGCGTTCGGCCCCGAGCATGCCCTGCGGCCCGCCGAAACCGCGGAAGGCGGTGTTGGAGACGGTGTGAGTCTTCAACGGCTTCGAAGTCAGATGCACATGCGGATAGAAATAACTGGAATCGGCATGGAAGAGGGCACGGTCGGTTACCGGCCCTGAGAGGTCGGAGGAGAAGCCGCAACGCGCCGCATAGGTCGCGTCGACCGCGTGGATGCGTCCTTGGGCATCGAAGCCGAGCTCATAATCGACGAGGAAATCGTGGCGCTTGCCGGTGGCGCTCATATCTTCGTCGCGGTCCGGGCGGAATTTGACCGCGCGGCCGAGCTTCTTGGCGGCAATCGCCGCAAGTGCTGCGAACTGATTGCCCTGCGTCTCCTTGCCGCCGAAGCCGCCGCCCATGCGGCGCACGTTGACGGTCACGGCGTTGGAAGGAATATCGAGCACATGGCCGACGATGTGCTGAATCTCGCTTGGATGCTGCGTCGAGGACCAGACGGTGACCTCGTCGTCCTCGCCTGGGATGGCCACGGCGATATGGCCTTCGAGGTAGAAATGCTCCTGTCCGCCGATGCGCATCTGACCTTTCAGACGCATGGCAGCATTCGTCATTTCCGTTTCCGGCTCGCCGCGCCGCAGTGTCATCGGGGTGATGACGAGCGGGCTGCCATTGGCGAGCGCGCCGTCGATATCGCTCCAATGCGGCAGGTCGCGATAGTCGATTTTTGCCAGCCGTGCGGCGCGGCGGGCGGCATCACGCGTTTCGGCGATGACGGCAAAGATCGGCTGGCCGTGGAACTGAACTAAAGTTTCGGCCAGCAGCGGCTCGTCATGGCTGCCGTTGGAGCTGACGTCGTTGACGCCGGGCACATCCTTGCCGGTGAAGACCCAGACGACGCCGGGATAGGCGGCGACTGCGGAAAGGTCGATAGCGGTGATTTCGGCATGTGCCCGGTCGGAGAGGCCGAGGGCGCCGTGCAGCAGGCCCGTGGGTTCTGGAATATCGTCGATATAATCGGCGGTTCCGGTGACGTGCTTATGTGCTGAATCATGCCGCAGCGAGCCGTGCATCGGGCCTGCGATGATGGCCTTGCGGTCTTCGAAGGTGGACTTGTCCATTAGCGATGTCCTCCGCGAAGGGAGTGATGGGATGCGACCGCGACCGTTCCCATCGAAGCATGCGACCAGGTCTTGGAGATCAGGCTGAAGATCGATTTTTCCATCACGCCACCTCCTCGAACCGCTTCAGTTCGGCCGGCGCGCCGACGGTCTCAAGATAGAACCGCGTCAACAGGTTCTTCGCTGTCAGCTGGCGGTATTCCGCCGTTGCGCGCCAGTCGGTCAGCGGCTGATAGTCGGCGTCGAAGGCGGGCCGGGCTGCCTCGATCGTCGCTTCCGTCCATGGTTTGCCGATCAACTCTGCCTCCACCGTGCGGGCGCGTTTCGGCGTCGCAGCCATGCCGCCGAAGGCGATGCGGATGTCGGTGATCATCTCTGCCTCGTCAAGCGTCAGCAGGAAGGCGCCGAGCACGGCAGTGATGTCTTCGTCGCGGCGCTTGGTGATCTTGTAGGCGGCAAAGCGGCTGATTGCCGCCGGATAGGGCACGAAGACGCTTTCGACGAATTCGCCGGGCTTCCGGTCCTGCTTGCCATAGGCGATAAAGAAATCCTCGAGAGGCATTCTGCGCTGGCCTTGCAGGGACCGCAGCGTCAGCATCGCGCCGAGCGCGATCAGCGGCGGCGGGCTGTCCCCGATCGGTGAGCCGTTGGCGACGTTGCCGCCGATCGTGCCCATGTTACGCACCTGTTCGCCGCCAATGCGATCGATCAGTCGGCCGAGCGCCGGAATTTTCTTGGAGATCGCCTCGAAGGCCTTGGTATAGCTGACGCCAGCGCCGATGGTGACGCCATCCTCGCCTTCCGTGACCGACTGCAATTCGCTGAGGTGGCTGATGAAGACCACCGGGCTCAGCTTGCGCATCTGCTTCGTCACCCAGAGGCCGACATCGGTCGCACCGGCGACGATAATCGCGTCGGGTTCCTGCGAAAGGACCTCAGCCAGCGCCCGGACAGAAGCCGGCACGATCAGCCGGTCTTCGCCATTCGCAATCCTGATCGTGCCGCTTGCCTGCATTGCCCAAAGCCGCGCGACGATTTCCGAGCGCGTCCGTTCCAGCGGGTCAAAGAGCGTGCTTGGCCGCATCAGGCTCACCTGCTCGGCGGCCTTGACGATCGGCTCGTAGCCCGTGCAGCGACAGAGATTGCCTTGCAGCGCCTTTTCGATTTCCTGGCGGCTCGGCTTTTCCTTGGCGAGCCAGAGACCATAAAGTGACATGACGAAGCCCGGGGTACAGAAGCCGCATTGCGAGCCGTGGCAATCGACCAGTGCCTGCTGCACTGGATGCAGTGCGCCGTCCCTGCCGGCCAGATGCTCGACCGTTACCACATGGGTGGCGTGTAAAGAGCCGATGAAACGGATACAGGCATTGACGGATTCATAGGCGAGCTTGCCGTCTGCCAGCCGGCCGACGAGCACGGTGCAGGCTCCGCAATCGCCTTCCGCGCATCCTTCCTTGGTGCCCGTCAGCCGCCGCTTCAACCGCAGAAAATCGAGAAGCGTCTCGGTTGGCCTGACATCGGTAAGCGTGACGTCCTCGCCATTCAGGATGAAGCGGATGCTGTCGTTCATGATGTTCCTGTTGTTGTTTTCCAAATGGTTAAGCCGCCGTCCAGCCACCGTCAATCGAGATGTGCGTTCCGGTCACCTGCCGGGCGGCATCGCTGGCGAGATAGAGCGACAGTGCGCCGATTTCCTCGGCCTTGACGAATTCATGTGTCGGCTGCGCCTTGAGGATGACCTCGCTCTTTACCTGTTCCTCGGTCATGCCGCGGGCCTTGGCGGTATCCGGTATCTGCTTCTCGACGAGCGGCGTCAGCACGTAGCCGGGGCAGATGGCGTTCACGGTCACGCCGAATTCGGCGAGCTCCAGCGCTGCCGTCTTCGTCAGGCCTAATATACCATGTTTTGCCGCGACATAGGCGGATTTGAAAGGGGAGGCGACGAGCCCGTGGGCCGAGGCAATGTTGATGATGCGGCCGTACTTCTTCGCCTTCATCAGCGGGATCGCGGCGCGCATGGTATGAAAGGAACTCGACAGATTGATCGCAATGATCTGATCCCATTTCTCGATCGGGAAATCCTCGATCTTCTCGACGTGCTGGATGCCGGCATTGTTGACCAGGACATCGACGCCGCCGAAGGACTTGGCCGCCGTTTCGATCAGGTCGGCGATCTCGGCGGGCTTGGTCATGTCGGCCGGATGATAGAGCGCCCGGCCTTTGGACAATGATTCAAGCCGCTCGACGATCGCCTTGATTTCATCGGCCTTTCCGAAACCGTTGATGACGATGTTGTCACCCATTTCCGCGAAGGCAGTGGCGATTGCAAGGCCGATGCCGCTGGTGGAACCGGTGACGACGACTGTTCTGCTCATGCTGTTCTCCCTGAAATGGCGATGCTGCGTTGCAGCGTTAGCTGCGAGGTTATGCCCAAAGCCGGCGGGCTGGCAATTCCGCTTTATTCGCTTTTCTCGCCCGCATCCGTGTCCTATTGATTTGTCACGACAATTGACATGCTGAGGGAGGGTTTTCATGAGCGGATATGTTCTGGCGATCGATCAGGGAACGACGTCGACGCGGGCGATCGTCTTCGATGGCGACATGCATGTCGTCGGCAAGGGCCAGAAGGAGTTCACCCAGATCTACCCACGTTCCGGCTGGGTCGAGCACGATCCCGAGGAGATCTGGGATTCGGTCGTCTCCACTGTCCACATGGCGCTGCGCGATGCCGGGATCGAGGCTATGGATCTTGCCGCGCTCGGCATCACCAACCAGCGCGAGACGGTGGTCGTCTGGGAGCGCGAGACGGGCCGGCCAATACAGAATGCCATCGTCTGGCAGGACCGGCGCACGGCAAGCTATTGCGAAAATCTGAAAAGGCAGGATCTCGAGCGGCTGTTCACGAAGAAGACCGGCCTGATCCTCGATCCCTATTTTTCCGGCACCAAACTCTCCTGGATGCTTGCCAACGTGAAGGGCGCGCGGGCGCGCGCTGCCAGGGGCGATCTCTGCTTCGGCACGATCGACACCTTCCTGATCTGGCGGCTGACGAGTGGCAAAAGCTTCGTCACCGATGCCACCAATGCCTCGCGCACGCTTATGTACAACATAGGCGAAAACGCGTGGGACGAGGATCTGCTCGATATTCTGAGGGTCCCTGCCGCCATGCTGCCGGAGGTCAAGGATTGCGCCGCTGATTTCGGCACGGTCGATCCTGACATATTCGGTGCTGCTATCCCGATCCTCGGCGTGGCCGGCGACCAGCAGGCGGCGACCATTGGCCAGGCGTGTTTTGCGCCTGGCATGATGAAATCGACCTACGGCACTGGCTGTTTCGCGCTGCTCAACACCGGCGCCGACATGGTGCGCTCCAAAAATCGGCTGCTGACCACCATAGCTTATCGCCTGAACGGCGAGACGACCTATGCGCTCGAGGGTTCGATCTTCATCGCCGGTGCCGCCGTGCAATGGCTGCGGGACGGGCTCGGCATTATCGGCAGCGCGGCAGAGACCAACGCGCTTGCCGAAAGGGCCGATCCGACCCAGGAGGTCTATCTGGTGCCCGCCTTCACCGGTCTCGGCGCGCCGCATTGGGATGCCAAGGCGCGGGGCGCGATCTTTGGGCTGACACGCAACAGCGGCCCGGCGGAGCTCTCCCGGGCGGCGCTGGAAGCCGTGTGCTATCAGACCCGCGACCTGCTCGATGCCATGCAGAAAGACTGGAAGAACGGCGCCGACGACACCGTGCTGCGCGTCGACGGCGGCATGGTTGCCTCCGACTGGACGATGCAGCGTCTTGCCGATCTGCTTGACGCCCCGGTCGATCGCCCCGTGATCCTGGAGACGACGGCGCTGGGGGCTGCCTGGCTCGCCGGCAGCCGGGCAGGGGTGTGGCCGGACCGGGACGATTTTTCGGCGACGTGGAAACGGGATCGGCGGTTCGAGCCCGACATGGATGAGAAGGTGCGGGCGGCAAAACTCAAGGGTTGGAAGAATGCAGTCAGGCGGACCTTGAGCGAGGGCTGAGGGGCGATCAGCGCCGTACTATAGCTCCCGCTTGTCCCGGGAGATGCCCGGCCATTTCTGCAGCCACGGTGTCGCTGTGCTCGGGAAGATCACGAATTTCCCGTCAATAATTTTTTGATGCGGCCTGTCGGGTAAGCGGTTACTCCTTCGTCATTCAAGAAGAGGAGTGAGCGATGCTTTATGCAATCCTTTGTTACGCCCATGAGGAAACCGTCTTCGCCTGGACCAAGGAGGAGGAAGCTGCCGTCATGGAGAAACTCTACGCCGTGCAGGAGCCGCTTGCCGCATCCGGCAAACTCGGCCCCGTCGGCCGGCTGATGCCGACGACGGCTGCGACCACCGTGCGCAAGGGCAAGGACGAGCCCTTGGTCATTGACGGACCTTTTGCGGAAACGAAAGAGGCGCTTCTCGGCTTCTACGTCGTCGACTTTGAAACGCTCGACGAGGCGATCGCCTTCTCGAAGCAGCTTTCATCCGTCAATCCAGGTTCCACCTCTTACGAAATTCGGCCTTTCTACGTCTTCAGGCCCGGAGATGCTCCATCATGACAGACATTGCCTGGATCGACCTCGCGCTTGCATCGGCTCGCCCGAAGGCGCTCGGCGCGCTGCTCCGCTATTTCCGCAATCTCGATACCGCGGAAGAGGCGTTTCAGGAGGCGTGCCTGAGGGCGATCCGGACATGGCCGGAGAAAGGACCACCGCGCGATCCCACAGCCTGGCTTATCTTCGTCGGCCGCAACAGCGGCATCGATGCGGTGCGCAAGCGGGCGAAGATCCAGGCTCTGCCGGATGAGGACGTTATCTCCGATACCGAAGATGCCGAAAGCGACATCGTCGAGCGGCTGGACGATTCCAATTATCGCGACGATATTCTGCGGCTGCTGTTCATCTGCTGCCATCCCGATCTACCGGCGACCCAGCAGATCGCGCTGGCGCTGCGCATCGTCTCCGGCCTTTCGGTGCAGCAGATCGCGCGTGCCTTCCTGGTTTCCGAGAGCGCCATGGAGCAGCGCATCACCCGGGCCAAGGCGCGCGTCGCGAAGGCCGGCGTGCCTTTCGAAACGCCGAGCCCGCAGGAGAGGGCCGAACGGCTCTCGATTGTCAGCACGATGATCTACCTGATCTTCAACGAGGGCTACAGCCAGGCCGATCCCAGGCATGAGGCGGCTGCCTTCAGCGACGAAGCGATCCGGCTGGCGCGATTGATGCTGCATATCTTCCCATCCGAACCGGAGCTGATGGGGCTGCTTGCGCTCATGCTGCTGCAGATCTCGCGCCGGCCGGCACGCTTCAACGCCGGGGACGAGATCGTGCTGCTCGAAGATCAGGACCGGTCGCTCTGGAACCAACCGTTCATCAATGAGGCCTTAGCGCTGCTCGACAAGGCGCTACGCCACCGCCAGCCTGCTCCTTATCAGATTCAGGCAGCCATCGCCGCTGTTCACTCCCGCGCAAAACGCGCCGAGGATACAGACTGGGTGGAGATCGATCTGCTCTATCGCGCGCTGGAGCGTCTCCAGCCGTCGCCTGTCATCACGCTCAACCGGGCCGTCGTCGTCTCCAAGCTCCAGGGTGCGCAGGATGCGCTCGACCTCATCGATCCGCTTGACGAAAAACTCGGCGGCTATTTCTACTATCACGGCCTGCGGGGCGGACTGCTGAAGCAGCTTGGCTTGACCAGCCAGGCGCGCGAAGCCTTCGACCGCGCCATTGCACTGGCCCATTCGGCGGCTGAGGCCGCTCATATCCGCCGGCAGATCGACAAGATGCAGGAAGAGAGCACGCAGCCGATCGCAAAATAAAATGCGAAAAAGCCGGCGGGCTGTCGGAACGGCGAACTTCGACACGTCCTTGTAACAACCTGACAGGAAACAGGTTTCATTCAAATGGAGAGATGTCGACATGACCGCCAGAACGCAACATGAACTCTTCCTCGTTCGCGAATTCGACGCGCCGCGCGAGAAGATCTACAAGGCATGGACCGATCCCGACCTGCTGAAGCAGTGGTTCGTGCCGCGTCCCTGGGGGGTGGTGGAAGCAACGCTCGACGTCCGTCCCGGCGGTTCTAGCGTCGTCGTCATGCATGACCCCGAGGGCAATCAATACCCGAACCGTGGCGTCTATCTCGAGATCATCGAGAACGAGAAGATCGTCTTTACCGATGCCTATACCAGCGCCTGGGTGCCTTCCGAGAAACCATTTTTCACAGGCGTCATCTTGCTCGAGGATCTCGGCAACGGTCGCACGAAATATACGGCCAAGGCGCTGCACTGGCGCGCCGAGGACAAGGAGGCGCACGAGAAGATGGGCTTCCACGAAGGATGGGGCAAGGCAGCGGACCAACTGGCGGAGTTGCTGGCGAAGATGTGAGCGGGGGGCGAGGCGGCGCGGCGAGACCGCGTCGTCCTGGCAGTTGAAGCATCGTCTAAGACGGTTCGAAAGATGATTCCGCCGGCGCTTCGAAGTCGTTGAATTCAGATTCGAATTGATCGCCGATCGATCTTCCAGATCGTCGAAGACATCATGCCGCCCATCGAAATTCTCGAACATTCCGTTCCAGAATTTGTATTTGCGCTATATCCCCGGCATCCTTATCTCAGCCGAGAATTCAACAGGATGCAGATGATGGAACTGGGGCTTTACACATTCGCCGATGTCAATCCCAACCCTGCCGGCAGCAGAGGCGTCGAAGGGGCGGAGCGGCTGAAGAACCTGATCGAGGAGATCGAGCTTGCCGACCAAGTGGGGCTCGATGTCTTCGGGCTCGGCGAGCATCATCGGCCGGACTATGCCGCATCCGCTCCGGCGGTCGTGCTGGCCGCGGCCGCCGTCAAGACCAGGAATATCCGGCTGACCAGCGCGGTCACCGTGCTTTCTTCCGACGATCCGGTGCGCATCTTCCAGCAGTTCTCGACGCTCGATCTGATTTCCAATGGCCGGGCCGAAATCATGGCGGGGCGCGGCTCCTTCATCGAGTCCTTCCCGCTGTTCGGCTATAATCTCGAGGATTACGACCAGCTTTTCGAGGAGAAGCTCGATCTGCTGCTGGCGCTGCGCGACAGCGAGGTTGTGGAATGGAAGGGTGAGCTTCGCGCGCCGATCAACGGGCGCGGCGTCTATCCCAGGCCGCTACAGGATCCGTTGCCGCTCTGGGTTGCCGTCGGCGGCACGCCGCAGTCGGTGGCGCGCGCTGGCGCGCTGGGCCTGCCGGTGGCGTTGGCGATCATAGGCGGTGAGCCGCGTCGTTTTGCGCCGCTCTTCGAACTCTACCGCGAGGCGGCGCGCCGGGCAGGGCAGGATCAGGCGAAGCTGAAGACCAGCATCAACGTCCATGGCTTCATCGCCGATACAACGGAGGCGGCGGCCAACCAGTTCTACGGGCCTCAAGCCGAGGTGATGAACCGCATCGGCCGTGAGCGCGGCTGGGGACCGACGAACCGGGCGCATTTCGACATGTCGCGCGGGCCGAACGGTGCGCTCTTCGTCGGTGATCCCGAGGCGGTCGCCGAAAAGATCATCGCCCATCATGCGCTCTTCAAGAACGATCGCTTCCTGCTGCAGATGGCGATCGGCCTGATGCCGCATGCCGAGATCATGCGCGGCATCGAGCTTTACGGCACGAAAGTCGCGCCGATCGTCAGAAAGGCATTGACTGAAAGTGGCGAAGAGGCGAAAGCCACGGCCTGACGAGCGCATAACGTCGAACATCGGAATCGATTTTCTGAACTGAGTATGCGCAGATTCGAAGTTACAGAGCGTCCCTAGGGCTTCCTGTTGGAGGCGCGGCGCTCTAAGGCGGCCGCTGCCGCACTGCGCAAGGCCGGAACAGACGAATGGTTATCGCAAACGACGACGAACTGGTAAAGCTCAAAGAGATCGGCCGCATCTGCGCCAACGCCATCCAAGTGATGGCGGCGGCGATGGAGCCCGGCATGACGACGCTGGAGCTCGACCAGATCGGCCGCAAGGTGCTCGAGGATTCGGGCGCGCGTTCGGCGCCGGAGTTCTGCTACCAGTTTCCCGGTGCCACCTGCATCAGTATCAACGAGGAAATCGCCCACGGCATTCCCGGCCCGCGCGTCATCCGCGCCGGCGATCTCATCAATATCGACGTCTCGGCGGAAAAGGACGGCTTCTTCGCCGATACCGGCGCCTCCTTCACGATGCCGCCGGTCAAGCCGAAGATCGAGCGGCTCTGCCGCGACGGCAAGCGGGCGCTTTGGATCGGGCTCAACCAAGTCAAATCGGGCGAGCCGCTGGCAAAGATCGGCACAGCCGTCGGCGCCTTTGCGCAGAAGAACCGCTATACGCTGGTGGCCAATCTGGCGAGCCACGGCGTCGGCCGCTCGCTGCACGAGGAGCCGGCCGAGCTCTCGACCTGGCCGGATCCTTCGGAAAAACGGATGATGACCGAAGGTCTCGTCTTCACCGTCGAACCGTTTCTCTCGCTCGGCGCGACATGGGCCGAAGGCGGCGACGATGCCTGGACGCTCTATGCCGATCCGAAGGCGCCAACCGTGCAATACGAACACACGGTGGTCGCGACGCGTAACGGGCCGGTGGTTCTGACCTTGCCGGATGAGCGGGCGTAAGACCGGCGCTGATAATGAAGAAAGGTGGCGGGAGCTGACTCTGTCTCAAATCCCGCCGTACAGTCTTCGCCTCAGCCCCGCGTTACCGGCCTGCCGCCTTGCAGGATTTCGGTGGCGGCGCGTTCGAGGATGCCGGCGATGCGGGCGGCTTCGGGTTTCGACCAGGGATAGCGCATGCGCAGGGCCGAGCGCAGCAGCATGCGGGCGGCGCGGATATCGCCGCCGTCCTGCATGAAATCGCCGTCATCGCCGTCGTCGGCGCCGTGACGGTCGGTTTCGAAGACACGCTTCACATAGGCCATCTTCTCGCCGATACGCTCGAGCTTGGCGAGCGTGTGCAGGATCATATCGCGATTTTCCTCGACGCGGCGGCGGCCGGTCTCGGTAATGCGATAGAGTTTCTTGGCGCCCTCGGCCTCGACCTCGGCAAGGCCGGTTTCCTCGAGATAAGTGAGCGCGGGATAGATGACGCCGGGGCTCGGCACGTAGAAGCCGCCGGAACGCTCCTCCAGCAACTTTATCAATTCATAGCCGTGGCGCGGCTGCTCGGCGAGCAGGGCCAGGATGACCAGTTGCAGATCGCCGGCCGCGAATTTGCGGCCCATGCGGAAATCTCCGCCGAACATGCCGCCTTTAAAACCTCTCATGGCTCTTCCTTTCATCGTTAGATGTATCTCTAGCTATGTCGTAAAATATATATTGTACGATAATGGCTTTCAAGTGTGACCTGGAATTTTTGATGTTTCGGGAAATTGATCAGTCGATCAGAATTACTTGATTGTGGTGCCGGCACGACGGCGCGATAAGCGCTGCATGCTCGAGCGCACCCGTCACTCCCCACCGAACCTTGTCTCCACCGCCGCTGCCGGCGCCGTTGCCATGGCTGCTGCCATGGGTTTCGGGCGCTTCTCCTACACGCCGATCCTGCCCGGGATGATCAGCGGCGTGCCACTTTCGGCAGCGGATGCAGGCTTCATCGCGTCGACCAATTTCGTCGGTTATCTCGTCGGCGCCGTGCTTGCCGCCTATGGCTGGGCGGCGGGGCGGGAGCGGCTGGTGGCGCTGCTGTCGTTGCTGGCAACCGCCATCCTGCTTGCCGCCATGGCCGCCACCGATTCCGTCGCCGTCTTTGCCATTATTCGTTTCTTGGCCGGCGTCGCCAGCGCCTTTGCGATGGTCTTCACATCGTCGATCGTGCTCAGCCACGGGGCTGCCGCTGGCAACGATCATGTGCAAGCAGCGCATTTCGGCGGGCCGGGGGCGGGCATCGCGCTGTCCTCGGTCATGGTGTTTCTGATCGGCCTAGGCTTTCGCGACGGGCCGGGCGGCTGGCGGGCCGACTGGATCGGCGGAGCGCTCTATTGCGCGGCAAGCCTCGTCGTCGTCTTCCTGCTATTGCCGTCGGCGCCGGCGCAATCAGCGCAGGCGGGCAAGGAGCCGGCGCTCATCTGGAACCGGCCAATGGTGCTGCTGACGTTGTCCTACGGCCTTTTCGGCTTCGGCTACGTCATCACCGCGACCTTCCTCGTCACCATCGCGCGCCTCTCGGCAACGGGATCCTTCGTCGAATTCCTCTGCTGGTTCATCGCCGGCCTGACGGCGGCGGTGGCGCTGTTTGCCTGGAAGCCGCTGGTCAGGCCGCTCGGGCTTGGCGGGGTCTATGTCGCGGCCCTTCTGGTCGAGGCCGCCGGCGTGCTTGCGACCGTGGCGCTGCCGCCTTCCGTCGCACCGCTGATCGGCGGGGCGCTGTTCGGGGCGACGTTCCTGGCAATCACCGCTTACGGGCTGCAGATCGGCCGCAAGCTTTCGCCTGACAGTCCGCGGCGGATCCTGGCGATGATGACGGCCGCCTTCGGCCTCGGCCAGATCGTCGGGCCCGTTGTCGCCGGCTGGATCGCCGAACGTAGCGGCAGCTTCACCGTCCCGACAGTGATCGCCGCCGCGGCACTCGTCGCCTGCGCGGCGCTGGTCATGCCGGTGATCAAGAAGATCTCTTAACCGGTTACATCTCCGTAACAATCGGCCGAACCCATTGCTGCTTCCTTCGAACTGCCTTAGTTTCCGGCACAATCAGTGTTCGACGACACTCCCGAGACTCACAGTTCAGGAAAGCAAAGCCTCCCGTGTTTCATTCCTTTTTTCCGCAGCCAAAGGCGTTCTTTACTTCGCTCGTCGTTTGGACCCTGATTTCCATTGCCGGCTGGTATCTCTTCGCCGCCAGCCTCGGTGTATCGCTCGGTTATGCGCCGGTTTCGGAAGAGCAGCAGCCGATCGACCTTTCGTTCTTCCTGCTGCCCGAAAATGTCTGGTTCTACGGCTATTTCCTTCTGTCGGCGGTGATCTTCTGCGGTGCATGGCATCTGAAGGCGCTGAACCACCCCTGGAAGATTTGGTCGATCTGGGGTTCGGCACTGATCATCTTTGTGACCTACTTCGGCGTCCAGATCAGCGTTGTGATCAATAACTGGCGCCGGCCGTTCGGCGACCTCCTGCAGAACGCATTGTCGAAGCAGCCAGGCATTTCCGTCGACAATTTCTACAGCCTGATGTGGGTCTTCTGCCAGATCGCATTCCTCAGCATGTTCGTATCGATCATGACCGACTTCTTCACCAGCCATTACATCTTCCGCTGGCGCACGGCGATGAACAACTTCTATATGTCGAAGTGGGAAAAGCTTCGTCATATCGAAGGTGCCTCCCAGCGCGTTCAGGAAGATACGATGCGCTTTTCGAGCACGCTCGAAGGTCTTGGCATCAGCCTCATCAACTCGGTGATGACGCTCGTGGTATTCCTTCCGATCCTTCTGGCGCTGTCACATTACGTGACCGAACTGCCGTTCATCGGGCCGGTGGCGAATTCGCTCTTTTGGCTGGCGCTGTTCTGGTCAGCGTTCGGCACGCTTCTGCTGGCGGTCGCCGGCGTCAAGCTGCCGGGGCTGAACTTCCGCAACCAGCGCGTTGAAGCGGCGTATCGCAAGGAGCTCGTCTATGGCGAGGACCATGCGGAACGGGCTGAGCCGCTGACAGTCAGGGAGCTCTTCGGCAACGTTCGCCGCAACTATTACCGCATGTATTTCCACTACATGTATTTCAATGTCGCCCGCTATTTCTATATCCAGGCCGACGCGCTCTTCGTGGTCTTCATGCTGGTGCCGACCATCGTGGCGGGCACTATCACTTACGGTATCTTCCAGCAGATCTCGACCGCCTTCGGACAGGTCAGCAACTCGTTTCAGTATCTCGTCAACTCCTGGACGACGATCATTGAACTGCTCTCGATCCACAAACGCCTCAAGGCTTTCGAGGCTGCGATCGACGACGAACCGCTGCCTGAAATCGACCAGCGCTACCTGGAGCGTGAGACGGGGGTCGTGCACGCCGACGGCTGATGGGCAGGGAATCTGCGGGCATCGGAAGATTCGCGTTTGGGACGCCTCCTCCTCGCTGGGTAGAAGGGGAATCGCAGCGTCGCAACGAACTCCTCTCCCCAGCGGGGAGAAGATCCCGATGGGTAGATGAGGCGGCGGCCCGGCACGTCGTCTCGTTCAAGGGAACTTAGAGACACCTTGCGGCTCGACAGCGCCCATAGCCGCCATCAAAGACCTGACGTCTGCAATCTGCCGCGGGCCTCGATCATCGGGATCGCTTCCGAATAGCTGACGCAGGCGACGTCATCCCGGTGGCAGACGTCGCTGACCAGTCGATCGAGCGCGCGCCAATAGGCGCCGCCGTTCATTTCGACGAAGTGGAAACCGAGCTGTAGCGGGATGCGGTTGCCGGCATATTGCTTGTCGAAAGCTTCCTTGAAGGCGGCATAGGCGCGATCCTCGAACTCCGCGGAATCGGCCGTGTCTTCCTCGCCCTTGGAATGGCGGACGAAGAGATTGTAGTCCATGCCGATGATCGGCTTTTCATTCGGGCCTTCGGGGATCAGCGGCAGGCCGAAGCGGATGATGCCGTCTTCCTCGACGGGCATCGCCGGGCCCTTGGTGACGAGGCTTGCATCATAGCTGAAGCTCGCCTTCTTTTCGGCGGCGATCATGTCGGTGCCCGCTGTCGCCGAGAGATAGGGGGCGCGAAAGCCCTTGATGCCGTGATCGACCAGATCCTGCCAGCCGGCCGGCTCCTGCAGGCCGACGCTCTTCCAGGCGTTTTTCAACGTCGCATGAAAGGTTGCGTATTCGGCCGACCAGTCCGCCTCGCTCCAGAGGCGGCCGTCGAAATGGCCACAGGCATGGCTCGATATATCGTGGCCTTCGAGATGGGCATGCCAGATATTGCCGAGGCGCTCGCGGATCTCGTCGTCGCTCTGGGCGAAGCCGACATTGGATTTTCCGCGTTTCTGGTGCGGCGCCTGATAGGCCTTCTTCGCCGCCTCGTTCATCAGGAAAGTGCAGGAGAGAAAATAGGTGAAGTGGGCGCCGTTTTTCGCCGCCATCTCGCGGCTCTTCAGCCAGAGCGCGTTGTCGTGGGCGCCGTCGAAGGAAATGATGACGAGCTGTTTCGGCCGGTCGGCCGCCTCTGCAACTGCCGGAACGAGGAGCGAGACAGAAAGGCAGGCGGAGAGAAGGGAACGAGACATGGGCACCGCGACAATTTGTTCGCGGTTTCCTCCACCAGAATTGCGGCGAAGCTGCGGTCGCGCTGGCATTTTTTCACGCCAGCGGCTAAGCCAACACAAACGGCACGGAAGGGATCCGCAATGACATTGCTTATCGTCGGCATCATACTTTTCCTCGGGGTGCATCTGGTGCGGGTGGTGTCGCCGGACTTTCGCCGCTCGATGATTGCAAGCCTCGGCGAGAAGGGCTGGCGGGCGGCCTATTCGATCGCCAGCCTCGCCACGCTGATCCTGTTGATCTACGGCTTCGGGCAGGCCCGGCAGGTAACCGGCATGCTCTACAATCCACCGGTCTGGATGGCGCATATAACAATCACGCTGATGCTGATCGCGATGATCTGTCTCGTCGCCTCGCTGCTGCCGGCGGGGCATATCGCGACCAAGACCAAGCATCCGATGGTGCTGTCGGTGAAGATCTGGGCGCTGGCGCACCTGCTCGCCAATGGCGAGACGTCGTCGGTCCTGCTGTTTGCCGCCTTTCTCGCTTGGGGCGTTATCCTGCGCATTTCCCTGAAACGGCGGCAGCGGGCGGGCGAGATCACGCTCCGGCCGTTCGTCTCGGCCAAATACGACCTCTATGCCATCATCATCGGCATCGTCGTCTGGGGGCTGATCATCTGGAAGCTGCACGAATGGTTGATCGGCGTTTCGCCGCTCGTCATCTGACCCGCGCATAACCCCAAAAATCGATTCCGATTTTTGGAAAGGATTATACGCGGATTCAAAGTGTTAGCGCGTCCTGTTGGACGCGCGGCGCTCTAGAGCGGTTCAGCTTTTCATGGAAGCTCAGAACCGCTCTAACCTTTTGTTTCTACGCAATTCCCGGCAAAAGCGCTTCGCGCTTTGCCTGGGAAAACCGCTTCGCACTTTTCCTGGAATTGCTCTAATCTTTCACATCCCCCTTACAACGGCTGCAAAATGGAGTAGAAGGCCCGACAATATGCATTTTGCATGGTGTATGGGTATTTCCTCGGCCGGAGACGAGAATGGCATTCAACGACGACAGCTTCATCCGTGAAGTCAATGAGGAATTGCGATCCGACCAGATGAAGGGCGTCTGGCGCCGGTTCGGCCGCTATATCATCGTCGTCGCCATTCTGATCGTCGTCGGCACAGCCGGCAAGGTTCTCTACGAGTATTGGGACGACAACCGTTCCTCCGGTACCGGCGACCAGTTTCTGGCGGCGATGAAGCTTGCCGACGAGAACAAGAACGACGAGGCGCTGGCCGCGCTCGACAAGCTCGAGAAGGAAGGCCATGGCGCCTATCCGGTGCTGGCGCGGATGCGGGCCGCGACCGTCCAGGTGCAGAAGGGCGATACCGCCGCGGCGATCGCCGCCTTCAACGAGATCGGCAAGGACAATGCCGTTCCGGCCGCCGTGCGCGATGCCGCCAAGATGCGTGCCGGCTGGCTGCTCATCGAGAACGGCGCTTACGAACAGGTTTCGGCCGCGATCGAGGAAATGGCCGTTCCGGGCAACGCCTTTCGTCATTCGGCGCGCGAGGCACTTGGCCTCGCCGCTTACAAAGCCGGCAACATGGCCCAGGCACGGCAGTGGTTCCAGTCGATCGTCGACGATACCGACAGCCCACGCAATGTTGCCAATCGCGCCCATATGATGCTTGATCTGATTACCGCATCCGGCAAGGCGCCCGCCGCTCAGGGCTGATCGCGTTAAGGACAAGATATGAGTTTCACGGTCGCGATCGTCGGTCGTCCGAATGTCGGCAAGTCGACACTTTTCAACCGGCTGGTAGGCAAGAAGCTTGCGCTTGTCGACGACACGCCGGGTGTTACCCGCGACCGCCGGCCGGGCGATGCGCGGCTGATGGGCCTGACCTTCACGATCATCGACACGGCTGGTCTGGAAGAGGCCGACGCAGAAAGCCTGCAAGGCCGGATGCGGGCGCAGACGGAAGCGGCGATCGACGAGGCGGATCTTTCGCTTTTCGTCGTCGACGCCAAGAGCGGATTGACGCCCGTCGATACCGACCTTGCCGAAATGCTGCGCCGTCGCGGCAAGCCGGTGGTGCTTGTCGCCAACAAATCCGAAGCGCGGGGCTCCGACAGCGGCTTCTATGACGCCTACACACTCGGGCTCGGCGAGCCGACGCCGATTTCGGCCGAACATGGGCAGGGCATGCTCGACTTGCGCGATGCGATCGTTGCGGCAATCGGCGAGGACCGGGCCTATCCCGCCAAGGAGGATGTCGCCGTCACAGATGTCGACATTCCGCAGACGGAAGGCGAGGGCAGCGACGAGGACGAAGAGCCAACCTATGACGAGACGAAGCCGCTCAGGGTGGCGATCGTCGGCCGGCCGAATGCAGGCAAATCGACGCTGATCAACCGCTTCCTCGGCGAGGACCGGCTTTTGACCGGGCCGGAGGCAGGCATTACCCGCGACTCCATCTCGGTCGAGTGGGACTGGCGCGGCCGCACCATCAAGATGTTCGATACGGCAGGCATGCGCCGCAAGGCGCGGGTGATCGAGAAGCTGGAGAAGCTTTCGGTTGCCGATGCGCTGCGCGCCATCCGCTTCGCGGAAACCGTCGTCATCGTCTTCGATGCGACGATCCCTTTCGAAAAGCAGGACCTGCAGATCGTCGACCTGGTGCTGCGCGAGGGCCGTGCCGCTGTGCTCGCCTTCAACAAGTGGGACATGATCGAAGACCGGCAGGCGGTGCTTGCGGATCTGCGCGAAAAGACCGACCGCCTGCTGCCGCAGGCGCGCGGCATCCGCGCCGTGCCGATCTCCGGCCAGACCGGCTGGGGACTGGACAAGCTGATGCAGGCGATCATCGACACGGACAGGGTCTGGAACAAACGCATCTCGACGGCGCGGCTCAACCGCTGGCTGGAGACACAGCAGATTCAGCATCCGCCTCCGGCCGTTTCCGGCCGCCGCATCAAGCTGAAATACATGACGCAGGTAAAGGCCCGCCCGCCGGCCTTCATGATCTCCTGCACCCGCTCGGATGCGCTACCGGAATCCTATACACGCTATCTGATCAACGGGTTGCGCGCCGATTTCGACATGCCGAGCGTGCCGATCCGTATCCATTTCCGCTCGCCTGAAAATCCGTTCGAGGGCAAGAAGAGGCGGACGTAGGCGGGGAGCTTGCACTGATTGGTGGGGCATTGCGCACGCGTCGTGGAGCCACCCCCTCTGCCCTGCCAGGCATCTCCCCCATAAGAGGGGAGATCGGCAGGAAGCGGTGTCTCGCCCTCAATTTACGATTCATGTGACGGCCCGTTGTTTGGGGAAGCCATCGCCCCATCCAATCTCCGCCCTTGTGGGGGAGATGCCCGGCAGGGCAGAGAGGGTATCACAGGCACTGTGATAGCTATCCGGCAATCTAAACCACGCTTTTGTTCAGCGCCTCACGCAGCGCCACGATCTCGGCCTGCAGGCGGGTGAGGTCGACTGCATCGCGACCGCTGGCAGCGGCGATGCAACCCGGGATGCCGATCGCCTTTTCCTTCAGGCGAATGCCTTCTTCGCTCAAGCGGATGACGACGACGCGTTCGTCCTCCCGGCTGCGTTCGCGTCTGACATAACCTGCGGTTTCAAGGCGTTTGAGCAGCGGGGTCAGCGTGCTCGATTCCAGGAAGAGCTTTTCACCCAAGCCGCCGACGGTCTGGCCGTCCTGTTCCCAGAGCGAAACCATCGCCAGATATTGCGGATAGGTGAGGCCGAGCGTGTCGAGCAGCGGCTTGTAGACGCGGTTCAGTGCGTGGCTTGCCGTATAGCTGGCGAAGCAGATGAAATTGTCGAGCTTCAGTTGATCCTGCATGAGCATATCTCCAAAACCAATCAAATATATATCGCGCGATAAATAATCGTAGGCGCTTTTTATGCATGGCAGCTATGCGGAAATTTAATTTGTGCAATAAATAATCGTGCGCGATATAAATGCCGTGTTCACGACCAACATCGAAACCGAGAGGACAAGACAATGTCGACCATCAAGACCGCAGTTTCCGCAGCAGCACTGCTCGCAGCCTCCGCCGTTGGCGCGCTTGCCGATCCGGTACTCGAACCGACAACGCAGAAATTCATCGACGGGCTTGCCGGCGGCAAGCCGATCCACACGCTGTCGCCGGCCGATGCCCGCAATGTCCTGGCCGGCGCGCAGAAGGGCGATGTGAAGAAGCTTGCCGCCAAGGAAGAGGACAGGGTCATCAAGGCTGGTCCGACAGGCAGCATCAAGCTGCGCATCGTCCGCCCGGAACATGCCAAGGGCACGCTGCCGGTCATTCTCTATTTCCATGGCGGCGGCTGGGTGCTGGGCGATGCGGATACGCATGACCGGCTTGTGCGCGAGATCGCCAACGGCGCCGATGCCGCCGTCGTCTTCGTCGACTACGAGCGCTCGCCGGAAGCCCGCTATCCCGTTGCCATCGAGCAGGCTTATGCTGCGACCAAATATGTCGCCGAGCATGCCAAGGAGTTCAAGGTCGACGCGTCCAGGCTCGCGGTCGCAGGCGATAGCGTCGGCGGCAACATGGCGGCGGTGGTGACGCTGCTTGCCAAGGAACGCGGCGGTCCTGCCATCGATCAGCAGGTGCTGTTCTACCCCGTCACCGACGCCAATTTCGACAATGGTTCCTACAACCAGTTCGCCGATGGCCCGTGGCTGACGAAGGAAGCGATGAAGTGGTTCTGGAACGCCTATCTGCCTGATGAAGCCAAGCGCAAGGAGCCGACTGCCTCACCGCTGCAGGCGTCGCTGGAGCAGTTGAACGGCCTGCCGCCGGCGCTCGTCATCGTTGACGAAAACGACGTGCTGCGCGACGAGGGTGAGGCCTATGCCCGCAAGCTCAGCCAGGCCGGCGTCAAGGTCACGTCGATGCGATACAACGGCACGATCCACGATTTCGTGCTCCTGAACGCCATTGCCGAAACGCCTGCCGCGCGCAGCGCGATCACGGTCGCGAACGACACGCTTCGCAGCGCGCTTCACAAGTAAAACCAATCAGTCTGCGGATGGGAGAGGCCCGGCGGTTTCGCCGGGCTTTCTGCTTCTTGGAAGCGATTTGGCAAACTGCCAGGCCTTCTTCCATTTCGGCGTGATGACGCCATTGGCGGCGCGGATATTGTTGATGAACTGCAGTGTCGCCGCTTCCCAGGAATATTGCATGGCGAGTTCACGCGCCTTGATGCGCGAGGCGGAGAGGGCGGCAAGGCAGGCGGCCTGCAGGTTCTGGTCGAGCGCCCCGACGTCGCTGTCCTCGCCGATGATGTCGAGCGGGCCGGTGACCGGATAGGCTGCAACCGGCACGCCCGATGCCAGCGCTTCGAGGATGGTGTTGCCGAAGGTGTCGGTGAGCGAGGGAAAGACGAAGACATCGGCCTGGGCATAGGTTTTCGCCAGATCCTCGCCGAACTGCACGCCGGCGAAGAAGACGTCGGGGTATTGCTTTTCAAGTTCTGCGCGGGCTGGGCCATCGCCAACGACGACCTTGGAACCCGGCAGATCGAGATCAAGGAAGGCCGGCAGGTTCTTTTCCAGCGCCACGCGGCCGACCGTCATGAAGATCGGGCGCGACAGGCCGAACGGGTTTTCCTCGAGTACCATCGGACGGAACTGGGTGGCGTCGATACCGCGGCTCCAGGGCATGAGGTTGCGGATGCCTTTTTCCGACAGTTCGCGGGCAAGGCTCGGTGTTGCCACCATGCAGCCGGCGCCGCCATTGTGGAACCAGCGGACAAAAGAATAGAGCCAGCTCTTCGGTATCGGCAGGCGCGCCGAGACGTATTCCGGGAAGCGGGTGTGGTAGCTCGTCGAAAAAGGCATGCGGTTCTTCAGGCACCACCGGCGGGCGGTCAGCCCCAGCGGACCTTCGGTGGCAATATGCACGTAGGAGGGATTGTGCTTTTCGATCTCGCGAGCGATGCGGCGGTAATTGGCGATCGATAGGCGGATTTCAGGATAGGTCGGGCAGGGTATGCTGTTGAAGCGCTCCGGCGTCACCATCGAAACCTCGACGCCCATCTTCGCCAGTTCGCGATTGGTGTTCTCGATCGAGCGCACGACGCCGTTGACCTGCGGGTGCCAGGCATCGGTGACGATCACCAGCCTTTCGGGCAGGTTTCCGGCGGCTGCGGCCTTGGCCCAGCTCTCGCCGCTATAAGTGTTTGCCGGACGTTGCAGCATGTCACGATTTCCATCCGCGTCGCAGTGATCTGGCAACGCTCAACCCCTCAGCGGGGTTCCGGAACGGCGATTCCCGCTTGCTTATTTTGAGGCATGACCATGATGGAAATATTACAGCCCATATTGCAAGGATTGCAGGGCTTTAGCGAATCGATCCCCGCGAATATGTCAGCGGTCGATCGCGGTTCTCATGCATAAAGAATGACGGCGCCGGTCGTGGACCGGCGCCGTTTGGGAGGTTAAGCGGCAGCGGAAGCCGAGCTTGCTGTCGGAACTTCCGAGATCGTCTTCAGAACCTGCGAAGCGATCTGGTAGGGGCAGCCCTGCGAGTTCGGGCGGCGATCTTCCAGATAGCCCTTGTAGTCGTTCTTGACGAAGGAGTGCGGCACGCGGATCGAAGCACCACGGTCGGCAACGCCGTAGGAGAACTTGTTCCACGGAGCCGTTTCGTGCTTGCCGGTCAGGCGCTTGTCATTGTCAGGACCGTAGACCGCGATGTGGTCCATCAGGTTCTTTTCGAACTGTGCCATCAGCGCCTCGAAATAGGCCTTGCCGCCGACTTCGCGCATGTACTTGGTCGAGAAGTTGCAATGCATGCCCGAGCCGTTCCAGTCGGTGTCGCCGAGCGGCTTGCAGTGATACTCGATGTCGATGCCGTACTTTTCGGTCAGGCGCTGCAAGAGGTAGCGTGCCATCCAGATCTGGTCGGCGGCCTTCTTGGAGCCCTTGCCGAAAATCTGGAATTCCCACTGGCCCTTGGCCACTTCGGCATTGATGCCTTCGTGATTGATGCCGGCAGCGAGGCAGAGGTCGAGATGCTCTTCGACGATTTCGCGGGCAACGTCGCCGACGTTCGAATAGCCGACGCCGGTGTAGTACGGGCCCTGCGGAGCGGGGTAGCCCTGCTCAGGGAAGCCGAGCGGACGGCCGTTCTGGTAGAAGAAATATTCCTGCTCGAAGCCGAACCAGGCGTCTTCGTCGTCGAGGATGGTGGCGCGGGCATTCGATGCGTGCGGCGTGACGCCATCCGGCATCATGACTTCGCACATGACGAGAGCGCCGTTGGTACGGGCCGGGTCGGGATAGATGGCGACCGGCTTCAGCACGCAATCGGAGCTGCGGCCTTCGGCCTGCTGCGTCGAGGAGCCGTCAAAGCCCCAGAGCGGAAGCTGTTCCAGCGTCGGGAATGCGTCGAATTCCTTGATCTGCGTCTTGCCACGCAGGTTCGGTACCGGAGTGTACCCATCGAGCCAAATATACTCGAGCTTATATTTTGTCATCGTGACTCTCTCAATGCTACGAAGGTGAGCAAATCCGGAGGTGATCTCGGCGCGCAAACGCATCCGACCGCCAGGGATGACGCTTTAAAAGCACGTGGCGTGCCAGTTTTGGCGCCACGCGAAAGAAAAATCGCGAATCAGCGTGCCCACCGATTTTTTCTCTTTTGGAAAATCGGGCTGTTTTTAACGTTCACAGGCGGTATCGCCCATCAAAACGCACTTTTTCCATCTGGAACCGGATGAAAATTGTGGCGTTAGGCTGAAATGATGAAGTGTTAAACAAATTATCGGAAGCTTTTAGCTGAGACAGCATGCCGACCGATTACAATTGCAACATTGCCCTTATTTTATGCAATTTGCATAAACTATGTGCATTGTGCTATGTAGATGGTCCTGAAATGTTGATGCGCCGAACTGAATGGAGGCGATCTCATGCCCACCGGTTTCCATCGTGAATCCGCAACGATCTACCAGTTTCCCGTTAAGGCGATACGAAACGCCAACCGGTTCGAACGCGCCAGGCTGATGGAGCGCGAGGCAGCAGACGTCTGCGATGCTGCGCTCGACAGCTGCTGGTACCATGACGAGGCAGTTCGCGAGTCCGATCGGCCGACAAAGTCCTGATTTTTTCTGTCGTATAACCCTGAAATCGGAATCGATTTGAGGGGGGATCAGCGGCGCAAACGATGCCGACAAGGCGGGAAGCGCCTGCGCATGGCGTTCGTATTGCGTCAGCATGTGCGGCTAGCCGCCATCTAATCTAAGCTTTTCCCTCACGACCAGTGCACCATGTTCGCTGACGACGCGGGCCGCGACCTTTGCTGCGAAGCGGGCGGCGGCAGGCGCATCGCCTGCTTCGAGGTATCGTGCGAGAAAAGCGCCGTTGAAGCTGTCGCCGGCGCTGGTCGTGTCGACCACCTTCTTCACCTTTTCAGCCGGAACGAAGGTTTGCTCGCCGGCAAAATTCAGCGTGACACCGTCAGCGCCGTTCTTGACGACGATATCGACGGCGCCCAGTGCGCGATAGCGGTGGATCGTCGCCTCAATGGAATCATCGCCGAAATGGGCCGCCTCGTCGTCGAAGCTCGGCATGACGAGCACGGAGGAGCGGGCGCCTTCGCTAATCGTCGTGTGCATCACGTCGTAGCTCGACCAGAGGCGCGGGCGGATGTTCGGATCGAAGACGACGAGCTTGCCGGCGGCCTTGGCGCGACGGACTTCGGCAAGCAAAGTCTCGGCATCCTCATGCGGCAGGATGGCAAGGGTGATGCCGGAGAAATAGATGACGGCAGCGCTCTCCACCGCCTCGCGCAGGCGGTCCGGATCAGCCGCCAGACTGCGGGCGGCCGAGCTGTCGCGCCAGTAGCTGAAGGAGCGTTCGCCGTTCTTCAGGTTGATCATATAGAGCCCGGGCGTCCTGCCCTTGATGCGGCGGATGAGGCTCGTGCCGATGCCTGATGTGTCGATGAAGGCCAGCATCTCGTCCGACATGGCGTCGTCACCGAGGGCGGTGAAATAATCGACCGACCAGTCGGCGGCAAGGCAGGCACGGGCATACCAGGCGGTGTTGAAGGTATCGCCGGCAAAGCCCTTGCGCAGCAGGCCGTCGCCTGCCTGTGAGAGCTCCACCATGCATTCACCGATCGATAGAAACCGTCTGCTCACCTTGTCCTCCCGGCATTAGAGCGCTGCGGATCCAACAGGACACGCTAAGGACGCTCTATCACTTTGAATTGGCGGATTATCCGCAGGTCTTCATTCGCTGATACGCGGAGCCGGGCGGAGTGACAAGCGTCGATATTACGGGAGATGAAAGCCCGCCTTCGCGGGCGAGGCGAAGGCGGGCTTTCAGAAGGACGCTTATTCGTGGATGGTATAGCTGCCCATCGCGCAAAGATCTTGCGTATCTTCCGTGGTTGCGAGGTTTGAGTCTTCCTCGAATTCGAAGCGCATGTCGTATTTGCAGACGGTGCGGCCATCGGCGATGGTGATATCGATGCTTTCGCCCGGATTGAGAACCTCGTCGCCAAAGACGTCTTCCTCCCATTCGCCGACGCCGGTCGGCGAGCTGTAGAAGCGCGTCAGGACGGAGTTCGTCCCGTTGGTGAGCTTGAAGTTCAGATCTTCGGCATTCGACGAAACGGCCGAGGCGGCGATCATCGTGGCGGCGAGTACGATCAAAGCTGATATTTTCGATTTCATATATGCGTTCCCCTGGCCTGCGATTAGGCCGAAATGGGATAGCATTCGCTCATAAAATCTTTCTTATCGGGGATTTTAGATCCAAAAATAGTCCGCTTCGTCCCGGGATGGACGGCGCATCGGGCATTCAAGGCGAGGGCCGCCTGGGCGGCCGTGTTTCCGTTCATGGCCTGTCCATATGATAACAGGCGGCCTTCTGGCCGGGGCGGACCTCCTCGGTCGGCGGCATTTCGGTGCGACAGATGTCGGTCGCCTTCCAGCAGCGCGGTGAGAAGACGCAGCCTTTCGGCGGGTTGAGCGGCGAGGGCGGGTCACCCTGCAGGCGGATGCGGGTGCGCAGGCGCGCAAGCTTCGGATCCGGGATCGGCGCGGCGGAAAAGAGCGCCTGCGTATAGGGGTGGGCCGGATGATCGAAGACGGTGGCGCAGTCGCCGGCTTCGACCACCCTGCCGAGATAGAGCACCAGCACATCGTCTGAGATCAGGCGGACGACGGAGAGGTCGTGGCTGATGAAGATGAGCGTCAGGCCGAATTCCTTGCGCAGCTTGCGCAGAAGCGTAATGACCTGACCCTGGATCGAGACGTCGAGGGCCGAAACCGGCTCGTCGCAGATGATGAGCTTCGGTTTGGTAACGACCGCGCGGGCGATGCCGATGCGTTGCGCCTGGCCGCCGGAGAATTCGTGCGGATAGCGGTTGATCATTTCCGGCACCAGGCCGACGGCGGTCATGATCTCGCGGACACGTTCGGTGCGCTCGGCTTTGGAGAGTTTCGGCTCGAAGACGGTAAGCGGCTCGGCGATGATGTCGCCGACCGTCATGCGCGGGTCGAGCGAGGCGATCGGATCCTGAAAGATGATCTGCATGTCGCGGCGGGCGGCGCGCATTTCCTCGTCCGACAGGTCGAGAAGGTTGCGGCCCTGCCAGAGGATGCGGCCTTTCTGCGATTTCAACAGCCGCAAGATGGAGCGGCCGAGCGTAGACTTGCCGCAGCCGGATTCGCCGACGATGCCGAGCGTGCGGCCCTCGCTGAGGTCGAAGCTGACATTGTTGACGGCGGTCAGGAAGATCGGCGGCTTGAAGAGGCCTTTCGCCGGCAGTTCGAATTGGGTCGTCAGGTTCTCGACCCTTAGAAGCGATCGTTCAGCCATGGTTCAACAGCTCCTCGCGACGCGGGAAAGGGTGGTAACAGGCGGCGCAATGGTGCGGCGCCAGGGTTTCGAGCGGTGGCGGGCGATCGATGCAATCGTCCTGGACCTGCGAGCAGCGCGGCGAGAAATTGCAGCCCTTCGGCAGGTGCTGCAGGTTTGGCGGACGGCCGGGGATGACGACGAGGTCGTCGACATCCTGGTCGGGGCGCGGGATCGAGGCATGCAGTGCCGCGGTATAGGGATGCGCCGGGTTGTCGAAGAGTTCGTCGACGGGAGCCTCCTCGACGATGCGGCCAGCATACATGACGGCGACGCGGTCGGCGAGGCCGGCAACGACGCCGAGATCGTGGGTGATCATGACGAGCGCCGTGTTCATCTCCGCCGTCAGGTCGTTGAAGAGATCGAGGATCTGCGCCTGGATGGTGACGTCAAGAGCCGTCGTCGGTTCGTCGGCGATCAGAAGCTTCGGCCGGGTGAGCAGCGCCATGGCGATGACGATGCGCTGGCGCATGCCGCCGGAGAGCTCATGCGGGTAGAGGTGAAAGCGTCGTGTTGGGTCGGGGATGCCGACGCGTTTCAGCATATCGAGTGCGGCGGCGGATGCGGCGCGCGCCGTCAGCCCGCCGTGAACCTCGAGCTGCTCCGTCAACTGCCGGGAGATCTTCAGCGTTGGATTGAGGGCGGTCATCGGGTCCTGGAAAACCATCGCCATGTCTTTGCCGCGGATCTGGTCGAGCTCGCGTGGTTTCAGCGCCAGCACGTCCTTGCCTTCGAGCAGGGCCTGTCCCGTCGTTTTGCCGTTCTTGGCGAGCAGGCCCATGATGCCGAGGAAGGTCTGGCTCTTGCCGGAGCCGGATTCGCCGACGATGGCGATGCGCTCGCCGCGCCTGACCGTCAGATTCATGTTCGAGACCGCCTTCACCTCTCCATCTGGCGTCTTGAAGGTGATCGAGTAGTCTTTGAGTTCGAGGAGGGTATCCGTCATTTAACGATCCTTCGGGTCGAACGCGTCGCGCAGGCCGTCGCCGATGAAGAGCAGGCTAAGCAGCAGAGCCACGAGGAAGCTTGCCGGGAAGACCAGCAGCCAAGGCATGCTTTCCATGGCATCGGTCCCCTCGGCGATCAGCGTTCCGAGCGAGGTCAGCGGTTCCTGTACGCCGAAGCCGAGATAGGAAAGGAAGCTTTCGGTGGCGATGATTTCAGGCACCGTCAATGCTGCGAAAATAACCACGGGCCCGACGAGGTTCGGGATGATGTGCTTGATGATGATCTTGAACGGCCGCTGCCCGGATGCGCGGGCCGCTTCGATGAATTCGCGATGCTTGATCGACAGCGTCTGGCCGCGCACGATGCGGGCCATGGTCAGCCATTCCAGCGCGCCGATGGCGGCAAACAGCAGATAGACGTTGCGGCCGAAGATCACCATCAGCAGGATGACGAAGAGGATATAGGGAAGCGCATACATGATATCGACGAAGCGCATCATGATCGCATCGAGCCTGCCGCCGATATAACCCGATACCGCACCGTAGAGCACGCCGATGAAGACGGAGACGACGGTCGCCGTCAGCGCCACGGCAAGCGAGACGCGGGTGCCATAGAGGACGCGGGCGAGAAGGTCGCGGCCGTTCGGGTCGGTGCCGAAATAGTGGCCGGTCTCGATCGAGGGCGGTATGCGGAAAGCCGCCCAATCAGGATCCTCATAGTTGAAGGGAATGAACCAGGGGCCGATGAAGGCCACGAGGATCAGCAGCGTCAGGACGACGATCGACAGGACGGCCGCCTTGTTGCGCCCGAGGCGACGCAACGCATCTTTGGTGAGCGAGCGGCTTTCGGGCGCAAGGCCTTCCGCCTCCAGTAGCTCCTGCGCGAGCAGCTCGCGCTTTGCGGGGTTGAGAATCATCTGTTTCTCACTTTCGGATCGAGCCACGCATAGGCGATATCGACGAGAAGGTTCAGGAACACGATCAGCACCATGTAGAAGATGACCGTGCCGAGAACCATGCCGTAGTCACGGTTCAGCGCTGCGTTGACGAAATAGCGGCCGATGCCGGGCAATCCGAAGATGCTCTCGACAACCAGCGAGCCGGTGAGAAGGTAACTTGCTGCTGGACCCAGATAGGAGACGACAGGCATCAGCGCAGGCTTCAGCGCGTGGCGCATGACCGTCAGGCGGGGGCCGATGCCTTTGGCCTTGGCGGTGCGAATGAAGTTCTGATTCATCACCTCGATCATCGAGCCGCGCGTGATGCGCGAGATACGGCCGGCATGCGGCAGCGCCAGAACGACGATCGGCAGGATGAGGTATTTGATCGAGCCGTCACCCCAGCCGCCGACCGGAAACCACGCGAGATGGATGCCGAAGACGAGCTGCAGGATGGGCGCAATCAGGAAGTTCGGTAGCACGACGCCCACCAGAATGAGCGCGCCCAGAATATAATCCGGTGCCTTGTTCTGATAGAGCGCCCCGAGACAGCCGACGGCCACGCCGGCAATAATGGCAATCAGGAAGGCAGCCGTACCGATGGTAAAGGTATAGGGCAGACCGATCATGATCTGCTGGGCCACGGTGAAATCTTCGCTGGCGAAGGAGGGGCCGAGATCGCCCCGGAGCAGGTCACCGACATAGATCAGGTACTGCTGGATGAGCGGCTTGTCGAGATTATAGTGGGCCGCAAGGTTCTTCAGGATCACCGGCGGCAATGGCCTTTCGCCATCGAAAGGGCCGCCGGGGGCAAGGCGCAAAACAAAAAACGAGGCTGTCACGGCGATCCACATGACGGGGATCGTCGACAGCAAGCGACGGAGGGCGTATTTGATCATGGTCGTGGGCCGGTCCTTCCCGCAAGGCGCGGGAAGGACCGTTTTCCCTTACTCTTTCATCGACAGCCAGCGGGTGCGGTGGATGTCCTGGATGTTGTCGACGAAGCCTTCGATCTTCGGCGAAACGACGTTCTTCGAGACATAGTAGTAGATCGGCAGGGCGGCGGATTCATCCAGCGCCAGCTGTTCGGCCTTCTTGAAGATCGCGGCACGCTTGGTGAGATCCGTCTCGGCGTTGCCTTCCTTGATCATCTTGTCGTAGTCGGGATTAGACCAGCGGCCGTAGTTCATCTGCACGCCTGTCACCAGGAGGTTCAGGAAGTTGTCAGGGTCGTTATAGTCGGCGAGCCAGCCGGCGCGGCCGATTTCGACCTGGCCACGCTGCATCTGGTCGTAATGCACCTTGGTTTCGGCATTGACGAGCTCGACATCGACGCCGAGCGGCTTCCACATGGAAGCGATGGCGACGGCGATGCGCTTGTGGTTGTCATTGGTGTTGTAGCTGAGGACGGCGTGCAGCGGCTTGTCCGGGCCGAAACCGGCTTCGGTCAGAAGCTTCTTGGCTTCGGCGACCTTCTCGCTATAGGGCAGATCCTTCCAGCTGACATAGGCCGGCTCGCCGTAATTCGCCGTGCCCGGCGGAACCCAGGAATAGGCCGGCAGCTCGCCAGTGCCGAGGATCTGCGGGCCGATGACTTCACGGTTGATCGCCATGGAGAGAGCCTGGCGGACGCGCTTGTCGCTGAAGGGCGGCTTCTGTGAGTTGACGACGTAATAATAGAGGCCGGAGAAGGGGGCGACATGCGCCTGGCCCGGCAGGTTCTTCTTCATCCACTCGTATTGGTCGGTCGGGAAGTCGGTGAGGATATCGAATTCGCCGGCGCGGTAGCGTTTCAGCGCGGCTTCCTGGTCCTCGAGCACGAAGAACTTCGCGCCGTCGATCTTCAGGTCCTTGGTGTCATACCACTGGTCGTTCTTGACTGTGGTGACATGCGAGCCCGGAACCCATTCGACGGGCTTGTAGGGGCCATTGGTGACGATGTTGCCGATCTTGACCCAATCCTGGCCCTTCGCTTCGACGACGTGCTTCGGCAGCGGATAGGCGGTGTAATGCATCAGGGCATTGAGGAAATAAGGGGTCGAGTTTTCAAGGGTGATTTCGAGCGTCTTGTCGTCGATCGCCTTGACGCCGAGCTGGTTGAGATCGGTGATCTCACCCTTGTTGATCTTTTCCGCGTTCTTGATGGTGAACTGCAGATAGGCATAGTCGGCGGCATTCTTCGGGTCGACGAGGCGCTGGAAGGCGAAGACGAAGTCTCCTGCCGTTACCGGCTGGCCATCGGACCACTTGATGCCGTCGCGAAGCTTGAAGGTGTAGACCTTGCCATCAGGCGAAATGGTCCAGCTTTCGGCCTGGCCGGGGATCGGATTATCCTTGGCGTCCTCGGTGACGAGGCCTTCGAAAATGTCGCCGGCGATACGATTTTCCCAGTCCCCGGAAAGCTTCTGCGGATCGAGCGACTGCGGGTCGCCACCATTGTGAATGTTGAGCGTGGCCGCATGGGCCGAAAACGCCAGCAATGTGCCAAGCATCGCAGAGGCGAGAAATTTTTTCGCGAAATGGTTCATGGTGGGTCCACCTTTCTAGGCTTTTCGCCTTTATTAGACATTTGTTCCCGGTGTTTGACCTCTTACGTGCAGGTCAGCGCGCACATTATCGCAAAGGCTTTGCGTTGCAACCCCAAATCCGGAGGGTGGAAACGGGTTGTGGACAAGCCTATATACGTCTCCCCCTTGTCGGATCGCGACGATGTGCCGCGACATCAGCCACGCTCTCATCACGGCTTCACCTGGTTGTCTTTTGTTTTGTCCGCTTTAGTGTGGCGAGCGCAAACGAGGCAGGAGATGTAGCCGATGGCATTGCAGGCAGGCGGGAGTGCGGACTGGTGGCGCGGCGCGGTGATCTATCAGGTCTATCCGCGCTCGTTTCAGGACACCAACAGCGACGGTCTCGGCGATCTCAGGGGAATCACCCGCCGGCTGCCGCATATAGCCAGCCTCGGCGTCGACGCGATCTGGCTCTCGCCCTTCTTCAAGTCGCCGATGGCCGACATGGGCTACGACGTTTCCGATTATTGCGACGTCGATCCGATCTTCGGGACGCTGGCCGATTTCGACGAGATGATGGCCGAAGCACACAGGCTCGGCATCAAGGTCGTCATCGACCAGGTGATCTCGCACACCTCCGACCGGCATCCCTGGTTCGTCGAGAGCCGATCGAGCCGGACCAATCCCAAGGCGGATTGGTATGTCTGGGCCGATCCGAAGCCGGATGGTACGGCGCCGAACAACTGGCTGTCGATCTTCGGCGGGCCGGGCTGGGAATGGGATGGCGTACGCCGGCAATATTACCAGCATAATTTCCTGACCTCGCAGCCGGACCTCAACTTCCACAGCAAGGCCGTGCAGGATGCGGTCCTCGAGACGGTGAAGTTCTGGCTCGACCGCGGCGTCGACGGCTTCCGCCTGGATACGGTCAATTATTATTTCTGCGACAAGCTGCTCAGGAGCAATCCGCCGCACCAGCCTGATGAGGATGATGCAGGCCTTGATGCGCCCGACAGCAATCCCTACGGCATGCAGAACCACCTCTACGACAAGACGCAGCCAGAAAATGTCGATTTCCTCAAGCGCTTCCGGGCGCTGCTCGATCAGTACGAGGATCGCACGACCGTAGGCGAAGTCGGCGATGGCGCGCGTTCGCTGAAGACGGTTGGCGCCTATACGAGTGGCGGCGACAAGCTGCACATGTGCTATACATTCGATCTGCTCGGGCCGGATTTCACCGCCGAGCATATTCGCGGCTGCGTCGAGGCCTTCCACAAGGCAGTCACGGACGGCTGGGTCTGCTGGGCTTTTTCCAACCACGACGTCATGCGCCATGTCAGCCGTTTCGCGCGGTCGGAGGAAGAACGGCCAGTCATCGCCAAGCTGGCAATCTCTGTGCTTGCGGCGTTACGTGGCTCGATCTGCCTCTACCAGGGCGAGGAACTCGGCCTGCCCGAGGCAGAGCTCGCCTTCGAGGATCTGCGCGACCCCTACGGGATCCGCTTCTGGCCGGCCTTCAAGGGCCGCGACGGCTGCCGTACGCCGATGCCCTGGGAGGCAGGCAAGGCCCATGCGGGCTTCACCTCCGCGGAAAAGAGCTGGCTGCCGGTGCCTTACGAGCAGGCAGCGCTTTCCGTCGATACGCAGGAGGCGAGCGACAGCTCCGTGCTGCATCACTACCGCAAGACGCTCGCATTCCGGAAGAGCCATCCGGCCCTGATCGATGGCGAGATGAGCTTCATCGGCACCAACCAGGACCTGCTCGCCTTCACCCGCGAAAAGGGCGGAGAAAAACTGCTCTTCGTTTTCAACCTGACGCGCAAACCGGCGGAATTCCGCCTGCCTGATGGCATGGTGCTCGGGGAACCGCTTGAGATGCCGGGCTTCGAGGCGGTAGCGGGCGCGGGATCGGTGAGGCTTGCAGCGCTCGACGGGTTTTGTGCGCGGGTTTGATGTTCGTGCTGCTGTGTCTCTGAAGGCGATGGTCAAAGGTTGCCCCACTGCGGAGTCAGCCCTGGAATTGCGTCACCCAATCAGCGCGAACTTGTCCACATCCACCATGCCACGATCGGATATCTTCAGGTGCGGGATGACCGGCAGCGGCAGGAAAGCGAGCTGGAGGAAGGGTTCTTCCAGCGTGGCGCCGAGCGCCAAGGCGGCCTTGCGCAGATGGTGGAGGATGTCGCGAACCGTCTCATAGGGCTCTAGGCTCATAAGACCGGCGATGGGCAGGGCGATTTCGCCGGTGACTTTGCCGTCTTCGACAACGACGAAGCCGCCCTTAATCTCGCCGAGGCGGTTTGCGGCGCAGGCCATGTCGTCTTCGCTGACGCCGACCACGCAGATATTGTGGCTGTCATGGCCGACGGTCGAGGCGATCGCACCCTTCTTCAGGCCGAAGCCCTGGACGAAGCCATTGGCATGATTGCCGTTCTTGCCGTGGCGCTCGATGACGGCGACCTTGATGATATCGTTGGCAAGATCGACCGTCGTCTCGTTGCCCCTGACGGGCAGGCGGTAACGGCGATGCTCGGTGATGATCTTGCCCGGCAGTACGCCAATGACGGGCGTTTCGCCTTCGGCGACCGGGACGCCGAAATGGGCTGCGTTGGCGGGCCTGGCCTTGACGCTGTCGAGACCGATTGGGGCAACCGGTCGGCGCGAGGAAAACAGCGCATCGGTGACGCGGCGACCGGCCGAGAAGACCATGTCGGCGCGGCAGTTTTCCAGGCTGTCGAGAACCACCAGATCGGCGCGCCAGCCCGGCGCGACCAGGCCGCGGTCCCTGAGGCCGAAGGCGCGGGCGGCCGAAATCGAGGCGGCGCGATAGATCGCCAAGGGCTCGACGCCGCTTGCGATTGCCGTGCGGATCATGTGATCGAGGTGGCCCTGTTCGGCGATATCGAGCGGATTGCGATCGTCGGTGCAGAGCGCCAGATAGGGCGACAGCCGCTCGGTGATAATAGGCATCAGCGCCGCGAGATCCTTGGATACCGAACCCTCGCGCACGAGGATATGCATGCCCTTGCGGATCTTTTCCAGCGCTTCGGCGGCAGTCGTGCATTCGTGCTCGGTGCGGATGCCGGCTGAGAGGTAACCGTTGAGGTCGTTGCCGGACAGCAGTGGCGCGTGACCGTCGATATGGCTGCCCTGGAAGGCATCGAGCTTGGCCATGCAGACGGGATCCTTGTGGATCACGCCGGGGAAATTCATGAATTCGGCAAGGCCGATGACCTTCGGATGGTGGCGGTAGGGCAGGAGGCGCTCGATCGGCAGATCGGCGCCGGAGGTTTCGAGATGCGTCGCCGGAACGCAGGAGGAGAGCTGGACACGGATGTCCATGATCGTCTCCAGCGCCGATTCGAGAAAGAATTCGATGCCGGCGGTTCCGAGCACATTGGCGATTTCGTGCGGATCGCAGATCGCGGTCGTCACGCCGTAGGGCAGAACGCAGCGATCGAATTCATGCGGTGTGACGAGCGAAGATTCGATGTGCAGATGCGTGTCGATGAAGCCGGGAACGACGATCCTGCCCGATATATCGATCTCGGTCTCGCCATCATAATTGCCTGAGGTGCCGACGATGCGATCGGCGCCGATGGCAATGTCCGACAGGACGAGTTCGCCGGTAACGAGGTCGAAGAAACGGCCACCCTTCAGCACGATATCGGCCGGCACGCGGCCGACGCCCTGGTCGATGAGACGTTCGAGCTTGGTGGTCATGGCATTGCTCACATTACAACCGATTCCGAAACTTATAACCGATCTGCCGCCACAAGCGAGTGCCGCAAAACGAAACCGGGCGCCGCAAGGGCGCCCGGTCGTCGACGGTCAGCGATGGTTTATTCGGCGGCGACGATCTTGCCGGCTTCCCACTTGTAGAGCGAGAAGCTCTGCGAGGTCAGGTCGCCGGTCTCGCCGTAGGTGACCTTGCCGATGGCGGTCGGGATTTCTTCGCCGCCCTTCAGCGCGGTCGCGACGGCTTCCGCATCCTCGGCGCTGCCGGCCTTCTCGATGCCGGCCTTCAGCACTTCGACGGCGGCATAGGCGTTCAGCGTGAAGGCTTCGGCCGGGATGTTCTTGGCGGCGAGCGCGTCGGCTGCGGCTTTGGAATCCGGGCTCTTGGTGGCGTCCGAAGCGTTGGTGAAGATGGTGCCTGCTACCGCATCGGTGCCGATTGCCCAGAATTCGGTGTTGGAGAGGCCGTCGCCGCCGATAATCGTCGCGTTGGCGGCGAGGTCATGCAGCTGACGGGCGAGCAGGCCGCCTTCCGGGTGGTAGCCGCCGAAATAGACCACGTCGACCTTTTCGGACTTGATGCGGGTGGTGAGCGCGCTGAAATCCTTGTCGCCAGGCGTGATCGCGTCATTGACGACTTCAGTGATGCCGCCGGCGTTCAGCGTCGCCTTGAAGGCGTCGGCGAGGCCCTTGCCGTAGGCGCCCTTGTCGTTGACGATGGCGACGCGCTTGTCCTTGAAATTTTTCAGCACGTATTTGGCGGCGACTTCGGCCTGCTGGTCGTCGCGGCCGCAGGTGCGCAGGACGTTGGTGAGACCGCGCTTGGTCAGGTCGGGGGCGGTCGCAGTCGGGGTGACCATCAGCACGCCGTTTTCAGCAAGCACGTCCGAAACGGGAATGGCGACGCCCGATGTCACCGGGCCGACGACGAAACGGATGCCGTCGCCGACGACCTTGTTGGCGGCGGAAACGCCCTGCTTCGGCTCGCCGGCATCGTCGGCCAGTTCAAGGACGACCTTCTCGCCGAGAATCCCGCCCTTCTTGTTGATCTCGTCGACGGCTGTCTGGGCGCCGTTCTTTACCTGGTCGCCATAGGCTGCGACGGGGCCGGTCAGCGGTGCGATCAGGCCGATGGTGATATCGGCATGGGCAAGCGGCGCAAAGGCGAGTGACGCGACGAGGGTCGCCGTCAATGTCTTGATGGTCATTGTCTGTCTCCTTGGATGGGGTCATTCGACCCGCGATGAAGCGTCGCGCCGGCTTTTCCGGATCGTTCAACGGCCCCAAGGCCGTGCCAAGGACGATCGATATCGGCGCGATCAATGCGCCCCCGGCCATATTTGGCTCGAATGGGTGCAACGGCAAGATTTCTAGGAATTTTGGTGAGATTCCGCAAGTTGATAACAAAATGAAACGAGAATTGAGCCGATCCGGCGCGAGATCGTCCAAAAATCATCGATCTCGGCGCAGTTTTCCTATCTCTGCAGGATGCCGGTACCGCGCGTCAGCGGCGCGCCGATGAACCTGCCGAATTTCGCGGAAGCTCTCTCTATCTGTCTGAATATTAGAATTCTGCTTTGAGATTAACACTTGATTCTACCAATTAGAGTAGAACCATTGTTCGCGCATATATTGCTGCGATGCAAAAGAGCGGTCGACGATAAACAGAGAGATATTTCAGGAATAGAGAGCTGGATGCTCAAGCGAGTCGAAGCCAGACAGGTGCGCACCGGAATGTTTGTCGAGGCGATCGAGGGTGCCTGGCAGGATCCTCTTCTGTCTAAACGAAGATTTCTCCTGCGCCGTGAAATCGATGCCCAGAAGCTTCGCAAGAGCGGCATGACAGGTGTTATCATCAACACCAGCAGAGGCCTCGATATTGACGGCCTGCCGGGCGGCAATATCGAGATCGACACCAAGGCGGCACGCGAGACCATCCAGAAATCCATGCAGGTGCTGGAAAGCGTTTTTGGCCGACTCCAGCATGGCGACGGGATCAGCGTCGATCAGGTGGCGCCGGTGATTTCCTCGGTGTCCAAGTCTATCGATCAGAATCCCACGGTCTTTCTAAGCGTTACGCGTCTGAAATCCAGGGATGAGGCGACGTTCCTGCATTCGATTTCGGTGAGTGCGCTGATGATCCTTTTCAGCCGTCATCTCGGACTTGACGAGACGACTGTTCAGATGCTCGGCACAGCAGGATTGCTGCACGACGTCGGCAAGCTGGAAATTCCGCTCGAGATACTCAACAAGGAAGGCCCCCTGGACGAGGACGAGATCAAGATGATCCGCGACCATCCGGAAAAGGGACACGCAATCCTGTCGCGTCAGGAAGGCATGTCGGAGATCGTTCTCGACGTCTGCCTCAACCATCATGAGCGTATCGACGGCAAGGGCTATCCCCGCAAACTTTCAGAAGCGCAGGTCAGTCTCAATGCGCGTATCGCTGCGATTTGCGACGTCTATGACGCCATCACCTCGGTGCGGCCGTACAGGGCGCCATGGAGCGCGAGCCAAGCACTGAAATGGATGCTTGGCAACGAAGGGCATTTCGATCGTCGGCTCTTGAAGAAATTCGCCCTCTGCCTTTCCGTCGTCGCCGTGAACTGAAGTCTATCCATCTTCGCAACAAAAGAGCCTGCACGGACTTGGATCCGCCGCAGGCGCTGATGCCGAAGCCTTCGGAGCTTTCTCAGATGTTGTTCTGCAGGATCGTCCGCAGCTTGCCGAAGAGCTCCTCGATATGGTGCTTCTCGATGATCAGCGGCGGGGAGAGGGCGATGATATCGCCGGTGGTGCGGATCAGCAGGCCGCTTTCATAGGCTTTCAGGAAAGCGGTGAAGGCGCGCTTGGTCGGCTCGCCGGCGATCGGGTCGAGTTCGATCGCGCCGATCAGGCCGGTGTTCCGGATGTCGATGACATTGGGGCAGTCCTTCAGCGAATGCAGCGCGTCGGCCCAGTAGTCCGAAAGCTCGGCGGCGCGTGTCAGCAGGCCCTCTTCCTTGTAGGTGTCGAGCGTGGCGAGTGCGGCGGCGGAGGCGATCGGGTTGCCGGAATAGGTGTAGCCGTGGAAGAACTCGATCATGTGCTCCGGGCCGTTCATGAAAGCATCATGGATCTCGGAGGTGACGAAGACGGCGCCCATCGGGATGACGCCATTGGTCAATCCCTTGGCGGCGGTGATCATGTCGGGCTTGACGTCGTAATATTGCGCAGCGAAGGGGGCGCCGAGGCGACCGAAGCCGGTGATGACCTCGTCGAAGATCAGAAGGATGCCGTGTTTGGTGCAGATCTCGCGCAGCTTCTGCAGGTAGCCCTTCGGCGGGATCAAGACGCCGGTGGAGCCTGCCACCGGCTCGACGATGACGGCGGCGACGGTAGAGGCGTCATGCAGGGTGACGATACGCTCGAGCTCGGTGGCGATGTCGCCGCCATGCTCGGGCTCGCCGCGGGTGAAGTTGTTCTTGCCGGGCTGGTGGGTGTGCGGCATGTGATCGACGCCGGTCAGAAGCGTGCCGAACATCTTGCGGTTGGTGACGATGCCGCCGACGGAGATGCCGCCGAAATTGACGCCGTGATAGCCACGCTCGCGGCCGATCAGGCGGAACCGTGATCCATTGCCCTTCACCCGATGATAGGCGAGCGCCACCTTGAGCGCCGTCTCGACGGATTCGGAACCGGAGTTGGTGTAGAGAACGTGGTTCAGGCCTTCCGGGGCAATGTCGACCAGGCGGTTTGCCAGCTCGAAGGCCTTGGGATGGCCGAGCTGGAAGGCCGGCGCGTAATCGAGCTCGCCGGCCTGCTCGCGGATCGCCTCGGTGATCTTCGGGCGGCAGTGGCCGGCATTGACGCACCAGAGGCCAGCCGTGCCGTCCAGCACCTGACGGCCGTCATGGGTCGTATAGTACATGTCCTTGGCGCCAACGAACAAACGCGGCTCCTTCTTGAACTGGCGATTTGCCGTAAACGGCATCCAGAAGGCGCGAAGATCGTTCGGTGCGTTGAGGCGATTGGACATGCTGTTCTCCTGGCCGCTGACGGCCCTTTCCCGGGGGCTTTACGCCCATATTTTTACTGCCCGGTCAAATTATCAGGGCTTCCCAAAGCGTCAACGGGAAAAGTCCCGAGAACGGTTCCTAACGGGAAGCTCAATTGTTTCGGTCGATCCCGGGGCGAGCGCTTCACCGCGTTCAGGCTGCAATTCCTTCCCCGCCGGCGAAAGGAGCAGAAGACCAGGGCCTTCAAAGACACGACCGGCAAATCGCAAATTTGCCGGTCGTGCCATAAGGTTCACGTGCTGAAATATCGTTGCCAAGCCTCCGGGAACATTCCCTTGCAGCACGGCATCGGCCAACATTCATGTCAGCGCTATCATTAAGCGGCGGATCTATTCCGGTTCTGCACGAGGTAGATGTCTTCGAGCGTTGCCAGGATCTTCATGACCGGTTCGGAGGTACTCGAATAATAGATGGTTTGTGCGTCCCGGCGGGTCTTGACCAGCTTTTGGGCGCGCAGTTTCGACAGGTGCTGAGAGAGAGCCGACTGGCTGAGCCCGACCTGCGTCGCAAGCGCGCCGACGGCTACTTCGCCCTTCACCAGGCTACACAGGATCAGCAATCTCTTCGGGTTTGCCATGGCCGACAATAAAGCTGCCGCCACGTTCGTGTGATCGGCCAAATCAGAGGTTTCCATATGTTATCTTCCTAATGCGAAACGTACATCAAGCGTGTTGGCGCAGGCCGCCAGCCGGGATTTTGACTGACACCAAAAACTAGCAACTGGGCTCGAAGATTGTATATACCTAAATTTAAGGTATCGAGTATGCTATTTTAGATATGTTTGAACAAATGTGATCGGCATCCACAGCGAGGGTTTCGAACTCGTATCGCAGCAGAAAATCGCCGGAAATCATGTCAAAACCTGAGGGATCGACACCACAAATGCGCCAGGAACCCGATTCCGGCGCCTTTAGCCTGGTAGCAAGGCTCTCCTCCACATCGGGATAGCGTTCTACTAAATCTCGCACTGTTTCTGCCGCCCCGGCGGCAATCTCCTCATTCGCGGCTGACCGGATGACGAGATCGTTCCCTTCGAGTTGGTAGGCGCGGCCGAAGCCGCCATTGAGGCTGGCCTGCTCAGGCTTGAGACGGAAGAACAGGAAATCAGGAAAGTCGATATAAAGCTTCGCCTTGGGATGGCGAGCGAGAAAGCGCGTGCGGATCCGCGCGTAGAATGGACTGCTGTGCTCGACAGGTTCTGCCACGCATTGGGTCGTCAGACGGGGATAGGCAAGGGGATCGCCCTTGCCTGGCTCGCCGGTCAGGAGCGAGGCGCGCGGGTCTCTGGCGAGCGCCCTGGTATGAGCCGACAGCTGCGAAACCAGGATGACGGGGGTGCCGTCGATATCGGTGGCGACGAGCACGCGGCTGGCGAAGGGGAAGCCGGTCTCGGGGGAGAGAACGGCAATCGCCGCGTGCCTGGCGGAGCGCAGAAGCACGCGGGCGAGCTTGCGGGCATCGTCGTCGGTTTCGCGTAAGGGCGATGGCTGATCTTTCATATCCGCTTTGTGACAAAGCGGACGGAAAACATCAAGCTTCCTGCTTGCGGCGATGGCGGGTGAGGCCGGCAACGATATCCTGAGCCGAGATGGTGCCGACGATCGCGCCGTTCTCGACGATCCCGATACTGCCCGGTTGGCGGGCAAGGGCATCGAGGATATCGATGAGCGGGGTCGCGGCGCGGGCCGTGGCGCTGACGCTCATGCCGGCGGCAGTCTGGCCGAGGCCCGGCTGCATGACGTCGGCCGCCGTCAGCATGTTGATCGGATTGAGGTTCTGCACAAAATCGGCGACATACTGATCTGCGGGGTTCTTGACGATGTCGTGCGGCGTTCCGCACTGGATGATGCGGCCGCTCTCCATGATGGCGATGCGATTGCCGATGCGGAAGGCCTCGTCGAGATCGTGGCTGACGAAAAGAATGGTCTTCTTCAGCCGCCGCTGGAACTCCAGGAGCTCGTCCTGCAGACGGGTGCGGATCAATGGGTCGAGCGCCGAGAAAGGCTCGTCCATGAGCAGGATCGGGGCGCCGGTGGCAAAGGCGCGGGCAAGGCCGACACGCTGTTGCATGCCGCCGGAAAGCTCGTTGACCTTGCGGCCTGCCCATTTCGTCAGATTGACGAGTTCAAGCTGCTCGCCAACGCGGAGCTTGCGTTCGGCTTCCGGCATGCCGGCGAGCTCGAGGCCGAAGCCGACATTCTCGGCGACCGTGCGCCAGGGCAGGAGAGCGAACTGCTGGAACACCATGGAGACGGTGTGCGTGCGCAGATCCCGCAGCGCCTTGGCATTGCATCTGTAGGGGTTGACTGGGCCGGTGGTCGTGGAGACGGCGACATCGCCACGCACCACGGGAGCGAGCCCGTTGACGGCGCGCAGCAGCGTCGACTTGCCGGAGCCGGAAAGGCCCATCAGCACCAGGATCTCGCCTTCCTCGATCGTCAGCGAGGCATCGGCGACGCCGAGCACCAAGCCGGTCGTGGCGCCGATTTCGTCGCGCGATTTGCCCTGATCGACCATGGCAAGCGCGGTTTCCGGCCGATCGCCGAAGATGATGCTGACATTATTAAAGCTTACTGCGGTCATGCACCGCCTCCTTCACCCGCCGTGCGGAACATCCGGTCGAGAATGATTGCCAGGATGACGATGCAGAAGCCCGCCTCGAAGCCCTTGGCGATATTGACGGTGTTCAGCGCACGGACGACGGGCACGCCAAGCCCGGGAGCGCCGACAAGGGCGGCGATGACGACCATCGACAGCGACAGCATGATGGTCTGGGTGAGACCCGCCATGATCTGCGGCGTGGCGTAGGGAAGCTCGATCTTGCGCAGCACCTGTATCGGCGTCGCGCCGAAAGCGACGGCGGCTTCGACGAGGGACGGCGGCGTCGAGATGATGCCGAGGCGCGTCAGCCGGATCGGGGCGGGGATTGCGAAGATGACGGTCGCGATCAGGCCCGGCACCATGCCGAGGCCGAACAGGATGAGCGCCGGGATCAGGTAGACGAATGTCGGTATGGTCTGCATGAGATCGAGTACCGGGCGCATGGCAGCATAGATCCAAGGGCGGCGGGCGGCGGCAATCCCGAGCGGAATGCCGATCACCATACAGACGAAGGTGGCGGCGAGCACGAGGGCGAGCGTCTCCGTCGTTTCCTTCCAATAGTCCTGGTTGACGATCAGCAGCAGCCCAAGACAGGTGAAGACGGCGACCGCGATCGACCGGCGCAGCCAAAAGGCGATCGCGGTGATGGCAGCGATGACGATCAGCGGATGAGGCTTCTGCAGCACGAAGAGCAGGCCGTCTATGGCGCTCGACAGCAGGAAGGCGATCTGGTTGAAAAACCATTCGCCGTTCGAGGTCAGCCAGTCCACGAAGGATTTGGCCCAAGGGCCAACGGGAATCTTAAATTCGGTGATCCAATTCAAGGGCGCGCCCATCCAGAAAAACAACAATCGGACAAAAATGAAACGGGGCGGCGAGCCGCCCCGTTCGTATCATCAGAGGCCGAGGCCGGTCTTGGCGGCCGCGAGAGCGTCGCCCTTGCCGTCGCGGGTCTTGACGCCGGCGAGCCAGGGCTCGAGTGCTGCGGGGTTCGCTTTCAGCCATTCGGAAGCTGCAGCCTCCGGCTCTTTGCCGTCGTTCAGGATTTTGCCCATGATGTGGTTCTCCATGTCGAGGGAGAACGTCAGGTTCTTCAGCATCGTGCCGACATTCGGGCATTCGTCGAGATAGCCGGCGCGGACATTGGTGAAGACCTTGGCGCCGCCGAAATCCGGACCGAAGATATCGTCACCGCCGGTCAGGTAGGTCAGCTTGAAGTTGGTGTTCATCGGATGGGGTTCCCAGCCGAGGAAGACAACGGGCTTGCCTGATTTGTCGGCGCGCGCGACCTGAGCAAGCATACCCTGCTCGGAGGACTCGACGACTTCCAAATCCTTCAGGCCAAAGGTGTTCTTTTCGATCATGTCCATGACGAGGCGGTTGCCGTCGTTGCCAGGCTCGATGCCATAGATCTTGCCGTCCAGCTCATCCTTATGAGCGGCGATGTCCTTGAAGTCCTTGATGCCGAGCTCGGCGCCCTTGGCGTTGGTGGCGAGCGTATACTTGGCGCCGACGAGGTTGGGGCCGAAGGATTCGACCGACTTGTCGTCGAGATAGGGCCGGACGTCCTTTTCCTGTGTCGGCATCCAGTTGCCGAGGAAGATGTCGATGTCCTTGTTCTTCAGCGAGGTGTAGGTGACCGGCACCGAGAGAACCTTGATGTCGGTCTGATAGCCGATGCTCTTCAGGACGACGGATGCGGTGGCGGTGGTGGCGGTGATATCCGTCCAGCCGACGTCCGAGAAATGAACGGTGGAGCAGCTGTCGGGATCGGCGGCGAAGGCGGCGGTCGCAACGGAGAGGGCGGCGACGGCAGTTGCGGTAACGAGTTTGAACGTGCTTGTTGTTTTCATTTTAGACTCCCAGTCTTTAAGTTCCCAAGCCAACCATCAATAACCGAGTTTGACAAGCGACCTCAGTGCGTTTGCGCCGTATCGACCCATGCGATTGCGACGTCCGCGGATTTTTTCGCAATGCCTTGTTTCCGGGGCTTTCGGTGGTTTTCGAGCCGGATTCCTGTGATTATCGCTCCCTCAGGGCTTTTCTTTGCCATTCCGAGCTTTCAATAAGCCGATCAAGGAGAAATCGGATGGCAAAACTCTATTTCAACTACTCGACGATGAACGCCGGCAAGTCGACGATGCTGCTGCAGGCCTCCTATAATTACCAGGAGCGCGGCATGCGCACGGTGCAGCTGATCGCCGCCTTCGACGAGCGCGCGGGTCGAGGCGTCATCGGCTCGCGGATCGGCTTGGAGGCGAGCGCCATTCCCTTCGAGCCGCATGAGGATCTGTTCCGGTTGGTTGCGACGCTGAGCGGCGAAGGAGCACCGATTTCCTGCATCTTCGTCGACGAGGCGCATTTCATGACGCCTGTCCATGTCTGGCAGCTTGCCCGCGTCGTCGACAGGCTCGGAATCCCCGTGATGGTCTACGGGCTGAGAACCGATTTCCAGGGCAAGCTGTTTCCGGCCTCGCAGGAACTGCTGGCGATCGCCGATGAAATGCGTGAGGTGCGCACGATCTGCCATTGCGGGCGCAAGGCGACGATGGTGGTGCGGCTCGACGGGGAAGGAAAAGTGTTGCACGAAGGCGCCCAGATCGATGTCGGCGGCAACGAGAAATATGTCTCGCTCTGCCGCAGGCATTGGGACGACGCGATGAACGGTGCCTGGATCGCCGAGCCGGTCTGAAGCCAGCGACGCCGCCTGTTTTCTTGGGCGCCGCAAGCGACCGCGCCGGCCGGTTGAGCATCCGACTCCGTTTGAGCCAACAGAATGCTTCAATCTGACCAGGAAAGGCTCTAGCTTGGGGTCAGGAGATTCCCTGGAGAGATCAGGTGCGCAAACCCCCGCCATTCGACGGTCAGTACGAAGCTGCAGACAGCCTTGCCGAGAGGATTGCGGCCGAGGGGGCCTATTGCGTGGCTGCGATCGGCGCCTTCGGCGGCGACGAAACACGGTCGGCCGACGAGGTCTTCCTCGAGCAGAATGCCCGCTTCCAAGCCCATATCGCCGATGCTGCGGCGCTCGACGCCCAACTGGCCGAGCTGGTCTTTTCCCTCGACCGGCTGACGGCCGAGGTTTCTGCCGATCTCGATAGTTTCCGGGGGCTGACGCTGCGTGAGAAGATGGCCGGCTGGGTGTCGCGCCAGCGGATGTGGCGCATGTATACCGAACGGGTGCGCGAGGCGCCGGTCATCGAGCGGCTGCTCGACCTTTTGACGAAATCGGACGCGCTCGCCAGGCTGATCGCCGGCCAGCGCGCCGCGCTTACCGAACGGCACAGGGCAGCCGAACTCAACCTCGTCGACATCGTCGAGCAACGGCGCCGGCTGGTCGTTTCGATCGATATCGCCCGTCTCAAGATGAAGGAGCTCAATGCCAAGGCGCTGACGACGCAGGGCCGTATCGGCGTCTACGGCAACAGGGCGCACTGGGAGCAGATGGAGGCGGAGCGGCGGGCGCTGAAGGCGGAAGCCGAGCGGATTTCCGCCGGGGAGCACGAGATGCGCGACGACAGCCAGCGGCGCGAGCGCTTCATCGGCCTGTTCCAGGCCTTTGTCGATTCGCTGAATGGCCGGATCGCTGCCTGCAACGTGCTGCTGCGCAAGCTGTTGATCGACGTGGAGGAGCGACTGATCATCTACCAGGCGCAGGTCGATACCGACCGGCCGGGCATGAAGGTGAGGATCAAGCCGGAACTCTTTCCTGATATCGCTGCGCCGATCAAACTGTTCGAGAAGGGCATGCTGGTCGCTCAGGATCTGGAGCGGCGCAAGAGCCGTGCCGATCTCGAATTCGCCAGAAGGTTTCCGACCTATGCCGAACCGCCGCCGGAAACATCGGGAGCGCCTCTGATCGACACGGCGCGCAGGTCCTTCCGTTTCAACCTGCCTTTCCTGCGCTCCTGACCCGCAGGGCGTAGACAATACCCCTCTTCCCAATGCTTTCATTCCGGAAAATCGAAGGGCTCGTGTTGTGCTCGGCCCATCGAGCGCATATGTGGGGTGCAGCGGGGCGGCAATGTCCCGATGTTCGCCTCGCCTGACAGGAGACGACGATGCTTGACCGGATAGCCGGTTTTTTCAGGCTGATCGGCCAGACGATCGGCCGTTGGGCCCGCCTGTTTTCCGCCTGGGCCTTCTGGCCCTTTCTTGCCGCGCACGGTTGGTATCAGCGCCGAAGCTGGATGATCCGGCTGCCGGTCATCGCGTTCGTGGCGCTGCTGGTCGCCCTCTACGGCTATTTCTTCTGGCAGACGCAGGCCTGGACGAATTTCAATCCCGCATTCGTCGACCAATATCGGCTTTCGGAGCGCAAGGTCGCAGCCGGGCAGGATGTGCCGGTCGCCGAGGGGGCTGCTGCCACGGCGCCGAAGACCTGCCAGCGCTCGGCGATCGTCGACGTCGCGGCCGACCTGACTGATTTTAACGTCAACCAGAACGCATGGATTTCCTCCATGGTGCTCTACAAGGCGGGCTTCTTCGGCATCGACTGGGACCACACGCCCTTCTTCGACAACAAGGCGTCGTTCCAGCGCGGTGTCAACCAGGCGGTCCGGCGCACCTCGGTGGAGCTTGTCGACACGCTCGGACGTGTGCGCGGCACGTCGGGTATCAACAGCGACCTGCAGAACGCGCGCGGCAACCTGCAGTTCGACGAATACAGCTGGTATTTCGGGCTCAACCCGTTCGGGCCGAAGACGCCGACGCCTTCCTATTACCGCTCGGCGATCGGCAGCCTGCGCAAGTTCAACACCGATCTCGCCCTCTGCAACGCCATTTTCGACGGCCGTGCCGACAATCTCGTCCAGTTCATCGACCGCATCGCCAACGATCTCGGCGGCACCTCCGACATGCTCGCCGAGCGTTCGGAAAACCACAATCGCGGCTGGTTCGATACGCGTGCCGACGACCGGTTCTGGTTCGCCTACGGCCAGCTCTACGGCTATTATGCGATCATGGCGGCCGCCCAGGCGGATTTCTCGCAGGTGGTGGCGGAACGCAATCTCGGAGCGATCTGGGGCGGGACCATGCGGCAGTTCCAGTCGGCGCTGCGCATCCAGCCGGCGATCATCTCGAACGGGCGCGAGGATGGCTGGATCATGCCGAGCCATCTCGCCACGATGGGCTTCTATATTCTGAGGGTGCGCTCGAACCTCGTCGAGATCCGTTCGGTGCTCGACCGCTAAAGCGCGTCGCGATCTTTGCGCGACATGCTTTGGATCCCGCGCGTCCAGCAGGACGCGCCATCATTTTTGAATCAGCGGGGTATCGCGTTGTCCTCGAAGCCGACGACGCGCAGTCTCTCGACGAATTCATAGGTGATGCCGACGATGCCGCCGCCGCTTTCATCGTCACGGAAGCGGCCGACGCTGCGCACGAGTTTGTAGCCGCCAAGCCGATTGTCGACGCGATAGACGAAATGGAAGCCGACGCCGTGAAGGCTCGCCTCTTCGAAGGTTTGGGCGATCAGGCTGCGGTCCTCCTCGTGGATGCGCGACATCAGCTCTGTCAGGTTGACAGGGCCGTCGCTATAGGGGAGGCCGAAGATCGCGTGGACATCCTCGCTTGCAAAGAAATGTCCTGTCTCGATGTCGATGCGCCAGAAGCCGAAAAGACGATAGGCAGCGAGCATCTGGACGACTTCCGCATCGGTAATGCCGATGTGGGCGCGGGATTGTTCTGTCTTGTCAATGACGGGCTGTTCGAAGTGAAGAGGCACGTTTCCCCCAGATCACGGGACGACGTGCTGACTCTCTTCTGATTTCTCAGTTGATCAGCTTCAATCGAATTGCCTTAGCTACCAACTGGGTGCGGTTGACGCAATCGAGTTTTTTGATCGCATTCGTCATATAGGCGTTCACCGTATGGTCCGAGAGCGTCAGGATCTGGCCGATTTCGATCGAGGTCTTGCCCTGGGCAGTCCAGCGCACAACTTCTAGTTCTCGGTTCGATAGCGCGGTATGCGCGCATTCCTCGTTGCGTTTGACTGCATTGTATGCATCGAGTGCATGGAGGATGATCATTACCAGCTCGTTGATCTCGCTCTGACCGAGTGCGGCGCGCTCGCCGCAGAACCAAAAGACCAGGCGCTGGCCGTCGGCTGCGATGGTCGGCATGGCAACGCCTGCCGGTATGGCATGGCGCAGCATCAGGGCGCGCAGTTCGGCGGGAAAAGCCTGACCATTGACGGCGTCGTTGAGGTGCCAGGCCGGCGGCACAGCGGACTGCCTCAGCCTTAGGCCGAAAGGGCAGCCGCGCATCATATGGGCGCGGTCGAAATCCCTGATATAGGAGGCCGGAAGCGAGCTTTCGATCAGCAGGGGTTTCAAGAGAAGGTCTTCGGGGGAGGGAGCGTGCATCAGCGTCGCATGCGACAATCCGAAGGCTGTGGAGACCCTGCCGAGCGCCTGCGCAAACAGGCTGCGCGTTCGAGCGCTCGCAAGCTCTGCCGAAAGCAATGACTGTCTTTCAGAGGTAGTCATGTAAGACATTTGTACGCCCTCGGCAGCCTCAATGTTACCGCTATCAAATACAGAAAATCTGCGGGATGCTAGCCCCAATTAACTTAGGACAAGCCGATTCATTCAAATTGTGGAAAATTAGCCACGGGAGATCGCGCTCTGATTGAGTTTCGACTTGCAAAAATAACGTTGCGGTATCTTGAGGCCCTTCGTGACGGCATAGCTATAGCCACGCACAGCAGGGCAGGCAGAGAATCACTTGGGAGAGCTCGGGGAGAAGTCCGGTCTTCTCGCACTGGCCTACAGGCGGTGGGCTCCAGCGGCTTTCGCTGGGGCAGGTGATCTGCGTGAACACGGCCGCGATGGTTCGCCATGTGAGCCTGATTGCGATGAGAGAATAAGGATAAGAGGACTGCAGCACACATCGAAATCCGGCTTGCTGGCAGTCAATCCACTTGCTAAGCGTATGCTCAGTACAACTGAGGCAATTTAATCGTGCGCTTTGCAATTTCTTTTTTGGTGAAGTGTTTATTTTTCAGATCATTACTTGTTTTTCTCCTTTTGACCTTGCCGATCGGAGCGGCAACCTTGCAGGCTGCCGAGGAGAAGAAGGCAGCACAGCCGCCGATGAGCTTCATCCTCGTGCGTAGTTTTCTCTGCCAGGAAAACTGTCCGGAATGGATATCGGCGGAGGGGCGCATAACGTCCGATACGCCCGCGCGGCTGAGAAAAATTCTCAAGAAGATCGGCGACCGGAAATTGCCTGTCGTCTTCCGTTCGGAGGGCGGCGATGTCGATGCCGCCTATGCGATGGGCCGGATGATCCGCAAGGCCGGGCTGGAAACAGCGGTCGGCGGGACGCAGCTGAAAGATTGTCCTGTTGAGGATACGCGCTGCCAAGCCGCTATCGCAAAGGACGGCACCGCGGTCGGTGACACCTATTCGGCCGGCGCTTACTGCTTTTCTGCCTGTCCGCTGGCCTTTGCCGGCGGTACGTCGCGTGTCGCATCGCAATGGGCCTTTATCGGCGTCCACCAGATCACGACCGTCTACAACAAGGTGCGTGTTTCCTATCGCATCGAATACAAGATCGTGAATGGCAAGAAGAAGGAAATCTCCCGCAAGGAGGTTGGGCGCAAGGTGGCGGGGCAGAGCAGTTCCACCAAACTTGGAAAGAAGGCCACCGCTGCCTTGACAGCCTATTTGAAAGAAATGGGCGTCAGCCAGGATGTGATCGGTCTGATGATGGGCGCCACGCCTGACAGCATCAACATCGTAGCGCCCGCAGACGCAGTTCGAATGGGGCTTGCGACGGACGTCCTAGCTTACAATGAGCGGCCCGGCATGCCGCTCTGCGCGCCGGATGCCATGGCCGAGGCTATCTGTCACGGCCATCCGGTAGCCGAAGCGCCTGTGCCGGCTAAGGCGACGGTATCTCAAGCGCCCGTGCAGGATGCGGCCGCAGACACAAGCGAGACTTTGCCGAGAACCCGGCCGATGGACTTTCTCGTGATGTACCATGGCAATTGCCAGGAAGAGTGCACACAGTGGATTTCCGCGGATGGAGACATCACGCCGGATACACCGGCCCGGCTGGAAGCAATCTTGAAGACGCTCGGCGAAAGAAAGCTACCGGTTGTTCTTCAGTCTAATGGCGGGGACATGGATGCGGCTTTCGCGATGGGGCGTATGGTCCGTGCTGCAGGTCTGGAGACATCAATTGGCAGAACGCAATTGCCGAATTGTCCCAAGCTGGATCCGCGTTGCATAGCCAGCATCGCCAAAAGCGGACCGACCGAGGGCGAAGTCTTTGCCGGCCGTGCGTACTGCCTTTCGACCTGTACTGTTGTCTTGACGAGCGGAACGCCGCGGATTGTCGGATATTCCGCTATCGGCCTCGTCAGACCCGCGGCGGCTGAATATACGAAATTCTTCGCCTATTTCGACGAGATGGGCGTCCGGGCCGAGACATACGAGATGATGATGCTTGCGACATCAATTGAGCAAGGGAATATACTTCGTTCTCAGGCGCTCGATCTTGGCATCATCAATGGTATCATCCCCTATGGTGAAGAGCCCGGCTCGCATGTCTGTGGACCGGACGCGAAGGAAAGTCTCCGTTGCCCCAGAAATCAGAAGGCCGAGATCGTTCCTGCTGCGGCCTTGGCAAATTGATATCGGACTGCGGAAAGGCACTTCATGACGGTCCGGCGCTGTTGTCTTGGGCCACTGCTCGTTCACCGGTCTGAAGGTGTCCTCGTGCCCGCCGTTAGCCTTTGTCTTTAAGATCATTCTTCGAGGTCACGCTCATCAGCTTCTCCAGGAAGCCGAGCATGACGGCGGAGGCGACGAAGGCCAGGTGCATCAGGGTGAGCCACATGATCTTGCCGTCCTCGTATTGGTCGGCGTTGAGAAAGACCTGCAGCAAGTGGATGGAGGAGATGGCGACGATCGAGGAGGCGACCTTGATCTTCAGGCTGCCTGAATCGAGCTTGCCGAGGAAGGAGACCTCGTTGTCGGCCTCGCTGGCCTCATCGAAGCGGCTGACGAAATTCTCGTAGCCCGAGATCATCACCATGACGATCAGGCTTGCGACGAGGGCTGCGTCGATCAGGCCGAGCATGGCGAGGATCATCTCCGCCTCGTCGAGTTCGAAGACGCCAGAGGCGATCTTGAGGAATTTGTAGGCGAAGGAAACGGCATAGACGGCGAGCGCCGCTACGAGGCCGATATAGAAGACGACGAGGATCCAGCGGCTCGACAGGATGATGCGCTCGATTATGAGTTCCAGTGATTTCATGTTTTCACCCTGTGAAGCCGCGATCGCTGACCGCCACATAAACGCCTAGCGCATCGACACGAAAATCGAAACCGATTTTCGGGTCGATGCGTAGGGTCAAAGTGTTGCAGCGTCCTTTGCGCGTCTGAAAAGACGCGCGGCGCTGCAAGCGTGGCGGCCGCAAGGCGTGGCGCTATTCACACCCCGCTGATATTTCGCTATCTCGATGAAGGGAAAACAGCCACTCCGCGCCCGCGGAGGTCGGGACGGGGGAACATCCATGCCAGCCATCAAATCCGATATCGAAATTGCGCGCGCCGCGGCCAAGAAGCCGATCTTCGAAATCGGGGCGAAACTTGGCATTCCGGTCGAGCAGCTCGTTCCCTATGGTCACGACAAGGCGAAGGTCAGCGCCGAGTTCATCGCCCAACAAGCGGGCAAGAAGGACGGCAAGCTGATCCTCGTCACCGCGATCAATCCGACACCGGCGGGGGAGGGGAAGACGACGACCACCGTCGGGCTCGGCGATGGGCTGAACCGGATCGGCAAGAAAGCCGTCGTCTGCATCCGCGAGGCCTCGCTCGGCCCTTGCTTCGGCGTCAAGGGAGGAGCGGCCGGCGGCGGTTATGCGCAGGTCGTGCCGATGGAAGACATCAACCTGCATTTCACCGGCGATTTCCATGCGATCACCTCCGCACACAATCTGCTGGCGGCGATGGTCGACAACCACATCTACTGGGGCAACGAAGAGAATATCGACATCCGCCGCATCACCTGGCGGCGGGTCATGGACATGAACGACCGGGCGCTCAGAAGCATGGTCTCCTCGCTCGGCGGCGTCGCCAACGGTTTCCCGCGCCAGGGCGGGTTCGACATCACCGTCGCCTCCGAGGTTATGGCGATCCTCTGCCTTGCCACCGATCTCAAGGATCTGGAGCGGCGGCTCGGCGACATCATCATCGGCTATCGTTTCGACAGGACGCCGGTGCATGCGCGTGACCTGAAAGCCGACGGCGCCATGGCGGTGCTCTTGAAAGATGCGATGCAGCCGAACCTGGTGCAGACGCTGGAGAACAATCCGGCCTTCGTGCATGGCGGGCCCTTCGCCAATATCGCCCATGGCTGCAATTCGGTGACGGCGACGAAGACGGCGCTGAAACTCGGCGATTATGTGGTGACGGAGGCAGGCTTCGGCGCCGATCTCGGCGCCGAGAAATTCTTCGACATCAAGTGCCGCAAGGCTGGGCTGAAGCCGGATGCGGCGGTCATCGTCGCGACCGTCAGGGCGCTGAAGATGAATGGTGGGGTGAAGAAGGAAGATCTCGGCACGGAGGATGTCGCGGCGCTGAAGAAGGGCTGCGCCAATCTTGGCCGGCACGTCGCCAATGTGCGCCGTTTCGGCGTGCCCGTCGTCGTCGCGATCAACCATTTCGTCTCGGATACCGACGCCGAGATCGCGGCAGTCAAGGAATTTGTCTCGAGACTCGGCGCCGAGGCGATTCTCTGCCGCCACTGGGCGCTGGGTTCGGCCGGCATCGAGGACCTGGCGCACAAGGTGGTGGAGCTGGCAGAATCCGGGCAGGCGAAATTCCATCCGCTTTACGGCGACGACCTTTCGCTGTTCGAGAAGATCGAGATCGTCGCCTCGAAGATTTACCATGCCGGCGAGGTGACGGCCGACAAGGCGGTGCGCGACCAGCTGCAGACATGGGAGGAGCAGGGCTACGGCAATCTGCCGATCTGCATGGCGAAGACGCAATATTCCTTCTCCACCGATCCGAACCTGCGCGGTGCGCCGGAAGGCCACATCGTAACGGTGCGAGAGGTGCGGCTTTCGGCGGGAGCCGGCTTCGTCGTTGCCATCACCGGCGAGATCATGACGATGCCCGGCCTGCCGAAATCACCGTCGGCGGAACGCATTTTCCTGAACGACCAGGGCTATATTGAGGGCTTGTTCTGATCCACTCACGGCTTGCCGGGATGACTAGTGGCAATAGCGATAGCTACCCTTCCTCTCAATCACGTCGAGATGGAAATGCGTCTCATGGGCGGCGTCGCTTTCCGGGTCGAGTACGGTGGTGAAGTAGAGGCAGCCGGCGGCGCTGACGGTGCGCTGAAAGGCGCCGGTGAGTGTCGGATCCTCGCGGCGGGAGCGGACGGCGACATCCTCGCCCTTTTCGAAATGGAAGCTCGCAATGTCGATGGCGTTGCCGCGGGCATGTTCGGAGATCTTGCCCGTTTCGGCGCTGTTGCGCAGCCGGCAGATATAGGCAGACGCCTGGTTGACGGTGGTGATGCGGCCTTGCTCCGGCAGAGCGGTGGAGGCGGCAGGAATGACGCTCTCCTTCATCCAGCGGGCAAGGGCAAGCGCTGCCGGGCAACGGATCGTCGCCTCCGGCTTCAGCTTGATGCCGGGTAGGGCTTCGGAGATGATGATCGGCTTGTCGATGCCGCAGCCATTGCCGTCGTCGATACGTGGCGTGTCCTTGAAGACGGCGCCCAGGGCCTGAAGCGCAGCCGTGCACTCGGCGTGCTCGGCATCGCTTTCGGGCTCGATCGTTAGATGCTGTTCCTCAAGTGTTTGTGCGGCGGGGGGCTTGTTCTCCTCCGTCGGAGCCTGCGGGTTTTCCTTCCCAGGGGGAAGTGGTGGTCCCTGCATCGGTTTGGCGGGTTCGGTTTTCGGTGTCGTCGGTTCGTTCGGTGTCGATGTCTCTGGTTTTTGAGTCTCTGGTTTTTGAATGTCGGGCTTCGGTTCAGGAGTGGGCATTTCTGCGGCCGGCGGCGGTTGCGTGCCTTCGGCATTTGAATCGGGGATGGGTGCGGAAGTGCCCTCGATATCGGGCCTCTGCTGTGGCAGAGGCCCGTGAACGGGCAGGCGGGCACCGGCAAGAACGGCGGTTGCGGCGAGAAGGATCGCCAGTATCGCAAGTTTTCTCAACGCATCCGATTCCCTGGTGTCGATAGCTAGGGATAACGCAAGTGGGCGGATTTCGTTGCAATTTCGCAACGTCCGGAGAGATCATTAAAACCTGATTGGTTTATTCAACATAAATCGCTGCTTTATGTTGACAATACTCCTCATGTTTTTTATGCGGCAAAAAGAAGGCGGAATTCTGCATCGTCTTCATCCGCAAAGCCCAGCCAGCCCCTCGAGCGTTCGACGCGCCACGACCAGCCAGCCCGGTAATCATCATTAAGGGGTAGGTTATGATCGTCCGGCATTGGCGCTCGGTTCTATTGGTCTGCACGGCAGCCACAGTTGTTCTTCCTGTTTCGCAGTCTTTCGCGCAAAGTGCTCCGGCAACCACGCCACAAGCCACTGCAGATGACAGCACCGTCCTGCAGAAGATCGTCGTCAAGGGCAAACGCGTAGCGCCGGGCAGCGTCGCCGACACGCCGCTTGCGACCGCGATCACCGCCAAGACTCTGGAAGAGAAGCAAGTCACCAATTTTGACGATATCGGCCGCAGCGTCGATGCAGGTGTGAACTATTCGCGTGGCGACGCGGGCTTCAACCTGCGCGGCCTTTCCGGCGCACGCATCCTGACCACCATCGACGGCATTCCGATCCCGTATATTTCGAATAGTTCGCGCCAGGGCGCTTTCGCGCCGGCCAACGCCAATGGCGGCGGCGACACCTTCGATTTCGATTCGCTCTCCTCGCTCGATATCGTGCGCGGCGCGGATTCGAGCAAGGGTGGCTCGGGAATGCTCGGCGGCGCCATCGTTCTCAATACGCTCGAGCCGGAGGATCTTATTCCCGAAGGCCGGGATTGGGGTGCGATCGTCAAGTCGACATATGACAGTGAAGACCGCAGTATTTCCGGCTCGGCCGCCGCTGCCAAGAAGATCGGCAACACGTCGATCCTGTTTCAGGGCGGCTACCGCAAGGGCCATGAACGCGACAATATGGGCGACAATGACAGCTATGGCCGTCCTCGCACCGAGGCGGATCCCGCCGATTTCGACCAGCACAACCTGCTCTTCAAGCTGCGACAGGAGCTGGAAGGCGGTCATCGCATCGGCCTGACGGCCGAACGCTTCCGCCGCGATCTCAAGACCGACCTGCGCGAACTCCAGGGCGGCACTACGCCCCGTAACTTCCTGATCGACAATTATGACGGCCGCGAACTGCGCGACCGCGACCGCGTTTCTCTCGATTACGATTATGAGGCGCAGTCTTCCGACGCATTCTTCAGCAGTGCGCGCGCCACGCTTTATTGGCTGGATTTGAAGAAGGAAGCCGGCAGCAGGGGCCGTACGACTGCCAATGTGGCCTATGGCCGTAACAACGAGATAGAAAACGAAACCTGGGGCTTCAGCGGCACGGCGACGAAGGACTTCGAATATTCCGGTCTCAGCCACTCCGTTCGCGTTGGCCTCGATGTCGGCGTTTCCAGCTGGAGCCAGTATAGCTGGGCCCTTTGCCCGACGCCCACAACGTGCCCAGCGCTGAACAACCAGGCGGAAGTGCCCAATGTCGATAGCCAGAATCTTGGGCTGACCTTCGAAGACAAGATCGAAATCGGTAATACCGGCTTCGCGTTGACACCCGGCTTCCGCTTCGACTGGTTCAACTACAATCCCTCGACCGGCGGAAGTTTCGCAAGCAATACCGGGCTTACCCGTTTCGGGGATCTGAACGATCGGACGGAAGCCGGCCTGTCGCCGAAGATTCTTGCGACATACGAGCTGACGCCTGACGTGCAGCTCTACATGCAGCTGGCAGTCGGTTTCCGTGCACCCACCGTGGACGAGCTCTACAGCCGCTTCTACAACCCGACGGGCCGCTACGCCCAGCTTGGCAATCCTGATCTGGAACCGGAAATCGGCCGCGGCGTCGAAATCGGCGCCAATTTCGACACGGGCGATTTTACCGGTCGGATTGCGGCTTTCCACACCCGCTACCAGAACTTTATCGAGACGGTGACAACCAGGGACGCGACCGGCTTTACGGAGTTCAACTACACGAACGTGTCCGCGGCCACGATCTCGGGTATTGAAGCCAGTGCCGTCAAGACGTTCAACAATGGCATCAACCTGCACGCGTCGCTTGCCTATGCCTATGGCCGTAACGAGGATACGGGCAAATACTTGCGATCGGTTGCTCCCTTCAAGGCGATCATCGGCGGTGGTTGGAGCAACGACAACTACGGCTTCGATCTTTCCTCTACGCTTTCGGCAGCCATGCCTGACGACGATGTTGCGACCACATTCGATGCGCCCGGTTATGGTGTCGTCGATCTGACGGCATGGTGGACGCCGGAACAGTTGAAGGGTCTGCGGGTCCAGGGGGGTGTGTACAACATCTTCGATCAGGAACATTACAACGCGCTCGCCGTGCGCGACGTCAACCTGACCTCGGTGACGGCGTCGCAGCCGCAGGAGTGGTATTCGGAGCCGGGCCGTACGTTCAAGGTGTCGATCACCAAGACTTTCTGATCGCGATCACCTCTTCAAGGTTGGGGAGGGGCGGCTTTCGGGTCGCCCTTTTTCATTCCCGCATTCGCCTCTTGCGCAATGGCTGATCTCAGGCTAACAATTTTTCATGATCAAGTCCTTGAACATTGCAGTTTGGTGGTGGGTTCGCTAAGGCGGCCTCGACCAATCGTGTTCAAAGACGACGAGTGAGCCGCCCGAAACTTCGAGGCGGTTTTTTTTGTTTTATGGCCGCCTGTCGTCCGGGCCCCGATAACGGAGTGGAACAATGGTAACGATCCTGCGGGATGATGGTGCGGAAATCTACGAGACCAAGGGCGGCATATCAGTCACGCGGCAGCGGCGGGCGATCCCCTACGGCGATGCGGTCTCTTCCTATGTCGACAAGCTCGACGAGCGCCGCGGCGCGGTGTTTTCGTCGAACTACGAATATCCGGGCCGCTATACGCGCTGGGATACAGCCGTCGTCGATCCGCCGCTCGGCATCTCTTCTTTCGGGCGTGACGTCTGGATCGAGGCCTATAATGAACGCGGGGAAGTGATCCTCGGCTTCGTGACTGAGCGGCTGAAGACGGTGTCCGACATCGTGCTCGGCGCTTCCTCGGCCCGTCGCCTCGACCTGACCGTCAAGACGCCGGACCGGGTGTTTACCGAGGAAGAACGCTCGAAGATGCCGACGGTCTTCACCGTGCTGCGCGCCGTCACCGACCTGTTTTATTCGCAGGCGGATGCGAGCCTCGGGTTCTATGGCGCCTTCGGATATGACATCGCCTTCCAGTTCGACGCAATCGATCTGAAGCTGACGCGGCCCTCGGACCAGCGCGACATGGTGCTCTACCTGCCGGACGAGATCCTCGTCGTCGACAACTATGCCGCCAAGGCCTGGGTCGACCGTTACGACTTCGAAAAAGGCGGCGTGTCGACCGAGGGCAAGGCCCAGGATATCGCGGCGGAACCCTTCAAACACACGGATGCCATTCCGCCGAAGAGCGATCACCGGCCGGGCGAATATGCCGAGCTCGTTACCAAGGCGAAGGAAAGTTTCCGCAAGGGCGACCTCTTCGAAGTCGTGCCCGGACAGAAATTCATGGAGCGCTGCGACAGCAAGCCGTCCGACATTTCCAAGCGGCTGAAGGCGATCAATCCGTCGCCCTATTCCTTCTTCATCAATCTCGGCCATCAGGAATATCTGGTCGGCGCCTCACCCGAAATGTTCGTGCGCGTTTCTGGCCGTCGCATCGAAACCTGCCCGATTTCGGGCACGATCAAGCGCGGCGACGATCCGATCGCCGACAGCGAGCAGATCCTGAAGCTCCTGAATTCCAAGAAGGACGAGTCCGAACTCACCATGTGCTCGGATGTCGACCGCAACGACAAAAGCCGTGTCTGCGAGCCGGGTTCGGTCAAGGTAATCGGCCGCCGGCAGATCGAGATGTATTCGCGCCTCATCCACACGGTCGACCATATCGAAGGGCGGCTGCGCGACGACATGGACGCTTTCGACGGTTTCCTCAGCCACGCCTGGGCCGTCACCGTCACCGGCGCTCCGAAGCTCTGGGCAATGCGCTTCATCGAGAGCCATGAAAAAAGCCCGCGCGCTTGGTATGGCGGGGCGATCGGCATGGTCGGCTTCAATGGCGACATGAACACCGGCCTGACCCTGCGCACCGTGCGTATCAAGGATGGTATCGCCGAGGTGCGCGCCGGTGCGACGCTGCTCAACGATTCCATTCCCGACGAAGAAGAAGCCGAAACAGAACTGAAGGCCTCCGCCATGCTTTCCGCCATCCGAGACGCCAAGACTGGCAATTCCGGCAGGATCCAGCGCGACGTTGCGAGCGTCGGCAAGGGCGTCAGCATCCTGCTCGTCGATCACGAAGACAGCTTCGTCCACACGCTCGCCAATTATTTCCGCCAGACGGGGGCGACGGTTTCGACCGTGCGCACGCCGGTGCCGGAGGAAATCTTCGACAGGCTGAACCCGGATCTCGTCGTGTTGTCGCCCGGACCGGGAACGCCCAAGGATTTCGACTGCAAGGCGACGATCAAGAAGGCGCGGGCGCGCAACCTGCCGATCTTCGGCGTCTGCCTCGGCTTGCAGGCGCTCGCCGAAGCCTATGGCGGGGAACTGCGCCATCTGGCGCTGCCGATGCACGGCAAACCGTCGCGCATCCGCGTGCTGGAGCCAGGCATCGTCTTCTCCGGCCTTGCCAAGGAGGTGACGGTCGGCCGCTACCACTCGATCTTTGCCGATCCCTCGACGCTGCCACGCGAGTTCATCATCACGGCGGAAAGCGACGACGGCACGATCATGGGCATCGAACATGCCAAGGAGCCGATCGCCGCAGTGCAGTTCCATCCGGAGTCGATCATGACGCTCGGTGGCGATGCCGGGATGCGGATGATCGAAAATGTCGTGGCGCATCTGGCACGCAAGGTGAAGACGAAGGCTGCCTGACCGTAAATTCGGCTGGCCCTTCCTGCTGTGGGAAGGGCTAGCCATTGGGTCGTCGGCCGAGACTTGACTTCTTCCTGCAAATCAGAACATTTCAGGAACGATCAATTGGAACCTATCGCCGTGGCCAATGCTGAAAAGTTCATCGTTCTCCCCTATCGCAAGAACCGTGGCAATCTCGTGCCCGGAGAAATGCGGCAGGCATCGAACTCCGTCAGCGCGGAAAAGATCGCTTCGGCGATGGCTGAGCGTTTCGTCGGCGTGGCGGCCTATGCCGTGATCGTCGACGAGGAAACCGGCGACATGTCGTCGCCGCGATTGCTTGCACGATATGGCGAGATTGCCGATCTTAACGCCGCCTGAGGCGCCGTTTTCATCATGGAGACGTCGCTCTACCTGCCGATCAAAGCGTTCCTGGAGGCGGCCGGTTTTGTCGTGAAGGGCGAGGTCGGCGGATGCGATCTCGTCGGCTTGAGCGGTGCCGAGCCGCCGGTCGTGGTGGTCTGCGAATTGAAACTCTCCTTCAACCTCGAACTGCTTCTCCAGGCGGTCGATCGCGCGGCGATGAGCGATGAAGTCTGGGTTGCGGCCCGCGTTTCCGCCAAAGGCCGCGGCCGAGAGGCCGATAGACGCTACCGCGACCTCTGCCGGCGGCTCGGTATCGGCATGCTCGGCGTCTCCGACGGCGGCGAGGTCAGCGTCATCGTCAGTTCCGTCTCGCCTATGCCGCGCACCAATCCGAAGCGGCGCTCGCGGCTCGTCAAGGAGCATCAGCGCCGCCGTGGGGATCCCGCCGTCGGTGGCGGTTCGCGGTCGCCGATCATGACCGCTTATCGCCAGCAGGCGTTGCTCTGCGCCTCAGCACTTGATGGAGGGCTCAAGCGACCGCGGGAGATGAAGGCGCTTGTGCCCAACGCCGGCCCGATCCTGCGCGACAATGTCTACGGATGGTTCGAGCGGATAGAAAAGGGTGTTTACGCCCTGACGTCTGCAGGGCAGGCAGCTCTGCTGCGCTGGCCGCAGCCTGTCCTTGCCGATCTGACTCCCTGAGCCGGCGCAGTACCGAGCATCGGGGATCGCTCGGCGAGGGCCGCTTTCCCGCCAAGGCCGGCAACGCCTGTGAACGGCGTGTCATTCCCCTTTGACAAATCCTCCATCATCGCCCATATCACCCTGAACTGAACCGCCTGCGCGACATTCGCGTGGGCGGTTTTGCGTTTCAACGGCTTGAAAGCTGCAATTCATTCGCAACCGCAGGGGAACGATATGAGTGACAACGGCGATCTTACGGTTCGGAAGCTGGCGATGTGGGGGATTCCGCTGTCGCTCGGCGTCATGGGTCTGAAGATGGTGGCGTGGTGGGTCACCGGATCGGTGGCGCTGCTGTCGGACGGGCTCGAATCATCGGTCAATGTCGTCGCCGCCTTCATTGCCTTCTTCGTCATTCGCTATGCGCAGAAGCCGGCCGATCACGACCATCCCTTCGGACATCATAAGGCGGAATATCTGTCTGCCGTCACCGAGGGCGTGCTGATCGTCGTCGCCGCCCTGTTGATCGTCAACGAGGCGGTTGGTTATCTCGCCGAGCCGCGCATGCTGGATGCACCCGTGCTCGGCCTCGCGATCAATTTCGCGGCCGGCGTCATCAATGCGATCTGGGCGCGGTTGCTGATCCGGACCGGACGCAGACATCGCTCGGCAGCGCTGACGGCGGATGGGCAGCACATCATGTCCGATGTGGTGACCTCTGTCGGTGTTCTCGTCGGCCTACTGCTGGCGCTGGCGACAGGTTATGCGATCTTCGACCCGGTGCTTGCCATTCTCGTTGCCGTCAACATCCTCTATCAGGGCTGGAGGGTGATCTCGCAATCGATTGGCGGGCTGATGGACCAGGCGGTGGAGCCGCATGAGGAGGAAGCGATCAAGCAGGCGATCGCCACCCATGCGGCGGGCTCGATCGGCGTGCATGACCTGAAAACGAGGCGGGCAGGCACCGTCACCTTCATCGATTTCCACATGGTGGTGCCCGGCGGGATGTCCGTGCGGCAGGCGCATGATATATGCGACCGCCTTGAGGATGCCATCAGGGCGGCTCATGAGGGCGCCACTATCGCAATTCATGTGGAGCCGGAGGGCGAAAAGGCTCACGGCATCCGCGTCAAAGTCGTCAAGGAGGCATGATGCCGAGTACCGATGTTTCCAGCTTGTCGATGCTGGGTCAGCAGACCGAAACCGCGCAATCGCCGGAGGAGGCGGTGCTTGAAAAAGTGCCGTCCAACCATGCCGGCACCGATTACGTCGTGCGCTTCACCGCGCCGGAATTCACCTCGCTCTGCCCGATGACCGGGCAGCCGGATTTCGCTCATATCGTCATCGACTACATTCCGGGCGAATGGCTGGTGGAATCGAAGTCGCTGAAGCTCTTCCTCCATTCCTTCCGCAATCACGGCGCTTTCCACGAGGATTGCTCGGTCTATATCGCCAAGCGCATCGTCGAGCTGCTCGATCCCCGGTGGCTCAGGATCGGCGCCTACTGGTATCCACGCGGCGGCATTCCGATCGACGTCTTCTGGCAGACGGGCAAGCCGCCGGAAGGCGTGTGGCTGCCGGACCAGGGCGTTGCCACCTATCGCGGCCGTGGGTGAGCTGCGGTCGGGCGCAGCCCGAGCAATCGATCCAGCGAATCGATTGCAGCAGCGAACGCCCTGAGCCCAAGCGAAGGGCTGGGCGACGGTGCGGCATGTAAAACCAACTGGCGCCCGTTCCTTGGCCCTTACACCTCAAGCATCCGTGACGTCGTCGCCGGACGAGTCGTCGGTGGAATCGTCGCTGTCGTCATAGTCGGCCTGCTGTAAGTTGCCGTTGTCGTTGTCCTTGTCGTCGACGTTGTCGGAGGCCTGACGGGTGTCGTCGTTGCCGTAATAATTGTTGATGACGGTTTCCTCGGTGGGCGCGTTGGCATTGCCGAAGGGATTGGCGCCGAAGGGCGAGCCCCAGCCAAGCGAGGACATGTGGTTCCCGAAGATGCCGCTCAGCGAATTGGCAAGCAGCATGCCGCCGGCAACGCCGGCTGCCGTGCCGAGCGCGCCGCGCAGAAAGCTGCCGCCAGCCGACGGCGCATAGGCCTGCTGGGTCCAGGGGCCGGTCGGCTGTTGCTGCGGCTGGCGGACATCGCGGTCGTAGCCGCGGGAATCGTCATAGCCGCGGGACTGCTGGCCCCAAGGGCCGGGATTGGAGGGGCCAGGATTGGAGGGGACTGGGGCCGGCTGCTGCGTCTGGGTGTTGCCGAAGATCGAGCTCAAGAAGCCGCCGCCCTGTTCGGCCTGGTGGTGTTCGCTCTCGCCGGCTTCCAACTGGCGGACACGCTCTTCGAGTTCCTTGATGTGGTTGGCGGCCGCCTCCAGCCCCTTTTCCTGAACGATGACGGCCTGGGCCAGATAGTAGGTGGCGGAGGGCTGTTCGCGCGTCGCCTGGTCGATCAGGGCCTCGGCGTCGCGGTCACGCGGTGTGGCCGCGGCGGTGCGTACGCGGTCGAAGAGGGCGGTCAGCAATTGGCGTTCTTCGGGTGACATTGTCCTGTCTCCTAATGATCTAGAGCGCCGCGCGACCGACAGGACGCGCTAAGGACGCTCTATCAATTTAAAACTGCGCATAATCCTTTCCGACAATCGATTCCGATTTCGGGGTTATGCGCTGGCGGCGTTTGCCGCGTGAGGTTGAGGTAGGAACCGATTTAGGCTTTTCAAAGCCTTTCGCCGTTACAATTCAGTAAGGCTTGCAGAACGGCGCGCGGCTTCTTAAGGATATCTCCATCGCTTCGGTGCCTTGTGTTTTTCCCGCATTGTTTTAGGCATTGAGTCGCACTATGTGCGAGGAACCCGAATTCATCTCCAAGAGGTTCGAATGAACGACGAAGACCAGGACGACAAGACGAAGGAACTGCCGCTCGGCAAGGAAACGGAGGCGAATCTTTTCAAGTCGCGTTCGATCTTCATCTACGGACCGATCAATCAGGAATTGGCGCAGAAGGTCTGCTCGCAGCTTGTGGCGCTTGCCGCGGCCAGCGACGAGGACATCCGCATCTATGTCAATTCGCCCGGCGGCCACGTCGAATCCGGCGATTCCATTCATGACATGATCAAGTTCATCAAGCCGAAGGTTTGGATGATCGGCACCGGTTGGGTCGCCTCCGCCGGCGCGCTGATCTATGTCGCCACTCCGAAGGAGCGGCGCCTGTGCCTGCCGAACACGCGCTTCCTGCTGCATCAGCCCTCCGGCGGCACGCGCGGTATGGCATCCGACATCGAAATCCAGGCGCGCGAGATCATCAAGATGAACGAGCGCCTGAACAGGATCATGGCAGCGGCCACTGGCCAGCCGCTCGACAAGATCGACAAGGATACGGATCGCGACTACTGGCTTTCGGCCGAAGAGGCGAAGGAGTATGGCCTCGTTTCACGGATCGTGACGTCGCAGGCCGATATCTAAGTTTTCTCAGCCAAAGCTGCCAAGAACCCGCCCTTGCCTGCCGATCGCAGGTGAGGGCGTTCTGTTTTCGGACAGTGCTTGAACGGAGATGATCTCCTCGCGGCAAGGTCTGAACGGTAAGCACTGAATCCGGACTTGCGCCTGGGGCAACCATCATGCTCCATGCGCCATTCGCGCAGCTCGAGTCCCGCCATGCTCAAAGATTTTTCCGTCCAAGCCCTGTTCATGGGGCTGCTGACCGCCTTCGTCGGTTCCGCCAGTTCCTTCGCCGTTGTGCTGCACGGGCTGCAGGCGGTCGGCGCCACGGATCTACAGGCGGCTTCCGGGCTGATGGCATTGTCGATTTCCATGGGCGTCTGCGCGATCGTGCTGAGTGCCGTGACCCGATTGCCGATCAGCATCGCCTGGTCGACACCGGGTGCCGCACTGCTGGCAAGCACCGGGGCGATCGAGGGCGGCTTCAATGCGGCGGTCGGGGCATTCCTGATCTGTGCTGCGCTGATTATCGTTGCGGGACTGTTCAAGCCGCTCGGGCGAGCGGTTGCAGCCATTCCGGCACCACTCGCCAATGCGATGCTCGCCGGCGTGCTGATCGGCCTGTGCTTCGCGCCGGTGAAGGCGATCGGCTTCAATCCGCTGTTCGGTCTGCCGATCGTCGTCGCCTGGATCGTCGTCGGCGCCTTCAAGCGGCTTTGGGCAGTGCCGGCAGCACTCGCGGCCTTCGTGCTGGTGCTCGCCTTCGGCGTCGATATCCCAGACGGTGCGCTCGGCTCGCTGGAACAATCACTGGTGCCGACGGTGGAGATCGTCCGGCCGGTGTTCAATCTTGCCGGCCTCGTCTCGATCGCGCTGCCGCTCTTCATCGTCACCATGGCCTCGCAGAATATTCCGGGTATCGCGGTGCTGAAGGTCAACCACTACGATCCGAAGCCCGGTCCGCTGTTTGCCGTCACCGGCTTCTTTTCGCTGCTGTCGGCGCCGTTCGGCGGCCACGCGGTCAATCTGGCGGCCATCACCGCGGCGATGTGCGCCGGACAGGACGCCCATGCCGATCCGAAGCGGCGCTATTGGGCGTCACTGATCGCCGGCGTCGGTTATATCATTCTCGGGCTGCTCGCCGGCGCGGTGACGGCCTTTGTCGCGCTCGCGCCTTCGATCCTGATCGAGGCGGTAGCGGGGTTGGCGCTGGTCGGCGCCTTCTCGTCCTCGGCGATGTCGGCCTTCCAGGCGCCGGATTCGCGCGAGGCGGCGGCAATCACCTTCCTCGTCACCGCCTCCGGCGTTTCCTTCGGCGGCATTTCCGGCGCCTTCTGGGGCCTGATCGCGGGTGGGCTGATGCTGGCGCTATCGCGGCTGGTGAAGATTTGGAAAGACCGAGCTCAGTCGGATCCTGGCGCTTTCAAGCGGCTCCGGCGGCAATAGCTGGGCAGTTGGTCGAATGTTGGCGGCGACCAAAAGCCTCGCAAGGACTTGCCAGCTTTACCGTCCGAGGCTATAAGCGCGGTCATGAAGACCACTGGCGCCAGAATTTCTGACACGATTGCACGCGGCCGCATCGCCCTCCGTGACAATACGCGCGCCATGACCTCGCTTCTTCTCCTCGGCCTTACGCGCGGTTGCCGGGTCCTTTGAGGAGCGCCCGGCGGCCGAAAGCCCGCCCGGCCATCGCTCCTCGCGACTCACTTTCAAAATTGACCTAACGACCGACAAGGTCCGCATTTGTTTATCGCCAAGCCCGACGTGATCGGCTAAGAGCGGCAAATGCCGGGACGAGGAGACGATACGATGGACGCGAAGACGCAATCCTCCCATAATAAGGTGGCCTCCCAAAATAAGTTGGCCTCCGAGAATAAGATGGCCCCCACAAACAAGACGGCCCCCGCAAAAGGCATGCCCGACGCTGCTATGAAATACCGGGCCTATCCGCAGGTGAACATTCCCGACCGCACATGGCCGACGAAGACCATTACCAAGGCACCGGTCTGGTGTTCGGTCGACCTGCGCGACGGCAACCAGGCGCTCGTCGACCCGATGGGCCACGATCGCAAGGCGCGCATGTTCCAGCTGCTGATCGAGATGGGCTTCAAGGAAATCGAGATCGGTTTCCCCTCGGCTTCGCAGACCGATTTCGATTTTGCCCGCTGGTGCGTGGAGGAGGGCAATGTGCCCGACAACGTCTCCCTGCAGGTGTTGGTACAGTGCCGCCCGGAACTCATCACCCGCACCTTCGAAGCACTGGAAGGCGCAAATCGGCCGATCGTGCATTTCTACAACTCCACCAGCGAGTTGCAGCGCCGCGTCGTCTTCGCCAAGGATGTGCAGGGCATCAAGCAGATCGCCGTCGATGCCGCCAAGATGATCACCGATATGGCCACGAAGGCCGGCGGCGGTTACCGATTCGAATATTCGCCGGAGAGCTTTACCGGCACCGAACTCGATGTGGCGCTGGAAATCTGCAATGCCGTCATCGAGGTCGTCAAGCCGACGCCCGATAACAAGCTGATCATCAACCTGCCGTCCACCGTCGAAATGGCGACGCCGAACGTCTATGCCGACCAGATCGAATGGATGTGCCGCAACCTCGACAATCGCGAGAACCTGATCGTTTCCCTGCATCCGCATAACGATCGCGGTACCGGCATTGCCGCTGCCGAACTGGCATTGCTGGCAGGTGCCGACCGCGTCGAAGGCACGCTGTTTGGCAATGGCGAGCGTACCGGCAACGTCGACATGGTGACGATGGCGCTGAACATGTTCACGCAAGGCGTCGATCCAGAGATCGACTGCTCGAATATCGAGCGCATCAAGGAAGTGTTCGAATATTCGAACCAGATGGCGATCGGCGAGCGTCATCCGTACGTCGGCGAGCTGGTCTATACGGCCTTCTCCGGCTCGCATCAGGATGCAATCAACAAGGGTATGAAGGCAGCACAGGTCGCCAATCATCCCGTGTGGGAAGTCCCGTACCTGCCGATCGATCCGCGCGATGTCGGTCGTTCCTACGAGGCGATCATCCGCATCAACTCGCAGTCCGGCAAGGGCGGCATCGCCTATATCCTGCAGCAGGATTACGGGCTGAACCTGCCGCGCAACCTGCAGGTGGAATTCCGCGAGGATATCCAGCGCATCACCGACGTAGAGGGCAAAGAGCTTCCGTCCCGGCGCATCTATGACCGCTTCATCGAGCGCTACGTGACGCAGCCGGAAGGGCGCCTGCGCTTCGTCGACCATCACACCTATCCTGACACTGAGCACAAGGGCCAGCGGATCGTCGCAGCCGAGATCACCGACAATGGGGAGATCAAGCGCATCGAAGGGCGCGGCAACGGTCCGATCGACGGCTTCATCAATGCGCTGTCGCATTATCTCGGCATCGAGATGTCGGTCGAGGACTATTCCGAGCATTCGCTCCAGCATGGCTCGAACGCAGCGGCAATCTCCTATGTCGAGACCTCCTATCCCGGCGGCAAACTCTTCGGCGCCGGCATCAATACCAACATCGTCGCGGCGTCGCTGGAGGCGATCGTCTCGGCCGCCAACCGCGTGCTCGACGTGAAGGCTGGCAAGGCCTGATTTTGGCAGGTCTCAGGCCGCGATCGCACTACTGCATAATTCCTTAAATCGGAATCGATTTAACGATAAAATTATGCAGCAGTTCAAAGTGTTACAGCGCCCTATGCGCGTCTGAAAAGACGCGCGGCGCTGGAGCGCAGCGCGGCCTGACGATGCAGTCGGCGATCTCGTCGGCTTCGTTGCGTGCTTCGGCGTGGCGCTGACCCCATTGGCAGAGCGCCAGTAGCACCGGTTCGAGACCGAGGCCAAGTTCGGTCGCGCTGTATTCGACGCGGGCGGGGACTTCGGCGAAGATCTGGCGGGCGACCAGCCCGTGCTCCTCCATCTCGCGCAGCTGCTGGATCAGCACCTTCTGGGTGATGGCGGGCATCATCCGCTTCAGTTCCGATAGACGCTTCGGGCGGGAGAAGACGTAATAGAGGATGACCGGCTTCCAGCGTCCTGAGATCACCTTCAACGCGCGCTCGACCGGCAATTCCGGCAGTCTTTTCATCGGCTCAGCCATGGTCACCTCCTGGTGGGTAAGGCACGAAAGAGTGTGTATTTTTGCCTGATATCCTATTGCTAAACCTGCCCCACGCCAACCAGACGTGAGGTTCATCTGCCATGAAAGCCGTTCAATTCACTCGCTTCGGTCCGCCCGATGTCCTCGAGCTCGTGGAACTGCCGGTTCCCGAGCCGGAGCCGAGCGAGGTTCTCGTCCGCGTTCATGCGGCGGGTGTCAACTTCTTCGAGGTGTTGATGCGGGCCGACCGCTATGCCGTAACGCCCGACCTGCCGATGTTTCCCGGTGTCGAGGTCGCGGGTATAATCGAGCGAGCAGGGCCTGGTGCCGACCGCTCGCTCATTGGCGCGCGGGTTGCCGTTCCTCTCTTCGCGTTCGGGCGCGGTTCGGGCGGTTATGCCGAGTTCGTCGCAGTCGATGGCGGGGCGGTGGTGCCACTGCCGGATGCGGTCTCCTTCGAGGCGGCTGCCGCGCTGATGGTGCAGGGGTTGACGGCGCTGCACCTCCTACGCCGCAGTCCTGTGAAAGGCAAAATCGTTCTCGTCAACGCAGCAGCCGGCGGTGTCGGTTCGCTCCTCCTGCAGCTGGCGAGGCGCGACGGGGCGAAGATGGTGATCGCGGCGGCGAGCAGTGACGAGAAGCGGGCGCTTTCCCTATCTCTCGGTGCCGATCATGCGGCCGATTATACGGCGCCCGGCTGGCAGGAGGGCGTCAAGAGGCTGACCGGAGGGCGCGGCGCGGATATCATCTATGAAACCGTTGGCGGCGCGTTTTCAAGGGCGGCGCTCGATGCGCTGGCGCCTTGCGGCGAGTTGGTGCTGGCGGCGATGGGGCGGTTTGGGCTTGAGGCGCCCGATGTCGAGCACATGCTCGATGACAATCAGTCAATCAAGGGATTTTCGTTATTGCCGCTGCTGACGCCTCAGGGTGTGCAGGAGGATATTGCCGCGCTCTTCGAGCTTGCCGCGGCGGGTGCCCTGACGGTTATCGACGGCGGTCGTTTCCCACTGCATCAAGCGGCAGAAGCGCATCGCGCCATCGAGGAGCGGAGGGCGGTCGGCAAGGTGGTGCTGGTGCCTTAAATCAAAGAAGGCGAGCACGACGTCGTGCGAAACCGCTCGTCATCATGCTCCGGCAATCAGATCGCGGTGGCGATCTCCATGGCAAGCTGGCCGAGCGTTGCTTCGGCGGAGGGGCCGGCGAGCACGTAGGAGGTGCCGGCATTGTGCCAGGTCACGAGGCCGATCTCGTCCTTGATCGTTTCTTTGAAGTCGTCGGTCTCCGGCGGCTGCGCGTCTTTGCGGAAGCAAATGGAGATGATGTCGCCATCGGCATTCGAATAGACGAGCTGCCCGACAGGACGGCTGTCGCCGAGGATGACGCGCGCGCCCTGGAAGGTCCAGGCTTCGGCGCTCAGATCCGGCACGCGGAAGGGCACGCCGATCGCGGTCGTCAGCCAGCTGGAGATTTCCTCGGCCTGCGAGGCGGGCACTTCGACGAGATGACGGGGCTGGCGGATCAGCAGGCGCTGATAGGCGGTGACGTCGCCCAGCCAGTCGTTGGTGTTGGCCGGGGCCGCATTGGTGGTAGCCGTGGTGGCGATCTCGTCGGCATCCGGGGCGGTGCCGACGAAATAGCCGATACCGCAACCGACGGCAAAGAGAATGAGGGCGGCGGCCAGCGCCTGCGGGCCGCTCGGCGCCAGTTTCACTTGCGGGCGCGTGGCGCGCTGGGCGATCGACGTTTTCGGCGGTTGCGTGCTCTTGATGGAACGGACGAGGGCGAGCGGCACCGGCTCCTTCAGGATATCGTCCAGGCGGCGACGGCCGAAATCAGCCCCATGGCGCAGCTTCTCATGCAGCCGGCGCGCATTCTCGTCGCTTGCCAGACGCTGCTCCAGTTCGTGCCGCTGTTCGGGCGAGACTTCGCCGTCGAGAAGGGCGGTAAGCTGGGCTTCGAGCGGCAATTTCCTAAGATCGAGCAAATTCAGAACCTGTGGATCGGGTGGGTGCCGGCAAGCCCGGCGAATTGCAGTCTTGCGGTGGCGAGCTGCGAGACGACGTTTGCCACCGGAATGCCCATGATGTCGGCCGCCTGCTGATAGCTGTGGCCTTCGACGTCGACAAGCAGGAACATGCTGGAAACGCCATCCGGCATATCGGAAATCATGTGATGGATGGTGTCGGGATCGACCGCCGCCGAGCGTTCGCGCGCGGCCTCGCGAATATCGGTGACGTTGCCGCGGACGGAAGCCTTCGGCTTGCGCTTGCGGTTATCGTCGGTCCATTGCTGGCGGGCAAGCGTGTAGATCCAGCTTTCCAGCCGGCCTTCGCCGCTCCACTGATGACCTTTGGCGATGGCGCGCTGACAGACGGACTGAACGAGTTCATCGGCCACAGCAACCTCACCCGCGAGCGTGATCGCGAAGCGGCGAAGGCGGGGCAGGAGGCCGACGAGATCACGCCGGAGATCGATGGTCGTTGCGGGCTGACGCATTGTCTATCCAAGAAGCATTCACAATGGTTTCGCGGACGAAGGGTTCGCCCTCGGCGCGAAGCCGACATGGTTGGCGCCGGCGATACATGTGCTTTATGAAACAAGTCTCCTGCACTTCGCAAGCATCCGGTCGTCTTCATCCCTCTTTCCCAAGGGATTTTCGTATTATGGCCCGCAAAGCTTGCGTCAATATGTCTTGTAGCCGTTCAAGCTTTGCAGCAGAGCGCGGTAGGCCCAGGTGCCTTCGCCGCCGCGATCACGGATTTCGACAAGCTGGACGCGGGCGCCCTGGATGTCTCCCTGTTCCACCAGCGCCATGCCCATGTAGGAGCGGGCGAGGATGTAATTCTCATCCGCCTGCAGCGCCTTGCGGTAGTAGGACATGCCGAGCTCCATGCGGCCGGCCTTGCGGTTGGCGTAGCCGAGATAGTTCAGGATGCGCGGGTCGTTCTGGTTGCGGGCAAGATTGAGCACGGTGATGGCGTTGTCATACTGGCCGGCATAGGCAAACTCGCGGGCGAACTTGTAGAGATCGTCGTCGTTGAAGCTGCTCTTCTTCGGGTTGACACATTCCTTCTTGGCCTTGTCCCAGACCTTGCCGCCGGTGCAGGTCTTGGTCGTCTGGGTCTTCGGCGGCGGATTGGTGTCGTCGTTGTTGTCGCCGACCGCGAAAGCGGCCGTGGCGATGCCGAAGGCAAAGCCGGCGGCGAGCGAAAGTCTGGACAGGTGACGGAAAGAAGAAGTCATCGGCGCGCTCCGTTCTCAGGCAATGCAATTGCTCGGATTGTACGCTTACCACTAAAAATACCAAGAGGGTAAGCAACCTCCATGGCAAATGTTGCGACGGTGGCCTGATGTCCTCGCAGATCGATTCAAGTGCTGCATAAAAGGGGTCCGGAAGTGACGCTAAGGCGCGAAAATATTGGCACTTTCCGGCATCACTGCGTCGCCGGCCCTGTTGAGGCTGAAGCGCTCGCCGCTGAGCTCCCAGGCGCCGGGAGAGCCGTCGATGGAGAAGAGATTGTAGGCGGCGGGCGGCTTGATGCTGCCCGGTCCCTGCGAGGCTGACGCGATGCCGACGACCGGCACTGGCTGCACCTGGCCGCGCAGCCAATGCAGCGTGTTCAGGTGCGTATGGCCGTGCAGCACGAGTTCGGCGCCGCCCGTCGAAATCACGGCAGCGAAGCGGCGGATGCCGATCATCCGTTTGTAGAAGGCCGTGGCGCCGCGGATCGGCGGGTGATGGATCATGACGACGCGGAAGAGACCGGCTTCGCCAGCCGCACGCAGTATGTTGACAGTATCGCGGGCCTGTCGCGCGCCGAAAAAGCCAGAGGCGGCGAAGGGAGGGGTGGCGACCGCTGTCGAACAGCCGACAATCGCGACTTTGCCGCGGACGCGCAGATAGGGGAAGATATGGCGGTCGTCCTGCCATTGCGGCGGGCCCAGATCGCCGCGGACATAATCGTACCAGGCGCGCATCGACTTCTCATAGGCGCCTGGCACATAGGCGTCATGATTGCCGGGAACGACTGACGTGTTCGCGGGATCGCCGAGCGCGCGCAGCCATGCGGCGGCGGCGCGAATCTCAATGCCGCTCGCCAGATTGACGAGGTCGCCGGTGACGGCCACGTGATCGGCTTGATGGGCGCGGATGTCGTCGAGCAGCAGATCCAACGTGCTGCCGAAAAGGTGCTTGCGTCGATTTCGATGCCAGTTCACAAAGCCTGTTATGCGTTTAGAAAACAGCTCCTGAATGGAAAGACTGGGCAACGGCCCGAGGTGGACGTCGGAGATATGCGCGAGCTTGAACATGTTACGAGACATAGACCAGCTTATTGACAAATCAAACACATCGGGCGCGATGAAGAGCTGAAACGGAGCGATAGTGGATAAAGAAAACCGGCCCCTCTACATGAGGCTGGCGTTGCGCCTGCTGCATGTCTATTTCAGTTTCGTCCGCAGCATGACTGTGGGCGTGCGGGCCGCCTGTTTCGATGCAGACGGACGCATCTTTCTCGTGCGCCATAGCTATATCGGCGGCTGGCATATGCCGGGCGGCGGGCTCGAGCGCAACGAGACGGTCGAGGAGGCGCTTGCCAAGGAATTGCGCGAGGAGGGCAACCTTAGGATCATCGGCAAGCCGCAATTGATCCAGGTCTATTTCAATACCACGACCACCAGGCGCGACCATGTCGTCTTCTACCGGGCGACCGTCGAGCAGACGGCGCCGCGGCCGCCGGACTGGGAGATCTCCGACTGCGGCTTCTTTTCGCTCGACAGCCTGCCCGAGGGTACGACCAAGGCGACGCACCGTCGTCTCGCAGAGCTTCGCGGCGAGCAGGAGCTCGCCCACCGCTGGTGAACCTCAGGCGGCGGCAAGCGACTGCATAATTTCTTAAATCGGAATCGATTTAGGGATAAAATTATGCAGCAATTCAAAGTGCTACAGCGTCCTTTGCGCGTCTAAAAAGACGCGCGGCGCTGTAGCACGGCCGTGCGGACTGTCGAGATCGAGCGCCGGACCGACGGGGACGATGCCGGTCGGGTTGATCGTTTTGTGGCTGCGGTAATAGTGCTGCTTGATGTGCTTCAGGTTCACCGTCTCGGCAACGCCCGCTGTCTGGTACAGGTCCCGCAGATAGCCGGCCAGGTTGCGGTAATCTGCGATGCGGCGGATGTTGCACTTGAAATGGCCGACATAGACGCCGTCGAAGCGCACCAGCGTGGTGAACAGGCGCCAATCGGCCTCGGTCAACCTGTTGCCGAAGAGGTAGCGGCGCTTGCCGAGGCGTTCGTCGAGCATGTCGAGCGTTTCGAACAGCTTGCCGACGTTTTCCTCATAGGCTTCCTGGGTGGTGGCAAAGCCAGCCTTGTAGACGCCGTTGTTGACGGTGTCGTAGACGGTGGTGTTCAGCGCATCGATGTCGGGGCGAAGGTCCTCGGGATAGAAATCAGCCGTCGAGTCGGTCAGTCCGTCGAAGGCGCTGTTGAACATGCGGATGATCTCGGCGGATTCGTTGTTGACGATCGTGCCGGTCTTCTTGTCCCAGAGCACGGGAACGGTGACTCGGCCGGAATAGTGCGGATCGGCCCTGACATAGATCTGCCAGAGGGCGGCGGCGCCGAAGAGCTGATCGCCGGTGGCGCCGTCGCTGAGCTTAAACTCCCAGCCGTTCTCGACCATTAGCGGATCGACGACCGAAACCGAGATCAGCTCTTCGAGCTTCTTCAGCTTGCGGAAGATCAGGGTGCGGTGCGCCCAGGGGCAGGCGAGCGAGACATAAAGATGGTAACGTCCGGCCTCTGCCTTGAAGCCACCGCTGCCGGAGGGGCCGGCCTCACCGTCTGATGTCACCCAATTGCGGAATTGCGAGGGCTGCCGCTTGAAATGGCCCTTGCTCTCCTTCGTGTCGTACCAGACGTCATGCCAGACGCCGTCCACCAGCATTCCCATGATCTTCATTCCCTTGATTGCGTGTTGGAAGGGAAGATATCTCAGATGGCAGGGCTTTACAGGCGGCAAAGATTGAACAGTGCGTCACGTCGCGCATTTTGCGTTGGACGGCGGAAATTTTTCCTGCTATCGGCCTTTTCACGATTTTCGGACCCCTGCCTGATGTTCATTTCCAGAAACCCGCGACGACGCTGATGCTCCCGAACGCCCAAGGCGTGTTCGAGACCCATCAATCTGTCCATCCGGTTTCTGTCATCATGTACAAGCACGATCTCGTCTACCTCACTGAAGACGCGTCCCATGACGCCGCCATCGAACACATCAACGAAGAAGCCTTCGGTCCAGGCCGCTTCACGCGCGCTGCCGCGCGCATCCGTGAGCAGGGACCGCATGACCTGTCGCTTTCCTTCATCTGCACCGATAACGGCGAGACGATTGCCTCCGTGCGCATGACGCCGGTATTGGCCGGTACAGTGAAGGGCCATCTGCTCGGCCCGCTCGCCGTCCGTCCCTCTCACAAGAACAAGGGCATCGGCCGGGAACTGGTGCGGATCGCAGTGGAGGCGGCAAGACGCAAGGGATCGGAAGCTGTCATCCTCGTCGGCGACCCGCCCTATTACGGACCGCTCGGCTTCGAGAAGGTCGCCTACAACGCGCTTTCTTTTCCAGGCCCGGTCGATCCCCGTCGTGTGCTCGTCGTTCCGATCGCCGAGGGCGTGCACGAGCGGCTGAAAGGCACGATCGCCTGGCGCGAATGATTTAGAGCGCCGTGCGTCCTTTCGGACGCACAAAGGACGCTCCAACTCTTTCAATCCTCGCATCGTGCTTTCCGATAATCGATTCCGATTTTCGGAAAGCACGATGCGCTAGAGGCTTTTCCGGAGGAAGCTGCGCGTGCGGCCTTCCGGGAAATCCTTGAGTTCTCCGAAAATCTCATAACCCTGACGCAGATAGACGTGCAGAGCCTGAGGGCTGAACGTGTCGATCCAGGCGCCGCGGCATCCCCGCGCTCTGGCCTCTTCTTCCGCCTTTGCGAGGATATTGCCTGATATACCGGTGCCGCGCAGTGTATCGGGAATATAGAGCATCTGGGTGAAGAGCCAGCCCCAGGCGGTAAAGCCGGAAAGACCGCCGGTCACCTTGCCGTCGGTATCGCGGATGAGGACCGCAAGCGGCCGGCGATCCGAGGGGCCGACATCGTTGTTGTTGAAGGCCGAGAGCGCATCGGTGATCGCCGCGAGTTCCTCCGGCGAGGGTGAAGCGGTGAGCTCGAATTCCGGCATGAGATTACCGTCCTTCGCGCCACCACATGGCGCCGAAGGCGAGCAGCAGGATGCCGACGCCGGCGAACCCGGCAAAGAGCGGCAGCGTGTTGATGCCCTTCAAGACCGTCTCGCTGGTCATGCGGATCATCATACGATCGTTGTCGGAGACGCGCACCTGGCCGCGCACCGGCAGGATCGGCGGTACCGAGATCGCGCCATTCGCATTGGAGACGCGGGCGACGAGACCCTTGCTTCTGTCGGCGACCGGCTGCAGCACATCGGTCGTCGAGATCATCGCCTTGAATTCCGGCGCGTCGACGGCGCCGATATGGACAAGCGTCGACAGCTTGCCGTTGCGGATTTCGAAGAGGCCGATCTCGTCCATCCTCTTCTCGGCCTTGTAGAGGCCCGGTTCGGACTGGGTGAGCGGCAGGGTTTCGGTCTTGCCGGAGGGATAACGCACGGTGGCGTTGCCGGGATTGTCGCCGATCGTCTGGCGCGTGACCTCAAGGGTCCGGCCGGAGGCGCGCGCGGTCAGCGCTTCTTCCTCGAGCGCCGGCTCCTTCATCAGCCAATGGGCGATACGGCGATAGAGCGAAACGTTCGGACCGCCGCCTTCGAAGCCGCGCGCCCAGAGCCAACCCTGATCGGAAAGCAGCATGGCGACGCGGCCCTGGCCGGCGCGGTTCAGCACCAGCAGCGGGTGGTTGTCGGCGCCGAGCATGATCGTCTCGCCCTGCGGCCGGTCGACATCGACGCTGCGGAACCAGCGGCCCCAATGCGGCGGGTCCTCGCCCGAACCATCAAGGCCGCGCGTGACGGGATGTTTGCGGCCTTCCTCGGACAGGCGGGGATAGAAGGCCTTCTCGATCATCTCTCCGGTGGGCGTTGCGGGCAGGACCGAGGAAAGTGGCGTCAGTGCAATGGAATCGGGGCCGGCGTGCTCGGGACCGGCGGCGATCAGCAGCGCGCCGCCGTTGTCGACATATTGCGCGATGTAATCGTAATAGAGCAGCGGCAGCACGCCGCGGTGCTGGTAGCGATCGAAGATGATCAAGTCGAAATCCTTGATTTTGTCGACGAAGAGCTCACGCGTCGGGAAAGCGATCAGCGACAGCTCGTTGATCGGTGTGCCGTCCTGCTTTTCCGGCGGACGCAGGATGGTGAAGTGGACGAGATCGACCGACGCATCGGATTTCAGCAGGTTGCGCCAGGCGCGCTCGCCGGCATGCGGTTCGCCGGAGACAAGCAGGACGCGGAGATTCTGGCGGATGCCGTCGATGACGTGGACGGCACGGTTGTTGGCGGTGGTCACTTCGCCAGGAAGTGCTGCGACCGAGAATTCGAGCACATTGCTGCCGCCACCCGGAACCTTGAAGGAGAAGGGCGTATCCTGCCCGGGTGTCGCCTGCAGGGTGGCGATCTCGTCACCATTCAGCTTCACCGTGACATCGGCCGTACCGCCGGGGCTCGGGCCGTCGTCGAAGACGCGCAAGATCACCTGCTGCTCTTCGTTGACGATGCCGAAGCGCGGCCCCTTGATGACTTCGATGCGGCGATCGAATTCGTTGGGCTTGCCGGTTACGAGGCCATGGATCGGCGCGTCGAAACCGAGCGCCTGATTGGCGGCCGGAACATCATGGACTTCACCGTCGGTCAGCATGATGGCGCCGCCGATACGGGCGGGCGGGACATCGGCGATGTTGGCCGACAGCGCGTCGAACAGGCGCGTGGACGGCACGTCGGAATTGACGTCGCCTTCGACATCGACGAAGCGGGGCTCTATCTGGGGGAAGCGGGCGAGTTGTCCCTTCAAGGCCGCAAGCGCATCGTCGGTCATCTTGACGCGATCGGGCGTCTGCTGGCTCTGGCTTCGATCGACAAGAACCGGGACGATCGTCGACAACTGATCCCGGTCTTCCTGCAGGAGCACAGGATTGGCAAGGGCGGTCAGCATGGCGAGTGCTGCCAGCGTTCTGATCCAGGCGCCGCGAATGCCACGCCAGATCGCGAAGGCGGCGATAACAGCGCTGACGACCGCAAGTGCAGCCAGAATCGACCAGGGCAGGAAGGGCGAAAAGTCGAACGTCATCTCATTGTCCTAACCGTTCGAGGAGGTCGGGAACATGGACCTGGTCGGTCTTGTAGTTGCCGGTCAGCATATACATCATGATGTTGACGCCGGAACGGTAGGCATATTCGCGCTGCGTTTCATCCGACGGCACGGTCGGCAGTATCGGTACGCCGTTGTCGTCGATTGCCCAGGCGCCGGCGAAATCATTGCCGGTGATCAGGATCGGCGAGACGCCGTCGGCCGTCGCCGCCGATTTTTCGCTCGGCCCCTGACCACCCTGCCGGGACTCGATCCAGAGGGGGCTGCCGGTATAACGACCGGGAAAGCTCGACAGGAGATAGAAGGATTTCGTCAGCACATGGTCGGACGGTACTGGCTCGAGCGGCGGAATGTCGAGATTGGCGAGGATTGCCTGCAGCCTCTCACCGTTAGCGCTGACATTACCGCCATTGTCCAATGCGCTGATCTGATCGCGTGTATCGAAAAGCACGGTGCCGCCATTGCGCATATAGGCGTCGATACGGCTGATCGCCGCCGACGATGGCATCGGCGCCGTTGCCGAAACCGGCCAGTAGATGATCGGATAAAAGGAGAGCTCGTCTTTGGTGAGGTCGATGCCCACGGGCGGTGCCGGCTCCAGCGTCGTGCGGAAAGTCAGGAACTGGGTGAGACCCTCGAGACCGCGCTCGGAAATATTGTCCACGTCCTGTTCGCCGGTGACGACATAGGCGAGGTGCGTGTTATCAAGCCTCTGCAAGATGAGGTCGTCGCCGGGCTTGGAGTCGTCGGCGTGAAGTATGCCGGGTTGCATGAGAAAGCCGGCGCCGACGGCGATCGCGATCATCGCAGCGGTGCGGACGGCCGGGCGCAATCGCGAGAATGCGCCATTCATGAAGAGGACGATCAGGCTATCGGCCAGCAGCAACAGAAAGGCTGCGAGAAAGAGTGCGGGTTTTGCCGACCAGCTTTCGCCGCCGATCAGGCCTTCGCGCACGGCATTGGTCCCTGCCGTGTCGAGCGGCGTCAGTTCGGCGTTCTCAGGCAGCACGTTCAGAGAGGTGAAACCATCCTCGGACCCGTAGAGCCCAGGCGGGTTGTCGAAATTCGCCGTCGGTTCGGCTCCGGCCTGTGGAATGAGCGGCCGCGCCGAACCGGTCTCGGAGACCAGCGTGCCCTTGGCCGTCAGCATACGGAATGGCGGCAGGGTTTCGGAGACACGCGCATTGCCGCGCGCCTCCGATGTCACGCCGCCCGAGCGCGATATCTGCAGGAGGTGACGCAGCATGTCGACGAAAGTGCCTGAGATCGGCAGATCGGACCAGGTTGCTTCCGCGGTGACGTGAAACAGGACGATCTGGCCGGATGCGATCTGCTTCATCGTGACGAGCGGTGTGCCGTCGGCCAGGCTCGCCCAGGTGCGTTCGGCAAGATCGGGTGTCGGTTCGGCAAGCACCTGCCGCTTGACGACGACGTCGGCCGGACGCGCTATGCCGGCGAAAGGCCCGAAACTCGGAAATTCGGCAAGCGACTGCGGCTCGCTCCAGGACAATGTGCCGCCCAGCGCCCGTTCTCCCTGGCGCAGGATGACAGGGATCAGCGGATCGTCCGCCGGTGCAGCCGCCATGCGCGGGCCGGCAAAACGCAGGAGCATGCCGCCATTCGATATCCAGCGCGTCAGAGGCTCATAGGTCTCCTCCGGCAGCCGGCCGATATCGGCCATGATGATGATGGAGGGATTGTTGGCGAGAAGTTTTGGTATCGCGACCGAGAGATCCGAATCGGCGGGTTGGATCAGATCCGCATAGGGCTGCAGTGCCCGCTGGATATAATAGAGCGGCGAGAGCAGCGGCTGGAACTCATCCCCTCCTTCACCTGACAGCAGGACAACGCGGCGGCGCTTGAATGCGTCGTCGAGAAGGTGGACGGCGCCGGCCGTGGCGCTGTTGTCGACACTGACGCGCGCGAAATCATTGCGCATCTCGAAGGGTGCTGTGATCGAACTTGTCGCGACGCTCTGGCCGGGGCGGAAATCCACCCTGCCATTGGCGATCGAGCGACCCTGGGTATCGACGGCGTTCAGCGCCACGGATGCTGCCTGCGAGGTGTTGAGCCGCGTGACCTTGACGGTCATGGCATCAGCCGCATTGTTGGCTGCGGTGATCGCGACCGTCCTTGCGGCATCGCCCTCAATCAGGCGGAGATCGGCGGGCTGGAGCTCAGCGAGCCTGCGCACCGTGGCGTCGTCGGTCTTGGCGGCGGCGCCGTCGGTCAGGAAGGCGAGGGTGCCGGGCTTTATGCCGTTCAGGGCGGCGCGCAGTGCCTGGAAGGCGCGCTCACGGTCCGGTACCAGCGGTCGCGGCTCGGCGGCGCGCAGCTTGTCGCGGGCGGCCGCGGCGGTGCCGGGTACGGCGTCGTTGGTCGGATCGGCGGTGAAGGCGATAGACACAGGTGTGCCGGCGGATTCGGCGTCGTCTATCAACGCGTCGGCGGTCTGGATGCGGCGCTCCCAGTCGGGTGCCGCCGCCCAGCTGTTGTCGACGAAGAGCACGAGCGGGCCACCTGATGCGAGCGAACTGGTGCGCGGATTGAAAACCGGATCGGCGATCGCAAGGATGATGGTGGCGGCGAGCAGCATGCGCAGCAGCGTCAGCCACCACGGGCTTTGCGCCGGCGTCTCCTCGCGCTTCAGCACCGAGGCGAGGATCTTCAGCGGCGGGAAGACCTCGATCTTCGGACGTGGCGGCGTCAGCCGCAACAGCCACCAGATGACAGGCAAGGCAACGAGCGCGCCGAGAATGGCGGGATAGGCGAAAGCGAAGGGAAGGGCGTTCACAGCTGCCCTCCATGCGTTGCCTTGGCCGGCATGCCGGACAGATACATGTGCACCGCGACCAGCGCCTCCGAAGCAAGATGATCGGTGCGGTGGGTCGCGAAGGTCCAGCCGAGATGGCGCAGCGACTGGCCGAGGCTGTCCCTGCGGGCGAGGTAGGCGTTGCGATAGGCCTCGCGGATGTGTTCGGCGCGGCCGGAAACGAGCTTGGCGCCGCTCTCCGGATCGGTGAATTCGGTGCGGCCGCTATAGGGGAATATCTCTTCAGCGGGATCTGATATCTCGACGACATGGCCGCGCAGGCCGCGGCGGGCAAGCGGGCCGAGCCGTTCCATGATTGCCGGCGCATCGTCGAGGAAATCGCCGATAAGGACGAGGTCGCTCCAGCCGCGGATCATCGCCGTTTCCGGCAGACCGCCGGTCAGCGGCGTGTGCATGAGCGCGGCTGCGAGGCGTTCGGCGGCATTGCGGGCGGAGGCGGGTTCCATGATGCCGGGGCAACCGATGCGCTCGCCGGAACGGGCGAGGATTTCGGCAAGCGCCAGCATGATGACCAGTGCGCGGCTTTCCTTGGAGACGCTGCCATAGCTCGACTTGTACATCATCGAGGGCGACATGTCGCACCAGAGCCAGATCGTGTGCGCCGCCTCCCATTCGCGCTCACGCACGTAAGTATGGTCGTCGCGGGCGGAGCGGCGCCAGTCGATGCGTGACAGGCTCTCGCCCTCGGAATAGGGACGGAACTGCCAGAAATTCTCGCCGATGCCGCGCTTGCGGCGACCATGCCAGCCGGCGATCACGGTGTTGGCGATGCGCTTGGCTTCCACCAGGCAGTCCGGCACTAAAGCGGCCCGCTGCCTGGCGCGGGAAAGGGCATCGCTGCCGGGTGTCGGATTGACGATCTGTCCGATAGATGCCACGCGTCCGGCTTCCTTATCCCTTTGCCTGCTTGACCAGTCCGGCGATGACATCGCGCACCGACATGCCTTCGGCGCGGGCGGCGAAAGTCAGCGCCATGCGGTGCTGGAGAATGGGTTCGGCGAGCGCGAAGATATCGTCAAGAGACGGTGCGAGACGGCCTTCGTAGAGCGCGCGGGCACGGGCGCAGAGCATCATCGCCTGGCCGGCGCGAGGACCTGGACCCCAGGCGACGTTCTTGTCGGTCGAGGCATTGCCCTGTCCTGGACGGGCGGAACGCACCAGCGCCAGGATGGCATCAACGACCGTGTCGCTCACCGGCATCTGGCGTACCAGGGTCTGGATCTCGAGCAGCCGCTGCGCATCGATGATGGCTTCCGGCCGGGTTTCGCCCAGGCCCGTCGTCTCGAGCAGGATCTGGCGCTCGGCGGCGAGTTCGGGATAGTTGACGTCGACCTGCAGCAGGAAGCGGTCGAGCTGAGCTTCGGGCAGAGGATAGGTGCCTTCCTGCTCGAGCGGGTTCTGGGTGGCGAGCACATGGAAGGGCGCCGGCAGGTCATAGCGCTGGCCGGCGATCGTGATGTGATATTCCTGCATGGATTGCAGAAGGGCCGACTGGGTACGCGGCGAGGCGCGGTTGATCTCGTCGGCCATCAGGAGTTGGGCGAAGACTGGGCCCTTGACGAAACGGAAGGAGCGGCGTCCACTGTCGTCCTGGTCCATCACCTCGGAGCCGAGAATATCCGAGGGCATCAGATCCGGCGTGAACTGGATGCGGTTGGCGGCGAGGCCGAGCACCTCGCCGAGCGTGGTCACCAGTCTGGTCTTGGCAAGACCGGGAACGCCAACGAGCAAGGCATGACCACCTGACAGCACAGCGAGAATGGTGTTCTCGACGACGCTTTCCTGACCGAAGATCACTTTCGAGACTTCCCCGCGGATGGCGGCGATATCGGAGAGCGCCCTTTCGGCGGCGGCGACGATCGCCTTTTCATCGAGGCTGGCTTCGGTCTTCATCATACCCATGCGTATCTCCAACGGCTGAAATCATTCGGCAGCGAATCGGCGGACTTATACATGTGCCTCATACCCGATAGAGTTATGGAGATGTGACGGGCTGACAAGTTCGTTGCGAATGACTATCTCGTGACTTTACTTCGTTAAGGACAAACCGGGACGGAAGAATGGCAGCCGAGGAAATCAGCGGACATGCGGATGCGGCGGGACTTGCCGCACTGATTTCGCGTGCGTCTCAGGAAAATGCCGGTAAAAAACGAGGATTACCGCCGGTCGAGCGGTGGAATCCGCCTTTCTGCGGCGATATCGACATGGAAATCCGGGCGGACGGCACCTGGTTCTACATGGGCACGCCGATCGGTCGACCGGCGCTGGTGCGGCTGTTCTCGACGGTTTTAAGAAAAGACGACGACCAGAAGACCTATCTCGTAACTCCTGTGGAAAAGGTCGGTATAAGGGTCGTCGACGCGCCTTTCATCGCCGTGGAGATGAGCGTGACGGAGGGGCAAGGCCAACAGGTGCTGACCTTTCGCACCAATGTCGGCGATGTCGTGGAGGCGGGAGGAGAGCATCGGCTGCGCTTTGCCATTGCGGGCGAGAATGCCGAATTGAAACCCTATCTGCATGTGCGCGGGCGGCTGGAGGCGCTGGTGTCGCGTGCAGTGATGTATGAACTGGTCGCGCTCGGCGAGACTTTCGAGGTGGAGGGGCGGGCGATGTTTGCGATCCGCTCCGCCGGCGAGGTCTTCCCGGTCATGCCGGCCGACGAACTGGATGCGCTTTGCCGATGAATGATGCGATCACCCACCGCTACCCGCTGTTTTCCGCAGCCGAATTCCGCCGCCGCGCGCTCAACCAGAATGGCGGGCCGGTCGACCATGCCTGGCGCGATCACGGGGACCACATACTCAATCCCGATATCGTGGCCGAGGTCGAGACCTTCAAGCTGCGCGACGCCGCCGTGCTCGTGCCCGTCGTCGACGACGGCGAGGAGGCGCATGTGATCTTCACCAAGCGCACGGCGACGCTGCGCAAACATTCCGGGCAGATCGCCTTTCCCGGCGGCTCGATCGATCCCGGCGATATCTCGCCCGAAATGGCGGCGATCCGCGAGACGGAGGAGGAGATCGGCCTGGCTGGTTCCTTCGTCGAAACGGTCGGGCGGCTGCCGAATTACCTTGCCTCGACGGGCTTCCGCATCACGCCGGTGCTCGGCGTCGTCACGCCTGGCTTTGCGCTGACGTTGAACCCGGCCGAGGTGGACGACGTGTTCGATGTGCCGCTTTCCTTCCTGATGGATCCCGCCAATCACACCCGCGACAGGCGTGTCATCGACGGCATCGACCGGCATTTCTACCGCATGCCCTATGAAACCAGAATGATCTGGGGCATCACCGCCGGCATCGTCCGCACGCTTTACGAAAGGCTTTACGCATGACCGGCCTTGCCGACCAAGCATGGTTCCGCGACCCGGCGCTCGGCCGGATCTTAGCACTTCTCAGCGCCGATGGCGGGGAAGGGCGTGTGGTTGGCGGTGCGGTGCGCAACAGCCTGATGGGCCTGCCGGTCAATGATGTCGACATAGCCACGACACTCAGACCGGAGGCGGTGATGGAGCGGGCGGCGGCGGCCGGCATCAAGGCAGTCCCAACCGGCCTGGAGCACGGCACGGTGACGCTCGTCATCGACGGCAAGCCCTTCGAGGTGACGACGCTTCGCACCGACGTCGAGACCGACGGACGCCATGCCAAGGTCGCCTTCAGCACCGACTGGAAGGCAGATGCCGAACGGCGGGATCTGACGATCAACGCGCTTTATGCCGATGCAAAGGGCGAGGTGGTGGATCTCGTTGGCGGACTTGCCGACATTGAGACGCGCAACATCCGCTTCATCGGCGATGCCGCAAGGCGTATTGCCGAGGATCATTTGCGTATCCTGCGCTTCTTCCGCTTCTTTGCCTATTACGGTTCCGGGCGGCCGGATCCTGAGGGGCTGAAGGCGTGTTCCCTCGCGCGTTCGAAACTGACGACGCTTTCGGCAGAACGCGTCTGGTCTGAACTGCGAAAGCTGCTTGGCGCCGACGATCCTGGCCGCGCGCTGCTCTGGATGCGGCAGGTGGCAGTGCTGACGGAAATCCTGCCGGAATCGGAACGATGGGGGATCGATGCGATCCCTTCGCTGATCACCACTGAAAAGGCGCTCGGCTGGACGCCCGATCCGTTGCTGCGCCTTGCGGCGATCGTGCCGCCCGATGCGGCGCGCATGGAGGCGCTCGCAGTCCGCCTCAAGCTCTCGAATGCGGAAGCGGCCTATCTCAAGGCCTGGGCAATGGCAGCGCCTGTTAATGACGACATGTCGTCGGCCGCCTTCGAACGGCTGCTTTACCGCAACGGCGCCGACGGCATTACGACACGGCTGAAGCTGGCGCTTGCGGTTGCGCGCGGCAAGGCTGAAAGCGATTTCGACGAAATGGCGCGGTCGGCGCGGCTTAACAAGCTGCTGGACAGGGCAATGCACTGGAAGAAACCACCGTTTCCGCTGAACGGCGGCGACGTGATTTCGGCAGGAATCGCGTCCGGCCCGCGCGTCGGCGAGCTGCTCGCCGGCCTGGAAAACCAGTGGGTGGAGGAAAACTTCGTTTCCGACCGGGCGGCACTGCTCGCCCGGCTGCAGGAACGCGTGCAATAATCAGGCTGCGTTCGCCTCGTCGCGGATGCGAGCCTTGATATTATCCACCATGTTCTCGCGGATCGTGGTTTCGCCGTGAGCATCTTTCAGGTGCTCGACGGCCCGGCGGACGACCTCGGCGTCATTATCCGCCCTGGTATGCCAGGCGCAGCCGGGAACGAGTGTGCCACATTCGAAAAGTCGCATGGTCTTTTCCTCTATGCTGAACACAACGACAATCGCGCTTTCACGCGATTGATGAATGTGCGGGAGGAGAGAAGGTTCCGGCCGGCATCGACATGCCAGCCGGCGAAAGCACTATCAGTCGGGCATCGCCCAGGCTTTGTAGGTATCCGAAAGGTGCTCGGGCATGTTGCTGTTGGCGGCCGCTGCTTCGTTCTGCAGCTGTTCCGGCGACTTTCCGCCGGCCAGTTGCAGCTTGACCTGCTCGATGAAGCAGGACAACGGCAGATCCGAGCCGCTCTTGGTCCGCAGTTTCTCGGCAATGCGCGTCAGAAACTCGGATGTGTCGATCGTGCGGGATGTTTCCTGGACATCCGTAGACGCTGGCGAGCCACTTTGTATCGTCATGACAATCCTCCTCCGATTGTTACGCACATACATATAAAGTTAGGACGCACTGAGTTTTCGTGAAGGTCTATCACCTCGAATTTATCGACGAGATATCACAGTTTCATGGCCAACGGACGACGGGGGGCAACGAAGAGAGAATGGATTCAACGTTGCCGCCGGTCTTCAGGCCGAAGATCGTGCCACGATCATACAGCAGATTGAATTCGACGTAGCGGCCCCGGCGGATCAATTGTTCGTCGCGATCGGCCTCTGTCCACAATTTATTGAAGTTGGAGCGGACGATTTTTGGATAGACCATGGCGAAGGCCCGGCCAACATCACGCGTGAAGGCGAAATCGGCGTCCCAGCCGCCGGCTTCCTCGCTTGAATGCAGCCAGTCGTAAAAGATGCCGCCGATGCCACGGGCCTCGTTGCGGTGTTTCAGGAAGAAATATTCGTCGCACCAGGCCTTGTAAGCATCGTAATCGGCGACGGCATGATTGCGGCAGGCGATCTCCATGGCCTTATGGAAGAGCTGGCTGTCTTCGTCCTCCTGCGTGCGGCGGCGCGACAGCACCGGCGTCAGGTCGGCGCCGCCACCGAACCAGCGGCTGGTGGTGACGACCATGCGAGTGTTCATGTGCACGGTCGGTACGTTTGGGTTCACGGGATGGGCGATCAGCGAGATGCCCGAGGCCCAGAAACGCGGATCGTCCTTGGCGCCGGGCATCTGGGCGCGGAAATCCGGAGCGAATTCGCCGTAGACGGTGGAGGTATGGACGCCGACTTTTTCGAAGACGCGGCCTTCCATCATCGACATCCGGCCACCGCCGCCGGCGCCGTTTTCGCGTGACCAATCCTTGGCGACGAAGTGGCCAGGCTCCTGGTCGGAAAGCGGCCCTGCCAACTCATCCTCGAGGGCCTCGAAGGAGGAGCAGATCGTATCGCGCAATCCCTCGAACCAATTGCGGGCGGCAGCCTTCTTCTCTTCGATATCGTCAGGCAAGCCGATCGGCAGTTCCGGTCTTTCCATTTACGCCTCCGACGGTCGACATCTCCTTCGGAGGCGACTCGCTCATTCTTGATTGCACGCCATGATTACCAGCTGGTGCTGCATCTCGCCAAGCCGAGGCAATCACCGCCGAGCGCTTCCAAGATTCGACTCGCAAATCAAGAATTTCGATACTACCTTTTCCGAGGAGGTAGGTTTGATGAGAAAAGTTCCAGGGCCTCCGTCCTTCGACGGCCTGAAGCGCAGGATAGCGAGACATCGGGCGGAAAATCGCCCGAGCAAGAAAGACCATTTCGTGCGTGAGACATATTGCCTCGGCCTCATGGACGCACGGGCCAAGGCGCGCGAATGGTTCGACGAATATCCGAAAGCCGCCTACTGGACCGAGGTGGAGAGCTGGCGTCAGCTCGACGGCGACCAGATCGAATTCACCATGCGCCGCCTGCCTTCGGCTGACTGACCGTCACTTCGCGTCAGCGCGCACGCGGCTTTCGATCAAGAGGCCGCTTTCGTCCATGATCGGATGCGCCACAGAGACGATGTGGGCGTTGAGGCGCTTCAGGTCGCGCAGCATGTCGAGATGCAGCGAACTCGTCTGCAGGCTGTCGGCGCGGCCGTCGCGCAGACGTTCGAGATGGCGCTCGGCAGACTGTTTTTCCATCCGGCGCACCTCGACCTTTACCTCCATCATTTGACGGGCGAGATTGAAGTCGCGGGTCACGAAGATCGTCTGGGCGACGCGCAGATTGTCGATCGTCAAATCGAACAGCTTGCGCAGTTCCTGATGACCGTCCTCGGAAAATTTCAGGCCAAGGGAGATCTTCTTCGCCACCTGCTCCAGCAAGCCCTTCTCGATGATGTCGCCCATATGTTCGAGGTTGATCGCATAGTCGATGACGACGATGGAGCGGCGGGCGTTCTCGTCGCTGAGACCCTCGCGGCCAAGCTTCGAGAGATAGACCTTCACCGCCTGCTGCAGCCGGTCGACGCGCTCTTCGAGGGCTGGGATCTCGGCAAGCTTCGATGCGTCGTTACGCTCGAAGGCCTCGGAGACCCGGATCAGCATGCGCTCGATCAAGTCGCCGACGCCGAGCACTTCGCGGGTAGCGCTGGCGAGGGCCACGACCGGCGTCGAAAGCTCCTGCGCATCCAGATATTTCGGGGCGCTGTCAGGTTCGGCCTGATCAGGCACCAGCCGGGCCATCAGGGTGGCGAGCGGCCGGGAGAATGGCCAGGCCAGCGCCGCCAGCAGAAGGTTGAAGGCAAGATGCGCATCGACCGGCAGCTTGGCGGGACCGAAGGGCAGCATCCGGATGAGTTCCGCGCCATAACCCGCCAGCGGCAAGGCGATAAGGCAGCCGAGCGTGCGGACGGCGAGATTGCCGAGGGTGACGCGCCGCGCCGAAACCGGACCGGACAATGTCGCGACGACAGGCGGTATTGCGCCGCCGAGATTGGCGCCGAGCACGAGCACGATGACGAGTTCGGCGGAGACGACGCCGGCCGAGGCGAGCGACAGGATGAGCACCACCACCGCAAGGCTCGACGAGGATGCGAAGGCAAGCGCTGCCGAGACGATCATTGCCACGGGCAGGGCGCCGTCCAGCAGGCCGATGAAGGCGGCGAGAGCAGGGGAGGCGCGCATCGGCTCCGTCGCAAGACCAAGGAGGTGTAGCGACAGCAGCATCAGCCCGATGCCGATCAGCGCTGTGCCGCCGCCCTGGCTGGTGCTTGAACGGCCGCGGTAAAGCACAATGCCAACAAGAATGAGAAGAGGAGAGAGCCATTCGATGCCGGTGGCGACGATCCAGGCGGTGATCGCGGTGCCGACATTGGCGCCGAGCAGAACGATCTGCGCCATGCGCGGCTTGATCAGATCACGCTCGACGAAGGAGGCGGTCATCAGCGCCGTTGCCGTGGAGCTCTGCAGCGCGACGGTTGCAACGAGACCTGACAGGAACGAACGAAGACTGCCGCGTGTGCCGGTCGCCAGCCCCGTTCTCAGGCGGGCGCCAAAAGCTCTGGATACGCCATCCTTCACCTGCGCGAGGCCGAACAGCAGCAGAGCCACGGCGCCGAACAGGTTGATCATGATGATTGTAGAGTCCATTTTGTTGTTTTTATTCTTCTTTCACAGATCTGGAGAAATGCGGTTTTCCTCGCATGACCATTCCAACTTGTTGGAATCATGGAGGCCAATACTGAATTTTTGATTGCCCGGCTAATAAATATACGCCGGTTTGACAGATAGACAACGCTATTTTGCGACATATTCTGGAGCGGATCGGCAACTCCGCGGGCTTTGCTCGGCCAGCGCCGGTGTCCGTCAGGCCCAGACGGTTTGGCGCATCGCCTCGCCGACGATCATGGCCGCCGACACGGCGACATTGATCGACCGCTGGCCTTCGATCATCGGGATCAGGATGCGGGCGTCGGACCTCTCATGCACCTGATCCGGCACGCCGGCGCTTTCGCGACCGAAGAGCAGGATATCGTCCGGGCGAAAGGCAAGATCGGTGTAGCGCTCCGCAGCTTTGGTCGAGGCGAGGATCAGGCGGCGGCCGGTGGTCAGACGCCATGCCTCGAAATGGTCCCAGCTGACATGGCGGGTGAGGGCGGCGGCGGCGATATAATCCATGCCGGCCCGTTTCAGGTTGCGGTCGGAGATGTCGAAGCCGGCGGGCTCGATCAGATCGACCGCAAAGCCAAGGCAGGCGGCAAGACGCAGGATCGTGCCGGTATTGCCGGGAATATCCGGCTGATAGAGTGCCAGTCTGAGTGAAGTCATGATGCGCCATCTTCCCGCTCTCGCCGCCAAAGGCCTAATGCAACTGTGATTTCGACGCAACAGGGCGCGTTTGGACCCGAAAAGATGAATTTTTCGGCAGAACAGGGCTGGAAAATTCCTCGTTTTCGCGTTATCGGTGCATATCTTTAATCGCCAGCAAGGAGCGCCAGAATGAATATTTTGCTGTATGTGCGCCTCCCGGCCGTGATGCCAAGCGGTGCGATTTTCCGCCGATAGTGCGGATTTCTTCCCTGAATTTCCTTTTTTGATCCATTGTGCGGCTGTCTCAGCCTCGCCCCTTGAACGTTCGGTTCCCATATGTGCTTGCATAGCGCTGGGATGGCGCGAAGCCGGGAGCCGGAACGGTGACGTTTCGGAGCAATTTCATGTTTGGCTGGTTCGAACAGCGACTCAATCCCTTTCCAAGCGAGGACCCTGTCGCCCCGCCGAAAGGTCTTTTTGCCTTTTGCTGGCACTACAGCAAACCGGCTGCGCCTTGGCTCGGCCTGATGGCCGTGCTCACCGCGCTGATCGCGATCGGCGAAGTGGCGCTCTTCCAGTTCCTCGGCGACATCGTCGACTGGCTGACCAATGCCGACCGCGCCACATTCCTGGAGAGGGAAGGCCACAAGCTTTTCTGGATGGCGGCGCTGGTGTTGGTCGGCCTGCCGCTGACGGCCGGGCTCGATTCGCTGATCATGCATCAGATGATGCTCGGCAATTATCCGATGATCGCACGCTGGCAGATGCACCGCTTCCTGCTGCGCCACAGCATGTCGTTCTTCGCCAACGAGTTTGCCGGGCGTGTCGCGACCAAAGTGATGCAGACGTCGCTTGCCGTGCGCGAAACGGTGATGAAGATCCTCGACGTCTTCGTCTATGTCGTCACCTACTTCCTGACGATGATCATCGTTATCGCAGCGGCCGACTGGCGGCTGATGATCCCGATCCTCGTCTGGCTCGGGGTGTATATCAGCATCGTCGCCTATTTCGTGCCGCGGCTTCGCAAGATCGCGGCGGCGCAGGCGGATGCGCGCTCGATGATGACCGGGCGCGTGGTCGACAGCTATACGAATATCGCGACCGTCAAGCTGTTTTCGCATGCGGGCCGCGAGGAGGTCTATGCCAAGGAGGGCATGGACGAGTTCCTGCAGACCGTGCACAAGCAGATGCGCAAGGTGACGCTTTTCCATATTTGCGTCTACGTGAACAACTGCGTTGCGCTGTTCGTCATCTCGGGTCTGTCGATCTGGTTCTGGCTGAACGGAGCGATCTCGGTCGGCGCCATCGCCATCGCCATCGGTCTTGCCATGCGCGTTAACGGCATGTCGCAATGGATCATGTGGGAAGTCTCGGCGCTGTTCGAGAATATCGGCACGGTCTATGACGGCATGGAGATGATGAGCAAACAGCATGACATCGTCGACAAGCCGGGCGCACCCACCCTGACGGCGAAGAAGGGCGCGATCCACTACGACCGCATCCGCTTCCATTACGGCAAGAGCAAGGGCGTCATCGACAACCTGTCGCTCGACATCAAGGCGGGGGAGAAGGTCGGCCTGGTCGGCCGCTCCGGCGCCGGCAAGACGACGCTGATGAACCTGCTGCTGCGCTTTTACGACCTGGAGGCCGGCCGCATCACCATCGACGGGCAGGACATCGCCGGCGTCTCGCAGGAAAGCCTGCGCTCGCTGATCGGCGTGGTGACGCAGGACACCTCGCTGCTGCATCGCTCGATCCGCGACAACATCGCCTATGGTCGTCCCGAAGCAACGGACGACGAGGTCATCGAGGCAGCCAAACGCGCCAATGCCTGGGAGTTCATCGAAGGCCTCGTCGACATGCAGGGCCGCGCGGGGCTCGACGCACAGGTCGGCGAACGCGGCGTCAAGTTGTCCGGCGGCCAGCGGCAGCGTGTCGCGATCGCCCGCGTCTTCCTGAAGGACGCGCCGATCCTGGTGCTCGACGAGGCAACCTCGGCGCTCGATTCGGAAGTCGAGGCGGCGATCCAGGAAAACCTCTTCGCCCTGATGGAGGGCAAGACGGTGATCGCGATCGCCCACCGGCTTTCGACGCTGACGGAGATGGACCGGCTGATCGTGCTCGACAAGGGCCGGATCATCGAGGCGGGCTCGCATAGCGAGTTGGTCGAAGGCGGCGGCATCTATGCCGACCTCTGGAACCGCCAGTCCGGCGGCTTCCTCTCCGATCACGCCGAGGAATCGGAAGTGGCGGCGGAATAAGATGAAATGAGACCCTCCCTGCGAAAGCGGGGAGGACCTCTTGAATTCTTAGGATGGCTATAAGCTTGCCGGATGGTTGCTGAAGACCTGACTGCGTTTGCCTCTTATCCGTTCAAAGACTGTCGGCCCAGTCGATCACGCGGTGATGCTCGACGACGACCATGGTGTTGGCGGCCGCGATCGTGCGCAGTGCGACGAGGCGGCGGTGCTCCTCCTGATCGATCCAGGTGGTAATGGCCTCGGCGATGATCTCGTCGCGCGGCAACCCCAGGGCGAATGCCAGGGCATCCAGCCTTTCTGCAAGCGGAAGCGGAACATGCACATCGAGCATTTTCGTTTCCATGGAAATGGTCTCCGGTAAAGCGCGATCGTAACGTGAGATTGTGACCAGTTCGGGGGCATTCAATGGGTATGCCGCCGATGTTACCGATAATTACCAAAATATAACATTCTGTCCGCTTTTCATTCCCTTTGCCGGCCCGGCTAATCCGCCTATATCGCTTCTATGTTGCTGAACCCTATCCTCCGCCGGTTCGAAACCTGGATCGATCCGTTCCGCCCACGCGCCAATCTCCAGCCGCCGCGCTCGACGCTTGGATTCATCTGGTTCTATATCGGCCAGGCGAGGATGCCGTTCGTCGCCATGCTCGTTCTCGGCGGCACGTCGGCGGCAATCGAGGCGGCGCTCTTCTGGTTCGTCGGGCGGCTGGTCGATATCCTCGGGAGCATCACGCCTGGGGCCGGTTGGAACGGTCTTCTCGCCGCCCATGGCGGCGAATTGTTCGGCATGCTCGCCCTTATCGGGCTCGTGCGTTTCGTCGTCGCCTTCCTGATCGCTCTCGTCGACCAGCAGGTGATCACGCCGGGCTTCTATAATCTCGCACGCTGGCAATCCTATCTTCACGTCTCGAGGCAGTCATTGTCGTTCTTTCAGAGCGATTTCTCCGGGCGCATCGTCACCAAAGTCTGGTCGGCCGGGCAGGCAACCGGCGATCTCGTCACCTCGCTGATGGAAAGCGTCTGGTTCGTCGGCATCTATGCCGCAACGACGCTCGTGCTCGTCGCCCGGCTGGACTTTTCCCTGGCCGCCGTCGTGCTGTTCTGGCTTTGCGCCTTCAGCCTGCTTGCGCGTCACTTCGTTCCGCGGATCCGCCATCATTCCCGCGAAACGGCGGAAGCCGGATCGATGCTGAACGGCCGAATGGTCGACTCCTACAGCAACATGCAGACGCTGAAGCTGTTTGCGCGCGACGAGGAGAGCGACCGCTATATGCGGCAGGGTTTCGATATCTATCAGGATACGGTGCTGCGCTTTACGCGGTTCATCACGGGCGTCAGGGCCTCGATGGCGCTGCTCTCCGGCCTGATGATCGTGACGATGGCGGGGTTGAGCGTCGATCTCTGGTTGCGCGGCCTGGTCAGCTCCGGTGCTGTGGCATTCTCGTTGGCACTCGTGCTCAGGTTGAATTTCCTGCTCGGACGGCTGATGACGCAGTTCAACGGCATCATGCGCAATCTCGGCACCATCCAGAACGCCGCCGAGCTGATTTCCCAGCCTCTGGGGCTCGTCGATCGGCCGGATGCCAAAAGCCTGGTGATCCGGCAGCCCGGCATCCGCTTCGACAATGTTTCCTTCCGCTACGGCAAGGGTCATCAGCCGGTCGTCGAGAATTTCTCCCTGACCATCCGCCCGGGTGAAAAGGTCGGGATCGTCGGCCGTTCGGGCGCGGGGAAATCGACGCTGATGAACCTGCTGCTGCGCCTCTACGACATCCAGGACGGCCGCATTCTGATCGACGGCCAGGATATTGCAGCCGTGACGCAGGAATCTCTCAGGATGCAGATCGGCGTCGTCAGTCAGGACACCTCGCTGCTGCATCGTTCGGTGCGCGACAATATCCTGTTCGGACGGCCAGATGCCGGCGAGAAGGAGCTGGTCGAGGCGGCCAGGCGCGCCGAAGCCATTGACTTCATCGAACGCCTGCAGGATCAGCAGAGCCGCAGAGGTTTCGATGCGCATGTCGGCGAACGCGGCGTCAAACTGTCAGGCGGGCAGCGGCAACGTATCGCGATTGCCCGCGTCATGCTGAAGGACGCGCCGATCCTCGTTCTCGACGAAGCGACGTCGGCGCTCGATTCGGAAGTGGAAGAAGCGATCCAGTCCAATCTCCATCGGATCATGGAAGGCAAGACGGTGCTTGCGATCGCCCATCGGCTGTCAACGATCGCCGCGCTCGACCGGCTGATCGTCGTCGATCTCGGCCGGATCATCGAGGAGGGCAGCCATGATGAACTGCTTCGCCACGGTGGGCTCTATGCGGAACTTTGGGCGCGCCAGTCCGGCGGCTTCCTCGCTACGGATGAGGATGCGGGCTCAAGGGTCGACAACGAATTCCGCCATGAGGCCAAAATGGTTTGATCCGAAGCCGTTCTCGATGCGGCGAACCGATTTCAGCCGCAGGGGCGCCCGGGTAAAGATATGATCGATCGGAATGCCGAAAGCACCGGCGCGGATCGGCCATGTCGCGGGCTCCAGCGATACCGTGCCCAAGCCCTGGCTGCGCATGAGATACTGCACGTCGGGCGCCAGAATCGACGTATTGAAATCGCCGGCAAGAACGAGCGGTCCCGAAAGGGAGGGAATGATCTCTGCGAGATCCTCGATTTCCAGGCCGTGGAATTCGTCGTAATAAGGTTTGGTCAGATGCGCGGCGAGGAAATTGATCTTCTGGCCATCGAAATCGATCGTCGAGATCGTCAGCCGGTTGCGCCAGAGCAGGCCGAGATTGCGGATGCGGGGTTCAATCAGCGGACGCTTCGACAGCACCAGCGTGTCGCATTGCTCCATGCCGACACCGCAGCCGATATAATAGGGATAGATCTTCAACAACCGCGGCAGTTCCGACAGCAGCGGTTCGGCCTCCAGGATGCTGACGACGTCGGCGCCTGAGGCAATGACCATATCGGCGATGTCAGGGCCGTTTGCGAAATTGTCGTTCTCGATATTGAAGGACATCAGCCTGAATAGGGCCGGGCGGCTCTCCTCCACGGCCGGCTCGACGAATTCGCGCATCATCACGACACCGTGGACGGCAAGGACCACCGATACCGCGAGAGTCAGCAGTGCATACCAGTGCCGCTTGACGAGAAGGGCAGCGACCGAGGCCACCGCGCCGGCCACCGCCAGATGGACCTGGAAGCTGTAAAAGAAGGACAGCAGATAGAAATCGGTGACATATCGCAGGGAGATGATGGCGAGAACGAGGGTCGTGAGGACGCTGAATACGCAAAAAATCGTGTCTCTCATCCGCTCCGGTCCGGCTCGCTGGCATGGCTGCGACTGCGCCTATCACGGGGGCATTTTTGTTGCAATGCAACATAATGGCAAGCGCGTGTTTGCCTTAAAAAATTCATCCGAAATTTCCCGCGACATTGTGCCCTCATCCCCTTGCCAAGGCTGGACATAATTTGCGATCAAGCATAGAACGCGCCGGATTGCCGGGGAATCTATGGCCGAATTGTGTCCAGAGAGATTCGCCGGTAGAGGGGGCAGGGCGGAATTCCGCGAAAATTGCGCAGAGGATGTTAGCCGTGAGCGAACACGAAACGACAAGCGAGGGCATGGGCGAACCCACTCGCCGTGATTTCCTTTATCTCACCACTGGTATGGCAGGCGCCGTCGGCGCTGTCGCGGTCGCTTGGCCGTTCATCGATCAGATGCGTCCTGACGCTTCGACGCTCGCTCTCGCCTCCATCGAAGTCGACGTTGCCAGCCTCGAGCCCGGCATGTCGCTGACGGTCAAATGGCGCGGCAAGCCGATCTTCATCCGCAATCGCACACCTGAGGAAGTGGAAGCGGCAAGCGCTGTCCAGCTTGCTGATCTGAAGGACCCGATCGCGCGCAATGCAAACCTTCCTGTCGACGCTCAGGCAACGGGTGTTGACCGTTCGGGCGGCAAGGGCAAGGAAAACTGGATCGTCATGATCGGCACCTGCACGCATCTTGGCTGCGTGCCGCTCGGCCAGGCCGGCGAATACAATGGTTGGTTCTGTCCCTGCCATGGCTCGGTCTACGACACGGCCGGCCGCATCCGCAAAGGCCCGGCGCCGCAGAACCTGGCGATTCCGACCTTTTCATTTTTGTCCGATACCAAGATCAAGATCGGTTGAGGGGAGACTGATTAATGAGTGGCCATTCCAGCTACGAGCCATCAACCGGCCTCGAGAAATGGGTCGATGCGCGCCTTCCGCTGCCGCGCATGGTCTATGACAGCTTCATCGCCTATCCGGTTCCGCGTAACCTGAACTATGCCTATACCTTTGGCGCCATGCTGGCCGTCATGCTGGTGGTGCAGATCCTGACGGGCGTCACGCTCGCCATGCATTACGCCGCCGAATCGTCGGTCGCCTTCAACTCCGTCGAAAAGATCATGCGCGACGTCAACCACGGCTGGCTGCTGCGCTATATGCATGCCAACGGCGCATCCTTCTTCTTCGTTGCAGTCTACCTGCACATCGCCCGCGGCCTCTATTACGGCTCCTACAAGGCGCCGCGCGAAATCCTCTGGATCCTCGGCGTGGTCATCTACCTCTTGATGATGGCGACCGGCTTCATGGGCTACGTTCTGCCCTGGGGCCAGATGTCCTTCTGGGGTGCCACCGTCATCACCGGTTTCTTCTCCGCCTTTCCGCTGGTCGGCGAATGGGTGCAGCAGTTCCTGCTCGGGGGTTTCGCAGTCGAAAACCCGACGCTGAACCGCTTCTTCTCGCTGCACTACCTGCTGCCCTTCATGATCGCCGGTGTCGTCATCCTGCACATCTGGGCGCTGCACGTCGTCGGCCAGACGAACCCGACGGGCGTCGAGGTCAAGACGAAGACGGACACGGTGCGCTTCACGCCCTATGCGACGATGAAGGATGCTCTCGGCGTCTCGATCTTCCTGCTGGTCTATGCCTATTTCGTCTTCTACCTGCCGAACTTCCTCGGCCACGCCGACAACTACATCCCGGCCGACCCGTTGAAGACGCCGGCCCACATCGTCCCGGAATGGTACTTCCTGCCGTTCTACGCGATGCTGCGTTCGATCACCTTCAATGTCGGCCCGATCGACTCCAAGCTCGGCGGCGTGCTCGTGATGTTCGGCGCGATCATCGTGCTGTTCTTCCTGCCCTGGCTCGATACCTCAAAGGTCCGTTCCGCCGTCTACCGCCCCTGGTACAAGCTGTTCTACTGGCTGTTCGTGATCAACGCGATCATCCTCGGCTGGCTCGGTTCGCAGCCGGCGGAAGGCTTGTTCACCACGATCTCGCAGATCTGCACGCTCCTCTACTTCGCTTTCTTCCTGGTCGCGATGCCGGTTCTCGGCTTGGTGGAAACACCGCGCCGCATCCCGAACTCGATCACCGAAGCGGTGCTCGAAAAGCGCAACAAGACCGTAGCGGTCAAGGCATAAGCGAGCGACGGAAGGGAATAGAAATATGAAAACGCTTGTTACAAGCATTCTCTCGTTCGCATTCGCTGCCAGTCTTGGCAGTGCCGTGCTGGCCCAGGAGGCGACGCCCGCCAACGGCGCGGCTCCTGCCCATCACGCGGAAAGTGAGACGCCGCACTATCCGCTGAAGGAGCCGAAGGAGGAGGAATGGACTTTCGCCGGTCCGTTCGGTCATTACGACAAGGGTCAGCTTCAGCGTGGCCTCAAGGTCTACACCGAAGTCTGTTCCGCCTGCCACTCGATGAACCTCGTGCCCTTCCGCATGCTCGACGAACTCGGTTATTCCGAGGCGCAGGTGAAGGCTTTCGCTGCGAACTACGAAGTTCAGGACGGCCCGAACGCCGCCGGCGAGATGTTTACCCGCAAAGCGGTCCCTTCCGATCACTTCCCGGCGCCTTTCCCCAATGCGGAGGCCGCGGCGGCTTCCAACAACGGTGCGGCTCCGCCTGACTTTTCACTGATTGCCAAGGCCCGCGAGGTCGAGCGCGGTTTCCCGCAATTCGTCTTCGACATCTTCACGCAGTATCAGGAAGGTGGCCCGGATTACATCCATTCGCTGCTGACCGGCTATGAAGAGCCGCCTGCTGGTTTCCAGGTGCCGCAGGGCGGACATTATAACCCTTATTTCCATGCTGCGGCCGTCCTTGCCATGCCGAAGCCGCTCTCCGACGGCCAGGTGACCTATGACGATGGCGCGCCGGCGACGGTCGACCAGTATTCGAGGGACGTCTCCGCCTTCCTGATGTGGGCCGCCGAGCCGCATCTCGAGGAGCGCAAGCGTACGGGCTTCATGGTCATGATCTTCCTGGCGATCTTCACGGTGCTGATCTACCTGACGAAGCGCTCGATCTACGCCAACAAGGAACACTGAGCGGTTCCCGATCGACATTCAAAAGGCGGCCTCTGGCCGCCTTTTTTGTTGGTTCCGCCCTTGGCAATTGATAGGGTGCGGCCAGTTTCATGCCCTCGCAGAATATGGACTTTCCATGGACAATACGACTTCGGAGCTCGCAGCCAGCATCCGCTCCATTCCCGACTATCCCAAGCCCGGCATCATTTTCCGTGACATCACCACGCTGCTCGGCAACCCACGCGCTTTCCGCAGGGCGGTCGACGAGCTCGTGCAGCCCTATGCGGGCACGAAAATCGACAAGATCGCCGGCATGGAGGCGCGCGGCTTCATCCTCGGAGGTGCGGTGGCGCACCAGCTTTCCTCGGGCTTCGTGCCGATCCGCAAGAAGGGCAAGCTGCCGCACGAGACCGTGCGCATCGCCTACAGTCTGGAATATGGCGTCGATGAGATGGAGATGCATCGCGATGCGGTGCAGCCCGGAGAGAAGGTGATCCTGGTCGACGACCTGATCGCCACCGGCGGTACGGCTGTGGGTGCCACGAAACTGTTGCGCCAGATCGGCGCGGAAGTGGTCGGCGCCTGCTTCGTTATCGATCTGCCGGACCTGGGCGGCCGTAAGAAGCTGGAAGAGCTCGGCGTCGTCGTGCATACGCTGGTCGAATTCTCCGGGCACTGAGCCCTCGTCCGGCTGCCTGCAGCGTCAGTCGAATTCGAGCACGCCGCTTTCGAAGCGGATAACGGGATCGTTGTTTTGATTGACCCCCTCGCAGAGGATGGTGTTGAGGTGCCAGCCCGGTCGCGACGCGAGCGCCCGGCTGGAGAGGAAGGCGACGGAATAGGTGACGACGTCGCCGACGAAGACTGGCCGCAGCCATTGCAGTTTCTGGAAGCCGGGTGAAGGACCTAGATTCGGTGACATCAGGCCCTTTTGCGCGAGGGCTGCGCTCTGCCTTTCCCAAAAGGCCAGGAAGGTCCGCATCCAGGCGGCGGTGGTGTGCCAGCCCGAGGCGCAGAGGTCACCGAAGAGAGTGTCTTTGGCGGCTTCTTTGTCGACGTGAAAACGCTGCGGATCGTAGCGCGTCGCGAAGCGGATGATGTTTTCCTCGGTAAAGGTGTAGCTGCCGATCTCGGCCTTTTCGCCAACCGCGTAAAGCTCGGACATCCTCATGCAGATGTCTCCGGGCTTACGCCGATATCTGCGGGCCGGGCGCGCATGCCGAACATGACCGAGTTCTCCGAGACGCAGACGAGTTCGCCGCGCTGGTTTTCCACCTCGTGGCGAAACTTGACGATGCCCATGCCGGGGCGCGAGCGCATCGGCCGGGCTTCGAGCACAGTCGAGCGGCCCGACAGCGTGTCGCCGGCAAGCACCGGCTTTCGCCATTCCATCAGATCGACGCCCGGCGCACCCTCGCAGAGCGAATGCAGCACATAGCTCTCGGCCATCATGCGCATGAACATCGAAGAGGTATGCCAGCCGGAAGCGGCAAGCCCGCCGAGAATGCTGGCGCGGCCGGCAGCCTCGTCGAGATGCATCGGCTGCGGGTCGAATTCTCTTGCGAACTCAATGATTTCCTCGGTGGTCACCAGCTTTGGGCCGAGCGCGAAGCGGCGGCCGGGTTGGAAATCCTCGAAGGAAAGCTTTTCTGCCGACATTCGCTCCTCCCGCCATATGCAGCGCACAATGCTTACAATAGCATCCGCGCGGGCTCAATGATTCCGGGGAGATAAACCGGCATGACTGAATTAAGGTCGATACTCAATGAGGCCGTGCGCCAGGAGCTGATCTCGCCGGAGGCGGGCGGGCGGCTTTTGCCGTTCCTGACGGAGCGCGGGGTCGTCGTCGGGGGCGGTGTCGTTGAGGCGCAGCCGGCAATGGCGGCGGAGGGGCAGGCCTGGTCGGATACCGAGACGCCGCGTTTCGTGCGCGGCTTCCACGATGTGTTGATCACCATCGGCGTCGCCGTGGCGCTCGGCGGCCTCTGGGGGCTTGCAGCACTTTACGCCGTGCTTCCTGCGATCATCGTGCTCTCGGAAATCCTGGTGCGCCGCCAACGGCTTGCCCTGCCGGCCGTCAGCCTGACAATTGCGCTGTTCTGCTGGACATTCCTGCTGATGTCCTTCTTCTTCAAGCCGGGAACAGCCTTCTTTAACGACATCGGGGCGGACATGACGCAGTTCGTCGCCGGCTTTCCGATCATTCTCGCCCTCTATTATGCCCGGTACCGCGTACCGCTGTCGCTGGCGCTCTGCATCATGTCGGCCCTTGCGCTGGTGTTCACCCTGCTATTGCGGCTCCTGCAATGGGCGAGCGGCGATCCTGCGTTTTTCGGCAATCATCCCATGGTGCTGGCGGTGATCTTCCTCGTTTGCGCGCTGGGCTTGTTCGCGACGGCGCTCTATTTCGACCTTGGCGATCGTTTGCGCCAGACGACACGCTCTGACATCGCCTTCTGGCTTCATCTGGGTGCTGCACCGGCTCTGCTCTTCAGCGTAAGGCTGCTGATTTCGTTTGACGGCAGTTGGCTGGATGTTGCCCAGACGGTGTCGATCAAGACGCCCATCGTTGTTATCAGTGTGGCGGTGCTGATGCTGATCGGCCTTGTCATCGACCGCCGTGCCTTCGTCACGTCAGGCCTTCTGTCGCTCGGTTTTGCGATCTATGGCATTTTCCGGCAGGGGAGTGCGACTGTCGATACCTATATCTACACGACGCTGATCGTCGTCGGAGCGATCGTACTCATCATCGGAACAGGCTGGATGCCGCTGCGCCGCATCGTGCTGCGGGCGTTGCCAGCCGCCATTTCGCAAAAACTGCCGCCTGCTGTCTTAGTGGCGATGTCTTAAAACTCATGTCGCCCAATCTGCTCAGCAGTTGGGCGACAAGCATTGGTCGGGATGGCAGCGGTTTCCGGTTAGAGCGGTTCAGCTTTTCATGGAAGCGCAGGACCGTTCTAACCTTTTATTTTCACGCAATTCCCGGCAAAATCGCTTCGCGCTTTGCTTGGGAAATCCGCTTCGCACTCTTCCCGGAATTGCTTTAGGTGTTGAAGCGGAAGTGGATGACGTCACCGTCCTGGACGACGTATTCCTTGCCTTCGTCGCGCGCCTTGCCGGCATCCTTGGCGCCGACTTCGCCATTGTATTTGATATAGTCGTCATAGGCGATGGTGTTGGCGCGGATGAAGCCGCGCTCGAAATCCGAATGGATGACGCCGGCGGCCTGCGGCGCCTTGGTGCCGCGCTCGATCGTCCAGGCGCGCGTTTCCTTCGGGCCGACAGTGAAATAGGTGATGAGGTGGAGCAGCTTGTAGCCGGCGCGGATCAGCCGGTCGAGGCCTGCCTCATCAAGGTCGAGGGCGGAGAGGAATTCCTTGGCTTCCTCTTCGGGAAGCTGGGCAACTTCGGCCTCGATCGCCGCCGAGATGACGACGGTTTCGGCACCCTGTTCCTTCGCCATCACGGCGACGGCTTCGGTGAATTCATTGCCGGTCGAGGCGTCGCCTTCGGCGACGTTGCAGACGTAAAGCACCGGATGCGAGGTCAAAAGATTGAGGCTCTTGAGGATGACGATCTCTTCCGCATCGAGCGTCGATAGCAGCGTGCGCACCGGCTTGCCTTCGTTGAGCAGCTTCAGCGAGGCTTCCATGATCGGCAGCATCGCCACCGAATCCTTGTCCTTGCCGGTGGCGCGCTTGCGCGTCTGCTCGGTGCGGCGCTCCAGGCTTTCGAGATCGGCGAGCATCAGCTCGGTCTCGATCGTCTCGGCATCGGCGACAGGATTGATGCGGCCCTCGACATGAGTGATGTCGCTGTCTTCGAAGCAGCGCAGCACATGCACGATAGCATCGACCTCGCGGATATTGGCGAGGAACTGGTTGCCGAGGCCTTCACCCTTCGAGGCGCCGCGCACCAGGCCGGCGATATCGACGAAAGAGATGCGGGTCGGGATCAGTTCCTTCGACTTGGCGATGTCGGCAAGCTTGCGCATGCGCGGATCGGGAACGGCGACCTCACCGGTGTTCGGCTCGATGGTGCAGAAGGGATAGTTCGCCGCCTGTGCGGCGGCCGTCTTGGTGAGCGCGTTGAAGAGGGTCGATTTGCCGACATTCGGCAGCCCGACGATACCGCATTTGAAGCCCATGGCTTGATCCATATCTATTTGTAACTTTGCCCTGCCTATGCGGGAATGGCCGCCCTGGGTCAAGGGTTCGCAACAGGAATTGAAGGTCGACGGCTCTCCGGATGACAGGAAGGCTGCGGCGATTCTCGAAAAACGTGGCCGGGATTGCCTCCTGCTTTCCGCTGAGTGACATTTACGTCATTGAACTGCCGTGCTTACGGTGCAATATATTGTTGGCGGACGTTTTCTCTGCCTTTTCCATGTCATCAACGGGTGGATTTTTCCGATGAGTGACAATGACATTGCCCTGAAACCGAAGACCAAGGTGAAGCCGAAGCTGGACAAGCCGAAGCTCTACAAGGTCATTCTGGTCAATGACGATTATACGCCGCGCGAACTGGTGATCATGATCCTGAAGTCCGTCTTCCGCATGAGCGAGGAGACTGGCTACCGGGTGATGATGACGGCGCACAAGCTCGGTTCCTGTGTGGTCGTGGTCTGCGTAAGGGACATCGCCGAGACCAAGGCCAAGGAAGGCATCGACCTTGCCAAGGGCATGGGCTTTCCGCTGATGTTCACCACAGAGCCGGAAGAATAGGCGCTTTACCGGGGGGCAGTCCCGAAGATGGGCTCAGCGCCGGCGGATCTGGTAGCCGGTCTTGTCCTGAACGAAGCCACAATTCTCGTAGAAGCGCAGCGTCGCCGGATTCTTCGAGCCGGTGAGCAGCATCACCTTGTAGCAGCCTGCGTTCCAGGCGTCTGCGATCGCGTGGCGGATAACGGCGCCGGCGTAACCGCGCTTGCGATGATCGGTGTGGGTGACGACGTTTTCGATGAGCCCATAAGGAGCGCCGCTCCGCGTCAGGTTCGGCACGACGACGCTTGTGACGGTTGCGGCGGCGACATCACCGGCATAGCCGATGAACACGGTCATGCCCGGCTGCAAGAGGATGGCGGAGAAGCGTTCCTCGGCAAGTGCCTGGTCGAGAACCGGATCGGTCGGGTTCAGGTGACGGTAAAGCGTCATGAGACCGGGGAGATCGCTGCGGGAAGCAGGGCGGATGATGAAGTCCCGGTCCGTCATGGCTTCAGTCGCCCTTGTTGCCGAACATCTTCTTCAACATGTCGGCCATCGGCCCGGTGGTCAGCAGCTTCGGCTGATTGTGGTTGCGGGCCTGATGGATATGCGACTGGCCGGCCGGCTTCTTTTCGGTATTCTTGTTTTCCTTTCGCGGTTTCTCCTCCTCGGCTTTGTCGCCGAGCGCCAGCGCGATTTTGTTCATCAGCTGCGAATCCTCGTTTCGCACCAGCATGTCGGCATTGTCGGCGAGCGTGTCGAGAAGCGGTTCCAGCCAGGCCTTGTCGGCTTTGGCAAAATCGCCGAGCACATGGTTCTGCACCATTTCCTTGACGCCGGGATGGCCGATACCGAGGCGTAGCCGCCGGTACTCCCTGCCGCAATGGGCGTCCAGCGACTTGATGCCGTTGTGGCCGCCATGGCCGCCGCCGGTCTTGAGCCGCGCCTTGCCCGGAGGAAGGTCGAGTTCGTCGTAGATCGCGACAAGGTCGGCGGGCTGAAGCTTGTAAAAGCGCATCGCCTCGCCAACGGACTCACCGGAGAGGTTCATGAAGGTCTGCGGCTTGATCAGCAGCACCTTTTCGCCGGCGAGCTCGCCCTCGGCGATCTCGGCCCTGAACTTCTTCGACCAGGGCGAAAAGCTGTGACGCCGATGGATGGCGTCGACGGCCATGAAACCGACATTGTGGCGGTTGCCGGCGTATTTGCCGCCGGGATTGCCGAGACCCGCGATGATCAGCATGGCCTGTCTTCCCTCGCTAGAACTTCCCGCCGTTCACCACCGCGAAACGAAAGCAAAGTCAAGCAGAAAGGGCCGCAGCCCGCCGAGCAGGGTCATTCCGAGAGGTTCATGCCGTATTTCAGGAAGATCTGCTTCTGGTCGCCGTCGGCGATCAGCTTGTCGAGGGCAGCCTGCATCCTGGCGAGCAGATCGGCCGGAAAGTTCTTCTCACAGGCGATGCCCATCGGCTGGGAGGAGAGCACGGTCACTATCTCCACCGGCTGGTCGACCCGCAGCTTCTCGAAATAGAGTTCGGAGATCGGCATCATGTCGATGCGCCCGCCAAGCAGTTTGCGCAGCGTCGCGTTGAAGTCGCTGGCGACATCGAGCTTGGTGAAGCCCTTCTCTTTCAGGATCGTCTCGGTATAATCCTCGCGCTGAGTACCAACCGTATATTTCTTCGCCTCGTCCAGATTGCCGGCGGTGACGCCCGAGCCCTTGCGGGTGATCAGGATGTTGCGGTCGATGAGCAGCGGCTCGACCCATTTGAACAACGGGTCGCGTGCGCCGTTGTGGGCGGTCGCGAAGACACAGGTCATCGGCGCCGTGCGGGCAAGGCTAAAAGCGCGCGCCCAGGGCATGATCTCGATCGTGTAGTCGACGCCGATCGCGGCCATTACCTTTTCGACCTGTTCAACGGTCGCGCCCTTGATCTCCTTGCCTTCGCGGTAGTTGAAGGGGGCATAATCCTCGGTCGTGAAGGTCACGCTTTGTGCATGGGCGGTGCAGGGCAGCGCCAGGCATGCGAGAAGCAGGAGCTTTTTCATCGGCATCATCTCCTTCGTTCTTCGTTTACGAGGCGCGTGCGACGGCCGATTGCGAGGCCATCAGTTCCTCGATCAGCGTGGCTGCGTGCTGCGGACGGTGGAAGAGGTAGCCCTGACCATAGTCGAGCCCCATCTGGTGGAGCGTGCGGCATTCCTCTTCGGTCTCGACGCCCTCGGCAATGACGGTGCAATTCATCTTGTGGGAGAGCGTGGTAATGCCTTCGATTAGCATGCGGCTTTTCTGGCGCACGTCGTCGTCGCCGTCGTTGATCGCGCGGGTGAAGGACTGGTCGATTTTGATGATGTCGACAGGGAAGCGGTTGAGGTAGCTCAGCGACGAATAGCCGGTGCCGAAGTCGTCGAGCGCGATGCGGCAGCCGAAGCGACGAAGCTCCGTGACGATCATGCGAATCTCAGGGTTGTCGTGCATCAGCACGGCTTCGGTGATCTCGACGACGATGCGCTCGGGGCGGATGCCGTGGCGACCGACGAAGGCGGCAAGACGGGCCGGCAGCGCCGGCTCGAACTGCAGCGGCGAGAAGTTGATGGCGAGATAGGTATCCTGCATGCCTGATATGCGGGAAATTTTCGCGAGGTTGGCGATCGCCTTTTCCATGATGACGTTGCCGACCCGGACGATCTTTGCCGTCTCCTCGGCGACGCTGATGATCTCGGCTGGCGGCATCAAGCCCTTCTGCGGATGGTTGAGGCGCATCAGCGCCTCGAAACCGGCAATCCCGCGGCCGTTCAGGTTGACGATCGGCTGCAGGAAGGCCTCGAACCAGTTGTCGACGAGGCCGGCTTCGATGTTGGCCTCGATTTCGGCGCGGCTGCGGGCACGGTCGAGCATGGCATTGTCGAAGAGCTGCGCGCCGTTCTTGCCGTCGCGTTTCTTTGCATACATCGCCATGTCGGATTTCTGCAGCAGTTCGGCCGCGGTTGCAGCATGATGCGGATAGATGGCGATGCCGACGGAAGCGCTCAGATGCATGTCGGGGGCGAATGGCGTTTCGAAGATCGAGGCAATCTGCTCGCACATCATCCTGGCGCGTTTTTCTGCATCCTTCGCCGGCAGCAGGATGGCAAATTCGTCGCCGCCGAGACGAGCTGCCTCGTCGGAGGGGGCAAGATGGGCCTTCAGGCGCTCGACGAGCTCGACCAGCGCCATGTCGCCGGCGGCATGGCCCATATTGTCGTTGATCCACTTGAAGCGGTCGAGATCGACGAAGAGACAGGCGAGTTCCTGGCCAGCGGCGTCGGCGGCGGCGATCTTGTTGTCGAGGACGGCTTCGAAGCCCTGGCGATTAAGAAGCCCGGTCAAGTGATCGGTGATTGCCTGGCGGTGGTTGCGGTCCTCGGAGGCCTTGAGTTCGGTGACATCGGTCATGACCGATAGCGAGAGGCGGTCGTGAGCGCCGGCTCCCGCCTCCGATTCCATGATGAGGACGTCCATGGTGCGGCCGTCCAGGCAGACAAATTTGACGGTGACGGTCAAGCCGCTTTCGGCCCGGCGGCGCTTGACGAATTTGTCGCGGGTGGTGGGGGTGACGAGATCGGCGAAGTTGCGGCCGATGACAGCAGCGCGGTTATAAGCTGTGGCAAGCAGCCAATAATCGCTGACGGCGGTGATGCGATCCTCCTCGTCGAGCGAGAAGAGCATGGCGGGAGTCAGATTGTAGATGTCGGTGGCGCGGCGGTGGGCGAACTTCAGCTCCTTTTCCTCGCTTTCGAGCTTGGTCTGCATCTCGTTGAAGCTATGGGCAAGTCGTCCCATCTCGTCGTTCGACTGCCAGTCGACGTGATGGCGTGAGCCCAGTTGGCGGGTGGCTTCGATCGCTGCCGTCAGCCGCATCAGGGGCTGGATGACGAAGAAGCGGTTGCCGATCAGCGCCGTGCCGAAAACGGTCAGCACCGCGAAGATGAAGATCGAGATGAAGACGACCTCTTCTTGCTTCAGGCCGGAAAACAGGCCGAGCGCAGGATAATAGACGCTGATGCTGCCGAGGTTCTTCGGACCGTCGACGGTGTTGTAGATGATGGCGCGCGACACCTGCACGAGCTTGCCGTCGAAGGAGCGCGGAATGGTGGACTGGCTGACGTCGAGCTGGCCCGACTGGTCACGCACTTCGACCTTGACGATGGCGCCCTGGGAAACGACCGTCGCGCTGATCTGGGTGACGCTGTCCTCATCGAGGTCCCACAGGGGTTTGGCCAGCGCCTGGGCATTGGCGACAAGAAGAACGGAGATATGGTCGCGTATTTCCTTGTCGGCCCGCTCCGAGGAAAGAAAAAGGAAGAGAACAAAGAGGGGAGCGACAAAAACAAGCAGCGCTCCGCAAACTATCGCAAAAAATCTGTTCTCAACGGAATTGTTCATGGTTCCGTCTACTCCCCGGGCCGGCCATATTTGCTGTCGCGCGTTGAGGCGGGCTTCTTCGCAGCTGACGAAGCATGCTTTCACGAATTTGTTAAATGTTGCTGAAACGGGGCGTTTCCGGGCAATGAAAAGCCCGCTTTCCAGGGGAAAGCGGGCCATATGCTTTACAAATTGGTCGAAGCGATCAGGCTTCGGCTCCACCTTCCGCAGCAGTCTCGTCAATGCCGCCAGCCGGGGCAATGATGGTCGCGATCGTGAAGTCGCGGTCGATGACCGGGGTGACGCCCTTCGGCAGGGTGACTTCCGAGATATGGATGCTGTCGCCGATCTTCTTGCCGCTGAGGTCAATGTTGAAGAATTCAGGGATCGCATCGGCCGGGCAATGAACTTCGACTTCATGGCGAACGATGTTCAGAACGCCGCCGACCTTGAGGCCCGGGGACTTCTCTTCGTTGATGAAGTGAACGGGGATTTCGACGGTCACCTGGGTGTTGCCGGAGACGCGCAGGAAATCGACATGCAACGTGAAGTCACGGACCGGATCGAGCTGGTAGTCCTTCGGCAGAACCTTGTGCTTCTTGCCGTCGACTTCGATCGTGGCCACGGTGGTCATGAAACCACCGGCGTGAATGCGCTTCGTCACCTCATTGGTGTTGAGAGCGATGGCAATGGGGGCCTGCTTGTCACCATAGATGACAGCGGGAATCAAACCGTTGCGGCGAAGTTCACGGGCGGACCCCTTACCAACCCGTTCGCGCGCCTCGGCCTTGAGCTCGTAAGTTTCCTGGCTCATGGCTATTCCTTTCGAGGTTATTTGGAGAGTTCGGCGGCGGGCAAAAGCCTTGTTCCGACGAACCGGAGGCGGTATGACCCGACCTCATCCGCGTTGCCTCCAAGGGTGTCTACACGGACCGGTGGCCTATATTATAAGTCGATCGGAAACGCAAGTTGCGGATTTGGGCTGTTTTCCGGTGATATACACGCTTCGACAAGCCGAAACCGCATTCGAGCATCGCGTCGATCGCCAACGGTGAGCCGAGTGCGGCATACGAGGAGGCGATGTTCTCGCCCGTCCGAAATACGCGGCCGTATGAAGGCAAAATTGCCATTCTCTTCCACAGCTGAGGTTGACATCGGCGCGCTTCGCATCTTTGGATGGCCGCATTCAAAAAAGGGGCTGAGGAGAAATCGGACTATGCGTCTCAAACTTGTCACGGCAACGAGCTTGCTGGCACTTTGCCTTGTCACCACGGCCCAGGGTGTCGAGATCAATCAAGATGGCGCCAATGCGGTCAAGGACAATCTGACGAAGCTGCTTCCTGAGGATCTTGCGAAGAGCGGCCTGCTTACCGTCAATCCGGCGGGCTCCCGCTACGAGATCATTTACGATCTGGCGAAGCTGCTTGCCAAAGCCGATCCGGCGACATTTGCGATCAACGGGCTGACGCCGTTCTCGATGTTCGCTACGCCGCTCGACAGCGGGCTCTGGAACATTGAGGGTGACAACAAGCTCAACGTCTCCGGCCATTTCAAAGGCCCCGACCAGAAGCCGACGGATTTCTCCTACTCCATCGCTTCGCTTGTCTACACCGGCGTCTTCGATCCGGCGATCAGCTATCTGCGCTCCGGCACCTTCACCGCCAAGGACATCAAGGTCGCCAGCAAGTCCGACACCGAGGAAGTCCATGCCAGCTTTGCCGGGATGGACCAAAAGCTGACTTCAACGGACAGCGCAGGCGGCAACGGGCGTATCGATTTCGCGGGCAGTGGCTCGATGTCGACTTTCGTCGAGCAGGTTTCCGGCATGCAAATGCCGCCCGTTGAAATCCGTGCAGACTCGATCGATTTCGATGCCAAGGTGAACGGCCTGCCGGCCAAGCAAATCCGCGAGATCGTCCTTTTCATTCTCGACCATCTCGAGGAGAAGGAACTAAGCCCAGAAAACAGCGACAAGATAAAGGGAATGCTCAAGCAAGCCTTTCCGATTCTTGCCTCGTTCAGCGAGACAATCGGGGTCAATAATCTGACCGTCAGCAGCCAAGTAGGCAATGGCGGCGTCAAGGCGTTCGGTTACAACCTGGCTATGGACGGGCCGAGCGACGCCATGCGTTTCGGCTTCGGCATCGACGCGCAGGACATCAGCCTCGACAGCCCGGCGATGCCGGCAAGTTATTCGCCCTTCGTGCCGAACAATTTCGATCTGCAACTCGCCATTCCGAATCTGGATTTCGCAACCTTCGGCGACGCGCTCATGGCGATGGATTTCAACGCCAAGCCGCCGGAGCAAAGCGGCGACGAGATGGCGAAAAAGCTCTTCCGCGATGGCCGGCTCACCATCGAATTTCCGAAGGTCAGCGCCAAGTCCGATGTCTACGACGTCGACATGACGGGTAAGATCGAGGGACGGGTCGACACCCAGAAGGACTATTCGATGGAGGCGACGATCCTTGCCCGCGATCTCGACAAGACGATCGCCGCGGTTCAGGAGCTTGCCAAGACGGATCCCGACCTCAACCAGGTCTCCTTCGGCATCATGATGGTGAAGGGCTTTGCCAAGACCGATGCAGATGGCCGCTCGCGCTGGGACATCAGCATCAGCCGCGATGGCTCCGTGGCGATCAATGGCCAGCAGATCAAGGGGCCGGATGGTCCGGATGAGGATCAGGATCAAGATCAGGGGCTGGAGCCAGACCAGCAGGAACGGGATCAGGGTCAGGACGCGGTACCTGCGCCGCCGCAGCAGCCTTGAGCGTTATCAATTGGGATCAGAAATGAAAGAGGCCGGCCTTGTGCCGGCTTTTTGCGTCTTGCGTCACAAGCCTCGCCGAGACCAACGATCGGGACGACGGTTTGCGAACGGGGCTCCGCGGCAATCAACGGCCAGCAATTCACGCGGCTCGGAGAGCGTGCCCGGTAATAGCTTGGTCCATCTGAAGTAGAAATTGAAAGAGCCGGTCGAATGCCGGCTCTTTTTAATCGAAGAGGCTGGAGACGGACTCTTCCTGAGCCGTTCGGCTGATGGCTTCGCCGATCAGCGGCGCCGTCGTTACGACGCGGATATTGTGGGCCGAGAGCACGGCCGTGGTCGGCTGGATGGAATCCGTGATGACGAGTTCGCGCAGCTTCGAGGAGGTCACGCGGGTGACCGCGCCGCCGGAGAGAACGCCGTGGGTGATATAGGCGGTGACGCTGGATGCGCCCTTGGCCAGCATCGCGTCGGCCGCGTTGCAGAGCGTGCCGCCGGAATCGACGATATCGTCGATCAGCAGGCAGTCCTTGCCGGCAATGTCGCCGATGATGTTCATGACTTCGGATTCACCCGGCCGATCGCGACGCTTGTCGACGATGGCCAGAAGACAGTCCAGGCGCTTCGCGAGCGCGCGGGCGCGAACCACGCCGCCGACGTCGGGCGAGACGACCACGACGTTGCTGAGGTCATAGTGGCTCTTGATGTCGCGGGTCAGCACGGGCATGGCAAAGAGATTGTCGGTCGGGATATCGAAGAAGCCCTGGATCTGCCCGGCATGGAGATCGAGCGTCATGACGCGGTCGGCGCCGGCTTCGGTAATGAGGTTTGCGACCAGCTTGGCGGAGATCGGCGTGCGGCCGGAGGCCCGGCGGTCCTGACGGGCATAGCCGAAGTAGGGTAGGACGGCGGTGATGCGGCGGGCTGACGAACGACGCATCGCGTCGATCATGATCAGCAGCTCCATCAGATGGTCGTTGGCGGGAAAGGCGGTCGGCTGCACGAGGAAAACATCCTCACCGCGCACATTTTCCTGGATTTCCACGAAGATTTCCTGATCGGCAAACCTTCGAACACTGGCTTTCCCCAAGGGAACATTGAGATAGTTGCAGATCGCTTCGGCGAGTTGCCGGTTCGAATTGCCTGCGAAAACCTTCATTTTGGTCCGCCTGTTATGCGCTGATAGCCGCGCTTTTTAGTCAGCTTCCCCGTGAATGCAAGGGCAAACGCGCCACAGGCTTCCATATTTGCAAAAAGTTTGTGACTAACCGCCTTGAGTCTGCCGCCAAGAGGCGAATTCCGCGATGGTTTTTGAACCGATTTGCTGCATCACCGATGCTGGAACGCCCGCCCAGGGATCGGCCGCGGCCGTCGGCACGCTTTCCTGTCCCTGGATACGGTGCAGGCGGGCGCCGCCGCTGTCGAGAATATCCCAGACATAGACCACTGTAACCTTGCCGTCGTCGCTGAAGGCGGAGAGATAGCCTTTGAGGATGTAATCGCTGCTCGCATCGTTCGAGCTCTTGATGGAAAGGCCGTGCGCACGCGCCTCGGTGCCGAGCTGGCGCGAGAGCGGTGTCACTGCCTGCACCGGCGCGCCGATGATCGGCAGGAAGCGTACGGTACTGCCGCGAACGGAGGAGAGGGCGGCGGTCTGCTGCGGCTGTTGCGCCTCGGCCGGCTGAGCCGACTGTGCGGGAAGACTACCACTGGCCGCCGGCGGTGGCAGCGATTGTCCGTCGATCGGGGCGGAGGCGGCTGGTGAGGAGCTGCTCCTCGACAGGGCGTCTGCCTGCTCCTGCATCGTCGTCGGCGGCGCGCCGGTGCCGGGCCGATAGGCCTGCTGCGACTGATCATAGGCTGGATGGTAGCCGCCCTGCTGCGAGCTTCCCGAGAAACTCGGCTGGCGGGTGCCCGCCAAACGCTCGGCTTCGCTCTGCGTCACCGGGCTCGACGACGCGCGGCCGGAGGAATCGCCGATATCGACCTGCGGTGTCAGCGCATCGGTGGTATTGCAGGCGGTCAGCAGAGCCATGACGAACAGGAGCGTGGGCACAATCGCAGCTCGCGTCATCCCTTGATCCGTCCTTCCAACAATCGCAATCAGCCCCACCCGAATTTATGCGGGTGGGAACTGTCGTCTGTCAATTCCGGATTCTCACCGGTCAAAGCCCGATGAAATCGAGCGGATGGCGCGACAAGGCGCGCGGCGCATCCACTGTCGTCAGATAAGTCTGGCCGAGCGTCATCGCCGTGCCCGTATCGGAATCGGCGATGATCATGTGCACGAAGAGCGACATGTTCGGCTCGATCGGCTGTGGATTGCCGACATGGAACATCTGATGCTCCATCCAGGAGGGCGAGAAACGGGCGCCGAGCGAATAACCGCAGGCATTCAGCCGGTGGCGGGCCAGGCCGCGCTCATCGATGATCCTGGCATGCATGTCGAAGACATCGCCGAAGGTCTGGCCGGGCTTCAGTACGGTCTCGATCGCCTCAATGGTTTCGCGGCAGGCGTTGTAGAGCTCGCGGTGGCGATGCGTCGGCTCGCCGATGACGATCGTCCGCATCATGGCGGCATGGTAATGCGCATAGGCGCCGGCCCATTCGAGCGTCAGCTGGTCGCTGGCGTCGAGCTTGCGGCGGCCGGCCTTGTAGCGGCAGAGCAGCGCGTCGGCGCCGGAGCCGATGATAAATTCGTTGGCGGGATAGTCGCCGCCGCCGGAAAAGATCGCGCCCTGCATGGCGGCGAGGATATCGGCCTCGTCGGCGCCGGGTTTTGTGAGCCGGATCGCAGCATCGAGCGCATCGTCGGCGAGAACGGCGGCGCGCTCGACATAGGCGACCTCCGTCGGGCTCTTTATCAGGCGCAGGCGGCTGACGAGGTAGGAGGCGTCGACGATCTGGCCGAAGGTGGTCAATTGCGCGTCCAGCAGGCGGGCGACGCGGCCGGTCATGCCGTGCGTATCGTATTCGATGCCGATGCGGGCGCCGAGCAGATCCATCTCGACCAGCAGGTTCTTCAGGTCGAGCGTCGGGTCGGCATTGACCCGGTCGACCCAGATATGGATGTCCTCGAGGATTGAGGTGTGCCTGGCCTGGCGAAGATCGGCCGAGCGGGTGATCAGCGCCATGGTGCCGTCACTCTTGACGACCAGCGTCTGGAAGAAGCAGTAGCCGAAGGTGTCGTAGCCGGTCAGCCAGTACATGCTTTCCTGGGCGAAGAGCAGCAAGGCGTCGAGCTTTTCTTCCTTCATCTTCTCGGTGAGGCGCGCAAGCCGGCTTGCGAATTCGGCCTTTTTGAAGTGCAGTGCCATTCTGCTCAAGTCTCCCTGATTGATATCGCGGAAATCTGGCGGCCGTAATCCGGCTCCTTGCGATGTGTCGTCCTACGGTAGGAAAAGAAGCGCTCGTTGTCCGGATAAGTGCAGAGGCCGAGGCTTTCGGCACGCACGCCGGCTTTCGTCAGCCGGTCGACGGTCAGCGCCGGTAGGTCGAACATGGCGTGGCCGGGCGTTGCGGAAGGCACGAAAAAGCGCTCGTCGTCCGGGTTTTCGGCGACGAAACGCTCGACGAATTCGGGACCGACCTCATAACTTGCCTGGCTGATCGAGGGGCCGAGGCAGGCGACGATGCTGCCGCGGTCCGCACCCAGCGCCTCCATGGCGGCGACGGTATTTTCGAGCACGCCCGTCAACGCGCCCTTCCAGCCGGCATGGGCGGCGCCGATGACGCGATTGTCCGGGTCAGCAAACAGGATCGGTCCGCAATCGGCGGCAAGCACGCCAAGCACAATACCAGGGGCCGCCGTCACCATTGCATCGGCGTCGGGGCGGATGCCGTCATAATCGGCGCCGATCGTCACGACATCGGGGGAATGGACCTGATGCACGGTTGCCAGCCGCTCGACCGGCAGGCCGAACCAGGCGGCGACGCGACGGCGATTTTCCAGAACCTTGTCGCGTTCGTCGCTGGAGCCGAGGCCGACATTGAGGCCGCGATACAGCCCTTCGGAAACGCCGCCGGCCCGAGTGAAATAACCGTGCCGGATCGCGCTGCCCGCCGCCTGGTTCAGCAGCGCGCTTTCGATCGGTGCGGGAGAGGCCGCGTCCTGCATCTGTGATTCCGGGGTTTTCGAGGGGTTTGTCATTATCCCAAGCGCATCGCATATGCGGCGCGCTTCAAGTTCTTGTTTCGGGCGGATGTTGAACCAGCCGCGTGCGCCCTGTCAATCCACCGGACGAAAGGGCATGAGATCGATGGCGGGATAGGACACCGCCATCACCTTGAAGAGTTCGCCCATCCGGCCTTCACCGGCGCCGGCGAGCCTTTCGACCGCCGTCTGGATGACCTGCTGGGTTTGCGGCTCGCGATCGCGGCCGAGGGCGGTTGCGCGCTCGAGGATGCCGAGGCCGGTCAGAAAATCACCTTGATGCAAGGCGCCGTTCAGATGGAGGCCGGCCGCAAGCGCCGTTTCGGCGAGCTGCTGGAAGTCGACATGGCTCGTCAGATCGGCTTCACCTGGATGGGCGAGCGGCGGGTCGAATTCATGCATGCGCACGGCCTGCAGCGTATCACCGAAGCCGGTGACGAGATGGCCGTAGTCGATCGTAAGCGCCGTGCCGCCGAAAGTGCGCAGCCGCTCGCAGATCGCCATCATCACCGCCTGGCGGGCAGGCGAGATCTCGAAGAGCGTGCCGACCGGCACGTTCTGCACCGGTTCGGGCAGCAAGCTGGGGTCGATGCCGGCGACGCCGGCGGCAAAGGTGAGCTCGCCATCGGCGTCGATGCCGACCATGCGCTCGCGGAAACCCGTCGGCATGCGAACGAACTGGCGGATCGGGATGGCGTCGAAGAGTTCGTTGGCGGCAATCAGCGTGAAGCCGGCCGGCACTTCATCGAAGCCATCGTGCCAAGTGATCTTCTCGCCGTGGGGTTCGAGCGTCTGGCTCTGGACGTCTCGCAGGCGCTCGCTGGTTTCGACGAGATGCACGGTCATGGCGTCGAAAAGCGGTGGAGCGATGCGGGAGATGACGCGCAGCATGTCGGCCATCATGGTGCCGCGGCCGGGGCCGATCTCGACGAGGCGGACATCCGTCGGTGTGCCGTGGCGCTGCCATGCATGGACGATGAAGACGCCGATCATCTCGCCGAAGATCTGGCTGACCTCGGGCGCGGTGACGAAATCACCGGAACGCCCGAAGGGCTCGCGGGTGCGGTAGTAGCCGTGTTCGGGGTCTGCGAGGCAGAGCGAGAAATAATCGGTGACGCTGATCGGGCCGTTGGCCTGGATGATCGCCTTGATCTTTTCGCCTAGAGCGGTGGTCATGTCGCGCGTCCTGCCGTTTTCAGAGCTGCAGCGCAGCCTGGCGGCGGGCCCGCAGCATCGCCCAGAGGCCGAGTAGGATCATCGGGGAGGAGAGCACCATGCCCATGGTCAGCCAGTTCGTGCCGAGGAGGTAACCGAGCTGGGCATCAGGCTCGCGGAAGAATTCGACGAAGATGCGCGACAGCGCATAACCGCAAACGAAGACGCCTGTAATGAAGCCGGGGCTTTTCAGCGCGCGCATGCCGTAGACCAGGGCGGCCAGCACCAGGAGCAGAACGATGCCTTCGAGGCCGGCTTCGTAAAGCTGGCTCGGATGGCGGGCGAAGGGACCGCCGGTCGGGAAGACCACGGCCCACGGCACGTCGGTCAACCGGCCCCACAGCTCGCCATTGATGAAATTGGCGATGCGGCCGAAAAACAGACCGAAGGGAACGACGGTGGCGACGATATCGAACAGGCTCCAGATCGGGATGGCGTTGCGGCGGGCAAAGAGGATCATGGCGATCGTCGTGCCGGTCAGGCCGCCATGGAAGGACATGCCGCCGTTCCAGATCTCGAGCGCACGGAGGGGACTGCGCAGGACGGCGGGGAGATCATAGAAGAAAATATAGCCGAGACGGCCGCCGAGGACGACGCCAAGCGCTGCCCAGACGATGAAATCGTCGAGCTGCGTCCTTGATATCGGCGAGACGTTGCCGGGCCAGAGACTTTCATTGGCGGCGAGGCGGCGCGCATAGGCCCAGCCGAGCAGGATGCCGGCGACGTAAGCGAGACCGTACCAGTGAATCGCCAGCGGACCGATCGAAAAGGCGATCGGATCGATATCCGGGAAAGGCATGATGGCAAGGAGATCGGCTGCTATCGGCAAGGTTTTCCACCTGTTGAGTTGCGCGGAACATGCCGCTGCGATCCCGGACGGTCAAGTCCATTGTTCGTGATGGCGCGTTCCCGGCCAGTTCCGGCAAGCTTATCCCGTGCAAAGCGCTTGCATCGTCGATGGTGAAGCCCTACCTCAACTCTTGAGGCCCCGAAGGGCTGAATTCACCTCATGCGAAGGGAGAAAAACGCCATGACGACCGGAACGAACCGCATCATGGACGAATTCGCCAAGCTGATGACCGATGCGGCCGGTGCCGCCCAGGGCGTCCGCAAGGAGATCGAAACCGCCTTCAACGCTCAGGCCGAGCGTTGGCTGAACAGCATGGACATCGTCAAGCGCGAGGAGTTCGAGGCCGTGCGCGAGATGGCGATCAAGGCACGCGACGAGAACGAGGCGCTCGCCGCCCGCATCGCAGCACTCGAGGCGAAGCTTGCCGGCGAGGGCGCTTAAGTCCCGGTACGACACAGATGCGGCGTTGCCTTCATGCCACACGCCGCATCTTCCGTAAAAAAACCAGGTGAGTTTTCCACCTGTGGACACTGGCAAAAAAGCCAATTCGCAGAGTCGCTTATTCTCCCTTCTGAATTGAATTTCGAAGAGCCTTTCCACAGTGGCCGGTCCTATTTTCCGTTCAGGGGGCTGGCAGGGGGCAAGGGGCGCTATACACTGATTTTAAATGATGATTCGAAGCGACTTGGTAAGCTCCGGGCAGGTTATCTGCGTTAAGTCTGGCAGCGGTTCAACGATCATCCGAGTGGTGGTTTCCGGTATTTGCGTGTGTCTTTCTTGTGTTCGTACACCAAGTTAGGTCGCATTCGTTCCGGTCAAGAAGGTGCTGCATGAACCTGATGGAATTGGAAGTCGAGCGTCAGTCGAACCCGGTCGACATGATCGAGTACGTTGCCTCCAACAACGACTGGTCGTTCGAACGCTCCGGCGAGGACGAGATCGCGATGACGGTCGAGGGGCGCTGGACGGACTACCACGTCTCCTTCTCCTGGATGGAGGAATTCGAGGCGCTGCACCTTGGCTGCGCCTTTGATATCAAAGTTCCCGACATCAGGGTCAATGAGGTGGTCAAGCTGCTCTCGGCGATCAACGGGCAGGTGCTGATGGGGCATTTCGACCTCTGGCGCCAGGAAGATGTCGTCATTTTCCGCCAATCGCTGCTGCTTGCCGGCGGTGCGGAGCCTACCAATCGCCAGGTTGAGGTGCTGCTTTCCAGCGCGCTCGACACCTGCGAGGCCTATTTCCAGGCATTCCAGTTCGTCGTCTGGTCCGGCATGGAAGCGACGAAGGCGATGGAAGCCGTGCTGTTCGAGACGGTCGGCGAGGCTTAAGATGCCGGCGAAGGCTTTCTCCTCGACACACCCCGTCGTTCTGATCGGCGCCGGAAATATGGGCGGGGCGATGCTCTCCGGCTGGCTGAAGAGTGGCGTTCCGGGCTCGGCTGTCATTGTCGTCGATCCCGGTCCGTCGCCGGCGATGCTGGCGACGATCAAAGAGGCTGGTGCCACCCATCTGACCGCGCTTCCGGCGGATTTGAAGGCAAGCGTGCTGTTCCTCGCGGTCAAGCCACAGGTGATGGAGACGGTGCTGCCGGCGGTGAAGAGCGCCGTCGGGTCGGACACGGTCGTCGTCTCGGTCGCAGCCGGCAAGACGCTCGGTTTCCTCGAGAAACATCTCGGCAAGGCCGCCATGGTGCGGGCCATGCCGAATACGCCGGCCATGGTCGGGCGTGGCGTCACCGGTGCCTTTGCCAATTCAGGGGTCAGCGACCCTCAGCGCGAACGCGTGCATTCCCTTCTGCGCGTCTCAGGCCCGGTCGAATGGGTGCCGGCGGAAGCCGATATCGATGCCGTGACCGCGCTTTCGGGCAGCGGTCCGGCTTATGTATTCTATCTCGTCGAATGTATGGCGGAGGCAGGCCGTAAACTCGGTCTGCAGGCGGACCTCGCCATGCGTCTTGCGCGGGAAACAGTCGCGGGGGCTGGTGAACTCATGCACCAGTCCCCCGACGACGCTTCGCGGCTGCGGGAGAATGTAACCTCTCCCGGTGGCACGACGGCGGCAGCGCTCGCCGTACTGATGGCCGAAGACGGTATGCAGCCCTTGTTCGACGCAGCACTCGCGGCAGCGCGCAAGCGGGCCGAGGAACTGGCCGGCTGACGGAGACCATATGGCCGAAGAGATCACCTACGCCGATTTCGAGCGTGTCGACATTCGCGTCGGCACGATCATCGAGGCCAGTCCCTTTCCGGAGGCGCGCAAGCCGGCGATCAAGCTGGTGATCGATTTCGGCCCTGACATCGGTACCAGAAAATCCTCAGCGCAGATCACCGTGCACTATACGCCGGAAAGCCTGCTGGGCCGGCAAGTGCTCGGCGTCGTCAATTTCCCGCCGCGCCAGATCGGGCCATTCCGCTCGGAAGTGTTGACGCTGGGATTCGAGGACGAGAACGGCGCGATCGTGCTAGCTGCGGTCGAACAGCCGGTGCCAAACGGCCGAAAGATGATGTGAGCGCGAGCTCACACTTAAAGCGCGTCGCGTCGAATCGGATTCATGCGACGCGAACCGCTGCGCACTTTTGGGCGACATGCATTAGTTGTTCGGGGCTTCGCCTGATGTGCCGGCATCGGATCCTCCACGAGGCCTGATCTCCCGCAGAAATGGATTGCTGCGCCGCTCGTCGCCGATGCGGCCGCCGGGGCCGTGGCCGCAGATGAAGCCTACGTCGTCGCCAAGCGGCAATACCTTGTCGCGGATTGAATCGAGAAGCTGCTGATGATCGCCGCCCGGCAGGTCGGTGCGGCCGATCGAGCCGTTGAAGAGGACATCGCCGAGATGGGCGAAATTCTGCGCACGGTTGAAATAGATGATGTGGCCGGGGGCATGGCCGGGCGTGTGATAGACCTCGAATTCATGGGCGCCGAAAGAAATCTTGTCGCCGTCTTTCAGCCAGCGGTCGGGCACGACGTTACGCAATCCTGATATGCCGTATTTCGCGGCCTGGGTCTCGATCCGCTGCAGCAGCGGCAGGTCGTCCTGATGCGGGCCAACCACGTCGATGCCGAGAGCTTCCTTCAATTCACTGGCGCCGCCGGCATGGTCGAGATGGCCGTGTGTCAGCCAGATTTCCTTGATGGTCAGGCCGTTCTGGGCAATCGCCTGCAGGATGAGCGGCACGTCGCCGCCGGGATCGACGACGACGCCTTCCTTGGTATCGGGATCGAAGAAGATCGTGCAGTTTTGCTGGAAGGGTGTCACCGGAATGATGCCGGCCTGGAGCATGCCCATAAGTGCCTCGCTTGGTGTCTCTGCTGTTTCGGGTATAGTCCGAAATCGTGGCAAGGACAGCCGGAATCTTCCGCCATTGGCGGCGTGCCTCACGGTAAAAAGACGGACTGCAACACGAGTTTATGCCTCTCTTCGCCATCGTCGCAGGGCGAGAAAATCGAGTTTTTCTCAATTATTATAATCATTTGCATGAAATCTCCCGCAAGTAGGGTTTCGCTCGGCGGAGCGCAGGGGAACATCGTGGAACCCCGCGCGTTGTCAGCCCATCGAAACCAAGGAGACGCTCACATGACCTTGAAGAGAAACATTCTGCTGGCAGGCGCGGTGCTGATGGCTAGCGCCGGTCTTGCACAGGCGGAGATGATGGCGACGACGGTCAACGATCTCAACGTTCGCGCTGGCCCCGGCCCGCAATATCCCTCGGTCGGTCTTGCCACCCGCGGCTCCACAGCAGTCCTCGACGGTTGCATCGAAGGCAGCCGCTGGTGCCGTGTCGACGTCAACGGCATGCGTGGTTGGGTCTATGCCGATTATCTGCAGGTCGATCACGGCGGCAGCTCTGTTATCGTCGAGCAGCACCGCACCGAGATCGGCGTTCCCAGCGTGACATACGAGTCGACCGCGAGTGTCGTTCCGGCCGAGCCGCAGCCGGCGCCGGGCGATGAGTTGCTCGGCCCCGTCGGGTCGGTCGAGACTATCACCCCGCCGGAGACGGTGCGCACCTATATCGACACCAATCCGGGTGAGACGGTGCAGCTTGGCGGCGATGTCGTCGTCGGCGCGGAAGTGCCTGCAGACGTCACTTTCCAGACGATTCCCGACTACGAGTACCGCTATACGAGGATCAACGATCGGCCGGTGCTGGTCGATCCCGGTACGCGCCGGATCGTCTACGTCTATCAATGACGTGATCGACAGAAACTGAGGCGAGGCGGACGTCGGACCGCCTCGTTCCGGGGCGCTTTTCCCTGCCTTAATCCCGCATCGGTTGATTTTTCTTAACGCTTTCCTCCAAGATATGATAAAATACTAATATGCCGAAGGTTCGGCATGGATCGGCGATCGGGGAGATCGCCAGAGGAGGAAATCATGGAAGCGCTACTTCCGCTCATCACGCAATTGATTGCCGGTGCAATCGGCGGCAACGCCGCGAGCGCCGCTTTGAAGCAGCAGGCGATCAACGTCGTCGCCCGTACGATCGCAGGTGCGATCGGCGGCGTTGCCGGCGGTATGCTGCTCAGCATGGTCGGTGGGGAAGCGGCCATGACCGGCTTGATCGCCGACGGCATCGGCGGCCTGATCGGCGGCGGCATTCTCTCGACGCTCGCCGGACTGGTCATGGCACGGGCGCATAGGTAAAAGGCCCGGCAGGCGGTTATCTATAGCGCCGCGCGTCTTTTGAGACGCGCAATGGACGCTGTAGCACTTAAATTGCTGCATAATTTTATCCTTTAAGGAATTATGCAGTAGCCGGACCGATTGTGAGAGGGTCTTATTCGGCGGCGATCGCCGCCGGATAGACTTCCTTCATGTAGTCGTTCATCAGCATTTCAGAGATCATTGACGGCGTGAAGCGGTACCGGCCGATATCGGAAACCGGGGTCACTTCCGTAGCCGACGTTGATGCGGTTGGCCTGCGCCGAAACGCCCATCATCGAACATAGGCATCATGGACCCCCTGGCGCTTCAGGAGCTCGACGGAGTAGGGCAACTTTGAAGCCGAGGATCTCAGCGGATCTGTGCAGACGCTGGTTATGTTCGGTGAGCTTAAACACCCGGCCGCCATAGGCGCCTCGCCTTCGAAGACGGCGCTGGCATAGTGCAGGCCGTGGGTCAGCACGTGGATCTTGGCGTCTTTCCAGGCGACGAGCTCGCCGTTGAACGATATTTCACCGTCCAGCTGGTCGAAAGGAACTGAAGCCATCCCTAAACTCCTCCGGCGCTTTAAGCGCCATGCCTGTTGATTGTTGTCCCCATTACGTCTTATCCACAGACGCAGGGGGAAATCGCGTATTGCGTCGGAGTGCCGGACGGGCCTTAGTTTCCAGGGAAGTGCCAGGGAAATGAGAGACCGTGCGGGCGTCCCGCAGAGTTCGCGGAAGCTAACAGCGATGGAAATTTATGGCAGTAAAGCTGACATATCTTCGCGAAAGTTTCACGCAGCGCGCGGAAAGAGAAAGGAATGCCGAGTGTCACGACAGACCGGCCCGAAAGCAGGCAGGCCAGAGCCGCTGGCCACTCCGATGGAAGATACAGGCATCATCGACTTCGAGATCATCGAGCTGTTCTTCTTCGCCTATCGCGACTTCGTTTCCGATCCTGACGCCATCCTCGAAAAGAGCGGCTTCGGCCGGGCGCACCATCGCGTCGTGCATTTCGTCAACCGCAATCCCGGCATGACGGTGGCCGATCTTCTCGATACCTTGAAGATCACCAAGCAGAGCCTCGCAAGGGTGCTGAAACAGCTGATCGATTCAGGCTATATTCGCCAGGTGGCAGGTCCCGAGGATCGGCGGCAGCGCAAGCTTTATCCGACGCAATCGGGACGAGAGCTGGCGCTTGCCCTTGCCGAGCCGCAATCGCGCCGCATTGAGCGGGCATTCGAAGGGGCTTCTGCGGAGGTGCGGGAGGGCGTAAAAGCTTTCCTCAGCGGCATGCGGGACAGACAGAAGGCGGATTGAATGGCGGTCAAGACAGGTATTTCCGACGATGCGGCGCATTTGCTTGTGGTCGATGACGACTCCCGCATCCGCGCGCTGCTCAATCGTTATCTCGCCGAGAACGGCTTCCGCGTCACCGTCGCCGCCGACGGCGCCGAGGCGCAGCGCAAGCTTGCGGGTCTCGATTTCGACCTGATCATCATGGATGTGATGATGCCGGGCGAATCCGGCATCGACGTCACCCGCGGGCTTCGCGCCATCAAGAATGTCCCGATCATCATGCTGACGGCGCTGGCCGAATCGGGCAACCGCATCGAAGGCCTGGAGGCGGGCGCCGACGACTATCTTTCCAAGCCCTTCGACCCGCGCGAACTGGTGCTGCGCATCAACAACATCCTGCGCCGCAACGCCGGTGGCGAGGGACCGAAGATCGAACAAGTGATGTTCGGCCCCTACACCTTCTCGCTGACCCGCAAGGAGCTGAAGAAAGCCAGCGAGGTGATCCGGCTCACCGACCGTGAGCAAGAGATCATGCTGCTCTTTGCGCGGCGCGCCGGCGACACGATCCCTCGCCATGAACTGATCGGCAACGATACCGAAGTCGGCGAGCGGACGATCGACGTGCAGATCAACCGGCTGCGGCGTAAGATCGAGGACGATCCCGCCAATCCCGTCTGGCTGCAGACAGTGCGCGGCATCGGATACAGGCTGAGCATCGACTAAACTCAAGGTTCGGGACCGGCGCTGATGGTGACGATCGACAGCTTGCGGCGGGAAGACCGCACTTCTGCGCCGGGCTGGCGTTGGATCGTCCGCTGGTTGCGCCGCCGGCTGCCGACCGGACTTTACGCGCGCTCGCTGCTGATCATCATCATTCCGATGGTGCTCTTGCAATCCGTCGTCGCCGCCGTCTTCATGGAGCGCCACTGGCAAATGGTGACGGAGAGGCTGTCGCTTGCCGTCACCCGTGACATCGCCGCCATCATCGAAATCATCGAGACCTATCCGCAGAACTCGGACTATAGCGAGATCATCCGCATTGCTCGCGACCAGCTCAGCCTGCAGATCTCGATCGAGCCGGACGGCGATCTGCCGCCGCCGCGCGTCAAGCCTTTCTTCTCGATTCTCGATGGCATCCTCAGCGACGAGATTACCGACGAGATCCACCGGCCTTTCTGGATCGACACGGTCGGCAATTCAAACCTCGTCGAGATCCGCATCAAACTCGACAACAAGATCCTGCGGGTGCTGACCAAGCGCAGCCAGACTTATGCGTCGAACACCCATATCTTCATCGTCTGGATGGTCGGCACCTCGCTGGTGCTGATCGGCATCTCGATCCTCTTCCTGCGCGGGCAGATCCGGCCGATCCTGACCTTGGCGCGAGCGGCCGAAAGCTTCGGCAAGGGGCAGAAGCCCGATAATTTCTATCCGCGCGGCGCCGACGAGGTCAGGCGCGCCGGTCTTGCCTTCATTCTGATGCGGGAGCGAATCGAACGCCAGATCGAACAGCGCACCGCGATGCTCTCCGGTGTCAGCCATGACCTGCGCACCATCCTCACCCGCTTCAAGCTGCAACTGGCGCTCGCTGGCGACAATCCCGACCTGCATGGGCTGAACGACGACGTCAACGACATGCAGACCATGCTGGAGGCCTATATGGCCTTTGCGCGCGGCGAGGTCGAAGAGGATGTTGGCGAGCTGAGACTCAGTGAGATCTTCGCGAAGCTGGAATCCGATTTCGCCCTACACGGCAAAAAATTCAGCTTTTCCATCGAAGGCGATGACGACATATCCGTCAGGCCGAACGCTTTCATGCGGCTCGTCACCAACCTAGCCTCGAATGCTCGGCGTTATGCCAATAGGCTCGACATCGAAGCCAAGCACAATGCCAAATGGCTGACCGTCGTCTTCGACGATGACGGGCCAGGCATTCCGGAAAAGAACCGTGAGGATGTGTTCAAACCATTCTTCCGGCTGGATACGGCGCGCAATCTTGATGCGTCGGGCACCGGCCTCGGCCTTGCGATCGCCCGCGACATCGCCCGCAGCCACGGCGGCAATGTCACGCTCAGCGACAGTCCGCTCGGCGGACTGAGGGCAACGATCCGCATTCCGGCTTGAAGGCAAGTCGCGCAAAAATGTGCAGCGGTTTTGCTATAACGACATGCGTAAAAATAAAGACCTAAAGCGCGAGGAACGAATCTGAAAGATTGCGACGCGCTTTAGACGCCGGCGGCCGTCAGCTTCACGGCTTTGCGTGCATCGAAATCGTCCAGGTGTTCGACGATCCAGCGCCAGAGCGCGGCGACTTGCATGAGGAGGTCGCGTCCGAGCGGCGTCAACTCATATTCGACGCGCGGCGGCACTTCGGGATAGAGCGTGCGGATTATGAGGCCATCTCTTTCGAGGGTGCGCAGCGTCTGCGTCAGCACTTTCTGGCTGATGCCTTCGACCCTCTCCATAAGGCGCGAGAAGCGCAAGGGCGCGCCGGCATCGGAGAGCACATGCAGGATGCGCAGCGGCCATTTCGCCGCCGCCCGCTCGATCAGTTCACGGGCCCGCCCATCCTGTTCGTCCGTCATGGTGCTGCAGAAATCGAACATGTCACTGGTCAAGTCAGTTACCTCAAGGTGCGTATGGATCGTCTGGGTACCTTCTTTCGATCGGATACAATAGACCATACATGAGCCGGGAACCAAAGCAGGAGGGTTTCCGATGTTCAGAGTCTGGTTGATAACAGGGAGTTCGCGCGGTCTCGGCCGGGCGCTGGCGGAGGCGGTTTTGGCCTCCGGCGACAATTTGGTGGCGACTGCGCGCGACCCCGGCCAGCTTGCCGATCTTTCCGAGCGGTATGGCGATCAGGTTCTGACGCTGGCGCTCGACGTGACCGACGAGGTGGCGGCAGCGGCAGCAGTCGAAGCTGGTGTGAAGAGGTTCGGGCGCATCGACGTGCTCGTCAATAATGCCGGCTACGGCAATGTCGGCTCGATCGAGGATACCAGTCTTGCCGATTTCCGCGCCCAGATCGAGACCAACCTCTTCGGCACGATCATCATGACCAAGGCGGTCATCGCCCTGATGCGCGGGCAGGAGGCGGGGCACATCATTCAGTTCTCATCGGTCGGCGGCCGGATCGGACCTGCCGGGCGCGGCGCCTATTCGGCGGCGAAATTCGGTGTCGAGGGCTTCTCCGAAGTGCTGTCGAAAGAGGTCGCGCCGTTCGGCATCAGGGTGACGGTGATCGAGCCCGGCGGCTTCAGGACCGATTTCGCCGGCTCCTCGACGGTGCTTGCCGAAGGGCGGCAGGACTATGCGGAGACGGTCGGCGCTACGGTGCGTTTCCAGCGTGAGTACGATGGTCGCCAGCCCGGCGATCCTGCCAGAGCGGCTGCAGTCGTCATCCACATCGCGGGTCTCGACGAGCCGCCGTTCCGGCTGCTGCTCGGCACCGATGCGGTACGCAATGTCGAAAAGGCGGATGCGGCGCGCATCGAAGCCGATCGGATGTGGCGCACCGTGAGTGTCTCGACCGATTTTGATGCTGAGGCCGAGTTCATGCCCTGGGAAAAGAAGACCGGCTGACGCAGGCAAAACAAAAGCGCCGCTGAAAAGCGGCGCTTTGCATCAGGGATATTCGACAATTCAGCCGGCGGTGCAGAAGTGGCTGCGGCCGTCATTGCCGACATAGGTGCCGCTGCGCGGATCGAAGGAGCGGTAGCGGTAAGAGCAGTAACGCTCCCATTGCGGCGACCAGGGCTCCACCGCCGTGCGGACTGGCGCGTAATATTGCGGCTGGTCGACATAGACACGGCGGGGCGCGCGATAGACCGGAGCGGGCTCGTAATAATCCGGCTCGTAGGCCGGGTCGATGTAGCGGCGCTCTTCGTAAACCGGACCATTATTGGCGTTGGCGATGGCCGAACCGACGATCAGGCCGGTGGCAAGGCCGACGGCGCCGCCGACCCACGCATCGTTGTTGCCGTGATTGCCGTGGCGCCAGTGGCGGTCGCGGGCCGACGCTTCACCGATGGCGGAAAGCGTGAGTGCGGCAGCGGTTGCCGTCAGCAGAATGGTCTTGGCGAGCCTGTTCATAAGCATAAATCCTAACCCCGGGAACCGAACGCCGGCCCCTTTCTCGATGATGAGAGTAGTACAGATTTATAGCTGAACGAAGGCTGAACGACAAAACCCGGCATTGCTGCCGGGCTTCAACTCGAACTCGCCAGCCTTGTTAAGGGTTCAGCCCGCAATCTGCAGATTGACGGCCTTCGGGCCCTTGCCGCGGCGATCCGGCTCCGTGTCGAAGCTTACCTTCTGGTTTTCCGTCAGACCGGCCAGGCCAGAGGCCTGAACGGCAGAAATGTGAACGAAGATATCGGCGCCGCCCCGGTCCGGCTTGATGAAGCCGAAGCCTTTGTCGGTATTGAAGAATTTTACAGTGCCAGTCTCTGCCATGCCTCAGGTCCTTTTCTCTCTGCCCGCCATCCACACGGGCAGCATCATAGCATTGCCTCCTTGCGGGGAGGTGTTGGCAGGCAATTCTTGAAATTTGAGAAAAAGGTCCCCTCTACCTCGGCCTGTTCCAGGCAGGACTTTCGCCCGCCATTTTCGGAACCGGCTGACCGGGATATTAGCGTTCCCGGCGCGCAAATACTTAAGGACTTCCCATGCTCGCAAAATGCCCGAACGCGCTGAGAGTGCTGCGTTTAAAGGATTTTGGCAAGCAAAAGTTTTTTAGCGTGTCGTTGCGGGCACACCCCTGCCGATATCCAATTTGCGCAAAAACGCAAAATTTCCTTCGCTGATAGGGAATGATTAACGTTTTATATCGTCTGCAATATAAGTTCCGAGCAGATTTTCCCAAAAATGCAACGTGAACGCGTCTCTCACGGCAAATGATTTTTTTTTCCGATGCGTGACTCACCCATATTTGGACGCGTGTTCACGCGGCCGGCAAGCGCCGGCGGGTCAGTCCCGGCACGAGTTCGACTACAAGCATAGCGATAAACATTAGCGCGCAACCTGCATAGCCTGTTACCGGCATCGTCTCGCCGAGCAGCAGGGCGGCGAGTGAGGCGCCAAAGAGTGCTTCGGAAGAAAGGAAGATCGCGGCCTGGGAGGGCGTCGTGTAGCGCTGGCCGATCACCTGCAGCACGAAAGCAACGCCCGAGGAGAAGATGCCGACATAAAGGATCTCCGGCGCCGCGGCCCGTATCGCCGAAAGGCTGACCGGTTCGACGGCTGCGGCAACGGCCAGCGCACAGACTGCGGTGACGGCGAATTGCACTGCGGAGAGCGCGAGCGGCCTTCCGGTCTCCGAAACGGTCGTGCCGGCAAGGGTGATCTGGATCGCCCAGAAGACGGCGCAGACGACGGTCAGCAGATCGCCTGGCGTCAGCGCCGAGAGATGGCCGCCGGACAGGAGATAGATGCCGGTGACAGCCATCAGCGCGCCCGGCCAGATGATCCAATGCGGGGCACGGCGCAGGAAGAACACGGCGATCAGCGGCACGAAGACGACATAGAGGCCGGTGATGAAGCTGGAATTCGTCACCGTCGTCGTCTGCAGTCCGACCTGCTGCGTGGCTGCACCGCCGAAAAGCGCAAGGCCGATCAGGATATAGAGTTTCGCATGGCGTGCGCTGGTCTTCTCCTTTGCCTTGCGCGCTTCGAAAAGGACGAAGGGCAGCACGGCCAGCGTGGCGACGGCAAAACGCAGGCCGATGAACCAGAAAGGGCCGATCGCCTTCATCGCCGTCGACTGCGCGACGAAGCCGCCGCCCCAGATGGCGGCTGCAAGCAATAGGAGGAGGTTCGCTTGAACGCGCGTCATGTCGTCCTCGAGGGGAAGGGAGATGTGCGCAAGCGGTTAGCAGTTGCGTTTCCTTTCGGCAAGGGCGAAGACTTCGTGCCGGTTGACGGAGGTGAAGGCATGCGAGGCGAAGAACGGAAGCCGGACGGCGACGTGGCCGCGCCCAGGGCGGCAGGCTATTCCGGCACGCCGCTGGCCAGGAAGCTCGGCCTTGCGCGCGGGCAGGCGGCGGCTCTTCTCAGCGTTCCTGAAACGATCGGCGATATCAACGGTTTCGACGGCTTTGCCTCGGTCGTTCGGGCACTTCCGGAGACGCCCGCACGCGTGTTCGACTATGTGCATCTCTTTACGACCGAACGGGCCGTGCTAGAGCGGGCCGCGCCTGCACTCCTGCCTGTTCTGGTGCCGAATGGCATGGTCTGGATCTCCTGGCCTAAGAAGAGTTCGAGGGTGCCGACTGATATCACCGAGGACGTGCTGCGGGAGGTTCTGCTTCCTATGGGCCTCGTCGACATCAAGGTCTGCGCCGTCGACGAGATCTGGTCCGGGTTGAAATTCGTCATCCGCAAGGAATTGCGTGGCGCGTTGTGATCGCTCAGCCGTTACGGGCTTGCGCTCTTGAGACCCTGAGCAGCGCGCCGTTGTCCTCGTCCGTCACCATCAACAGGGCGCCGTCGGGTGCGACGACAACGTCGCGGATGCGGCCGTATTCGCCCTCGAACAGGCGCTCTTCGGTGACGAAGGCGCCGCCGTCGTCGCGCTGCATGCGTGAGAGCAACTGGAACTTCAGAGCTGCGACGATGAAATTGCCGTCCCATTCCGGAAACATGGCGCCGCGATAGACGACAAGCGCGCCGGGCGCGATCGAAGGATCCCAGTAATGCAGCGGCTGTTCCAGCCCTTCCCTCGCCGTGCCTTCGCCGATCTCGGCACCCGAATAGTCGCGGCCATAGCTGATGATCGGCCAGCCGTAATTCTTGCCGGCCTCGGGCTGGTTGATCTCGTCGCCGCCGCGCGCGCCGTGCTCGACGGTATAGAGCTTGCCATCCTTGGCGTCGAAGGTGATCCCCTGCGGGTTGCGGTGGCCTTTCGACCAGATTTCCGGCAGCGCCTTGCCGCCATCTTTGAACGGATTGTCGGCAGGGATGGTACCGTCGGCGTTGATGTGGATGATCGAGCCGGCATCGTCCTGCCAGTCTTGCGAACGGTCGCGGTCGCCACGGTCGCCGACGCTGATGAACAGCGAGCCGTCACGGGCAATCGCGATGCGCGAGCCATACTGGATATTGCCTGACGTAAAGCGCCGCATGGTGAAAACAGGCGTCACGGCGTGGAGCGTCTTTTCGTCAGTTGAAAGCGTGGCGCTGAAGGCTTCGGTGCCGGAGCCCTGGCTGCTGGCGATGGCCGCGGTGAAATAGAGCTTGCGGCTCGTCGCAAAGTCCGGAGCGAGCGCCACGTCCATCAGGCCACCCTGGCCACGGGCGCTGACCTTAGGCACGCCGCCGATCGGGTCGGAGACCTTGCCGTCGCGAAGGATGCGCATGCGGCCCGGCCGCTCGGTGACGAGATAGGCGCCGTCGGGCAAGACCTCGACCGCCCAGGGATGTTGGAGGCCGTCGGCGAGCTTGTCGACACGGACCGCGAGATCCTGCGTGTTGATGGTGTCGGCCGCATCCGCGGATACGGCGCCGAACAGAACCAGCGCTGCGGCGAAATGGAAGGCGGACATTCTCTTCATCTTGCATCCCCGTCGTCTCTCCAGGCTGAACGTGGAGCGAGCAGGGGAGAGCTTCAACCCTCATTCGACCTGCAATGACGGCTTTGTGTTTAGCGGTTGAACCGATCCCGTTGCCTGGCCATCGACCAGTTCCGCCTCGAGGATGTAGCGCAACGGCCCGCGTTCGGTCGCATCGAAGGGCCAGCAGGTGGTCAGCACCAGGTGGCGGCCATCGGAGGAGGGATCGATGCCGCTTGCATCCCACGGGGCGATGCGACCCTCGCCGGCCTTGAAGGTCAACAGTTTGCCGTCGCGGCGCGTGACTTCAATGGTATCGCCGGGCCTTATATATTGCAGCCAGCGGAAATGCGTGTCGCGATGGGCAGCAATCACGGAGGTGCCTTCCTCGCCCGGCTGTGGCGTGTTGACGAGCCAGGCCGGACCGAAGGCGAGCGCTTCGCCGGAGGCGCCGGAGAGCACGATCGCCTCCTTGCCGAGGCGCGGGGCACGCACCTTGGCCTCGGTGGTGAAATCCGCCCAGGGCCAGGGTTTTGTTTCTTCGCCCCGCAATTCGGCAGCGAAGGCGCGTTTCAGCAGAACCTGGGAAAGCTCCGCCTTCGCCTTCAACAGGAAGCCGTCGCCGATCAGCGCCAAGCCATAGAGGGCAAGGCCGGCGATGGCAAAGGCGATTGCTTTTTCGATCGAGGAAAGACGCCAGAGGAAGAAACCCTTCTTCTGGCGCATCTTCGGCCGGTCATAGGCCGTGGCGGCGGCCATGGCGAGTTCCAGATAGGTCGGAAGCGGCTCGAATTCGGCCGCTTCTTCATTCTGGTTTGCAGAAAGCCTAGAGACCATTTCGCTTGGCTCCGACCGCTATCATGCGCTTGATCCGCCGCCGCCAGACGGCCAGCCCGCTTGCCGCCGTCAGCGCGAGGAGCAACATGGTCAGCCCGCGGATGATCTTCTCGTCTGCGCGCGTCGCTGTCTGCGGCAGGTTCACGGTCGTGCTTTTTTGCGCGATCATGGTGGCGGCCTTGGCAGTGGGGGCTGCGGCCATCATGTTTGCGATCTCAGGCGATACGACGAGATCCTGTGTTTCGGCCGCAGCCTGTTCCGGTCCGGCGTTTCCTGTCGGCGTAGCCGAGCCATGGCGCTCCGTGCCGCCAAGAGGGGCAGCGTTTTCGCCGAAGACCTTATCAAAGTCCCAACCTTCCGCCAGGTTGAGCGGTAGCTTGGTCGAGCCGAGCGGCTGATCGACCGGGCGAGACGGGGTGACGTCAACGGCGACCAGGCTGGTGACGCGGGAGACGAGGTGATGGGCGAGCGCCACGGTCTCGATATCCTTGTCGAGCGCGGCCGGATCCTGACGTTCATAGGCGCGCGCCTCGAAATCGTCGATCTTGCGCCGCGCCCAGAGCTTGGAAATGCCGTTGCCGTCGGCGGCATTGGCGATATCCATCTCGACGCGCCAGGGCTGGTCGCCTGTCTTGCCGATGATCTGCAGCTTGCCGGCCGGCTTATCGTCAGGCAGCTGCGCGGTCAGAACGACGGGCTCGCCGCTGTAGAGGTCCGGCATAGGGTTCGGCGTGATATCCTCGGCTGCGATGCCTTCGAAGGTTGCGGCGATATCGGTCATGGCTGGGTTCTGCAGCTTGGCGAAAAGCTCGCCCATGCGGCTCGCCACCTGATCGGTCGAGCCGATCGCCGTGAAGGTGCCGCGGCCGACTTCGGCGGCCTTGGTCATGAAATAGGTATTCGGCGCCGAGCCGATGCCGACGGTGAAGACGCGGGCATCGCCGCGGTTTGCGGTGATTTCCTGGAAAAGCTGCTGTTCGTTGCCGATCGCGCCATCCGTCAGGAACACGACCTGGCGCAGCGCTCCGGTTGCGACCGGTCCCTGGTTACGCAGCGCAGCCTGCAAGGCAGGCAGCATTTCCGTGCCGCCGTCGGCAGTCAGGCCTCTGACATAGGCAATCGCCTTTTCGCGATTGTCAGGGGTGGCAGTGACGAGACCCTTGAAATAATCGGTCATCGTATCGTCGAAACGGATGACGTTGAAGCGGTCGTCGGGGTTCAGCTTGGAGATCGCAAGCGCCAGGCTCTGCCTTGCCTGCTCGATCGATGGGCCGGACATGGAGCCGGAATTGTCGATGACGAAGACCACCTCGCGTCTTGCCGGCGGCGTTGCCGCATCCGGAGCCGTGGGCGGGGTGACGAAGGCGAGTAGATAGGTCTTGCCGTTCATCACTTCGCGGAAGAGGCCGGCACTCGGCATCTTGCCGGGGGCGGCCTTCCAGGTGAGCTCGAAATCCTTGTCGGCGGGAACGGAGTCCGCCTTCAGGCTGATCGTTCTCGCCTGGTCGCCGTCCTGGCTGATATCGACCGCGTGGAAGGAGGATTTGACGTCGCCGAGCGGGAAACCGGCCTTGAGGTCGACGGTTAGCGAAACCGGATTGATCCTGGCGTTCTCACGCGGATCAAGCACGGGGGCTTCGATCTTGTCGCGGTTTTCCACCGGGTCGCGCGGTGTGGCAAAACCGGCGCCGTTGTTGAACTCGACGGTCTGGACGATCGGTGCCGGATTGTAGCGCGGGGCGACGACCATCGGGAAGCGCAGCGAGAACTCGCCGCCCGACTGGTGGATCATCTGCTGATACTCGATCTGGACGACGATGGTTTCGCCGGGACCGATATTGGCGACCTGGTTGGTGAAGATGTTCGGCCGCTGCTGTTCGAGCAACGCCGTCTTCTTGCCCTCGGCCTTGGCCTGCTCGTAGATCTCGCGGGCTTCCTGGCGCGGCTTGATCTGGCCTTCGATGAAACGTTCGCCGATCTGCATTTTCAGCGCGTCGACGGCGGAATTGTCCGGTAGCGGAAAGACGTAGGTGCCCTCGACCCAACCCTGGCTCGGATTCTGGAAGCGTTGCGTCACTTTCACCCTGGCGATCGGTCCGGAGATATCGATTTCGACATCACTCTTCAGCCGCGGCGCTTCGACATAGAAGCCCGGCTCCTTCGATGGAAAGAGCAGCGAGCCGCTGCGGACGTCGTTCGGTCGGACAAGCGCTGCGAGCTGGACGGACGCCTGCGGCGTTTCGGCGGCGCGAGCGGTGGAGGCAAGCCCCAGCATCGCAGCGATGCAGGCGGCAAAGGCGGTGACGGCAACAAGGACTGAAACGGAAATTCGGCGCGCACGAATGCGCCCTATGGCAAACTCATCTTCCAGAAACATTGGCATACCCTCAATAACCAATTTCGGATGCCGGATGATGCGGCTTCGATCTCGGCGCGCTCACGACCGAATTGCGGCGTGGCGCGGCATTTGTTGCGGCTTATTCGTGGCGATGGCCGAATACGACGATGCCTCTGATTTCAGGGGATAAATCCGGATGACTTCAGAGATTGATTCAAGATCTGCGCCTGGTGTTTCGACCAGGTGACGCAAGCCTCTTCCAAGGGGGCGGCATGCCGGGCGGGCGGCGCGGCGAACCGATCAATAAGAATCATGCCACCATGACGCCTTTCCGCTTGAAATGCCGTCATACATTGGACATAGAGCTAACCGCAGAACTCCGGTCCCGGCTTTCTGCCCGTTTCAACCATTAGGACCGTTATCATGGCTTTCCTTGCCGATGCTCTTTCCCGTGTGAAGCCTTCAGCCACCATCGCCGTCTCCCAGAAAGCGCGCGAGCTGAAAGCAAAAGGACGTGACGTCATTGGGCTCGGCGCGGGTGAGCCGGATTTCGATACGCCCGATAATATCAAGAAGGCGGCCATCGACGCGATCAATCGCGGCGAAACGAAGTACACGCCGGTTTCCGGTATCCCGGAATTGCGCAAGGCGATCGCCGCCAAGTTCAAGCGCGAGAACGGCCTCGACTATTCCTGGGAGCAGACGATCGTCGGCACCGGCGGCAAGCAGATCCTCTTCAACGCCTTCATGGCGACGCTGAACCCCGGCGACGAAGTCGTCATCCCGGCGCCTTACTGGGTTTCCTATCCTGAGATGGTGGCACTGTGCGGCGGCACGCCGGTTTTCGTTTCGGCCACCCAGGAGCATAACTTCAAGCTTCAGGCGGCCGATCTTGAAAAGGCGATCACGCCGAAGACCAAGTGGTTCATCTTCAACTCGCCGTCCAACCCGACGGGGGCGGCCTATACGCATGACGAGCTGAAGGCGCTGACGGATGTGCTGATGAAGAATCCGCAGGTCTGGGTGCTGACGGACGACATGTACGAGCACCTGACCTATGGCGACTTCAAGTTCGTCACGCCTGTGGAAGTCGAGCCTCAGCTCTACGACCGCACGCTGACGATGAACGGCGTCTCCAAGGCCTATGCGATGACCGGCTGGCGTATCGGCTATGCGGCCGGCCCGATCCAGCTCATCAAGGCCATGGACATGATCCAGGGTCAGCAGACCTCGGGTGCGACGTCGATCGCCCAGTGGGCGGCTGTCGAAGCGCTGAACGGCACGCAGGACTTCATCCCTGAGAACAAGAAGATCTTCGAAGGCCGTCGCGATCTCGTCGTTTCGATGCTGAATCAGGCCAAGGGTATTGTCTGCCCGGTGCCGGAAGGCGCCTTCTATGTCTATCCCTCGTGCAAGGGTCTGATTGGCAAGACAGCGCCCTCCGGCAAGGTCATCGCGACGGACGAGGATTTCGTCTCCGAACTGCTGGAATCCGAAGGCGTTGCCGTCGTTCATGGTTCGGCCTTCGGCCTCGGCCCGAACTTCCGCATCTCCTACGCGACTTCGGAAGAGCAGCTCGAGGAAGCCTGCCGCCGCATCCAGCGCTTCTGCGGCGCCTGCAAGTAAGCGGGCTTCAAAAACACCGATCGAAGGCCTGCCGGCGACGGCAGGCCTTTTTGTTTGCTGTGACGTTGGGCTGGCGCTGCGATTATCGCTCACATCCCGATTCAACATGCTGCGGAGTTGATTCCGCTTTGCCTCTCAAGTCGTTGAAATCCGATTCAAAACGTGACGCAGCGTGACGGTTCGGCGGCTGATCTGCGGTTGCGGGTTGGCATCAAACCAACTAGATATCCGGCATCAAGTTTAAGTTGCCGCTTCGGGAGGCCGGGATTTTGCAGCAGAGTGCCGTGATCGTCTGTTCGGATGTCAACATGCTGCCTGCCGCCTGCTGCACCCTGCTTTCCGTCAAGCGCAATCTCTCAGGTCTTGCCGTGGAGTTCCTGCTTCTCGGCATCGACCTCAAGCCGAACGAGATCGCCGAGGTGGGAAATTTCGCGCGGCTGCATGACATGGCGATCAGGGTGCTGCCCTACAATACGCCGGATACGGCGCTGCAGGCGCGCGGCCGCTGGTCGGGCGCGACATTGGCGCGACTCTACATGGATCTGCATATACCCGATCATATCGAGCGCCTGCTCTATCTCGACGCAGATGTGCTGGCGGTTTCGCCGGTCGACGAACTCTTCACGAGAAATCTTCAAGGCAAAGCGCTTGCTGCGGTCGACGATTATGTCATGGCCTTTCCTGAGAAGGCCGGTGCGCGGCAGCGGAAGATCGGCATGCGCGAGGACGGCCGCTACTTCAATGCCGGCGTGCTGCTGTTCGACTGGTCGGCCTGCCGGGAGAGGGAGCTTTTTGCCAGGACACGGGAGATCTTCGAGGAGCGGTCGCATCTTTTCGAGAATAACGACCAGGATGCGCTGAATGTCACCTTCGACGGCGACTGGCTGGTGCTCGATCCGCGCTGGAACACGCAGACGGGCCTGCTGCCGTTCGTCGGCCGGCCGGGGATCCTTCATTTCACTGGCCGGAAAAAGCCGTGGCAGGCCACCGTGCCCTGGGTGCACCGGCGGATGGCCAGGCACTATATCGAGGATCTCAGCAACACACCGTGGGCCTCTTTCTGCAGGCAGCCGTCGATGGCGGGCCGGGTTGCGGGTCTCCTCTCGCATTTGGGAAAGCGCATCGGCGGGCTGACGCGGCTGGCACGAACGCGCGCTTATTTCAGCAACAGCTAGTAAGGCGAGCGCATCGTCCTTGGAAAGTGCATGTGAGCCGGTATGGAAGCAATCCCCAGTGATACGCAGAGTAGCGCCGCTGCAGATGGCGGCTTCAACGTCCTGACGCCGGAGGCGTGGAAGGCGCTGCTGTCACCCTATTCCCACATCGTGCTGGTGGCAAACAGCGAAGCAGTCGATTTCGGACGGCTGCGAAGCGAATTGCCGGAGACGGCGCTCTACGTCTTCTTCAACAATGTTTATAAGGTGCTCGACGAACCCTTCGCCGGCCATGCGGTGCTGATTGCCCGCAGCGGTGTGATGGGCGCCAATATCGTCCACCGGCGCGAGGTGGTGGATGTCCTGCGTTTCTTTGCCGGCGACGATTTTCTGGGCGTCGTCAACATTCGCGTCTCGCCGGAGGAGAACTTCAGTGACGAGAGCGGCTTCAATGGCGCCAGAACCCGCCATCTCGATCTGACGCAAATGCTCGGCGATCTCTATCCGACCGACAAGATCGCGACGAGCGGCTTTGCGATGGCGCTTTGGCTCGCCGAGTTGCAACTGCCGGGCAAGATCCTGCTTGCCGGCTTCTCGGCCAAGAGAAGCGAGAAGTGGAAGGTCTTCGACGTGCACGACTGGACGTTCGAGCAGATCTTCCTGCGTCTCTTTGCCAGGATGGGCACGATCTCAATGATGGGCGGCGTGGACGTCAGCCCCTATGCGGCACTCGCCAAACGCTTCCCACAGGTGCCGCCGATCGAGATCGCGATGACCGCGGCTGAAGTTCTGTCGGAACGGCTCCACAATGCGAACGGCCAGATCGACAGGCTGATGTCCGTCACCAAATCGATCCGCGCCATCGAGGGTTTCTTCCGGCGCTTCAAGCCGAAAACCCGCAAGCAGCGTTTCCTCGAAAAGTCGAAGGAATGACTGTCGAAAGCCCTCCCCAAAGGCGAGGCTGTCAAGAAAGCTGCTCTTTCAGCTGACGGCGCGCGGATGGCTGCTCTCCATACTCCGTCAGGAGAAGGGAAACCCTCAAAGTCCCAGCGCCGTCAGCATGACGAAGGTGGCGAAGAGGATGAAGTGCGTCATGCCCTCGATGGCATTGGTCTCGCCATCGTTGAGGTTGATCGCGGCGGCAATCAGCGTGATTGTCACCATCACCGTCTGCACCGGGGTCATCGCCATGATGAAGGGCTGGCCGGTATAGAGCGCGATCGCCTCCATGACGGGCACGGTCAGGATGACCGTCGACAGCGAGGCGCCCATAGCGATGTTGACCGTCGCCTGCATGCGGTTCCTAAGTGCCGCCCTTAATGCGGTGAGGATCTCGGGCGCGGCCGAAATTGCCGCGACGACCACGGCGGTCACGGCGATCGGCGCGCCACTGTCGCGCAGGCCTTCGGTCATGAAGGCCGCCATGAACTCCGCCAGCAGGCCGATGATGACGACGCCGACCAGAATGGTGGCGATCGAGATCGCCGCCGACTCGTCGGGGCCATGCTCGTCCGGACTTTCCTTCTTCCGTTCGGACCGCGGGTAGCTGTAGCTGAAGAAATAGCTGTGCTGGCCAACCTGCATGCGCAGGAAGAGGCCGTAGAGCGCGATCATCGCGACGATGGTGAAGGCGGAATAATAGTGCCATTTGTCGCTGGGCACGAATTCCGGCACGATCATCGAGATGCCCATGGCGGTGAGGATCATCACGCCGTAGGTCTTGCCGGAATTGTCGTTATAGGGCTGTTCGCCGTGCTTGAGGCCGCCGAGCAGGGCGGCCAGGCCGAGAATGCCGTTGATATCGAGCATCAGGGCCGAATAAATCGTGTCGCGCACTAGCGTCGGCGAACTCTCGCCGCCCATCATGATGGCGAGGATGATGACTTCCACGGCGACGGCCGAGAGCGTCAGGATCATCGTGCCATAGGGATCGCCGACCTTGACGGCGAGCAGTTCGGCATGATGAGCAACGCGGATCGAGGCGAGCACGATGGTGCCGACCAGGGCGACGGCTGCGATCAGCGCGACGCCGCGCCCCATCCCGATCACTGCGTGTTCCAAGAGATAAGCGATCACTGCAACGGCAAGTGCGGCGACCAGAAACTTTTCCTCTTTAAAGCGTGACGCGATCCCCAAGCCCCAGCTCCTATTCCGATTCATGCGTTTAATCTAAGTCGCTGATTTCGCGTATCAAGCAAGCCTCGGTCGAGTGCCATTTGCAGTCTTCGGCGTTTAATGGAATACTGAACGTTATCGGGGCCGAAAAGCAGATCGCGGCGTCCTCGAATTCTCGTCAAGCGGCCGCGATGATCCGGATCCTGTCCGGAAGCGTGCGAATGCGCAACAAGAAGATGAGGAGACGGATGCATGATCAAGGTGGTCTACGAAGTCGTGCCGCATGACGGCGGCTGGGCCTACAGGCTGGGAGGCGTCTATTCCGAGGCATTCCCGACCCATGCCGAGGCGCTCGAAGCTGCGCGCATCGTCGCGGCCGAACAGCAGGTCGGCGGCGATTCCGCCGAGATCAGTTGGCAGGACGAGAACGGCAAATGGCATGAGGAATATGCCGAGGGCGGCGACCGGCCGGAAACCGAAGTGGTGGACGGCCTGTGGAAGGACCGTCCGGCCGAGGCCTCGCAAGGCATTTGAAGCTAAGCATCGCCCGTCAATGCCCGCACGACGATTGCATCGACGAATTCGCGCTTGTGCGCAGTGTAGCGGTCGCCGTCCATCCTGAATTCGGCTGCCAGCCTGCGTTTGAGCGCGGTATAAGCGGCCGCCGCTTGCGGATGCGCGATGAGATAATCCCGGAAAGCCAGCCTGTTTCGATGCGTGCCGTTGCCGGCCGGGCAAAGGTAGACCCGTTCCGCCGGCACTGAACCTTTCGATAGAAAAGCCCAGACCTCGTCGTCATAGCGGTTGCCGCGTGGCTCGTAGCCTTCTGCCAGGAGCACGCGTGTGGCGCCCTCGATGTGCCCGAGGCCGGGAAGAACGATGTCGATATCGATAAGCGGCTTGGCTGTCATGCCCGGTATGGACGTGCTGCCGATGTGATCGATGGAGAGCGCCTGCGGCAGCAAGGCCAGCAGCCTGTCGCGGATACGCTGGAAGGCTTGCGGCCATTGCGGATCGTGAGGCACGAGTTCAACCGGGCTGTTCGTTACCATTTCCATCCCGCTGGGGTGCTCGACGCGTTAAGGAGGCTCTGTCGCTTCCAAATTTGCGCATGATTCTTTCCGAAAATCGATTCTGATTTTCGCGGTTATGCGCTGGTCGAATATCGGTGATAGTCCTGAAGCCCCTTGACCAATACATCAAAGGTAGCACGGCAGCGCGGCGAAGACTTCAGGCTCTCATGCATCGCCACCCACGTGCCGAGCGGTATGCTGAAGGTATCAGGCAGGATGTGAACAAGGTCGGGATTTTCACGCGCGAGCCCTGTCTGGCAGACGCCGATGCCAACGCCTGCACGGATCGCCGAAAGTTGGGCGAGGTTGCTGTCGGAGCGGAAGGAGAACTCGATGCCAGGCACCGCATAACGTTTCATCACCATGCGGACATAGGCCGTCTGCCGGTCGAAGCCGATGAGCCGGTGGTTTGCGAGGTCAGCCAGGGTCTGCGGAATGCCGTATCGTTCGAGATAGCGGCGATGGGCGTGAAAGCCGAGCGGGATATCGCCGATGCGGCGCACGACGAGTGCGTCCTGCTGCGGTTCGGCCATACGCACGGCAATATCGGCCTCGCGGTTCACCAGGTCCTCGATCGTATCGGAAGCCGAGAGCTCGATTTGAAGTTCCGGATAAGTCTCCTGCAGCGGTCCGAGAATTCCAGGCAGTACTTCGACGGCGATGACCTCGCTGGCGCTGACCCTGACGGTTCCCGCCACGCGATCGCGCTGGCCGGATGCGGTGCGCAAAAGGGCGGCGGTGGTTGCCGCCAGCGTTTCGGCATAGGGCTTCAGCGCCAGTGCGGCGTCGGTCGGCAGCAGGCCGTTCGGTGAGCGGGTGAAGAGTTCGGCGCCGATCGCCAGTTCCAGGGCGTCGACATGACGGCCTATGGTCGGTTGAGTCAGCCCCAGTTCGCGGGCGGCGGCCGAAAGCGACCCCTGCTGAAGCACGGTCAGGAAACTGCGGTAGAAATCCCAGCTCGGTTCCGCGTTCATATATTTTTGTATAGCATATGCATTTATTTGGTCAATTTCGTTTATATCATTCTGATGGCATGATCCTCTCGATCCGATCGAAGGAGATGATTGTCATGAGCAGTGAAATGAAGACGACGGCCCTCATTCTCGGCGCGACAGGCGGTATCGGCGGCGCGGTTGCCCGTAAGCTGCTTGCGCGCGGCTGGCGCATCCGGGCGCTGAACCGTGACGCCGCCAAGGCGTCGAGCAGCGAGCCGGCTTTCGAATGGGTGCAGGGCGATGCGATGAATGCCGGTGACGTCCTGATGGCGGCTGAAGGCGTCGGCCTGATCGTCCATGCTGTCAATCCGCCCGGCTACCGTGACTGGGAAACGCTGGTGCTGCCGATGCTAGACAATACCATCGCCGCTGCTCGCGCCGTCGGCGCGCGCATCGTGCTGCCTGGCAACGTCTATAATTTTGGTCCTGATGCCCTGCCGGCGCCGACGGAAGAAAGCCCGCAGCATCCGGTGACGAAGAAGGGGGCGATCCGGGTCGAAATGGAGAAGCGGCTGAAGGCGGCGTCGCAGTCCGGCGTCGGCGTCATCATGGTCAGGGCGGGGGATTTCTTCGGCCCGGGCACGACGGCCAACAGCTGGTTTTCGTCCGGTCTCGTGACCCCAGGCAAGCCGGTCGGCACGATCAGGAACCCGGCACGGCGTGGTATCGGCCATCAATGGGCTTACCTGCCCGACATGGCAGAAACCATCGCCCAACTCGTCGAGCGGGCCGATCGGCTGCCGCTTTTCGCCGTCTATCACATGGAGGGCTTCTGGGATGCGGACGGCATGCAGATGGCCGAAGCGATCAAGCGCGTCGTCGGCGGTAAGGCGAAGATCGGCAACTTCCCCTGGTGGATCGTGCCGCTGGCGGCGCTCTTCGTTCCTGTGATGCGGGAGATCAAGGAAATGCGCTATCTCTGGAAGGTGCCGGTGCGGATGCGGAATACCAGGCTTACGGCCGAACTCGGCAAGGAACCGCAGACGCCGATCGACGAGGCGGTCAGGGCTTCGCTCGTGGCACTTGGCTGCCTGCCCGAACCGCACCGTCAAGCCGCGGCCGCCCTTATCGGGCACCCGTCGCAGAACGCGGGTTAGCTCTCGAGTTCGGCCAGCGCGATCCGGGCGACCGTCAGGGCTGTTTCTGCCTGCTGAATATTCGGATCGCCGAGGAACCAGGCGGCGGAAAGGCCGGAATAGGCGGCGATCCATTGCAGCAGCCGTTTCGGCTCGAGCCCAGCCTCCGCTGAGACGATGGCGAGCTGGCGGCGGAAACGGACGGGATCGGTGATGACAGGCAGTTCCTCGTTGGCGAAGATATTGGCGAAATCGAAGCCGCGTTCGCCATGGAGCCGCTTCGGATCGATTGCCAACCAGCCGCGTGCTTCGAAATCGAGGATATTGTCGTGGTGGATGTCGCCGTGGAGGATGGTGACATCACGCTGATCGGCAAGGAGGACGTTGGCGATCGCCGAGCAATCGGCAAGCGTGCCGCCATGCTTGCTTGCTGCTGGTTCCAGATCGCGGAACCAGCGGGTGAGGGGTATGGGATCGGGAAGCGGTTTTTCGCGCGGTGCATGCAGCCGTGCCGCCGTCCCGCAGAGGATGCGGCTTGCCTTGTCGTCCTCGCCGTTCATCGCCATGGCAAGCAGCGAGCGTTTTCCCGTCGCCCGTTCCAGCAGCACGGCGTCGCCCTCATGGGCGTAGACATAGGCTGCGCCGTCCCCGTCCCACCATTGCATCAATAGCGCGCCATATCGTTCGTCGATATTGGCCGTCACTTTCAGCATGGCTGGCCTGTCCTGCCAGAGGACCGGCAGCAGGCGGCTGGAATGTGTGATGATCGGTTCACCGTCTGATATCAGCGACCAGCGATCAAGATAGGGAGCAAACATGGCGGCACCCTACAAAAACGCGTCGAAGATGGAAATCCCGCCTTTCGGCGGGATTCGCGTTCGCGTGAAGGTCAGGCGACCTTTTCGAGGACGGGATAGTCGATATAGCCCTTGCTGGTGCCGCCGTAAAAGGTCGACTGGTCGGGCGTGTTGAGCGGCAGATTGTGTACCAGGCGCTCGACGAGATCGGGATTGGCGATGAAAGGCTTGCCGAAGGCGATGAGATCGGCGCGGCCGCTTTCGACGGCGTCGATCGCCAGATCGCGATCGTAGCCATTGTTGACCATCCAGTCGGCTTTGCCGCCGGCCTTTTCATAAGTCAGGCGCAGTGCCTTGTAATCGAAGGCGGGATTGTCGCCTTGCTTGTAGTCGCGGTCGCCGCCGGTCTGGCCTTCGACGACATGGATATAGGCGAGGTCGTATTTGGCCAGCCCTTCGACGACATTTGCGAAGGTCGCTTGCGGATTGGAATCGTAGCTTTCGCCGGACGGCGTCACCGGCGAGATGCGGATCGCCGTGCGGCCGGCGCCGATTTCCTTCACCACGGCATCGACGACTTCGAAAGTTAGACGGGTGCGGTTTTCGATCGAGCCGCCATATGCATCAGTACGGTCATTGACGCCGTCGCGGATGAACTGGTCGAGGAGATAGCCGTTGGCGCCGTGGATCTCGACACCGTCGAAGCCGGCGTCGATCGCCGCCCGGGCAGCCTTGCGGTAATCCTCGATGATGCCGGGGATTTCTGCGGTTTCGAGCGCGCGTGGTTCGGAGGTGTCGGCAAAGCTGCCGGTGCCGTGGGCATTGACCAGATAGGTTTTGGCCTTGGCGACGCGGTTGGTCGATGAAACCGGCCTGCCGTCGTTCGGCTGCAATGTCGTGTGCGAGATGCGGCCGACATGCCACATCTGGACGACGATCTTGCCGCCTGATGCATGGACTGCGTCGGTGACGCGCTTCCAGCCGTCGAGAGCCTCTTTGGTGTAGAGACCAGGCACGTTGGCATAACCCTGGCCCTGATGGGTGATCGCGGTTGCTTCCGTGATAATCAGGCCGGCGGTGGCGCGCTGGCGGTAGTATTCGACGTTGAGGTCGTTGGGGATCGCGCCCGGCGAGCGGTTGCGGGTGAGCGGCGCCATGACGACGCGGTTCTTGACTGATATGTCGCCGACTTTCGTGGGTTCGAAAAGCTTGGCCATGATGGTCCTTTCTTTTGCGGGGGGATCACTCGGCAGGGGCGAGGGCGGCCCGGCCCCTGGCGGAGAGATAGGTGAGTGCCGTGGCGCCGAGGCCGATCAGGGCCATCAACGCTGCGGCGAGCGGAACGCGGGTGAGATCGAAGCCGGCGTCGATGACCAAGCCGCCCACCCAAGCGCCGAGCGCATTGCCGGTGTTGAAGGCGCCGATGTTGATCGTCGAGACGAGATTCGGAGCATCTTTGCCGAAGCCGACGACGCCGACCTGAAGTGCCGGCACGGCGGCAAAGCTTGCCATCGCCCAGAGGAAGAGGGTGATTTCAGCCGGGATGAAGAAGCGGCTCGTATAGCTGAAGGCGATCGAGGTGATGGCGATCGCGGCGAAGACGCCGGCAAGCGTCGCGCCGAGCCGCCAGTCGGCAAGCTTGCCGCCGACGAGGTTGCCGATGGTCAGTCCGAGGCCGATCAGAAACAGCGTCCAGGTGACGCCTTCCGGCGAAACGCCGGTGACGTCGCGCAGCAACGGCGCGATATAGGTGAAGAGAGCGAACATAGAGGCGGCGAAGAAGACGGTGGTGGAGAGTGCCAGCCACAGGCCGCCATTCCTAAGGGCTGCGATCTCACGCAGGATGCTGCCGTTTTCTTGCTGCTTATCCCTGGGCAGGATGGCGATCAGGCCTGATATGGTGACGATACCGATGACGGTGACGACGCCGAAGGTGGCGCGCCAGCCATAGGCCTGGCCGATCGCAGTACCAAGCGGCACGCCGAGAACATTGGCGAGCGTCAGGCCGGTGAACATCAGCGCGACGGCGCGGGCCTTGCGATCCTCGGCGACGAGGCCGGCGGCAACCACCGAGCCGATGCCGAAGAAGGCGCCATGGCAGAGTGCCGTAACGACTCGCGCGATCATCAGCACCCAGTAGTCGCTCGCCAGAGCGCAAAGCAGGTTGCCGGCGATGAAGAATGCCATCAGCGCAATCAGGGCAGTGCGGCGCTTCAGCTTCGCGGTCAAAACGGCCATCACGGGGGCGCCAATCGCGACCGCCAAGGCATAACCGGTGACCAGCCATCCGGCCTGCGGGATGCTGACCGAGAGATCGGCAGCCACCTCCGGCAACAGACCCATGATGACGAATTCGGTGGTGCCTATCGCAAACGAGCTCAAGGCGAGAACGAGGAGGGCGAGGGGCATTCTAAAGATCCTGCGTCAGTTGCTTGAGGAAGGCGGAGATCGTTTCTTCGTTGCGCTTATAAAAGATCCACTGGCCGACGCGTTTGGTGGTGACGAGGTCGGCGCGATGCAGCGTGCCGAGATGGGCCGAGACCGTCGACTGCGACAGGCCGCAGCGCTCGCACTGGCTGGCGCAGACGCCCATTTCGAAAGGATGCTCCTGCGAGGGGAAATGTTCCTCGGGGTTTTTCAGCCAGCTCAGAATGTCCATCCGGGTAGGATGGGCGAGGGCCTTGATAATTTCGTCTTTGTCCATCGTCATTCGCCGAACCATAAATCGTGTTTAACCGATATATCGATCGTCGGACTTCGATATGCAAATCACGGAGGCGTGAGGCCGTGGTGTTTAGTGGGTGCTCAAATTTTGGGCAAAAAAGAGGGCCACCGGAAAACCAGGGCCCTTATAATTGTGAAGGTCAAAAACCTCCAGAGGGGAACAGCTAATGCGGTGGTACTGGGAGAGAAACCACAAGATGCATCAGCTGAGAGAGATATGGTGCTTCCTTGAGCAGGTTTCAATGCTTTTTTGTGCATGTCTGCTATGCGCCGCACAATTTTTTTGCGGTGCGGCATTTATCGAGGAAGCAAGGGCAAAAAAAGAGGGCCACTGGAAAACCAGGGCCCTTATAAGTGTGAAGGTCAAAAACCTCCAGAGGGGAACAGCTAATGCGGTGGAACTGGGAGGAAAAGCCACCATGTGCATCAGCTATGTGCGATATGGTGGTTTATTGGGCAAACGGCAACCCTCATTTGTGCATGCCAGTCATGCACGTTCTGCATAGTCGGCAATTCATCAATAAAACCGGGCTTAAAAGTTCCAGTTTCTAGCCTTGCTGACGATAAAATCGCGGAAAGCCTTCAGCTTGGCGGCGTTCTTGATCTCGTCGGGATAGCAGAAATAAGTGTCGAAGGAGGGGACGTCGGCATTGATCGCCAGCTGGATCAGGCCCGGGTCGCGGCCGACGATGTAATCCGGCAGGCAGGCGACGCCGATTCCAAGCAGGGCGGCGCGCTTGATCGAGGTCTGGCTGTTGATCTGCAGATGCGGAATACGCTTGTTGTCGGAGGAGCGGCCGGCGACTTCCAGCCAGTTGACGTCGAGCAGGTAACTCGGCGCCGGCTCACCGAAGGTGATGATTCGGTGATTGTCGAGATCCTCGACCTTTTGCGGCTCGCCGTGGCGGTTGATGTAGGAGGGGGCCGCATAGACGTGCATGTGCACGGTGAAGAGCTTGCGCTGGATGAGGTCGGATTGCTGCGGTTGGCGCAGGCGGATCGCGCAGTCGGCATGACGCATGTTCACATCCACTTCCTCATTGTCGAGGATCAGCTGGATCTGCACATCGGGATAGAGCTGCAGGAATTCCTGGATCTTGTCCGTCAGCCAGCCCTGGCCGAGGCCGACCGTCGTCGTGACGCGCAGCTTGCCGGATGGCGTCTCGGTCGTTTCGGTGAGCTGCATCTTCACGGTTTCGAGCTTCAGCAGCACGTCATGGGCGGTGCGGTAAAGCAGCTCGCCCTGTTCCGTCAGAATCAGTCCACGCGCATGGCGATGAAACAGCTTGGTGCCGACATCCTGCTCCAGCGCGCTGACCTGGCGGCTGATGGCGGACTGGGACAGATGCAGTTTATCCGCCGCATGCGTGAACGAACCCGCCTCGGCAGCTGCGTGAAAAATACGCAGCTTGTCCCAATCCAATGGCATTCCCCCACCCCTCATGCCGATCTTACTCCGCGGCCACGGCGACGGGCATGTGGCCCGTCAGATATCGCTCGACTTCAAGTGCAGCCATGCAACCCAAGCCGGCGGCAGTAATCGCCTGGCGGAATGTATCATCGGTCACGTCGCCCGCGGCATAGACCCCGTCCAGGCTGGTCGCGGTCGAATCCGGCGCGGTCCAGAGATAGCCATTGTCCTTCAGCTTCAGCTTGTCCTTGAAGAGCTCGGTTGCCGGCGCATGGCCGATCGCGACGAAGACGCCATCGATCACCATGTCGGTGATCGTGCCGGTTCTGACGTCACGCAGGCGCGCGCCGGATACGGATTGCGGCATCGGCGGCTTGGCCGGTGTGCCTGTTATTTCGGCCACTTCGGTATTCCACAGCACCTTGACATTGTCCTTGGAGAACAGGCGTTCCTGCAGGATCTTCTCGGCTCGGAAGAAGTCGCGCCGGTGCACGACCGTGACCGACTTGGCAATGTTGGAGAGATAGAGCGCCTCCTCGACGGCGCTGTTGCCGCCGCCAACCACGATCACATCCTTGTTGCGATAGAAGAAACCGTCGCAAGTGGCGCAGGCCGAAACGCCGAAGCCCTGGAAATGCTGCTCGCTCTCGATGCCGAGCCACTTGGCCTTGGCGCCGGTGGCAATGATCAGCGTATCGGCGGTCCAGACCTGGCCGCTGTCGGTGCGGGCGACGAACGGACGCTGATTCATATCGACTTCGGTCACGAGGTCGTTGACGATCTCGGCGCCGACATGTTTTGCCTGCTGCAGCATCTGTTCCATCAGCCAGGGACCCTGGATCGGATCGGCAAAGCCCGGATAGTTTTCGACATCGGTGGTGATCATCAGCTGGCCGCCCTGTTCGAGACCGGCGATCAAAACCGGTTTCAGCATGGCGCGCGCGGCATAGACCGCGGCAGTATAGCCTGCGGGTCCGGAACCGATGATGAGCACCTTGGTATGGCGGGCAGGCATGTCATTTCCTTTCGACTGGCAGGAGGGCGGCGGCTAAGTCGCGATTGCGGCCGTTTCGCGGTCCATGGGCCATTTATGAACGTCCAATGCTTTTATTCAAGGGCAGCCTTGCGTTACCAACAAGGCAAATTGCCCGGATATGCAAGAATCCGTCATCGGCGCGAAACTTTCTTGCGTATTCCGCGGCTTTATATAGAAGCTCCCCGCGGAGAATTAAAGAAAGGCAATGATGTGGGGCGTGCGGAACTCGACGTCATCGATATAAAGATCCTCCGGGAACTGCAGGCCGATGGCCGCATGACCAATGTGGAGCTCGCCGATCGCGTCGGCATCTCGGCGCCGCCTTGCCTGCGCCGGGTGCGCAAGCTCGAGGAAGCCGGCATCATCGAGGGCTACCACGCGATGCTGAACAGCCCGAAGCTCGGCTTCGACCTCGTCGCTTTCTGCATGGTCGGCCTCAAGCACCAGTCGGAAGGCAATCTCAAGGCCTTCGCCGCTGCCACCGCCGAGTGGCCGCTGGTGCGCCAGGCCTGGATGGTCTCGGGCGACAGCGATTTCCTGCTGCATTGCGTGGCGGAGAACCTCACCCGTTTTCAGGATTTCGTCATCGAGGTGCTGACGGCGAACGAACATGTCGATACCGTGCGCACCATGCTGACGATCCGGCAGGTGAAGAAGCTGGGACTGGTGGAAGTCTAAAGCCACTCGGCAGATAGACCGTCATCACCGATCACTTGCGCGAGATATAGCCGCCCCGGTTGATGCCGTGGCGCTGAAGTTTGTCATAAAACGTCTTTCGCGGAATGCCGAGCGCCTCGATGGTGCGGCGCACGTCGCCGTCATTGGCTGACAGCGTGTCGCGGATGATCTCCGCCTCGTAGCGTTCCAGCCGTTCGGGGAGCGTCGCAGCCGTCGGCTGAGGAGGGACCGCTGCCGCTCCGCCGCCTTCCACGCCAAGCACGACGCGTTCGGCATAATGCGAGAGTTCGCGGACATTGCCCGGCCATGTGTGCGAGGCGAGATGTCGTCGCACATCAGGTGAAAGCGGCGGGACATCACGGCGGAAGCGCTCCGCGGCACGAGCGGTGAAGTGGGAGAACAGTAGCGGGATATCATCGCGGCGTTCTCTGAGCGGCGGAATGGAGATCGTCACGACATTCAGCCTGTAATAGAGATCCTCGCGAAAATCGCCGCGAACCGAGGGATCCCCGAGGTCGATCTTGGCAGCTGCGACGACGCGAAGATCGACCGGGCGCACCTCATTGGTGCCGAGCGGCGTGATTTCGCGCATTTCCAGCACCCGCAGCATCTTGACCTGCGTGGCGGCCGGCATGCTCTCGATTTCGTCGAGGAACAGCGTGCCGCCGCTTGCATGTTCGATGCGGCCCGTGCGGCGCTTCTGAGCGCCGGTAAATGCGCCGGCCTCGTGGCCAAACAGCTCACTTTCGATGACGGTTTCGGGCAGGGCGCCACAGTTCAGCGCCACGAAATTGCCCTTCCGACGGTGGCTCCATTGATGCAGGATCTGGGCAACCACTTCCTTGCCGCTGCCGGTTTCGCCGGCGACGAGCACATCCACATCTGTATCGGCGATGTGGCGAAGAATGTTTCTGAGGTTTTCCATGACAGGCGTCTGGCCGATCAGCGGCAAATTCTCCTGCGCATCTTCGGCTGCTTTCCGCAGCATGCGGTTTTCCAGAACAAGCCGCCGCTTCTCGCTTGCGCGACGCACGCTCTGCACGAGCCGATCGGCTGCGAAGGGCTTGGCGATGAAATCATAGGCGCCGTCCTGGATCGCCTGAACGGCCATGGGAATATCGCCGTGGCCGGTCATCAGGATCACCGGCAGGTCGACATCCATGCCTTGCAGCGTGGCGAAGAGCTGCAGTCCGTCGATCTCGGGCATGCGGATATCGGTGACGACGGGGCCGGCAAAGCCCGCCGGCAGGTCCGCCAGCGCGGCTTTTGCACCGTCATAGGCGGAAACGGAGAATCCGGCGAGTTCGAGCGTCTGCGCGGTGGCACGGCGCAGATCCTTGTCGTCGTCGATCAGCGCAACGGGCATCAGTGTGTCCATGATCTCAAGCCTTCCTCAGCTGAACGATGAACCGGGTACCGTCGCTGTCGCTTGCAACCTCCATCCGGCCACCATAGTCGCCGACGATATCCTTGGAGATGACGAGGCCAAGGCCGAGACCGCTTTCCTTCGAGGTGTTGAACGGCGTGAACAAGCCTTTGCGAATATCCGGCGGAATGCCGGGGCCGTTGTCGGCGACCGTCACCGTTACCATCCCTGCATCGGTTGATGTTCTGATCTCGACGCGACCTTCTCCGGCCTTCGGTGCCACCGCCTCCAGGGCGTTCTGAAGCAGGTTGATGAGCACCTGCTCGAGACGAATCCGGTTTCCCATCACCTGCAGTTCGTCGGGCGGCAGGTCGATGTCGAGCGTATCCATCCGCCCGGCAAACCTGCTTCGCAACAGCATCACCGCCCCCTCGATGACGTCTTTCAGTCCGGTTGGTTCGGCGCTGCCGCGGCCTTTGCGGGCAATGGTCTTCAGCTCCTCGGTGATCGAACCTATGCGCTCCGTCAGCGCCGCGATGCTTTCGAGATTTTCGCCGGCAGGCGCCGTCTGGCCGCGATCGAGGAAGGTGCGGGCATTATCCGCATAGGCACGGATGGTCGCCACCGGCTGGTTGATCTCATGGGCAACGCCGGCGGCCACCTGACCCAGGATGGCCAACCGGTTGGCCTGCACCAGATCCTGTTGCACGGCTTGCAGCTTCTGCTCCGTGCTCTTGTGGCCGATGATTTCAGCCTGCAGCCGGTCCCGCGCCTGGCTGAGATCCAGCGTCCGCTCGACTACCCGCCGTTCCAGTTCCTCCCGCGCCTGCTGTTCACGAGAGATCCGCAGGGCGATCGTATGGCGGCGGCGCAACAGGAAGGCTGCTCCGGCCAGCAGTGGCAAGAGTATGAGCAATGCCAGCATGCGGGCTTCGCGAATCCCCGCATCGACGGACGGCCCCAGCGCCACCAGATGCTGCAAATGCCATCCGGTCGCCGGCACCGACGTTGCGACATCGAGAAACCTGGTTTTCCCGGCATCGCCGGGCATGACGATCTCGACGACATCGAGCCCGTCGCCGAGGTTTCGGACCATGTCGAGGGGCAGGGGTTGAAGTGGCGCATCGCCGAATTGAAGGCTTTCGCGGATCGCCGTCAGCCGGTCCTCGGCGATCCGGCCGATCGTCATGAACCGCCATGATGGAAGACTGGTGATGAGGACAATGCCGCGCTCGTCAACGACGTAGGACGGGGTGCCCGAGGCGTTCCAATCCGCCTCGACGTCGTCGAATTCGACCTTGACCACAACGACACCCAACAAGCCATTGCTGCCCGAAATCCGCTGGGAGATATAGAGACCCGGTTTCTTGCTGACCGTGCCGAGCGCGAAGTGCTCGGCCTGCCCTCGTTCGACCGCTCCCTGAAAATACTCCCGGAAGCGGTAGTCATTGCCGACGAAGCTCGTCGGCTCGCGCCAGTTGCTGGCCGAAACCGCCATGCCGTCCTTGTCGATGACATAGATGACGGCGGCCCTGGTGCCCGCTGCCAGCATTTCCAGCTTCTGACTGAGCCGGTCGAACGTGCCGACATCGCTGCCCGCCAGCGCCGCGGCGATTGCGGTATCTTGCGACAGCACGAAGGGAAGCGCCCGGTATTTTTCAAGAACCGTGCGCAGCAACGCCGCATTCAGCCTCGCATCCGTGCGGGCCTGTTCCTCGAGGGCAGCCTCCGCCCGGTGCCGGCCGATCTCGCCGCTGGCCCACAGGCTTGCGACGACAGCGACGAGGGCGAGCACGGCATAGGCCCACCACATCCGGCGGATGCGATGTTGCACGGGTAGGGAAGGCCACAATTTCTGCGACACGGACATGGCGGATTTGTGCATTTTTCTGCACGAAACGCAAATGGATTTGTGCGGATTTCCGCATTGCTTAATTAGCCCATCAGCAGTCCCGTAAATTTTTCCTTAATAAATTCAATCTGTTGAAGGGGCGGCTTAAAACTGGCACGCCGATTGCGAAGGAGGTGGCAACAACGGCTGAGCTGTTGGACTTGAAGCGAACGGCTCGGGAGGCCGGAGTTTGTTCCGGACGAGCCATTAGGAGGACATCATGATCGCAGCACCACTCGATGCAGTCGCAGGCAGCAAGGGCAAGAAGCCCTTTTATAGCCATCTCTACGTTCAGGTTCTCGCGGCTATCGCTGCGGGTATCCTTCTCGGCCATTTCTATCCCGAATTCGGCACCCAGCTGAAGCCGCTCGGCGATGCCTTCATCAAGCTCGTCAAGATGATCATCGCACCGGTGATCTTTCTGACGGTTGCGACCGGCATTGCCGGCATGAGCGACCTGCAGAAGGTCGGTCGCGTCGCCGGCAAGGCGATGCTCTACTTCCTGACCTTCTCGACGGCGGCGCTCGTCATCGGCATGATCGTCGCCAATGTCGTCCAGCCCGGCGCCGGCATGAATATCGATCCGGCCTCGCTGGACCCGGCCGCCGTCGCCAGCTACGCCGCAAAGGCGCATGAGCAGAGCATCGTCGGTTTCCTGACCAACATCATCCCGACGACGATCGTCGGCGCCTTTGCCGATGGCGACATTCTACAGGTGCTGTTCTTCTCGGTGCTCTTCGGCATTGCGCTCGCCATGGTCGGCGAAAAGAGCGAACCGGTCGTCAACTTCCTCAATGCCTTGACGGCGCCCGTGTTCAAGCTCGTCGCCATCCTGATGAAGGCTGCCCCCATCGGCGCCTTCGGCGCCATGGCATTCACCATCGGCAAGTACGGCGTCGGATCGATCGCCAACCTTGCCATGCTGATCGGCACCTTCTACGTCACCTCGCTGCTCTTCGTCCTCGTCGTTCTCGGCGCTGTTGCCCGCTACAACGGCTTCTCGATCGTGGCGCTGCTGCGCTACATCAAGGAAGAACTGTTGCTGGTCCTCGGCACCTCGTCTTCGGAGGCAGCGCTTCCGGGACTGATGAACAAGATGGAAAAGGCCGGTTGCAAGCGCTCGGTCGTCGGCCTCGTCATCCCCACAGGCTATTCCTTCAATCTTGACGGCACCAACATCTACATGACGCTGGCTGCCTTGTTCATTGCTCAGGCAACCGGCATCCATCTCTCCTGGGGTGATCAGATCCTGCTGCTGCTGGTGGCGATGCTGAGCTCGAAGGGTGCCGCAGGCATCACCGGTGCCGGCTTCATCACGCTTGCCGCAACGCTCTCCGTCGTCCCATCCGTGCCGGTCGCCGGCATGGCGCTCATCCTCGGCATCGACCGCTTCATGTCGGAATGCCGGGCGCTGACCAACCTCGTCGGCAATGCCGTGGCGACGATCGTCGTGGCACGTTGGGAAAACGAGCTGGATACGGCGCAGCTTGCTGCGGCACTGGGCGGCCAGACCGGAGAGGATACTTCGGCTGCCGGGCTGCAGCCGGCCGAATAGTCAGCCGCTATCCCCTTATCCTTAGAATCCCTGCAGCGGCCCGTCATCCAACGGGCCGTTTCTCTTTTCTGCTTCAGCTGCGATTGTCGCCGAGAAGGCTGTTATAAACGGCGCCGATCGCGCTCGCTTCCTTCTCCAGCGCGAAATTCGCCCTGACATGCCGCAGCGCATTCTCGCCATGTGCGATCGCCAGAGCGGGATCTGCGATATAGGGCGCGATTGCCCGCGTCAGCGCCTCGCCATCGCCGGCGGCGACGACCGAACCCGTCTCGCCCGTGACGATGAGCTCGGCATAGGCGCCCGCATCCGATGCCACCACCGCGGTGCGCGAGGCCATGGCTTCGAGCGGCGTCAGGCCGAAGCCCTCGTTGCGGGAGGGGGCGACGTAAAGCGTCAGGCGGCGATACCAGATCTTGATGTCACGCACTTCGCCGAGAAAGAGGATACGGTCGCTCAGCCCGGCGGCGGCGACATCCGCCTTGAGTTTGTCTGCGAATGCCGCGTGCTCCGCCGTCACGCGGCCGGAGACGACCGCCGTCCACTCAGTATGCTGCGGCAGCAGTTCGATCATCGCCCTGACGAAAAGATCAGTGCCTTTCTGGTGGCGCACACGGCCGAAGCAACCGACCAGATGGCGGCCGGGCATGCCGGTGGCGGCGATGCCGTCCTCTGCGGTTTCCGGCGGATGGAAGAGGGCAAGGTCGACGCCGTGCTGGATGACCGTGTGCGGCACATCGAGGAACGAGCCGGAACGGTCGCTGGTCGCGATGACGGCGTCCATGCGGCGGATCAGCCATTTCGTATAGGCGGTGTGGCGGCGTTGCGCGGCCGAGGTGAAGAGAAGCTTCAGCGGGATGCGCGCGAGATGGCGAAGCAGGATGCCGAAGGCCATCTCATTGTTGCGGCGCGCGTGCCAGACACGCCGGCGCCGGCGCGCCGGCGGGCGCCAGAGGCCAAGGAGCTGCCGCCACTTAAGTTTCGGCAGGTCCTCCGGCAGGCCGGGGCCGAGTGTCGCGATCTTGATGCCGAGCCGGATCTGGCATGGGATGAGCTGGACGATCGTCGACGTGACGCCGGAGAGCCGGCGCTTGAAATTGGGCGCAATGATCTCGACGTCACGGATATCGGGCAAGGGAGGGGTCTCGCGGCTGGCGGGCGATCAGCCCCAGGAAACCTGGAGGATTTCGTAGGCCTTGGAGCCGCCCGGCGCGTTGACCTCGATGGAATCGCCGACTTCCTTGCCGATCAGCGCACGGGCGATTGGCGAGGAGATGGAGATGCGGCCAGCCTTGACGTCGGCTTCCTGGTCGCCGACGATCTGGTAGGTCTTTTCTTCCTCGGTGTCCTCGTCGATGAGTTTCACCTTGGCGCCGAACTTGATCTTGTCGCCCGACATCTTGGTGAGGTCGATGACCTCGGCGCGCGCCGTCAGGTCTTCCAGCTCGCTGATGCGGCCTTCATTGTGGCTCTGGGCTTCCTTGGCGGCGTGGTATTCGGCGTTTTCGGAAAGGTCGCCATGGGCACGGGCTTCGGCGATCGCCTCGATGATTCGGGGGCGCTCCTCCTGCTGACGCCAGCGCAGCTCTTCCTGCAGCTTGACGAAACCGCCCGGTGTCATCGGTACCTTTTCAACCATTTTTCTGTCCTTCAATCCTCGTATCCACACAATCAGCGGCGAACACAAAAGAAAACAGGTCCCGAAGGGGAGCTTCGGAACCGTGCCACAATCTTAGTCGGACGCTTATAGCAGATCGCCAAGGCCGATTTCCAGAAAATTCGCATAAAGGAAACGCGGCCCGCCCCGATATCCGGTGGTGCGCCTTGAAAATGGGCAGAAATCGGATCGTCCTGATTGACTTTGCATACAAGAACATATAGTGAACATACTAATGAAGAAGTCGCTCACAGAACGCTTGGCCATCCTTTCCGATGCTGCGAAATATGACGCTTCCTGCGCTTCCAGCGGCACGGTCAAACGTGATTCCCGGGCAAGTGGCGGGCTCGGTTCGACAGAGGGATCCGGCATCTGTCATGCCTATGCCCCGGACGGGCGGTGCATTTCGCTTCTGAAAATACTGCTGACCAATTTCTGCATCTACGACTGCGCCTATTGCGTCAATCGTTCGTCGAGCAATGTCGAACGGGCGCGCTTTACGCCCGAAGAGGTCATCTGGCTGACGCTGGAATTCTACCGCCGCAACTATATCGAAGGCCTGTTCCTTTCCTCCGGCATCATTCGTTCGTCCGATTACACGATGGAAGAGATGGTCCGCATCGTCCGCGAACTGCGTGTGACCCATAATTTCCGCGGCTATATCCATCTGAAATCGATCCCCGAGGCGTCGCCGCGTCTGATCGAGGAGGCGGGGCTTCATGCCGACAGGCTGTCGCTCAACATCGAGTTGCCGACGGATCACGGCATCACCCGCTTCGCGCCGGAAAAGAAGCCTGCCAATATCCGGCGATCGATGGGAGATCTGAGGCTGAAGATCGAGGCCGCCGGCGAACCGACGCTGCGGACGAAGAAGCGTCAGCGTTTCGTACCGGCCGGCCAGAGTACGCAAATGATCGTCGGCGCCGATGGCGCGAACGATGCGACGATCCTTGCGACCAGCGGCCGGCTTTACAGCAGCTACGGCCTGAAGCGCGTCTATTATTCCGCCTTCAGCCCGATCCCGGACTCGTCGAAAAATCTGCCCCTGATCAAGCCGCCGCTGATGCGCGAGCACCGGCTCTATCAGGCCGATTGGCTCTACCGATTCTACGGTTTTGGCATCGACGAGATCACCGCGAACCAGGCGGGCGGCATGCTTGATCTCACCCTCGACCCCAAACTTGCCTGGGCGCTCGCCAACCGGGGCGAATTTCCCGTCGATATCAACAAGGCCGAGCGTGAACGGTTGCTGCGCGTGCCCGGTCTCGGCACAAAGACAGTCAAAGCGATCGTTTCGGCCCGACGTTTTCGCCGGTTGCGGCTGGACGATCTTTCGCGGCTCGGCATTTCGATCAAGAAGGTTCAGTCCTTCATCTCGGCGGAAGGCTGGTCGCCGCGCCGATTGATCGAGCGCCCCGACCTTCGCGCCATGTTCGAACCGCAACCCGAACAATTGTCGTTGCTGTGATGCGCCGGGTCGTGCTTGCAGGACGCGGGGAGCTTGCCGAATGGCGTGATGCCGCGCGCGCTTTCGCGGCCGCGGGCATCCTGCCGGAAGAGATCGATTGGTGCGAAAAAGGCGCGGAGGCGGACCTTGCGTTTCAACGCGACGCCATGCCGCCGGCGCCTGTCATGGCACGCAAGCCGATGACGGTGCCGCCCGCCTTCATCGAGCTCGCGCAGACAGTTCTCTGCCATTCCGACCCGGCGCGCTTTTCTCTGCTTTACCGTCTGCTCTGGCGGCTGCAACTGGACCGGCAACTGCTTGAAGTGGCTTCCGACGAGGACGTCGCCCGTGCCAGGCTGATGGCGAAAAACGTTCGACGCGACGCGCACAAGATGATGGCCTTCGTCCGCTTCAAGGAGGTTGGTGCGGTATCGGCCGACCGTCGAAAATTCTTCGCCTGGTTCGAGCCGGATCACCATATCGTCAGGCGCACAGCGCCTTTCTTCCAACGGCGCTTCACCGATATGGACTGGCTGATCGCCACGCCTAAGGGTTCGGCCGCCTGGGACGGCGAGCGGCTGACGATGAGCGACGAGCCATGCGAAAAACCCAATCTCACCGATGCTGCCGATGAACTTTGGCGCACCTACTACGCCAGCATTTTCAATCCGGCGCGGTTGAAGCTGAAGGCGATGCAGGCGGAGATGCCGAAAAAATACTGGAAGAACCTGCCGGAAGCCGATCTCATCCCTGGGCTGATCGCATCGGCGGAGAGCAAGGTGCGGGCCATGGCCGCACGAGAGGCGACCCAGTCGTTGCCCTTTCACGATCGCCTGCAGGAAGCCGCGCGCACTATTCCTGCCGAGCCCGAAGCGCCGGCGGGCACGCTGGAAGCGCTGCGCGCGGAAGCTGCCGCCTGCACCCGTTGTCCGCTTCATGCGAAGGCGACGCAAACCGTATTCGGGGAGGGGCCGCGTGATGCCGAGGTGATGTTCGTCGGCGAGCAGCCGGGCGACCAGGAGGATATATCAGGGCGCCCCTTCGTCGGTCCCGCCGGCAGGCTCCTCGACCAAGTGATCACTGAAGCGGGCATCGATCGCTCACTGCTTTACGTCACCAATGCCGTCAAACATTTCAAATATGAGCCGCGCGGCAAGCGTCGCATCCATCAGAAGCCCAATATGGGCGAGGTGAAGCATTGCCGCTGGTGGCTCAATCTGGAGATGGCGCTGATCAAGCCGAAGCTGGTCGTTGCGATGGGGGCGACGGCGCTTTCGGCGCTGACCGATACGAAACAGCGGCTGCAGGATGTCAGGGGGAAAGCGATCGCGATCGACGAGAGGCGAACGCTCTTTGTGACCGTGCATCCATCCTATCTGCTGCGTATTCCAGACGAGCGGCTGAAAGCGGAGGAACTGTCACGATTTCGCGAAGATATGGCAACAATTCAGCGCCTTATGCTGGCAGCTGCATAAACGGATTCAATGGCAAGGCTGGCGCCACCGCTCAGCGAGCGATGGCGTTCCGTATCTCAGGCGAAATAGCTCTGCAGCGGCCGCACTTCCAGATTGCCGGCTTTCAGCGCCTTGATCGCCTGGGCGGCGGCCTCTGCGCCTGCCATCGTCGTATAGTAGGGCACCTTCTGCATCAGCGTCGCACGGCGCAGCGACTTGGAGTCCGAGATCGCCTTGTTGCCATCGGTGGTGTTGATGACGAGCTGGACCTGGCGGTTGCGGATCGCGTCCTCGATGTGCGGACGGCCTTCGAGCACCTTGTTGATCTTGGTGGCGGTGATGCCGTTTTCGCCAAGGAAGCGGGCAGTGCCGCCGGTCGCCAGCACTTTGAAGCCCTGCTCGACGAGGATGCGGATCGCCGGCAGCACGCGCGGCTTGTCCGCGTCGCGGACGGAGACGAAGACCGTCCCGTCACGCGGCAGCTCGACGCCGGCGCCAAGCTGTGACTTGGCGAAGGCCAGCGCAAAATCAGTATCGAGGCCGATGACTTCACCCGTCGAGCGCATTTCCGGGCCGAGCAGTGTGTCGACGCCGGGGAAGCGGGCGAAGGGGAAGACGGCTTCCTTGACGGCGATGTGCTTCAGCTTGCGCGGATCGGGCTTTTGCCCATAGGCGGCGAAGGTCGCATCGAGTTTCTCGCCGGCCATGACGCGGGCGGCGATCTTGGCGATCGGCGCGCCGATGGTCTTTGCGACGAAGGGCACGGTACGCGAGGCGCGCGGATTGACTTCGAGAACGTAGACGGTGCCATCCTTGATGGCGAACTGGACGTTCATCAGGCCGCCGACATTGAGCGCCTTGGCCATGGCCTTGGCCTGGCGCTCCAGTTCGTCGAGCAGTTCGACCGACAGCGAGCGCGGCGGCAGCGAGCAGGCGCTGTCGCCGGAATGGATGCCGGCTTCCTCGATATGCTCCATGATGCCGGCGACATAGACGTCGGTACCGTCGGAGAGGCAGTCGACATCGACTTCGATGGCGTTGCTGAGATAGCTGTCGAAGAGCAGCGGGTTCTTGCCGAGCAGGGTGTTGATCTGGCCGGTCTTGTCGTTGGGATAGCGCTGCTTGATATCCTCAGGCACGAGTTCAGGCACGGTATCGAGCAGGTAGCTCTGCAACTGGCCTTCCGAATGCAGGATCTGCATGGCGCGGCCGCCGAGCACGTAAGAGGGACGCACGACCAGCGGGAAGCCGATTTCGGTGGCGACCATGCGGGCCTGCTCAACCGAATAGGCGATGCCGTTGTTCGGCTGGTTGAGGTCGAGCTTCATCAAGAGCTTCTGGAAGCGGTCGCGGTCCTCGGCAAGGTCGATCATGTCAGGGGCGGTGCCGAGGATCGGGATGCCGTTCTTTTCCAGCGCCTCGGCAAGCTTCAGCGGCGTCTGGCCGCCGAACTGGACGATGACGCCGACGACTTCGCCCTTTTCCTGTTCTGCCCGCAGGATCTCGATCACGTCCTCGGCCGTCAGCGGTTCGAAATAGAGGCGGTCCGAGGTATCGTAGTCGGTCGAAACGGTTTCCGGGTTGCAGTTGATCATGATCGCCTCATAACCCGCATCCTTCAACGCGAAGGCGGCATGGCAGCAGCAATAGTCGAACTCGATGCCCTGGCCGATGCGGTTCGGGCCGCCGCCGAGGATGACAACCTTCTTGCGATCAGACACTTCAGCCTCGGAGCGGGCGGCGCCGACAAAAGGCGTCTCATAGGTCGAATACATATAGGCGGTCGGCGAGGCGAACTCGGCCGCACAGGTATCGATGCGCTTGAAGACAGGCCGGACGTTCAGGCTGTTGCGGAATTCGGCGACTTCCTTCGGGCGCTTGCCGGTCAGCGTCGCCAGGCGCGCGTCGGAAAAGCCCATGGCCTTCAGCATGCGCAGGTTAGCGGCATCCTGGGGCAGGCCGTGCTCGCGGATGCGGGCCTCCATCTCGACGATCGCCTTCAGTTCGGCGATGAACCAGGGGTCGATCTTGCAGCCTTCGTGGACTTCGGCTTCACTCATGCCCTGGCGCAGCGCCTGGGCGACCATGCGCAGGCGATCGGGCGTCGGTGTGCCGATTGCGGCGCGGATGGCGTTCTGGCTGGATTCGCCCTCTTCAAAGCCGGGGATCTCGATCTCGTCGAGGCCCGTCAGGCCGGTTTCCAAGCCACGCAGCGCCTTCTGCAGCGATTCGGCGAAGGTGCGGCCGATCGCCATGACTTCGCCGACCGATTTCATCGCGGTCGTCAGCACCGGCGAGGCGCCGGGGAATTTCTCGAAGGCGAAACGCGGGATCTTGGTGACGACGTAGTCGATCGACGGTTCGAAGGAGGCAGGCGTTGCACCACCGGTGATATCGTTATCCAGCTCGTCGAGCGTATAGCCGATGGCGAGCTTGGCGGCGATCTTGGCGATCGGGAAGCCGGTAGCCTTGGAGGCGAGCGCCGACGAACGCGAGACGCGCGGGTTCATTTCGATGACGACGAGACGGCCGTCCTTCGGATTGACGGCGAACTGGACGTTCGAGCCGCCGGTCTCGACCCCGATCTCGCGCAGCACCGCGATCGAGGCGTTGCGCATGATCTGGTATTCCTTGTCCGTCAGCGTCAGCGCCGGCGCGACGGTGATCGAATCGCCGGTGTGGACGCCCATCGGATCAATGTTCTCGATCGAGCAGATGATGATGCAGTTGTCCGCCTTGTCGCGAACGACCTCCATTTCATATTCCTTCCAGCCGAGCACCGATTCCTCGACCAGCACTTCGGTGGTCGGCGAGGCATCGAGGCCGCCGCCGACGATCTCGAAGAATTCCGAGCGATTGTAGGCGATGCCGCCGCCGGTGCCGCCGAGCGTGAAGGAGGGGCGGATGATCGCCGGCAGGCCGACATGGTCGATCGCCTGGGCAGCGATCGCCATGGCATGGCTCATGTAGCGCTGCTTGCGGTCGCTCTCGCCGAGGTTCCACTGATTTTCCAGCTCGTCCAGCGCCTTGTCGAGATCGGATCCGGAGAGGCTTTCGCGCAGCTTGTTACGCTCGGCCTCGTGCGTCTTGCGGTCGAGGTCCTTGATGTCGGTGGCGTTCGCCAGCATCGAGCGCGGGGTTTCAAGCCCGATGCGGGCCATCGCCTCGCGAAACAGCGCGCGGTCCTCGGCCATGTCGATGGCGGCGGGCTTGGCGCCGATCATCTCGACATTGTAGCGGTCGAGCACGCCCATGCGCTTCAGCGAAAGCGCGGTGTTCAGCGCCGTCTGGCCGCCCATGGTCGGCAGCAGCGCATCCGGGCGCTCCTTGGCGATGATCTTGGCGACGACTTCGGGGGTGATCGGCTCGACATAGGTGGCGTCGGCAAGGCCCGGATCGGTCATGATCGTCGCCGGGTTGGAGTTGACGAGGATGACGCGGTAGCCCTCCTCCTTCAGCGCCTTGCAGGCCTGGGTGCCGGAATAGTCGAACTCACAAGCCTGGCCAATGACGATCGGTCCCGCGCCGATGATGAGGATCGATTTGATATCTTGGCGCTTCGGCATGAGTGCTTCCGTTTTCTGGCTGCGCAGAAAGCCGGCCAGGGTGGGAGATCACCGGGTCGGGTCGCGCATGCTGGGTCTTTTCAGGCTAGAAGCGGCTTATAGGCAAATGTATTTGCAAACGGAACCCCATAAATCGCGGAATCGACAGGAATCCAACACGGCGCGAAAGACTATTTCCCGTCAGGCACGACCACCACCCGGATTTCGCCGCTGCCCTGCTTCCAGAAGAGCTAAAGCGGGAGTCCCGTCAAGCGTTTGGCGCGTCTTCTTTACGTGAAGCGGCGGCGCACATCCTCGGCATAGCTGCGACTAACCGGGATTTTCGTGCCGTCGCGGGTGAGGATCAGCAGCCTGCCATTGTCGCGTTTCAGGCTTTCGACATGGGCGTCGGCCACCCAGTGCGAGCGATGAACGCGAAGGCCCGGCGTTGCGGCGGTTTCCTTCAGCGCATCGGCGAAACGCAAGAGCACCAGTTCGCGTCCGCGGCTCGTCACCACTTCGGTATAGTGATCCTGGACGGAGAGGCGCAGCAGCGGGCCACGATTCTCAGGCTTGAGCCGGTCGAGGATCGAGACGCCGTGGCTGGTTTCCTCAGGTGCTGCGGCTTCGGCGATTTTCTGGCTCATCGCCATGTAGGTCAAAAGGCAGAAGAGGGCGCAGAGCGGCACCGCAAAAAGCGCGCGCTGCAGGCCGCTTTGCAGCGTCGTCGTTTCGCCGGTGAAGACATAGTCGACGAGGCCGATGGCAAAACCGATGGGCAGGGCGGCGGCGAGCGAGCCCGTCATCATGCGGGCGAACATGGAAACGATCACCTCCCGCAGCAGTCTTTCGGCCGCAACCGCGCAGAGGATGGCGATCACCCAGGCAAGGGCATGCAGGGTCAGCCAATAGGCGAGGCGCTCGCCGAAGGCCATGCTTTCCATCGTGCCGTAGGGACCGGTGAAGGCAAAGAGCAGGACGATCGCGGCAAAGGTTCCCCAGAAACGCCGGGAGTGGAGAAAGACCTGCAATTCGCGAAGCGTGGATTGCAAGAAGGGTTGAATCACGAAGTTTTCCTGCCGTTCGCGCGGTTTGGATTGAGACAGATGAAGTCTTGGCGGAAAGAGTGATCGAATTCAACCGGATGCCGCTGATGACCCTCGAACCGCTCCTCGATGCTCCGTTCGCCGTTCAGATCCATGTCGCCGCTGTTACGCCGGCGGCACTTCTCGGTGCCTATATCCTGCTGCGCCCCAAGGGCACGCCGCTGCACCGGCTGCTCGGCAGGATCTGGATAGCGCTGATGGTTGTAACGGCGACATCAAGCTTCTTCATTCATGAGCTCGATCTCTTCTACGGGTTCAGCCCGATCCATCTTTTGTCGATCGCAACACTGTTGGGCAGCTGGAATGCGATCGCGGCGGCTCGTCGCGGCGATATCCGTCTGCACAAGCGCATCGTCGCCGGGCTTTATTTCGGCGGCATCGTCCTTGCCGGCCTGTTCACTTTCGTGCCTGGCCGGATCATGCATGCGGTCATCTTCACCGGTGCGGAATGGCCGGCTGTCCTTGCTGCGGCGGTGATCGGCTCGATCCTGATCGCGATCATGCTGCGCCGCCGATGCGGGGGCTTGATTGCCCGATGAAGTCGCTGGAATTCCAGCCGCCGACGGATATATAGACTCCTTGAGTGCAAGCACAGGCATTGCCGGGGAGAGCGAAGATGGAATGGAGAGGCCGGCGTCAGTCCGATAATGTCGAGGATCGCCGCGGCGATCCGGGCGGCGGAGGTTTCGGCCGCGGTGGCGGCTTCAATTTTCCTTCCGGCGGCGTTCGCCGGGCCGGTGGCGGCCTCAGCATCGGCACGATCATCTTCCTCGTCGTCATCTATTTTATCTTCAAGATGATGGGCATCGACCTGTTGCAGGTGCTCGACACCGGTGGCACGACGAGCGGCCCCGGCTACGAGCAGAGCCAGTCCGGCGGAACGCGCACGCCCGCCAATGACGAGATGACCGCTTTCATGCGCACCGTTCTTGCCGAGACCGAGGATACCTGGCAGGGCATCTTCCAGGCGCAGGGCCAGAATTACGAGGAGCCGCGGCTCGTGCTGTTCTCGGGCTCGACGGCATCAGCCTGCGGCTCCGCATCATCTGCAACAGGCCCGTTCTACTGCCCCGGCGACCACAAGCTCTATCTCGACACCGAATTCTTCCAGGAACTTTCCGACCGCTTCGGCGCGTCGGGCGATTTTGCCGAGGCCTATGTCGTTGCCCACGAGGTCGGCCATCACGTGCAGAACCTGCTCGGCATCCTGCCGAAGTTCAACCAGGCCCGCCAGCGCATGAGCGAGGCTGACGCCAACAAGATGTCGGTGCGCGTCGAGCTGCAAGCCGATTGTTTCGCCGGCATCTGGGGCAAATATACCCAGCAGAAGGGTCTGCTGGAGTCCGGCGATCTGGAGGAGGCGCTGAACGCCGCCCAACAGATCGGCGACGATACGCTGCAGAAGCGGTCGCAGGGCTATGTCGTGCCGGAAAGCTTCAACCACGGTACCTCGGCACAGCGCGTCAAATGGTTCAAGCGCGGCTTCGACAGCGGCCAGCTGTCAGCCTGTGATACGTTCTCCGGCCCGATTTGAGGGCTAGAGATGAAGGGGCGCATGGCACAAAGCACATCGCAGCCCCTTCCATCCCTTGCCTACTTCTCGCTGTCCATATGCTGCAGCATATGCTCGGGATAACGCCCACCCGCGGCCGCGTCTTTCGGCACGGCGCGTTCGATGATGGCGAAATCTTCTGGCGACAGGTCGACGGCGCGTGAGCCGAGCGCCTCGGTCAGTCGGTCGCGGCGGCGAGCGCCGAAGATCGGGACGATATCCTTGCCCTTGGCAGCGACCCAGGCGATGGCGATCTGGGCGACAGAGACGCTCTTTGCCTGGGCAATCTCACGCAGCTTCTCCACCAGAGCGAGGTTCTGCTCGATATTGCCTTCCTGGAAGCGCGGGCTGTAGGCGCGGAAATCGCCGGCCGTCCCACCCTGGCCCTTTTGCCAGTGGCCGCTGATCAGGCCGCGCGAGAGCACGCCGTAGGCGGTGATCGAAATGCCGAGTTCGCGTGTCGTTGGCAGGATCTTCTCCTCAATGCCGCGCGAGATCAGCGAATATTCGATCTGCAGGTCGACGATCGGGGCAACAGTGGCGGCGCGGCGGATCGTGTCGGCACCGACTTCCGACAGGCCGATATGCCTGACATAACCTGCCTTGACCATGTCGGCGATGGCGCCGACCGTGTCCTCGATCGGCACGTTCGGATCGAGGCGGGCGGGGCGATAGATGTCGATATAGTCGACGCCGAGGCGCTGCAGCGTATAGCTGAGGAAGTTCTTCACCGCGACCGGGCGGGCGTCGATGCCGCTCCAGCCGCCGACGGGATCGCGCAGGCCGCCGAACTTGACGCTGATGACGGCGTCCTCGCGCCTGCGGCCTTTCAATGCCTCTCCGATCAGTATTTCATTGTGGCCCATGCCATAGAAATCGCCGGTGTCGAGCAGGTTGATGCCGGCATCGAGCGCGGCATGGATCGTCGCGATGCTTTCCGCGCGATCGGAGGGGCCGTACATGCCCGACATGCCCATGCAGCCGAGGCCGATGGCCGAGACATCGGGTCCGGTCTTTCCCAAACGATAGGTCTGCATTGTCTTCTCCTTCTTCGGCGCCGGAGTGGCGCTGCGGGACGCCGTTTTACCGCTTTCGCATTTGTGCGATAATCCGGATAGTGTCGAACGGGCCGTACGGAAAAATGCACAATGAACGATCTTCCCCTGAGTGATCTGGATGCCTTCACGGCAATTGCAAGGGAGCGAAGCTTCCGCGCCGCCGCCCGCAAGCGCGGGGTTTCAGCGTCTTCGCTGAGCGAGTCGCTCAGGCGGCTGGAGGAGCGGCTCGGCGTGCGCCTGCTCAACCGGACGACGCGTAGCGTCACGCCGACGGCCGCCGGCGAACGATTGTTGGCGCAGCTGGCGCCGGCGCTCAGTGAGGTCGCGGCCGCACTCGGGGCGCTCGACAATTTCCGCGACAGGCCGGCCGGTACGCTGCGGCTCAATGTGCCGACGATCGCGGCGCGGCTGTTCCTGCCCGACATTGCTTGCCGGTTCCTGAAGCTTTATCCCGAGATCGAGCTGGAGATCGTCGCCGAGGATAGTTTCATCGACGTGCTCGCGGCCGGTTTCGATGCCGGCATCCGCTATGACGAGCGCATCGAGCGCGACATGATCGCTGTGCCGATCGGCCCGCGCCGGCAGCGCTACGTCACCGCCGCTTCGCCGGCCTATCTCCAGGAAAGGGGCGTACCGCAGCATCCGCGTGATCTGCTGGAGCACAGCTGCATCCGGCACCGTTTCCTCAGCGGGGCCGCGCTCACCTGGGAATTCGAGCGCAGCGGCGAGACTCTGGCCATCTCGCCGAGCGGTGCGCTGACTTCCAATTCGATCGAGGTGGAGCTTGCCGCGGCGATCGCGGGACTGGGCATCATCGGCTCATTCCAGGAGCTCCTGGAACCGAGCCTCGCCTCCGGTCAACTGGTTGCTATCCTCGACGATTGGGTCAGCGAATTTTCCGGCCCGTATCTCTACTACGCCAGCCGACGGCATATGCCGGCACCGTTGCGAGCCTTCGTCGATTTTCTGAAGCTGGAACGGCAGCGCGCTCCCTCCGGTTGAGGCCTCTCATAAATTTCCCGTTGCGCATTGTCAAAAACTTTGAAATGTTCACGGATTGTTTCGGTTTCTTTTCTGAGCTATGTCACTTTCTCGGCGACGAGATCGTCTTTTCAGAACCAACCGCTGTAGAGATGCCTCATGCTTGACCCCAAATTCGTTCGCCGCGGCCTTTTCCTGGTCTTCATCATCCTTTTCCTCGACATTATCGGCATCGCCATCATCATGCCGGTGCTGCCCGCCTATCTGGAGCAGCTGACCGGTGGCAGCGTCAGCGATGCGGCGATCGACGGCGGCTGGCTGATGCTGGTCTATGCCGGCATGCAATTCCTGTTTGCGCCGCTGCTCGGAAACCTGTCCGACCGTTTCGGCCGCCGGCCGATCCTTTTGCTTTCGGTGCTGACCTTCGCGATCGATAATTTCATCTGCGGCATCGCCACCAGCTTCTGGATGCTGTTCGTCGGCCGTGTGCTTGCCGGCATCAGCGGCGGCAGTTTCGCCACCTGCTCAGCCTATATTGCCGATATCAGCACGGAGGAGAACCGGGCGAAGAATTTCGGGCTGATCGGCATCGCCTTCGGCGTCGGTTTCACCATCGGCCCTGTCGTCGGCGGTGTCCTCGGCGAATTCGGCCCGCGTGTGCCATTCCTCGGCGCGGCCGCGCTATCGCTTGTCAATTTCATCGCCGCCTGCTTCCTGCTGCCGGAGACGCTGGAGGCGAAGAACCGCCGCCGGTTCGAGTGGAAACGCGCCAACCCGCTCGGCGCTTTGCGCCAGATGCGCCATTATCCCGGCATCGGTTGGGTCAGCCTCGTCATGTTCCTGTTCTTCCTGGCACATGCCGTCTATCCCTCGGTCTGGGCGTTCGTCTCGACCTATCGCTACGGCTGGAGCGAAGGACAAATCGGCCTGTCGCTCGGCATTTACGGCATCGGCGCCGCGATCGTCATGGGCCTGGTTCTGCCACGGATCGTGCCGGTGCTCGGCGAGTGGAAGACCGCTCTTCTCGGCCTCTGCTTCTCGGCCGTCGGGCTCACCGGTTATGCCTTCGCCTGGGAGGGCTGGGTGGTCTATGTCATCATCGTTGCGACTGTCATGGAAAACGTCGCTGATCCGCCGCTGCGCAGCATCGCCGCCGGCAAGGTGCCGCCTTCGGCGCAGGGTGAACTGCAGGGCGCGCTCACCAGCCTCAGCAGCATCACCACTATCGCCGGGCCGTTGATCTTCACGCAGATGTTCGGTTATTTCACGCGGCCCGAAGCGCCGGTCACCTTTGCCGGCGCGCCCTATCTTGCCGCCGCCCTGTTCATCATGGTGGCCGCTGGCGTGTTCCTCGTTCGGGTCCGGGTGCGTGAGCCGGCCGAGGCGCTGGAAGCGGCAGGTTGATCGATCAGAAACGCTGATGCGATGATGAATTTTTCATCATCTGCCTCATTTGGGGTAGTTCTTTGCGGGGCTTTGATCTAAGCCCGGATGATATTTCGCCGCAAGCTGCGGCGAAGCATATTTCAATCACAGGACTGGTGTCATGGACACGCCGATCGACGCGCGCAGACTTGCGCCGACAGCAGATAATCGTTGGGGCGCACATTTCCGTGCAACGCTGGCGCTCGGCATTCCGCTGATCGGCGCGCAACTCGCCCAACTCGGCATCAACACCACCGACGTCATGATCGTCGGCCGCCTCGGCGCCGAACATCTGGCGGCAATGGTGCTTGCGGCACAGTTCTTGTTTACGATCCTGATCTTCGGCTCGGGCTTTGCCATCGCCGTCATTCCGATGGTGGCGCAGGCCTATGGCCGCGGCGACCTCGTCTCGGTGCGCCGGTCGCTGCGCATGGGTCTGTGGGTGGTGATCGCATATTGGGTCATCATGCAGCCGGCCTTCTTCAATTCGGAGCAAGTCCTCCTCTTCGCACAGCAGAAGCCCGAAGTGGCCAAGCTCGCCCACGGCTACATCATGATCGGCCAGTTCGGCGTGCTGCCGGCGCTGCTCTTCAACGTCATGCGCGCGCTGGTCAGCGCCATCGGCAAGGCGGGCATCATCCTCAACGTCACCATCGCCACGCTGGTGATGAATGCGATCTTCGCTTATATTCTCGTGCTCGGCCATTTCGGCTTTCCGGCGATGGGGCTCGAGGGCGCGGCGATCGTTTCGGTCGCCGTGCAGACAGCCGGCTTCCTCTTCATCCTGGCTTTCGTGCAGCGGCGGGAAGAGACGCGGCGCTACGAGATCTTCGTGCGGTTCTGGAGGCCCGACTGGCACGCGCTGCTGGAGGTCATCCGGCTCGGTTTCCCGATCAGCGTCACCATCCTTGCCGAGGTCAGCCTGTTCACGGTGGCTTCGCTGCTGATGGGCTATATCGGCACCATCGAGCTCGCCGCCCACGGCATTGCCCTGCAATGGGCCTCGATCGCCTTCATGATTCCGCTCGGCCTCAGCCAGGCGGCAACGGTGCGCGTCGGTGTCGCCCACGGGCAGGGTGATTATCAGGGCCTGGTGCGCGGTTCGATCACCGTGCTCATCCTCGCCTGCGCCATTTCGGCGGTGGGCAGCGTGCTCTTTGCCACCATGCCGCAATTCCTTGGCAGCTGGTTCCTCGACGTCAACTCGCCCGAGGCGCCCGAGGTGCTTGCCTATGCCGGGCCGCTGATCGTCGTTGCCGGGCTTTTCCAGCTCGTCGATGGGCTGCAGGTGATCGCCAATGGATTGCTGCGCGGCCTCAAGGACGCACGCGTGCCGATGATCATGGCGTTGATCGCCTATTGGCCGATCGGCTTCTTCCTCGCCTGGGCCTTTGCCTTCCCGCTGGGTTTCGGTGGCATCGGCATCTGGTTCGGCTTTCTCGTCGGGCTGGCGGCCGCCGCCGTCATGCTCTGTGCGCGCTTCTACCTTCTCCTGCGCCGCGAGGCGGAACTGACCCACGCCTGAGCCAGCCGCATCTGCTGTCAGGCCGCGACAGGCTTGTAGCTGGCGATATCGGCGTGAATGCCGAGACGCGCAAACATTTCCTGCGGATCGAAATTCGCGGCCTTCTGGGCGGCCGCCACGGCTGCCCGCGCGCGCTCGACGACCTCGGTATTTTCCCATTCGGCGATCGTGACGAAATTGAATTCGCCTGGACCGGCGACCTGCTCCAGCACCCTGTGATCGATGAAACCGTCCTGCGCCTCCAACACCTTGTGGGTCATCATCACTTTGACGAGAAATTCCTCGCGTGCCGCCGCCGGCACGATGAATTTGTCTACTCGAAAGAAAGCTCCGCTCATCCAGTTTTCTCCTGCATCAGATGTCTGCAGCCAGATCTGTAATTCCTCAAGTTAAGCTGAGGTCAATAGGCGGATAAAGAAAAAGGCCCGGTTGAACGGGCCTTCATCGGAAGTCGGTGGTACTTGAAATTAGCGTTCGGCGAGCGCCGGTTCGCCCTTCTTCTCGCGCACCATGTTGATGAAGCGACGGAAGAGATAGTGGCTGTCCTGCGGGCCGGGAGAGGCTTCCGGATGGTGCTGGACGGAGAAGACCTGCTTGCCGAGGACGCGCAGGCCGCAATTGGTGCCGTCGAAAAGCGAAATATGAGTCTCTTCAACGCCATCCGGTAGCGACTTCGAGTCGACCGCGAAGCCGTGGTTCATCGAGACGATCTCGACCTTGCCGGTCGTGTGGTCCTTGACGGGGTGGTTGGCGCCGTGATGGCCCTGATGCATCTTCTCGGTCTTCGCGCCGAGTGCCAGGCCCAGCATCTGGTGGCCGAGGCAGATGCCGAAGACCGGGATATCGGTCTTGATCAGTGTCTTGATCACAGGCACGGCATATTCACCGGTTGCCGCCGGATCGCCCGGGCCGTTCGACAGGAAGATGCCGTCCGGCTGCATCGCGAGCACATCTTCGGCGCTCGTTGCGGCCGGCACGACAGTCACCTTGCAGTCGAGCCCGGCAAACAAGCGCAGGATGTTGCGCTTGACGCCGTAATCCAGGCAGACGACGTGGTATTTCGCGTCCGCCGCCTTGAGTTCACCGTAACCTTCGTTCCACACCCACGGCGTTTCGGTCCATTGCGAGGACTGGCCCGACGAGGCGATCTTGGCGAGGTCGAGACCTTCGAGGCCGCTCCAGGCTTTGGCTTCGGCCTTCAGCGTCTCGATGTCGAACACGCCGTTCGGGTCGTGGGCGATCACCGCGTTCGGAGCGCCGTTCTCACGGATCCAGGCGGTCAGCGCGCGTGTATCGATGCCGCAAAGGCCGATGACGCCGCGGGCCTTCAGCCATTGGTCGAGGTGCTTGGCGGCGCGGTAGTTCGAGGGCTCAGTGATGTCGGCCTTGAAGATGACGCCGACGGCGCCGTGACGGGCGGCAGGGGTCAGATCCTCAATGTCTTCATCGTTGGTGCCGATATTGCCGATATGCGGGAAGGTGAAGGTGACGATCTGGCCGAGATAGGAGGGGTCCGTCAGGATCTCCTCATAGCCGGTCAGCGCCGTGTTGAAGACCACTTCGGCCGGCACCTTGCCGGTGGCGCCGATGCCCTTGCCTTCGATGACCGTGCCGTCGGCAAGAACGAGCAGGGCGGTCGGCTTTTCGATTGTCCAGGGTGCTGTCGCGGTCATCTTCATCCCGTTTCCGGCAGGTGGGCGCGTTGCCGCGGCTCGCCGCCTTTGATCTCGCAGGCGTGTGGACGCGGCAATGCCGCGCGCTTCAGGCCTGATCACGAATTTTGGTGCAGGTGGCGGTAAATAGCCACGCAATCGCTTGCGGTCAATCTTTGTAGCCGAGATTGCTGCCGTTTTCCTGCGCTTTATCGCACTGACCGCGCAATTTATTTGATCCCCCGCATCAGCGTGGTTTATGAAGCGGCATCAAAACAGGAGTGAAGACCATGCTGCGCGATCAACTCGCCACCCAGCTGAAAGAGGCGATGAAGGCCAAGAATGCGGAGCGGCTTTCCACCGTCCGGCTGATTCAGGCCGCGGTCAAGGACCGCGATATCGCCAATCGCGGCACCGGCAAGGAGCAGGCGAGCGATGACGAGATCCTGCAGATCCTCGCCAAAATGGTGAAGCAGCGTGACGAATCGGCAAAGATCTACGAGGAGAATTCGCGGCCGGAGCTCGCCGCCAAGGAGCGCGCCGAAATAATTGTCATCCAGGACTTCATGCCGAAGCAGCTTTCGGACAACGAAGTGCGCACCAACGTCTCGGCGATCATCGCCGAGACGGGTGCGGCGGGCGCCAAGGACATGGGCAAGGTGATGGCGGCGCTGAAGGAGCGTTATGCCGGCCAGATGGATTTCGCCAAGGCGTCGGCGACCGTCAAGGAACTGTTGAACGGATAAGCCTCAGATAACCTTTCTTGCCTGCGGTTCGTCACGGACCGCAGGCCCGAGCACCGCTTCGGCGGCAGCATCGATGATGGCGAATTTCGCCGCCTGATAATTCCAGTATTCGCGGATGAAATGGGCCGACAGCCAGAAGTCGCCCTTGCGGGAGGGTTCCGTCCAGCCGATGCTCTCCATGGTCGCTGCCTGCGTCAGAAGCCGCTTCAGGTGGGTGTTGGAGATCATGAACTGTTCACGGATTTCCCTGAGCGACAGGGGGCCGAGCACGACGCGGTCGGCCGTCCTTGGAAATTCCGGAAGGCGCGAGATCAGGTAGTCCATCACCAGCCCGCCGGAATTCGCCCAGTTGAAGAGGTTGAAGGTGGCGCCCGGATTGCGCACCGCTTCACTCCCGATGATCGCCCTTGCGATCAGCGGCTGGATCGCTGCCATCATCGCCGAGGGATTGGCGGTGATCTTATCGGCGCGCTCACCGCCGTCGAGACTGTCGAGGATCATCATATGGGCGACGAGCCATCGGGTGAAATGCTGCTCGGCGATTTCGGTGGGCTCGAGGTAGCGTGTGCGCTTGTCGGGGCCGGGGACCGGTCGCAGGAAGCGATAGGCCAGCATTTCCTGCATGAAGGCCGCGGCGGTGTTGCGGCTTGCGATGTCGTTCTTGACCGCAAAATCGATGAAGCGGCCGGAATAGAGGCCGCCGCTCTTCCCGTCGTCGGAATAACCGTAATGAAGCGCGAAGCCGGCATGGGCCATCAGCCAGCGCTGCTGCGCGGCGAAGATCGAGGCGATGCGCGGGCTCTCACGATAGATGGAGAGCATCTGATCGGCGCAATGCAGGATGGCAGCGAGAAAGCGATCGTCTGCTGCAAGATTGTCCGCGGTAAAAGCCATTTGGAGAGGTCCAGGGAGTTCGGCGCATACATCTTTCATGCGAGCGCCGCCTGTCAACGGTTTTGTCAATAAGCGGTTAATTTCAAAGGGAGAGTTGTCGCAGGGAGAGCCAAAAATTTAAGAAGGCAGGAGCTGGGGGCGCTCCTGCCTTCTTGCTCTTTGCTTCCACCGGCACGCAGGGCCGAAGCCCAAGCCGGAGGGTATTTGCAAAGGCACCCTTGCGAAGCGGCGCCGGGGGTAGGGATGGTGCTTCGCTCGGGGATCGCTTTGTTGAGATCGAACCTATTGCGGTGCGGCGGCTTATTCAAATTACAAAAAAATAATAATTGCCGGAATCAGCGGTTTGTGAGGCGTCGAAGCGGACTCTCAGGAGGCGGCGTGGAGTATGATGAAGCACAATTATCAGAGGCAATAATCCTTTGTTTCTAAACGATTTTCATCGGTTTTTTCAAGGGTCGCCGCTCTTTGCTGAAGCTTTTCTGACGGCGGAATTCCGGCTCAGAAGGGACAATAATGTCGCACCCTGTCGCAGGGGGCGATAACGTGTTGTTGATTGGATAATCCGCGCCGCTGAAGACGGTCGTAAAGCCTGTGAATAGCGGGTTTTCATGACAAGTTTCGTGGCATGGAGCGGAAAAGCAGCTTATATGGAGATTGGCCAAGAGGTATAAATGCGCTTTTCCAACACCTTCCTCGATGATATTCGCGACCGCGTTCCGATTTCGAACGTGATCGCGCGCCGCGTGAGCTGGGACAAGCGCAAGACCAATGTGTCGCGCGGCGATTACTGGGCCTGCTGCCCGTTCCACGGCGAAAAATCACCGAGCTTCCACTGCGAGGACCGAAAGGGCCGCTATCACTGCTTTGGCTGCGGCGTGACCGGCGACCATTTCCGCTTTCTCACCGAGCTGGAAGGCCTGAGTTTTCCCGAGGCGGTGCAGCAGATCGCCGATATGGCAGGCGTGCCGATGCCGCTTGCCGATCCTGTGATGGAGAAGCGCGAAAAGGAGCGCGGCTCGCTGATCGACGTCATGGAAATGGCGACGCAATTTTTCCAGGATCAGCTGCAGACGGCGAATGGGGCGAGGGCGCGCGCCTACCTGCGCGACCGCGGATTGACGGGGCGCACCATCGAGACCTTCCGCCTTGGCTATGCGCCCGAGAGCCGCAATGCGCTCAAGGAATTCCTCGCCGGCAAGGGTGTCTCCAAGGATCAGATCGAGGCCTGCGGTCTGGTTGTCCATGAAAACGTGCCGGTTTCCTACGATCGTTTCCGCGACCGCATCATGTTCCCGATCCTGTCGTCGCGGGAAAAGGTGATCGCTTTCGGCGGCCGCGCCATGTCGGCCGACGCGCCGGCGAAATATCTGAACTCCAACGAGACGGAGCTCTTCCACAAGGGCAATGTTCTTTACAATTTCGCCCGTGCGCGGCGCGCGATCCAGGGACCGGGCCGCGGCGATCCTCAGGACGACAATGCGACCGGCACCATCATCGCCGTCGAAGGCTATATGGACGTGATTGCGCTGCATCAGGCGGGCATCGAGAATGCCGTTGCGCCGCTCGGCACAGCGCTCACCGAAAACCAGCTCGAGCTGCTTTGGAAGATGGTGCCGCAACCGGTGCTCTGCTTCGACGGCGACGGCGCCGGCATCCGCGCCGCCAATCGCGCCGCCGAATTGGCGCTGCCGCATCTCAAGCCCGGCCGTTCTGTTCGCTTCGCGCTTCTGCCCGACGGCAAGGATCCGGACGATCTCGTGCGCGATGACGGGCGCGCGCCGTTCGACAAGGTGATGAGCCAGGCAAAGCCGCTCTCCGAGATGCTTTGGAGCCGGGAGATCAGCACCGGCAAGTTCGACACGCCCGAGGCGCGCGCCGAACTGGAGGCGCGACTGAAGCAACTGGTCGCGGTCATCGCCGACGAGAACGTGCGCCGTCACTACCAGCAGGATATTCGCGACCGGCTGAACGCCTTCTTCCAGCCGCAGTTCCAGAACCGCAACAATGGCGATCGCCGCGGCGGCTTCAACGGCAATGGCAATTACCGGACGGGCCGCGACAATGCCAGCAAGGCAGGGCCGAAAAGCCCGAGCGTCATTTCCGAAAGGCTCGCCCGGTCAGGCCCGGTGCGCGGCCACCAGAACAATACGGCGCTGCGGGAATGCGTGCTGGCGCTGACCGTCGTCAATCACCCCTCGCTGATGATCGACGATTATGACGAGATCGCCGCGATCGAATATGACAGCCGCGAGCTGCAGCGGCTCTGGTCGGCGATGCTGGGGGCAGCTGCGGCCGTCGCCGGCCCGCATCTGACGCGCGAATATCTGACCGAAAGGCTGGAATTCGAAGGCTTCGGCCCGCTTATCAAGAGCCTTGACCAGCAGGTGCGCAATGCCCGGCTGTGGATCGCGACCGAGGAGGCGGCGATGGAAGATGCGCGTGAGGGATACCGTCAGGCGCTGGCCTCCCACAAGCGGGCGAAGGCGCTGCGCCGGCAGAAGATCGAGCTCGAGCGCGAGATCGCGCTGGCGACCGAAGCCGGCGACGGCGAGGCGATCGTTCAGTTGATGCGGGCGCAGCAGGAAGTGCATTTCGAAGGGGTGCGCCTTGAGAACCAGGAGGCAATCATCGACGGCTTCGGCGTGCTTTCCGGCCGCGTTAAAGGGGCGGCGAACCACTGATGTCGCTGACTGAACGGAATGAACCGGGTTTTTCCGCTTCCGGCGCGCTGTTTTCCGCCGGCCGTTCGCCGCTCGATATCCTCAAGCAGGTCTATGGCTATTCCTCCTTCCGCGGCAAGCAGCAGCAGGTGGTCGAGCACGTGGTTTCCGGCGGCGATGCGGTCGTGCTCTTTCCGACTGGGGCCGGCAAATCTTTATGCTTCCAGATCCCGGCGCTCTGCCGCGATGGCGTCGGCATCGTGGTTTCGCCACTGATTGCGCTGATGCGCGATCAGGTCGAGGCGATGAAGCAGCTCGGCATCCGGGCAGCCGCGCTCAACTCCTCGCTGTCGCGCGAGGAGTTCGTCGAGGTTCGCCGCGCGCTTTCGGCGGGCCAGCTCGACCTTCTCTACGTAACGCCCGAGCGCATTTTGACCGATGGTTTCCGCGAGCTGATCGCCAACGAGAAGATCGCGCTGTTTGCCATCGACGAGGCCCACTGCGTCTCGCAATGGGGCCATGATTTCCGGCCGGAATATCGCGCGCTCGGCCGGCTCGGTGAGCAATATCCGGGTGTGCCCAGAGTGGCGCTGACGGCGACGGCTGATCCGCACACACGCGACGACATCATCGAGCGGCTGGGGCTCGATGCCGCCCAGATCTTCACCACCAGCTTCGACCGTCCGAACATCGCCTATGAGATCGTCGAGCGTGACCAGCCGCGCCAGCAGCTGTTGCGGTTCCTGTCCGGCCACAAGGGCGACAGCGGCATCGTCTATTGCCTGTCGCGCGCCAAGGTCGAGGATACGGCCGAGTGGCTGAACGGGCAGGGCATCCGCGCGCTTGCCTATCATGCCGGCATGGACAGGGCGGCTCGCGACGCCAATCAGGATGCTTTCCTGAAAGAAGAGAATCTTTGCCTGGTTGCCACCGTTGCCTTCGGCATGGGCATCGACAAGCCGAACGTGCGTTATGTCGCCCATCTCGACCTGCCGGGCTCGGTGGAAGCCTATTATCAGGAGACCGGACGTGCCGGACGCGACGGCCTGCCGTCCGAGGTCTGGATGGCTTACGGCATGGCCGACGTCATCCAGCGCGGCCGGATGATCGATGAGGGCAATGCCGCCGCGGAGATCAAACGGGTCGAACGCGCCAAGCTCAACGCATTGCTGGCGATCTGCGAGACCGCCTCCTGCCGCCGTCAGGCCATCCTTGCCCATTTCGGCGAGGCGCATGCCGGCCATTGCGGCAATTGCGACACCTGCCTGAAGCCGGTCGAGACCTGGGAGGGCACGGAGGCGGCGATCAAGGCGCTGGCCGCCATCTATCGCACCGGCGAGCGTTTCGGCGCTGGCCATGTCGTCGACGTGCTCCTTGGCAACGTCAACGAAAAGACCGAGCGTTTCGGCCATGCCGAAATGCCGGTCTTCGGCGCCGGCAAGGACATTCCGGCGCGCGTCTGGCAGTCGGTCTTCCGCCAGCTGCTCGCCATGGGGCTGATCCGCGTCGACCATGAGGCCTTTGGGGCGCTGAAGCTGGAGCCGGAGGCGCGCGCTGTCTTCAAGCACGAGCGGCAGGTGTTCTTCCGCAAGGACCGGCCGGCCTCGGAACGGCGCACGAAGAAGGCGGAGCGCAGCGAGCGCAAATCGGGACTATCAGGCGCAGACGGCAGTCTCTTCGAGGCGCTGCGGGCCGAGCGCATGGCGATCGCGAAATCGCTCGGCGTGCCGCCCTATGTCGTCTTTCCCGATACGACGCTGATCGCCTTCGCCACCGAGAAGCCACGAAGCCGCAAGGAATTGCTCGCCATATCAGGCGTCGGGCAGGCGAAGCTCGAGCGTTACGGCGATGCCTTCCTGGAGATCATTCTGGCGCAGGACAACGGCTAACGGACCCGGCTGATCCTTGAGATCCGGCGAGGGGGCATGGTAGTGCTGCCTCTACAGCGCCGCGCGTCTTTTTCAGACGCGCAAAGGACGCTGTAGCACTTTGAATTGCTGCATAATTTTCTCCTGAAATCGATTCCGATTTCAGGAATTATGCAGTAGGGAGGAGCGCCGATGGCCCAGAATATCTACGACCGACCGGAATTCTTCGCCGGATATAGCGGCATGAGGCGATCCGTGCACGGGCTTGACGGAGCATCCGAGTGGCCGGCGGTGCGTGCGCTGCTGCCCGATCTTGCCGGCAAGCGTATCGTCGACCTCGGCTGCGGCTTCGGCTGGTTTTCGCGTTTCGCCGTGAGCCAGGGTGCTGCCAGCGTGCTGGCGCTCGACATTTCGGAAAAGATGATCGCGAGAGCGAGGGCCGATGCGGCTGAAGCCGCGATCACCTATGAGATCGCCGATCTCGAGCATCTCATGCTTGCTCAAGCTTCTTTCGATTTCGCCTACAGCTCGCTGGCGCTGCATTATATCGAGGATTTCGCTGGTCTGGTCGCGACGGTCTATCGCGCGCTCTTACCGGGATCGCATTTCGTCTTCACCATCGAACATCCGATCTTCATGGCGCCGACCAATCCCGCCTGGGCAACCGATGCCGAGGGGCGGCGCATCTGGCCGCTCGATCGCTATTCCGTCGAAGGTCCGCGCACCACCGACTGGCTCGCCAAGGGCGTGGTCAAGCAGCACCGCAAGCTCGGCACGACGCTCAACACCTTGATCGCGGCCGGTTTTGCCATTCGCCATGTCGAGGAGTGGAGCCCGAACGACCAGGAATTGCGCGACAATCCCAATTGGGCGGAGGAACTGGACCGGCCGATGTTCCTGCTGATTGCGGTCCAGCGCTGAAGAAGACAAGCCGGCGGCAATATGCTAACCCGGCGGGCAAACGGAAATCTCTGGGAAAGGCCGTCCATGACCTCGCAATTTCTCTCCCATCTCAGCAACGAGATCTCAGCGCTGAAGGATGCCGGCCTCTACAAATCCGAACGCGTCATCAGTTCCAAGCAAGCGGGCGAGATCGCGATTTCCACCGGCGAGCGGGTGCTGAATTTCTGCGCCAACAACTATCTCGGCCTTGCCGACAACGAGGAATTGGCCGAGGCCGGCAAGCAGGCGCTCGACCGATACGGCTACGGCATGGCCTCGGTGCGCTTCATCTGCGGCACGCAGGAAGAGCACAAGCAACTCGAAGCGCGCATCTCCGCCTTCCTCGGCATGGAAGACACGATCCTCTATTCCTCCTGCTTCGACGCCAATGGCGGTCTCTTCGAAACGCTGCTGTCGGAAGAGGACGCGATTATCTCGGACGCGCTGAACCACGCCTCGATCATCGACGGCGTCAGGCTTTCGAAGGCCAAGCGTTTCCGCTACGCCAATAACGACATGGCAGCACTCGAAGAGGAACTGAAAAAGGCCGAAGGCAGCCGCTTCAAACTGGTCGCCACCGACGGCGTCTTCTCGATGGACGGCATCATCGCCAATTTGGGTGGTGTCTGCGATCTCGCCGAGAAATACGGCGCGATGGTCATGGTCGATGACAGCCATGCCGTCGGTTTCGTCGGCAAGAACGGTCGCGGCTCCGCCGAACATTGCGGCGTCGAGGGCCGGATCGACATTATCACCGGCACGCTCGGCAAGGCGCTCGGCGGCGCCTCGGGCGGCTATACCTCCGCCAAGGCGGAAGTCGTCGAATGGCTGCGGCAGCGCTCGCGGCCCTATCTGTTCTCGAACACGCTGGCGCCCGTCATCGCCGCTGCCTCGCTCAAGGTGTTCGACCTCATCGAAAACGGCGATGCCTTGCGCAAGCGTCTTTCCGACAATGCCGATCTCTTCCGCAGCGAAATGACCAAGCTCGGCTTTACGCTAGCCGGCGAAGGCCATCCGATCATTCCCGTCATGCTGGGTGACGCCAAACTCGCCCAGGATATGGCCGGCCTGATGCTGAAGAAGGGGATCTATGTGATCGGCTTCTCCTTCCCCGTCGTGCCGAAAGGCCAGGCCCGCATCCGCACACAGATGTCGGCGGCGCATTCGCGGGCGGATGTGGAGCGGGCGATCGCGGCCTTTGCCGAGACAGGGCGGGAACTGGGTGTGATTTGAGTGGGATTTGCCATTTCCCTCTTCTCCCCAGCGGGGAGAAGATGTCCGTCAGGACAGATGAGGGGGAGGAGCGAAGCGACGTTTCGAGCGGCAAGCGAGGAACAAAGTAAGGTTTAATGGCGTGCCGTGCCGCCCCCTCATCCGCCCTACGGGCACCTTCTCCCCGACGGGGAGAAGAGGGAGTCGCAAAGTTCGGGCACCAGAACAAGGGCGGATATCGTTGATGTCGAACATGATGAAGGCGCTGGTCAAAGCGAAACCGGAAGTTGGGCTTTGGATGGAGAATGTGCCGGTTCCCGAGGTCGGGCCGAACGATGTGCTGATCCGGGTGAAGAAATCGGCGATCTGCGGCACCGACGTCCATATCTGGAACTGGGACCAGTGGGCACAGAAGACCATCCCGGTGCCGATGGTCGTCGGCCATGAATTCTCCGGCGAGATCGCCGAGATCGGCTCGGCGGTCACCCGCTATCATGTCGGCGAGCGGGTCTCCGGTGAGGGGCATATCGTCTGCGGCAAGTGCCGCAACTGCCGGGCGGGCAGGGGGCATCTCTGCCGAAATACGCTCGGTGTCGGGGTCAACCGGCCGGGCTCCTTCGGCGAATTCGTGTGCATTCCGGAAAGCAATGTCGTGCCGATCCCGGATGATATTTCCGACGAGATCGCCGCGATCTTCGATCCGTTCGGCAATGCCGTGCACACCGCGCTTTCCTTCGATCTCGTCGGCGAGGACGTGCTCGTCACCGGCGCCGGGCCGATCGGCATTATGGGCGCGCTCGTCGCCAAGCGATCCGGCGCCCGCAAGGTCGTCATCACCGACATCAATCCGCACCGGCTGGAGCTGGCGCGCAAGCTCGGTATCGATCACGTCGTCGACGCATCGAAGGAAAACCTCGCCGACGTCATGAAGGCGATCGGCATGACGGAGGGTTTCGACGTCGGGCTCGAAATGTCGGGGGCCGCACCCGCCTTCCGCGACATGATCGACAAGATGAACAATGGCGGCAAGATCGCCATTCTCGGCATCGCGCCGGCGGGCTTCGAGATCGACTGGAACAAGGTCATCTTCAAGATGCTCAATCTCAAGGGCATCTACGGCCGCGAGATGTTCGAGACCTGGTACAAGATGATCGCTTTCGTCCAGGGCGGCCTCGATCTCGCGCCCATCATCACCCATCGGATCGGCATCGACGATTTCCGCGACGGCTTCGAGGCGATGCGGTCGGGCAATTCCGGCAAGGTTGTCATGGACTGGATGTGAGGAGGACGACATGCGCTATGAAGGAAGCTGCCATTGCGGCAATGTGGCTTTCGAGGTCGAAGGCGAATTCACCGAGGCGCTCGACTGCAATTGTTCGCTTTGCCGCAGGCGGGGCGGGCTTCTCGCCTTCGTGCCGCGCGAGAAGCTGGTGCTGAAAACGCCGGAGGACAATGTCTCGACCTATACCTTCAACCGGCATGTCATTCGCCATCACTTCTGCGCCAATTGCGGCATCGCACCGTTCGGCGAGGCTGTGGGTCCGAACGGCGCGGCAATGGCTTCGATCAATCTGCGCTGCATTCCCGCGGTCGATATCGGCGTGCTGACGGTGAAGGCGTATGACGGCGCGGCGCGTTAGCCACAATTTCTCAGGCTAGCGCATCGGCCCGAAAATCGGAATCGACTTTCGGAAAGCACGATGCGCAGACTCAAAGTGTTAGAGCGTCCTTTGTGCGTCCGAAGGACGCGCGGCCCTCTAAAGGTGCATATTCCGTCTGCACAACTGCGAAGATGATGGAAACAACTGCTATGGCGGGCAAAATATTTGCTGCCCTTGTCTTTTGTTCGCCGCATCTTAAATAAGGGTTCGCAATCGCTGCCGCGGTTCAAAGCCTGTGGATAAGGCTTTTTCCGTATTTTTGTGGGCTTTTTTTCTGGAAAAGCTTGACGAGAACAAAAAATGTGGGAATCACCGTTCGACTTGTTGAATGGTGAACTGGGTCAAGGCGGATCGCGCAACCATGGCCGGAAATCCAAGAGCAAGAAAGCTTTGCTGTCCGGTGCCGGTAATCGTGGTTAATCAGGCTTTAAATGTCATCCCGTTAGGTGGGCAAAGGTGATTCGAGGGCGGCGCGTGCGGCGCGTCAGGCCCTGAGACAGCCCGTTCACCGTAGCGAGATTGGATAGCGTCAGGAAGGCGACGATATAAATGGCAACCAAGGTCAAAGAGAACGAAGAAGCGGAAGTCGAACGCGACGGCGCAAGCGACGGCCCTCTTCTCGATCTTTCCGACGACGCGGTCAAGAAGATGATCAAAGCCGCCAAGAAGCGCGGCTATGTGACCATGGACGAGCTTAACGCGGTCCTGCCGTCCGAAGAAGTGACGTCCGAGCAGATCGAAGACACGATGTCGATGCTGTCCGACATGGGCATCAACGTCATCGAAGACGAGGAAGCTGAGGAAGCCGGTGCTTCCGGCGGCAGCGATGACGACGACGCTGGCGGCGACGAGGAGAGCGAAGGCGGCGAACTCGCGCCTTCGAGCGGCACGGCGCTTGCGACCGCCAAGAAAAAAGAACCGACCGACCGTACCGACGATCCGGTTCGCATGTACCTGCGCGAGATGGGCTCGGTGGAGCTTCTTTCCCGCGAGGGCGAAATCGCGATCGCCAAGCGCATCGAGGCCGGCCGCGAGACGATGATCGCGGGTCTCTGCGAGAGCCCGCTGACCTTCCAGGCGTTGATCATTTGGCGCGACGAACTCAACGAAGGCACGACGCTGCTGCGCGAGATCATCGATCTCGAAACGACCTATTCCGGCCCTGAAGCCAAGGCTGCGCCGCAGTTCCAGAGCCCGGAGAAGATCGAAGCCGATCGCAAGCTCGCAGAAGAGAAGGAAAAGACCCGTCGTGCCCGCTCCGGCGACGACGACATCACCGATGTCGGCGGCGAAGGCCTGCCTCCCGAGGAGGAGGAAGAGGACGAGGACGAATCCAACCTTTCGCTGGCGGCGATGGAAGCCGAGCTTCGCCCGCAGGTGATGGAGACGCTCGATACGATCGCCGAGACCTACAAGAAGCTGCGCAAGCTGCAGGACCAGCAGGTCGAGCAGCGGCTGTCGGCTTCCGGCACGCTGTCCACTGCCCAGGAGCGCCGTTACAAGGAACTCAAGGATGAGCTCATCAAGGCCGTCAAGTCTCTGTCCTTGAACCAGAACCGCATCGACGCCCTCGTCGAGCAACTCTACGACATCAACAAGCGCCTCGTTTCCAACGAGGGCCGCCTGCTGCGTCTGGCCGAATCCTACGGCGTCAAGCGCGACTCCTTCCTGGAACAGTATCAGGGCGCTGAGCTCGATCCGAACTGGATGAAGTCGATCGGCAATCTGGCCGCCCGCGGCTGGAAGGAGTTCGCCAGGGGTGAAAACACGACGATCCGCGACATTCGCCAGGAAATCCAGAATCTGGCGACCGAGACCGGTATCTCGATCTCGGAATTCCGCCGCATCGTCCATATGGTGCAGAAGGGCGAGCGCGAAGCGCGTATCGCCAAGAAGGAAATGGTCGAAGCGAACCTTCGCCTGGTCATCTCCATCGCCAAGAAGTACACCAACCGCGGCCTGCAGTTCCTTGACCTCATTCAGGAAGGCAATATCGGCCTGATGAAAGCGGTCGACAAGTTCGAATACCGCCGCGGTTACAAGTTCTCGACCTATGCGACATGGTGGATCCGTCAGGCGATCACCCGTTCGATCGCCGACCAGGCCCGCACGATCCGCATTCCGGTGCACATGATCGAGACTATCAACAAGATCGTCCGCACATCGCGCCAGATGCTGCACGAGATCGGCCGCGAGCCGACGCCGGAAGAACTGGCCGAAAAGCTGGCCATGCCGCTCGAAAAGGTCCGCAAGGTCCTGAAGATCGCCAAGGAGCCGATCTCGCTCGAAACCCCGGTGGGCGACGAAGAAGATTCGCATCTCGGCGATTTCATCGAGGACAAGAACGCTCTGCTGCCGATCGACGCCGCCATCCAGGCGAACTTGCGCGAGACGACGACCCGCGTTCTCGCCTCGCTGACGCCGCGCGAGGAACGTGTTCTGCGCATGCGCTTCGGCATCGGCATGAACACCGACCACACGCTCGAAGAAGTCGGCCAGCAGTTCTCGGTCACCCGTGAACGTATCCGCCAGATCGAGGCGAAGGCGCTGCGCAAGCTGAAGCATCCGAGCCGCTCCAGAAAGCTGAGAAGCTTCCTCGACAGCTAAGGCTTCGGCCACGCAGTTCTGATTGGAAAAGCCGGGCTTCATGCCCGGCTTTTGCTTTTGTGATTAATACCAATGATCCCGGCATCTTTCTTGTCCCTCCCTGGTGACAAGCCTATAATCCGGCCACGGGGGAAGGCATCGATCGCAACGCGCGAGCGAGGGTCGACGTGTGCCTGCGTGAACCAATCCTCCGCTAGATCCGGGTGATTTAGGCCTGACGGGCCTAAAATCTGAATCCGGATCCACATCAAAGAAATAGAGCATGATGTCGTCCGAAAACCGCTGACACTTTTCGGCATCATGCTCTGGGAGGTGCGACATGACCACTTACATTCTTTTGATCAATTGGACGGATCAGGGCATCCGCAATGTGCGCGACTCGGCAAAACGGCTCGACGCCGCGAAGAAATTGCTCACCAGCGTCGGAGGCTCCTTCAACCAGTTCTATCTGACGATGGGCGGGCATGACATGGTCGCCGTCTGCGAGGCGCCCGATGACGCCGTCATGGCGCATTTTACCCTCTCGCTGGCGATGGGCGGCAATGTCCGCACGGAGACGCTGAAGGCATTCCCGGAGGCCGCCTACCGGGATCTCATCGGCTCGCTCGGGTAGCCGGAGCCGGAGATCGTCGATCTTGAAGGTTGCGGAGCGTTAGCTGCGCTGGCAGTGTCGTGGCGTGCTTCAATTTCCGCGGCAGGCTCCGGCCCGACTTTTCGGCAAGCTCATGATGAAAGCGCTCCTCAGTTTCATGGTCGCCATTGATCGTCCGACAGCCGCTTCCTGACCGATGGAACTGGCGGCGGGCAAGTGGGATGACGGGATCCGGCGGGGCGCTGCGGCGTCGTTCGCGCTGCATGCCATCGCCATCCTGCTCCTTCTGCTGCTGTTGCCGAAGGCCGAGCCGCCGCTGCCATTGCCAGATGACGGTCTCTCGGTGGAGATCGTTCCTCAGGCCGTGGAATCGCTGAAAATGCCCGAGCCCGCCAAGGCGCCTTTGCCGGAACAGGCAAAGCCTGAGGCGGCAAAGCCCGAAGCCGAGCCGGCGGCGCCGGTCGCAAATAGTCCGCCTGCTGCGGCAATGCCTTCTGTGGCACCAATCGCTCCGCCGGCGCCAAAGCCGACGGAATTCATCGAGGCAAGACAGCTGTTTTCCGACAAGGTCCTTGCCGATCCGCGCAGCCGCCGCGCCCGTGAGGCGCTGCGCCAACTCTCCGGCAGCGAGCGCAATCTGCAGCTTTGCGATCTCGAGGCGCTGGAGCAGGTGCGCCGGGCGCAGCCGGCCATGGCGCCGGATGTGCTTGCGCCCTATGCGATGGCGGCGGAGAAGGTCAGTGGCAACAGCGTCGAGGTGAAGGGCGGCGCCTTCCGCAGCAAACGCAAGTGGTACAACATCCAGTTCAAATGCGAGCTCGATGCCGGCTCCGGCAAGGTCCTGTCCTTCGCCTTTCTCGTCGGTGATGCCATTCCGCAAGGCGAATGGCAGGAGCACAATCTGGTGGCCGACGATGGAGCCGCCGACCAATAACTCTCGTCGCTGCTGCGATCACGCGGTTTTTTTCTTTTGTGGCTTGATGCTGCCGGCTTTAGAGGCCACATCGCTGCTGTGACAGAAGAAGACGTGGAACCGGCGGAAACGCAGCACGAAACGGGAAAGCAGCGGCCTGAAATCCGCTGGGGCATCGTTGCGTCCGTTGTTGCGCATATTCCTATCATTGCTCTTCTGATTTTCGGGCTGCCGAAGATCGAGCCAAAGCCTCCCGAAGACGAGAGCGTGAAGGTGGAGCTCGTTCCGCCGCCGGAGGAGAAGAAGCCGGAGCCCAAGCCCGAGGAAAAGCCACCGGAGCCGAAGCCGCCGGAAGAGGCTAAGAAGGAGCTTCCGCCGCCACCACCTCCGCCGGCCAGCAAGACTCCCGAGCAAGCTAAGCCGAGGCCTATGCCGACTCTGAGCCCTGTCATCGAGTTTGGCGACAGGAATAGCGGCCCCGAAAAGTCGTTGGCGGGAAATTCTCCTCAGGGCGAAGCCAAACCCGCAACAACTCCGCCGCAGCACGATGCCGAACCGGAGCAGATGCCGACAAAGGCTGCTGCAGAAAAACCAAAAACTGAGGAGCCTCCGTCAAAGCCGGTGCCGGACGATGTGAAGCTTCCTGAGGTCGCGACGACTGACGTTTCTCCGGAGCGCAATGGGCCGCCGACAGACGTCTCTGGCGAAGCCAATACGACTATCGAGCAGGCGAAGCCGCCGGAGCAGCAGACCGCTGAGAAACCGAAAGTGATTGCTAAGGACGATCTGCCCAAGGCAAAAACTCTGTTTTCACGGACGGAAGATGGCAGTTTGTTAGCGCAAACTGCGGTCAGTGGTCTTCCGCGCAAAGAGCGAGTGGCCACGCTTTGCGCCACCGAGCTTCAGGGCCAGCTCGTTCACGGTTCGCCGCGTTATTTCCCGTCCGCATTGCCCAGTTTTGGATTGCGAACCGGTACCATCCTTGATGTGAGAGATGCCGCCTTTGGCACACTCAAGGGCTGGTACCAGGTTCGTTTCCGTTGCGAGGTGGATGAGGACGCCACGAAAGTCGTCTCGTTTGCCCACGAAGTTGGTGGATTGATCCCCCGCAGTCAGTATGCGAAATATGAAATTCGTGACTAGTCCTCGTGATCCTGGATTGCGTCTCACCGGCAACAGCCACGCGCAAGCAACCCTACCTAGCTTCTTCCCATGGCCGTGATGATCCGGTGAAGAAGAGGACAATGATATGTCGAATGAGATCGAGCGTTTCTTTGAGCGTCAGGACGAAGCCGTGAGCGCGCTGTTCCTGGAAAACAAGGGCGATGAGCTGACCGATATTCTGGTGGCTGCTCTGGAAGAGGCTTTCGAAATTCTTCTCGAAGCCGCGCCCGCCGAAACCGTTCACTGAGGTTCCCGAGGGCTGTTCAGTCTGCCGACGTGCTAGCCGATCGCGCCGCTTGCGGTCTCCCGCCCGGTCGAGATAATGCGGCTGGCGTCAATGGTTCCAGATATCATGTCGATTTGCCAAGAGGATCAACCACCGTCAGCGGGCGTGCTTGATGCCCGTCTTGCTGGGTATCGGTTCGAGCGCGATGCGCTTGGCCGCTCCGCCGCGAGTGTCTTCCGGCTGGAAGCTCTCGGATTGCCGAGCCTTTATCTGAAGGTCGAAGAGGCTGGTGCTTTCGGCGAACTCGCTGACGAGGCAGCCAGGCTTCGCTGGCTCCAGACTTCCGGTCTGCCCTGTTCTGTTGTCATTGCAGAGGACAGTGACGGTATGCGCAACCGGTTGCTGATCAGCGCGCTGCCCGGGAATGATCTCGCCAGCGCATCGGCGCTGGCGCCGATCGCGCGGGTCGAACTACTGGCTGCGGCGCTTCTTGACCTGCATCGCCTGCCGATCGCAGCCTGCCCGTACGATCATCGGCTGGAGACGCGTATCGCGGCCGCAAAAGCGCGGATGCAGGCCGGCATCGTCGACGAGACCGATTTCGATGAGACGCGGCTTGGAAAGAGTGCCGAGGCTCTGTTTGCCGAACTCCAAAGCGGGAGGCCGGACCGCGAGGATCTCGTCGTTACCCATGGTGATGCCTGCCTGCCGAATTTCATCGCTTCGGAAGACGGATTCTCCGGCTATATCGACTGCAGCCGTCTCGGCGTCGCCGACCGCTATCAGGATATCGCGCTCGCCTGCCGCAGCATCGCCTATAATTTCGGCGAGGTGTTGGTGCAGCCCTTCCTTGATCGCTACGGCATGCCGGCCACGGATCCGGCAAGGCTCAATTATTATCAGCTGCTCGACGAATTCTTCTAGGTATGCATCCTAGCCGCCACGATTGCGTCATCTCACGGGGGCTGGCAGAGTGGCCGGCGATCGGACCTGCGGACAGATGATGGCGAAAAACCAGTTCAGGATGCTGCGCTCGGCGCTGGCAGGCGTCGAAGCGGTGGAAGCGGAAACGCATCACAGCTTCGCGCGCCATACGCATGAGCAGTTCGGCATCGGCTTGATTTCCGCCGGGGCGCAGTCGTCGCTCAGCGGTCGCGGCATGGTGGAGGCTGAGGCCGGCGACATCATCACGGTCAATCCGAACGAGGTGCATGATGGCGCGCCGATCGGCGAGGGGCGGTCGTGGCGCATCCTCTATTTCGATCCCGGCATCGTCAGTGGTCTGTCGCAAGAGATCAGCGAAGGCGGGGCAGGGCGATCGGAAATCCCGCATCCGGTCATCCGCAATGCGGCGATCGCCGCCCGTTTCGAGACGCTGTTTGGCGCGGTGACCGGTGGCAGGGCGGCGGATGGGCTGCTCTGCGAGGAACTGCTTCTGCAACTTGTCGCCGATGTCATGCGCGAGCGCTTTGGTACCGAAGAGCGGCCACTGGTGCCGGCGTCGATCCGCGCGGCCCGAAACCTGATCGATGACGATCCGCTTGCCGCCGTCTCGCTCGCCGACCTCTCCAGGGAAAGCGGGCTCAGCCGCTTCCAGGTGCTGCGGGGTTTTGCCAAGGCGACCGGCCTGACGCCGCATGCCTATCTCGTCCAGGCTCGCATCCATATCGCCCGCCGGCTGATCGCTCAGGGCATGCCGCTTGCGGAAGCAGCTTTTGCCAGCGGCTTTGCCGACCAGAGCCATATGACGCGCGTTTTCGTGCGCAAGTATGGTCTGTCGCCGCGCCTTTATGCCGGCGCCTTTCTCTGAGCGCCGGCTTTGCGCCTGCAATTTCGTTCAAGACCCCGATAGGCTCCTGCTGTTTTCTCGGCGTATCCAACAGGAGACGCTGAATGTCGAGGCAGGTTCAAGGTTATCTCTATCTGGCGCTGGCGATGCTGACAGTGGGAAGCACGGTTGTCGCAAGCAAACTCATCGCATCCGGTCTGCCGCCGTTCAGCGCCACCGCATTGCGCTTCGCCATCGCCTTTCCGGTCTTTCTCCTGCTGATGTGGGCGACTGGCGCGCGGCTGCCGAAATTCTCCAGGGAAGACCGCCTCATCCTTGTCATTCAGGCGGGGGCCGGCAGTGTCGGTTATACGACGCTGCTGATTTCCGGCCTCAGCCTGACCTCGGCGGCCGATGCCGGCGTCATCATCGGCACGCTGCCGGTGGTGGCGGCCGCAATCTCCATCCTGCTGCTTCGCGAACGGCCGCAGCGTGCCCTGCTTCTGGCCGTGGCGCTGGCGACGGCAGGCGTGCTGTCGATCGCCGTCACGCCGGATGCGGCCGGAGGATCGCTCTCCGGCAATGCATTGATCTTCCTGGCGGTCGTCTGCGAGGGACTGTTCATCCTGCTGAACAAACGGCTGAAGACGGAGATTGCGCCGCTTGCGCAGTCGACGCTGATGGCCGGCATCGGCTTCATCGTTGCCGCCATCCCGGCCATTTTCGAAGCGCCTTTCGCACATGGTATTTCGAGAAGCGCTGTTGCCGCCGTCGTCTATTATGCGCTGGTGCCGACCGTTGGTGGATTTCTGCTGTGGTATGCGGGGGCAGAAAGGGTGAGCGGCACCGAAGCGGCGCTTTTCACCGCGGTTGCGCCAGTTTCCGCCGTCATGCTTGCCTTCATCATCCTTGGCGAGCCGGTGGGGCTCCACCAGATCGCCGGCATCGCCTGTGTGCTTGCGGCCGTGCTCGGACTTGCCTTTGCCGGGAGCCGCACGGTCAAACTTGCAAGTGGGAGATAGATCATGCAGTTCAGCCATTCCGATGCTATGTGGCAGGCCTTTCCGGAGCTTCGCGCCGGCGCGCTGCATGCGGGAGGGATCCATGCGGATGCCGATGTCGAGGCGGCGATCGCAGACTTCAACGCGATCGCCGAGGCCCGGCTGACGCAAGCGCAGGAAAGCGAGTTCCCTGAAATCCAGGCCTGGCGGCGCGGCTTTTCCCGCATGGGGCTGAAGCCGACGCAATATCGCTGCGCTTCCGAGGCGCTGCTGCGGCGCTTCCGCCAGGAACATGCGCTGCCGCGCCTGCATCCACTCATCGATCTCTGCAATGCGATTTCACTCGCCTTCGCCATTCCGGTCGCCGTCTTCGACACTGAAAAGATCGTTGGCGACCTCGAGGTCCGGCGGGCTGGGGGTGACGAGACCTATCTGACCTTTGGCGGCGAAATCGAACATCCCGAGCCAAACGAAGTGATCTTCGCAGATGGCGGGGAGAACGCGCATGCGCGGCGCTGGACGAACCGGCAGAGCGGGCTTTCGGCGGTGCGGGGAACGACGCACTCGGTGCTGATCGTTGCCGAGGCCCTGCACGCCTCCGCCGGCGACGACATCGCCAGGCTGGTCGAAACAGTTGCGGATGCGCTTGCGCGGCACTGGCCGGCGGCGCCGAAAACGGCGATGCTAAGTCCGGTATCGCCGCGTTTCGAGTTCTAAGGGCGCAGCATTTCAGGGAAAGCTGCGTTCGAGGTCTTGGGCCGGCGGCATGCCCGCCCTATCTCCATGCGATCGATATCTCCTGGAGACGAACCCCATGTCAGATAAGTCGTTCAAGATTCCGGGGCCGGATCATCCGATCACCGTCGAGCACAATCCCTCCCGCGTCGTCGTCACACTCGGCGGCAAGACGATTGCCGATACCCGCGATGCGCTGACGCTGTGCGAGGCCTCCTATCCACCAGTGCAGTATATTCCGCGCAGGGATGTGGAGATGTCGCTGCTTCAACGCACCGACCACAGCAGCCATTGCCCCTATAAGGGCGACGCCTCCTATTACAGCATCATTCCGGGCGGCGAGCGCTCGAAGAATGCCGTCTGGACCTACGAGGCGCCGAATGCCGCGGTCAGCAGCATCAAGGACCATCTCGCCTTCTATCCCGACCGCGTCGACGGCATCGAGGAGATGGCCTCTCCGGAAGCCGGCGCCTTCTGACGGTGCGCATGACACGGAAACCCGTTCCGTCGGAACATGTTGTCCGCCCGACCGTTAGGACCAACTAGAGCATTTCTGTTTTCTCCGAATCACGGAAATGCTCCGGCTTTTGTTTGTGCAATTCCGGATGCAAAACCGCTGCGCACTTTGCCGGAATTGCTGCAGGGGATGTGTCGTGCCAAAATTCTATTTTCAGCTCTTCGATCGTGATGGCGCCGGGACGACCGAGACGGCATATGATTTTGAATCCATCGAGGCTGCGAAAGCGGAGGCACGGCGTGTGTTGGCGGAGATGGCCACCGAAGGCCTGCCGGCTGCACCTTTGAATATGATGTCGGTGGAACTCTTCGATGAAAGCCGGCGACCGCTCGCGGAAATCCGGCTGATTCTCGAAGAAATTGCAAAACAGCCACGATAGGCACGCCGACCTGTAATGCCGGTCGATCGAACCAAAGCAATCAAAAGACTATGTCAAATTTAATTGCCGGCTATGAAGGCGGGTCTTAGCGTCGCGCCAACCGACCGAGTCGGATTGATGCGTATGTGTGACCGGCGGCAGCCCTTAAAAGGCAACCGCTATCGTAAGACGTCGAGCCATTCATTGCTAAAGACGAGGCTAGCAACCGTGACCGGATCGCCGCTTTCGTTGCGGACGGTGACGGCGATGATCGTGCGATCACCCGCAGGCAGTTCGTCACGGGCCACATCCAGCAGGATGCGGGTCACTTCTTTCGGAATGTCTTCACGAGATCTGAGCTCGGTACCGTGCTCGTCGCGCGTGGGACCTTCCCCGTTGTGTAGATCGAAATAGTAGCGAGCCATGTTTTTTCCTGCGCGTCACAGGAGAAATCACAGATGAAGACAATTGTTCCAGGGGCTAGGCATTGATTCTTATAGAAAATACAGGTCGCATCGAAATGGTCCGGAGCACTTGCAACATCGGCGGACAGGGCCGTGATTGAATCCCTGCTGCTCAACCTTGGAAGCCGCGATGTTTTGTCGGCCGAAGAGGAAGGCCATCTCAGAGCAATCATCGTCAAAGACAGGTACTTTGTTGCCGGGGAGGATCTCGTCTCCGAAGGGAGCAGGCCGGGTTACAGCACGCTGCTGCTCGATGGTTTTGCGGCGCGCTACAAGGTGATGGCCGATGGTAGTCGCCAGATCACCGCGCTGCATGTCGCCGGCGATTTCGTCGACCTTCACGCTTTCCCGATCAAGAAGATGGATCACGGCATCGTTGCGCTGTCGTCCTGCCATGTCGCCTTCGCCGACCACGGCGATCTCAAGGCGATCACCGAGCGCATGCCGCATCTGACGCGGCTGCTCTGGCTCGACACGCTGGTCGATGGCGCCATCCACCGCGAGTGGATCGTTGCCATGGGCCGGCGCTCCAAGCGCGCCCATATCGCCCATCTCGTCTGCGAACTCTTCGTGCGGTTGCAGGTGGTGAAGCGGACGCGGGGCGCAAGCTTCCAGTTTCCGTTGACGCAGATCGAGATGGCCGACGTGCTCGGCGTTTCCGTCGTCCATCTGAACAAGACGCTGCAGGCGCTGAGGCGCGAGGGCGTGTTCATCTGGGAGAACCGGACGATCACCATTGTCGACTGGGAACGCCTGCAGGAAATCGCCGAATTCGATCCCGGCTATCTCAGCATCTCCAGGGAACCGCGCTAAGACAGGGCCTGAGGTCGAGGCATCACACAATCCGGTGACGGCGCCTCATTGCGATTGACAATTCGTCCATTCGGGCAGAACACCGCTCCGATCTTAAAAACTCTTATAAGGCCGGCGCAGTCTTAGCCGGCCGGTGACATCGCAATGGACATATCCCAAGGACCGGGGAGCGTTCTTCGCCACCCCGGCTATCTGAACTTCGCTGCCTCCCGCGTTTTTTCCTCGCTCTCCTTCCAGTCCATTGGCATCGCCATGGGATGGATGATCTACGATCAGACGCACAGCGCCTTTGCGCTCGGCCTCGTCGGCTTCTGCCAGTTCCTGCCGATGGCGGTGCTGACCTTCGTCGTCGGCCATGTCGCCGACCGGTTCGACCGGCGGCGCATCGGGCTTGTCTGCCAATTGATCGAGGCGGTGACGGCACTGGTGCTGGCGGTTGCCACCTGGCAGCAATGGCTGACGCCGGCCGGCATCCTTGCCGCCGTCACGGTGCTCGGCGCCGTCGTCGCCTTCGAGCGCCCGACCATGGCGGCGCTGCTGCCGAACATCGTGCCGGCCTCGATGCTGCAGAAGGCGGTTGCAACCTCGACCTCGATGATGCAGACGGCGCTGATCATCGGTCCGTCGCTCGGCGGCCTGCTTTATGGCCTCCACCCCGTCGCGCCCTTTGCTATGGCAGCGCTGCTTTTTGCCGTTGCGAGTTTCAACGTCATCTCGATCCGGATGCAATGGAGCCCTGCCAAGCGCGAACCGGTGACACCAGCCTCGGTCTTTGCCGGCGTCTCCTTCATCCGCAGCCGGCCGGTGATGCTCGGCACGATCTCGCTCGATCTCTTCGCGGTGCTGCTCGGCGGCGCGACCGCGCTGCTGCCGATGTTTGCCAGCGATATCCTGCATGCCGGTCCCTGGGGCCTCGGTTTTCTCCGCGCCGCTCCGGCGGTCGGCGCGCTCGCCATGTCGATCGTGCTTGCCCGCCGGCCGCTCGAGAGCAATGTCGGGCGCAAGATGCTTGCCGCCGTCGCCGTCTTCGGCGTCGCCACCATCGTCTTCTCGCTCTCCACCAATATCGCGCTTTCCGTCGTAGCGCTGCTCGTCGTCGGCGCGTCCGACACGGTGAGCGTCGTCGTGCGCAGCTCGCTGGTGCAGTTGCTGACGCCGGACGAGATGCGTGGCCGCGTCAGCGCTGTCAACTCGCTGTTCATCGGCACCTCCAACCAGCTCGGAGAATTCGAATCCGGCATGATGGCGGCAGCCCTCGGGCCCGTCGCCACCGGCGTTGTCGGCGGGCTCGGCACGATCGTCGTCGTGCTCCTGTGGATGCGGCTCTTCCCCGATCTTACCCAGGTCAAGACGCTGCAGGGCTAGCGCATGCATGACGCGTTGAAAGCGGCGACCGCTCCCGATAGGTTCGCCCCGAACATCATACGGCGGAGCCGCGCGTGACGACAAATTTTCTATCCTGTGTGCTGGCGGCGGTTTTCGCGTCGGTGCCGGCTATGGCGCTGGCTGAGTGGCAGGCGGTCGAAGAGGTGCGGCCTTATTCGATATCTGGCAAAACGGGCGCTGAGCTCTATGAATCGATCGGCGCGCGAGGGCCCGAAGCCGGTGCGGGCCGGGCGATCGCGCATACGACGTTCAAATTGACCTGGACCAGGAAATACGAGCCGCAGGACAATGCTTGCGTTATCGTCACCAACCGGCCGAAGCTTATCATCACCTATACGCTGCCAAAGCCGGCGGCCGAGCTGCCGGCCGCCGTCAAGAGCAGCTGGCAGGCCTTCATATCAGGCGTGCAAGCCCACGAGCGGGTGCATGGCGAGACCATCAAGGAAATGGTCAAGGAGATCGAGGCGACGAGCATCGGCCTCACCGTTGCCGATGATCCCGATTGCAAGAAGATCAGGATCGAGCTGACCCGCCGCCTCGGCGAGATCTCCGCCCGGCAGCGCCAGCGCGGCCGTGACTTCGACAAGATCGAAATGGGCGACGGCGGCAATATCCAGCAGCTCATCCTCAAGCTGGTGAATGGGCCCTGATCGCCAGGAAGCTATAAGCGCGTGGGGTTAACCGCTCGGTAGCGGACTGGACCCGCTTGGCAAGTCTCCTATCTCCTCCACGATAACGACGCGCAGACACGCAGAGGAGGAGCGAGGTGTCCTATGTCGATGGTTTCATCGTGGCGGTTCCGAATGCGAATATCGAGGCCTACAAAAAATTCTCGACCTTCGCCGGCTCGATCTGGAAGGAATATGGCGCCCTCGAATATGTCGAATGCATCGGCGACGACGTTCCCTATGGCGAGCTGACCTCCTTTCCCCGGGCCGTGCAGGCGAAGGAGGATGAGGTGGTGATCTTTTCCTGGATCGTCTACGGCTCGCGCCAGGAGCGTGACGATATCAATGCCAAGGTGATGGACGATCCGAGGCTCAAGGGCGACGGCTGGCAGATGCCGTTCGACGGCAAGCGGATGATCTATGGCGGCTTCGAGATGATGCTCAAGCTCTGATGGCCCAAGGCAGCCATTGACTTGCCGCCGGTGGCGCGCCAACTCGCGGGGAATGTCATTCCGAGACGGGAGAGCGCCTTGCCTCAGACGATCCTCACCTTGTCCACACGCGGACAGGGCCTTTACGAATTCACCGACCAGGCGGAGGCCTTCGTCAGCGCGTCGGGGCGGGAGGAGGGGCTTCTCACTGTCTTTGTGCGCCACACTTCCTGTTCGCTGCTGATCCAGGAAAATGCCGATCCCGACGTGCGCACCGATCTCCTCTCCTTCTTCCGCCGCCTCGTGCCGCCGGCCTCCGATCCCTCGATGGGCTGGGTCGTGCATCGGGCCGAGGGGCCGGACGACATGCCGGCGCATATCAAGGCGGCGCTGACGCAGGTCTCGATCGGCATTCCCGTCGCCAGGGGGCGGCTGATGCTTGGCACCTGGCAGGGTATCTATCTCTACGAACATCGCGACCGGCCGCACCGGCGCGAAATCGTGCTGCATCTTAGCAGCTGAAACCGGATTAATTCCAGATCCGGATGATCATCCGGATCTAAATCGAAGAAGGAGAGCATGATGTCGTCCGAAAACCGCTTACACTTTTCGGCATCATGCTCTTGTGAATGCAAACTGAATGCCCGGTTCGAACACCGTTCAGTTTGCGGCGGTTACTGTCGAGACAATCCCTGAAGGGAGAGCTTAGGTAATACCAATCGACGGAGACATCCCATGACGCATTTCCTGACCAAGGCTTCGCTTGCCGCTCTGCTCGCCCTCTGCACCATTCCGGCCACCGTTTCCACGGCGGCCGCCGCAGGACCGCAGACGAGCTTTATCGTCGAGGCACAATACCATCGCCCGATCCGCGGCTGCTCGCCGATGCACGCGGTGCGCAAGGCGCGTGATTTCGGCCTGCGCGATGCCCGCATCACCCGCATGTCGCCGCGGGTCGTTGTCGTCGCCGGGCGCGAACGCCGCGGCTGGGACAGGATCACCTTCGCGAATGTCCGCGGCTGCCCGCTGATCCGGCGCTGAGGACTGCGGCCGGAGGCGCCGATGCGGCGCTTCCGGTCGGTTTTTGCCTTGACGCTGACACTTTCAGCCGTCTCTTCTCTGACCTGTATGAGTGATTCCCAAATGACGCTTCGGCGTAATGCGGACTAATGGGGAGGGCGGCTTGACCGCACCGACTTTCAAACGAAAGGTTTTTCGATGATGCAGTTTCTGGCAAAGGCGGGTCTTGCCGTCATGCTGACAGCCGGTACCCTGGCCGGCACGGTGGCCCCGGCCGCCGCCCAGTTGAATATCATTATTGGCGATCAGGACCGTGGCCCGCCGCAGGACTACCGCCGTCCGCCTCCGGGTTATGACCGTCCGCCTCCGGGTTACGGCCGCCCGTCGCGCGGCTGCAATCCGCAGCTCGCCGAAAACCTTGCTCGCGATTACGGCTTTCGTCGCGCCCGGGTCGTCGACATCACGCCGCGCCGTGTGATCGTCCAGGGTTGGACGCGTCGCGGCCAAGATGAAATGAGCTTCGGCAATGTGCGCGGCTGCCCCGCTCTGCGCCGCTAATCGTTAGAAGAAAACGCCGCCCCGTCTCCCCGATGCGGCGGCCACAACCGCCTTTGCCAGTCTCCCCGGATCGGCAAGGGCGGTTTTCTTTGTGCGCTCAGTCTGACTGCGCTCTTTCCTCCGGCATCATCGTGGGTCTTGTGCCACGGCTGTCCGGTTGGCGCCAATGGCTGCCCCTCAATCCGGCTGGTGGCGGGCAGCCGGATGAGGGGCTGGTCTCGCCGATCTCCAGAGCCGAGATGTTGCGTGTCTCAATCAGCAGGAAGTCGGTAGACTTTGTCAGCAGTTTGAGCCCCGCGTCTGAAAAGACGCGCGGCGCTTTCATTTTACTGCTCGATGGCGAAGGTCACGGTGACGCTGACATTGTAATTGTTCTCGCCGCTCTGGACGGGAACGGCAGCGTCGGAGGCCTCCTTCATCATCGTAGCGCGATAGACCGGCTGCGGCATTGCGCGAGGCACATTCTCGTTGATCTCGATGATGCGGCCGAGCTTGACGCCGGCGGCTTCGCTCAGCGTCTTCGCCTTTTTGACGGCTTCGGCGACGGCATCCTTGCGCGCCTCTTCGATGGCGGCATCCGGCTTGTCATTGGTGAACTGGATGTCGCCGCCCTGGTTGATGCCGAGGCTGACGGACTGGTCGATCACCGCGCCGAGCTTGGCGAGATCGCGCAGCCGGACGGTGACCGAATTGATGGTCTGGTAGCCGATCAGCTGTGGCTGCTGCTGTTGGCCGTCGACCGGCTGCGGATAATTGTATTGCGGCTGGATGGAAAAGCCGGAGGTCTGGAGGTCGCGCTCGGCGATGCCGCCGCTCTTCAGCGCGGCAAGCACGTCGTTCATCGCCTTGTTGTTCTCGTCGAGCGCTTCGCGGGCGGTTTTCGCCTGTTTGACGACGGCGAAATTTACGATGGCCATATCGGGAGCGACGGACGATTCGCCATCGCCGGTCACCGAAATCACCGGCTCGCGCGGCTTCATCTCCTGCGCGAAGGCGGGCACTGCGGCGGCGAGCGGCAGCGCCAAAAGGGCGGTCATCAGGACTGTTCTGGTATAGATCGGCGCCATGTTTTCATTCCTTGGTTGTCGTTTCCCGGAAGAGCTTTCTGTCGGTTGATTGTGAAGCTATTACGGCGGAAAAGACAGGCGCATGTGTAGCGAGAAAAAAATGTCAGGGATGCCTGTATCGGAGCCTAAACCGGCAGGACGTCCGCCGATCCTCAAGAGCCGAAACGGCTGGACCGGAACCGACGGCTCGCTATCATATGGCGACCATCGACAACGAGGAAGCAATGTTCGAAACGCTCGATCCCGTCCCGTCCGAGATCGCCACCGCGATTTCCGACGGCCTGAACGCCTTCAACGAGAGCGCTGAGATCAGACGCGAGGCTTTTGCCATCGTTTGGCGAGAGAACGGAGGGCTTATCGCCGGAATAACGGCGTCCGTTTCCTTCTCGGTTCTTTTCATCGGTAATCTGTGGGTCGCAAAATCGCTGCGGCTGGGCGGCATCGGCACGAAATTGATGGCGGCGGCCGAAGAAGAAGGGCGTCGCCGCGCCGCGGTCGCGGCCTGCGTCGACACGCTCTCGACCCAGGCCCCGGATTTTTACCCGAAGCTCGGATATGTCGAATTCGGCAGGGTCAGCGGGCATGCGGGAGGCCGGCCCGTTGACCGGATCTGGTTCCGGAAGGAATTTTACGCCGCAAGTTGATCAGAAGCCGCTGGCGGCTTCCCATCAGATATCAACTGAGATGACATTGGAGGACGTAATCGCGGGGCAGACGAGTCTGTTGACTCGCCAATTGTCCTATTAAGCGCCGAAATCGTCCATGAAGGATGGATGGATGGCGGGCTTGCGCTCTTCGCGTGCGTCGCGAATACGCTGGGGAACCGCGCCGAGACCAGCAACGAAGCGGGTCAGGAGATTGCGGTGGAAAAGTTTGTGTATGGCACTCATGGCAGTTTACTCATTCTTTTTTTTGTTAGCTGGCAGCATATATTTTGCGCAAGCTGCTATCACAATGGGCAATTTTACATGACAGTTATGCGACAGTGCATGGCTTGAGGCAGTGGAGCTGAAAAACGATCACATTGGCGTTAGAAGGGGCCGCCGAGGCCGCTCAACCCCTATAAGTCCTCGCATACCCTCGTGATGGCGTGGTAGATTGCAAACTTCGGCTAAAGCCGTGCCCCTCCGAGGAGAAGCTCAGATGAACCGATTTTTCGCATTTATCGCGACCGGAACGCTGATCAGCCTTGCCACGATCATTTCGGCTTGCACTTCGTCCGGAAGCCTCGACCAGACGTCGTCGATCGGCGGCGGTTATGGCGGTTATTATGAGCGTCAGCCGCTTAATCCGGCGTGTGGGGGTGGGTTCAGGCCGAGCGATGGGCGTTCTTGTAGCTATTAGAAATGTGCGCCGATCGGGCTTGATGCCGCCGGACGAAGTCGTCTGACTGGCCATCGCCGGAGGCGAAGTCTCGCGGCATCAGACTTCCAATTTTCCAGCACTAATAGCTGCATGGACGATCGTTGCCGAATCCATCGCGGCAGGCAGGCCGAAGGGCAAAGTCAGCGCTCTGAGCGGTGTAGCCGATCGAGCCCGTTTGCATCGAGTCGTTTGGGCTCGTGGTGCAGGCCGAAGCCGACATGGCCATGACGAAAACGGCTGCCATAGCTGCCGATAGTTTGTGAGTTTGAAGCATCTCCCCACCCCTCACTGTCCAAAGTGTCCGTATAACCCTGGCAAGTAGGGCCGATGAGGCGTCCTGATAACCGTCGTTGTCGATCAAGATTTTGTTATTGGCTGAAAGCCCTTCGCCAGCGCTCGCTGCCACGATCGAGGCTGTCTCGGTCACGCTTACAGATGTCGTTTGTTTGGACAACGACGACATGGGGAGCCGCAGCCTGTCGAAGGGGTTCCATTCACCCCGGTGTAGGTAGGAGGCTCATGGGTGCTGCCATGAATCCAGAGCGAAGGTCGGGCCCGGTCGGCGACGAATTCGCCGAGGTGGTAGCCTGTCGCAAAGGAGATAAGGCGGCCGAATAGGCACTCTGCTCGAGGACATCCGCCATCTGCGGCAGCAGCTTGCGTTGGCAGAAGGCGCCTTGAGGCGCGGATGCCATATCCGGCGCGCACCGCGTCAGGTCGAATTGAAACGCTTGGGTTCCACGGCAAAAGAACAGCAAGCGGCAACGAACAGGGCTTTGGAAAACAAGGCAGAAGTCCTGTCGCAAGTCCTTCCAACCAGTAGAGAACTTAGGTTTATGGGGAGAACAACCTGCGACAGGGAAATTCGGCTTCTGTCCCGGGACTATGTGAAGGGACTTTTCGGGCACGGCCGGTGTCATTGGATATGCGGACGCCTACCGCTACGGTCTCGATCAAGGCGCTCTTGAACGATACTTCGGCTCGATTGGCTTGGCGACGCCGGAGGGCTTTTCCTATAGCAAGGTGAACATCGAGCGTGCGTCAGCGGAAAAACCGTCGCAGTTTGAATGCACCCTTCCAAGGCTATAGCGAAGTCGCTTGGGTGCTGAAGCCATAGACTTGCCTGCCGCCGGTTCAAGCCCCTTTGAGGCTGCTTCAAGTACCCTTCGAAGGACGCCAAGGAGTTGATAAAGCATAGCCATGGTCCAAAAAGTCGCCGTCCCAAAGTTGCAGGATCTATATGTCGGCCGACTTGCTATGAGAGGCGATTGGGTAGTGGCTTGTGTTCGCTCTCAAATGGCTTGGCCGATTGTAACGACAGAAGTGTTGTTCCGGGAGCGCACAATCTTCCTCATACCTTGGGCCGATGCTGGAGGATCAGCCGGGATAATGTATCCCGCCGCCGCTGTCTCTTTACAGCCTGACGAAGACCGGGATTCGGGGCAGCTGCTGATAAGCCATTTTCTCAGTTCACTGGCCTGGGCACATGGGCAGTCTATCGAGATCGAACAGTGGAGTGGAGGAAATTTGCCGCGATCCATGGGCGGGTTCAATGGGCCATATGTTGCCACCCCTGATTTTCTTCACCCTTACGTGCCTGATCCTGCAGACGCTAAGGCCCGTCTGGCACTTGCCCTCTATCGGGAGGGGCTTGGTCTGAATAATCCTGCCTACGCGTGCTTGAGCTTCTTCAAAATTCTCAACATCTTTAGGGATAAAGGTCCAGATCAAATTGCTTGGATTGACGATACGATTCCTAAGATCAAAGACAGTCGGAGAGCGCGAAATCGCATCTCCTCCCTCCAGAATTCGAACGAGACGCCAGGCAAGTACCTTTACGGGTCCAACCGCTGCGCTGTGGCCCACGCCTTTGGCACTACTGCAAACCCTGAGGATCCGGCTGATATGCGGCGGATGCGACAAGATTTGCCTGTTGCTCAGATGTTGGCGGAATACGCCATCGAGCACCACTTCGGTGTGAAGAGCAGCCAAACGATTTGGGAAGAGCACCTTTACGAACTCAAGGGCTTCTACGAAATATTCGGCGAAGGTGCCGTGGCGACCATAAAGGCAGGCGCCTCGCCGGAGCGAAATCTTTGGCCGCTGCTTCCTAGGCTTACAGTGTCGTTGGCACGCAGTGAGGGGTTCGCGGCGCTAACCAACCTTCATTCTGAGGTAATAGCGATTGCGGATGGCTGTGCGACTGTCATGTGCACCTCTGATGACAACCTTACAGAGATGGTGCTGAGGCTGAATTTCGCAGAGGAACGACTACAGATAAATGTGAAGGATGGGCTGAGGACGGCCGACGACGGATCGGAGGGGGCGGCCAGAAGCTACGCAAGCGTCATGCGATTTGTTCGCGACTATATACTCAACGGTGTCCTTGAAGTGTGGGATTGGGATCAGCGAAGACTGCTTGGTAAATGCGATGCCTTCATTCCGTTGAATGTCGATCTCGAGGCAACCAAAAGAGCTTATGATTCAATCATTAGAAATTACGAAAATCTAGCTGAGGTACGTTCGAAATCGGGGAACTTTGGTGGAGACTAGGTCCGCAGCTCCCACCATCATCGAATGACGCGCCATCAAACCGCCCACAAGCATGCTTCAAAAGATTTCGAAAATTCCGGAATCTAGTGTCAAAATTCCGGTTTTTCGCGTCCGGCTACAGCGACCGGCTAGATACAGCATCTTGAAATGTTGGTGGGCCCGGAGGGACTCGAACCCCCAACCAAGCGGTTATGAGCCGCCGGCTCTAACCATTGAGCTACAGGCCCTTGGCGCCGTGTCCGGCGCTTGGGTGCCGGGGCAATGGTTCCCGCAGCACGGGTTCCGCTCTAACGCAAATCCGGGAGAGCCACAAGCGGTGAGCGCAAGCATCTGTGGACGATGCATATTTCGTGGGCAGCCACTGGAACCTTCTCGCGCGGGCTACACTTATCCAAGTCACATTCCGCATGAAGAGGGCGATCGCAGATGGTGGCTTCGAACAGTGCCGTGGTGCTCATCGTGGAGGACGAGCCGCTGATCCGGTTCAATATCCTCGATGTGCTGGAGGAGGTCGGCCATGTGGCGCTGGAGGCGGCGAATGCCGACGAGGCTCTGGTGGTGCTGAAGGGCAGGCAGGATGTCGATATCCTGTTCACCGACGTCAACATGGCCGGGTCGATGGACGGTCTCCAGCTTGCCAAGCGGGTGAGGGCGATGCGGCCGAACATCGGCATCATCATCACCTCGGGCATGGTGCGGCTCGATCCGATGGCGCTGCCCGCCAACACCGCTTTCCTGCCGAAGCCCTATATGCACGACGCGCTGATTTCGACCATCAATTCCCTGATGACGTAACGGAAATACCCTGATGACATGACAGGGGCGCGCAGCCGCAAAACGGGGACTGTTTTTGCGGCTGCGCGCGAGGCGCCCGGAGACATGCTCGTCTTCAGGCGGCGGAGGGGAACCGGCCCTCAGCTGAAGCTGCTCTTCAGCGCCTCGTTCTCGTGATGGGCCTTCTTCTCGTAGATCGTGAACAGCGCCATCGAGAGGAGATAGGAGAGGAAGGGATCCCCTATCTGCGTGGCGATGTCGCGGGATGCGAGAACATGGCGCTCCAGCGCGCCGATATCCTTCTGAATTGCGGTCTGCGTGGCGGTTTCAGCGAGGCGGTTCATGCTGCCATCTCCAGGAATTGGGTCACGACCGAGCGAACCGGCACGTGCCTGACATAAAGGGGTAGGGTGAGGCCGAGGGCGGCGCGCATCTTGCGCAGCACTCGGTCCGATACTTCGAAGGCGCCGCAGCAGACGGGATATTTGCCGTAGCCGTCTGCACGGCCGAGTTCTTCCACCTCGGCGCCGGCGCGCTTGTAGACGCGCTTGAGATAGGGCTCGTAGTTGGAAATCATCGTATGGATGCCGTGATCGAGCGCGCATTCGCAAAGCGCAAGCAGCATCATGGAGAAGGCGCGGCCGGCGTCGATATCGGGGAAATCCCTGGCGATCGCCTCCTCGTCGATGCACATGCGCGTGCCTTCCCAGATGCCGGGGGCGATAAGATTGGCGGCATCGGGAAACGTCTCACGGAAGACGTCGTAGAGAAGGGTCGGGCCTGTCGTCGGCATCAGGCGCATGCCGCCATAGAGGCGGGTGCGGCTGTCGTTGCACCAGACGAGATAGGCGGGAGCAAGCGAATCGTAGCCGTCACGTTCGTAAGGGCCGATGACAGGAACGTCCCAACCGAGCGTATCGGCGAAGACCTTCTTGCGAAGGCGAAACATCTGGTCGAGTACGGCAGCGTATTTCTGATACTCATGCGCCTGAATGATAACGAACATTTTGCCCTCCAGCGTTTTCAAGTTCGTGAGAGGCAGAATGGTTCAGGCGGGCCGGATCGGAAATTCCCTCAGATGGGCCCCCTCAGATGAGGGGGGCAGAGCATGTCGCACAAAAGTGTGCCGCGGTTTTGCGACAACGACATGCGCCAACAAAAGACCTAGGGATTGATGATGCGCAATTGCACGGCCCGCGAGGCGGCGGCCGAGATCGTGGCGCAGCCGAGCTTGAAGCGGGCGGTCTTCAGATAATCGCGCGTGGTGTGCTCGGATATGCCCAGGATCACCGAAATATCCTTGTAGTCCTTGCCGAGGGCCGTCCAGTGCAGGCACTCGATTTCGCGTGGCGACAATGACGGCACCGGATCGTTTTCGCCATGCAGTTCGTAGACGGCCTTGCGGTGGATCAGATGGGCGATCTCGATCCATTCGTTGCGACAGCGGCGGACGAGTTCGGTCCATTCCTCGGCCGGTATGCGGGCATTCAGCGATAAGAGCGCACGGCGCTGCGCCTTGTCGGCGACGGGAATGGAGTAGCCGTTGCCGCCGATGCCGTGCTTCTGGGCGTCGACCAGCATGGCATAGGCCTCCGGCGTCGGCTCGACCTCGCTCCAGTCGAAGGGCAGCTGGCGTTCGAAGCCCTGCTTGACGATCGGATCGACCTTCACATAGCTGTTCAGGAGGTAGCGAGAGACCCAGGCATCCGGGTAGGTGGTGCGCACGAAGGGCGAATCGATCTTGCTCGCGATCGTCTGGGCAAGATGGTAGGTGACGAAATCGAGGCCATATTCCGCCTGGAGAATGCGGATGGCGGCATCCACATTGGCCGCAGCCTTGATCTGTTCGAAAGCGGACTCGAACTTTTCGCTGTAGGTATTCTCAATCATTTCCACTGCCCCAATCCCCTCAATCCTACCGCGAGGGCCGTCACAAATACAAGGCATCCCCACATATGCGGGGAATGACAATCCAGGCCCCATCTGCTAGCGCCTGTCATGAGGAGACCTCATATGGACAGCAAGAGACCATTCGAGATTGCCGAATGCCAACAGGCCGCCAAGGGCCTGAAATCCAGCTGGCAGGACATGGCAGGCTCCGAAGCGCTGATCCGCGCGCTCGTTGCCGAACGCAACGGCGACACGCCGCTGGCGCTGTTCTGGACCGAGGTTCACCGGGCGCTCTGCCAGGAAACCAGCGCCTTCTGACGATGAACCTCCCGGAAGAGCGGCCCAGCCTTTTCTCCGCGATTTAGGCAGCGCACCCACGCCAGTCGGCAGGCCCCCCGCCTTTCTCAAAAATTGCCGATGAACACGTCTTCATTCATGTCGTGATTCGATTTGACGGCGAAAGGATCGGACGCTGCGTTCTGGATACTTGGTTAAGATATTCCACATTATTTCATCGATTTGTGCCAAAACGGTTGACGGAGCGTTTGCGGCGGGAGCAATGGTGCTTGTGGAAACGGTTACATTCCGTCGCGCCTTTGCAGCGCTGGCAGAATTTCGGATGTCATCACCGATGTGTGGAATGGAATGACTGAAAAGCGCGTGCATCTGGTCTTCAAGACCCATCTCGATATCGGCTTTACCGATCATGCCGAGAAAGTCCGCCGGCAATATCACGAGCGCTTCATTCCGCAGGCGATCGAAACGGGCAAGCATTTTCATGCTGAAAATCCCGACGAGCCGAAATTCATCTGGACGACGGGCGCCTGGCTGATCTGGGACCATTTGAATTCGCGCTCCGGTCCTGAGGTCGCGGCGCTGGAACAGGCGATCGAGCGCGGGCTGATCCGCTGGCATGGCCTGCCGTTCACCACGCATACGGAGCTGATGTCGCCGGATCTCTTTCGGGCCGGGCTTTCCTATTCGCAGGAGCTCGACCGGCGCTTCGGCAAGACGACGATCGCGGCGAAGATGACCGATGTGCCCGGCCATACGCTCGGCATGGTGCCGCTGCTTGCCGAGGCGGGCATCCGCTTCCTGCATCTCGGCGTCAATACGGCCTCACCGCCGCCTGATGTGCCCGACATCTTCCGCTGGCGGGCGCCTGGCGGCGAGGAAGTGGTCGTCATGTACCAGCGCTCCTATGGCGAGACCTGCTTCCCCGACGGTTTCGAGGATGGGCTGAGCTTTGCCCATACCAACGACAATATCGGGCCGCAGAGCGTGCCGCAGACGGCCGAGGCGTATCGCGAATTACGCGCCCGTGAGCCGGATGCAATCATCCGCGCGGCAACGCTCGAGGATTACGGCGCCATTCTCTGGAGCGAGCGTGAGCGTTTCCCTGTTGTCGAACTGGAACTCGGCGACAGCTGGATCCATGGCAGCGGCAGCGATCCGGTGAAGACGGCGCGGTTTCTCGCGCTGCAGCGGCTCTACGACCGCTTCGCGACGGATGGTCTCGATGCGCGGCGTCTCGCCTTCGGGCGCGGACTGGCGATGGTGGCCGAGCATACCTGCGGCGTCGATATCAAATCCTATCTGCGCGACGACAAGGCGTGGTCGCGGGCCGATTTCGAGGCGGCGCGCCGATCCGATTATCGCTTTGCCTATACCGAAGCCTCATGGGACGAGCAGCGCGCCTATCTCGACCAGGCGGTCTCGGAGCTCGACGAGACGGACCGGAAGGCGGCCCATGCCGTGCTCGCCGAATTCGCCACGCCTGCCGTTATCGAGGGCGATGGGCGGGAGCTCCGCCTGCAGGCCGGTGGCTGGTCGATCATGCTCGACGGCGCGAGCGGCGATGTCGCCGAAATCACCTCGCCGTCCGGCAGGACGATCACCGGCCGCGACGGCGCGTTGATCGCCTATCGATACGAGAGCTACGATGCCGGCGACGTTGTCAGGCACATGGAAACCTACCTGACCCATCGCCAGGAGTGGGCGGTGCTCGACCATGACAAGCCGGGGCTTGCCCGGTCAGGGGCGGCACTTTCGAAGGTTCTTCTACCGACGCTGGAGGCGACTGATGAGGCGGGCATCCTCCTGTCGATGCCGGCCGAGGCAGTACAGAAATATGGCGCGCCGCCGCATGTGATGCTGCATTTCACCGCCGAGGGCGATCGCCTCGACCTGCGCCTGACGTTGCTTGACAAGCCGGCCAACCGCATGCCGGAGGCAAGCTTCCTCACCTTCACGCCTGATGGTGCCGCGGACTGGAATTTCCGCAAGATGGGCCTCTGGCATCGATCCGGGAATATTGCGACGAGCGGCGGCGGACAATTGCAGGCGGTAACATCAGCACGCGGTGATCTTGCCGATGGTCCGCTGACGATCGAAACCTTCGATGCGCCGCTCGTTGCGCCGCAAAGCTCAGATTTCATGACGTTTTGCAGGACGCTGCCGGATTTCACCGCCGGCATCCGCTTCAATCTGCACAACAATAAATGGGGAACCAATTTCCCGATGTGGTGGCAGGGAGATTTTCAAGCGCGCTTCCGGCTGAGGCTCGACTGAGCCGCTCCTAGCGCAAATTGAGCCGCTCGACCCGGTAAGGATTGAACCGTCCGGGCCGATGCAAGAAGGGTTCAGCCGACGCTTGCCGATCGGTCGAGCCAGCCGGTGCGTGGCGCTTCGGGCTGCTGCGGCTTTGGGCGAAACTTCAGTACCTCGCGGCCGTCGGAAGAGGCCTTCGTGCGCTCCAGCGCATCGCGTTCGGCAACCGCCTGGCGCCAGTGCTCGTCGTCGCGGTCGTGAGGGCGGCCCCGTTCCTCCCAGATCGCGTAAGCTCTTTTGCTGATCCATTCGTGGCGTCTGTCGCTCATTTATCCATTCCATTCGTCAAAAGTGTTATTCAGCAATTTTGTCCTGCAGAACCGGCGGCCGGCGTTTGGCTGCCATCAGCAGGTCGAGTTCGATCGAGGAGGGTCCGAAACGGGTGAAAAGACTTTCGGCCTGATCGCCGTGTAGGCCATATTTGGAGGCGAATTCGTCAAGGCTATAGGGGCGGCCGCGCAGGATTCTGCTTCGGCGCTCCGGTTCATGGATTTGCGTCATTGGTGATAACCCCAGACTGTTTTGCGAATGTGAGAACAAAACAAATTACAGAGACAAAAGTTCCGTGAATTTTCAGGGTTTTTTCGCCTCGTCGTGCCATTTTGGAGCGATCTCAAACGGGTGGCATAGATTTTTAAGATTGATGGTGTGCAAGAAAATTTCGCCTAAAAAATGCATAAATATCAGGGCTTTATAAAATCGCCTTTCGCGACGTGGGATAAATGACTTTATCCCCGGCGCGTTACTCTATAGAATCAATCGTGTTATTCGGTCCGCAGGGGCAAATATTCGTTCCCCGCGTTGATGCCGACCGATACCGGAGGACTTGGCTTCAATCCAACAAGAGGAGACAGACATGATGAATGCACTGCCGCCACTTCATAACGGCCACGCGCCGTTTACCCTCCAGCAGCTGTTTCGCGAAGCGCTCTATGCCTTCGAGGAATGGGACAGCGAATTGACCGAGCCGATCGTGACCCACGAAGGAAGGGTCATTCCAATCAGCTTCGTTTTCGAAGCCATGCGCGAATGCACCGACATCGTGCCGATGAACATTGTCGGCGCCGTCACTGAACGGCTGACCAAGCCGTGGGAGGGCGAAGGCCCGCTCGACCAGATGACTTTCTCGACGGCGGCGCGCGTCATGCGCGTGCTGGTGCGCAAGCGCCTTCTCGCCACCGGTGCCGTGGATCTCGTTGCCGTTTCGGCCCACGCGTCCGAAGACCAGAGCCGCGACTGACAGGATGAGGATCGCGGCCATGGCTGCGATCCTTTTCCGCTTCTAGGCGGAACCTCACCCATTCCCAACCGTTTAATTTGGCAGGCACGGCCCGCCGCTACAGCGCAGCTGTGGCACTTTGAATTGCCGCATAATTTTATCCTTAAATCGATCCCGATCTAAGGAATTATGCAGTCGTGACGGGCGAGGAATAAGTACCATGCTAAAATCCATCGTTCATGAAATCATCGGCACACCCAGGCGTGAGCCTGACCTTCCGCAATCGCTCGAGCAGTTTCGCGACAAGAAGCGGGTGTTGATCATCTTCGCCGATGCGCAAGACGACCGCGCTCTCATTCAGGACGAATGGCTGCGCAAGGCGCATATGCGCCTCATCGAAGAAGACGTCGAAGTGTTCAGCATTGCCGGCGGCGGCGCGTTTGCGCTGTTCGACGATGACTGGGAACTCGATGCCGACGATATTCGCGAGCGGCTGGAGGGACCGCCGTCCGGCCAGTTCGGCCTGATCCTGATCGGGCGCGACGGAACCGTGAGGCTGCGCTCGAGCGAGCCGCAAACCGCGGAGGAAATTTTCGCGGCCTTCGAGACGCTGCCGAAGCAGACGCCCTGGTAAGGCTTCAGCCTTCGGTCTGAAACGAAAGCGGCGTGCGGTGGAGCATCCGCGCCCGCACCTTTTGCATGTTTAGAGCTCGAAGGCTTCCTTGAGGCCCAGGCTCTTGCGTTCGCGCAGGTCGAGATCGGCCTCGATATGGGCGATATGATGCAGCATCAGCTGGCAGGCACGATCGAGTTCGTTGCTTTCTATCGCCGAGATGATGTCGCCATGTTCGGAGTGGCCGCAGCTCGACGCAGTCGACTGACCGTAAAGCGCAATCACCAGGGAGGAGCGGGCGACGAGCTCCTCCATAAAGCGCTGCATGATTGAGTTTCCCGATATGGCCGCCAGCATCAGATGAAAATCGCCCGATGCCTTGATTTCGGCGCGGCGCGCCGTCTGGCCGCGCTCGCTCATCAGGCGGCCTTCTTCCAGCAGAAGCTGTCTCAGATGCGCGACGTCATCCGGCGTGATCCGCGCCGCGGCCTCGCGCAATATGCCGGGCTCGACCAGGCGGCGGGCGGAAAAGATCTGGCGAGCCTCTTCGGGCGAGGGATAGGCGACGAAGGCGCCACGGTTCTTCTCAACGCTGACGAGGCCCTCATAGGAGAGCGCCTGCAGGGCGGCGCGCGCAAGCGTGCGGCTGACGTTGAAGAGATTGCCGACATCGCTTTCCGAAAGCTTGGTGCCGGGCGAGAGCCTGCGCTCGACAATCGCTTCGCGGATGGCATCGCGGATCTGTTGCGCGCCTGTTTCGGCGGAGTCTTCGGCTTGCTGAGCCTTGGCGGCGGATTTCATGAAAATCGATTTCCTGATGACGAGAAACCATATCCGTGTTCGCGGTAAAAGTTAAACGGAATTTGTGCCCGAAATGACGGCAATATTGTATACGATTTTCTGCACAAATTGCGCACGATAGCCTAAATCATGGGCAGATTTCGTTGTGCATATAATTTGCTCTCGCAAGTTTTGCGTTGAAAAAAGCCCGAATTCGCAATGGCTTGACGCGAGCAACGGAGTTTGGCACGGCAGATGCATTGTCTTTTCCGAACAGGGGAAGGCATGATGTCGAAAGCGGCAGAGATCGATATAGTATCCGTTTCGAAGGTCTATGGCGCGACGACGGCGGTCCATGCGATCAGCCTGAAGATTCCGGCCGGCTCCTATTGCTGCTTCCTCGGCCCGTCCGGCTGCGGCAAGACCTCGACGCTGCGCATGATTGCCGGCCACGAGAGCATCTCGTCGGGCGATATCAGGCTCGGCAATGTCGTCGTCACCGATTTTCCGCCCGCCAGGCGCGGCACGGCGATGATGTTCCAGTCCTACGCGCTTTTCCCGCATCTCGATTTGATCGACAACGTCGCCTTCAGCCTGAAGATGAAGGGTGTCGATAAGCAAGAGCGGCAGGCCAAGGCGCTCGAGATGCTGAAGCTGATGCAGATGGAGGCCTATGCCAACCGGCGCCCGGCCCAGCTTTCCGGCGGCCAGCAGCAGCGCGTGGCGCTGGCGCGCGCGCTGATCACCGATCCGGAAGCGCTGCTGCTCGACGAGCCGCTGTCGGCGCTCGATCCGTTCCTGAAGATCCGCATGCGCGCCGAACTCAAGAAGCTCCAGAAGTCGCTCGGCATCACCTTCGTGCACGTTACCCATAGCCAGGAAGAGGCGATGGCGCTCGCCGACGTCATCGTCATCATGAATGACGGCCGGATCGAGCAGGCGGCCGCCCCGCGCGAAGTCTTCGAGCGGCCGGCGACCGCCTTCGTCGCGCGGTTCATGGGCGATCACAACGTGCTGTCCGGCCGGGTGACGTCGAGCGAGAACGGCGTGCTCGTCATGACCGTGCCTGATGGGCAGAGCTTTTCCGTGCGAGGGACGGGCAGGGAAGTCGGCGAGCCTGTCGACATCGGTATCCGCACCGACCGTGTGCGGCTGCAGGTGGCGACCGAATGGACGCTCGGCTTCGACGGCATCGTCTCCAACATCGAATATCGCGGCTCTTCCGTGAAGATCACCGTCCTCGGCGCCGGCAGCGACGACTTCACCGTCATTGCCGACGACGGCGACTATTTCGCCCGGCCGGTTGCCGTTGGCGACACCGTCTCGCTCAGCTGGGCGCTCGAAGATGCCGTGCTTCTCGGCCGCTCTTCCGCATGAGCCATCACCATCAAGAACACTGAACCTTCTATCCAAGAAAAGGGGAACTGACATGACGACTGAAACGACATCGACCAAGGCGGAGAAGGGACTTTCCCGCCGCACGCTGCTGAAGACGGGTGCTGCCGCCGTCGGCGCCATCGCCGGCTCCGGCGCCATTACCGGCTTTCCGACAATCTGGGCGCAGACGAACATCACGCTTCGCCAGTTCGGCACCGGTGTTTCGAACATCAATGCCATCGCCGAGAAGTGCAAGGCCGATCTCGGCATCACGCTGGAGATGACGGCAACCGATTCCGACGCCGCCGCCCAGCGCGCCGTAACCCAGCCTGACAGCTATGACATTGCCGACATCGAATACTGGATCGCCAAGAAGGTGTTCCCGACCGGCGTCATGCAGCCGATGGACGTCAAGAAGCTGAAATATTACGACAAGATCGTGCCGCTGTTCATCAACGGCAAGTTAAAGCCGGAGAGCGTCATTGCCCAGGGCACGGCGCCGCACACGGTCGGTTTCGTCGAGGCGCAGGGCTCCAAGAAGTTCGCCAAGGAGCCGACGCAGTGGATGACGATGGTTCCGACCATCTACAATGCCGATACGCTTGGTATTCGCCCCGACCTCACCGGCCGTCCGATCACCAGCTGGGCCGATATTCTGGATCCGGCCTTCAAGGGCAAGACCGCGATCCTCAATATCCCGTCGATCGGCATCATGGATGCGGCGATGATCATGGAAGCCTCCGGCAAGATCAAATATGCCGACAAGGGCAACATGACGAAGGAAGAAATCGACAAGACGATCGACTTCCTGATCAAGACCAAGGGCGACGGCCAGTTCCGTGCCTTCTGGAAGTCGTTCGACGAAAGCGTCAACCTGATGGCCTCGGGCGAAGTCGTTATCCAGTCGATGTGGTCGCCGGCCGTCGCCGCCGTCCGTTCGAAGGGCATCGCCTGCACCTTCCAGCCGCTCAAGGAAGGCTACCGCGCCTGGGGTGGTGGTCTCGGCCTTGCCTCGCACCTCAAGGGCGCGCAGCTTGATGCCGCCTATGAATACATCAACTGGTACACGTCGGGCTGGGTCGGCGGCTACCTCAACCGTCAGGGCTATTATTCCGCCTGCATGGACACCGCCAAGGAATTCATGTCGGCCGACGAATGGGGCTACTGGATCGAGGGCAAGCCGGCGCAGGGCGATATCCTGTCTCCCGAAGGCAAGGTGATGGAGAAGGCCGGCGCCGTTCGCGACGGCGGTTCCTTCGAAGCCCGCATGGGCGCGGTCGCCTGCTGGAACTCCGTGATGGACGAGGACCGCTACATGGTCCGTCGCTGGAACGAGTTCATCGCTGCCTAATCTCCGCAGAGAGGGCGGAGAGCCGCTGTCTTTGGCTGATGCTCAAGACGTCGCTTCGCTCCGCCCCTCATCTGCCCTTCGGGCGTCTTTGCCAGGGTCGAGCCGCGGGTCTCGCCCCGTCCTTCGGACCCCGCCGGGGAGAAGAGGGAGTTCACGGCGCTGACCGCGAGACGAAACTGAGGTGCGCGGTGGCTTAGGTGCCGCCGCGATTCTCTTCTCCTCGGCGGGGAGAAGGTGCCGGCAGGCGGATGAGGGGGCGGGGCACGAGCCTTCCATTGTCACGCCTGACAATGAGACAACGGAGAACCGGATCATGGCGACCATCGCAGCGGAAACGGAGGAGGACGGCCAGGGCGCGCGCGGCGGGCGCGGACTGAGGCTTTCCCCATCGGCGATATCCTATCTCCAGGCGACGCCGCTGTTCGTCATTCTCGGCTTCTTCTTCCTGCTGCCGATCGCCATGATCGGTGTCGTCAGCTTCTGGGACTACGACTTTGCCGGTCTCTATCCCGATTTCCTGACGATGAACTACACCGACACGCTCGGCTCGTGGGTCACGTGGAAGACCTATCTCAACACCTTGAAATTCACTGCGATCGTCTGGTCGCTGACGCTCGTCATCGGTTTCTGGGTCGCCTATTTCCTGGCCTTCCACATCCGCAAGACTTCGACGCAGATGATCCTCTTCCTCGTCTGCACCGTGCCGTTCATGACGTCGAACATCATCCGCATGATCTCGTGGATCCCGGTGCTCGGGCGCAACGGCCTCGTCAATTCGACGCTGATCAATATGGGCATCATCCCCAAGCCGATCGAATGGCTGCTCTATTCCGATTTCGCCGTCGTGCTTGCCATGGTGCATCTCTATACGCTGTTCATGGTGACGCCGATCTTCAACACGCTGATGCGCATCGACCGATCGTTGTTCGAGGCGGCGCGCGATGCCGGCGCCTCCGGCTGGCAGGTGCTGTGGAATGTCGTCATCCCGCTTGCCAAGCCCGGCATGGCGATCGGCACGATCTTCGTCGTCACGCTCGTCATGGCTGATTTTTCGACGGTGCAGGTGATGTCCGGCGGCCAGAGCGCCTCGGTGGCGCTGATGATGAAGAACCAGATGTCGCTGCTGCAATATCCGGCCGCTGCCGCCAATGCCGTGGTGCTGCTTGCCGTGGTGCTGCTGATGGTCGCGGCCATCCTGCGTGTCGTCGATATCCGCAAGGAGCTTTGAGATGAACCACGAAAAACGCGGCTTGGAATTCTACCTGCTGGCGATCTTCTTCATCATCTTCGTGCTGTTCCTCTACGGCCCGCTTTCGGCGATCCTGATCCTCTCCTTCCAGGGGCCGGATGGCGGCCTGACCTTCCCGATGAACGGCGTTTCCACCCATTGGTTCTTCAACCTGTTCGAGAAGCAGGCGGTCGGCGATTTCGGTGCCTCGTTCCGGCGCTCCTTCACCCTCGGGCTGATGGTGATGGCGGTGACTGTCGTGGTCTCACTGCTCGCCGGCCTTGCCTTCCGGCGCCGTTTCCGCGGTTCGACGGCGCTGTTTTACGCCACGGTCGCCAGTCTCGTGGTGCCGTCGATCATCATCTCGCTCGGCATCGGCGTCGTCTTCCAGGAGGGAGGGCTGAAGCCTGCCTGGTATTCGTCGGCCTTCGGCGCGCATCTCACCTGGACGCTGCCGTTCGGCGTGCTGATCATGTTTGCCGTCTTCAACCGCTTCTCGCCGGCCTATGAAGAGGCGGCGCGTGACCTTGGCGCCAGCTCCTGGCAGACGTTCCGCCATGTCGTGCTGCCGATGATCGCGCCGAGCCTCGTCGGCGTCGGCCTGTTCGGCTTCACGCTCTCCTACGACGAATTCGCCCGCACGCTGATGACATCAGGCACCTACAACACGCTGCCGCTCGAAATCTACGGCATGACCACCAACGTCACGACGCCGGTACTCTATGCGCTCGGCACGGTGACGACGCTGTTTTCCTTCACCATCATTCTCGTCGCACTCGGCATCATGACGATGCTCAGCCGGCGGCAGGCAAAGATAAGCTGACATGCGCATCCTCATCGTCAATCCGAACACCACGGCCTCCATGACCGAGAAGGCTGCGACCGCCGCGCGTGCGGTGGCGGCATCCGGCACGGAGATCATCGCCGCCACCTCGCGCATGGGGCCGGTCTCCATCGAAGGACATTACGACGGCGCGCTGGCGATCCCCGGTCTGCTCGCCGAGCTCAGGGACCGGCAGCCGGCGGGCTATGACGCAGCCGTTATCGCTTGCTTCGACGATACCGGGCTCGAAGCGGCACGAACCTTCGCCGATGTGCCGATCCTCGGGCTTTGCGAATCCGCGGTGGTGACGGCGGGCTTTCTGGCGCAGCGCTTCACCGTGGTGACGACGCTGGAGCGGTCGCGGGTACTGATCGACAATCTGGTGCGCCGCTACGGCATGGGCGACCGCGCCAAGGTGCGCGCCTCCGACATCCCGGTGCTGGAGCTGGAAGATCCGGCCTCGGGCGCGATCGGCAAGCTCAGGGCCGAGATCGAGCGGGCGCTTTTGGAAGACGGCGCCGAGGCGATCGTGCTCGGCTGCGCCGGCATGACCGATCTGGCGCGCGAGTTGCAGGAGATCTACGGCGTGCCTGTCGTCGATGGCGTCGCGGCCGCCGTCAAGCAGGCCGAGGCGCTGGTGTCGCTCGGGCTTTCCACCAGCAAGCGCGGCTCCTATGCATCGCCGCTGCCGAAACCCTTCACCGGGGCGATGAACGGTTTCTCGCCGATCCGGGCGGCCGGCTGAACCGATGTCCGTTTCCTTCGATTTCAAGCAGCTCACCGAACGCGAACGCTACAAGCTGATGATCGGCACGATCATCCCACGCCCGATTGCGCTGGTGACGACGGTCGACGAGAATGGCCGGATCAACGCCGCGCCCTTCAGTTTCTTCAACTGCCTTTCGGCCGATCCGCCGATCCTTGCGATCGGGGTCGAGAACCATGCCGACATGTCGTTCAAGGACACCGGCCACAATATCCGCATGACCGAGGTGTTCACGGTCAATATCGTCTCCTTCGCGATCGCCGAGGCGATGCATGTCTGCGGCGCCAAATATCCGCGCGGCGTCGACGAGTTGAAGGAAGCCGGCCTGACGGCGATGCCAGGCGAGAAGGTGGCCTCGCCCTTTATCGCCGAGGCGCCGGCCGCCTTCGAATGCCGGCGGCATGTGACGCTGGAGCTCGGCCGCTCGCGGCAGATCGTCATGGGCGAGATCGTCTATGCGCATTACCGCGATGGGGTCGTCGATCCGGAAAGGCTGCATGTCGATCCGTCAGCGGTCGATGCCATTGCAAGGCTCGGCGGCGATACCTGCGCCACTATCCGTGACCGTTTCGAGATGCTGACGCCGAAGCTCTGACATAGAGCATTTCCGTTTTCTTCGAGTCTCAAAAATGCTCGATCGCTTTGTCTTCGCGCCATTCCGGACGCAAAACCGCTACGCAGTTTTGCTGGAATTGCTGGAGGGATAGCCCTAAGTTTTTGCTTTACTTTTTCGGCTCCCGCAAGAATGGTCTGCAACGGATCATCACGGCAGAGGAGCGCTTTACCCATGACAATTGAGGACGATCTCAGCCGGATCGCGGAGCAGGAGAAAGTCCTGAGTTTCGACGCTTTCGACCTGACGACGGCATGGCAGCTCGGCAAGCTCCTGCAGGAACTCGCCACCGAGCGCGGCCTCGGCATCGCGATCGACGTGACCCTGCATTCGATGCCGGTCTTCTATGCGGCACTCCCGGGGGTGACACCCGATAACGTCAACTGGGTCCGCCGCAAGCGCAATATGGTGCTGCGCTATTTCCGCAGCAGCTATGCTTCCGGCCTGAAGCTGCAGAAGGACGGCAAGACGGTCGAGGATAACGGGCTTTCCGGCGCCGACTATGCGCCGCATGGCGGCAGTTTCCCGATCAACGTCAAGGGTACCGGTTGCATCGGCGCCGTCACCGTCTCAGGATTGCCGCAGCGCGACGACCATAATCTCGCGGTCGAAGCGCTGGCGCTGATGCTCGCGAAGGATCTGGATACGCTGCGGCTCGCCGCGCCGCTTTGATGCGGTTTCTCCCGCCGTAATTTTGACAGAAAAAAGCCATGAAAACTGCAAATTCGCGTCGCCGTGCCGGTGACGCGGGCTTGTCCTGCGGCTAAGCTGCGGCATCGCACTCCTCATCCTACCCGGGACGCCATGATCCGCTTGTTTCTTGCGCTTGCCGCCACCATCGGCTTCGGCCTTTTCCTTGCCTCCTGCAACACGCTTTCCAAGGAGGAATGCGTTGCCGCCGACTGGCGGGTGATCGGCGAGAGCGACGGCGCGGCGGGCTACGAGCCGCAACAGCGCTTCGCCGCACATGCGAAATCCTGCGAGCGGGTCAAGATCGTGCCCGATCAGACGATCTGGTTTCAGGGATATCAGGCTGGCCTGGTGCGCTACTGCACGCCACTCAGCGGGCTTGCGCGCGGCCAGGCGGGCAGCGGCTACGCCAATGTCTGCCCGCCGGAGACCGCGCCCGGTTTCCTGCGCGGCTTCGGCCTCGGCAGCAAGCAGCACGAGCTGCAGGCGCGTCTTAGCTCGATGCAGAGCGATTATAGCAATAAGGAGACTGATATCGACGAGCTTTCCGACAAGCTGAGAGATGCCAAGGACGGCGACCGCTCGGAACTGCGCCGGCGGATAGAAGATCTGGAAGATGACATGCACGACATCCGCCGCGACCGGCGCGACGTGCAGGACGATCTCGACCGTGTCAACGAGGATGTCGAGTGGTTCCAGCGGAACCCGAACGCCGAACTGCCGGCGCCGGGTTACTGATCCCCAACCTCAGAGCTTCCCGCCGGCCTCGGCGATGCCCTTTGCCAGGCTGCCCGTTGCCGGGAAGAGCGGGATGAGGCAGGCCTGCAGGGCGTGATAGATATCGCCCTTGCCGGGGAACAGCGAGTGCGAGGGAACGAGATCTTCCGTCAGCTCTTCGTGCCAGCCGCCGTTCTTGTGATCGATGAAGGCGCGTTCGATCACGTTCCAGATCTTGCGGTAGCTCTCTTCATGGAAATCGCTCGGCAGGTGCTCGTTGAGGAAATGTGCAGCGGCCGCACCTTCGCAGGCCGGCCACCAGAGCTTGTTACGCTTGGCGGGCTTGTCGTCCCAATCGAGCGTATAGAAGAAGCCACCCTTGTCGTTGTCCCAGCCGAGCGCCATGGATTGCGCAAAGAGCGCCTTGGCCGCATCCGGCAACCATTCGATCCGTTTGCCGCCGAGCGCCCAGAGCTGCAGGATGAGGCGGGCCCATTCCAGCCAGTGGCCGGGCGTCGTGCCGGCCGGGCGGAACATTTCGTTCGGATGATAGTACGTCTTGTCGAGGTTCCATTCGGCATCGAAATGCTCGGCGACGCGCCAGTCGACCGAACCGGCGGCGCGGCGGATGACGAGATCGGCGATGCTTTCGGCCTTGGTCAGATAGTCCCGGTCGCCGGTAGCTTCGAAGGCCGCCATCAGCGCTTCGGTCAGGTGCATGTTGGAGTTCTGGCCGCGATAGCCGCCGCCATCGAGCGGCTGCCAGTCGGCGGTGAATTCCTCGGCGATCGCGCCGTGCTTTTCTTCCCAGAACTTCGTGTTGAGGATCCCGGTGATATCATCGAGCATACCGTCGGCAAGCGGATGGCCGATCGTCTTTGCGGCTGAGGCGGCCAGCAGCACGAAAGCATGGCCATAGCCCTGCTTGTTGGAATCGACGGGACCATTATTGTTGAGGGACCAGAAATAACCGCCATTTTTCCGGTCGCGATGATGGTTCCAGATATAATCCATGCCGTGGTCGACGACATCGGCAGCGCCGGGACGGCCAAGCAGGGCGCCGATCGAGAAGCAATGCACGGCGCGCGCCGCGATATGGATGCCGCGAACCTGGCCGTCGGCGTCGAGAGGCCCGCCTTCGTCGTCGAGATCGTAGAAGCCGCCCTTGGGATTGACCGAATTGTGCTGGAAGAAATCGAAGAGACCGTTCGCCTGGGTCAGCAGCCAGCCGCGATGATAGGCGCGGGTCGTCCAGTTTCCAAGCACGGCGTTGCCGGTTGCGGGTGCCATGTTGCTCCTCCGATTTCGTGCACAAGCGTCGCAAACGCCTATATAGAGGTCGGGCAAGCCTGTCATCTGGCTATCGCATCGGCCCGAAAATCGGGATCGATTTTCGGAAAGCACGATGCGAAGATTCAAACTGCTACAGCGTCCTTTGCGCGTCTTAGGAGACGCGCGGCGCTGTAGACTTGCAAAGCACGAAATCGATAGGCATATATTGACATAAAGATATCTTTATGTGATTTGGAAGTCTGGTCTTACGACGTCAAGGAGCCCTCCCGTGTTTGACAACCTCTTTGGTCCGGAAACGGGCAAACGTGACGGCAGTGAAGTGTTCGCAGCTTTGAAGCAAGCCGCGAGCGAGCGCATCCTTGTTCTCGACGGCGCCATGGGCACGCAGATCCAGGGACTTGGCTATGACGAAGACCAGTTCCGCGGAACGCGCTTCATTGGCTGCGCCTGTCATCAGAAGGGCAATAACGACCTTCTGATCCTGACCCAGCCCGATGCGATCGAAGAGATCCATTACAGATACGCCAAGGCCGGCGCCGACATTCTCGAGACCAACACCTTCTCCTCGACCCGCATCGCGCAGGCCGATTACGAGATGGAAGGTGCGGTCTATGACCTCAACAAGGAAGGTGCCGAAATCGTGCGCCGGGCGGCACTGCGCGCCGAGCGCGAGGACGGCCGTCGCCGCTTCGTCGCCGGCGCCATCGGGCCGACCAACCGTACCGCCTCGATCTCGCCCGACGTCAACAATCCGGGTTTTCGCGCCGTCACCTTCGACGATCTGCGTTCCGCCTATGGCGAGCAGATCGACGGGCTGATCGACGGCGGTGCTGATATCATCCTCATCGAGACGATCTTCGACACGCTGAACGCCAAGGCGGCGATCTTCGCCTGCGAGGAGCGCTTCGAGGCCAAGGGCGTGCGCCTGCCCGTGATGATCTCGGGCACGATCACCGACCTTTCCGGCCGCACGCTGTCAGGCCAGACGCCATCGGCCTTCTGGAATTCCGTGCGCCATGCCAATCCCTTCACGATCGGGCTTAACTGCGCACTCGGCGCCAATGCGATGCGCCCGCACCTGCAGGAGCTTTCGGGCGTTGCCGACACCTTCATCTGCGCCTATCCGAATGCCGGGCTGCCGAACGAATTCGGCCAGTATGACGAAACGCCGGAGCTGATGGCGGCGCAGATCGACAGCTTCGCCCGCGAGGGCCTGGTCAATATCGTCGGCGGCTGCTGCGGCTCGACGCCCGAGCACATCAAGGCGATCGCCGAGACCGTTGCCAAGTACAAGCCACGGCCGATTCCCGAGCATCGCCCCTTCATGTCGCTGTCGGGTCTCGAACCCTTCGAACTGACCAAGGATATTCCCTTCGTCAACGTCGGCGAGCGCACCAATGTCACCGGCTCGGCCCGCTTCCGCAAGCTGATCACCAACGGCGATTTCACGGCAGCGCTCGATGTCGCCCGCGACCAGGTCGAGAACGGCGCGCAGGTGATCGACATCAACATGGACGAGGGGCTGATCGATTCCGAAAAGGCGATGGTCGAGTTCCTCAACCTGATCGCGGCCGAGCCTGACATCGCCCGCGTGCCTGTCATGATCGACTCGTCGAAATTCTCGATCATCGAATCCGGCCTGAAGCGCGTCCAGGGCAAGCCGATCGTCAACTCGATCTCGCTGAAGGAAGGCGAGGAGAATTTCCTCGCCCAGGCGCGGCTGCTGCACAATTATGGTGCTGCCGTCGTCGTCATGGCTTTCGACGAGACGGGGCAGGCGGACAGCTACGAGCGCAAGGTGGATATCTGCACGCGCGCCTACAAGCTGCTGACCGAAAAGATCGGCTACCCGCCCGAGGACATCATCTTCGATCCGAACATCTTCGCGGTCGCGACCGGCATCGAAGAGCACAACAACTACGGCGTCGATTTCATCGAGGCGACGCGGACGATCCGCGAGCGCATGCCGCTGGTGCATATTTCGGGCGGCGTCTCCAACCTGTCCTTCTCGTTCCGCGGCAACGAGCCGGTGCGCGAGGCGATGCATGCCGTGTTCCTCTACCACGCCATCCAGGCGGGCATGGACATGGGCATCGTCAATGCCGGCCAGCTCGCCGTCTACGACAATATCGATCCCGAGCTGCGCCAGGCCTGCGAGGACGTGGTGCTGAACCGCCGTCCCGACGGCACCGAGCGGCTGCTCGAAGTGGCCGAGCGTTTCCGTGGCGCCGGTGCCAGGGAAGGCCGCGTCCAGGATCTCTCCTGGCGCGAATGGAGCGTCGAGAAGCGTCTCGAACACGCGCTGGTCAACGGCATCACCGAATATATCGAGGCTGATACCGAGGAGGCGCGCCTTCAGGCCGCCCGGCCGCTGCACGTCATCGAAGGGCCGCTGATGGCCGGCATGAATGTCGTCGGTGATCTCTTCGGCTCGGGCAAGATGTTCCTGCCGCAGGTGGTCAAGTCGGCGCGCGTGATGAAGCAGGCGGTGGCCGTGCTGCTGCCCTACATGGAAGAGGAAAAGCGCCTCAACGGCGGCGATGAACGCCGGTCGGCCGGCAAGATCCTGATGGCGACGGTCAAGGGCGACGTGCACGACATCGGCAAGAACATCGTCGGCGTCGTGCTTGCGTGCAACAATTACGAGATTGTCGACCTCGGTGTCATGGTGCCGGCGACGAAGATCCTTGAAACGGCCATTGCCGAGAAGGTCGACGTCATCGGCCTTTCCGGCCTGATCACGCCGTCGCTCGACGAGATGGTGCATGTTGCCGCCGAGATGGAGCGGCAGGGCTTCGAGATTCCGCTGTTGATCGGCGGGGCGACGACCAGCCGCGTGCATACGGCCGTGAAGATCCATCCGGGCTACAACAACGGGCAGACAGTCTACGTCACCGATGCGAGCCGCGCCGTCGGCGTCGTCTCCGCACTGCTTTCGCCGGAAACGCGCCAGAGCTATGTCGATGATATAAGAGCCGAATATGCCAAGGTGGCGGCCGCCCATGCGCGCAGTGAGGCCGAGAAGGTGCGCCTGCCGTTGCCCCGGGCTCGCGAGAATGCCCCCAAGATCGACTGGTCTGCCTACCAGCCGGTGAAGCCGCAATTCTTCGGCACGCGGGTGTTCGAGGATTACGATCTGGCCGAGCTTGCCAAATATATCGACTGGACGCCATTCTTCCAGACCTGGGAGCTGCGCGGCCGTTACCCTGCCATTCTCGAAGACGAGAAGCAGGGCGAGGCTGCGCGCGCGCTCTGGGCCGATGCGCAGGCCATACTCAAGAAGATCATCGACGAGAAGTGGTTTCGTCCGCGCGCCGTCATCGGCTTCTGGCCGGCCGGCGCCGTCGGCGACGATATCCGGTTGTTCACGGACGAGAGCCGGAAACAGGAGCTTGAGACCTTCTATACGCTGCGCCAGCAGCTTTCGAAGCGGGACGGGCGGCCGAACGTGGCGCTCTCCGATTTCGTCGCGCCTGTCACAAGCGGTGTTCAGGATTATGTCGGCGGCTTCGTGGTGACGGCGGGTATCGAGGAAATCGCCATCTCCGAACGTTTCGAACGGGCGAACGACGATTATTCGTCGATCCTCGTGAAGGCGCTGGCCGACCGCTTCGCCGAAGCTTTTGCCGAGCGTATGCACGAGCAGGTGCGACGCGAATACTGGGGCTATGCCAAGGACGAGACACTCAGCAAGGAGGATCTCATCACCGAAGCCTATGCCGGCATTCGCCCGGCGCCGGGTTATCCTGCACAGCCCGATCACACCGAAAAGGCCACACTCTTCAAGCTGCTCGATGCGGAAAAAGCGGCCGGCGTGAAGCTGACGGAGAGCTATGCGATGTGGCCGGGCTCCTCGGTCTCCGGCCTCTATATCGGCCATCCAGACTCCTATTATTTCGGCGTCGCCAAGGTGGAGCGCGATCAGGTGGAAGACTATGCAACCCGCAAGGGCATGGAGGTTTCCGAAGTCGAGCGCTGGCTCGGGCCGGTGCTGAACTATGTGCCGCGCAAGGCCGAAACCGAGATCGAGGATGCGGCGTAACCAGCCGTTTGGCCTCTTCCGCTGATAAAGTGATTCAAGAAACGATGGAGCCGGAAAGTGATGCACTTTCCGGCTCCATGCTTTTGAAAATCAAGAGGATTATTCTTTGGAGCCGATGATGTCGGCTTTGCGGTTCACGTCACCGCGATCGTCAGCTCCGCGACAAAGTCATAGGCGTCGCCGCGATAGAGCGAGCGGGTGAATTCGACGGCGCGGCCGGAGCCGAGATAGGAGATACGCTCGATCGACAGGCCGGCCGCACCCACGGAGACGCCGAGAAGCTGGGCGTCGGCTTCCTTCATGTTGGTCGCCGAGATGCGCTGCACGGCGCGCACCGGGCGAACCTGGAGGCGTTCGAGTTCGGCATAGAGTGAATTGGTGACGGCTGAGGGATCGGGCAGGAATTCGCCGGAGACGCTGGCGTTCTCGATCGCCAGCGGCTGGTCGTCGGCAATGCGCAGACGGGAGAGGCGCGAAACCTTGACGTCGGTACCGAGGCCAAGGATCATCATCTCATCGGGCGAGGGGGTGTGGATGCCCTTGTGCAGCCATTCGGAGCGGGAGGACATGCCGCGGCGCGCCATATCCTCAGTAAAGGAGGTGAGCTGCGACAGGCGTTGCTCGACCTTGGAGACCGGCTTGGCGACGAAGGTGCCCGAGCCGTGGCGGCGCACCAGCAGGCCGTCGGCGACAAGTTCGTCGATCGCCTTGCGCACGGTGACGCGGCTGACGGCGGCGAATTCGGCGATGTCACGTTCCGGCGGCAGTGCATCGCCGTGGCCGAGCGTGCCGGTGCGCACGGCCTCTTCGAGCATGCGGCGCAGCTTGACGTAGAGCGGGCCGGTGCCGGCAGCCTGCAAGCGCTCCAGGGACAGGATGGTAGCGAGGTCGTCGCTCATGCCGCACCTCTCTGCCTGTTGTTCAGGAGCTTCACCGCAAGTTCCACCGCGCCGTGCAAGGCATCGTTCTTCGGTCTGGCGAGCAGCGGCCTGTAGCGTTCGGAAAGCCAGGGTTCATAGGCTTCGGCAAGACCGCCGAGCAGGCAGATCGATGGGCATTCGGGCCAGAGCAGCGCGTCGAGGCTTTCGCCGATCGCCGTTGCCGCATCCGTGACGATGCCGACCGCGATGGCATCGCCCTTGGCCGCATGCTGAAAGACGATCGGTGCGTAGCCGGCAAAGTCCTTCGGTCTTGCCGAATGGGCGAATTCGACGATGCGCTCGGGATCGTTGCCGTATTCGGTCATGACCGCTTCGGTGATCGGCGATGCCGGGCGCACTCTGTCGTGGGCGAGCAGCGATCGTTCCAGGAGGTCGCGGCCGAGGCGGGCGCCGCTTGCCTGGTCGCCGACGACGAAACCCCAGCCGCCGATGCCATTCAGTCGGCCATCCCTACGGGCGTTATAGACCGAGCCGGTGCCGAAGGCGCCGACGATGCCGTCGGCATCGCCGAGCGCGCCCTGTAGCGCGATCAGCGCATCGGTGACGACGCGGCCTTCGGCGAAGGGGAGGGCCTTTTCGATTCGCCTGCCGTAATCCCCGACATTGGCGCCTGCGACGCCGACGACGGCTGCGACGGAGGAAATGGTTTCAGCAGCAAGCCCGGCATCGCGCAGCGCCTGCCGGGCGGATTCAACGATATTGAGAAGAGAGTTTTCGAGATCCGACAGAATGTTGGCGGGGCCGGCCTTGCCGCGGCCGATGATATTGCCGTTTCTGTCCGCGACCGCGGCTCGGCAGCTCGTTCCGCCGCCGTCTATGCCGATTGCAAGCTCCGTCATCGGGCCTCCGAATATGCCGTTCCCCATGTTTTTTAATACAATACCAAAAAAATACCATTTACCAAGTGGGAATGAAGGAGAAAATCAATCTTTTTATCTTGTTGATTTTGCTTGATTAAATTTTTTAATGAATTTTCTCAGACCGAAAAGTTAAATTCGGCTGGACAATTGGTATTTTTTTGGCATTAATTCGGCAAAAGGGAACAGCACTTCGAAGCCCACGAAAACCGGCAGTTAAGCCAAGCCGGAACCGCTTCGAGGATGATCGAGAGAACGACCCCCGGCCCATCAAGCTGGTGGCGAATTCGGGCATCCATCGGCTTTCCCCATCATTTCGCCGCCCCCGGTGCAGCCGCCGGGAAGGCGCGCAGTCCGGCCGCAGGCGATCCGCCTTCGTGTCCGTCGAGCTTTCGGGACCGGCATTGCTGGCGGTCCTCCAAGGGGCGTTGGGTGTTACCTCAAACACGCCAATTGCTTGGTTCAGATCGAAAACAGCGCCTCGCGGCGCTTAAAACAGGAGAGGGAAATGAAAAACACTGCTCTGAAAAGCCTGCTGCTTGCCTCCAGTCTGCTGAGTTCGGCGGGTCTCGTCCATGCCGCCGACGTCACGCTGACGGTCGAAAGCTGGCGTAACGACGACCTGCAGATCTGGCAGGAAAAGATCATCCCGGCTTTCGAAGCCAAGAACCCGGGCATCAAGATCGTCTTCTCGCCGACCGCGCCGACTGAGTACAACGCCTCGCTGAATGCCAAGCTCGATGCCGGCTCCGCAGGCGATATCATCACCTGCCGTCCGTTCGACGCTTCGCTCGAACTCTTCAACAAGAAGCAGCTCGTCGACATCACCAGCCTGCCTGGCATGGAGAACTTCTCGCCGGTCGCCAAGGCTGCCTGGAGCACCGACGACGGCAAGTCGACCTTCTGCGTGCCGATGGCTTCTGTCATCCACGGCTTCATCTACAACAAGGATGCCTTCGACAAGCTCGGCATCTCTGTGCCGAAGACCCAGGACGAGTTCTACGCAGCGCTCGACAAGATCAAGGCTGACGGCACCTACATTCCGCTCGCCATGGGTACGAAGGACCTCTGGGAAGCCGCTACCATGGGCTACCAGAATATCGGGCCGAACTACTGGAAGGGTGAGGACGGCCGCGCCGCCCTGATCGCCGGCAAGGAAAAGCTGACCGACGCCAACTGGGTCAAGCCCTATGAAGAGCTTGCCAAGTGGAAGCCCTATCTCGGCGACGGTTTCGAAGCTCAAACCTACTCCGACAGCCAGAACCTGTTCACGCTTGGTCGCGCCGCGATCTATCCGGCCGGCTCGTGGGAAATCTCGCTGTTCAACAGCCAGGCTCAGTTCAAGATGGGCGCCTTCCCGCCGCCGGTTCCGAAGGCCGGCGACACGGGCTACATCTCCGACCATCCGGATATCGGTGTTGCTCTGAACACCAAGAGCACGCATGCCGAGGAAGCCAAGAAGTTCCTCAGCTGGGTCGCTTCGCCTGAGTTCGCCGATATCTACGCCAACGCGCTGCCGGGCTTCTTCAGCCTGAACTCCACTCCGGTCAAGATGTCCGATCCGCTCGCTCAGGAATTCGTTTCCTGGCGCGGCCCGTACAAGTCGACGGTGCGCTCGACCTATCAGATCCTGTCGCGCGGCACGCCGAACCTCGAAAACGAGACCTGGGTCGAATCGGCCAATGTGATCAACGGCACGGATACGCCTGCGGTTGCTGCCGAAAAGCTCCAGAAGGGCCTCGACAGCTGGTACAAGCCGGCCAAGTGATGTGATCAGGGGCGGCGTTTGCGGCCCCTCATCCGGCCTGCCGGCCACCTTCTCCCCGCTCGCGGGGAGAAGGAGACTCGCAGCGACCTCCCAGCCCGATAGCATCTCAACAGGGCGTGTTCCCTCTCTACCCAGGTGGCAGAGAGTTAGGGTGAGGCGCAACGTTTTCCACCTGTGCTGCCCTTGCAGCCAGTCGACAAGAACAGGCAAAAGCCATGAGCGAAACCGACAACGCGGCTGATATCGTCCCGATCAAGCGCCCGGTGCGCTGGCACATTTTCGTCTTCATGTTGCCGGCCCTGATCGTCTATTCCGCGGTCATGGTGCTGCCGCTCATCGAAACTCTTCGGCTGTCGCTCTACAATACGGTCGACGGGCAGCCGGCCTTCGTCGGACTGGCGAATTTCAAAGTGCTGTTCGGCGATGCGCGCTGGGCGCGCGATTTCTGGAATGCCCTTGTCAACAACCTGATTTTCTTTGCCATCCACATGTGCGTACAGAACCCGATCGGCGTGGCGCTTGCCGCCCTGCTTTCGGTGCCGAAACTGCGCGGCGTCGCCTTCTACCGCACGGCGATGTTCCTGCCGACGCTGCTCTCCTTCGTCATTGTCGGCTTCATCTGGAAGCTCATCCTCTCGCCGATCTGGGGCGTGGCGCCCTGGATGCTCGATCTCATCGGCTTGAAATTCTTGTTCGCACCTTGGCTCGGCAAATCCGGTTCGGCGCTGATCGCAGTGTCGCTGATCTCGAACTGGCAATATATCGGCATTCCGATGATGCTGATCTATGCCGCACTGCTCAGCATCCCCGAAGAGGTGATCGAGGCGGCCGAGTGCGACGGCATCACCGGCTGGGCCCAATTCTGGAAAATCAAGCTGCCGCTCATCCTGCCGGCGATCGGCATTATCTCGATCCTGACCTTCGTCGGCAATTTCAACGCCTTCGACCTGATCTACACCGTGCAGGGCGCGCTTGCCGGGCCTGACATGTCGACCGACATTCTCGGCACGCTGCTCTACCGCACCTTCTTCGGTTTCCAGCTTCAGCTCGGCGACCGCTCGATGGGCGCGACCATCGCCACGGTGATGTTCCTCATCATCCTCGCCGGCGTCTCGCTTTATCTGTTCGTCATCCAGCGGCGCATGCGTCGCTACCAATTCTGAGGAGCGCGCATGTCCAAGGCACGCACATCTCCCATCCGCACCGGCCTCGTGCATCTGGCGCTGAGCGCCTATACGCTGGTCGCACTGTTTCCGGTGTTTCTGACCATCGTCAACTCGTTCAAGGATCGTGCCTCGATCTTCCGAGAGCCGCTGATGATCCCGACGCCGTCGACCTTCAGCCTCGTCGGCTATCAGACGGTGCTCGGGCAGGGCGATTTCGCCACCTATTTCCAAAACAGCTTCATCGTCACGATCGTCTCGATCCTGCTGGTGCTGCTCTTCGGCGCCATGGCGGCCTTCGCGCTCTCGGAGTATCGTTTCCGCGGCAATATGCTGCTTGGTCTCTACATGGCGATCGGCATCATGATCCCGATCCGTCTCGGCACGGTGGCGATCCTGCAGGGCATGGTGGCGGCCGGCCTCGTCAATACGCTGACGGCGCTGGTCCTCGTCTATACCGCGCAGGGCATACCGCTGGCGATCTTCATCCTGTCGGAATTCATGCGCACGGTTTCGGACGATCTGAAGAATGCCGGGCGCATCGACGGGCTTTCCGAATATGCGATCTTCTTCCGTCTGGTGCTGCCGCTGGTGCGCCCGGCCATGGCAACGGTCGCCGTCTTCACGATGATCCCGATCTGGAACGACCTCTGGTTCCCGCTGATCCTCGCACCCTCCGAGGCGACCAAGACGGTGACGCTCGGCTCGCAGATCTTCATCGGCCAGTTCGTCACCAACTGGAACGCGGTGCTGGCAGCGCTGTCGCTGGCGATCCTGCCTATCCTCGTCCTCTACGTTATCTTCTCGCGGCAGCTGATCCGCGGCATCACGTCAGGAGCCGTCAAGTGACAGTAAAACCGATCCGTGTCCTCGTTGCCGGCCTCGGCAATATGGGTCGCAGCCACGCGCTCGCCTATCACAACAATCCCGGCTTCGAGATTGTCGGTCTCGTCAACCGTTCGAGGCCACAACTGGAGCCCGAGTTGCAGGGCTATACGATCCATCCCGACTTCACGACGGCGCTCGCCGAGCTGAAGCCGGACCTCTGCTCCATCAACACCTATTCCGACAGCCATGCCGATTATGCCGTCGCCGCCTTCGAGGCCGGATGCGACGTCTTCGTGGAAAAGCCGCTGGCGACCACGGTCGCCGACGCCGAGCGCGTCGTCGCCGCGGCTGGGAAGGCCGGGCGCAAGCTGGTGATCGGTTATATCCTTCGCCATCATCCTTCCTGGATGAAGCTGATCGAAGAGGCGCGCAAGCTCGGCCCGCCTTACGTCTTCCGCATGAACCTCAACCAGCAGTCCAGCGGCCCGACCTGGGCGACGCACAAATCGCTGATGCGCACCACCTCGCCGATCGTCGATTGCGGCGTGCATTATGTCGACGTCATGTGCCAGATCACCGACGCCAGGGCTGTCGAGGTGCGCGGCATGGGGCTGCGCATGTCGGAAGAGATCGCCGCCGACATGTATAATTATGGCCACCTGCAGGTGCTGTTCGAGGATGGTTCCGTCGGCTGGTATGAGGCCGGCTGGGGCCCGATGATCTCGGAAACAGCCTTCTTCGTGAAGGATGTGATGTCGCCGAAGGGCGCGGTGTCGATCGTCATGGATCCGAACGCCAAGTCCGACGATATCGACACGCACACCAAGACCTCGGTGATCCGGCTGCACACGGCCGAGACCGGGCCTGACGGCAAGTTCATCCGACCCGACCAGGACATGACGATGGAAGGTGAACCCGGCCATCAGGCGCTCTGCGACCTGGAACAGGCCTTCATGCTGAGGGCGATCCGCGAGGATCTGGACCTCGACCGCCATATGGCGGATGCGGTGGCATCGCTGCGCATCTGCCTTGCCGCCGACGAGAGCGTGCGTACCGGCCAGCCGGTCAGATTGTAAGGGAAAGACAGTGGGATCGCTTCAACTCAAATCCATCCGCAAGACCTATGGCACGCATGAGGTGCTGAAAGGCATCGACCTCGAGGTCAAGGACGGCGAATTCGTCATCTTCGTCGGGCCGTCAGGCTGCGGGAAATCGACGCTGCTGCGCAGCATTGCAGGCCTCGAAGACGTCACGTCGGGCGCTGTCGTCATCAATGGCCGCGACGAGACGCTGACGCCGCCGGCCAAGCGCGGCATCGCCATGGTGTTCCAGTCTTACGCGCTCTATCCGCATCTGACGGTCAAGGACAATATGGGGCTTGGTCTGAAGCAGGCCGGCACCGCCAGGGACGAGATCGACAAGCGTGTCAGCAAGGCATCCGGCATGCTTTCGCTGGAACCCTATCTGGCGCGGCGGCCGGCCGAGCTCTCCGGCGGCCAGCGCCAGCGCGTCGCCATCGGCCGTGCCATCGTGCGCGAGCCGGAACTCTTCCTGTTCGACGAACCGCTGTCGAACCTTGATGCGGCGCTGCGCGTCCAGACCCGCCTCGAAATCGCCCGGCTGCACCGCAGCCTGAAGGCGACGATGATCTATGTCACCCACGACCAGGTCGAGGCGATGACGCTTGCCGACAAGATCGTGGTGCTGAATGCCGGCGCGATCGAGCAGATCGGTTCGCCGATGGAACTCTACAAACGACCGGCCAATGTCTTCGTTGCCGGCTTCATCGGCTCGCCGCAGATGAATTTCATCGCGGCCGAGAAGGTGGGCGATCACAGCGCCAAGACGATCGGCGTGCGTCCCGAACACCTGACGTTGTCGCGCGAACAGGGGACTTGGGCTGCGAAGGTCGTGCATGTCGAGCATCTCGGCGCCGACACGATCATCTATCTGGAATCTGATCAATGCGGCCTGTTGACCGCGCGCCTGTTCGGCGAGCACCAGTACGAGCCGGACGAGATCGTCTATGCGACGCCTGACCAGGCGCATGTGCACCGCTTCGACGTCGACGATCAGGCGATCCGATAAGCGCATGACAGAACGAAAAAGCCCCGCCAGTCAGCCTGGCGGGGCTTTTTCATTTCCGGTCGTGTGCGGTTCGATCAGCCGAGTACGGGCCGCATGAAGCTGCGTTCATAGCTGACGATACTGCGGTTGCGGTTGTCGAGTTCGAAAGCGGCCTGGCATCCCGGATCGCTTGCCATGCGTTTGCGATAGTCCTCGTAAGCAGCCAGGCTCGGGAAGGAAAACAAGGCAACGGCAATGTTGTTGGCGCCTTCGGACGGCAGGAAATAACCGTGATGGGTGCCGCCCATCCTGTTGACGATTGGAATCCAGAGCCGGGCATATTCCTCGAATTCGGCAAGCTTGAAAGGATCGATCACATAACGCAGGTGGCAGGTAATCATTGACATATCCCATCGCGTAAAATGCCGGACAGAGGGCTGCCCGGCGCATTTGGTTCCCTCAACTTCTGGCACTGAGCGGGCAGAGTTCAAGTGCTTTGCGGTGATGGCTGCATCACTTTTGCTGACAGGCCGGCCGGCCTGAAATGAAAAAAGCGCCGCGTCGGCGGCGCCTTCCAGGTCAGATCCGCGTTAGCGGATTAATCGCGGATGATCAGCAGGTCGGCTGCCATGAAGCGCAGCGTTACCGTTTCGCCGGCCTGCGGCGGGGTGGTGCCCGGGCTGTTGAACATGTCGAAGGAGATGACGTTGCCGCCGACATTCATGCGGGTGCGGATGACCGATCCCAGGAAGTGGGCCGAAACGACCTGGCCGGTCAGTGCCGTGTCGCTCTTGACGTTGTCGGAGAGCGAGCCGGCTTCCGGACGCAGCGCCAGCGAAATGGTTTCGCCGGCCTTGTGGGCGGCGACCGACTGCTTCAGCGTTATGCCCTGATCGCCGATCTGGATGCGGTTGGTATCTGGATCGACGACCTTGGCCTCGATGAGGTTCAGCGTGCCGACGAAGGAAGCGACGAAGCGCGTCGCCGGCGTATTGTAGATCTCGAAGGGCGAACCGATCTGGTCGGCCTTGCCGGCATTCATGACGACGATGCGGTCGGAGATCGACAGGGCTTCTTCCTGATCATGGGTGACGAAGACCGTGGTGATGCCAAGCTGCTGCTGGATCTGACGGATTTCCTCGCGCAGCGACACGCGAATCTTGGCGTCGAGTGCGGAGAGCGGCTCGTCGAGCAGCAGCACTTGCGGCTTGACGGCGAGCGCGCGGGCAAGGGCGACACGCTGCTGCTGGCCGCCCGATAGTTGATAGGGGAAGCGGTCGGCCAGGTGATCGAGCTTGATCAGGCCGAGCATTTCCTTGACCCGGGCGTCGATCTCAGGCTTCGGCGCGCCTGCCACCTTGAGGCCGAAGGCGACGTTGTCGTGCACTGTCATGTTGGGGAACAGCGCGTAGGCCTGGAACACCATGCCGATATTGCGCTGGTTCGGCTTCAGCGAGCTTTGATCCTTGCCGTTGATGGTCAGCGTGCCGCCGGTCGGCGTTTCAAAGCCGGCGATCATGCGCAGAACGGTTGTCTTGCCGCAGCCTGACGGCCCGAGGAAGGAGATGAACTCACCCTTCTCGATCGTCATGTTGAAGTTCTTGACGACCTGCACAGGGCCGAAGGATTTCTGAATGTTGTTCAGCGTGAGAAAAGACATGAGCCAGATACCTTAAGCCTTTGCCGGGGCGGCTTTGCCGAAGCGGGAAACGAGGTTGAGCAGGCCCATGCTGAGCCAGGTGATCGAGAAGGCGATGACGGCAAGCGCCGAAGGCTCATAGGCCTTGTTGGCGCCGACGAGCTGCAGGTAGGGACCGAAGGCCGGACGGTTCAGAAGTGCGGCAAAGGTGAATTCGCCCATGACGATCGCGAGCGTGATGAAAGCGCCTGAGAGCACGCCGCTCATGACGTTGGGGAAAATGCACTTGAACATGATGGTCGTCCAGCGGGCGCCGAGGCTTTCGGCCGCTTCCGTCAGCGTGCGGACGTCGATGGCGCGCATGGCGGTATCGACGGCGCGGTACATGTAGGGCAGCGACAGCGTGGTATAGGAGAAGACCAGCAGGATGTTGGTGCCGGTCGTCGAACCCGTCAGCGGTAAGTAAGAGGACGAATTATACATTCTGAGGTAGCCGAAGACGATGACGATCGCCGGAATGACGAGCGGTAGCAGGGTGATGAATTCGACGACCGGACGCATCTGCGGCAGGCGCAGCCGCACCCAATAGGCCGTCGGTACGACGAGCAGCATGCCGAAGACGATGGTCAGAAGCGCCATCAGCATGGAATAGCCGAAGGTCTCGCGGAACTGAACGTCGGAGAATACCGACTCATAAGCATCGAGGCTGTATTCGCCGCGGCGCATGCGCAACGAAAACTCGATTGTGCCGATCAACGGGATGACGAAATAGGATGCACCCAGAATGACGGCGATCCAGGCTCCCAGACGTTGAGCTTTCATTTCTGCCACCGTTCGGCGCGCATGCGCAGCATGAGGTAAAGGACGTTGGAGACGCCGGTGATGACGATCATGCCGAGCGCGATGGCGTAACCGAGGTTGGCATTGTGCAGAACGTCGCCGCGGATCTGCGCATAGAGCAGGATCGGCACGATGTTCAGCGAGCTGCCGGTCAGCGCGAAAGCGGTGGCGATGGCGCCGAAGGCGTTGGCGAAGAGCAGCAACGTCGTGCCGAGCAGGCTCGGCCAAAGGATCGGCAGCGCGACCATGGTCCAGTACTGGCGGTTGGTGGCGCCAAGGATTTGCGAGGCTTCGCGCCATTCCTTCTTCATGCCGTCGAGGGCCGGCGTCAGGATCAGCACCATCAGCGGGATCTGGAAATACATGTAGGTGATGGTGAGGCCGAGGAAGGACAGCAGATTAAAGCCGGTGCCGTAGAGATTGAAGCCGAACCATTCGCGCAGGAAGATCGTCACAAGCCCGGTGCGGCCAAGCGTTGCGAGAAAGGCGAAGGCAAGCGGCACGCCGGCGAAATTCGAGGCGACGCCGGAGAAGGTCAGCAGCGTCGAACGGACGGAGGCGGGCAGGCCGCCGAGCACGACGGCCCAAGCGAGGAAGAAGCCGATCAGCGCACCGCCCAGAGCTGACGCCACCGACACACGGATACTGATCGAGTAGGCGCTCATGATGGATGGGGTAAAGAGATCACCGATGTTCTTCAGCGTCAAATCGCCCTCGGGCGTCAGGAATGCGCCCGCCACAAGATAAAGCGTGGGGATGATCAGGAACAGCAGGGAGAAAATGATGAAGGGTGCAATGCCCAGCCAGTCGATCACGCGATCTCTGTTGATCAAGGGGGCACTGCGCACCATAGGCGTTGAAACGGTGCTCATGGAAAAGCTCATCCTGGGGCGTCGGAGTGAGAAAACCTCCCCGCCTTGCGGCGGGGAGGCAGGATCAGAGGTTACTTGACGGCGGCGCCGACAACGGAATCCCAGTTCTTGGTGATGGCTTCCTTGCCAGCGGACTGCTCTTCGAGTGTCGGGAAAACAGCCTTTTCATAGGCTGCAGCCGGCGGCAGCTTGTCGAGCAGTTCCTTCGGGATCTTGTTGTTCTTGGCAAGATCGTTGAAGCGGATCGGGTGGCAATAGCCCTTCAGCCAGCCGAGCTGACCTTCGTCGGAATAGAGGTATTCCATCCAGAGCTTCGCAGCGTTCGGGTGCGGAGCGAAGGCGGAGATGGCCTGGACGTAGACGCCGGCAACGACGCCGGTCTTCGGAACGACGACCTCGAACGGAGGATTGCCTTTCAGGCTTTCGCCCCAGGAGAGGGCGTTGTAATCCCAGGCAACGATGATCGGCGTGGAGCCCTGGGCGAACGGAGCCGCCTTGCCGACGACCGGCACGAAATTGCCGTTCTTGTTCAATTCGGCGAAGAATTTCAGACCTTCTTCGCCGGCCTTGGCAGCGTCACCGCCGGATGCGGAAAGACCGGCCGCATAGACGCCCTGGACAGCCTGGTTGGCGGTACGCGGATCGCCTGCGAGGGCGACGGTGTTTGCGTAGTCGCTCTTCTTCAGGTCGGCCCAGTCGGCCGGCGATTCCTTGACGAGATCCTTGTTCACGAGGAACGAGAGAACGCCGTAATAGTCGCCGTACCAGTAGCCTTCGGCATCCTTGGCGGTATCCGGGATGGAGTCCCAGGTGGAGACCTTGTAAGGCTGGATCAGGCCGTCTTTCTTTGCAGACGGGCCGAAAGAGAGGCCTACGTCGATGACGTCAGGAGCCTGCGGGCCGGTGTTGCCCTTGTTGGCCTTGATGGCTTCGACTTCGTCGCCCGAACCCGCATCCGGGTTGAGCTCGTTGACCTCGAGGCCATACTTGGCCTTGAAGCCGGCAATGACCTCGCCGTAGCCGCACCAGTCGTGCGGAAGAGCGATCGTGGTCAGGGTGCCTTCTTTCTTGGCGGCGGCGATAAGTTCAGCGCTCGGCTCGGCAGCGGCAATCGCGGTCGAAGCCACGATCATTGCAGTAGAAAGCGACAGTAGTCGAGAAATGTTAGAGATCACTGTTGTTCTCCTTCGGGTTTTCAGTGTCTGGCGATGCTGTTAATGAGCTTACATGAAGCTTGTATGACGATTGGATGACGTTCATTTCACCCTAGATAGCAGGCGGTTGCGGCAATGTTTCATTTGCGACAGCGCGCCGTGGTTCCGTGAAAATCCGTCATTGTTTTTCTTCTGTTTTAGTCTTGTCCTCCTAGCCGGGTTTACGGAAAAGCCTGGTCTGCTCGAACAGGCCTTCCAGTGTCTTCATGCGCTCCTTCGTCTCGTCCCAGGTCGAATTTTGAACGGCTTCGATCAGTGCTTCGACGATGAAAAGGGTGACGACGGAGGAATCCCAGGCCGACGGCGCTTCGATCCGGACGCGGAAGGCATGCCTGGCGAGCTTGGCGGCAGGCGAGCCCCACTGGTCGGTGAAGACGACGATTTCGGCGCCGCGCTTGCGGGCGGCGGTGGCGAGGCTCACCATCTCCTGCTCGTAGCGGCGGATGTCGAAGATGATCAGGATGTCGCCGGCGTTCATGTTGAGGACATATTGCGGCCAGCTGCTGGAATTCGACGATAGCAGCGTCGTTGCCGGCCGGATGACCTGCATATGGGTGAAGAAATACTCGGCAAGCGCGCCGGTGATGCGGCCGCCGACGAAATAAAGGCCGCGCTTGCGGTCGGAGAGCAACGCGGCGACGCTGTCGAAAGTCGCGGTGTCGAGATCGGTCAGCGTCTGGCGCAGATTGCCCATGATCGCATCGGCGAAACGGTTGAGAATATGGGTGCCCGGGGCGTTCTGCGCCCAGCGGTCGTGCTTAGCGATCGGGTTCGAGATCGTCGCCTCGACTTCCTGATGCAGATGCGCCTGAAAGTCCGGATAGCCTTTGAAGCCGAGCTTTTGCACCATGCGCACGACGGTCGGCGTCGAGACGCCGGCGTTCTCGGCGATCGTGGTTATACTGCCGAGCCCGGAGACCGGATAATTGTCCAGCAGGCTTTCGGCCAGCTGCTTCTCGGCACGCGTCAACACCCCCAAATGCGAGTGTATGACGTCGGAAACCGTCTTCGACGCTACTGTCACTTAGTTATGCTCCCCGGGATGGTCTGGCGCCACTTTCCCACTCAAAGTTAACAACGCTGTCATAATCCATGTCAACTACTGTCATGAAAAGAAATTTTCAGTGGATGCTTGACACTGGCCGAAACCTGAAGAATTCTTTTCTTCATAAGGAATTTGTTAAGGGATAAGGAGTGGCGCCTTTGGTGCTGGCCCGGCCGAAAATCCTCAGCGAAGCGGACGGTGACTGCGTCGGGATCGAGCGCATCCACGGCCGGAGCCCGGTGCTTCTCATCTGCGAGCACGCTTCGAATGCGCTTCCAGCCCTTTTCGGCGATCTCGGCCTGCCCAGCGAGGCGCTCTCCAGTCACATTGCCTGGGATCCCGGCGCGCTTGCGGTCGCCCGCAGCATATCGGAAGCGCTCGACGCGACGCTCGTTTACCAGCGGTTCTCGCGGCTTATCTACGACTGCAACCGGCCGCCCAGTTCACCCGGCGCCATGCCGGAGACCAGCGAGATCTACGCCATTCCCGGCAACAAGGATTTGAGCCCCGAAGAACGGCTTGTGCGCACCGACTCGCTCTACGTGCCTTTCCACGACGCCATTCGCGAGCTGATCCGCGATCGCCGGGCGAGGGCACAGGACAGCATCATCGTGACGATGCACAGCTTTACGCCGGTCTATCATGGCCGCGAACGCGCCGTCGAACTCGGCATATTGCACGATGAGGACAGCCGGCTTGCCGACCGTATGCTGGAGGCAGCGGCCGAAGCGCCGCTTTACAGGACGGAACGCAACGAGCCTTACGGGCCCGAGGACGGCGTGACCCACACGCTCATCCTGCACGGGCTTTCGAACGGCTTGCGCAATGTGATGATCGAGGTCCGCAACGACCTTATCGCAGACGATACCGGCCAAGGGGTCATGGCCGACTATCTAAAAGGGCTGCTCCAGCAAAGTCTGGACGCCTGACATAAAAAGAAGACCCGAGGGAGCAGTCTAACTGCGGACGTCCGCACGGCGCAAATGCCGCGGGCAATTGGCACTGAACCGGCCCGCAATCCCGCGGCCGATCGTGAACAGGGGGAAGTCATGTCGGATTATACCGAACTGGACAAGAAGCAGGATGTGCACATCCTGCATTCCATGGGCTATGCTCAGGAACTCGAACGACGCATGAGCTCGTTCTCGAACTTCGCCGTCTCATTTTCCATCATCTGCATCCTCTCCGGCGGCATCAATTCGCTGGCTCAGGCGACCTCGGGTGCCGGCGGCGCCGCCATCGGTATCGGCTGGCCACTCGGCTGCTTCATCTCGCTCGTCTTCGCCATCGCCATGGCGCAGATCAGCTCGGCCTATCCGACGGCTGGCGGCCTCTATCACTGGGGTTCGATCCTCGGCAACCGCTTCACCGGCTGGCTGACCGCCTGGTTCAACTTGCTCGGTCTCGTGACCGTCCTTGGCGCCATTAATGTCGGCACCTACTATTTCTTCATGGGTTCGTTCGGCACCACCTATCTCGGGCTGACGGATACAACCGTGGTGCGCATCGTCTTCCTCGTGATCATCACCGGCGCGCAGGCGCTCGTGAACCACATGGGCATCGGACTGACGGCGAAGCTGACCGACTTTTCAGGTTACCTGATCTTTGCGACATCGATCGCGCTAGCGCTCGTCTGCCTCGCCGCGGCGCCCTCCTACGAAATCGGCCGCCTCTTCACCTTTGCCAACTATTCCGGCGAAGCCGGCGGCAATGTCTGGCCTTCCACCTCGGGCGCCTGGGTCTTCCTACTCGGCCTGCTGCTGCCGATCTACACGATCACGGGCTATGACGCCTCGGCGCATACGTCGGAAGAGACAGTCAAGGCTGCCGAATCTGTCCCGCGTGGCATGGTCGCCTCGGTCCTCTGGTCGGCGCTTTTCGGCTATATCATGCTGTGCGCCTTCGTTCTGATGCTGCCGAACATGGATGATGCGGCAAAGCAAGGCTGGAACGTGTTCTTCTGGGCGATGGACAGCCAGGTGAACCCGATCGTTAAGGACATTCTTTATCTCGCCATCCTGGTCAGCCAATGGCTGTGCGGTCTTGCCACCGTCACCTCGGTCTCGCGCATGATCTTTGCCTTCTCGCGTGACGGCGGTCTGCCGGCATCGAAGGCCTTGTCGAAGGTCAGCCCGCAATACCGCACGCCTGTGGCTGCGATCTGGACCGGCTCGATCCTGTCGGTTCTGTTCGTCTGGGGTTCCTCGCTTGTTTCGATCGGCGACACGCCGGTCTATACGATCGTGGTCTCGTGCACGGTCATCTTCCTGTTCTTCTCCTTCGCGATCCCGATCACGCTCGGCCTGTTCGCCTGGGGCACGTCGAAGTGGGACAAGATGGGGCCGTGGAACCTCGGCGAAGGCGTCTTCAAGCTCTTTGCGGTGCTGACTGTGATCGCGATGATCCTGATCTTCATCCTCGGCATCCAGCCGCCGAATGAATGGGCGCTCTACATCACCGTTGGTTTCCTGGTGCTGACTGCGATCGTCTGGTTCGGCTTCGAAAGCCGTCGCTTCAAGGGGCCGCCGATTGGTGCTGAAGTGGCAAAGCGTCAGGCCGAGATCGCGGCCGCCGAAGCAGCCGTCGGCGAAAGCGGCGAAAACTAAGCATCAAGGCTTCCCTCTCAAATGGTGGGGCCGCATCCTGCGGCCCCATCACGGTTCAACGAAAAGGCATCGGGCCGCAAAGTCCGGCCGAGCGCATGCGATTTCGTTGCCCCGATTTTGTCAATCCAATTCAGGCGGATCAATCATGAGCAGCAGCTACACAATCGACGATCTCAGGAAGGATGTTGCCGAAGGGCGCATCGACACGGTACTGGCCTGCCAGGTGGATATGCAGGGCCGGCTGATGGGCAAGCGCTTCCAGGCGGAATATTTCGTCGAGAGCGCCTGGAAGGAAACGCACAGCTGCAACTACCTGATCGCCACCGACATGGAGATGGAGACCGTCTCCGGCTACAAGGCGACGAGCTGGGAGAAGGGCTACGGCGACTACACGATGAAGCCGGATCTGGCGACGCTGCGTCGTATTCCCTGGCTCGAAGGCACCGCGTTGGTGCTCTGCGACGTGCTCGACCATCATACGCATGAGGAGGTCGCCCACTCGCCGCGCGCGATCCTGAAGAAGCAGGTGAAGCGGCTCGAGGATATGGGCATGAAGGCCTACATGGCCTCCGAGCTCGAATTCTTCCTTTTCGACCAGAGCTACGAGGCGGCGCAGGCTTCCGGCTACCGCAACCTCAAGCTCGCCAGCGCCTATAATGAGGACTACCACATCTTCCAGACCACCAAGGAGGAAGAGGTGATGCGGGCGATCCGCACCGGGTTGCAGGGCGCCGGCATCCCGGTCGAGAATTCCAAGGGCGAGGCTTCGGCCGGCCAGGAGGAGATCAATGTGCGCTATGCCGATGCACTCGCCATGGCCGACCGGCACGCAATCATCAAGAACGGCTGCAAGGAGATTGCCTGGTCGAAGGGCAAGGCCATCACTTTCCTCGCCAAGTGGAACTACAATGCCGCCGGCAGTTCCTCGCATATCCACCAGTCGCTCTGGAGCCTCGAGGAAAAGCCGCTGTTCTTCGACCATACCGGCAAATACGGCATGTCGCCGCTGATGCACAATTACGTCGCCGGGCTTCTCGCCCATGCGAGCGAGATCACCTATTTCCTGGCGCCCTACATCAACTCCTACAAGCGCTTCATGGCCGGCACGTTTGCGCCGACCAAGGCGATCTGGAGCAAGGACAACCGCACCGCCGGCTACCGGCTCTGCGGCGAGGAAACCAAGGGAATTCGTATCGAGTGCCGCGTTGGCGGCTCCGATCTCAATCCCTATCTCGCCTTCGCCGCGCTGCTTGCCGCCGGCATTGACGGGATCGAGAACAAGCTGGAACTCGAAGCCCCCTTCGTCGGCGACGCCTATGGCGGCAAGGGCGCTCGTGAGATCCCGCGCACGCTGCGCGCGGCCACGACTGAGATGACGGAATCGGCGATGCTTCGCAAAGCCTTCGGCGATGACGTGATCGACCATTACACCCGCGCTGCTGAATGGGAGCAGGAAGAATACGATCGCCGCATCACCGACTGGGAAGTGGCGCGCGGTTTCGAAAGAGCTTAATAGGCATTTGCGATTTGCCTGCCCCTCACCCTAACCCTCTCCCCGTAAAAACGGGGAGAGGGGACGTGCCAAATGCAGCGTCGATGTTGGGGAAAGCCGGTGCGGCATATCCCCTTCGCCCCGTTTACGGGGAGAGGTGCCGGCAGGCGGATCAGCGGCTACGGCCTTCGCAAAGATTTTGAAGAATACGAGGACAGGAATCGATCATGGTAATGATCCAATGCATTTCACCGGTTGACGGGTCGGTCTATGCCGAACGCGCAGCCCTTTCTTTCGATGCCGCCAAGGACGTGGTGGCGCGCGCCCGCAAGGCGCAGAAGGCCTGGGCGAAACGGCCGCTCGAAGAGCGTGTGCAACTGGTGCTGAAGGGGGCTGCGCGGCTGAACGAGATGTCCGACGTCGTCGTGCCGGAGCTTGCCTGGCAGATGGGCCGGCCGGTCAAGTATGGCGGCGAATACAAGGGCTTCAACGAGCGCTCCAACTATGTCGCTTCGATCGCGGCGGATGCGCTGGCGCCTCTCGTCGTCGAGGAGAGCGAGCGTTTCGAGCGCCGCATCGAGCGCGAGGCGCATGGCGTCGTCTTCGTCGTCGCGCCGTGGAACTATCCCTATATGACGGCGATCAACACGATTGCGCCGGCATTGATGGCCGGCAATACCGTGGTGCTGAAACATGCCTCGCAGACGCTGCTGGTCGGTGAGCGGCTGGTGCAGGCCTTCACCGAGGCCGGCGTTCCTGAAGATGTGTTCCAGAACGTCTTCCTCGATCACGAAACGACGTCGGCGCTGATTGCCGCCGGCAGCTTCAATTTCGTCAACTTCACCGGATCGGTCGAAGGCGGGCGGTCGATGGAGCGGGCCGCCGCCGGCACGTTCACCGGCCTCGGCCTCGAACTCGGCGGCAAGGATCCGGGTTATGTCATGGAGGACGCCGATCTTGAGGCGGCCGTCGACACGCTGATGGACGGCGCGACCTACAATTCCGGCCAGTGCTGCTGCGGCATCGAGCGCATCTACGTGCATGAATCGCTCTATGACGCATTCGTCGAGAAGTCGGTTGCCTGGGTGTCGAACTACAAGCTCGGCAATCCCCTCGATCCCGATACGTCGCTCGGGCCGATGGCACATAAGCGCTTCGCCAAGGTGGTGCGCGAGCAGATCGCCGATGCGGTTTCCAAGGGCGCCAAAGCGCTTGTCGATTCCAAGCTTTTCCCCCAGGATGACGGCGGCGCCTATCTTGCACCGCAGATTCTCGTCGACGTCGACCACTCCATGGCCTTCATGCGCGAAGAGACTTTCGGTCCGGCGGTCGGCATCATGAAGGTGAAGAGCGATGAGGAGGCACTCACTTTGATGAACGACAGCCAGTACGGGCTGACGGCCTCGCTCTGGACCAAAGATGTCGAGCGGGCAGGGCGGCTCGGCCGCGAGATCGAAACCGGCACCGTTTTCATGAACCGCGCGGACTATCTCGACCCGGCACTTTGCTGGACCGGCGTCAAGGAGACCGGCCGCGGCGGTTCGCTGTCGATCATCGGTTTCCAAAATCTGACGCGCCCGAAATCCTTCCATCTGAAGAAAGTCACAGCATGAGCAGCAACATCATCGCAAATTGGAGCTACCCAACATCGGTCAAGCTCGGCCGGGGCCGCATCACGGAACTGGCCGACGCCTGCAAGAGCCTCGGCATCAAGAAGCCGCTGCTCGTCACCGACCGCGGCCTTGCCTCGATGGCGATCACCAAGACTGCGCTCGATATCCTCGAAGATGCCGGTCTCGGCCGGGCGATCTTTGCCGATGTCGATCCGAACCCGAACGAGAAGAACCTCGAAGCCGGCGTCAGGGCCTTCAAGGACGGCGGCCATGACGGCGTCGTTGCTTTCGGTGGCGGCTCCGGCCTCGATCTCGGCAAGTGCGTCGCGTTCATGGCCGGCCAGACGCGGCCGGTCTGGGATTTTGAAGATATCGGCGACTGGTGGACGCGTGCGAGCCTTGAGGGCATCGCCCCGATTGTCGCCGTGCCGACGACGGCGGGCACCGGTTCGGAAGTCGGGCGCGCCAGCGTCATCACCAATTCCGAAACCCATGTGAAGAAAATCATCTTCCATCCGAAGTTCCTGCCTGGCGTCGTCATCTCCGATCCGGAACTGACGGTCGGCATGCCGAAGATCATCACGGCCGGCACCGGCATGGATGCCTTCGCTCATTGCCTGGAGGCCTATTCCTCGCCCTTCTATCACCCGATGTCGGCCGGCATCGCGTTGGAAGGCATGCGCCTCGTCAAGGAGTTCCTGCCGCGCGCCTATAGGGAAGGCACCGATCTGGAGGCCCGCGCCAACATGATGTCGGCCGCCGCCATGGGCGCGGTCGCCTTCCAGAAGGGGCTCGGCGCCATCCACGCGCTGTCGCACCCGATCGGCGCCGTCTACAACACCCATCACGGCATGACCAATGCGGTGGTGATGCCGGCGGTGCTGCGCTTCAACCGCAAGGCGATCGAGGAGAAGATCGGCCGCGCCGCCGCCTATCTCGGCATCGCGGGCGGTTTCGACGGGTTCTACGACTATGTGCTGAAGCTCCGCTCCGAACTCGGGGTGCCGGAGACGCTGTCGGCAATGGGAATTGCGGCCGACCGCATCGACGAATTGTCGGCCATGGCGATTGAAGATCCGAGTGCGGGCGGCAACCCGGTTGCAATGACGCTCGAAAATACCAAGGCCCTTTTCAGGGATTGCTTCTGACAACATAAGAGCGGACCTACTAATTGGCCTGGAAAACCGCGGTTTTCCAGGCTTTTTTCATTCGGGCGGCATCCCTAGTTTTAGGGATGTGAAAAATACCGGCTGCAATTTCGCCGCGCGTGTTTCCAATTTGTTAACCATGATTAGAAAGGATGGATTAACCGCACGATGCTCTGAGGGTGCGTAAATGAGCAATTCCGGCTCGCACCATTTCCTTCCGAGGACCGAACATGCCTGTCATCACATTCGCAAATACCAAGGGCGGCGCCGGCAAAACGACCGCTGTTCTCCTGCTCGCGACCGAGCTTGCCCGCAAAGGCTATCGCGTCACCATTCTCGACGCCGATCCGCAGCACTGGATTTCGCGCTGGCACGAGATCTCTGGTCATGTTCCCAATCTTTCGGTGATCGATTTCGTGACAACCGCGTCGCTACCGCTGCATATCAGCGAGAACAAGCACAATACCGACTATTTCATCGTCGACCTGCCGGGTGCACGCAATCCGCTGCTTGCCACCGCCGTCGGCCTGTCCGACCACGTGCTGATCCCGATCCAGGGCTGTGCGATGGACGCGCGCGGCGGCGCGCAGGTACTCGAACTGCTGCAGTATCTGGACGAGAAGGCCGGCATCAAGATCGGCCATTCGGTGGTGCTCACCCGCGTCAACTCGATGGTGACGACACGGGCGCTGCAAGTCGTCAAGTCGCTGCTCAGCGAGCGGCATGTACCGGTGCTGGACACTGCCATTATCGAACGCTCCGCCTTTCGCGACATCTTCGACTGTGGCGGCACGCTGCACACGATTGATCCGACGCGCGTCAGCAACCTCGACAAGGCCCGCGAAAACGCCACCTGTTTTGCCGAGGAAATGATGCGCAAACTGCCGGTGAGGCTGGTGGCGTCCGCCCGCATGGCGACGGCAGCCTGACAGTTCCCGCATCCTCGAACGAAGTGCGTCCGGTTCGCTCCACGACGCATTTTGTTTTTCAGGCGCTTGCCGTGTGGCTGCCATCATTGAGAGAATGAGCCAGAAGGGCGGAAAGACGCCTTTTGACTTCGGCCAATTCGTCCGACATGCGATTGCGTTGTCGCGGCAGACCTATATCGACCACCTCTAGAATGCGTCCCGGCCAGGGGCGCATCACGACGACGCGATCCGCCAAAAAGGCTGCCTCTTCGATATCGTGCGTGACGAGCAGCATGGTCGTGGCATTCACGCGCCATAGATCGATCAGATGATCCTGGAGTTCGACACGCGTCATCGCATCGAGTGCGGAGAAGGGCTCGTCCAATAGGAGAACGGCCGGCTTCGTCACGAGTGCTCGCGCCAAGGCCACGCGTTGCGCCTGCCCGCCGGACAGCTCCTTTATCCAGCGCTTCTCGTAGCCGCGAAGGCCAATCTTCTCCAGGGCCGCCGATACCTGCTCATCCCGTTCGCTGCTTGCTAGGTGGCGCAGGCCGAAACCGATATTGTCCGCGACTGTCAGCCATGGAAAGAGCCGGGGCTCCTGGAAGACGATATTCACGAGCGAGTCCGGCTCTGTCAGCAGCCGTCCCTCCAAGCTGATTTCGCCCTGTGTAGGGCCTTCGAGGCCCGACAACAGTCTCAGAAGGGTGCTCTTGCCGCAACCCGATCCTCCGATGACCGCGACCAACTCTCCCTTGCCGATACTGAGGGAGAAGTCCTGCAGAGCATGTGTTCCGTTGGGATAGATCTTGGATAGGGAGCGGATGTCAAGCATGTCAGATCCCGCTCGCATGGGTGTCGCGCCAGCGCAGGAATGGCGCGCTCGCAATCAGAAGCAGGCTATCGGTCGCCTTGCCGACAACGGCAAAGATCAAAATAGCCGCCAGGATCTGATCCGGCTTTCCGAGTTGCTGACCATCCACCAGAAGATATCCCAGGCCTTCGGATGCGCCCATGAATTCCGCCGCAACGACGAACATCCAACCAAGGCCCAGGCCTGCGCGCAGGGCAAGGATAAAGTCCGGAAGGACCGCCGGCAGCAGGATCAGACGAATGAGCTCGAAGCCCGAAAGCCGAAAGACCCGGCCGACCTCTACGATGCGCCTGTCGACGCCGACGACGGCGCCATACACTCCTAGATAGACCGGGAAGAAGACGCCAACGGCAATCAGGGCGACTTTAGAGGCTTCGAAGATACCGAACCACAGGATGAACAGTGGCACCCAGGCAATGGAGGGAATGGCTCTCAGAGCCTGCAGGGTCGGATCCAGCAGACGTGCGAGCGGTTTGGAGTACCCGGTCAGCGCCCCAAGAACGGTCCCCGCCAGGGACCCGAAGGCGAAGCCGATCGCCACTCTGCGCAGCGTCGCGCCGACATGCGTTGCCAGATCGCCGGAGGCCGCCAGCGCATAGACCGTATAGAGAATTTTCGAGGGCGGGGGCATCAAACGACCTCCGACCATTCCCGCACGAACGAGGATTTCCCAGGCGGCAAACAACGCAACCGGAAACACGATTCCGACAATCGGGCGATCGAAAGGCGAAACCCGGCGCTGCCGGGTCTCCCTTCCTGTTTCCGCATTGTGCCATGACAGCGCGATGTGCACCAAGGACATGGGAACGCTCTTTCTATCGCTTCACTGGCCGAGTGCGGCCGAGGCATAGCTGGGATCGACCAGCGCCGATACGGTCTTGACGACATCGACATCCGCCTTGATGACGTCGGCCTTTTGCAAAGCGAGACCCGCTGCTTCGATCGTCTCCCGCTGTGCATCGCCGATCACGGAATAGGTGAGGTTCGTGCGCTCCAGCTGGCGCTCTATCACCGTGTCGGGCAGCTTGGTGGCGGCAACGAGGGCGGCTTTGAGCTTGGTCGGATCTTTCAGAGCTTCAATGCGCGCCTTCTCGTAGGAAGCAAGCACGCGTTTGACGAGATCAGGATGCGCGGTAGCAAACTCTTCGCGCACGTTAAGCACGCCCCAGCTGTTGTTTTCCGGCTTGCGATAGAACAGCACATCGCCATCTTCAATCTCGGCGGAGGCCATGATCGGATCGAGGCCGGCCCAAGCGTCGACGTCGCCCCGCTTCAGCGCAAGGCGGCCGTCCGCGTGCTGCAGCAGAACAAGCGAAACGTCCTTTTCAGTCAGACCTGCATCGGCGAGGGCGCGCACCAGGAAAATGTGCGGGTCGGTGCCGCGCGTCACGGCGATGGACTTGCCCTTGAGGTCCTGGACCTTGGCGATGCCGGTATCCTTGCGTGTTACGAGCGCGGTCCATTCCGGACGCGAATACACATAGATGGATTTGATCGGGTTGCCGTTGACGCGGCCGATCAATGCAGCCGCACCCGCCGTCGAACCAAAGTCGAGGGAGCCGGCATTCAGGAATTCCAGGGCTTTGTTGGAGCCTGCGGACTGGACCCAGGTTATCTTGATCCCATCCTTTTCGAATTCCTTTTCCAGAATGCCTTCATCCTTCAGAATGAGGCTGACCGGGTTGTAGGTCGCCCAGTCCACGCGAATTTCCGAGACATCGGCAGCCTGCGCCGTGCCAACTGCGACCAAACCCGCCAAGACGCTTAAAGCCAATCGAACAAGCGATTTCATGCGACCTCCAAAATGTTAGGAAGTGAAATCTACAGATTTAATAGCTTTTTGGCGCGCTTTCGAGTTCCAAACTTTGGTACGGGAGAGCAATTTTGAACTGCCGTCGCGGCCCGCGCTAGATTGTTGTGTCAAAGTGCGGGGCAGCACCGATCCAGCCGCGTGTTGGTCGATCCAGTCACGTGACATTGTTGTCTGTTCGCTTTGCGGTCATTCCGCCTGAAGACGCGATGGTATGTTCAGTCGACGAATTCGACCGTCACTCCCGGCTTGACCATCTTGGCAAGCTCTGTCGCATCCCAGTTGGTCAGACGGATACAACCGTGGCTCTGAGTGCGGCCGATCTTCGAGGGTTCGGGCGTGCCGTGAATGCCGTAGGTCGGCTTGGAGAGCGCCATCCAGACGGTGCCGACGGGGCCGTTCGGGCCGGGCGGGATGTTGAGGATCTTGTCGTTGGCACCCTGCTGGAAATTGATCTTCGGATTGTAGGTATAGCCGGGATTGAAGGCGACACGCTCGACGTTCACCAAGCCTGACGGAGAGGGCGTGTCGGTGGAGCCGATCGATGCCGGGTAGGCGGCGAGGAGATTGCCGGCGCCGTCATAGGCGAAGACCTGCTTGCGGCCCTTGTCGGCGATGATGCGGGCGACAGCGCCGCTCTTCGGCTCGCCCGGATTGACGACCTTGATGACGGTGCCGGGAACGGTGAAGTCGGCGCCGGGGTTCATCTCCTTGAGGAAAGCCTCATCCATGTGGAAACGCTCGGCGAGCATCTCGGTGGTCGAGGTGTAAGCCAGCGACGGCAACAGCGCCTTATGTGAATAATCTTCCGGGATCTCGGCGACGAAGGGACCGGCGGCATCGGCCGGCGTGATCGTGTAGCTGATGACAGGCAGGCCACCATTCATGCGCAGCTCTTCCAGAATGGCATCGGTGTCGTTGGGATCGAGCTTCGACCCGGTCATCTGGTCATAGGCATAGATCCCCTTGGTGACGTTCGAGCCCATATGGCCGTCGATGACGCCCGGAGAGATGCCGGCGCGATCGAGGAAGACCTGCAATGCGACGATCTCGGGCTTCGACTTATTCTTCAGCGTGATGACGGGCTCATCGGGTGCGGCCTTCGGTTGGTCGGCGGGCGGGATCTGCTGGTCCGGGTCGATCGAGGCATAATCGTCGCCAGGCTGCGGATTGCCGATGCTGTTATCATCGGGATAGGGCTGCTCGCCGAGCGGCCGGCGTTCGATCGCGGCATCACGCGGAATGCCGCCGGTGACGGCGCCGCGCTCGGAATAACGTGTATCGCCATCGGGATTGTTGTCGGAATAATAGGGGTCGTTGCCATACTGGTCGTTATAGACCTCGCGCGGGCCCGGCCGCGGCGGATAGTAGCCCCGCGCGCGCATCTCGGTGGCGACGACGTTGCCATAGCCGTCAATCAACACGCGATTGCCACTCTGGTCCCGGGCGTAGATATAGCCAGGTGGAACATAGTCGAGGATTTCGCCGCTCGGCGTCACAAGCACGATATCGCTCTGGCGGCGGTCGCGGAACTGCTGCGCGCCTGCCTCCGGCGGTGTAGCCGCAAGGGCAGCCAGGACGGCCGCGAAGCAAAATGCCGACTTCAAAAAGCGATTCACGTCTCATACCTCGAACAGTGACTGGGCAGACACACACCTGCGAATTTTGACGCTAGTGTGGAATTTATGAAACCGTGCTGAACAAAATATGAAAATCACTAAGATTTCCTTTTACTCATAAACGTTTGCGTCCTTGTGTCAGTTCCGCAAAATCCACGGTTGCTGCAAAAACACAAGATGGGATGGCGCTGATTGACGAATGGCGGCGCGAAACCTAACGCTAGCGCATCATGCTTTTCGAAAAGCGGAATCGATTTTCGGAAAGCATGATGCGTCGATTCAAAGTGTTAGAGCGTCCTTTGTACGTCCGAAAGGACGCACGGCGCTCTAAGGGCCGATAATTCCCCGAGGAGACCGTGATGATCGAATTTGCCGCCGCAAGCGGGCCGCGCCTGATGCTGGACGAAACATCGGTGCTGGATATCGGCGGATGCATCGTCGACGGTGTCGATATCGCGCCGAAACGCGCCATTCCCGACGACGGTGATGCGCGAATCGATCACTCGCTCGAAGGCTTCCTGTTCACCTGCGGGCCGGATCATATCCGCCACCGCCAGCCGATTCCCGGTCGGGATGACGGCAAGGTCTATCCGCTGCACGGATCGGCCTCCGGCCATGCAGCAAAGGTGCTGTGGACAAAGTTCGAGAATGGCAATGCCGAATGCCGCGCCGATATCGACATCACCACCGTCGAAGGACTGCCGCAGCGCATCGAGCGGCTGTGGCGGATCGACGGGGCGACCGGCGAGGTACGGCTCGAGGACCGGGTCGTCAATACGAGCGATCGGATGGTGCCGACCTTCCTGATGTACCACATGAACACTGGCGGCAAATGGCTGGACGAGGGCACGCGGCTCGAAGGTCGGATGCTGGAGAATGGCGGTTTCCCCTGGGCATTCGGCGAGGAGCCGGGCGGCATCTTCTGCGTCGCGGCGCCGGCGACGGAGGAGGGTTTCGCGGAGGTCCGCCTCGGACCGATCGCCGCAATCGGCGGCAGGACGCTGCGTGTGCGCTTCCGCGCCGACACGCTGCCCCATCTGCAGGTCTGGCGGAACCAGAAGGCGCCGGCCCATATCATCGGTATCGAGCCGGTTTCGCATCGCTGGATATCGCGCGACGAGCTTCAGGCCGCTGGTGAGTTTAATATGCTGGCGCCCGGCGAGAGCCGCAGCTATGCGCTGACCTTTACCTTCCTGTGAGCGAAGTCTTGTTGACGCTGGCAGACCTCCGTCGTAGACCTTCAGCCCACGATTTTTGAGGAGACAAGACGATGGATATTCGCCAGATCGACGATGAATATTCGGTTTCAGGCCAGATCACGCTGGACGAGCTCGACGAGATCAAGGCGCTGGGGTTCAAATCGATCGTCTGCCACCGTCCTGACCACGAAAGTCCCGACCAGACGTCGTTCTCCATCATCGAGGCGCGCGCCAAGGAGCTCGGCCTCGAGATCGCCCATGTGCCGGTTGGACCGATGGGCGTGACCGAGGAAGCCGTGCAGGGCATGGTCGACGCGCTCGATGAATTCCCGCGGCCGATGCTCGGCTATTGCCGCTCTGGCGCACGCTCGACGGCGATTTACCAGAAGACCCACCATATCCGTAATTGAGCCCGTTCCGGCGGGTCGATTTTCCGGCGTTGAACCTCAGCGCCGCCACCTTCCATTCACTCAGGAGACTATAATGAGCATCAAGCGTATCGACGTCGGCTCGCGCATGAGCGGCGCCGTCATTCACGGCAACACGGTCTATCTCGCAGGTCAGGTCGGCGAGGGCGAAAGCGTCACCGATCAGTGCAAGTCCTCGCTTGCCGAAGTCGACCGCCTGCTGGCTGCATCGGGCAGCAGCAAGTCGAAGATCCTGCAGACGATCATCTACCTGTCCGATATCGCCGATTTCGCCGAGATGAACGCCGTCTGGGAAGGCTGGATCGATCCGGCCAATCCGCCGGCCCGCGCCACCAGCGAAGCCAAGCTCGCTGCGCCGAAATACAAGGTCGAGTTCATCATCACGGCCGCACTCGACTAGAGTAACTCCAGGAAAAGTGCGAAGCGGTTTTCCGTCCGGGATTGCGCAAAAAGCAAAAGATTAGAGCGGCTCTGCGCTTCTATGAAAAGCTGAACCGCTCTAAGTCACACCATTCCGATTGCCTGAAGCCGGTGAGCACTGCGCGTGCTCACCGGCTTTTTGTTTGCGCGATTTCCGAAAGCGTGCGTGTCGGTGTGATCGCTTCGGGATCGAGCTTGACCTCGATGATTGCGGGCTTGCCGCTGGCGCGTGCCCGCTCGAAGGCCGGGGCGAAATCCGCTGTCGTTTCCACCGTCTCGCCGTGGCCGCCATAGGCGCGGGCAAGGGCCGCGAAGTCGGGATTGGTCAGATCGGTGCTGCTAACGCGGCCGGGATACTCGCGTTCCTGATGCATGCGGATCGTGCCGTAGATGCCATTGTTGACGACGACTGCGATGATCGGCAGGCCATAGCGGATGGCAGTGGCGAATTCCTGGCCGTGCATCAGGAAGCAGCCGTCGCCGGCAAAGCAGATGACCTCGCGCTCGGGAAACAGTCGCTTGGCGGCCACCGCCGCCGGCAGGCCGTAACCCATCGAGCCGGAGGTGGGGGCGGCTTGGGTGTTGAAACGGCGAAAACGATGGAAGCGGTGCACCCAGGTGGCGTAGTTGCCCGCACCATTGGTGAAGATCGTCTCCGGCCTGGTATTGGCCTCCAGCCATTCCATGATCGGCCCCATATGGACGGCGCCCGGACCTGTCGTTGGCGGGGTCGACCAGGCGAGATAGGCCTGGTGCAGGCCCGCGGTGCGCTCGGTCCAGTGCGGTTCGGCCGGCGCTTCCAGATCGGCGAGCGCGGCGACGAAATCGGCAGGTGCCGCGCAGATGGCAAGATCCGGGCGATAGACGCGGCCGAGCTCGGAAGGGTCGGGATAGATGTGCACCAGCGATTGCTGGGGGTAGGGGACATCGATCAGCGTATAGGACGAGGACGGCATTTCCGACATGCGGCTACCGAGGAGGATCAGCAGGTCGCTTTCCTTGATCTCTTTCGCCAATGCCGGATTGATGCCGATCCCGACATCGCCGGCATAAGAGGGATGAAGATGATCGAACAGCATCTGCCGGCGGAAGGAGCAGCCGACGGGCAGTTGGAAACGCTCGGCGAAGCTCTGAAAATCGGCGACGGCATCGGCATCCCAGCGTGTGCCGCCAAGGATCACCATCGGCCGCTCCGCCTTCAGCAAGCGGAGATAGAAATCGTCGATCTGGCGGCGGCCGGGATGGGCCTCGACGTTGGCATAATGCCTGGCGCGGGGTGCCTCGACTTCATCGCGCAGCATGTCCTCCGGCAGCGTCAGCACGACAGGGCCGGGCCGGCCGGAGGTTGCGACCGCAAAGGCGCGGGTGACGAATTCGGGAATGCGGGCGGCATCGTCGATCTCACCCACCCATTTGGCGAATTCGGTGAAGGCGCGGCGGAACTCGACCTCCTGGAAGGCCTCGCGCTCGCGTGCTTCCCGCTGTACCTGGCCGATGAACAGGATCATCGGGATCGAGTCCTGCCTTGATATATGCAGGCCGGCGGAGGCGTTGGTGGCGCCGGGGCCACGGGTCACCATGCAAATGCCGGGTTCGCCGGTCAGCCGGCCCCAGCAATCCGCCATCATCGCCGCTCCGCCCTCCTGGCGGCAGACGAGGACGTCGATATCGCTGTCGCGCAACGCGTCGAGCGCGGCGAGGAAGCTCTCGCCGGGCACGCATGAGAGGCGCTTGACGCCGTTCGCCTTCAGTGCCTCGACGATTAGTTCTCCGCCCGTCTTCTTCATAACAATGCCTTCTTCATGACGATGCCTTCCTTTCGCGCTCGGCGAGTTCCGCCAGAATTTCTGCCTGGTGCTCGCCGAGACGCGGGCTCGGCCTGATATAACGCAGCGGCGTCTCCGACAGCACCACCGGCGTCCTGACACCGGGGATCACGGTGCCGACAGCATCCGCAAGGTCGATGCGCAGGCCGCGGGCCTGTATCTGCGGATGGGCGAACATTTCCTCGATCGTGTTGATGGCGCCTGATGGAACCGCGTTCTCCTCACAGGCCTTCAGCAGATCCGCCTTCTGCCATTTCAGCGTCTCGGTGGAGACGAGGCGTCGCACTTCGCCGCGATTGCCGACGCGGGCCATGTTGGTGGCGAAACGCTCGTCGCCGGCGACGGTCTCCAGGCCGAGGATGGTGCAGAGGCGACGGAACTGCCCATCGTTTCCGACTGCGAGAATGAGATAACCATCCGCCGTCGGCACGACCTCATAGGGCGAAATATTGGGATGGGCGTTGCCGAGGCGGGTCGGTGCCTCGCCGGAAACCAGGTAGTTCATGTTCTGATTGGCGAGCACGGCCGATTGCACATCGAGCAGGGCCATGTCGACCAACTGGCCTTCGCCTGACTTCAGGGCGTGGATCAGGGCGGCTTCGATCGCCGAGACGGCATAGATGCCGGTGAAGATATCGGCGATGGCGACGCCTGCCTTCATCGGCTGGCCGCCTGGTTCACCAGTGATCGACATGAAGCCGGACATGCCCTGGACGATGTAATCGTAGCCGGCGAGGCTGGCATAAGGGCCGTTCTGGCCGAAGCCGGTGATCGAGCAATAGACGAGCTTCGGGTTCACCTTGCGCAGGCTGTCATAATCGAGCCCATATTTGACGAGGCCGCCGAGCTTGAAATTCTCGATGACCACATCGGCGGTGGAGACGAGGCGGCGGACGAGATCCTGGCCTTCGGCGCTCTTCAGATCGGCAGTGACGGAGCGCTTGCCGCGATTGGCGGCGTGGTAATAGGCGGCCGAGAGATTCTCGCCGTCGGCGCCCCCGACGAAGGGTGGGCCCCATTGGCGCGTATCGTCGCCGCCGTCGGGATTTTCGACCTTGATGACGTCGGCGCCGAGATCGGCGAGCATCTGTCCCGCCCAGGGGCCGGCGAGCACGCGGGCAAGCTCGATCACCCGGATACCGGCAAGCGGCGGCTTTTTCGTCACGGTCTCCGTCATGTTCCTCCGGCAGGTTCAGAGCATGATGCCGAAAAGTGTGAGCGGTTTTCGGATGACATTATGCTCGCATTCTAGTTTTAAGGTGCCAGCGTCACCTCAGATGTATCGGATACAGGCTTTGAAGCAAAGCGGCGCTCGCGCCAGAGGATGTAGAAGCCCGATGCCACGATGATGACAATGCCGAGCCATTTGACCGCATCCGGAAAGTCGCCGAAGACCAGCCAGGCGAAGATTGTCGCCGAAACGATCTCGAAATATTGCAGCGGCGCCAGCGTCGAGGCCGGTGCTGCGCGATAGGCGTAGACGCCGAGGATGCCGGTGATTGCGGCCATGGCGCCGACGCCGGCGACATAGAACCAGGCGCGGCCTTCCGGCATGACCGGATCGAAGAGGTCGGAGCCGGTTCCCTGACCCAGGAAAAGCAGGAGGACACAGAAGAGCAGGCCCCAGATGCTCATCTGGAACTGCATCGACCAGGGGTCTTCCCTGCGCGAAAGGGCGCGGGTCATCAGCACGAAGATCGCGATGCAGAGCGCGCTGACGACAGGCAGAAGCGCGATGTAGCCGACCTCTTCGAAACTCGGTTGGATGATCAGCATCGCCCCGAAGAAGCCGACGCCGCAGGCGGTATAACGCCGCCAGCCAATTGTCTCCTTCAGGAAGATGCCACCGAGGATCGTCACCATGATCGGCTCGACGAAGAAGATCGCGATCGCGTCGGCGACCGCCATATATTTCAACGTCGTGACGAAGGAGATCATCGAGACGGTGATGATCGCGCCGCGGATGGCATGGAACAGGCTCTGTCGCCAGGAGAAATCGGTGAAGCTGCGCCGCCATATCACGAGTGGCAGCATGCAGAGCGCCTGGACGATGAAACGGCCGGCGGTGATCTCCCCGGATGGCACGGTCGTGATCGCAAGCTTGGCAAAAATATCGATGAGCGGCGAGACCATCACCGAAAGAACCATCAACACAAGCCCCATCGTCACGTCGGAGGCGGACGAAACGGGGCGGGCGGAGGTGCTGTTCATGATGAAATCCCTGTCACTCAGGATATTGGTCGCTCAGGATCTTGCGATCGCCTTGTCGCACCAGTCGGCGAAGGCTGCGATCGCCGCATCCGCGCCGGTCTCGTTCAGCGTTTCGTGTCGCATGTCCTGATATATCTGAGTGCTGATACGGGAGAAGCCCCGGCCTTTCAAATGGTTTGACAGCCAGCGCACGGCTTTTCCCCGCTCCGTCGCCGGGTCCTCTCCACCGCCGACGAGATGGATCGGCATATCCCGCGGCAGCCGGTCGAGATGGATTTTCCGCGGCGCGCGGAAGGTCAGTTCGAACAGATCGAGCCAGAGAGAGACCGAGGCGTCGAAGCCGCAGAGTGGATCGGCGACATACTTGTCGACTTCATCAGGACGACGCGACAGCCAATCGAACTCGGTGCGGCGGCCGGCAATGGATTTGCCCCAGGTGCCGAAGGTGAGCTTCGGCAACAGGCCGCTCGGCACGTCGGAGCCCTTCAGCATGCGCTCGGCAAGCAGCATCGACTGGGCGGTTCGGCCGGCAAGGCCGACGGCGAAATTCGAATTCCAGATGGCGACAGCATCGAAGTCGGCCGGAGCGGTGACGGCTGCATTGAGGGCGATGAGGCCGCCCATCGAATGGCCGAAGAGGATCACCGGCAGGCCGGGATGGCGGGAGGCCGCATGGCCGCGCATGGCGATGACGTCGCCGATCACCCTTTCGACCCCACCGCGCCGGGCAAAGCGGCCGATCGGCGCATCGGGTGCCGTCGTCTCGCCGTGGCCGCGATGATCGTGGGCATAGACGTGATAGCCGTGCTCTGCCATCGCCTCGGCAAAGGAGCGGTATCGTTTCGAATGTTCGGCCAAGCCATGCGATATCAATAGGATGCCGCGGACCGCAGCTTCGGCCTTGGCATGGTGATAGGCCAGCGACGCCCCAGGTACGACGAGCCTTTGCGTTTCAGAAAACATGTGGGTCCTCCCGGCGGCAACAGACCAGATCGCCGGGTAATTGCAACATCGGCGTTTGATTATCCGATAACAAATTGCGGCCTTGTTGCGATTCAGGGTTGCGGCCTTTCAATCTTCATGCTTATTTGTTCCTGTATTGTTCTTTTTTGGGGGTTGAAATGAGCAGCATGCAGTTGCGTACCTTGTCGTTCGCTGTGTCGATGGTTATTGCCGGCGCCGCCGTGGCGCAGGAGGCCGGCGGGCGCACCCGCTTCATTCTGGCGGCGAGCTGGCAGCCGGCTTTTTGCCAGACAAACCAGAAGAAGGCTGAATGCGCTACGCAGGCCACGGAGCGCCATGACGCGACGAACTTTTCGTTGCACGGGCTTTGGCCAATGCGGCAGGATTATTGCGGCGTGAGCGCCGATCAGAAGGCCGCCGACAAGGACGGCGACTGGAACAAGCTGCCGGAGGTCACGCTTTCGGACGAGACGAAGACGGCGCTGGCAAAGGCGATGCCCGGCACGCAATCCGGCCTGGAACGGCATGAATGGGTAAAGCATGGCGCCTGCACGAAGATGAGCGCCGACGACTATTTCGGCGTTGGTGTGCATCTTGTAGGCGCACTCAACGCGTCGGCCGTGCGCGATCTCTTCGCTGCCAATATCGGCAAGCCGGTCAAGGCCGAAGCGATCAAGGCGGCTTTTGACAAGAGCTTCGGGCCGGGTGCCGGCGATCGTGTCAAGATGAGCTGCCGGCGGGCCGGCAATATCAGGATGATCAGCGAGCTGACGATCGGGCTTTCGGAAGCCGCCGGAGCGGCATCGGCGAAAAGTGCCGGGCTTGCCGATCTGATCCAGGGTGCGGGAAAAACGTCGTTCGGCTGCGACGAAGGCGTCGTCGACGCTGCGGGCTTTTGACCGGAAATCCTGAGTAAACCGGGTTTCGGCGTTGCCCGGAGGCGCTGTTTCGCCTACATAGCGGCACAATCAAAGTTTCCCGCCCGGAGCAGCGCAGCATGGCACGTCAGTTCATCTATCATATGTCCGGCCTCAACAAGGCCTATGGCAACAAGAAGATCCTGGAGAATATCCACCTTTCGTTCTACCCGGATGCCAAGATCGGTATCCTCGGTCCGAACGGAGCGGGTAAATCCACCGTACTGCGCATTATCGCGGGCCAGGACAAGGAGTATACCGGCGAAGCCTGGCTCGCCGAAGGTGCGACGGTTGGCTATCTGGAGCAGGAGCCGCATCTCGATCCCAACAAGACGGTGTTCGAGAACGTCATGGAAGGTGTTGCCTCGAAGACGGCTGTCCTCGATCGTTACAACGAATTGATGATGAACTATTCCGATGAGACGGCGGAAGAGGGCGCCAAGCTTCAGGACGTCATCGACAGCCAGAACCTCTGGGATCTGGAAAGCCAGGTCGAGATGGCGATGGAAGCGCTGCGTTGCCCGCCGCGCGACGCTGAAGTCACCAGCCTTTCCGGTGGTGAGCGTCGCCGTGTCGCGCTCTGCCGCCTGCTGCTTTCCCAGCCGGATCTGCTGCTGCTCGACGAACCGACCAACCACCTGGACGCCGAAACCATCGCCTGGCTCGAAAAGCATCTGCGCGACTATCCGGGCGCCGTGATGATGATCACCCACGATCGCTACTTCCTGGACAACGTCACCGGATGGATCCTCGAACTCGACCGCGGCCGTGGCATTCCTTATGAGGGCAACTACTCGGCCTACCTGCAGGCGAAAGCCAAGCGCATGCTGCAGGAAAGCCGCGAAGACGCATCGCGCCAGAAGGCGATCAGCCGCGAACAGGAATGGATCGCGTCCAGCCCGAAGGCCCGTCAGGCCAAATCCAAGGCGCGCATCAAGTCCTACGAGCAACTGGTGGATGCCGCCGAAAAGCAGCGTCCCGGCGACGCGCAGATCATCATCCCGGTCAGCGAGCGCCTCGGCCAGGTGGTCATCGAGATGGACGGCATCACCAAGGGCTTCGAGGGCCGCACGCTGATCAACGATCTGTCGATCAAGCTGCCGCCGGGCGGTATCGTCGGCATCATCGGCCCGAACGGCGCCGGTAAGACGACGCTATTCAGGATGATCACCGGCCAGGAAACGCCGGATGGCGGTTCGATCCGCATCGGCGAGACCGTGCATCTCGGTTATGTCGACCAGAGCCGTGACACCCTTGCGGCCGACAAGACGGTCTGGGAGGAAATCTCCGGCGGCGCCGAAATCATCAAGCTCGGCAAGTTCGACATGAACTCCCGCGCCTATTGCGGCGCCTTCAACTTCAAAGGCGGCGACCAGCAGCAGAAGGTCGGCAATCTCTCCGGCGGTCAGCGCAACCGCGTTCACCTTGCCAAGATGCTGAAGGCCGGCGGCAACGTTCTGCTGCTCGACGAACCGACCAACGACCTCGATACGGAAACGCTGGGTGCACTGGAAAACGCGCTGGAGAATTTCGCCGGCTGTGCCATCATCATCAGCCACGATCGCATGTTCCTCGACCGTCTGGCGACGCATATCCTCGCTTTCGAAGGCGACGGCCATGTCGAATGGTTCGAAGGCAACTTCGAGGATTATGAACAGGACAAGGTGCGCCGCCTTGGCCCCGACGCCCTTAACCCGGGCAGCCAAGCCCACAAGCGTCTGACGCGCTGATTTATTCCAGCTGTTTTCGCTTGCGAGAGCCCCGGTTCGGCCGGGGCTTTTTCATGTCTGGCTTTGTCGCAATTTGAGCAGGCAATTTCGTGGAGAGAGCGAATTCTCGCTTGCCACCGCTTTTCAAATCACATAAAGATATCTTTATATCTTGATTGGATCGAAGATGAGCGAACCCTTGAAGCTTGGACTGGATGCGCTGGTGGACGTCTTGAAGGCGGCCGGCGAGCCCACGCGCCTGCGTCTTCTGGCGCTTCTTGACAGCGGCGACCTGACGGTGACCGATCTTACCGAAATTCTCGGCCAATCCCAGCCCCGCATCTCCCGTCACCTGAAGCTGCTCGGCGAGGCCGAACTGATCGAACGCTACCAGGAGGGCGCCTGGGCCTATTTCCGCCTCAAGCAGGACGGCAAGGCCGCCATGCTGGTGCGGGCGCTGCTCAAGCATGTTTCCGAGAACGATCCGACTATCCTTCGCGACGGCGAGCGGCTTTCGCAGGTCAAGCGCCAGCGCGCCGAGCGGGCGCAGGCCTATTTCAGCCGCAACGCGGCCGAATGGGACGAGCTTCGCCGTCTGCATGCCGCCGACGAAGAGGTCGACGCCGCCGTCATCCGGCTGCTCGGCAGCCAGCCGATCGACTCTCTGCTCGATCTCGGCACCGGCACCGGCCGTATCCTCGAACTTTTGTCCGGGCTCTACCGCCGCGCGACCGGCGTCGATGCCAGCCGCGACATGCTGAGCGTGGCGCGTGCCAATCTCGACAAGTCCCGCATCACCAAGGCCACCGTGCGCCACGCCGATATCCTGAACCTGCCGTTCGAGGGACAGGATTTCGACCTGGTGACGATCCATCAGGTGTTGCACTTTTTCGATCAGCCGGAAATTGCGATCGCGGAAGCGGCGCGCATGCTCCGGCCGGGCGGCCGGCTCGTGGTCATCGACCTGGCGCCGCACACGCTCGAATATCTCCGCGACGAGCATGCGCATGTCCGTCTCGGCTTTTCGCACCAGGCGATGTCCGACTGGTTGCGCAAGGCCGGGCTCGACGTCGAGCAGGCCGTCGATCTTCATCCGGGTCAGCAAAGCGGGCAAGGCTTGACGGTTACCGTCTGGCTCGCGCGCGATCCGAGGCGCCTCATGGCTTCGCAGGCGAGCGAAGGTGCCGAACCTACATTTGCCGGGAGGGTATGACATGGTTTCGAAAAACGAAGCACGCGGCCGCAACATCAGGGTCTCCTTCGAATTCTTCCCGCCGAAATCGGAGGAGATGGAAGGGCAGCTCTGGCATACCGTCAGCCAGCTGCAGGACTGGGACCCGGATTTCGTCTCGGTGACCTATGGCGCAGGCGGCACCACCAAGGCGCCGACGCTGACCACCGTCACGCGTTTCCTGTCGCAGACGCCGCTTGCCACCGCCTCGCATCTCACCTGTGTCGGCGCGACCAAGGAGGAGACGCATCAGGTGGTTGATACGTTCCGCAAAGCCGGCGTGACGCATTTCGTGGCGCTGCGCGGCGATGCGCCCGGCGGCGCCGGGGCGCCCTACCAGCCGCATCCCGGCGGTTACGCCAATGCGGCGGAGTTGGTGGCCGGCCTCAAGGAAATCGGCGATTTCGAGATTTCGGTTTCCGCCTATCCGGAAAGACACCCGGAAAGCCGCGATACGGCGGCCGATATCGACATGCTGAAGCGCAAGGCCGACAATGGCGCCGACCGGGCGCTGACGCAGTTCTTCTTCGACAACGACAATTTCGAGCGTTACTTGGAGCGGGTGCGCGGCGCCGGCATCTCGATCCCAGTCGTGCCCGGCATCATGCCGATCCAGAATCTGACGCAGCTGAAGCGCTTCGCCGGCGCCTGCGGCACCATCATCCCCGCCTTTCTCGACGAGCGCTTCGCAGGCTTTGACGACAAGCCCGAGGAGCGGGCGAAGGTCGCCGCCGAAGTCGCTGCCGAACAGATCGAAGATCTCGTCCGGCGTGGCATCCATGATTTCCATCTCTACACGATGAACCGTGCGCCGCTGGTTTCCGCCGTGCTCGACAATCTCGGCCTCTCCCGCCCGGTGGCAAAAAGTGCGGGTGCAGCCGCCTGATCTTTGCGCGTCTGAAAAGACACGCGGCGCCGTAAAAGTGAAAAGCGCATGTCGGGCGGGACATGCGCTTTTTCGTTGGCGGATTGATCAGCTATTCAGGAGTTTAGGCACTATCAGTCATTACACTTTCGTCGGCCAGCTCAGATGAAGAGCATGGACAGGACGAAAGCAAACGCTGCACTGACCAACAGAACATTCAAGGATTGCGTGAGTCCCATGTCTGTCTCCTCGCGTTAACCGGCCAATAATATGTCTGAAATATGTCGGTTGGGAAGCAGATCTTATGCTGCGCTGCAGAACGGTTCGGTGGATAAGTCGAATAGCGTTCTTGCAAGCCTTTGATATAAATCAATAATTCTCAACAAATTTTTGTTCACACAATTTAACATGCCGTTAAATCAGGCGACTGTGGATTTACCTATGCGTCTAAAACATGGCGGATGGACAACCGGTTGAAAACATACGAAATTCGCAACCGGTTCAAACAGCTTTCGCCAGCAGGTGATAGGCGCGGCCGTCGAGAATGACGAGGCCGAAACCGATCAGCGCCATGCCGGAAAATTCACCCAGTGTCAGCCTTTCGCCGAGGAAGAGCACGCCAAGAAGGATGGCGCTCGGCGGCACCAGCAGGGTGACGAGCGAGGCATTGGTGGCGCCGGCCGACGCCATGATCCGGAAATAGAGGATGTAGCCGAAGGCGGTCGACAGCAGTGCCAGCGCCAGGATGGCGAGGAGGGCATCGAGCGGCGGTGCGGCAAGCGCCCAGGGGCGATCGGCCAGTAGCGACAGCGGCAGCGCAATCAGCGAGGAGGCGGTCAACTGGCCGGCTGCGGTGACAGGGGCGGGAACATTCTTGAAGCGCTTGCCGTACGTGGCGGCGAAACCATAGGAGATCGCGGCAAGCACGGGAAGAAGCAGCGCCCAGAGCGGGGCTTCGCCACCGGCCGACAGGCCGGGGCCGATCAGCACGATCGTTCCGACCAGGCCGACAAGGCAGCCGGCGATCTTTGCCGGCGACAGCTTCTCGTCCGAGGTGAAGTAGTTGGCGATGAGTACGGTCCAGATCGGTGTCGTCGCATTCAGGATCGCCGCAAGACCGGCGCCGAGGCGGGTTTGGCCGAAGAAGATCAGCGCATGCGGCAGGGCATTGTTGATGAGCCCGAGGATCAGGAATTCGCGCCAGCGGGCCTTGAGGATCGCATAGAAGTCGAAACGGCCGGCGATATAGATATGCAGCGCCAGCGCTGCGAGCAGCAGCCTGAAGAAGACGAGGGTCAGCGGCGGCACGTGGTGGACGGCGATGCGGGCAAAGAAGAAGGAGGCGCCCCAGATCAGGCCGAGCAGGACCAGCAGACCCCAAGTCCAGGCATTCATTCTGCTGTCCATGCAGATTCCTCCACTGCAAGCCGCTTGTTTTGCCGAAAACCGGCACCGGTTTTCGGTTTGAAGCTTTAGCGCAGGCAGCGGATCGCGCCACCCGTTTCTTGCGAAGCGGGCGACGGTAAGGCTCTAGCGGGGATCAGAGAGCGTTGAGAAGGGCAGGCGTCGCCCAGCCGTCGGCCGGCATGCCGAGGCGCTGCTGTTCCTTCTGGATCGCGACACGCGTGCCGGAGCCGAGGATGCCGTCGATCTCGCCGACATCATGGCCGAGGGACTGCAGCTTGGTCTGCAGCGCCTTCATCTGGTCGCTGGCAAGCCCCTGTTCCGGCACGCCCTTGAGATAGGGCTCGGCGCCCGAAAGACGCGTCCCGAAATAGGCGGCCGAGGTCGTGTAGATGAACGACTTGTTCCATTCGAGATAGATCTTGAAATTGGGATAGGCGATGAAGGCCGGTCCCATGCGGCCCTGCGGCAGAACGAGATCGCCTTCGAGGTTACCGAAGGCGGTATTGCCGTCGCGCGGCTTGACGCCCAGCGCGAACCATTCGCCCGCTTTCATCGTGCCGCCGAGGCCGGATTTTTCCCAGGGCAGATTATCGGGCAGGGTCACTTCCTGCAGCCAGGGCTGGCCGCGCTCGAAGCCGAGATGCTGGATGAATTTCGCCGCCGTCAGAATGGCGTCCGGGCCGCTCTGCTTCAGGCGGATATGACCGTCACCGTCGCCATCCATGCCATAGGCAATGATGTCGCGCGGCAACATCTGCACCTGGCCGATCTCGCCGGCCCAGGCGCCGGTATTGGTGGCGGGGTCGAGGTCACCATGCTGAACCATCTCGACGAGGGCGATCAGCTGCGGGCGGAAGAGTTCCGGGCGGCGGCAGTCATGCGCCAGCGTCACCAGGGCGTTGCGGGTGTTGAAATCGCCCTGGACGGCGCCGAAATCGGTTTCCATCGCCCAGAAGGCGGTGATGACGCCCGCGGGAACGCCGAATTCCTGCTCGGCGCGGGCAAAGACGTCGGCATATTGCTTCATCTTCTGGCGGCCGATGTCGAGGCGGGCTTGGCTGACGGTGCGTTGGGAGAATTCGAGGAAGGTCTGCTTGAAGACGCCCTGGGCGCGATCCCGGCTCAGCACCTTGGGATCGATCTCGGCGCCGGCAAAGGCCTCGTCGGCGGCTACCCCACTGGCGCCGGCTGCGACCGCATCTTTCTTGACACCTTCCAGGAAGGCGGACAGATCACCGCCGCAGGGCGCTGCCGGGGCCGCGTCTGGCGCCTGCTGGGCGGCTGCGCCGCCTGCTAGGGCGAGGGCAAACAGAAGGGCGAGTGCAGAGCGGCTTGCGAGCGAGCGGTGCATGGATGTGGTCCTTATATCAAACAGAATGCCGTCGCTTTCACAGACGAATGTGACGGAAGCAAGAAACATCGCAAGACGTTACTAAGAATTTCTATCCTTGGAAACGGCCGCGACCCAATTGTTCCAGTTCTTTGCGCTGCCGGCAAAGACATTGATATCGGTCGGCCCATTGATGCCGGGAATAACGCCGGTCGAGGTATATTGCCAGAAGGCCCAGCGGCGGTCGGAATAGGTCACCTCGGGGTGTTTTGCCACCGAACGGACCCAGAAATGATAATCCTGGAAGTAGCCGGCGAGATTGTCGCGATGGAAATCGACCGAGGTATAGATGATCGGGCGCTTGCCGTAATAAGCCTCCAGCCGGTCCATGAAACGCTGCATTTCGGCGCGCACCGTTTCAGCGTCGGGGCGGTAGCGGCAGGTCTTCGATTCGGCGTTCCATTCGACGTCTAGCACTGGCGGCAGGCGCATGGCCTCCTTCGGCACGTTGCGGATGAACCAGTCTGCCTGCTGATCGGCCGAAGAGCAGAAATAATAGAAATGATAGGGGGCGTGCGGGATGCCGGCGGCGCGGGCTTCGCGCCAGTATTCGTCGAAGCGTGGATCGACCCTGTCCTTGCCTTCGGTTGCCTTGATGAAGGCGAAGGCGACACCGGAATTCTTTACCGTGCCCCAATCGATATCGCCCTGCCATTTGGAGATATCGATGCCATGGACCTGGTTCTGTTGCGGATGCTTCGGACCGAAATCCTGCGGATCGGTATCCTTGAAGCGCATCTTCGGCTTGATCGATGCCGTTTCGAGATAGTCATAACCGGAAGAAGTGCAGCCGGCCAGCATGATGGCAAGGGGCAAAACGCAAAACAAAAGCCGGCGCATGGGCGTCCCGTCGTAACTCGAATGATCTTTTTGCCCCACAACCTGACCTTCGAAAAAGACGAGTCAGCAGAGGATAACCCTCTTTTCACCATATCAACGTAAAAAATCGGTTAGTTTCAAGCGAATTATAAGCGCTTGCTGATAATGGCAGCCCGCCAGGCATAACCGCCGCCGACGGTATCGAACAACAATATCGCGTTGTTTTCATGGGCTTGCGCTTCCAGAACCTCACGCAGATCGGGGCGCGGGGTGACGTGGAATTTCGCAAGCCAGGACTGCAGCATGCGCCGGAACCAGGCTGGCAAGCCTTCCTGCTGGCCGAAATCGACAATGTGCAGCTGGCCGCCGGGATTGAGTGCGGCGATCGATGCATCGACGGCGCGCTCCCAGTCCGGGATCATCGACAGGGCATAGGAAATCAGGATGCGGTCGAAGCCGCTGACGCCGAATTCGCGCGGCGTGAACGCCGTGGCATCGGCGACGCGGAATTCCGGGATCGTCGCCTTCGTGGCGAAGGTCTTGCGTGCCGAAATCAGCATTTCCTGGGAAATGTCGAGGCCGAACAGCTTGGCGGTCGGGAAATGCCTGTGGGCGAAGGCCATGTTGCGCCCGGTGCCGCAGCCGACTTCAAGCAGGGTGCCGCCTTCGGGCACGTCGAGATTGCGGATCGTGCTGTCGCGGCCAAGAAGATAATATTTGCGGGTCAGGTCGTAGATATGCCGCTGGTAGCGGTACATGCCATCCATGAGGCTGGCATGTTCACCGCTCTTTCCTGCCGTCTCAGTGCCGACCTTGCTCACGCCTTCTTCCCGTAAATGTGGAAGCCGCCGTAGATTGCCGAACGATCGAGCGCGGTCAGTTCAAGCGACTTCTCCTCGAAATAATCCCATTGGTCGCGGATCGCCGGAGCCAGGCGGCCTTCGATGATGCTTTTTTCGGCGGCGGTGCGGAAGATCACGCGGGCGCCTTCGCGCGCCGTGCGGGTGATTTCCGTCCAGACGTCGTTCAACTGCTCGTCCGTCATCCAGTCCTGTGCGTCGAGCAGGATGTAGCGATCGCGCGAGGCGGCCGGCTCGCGGGCCAGAAGCTCGGTGAAGCTTGCGTGGTGGACGTTGACGCGGTCGACATTGGCACGGATCACCTGATAGTGCTCCGACTTCAAATAGGTCGGCAGCGGGCCTTCCGCTTCGGTGCCGTAGCGGCGGCCGAAGGCCTGCCAGGCGAAATAGTTGTCGCTCATCGGGAAATGACAGGCGAGCTTTTCCAGGCGGTGCTTCAGCACCGGCGCGATCGAATGATCAGCGGCAAGGCTTGCAAGTTCGTCATATTGCTGCGGCGGAATGCCGAGGCCGAAGAGCGAGCTCTTGCGACCGGTGATCCAGCGCACGACCGGCTTTTCGAAGAGCGGTGCGATTTGCTCGTCGAAGAACTGGCGCTGCTCGCGGATCGAGCGGGTCTTGGTCATCTCGCGCAGCTTGACGCCATGCAGGCGGGCAAGAAGGTGGGCGGCGCCGATGAAGCGGCCAAGCAGGCCGGTCTCGTAGATGTTGCGGTCGAAGACGGTGACGCGGCGGCGGCCGAACTTGCGGCCGTTCCAGTAGCTGCGGGTCGCCTCATCGAGGCGGGCGGCGAGATGCTGGTCGTAAGCGCGGCTGTTCGACTTCTCGTTCGGCATCGCCAGGAAGCGGACGAGATCGGCATGGCCGGGAAGGTGCTTGAAGGCGGCAAGCTTCAGGCGGTTCAGCGCAATGTGGTGCGGGTTGAGATCGACGACGTCGATCGAGACCGGCGCCTTGGAGAGATAGGCGAGCATGTTGCAGCCGCCGGAGCCGATGGTGACGATACGATGGTTGGGCTTCAGCTCCATCGCCTGCATGTCGAGATCCGGATCCTCCCAGATCTGCGGATAGACGAGGCCGGAGAAGAGAAGGCCGAAGAGACGCTCGGAAAAGCCATCCTTCGAAAAAGCCTTGTGGCGGAGAAGGGCGTCCTTGAGTTTCCGGTTCTTGCGGAAGCCGGCATCCGGTGCAAATTCTGACATGAGTCTGTCACCTTTTTAGCGTTCAGGGCGTGTAGCGCGCCTCTGCTACAGTTTGATGACGCGGGCTGCGGAGGCGCCGTTCTTCGGAGGCTTCGACCTCCTCGGGCGACCGACCGTATGGCTCTCCTGGGAAAGTGATCGGGACGATGGCCGTTCTTCGCTTCAGGCCCTTTCCGGCGCGTGTGATTCCTGCTTCTCTCCCGGCATGGAGGAATGCCATGCGATTTGTCCTGCGTATCCTGAAGGCGCTTGCTCTCCTTCTCGTTCTCGTCGTCATCGCCGCGGCAGGCTGGCTCTTCATCCGGCCGCCGGAACTGCTGCGCGTCGGCGACGGCTATGCCGCCAAGATCGTCTGCTCCAATGTCTTCATCGCCGGCCGAGGGGCCGAGGATGTGTTTCACGACGATGTCCAGGCGCCTGGAAATCCGCTGCTGCGGCTGGTGCGTGTCAGCGTCGACCGCGACAACGACCGTGTGACGGCGCGCTTCATGGGGCTGTTTGCGCCGAGTTATGCGCTCTATCGCGGCGCTTTCGGCTGCACGAGCGTGCCGGACGGTAATTTCGAGGCGGCGGCGAATGCGGCGCCCTTCGATCCGCCGGCCAAGATGCAGGCGAATGACGCCTTGTGGCCGGAGGGCGAGGGCATCGACAACCCGGCGGACGGGAAGGTCGCCGCGCTGCTTGCCGATGCCGGCGTTGCCGGCCCGGCAATGCGGGCGATCGTGGTGGTGCGCAACGGCCGCATCGTCGCCGAAGCCTATGGCCCCGGCTTCTCGGCAAAGACGCCGCTAATCGGCTGGTCGATGACGAAGACCGTGAATGCGGCGGTCCTCGGCCGGCTGATGCTCGGCGGCAAGATCTCCTTCGACGATGATAACCTGTTGGCGCAGTGGAAGAACGATGCGCGCGCCAGAATCAAGGTTTCCGACCTGCTCGGCATGGAGAGCGGCCTTGCCTTCAACGAGGACTATGGCGACGTCGCTGATGTGACGCGCATGCTCTATCTCGATCCCGACATGGTATCGCTGCCGGCCAATGCACCGATGGAGGCAGCACCTGGCCAACGCTTCCGCTACTCGAGCGGCACGGCCGTGCTGCTCTCGCGCATCTGGATGGACAGGGTCGGCAATGCGCAAGCAGCCTTTTCCTATCCGCACGACGCCTTGTTTTCGCCGCTCGGCATGACGAGCGCGGTGTTCGAACTCGATGCGCGCGGCACGTTTGCCGGAAGCTCCTATCTCTATGCGACGGCGCATGACTGGGCGCGCTTCGGGCAGTTTCTGCTGCAGGATGGCGTGTGGAACGGCCAGCGACTGTTGCCGGAGGGCTTCGTCGGCGCCATGCGCACCCCGACGGCAGCGTCGAACGGGCGCTATACGCAGGGTCAGGCTTGGCTCGCTCCTGGCGGCTCAAGCGCCGCGTTTGGTCTGCCGGAGGATACGTTCTGGCTGACGGGGCATGACGGGCAGAGCATGGCGATCGTGCCTTCCGCCAATCTGGTCGTCGTCAGGCTTGGCCTGACGCCAAGCCGGCTCGACTACCAGCCGCAGATGCTGCTCAAGGCGATCCTGGCCGCATTGCCGCAACCGGGTGGGTCGCAACAGCAGGCGGGATCGCAACGGCAGACACAGCCGCAGCCATAGGCCGGGGCTTCAGCCGTTATCTCCAGGTTTCAATAATTACCTTGGGCGATGTCGGTCATGCCCTTGCGCTTGGCGTCGTAATAATAGCCGCGCGCATAGAGGCGGACGGCATCGTCTTCCTTATTGTCGGAGACGAGCCAGGCGCCGCGCAGATATTTCGCGGCATATTTGATGTTGGTCTCGGCATCGAAGAGGCCGCCCGGAGCGCCGTCATAGCCCATCGACCTGGCGGTGTTGTACTTGATCTGCATGAGGCCGAAATAGCCGCGCTTGTTGTAAGCCTTCGGATTATAGCGGCTCTCGCGATGGACGATGCGGTGGAGCAGCGTCTCGGGAATCTCGTAGACCTTCGAATATTTGGCGATGAGCTTGGTGACGAAGCTCTTCTCGACCGTCGGCGCATCGTCTTTGTCGTCGTCGCTGAACATCGGGGGCGCCGTCGGCGGATCGATCGGCCCGGATTCGTCGAAACCATAATCCATGCTGGCGCGTGGCGTGGTGTCAACTGCGGCAAGTGCTGCAAGCGCACTGTTTTGCGGTGTCGCGGCAAAGGCAAGCTGCGTCGTCGGCTGTGCGGGCGCTCCCGGACGCGGCGTCGGCACGACGGACTGGATCGCCGTCATCTCGGGCGTCAGCGGAATCTGCGCATAGGCTGCCGGCTGTATGCCTGCCTGCATGGCGAGATCGGCAGCCTGAGAGGTTGCCACGGTCGGCATCGCCGTTGCGGTCAGGGAGGGGGCTGATGCCTGAGGAATGGTGGCGCCAGCGACAGCTGTGCCTTCGGCTGTCGGGATCGCGGCGAGCGTTGCATCTTCGCCCGGCTTCGGCATCGGTACGACGGTCTGGGCGGCTGTCAGTTCGGCCTGGGACGTGTATTCGACGCTCGTGCATCCCGTCATCACGCCGCAGAGTATCGTGGAAACGACAAGACTGCGTTTCAGGCCGGATAATCCGATCGCTACCATTCCGCCACTTTCGTGAAATCGCGCCGCCCCGGCAGCGTATAAAAGTTACCAAAATCCTTAAGCCCTGGCGACCCCATTAACCTATTCGTGGCATTCCGGCAACCACGGAATATTACTAGGCTGCAATACGGCGATACCCGGCCGTTACGGCACCTGCAGCGATCAGCAGAGTGCCTCCGGTTCGGTTCACGGCGCGCTGGATGCTCGCCTTGCGAATCAGTCCGCGCGCGGCATGGGCGAGAAACGCGTAGGTGGAAGCGTTGAGGATCGCCAGCACGAGGAAGGTCGCTTCCATGATCGCCATCTGGCCGAGGAAGGGCAGAGCCGGATTGAGGAACTGCGGCACGAAGGCGACGAAGAAGATGATGCTCTTCGGATTGAGGGCGGTGACGACATAGGCGTGGAGGAAGATCTTGAGGGATTTCTCCTCGGGCAGATTGTCGTTGTCGGCAATCGGTTCGCCGATGATGGGAGCCCGCCAGAGCTTGATTCCCAGCCAGATCAGGTAGGCGCCGCCGATCCACTTCAACACGGTGAAGAGGGTCGCGGAGGCGGCCAGAACGGCACCGAGACCGAAGAGAGAAGCCGTCATCGCGGTGAAGTCACCGAGCGCCACGCCGCCTACCGTCGCAAACGCCGTCCTACGTCCATGACCGAGCGCATAGGAAACGACGAGCAGTATCGTCGGCCCCGGTATGGCCAGCATGATTGCGGATGCCGCCGCAAAAGCGAGCCAAGCTTCAAGTGACATGGTGTCTCCTCCTATTCCTCGGGAACAAGCAAAGACATCATATTAACCATCCGTCAATCACGCTTCTTTGTATTTCTGGCCTATATTGTCCATGACTTCGGCAAACCATGCCGTCGAAAGGTCAAAAGCCTTGCCGCCCTTGATGCGCGGGAATTCTATAGTGCGCAATTTACCGTTCTGGCCTTCATCATGGCCGGTGACGCCGGAGACTTTATTGAGCGCGCTTTCGACGGCGAGATCGACCATGCTCTGGATCAGCCGCAGGTCGTCGCCGTTGGCGGGCGCCGAGCGGGCGAAATAGCCTGATTTCTGCACGAGCGAACGCTCGGCGTTCAAGAGATTGGCGAACTGCTTCTGGAACCATGCGCCGACATTGATGGTGTCGATTTTCACATGGCCGAAGGCATCGCGCTTGACGGTCTCGCCGGCGGCTTCGCGCTCGGCGACGATGGCGTCGAGGCATGCGCCTTCCGAGACAAAGACCGTGGCATGGCCGTTGCGATCCATGCTTTCCCTTAGGCGGGCGGCCTCGGCGTCGAGGTCGAAGGCCATCTCAGGCAGGTAGACGGCGTCGATGCTCTTCAGATGCGCGTCCATCATCAAGCCATCGACATACTGGTTGCGGCTGGTGCGCTGGAGATAGGCGCGGGCGGTGGCGGCCGTCAGCCAGCCGCAATGGCGGCCCATGACCTCGTGGATGACGAGGGTGCGGGGGGCGGCCGTCTGTTCGTTGCTGACATTGTCGAAGAAATGCGCGCCGACTTCGGCGGCCGTCCAGGCGCCGAGCGACTGGCGGATCGGCACGACGTCATTGTCGACAGTCTTCGGCAGGCCGACGACGGTGAGATCGTAGCCGTTGGCGGCGAGGTAGGCGGCAAGGTCGGCGGCCGTGGTGTTGGTGTCGTCGCCGCCGATCGTGTGGAGAATGGTGATGCCGTCATTGGCAAGGCGTTCGGCGGCGACCCGCAGCGGGTTCTCGCCTTCCTTGACCAGGCCGCGCTTGACGCAGTCGGCGGCATTGGTGAGCTTGACGCGGCTATTGCCGATCGGCGAGCCGCCGTAGCGGTGCAGCAGCGGCGCCTTTTCGCGCATCTCGCGGGTGATCTCGAGGCTGTCGCCGATGAGCACGCCTTGGTAGCCGGACTTGTAGGCGACTAGGTCGAGATCGGGTGCGATGTCGCTGTAGCGTTCGATGAGGCCGCCGACGGCGGAAGAAAGACAGGGCGCCAGGCCTCCGGCGGTCAGCATTGCGACTTTCTGTTTGGCCATGATCCCTCCTACGGTGTTCGGCAGCGTTAGCTAGCGCATGGATGCGGCAGGGAAAGGGCCCTGTAAAGTAAAGAATTTACGAAAAATGCGCCTTTCTGCCGTGCTGGACTGCAAAGGCGACTGGAAGTGCGGATATAATCGTTTCAAGCCCGGTCTGCCTGTCGGGAACTGTTGTGGAAATTTCTATCGCGCGCTCCGCAGCCCACGTGCCTGGCCAAGGTGCGGCGACCGCTAGCCAGGTCTTGAGGTAAGTGAAGCGGGGGCGATGAATCGTTTGCTGCGGTGCGACAATTACCAAATCGTGAAAACTGTGTTCGGCCCTACGACCAATAGTCGCCTTGCAAAGGCTACGATTCTTTGGTCAAGCTGTTTGCTATAAGTTGACAAGTGTGTGAGATTTTCGATGTCCTTCTGGGAAAAACTGTTGAATGCCATTGGCAATACCGCAGGCAATGCGCTGTCTGCGGTGGTCGAGGCTATCCGCACGGTTTTCGAAGGCGATCCCGAGACCCGGCGTAAAGTGGCTTTCTCCGTGGCGATCATCGCGCTGTCGGCAAAGATGGCCAAGGCAGACGGCATCGTCAGCGAGAAGGAGGTCGAAGCCTTCCGCGAAATCTTCGAATTCCCGCAGGATCAGGCAAAGAACGTCGCCAGGCTTTACAACCTCGCGCGCCAGGACGTCGCCGGCTACGAAGCCTATGCCGAACGGCTTTCCACGCTCTGCGTTACTTGCGCAGCCAATTGTACGGTGCTGGAAGACGTGCTCGACGGCCTCTTCCACATCGCCAAGGCCGATGGGCTGATCCACGAGAAGGAACTGAATTTCCTGCGTCATATCGGCGAGATCTTCGATATGAGCGAGACCCGCTTCGAGCAGATTGCCGCCCGCCACGTTTCGTCCGGCGGCGATCCCTACAAGGTGCTCGGCGTCTCGCCTTCGGACGATTTCCCGACCATCCGCCGCCGTTACCATGGTCTTGTCAGCGAACATCATCCTGACCGGCTGATCTCGCGCGGCGTGCCAAAGGAATTCCACGTGATCGCCAATGAGCGCATGGCGGCGCTGAACGCGGCCTATGAGGCGATCGAGAAGGAACGCCGCGCCGCATGACCTCTTTCGAGGCCGACTGCAGAAGCGCCCGCGTGCAACCTTCGCCGAACCATGGCGAGCGGGCGGACGGGCGCCATCCCGATATGATCCTGCTGCACTATACCGGCATGCCGACAGCCGATGGCGCGCTCGACTGGCTCTGTCGCGCCGAAAGCCAGGTTTCCAGCCATTATTTTGTGCATGAAAACGGCGAGGTGGTGCAGCTCGTGCCGGAAACGCGGCGTGCCTGGCATGCGGGGAAAAGCAGCTGGCACGGCGAGACGGACATCAATTCGCTGTCGATCGGCATCGAGATCGCCAATGCCGGCCATCCCGGCGGGCTCCCTGATTATCCGAAAGAGCAGATCGCCGCGGTGATCGAATTGTGTCGCGACTGTGTCAAACGTTGGTCGATCGCGCCGGAACGGGTGCTCGGGCATTCCGATGTCGCCCCGATCCGCAAGGTCGATCCGGGCGAGAAATTCCCCTGGGCCGAGCTCCACCGGGCGGGCATCGGGCACTGGGTCGAGCCGGCAACGATCACCGGCGGGCGCTTCTTCCAGCGCGGCGATACAGGCCAGCCTGTCGAGGCGCTGCAGTCGATGCTGTCGCTCTATGGTTACGGTACTGAAATCACGGGTGAATTCTCCGAAAAAACGGCAGGCGACGTCGAAGCTTTCCAGCGCCATTTCCGGCCTCAGCGGGTAGATGGCATCGCCGATTTCTCGACGATCGACACGCTGCACCGGCTGCTGTCGGCGCTGCCGCGTTATTCCTGACCGGAAGAACCGGATATCAGGACGGTTTTCTGACTACCGGCGAGAAAACCGCCTCGCCACATCATTTCCCTATTATCTCCTCATTGCGATGGTCTAAGAACGCCCGCTGAACAGCGCTCGCGGCTGTTTTCAAGTGTAACCATGAGCGCCAAATGAAACGATAAGAATTGCTACGGAACGCGACCAGTCCTTGGTTGCGTGTGACCGGATGACAGCGAGGCGCGCAGTCATGCAATTCTTTGGGTCGGAGTGAAGAGACTACATGAAGAATATGATTGTTGGTGCTGCGGCATGCGTTGGCATGCTGCTGGCGGGATATAGTTTTGCCTTGGCTGGTGATGACTGGGGTGCCCGGGCCGAAACCATCTCGCTGAAAACCGTCGATCGCCAGAGCGGCTATGCCATGCCGGATTTTTCCACGAGCATTCCCTATGCCGCACTGATCAACAAATATGCCGCTGAATACGACGTGCCCGTCGCGCTCGCCCAGGCTGTCGTGCGCGTCGAAAGCAATTTCAATCCGAACGCCCGCGGCAGCGCCGGTGAAGTCGGCCTGATGCAGATCAAGCCGGCGACGGCGCGGATGATGGGTTATTCCGGCTCGAAGAAGGGCCTGTTCGATCCGGAGACCAACATCAAATACGGCATGAAGTATCTGGCGGCTGCCCATCAGCTCGGCGGCGGGCAGACCTGCAACACTATTCTGAAATACAATGCCGGCCATGCCGCCACACGCATGAACCCGGTGTCGAAGACCTACTGCGGCAAGGTCCTGGCGATGCTCGACTGAGCATAGTCTGACGCGTCCTGACGAAATTCCCTTGCGGCAATTTTGCGATGTGAATCAGTGCGCTTGCCGTGATATCCCGCCTTGAAACGAGGTGGGATATGGCAGTCGATTTCAGGTTTATCATCATCGGACGCGGCATGATGGGGGCTGCCGCCGCACGGCATCTCTCCTCGATGGCCGACGGCATCGCGCTGATCGGCCCGCGCGAGCCTGAGGAGCGCAAGACTCATCACGGGGTTTTCGCCAGCCATTACGACGAAGCGCGCATCACCCGTACCTTCGATGGCAATCTTGCCTGGGGAACCTTCGCCGCCCGCGCACTCGACCGCTACCGCGAGATCGAGGCAAGGAGCGGCATTTCCTTCTATTCGGAGGTCGGCTGCCTCTTTGCCGCTCCTGAGAAGGACGAGCAGGACTATATCAAAAGGGCTCTGACCGTCAGCCGGACACTTGGCAGCGATGTCGAGACGATTGCGCCGTTAGACCTTCGCCAGCGTTTTCCCTATCTTGCCGTCGATCCTGATTTCACAGGATATTTCGAGCGCAAGCGCGCGGGCTACATCAACCCGCGGGCGCTGGTGCGGGCGCAGACCAGGCTTGCCGAACAGGGCGGCGTCTCGCTGATCGAGGCAACCGCGACATCGGTGCGCGATACCGGTTCCCATGTCGAGGTGACGGCCGGCGGCAGACGCTACAGCGCCGAACGTGTGCTGGTGGCCGCCGGCGGTTTCAGCAATTTCCATACCCTGCTGCCGCGTCCCGTCGATACCAGGGTCACGGCGCGCACGGTCGCCTTCTACGAACTCGGCGAACGCGAGATGACGATTTTCGGCGATATGCCGTCGACGATCGTGCTCGGTGACCGGGAAGAGGATCACATCTATATCCTGCCGCCGGTGCGTTATCCCGACGGCAAGACCTATCTGAAACTCGGTGGCGACACTGAGGCGCTTTCCTTTAGCCAGGTGGAGGATGCCGGCGCGTGGTTCCGTTCCGACGGCAATGCTGCCGAGCGCGATCATCTCTCGCGTGTCGCCCTGCAACTGATGCCGGAGCTTGCCGGCTGCACTGTCACATCGGCGCCCTGTGTGGCGAATTTCACTCCGACCGGTTATCCCTATGCGGGATTTACGCAGTCGCCGCGCATCGCGGTGCTGACCGGCGGCAATTTCGTCGCGGCCAAATCCTCCGACGAGCTCGGCCGGTTAGGGGCCGTGCTTCTTGCGGAAGGGCAGCTCGGCGAAGCGGATTTCGGCGGCGCACTGACGCCGGTTTTCGCCGCTGTATAATTCCTTATAATCGGAATCGATTTAATGAATTATACAGCAATTCAAAGTGTTGCAGCGCCCTTTGCGCGTCTGAAAAGACGCGGCGCTGTTGAGAGGAAAGAGCATGGCAGTCGATTTCAAATACATCGTCGTCGGCCGCGGGCTGATGGGGGCAGCGGCGGCGCGGCATCTGGCGCGCCAAGTGGACGGTGTCGCGGTGATTGGCCCGGACGAGCCTGAAGATCGCAAGGCGCATCAGGGCGTCTTCGCCAGCCATTATGACGAAGGACGCATCACTCGTACCATCGATCCCGACCGCAATTGGGCACTGCTTGCCAACCGCTCGATCGGCCGTTATGGCGAGATCGCCCGCGACAGCGGTGTCGATTTTTATCGGGAGGTCGGCTGCGTCGTCGTCGCGCCGACGGGAGGCGATTATATCGAGAAGACCCGGCGGGCCGCCATTTCGCTGAGCGTCGAAACCAGCCTTCTCGATGAGGCCGGGCTGAAGGCCGCCTTACCCTTCTTCGCCTTTCCTGATGGGGGTACGGGCGTCTTCGAGGCGAGGGGGGCCGGCCACATCAGTCCGCGCAAGCTTGTGAAAGCCCAATCGCTGCTGGCGGAAAAGGCAGGTGCTGCCGTCATCCGCGATCATGTTGTTTCGATCCGCAGCGAGGGTGGATCGGCTGTTGTCGAGACGGCCGGTGGCCGCACTTATCGCGGTGAAAAGGTGCTGCTGGCAGCGGGCGGATTTTCCATTGCGAAGAATCTGTTGCCGCGGCCCGTTGCCATGACGGTTTATGCCCGGACCGTGACGCTCTTTGAAGTAAGCGATGCCGACGCGGTGCGTCTGGCCGCGATGCCGTCGCTCATTTTCAGGGCGCCCGGCATCGATATCTACCTGCTGCCGCCGATCCGGTATCCCGATGGCAAATTCTACCTGAAGATCGGCGGCGATCCTGACGATCTGGCGCTCAGCGACGACGCGGAGATGCGCGCCTGGTTCAAGACTGAGGGGCGCGATACGGTGCGCGCACATCTCAAACGCATCGTTGAAGGTCTCGTGCCCAATATCGTGCCGCTTTCGATTTCGACGGCCGCCTGCGTCGTGTCGCATACGGAAAGCGGCTATCCGATGATTGGCTATACTTCCTCGCCCGAGATCGCGGTGCTGACGGGCTGCGCCGGCACGTCGGCCAAGAGCTCGGACGAAATCGGCCGGCTTGGGGCCGAGCTGCTTTTATCGGGCGGAATCGGCGAAGAGGGCTATTCCACGGATTTCACACCGCAATTTCGCTAGAGCATTTCTGTTTTTTTCCGAATCACGGAAGTGCTTTCTCTTTTGTTCTTATGCGATTGCGGACGCAAAACCGCCGCGCACTTTTGCTGGAATTGCTCTAAGCGATATCTTTTATTTCGATAGCAATTGCGATCTCTCTCGTTTATGGGAGCCCTGCCAGTTGGCTGGGCAGCCGCGCTTTACCAATGCCGAAAGGCGGTAGGGTGAGGAAAGTCCGGGCTCCACGGAAACACGGTGCCGGATAACGTCCGGCGAGGGCGACCTCAGGGAAAGTGCCACAGAAAGCAAACCGCCTGTCATGACAGGTAAGGGTGAAAGGGTGGGGTAAGAGCCCACCGCATCTCCGGCAACGGAAATGGCACGGTAAACCCCACCGGGAGCAAGACCGAATAGGGATGACGCGGCAGGCCGAAAGGCCTTCCGGCTGGTTTCCAGGCCAGTCATCCGGGTGGGTTGCGCGAGGCAGCGTGCGAACGCTGTCCCAGAGGAATGGCTGCCACGTTCCGGTTCACGCCGGAGCCTTACAGAACCCGGCTTACAGGCCAACTGGCGATTAACATCTTGCGGCGCGTCGGCCGGATTTTCACCGTAAGTCGCTGAAACCGACTGTTAGCAAACGGATGTTCATGCATCCAATGGTGGATTTTTCTCGCGGAGCCACCAGTGCGTGTCGTTTGTAAGATGGCGATGCTAACCCTTTGTTAAACTTAACGGCTTATAAATTTTTGATCATGCGTCCATTGCAAAATGGGCGTATCCCATTGACGCCCATATGGTCCCATGCTATCCCAAATGCGCACTGCACCAGGGCAATTACCTGCCCATTCATCGCAAAGCAAAGGCGCCTTCCCCTCCGGAAGCGTCGGAGGGGTTTTTGCTCATCCGGCTTGCGAAGCTGTGCCTGATATCGGGAGTTTCGGGCGTCTTTTGGTCCGGATCCCTGCGGGAACGGATGTTTCGTGTGATGAGCCGCTTCCTTTCGAACGCGACCAACAGGATCGACGCCAAAGGCAGGGTCTCCGTGCCTTCGGCTTTTCGGTCCGTGCTGGCGCAGCGCAACGTCCAGGAGCTCTACTGCTTTCAGGACTTTGTGTTTCCGGCGATCAGCATCGGCGGTCCGGATCTTCTCGAAAGATTCGAACGGCAGATTGCTGCGGAGGATCCGTTTTCGCCGGATGCGAACGAGATGTCGCTTCTTATTCATGGAGGCGGGGTCTTCATGAAGCTCGACGCCGAGGGGCGGCTGATGGTCACGGATTTCATTCGCGGCTTCACCGGTATCTCGGACGAGGTGACCTTCGTCGGTCGGGCGGATCATTTTCAGCTCTGGCAGCCGCAGGCTTTTGTGGCCGCACAGGCGCAAGCACGAGGGGAGCGCAAGCTGGCGGGCAAGCGTTCCTGAAAGAACGAGGGAACGGAATGGTGGCGAATCCTGGCGGAGGTTCAACTGATGCCGGTGGCGGACCGGTTCGTCACATTCCTGTTCTTCTCGAAGAAGTCCTTGCGGCGCTGGCGCCCGCGCCCGGCAAACTCATCCTCGATGGTACATTCGGTGCGGGCGGTTACAGCTCGGCCATCCTTGCGGCCGGCGCCGAGGTGATTGCGCTCGACCGCGATCCAACGGCGATTGCATCAGGGCAGGCGATGGTCGCCGCCCATGGTGGTCGTCTCAAGCTCGTTCGTTCGCAATTCTCGCATCTCGCCGATCATGCGCCGCAGGGCGGGCTCGATGGCGTCGTGCTCGATATCGGCGTCTCCTCCATGCAGATCGACGAGGCCGAGCGCGGCTTCTCCTTCCAGAAGAATGGACCGCTCGACATGCGCATGTCGGCCGAAGGTGTTTCGGCCGCCGACGTCGTCAACCGCGCCAAGGTCGCAGATCTCATCCGCATCTTCCATTTTCTCGGGGAGGAAAGCCAGGCGCCGCGCATCGCGCATGCGATCGAGAAGCGCCGCGCCGAAAAGCCATTTGAAACGACACGCGATCTCGCCGGTCTCATCGAGCTCGTTACGCCGCGCAAGATGAAGGACAAGATCCATCCGGCAACACGCGTCTTCCAGGCATTGCGCATCTTCGTCAATGACGAACTCGGCGAACTGGCGCAGGCGCTGTTTGCGGCGGAAACGGCGCTGAAGCCGGGCGGGCGGCTCGTCGTCGTCACCTTTCATTCGCTCGAAGACCGTATCGTCAAGAAATTCTTCTCCGACCGCGCCGGCAAGGCGTCGGGTTCGCGGCATCTGCCGGTGGCGCATGAGCGGGCGGCAACCTTTGCGGCTATCGGCAAGCCGATGGTTTCGGCAAGCGAGGCAGAGGCCGAGATCAATCCGCGCGCCCGCTCCGCCAAGCTGCGTGCCGGCCTGAGGACGGACGCCGCCGCCGAAGCCGCGGATATGTCGCTCTTCGGGTTTCCCAATCTTGCCAGTCTCGGAAAGCTTGGTGGTTGATATGCTGAAAACGTTCGATCTCGTGCTCATCGGCGTCATGACGGCCACCGCCGCCGTGACCTACACGATCAAGCACCGCGCTGAATTGAAGCTCGAGGAGGTTCATCGCCTCGAAGCCGAGATCAAGCTTGAAAAAGACACGATCGACCTTCTCAAGGCCGACTGGGCGCTGCAATCGCAGCCGAACCGGCTGGAACGGCTGGTCAAGGCCTATAATGACGAGTTGAAGCTGCAGCCGACGGAATCGACGGCGCTCGTGCATGCCAAGGAATTGCCGATGCTGAAATCCGAGGTTCCCGTGCCTGACGTGACGGAGGCCAAGGCCAGCGCCAAGAGCGCGACCGTGGCCAGCGCCAAAGGGGTGCCAGACACCGCCAAGAGCGCACAAGCCACCGCCAAGGCGCAGCCCATTCCGATGCCTGCGCCACGCGGCGAGGCAGAGGATGCAGACCAGATCGAAACCGGATCGGTGGAGGAATAATGTCGTTTCTTTCCCGCATCATGGTTTTGAAGAGCCAGGCGCATTTCTCCGCCGGCGTCTATAACCGGTTCGGGGGGCCTTCCCCCGCTGGCCTGGCGATCGAGGGATCGCGCAAGAAGAAATCAGGGCAGGCTAAAAGCCGCGTCGGCCTGCTGATCCTTGGCTTCATGGGTGTCTACGCCGTCATCGGCGGCCGTCTCGTCGAATATGCGATGAAGGATCAGGAGGTCGTCTCCAGCATTCTGCCGCCCGACCGGCTGATGGCCTCGCGCCCCGACATTCTCGACCGCAACGGCGAGGTGCTGGCGACCGACATCCGCACCGTCTCGCTGTTTGCCGAACCCAACAAGATCGTCGATGCCGACGAGGCGGTCGAGAAGCTTGCAACGGTGCTGCCCGAGCTCGACGTCAGGGACACTTATAAGAAGCTGTCGGTCAAGACCTCGCATTTCGCCTGGCTGCGCCGGCAACTGACGCCGAAGCAGCAGAGCCAGATCCTGGCGCTCGGCATTCCCGGCATCGGTTTCCGGCCGGAGAAGCGCCGCTTCTATCCGGGCGGCTCGACCGCCGCGCATATCCTCGGTTATGTCAACATCGACAACCGCGGTGTCGCCGGCATGGAGAAATTTATCGACGACCAGGGGCTTGCCGATCTCGCCTCGGTTGGCATGACCAGCGACCAGCCGCTCGAGCCGGTGCGGCTATCGATCGACCTGCGCGTGCAGAACATCGTGCGGGACGCGGTCGTCAACGCCGTCAACAACTTCCAGTCCAAGGGCGCGGGTGCCGCCGTCATCGACGTGCATACGGGAGAAGTGCTGGCGATGGCATCGGCGCCGGATTTCGATCCGAACGATCCGCAGGAGGGCGCCAAGGAGGGTTGGCTCAACCGGATGACCAACGGCACCTTCGAAATGGGCTCGACCTTCAAGACCTTTTCGCTGGCCATGGCGCTCGATAGCGGCAAGGTGAAGATGACTGACAGTTTCGATGCCAGCAAATCGATCTATATCGGCGGCTTCACCATCCACGATTTTCATGGGCAGCGCCGCTGGCTGACCGTTCCCGAGATTTTCCAGTATTCTTCGAATATCGGTACGGCGCGCGTCATCGACATCGTCGGCATCGACGCGCAGAAGGACTATCTCACCAAGTTCGGCCTACTGACGAAGATGCAGACCGAACTACCCGAAGTGAAGATGCCGAGCCAGCCGCGCGTCTGGAAGAAGATCAATTCGATCACGATTTCCTTCGGCCATGGCGTCTCGACGACGGCGCTGCAGACAGGGGTGGCCGCCGCCGCCCTCGTCAACGGCGGCAAGCTGATCGAGCCGACATTCCTGCCGCGCACGCGCGAACAGGCCGATCAGATCGCCACGCAGGTGATCAAGAAGTCGACCAGCGACAACATCCGCTATCTCCTCGACTTCAACGGGTACAAGGGATCCGGACGTGTCGCCCGCGTGCCGGGCTTTGCCGTCGGCAGCAAGACCGGTACGGCCGACAAGGTGGTGAACGGGCGTTATTCGGCGACGCTGAATTTCAATTCCTTCATTGCCGCATTCCCGATCAACGATCCGAGATACGCCGTGATCACCTTCTGCGACGAGCCGAAGACCGGTGAGAAGCAATATGGCGGAACGATCTCCGCCGGCACTGCTGGCCCGATCGCTCGTGAGATCATCAGCCGTGCAGCCCCCATTCTCGGCATCGAGCCGAAATTCGGGGAGGGCGGATCGGCCTTGCTGGTGTCTTATTGAGTGTGAATGAATATCGACGCCGATTCGCGAGGGGTGAACCGGCTTCAAGAGAGAAAAGTGCATTCGATGAAATTGCGAGACTTGGCCGGAGATCAGTTTCCGGAACTTGAAGCACAGCTCGAAGGCCCGGCAGGCTTGCTTGATATTTCAGGCCTGTCTTCGGATAGCCGCAAGGTGACGCCGGGCAATGCTTTCGTCGCGGTCGCCGGCACCAAGGCGGACGGCGCGGGCTTCATCGCGGATGCCGCCGGCCGCGGCGCTGCCGTCGCGATCGCCTCCCAAGCCGTCGATGCTTCGATCCCAGTGCTTGCGGTCAAGGAGCCGCGCCGCTTCCTTTCGATCGCCGCCGCACGTTTCCACGGCAGGCAGCCCGATACCATGGTCGCCGTCACCGGCACGGCGGGCAAAACCTCCGTCGCTTCTTTCACCCGGCAGATCTGGGCACATGCGGGCCACGCGGCCGCGATGATCGGCACGACAGGCGTCGTCTCGCCGACGCGCAACGAATATGGCTCGCTGACGACGCCCGATCCGGTGTCTCTGCACGCGCTGCTGGCGGAACTTGCCGGAGAGGGTGTGACGCATGCCGCGATGGAGGCCTCCAGCCACGGCCTCGACCAGTGCCGGCTTGATGGCGTGAAGCTTGCTGCCGCCGCCTTCACCAATCTCGGCCGAGACCACATGGATTATCATCCCACGATCGAGGCCTATATGGCCGCCAAGATGCGGCTTTTCGAAACGTTGTTACCGAAGGGGTCGCCTGCGGTAATCTTCGCCGACGATCCGTGGTCGGCGCAGGCGATCAAGGCGGCGACCGATGCCGGTCACGACATTCGTACTGTCGGGCGAAAGGGCGATTACCTCTCGTTGAAACGCGTCGAGCACTTCCGCCACAAGCAGATGGCCGAGATCCATATCGGCGGCGAGATCTTCGAGGTGGACATTCCGCTGGCCGGCGATTTTCAGGTGGCCAACGCGCTGGTCGCAGCAGGGCTCGCCATGTCGACCGGCGTTGAGGCGAAGGTTGCGATGGCCGCCCTCGAGAAGCTCGTCGGCGCGTCTGGCCGTCTCGAACTCGTCGGCCATACAAAAGGCGGCGCGCTCGCCTATGTCGACTACGCCCACAAGCCGGATGCGCTGGAAAAGGTGCTGGGCTCGGTCAGACCCTTCACCACCGGTCGCGTCATCGTCGTTTTCGGCTGCGGCGGCGACCGTGACCGCGGCAAGCGGCCGATCATGGGCGAAATCGCCTGCCGACTTGCCGACGTCGTCATCGTCACCGACGATAATCCGCGTTCTGAGGAGCCGGCCTCGATCCGGGCGGAGATCATGGCGGCAGCAGGCTGCGCCTCGGAAATCGCCGACCGCGCCACGGCGATCCGCGAGGCTGTGGGCATGCTGAGATCCGGCGATACGCTGATCGTTGCCGGCAAGGGGCATGAGGAAGGGCAGACGATCGGCGGTGTCACCCTGCCGTTCTCCGATCATGCGGAGGTGCGCAAGGCCTTGGAGGACCTGAAATCTTGAGCTGGCTCTGGACGACCGAAGACATGATCGCAGCGACGGCGGGGCGCCCCTTCGGCACTCCGCCCGAAGGCATCACCGGCATTTCCATCGACAGCCGCTCGATTACCCCGGGCGAAGCCTTCTTCGCGATCAAGGGCGACCGTGTCGACGGTCACGACTACGCATCGATGGCGACGGCGAACGGCGCCTCCCTTCTCGTTGTCAGCGAGGCGAGACTTCCCGCCATGGGCCGCCTGACGGTGCCGATGATCGTCGTGGAAGACGTGCTCGCGGCACTTGGCCGGCTCGGCCTTGCCTCGCGCGAGCGCTCGCAGGCCCAGATCATCGCAGTGACCGGATCTGTGGGAAAGACGACCACCAAGGAAATGCTGCGGCATGTGCTGGCGCCCTCCGGCAAAGTGCACGCCTCCGTCGCCTCCTTCAACAATCATTGGGGCGTGCCGCTGACGCTGGCGCGCATGCCCGAGGATACGGATTACGGCGTCTTCGAAGTCGGAATGAACCATCCCGGCGAGATCCGGCCGCTGGTGGGGATGATCCGTCCCGATGTCGCCATCATCACGACGATCGCGCCGGCGCATCTCGGCAATTTCAAGAACATCAAGGAAATCGCCGCCGCCAAGGCGGAGATCTTCGAGGGGCTCGAACCCGGCGGCCATGTCGTGCTCAACCGCGACAACGACCAGTTCAATTTCCTCGACCGCACGGCGCAATCGCTCGGCATCGAGCATGTCCATTCCTTCGGCCAGCATGCCAAGGCCGAATTCCGGCTCGCAGAATTCAATGGCTCGGACGAGAATTCGACGCTGTGGCTGACGATTGGTGGCGAGACGCTCGAAGTCGCGCTCGGCGCGCCGGGCCGCCATATCGCCGAGAATGCGCTCGCAGCACTCGGGGTCGTCAGGATCGTCGGCGCCGATATGCAGAAGGCGATCGAAGCGCTTGCGACGCTGAGGCCGGAAAAGGGCAGGGGCAAGCGCCACCGGCTTTTGATCGGCGGCGGCAGCTTCACGCTGATCGACGAGAGCTACAATGCCAATCCGGCCTCGATGCGCGCGGCGATCGCGCTGTTGGCCGCCTCCGAGCCGACCGGCCGCGGACGCCGGATCGCCGTGCTCGGCGACATGCTGGAGATGGGCGAGTATGCGCAGAAGGTCCATACCGACCTTGCCGTGCCCCTGCTTGCGGCCGGCATCGAGCATGTCTGGCTGGCCGGAGCCGAGATGGCTGCGCTCAAGGAATCGTTGCCGGAAAGCGTCCATGTCGAATATCGCGAGAACACGGACGAATTGACGGACTATGTATTGAACTCGGTCGCGCCAGGCGACGTGTTGATGGTGAAATCGTCTCTGGGCATCGGTTTCGGCAAGATCGTCGCCGCGCTCCTTGACAAGTTCCCGGCATTTGCCGACACGCAACGCGAATTTTGATCGGGTAAACAAGGGGCCCTGAATGCTGATCTGGCTTGTCGAACTGTCGGAATATTTCAAATTTCTGAACCTGTTCAGATATATTACCTTCCGCACGGGGGCTGCTCTCTTCACCTCAGCACTGATCGTCTTCCTGTTCGGGCCGACGATCATCAATTCGCTGCGCATCCGGCAGGGCAAGGGCCAGCCGATCCGCGCCGATGGGCCGCAGACGCATTTCAAGAAGGCCGGCACGCCGACCATGGGCGGGCTGATGATCCTCGCCGGTATCGTCGGCGCATCGCTGCTCTGGGCCGATCTTTCCAACGTCTATGTCGTCGCCACGCTGCTGGTGACGCTGGGCTTCGGCGCGATCGGTTTCTACGACGATTATCTTAAGGTCACGAAGCAGAGCCACATGGGCTTTTCCGGCAAGGCGCGTCTCGGCATCGAATTTGTCATCGCCGGCATCGCCGTCTATTTCATGATGCGCACCGCCCTTGCCTCGGGGCTTGCCGGTTCGACTTTCGGCTCCTCGATCGCCTTTCCCTTCTTCAAAGACTTCATGATCAATATCGGCATCATGTTCGTCGTCTTCGGCGGCTTCGTCATCGTCGGCGCCGGCAATGCCGTCAACCTGACGGACGGTCTCGACGGGCTTGCCATCGTGCCTGTCATGATCGCCGCTGCCTCCTTCGGCGTCATCGCCTATCTCGCCGGCAACGTGGTGTTTGCGAACTACCTGCAGATCAATTTCGTGCCCGGTACCGGCGAGCTCGCCGTCGTGCTCGGCGCCGTCATCGGCGCCGGCCTCGGCTTTCTCTGGTTCAATGCACCGCCGGCCGCCATCTTCATGGGCGACACGGGGTCGCTGGCACTCGGCGGCACGATCGGTACCGTCGCCGTCGCCACCAAGCACGAGATCGTCATGGCGATCATCGGCGGCCTCTTCGTCATCGAGACGCTGTCCGTCATCATCCAGGTCGGCTTCTTCAAAATGACTGGCCGGCGCGTCTTCCTGATGGCGCCGATCCATCATCACTTCGAGAAGAAGGGCTGGACCGAGAGCCAGGTGGTGATCCGCTTCTGGATCGTTGCCGTCGGCCTTGCCATGCTCGGCCTTTCGACACTGAAGCTCCGGTGAGGCGGCGATGATCCCGGTCACGACGCTCAAGGACAGGAAGGTCGCACTCTTCGGGCTCGGCGGCTCCGGCTTTGCCACCGCCCGGGCGCTGATATCAGGCGGTGCGCAGGTGACCGCCTGGGACGACAATCCCGACAGCGTCGCCAAGGCCGAGGCCGAAGGCATCAAGACGGAAGACCTGCACAACATCGACTGGAGCCAGCAGGCGCTGTTTGTGCTGTCGCCCGGTGTGCCGCTCACCCATCCGAAGCCGCACTGGACTGTCGATCTTGCCCGGTCGGCCGGCGTCGATATCGTCGGCGACGTCGAGCTCTTCGTGCGCGAACGCCGCGTCCATGCGCCGGATTGCCCTTTCATCGCCATAACAGGCACAAACGGCAAGTCGACCACGACGGCGCTGATCGCCCATATCCTGAAATCCGCCGGCTACGACATGCAGCTCGGCGGCAATATCGGCACGGCCGTACTGACGCTCGATCCGCCGAAGGCCGAGCGCTATTATGTCGTCGAATGCTCCTCCTACCAGATCGATCTCGCGCCGACGCTGAACCCGTCGGCCGGCATCCTGCTCAACCTGACGCCCGATCATCTCGACCGTCATGGCACGATGCAGCATTATGCCGATGTCAAGGAACGGCTGGTCGCCGGCAGCGATGTCGCGATCGTCGGCGTCGACGATAGCCATTCGGCCTTGATCGCTGACCGCGTCGAGCGGGCAGGCGTCAAAGTGATGCGTATTTCGCGCCGCAACGTGGTGGCCGACGGCATCTATGCCGAGGGCACCAAACTCATCCAGGCCGGCGGCGGCGCCATGCTGCCTTTCGTCGACCTCGACGGTATCCAGACACTGCGCGGCAGCCATAATGCGCAGAACGCCGCCGCCGCCGTCGCTGCCTGCCTTGCCGTCGGGATTTCCGCCGACGACATCCGTACCGGCCTTGCTTCGTTCCCCGGACTGAAGCACCGAATGCAGCCGGTCGGTCAGCGTGGCCGCGTCGTTTTCGTCAACGATTCCAAGGCGACCAATGCCGATGCCGCGGCACCGGCTCTTTCGAGCTATGATCGCATCTATTGGATCGCCGGCGGCCTGCCGAAGGCTGGCGGCATCACGACGCTCGCTCCCTATTTCCCGCGGATCGCCAAGGCCTATCTGATCGGCGAGGCGGCAGCGGAATTCGCCGCGACGCTCGGCGAGGCCGTGCCTTACGAGATCTCGGGCACGCTGGAGCGCGCCGTCGCGCATGCGGCCGCCGATGCCGAACGCGACGAGAACGCCGCTTCAGCGGTGATGTTATCCCCGGCTTGCGCAAGCTTCGACCAGTATAAGAACTTCGAAGTCAGGGGCGAAGCCTTCGTCGGCCATGTGGCCGCCCTTGACGGGATTGCGATGCTGATCGGTCCGGCAACAGGAGAGAAATGACATGGTAAGCCGCGCGGAACGTGGGCCTCTGGCCGATTGGTTCTGGACCATCGACCGCTTCTTCCTGGCGATGTTCATCTTCCTGATGGGCATCGGCTTCATGCTGTCGTTTGCGGCATCTCCCGCGGTCGCCGAGCGCATCGGGCTCGAACCCTTCCACTTCGTCAAGCGCCATGCGGCCTTCATGATCCCCTCGATCGGCGTCATGCTCGGGCTGTCGTTCCTGACGCCGCGGCAGGTGCGGCGAACCGCCATCCTGATCCTGATCATCTCCGTCGCCATGATGGTGCTGGTGCTGTTCGTCGGGCAGGAGGTCAAGGGTGGCAGGCGCTGGATCTGGATCGCCGGCCTTTCCATCCAGCCGTCGGAATTCATGAAGCCCGCCTTCGTCGTGGTCTGCGCCTGGCTGTTTGCCGAACATGCGCGCCAGCCGGAAATCCCCGGCAATCTCTTTGCGATTATCCTGTTCGGCATCGTTGCGGCCCTTCTTATTGCGCAGCCGGACCTCGGCCAGACCATCCTGACCACGGCCGTCTGGGGCGGGATGTTCTTCATGGCCGGCATGCCATGGATCTGGATCATGCTGCTCGGCATCGGCGGCGCCGGCGGCCTGCTCAGCGCCTATTACGTCTTCCCGCACGTCGCCGGCCGAATAGACAAGTTCATGACCGGCGAGGGTGATACTTTCCAGATCGACACCGCGCGCGAGGCGATCATCCGCGGCAGCTGGTTCGGTCAGGGGCCGGGCGAGGGTATCGTCAAGCGCATCATCCCGGATGCGCATACCGACTTCATCTTCTCGGTCGCGGCCGAGGAATTCGGGATCGTCTTCTGCATGGCGCTCGTTGCGCTGTTTACCGTGCTGGTGCTGCGCGGCCTCTCGCATGCCTATCGCGAGCGGAACGACTTCAACCGCTTCGCCGTCGCCGGCCTGGTGCTGCAGATGGGTATCCAGTCGATCATCAATATCGGCGTCAATCTCGAACTGCTGCCGGCGAAGGGCATGACGCTGCCGCTGATTTCCTACGGCGGCTCGTCCATGGTGGCGATCTGCGTCACCGCCGGCTTCATTCTGGCGCTGACGCGCCATCGACCGGAAAAACGCGCGCAGGACCGGAGCCTCTTCCGCGTCCCGCACGGCATGCCGGCGGAGTAGAAGACCATGAGCAAAGGCATCGTGCTGCTTGCCGCCGGGGGAACCGGCGGCCATGTGTTCCCGGCGGAGGCTCTGGCCTTCAAGCTGAAGGAGCGCGGCTATTCGGTGCATCTCGTCACGGACAGCCGGGCCGAGCGTTATGCCGGCAAGTTCCCGGCCGAGGAGATCCATGTCGTGCCGTCGGCGACGATCGGCTCGAAGAACCCGGTTGCCGTCGCCCGCTCGCTGTGGACGCTCTGGAGCGGCATGCGGGCCGCAAAGAAACTGATCCAGCGGCTGCAACCGGTCATCGTCGTCGGTTTCGGCGGTTATCCCACCGTGCCGCCGCTGCTTGCCGCCACCCGGCTCGGCGTGCCCTCGATGATCCACGAGCAAAATGCCGTGATGGGCCGTGCCAACAAGGCCTTAGCAACCCGCGTGCAGGCCATTGCCGGCGGGTTCCTGCCGGAGGGCGGTGCCGCCTTTCCGGACAAGACGGTGACGACGGGTAATCCGGTCCGCCCGGCGATCATTGCCGCGGCCGAGGTGCCTTACACGCCGTCGCATCCGGGTGAGGCCTTCAACCTCGTCGTCTTCGGTGGCAGCCAGGGCGCGCAATATTTTTCCAAGGCGCTGCCGACGGCGATCAGCCTGCTCGACGACGCGCTTCGCGTGCGCCTCCGCATCACCCAGCAGGTGCGTCCCGAGGACATGGAGATGGTCAGCGGCTGCGTCGCCAAGCTGGAGATGGGGGCCGATATCGCACCCTTCTTTACCGACATGGCCGAGAGGCTGGCGAAGGCGCATCTCGTCATCTGCCGTTCGGGCGCCTCGACGGTTTCGGAAATCTCCGTCATCGGGCGGCCTGCCGTGCTCGTGCCCTACCCGCACGCTCTCGATCACGACCAGGCGGCGAATGCCGCGGCACTCGCTGCGACCGGCGGGGCGAAGGTGATTGCCCAGTCGGAGCTTTCGCCGGAGAAGATCGCGGCGATCCTGACGGCTGTGATGAACGATCCGGAAAAGCTTTCGCACATGGCCGCGGCGGCGAAACTCGCCGGGAAACCCGACGCCGCAAACTTGCTTGCCGACATGGTTGAGGCTATTGCCGCCGGACGGACAATTGCGGAATTCAAGAGGACACGCGCATGAAACTGCCGAAGACGATCGGTCTCGTCCATTTCATCGGCATTGGCGGCATCGGCATGAGCGGTATTGCCGAGGTGCTGCATAATCTCGGCCACAAGGTGCAGGGATCGGACCAAGCCGACAGTGCCAATGTCCAGCGCCTGCGCGACAAGGGCATTGAGGTGTTCGTCGGTCACCGAGCTGAAAACCTGGGTGAGGCCGAAGTCGTGGTCGTCTCGACGGCGATCAAGAAGAGCAATCCGGAGCTCATCGCCGCGCGCGAAAAGCTGCTGCCGGTGGTGCGCCGTGCCGAAATGCTGGCCGAGCTGATGCGCTTCCGCAATGCGATCGCCATCGGCGGCACGCATGGCAAGACGACCACCACCTCACTGGTCGCCACGCTGCTCGAAGCCGGCGGACTGGACCCGACCGTCATCAATGGCGGCATCATCAATGCCTACGGCACCAATGCCCGCATGGGCGAGGGCGAGTGGATGGTGGTCGAGGCCGACGAATCGGACGGCACCTTCCTGAAGCTTCCGGCCGATGTCGCCGTCATCACCAATATCGACCCGGAACATCTCGACCATTACGGCAATTTCGACGCCGTGCGCGCCGCCTTCCGGCAGTTCGTCGAGAATGTGCCGTTTTACGGCTTCGGCGTCATGTGCCTGGACCATCCCGAGGTGCAATCGCTGGTCGGCCGCATCGAGGACCGCAAGATCATCACCTATGGCGAGAACCCGCAGGCCGACGTGCGCTTCAAGAATGTCCGCATCGACGGCACGCGCTCGATCTTCGACGTCGAAATCCGCCGCCGCCGCACCGGCCAGGTGATCGAGCTCAAGGGGCTGGTCATGCCGATGCCCGGACGGCATAATATTTCCAACGCGACGGCGGCGATTGCCGTTGCCAACCGGCTCGGCATATCGAGCGCCGATATCGCCAAGGGGCTTGCCTCCTTCGGCGGCGTCAAGCGCCGCTTCACGCTGACCGGCGAATGGAACGGGGTGCAGATCTTCGACGATTACGGCCATCATCCGGTGGAGATCAAGGCGGTGCTGCGCGCCGCTCGAGAATCCTGCAAGGGGCGTGTCATCGCCGTCCACCAGCCGCATCGCTTTAGCCGTCTTGCCAGCCTGTTCGAGGAATTCGCCGCCTGCTTCAACGATGCCGACAGCATCTTCCTGGCACCCGTCTATGCGGCGGGTGAGGATCCGATCGAGGGTATCGATTCCGTGTCGCTGGTCTCGCGCATAAAATCCGGCGGCCATCGCGACGCCCGCTTTCTAAGCTCGGCGGAGCTTCTGCCGCAGATGGTCGCGGAGGTTGCAAAGCCTGGCGATTTCGTGGTTCTGTTGGGGGCTGGGAGCATTACATCCTGGGCAGCGGCACTGCCCAAGCAACTGGAAGGCCTATCGGGAAAGTCCGTATGAAACAGGTGAATGGGGAAAAGCTTCTCGCGTCTCTCGGAGACGGTGTAAAGGATATCCGCGGTCGTATCACGCCGGATGCCCCGATGGACCGCGTCACCTGGTTCAGGGCCGGCGGGTTGGCCGAGCTGATGTTCCAGCCGCATGACATCGACGATCTCATCGCCTTCCTGAAGATATTGCCGGAAGAGGTGCCGCTGACGGTGGTCGGCGTCGGCTCCAACATCCTGGTGCGCGACGGCGGCATTCCCGGCGTCGTGCTGCGCTTGTCGGCCAAGGGGTTCGGTTTCGTCGAGCTTGCCGGCGAAAACCGCATCCTGGCCGGCGCCATCTGCCCTGATAAACATGTGGCGGCGATGGCGATGGACAACGGCATCGGCGGCTTCCATTTTTTCTACGGCATTCCCGGCGGCATCGGCGGCGCGGCGCGCATGAATGCCGGGGCCAACGGCGTAGAGACGCGCGAGCGGTTGATCGAAGTCCATGCGGTCGACCGCAAGGGCGACAAGCATGTGCTTTCCAAAGCCGAGATGGGCTATTCCTACCGGCATTCGACCGCATCGACAGATCTGATCTTCACCTCCGTGCTGTTTGAGGGCTATCCGGAAGAGCGTGCGCAGATCCGCGCCGAGATGGACGCCGTGCGCAATCATCGCGAGACGGTGCAGCCGGTGCGTGAAAAGACCGGCGGGTCGACCTTCAAGAACCCCGCCGGCCATTCGGCCTGGAAACTGATCGACGAGGCAGGCTGCCGCGGCCTCGTCATCGGCGGCGCGCAGATGTCGTCGCTGCACTGCAATTTCATGATCAACATGGGGCAGGCGACCGGCTACGACCTCGAATATCTCGGTGAGCAGGTGCGCCGCGAGGTCTTCGAAAAAGACGGTATCAAGCTCGAATGGGAAATCAAACGCCTCGGCGTCTTCATGCCCGGCCGCGAAGTGCGTCCGTTCCACGGCGTGACGAGCGAGTAACGGTTACGTCACCGCAAGCTTCAGGCCTTCGCGCGGCGTGACGAGGGGCGACCAGCCGAGCACGTCGCGGGCATGGGATATGTCGACCTGGAGGGAGCCACAAAGACGTTGGTAGACGGCGTCCTTTCCCGTGACTCTCGCGCCCATCTGCAACAAGGCGGGGGGGAAGGGGAGCAGCATCGGTTTGACACCTAGGCCTGCGGCAATCCCTTCAATAAGCCCTGGAGTCGAAAGATCTTCTCCATCGCCTGCGAGAAAGGTCTCGCCGGCTGCACCGGGATGCTTCATCCCGGTGATGATCAGATCGACGAGATTTGGAAGCGCGACCAGTGTTCGGCGGTTCTTCAGCGACGCGAAGGGGAGCGGTATCTTCTTCCTGATAAGTCCGACGAGGAGGGCGAAGTTGCCCCTCGCACCGGGTCCATAGACGAGCGGCGGGCGAATGACGACGACCTCCATGCCTGCTCGGGCGGCGATTTCATGCAGCCCGATTTCAGTTTCCAGCTTCGAGATGCCATAGGGATCGATCGGCTTTGGCGAATCGTCGTGCCGGAAGGGCCGATCGTTCTCCTCACCATTGACCTTGATGCTGCTGATGAAGACGAACCTTTTTACGCCCGCGCGGGCGGCCTGCTCGGCGAGGTTCAACGTGGCAGCGGTGTTGATCCGACGAAATTCCGCCAGCGGATCGGCTGCGCGGTCGTTCATGATGTGAACACGAGCGGCGAGATGGACGATGACATCAATACCCTCGAGAGCCGCTGTCCAATCGGTTTCGCTTGTTATCTCGATGGGGAAATGCCTTACAGATGTCGGGAAGCTGGCGGTTGCAGATCGCGTCGTTACCGCAAGCTCGCATATCCGCTCTCCGTGCAGTCTTTCGACGAGAGGCCCACCGACAAAGCCGGCTGCGCCGGTAATGAGGCATCGCATGATCTGTTCCCCGTTTTACCGTGAGTGCTCCGGTTAACCGGAAGTGCTCACGGCATCAATAAAAAAGCCGCGACGTTAGAGCGCCGTGCGTCCTTTCGGACCCACAAAGGACGCTCTAGCACTTTGAATCTACGCGATGTGCTAGCCGTCGCGGCTTATTGTTCATTTGCTGCTCGAGGCTCAGACTTCCTCGCGGCCCGACAGCCGACACAGCTCAGCAGAGAGACCGCAATATGAGCGCAGAACACCGGTCCCCCAGTCAGCAGCACAGCATCAGGCCAAATGGAGGTAGTCTGGAAATCACCGCCTACTTCCCAGCCCCTTCTTCAGTGAGCGGTATAGGCCCCGTCCACCAAATAGTGCACCCCAGTGATGAAGCTGGCCTGCTCGGACAGGAGGAAACACACAAGAGTCGCGACCTCTTCCGGTTTTCCACGCCTGCCCATTGGTTGAAGCGACGCCATGCGTCGCGTACTCGCCGCCTCAAGATGCTCTGACAAAAGTGGCGTTTCGATCCAGCCGGGACCGACGGCATTTATGCGGATACCCAATCTCGCATACTCCATCGAAGCGACTTTCGTCAGTCCAACAACCCCGTGCTTGGCCGCGGTGTATGCCGCCGCGGTGGGTAATCCAACGGTCCCGAGAGTGGAAGACATATTCACGATTGCACCGCCGCCCAGCTTCAGCATCGCGCCAATTTCGGACTTCATGCAATAGAAGACGCCGTTCAGATTGACGTTCATCACCTTGTGCCAATTGTCGAGCGGATAGTCTGCGACCGCTGCGCGCACCCCATCGATTCCCGCATTATTGACCGCCAGATCCAAGCCGCCACATGTCTCGACGGTAAAATCGACAAGTCTCTGCACACTTTCACTGTCACTGACATCGACGACAAATTCACGGGCGCGGCCTCCCTCTGATCTGATTGCGGCGGCAATCGTGTGTGCTGCGTCAGCATTGATATCGGCGACAACAACCTCGGCACCCTCCTCAGCGAGGTGTCGGGAAACGGCAGCACCAATTCCGGAACCTGCGCCCGTTACGATCGCGATTTTTCCTTCCAGGCAAAGCTTCATCGTCTCCGTCCTTGTTGATATGCTAATATTCGATCGGCGCGATTATTGATGCAAGGGGTTTCACGGATAAATAGAAGGGCATGGTATTGCGCAGCTTCAGATGTTGCCAGTGTTGCGAACTCATCCTCCACAGAGTTGAGTGTCTTTATCAAAAGATGTCGCAATCTAATTTGGAATGAACGGGCTAATTTGGAATGAACGGGATCGACGGCGTTACTTGGCAGGTGGAAATGGACAAACAGCATATTACACGCCGGGGGCTCGTGCTGGGGAGCCTGGCTCTAATGCTTTCTGGATGTACTTCGGGCGATGGGCCGCCACTGGGCTACCGATTCGCTAGGGATCCGGATGCCGATCCCCGCTATCGACGACAGGAGGTCGCGTATACGGGGAGTGAACCGCCCGGAACTATCGTCGTCGATACGGCGAGCCGCTACCTTTACTTCGTGGAGGCAGACGGACTGGCGACTCGCTACGGCGTTGCCGTCGGCGAGGAAGGCCTGAGTTTCAAGGGCGAGGCCACCATCGGCTATAAGGCAGAGTGGCCTTCGTGGAAGCCCACCAATGACATGATTCAGCGCAAGCCCCGGCTGGCCAAGTATGCCGATGGAGTACCGGGAGGACCGCTCAACCCTCTCGGTGCAGCGGCCCTCTACCTCTACCAGGGCGGACAAGATACCCTGTTTCGGTTGCACGGAACGAATGCCCCCTGGTCGATAGGCCGTGCCGTTTCGAATGGGTGTATTCGCCTGACGAACGCAAACATCGTCGACCTCTACTCCCGTGCACGCGTAGGCACGCGCGTGGTTGTCATCTGATGGTGTTTACCATTTGAAATCGCGGGGTTGGCCATAGCAATATGTATCTGCTAATGTAGATTCGTTGCATGTTGCATCATGTCTGCCCTATCCAGGGTACTGATTGTCGCTAAACTTTAAGGTGTAGCCTGAAAAGCTATGCCATGATGAGGAGAGGACTTCCTGATGAGCAGAATTCTAATCGTAATCGTTGCGATGTTTGCGGTGGCCAATCTGAGTGCTTGCGGGTCGATTGGCAAAGGCAAGGGGAAGGCCCCGCCGCCGGCAGAAGCAGTCTACAAGTAGCATATCGCGTTTGATTCTTAGGAAGGGTCACATAGACCCTTCCTCTTCTTACATAAACCGCCAAGCTGCGCTCCTTCGTAACTCACAGCGCAAGAGTGGCATTTTTATATGCTGACTTCGGGCTCGCATTCGTCAGGGCCTGCATATGGAGCTTAGTGATGGCGCTTGGAAGAGGCGGTGTGTCGCTAGTTGTTATGTTGGCGTTCGTGGCATCGTCATGCCAGACAGAAGACAAAAGGCCTTTACCGCATTATACCTCCAACGGCAGAGGCGTAGCTCCAACCAATACGGCTGAAAACAAATCAAATCGGCATTTCATCGAATTCCGCTCACGCTATGCGCTGACCTACGGCCACACCTACGTCGTTTTTGGGCAGGCGGATAAAAACGGAAATATGATCAATCCCGAAGTTGCAGGGCTTGCCCCAGCTTCTCCCGATGCCGCGCAGTATGTAATAGGCCACTTCATACCGGTTCCGGCCTCGACCGGAGCGACGGACGGTGACCTGGAAGAGCAGTACAGATCAGCAAGCTGGCGTGTGATGCTGAGTGATAATGAATATAACGACACAGTTGCGTATATACGCAAACTGCAGGCAACCTCTCGTCTCTGGGAGGCATCGGTATACAACTGCAATGCCTTTGTGGCGGATATCGCGCGGCACATGGGTTATAAGGCGCCCAGCATTTGGCTAAGGCCGCAACAGTTCATTACAAACCTTCGGGAGATGAATACAGGTTGATTACCGGGCATCCAAGAAGGCAGATCATGGAAAGGTTCTGGTGACTTGATTTGAACTTATCAGCAGCCGTCGTCGGCGAGGGCGTCTGGGTTCTCGGAATTGTTGCATGGTGCATCATTCGATACCCATTTGAGCGTCGCGCAAAGCGAGTGCCGGTCGTCAGTAACCGCCGTACCGGTTCGGAGGCGGTCGGGCTTGCGGCAGCCCTCGCCGGACTTGCGATCGTGCCGGGATTTTACGTCGCGACCGGCATCCCCGAGGCAGCCGACTATACCGCCCATTTGTGGGCCGTCGTGATCGGGACAATACTCTTCTGCGCCGCGATGTGGGTCTTTCGAAGAACCCACAAGCAATTAGGACGAAACTGGTCGATTACACTGGAGATCCGCCAGCAGCACGAATTGATATGCGCTGGCCCGTACTCCCTTGTCCGCCACCCGATGTACACGTCGTTTCTTCTGATGGGGCTTTCACAAGCGTTTCTGCTGCCGAACTGGGTGGCAGGCATGGCGGGCCTGATCGGCTTCGCCGTTCTATTCTTCCTAAGGGTGGACAAGGAAGAACGTATGATGCTGGAAGTTTTCGGCCCGCAATATCAAGCGTATATGGCGAAGACCAAGCGCATCATTCCTTATCTTTACTAGAGGTGGAAAGATGAGAGGCCGAACGATCAAGCTCTCGGCATCGCGACGCCTTGTCGGAGATCTGATGAGATTCTCGATCGGGGTGCCGCGTGTGACGGTCCAGCGACAAATGAACCTTCGGCCCCTCCTGGATGCCAGAGACGGAGCGGATGCCCGGCCGTCCTGGACGGTGCTTTTCTTGAAGGGATACGCCCTGCTCTCTCAAGAAATTCCTGAATTGCGGCGTGCTTATATCAAGTTTCCGTGGCCACAGCTCTATGAATATCCGGCCAGCGTGGCCTCTATTGCCCATGAGCGCGAGCATGACGGAGAGCGGGTCGTTCTGCTGAGCACCATCAAAGGTCCCGAGCAACGCTCAATCACCGAGCTGGAGACGCTGATCCGTGCGGCGAGGTCACTTCCGGTTCTGGAGATCAAGGAGTTTCGGCGCTCCCTGAAGCTTGCTCGCGCACCTGCCCCTGTGAGGTGGCTGCTCATGTGGCTCGGACTCAATATAGGACGGAAGCGAGCGCGCTATTTCGGCACCTTCCAACTGTCTGTCTATTCGGGTCTCGGAGCGGAGTCTCTCAACCCCCTCAGTCCGTTGACCACACTTTTCAACTACGGCCCGATCGGCGAGGATGGATCGGTTACTGTCCGCATTCACTACGACCATAGGGTTATGGATGGAGCGAATGTGGCACGGGCATTGGAACGATTCGAAAGGATCTTGAACGGCGAGGTCACCGACGAAGTAAAAGGCCTCGTCCAGAGGGGAGCCGCGACCATCATAACGTCGGTAGGACCATCGAAGTGACCCCGCACAACGAGTTCCGTTCGGCTGTCGTCGTGGTTGGCGGTTCCCGCGGCATTGGACGAGCAATCGCAAAGGTTGCGGCACGCGAACACAATGTCGTCGTGCTCGTCGCGCGTTCGCCGGAAGGCCTCGCCGCTGCGGCGGCCGACGTACAGCAGGCCGGTGGTGAGCCCTTCACATTGGAGTTGGATCTCTTCGCAGCCGATGCGTCGGCGCGTCTTGAGGCTTTTCTAATCGCCAACGATTTGGTCTGCGGCGTCTTGGTCAACAGTGCCGGCTATGGTCTGCGAGGCGCAGCAACGTTACTCCCCGTCAAAGATCAGATGGGGATTATCGATGTCAATATACGCGCCCTGACCGACATGACCCTTCGCTTCCTGCCTGGAATGCTGGCGCGCGGACGTGGCGGCGTGATCAATCTCGGCTCCATAGCGGGTCTCGTTCCCGGGCCGTACATGGCATTGTATTACGCAAGCAAGGGTTTTGTGCGCTCTTTTTCGGACGCGCTCCATCAGGAAGTGCGCCGTTTTGGCGTTACCGTGACATGTGTGGCGCCAGGACCGGTATCCACCGAATTCCTTGAAAAGGCCGGCGCGAACCGGGCGGCTCTCTTCAAGATATTGCCCAAGCTGGACGCTGAATATGTCGCTGAGCGGGCCTGGAGCGGTTTCAACTCCGGCCGTCGCCGCGTCGTTCCCGGTATTTCAGCCAAGTTGTTTACTCTTGTCGCCGCATTCTTGCCGACCGCAGTTATTCTCCCCCTGATCGGTCGCCTGCAGCGCAGGAGCAAAGATCCATGTCCTTGCGGTTCAGGGAAAAACCTTAAGGAATGTTGCGGTAGCCGCTCCCCGGTACGGAGCAACCTGCAGAAATAGTGGCTGTCGACGAGGGTGAAGCCGACCGATGATGCCGGCCACGCAGAGATCCTAATCCGCCGTATGATCTTCCTCGCGATTGCCGGGCTATAAACGCAAAAAGCACGCTGGATAGCAGTCTGAAGCCGCGACGAGTGTCGCGGCTTTTTTGTTTGCACGGCAGATGGCTCAGACTTCCTCGCGGCCCGACAGCCGGATGCAGACCAGTGAGATCACGGCAGAGGCGGCAAGGTAGTAGCCGACATAGTCCAGGCTGTAATGGGTGGCGAGCCAGGTGGCGATATAAGGGGCGAGCGAAGCGCCGAAGATGCCGCCGAGGTTGAAGGTCATCGAGGCGCCGGTATAGCGCACCATGGTCGGGAAGGGAGCGGCAAGGGCAGCGCCGATCGGACCATAGGTGAAGCCCATCAAGGCGAGGCCGATGATCGAGCACAGGAAAGCGCCTGTGAGACCGCTCGTCAACAGCGTCGCGTAGAAGAAGCCGAAGATCACGATGGCAATCGTCGTCAGCGTCAGGATGAGGCGGCGCGAGTAGAGGTCGGAGAGCCAGCCGGAGAGTGGGATCGTCAGGCCGAAGAAGACGACGCCGACAAGCTGGACGACCAGGAACTGCTCTCTCGTATAACCGAGCCCGCCCTTTTCCAAGGGTGTCGTGCCCCAGGAGAGCGTGAAGACTGTCATCAGGTAGAACAGCACGAAGGTCGCCACAGCAATGAAGGTGCCGAGGATCAGGCTGCGCAGATGACCGCGGAAGACCACCTCGATCGGCACGGCGACGCGCTCGTGCTTTTCGACGGCTTTGCGGAATTCAGGCGTCTCGGCGATCTTCAGGCGGACATAGAGGCCGACGGCGACGAGGGCGAGGCTGGCGATGAAGGGAATGCGCCATCCATAGTCGAGGAAATCCTCGTTGCTCATCGTTTCCGCCAGGATGAGGAAGAAGCCGGAGGAGAGGATGAAGCCGATCGGCGCGCCGAGCTGCGGGAACATGGCGTACCAGCTGCGCTTGCCGGGAGGAGCGTTTTCGGTGGCAAGCAGGACGGCGCCGCCCCATTCGCCGCCGAGGCCGAGGCCCTGACCGAACCGGCAAAGCGCCAGCAACAGCGGCGCGGCGATGCCGATCGCATCATAGCCCGGCAGCATGCCGATCAGGACCGTCGAAAGCCCCATCGTCATCAACGCAGCGACGAGTGTCGCCTTGCGGCCGATGCGATCGCCGAAATGACCGAAGACCACGGCGCCGATGGGGCGGGCGAAGAAGGCGATCGAGAAGGTGACGAGCGACTGCAGCGTTGCGGCGTTCGAATCGCTTGCCGGGAAGAAAAGATGCGGGAAGATGAGGACGGCTGCCGTCGCGTAGACGTAGAAGTCGAAGAATTCGATGGTAGTGCCGACAAGGCTGGCGATGAGGACGCGAGCCGGGGAATTGACTTGCGCGCTGTTCGAGGCGGTAGTCGGCGATGCGGAGATCGCGTCTGTCATTTTCATTCCAATCAGTATTTTTATGGAGTGCCTTGGGAGGCTGGCGGGTCTTAACGCAATTTCAGGTCTGAGAAAACGTCTCCTCGCGCCGCACGCACCGCATCTCCACCCGTTTCTCGATCCTTGCGTGAAGCTTGCCGCGGCAATGTCCGCGCGCTTGACCGGAATCGAATTGTAACGGATTGATTTAAACTCTTGGTTGAGGTTAAGGGGGCGAGCATGCAAAAGAGTCTAGTTGCGGAGTTTCTCGGCACGTTCTGGCTGGTCTTCGGCGGATGCGGCAGCGCCGTGCTGGCGGCGGCCTATCCCGAGCTTGGGATCGGTTTTGTCGGCGTGGCCTTTGCGTTCGGTCTGACAGTGCTCACCATGGCCTATGCCGTGGGCGGCATTTCCGGCGGTCATTTCAATCCCGCCGTCTCGCTTGGCCTAACTGTTGCCGGACGGTTTCCCGCGGCGCGCCTCGTTCCCTATGTCGTCGCGCAGGTTGTCGGCGCCATCGCCGCGGCGGCGCTGCTTTATCTCATCGCCAGCGGCAAGGCGGGTTTCGAACTCGGCGGCTTTGCCGCCAACGGATATGGCGATCATTCTCCAGGCGGTTATTCACTGCTTTCGGCGCTGCTGATCGAAGTGCTGCTGACCATGTTCTTCCTGATCATCATCCTGGGATCGACCAGCAGTCGGGTGCCTGCCGGCTTCGCGCCGCTTGCGATCGGCCTCGGACTGACGCTGATCCATCTCGTTTCTATCCCCGTGACGAACACCTCGGTCAATCCGGCGCGTTCCACCGGCCAGGCGCTTTTCGTCGGCGGCTGGGCGCTGCAGCAGCTCTGGCTGTTCTGGATTGCGCCACTTGCGGGTGGGGCGCTCGGCGGACTCGTCTGGAAATTCCTCGACGACGCCGACTGACTGCAGGATATCGAACTATCCCATTGAGCCCGCGCGGTTTTTCCGCGCGGGCTTTTCTGTTTCTACGGATCGGTGGGCACCTTCGCTCCGACACTCCCGAAGACGCGAAGGTTAAAAAATCATGGGCGCGGCAAGACGGAGTTAACGAAAGTAAACACTTCATTAACCATAATGATGCTCTAATGCACCCAGGTCGGACAAAGGCCTGAAACGGCGCAGACAGCTTCGCGCAAGCGTCGATTTCGAAAATGAAAGTTATTTTTGGGGGTGTTGATGAGTCGCAAGCATGTCGCTGTCCTGATGGGCGGATTTTCCTCGGAAAGGCCCGTCAGCCTTTCCTCGGGAAAGGCTTGCGCAGAAGCCCTCGAAGCGGAAGGCTTCGACGTGACGCGCATCGACGTCGCGCGAGACGTTTCCGAGAAACTTGCCGCGCTGAAACCCGATGTCGTCTTCAATGCGCTTCACGGCCCGTTCGGCGAGGACGGCACAATTCAGGGCATCCTCGAATATCTCGAAATCCCCTATACGCATTCGGGCGTGCTTGCCTCGGCGCTGGCGATGGACAAGGCCAAGGCGAAGCGTGTCGCCGCTGCTGCCGGCATTCCGGTCGCCGAATCGCAGGTGGTCAACCGTTTCGCCTTTCCCTCGACGCATCCGATGAAGCCGCCCTATGTGGTGAAACCCGTCCGCGAGGGGTCGAGCTTCGGCGTCGTCATCGTCACGGAAGATCAGGCGCATCCGCCGCAGATCGTCAGCTCGCCCGAGTGGCGTTACGGCGAGGAGGTGATCGTCGAGCGCTATGTTTACGGTCGCGAACTCACCTGCGGTGTCATGGGCGAAACTGCGCTCGGTGTCACGGAAGTGGTGCCGCAGGGACACAATTTTTATGATTACGACTCCAAGTATGCGGCAGGCGGTTCAAAACACGTCATCCCCGCGAAAATTTCACCGAATATTTACCAAAAAATACAAACATTGTCCCTAAGGGCGCATCAGGCAATCGGTTGTCGCGGCGTCAGTCGGTCCGACTTTCGTTACGACGATCGTTTCTCCGAAGACGGCGAAATCATCTGGCTGGAGGTCAATACCCAGCCAGGTATGACCCCAACCTCGCTCGTGCCCGAAATGGCCGGTCATGCCGGCTATTCGTTTGGTCAGTTTCTCCGGTGGATGGTGGAGGACGCGTCTTGTTTGCGTTGACGGTCAAGAGGATAGGGCGCCCCAGCCATCATGCCGTGCTTCCGATCATGGAAGCCGAAGAGCGGTTCGTGCTGCCGCGTCCGCTGCGCCGGGTCACGCGCTTCCTGATCAGCCTCTGCAGCGGCCGCATCCATATTCCCGTTCATACGGGCACGGTCTCGGCGCTTGCCTTCCTGGCTGCGACGGGGTTTTACGGAATGTCGCTTGGCGGCCACACGGAAGCCGTCGCGCAGGCGACGACGACGGCCGCGGGTTTTGCGATCGAGGACGTCAAAGTCTCCGGCAATTCGGAGACCTCTGAAATCGAGATCCTGCAGCTGATCGGCCTTGATGGCACGACCTCGCTGGTCGCCCTCGACGTCGATGCCGCCCGCCGGAAGATCGCGCATCTTCCCTGGGTCGAAAATGTCGAGGTGCGCAAGATTTATCCGAAAACGATCGAGGTGAAGCTCAAGGAGCGCCAGGCCTATGCGATCTGGCAGCACGGGCAGGAGCTTTCCCTGATCGAGAAGAACGGCAGTGTCATTGCGCCGCTGCGCGACAACAAGTTTTCGGCGCTGCCGCTCGTCGTCGGCCGCGATGCCGAAACGGCGGCGGCTTCGCTCGACGATGCCTTCTCGAAGTGGCCCGACGTGAAGGCCCGCGTGAAGGCCTATGTCTGGATATCAGGCCGTCGCTGGGACCTGCACATGGACAATGGTGTCGTCGTCAAGCTGCCGGAAGATGGTATCGACCAGGCACTGGCGACGCTTTCGAAGTTCGACAAGGAGCACCAGCTCCTGGAGCGGGACATTGCCGCAGTCGATCTCAGACTGTCCGACAGAACCGCGATCCAGCTGACGCCGGAGGCGGCGGTCCGCAGGCAGACGGCAGTGACGGAGCGTACGAAAGAATTGAAGAAGGCGGGGCAGAATATATGAGCTTGTTCGGTTCATCCCATTTCGGATTGCCGCGCCTGAAGCCGCTTTCGTCGAAGCGGTCGCATGTCGTTTCGGTGCTCGACATCGGCTCGACCAAGGTCGTCTGCATGATCGGCCGGCTGACGCCGCGCGAGGAAAGCCAGATCCTGCCGGGCCGCACGCACAATATCGAGATCATCGGCATCGGCCACCAGCGTTCCCGCGGCATCAAGACCGGCGTCATCGCCGATCTCGACGCGCTGGAAGGCGTCATTCGCCTTGCCGTCGACGCGGCGGAGCGCATGGCGGGATTGACCGTTGAGAGCCTGATCGTCAACCTGACGGCTGGCCGGCTCGGCAGCGACATCTACACTGCGACGATCGATCTCGGCGGCCAGGAAGTCGAGCTCAACGATCTGAAGAAAGTGCTGTCGGCCGCCTGCCAGCAGTCGCTGCGCCAGGACCGTTCGGTGCTGCATTCGCTGGCGACCGGCTTCTCGCTCGACGGCGAGCGCGGTATCCGCGATCCGCTGGCGATGTATGGCGATGCGCTCGGCGTCGACATGCATGTGGTGACGGCGGAGCGCTCGGCGCTGAAGAACCTCGAACTCAGCGTCAATCGTGCGCATCTGTCGGTCGAGGGTATCGTCGCGACGCCTTATGCATCGGGTCTTGCGGCTCTCGTCGACGACGAGGTCGAACTCGGCTGCGCGGCGATCGACATGGGCGGCGGTACGACGACGATTTCGGTCTTTGCCGAAGGCAAGCTCGTTCATACGGACGCCGTCGGCCTCGGCGGCCATCACGTCACCACCGACCTGGCGCGCGGTCTTTCGACCCGCATCGAGGATGCGGAGCGGCTGAAGGTCGTGCATGCCTCGGCACTTTCGAATTCCTCCGACGAGCGCGAGCTGATCTCGATCCCGCCGATCGGCGAGGACGATCGCGACCAGCCGTCGCAAGTGCCGCGGGCGCTAGTTTCGCGCATCGTATCGGCCCGAATCGAAGAGACGATGGAACTGATCCGCGACCGTATCCAGCGCTCCGGTTTCAGCCCGATCGTGGGCAAGCGTGTCGTGCTGACCGGCGGGGCGAGCCAGTTGACCGGCCTTGCCGACGTGGCGCGGCGCATCCTTGCCCGCAACGTCCGCATCGGCCGTCCGATGGGCGTCTCGGGGCTGCCGACGGCTGCCAAGGGTCCGGCCTTTTCGACGGCCGTCGGCCTGATGATTTATCCGCAGGTCGCGGACATGGAGACACATGCGTCACAGAGCGGTCTGCTCATGTCGCTTGGGGGAAATAACAGCCGCATAGCTCGCATGGGCCAGTGGCTGAAGGAAAGTTTTTGAAATTGAGTAATTGGCCGGCGTGGCGATGCGGCCAGAGAGAGAAGGAACAGGTACCATGACCATCAAGCTGCAAAAGCCTGACATCACAGAGCTGAAGCCGCGCATCACCGTGTTCGGCGTTGGCGGCGGTGGCGGCAATGCCGTCAACAACATGATCACCGCCGGCCTCCAGGGCGTCGACTTCGTCGTCGCCAACACGGATGCGCAGGCGCTGACGATGACGAAGGCTGAGCGCATCATCCAGCTCGGCGTCAATGTCACCGAAGGCCTCGGTGCCGGCTCGCAGCCGGAAGTCGGTCGCGCGGCCGCCGAGGAGTGCATCGACGAGATCGTCGATCACCTGAACGGCACGCATATGTGTTTCGTCACCGCCGGCATGGGCGGCGGCACCGGCACGGGCGCTGCGCCCGTTGTCGCGCAGGCGGCCCGCAACAAGGGCATCCTGACGGTCGGCGTCGTCACCAAGCCGTTCCATTTCGAAGGCGGGCGCCGCATGCGTTTGGCCGAGATGGGCATCCAGGAACTGCAGAAGTCTGTCGATACGCTGATCGTCATTCCGAACCAGAACCTCTTCCGCATTGCCAACGACAAGACGACCTTCGCCGATGCCTTCGCTATGGCCGACCAGGTTCTCTATTCGGGCGTTGCCTGCATCACCGACCTGATGGTCAAGGAAGGCCTGATCAACCTCGACTTCGCCGACGTCCGCTCGGTGATGCGCGAAATGGGCCGCGCGATGATGGGCACCGGCGAAGCCTCCGGCTCCGGCCGCGCGCTGCAGGCCGCAGAGGCTGCGATCGCCAATCCGCTGCTTGACGAAACCTCGATGAAGGGCGCTCAGGGCCTGCTGATCTCCATCACCGGCGGTCGCGACCTCACCCTCTTCGAAGTCGACGAAGCCGCGACCCGCATCCGCGAGGAAGTCGATCCGGACGCCAACATCATCCTCGGCGCCACCTTCGACGAATCGCTCGAGGGCATCATCCGCGTCTCGGTCGTCGCAACCGGCATCGACCGGGCGATGAACGAAGCCGCCGAGCGGAACCTCCAGCCGGCAGCAAGGCCCGCTATCCGTCCCTCCGCGGCTGTTGCTCCGGCAGCGGCCGCAGTTCAGCCTGCCCCCGTGATGCAGGCACCGAAGGCCATGGATCCGATCGCGCAGACCATCCGCGAAGCCGAGATGGAACGCGAGCTCGAAATTCCGGCCCCGCGTGCTGCCGCACCGCTGCAGCAGCCGGCTCCACAGCAGGAGACCTTCCGTCCGCAGAGCAAGATCTTCGCGCCTGCACCGGAAGCTCCGGCAATGCGTCCGGCATCGGTTCAGCAGCAGGCTCCGGCGCCCGTCATGAGCCAGCCGGTCATAAGCCAGCCGGTTCAGCAGCAGCCGGTCCGGCAGGAGCCGACCATCCGCCAGGCGCCCGAACCGATGCGCATGCCGAAGGTCGAGGATTTCCCGCCGGTCGTCCAGGCCGAACTCGACCACCGCACGCAGCCGGCCTCCGCGCATGCGGCAGAGGAGCGCGGTCCGATGGGCCTGCTCAAGCGAATCACCAATTCGCTTGGCCGCCGTGACGACGACGCCGTTGCCGCCGATATGACCGCCGCACCGCCGGCCGCTTCGCAGCAGCGCCGTCCGCTGTCGCCGGAGGCAAGCCTCTACGCACCGCGTCGCGGCAACCTCGACGACCAGGGCCGGGCAGTTCCGCAGGCCCGGATGATGCAGGAAGACGACCAGCTGGAGATCCCGGCATTCCTGCGTCGCCAGTCGAACTGAGTGCGTGCTTCGGCACCGTTCATGCCCGGGATCAAGGTCCCGGGCATTGCTGTTTTTCAGCCTATGATTCGCAAGCGATTTCAATCGTCTGACTTCGTAACAAAGCGAAAGAAACAGTGATTTGGATTGGAGCGCCGGCGCACGTAAGTATGGGGCAAGAAAACTGCCCTAGGAGGCTTTCAACAGCTCCTTCTGCAGAATGAACGATGACCGTGCCGATCGGGCAGACCGCCGGTACGGAAGAATAAAAGGCAGAATTTATGGCAATTGGCTTGCTGGGTTTTCAAACGACGGTATCGCGTCCCGTGACGCTTTCGGGCATCGGAGTGCATTCGGGCGCAGAAGTCTCGATCACCCTGAACCCGGCCGAATCGGACACCGGCGTCGTTTTCCAGCGCCTGCATGACAATGGCGACATCACCGAACTCAAGGCCGTCTCCTCGCAGGTCGGCAATACTGACCTCTGCACTGTCCTCGGCTTCTCGCCGGCCCATTCGGTCGCGACGATCGAGCATGTCATGGCCGCCGTCTATGCGCTTGGCCTCGACAATGTGGTGATCGAGGTGCAGGGCTCCGAAATGCCGATCATGGACGGCAGCTCGCTGCCTTTCGTCGAGGCGATCGAGCAGGTCGGTCTCGTCTCGCTCGGCGTCAAGCGCCGTTATATCCGTATCACCAAGCCGGTGCGCATCGAGCATGGCGGCTCCTGGAGTGAATTCCGTCCCTATGACGGTACGCGCTTCGAAGTCGAGATCGATTTCGACTGCCCGCTGATCGGCCGGCAGAAGTGGGCCGGTGACATGACCGCCGCCGTCTTCAAGGCCGAGCTTTCCCGCGCCCGCACCTTCGGTTTCATGCGCGATGTCGAGCGTCTCTGGGCGTCGGGCCACGCGCTCGGCTCCTCGCTTGAAAATTCCGTCGTCATCTCGGACGACAACACCGTCATCAACGTCGAAGGGCTGCGTTACGCCAAGGATGAATTCGTCCGCCACAAGACGCTCGATGCCGTCGGCGATCTCTCGCTTGCCGGCGTCCAGTTCATCGGCTGCTACCGTTCCTATCGCGGCGGTCACAAGATGAATGCCAATGCGCTGAAGGCGCTGCTCGCCGATCCCTCCGCCTACGAGGTTGTGGAGACGTCGACGCCGCGCCAGCGCGTTGCTGCCCGCGAACTGATTGCAGTCAGCGCTTCGGAATTCGCTCCCTGGTCGGCATGACCTCCAGCATATTCTCAAGACCAGGCCGCCTCTTTCCCGGAGGCGGTTTTTTTATGTCCGGCCGTGTCTGCGGCAATAGACCGATGCTTGGCCGCCACAGGTCGGGAAGAAGTTGAAAAGCCGATCATTCTGCGGCTGTTGCCACAAAAATGCGTTAATGCCTTATCATTGCGTTGCTCTTGATGCACATTTGTGGCTAGAAACGCCAGCGAGGCGTGGCTGCCGTGGAGAGAGCGGCAGCAGTGGGGTTCTTTCGAATGGGTTATGCAGGATCTGAAGGTATGATGAAGACAGCGCGCGCTTTGTTCGCATCGCTTCTGGTGCTCAGCGCAGGCGCCTCGATCTCCGGTTGCCAGTCGGATCCCGATATCGACATCACCAAGCTCGGTCTCGAAACCGATCCGCCTGACGTGCTCTACACCCAGGGCCTTGCCAATATGAAGGCCGGCAACATGGCGGAAGCGGCGCGCAAGTTCGACGCGATCGACCGCGAAAACCCGTTCTCCGAATGGGCGCGCAAGGCGCTTGTGATGAGCACCTTCGTCAAATACCGGCAGGGCCGTTTGGACGATGCGCTTGCTTCGGGCAACCGCTACATGTCGCAATATCCGAAGTCCCAGGATGCTGCCTATGTGCAGTATCTCATCGGTCTCACCTATTCCAAGCAGATCGTCGACGTGACGCAGGACCAGCGCGCCTCGGCCAAGACGATCGAGGCGATGCAGGCCGTCATCGACAACTATCCGAACTCCGAATATGTCGACGATGCACAGGCCAAGATCCGCTTCTCGCGCGATCAGCTCGCCGGCAAGGAAATGCAGATCGGCCGCTACTACATGGAGCGGAAGGAATATCTCGCCGCGATCTCGCGCTTCCGCATCGTCGTCGAGAAATATCCGAATACGAACCAGATCGAAGAGGCCTTAGCGCGTCTCGTCGAAGCTTATTACGCCATGGGCATCGTCGACGAGGCGCAGACAGCCGCTGCCGTTCTCGGTCACAATTATCCCGACAGCCAGTGGTATGCTGATTCCTACAAGCTGCTGCAGAGCGGCGGTGCCGAGCCGCGTGAAAACAAGGGCTCGTGGATCGCCGCAGCGGGCAAGAAACTTCTTCTCGGTTCCTGAGGCCAATGCTGATCCAGCTTTCGATCCGCGATATCGTCCTGATCGAGCGGCTGGATCTTGCCTTCGAGACCGGCCTCTCCGTGCTGACGGGCGAGACCGGGGCGGGTAAATCCATCCTGCTCGACAGCCTGTCGCTGGCGCTCGGTGGGCGCGGCGACGGCGACCTAGTGCGCCATGGCGAGGACAAAGGCCAGGTGACGGCGGTGTTCGACGTCGGCATGGAACACGGCGCCCGCACACTCCTGCGCGAAAACGGCATCGATGACGAGGGCGACCTGATTTTCCGCCGCCAGCAATCGGCGGACGGGCGCACCAAGGCCTATGTCAACGACCAGCCGGTCAGCGTGCAGTTGATGCGCCAGGCCGGTCAGTTGCTAGTCGAAATCCACGGACAGCACGACGATCGCGCCCTTGTCGACACCAATGCCCATCGCACCCTGCTTGATGCTTTCGCCGGCCTCACCGACGAGGTTTCGGAGGTTTCCCGGCTCTATCGCCTGTGGCGCGACAGCGAGCGGATGCTGAAGAAGCATAGGGAGAAGGTTGAAAGTGCTGCGCGCGAAGCCGACTACCTGCGCTCTTCGGTCGAGGAGCTCGAGAAGCTCTCGCCGCAGGATGGCGAGGAGGAAGAGCTCGCCGATCGCCGGCAGAAGATGATGAAGGCCGAGCGAATCGCCGGCGATATCGCCGAGGCGTCCGAATTCCTGAACGGCAATGCCTCGCCGGTGCCCCATATCGCCTCGCTGGTGCGCCGGCTGGAGCGTAAGAGCCACGAGGCGCCGGGACTGCTCGAAGACACCGTGATGCTGCTCGATGCCGCGCTCGATCAGCTTTCCAACGCGCAGATGGAAGTCGAGGCGGCACTCCGCAAGACTGAATACGATCCGAGAGAGCTGGAGCGGGTGGAGGAGCGGCTTTTCGCGCTCAGGGCCGCCTCGCGCAAATATTCCGTGCCCGTCACCGAACTGCCAGCGCTTGCCTTGCGCATGATCGCCGATCTTGCCGATCTCGACGCTGGCGAGGAGCGGCTTGCGCGGCTCGAAGCCGAGGTTGGCCTGGCGCGGGAAAATTACGATGCGGCGGCGCGCTCGCTGTCCGACAAGCGACATCATGCCGGCACCGCACTGGCTGCGGCTGTCATGGCCGAGCTGCCGGCGCTGAAGCTCGAACGCGCCCGTTTCATGGTCGAGATCAGCACGGATGCGGGGGAGGCGCTGGCCGAAGGCATCGACGTCGTCGAATTCCATGTCCAGACCAATCCAGGCACGCGTCCAGGCTCGATCATGAAGGTCGCCTCGGGCGGCGAACTCTCGCGTTTCCTGCTGGCACTGAAGGTGGCGCTCGCCGATCGCGGATCGGCTCCGACGCTGGTCTTCGACGAAATCGATACCGGCGTCGGCGGTGCGGTGGCCGATGCGATCGGCCAGCGGCTGAAGCGGCTGTCTGAGCGGGTGCAGGTGCTATCGGTTACGCATGCGCCGCAGGTCGCGGCACGGGCGGCGACGCATCTCTTGATCTCCAAGGGGCCGGCGGCCGACGGTTCGGAAAAGATCGCCACCCGCGTCGCGACGATGGCGCCGAAGGACCGCACCGAGGAGATTGCCCGTATGTTGGCAGGGGCTTCGGTGACCGAGGAAGCGAGAGCGGCGGCGAAGCGGCTGCTGGCCGGCAACGGCTGACTTTTCTTCCGATGCTCTTTCCGCCCGGGCCGGCGGGATGACAATCACCGCGCATCGCGATATGCGCTGAAGCTTCCCGATCGGCGGTGAGCTCAAGTCATGCGACTTTTCCATTTCAGCGACGATCCCGGTATCGTAGCGTTCGAACCGCGCCCGGTTCGCATTCCCTCCGCCCGCGCGCCCGGCCGGGAATGGCTGAACGGTCCGCTCGTCTGGGCAATCGATGCCGATCATGACTTTATGTATCTCTTTCCGCGTGACTGCCCCCGCATCCTGCTATGGGCGAAACCCGAGACGCTGGAGACGGAGCGGCGGCGCTGGCTCGGCGAGTGGCGGGCTGCGGCCTTTATCGAGCGCCAGTGGATGGAAAGGCTCTCGGCAGAGACGATCCATCGTTATGAAATGCCGACTGAGGGCTTCGAGAATCTGGATGATGCGGGCATGTGGGTAGCCCGCAGACGCGTCATTCCCATGGAGAGGACCACCATCTTACGGCTCGATCAAGAGTTTGCGCCGCGCGGGGTGGAGCTTCGGGTGGTCGATAGCCTGCGGCCGTTGAAGAACCTCTGGAGCACCAGCCTGCATGTCAGCGGGATCCGGTTGCGCAATGCCAGGGATTGGGAATAGGCCGGGTAGACCGATCTTCCTTTCGAAGGACCGCGGCCTCTCTTTTCATCCGGCAATTTTGCTCTAAAAACAATCCAGATTTTCTGACCAGATTCTCTGGAGTGATGTTCCATGTCCACCGAAGGTTCCGCCGTCGACACGTTGACGATCGAAGAGGCTGCCGCCGAGCTTGAACGGCTGGCAAAGGAGATTGCGCATCATGATGCGCTCTACCACGGCAAGGACCAGCCGGAGATTTCGGATGCCGATTACGACGCGCTGAAGCGCCGCAATGATGCGCTGGAAGTGCGGTTTCCCGAGTTGATCCGCGAAGACAGCCCATCGCGCCATGTCGGTGCAGCGCCCTCCGTCACTTTCTCGCCCGTCATCCACGCGCGGCCGATGCTGTCGCTCGACAACACTTTCTCGCAGGAGGACGTGCAGGATTTCGTCGCCGGCGTCTATCGCTTCCTTGGCCGGCTGCCTGACCAGTCGATCGCCTTTACCGCCGAGCCGAAGATCGACGGTCTCTCGATGTCGATCCGTTACGAGAATGGCAGGCTGGTGACAGCTGCGACGCGTGGCGACGGCACGACGGGGGAGAATGTTACCGCCAACATCCGGACCATCGCCGAGATCCCCAGCGAGCTGCCGAAAGGCGTGCCCGCGGTCGTGGAGATCCGCGGTGAAGTCTATATGGCCAAGAGCGATTTCCTGGCGCTGAACCGGCAGATGGAGGCGGAGGGCAAGCAGACCTATGTCAATCCGCGCAACACCGCGGCCGGATCGCTGCGCCAACTCGACGCCAAGGTGACGGCGAGCCGCAAGCTGAAATTCTTCGCTTATGCCTGGGGCGAGATGTCGGAGATGCCCGCCGACACGCAATTTGCCATGGTGCAGACCTTCAAGGCCTGGGGTTTTCCGGTCAATCCGCTGATGAAGCGGTTGAACTCGGTCGCCGACATCCTGGCGCATTATGACGAGATCGGCCTCGAGCGTCCGGATCTCGACTACGACATCGACGGCGTCGTCTATAAGGTCGACAGTCTCGAGCTGCAGGCTCGTCTCGGCTTCCGCTCGCGTTCGCCGCGCTGGGCGACGGCGCACAAGTTTCCGGCGGAGCAGGCCTTCACCGAGGTCGAGAAGGTCGAGATCCAGGTCGGCCGCACCGGGGCGCTGACGCCGGTGGCGCGGCTGAAGCCGATCACGGTTGGCGGCGTCGTCGTCACCAATGCCACGCTGCACAACGAGGATTACATCAAGGGCATCGGCAATAGCGGCGAACGCATCCGGCCGGAGGAACACGATATCCGTGAAGGCGATACCGTCATCGTCCAGCGCGCCGGCGACGTCATTCCGCAGATCCTCGATGTGGTGATGGAAAAACGCGCGGCCGACGCCCGGCCATACGAATTCCCGAAGACATGCCCGGTCTGCGGTTCGCATGCCGTGCGCGAGGTCAACGAGAAGACCGGCAAGATGGATTCGGTGCGCCGCTGCACCGGTGGCTTCATCTGCCGGGCGCAGGCGACGGAGCATTTGAAGCACTTCGTTTCGCGCAACGCTTTCGATATTGAAGGGCTCGGTTCGAAGCAGATCGACTTCTTCTTCGAAAACGAGGACGCGTCGCTGCAGATCCGCACCGCGCCCGATATCTTCACGCTGGAGAAGCGTCAGCAGCAATCGCTGACCAAGCTGGAGAATATTGATGGTTTCGGCAAGGTCAGCGTCGGCAAGCTATATGCGGCGATCAATGAACGGCGCAGCATCGCGCTCCACCGCTTCATCTACGCGCTCGGCATCCGTCATGTCGGCGAGACTACGGCGAAGCTGCTGGCGCGCTCCTATGGCACCTATGCCGCCTTTGAGACGGGGATGCGGGAAGCCGAGACGCTTGCCGGCGACGCATGGAACGATCTCAACGCCATCGAGGGTATCGGCGAGGTCGTGGCGCGGGCTATCGTCGAATTCTACAAGGAGCCGCGCAATGTCGAGGTGATCACCCGGCTTATCGAGGAGGTGACGCCCGAGGAGGCCGAGCAGCCGGTGACGGCAGGCAGCCCGGTCGCCGGCAAGACCGTGGTTTTCACCGGCTCGCTGGAAAAATTCACCCGCGACGAGGCGAAGGCGAGGGCGGAAAGCCTCGGCGCCAAGGTGGCGGGATCGGTCTCCAAGAAGACCGACATCGTCGTCGCCGGCCCAGGTGCTGGCTCCAAGCTCGACAAGGCACGCGAGCTTGGCGTGCAGACGATGGACGAGGACGAATGGCTGGCACTGATCAGCGGGTGAGGGGCTGACGGCAAGCCGCCAGCCCGTTTTCTCATAGCCTGAGCCGCGCCATCGTATAGGCGTCGACATACTCCCCTGATCGAAAGCCGAAAGCCCTTAGCAGGCCTTCCTGTTCGAAGCCGAATTTCCGGTAGAGGCCGATCGCGACATCGTTGTCGGTATAGACGGTCAGTTCCAGCCGTTTGATATCGAGCCAGTCGTCGGCGGCGTCGACCATCGCGCCGAGCAGGATCCGTCCGAAGCCGCGGCCGGTGAAATCGTCATGTACACCCATGCCGATACTGGCGACGTGCTGCCGGCGGCCGGAGAGGCGGTTGAGGCCACCATTGCCGACAATCTTGCCATCTTTGGTGACGACGAGGTTGAGCGCGTCCGGCGACGGGTTTTCCATGTGTTTGCGAACCTCCTCGACCCGCTGGTAGGGCGGCCTCAAGGTGCTGGCCCTGTAGCCCGGCAGATTTATGAGATCCGTGATCTCCTCCGCATCGGACAGGCGGACGGCGCGCACAAGGACGCCATCCGGCAGGCGCGCTCGGCTGCGAGGTTCATTCTCTTCGTTTTCGGACATTCATGCTCTCCATCGGTGTCGGGAGGAGAGCCGGTTTCCGAAAACCCTGCTCGCCTCGGCAGGGTTTTCGGGATGATGATCGGATCGCTGCTAACGCGCCATCGCTCCCGCGTACCCTTCAAGGGTCGTGGTGTGATGGATAAGCGCTGCCATGGTCACGGAACCGATCATGGCAACAAGTTTCGATATGCGCGTTAAAAAGTCAACCATGCGTCGTGTCGAATTTGCGCGGCCGGAAGCGGGGCGGTATTCCTGTTCCTGAAGAAACGATTCGGGTTGCTGATTTGAAGACCATCGCGATTGACTTCGAGACGGCGAACGAACAACGCGGCAGCGCCTGTTCCGTCGGCCTTGCCTGGATCGAGGAGGGCAGGGTGACGCGCGTCGAGGAGCGGCTGATCCGGCCGCGGGACATGCGCTTTTCCGGGATGAACATCGCAATCCATGGCATCAGGCCGGAGCATGTCGAGGACGCGCCCGAGTTTCCCGAGGTGATGGACGAGTTCGAGGAAGATTTTCGCGGCGCGACGATGATCGCGCACAATGCCGCCTTCGATTTCAGCGTCTGGCGGGCGAGCCTCGATCTCTACCGGCAATCCTATCCGGAGCTTACCTATCTCTGCAGCCTGAAGATGGCGCAGCGGATCTGGCCACATTTCCTCTCGCACCGGCTGAACCTGATCGCCGAGCATCTCGGCCTGCGTTTCGTGCACCACAACGCGGCCGAGGATGCTGTGGTCTGCGCGGCCGCAGCGATCGAGATGGCGAAAGCGGTCAAGGCCAACGCCGTTCACGCGATACCGGCGCTGATCGGCATGAGGCCCGGCCGGCTGACGGCGCAGGCCTACGAGCCCTGCACCTGCCGGAAAGGCTGATCCCTTCCGCGAGCCCATTTCTTGCAAAGCATGGGTGCATGCTTATCTAAAATGCGGATTATTCAGGGAGCCGCCATGTCCAGACTGCGCAATCTTCTCCTCGCCGCCTTTTCTTTCGCCGCCCTGTCCGCAGGTGCTGCCTCAGCCGAAGTCGTCGGCAAGGTCGGGGTCGACTGGATCGGCAACGACATCATTGTCGAGGCGGTCTCCGACCCGGAGGTCAAGGGCATCACCTGTCACGTCACCTATTTCGATCGCAGCCTGATCGACCGGTTCAAGAACGGCAACTGGTTCGAGGACCCGTCCAATAATTCCATCGCCTGCCGGCAGACCGGGCCGATCGAGATCGGTAATATCGACCTGTCCAAGGATGGCAGCGAGGTGTTCCGCCAGGGCATGTCGCTGATCTGGAAGACGCTGGTCGTCAACCGCATCTACGACAAGACGAACGACACGCTGATCTATCTCGCCCATTCGCGCGAACTGACCGACGGTTCGGCGAAGATGTCGATCTCGACCATTCCGCTCTATGGGCAGAACGTTGTCTGGAAGAATGGGAAGCCGCAATAGGCCTTCTGCGATGAGATTTTGGAAAGAGCACCGCCTCCCTTTTTTGCTCATTCCAAAATCAAAAAGGCCCGGACGAGCCGGGCCTTCGAATTCCAGATATGGATAGCCCTCAGGCCGCCTGGGTCAGTTCGTCGGCAATGACCGTGTCGAGGTTCAAGAAGCAGACCATGGTCTTTTCGAGCGCGACGATGCCGCGGCAGAAGGCGCGCTGAGCTTCCGGGATGATTTCCGGCGGTGGCTGCAGGTCTTCGCTCTTGATGGTCATCATGTCGGAAACCTGCTCCACCAGCAGGCCGACCAGCTTGCCGGCGATGTCGGTGACGATGATCGCCGAGCGCTCGGAGGGCTCGGTCATCTTCATGCCGAGGCGGCAGGCCATGTCGATGACGGGGATCACCGCACCGCGCAGGTTGATGAGACCCAGCACATAAGGCGGGGTGTGCGGCATCGGCGTCACCGGTGCCCAGCCGCGGATTTCGCGGATGGCCATGATGTCGATGCAGAATTCCTGGTCGCCCAGGTGGAACGAAACGATTTCGAGATAGGCGCCCGACTGCTTGATGGCGTTGTTGTTCATGGTCAGAATTCTTCCCAGTTGTCCCCGACGGGAGAAGCGATGACTTTGGCGGCAGTGCCGCCGTTGAATGCGACCGCGACTTTACCGATCAGGCTGCGCGCGGGTGATGGTCTCGAATGCGAGGCGGCAGGTCCCTCTCGCGGCGTTTGCCGGGCGCTCATGCCCTCGCCGGTCTTGAACTGCATGACCAGTTGCCTCAGGTTTTCCGCGTCGATGGCGAGCGTATGGCTTGCGGCGTTCGTCTGCGTGACCTGATCCATCTGGCTGATGGATGTATTGATTTCGTTCAGTCCCACGGATTGTTCGCGCGCAGAGGTTACGATTGATTTAACATGTTCATCGATGCGCAAAACATCCTCGCCGATCTGGCGAAGCGCTTCGTACCAGCCGACGCCGATCACTGTTCCGGAACCTGGAAACGCCGCGCCGTCGAGCGTCGAAAGCCGTTGGCTGACCGACAGGCTCTTGCGCGCCGCTGAGTTGGTCACGAAATACCCCTCCCGCAAACCGCTCGGATTCGTGTTTGTCTTCCCTCATGCGGAGTCCGGGGTTTTCGCCACGCGGCAGACATCATGTCAGAACGGCAGAAGAGCGCCGCACGCAATTGCTAATATAGATACAACGGCTTAAGCCTTTGCTAACGATATCTATCTCGAAACTGTTTGTTCGGCTGAGAAACACATCATCAAAATGTGTTGCTTTCAATTTTTAGCCGATCCGACCGGGGCACGGCTGGTCGTGTCCGGTGAGACAATCGATCGCGGGTTAGAAAACATATTGTTGAATTGCGCCCGTCCGGTCGAGACGATAATCACGCGGGGCAAGGGGCGGGCGGTACATATCCGCCTGGATCGAGGATCATGCCAATGAAGACATTCCGCATCGCCGTCTGGGTCGGTGTCCTGATACTGGCCGGGTTTCTCGGCGGGTTCACGTACTATCTCAACAGATCGGGGAATGTGGTGGCGGAGGCTCCCTTCGGCGTGCCCTTCACCCTGGTCTCCCAAAGCGGACAGCCGATCACCGAGCAGGCGCTGCGCGGCAAACCGACGGCGCTGTTTTTCGGCTTCACCCATTGCCCGGAAGTCTGCCCGACGACGCTTTTCGAGCTGAACGGCTGGATGGAGAAGGTCGATCCGAAGGGCGACAAGCTGCAGGCCTATTTCGTGACCGTCGATCCGGAGCGCGACACGCCCGAGATCATGAACGAATACGTCTCCAACGTTTCCAAGCGCATCACCGGCATTTCCGGCGCGCCTGACAAGATCGCCGAGGTCATCAAGGGGTTCCGCGTCTACGCCAAAAAGGTGCCGGTCGACGAGAAGGATCCGAATGGCGACTATACGATGGATCACACCGCCTCGGTCTTCCTGCTCGATTCGGCCGGGCGGTTTTCCGGAACAATCGCCTATGGCGAAAACCCGGACACGGCGGTAAAGAAGCTGGAGAATCTCGTCAACAAGGGGTGATGGTTTCAGCGTGATGGGGCGTTGGCTCGACCGATGGCGGGCAACGGAAACGGGAAAGACCGCCTATCGTGAGTGAAATCCGCCTTTACGTGACGACGACCGAAAGCAAGGCCGAAGAGATCCTCGACCTTCTGAGCGCGGTCTTCGGTGAAGAAGACTTTGCCATCGGCACCACCGAAATCGATGAGAAGAAGGATATCTGGGAAGCCTCGATCTATATGATGGCCGAGGACGAGGCGGAGGTGCATTCCCGCGTCGAGGACGCATTGAAGACCTCTTTCCCTGATGCCCGGCTGGAGCGGGAAGTCATCCCGGATGTCGACTGGGTGGTGAAATCGCTGGAGGGGCTGAAGCCCGTCAGGGCAGGGCGCTTCCTGGTGCATGGTTCGCATGACCGCGACAAAGTTCGCCCCGGCGACATCGCCATCGAGATCGATGCCGGCCAGGCCTTCGGTACAGGTCATCACGGCACGACGGCGGGCTGCCTCGAAGTGATCGATGCCGTGGTGCGCTCGCGCCCGGTCCGCAACGCACTCGATCTCGGCACCGGCAGCGGCGTGCTGGCGATTGCGGTGCGCAAGCTCAGGAACATACCAGTGCTTGCGACCGACATCGATCCGATCGCGACGAAGGTGGCGGCCGAAAACGTGCGCCGCAACGGCATCGCCTCGGGCATCGTCGCCAGGACCGCGCCGGGCTTTCATTCGACGGCCTTTTCCGAGCACGGTCCCTTCGATCTCATCATCGCCAACATTCTCGCCCGGCCGCTGATCCGCATGGCGCCGAAGCTTGCGACGCATCTTGCGCCTGGCGGATCGGTCATTCTCTCCGGCATCCTTGCCGGGCAGCGCTGGAAGGTGATTGCCGCCTGTAGCGGCGCGAGGCTTCGCCATGTCAGAACCATCTGGCGCAACGGCTGGGTGACCATCCACTTCGACCGACCCTGAGTTTTTTGGCGGGGCGAAGGCTTGTCCTGCACCGCACGCTTTATTTGAGGCGAGACGTCTCCTCCTCACCTCATTCCTGTGCCTGTCACAGGAATCCAGCCACCGCGCGTCTGCGCGGTGAATGACTCCGCGACCTTGAAGAGAGTTTCCCGCGCCCAAGGACTTGAGCGCACCGGATCCCTGTGACGAGCACAGGGATGAGGGTGAGGAGAGGTCTGCGCACCTATCGAAACGAAGCCGCTTCTTGCGCTGCCCTGAGGGCAAGAAAGCCTTTCCTAAAAAAACAAAAAAGGCGGTGCCAATGGCACCGCCTTGGACCGGTCTATCCGGTCAATGCCCGCGAGCTCAAGGGGAGGAGCGCTCGAGCGGGCTCTACTGCATTCCAATAGGCCGGTCCGGGAGGGAGGAGACGGACTGGCTTTCAGGCTTAGAACGCGTAGCTGAGGGCGCCCTTGTGGCGCGTGGCCCGCTGGCCGGCGCCGAGCAGCTTGAGGCTGTCCTCGTTCTGCGGGCGGCGGGCGCCGATCACGTGACGCACGGTCTGGCGTTCGCCAGCCTGCACCGGGCTGCTATATGCGAAGCGCGAGAGAGAGGCGGTCATTTCAAGAATTCCTTTGTTTATAGGTTCATCGCGAACCGTTCGATGACGCCTATATAGCTATTCTGAAATGCGGAGGCAGAGGGTTTCGCTCATGGGAGCCATGCGGCCAATGCATAAAGCGTGCCAAATTAACTTTTGGCGTCACAGTTCTGTCAAAATGTTGAGCGGTCCCAGAGGTTTCGACTCGTTTGGTCGCTTTTTCTCCCCATCGGTTGAAATTTCGCTAACATGGCCGGCATCCCATTAACCGGATTCGTTTCAATCATTCGGGTTTCCAGCATGTTCCAGTCTTTCGAGGTTACCTCCACGCCGCAATTCGGCAGGGATCGTGTATCGGCGCTGCGGGCCGGTTTCGATTCGCTCGGCATCGACGCCTTCCTCGTGCCGCGCGCCGACGAGTTCAACGGCGAATATGTTCCTGCAGGTTCCGAGCGTCTCGCGTGGCTGACGGGCTTTACCGGTTCCGCGGGCATTGCGCTCATCCTGCGCACGCAGGCGATCGTCTTCGTCGACGGGCGCTATGTGACGCAGCTTGCCGAACAGGTCGACGGTTCGGTCTTTTCGGGCGGCGATCTCGTCAACGAGCCGCCGCATGTCTGGCTTGCCGCAAACGGCAGCAACGGCCTGCGGCTCGGCATCGACCCCTGGCTGCATGCGGGTGCCGAGGTGCGCCGTCTGGAAAGAGCGCTTTCGCAGATCGGCGGCACACTGGTCTTCCTGCCGCACAATCCGCTCGACAGGCTTTGGAGCGACCGGCCGGCCGAGCCGCTCGGCGCGGTCAGCATCCAGAACGTTGCGCAGGCCGGCGTGCTGGCGAGAGAGAAGATCGCGACGATCGCCGCCGATCTTTCGAAGAAGAATCTTGCGGCGGTGTTGATCGCCGATCCCTCTTCTGTCGCCTGGACCTTCAATATCCGCGGCGCCGACGTGCCGCACACGCCGCATCCGCTGGCGCGCGCCATCATCCATGCTGACGGCCGGGCCGAGATCTTCCTCGACAAGCGCAAGACCGGCATCGAGCCGGAGGCCTATCTTGCGCAGATCTGCACGCAGCTGCCGCCCTCGGCGCTGGAGGAGAGGTTGGCTGCCGTTTCGAGAGATGGCGGCCGCGTGCTGATCGACCCTGATATCGCCTCCTATGCGCTGACGGAGATCATCCGCAAGGCCGGCGGCGAAGTGGTGGAGGGCGCCGATCCCGCCAAGTTGCCGCGCGCAGTGAAGAACGACGTCGAGATCAACGGCTCGGCCGCCGCTCATCTGCAGGACGGTGCGGCGATGGTGGAATTCCTCTATTGGCTGTCGCAGACGAAGCCCGGCACGGTGAGCGAGATCGCAGCTGCCGAGCATCTGGAAGCGGCACGCGCCCGCGTCGGCCAGAGCATGCAGAACCCGCTGAAGGACATTTCCTTCGACACGATTTCCGGCGCCGGCGAACATGCAGCGATCATGCATTACCGCGTGACGACCGAGACCAACCGGATGATCGAGGCCGGCGAACTCTTTCTGATCGATTCCGGCGCGCAATATATCAACGGCACGACCGACATCACCCGCACCGTCGGCATCGGCGCGGTATCGGAAGAGCATCGGCGCTTCTTCACGCTGGTGCTGAAGGGGATGATAGACATCAGCACCGCGCGTTTCCCCAAGGGCACGCGCGGCTGCGATCTCGATCCGCTGGCGCGCATCGCGCTGTGGCGGGCCGGCGCCGATTTCGCTCACGGCACAGGCCACGGCGTCGGCTCCTATCTTTCGGTGCATGAAGGGCCGCAGCGCATCTCCAGGCTTTCGACGCAGGAACTGCTGCCCGGCATGATCCTTTCGAACGAGCCGGGCTATTACCGGCCCGGCAGCTTCGGCATCCGCATCGAGAACCTGATCTATGTGCGCGGGGCCGAAGAGATCGAGGGCGGCGATGCGCCGATGCTCGGATTCGAGACGCTGACTTTCTGCCCGATCGACCGCAGCCTGGTCATTCCCGAGCTTCTGACCCATGACGAGCTGCACTGGTTCAACGACTATCATCGCCGCACATGCGAGGCGCTGATGCCGCTGATCCATGATCACGATGTCAGGGCGTGGCTCGAAAACGCGACGCTGCCGCTGGAATACTAAGATGTCTAGGCGCCGGCCCCGGGCCGGTGCTCAGAGCCCGCCGGCATGGCGCCAGATCATCACGACGATCCAGGCGGCGACCAGCATCCACGTATGGGTGAAGCGCAAGCCGACGAAGAGGGCGACGATCAGCGCCAGCTTCGATTCCCAGCCGCCGATAAAGAAGGCGGGTGCAACCAGCGTTGTCAGCACGGCGGCCGGCACGGCATTCAGCGCCGCTTCCATGCGCGGGGGAATGCTCTTCATTCGGGTGATGAGGATATAGCCGCCGATGCGGGTGGCGAAGGTGGCGAGTGCTGCGGCGAGGATGACGAGCGCCATGTGAAGATCGAATTCCATGGCTCAGACCTCGTGCACTTCGGATTGAAGGGCGTCGGCTTCGAGATCAGGCTCTTGCAGCGGCAAAGGCAGCACGGCGGCGAGCACGATGCCGGCGGCGGCGCCGAGGCTGACATGCCAGGGCGAGCCGACATAGCGGTAGGCGAGCACGGAAGCCACCGCGCTGACGAGCGCCACCGGCAGGAAATTGTCTCGCTTGCGGAAGCCGAGGACGATGCCGAGGAAATAAGCCGGCAGCAGGATGTCGAGGCCGATGGCCTTGGGATCGCCAATGAAGCCGCCGAGCATGCCGCCGGCGACGCTGATCAGCACCCAGGGAATGTAGATGATGATGGCGAAGCCGAAATACCAGGCGAAGGTGAGTTGCCGGCCGGACTCGCCGCGTTTTACCGCTTCGGCGAATTGCGGATCGACGAGCAGGAAAAAGGTGAAGAATTTCTGCACCGGCGTGAAATGGCCGATGTAGCGCGCCAGCGCCGCCGAATAGAGCACGTGGCGGAAATTGACGGCGAGGATCGACAGCACGATCAGCCAGGCGTGGACATTGTGACCGAAGAGTTCGATGCCGACCATCTGGCTGGCGCCGGCATAGACGGTGGCGCTCATGAAGGCGGTTTCGGAGAGCGACAAGCCGTTTTCGACCGCAAGCGCTCCGAAGAGAGCGCCAAAGGGCGCCGATGCCAGCGCAACGGCGGAGCCACCCCGCAAACCTTCAACAAAGTCGGCGCGATTCATACGATCTTGTCCTGTTGGAATTCAGGTTTCCCCTTATGGTCTATGGCTTGCAACGGCAATTGAATTTCCTTGATTGACCAATCGATTTTGCTGAACCATCAAAGTCCCGATCGCATTCGGCAAAGAGGCAATGATGAAGAAGATCGAATTTTCGAAGGAGGCGAAGGCGACGATCGTTGCCAGCATTCGCCGCTATTTCGAGGCTGAGCTTGACCAGCCGATCGGCGTGCTGCCGGCGGAGTTCCTGCTCGATTTCTTCGCGGACGAGATCGGCGCCCATTATTACAATCAGGGCCTTCGCGATGCGCATGCGGCGCTTCTGAGGAAGATGGAGGACCTAGCCGAGGACATCTATCTGCTGGAGCGAGACGACAAGAACAAGGGCACTGCTGCATAGGCTTACGGCGTTCCTTGCGCAATAAAAAGGGCGCGCGGCGCTGCAGCCCATAACGGGACGCGGTGGCATCGCGGCCCGTAATCGCAGAACGCAGAGGCATTCAGCCTTCGCGCTTCATCCGCTCCCGGCGGGCGATTTCGGCCTCCGAGGGCTGCGCCAGTTCGAACGTGCCTGTCTTGACTGCGCCGGCGAGCTCGTAGACGCTCATGATGACGCCTGTCGTCGACACCGTGTTGGCGGTGAGCTTCAGCGCCTCCGGCTTGGCGCCTTGACCGAACAGGCGCTTGCCCGGGCCAAGCACGAGCGGGAAAGTCAGAAGCCGGAACTCGTCGATCAGGTCATGCGCCAATAGGGTCTGCAACAGGCCGCTGCTGCCCTGTGTCAGGAGGGCGGGGCCATCCTGCTGCTTCAACCGGGCGATTTCGGCAGCTGCATCGCCGCGCAGGGCGACGGAATTTGCCCAGGTGAGCGGCTCTGTGGAAGTGGTCGCGACATATTTGGTCACGGCGTTGAAGACTTTGCCGATCGGATCGTCTTTCCCGACGAAGGGCCAGTGCGCGGCGAAGATTTCGTAGGTCTTGCGGCCTAGCAGCAGTTCGAAGGGATCGGTAAAGATCCCGCCCATGAACTCGCCCATTGGCTCGTCCCAATAGTTGACGGTCCAGCCGCCCTGAGTGAAGCCGCCGGTCGGATCCTCCCGCGGCCCGCCCGGCGCCTGCATGACGCCGTCCAAACTCATGAAGGCGGCAGCAACTAACTTTCTCATCTCTCAACTCCCATTGTTGGTGCGTTCAGAGCCAAGGACGGATTGACTTGCACCGATCCGACATTCGATGCGATTTTTCGGGCGTTATCCGAGCTGAACTAGCCGGCCAGGACCTTGGCGCTGTCGATGATCGCGATGCCATGAGCCCGCATTTCCTCGATGGCGGCGGCGACGCCTTCGGGTGTGATGCCGCGGCTTGCATCCTTGATGAAGCGCACGCGGACACCAGGCATCATCTCCAGCGCGTCGAGCGCAGAGAATTTGACGCAATAGTCGGTTGCCAGTCCGCAGACGTCTAGGTCGGTGACACCCTGGTCCTCGAGGAAATCTGAAAGGCCGGTCGAGGCGTCGCGGTCATTGTCGCGGAAGGCCGAATAGCTGTCGATATAGGGATTCTCGCCCTTCTGCTGGATCAGGTCGATCTCTTCGGATTTGAGCTCGGGATGCAGTTCGGCATCAAGCGTACCCTGAATGCAGTGGTCGGGCCACATCATCTGCGGTTTGCCCGACAGTTCCCCCATCTCGAAGGGGGCGGCGCCAGGATGGGCGGAGGCAAAGCTGCCGTGGCCAGGCGGATGCCAGTCCTGCGAGGCGACGATCAAATCGTATTTGCCGCTGTCGATCAGTCTGTTTGCGATGGGAACCACCTTGTCGCCGTCCGGCACCGGCAGATTGCCTCCCGGACAGAAGCCGTTCTGAATATCGACGAGCAGCAGCGCTTTCATCAAGGCCAATCCCTTCGCTTTATTGCAGTGTAAGACGCCAAGCACACTGAATGGATCAACTAGTGGATTTCCAGGCGCGGACGCGCAAGTGTTAATTCTGGCACTAGCGGTAGTAAGTCGTCGAAACAGAATGCTCTAATGCAATCATTGCGATAGCTGGCGGCGGTTCTCGTGTTGAAATGGAACGGAGGGAAGGGACGGCTCGTGCATGATTTCCGGATCGCAGACACGGCCCGCGACGGTGGCAATTACCGGCAAATCGATCTGCCTGCGTAGGACGCTTTCGTGCGGCATCATGGATCGAGGCTCCCCCGGCAGAGCCCGGATCTCGGCCAGCTAGACCGCCGCCACGTCGTCGGCTGCGGAATCACCTGCTGCGGCGGAAGCGCCGTAGGTATTGCGGTAGGCCTGAAGGGCCGTCTGCATATCGCTCAGCACCTTGGTGAGGAGCGGATCGCTATCACCTGAAGTCTTGATGCTGTTCGGATCGGCGGCGAGGAATTCGGACTCGGTCAACTTGCCGTCGCCATTCGTATCCATCGCTGCGAAGACGCCCTTGGAATCGTCGTCGCTCTGATCGCTGCCGTCGCCCTGATCGTCGCTGCTGTCAGTCTTCTGCATGGACAGCATCAGCGACAGGATATCGGCGGTGATCTTCTTGACGATATCGGTGCTGCTGTCGCTGTCGGTCGACGTCGTGCCCGATGTCGAGGACTGCGAGGCGGCGGCCAACTCGTCCGCCGAAATGACACCGTCGCCATTCTTGTCGAGGCTGGAAAGCGGAGACTGGTACTGGGTCACTGTACTGCCGAGAGATGAAACACTAGTCACTTGAACCTCCTTTGAAAAGTTCGTCGTGAAGCCTGCCTTTCATGGGCGGGCAGCCTTGGGCTAAGCTGATTTGCGCAAAGCGTCAAAGCGACGTTTTGACAGGGTAGAAGTGCGATTGACGGCGCGGGGCGACGCACGTTAACCTTTCGGTTACCAAAACTGTTTCATTGGAATTATTGGCTTTTTTTGGCGACCGGTGGATTCCGGCGAGCGGAAGCACATGCCTGCGATAGCAGGGGATCGCGCCGGCGCGGCTTGCGGAAGGGCGATGGGCGATATACCTGCTCTCCGCCGCTGCGGCATTTCGTCCGCCTTCCCGAAGCGCTATGCTAGGTCGATCTTGCTCCCTGCCGCGATTTCTGCCTTTCTTGCCTCAGCAGCAAGCCGGAACCGACGCCATGTCCGAGCCCGATCCAGACGAGAAAATTGATGCGACGTTCCGCAACGGGTCGCTGACGGCGGCCGGTATCATCCTCGGTTTCTCGCTCAATTTCATCAGTGTCTGGGTCTCCAACCCCAATGACTGGAGCCGCATCGATATTCCGCCGATGCTGTTCCTGACCGTGGGCATCGCCGTCCAGGTGAAAGTCTTTGCCGATCTGCTGGCGCGGGACTCCCTGTTTGCCACCAAATATGACCGATCTCGCCGGCTCTTCCTGATCGGATTGGGAATCGTCGCCACTGGAATCGGCATTGCCCTGATCAACGATATTCTCGGGCTCGGAAGGATGCGGATGCTCGGGTGAAGGTTTTCGCGCCGTGTTGATGCGAGGTCACACGCGCTCGACGAACCCGTCCAAGACCCGCTTCTGTCCGGCCCGGTCGAACTCGATCGTCAGCTTGTTGCCTTCGATGCCGGTGATGTTGCCGTTGCCGAATTTCAGGTGGAACACGCGGTCGCCGAGCGTGAACCTCGACGGTTCCGATGAGGTCGATTTCGCCACCAGCTCGCCTTCGATCGTGCGCCCCTTGGGGCCGCTTTCGCCGTAGCCGATACGTTCGACGGCGTGGCCGGAGCGGGTGCCCCAATTGTCGCGTGTGGCATCGGTCTTGTTGGCCTGGGCGCGTTTCCAGCCGGGAGTGGAATAGGAGTTGGCGAAGGGTTCGGCCTTGTCGAAGCGGGACTGGCCGTAGCCGCCGCGGCCGTACCCGCCGTAGCTCTGCTCCATTTCGGCGACCTCGACATGGGTGACTGGCAGTTCGTCGAGGAAACGCGAGGGCAGGGTCGATTGCCAGAGACCATGGATGCGGCGGTTGGAGACGAACCAGATGTGGCAGCGGTGCTTGGCGCGGGTGATGCCGACATAGGCGAGGCGGCGTTCCTCCTCCAAGCCGGCGCGGCCACTCTCATCCAGCGAGCGCTGGTGCGGGAAGAGGCCTTCCTCCCAGCCGGGCAGGAAGACGGTGTCGAATTCCAGGCCCTTGGCCGAATGCAGCGTCATGATCGACACGGCGTCGAGGTTCTCGTTGGTCTCGGCATCCATCACCAGCGAGACGTGTTCGAGGAAGCCGCGCATCGACTCGAAGCTTTCCATCGAGCGGATCAGTTCCTTGAGGTTTTCAAGGCGGCCGGGGGCTTCGGCGCTCTTGTCGTTCTTCCACATGTCGGTATAGCCGGACTCTTCGAGGATCTGCTCGGCAAGTTCGGTATGCGGCGTGTTTTCAAGCAGTTCCTGCCATCGGCGGAAAGATTGAATCACGTCGAAGAGCGCCTTTCGCGCCTTCGGCTTCAGCTCGTCCGTCTCGATGATGTCGGCCGCCGCCGCAAGCATTGGTATATCGCGGGCGCGGGCATAGTCGTGCAGCGCACGTACCGTCGTGTCGCCGAGGCCGCGCTTCGGCGTGTTGATGATGCGTTCGAAGGCGAGGTCGTCGGAGGCTTGAGCGACCAGGCGAAAATAGGCCATGGCATCGCGGATTTCCAGGCGCTCGTAGAAGCGCGGGCCGCCGATGACACGGTAATTGAGGCCGAGGGTGACGAAGCGGTCTTCGAATTCGCGCATCTGGAAGGAAGCGCGCACGAGGATCGCCATGTCGTTCAGCAGATGCTTGCCGCGCTGGAGCTGCTCGATCTCCTCGCCGATGGCGCGGGCTTCCTCCTCCGAATCCCAGGAGGCGTGGACCTGCACCTTGGCGTCGTCGGGATCGGAGCGGTCGGTGAACAGCGTCTTGCCGAGGCGGCCCTCATTATGGGCGATCAGATGGGCAGCGGCGCCGAGAATATGTTCGGTCGAACGGTAGTTGCGCTCAAGCTTGATGACCTTGGCGCCGGGGAAATCCTTTTCGAAGCGCAGGATATTGTCGACCTCCGCGCCGCGCCAGCCATAGATCGACTGATCGTCGTCGCCGACGCAGCAGACGTTCTGCGGTTCGCCCTTGGGGCGTTGGGCGAGAAGCCTGAGCCACATGTACTGGGCGGTGTTGGTATCCTGATACTCGTCGACGAGGATATAGCGGAAGCGGCCGTGATATTCCTTCAAGAGATCCGGGTTCTTGCGGAAGATCGCGATCGGATGCATCAGCAGGTCGCCGAAGTCGCAGGCGTTCAGCGTCGTCAGGCGCGCCTGATAGGCAAAATAGAGATCGCGGCCGCGGCCATTGGCAAAGGCGCGGGCGTCGCCCTCGGGGATATCGGCGGGGCCGAGACCCTTGTTCTTCCAGGTGTCGATCATGCCGGCGAACTGCTTGGCCGGCCAGCGCTTGTCGTCGAGGCCTTCGGCCTGGATCAACTGCTTGATCAGGCGGACGACGTCGTCGGTATCGAGAATGGTGAAATCGGAGCGCAGGCCGACGAGCTCGCCGTGGCGGCGTAGAAGTTTGACGCCGATCGAATGGAAAGTGCCGAGCCAGGGCATGCCTTCGACGGCGCCACCGACGAGCAGCGCGATGCGCTCCTTCATCTCGCGGGCCGCCTTGTTGGTGAAGGTGACGGCGAGGATCTGCGAGGGGAAGGCACGGCCGGTGTTGAGGATATGGGCAATGCGGGTCGTCAGTACACGCGTCTTGCCGGTGCCGGCGCCGGCGAGCACGAGGACGGGGCCCTCCAACGTTTCAACGGCTTCGGTCTGTTCGGGGTTCAGCCCGGCGAGGTAATCCCGCTTGCCGCCGTCACGAGCCGCCATGGCGCGCGCCGCGATGCCGCCACCGGCGACGGGCGCCCTTTCGGCGGGTGCGGCAGGCGGCTGCGGCTTGCGCGCCATCTCGCCCGGCTCTTCGTCGAAGAAGGGCATATCGTCGAAACTATTGCTCATGGCGCGTAATGTAGTGATTCGGGAGGGAAAGACCAGAAAAGATGTTCTGCTTTCATTCCCGAGCCGCCGCTATCCCGGGCGGTAGGTTGCGGGCAGCAATGCCGCCGCAGAGCGCGGCTATGGTCGTCACGCGGGCGAGCGGGGCTAAAATTTCGGAACGCGGCCTGTCGGAACCGGCGCCGGTGGGGCGTCCTTGGGTCATCGGACAGCAGTCCGGATCAACACCGTCAACAAGGAGCCGTTTCATGCCGAAGGTCGTTTCAAATCTCTGGTTCGCCGAGGAAGCACGCGAAGCCGTCGAATTCTATGTGTCTGTTATCCCGGACTCCAGGATTGGCCGCACCACCATTTTGCCGGCGGAAACGCCGAGCGGGCCTCCCGGCAGTGTCGAACTGATCGAGTTCACGCTCGCCGACCAGGCCTTCCTGGCGATGAAGGCCGGCCCGCTCGATAGCTTCAACCATTCCTTCTCGATCGCGATTCTCGTGGAAAGCCAGGCCGAGCTCGATCGGATATGGGAGGCATTCCTCGCCAATGGCGGCACGCCGGAGGCCTGCGGCTGGCTGAAGGACCGCTGGGGTCTCTCCTGGCAGATCGTGCCGCGCATGCTGTCCGAAATGATCGCCGACAGGAACCGCGAGCGGGCCAGGCGCGTAACCGAAGTGATGCTTGGCATGGTCAAGATCGATGTCGCCGCGCTGGAGAAGGCATTCAACGGCTGAGTCGCGCCGGTAGCGCATGATCACGATGACGGGCGCATAGTCGCGATGCGTCCGTTTCCATCATGTCTGGAGCGGATCGGCACACGCTGTCCTGCATCGACTTTGCGCAGATTGGCTGCCAATCGTCGATTTCTCCAGTGCTCGAATCACGGGCGACATTGCACACCTTTTTCATCTTTCTGTCACGTCGCGAAATGTGCTGATACCGCGATGGCCCCCTTCTCAACTACAATAAGGAACAGTTTCGCAGAGTAAAAAAATAACCGGTGCATGCACGTTTTTGTGCATTGCCAGAAACAGCCGGTGAGCGTGGAATATACCTGCGAAACTATTGATTCTTAGGAATGTCGTGTCCATCTCCTTGGTATGACGACCTAGAGCCTGTGGCATTAACCTTGAATGGAGGGCCCATGCTGAGTGAATCCGTATTTGATGCGTTCACCCGCACCTATGATGCGCGTCGCGAAACCGATATGTCGATCGCGGAGTATCTCGACCTTTGCAAAAAGGAACCGCTTGCCTATGCCAATGCGACCGAGCGCCTGCTCGCCGCGATAGGCGAACCGCAGATGGTCGACACCGCCAGGGACACGCGCCTCGGTCGGATATTCATGAACCGGACCATCCGGATCTATCCGGCCTTTGTCGGCTTCCACGGCATGGAAGAGACAATCGAACGCATCGTTTCCTTCTTCCGGCACGCGGCGCAGGGGCTCGAGGAGCGCAAGCAGATCCTCTATCTGCTCGGCCCGGTCGGCGGCGGCAAGTCATCGCTGGCGGAGCGGCTGAAGCTACTGATGGAGCTTCATCCGATCTACGTGCTGAAGGCGGGTGACGAGATCAGCCCCGTTTTCGAAAGTCCGCTCAACCTGTTCGACCCGGACACGATGGGATCGCTCCTGCAGGAGCAATACGGCATTCCCCTGCGACGCCTGAGCGGATTGATGAGCCCGTGGTGCCTGAAGCGGCTCGATGATTTCGGGGGCGATATTTCCCGCTTCCGCGTCGTCAGGGTACAGCCTTCGCGGTTGCGCCAGATCGCCATCGCCAAGACCGAGCCTGGAGACGAGAACAATCAGGATATCTCGTCGCTGGTCGGCAAGGTCGATATTCGCAAGCTGGAGACCTATTCCCAGAACGATCCCGATGCCTACAGCTATTCGGGCGGCCTCAACCGCGCCAATCAGGGCGTGCTCGAGTTCGTCGAGATGTTCAAGGCGCCGATCAAGATGCTGCATCCGCTGCTGACGGCGACGCAGGAGGGGAACTATATCGGCTCCGAGAATATTGGCGCCATACCCTTCTCCGGTATCGTCCTTGCGCATTCGAACGAAGCGGAATGGCAAACCTTCAAGGCCAACAAGAACAACGAGGCCTTCATCGACCGTATTTGCGTGATCAAGGTGCCCTATTGCCTGCGCGTCACGGAGGAACAGAAGATCTACGAAAAGCTGATCGAGGGATCGGAACTGGCCGATGCGCCATGCGCCCCCGCGACGCTCGAAATGCTGGCCCGCTTCTCCGTGCTTTCGCGTCTGCGCAAACATGAGAATTCGACGTACTTCTCGAAGATGCGTACCTATGACGGCGAGAGCCTGAAGGAGACGGATCCGCGCGCCCGCAGTGTCCAGGAATATCGGGATGCCGCCGGCATCGACGAAGGCATGGACGGCATATCGACCCGCTTCGCCTTCAAGGTGCTCGCCTCCACCTTCAATCACGACACCACGGATATCGGCGCCGATCCGGTTCATCTGATGTATGTGCTGGAGCAGTCGATCCGTCGAGAGCAGTTTTCCGACGATGTCGAGAAGCGATATCTGGAGTTCATCAAGGCCGATCTTGCACCACGTTACGCAGAGTTCATTGGCAATGAGATTCAGAAGGCCTATCTTGAGTCCTATGCGGATTACGGACAGAATCTGTTCGACCGCTACGTGGATTATGCCGATGCCTGGATCGAAGACGTGGACTTCAAGGATCCCGATACCGGCCAGCTTCTCGATCGCGAGCTCCTCAACCAGGAACTGACGAAAATCGAAAAGCCGGCGGGAATCGCCAATCCGAAGGATTTCCGCAACGAAATCGTCAAGTTCTGCTTGAGATCGCGGGCAGCCAACGGCGGAAAGAATCCGTCATGGACGAGCTACGAGAAGATCCGGGAAGTCATCGAGAAGCGAATGTTCTCGCAGGTCGAGGATCTTTTGCCGGTCATTTCCTTTGGTTCGAAGAAGGATTCGGAAACAGAAAAGAAACACAGCGAGTTTGTCTCGCGCATGGCTGCGCGGGGCTACACGGAGAGGCAGGTTCGGCGCCTCGTCGAATGGTACATGCGCGTCAAACAGGCAAGTTAATGTGGAGCCAATATGCACATTGTCGACCGTCGGCTAAATCCGCGCGGTAAAAGTCTGGAAAATCGGCAACGGTTTCTTCGGCGCATGAAAGGCGCCGTGCAGCAGGCGGTAAAACGTTCTCTGCAAAACCGGAACATTCGCGATGTGCTCGACGGCGGGGAAATCAGCCTGCCGATCGATGGAATGGCCGAACCGAGCTTGCGAAGGGGCGACGGCGGCATCCGCGATCACATCCTGCCGGGAAACAGGGCCTTCGTCGAAGGCGACATTCTTCCGCGTCCGCCGGGGAGCCGGGGCGGAAAACCCAAGAATGCGGGCGAAGGCGACGGCGAAGACGGCTTCCGTTTTGTGCTGACGCGCGAGGAATTCCTCGATGTGTTCCTGGACGATCTGGAACTGCCCGACCTTGCCAAGCGGCGTCTGGCCGAAACTGAGGAGGAAACTCCCTTCCGTGCCGGCTATTCCGTGTCGGGATCGCCATCCAACATCGCCGTCGGTCGTACGACGAGGCTCGCGATGATGCGCCGTGTCGCGCTTGGCCGCCCGCGTCGCGAAGAGATCGAGGCCCTGCAGCGCCAGATCGAGGAATGCGAGGACGACGAGGCCCGTCTGGCGCTTGAGGCAAAACTCAAATCCCTGACGGAAAAAAGCCGGCGCATTCCCTATATCGATCCGCTTGACGTGCGGTATCGCCGCTTCGAAAACGAGCCGAAGCCTGTGGCGAAGGCGGTGATGTTCTGCTTGATGGACGTCTCCGGTTCCATGTCGGAACACATGAAGGACCTGGCGAAGCGGTTCTACCTGCTGCTCTACCTCTTCCTGTCGAAGCGCTACAAGAAAGTGGAGATCGTCTTCATCCGCCATACCGACAAAGCCGAGGAAGTCGACGAGGAAACCTTCTTCTATGGTCCGGCGACGGGCGGCACGCTGGTCTCCAGCGCCCTTGCGGCAATGCGGGCGATCATCGCGGCGCGTTTCGATCCGGCAGAATGGAATATCTATGGTGCTCAGGCTTCGGACGGCGACAACGCCCATTCCGACGGAAACCTGAGCGGGCAACTGCTGCGCGAGATTTTGCCGCTGTGCCAGTATTTCGCCTATATCGAGGTCGGCGAGGAAGGCGGCGACTCCTCAATATCCCGCTCACCACTTTGGATGCTTTATGACGGGATCCGTTCCGAGCTTCAGCCGCTTTCGATGCGCAAGGTCTGCCGGCGAAACGAAATTTTCCCTGTTTTCCATGATCTCTTCCAGAAACGTGACGCACAGTCGAAGGTGACGCCATGACCACGACGATGAGACCAAGAGAGCGGCTTTTGTTCGAGGGTGCCGACTGGGACTTTTCAACACTCCAGCGCATCCACGACGCCTGCGAGGACATTGCACTTAACGAACTCGGCCTCGACGTCTACCCGAACCAGATCGAAGTCATCACCTCGGAGCAGATGCTGGATGCCTATTCCTCGACCGGCATGCCTCTGTTTTACCGTCATTGGTCTTTCGGCAAACACTTCGCGCATCACGAAACCTTCTACCGCCGCGGGATGCGCGACCTTGCCTATGAGATCGTCATCAACAGCTCTCCGTGTATCTCCTACCTGATGGAAGAGAACACGGCGACGATGCAGACGCTCGTCACCGCGCATGCGGCCTTCGGCCACAACCACTTCTTCAAGAACAACTACCTCTTCAAGCTCTGGACCGATGCGGAGGGCATCCTCGATTACCTCGATTTCGCCAAGGGGTATATCACCCGCTGTGAGGAGCGTTACGGCGAGACGGCCGTCGAGCGCACACTCGACGCAGCCCATGCGTTGATGTCGCACGGGGTACATCGATACGCGGGCAAGACCACGATCGATCTTCGCCAGGAGGAGAAGCGGCAGCAGGAGCGCCGCGCCCACGAGGAGCAGATGTTCAACGACCTATGGCGCACGGTTCCGGTCGGCAAGGCCCGCAAGGCGGGTGACATCGGCCTGGAAAAGCGCCGCGCCGCCCTCGGTCTTCCGCAGGACAACATCCTTTACTTTCTTGAAAAATCGGCGCCGCGGCTGCAGCCGTGGCAGCGCGAGATCCTTCGCATCGTCCGCCACGTCGCGCAATATTTCCATCCCCAGCGGCAGACCAAGGTAATGAACGAGGGAACCGCCACTTTCGTCCACTACCAGATCATGAACCGGCTTCACGAGCGGGGGCAGATCAGCGACGGAAACTTCCTCGAATTCCTGAAGTCGCACGCTAACGTCGTGTTTCAGCCGAGCTACGACGATCGGCGGTTCTCGGGTTTCAACCCCTATGCGCTTGGTTTTGCGATGATGCAGGATATCGAGAGGATCGTCACGACGCCGACGGAAGAGGACCGCACATGGTTTTCCGATATCGCTGGACGAGGCGATGCGATGGCGGTCTTGCGCGATATCTGGGCCAATTACCGGGACGAGAGCTTCATCAGCCAGTTCCTGAGCCCGAACCTTATCCGGCAGCTGCGGCTGTTCCATCTCTACGACGATCCTGAACAGACCGAGGGGGTGCTGGTTTCGGCGATCCATAATGAGCGTGGATACTTGCGCATCCGCCGCCAGCTCTCCCGCGAATATGATATCGGCTGGACCGATCCCGCAATCGATATCGTCGATGTCGATCTCGCCGGCGACCGCCGGCTGTTGCTGCAACACATCATGATGAATGGCTGCTATCTTCAGGAAAATGACACGAAGCTCGTCCTGCAGCATCTCGCCGATCTCTGGGGCTATGACGTATTGCTTCAGGAAATCGACAGTTCCAGCACGGTGGCGAGAGAACACACGGCGAGCCCGCGCAAGATCGTTCAATAATCACCTGTTGTGCTGACGGGCGATAACGTGAACAATTATCGGTGGCAACAAACACAAAGCCTTAGTAGTTTACCGCTGTTGCAATCGCCCACTTGATCTCGACCAGTTTCAGCCTTTGCAGCGATCTTTCCCGGGGGCGGATAGCGCGGAGACGAGAGACCATGAGTGAAACGCGGCGCAAGCTGACGACGATCTTTTGTGCTGACGTGCAGGACTATACTCGGCTGATGGGCGCTGACGAGGAGGGCACGCTTGCGAGCCTGAAGCGCTGCCGAGAGGCGATGGGGCGCCTCATCGAAAGCCATGGCGGCCGCGTTATCAATACCTGGGGCGATGGGCTGATCGCCGATTTCCCGAGCGTGGTCGAAGCGGTGCGCGCGGCAGTCGACACCCAGAACGAACTCGCGGGCTTCAACGCCCGCCGTCCGGCCGACGGGCGCATGCTCTTTCGTATCGGCATCAATCTGGGCGACGTGATCGTCGAAGGCGACGACATCTATGGTGACGGCGTCAATATTGCGGCGCGGCTGCAGGCTTCGGCTGCGGCCGGCGGCATCGTCATATCAAGCACCGTCTACGATCAGGTCCGCAACAAGGTAGCGGTCGGCTTCGAGTTTCTCGGACCATTGATGGTGAAGAATGTCGATGAAGGCGTGCCGAGCTACGCGGTGAAGATCGGCGATGCCAGGGACGCGACGCCGCCTGTCGAACGATCCGGCCCCGCGCCTCCGCAGCTTCAGCCTCAGCCGGCAGCGGTTATGGCGGCGGCAATCTCCGAGGCAAGGCCGGCACCGCGCGGACGCAGGCTGTACGGCGTGCTCGCCGTCATCGCTGCCGTTCTGATCGGCATCAATCTGCTGTCATGGCAGGGCGTTTTCTGGGCGCGCTTTCCCGTGCTCGCGCTCGCCGTGCTTGCGGCGCTCGCATGGAACCGCGACCAGACACTGTTCAACCGCAAGATCACCTCGCTGGCGATCGTGGCGCTCGGCATTGCCGGCATCAACCTCTTCACCTGGACGGGGCAGTTCTGGGCGATGTGGCCGATGCTGGGGATTGCGGCCGCGATGGGCCTCCGGTGGTCGATGCGCCGATAGACATCCAACCCGCATCGTCAAAGATTTTGTGCGATATCTTGCCCGAAATCGGCGGTTCAAAGACATGAGCGAGTGTTCGTTCAAGCAAAAGTGAGCGGTCGGGTTATTTCCATTCTTTGCTGATATTACAAATCGGTAATGCCGGCTGCTTATGCTTGCCGGTAAGCTGTAAACGCGCGATATTGTCGCATCAGACGGGAATCTCGATCCCGCAGCGCCTCTTTCGACCGACCCTGGTCCAACCTCGAGTCCCTCTGGAGACGTGAATGGCCTTTTGGAAGCAGTTTATACTGTCGCTCATCGTCATTATTGCCGGCTTTGCCGCGTGGGCTTTCTTTGTGCCCGGCGCCGGCGATACGATGCGCGATGCAGGTATTCCAGACAGCATCGTTTCCAAGATCGCGCCGAAGGCTGAGGAGACGGCGGATGCCGACGCTCCCGCCCGGGCGCAAGGGCAGCAGCGCGGCGACGGACAAGGGCAGGGGCAGGGGCAGGGGCAGGGGCAGAACCGCCGCAATGGCGGCGGGCGCAACAGCGCCATTCTCGTCGCGACGCAGGCTGTCGTCCAGGGCGTCGTCAACGACCGGCTGAACGCCATCGGCACGGGTGACGCGATCCGCTCGGTGGCGGTCACGCCGCAGGCATCGGGCACGATCCGCGAAATCCTCATCAAGTCGGGCGACAGGGTGAAGGCCGGGCAGGTGCTTGCCAAGCTCGACAGCGAGGAGCAGGTGATCGCCCGCGGCCAGGCGGATGTGGCGGTCAAGGCCGCCGTCGAGAAGTCCAATCTCTATCACAATATCAAGTCCAGCGTGTCGCGCATGGACGTCTTCGATTCCGAGATTGCCGAGCAGGGCGCGCGGCTGCAACTGCAGGCCGCCGAACTCAATCTCGCACGGCGCAACATCACCGCGCCGATCGACGGCATCGTCGGCATCGTGCCGGTCAATATCGGCGACAACGTCACGACGAGCATCCCGATCGTCACGCTTGACGACCGTTCGGAAATCCTCGTCGATTATTGGGTGCCGGAGCGTTTCGCCAATACTGTGTCGGTCGGTCAATCGGTCGAGGCGATGTCGGTGGCACGGCCGGGACAGGTCTTTTCGGGCGTGGTCGAAGCCGTCGACAACCGTATCGACGCGGCAAGCCGTACGCTTCGCCTGCGGGCCAAGATCGACAACAGTTCGGATGAACTGCGCGCCGGCATGTCCTTCAACGTCAGCATGAAATTTGCCGGTGACAAATATCCGGCGGTCGATCCGGTCTCCGTGCAGTGGGATTCACAAGGGTCTTTCGTCTGGCAGGTCAATGACGACAAGTCGCGCAAGGTGCGGGTCAGCATCGTGCAGCGCAACCCGGATTTCGTGCTCGTCAAAGCCGACATCAAGGACGGCGACAAGATCGTGACGCAGGGTCTGCAGCGTGTGCGTGAGGGCGGGGCGGTGCGTGTGAGCGCCGATGTCGCCGCGACTGCGGAGGTCGCTACCCAATGAGCGTGACCGAGATTCATCAGGACAGGGCCTCGGGCAAGCAAAGCTTCACCGCACTTTTCGTTCGCCGGCCGATCCTGGCGCTGGTGTTCAACACGCTGATGGTCGTCGCCGGCCTTGCCGCCTATGTCGGCGTCGAGGTGCGCGAACTGCCGGATGTCGACCGCCCCGTCGTCACCGTGCGCACCACCTTCGACGGCGCATCGCCGCAGACGATCGACCAGGAGCTGACCAAGGTGATCGAGGGCGCCGTCGCGCGCGTCAGCGGCCTGAAGTCGATCTCCTCGACGTCGTCCTTCGGTCAGAGCCGAGTGACGCTGGAATTCTCGGATGCGATCGATCTTGCGGTTGCCGCCAACGACGTGCGCGACGCGATCGGCCGCATCACCCAGAACCTGCCGGATGAGGCGGATGCGCCGCAGATCGTCAAGGCGGATTCGGATTCCTCGGCGATCATGCGCCTTGCCGTCACCTCCACCAAGCTCAACATGGACGACCTGACGCAGCTCGTCGAAAACGAGGTGATCGATCGCCTCGCCTCAGTCGACGGGGTTGCCGACGTCGAGGAATATGGCGACCAGGAGAAGGTCTTCCGCGTTGACGTCGACCAGGGCGCGCTCGCCAGCCGCGGGCTGACCATCGGCGACCTGACGAAGGCGCTCGACAATGCCGCACTCGACGTGCCGGCCGGCTCGCTGAAGAGCAATACACAGGATATAGTGGTGCGCGCCACCGCCAACCTGCAGACGCCGGCGGATTTTTCCAACGTCATCCTGCAGGACCGCGTCAGGCTCGGCGACGTCGCGACGGTGATGCTTGGACCACGCGACGGCGAAACGGCGCTACGCTCCAACGGCAAGCCGGGCATCGGCCTCGGCATCATCCGCCAGGCGCAGTCGAATACGCTGAACATCTCGACCGGCATCAAGGCCGCCGTCGACCAGCTGTCCAAGACGCTGCCCGAGGGCACGACGATCGCCATCACCAGCGACGACGCCGTCTTCATCCAGGGCGCGATCCACGAGGTGGTACTGGCGCTGGTGCTCGCCGCCGTCATCGTTACCGCCGTCATCTATCTCTTCCTGCGCGATTGGCGGGCGACGTTGATCCCGGCGGTCAGCATGCCGGTGGCGCTGATCGGCACGCTGGCGGCGATCTATATGGTCGGCTTCTCGATCAACATCCTGACGCTGCTCGCGATCGTGCTGGCGACCGGCCTCGTCGTCGACGATGCGATCGTGGTGCTCGAAAATATCGTGCGCCGGCGCGCAGAAGGCATGGGGCCGCGCGCGGCCGCGGTGCTCGGCACGCGTGAGGTGTTCTTTGCCGTGATCGCCACGACGGCGACGTTGGCGGCGGTGTTCATTCCGCTCTCCTTCCTGCCGGGACAGGTCGGTGGACTCTTCCGCGAATTCGGCTTCGTGCTTGCCTTCTCGGTCGGGCTGTCGTCGATCGTGGCGCTGACGCTGTGTCCAATGCTTGCCTCGCGCATGCTGACGAAGCCGATGCTCGAAGATCACGGCGCGCTCGGCCGCATCGGCGGGGCGCTTGCCAGTCTCTACAAATGGGCTCTGCACGGCTGTCTCAACGCGCCCTTCGTGGTCATCCTGTTCTCGGTGATCTTTGCCGGCGCGGCGCTCATCGCCTTCTCGACGGTCAAGAGCGAGCTGACGCCCGAAGAGGACCGGTCGATGGTGATGATGCGGCTGACGACGCCGCAGGGATCGAGCCTCGAATATACCCGCGACAAGATGCAGCTCGTCGAGGAATATCTGCAGCCGCTGGTCGACAGCGGCGACATCCGCAACATCTTCTCGATTTCCGGCCAGGGCGGTTCACTGAACAGCGGCTTCATGGTGCTGACGCTTGCTCCCTGGGGAGAGCGTGACAGAACGCAGACGGAAATTGTCGGCGATATCAACCAGGCGGCCTCCAGGGTGCCGGCTCTGCGCGGCAATGCTATCTCATCGAACAGCCTTCGCATCCGCGGTGCCGGCAGTGGTCTGCAAATGGCGCTGATCGGCAATGATCACGAGGCGCTGACGGCGGCGGCCGCCAAGCTGGTTCAGGCGCTCGAGGCCACTGGCCAATATGATACACCGCGCCTGACCAACGAGCCCAGCCAGGCGCAGGTGTCGGTGGCGATCGACCGCGAGCGCGCCTCGGATCTCGGCATCGACATAACCGGACTTTCGACGGCAATCCAGTCGCTGCTCGAAGGGCGTTCGGTGGTCGACGTCTTCGTCGACGGCGAATCCTATCCCGTGCTTCTGACCTCGACGACGCGGCCGATCGACGATCCGACCGACCTCGAGAACGTGTTCCTGAAGACCGGTGATGGAAAGATCGTGCCAATGTCGGTCATCGCCACGATGAAGGAAGGCTCGGTCGCGCCGCAGCTCAACCGCGAGCAGCAGCTTGCCTCCGTCGCGATCACCGCCGGACTCAGGAACGGCATATCGCTCGGCGATGCCGTCAGCCAAGTGACGGCTCTTGCCGAGCCGCTGCTGCCGCCAGGCTCTCGCTTGCTGCCGCTAGCGGAAGCGGCGACTCTCGAAGAGAATTCGAGTGGCATGGCGCTGACCTTCGGCTTCGCCATCGTCATCATCTTCCTGGTGCTGGCCGCGCAGTTCGAAAGCGTGCTGTCCTCGCTGATCATCATGTCGACGGTGCCGCTTGGTCTTGCCTGCGCCGTCTTCGCGCTTGTTATCACCGGTTCCAGCCTCAACATCTACAGCCAGATCGGCTTGGTGCTGCTGGTCGGCGTCATGGCGAAGAACGGCATCCTGATCGTCGAATTCGCCAATCAGTTGCGCGATCGGGGCGAGGATGTGCGGTCCTCGATCGAGAAGGCCTGCGCGCTACGCCTTCGCCCCGTGATGATGACGATGATCGCCACCATCCTCGGCGGCGTGCCGCTGGTCTTTGCCCATGGTGCGGGCGCCGAAGCGCGCGTTGCGCTCGGCTGGGTGATCGTCGGTGGCCTCGGATTCGCGACGCTGGTGACGCTGTTCATCACGCCGGTCGCCTATCTGCTGCTTGCCCGCTTCGCCAAGCCGCACGCCCATGAGGAGGCGCGCCTGCACGAAGAGATGTCGGTCGCCACGCGGCCGCGCAGTGCGCCCGACGACGAGCAGTTGCAGGCCGCCGAATAAGGCTTTCATCCGATTTCGAAGGCTGCCGGACCTGTTGCACAATTCCGTAAATCGGAATCGATTCAAGGACAAAATTATGCAGCAATTCAAAGTGCTGCAGCGTCCTTTGCGCGCCTGAAACGACGCGCGGTGCTTTCATCCGGCGGCGTTTCTCTTGGTGTATGAAACCTTGCGAAATAAGTTAAATTACTTCTGAAGTTTAGTCGTTTGTTAAGCATAAACGGCAATGATTGTTATCAGTAACCGACTGGTCTTCTTCGTTTCTTGGAGGCCGCAACGCGCTGGAATTCCAGCGACCCCGGACATGAGAGTCCGCGCGGACGGTTCATTTCTTGTGCAGTTTGCGTCCTGTTGTGTTTTTGGAGTTTAGTTCCGTGAGTATTTACCAGCGCGTCTCGGTGGATGCGGCGCTTCATGTGCTGCGCGATATCAACCGCAATATGGCGGTCACGCAAAACCACATCACCACCGGCAAGCGCGTCGCGGAGGCCAGAGACAATTCCGTCTACTGGTCTGTCGCCACCACTGCGCGAACCGACAACAAGGCGATTTCAGCAATCCAGGATGCGCTCGGTATGGCGGCGGCGACGATGGGAACGGCCTATACCGGCGTCCAGAATGTCATCGATGTCGTCTCGGAGATCAAGGCCAAGCTGGTTGCCGCGACCGAAGATGGCATCGACAAGAACAAGGTCAACGAAGAGATCAAGCAGTTGCAGGAGCAGTTGCGCAGCGTCTCCGAGGCGGCGACCTTCAATAGCGACAACTGGGTGGTTCTCAACAACGACGCGACGCCGACGCAGCCGCGCCAGATCCCGGCCTCCTTCATCCGCAATGCCGACGGCACGATCTCGGTCGGCATGCTGAGCTACCATATCGACACGACGCCGACCGGGAGCACCTCCTCCAAGGACGCGCGCTACCTGATCGACGATCGCGCCACCGGTTCGGGCGAATACGGCGTGCTGACATCGGCCTATTTTGCCACCGAGCTCGGCGCCTCGCAGAACTATGTGCTGATGCAGAGCAAGAACGGCACGACCACGGGGCAGGTGGTGATTTCGCTCTCGGATGCCACGACGAAAGGACAGGTCAGTGAAATGATCAGCGTCGTCGATGCAGCACTGACGCAGCTGACGACGGTCGGTTCGGCCTTTGGCGCACTGGAAAAGCGCATCAACCTGCAGAACGACTTCGCCACGAAACTGCACGACAACATCACCGCCGGCATCGGCCGGCTTGTCGATGCCGACATGGAGGAAGAGTCCAGCAAGCTCAGGGCGCTGCAAACGCAGCAGCAGCTCGGCCTGCAATCGCTGAACATCGCCAACGCAACTTACGACACCGTGCGGCAGCTCTTCCAGAATTTCTGAGGCCAGTCTCTCTTCATCCGAACGCGTGACATCGAACTCCGCAGGCAGGAAGCGCTTCCCGCCGCGGAGTTCGTGTTCCTGCCGCGGAGGCGCAGGGGCGGTCATCCGCGAAAACTGGTGATATCAGCGCATTCCCGCAACATGGCTGTGTTTCGACGCCCGAATTTGCCGTATCAGGAGAACATCTTCATTTTCTTGCCGCAATCCTTGCCATTTGCTCGGATCAGTCGAACGGAGACCGTCCTGTCCATGATCAAGAAATTCGTACTTATAGCTATTGCCGCAAGCTATCTCAGCGCCTGCACAACGACCGATCCCTATACCGGTGAACAGAAGGTTTCCAATACGGCCGGCGGCGCAGCGCTTGGCGCGCTCGGCGGTGCTCTCGTCGGCGTGGCTGTCGGCGGCGGCGGTCACGGCAAGCGCAATGCGGCGTTGATCGGCGCAGGCGTCGGCGCTCTCGCCGGCGGCGCGATCGGCAATTACATGGACCAGCAGGAATCCGAGCTTCGCGCCCAGCTCGAAGGCACCGGCATTTCGGTGACCCGCAACGGCGACAACATCATCCTCAACATGCCCTCGAACATCACCTTCGACGTCGACCAGGATGCGGTGAAGCCGGGCTTCTATCCGACGCTGAATTCGGTGGCGATCGTGCTGCGCAAGTTCAACCGCACGCTGATCGACGTCAACGGCCATACCGATTCGACCGGCAGCCTGCAGCACAATCAGGACCTGTCGCAACGCCGCGCGCTGTCGGTTGCCGATTATCTCGGTGGCCAGGGCATCGACCAGCGCCGCGTCTCCGCCGTCGGTTTCGGCCCGTCGCAACCCGTCGCCTCCAATGCGAGCGAGGCCGGCCGCGCGCAGAACCGCCGCGTCGAGATCCAGATCGCGCCGATCACGCAGGGCTGATCAATTCAATAGGGAAGGCCGGGTCATTTTGCCCGGCCACCCATCGAATGGGACCCGAGCGTCAAGGCGCTCGAGTTGACGGCGATCAACTGATGAGGCTGATGAGAACGGCGGCGACCACGGCAAACAGCAAGCCGCCGATGATTACGAGAGAAGTCTGACGCGGCGACATTTTCAAGATCGCGCCGACGACGCCCGCGATGACGATACTAGCGAGGCTCACGACGACGTCGTTGTCGACGTTCAGCAATGTGAACATGACCATCGTCACGATCATCGACACCGCGATGATGACGAAGCCTTTCCAGGCTTCAGCCTTGGCATTCTTTGCGCCGAGAGCCCCTCCCACAGAACACGTCAGGATCGTTACAACAGCCAGTTCCACTTCCGTTATTGATTCCTCCGTCGCCGATGGAGGGACTTTTTACCGCTTTCCGAAAGATTTCAACTCAAGATCGTCGATGAATGAGTTGCTCTCCCCGGCTGTAGACAGGGCAAGGCGGTCGGCGATACGCCATCTGATCAGTGCTGCATCGTCGCGCCCTTGGTGATCTTGTCGACGATCTTCTTTTCGGCGCGCAGCGCGATGCCGACCACCTTCGCGTCCTCGGGAGCAAATTCTGCGAAGACGGCGCGATTGGCTGCGTCGTGGCCGGTTGCAAACATCTCCTCGATGAACAGCGAGCTGGTGATATCGCGCTCCAGCGCGCGGCGGTGAACGGCTAACATCGTCGCCTCGTCGGCAGAGAGTACGATGATCGGCTGGATCGATAGCGGATTGTAGAGATTGCCGGCGCGGTCCCTATAGGCTTCGCCGATGATCTCCGGATGCCGGCCGGCGATGCCTGTCATCAGGAAGGCGGTGACGTTCAGCTTCTGCCAGCCGGCAAGATTGTTTCGCAGGACGACGGCAATTTTGGTATCAAACATCAGACGGTCTTTCACCTATCTACGGGTTATGGAGTATCGGGCGCGTTGAACCAGGATTTACATCCGCAGGTCTTCGAAGGTCTTGAACGTTTGTGCGCGGGACCATCCGGCAACGCCATCCTGGCTGCGCCGGCCTTTCCCGGCATCGAGCGCATCGAGGCGCAGTTCTCCGGCAATGCTTTCGAGCCGCACCGACACGATACCTATGCACTCGGCGTGACTCTGAAGGGGGTTCAGACCTTTCACTATCGCGGCGAGCGGCGCTTCAGCCTACCGGGGCAGGTGATCGTGCTGCATCCCGACGAGGAGCATGACGGCGGGGCGGGAACCGAGGACGGGCTGCAGTACCGCATGCTCTATCTGGAGCCATCGCTGCTTCTTGAATGCCTGGAAGCGGATGGGGTCGGCCTGCCTTTTGTCGATGAACCCGTTATCGGCGATCCCGCGCTGGCGGGCGTGCTGCTGGCAGCACTCGGCGAACTCGACCGCGAATTGGACGAGCTTTTCGTCGACGATTTCGTATCACGGGTGACGGGCGGGCTTTCACGGCATGCGCGCATGCCGCGCCGGCCGCTCGGCGGTGTCGCCTGGCGGCAGGTGCAGACGGCGCGAGATTATCTCGAGGCGCATGCGAGCCGGGCAGTGCGCTCGGGCGAGCTGGAAGCGGTGACGGGGCTCGACCGTTTCGCGCTGTCGCGGCATTTCCGGGCAGCCTTCGCCACCAGCCCGCATCGCTACCTCCTAATGCGGCGGCTGCAGCGGGCGAGGGCGATGATCGGCGCGGGCGAAGGGATTTCCGATGTGGCGGCGGCGACCGGCTTTGCCGATCAGAGCCATCTCAACCGCCATTTCAAGAAGGCCTACGGCATGACGCCCGGCCAGTGGGCAGCGCTCGCGCATAACTCCGCGCGGTGCTCTAAAGCGCGTCGCGTCAATCCGGATTCATGCGACGCGCTTTAAGTCTTTGATTTATGCATGTCGTCATCCCAAAACCGCTGCGCACTTTTGGGCGACGTGCATCAGGCGGGATTTTCCGCAAGGCCGGAACGGCGCGCGATGAAACGGGCGAGCATCGGGCCGATCATCAGGATCACCAGGAAACGGCCGGTCTGCATCGCCATGACGAAGGGCACGTCGACATCGCTGGAGGCGGCGATGATAGCGACGGAATCGGCGCCGCCGGGGCTGGTGGCGAGATAGGCGGTCAGCGGATCTATGCCAGCGAAGACGTGAAGCGCCGCCGCCATGCAGCCGCAGAGCGCCATCAGCAGCACGATGCAGGCCGATACCCTCGGCAGGGCGCGCGCCACGTGCTTGAGGATCGAGCGGGTGAAACGCAGGCCGATGCTCCAGCCGACCAGCGCATAGGCGATGGCGAGCAGCCACATCGGCAGCTCGATCTTCAGGAGGCCCATGCCCTGCAGCAAGGCGCCGAGAAAGAGCGGCACGATGATCGTGCCGCCCTGGAGGCGCATGCGCCAAACGCCATAGGCACAAAAGGCGGCAAAAGCCATCGTCGCTGCAAAGGCCGGCCAGTCGATCTCGGGAAAGAGGACAAGCGGCAGCGGCTCGGCGCCGTCGGCTGCCACCCACAGGCGCGAGATCACCGAGGCGCCGACGGCGACGAAGACGACGCGCAGATACTGCATGAAGGCGACGAGACGGCCATCGGCGCCATAGGCTTCCGACATGATGACCATGGCGGAGGCGCCGCCCGGCGAGGAGCCCCAGACCGCCGTCGTTCCCGGCAGCACCTGCCAGCGCGTCAGCAGCCAGCCGAGACCGGTGGCGATGGCGATGACCGAGAAGATGAACAGCAGGAAGAGCGGCGCGTCCTTCGCCATGGTGCCGAGAATGTCAGCGGTGATGGTGCGCGCCATCATCAGGCCGACGAGAACCTGGCCGAACTGCAGCGGCCAGAAGGGCACGCGAAGCTTTCCTTTGCCGACGGTCAGCGCCAGTGCGATTGCCGCGACCATCGGTCCGATCAGCAGCGAGGCCGGCAGGGCGAAGTGCTCGAGGAAGACGACGAGAGCTGTGGAAAGCGCGAGCAGCAGCGCCCATTTCGGCAGGCCGGCATCCCGCAGCAGGCGGCTTGTGTCGCTGAGTGACATGATCCCCGTGTCTTTCCTGGCCGGCGCCAAGCCCTGAGGCTGAAGGTGGGAGGGGGCTCCGGCATGACGAAGAAAGGCCGGCTACAGGAGCCGGCTGGCGCGGGTCCGGTATAGGCGGGTGGAAGGCGAGCGGTCAATTGCGAAATTTGGCTTCTCGGCGTCTTAAGATGCGAATTTGATTCATGCTGCCGCTCTAAGTCATTGTTTTTATGTATGTCGCCTCCCAAGTCGTTGCACGGTTTTGGGCGGGGTACCGTCAGAAACGTACATGGCTGGCGAGAAAATCAAGCAGGGCGCGTACACGCGCCGGCAGTTGGCCGCCCTGGCCCATATAGAGGGCGTAGAACTCCTCGAGATCCCCGGGATTGGCCTCTTCGAGCACCGGCACCAGGCGCGCGGCATCGATATCGGCGCGCACGGTGAAGGCGGCAAGGCGGGCAAGGCCGGCGCCTGATAAAGCGAGGTGGCGCATCGCTTCTCCGTCTCCCACCTGCACGCCGGGGGTGATCGGGATCATCACCGTTTCGCCGTCCTCGCGCAGCGGCCAGCCCTCGACGGCGCGGGCGTAGGAAAAGCCGATGCGGCAATGCCGGCGGAGATCGGCGGCCGAGCGTGGTTCGCCGTGGCGCGATAGATAATCCGGCGACGCGACGATGATCTTGCTGGTGGCGCCGAGCTTGCGGGCGATCAGGCTGGAATTCTTCAAGGGGCCGGCGCGGATCGCGACATCGGCGCGTTCTTCCATCAAGTCGACTATCCTGTCGGTATGGGAAACATCCAGCGTCACGGCCGGATGAAGCGCCATGAAGGCAGGCACGAGCGGCGCCAGCACGTGGTTGCCGAAGGAGCCGCTGGTGTTGATGCGTATGCGGCCCGAGGCCTGTTCGCCTGTCGAGGCCTGACGTTCGGCCTCGGCGATATCGGCAAGGATGGTGATGCTGCGCTCATAGAAGGCGCAGCCTTCCGGCGTCAGTTGCAGCCTGCGGGTCGAACGGTTGACGAGGCGGGCGCCGAGGCGTGTTTCCAGCCGGGCGACGAGCTTGCTGACCGCCGACGGCGTCATGCGCCGAGCCGTGGCGGCGGCGGAAAAGCCGCCGCGCTCGACGACGCTGACGAAGACTTCCATTTCGCCGGAGCGATTGATGTCCTGACGGCTCATGATGAATTCAAGTCACAAATGATTTGCTTTCAGGCAATCTATATCATCGGGCGACCAAGGTCTATCTCATAGGAAATACAGGAGACAGACCCATGGACTACCGAAATCTCGGCGCTTCCGGCCTCAGAGTGCCGGTCTTGAGCTTCGGCGCGGGCACATTCGGCGGCAGTGGCCCGCTGTTCGGCGCCTGGGGCAATACCGATGCCGAGGAAGCGCGGCGGCTCGTCGACATCTGCCTTGAAGCCGGCGTCAATCTCTTTGACACAGCCGACGTCTATTCAGCCGGCGCCTCCGAACAGGTGCTCGGCCAGGCGATCCGCGGCCGGCGCGACGCTGTGCTGATTTCGACGAAGACGGCACTGCCGATGGGCGAGGGGCCGCAGGACTGGGGAACGTCGCGGGCGCGGCTGGTCCGCGCGACCGAGGATGCGCTGCGCCGGCTCGGGACCGATTATATCGACCTCCTGCAGCTTCACGCCTTCGATGCCTCGACGCCGGTCGAGGAGGTGCTGTCGACGCTCGACGGGCTCGTTGCGGCAGGCAAGATCCGCTATGTCGGCGTTTCTAATTTTGCCGGCTGGGAACTGATGAAATCGCTCGCCGCCGCCGAGCGCCGCGGCCATCCGCGATATGTCGCCCATCAGGTCTATTATTCTCTGGCGGGGCGCGACTACGAATGGGAGCTGATGCCGCTTGGCGCCGACCAGGGTGTGGGCGCCCTCGTCTGGAGCCCGCTTGCCTGGGGCCGGCTGACCGGCAAGATCCGCCGCGGCCAGCCGCTGCCCAATGCAAGCCGGCTGCACGAGACGGCGCAATACGGCCCGCCCGTCGACGACGAGAAGCTGTTCGACATCGTCGAGGTCCTGGACGCCATCGCAAGTGAGACCGGCCGGACGGTGCCGCAGATCGCCATCAACTGGCTGCTCGGCCGGCCGACGGTATCGAGCGTCATCATCGGCGCCCGCAACGAGGAACAGCTCCGGCAGAACCTCGGCGCGGTCGGCTGGAGTCTCTCGAGGGAGCAGATCGAAAGGCTCGACGCGGTCAGCGCTGTCACGGCGCCCTATCCCTATTTTCCCTATCGCAGGCAGGAGGGTTTTGCGCGGCTCAATCCGCCGATTGTCTGAGGTGCGAGGGCGGCGGACTTGGCTATAGCAACCGGCCTATAACAAAAGGGGAATGAAATCTTCTGCCAATCTTAACTGGACAGCCGCTTTGACTTGCCGCATACCCAGCCTGACCTGCGGAACACGATATGGTTTCTGCGGAATGGCAGGGAGATCAAAGGGATGGCGCTGAAGGACGCGAAGGCGGGCACACGCAACGAGGCGGGAATTGCCGCGGTGCTTGGTATTCTCAAGCAGAGCTTCGGCGAGCGTTTTCAGACTGGCCAGTCCTTCCGCGAACAGCATGCCCATACGACCACTTACATCCCGCCGCAGCTGCCGGATGGTGTGCTCTTCGCCGAGAGCGCCGAGGACGTGAAGGTGGCGGTCAGGGCGTGTGCGACCCACAAGGTGCCGGTGATCGGCTTCGGTGTCGGCACCTCGCTGGAGGGCCAGGTCAATGCCGCCAATGGCGGTATTTCGATCGATTTCAGCCGCATGAACCGGGTGCTCGAGGTCAATCCCGAAGATCTCGACTGCACCGTCGAACCGGGTGTGACACGCGAGGCGCTGAACATCCACCTGCGCGATACCGGCCTGTTCTTCCCGATCGATCCCGGCGCCAATGCCTCGATCGGCGGCATGGCCTCGACGCGGGCCTCCGGCACCAATGCCGTGCGCTACGGAACGATGAAGGACAATGTGCTTGCCGTCACCGCGGTCACCGCCAATGGCGAGGAGATCCGCACGGCCCGGCGCGCCCGCAAATCCTCGGCGGGCTACGACCTGACGCGGCTCTTCGTCGGCGCCGAGGGCACGCTCGGCATCCTGACCTCGGTGACGCTGCGCTTGCAGGCGATTCCGCAGAAGATCGCCGGAGGGGCCTGTGCCTTTCCGAGCATCAAGGCCGCTTGCGATGCCGTCATCATGACGATCCAGATGGGCATTCCGGTGGCACGCATCGAGCTGCTCGACACGGTACAGATGCGGGCCTGCAACGCCTATTCCAAGCTCTCCTATGCCGAAAGCCCGACGCTGTTCCTCGAATTCCACGGCACCGACGAGACGGTGCCGTTGCAATCGGCAGCCTTTGCCGAGATCGCGGCGGAATGCGGCGGCGGCGAATTCCTGTGGACCGCCAATGCCGAGGAACGGACGAAGCTCTGGAAGGCGCGCCACGACGCCTATTGGGCCGCAAGGGCGCTGGCGCCTGGGCTTGCCGCACTTTCGACCGATGTTTGTGTTCCGATATCGAGGCTCGCCGATTGTGTTTCCGAAACGCAGGCGGATATCGAGGAGCACGGGCTGTTGGGGCCGATCGTCGGTCATGCCGGCGACGGGAACTTCCATGTGCTGCTGTTGTTCGACGACAGAAGTGCCGAAGACATCGCCAGGGCTGAGAGCTTCGTGCAGCGACTCAACCAGCGGGCGCTCGACCTGGACGGGACATGCACCGGCGAACACGGGATCGGGCAGGGCAAGATGGCGTTTCTGGAACAGGAGCTCGGCGGCGCGGTGGATCTGATGCGACAGGTGAAACAGGCGCTCGATCCGGACGATATCTTCAATCCCGGCAAGATTTTCCACCATGGCTGAAAACGGAATATTCTCATGAACTTGGGCCTTGCCCCCGGCATGAATAGCGCTAGAACAGGATGATGTTGGGCCGGCTCAACCTGAAATCTGAATCCTGTTCTCAAATAGAGAGTTAGAGCATGATGTCGTCCGAAAACCGCTCACACTTTTCGGCATCATGCTCTAGTGTCGGCAACAGAATCCCGAATGGAGACGCTTTGCATTGGTAGGCCGGTTCCTCGTCTTTCTGGGGGGAGTGATCGTCGTAGTGCTGTTTGTGGCGCTGCTTGCGCCGCTGTTCATCGACTGGACGGATTTCCGCAAGAATTTCGAGGATCAGGCAAGCCGCATCATCGGCAAGAAAGTCACCGTCTACGGCACGGTGGATGCTCGCCTGCTGCCGTTTCCATCGGTGACGCTGCATGATGTGCGCGTCGGCCAGGAAGCGGACGGCACGCCGATCGTCAAGGTCGAGCAGTTCTCCATGGATGCGGAGCTTGCACCTTTCCTGTCGGGCGAAGCGCTGATCTTCGACATGCGCATCGTCAATCCGAAGGTGCGTTTGAGATTGCTCAAGGACGGCACGCTCGATTGGATGCGCGGCAGCCGCGCGGAAATACCGGCAAGGACCGTCGTTCTCGAAAACGTGCATATCAGCGGTGGCGAGGTCGAATTCATCGACGACCAGTCGGGCCGCTCGCGTCGCATCACCGGCCTCAATGCGGAAATGTCGGCAAAGTCGCTGGCCGGCCCCTGGCGCATCGAGGGTGACGCTGCGCTTGACGGCGAGCACGGCGGCTTCTCGATCTCGAGCAGCCAGCCGGACGAGAAGGGCGTGCTGCGCATGCGCACGAGGCTTTCGCCGGACAAGCACCCTGTCAGCGTCGATCTCGACGGTGAGTTGAAGCTCGTCGACAGCAAGCCGAATTATCAGGGCCAGCTTTCGGCAGCGATCGAGACCGGCAACAGCGCCAAGCCCGCCAACAAGAAAGAGCAGCCGCCGCGCGTCAAGGGCCGCTTCGAGCTCACCAATGAACGCATCCGCATTCCCGAATACCGGATGGAGATCGGCCCGACCGACGATCCCTATGTCATAACCGGCGAGGCGACGCTCGATACCGGCAATTCACCGGAATTCCTGCTGACCGCCGACGGGCAGCAGATCGACGTCAACCGTATCGGCAATCAGGGCACAGCAGGCAAGACGACGCGGGATCCGGCTGTTTCGGCGCGCCAACGGCTGAATTCGCTGATCGATATTGTCGGGCAGGTGCCGATCCCGCAGGTGCCGGGCAAAGCGAGCGTCAAGCTGCCGGCGATCGTCGCCGGTGATACGACGTTGCGTGACGTGCAGCTGGAGCTCGAACCGGCCGGCACCGGCTGGATGATCGACAGCGCCACCGGCACGCTGCCGGGGCGCACGCAGGTGGAAGGCAAGGGGAAGCTCCTGCTTCAGGGTGAGGCCTCGTTCAACGGCCAGATCGTGGTGGCCTCCAGCCAGCCGACGGGGCTTGCCTCCTGGCTTGCCGGCTCGGTCGATCCGGCCATCCGGCAATTGCGGCAGGCGGGCTTTTCCGCCAATGTCAGCCTGACGCATGAATTGCAGCGTTTTGAAAATCTCGAGATTGCCATCGGACCGGCGACGCTGAAGGGCCGGCTGGAGCGCCAGGCGATTTCCGGCAAGACGCCGACGCTGTCGGTGGCGCTGAACGGCGATACGCTCGATCTCGACGCGCTGCAGGCGCTGAGCGGGCTCATGACCGGCCAGGATGCCGGCGACAACGTGCTCGACCACAAGATCGCCGCCCAGCTCAAGGCCGACAAGTTCACCGCCTTCGGCGTCAGTGCCGAGAATGTCGAGACCACCTTTACGATCGCCGATGGGGCGCTTGCCGTCGACCGGCTGGCGATCAAGAATATCGCAGGCGCAGAGCTGACGGCGACGGGCAGGGCGGAAGGCTCATTGCTCGACTACAAGGGCGCGGGTGAAATCACCTTCAAATCGGCCGATCCCGGCGGCTTCTTCACCATGCTGCGCGAGCACCTGCCGCATCACCCGGTACTCGACCGGCTGATGCGCAATGCCGGATGGTACGGCAATACGGCGCTTCGCGGCGCGCTGACGCTCGGCGGCGACGAGGGCAACGCGCTGACGGTGACGCTTGCCGGTGTCTCGAACGGCAGCCGCGTCAATCTCGATTACCGCATGTCCGACCTCTTGGCGCTGACCGGCAACGGCACGACGAGCCTTGAGGCGACGCTCGAAAACGCCGTGCCGTCCATCCTGTTCGGCCAGGCCGGGCTCGACCCGCTGCCGGTCGATGTCGGGGCCAACGGCCGCTTGACGCTGAAGGTGAAGGCATCGGGTAATGATCCCGCCGATGCGGCGCTGACCTTTGCCACCGACCGGACCTCGTTCACCGCCAACGGCAAGGTCGATGTCCGGCCGGAGACTTTCATGAACGGCCAGATCGGGCTTTCGCTGGACAGCGCCGATATCGACCCCTATCTCATCATGAACGGCATCGCCCTGCCGCAGACCGGAACTGGGCTGCCGTTCGGCCTGCAGGTCAATGCCGCCGTCGACAGCGACAAGATCGTCTTTTCGGATCTCAAGGGACATGCGGCCGACAACGAATTTTCAGGTGCGCTGACCTTCGACCGGAAAGCCGCGAAGACGACCGCGAGCGGTGGGCTGACGCTCGCCAAGGCCGATGCCGGCTGGCTCGGCGAGGCGGTGTTCGGCCAGATCGTCGATCCCGCCAACGGTCAGTTGACGACGGCGCCGCTGGGGCTGCCCATCTTCAAGGATCTCGACGTCAACGTGAAGCTGACGGCCAAGCAGTTCTGGGCGGGCCTGCCGGAAACGGCGGTGTCGGACTTCACCAGCAACGTCGCCTACAAGGGCGACGAGCTGCAGCTCAACGATATGGCCGGCAACTGGGACGGCGGAAAGCTTTCCGGCAACCTGCTCTTCACCAATGCCAACGGCACCGGCTTCCTGCAGACGAAGCTTGCGCTTGCCGATTCCGATCTTGCCGGCGTCGTCTGGCTGCGTGACGGTGCGCCTATCGCCAACGGCAAGTTCGGATTGTCGCTGTCGATGGAGGCCTCGGGCAAGACGATCGGCGAGATCGCCAGCTCGCTCAATGGCTCGGGCGAACTGAGGCTCGGCGATACCAGCATACGCGGGCTGAACCTTGCCATCCTTCCGCCGCTGCTTGCCGCGACCGATACGATGCAGGAGCAGATCAATGCCGGCAAGGTGCATCCGATTATCGAAACGCTGCTCAGCAACGGCGAGGCGAAGCTGCCGCCGCTCGGCGTCCCCTACAATATCACCGACGGGACGCTGAGGGTGCAGAATGTCACCGTCGCCAACGATCTCGCCCGCATCACCGCCGATGCGCAGATAGCGCTGCCGGAAGAGCGGGTCAGCGCGACGCTGGGTGTCGGATTCAATCCGGGCAGCGAAGCGCTTTCCGGCGCGGAACCGGCGCTCAGGCTGAATTTTTCCGGCATGCTGCCGTCACCCGGCAAGACGATGGATGTGACCGATATCACCAGCTATCTGTCGCTGCGTGCCTTCGAGCGCGAGCGCCGGCGGGTCGAGCGGCTGCAGGCGATCGTGCTCGAAAAACAGCGGCTGCGCCGCGAGGTGGCGCTCTACCGGTTCAACGACGCCGAGCGCATCAAGGCGGCTGAGATCGAGAAACAACGGCAGGCGGAGGAAGAGCGGCTGCGTGCACTGGCGCAGCAAGCAGCCGCTGAGAAGGCTGCTGCCGAGGCAGAGGCTGCACGCGCGGCGGAAGCCAAAGCGAAGGCGGATGCGCAGGCGAGGGCTGCCGCCGAGGCGGAAGCGGCACGGCGCAGCGGGCAAGTACAGCCGGGTCCACTCAATTTTGACCAGTTGCCGGGCGTTCAGGCGCAGTGAGATTGCATAGAATTTGATTCATGCAAGGCGCTTCAGATCTTTGTTTTCATTGATTTTTCTCCCCAAATCGCCCCACGGTTTTGTGCAGCATGCTTCAGACCCGGCTCACGGCTGGCGGTCGCCACCAGCCTTCAGCCAGGAAAGCACATGCAAGCGCAGCGCCGAGGACAGGTTGCTGTCCGGCGGGCGGTGGTCGTCGATTTCGGAGATCAGGGCGGCGAGCGGTATCGAACGGCCTGCGGCAATCATCTTCAGCTCGGTCCAGAATTCGTCTTCAAGCGAGAAACTGGTGCGATGGCCGTGCAATGTCGCCGAATGCTTGCGGATCATGGAGCGCCTTCACATCCCGGTTAGAGCGCCGCGCGTCCGCGAGGACGCGCTCAGGACGTTTTGTCAAATCATGCGTGGGTTGGCAGATCGATTCAAGGAAACCGCGCAAGTGGCTGATCGCAGAATCCATTCCGGCTTTTCAAGCTTTGCGTGAAACCCTCACGCGCCGTCGTCATCGGTCTCGATCCGGCCGTCGCGATGGGCCTTGTCGGCCTTGTCGTTCAGGCTGCGGGTCAGTTGCTTTTCTGCCTTGGCGCGGCCGAAGGAGATGCGGTTCTGTTCGGCCTGCTTCTCCTTTTCGGAGCGAGCCTGCTTCTTGCGGAACTGGCGCAGATTGATGATTTCGGCGCTCATGCGTTTGCCTGAATTCCCTATGAAAAAGGGAGGCTCAGCCTCCCTTCAAATCACTGTTTCTTGCGGAAGGAGTCGAGCGAGACGACGGAGCCCGGTTTTTTCTCCTCGCCGTCGGCGGGTTTTGCGCTCGCGGCGTCATCGGCCTTTCCCGCTGCATCCAACGGATAGGCGGTGATTTCACCGGACGGCAATTCCTCGCCATCGGCGAGAGGCACGTCGAATTCGAGCTCGAAGTTGACGGAGGGATCGTAGAAACCACGGATCGCATTGAATGGGATGACCAGCTTTTCCGGAACGTCCGAGAAGGAAAGACCGATCTCGAAATGCGTCTCGGTGATCTTCATGTCCCAGAACTGGTGCTGGATGACGATGGTCATCTGCTCGGGGTATTTCGACTTCAGGTGTTGGGAGATGCGCACACCGGTCGCGCCCGTGAGGAAGGTGATGAAGAAGTGATGATCACCGGGCAGGCGGCCCGTGGCTGCGACTTCCGCCAATACCTTGCGGATGACGCCGCGAAGTGCATCCTGTGCCAGAATGTCGTAGCGGATATGATCCTGCCCCATGCTTTTCCTGTCTTTCGTCGGTTCGGAGTCTTTTCACAAGGTTGTATGCCACGTCCGGGCGCCTTGGGAAAGACCGGAGCCGAGTCACGTTTTTAAGCAGCATACATGATTTCGGCGGCAGGGAGAAGGTGAAGGCTTCTGTTGCCAGGTGCCTTCGGACCCCGCCTAGAGGTGCGAACCACTAGGACTTTGATTGAAGTGTCACACCGCGATTAAGCAGCGAGACGAGCTTCCGCATAGTTGTCGTTTGCAACTACAATTTTAGCCCGATAACGGCGGTACAATGCCGAGCAAAAAGACGATCTTTACACCCTTGTCGATCCTGTTTCGCCCCCATCAAAAGCCGGCCTTCGAGACCGCCGGTTTTTGGTGGAGGCGCCGGGTACCGCCCCCGGGTCCAATAGGTTTATTACACCGCTCATTTATCGCCATAGCCGGCCCGAAAGCCGGCATGGCTGATATAGTGGTTTCCTCAGCACAAGGAAAGGGCAAACGTCATAAAAGCGTTATGCGGCCCATCAGAAACATTGGGAAAATGCCCGACGGTGATTGGTTTCCCGATATCGAAGGCTTAAATTAGCCAAAACGGAATCAGCGCGACATGAAGCAATATCTCGATCTCCTGAACCATGTGATGGAAAAGGGCTCCGACCGGGGCGACCGCACCGGCACCGGCACACGCTCGGTCTTCGGCTACCAGATGCGCTTCGACCTCGAAGAGGGCTTCCCCGTCCTCACCACGAAGAAGCTGCATCTGCGCTCGATCATCCACGAGCTTCTCTGGTTCCTGAAGGGCGAGACGAATATCCGCTATCTCAAGGAGAACGGCGTTTCGATCTGGGACGAATGGGCCGATGAAAACGGCGATCTCGGACCGGTCTACGGCGCCCAGTGGCGCTCCTGGCCAGCGCCCGACGGCAGCCATATCGACCAGATCGCCAATCTCGTCAAAGGCGTCGTCAATAATCCGAATTCGCGCCGCCACATCGTCTCGGCCTGGAATCCGGCCGAAGTGGACGAAATGGCGCTGCCGCCCTGCCATTGCCTGTTCCAGTTCTATGTGGCCGACGGCAAGCTTTCCTGCCAGCTCTACCAGCGCTCGGCCGATATCTTCCTCGGCGTGCCGTTCAATATCGCTTCTTATGCGCTACTGACGATGATGGTGGCTCAGGTGACCGGACTGAAGCCTGGCGATTTCGTCCACACGCTCGGCGACGCCCATCTCTATCACAACCATTTCGACCAGGCGAAGCTGCAGCTTGCACGCCGGCCGAAGCCGCTGCCGTTCATGCGCATCAATCCTGAGGTGAAGGACATTTTCGGCTTCACCTTCGACGATTTCGAGCTGATCGGCTACGAGGCCGATGCCAGCATCAAGGCGCCGATCGCCGTCTGATCCAGGATATTCCATGGCCGACATACGCAGGACCATTATCGCCGCCGTTGCCCGCAACGGCATTATCGGCCGTGACGGCGACATGCCGTGGCGGCTTTCGAGCGATCTCAAACGCTTCAAGGCGCTGACATTGGGCAAGCCTGTGGTGATGGGCCGCAAGACCTACGATTCGATCGGCAAGCCGCTGCCGGGACGGCCGAACGTCGTCATCTCGCGGCAGGCGGCGATAGACCATCCTGATGTCTCCATGGCCCATTCGCTGCCCGAGGCGATGATGGCGGCCGAAAGGCTGGCGCTCGAAACCGGCGTCGACGAGATCTGCATTCTGGGCGGCGGGCAGGTCTATGCCCAGGCGATCGGTCTTGCCGACCGGATGTGCATCACGCATGTCGAGGCCGATCTCGATGGAGACGCGTCGTTTCCCGTGATCGATCCCGATATCTGGCAGGCGGGGGAGGCGATTGCGGTGCCGGCCGGCGAAAAGGACAGCTATCCCACGCGCTTCGTCGTCTACGAACGCCGACACGCCTGAAAATGAACTATTTTCCAATTAAATTGACCAAGTTTCTCACGCTGCGTTGAAAGCCAGTGCGGCGATACCTATAACGGTCACCAACGCGTCCGCCGGTCAGCCCCCACGGTTTCGGATGCGTGGAGACTTAACGAACAACGAGGTTTTGATGCCCTGGAGCAATCAGAATGGCGGCGGCGGCCCTTGGGGCGGCGGCGGCGGTAATAATCAGGGACCATGGGGACAGGGGCCGAACCGGCCGCGCGGTGGCGGCGGCAAGGGCGGACCGCCTGATCTGGAAGATATCATCCGGCGCGGCCAGGACCAGCTGCGCAACATCATTCCCGGCGGCTTCAACGGCGGCGTAGCGGTGATCGTCTTGGCGATCGTCGCCGTCTTCTGGCTGATCCAATGCATCTACGTCGTGCAGCCGGACGAACGCGGCGTCGAACTGCGGTTCGGCAAGCCGAAGGAAGAGATATCCATGCCGGGTCTGCATTTCCATCTCTGGCCGATGGAGACGGTGGAGACGGTCAAGGTGACCGTACAGCAGTTGAACATCGGGGCGACTTCGGCGTCGTCTTCGAACGGCCTGATGCTGTCCAGCGACAAGAGCGTCATCAACGTGCAGTTCGCTGTCTTCTACACCGTTAGCGATCCCAAGGCCTATCTCTTCAACGTCGAAAATCCGGCGGAGACGCTGCAGCAGGTTTCCGACAGTGCCATGCGTGAAATCGTCGGCCGGCGTCCGGCGCAGGATGCCTTCCGCAGCAATCGCCAGCCGATCGAAGTGGATGTGCTCAATATCCTGCAGGATACGATGAACCGCTATGGCGCAGGCGTGACCGTGACGGGCGTGACGATCCAGAACGTGGCGCCTCCGCGGGAAGTTGCCGATGCTTTCGAAGAAGTGCAACGTGCCGGCCGTGACCGCGACAGCACCATTGAAGAGGCCAATCGCTACACCAACCAGAAGCTTGGTCAGGCGCGAGGCGATGCGGCCAGAATCCGTGAAGATGCAGCCGCCTACACAGACCGTGTGGTGAAGGAGGCCGAAGGTGAAGCGCAGCGCTTCACGGCGATCAACGACGAATATTCCAAGGCGCCCGATGTGACCCGCAAGCGGTTGTACCTCGAAACGATGGAGCAGGTGCTGAAGAACTCCCGGAAGGTCATCATCGACGAGAAGCAGGGCGTCCTGCCCTACCTGCCGCTCAATGAGCTCGGCAAGCCGGCGCAGCAGGGAGGTTAAGTCATGACATCGAACAGACTTCCCATCATTCTCCTCATCCTCGCCATCGTTTTGGTCGGGCTCTATTCGTCCATCTTCGTGGTGAATGCACGTGAGCAAGCCATCGTCGTCCGTTTCGGCCAGATCCAGTCGGTCAAGACCGAGCCGGGCATTTATTTCAAGCTGCCCTTCGGCTTCATGGATGCCGACCGCGTTCAGCTGGTCGAAAAGCAGGCGCTGAGGCTCGATCTCGACAATATCCGGGTTCAGGTTCAGGACGGTCAGACCTTCGACGTCGATGCCTTCGTGATCTACAACATCTCGGATGTCCGCCGTTTCCGCGAAACGGTATCGGGCGATCGCGAAGCCGCGGAAGCGCGGTTGAGAGCCCAGCTCGATTCATCGCTTCGCCGCGTCTACGGTCTGCGTGACTACAATGCCGCGCTCTCGGAAGAGCGTGTCGCGATGATGCTGGAGATTCGCGACGACCTGCGCACAGATGCCGAAAATCTCGGCCTGCATATAGACGACGTTCGCATCCGGCGCACCGACCTTTCGCCGGAGGTTGCACCCAACACCTATAATGCCATGCGGTCGGAACGTCTTGCCGAGGCGGAGCGTATCCGTGCGGAGGGTAATGAGGAAGGCCAGCGGCGGCGGGCCGTCGCCGACCGTCAGGTCGTCGAGTTCACCGCAGGCGCCCAGCGCGATGCGGAAATCCTTCGAGGCCGGGGCGATGCGGAGCGCAACCGCGTCTTCGCCGAAGTCTTCAGCAAGGATCCAGCCTTCTTCGAGTTCTATCGCTCGATGGCGGCTTATTCCTCCGCTCTCTCGTCGCAGGACACGACGCTGGTACTGTCGCCGAATTCGGAATTCTTCCGCTATTTCGACAATGCCGCCGGCACCCTGCAGTCGTCGCCAGCAAGCCCGGCAGTACCCGCTCCGGCAGCGCCTGGGGCACCTGCCCAGCCGACGAATTGAAGCGGGGGATACCCCGACAATCATGGAAGGGCCGGCCCGAGTGCCGGCCCTTTTTTCGTGGAATGGTCGAGATAATTTGGCTTTTGCGAGGCCACGTCACATTGCACGGGGATTTCGCGAAAAGGTGATTTCGCCCTCCATCATTCCGCCTTATGCTGGTGCTCAATGTGCGCATGTACCCCTTATGAGGAAGCTTGATGGCCCCCACGATTCGCTCGCCCTTCAGACGAACGCTCGCGCTTATGGCCAGCGCTGCAATTCTTGCGCATGCCGGCATGAACGGGGTCGCCTACGCCCAAACCGCGCCTGAGACGACAGCGCCCGGGGTTGCCGCGCCCGCTCCGGCTACTCCTGTGCCGGCTGCTCCCGCTCCTACGCCTGCCGCACCCGCCGCACCGCAGCAGGCCGCCCCGACACAGGCCATCGTGCCCAATAACGGCCCGGCTTCGGTCGCCGACCTTGCCGAGGGGCTGCTCGACGCGGTGGTCAACATCTCGACCTCGCAGAATGTGAAGGACGACGAGGGCGCAGGCCCGGCGCCGCGCGCGCCCGACGGCTCGCCTTTCCAGGAATTCTTCAACGATTTCTTCAACAAGCAGCAGGGCAACAAGGGCGGCAACCACAATGTCAGCTCGCTCGGCTCCGGCTTCGTTATCGATCCGGCCGGCTATATCGTCACCAATAACCATGTGATCGAGGGCGCCGACGACATCGAGATCAATTTCGCCAATGGTTCGAAGCTCAAGGCGAAGCTGATCGGCACCGATACGAAGACCGATCTTTCGGTGCTGAAGGTCGAGCCGAAGGCACCGCTGAAATCCGTGAAATTCGGCGATTCCAGCACGATGCGCATCGGCGACTGGGTGATGGCGATCGGCAATCCGTTCGGCTTCGGCGGTTCGGTGACGGTCGGCATCATTTCCGGGCGCGGCCGCAACATCAATGCCGGCCCCTACGACAACTTCATCCAGACGGATGCGGCGATCAACAAGGGCAATTCCGGCGGCCCGCTCTTCAACATGAAGGGCGAAGTGATCGGCATCAACACGGCGATCATTTCGCCGAGCGGCGGCTCGATCGGCATCGGCTTCTCGGTGCCGTCGGAGCTTGCTTCCGGCGTCGTCGACCAGTTGCGCGAATATGGCGAGACGCGGCGCGGCTGGCTCGGGGTGCGCATCCAGCCGGTGACCGACGATATCGCCGACAGCCTCGGGCTCGACACAGCAAAGGGCGCGCTGGTCGCCGGCGTCATCAAGGGTGGACCGGTTGATGACGGCTCGATCAAGGCGGGTGACGTCATTTTGAAATTCGACGGCAAGACCGTCAGCGAAATGCGCGACCTGCCGCGTGTCGTGGCGGAAAGCACGGTCGGCAAGGAAGTCGACGTGGTCGTGCTGCGCGACGGCAAGGAGCAGACCGTCAAGGTGAAGCTTGGCCGGCTTGAGGACAGCGACCAGGCGGCGGCATCCGACGATGCGGCGCCCGATGGTTCGCAGGATGACGGCGTGATCACCCCGGACCCCGGCGAGAACAACGACATGGACCAGCCTGACACCGGCGATCAGGCCCAGCCCGCACCTGATGCACCCGACCAGCATAAGGGCCAGGTGTCGCCGGATGCGGCAACGCCGAAGAACGTGCTCGGGCTGTCGCTGTCGCTGTTGAGCGCCGAGACGCGCAAGGCCTTCGGCATCGCCGAGAGCGTCGACGGCGTCGTCGTGACAGAGGTGACGCCTGGATCCGCCTCGGCCGAAAAGGGACTGAAGCCCGGCGACGTGATCGTCGAGGTGGCGCAGGAGTTCATGAAGTCACCGGATGCGGTCGCCGCCAAGGTGCAGGCGCTGAAACAGGAAGGCCGCCGCAACGCCCAGCTGATGATCGCATCGGCGAATGGCGATCTGCGGTTCGTGGCTGTGCCGATGGAATAAGCGAAAAAGAAGCGGTCAGCCGCTCCCTTTTTGATGCCTGGCGACGTGGGTGCGCAGCGCGGCATTGATATCCGTCTGGTAGCCGCGACCGCCCGCATGGCTCTTGAACCAGTCTAGGATATCGGCGTCTACGCGGATGGTCACCGATTGCTTCAGCGGCCGGTACAAATTGCCCTTGCGGGCAAGGCGCCACTGTTCGTTGGTGATCTCAGGAATGTCGCCGGTGTCAATATCCTTGTTGGAAAGCTTCTCCAGTGCCTGGAGTTCGGCGAGCTGTGCGTCAGTCAAGGGTCCATTGCTCATATCGTCTTCTCTCGTGCGATGTCGCCTTTCGAGCGCTGATCACTCGAATGGTCTCTCCATCCTCGGCATCGTGGATGACATGGACGGCAACCAGTACAGTCACCAAACCCACGGTGCCGATCGCCAGCCATCTTTGTTCGCCGTCATAGACCGCGTCCGGAATGAGAAGATACTGCGGATCATTCCAGATCAGGCACGCCGTCTCGAAGGATACGCTATGCTTGGCCTTGTTGATTCGGTTTTTCTCGTCGTTCCATTGAAACCGCGGCATGTGCTATCCAACAAAATTGTACGTACAAATTTGTAAATTTCAAGAGATCATTGGGAAATGAAATCCGTCTTCCGGTAGCCCTGGATGTAGAGCAGCGCGGTCAGGTCGCCGTGGTTGATGCGCATCTGCGCCTCGGCAGCGACGGCCGGCTTGGCGTGGAGGGCGACGCCGGAGCCGGCGAGGTGCAGCATGCCGAGATCGTTGGCGCCGTCACCGACGGCGATCGCTTCTTCCGGCGAAATGCCGAGGCTTGCCGCAATTTCGTTCAACGCATCGACCTTCGCCTGTTTGCCGAGGATCGGTTCGGCGACGAAACCGGAGAGGATGCCGCCGTCTTCGAGCAGCGTGTTGGCGCGGTTCTCGTCGAAGCCGAGGGTGGCGGCGATACGGCTGGTGAAGACGGTGAAGCCGCCGGAGACAAGCGCGGTGTAATGGCCTTTCGACTTCATGGTGGCAAGCAGTTCCGGACCGCCCGGGGTGAGCGTGATGCGCTTGGCGATGACCTCGTCGACGACTGATATCGGCAGCCCCTTCAGCAGGGCGACACGCTCACGCAGAGCGGGCTCGAAGGCGATCTCGCCGTTCATGGCGCGGGCGGTGATGGTCGCCACCTTCTCCTTCAGGCCGACTTCGGCGGCCAATTCATCGATGCATTCCTGGCCGATCATCGTCGAATCCATGTCGGCGATCAGCAACTTCTTGCGGCGGGTCTCTTGCTCCTGGATAACGAGGTCGATCGGCACGCTTGATATGACGGCAAGGATATTGGCCTCGGCCGCTTGCGCATCGGTGCCGTCGCGCAGCGCGATGTCGCAGGCGATGCCATCGGCCAGCCAATAGAGACCAGAAGCCTTCACGGCCTCGGCCGCCCGTTCGGCGATTTCGGGTGTCAGCACGGGATTTGACGGATTGGCAACAAGCGTGGCAACGAGGGCCATGATAGAAATCCTTCTGAGCACAGTGAACGCGATCCTGATAACCGGGCCGACCGCCAGCGGCAAGTCCGCGCTCGCCGTCGAATTGGCCAAGCGTCATGACGGCGCGGTTGTCAACGCCGACAGCATGCAGGTCTACGACACGCTGCGCGTGCTGACCGCGCGCCCATCGGAAGAGGAGATGCAGGGTGTGCCGCATCATCTTTACGGCCACGTGCCGGCAGGTGCGGCCTATTCCACAGGCGCCTGGCTGCGGGATGTCTCGGCACTACTACCGGCGTTGAGGGACGCAGGACGGCTGCCGGTCTTCGTCGGCGGCACGGGGCTTTATTTCAAGGCGCTGACCGGCGGTCTCTCGGATATGCCGGAGATACCGGAGGTACTGCGAGAGAAACTCAGGACGCGGCTGCTGGAGGAGGGGCCTGACGGGCTCCATGCCGAACTTGCCGAGGCCGATCCCGCCATGGCGGCAAGCCTCAACCGCCAGGACGGGCAGCGCATCGTCCGGGCGCTCGAAGTGATGAAGGCGACGGGACGGTCGATCGCCGATTTCCAGGGCCGGTCGGGACCGGTGGTGATCGACGTCGATGAGGCCCGCAAGATCGTCGTGCTGCCGGACAGAGCAGTGCTGCATCAGCGCATCAACGGCCGTTTCGAAAAGATGCTGCAGCAAGGCGCGGAAGACGAGGTGAGGGCGCTGCTTGCGCTCGATCTGCCGGCCGAGGCGCCTGTGATGAAAGCAATCGGCGTGTCGCAGATTGCGGCGATGCTCGCGGGCGAGATGACGCGCGGCGAGGTGCTGGAGAAGGGGGCTGCGGCGACGCGGCAATATGCCAAGCGGCAAATGACATGGTTCCGCAACCAGATGGACGATAGTTGGGAACGGTTGACGGTTTAGGCTTCAGGTCGTTGCAGGCCTCCTGCTTGAGACATCTGCTGGCTCAGCAGTTTGACGAGTTCGCCAACCGCCGCCTGTAACTGGTCCGGCAGAAATCCGCCGAAGCCCAGCATCAGGCCGGGGCGCGCCGGCCGCGCGGCATACATCGGGGAGATCGCACGCACGGCAAGGCCGGCCGAGAGGGCGCGAGCTGCGAGCTGTACGTCGTCGACCTCCTCGGGCAGCCATAGAAGAATATGCATGCCCTGGTCGCTCTGCTGGACGCGGCAGCCCTCTGGCAAGGCCCGCTCGAGCGCTGAAAGCAGAACAGCGCGGCGTTCGGAATAGAGGCCGCGGATGCGCCGGATATGCGCTTCGAAATAGCCTTCCCGCATATAGGCCGCCAGAACATGCTGTTCGGCGATCGGCGAATGCCGGTCGAGAATGGCGCGGGCGCCGGCAAAGGCTTCTGCGAGCGGAGGAGGGGCGATCACGTAGCCGAGGCGTAGGGAAGGAAAGAGCACTTTGCTGAACGTGCCGAGATAGATGACGCGTGACGGACGCAATCCCTGCATTGAGGGAAACGGGTGTCCGGCATAACGCAGCTCGCTGTCGTAGTCGTCCTCGACGATCCAGGCGCGATTTTGGTCGGCCCAGGCGATCAAGGAATTGCGCCGGGCCATGCTGAGCGGCATCCCGATCGGATATTGGTGCGAAGGGGTGACGAATGCGGCGCGCGCCTGCGGACATAGCTCGAGGCCGCGTTCCACGTTCATTCCCTGTGCATCGACCGGCAGGCGGTGCGTCCGGACGCCGAGATCGTCGAGCACGGCCGTCAGGCCGGGATAGGCCGGGTCCTCGGCCCATACCGGATCGTCACGCGAGAGAAGGACCCGGCCCGCCATATAGAGGCCTTGCTGGGTGCCTGACGTGACGATGACCTGTTCCGGCTCGCAATGAACGGCCCGCGCGCGGCGGACGTGGTCGGCAATGGCAAGCCTGAGTTCGAGCACGCCCATAGGATCGTGGTAACCCGAAGGTGCGGCTTGTCGCGACGCGCGCACGCGGTTGCCGAGACGGCGCCAGTTGTCGTCGGGCGCAATGCCACTAGCCGGGACGGCGATGGCGAAGGGAACGGGCGGGTGCGGGGTGAGCGCACGGGCGATGGCAATCAGCCGGGCAGCCTGGGACGGCAGATCGACAGCATCCGCGGTAGACGGCACTGCCGGCGCAGGCGGGGACGCCGGCGGCGCATCCATCAGATCGGCGGCAACATGGGTTCCGGCTCCGACCCGCGCTTCGAGATAGCCTTCGGCGGTCAACTGATCGAACACCTCGACGACAGTGCCGCGGGCGATTTTCAGCGAAGCCGCAAGGCTACGCGTCGAAGGAAGGCGTTCTCCCGACCTCAGCTCACCGCGGGCGATTGCGTTCCGCAGGGCCTGCGCAAGCTGGCGACCGACATTGGCCGTTCGATCGATCGCGTTCAGCGATGGTATCTCGATGATGCTGCGCCGTTTGGACATCGCAAAATGGTCCATAGAGATTCTTCAAAAATGGCGCTTCATGGTGAACCAATTTTCGAGGAAAAGGAAGCGGATTGGCGGCTTCCCGATGGCGCATTCTTCGTCTTCGGGTTCGTGCCGTGCGCGGGCGCAAACTTCTGGAAAAACGCAAATGCAGGATCTTCTCGTCGTCTACATCGCTTACGTAATCGCTGCAGGCAGTCCCGGACCAAGCAACATGGCCATCATGAACGTGGCGATGCGGCAGGGGCGTCGACCGGCGCTCGCCCTTGCCGCGGGGGTTATAACGATGTCGACATGCTGGGGACTGGTGGCGGTCACCGGCATCTCGACACTCCTGGTCCGCTATGCCCATGCGCTGCTGTTCCTCAAAGTCGCAGGCGGGCTTTACCTCCTCTGGCTCGCCTGGAGGGCGGCCCGCTCGGCAGTCACCCCGGATAGGCCGGCAAGCGAGGTCGTTCGAGCCCCCGCGCAACTCGGCGCGCTCTATCGTCGCGGTATTCTGATGCATCTCGGCAACCCGAAGGCGGTTCTGGCCTGGGTCGCGATCATGTCGCTCGGCCTCAAGCCGGGCGCTTCGCCGGAGATGGCCGTCACAGCGTTCGGCGGCTGCGTGCTGCTCGGGATCTTGATATTTACCGGCTATGCCGTGCTCTTCTCGACGGCGCCGATGGTGCGCGGTTACGCCCGTGCGCGGCGATGGATCGAGGGAAGTCTCGCCGTCTTCTTCGCGGGCGCCGGATCGCGTCTGCTGTTCTCACATTGACCGTCTTTTCAGGATCGCATCATGTCCGTCGCCTCTCCGTTTCATGGTCTTTCGGCCTTTCCGCCAACGCCCGCCGATAGGGATGGCCGGGTCGACACGGAAGCCCTCTGCCGCCTGCTGGAGCGCCTGTGTGATGCAGGCGTCGCTTCGATAGGCCTTCTCGGCAGCACCGGCATCTACGCCTTTCTTACACGCGAGGAGAGACGGCGAGCCGTCGAGGCTGCGGTCGCGTGCGTTCGCGGTCGTGTTCCGATCGTTGTCGGCGTCGGTGCTCTGAGGACAGACCATGCCCGGAGCCTGGCGACGGATGCTGAGGCCGCCGGTGCAGACGCGCTTCTGCTTGCGCCGGTGTCCTACACGCCGCTGACCCAGGACGAAGCCTACGAGCATTTCCTGGCGGTCACCGAGGCGGCGAAGCTGCCGCTTTGTATCTACAACAATCCCGGTACGACCCACTTCACCTTCAGCCGGGATCTTCTGCAGCGCCTGTCCAATATCGAGACGATCAGGGCCGTGAAAATGCCTCTGCCTGTTGACGGCGATTTCGCAGGTGAGCTGGCGGCATTGCGAGAGAAGACCAGGCTTGCGGTAGGCTACAGCGGTGACTGGGGAGCGGCCGATGCGCTGCTTTCAGGTGCCAACGCCTGGTACAGCGTCCTCGGCGGCTTGCTTCCGCGCGTCGCCCTTGCCCTGACCAAGGCCGCGATTGCAGGCGAGGGCGGCGATGCACATCGGCTCGATGACCTTCTACAGCCGCTCTGGAAAACGTTCAAAGAGTTCGGGAGCCTTCGCGTGATCTACACGCTGCTCGACCTTCTCTCAATCGCCAGGGCAGAGCTCCCACGCCCTCTCTTGCCGCTCGGACCGACGGACCGGCAATGGGTGCTTGAGGCCGTCGAGCCTCTGATCGCTCTGGAGAGCGAGCTGAAGCGTCAATCCTTGTTGTAGAGGCTGCTCAGCGGTTTTTTCAGGATGCTTTCGCGCAGCGACGTGCCGGGCTCCCGGCGGGAGACGGCGGGCTGGTCCGCCGGGGGTGTCGGCCGGGGAAAGACCGGCTCGTCGCGGCGCATCTCACGGCGGAGCGCGTCCAGCCGGGGATCGATCGCGGGTGACGTGGCCGGGTCCAACCGCGGCGTCTGCGGCAGCAGTTCGCGGCGGTAGGATTCGAGCGGCGCGGCGGAAGAGGCGGGCGGCGTGTAGGGCTTCGCGTCGAGATCCTCGTCGGCTGCATCAGCCTCGTCGAAACCTGCGACAGACGCGGCATAATTCTGCTGGAAATTCGAAATGTCGGGTCCGACGGTCACCGCCCGCATGCGGGTGACGATCTTGCGCAGATCGACCGTATCCGGATCTTCCTCGCTTTGCTTGCTGTTGGCGCTGCTTGCCTTCGGCAGGAGGTTTTCGTCGACGCGGGAAAAGCGCATGCGCATCGGTACACTGATCGCCTCGCCGAAAGCGATCGCCTCGCCGTTGCCGATCGAGGAGATGAAGCTCGTCGTCGAGATCGACGAATTCGGAATGGCCGAGCGGATGATTTCCTGGTCGCGGTCGTTGGCAAGGCGCATGGCAAAGAGTGTCGAACATTGTGACAAGATCGTCTGGTCGAGCTCGCCCGGCCGCTGGGTGATAATGCCGAGCGAGACGCCGTATTTGCGACCTTCCTTGGCGATGCGGGCGATCGCCTGGCGGGTCGGCACGAAGCCGAGGCTCGGATCGGAGGGGATATAGCGGTGAGCTTCCTCGCAGACGACGAGCATGTGGATGGCGCCGTCGCTCCACAGCGCCACCTCGAAGGCCATACGGCAGAGCACGGAGGCGACCGAATTGACGACCTCGGAGGGAATGCCCGCAAGCTGGAAGGTGCAGATCGGCCGGTTCTCGCCGGGGATTCGAAAGATCTGCGCGATGGTTTCGGTGATCGTGTCGCTGATCGTGTTGTTTGAGAACATGAAGTGATAGCGCGGATCGTTGATCGCAGCGATGAGGCGCATCTTCAGCGACCGCAGGAAGGGCTTTTCCGAGCGGCCCTCCAGGCGGCCGATGCGCTCGTCGATCAGCGCCAGCAGATCGGCCATGCGGTAGGGAACCGGCGTATCGGCGGTGATCGAGCTTTTTTCCGTCGTGCGGCGCACCAGCGAGTTGTCGCTGCCGCGGAAGGCGCGCTTGGCTTCCGGCAGGATATCGCGCAGCATGTCGAGCTCTTCGGGCACCGGCGGGCGGCCGCGAAAGACGACTTCGGCGAACTCCTCCAGCCGCATCAGCCAGAAGGGCAGATCAAGCGTATCGGTATCGATGGTGACGGCGTGCTGGGGAAATGCGGCGGCGAATTCGTTATGCGGATCGAGGATCAGTACACGCAGCTTCGGGTCCGCCGCGATCGCCTTGTGCAGCAGCAGCGACACGGCCGTCGATTTGCCGACGCCGGTCGAGCCGACGACGGCGAAATGCTTGGAGAGCATTGAGGGGATATGGATCGCCGCGTCGATGCTTTCGTCCTGTGTCAGCTTGCCGATGACGGCGGTCGTGCCCTGGCCGGCATCGTAGATGCGCATCAGGTCGGCGGATCGGATGCGGTGGGCGATGGCGCCGAGATAGGGATAACGCGAGATACCGGTCGAGAATTCCTCGCGCCCGTCCTCGTCGACACGGACTTCGCCGAGCAGCTCGGTCTCGATCCTGAAAGTATTGTCCTCGCCTTCGCCCCAGGCATGGCTGCCGGTGTTCATCTGATAGACGAGCGCGACGACGCGGTTGCGGCCGACGCTGATCGAAATCAGCCGGCCCACGGACCACAGTTCGGTCAGATCGGTGCCGCCCTGTTCGGCGACGGCGGCAATGGTCGCCCGCGACCCGCTGCATGCAACGACGCGGCCGAGAAAGCGGTTCCCCGGTGTATGGCCATCGCGGCGATCCTGTTCACCCGCCTTACCAGACGCGTGCAAGTCGTTGTTAAGCAAAGGGCCTACTCCTGCAATGGGAAGCGAGAATATAGCCCTTCCTTTAACAAATCCTTCCGGCCATGGATTTTAGGGATGCGGGGAGCCGGGAGTTTTTTATTGCGGCATGCGTTGACGCTGCGAAATTTTCTGTCTATCACTTCCGACCATGAAAATCGCAACGGCTCTTATCGTGGTGGGAAAGCGCATGGGCAGGATGGTGTAACCATCCGGCGATAGCCACCCATGCGCTAGATGACAGGCTCCTCAGGGGCCTTTTTTTATGCCCGAAATTCGGGCTTCCGGCTACAAACGCAATCCCAGCATCAAACGGAACAGACAGATGAGCACGGACAATCAGGCGGCAGGCAATCGGATGACGGGAGCGGAGATCGTTCTCAAGGCGCTGAAGGACAACGGCGTCGAACATATCTTCGGCTATCCCGGCGGCGCGGTCCTGCCGATCTACGACGAGATCTTCCAGCAGGAGGATGTCAAGCACATCCTCGTCCGCCATGAGCAGGGCGCCGGCCACGCGGCCGAAGGGTATGCGCGCTCCACCGGCAAGGTCGGCGTCATGCTGGTGACCTCGGGTCCGGGCGCTACCAATGCCGTCACGCCGCTGCAGGACGCGCTGATGGATTCGATCCCGCTCGTCTGCCTGACCGGCCAGGTTCCGACCTCGCTGATCGGCTCCGACGCTTTCCAGGAATGTGACACGGTCGGCATTACCCGGCCCTGCACCAAGCACAACTGGCTGGTCAAGGACGTCAACGAACTCGCCGCCGTCATTCACGAGGCTTTCCGCATCGCCCAGTCCGGCCGTCCGGGACCTGTCGTCGTCGATATTCCGAAGGACGTGCAGTTTGCGACCGGCACCTACACGCCGCCCGCCGACTACACGATCCAGAAGAGCTACCAGCCGAAGATCCAGGGCGACCTCAACCAGATCCATGCGGCGATCGAGCTGATGGCGAATGCGCGCCGTCCCGTCATCTATTCGGGCGGCGGCGTCGTCAATTCCGGCCCCGAAGCTTCCAAGCTGCTGCGTGAGCTGGTCGAGCTCACCGATTTCCCGATCACCTCGACGCTGATGGGTCTCGGCGCCTATCCCGCTTCCGGCAAGAACTGGCTGAAGATGCTCGGCATGCACGGCTCCTACGAGGCCAACATGGCGATGCACGATTGCGACGTCATGGTCTGCATCGGCGCTCGTTTCGACGACCGCATCACCGGCCGTCTCAATGCGTTTTCGCCGAACTCGAAGAAGATCCATATCGATATCGATCCATCCTCGATCAACAAGAACGTCCGTGTCGATATCGGCATTCGCGGCGATGTCGGCCATGTCCTCGAAGACATGGTCCGCCTGTGGCGGGCGCTGCCGAAGAAGCCGGAAAAGGGTCGCCTGGACGACTGGTGGAGCGATATCGCCCGCTGGCGGGCACGCAACTCCTTCGCCTATACGAAGAGCAATGACGTCATCATGCCGCAATATGCGCTGGAGCGGCTCTTTGCCCATACCAAGGATCGCGATACCTACATCACCACCGAAGTCGGCCAGCACCAGATGTGGGCGGCACAGTTCTTCGGTTTCGAGCAGCCAAACCGCTGGATGACCTCGGGCGGCCTCGGCACGATGGGCTACGGCCTGCCGGCCGCGCTCGGCGTGCAGATCGCCCATCCCGACAGCCTCGTCATCGACATTGCCGGCGATGCCTCGATCCAGATGTGCATCCAGGAAATGTCGGCGGCGATCCAGCACGATGCGCCGATCAAGATCTTCATCATGAACAACCAGTATATGGGCATGGTGCGCCAGTGGCAGCAGCTGCTGCACGGCAACCGCCTGTCGAACTCCTATACCGAGGCGATGCCCGACTTCGTCAAGCTGGCGGAGGCCTATGGCGCCGTCGGCCTGCGCTGCGAAAAGCCGGATGCGCTTGATGACACCATTCTGGAGATGATCGAGGTCAGAAAGCCTGTCATCTTCGATTGCCGCGTCGCCAATCTCGCCAATTGCTTCCCGATGATTCCCTCGGGCAAGGCCCATAACGAAATGCTGCTGCCGGACGAAGCCACCGACGAAGCGGTCGCCAATGCGATCGACGCCAAGGGCCGCGCGCTCGTCTGACATTTTTAATTTGCGCATAATCCTTTCCGAAAATCGCTTCCGATTTTCGGGGCTATGCGGCAGGGAAGAGGAAACTCAGGACCATGAACGCTCACCTACAGCCCACGGGCTCCGCTTACTTCATTTCGCCGGAAACGGCGGCCGTCGAAAGCCACACGCTTTCGGTTCTCGTCGATAACGAACCGGGCGTTCTTGCCCGGGTCATCGGCCTGTTTTCCGGTCGCGGCTACAATATCGAGAGCCTGACGGTCTCCGAGACCGAGCATCAGGCGCATCTTTCCCGCATCACCGTTGTCACACGCGGCACGCCGCAGGTGCTGGAACAGATCAAGGCGCAGCTGGAACGCATCGTGCCAGTGCATCGCGTCGTCGACCTGACGGTGCGCGCCCGCGAACTCGGCCAGGATCGCCCGATCGAGCGCGAAGTGGCACTGATCAAGGTGATCGGCGAGGGCGAGATGCGCGCCGAGACCCTGCGCCTTGCCGATGCCTTCCATGCCAAGGTGGTGGATGCGACGGTCGGGCACTTCATTCTGGAGATCACGGGCAAATCGTCAAAGATCGATCAGTTCGTGGCGATCATGAAGCCGCTTGGCCTCATCGAGGTCTGCCGTACCGGCATCGCGGCGATGAATCGCGGCGTGCAGGGCATGTAAATATTACAGCCCGGGCATGTAAAAATCACCGCCCGGACATCTGAGCCCGATGCCGCAATAATTGGGAAAGCCGCTGGAGATCAGAGCATCTCCAGCGGCTTTTTCTTTGTGGGCGGCGGAAAGGCGACGTCGAGGGCATCCCAGTCGTCGTCGGTTATATCGAGCGAGACGCAGTCGCGGTTTTCCGCCGCGCGTTCGGCATTCGAGGTCTTCGGAATGACGATGACGCCGTCGCGTTCCAGCAGGAAGGCGAGCGCCAGCTGGGCGGGTGTCGCCTGATAGGCCTTGGCGATGCGGATCAGCTCGGGATGGTGCAGGATATTTCCCTGTTCGATCGGCGAATAGGCCATGACGGGAATGCCGCGGTTCTGGCACCAGGGCAGCAGATCGAATTCGATGCCGCGGCGGGAAAGATTGTAGAGCACCTGGTTGGCGGCGACATTGGTGCCGTCAGGTACTCGGAGCAGTTCCTCCATGTCGTCGGTGTCGAAGTTGGAGACGCCCCAGGCGCCGATCTTGCCCGATGCCTTGAGTATTTCGAAGGCTGCGACAGTCTCAGTGAGTGGATAGTTGCCGCGCCAGTGCAGCAGATAGAGATCGATACGGTCGGCGCCGAGCCGTTCGAGACTGCGTTCGCAGGCCTCGATCGTGCCGTTCAGGCTGGCGTTCCAGGGATAGACCTTGCTGACGATGAAGACTTCGTCGCGCCGCCCCCTGATCGCCTGGCCGACGATCTCTTCAGCGCCACCGTCGCCGTACATTTCGGCGGTGTCGATCAGCGTCATGCCGAGATCGATGCCGGCCTTGAGGCTTTCGATCTCGGCACTGGCATGGCCGGCATCCTCGCCCATGGCCCAGGTGCCCTGGCCGAGCGCCGGCACCTCAGTGCCGTTCGGGAATGTAATCGATGGAATCGGATCGTCCTGCATGGTTTTCTGTCCCTTCGACAGGAGATTGGGCCGGGTCGCCATCTTTCAAGTAATCCTGTCACCATGACAATGATGTAATGGCATCGGTGGTTTAGGACAGTTATGCTGACCTAAATAAGCAGGCCACAGAAAAAGCTGGCTTCGGGAGGTCGCATGCCGCTGGATACGTTTCTCGCCCTCGTTCTCTTCGCCTTCACGACCTCGATCACCCCGGGGCCGAACAATATGATGCTCTTCGCATCGGGCGTGAATTTCGGCTTCCGCAGGACTATCCCGCATATGTTCGGTATCGGCGTCGGGTTCTTCTCGCTGCTGATCGGCGTCGGCCTTGGGCTCGGCGCGCTGCTGCACACGATGCCCATGGTCTATACCGCGCTGAAGTTTGCAGGCGGCGCCTATCTCGTCTGGATCGCCTGGAAGATCGCCTCGTCGCGCTCGCTCAGCGAAGGCAGGAGCGGCGTCGAGCCGATGTCCTTCTTCGCGGCTGCAGCCTTCCAGTGGGTCAACCCGAAAGCCTGGGTCATGGCGGTCACCGCGATGGCGACCTACACCAATCCGCAACTCTACCTGGTGAGCGTGCTGATCGTCGGGCTCGCTTTTGCGGCAGTCAATGTGCCCAGCGTCTCGACCTGGGCCGGCTTCGGCTCGGCGCTGAGGGAATGGCTTTCGGATCCGGTGCGACTGAAATGGTTCAATATCACCATGGCGGTGCTGTTGGTGCTAAGCCTCTGGCCAATGCTAAAATAGAGTGATTGCCGGCTTCATGAGCATCAGCCAGAGAATGCCGATGACAGCGAAGAAGGCCGGAAAACCGCAGGCGAACCAGATACGGTAGAGGCTGAAATAGGCCGGCGGCAGGGCTTTTCCCGCCGCTGCTGCGGCGCGGGCGAGATCGCGCAGCCGGATCTGGATCCAGACGACCGGCAGCCAGAACAGGCCGGTCACGACATAAAGCAGCAGCGACAGCGCAATCCATCCCTCCGACAGTTCCCAGCCGATCGACCGGGCCAGCAGATAGCCGGTTACCGGCTGGAGAAGGGCTGCTGTGGCGGTGAAGACGGTGTCGGCGACCACCACCGTTGCCGCAACATGGGCGATCAGCTTGGGATCGCGTGTTCGGTGCGCCATCACCATGAAGAAGGCGATGCCGGCGCCGGTGCCGAAGAGCACGGTCGCGCCGATGATATGGGCAAGCAGCAGCCATTCCTCAAGCATCAGCGTTCATCCAGGGTGGCAAGTGCGGTGAGTGTCAGCAGGATCGACGGCAGCACCTTGACGAGGGGACCGAGCGGATCGAGCCAGAGTGCGGGTTCGAGCAGACTGGCGCCGGCAAGATAGGCGAACGACACGGCCAGCATGCCGAGAAGGGCACGTTTCGCCAGCGGGCGAAGGAGGACTGCAGCGCCGAGAGCGATGTCGATCAGGCAGGTTGCAAGCGTCAGCGCCGTTGCCGCGGCCTCAGCCATAAACGGCAGGAAGTGAGCGGACGTCTTCTCCAGCGCCAGCAGCGGGATCAGACCGGACAGCAGCCAGAAGCCAGACAGGCCTGATATGACGAGCGGCTTCAGAAGATAGAGCCTGGCAAACCAGAGATCCTGCACGCCGGAGGGATTGGCCGAGAGCGCTGCGACCGCGGATGTCGCAGCAAGGTCGCTCATTGCCTTGGAGCTCCGCACGCCTTCCGACATCACTGTCATCGCTGTCGAGCGCAGCGGCGAACGCCAGCCGAGCAGGCCTGACAAATCGGCCAGCCACGTCACCGGCCCGGTAAGCCAGCCGGGAAGAGGGAACACGCGGGCGGGCGGCAGGCCGAGCCAGTGGCGGTGAAGGCGGACGAGCTCGGCGAGCGTCAGAACTTCGTTGGCGGCAAGATCGATATCGCCGGAGATGCCGCCGGAGACCGCCCGCGACACGGCTTCTGCCACATCGTTCACCGAAAGTGTTTCGACCGGACTTTCGGCATGGACCAGCGGCAGCGCCAGGGGAAAGGCGGCAAGCGCCCGCAGCAGCGCTGAGCCACCATGGGCATTGCGGCCGAGAACGAGGGCAGGGCGCAGGATGAGATAAGCCAGACCGCTTGCAGCCAGTGCCTCGTCGGCCCGCCGCTTGGTGGCGAGGAAGGGAAGATCGCCAGCCGCTCCCGCCGTCCTTGCCGATATCTGCACGATGAGCGGGCGTGACGAGCGTTTGGCTGCGGAATAGAGCGCCAACATCGCCTCAGCCTGGGTGGCCGACACGTCGTCCGACAGGCCGTCCTGCAGGGCGCCGGCGCAATTGACGACGACATGCTGGTCCTTGAGGATATCGTCCCAATCCGCTGGTTTCGTCATGCGTGAGAGATCTGCGCGCCGCCAGTCGATCGCCGGCTGTTTCAAACGGGCACGTACGGGATTGCGGCCGAGCCCGGTTACGACGTGGCCGTCGGCAACGAGCCGGGCCGCGACGATGGAGCCTATAAAGCCGGTTGCGCCGAGAATCAGGATGTTCATGGCGCAAGATTAGCGGAAAGCGCATGAGACATAGAAGGGCTTGGCGGGCCTGCGGCATATGTTAGAAAGAGCGGGCAGTTTCGGGAGGGCTTCGCCTTGCACGACCATGACGACGACCATGCTCACGGGGATGAGCACGCCCACGGGCACGATCATGACAATCATTATTCCGACATGCAGGCGCGCGTGAAGGCGCTGGAAACGCTGCTGACGGAGAAGGGGCTGATCGATCCGGCGGCGATCGATGCGATCGTCGAGACCTACGAGACGAAGGTGGGGCCGAGAAACGGTGCTCATGTCGTTGCCAGGGCCTGGAGCGATGCCGATTTCGCCGACTGGCTGACGCGCGATGCGACGGCCGCGATATCAAGCCTCGGTTACACCGGCCGGCAGGGTGAGCATATGCGCGCCGTCTTCAACACCGCCGAGACCCATAACCTCGTCGTCTGCACGCTCTGCTCCTGTTATCCCTGGTCGGTGCTCGGCCTGCCGCCGGCCTGGTACAAAGCGCCGGCCTATCGTTCGCGCGCCGTCATCGATCCGCGCGGCGTGCTTGCCGAATTCGGGCTGACGCTGCCGGAGGACAAGAAGATCCGCGTCTGGGATTCGACGGCGGAGCTGCGTTATCTCGTCATTCCCGAGCAGCCCGAAGGCACAGAGGGAATGGACGAGCAGACGCTCGCCGGCCTCGTCAGCCGCGATGCGATGATCGGCACGGCCGTTGCCCGCAAGCCGGAGAGCCCCACATGAACGGACCGCACGATCTCGGCGGCCAGATGGGCTTTGGTCCTGTCGCGCCGGAAAAGGACGAGCCCTATTTCCATGCCGAATGGGAGAAGCGGGCGCTCGGCATCACGCTTTCCTGCGGCGCTTTCGGAGCATGGACGATCGATGAAAGCCGGCATGCGCGCGAGAATATTCCGCCGGCCGATTACCTCGCCGCCAGCTACTACGAGATCTGGATCCGCGGCATCGACAAGCTGCTCGAACGGCACGGCTTTGCGACGCGTGCGGAATTGCTGTCCGGTCATGCGCAGCAGGCAGGAGCAGTTCCAAAACGCGTGCTGAAGGCGGACATGGTGCCAGCCGTTCTGGCAAAGGGCGGGCCTTGCGATCGTCCTGTCGAGGCAGCGCCGCTCTTCGTGGTCGGTGAGACGGTGAGGACGAAGAATTTCAATCCGGCGACGCATACGCGCCTGCCGCGTTATGCCAGGGCCAGGACCGGTGTGGTCGGGGCGGTGCAGGGTTCGTTCGTCTTTCCCGACGACAATGCTCATGGCAAGGGCGAGAACCCGCAATGGCTCTATACGGTCGTTTTCGACGGCGCGGAGATCTGGGGCGAGGATGCCGATCCGACGCTGACGGTGTCAATCGATGCCTGGGAGAGCTATCTTGAACCAGCATGAAATGTCGCCGCTGACGCAATCGCCCAGCCTGCCGAGGTCGCCGGAGGGCGAGCCGGTCTTTCCCGAGCCATGGGCCGCCGAAGCCTTTGCCATGACCGTGCACCTGCATGCAAAGGGCCTGTTCAGCTGGAGCGAATGGGCTGAAACGCTTTCCGCGCAATTGCACAAGCCTGGCCGGGCTGAAGATGGCAGCGACTATTTTGACTGCTGGGTGGCGGCACTCTCCGACCTCATCGTCGACAACGGCATCGCCGATGTGGAAACGATCCTGGCACTGCAACAGAGTTGGCAGCGGGCGGCGGAAGCGACGCCGCACGGCCGGCCGATCGAGCTCGGCAACGATCCCTCGCGCTGATCCTCACGACGGGAACTGCTTGTAGCACTCCTCGGCTACCTCCCGCAGCGTCTCGCGGGAGATTTCGCCGGTGACGGCATAGCCGAGTTCGCCGTCGATCCAGTAGAAGGTCTCGACATTTCCGGATGAGGCGAAGCGGAAGCTCGTCGTGCGGTTTTCCGTGTTGCGGCCGACCAAGACAGTCAGGCGCTCGCCGGCCTGGTTTTCATACATGAACATGGAGCCCGGCCTGCCATCGACCGGCAGCAGGCGGCCGCCGACCAACTTAAAGCCGAGCGGCTGCAGGTTCGGGATCTTGAGATTCTCTATCGCCAGGCGTTTGCCGAGCCAGGTGGCGAGATGGGCCTCCTCGTTGGCGAAGACTTCGACGGGGTGGCGAACCTCGGCGGCATAGACCATGAAGGCGGTCTCAGCCTGTTTTGGCAGGGTTTCGGAGCCGGCAAGCTGCAGCTCCGGTTTTTCCAAAAGGGCCGGACCATAATGGCCGCCGATGGCGCCGAGCGCGAAGACGAGGAGGGCGGCTGCGGCGATCGCCGCGCGTTTCCGCCCGGAAGAGATGCCGCGCGGCGGCGAAACCAGGAGAGCGTCGGTTTCCTTTGTTTTTTCATAGCCTGCAAACAGCGATCGGATGCCTGCATTCTGCGCCTGCCATTCGGCGACCACTGCCGCCTCGTCGGGATTGTCGGCCAGGAACGACTCGATGCGGGCGCGTGCCGTTTCCGCCAGCTGGCCGTCGGCATAGGCGTGGAGGTCGGCTTCGGTGACGCTCGGGTTGGTCTCGTTCATTTCGGTCTCCGGAGCGTAATGATATTGTCGGCTTTCAGCCGCTCGGCGACACGCTGGCGGGCGCGCGACAGGCGGGACATGACGGTGCCGATGGGGATATCGAGCGCGGCTGCGACCTCGCTGTAGGTGTATCCCTCAATAACGACAAGCATCAGCACGGCGCGGTATTCCTCCGAAAGGCTGTTCAGCGCATCGTCCAGCCGCGCGCGCTCCTGCGGATCGGCCGGCACTTCAGGCGCGGCCAGCTCAACTGCGGCGTCGAGTTCGACGAGGCTGTCGCGCGCCTTGCCGCGCCGGCCGTTCCGATAGAGATTGGTCATGATGGTCAGGACCCAGCCGCGCAGGTTGAGGCCGCGCCACTGGCCGCGGCGCGTGAGAACCTTCTCGACGCAATCCTGGAGCAGATCCTCGCCATCGGCATCCGAGCGCGTCAGGCTGCGCGAATAGCGTCTGAGCGAGGGCAGGAGGGCCAGGATCTGGCCCTCGAAAGTTTCGGGTGCGGGTGTTTTCACGCCGGCAACTCGCTTGTGATCGGGGTCTTGGCGATCAAGGCTTGGCGAGATCCCAGTTGCCGCCGACGCCATCGCCGGTGATGTCGCCCATCTTCTTGTCCTTGACCCAGAAATAGAGCGGCATGCCGTCCTTGGCCCATTGCTTCATGCCATCCTTGCGATCGACGATCGAATATGCACCATCGGCCTTGGCATCGCCAGCAGCCATCAGCGGAGGCCAGTTCTTGGCGCAATCGCCGTTGCAATTGGAAACGCCCTTCACGTCTTTCTTGAAGGTGTAGAGCGTCATGCCGTTTTCGCCGGCAAGGACCTTGCCCTTTTCGGATTCGACCGTTTTGACAGGAGGGGCGGCAAAAGCAGCGGTCGCGGCAAAGGCGGCAGCCGCCACGACGGACAGGAATTTCACGGATTTCATGATGTCTCTCCTCAGATTGGGCACGCAATCTTGCGGTACCTGAGATGAGACACGAGGCGAGGCGTTTTTATTCCATGGCGCCGGAAAAGTTTTGATGGCGGGCGTGGTGGGCCGAAGCCGGTTTCGTCGCGCACATCGCGCCCGGCGCCTTGCCGGCTATTCTCCGATGGCGGCCGCCGCCGCCATGTCGACCCACACTGCTTCGAATATATGGCCATCGGGATCCTCGAAGGCGCGGTTGTAGAGCCAGCCCATGTCCGTCGGCGCGCGCGGATCGGCCTTGCCGCCGGCCACTCCGGCCGCCTCGACGATGGCGTCCACGTCTTCACGACTGTCCATCGTCAGCGCGATCAGCACCTCGCTCGCCTTCTGCGCTTCGGCAACGGGTTTCGGCGTGAAGGTCGCGAAGAAATCGCGCGTCAGCAAGTGGAAGATAATGGGCTCGGACCAAACCATGTTCGACGCCTGGTGATCGCTGAACTGTTCGTTCTTGCTGCAGCCGATCGCTTCATAGAAGCGGGTCGCAGCGGCAAGGTCTTTCACCGGCAGGTTCACGAAGATCATCTTGGGCATTGCAGTTCTCTCCTCTTCCTTGTCTTCTGAGCTTTGCCCTCCAGGCGGCTTTGCCTCAAACAAACTCCTGCACGATCGTGTCGCTGGCATGAATGCAGACGATTTCGAGGCGTCCCGTGCCGACATTCTCGAAGCGGTGGGGAATGTTGGCGGCCACGACGACGATATCGCCGGGAAAGGCGCGGGTCTTGGCGTCGCCCACCGTGAATTCGGCCTCGCCCTTCCTGACCGCCCATGTCTCGGAATAGGGATGGACGTGCAGATCGGGGCCCTGGCCGGGCTCATTGTCGACCAGGAAAAGCGATATCTCGCCGCCATGGTCGCGGCCTTCGAAGCGGATCGTGCGGCTCTGATCGGGTCGCAGTTCCTGGTGGCGAAGAATCCTGAACATCACGTGCCTCCCGCTCGTTCTGTCTACGAACATAAAACTATCTTCGCGAGAAGATATATGCTTAAACTATCTTCCTGTCAAGATATCTTCCGTGACTCGGATGGAAGGTGTATGTCTCGCTTGTCGTGATATGAGGCAGAGAATGATGAATGGAACTGAAGGGGACGGTGACCGCCCTGGGGACGAGGACGGCTCCGGGGATGACCATGTCGACCGGCTGCGCCGGCAATGGGCGGTGGAACTGCCCGACCTCGACACCGAGCCGATGGCGATCCTGGGGCGGGCCTTTCGGCTGTCGAACCTGGTGCGCCCCAGCATCGAGGCGACATTTGCCGATTTTGGCCTCGACCGCGGCGAATTCGACGTGATCGCAACGCTTCGCCGCTCCGGAGCGCCCTACCGGCTGACCCCGACGGAGATGTATTCGGCGCTGATGATTTCCTCGGGAGGCCTGACCCACAGGCTTGACCGGCTGGAGAAGGCGGGACTGATCCGCCGGGAGAAATCACCACGTGATGGGCGCAGCGTGCTGGTGGCATTGAGCGAGGCGGGTGCGGCACTCGCCGAAAAGGCCTTCCGCACCGACATGGCGAGCGAATCTTCGTTTCTGCAGGCTCTTGACGGAAAGGAGCGCGAGGCGCTCGCTGCGCTGCTGCGCAAGCTGATCGCCGGAATTGAAAGTGAGGAGGCGCGGGGAGAGGACGAGAACGGGGGCTGAGGGGAGATCGGAGCCTGTATCGCCGTTCAGGCAGCAAGACGCTGCTTTTGCAGCTCATTTACATCGTGTCGGTTTTCGGATATGATATGTCCTTAATTCCATTGGCAGAGCCAGCCATCACACGAGTTGCTGAATGATCCTGAAAAGCCAGGTCGAGTGGGCGCTTCACTGCTGCGCCATTCTCGCGGGCCTGCCAGAGGGCAGGTACCTTTCCACCAAGGCGCTCGCCGAGCTTCATGGTCTGCCGAAGGAATATCTCTCCAAAGCACTGCAGAGCCTTTCGCAGGCATCGCTGGTCGAGACCACGCTCGGCCCGAGTGGCGGCTACAGGCTTGCCAAGACCCCCTCGGACATCAATTTTCTCGAGATCGTCGAGGCGGTCGAGGGGAAGGCCCGCAGCTTCACCTGTACGAACATCCGGGCAAACAATCCCTGCCGGCCGGAAGGATATTGCGACAGCAAGCCATGCGCGGTCGCGCGCATCATGTGGGAGGCCGACGAGGCCTGGCGGGATACGCTGAGGCGCGTCCGGCTTTCCGATCTGGTCGGCACGTTGTCCGAGGAAGTGCCGGCCGACATTTGGCGGAGCACGTTCGAATGGGTGCTCAAGCGCGCCGGCTGAGCGGGGTGCTGATCTCTACGCCTTGAAGATGGTCCTGATGGTCTTCAGGATGGCATGCGCACTGCGGGCATGTTCTGGGGGCAAGGAGGCGCCGTTGCGGAAACGCTCGGCGCGGCTGGCGAGGTGGTCGGCGATTTCTTCCGCCAGCGCGGGGCGTTCGCTGAGCAGCGGCGCGAAGGCCTCTTGATCAATCTCATACGCGGTCACGGGGGTCAGAGCCTCCAGGGTGCAGACTTCCTGCATGCCGGCGAGTAGTCCGGTCTCTCCAAAAAAATCGCCCGGCGCGAGCCGTCCGTGTTCCTCGCCTGCATTCCGCGCCGCGATGATGCCGGCGCGCACCATCATCAATGAGGGGAGCATTTCGTCCTCCCGCACGATCACATCGCCCTTGCGGAACTCCCGGACAGTCGTGGTTTCGGCGAGCCTGCGCTTTTCATCTGATGTCAGCGTCGTAAAGACCGGAATGGCCTCGATCAGTGCAAGCGGCGTTACGCTTGGCGGCTTGGCGGTTTCTTCCGTCGGCAGATCGGCGGTTAGCACCGTCGCCGAGGGCGGAATGGCCAGTAGCAGGCCGGCGGATTTGCAATGGCGATAGACGAGATCGAGCACCTCGCTTCGTGCCGTCACCCGTTGGCTCGGGCTCGTCACCCGGAACTGCAGCTCGACCTCCAGCGCCGTGGCATCCAGCCCCTTGAGTGCCACGACCGGCGGCGGCTCGCGCACGATCGAATTGCAGCTCGCAAGCGCCGTTGCCATGACGTGCCGGACCGATGTCGGCATCCGCGTCGGGGCGATGCGGATGGTGAGGACCAGGAGATGGCTCTCGTCCGGCCGGCTTACGTTCGTCAGGCCGAGCTTTGCCAGAAAACTGTTCGGCAGAACGACGACATTGTTTGCGCTGGTCAGGATGTGCGTCGCGCGCCAGTTGCTTTCGACGACGCGCCCCTCCGTGCCGTCGCTGAGAAGGATCCAGTCGCCGATGATGTATGGCCGGCCGAGTGTCAGCGCGATGCCGGAGAAGACGTCAGCCAGTGTATTCTGGAGCGCCAATCCGAGAATGATGGCGACCACGCCCGAGGTCGCGACGAGGGTGCCGATCGGCACACCGAAGACGAAGGCCATAACCGATAGGGCCGTGCCGATATAGACGACGCCGATGACGAGATCCTGGAGCAGCCGGGCTTCTCGCGGACTGCCCTCCAGTACCAGATACAGCCTGATGAAACCGATGACGGCCCATGCCAGATGGATCCACCAGAGCGATTTCGCGACGATGACGAGCAGGGCCTGCGGATCTTCGGACGCATATCCTTGAAACCGGTGCGGTTCGATGCCGCTGACGACGAGGATCAACGTCATTGCCGCAAAGAAGAGGATTTGCACCACCAGTCGCGTCGTCGGCCGTTGGCGGGAGAGAAGATGCCAGACGACGATACCGGCCAAACCTATCGTAATGAGGGATATCAGCGGTTTACCGAAGAGCGCGTCGTCAATCATCTCTCTGTCTCCGGAATCGGGCGAGCCGCCCATGATTCAGCATCTCGACCGCCCGCGCAAGCATCAGGCCTGCGCAGGCGGTATCGCATCGGCCCGAAAATCGGAACCGATTTTCGGAAAGCACGATGCGAGGGTTGAAAGTGTTACAGCGTCCTTTGCGCGTCTGAAAGACGCGCGGCGCTGTAATGCGGATCATCACTTCTTGAGCGGATAGGTCAGCTCTTTCTGCTTGGTATCGACGACGAAGACGGCGAGCAGGCGGGCTGGCTTCGTCTTGCTACCGTTGGCGCTGACACCATGGCGGTCGCCCGGCATTTCGGAGAAGCTCTCTCCGGCATGATAGACTTTGACCGGGCCGTCATTAACCTGGCTGCGGATCGCTCCTTCGAGCACGGTGGCGTAGATGAAGGCCGTATCGGGATGAGTGTGGCCTTCGGAGAAGCCGCCTGGGCCGTACTCGACCAGCACGCCCTTGATGCTCCTGCCCGGTACGTTCGGAAGTTCGTGCTCATAGACGAGTGTGACCTTCGCAGCCTTGTTTTCGTCCTCGGCGGCAGCGCCAGTGAATGCCAGGCAAGCAAGAGCGGCGGCGAGAAATGATATTCTGATCATCGGAATCTCCATGGTTGATCGTGGTGAGCAGGGCGCGCACCGCACCCTGGTAGATCACTTCGGCTGGGCGGACTTGGCGAACCATTGCTCGAAGGTGATCGAGCCGAGCCGCGGGTTGTTGTCGGAAACAAGCGACTGATCGTTGAGTCTCGCGCCGAAATATTTGGCCTCGGCATCGGCCTCGACGGTGCGCGGATCTTTCATGGCCTTCAAATATCGGCCGACGAGTTCGCTGAGACGCGCCCGTTCCGGACCTGATATCTCGATCGTCGCATTGGCGGGCGGTGCGAGAGCCACATCCGCCATGACATCGGCGACGTCGTCGGAAACGATCGGCTGCACATAGGCCGGCGACAGGCGGACCGTCTGGCCGACCGTCCCCGATTGGGCGATGCCGCCGAGGAATTCCATGAACTGCGTCGAATGCACAATGGTATAGGGAATGCCCGATGCCTTGATCAGCTTTTCCTGAGCGAGTTTGCCGCGGAAATAGCCGCTTTCCTGCAGACGCTCCGTGCCGACCACGGAAAGGGCGATATGGTGCCTGACGCCGGCGAGTTTCTCGGCGGCGAGAAGGTTGCGACCCGAGGTCTCGAAGAATTCGAGGACGGCCTTGTCCTCGAAGGACGGCGAATTGGCGAGGTCGAGTACGACTTCGGCGCCGAAGAGCGCCTCTGCCAGTCCTTCTCCGGTGATTGTGTTGACGCCGGAGTTCGGCGATGCGGCAATCACGTCATGTCCGCGCTTGCGCAGGCGTTCGACAGTCTTCGAACCGATGAGGCCGGTTCCGCCGATGACAACGATTTTCATAGCAGATCTCCATTCGCTGCCGGGATGCGGCAGCGCTAAAGTTGAATGATGCGGTGAATTCGAAGCTTTAGTTCAGGCCTGATTTGTCGAGGCCGTAAGCCTTGTCGGCAGCACCGGGTACGGTCTTGAAGCCGACGTTAACGCGGTTCCAGGCATTGATGGCCATGACGACAAAGGTCAGGTCCGAGATTTCCTTCTCGGAAAGCTGGCCGCGAACCCGTTCATAAATCTCATCGGGAATGCCGCCTTCGGGCAGCTTCGTCAGGGCTTCCGTCCAGGCAAGCGCTGCGCGCTCGCGGGGGATGAACAGGGTCGATTCCCGCCAGATGGCGACGTGATAAAGCCGGAGCTCGGTTTCGCCGAGGATCTTGGCCTGCTTCACGTGCATGTCCAGGCAAAAGCCGCATCCATTGATCTGCGAAGCGCGGACCTCGACGAGCGCCTGCAGCTTCTCGTCGATCACGCTGCTCTTCAGCGCCATGCTGAATTCCATGAATTTCTTGAAAAGGTCGGGGGACTGCTGGGCGTAGTTCAGTCGCTGGGTCATATCATCTCTCCTCTTATTAAGGACATTAAATATCCTTATGGATAGAAAATATCCTTAATTACTGGACTGTAAAGCCATTCTCGCTTAGTCTGGCTGCATAAGGCCTATGCGCAAAAGTATGAGGGGGCGGGGATGGATATCGTATCGGCATTGCGGACGTTTCTGCGCGTCGTGGAGACGGGCTCGTTCTCGGCGGCGGCGCATGATCTCGACGTGACGCAGCCGGCGGTCTCGCGGCAGGTCGCAGCGCTCGAGGGCCATTTCGCCACCCGCCTGCTGCATCGCACGACGAGCGGCCTGTCGCTGACGGCGGAGGGCGAACGGATGCTGCCGATGGCGATGAGAATTCTCGAGGCGGTGGAGGAACTCGGCGATGCCGCCGGATCGGATGGTGCCATGGCCTCCGGAAAGGTCAGGTTGAGCGTTCCGGCGCCGCTCGGCCTCTATCTCAGCGAGCGGTTGGGCGATCTTCTCGCCGCCCATCCGAAACTCTCGGTGGAACTGATGTTCAGGGAGCAAAGCTCCGACATGATCGAAGAGCGACTGGACCTCGAGGTGCGTCTGGGTTCCGTCGCAGACAGCAGTCTCGTTTGCCGGCGGATCGGCTGGACGACGGCATTCCTCGTCGCCTCGCCCGCCTATCTCGCCCGCAAGGCGCCTCCGCGGACGCCGAAGGACATCAAGGACCATGAATGCCTGTGTTACAGCAGAGCCGGCGATGCCTGTTCGTGGTCGTTCTCGAACGGCTCGGAAGACATGTCCGTCAGGATCTCGCCGCGGCTGACCGCGTGCAACGCCGTCGCCATTCACCGGGCGGCCCTTGCCGGCGCAGGCCTGGCGGTGCTCTCCCACATCGTCGCCGTGCCGGATATCGTCGCCGGCCGGCTGATCCCTGTCATGAACGACTTTCAACCGACCCGGCTGCCGATCTATGTCGTCTATCCCTCACGAAGAAACATACCGCTGCGCGTCAAAACGGTTCTGGACTTTCTGACCGATGCCATCGGGCAGGACCCGTCATTGTGCGCGAGCAGCGCGGACCGGCGGTGGGAGGGATGATCGTCGGCCGGGCGGCTTATCGTGCACGGCGGAAGCAGCAGCGGGTTTATTGCCCGGCGGATTTGCCGTCATTGGCCTTGCCTCGCCAGTTTCCGCCTTGCCTAAAGGCGGCGAATCCTGCCAAGTCCTGCGATCATGCAATTTGCGCCGCAACAAGACGAAGCCCTGAAGGCTGTTTCGAAATGGCTGAAGGAAGGGCGCTCGCCGCTCTTTCGTCTGTTTGGCTATGCCGGGACGGGGAAGACGACGCTTGCCAAGCATTTCGCCGAGAATGTCGACGGCGACGTGCTGTTTGCCGCCTTTACCGGCAAGGCGGCGCAGGTGCTGCGCTCGCGCGGCGCCTCCAACGCCCGGACGATCCATTCGCTGATCTATCGGCCGCGCGGCGAGGAGGCGGTGGAAGACGAGGAAACAGGCAAGACCTCGATCGCGCCGATGTTTTCGATCAACCGGCAAAGCCCGGTCGCGAAGGCGGCGCTGATCATCGTCGACGAATGCTCGATGGTCGACGAAGCACTTGGCAAGGATCTGATGAGCTTCGGCACGCCGATCCTGGTGCTCGGGGATCCCGGCCAGCTGCCGCCGGTGACAGGCGGCGGCTACTTCACCAATCAGGAGCCGGACTACCTGCTCACCGATATCCACCGACAGGCGCGCGACAATCCGATCATCAAGCTTGCCATGCAGGTGCGCGAAGGCAATGAGGTGATGTACGGGGACTACGGCACGGCCAAGGTGATCTCGAAGAACGAGGTGACGCAGCAACTGGTCCTCGACGCCGATCAGGTGCTCGTCGGCACCAATAGGACGCGTCGGCGCTATAATCAGCGCCTGCGCGAGCTGAAAGGCTTCAATGCCGATTATCCCCAGACCGGCGACAAGCTCGTCTGCCTCAGGAATGATCCAGCCAAGGGCCTGCTCAACGGTTCGCTCTGGCAGGTCATGACCTCATCCAAGGAAACGACGAAGCCCGGCATCAATCTGCTCGTCCGCCCCGAAGACGACGACATGGACCGCGGGGCTGCCAAGATCAAGCTGCTGAAACAGGCCTTCGAGGATGTCGAGGGCGAGATCCCCTGGAACACCCGCAAGCGCTATGACGAGTTCGACTACGGCTATGCGCTCACCGTTCACAAGGCGCAGGGTTCGCAATGGAACGACGTCGTGCTCTTCGACGAGAGCTGGGCGTTTCGCGATACCCGGGAACGCTGGCTCTACACTGCGATCACGCGCGCGGCGGAGACGCTGACGATCGTCCGCTGACCCGATTACATCCATGGATCCCGGCGCACCCGCGACCAGATCGCATCTGCTGATCGGACAGAAGAAAGAGGAGACGGTGGCGGCCGTCAGGGGGCGTGATTCATGCCTGTACGATGCCGAGCAGAACTGCCTTGGCGATGGCCTGGAAGCGGTTGTTGGCGCGGAATTTCAGGATGATTCCGGCCTCCAGGTCACGGGTTTCGTCATGCTTCAGGTCGAGCGCCCGGGCGATGCGTTGGGTGGAATAACCCTCCGCCATCAGTTCCAGGCAACGCCGCTCCTGTGCGGTCAGGCTTGCACTGTCCTGATTGTCGTTCAGCGGCGGCGCCTCGACGCTGCCGTCGAAATCCAAGAGGTCGCCGACCTGCTGGAGCTGGCGGTGCAGCGTCGACATCTCCGCCGTCAGTTCGCGCTTGCGCACCTGCAAGGCCTCGCGGAACATCGCCTCGGCCGTTTCCTGCGAATCAGCGTTGCGGAGTTCGTCCATCAGTTCCTGGATGACGGCGATCGGCATGCCTGTATCGCGGCAGACTGTGATGACGGCCATGCGCATCACATCGTCCTGGCCGTAGACCCGCATCAGGCCGATGCGGTTGGCTGAAATCAACCCTTTCTCTTCATAGAAATGCAGTGTCCTGTGTGTGACGCCGAATGCGTTTGCCATGTCGGCAATGGGCACCGGACCGTCCGGTAGATCCGGCGGTAGCGCGGCCGAAGGCAGGAACCGATATTTCGATCGGGCCTCCGAAGCGATACCGGCGGCGGCAAACAGGCGTTTGGAACCGTCTGGCATGAACCCTCCTGGGGCATGTTGTTGCACCTCATGCGGTTTTGCCAGTTGCTTCCCATGCGCGGCGAGTGGGGTTTCCTCTAGGCGTTCTTCTCAGTGGGAAAGAAGCAGTACGCGGCGTACTCTACGCGATACGATGTCCACGTTATTCGTGAACGATCTTTTTTATAAGTGCTAAAAATAATCTCTTTTAAATGGGATAGCAACTTTACCGGCATATTTTGCCGGGTTCTTGGGTGTCTTGCACAAAAACATGTGCTGCACTGCGGGATCTCGCGGTCCTCTTTAAAGGTGACGGGATTTACTATCTGCGGTACGCGTGCGGCAAATGCTCAGCGTAATTTCGGTGCCCATCAGCGATTGGCATCGCATCCATTTGTGAATCTCGTTGGCCATCGCGGAGCACTTGGCTTAAAAGCAGGCCTCCCATTTCCGTGACCGATGGATCTCGCCATGCCCGCCAAGCTCTCCGTGAACCTCAACGCCGTCGCCATGCTGCGCAACCGGCGCGACCTGCCCTGGCCGAGCGTCGAAGCGCTCGGGCGTATCGCGCTGAAATCCGGTGCGAGCGGGCTGACGGTGCATCCACGCCCCGACCAGCGGCACATCCGCTTTTCCGACCTGCCTGTGATCCGCAACCTGATCGACGACGAATTCCCCAAGGCCGAGTTCAATATCGAGGGCTATCCCACAGAGGAATTCTTCGAACTCTGCGCCGGCGCGGCACCCGAGCAGGTGACGCTGGTGCCTGACGATCCCGCCCAGGCGACCTCCGATCACGGCTGGGATTTCCGCAAGCACCAGGCGTTCCTGACCGATGCCGTCGCGCGGCTGAAGACGATGGGATGCCGGGTGTCGCTGTTTGCCGATGGTGACGGGGACGCACGGGCGGTTGAGATCGCCAAGGCGGTCGGCGCCGATCGGATTGAACTCTATACTGGCCCCTATGGCGGTTGCTTCGATGCGCCGGAGCGGGCAGGCCCGATCCTTGAAGCGCTTGGACGGACGGCGGATGCAGCCGTCGCAATCGGCCTCGCCGTCAATGCCGGCCATGATCTGTCAGTGGAAAACCTGCCTGATCTGGTGAAGCGCATTCCCGCTCTTGCCGAGGTTTCGATCGGCCATGGGCTGACCGCCGATGCGCTGGAATACGGCATGGCGGAAACGGTGCGGCGCTTTTGCCGGGCCTGCGGTCAGACGATCTGATCATTGAAGAAAGCCCGCCCCTGATGTGCGAGGCGAGCTTTCCAGGCGGCCTTATCCCGCCTCAGGCGGTCAGGGCCGCTTTATGTTCGACGAAGAAGTCCTTCAGCGACTGCGGCTGTTTGCCGGTCAGCTTGGTGAAGTCTTCGGTGACGATGTCGAACTTGCCGGCGCGGGTGTTGGCGTCGGCAGAAACCAGCATGTCGGCGACGAAACCGGGAAGGCCGGCGCCGCGCATACCTTGGCCGAGCTGCTCATCATTGACGTCGACGACCTCGAGCGGCTTGCCGGCGACATCGGAGACGATGGCGGCGATCTGCCGGTTGTTCAGCGATTGCGCGCCGGTCAGCGTATAGGTGGCGCTCTCGGATGTGCCGGAGGCAAGTGCTGCGGCGATCGCCAGGGCGCAGTCGTCACGCGAGATGGTCGAGATCTTGCCTTCACCCGTGGCGCTATACCACTTGCCGCCCTGCAGGTTGTGCGGCATGCCGTGCAGGTAATTGTCGTGATACCAGGCGTCGCGGATGATCGTATGGGCGATTCCGCTTGCCTTGATGGCGTTTTCGCTGCCGAGATGATCGGGCGCGAAGGTGACGAGCGAATCGTCCGGCGCCGGCATCGAGGTATAGGCGATGTGCTTGACGCCAGCTTTCACGGCCGCCGCGACGGCGCCCTTGTGCTGGGCGAGGCGCTTGCCGGGAGTATCCAGTGCGTCGGTGCTGATGATCAGCAGGCGAGCGACGCCGGCGAAAGCCTGCTCCAGGCCTGCCGCGTCATCGAAATCGGCCTTGCGGGTGACGACGCCCTTCTTTTCGAGTTCGGAGAGCTTTTCTGGGCTGCGCGTCGCCGCGACGATGTTGCCGGGGGCAACCTTGTAGGTCTCGATGAGGTGATGGATGACACGCTGGCCGAGCTGCCCCGCAGCGCCGGTGACCAGGATGATTTCGCTCATACGTCGTTTCCTTCTGTGTTGTGCAGGTAGTCTCGAAAAGAGAGTAACACTAGAATAGGAATTGACTAGGCTGTGTAAAGGAGGCAGTTTTTCAGCTCTACGTTACCAAAAGGGAACCAGCAGATGAGTGGTGCGGTCGTCAGTCTGAAGAACAGGGTGCCGGGGGCGCGGCGCGAGATCGATCTCGCCGGCCTCGATTTCGGCAATTGCCCGGTCAGGGACATGATGCAGCAGATCGGCGGCAAATGGTCGACGTTGCTGCTCGAAGTGCTGGCGGATCGGCCTTATCGCTTCGGCGAGCTGCGGCGGATGATCCCCGATATTTCGCAGCGCATGCTGACGCAGACGCTGCGCGACCTGCAGAGGGATGGTTATATCGACCGCGAGGTATTCCCGACCAAGCCGCCGAGCGTCGAATATTCGATGACCGAACTTGGACGTTCGCTCTACAAGCCGCTGTCGCAGCTGCTGAACTGGGCGGAAGCGAACCATGATGCCGTTCGCGCCGCCCGTTCGCATTTTGATTCCGCCGACAAATAGGCCGCTTTCCTCTACTCGCCGCGCCCTTCCGTCAGGAACAGCAGGAAGGCCAGCGCCGGGAAGCAGAAGCCGATCCAGGCCGTCATGGTCCAGCCGCCGGTCGCATAGGCCCAGCCGCCGAGCGCCGAGCCGAGCGCGCCGCCCGCAAAGAAGGTTGCCATGAAGAGGCCGTTGAGCCGGCTGCGGTGTTCCGGGTTTAACGCATAGATGGCGCGCTGGCCGCAGACGAGATTGGTCGTCACGCCGAAATCGAGAAGGATCGCCGCTGCCGTCAAGAGCAGCAAAGCGCCAAGCGAGCCATCGTTGGCGAAATGGCCGATCAGGAAGGCGGCCATGCCGAGCAGCATGGCAAGCGTCGAGGCGATCTTCGTCATGCCGCGGTCAGCAAGCCGGCCGGCGATGGGCGAGGCGACGGCGCCGGCAGCACCGGCAAGCGCGAAGAGGGCGATGCCGTTCTGCGTCAGGCCGAAGGTCGGGCTTGCGAGCAGCAGCGGCGTCGTCGTCCAGAACAGGCTGAAGGCGCCGAACATGCCGGCCTGATAGAGCGCCCGGCGCTGCAGCACGCGCGAGGTCAGCGCCAGATGGCCCATGGAGGCGAGCAGCTCGCCATAGCGCAGCTTCGTCTTCGGTACGCGAACCGGCAGGTTGATGCGCAAGACGACGGCGAGCACGAGCATGAGCGCTGCTGTGACGTAATAGACCACGTGCCAGGAGGAGGCCTCGGCGACGAAGCTTGCGAAGGGGCGGGCGAGCATGATGCCGCAGAGCAGGCCGCTCATGACGTTGCCGACGACCTGGCCGCGCGTTGCATCCGGCGCCATGTTGGCAGCGAAGGGAACCAGGACTTGAACTGCGACCGATGAAAGACCGATAGAGAGCGAGGCGACGAGGAAGGTCGTGGGCGTCGACGACAACGCCGCGCCGATGAGCGCGACTGCGGAGACGGCGATCAGCGTCAACACCAGACGGCGGTTTTCGGTGAGGTCGCCGAGCGGCACGATCAGCAGCAGGCCGAGGCCGTAGCCGATCTGCGTCAGCGTGACGATCAGACCGGTGGCGGCAGGCGTGAAGCCGAGATCGGCACTGATCGGGCCGGCCAGCGGCTGGCCGTAATAGAGATTGGCGGCCACCAGCCCGCAGGCGGCGGCGAAAAGGAAGGTTAGCCAGGGGGATAGCGCCCTGGGAATGGCCTCATCCGGCGTGGTGGCTGAAACGCTCATCAGAAACTCCGGTATTCAAAGATTGAAAGGATTGAATGCAAAAATGCTGGCTGCGGCCACCCGATCCTTGACCGAATGCCGGTATTTCTCTCGTCCACGGTGTGGTTCAGGTCACGAGCTTCATCGCGGCCTCGGTCGCGGACATCATCTCTTCCCTGCTGCGTCCTGTTTTGCCGATGACGCGCAGGCCTTTGGTAAAGCAGAGGAAGGCGAGGGCAGCGGCATCCGGGTCTACTGTCTTCGGAATGGTGCCGTCTGCCTGGCCGGTGCGGATGAGATCGGCCATCAGCTTTTCGTCCGCGGCAAAGGCAGTCACAACGTGGGCAGCGGCTTCCTCGTCAAGCAGGGCGAAGTCGTTGGCGCCACCAACGACGAGACAGCCTTTGCGGCCGGCTTCGCCATAGGAGAGCTCGGTATAATACATCACCATCTGGAAGACCTTTTCGCGACCGGTCTTAGCAGACGCGATCATCGCTTCCAGCCGCCGTCGGCCGAGTTTTCGATAGTGGGTGAAAGCAGCGAGAAAGATGCCGCGCTTATCCTTGAATGCCTTGTAGATGCTCCCCGAAGCAAGGCCCATTGCTTCGGTCAATTCGCTGATGGAGGCGGCATGGTAGCCGCGTTCGGAAAAGACGCGCAGCGCTGCATCGAGTGCTGCATCCATATCGAACTCGCGCGGACGGCCACGGCTGCGGGTCTTTGCTTCTGGTGTGAGAGTGGCAACGGTCATGGCGCCTAATTAGGGAATGATCGTTTCCAAATCAAGTGAAATTTCTCCTGCGCAGCAAATTCAGAGATCGAGCACCCAGTTCTGGCCGTTTGCCTCGGGACCGAACATGCGATGTCTCTCCTCGGAGACAAGCCGGAAGCCCGCCTTGACGTAGATGGCTCTGGCGGTCTCCAGCATGTCGTTGGTCCAGAGCGAGAGTTCGCGGTAGCCCTTCTGCCGGGAAAAGCGGATGCATTCATCGACCAGCGATTTGCCGAGCCCGAGACCGCGCGCTGATTTGTCGACATAGAGCAGGCGGAGCTTGGCGATGCCGTCGCCGCCATTGGTGACGAGGACCGAACCGACATTGATGCCGCCGCGTGCGGCGATCCAGCAATATTCTTTGGCCGGATCGAAATTGGCGAGGAATTTTCCGGCGACCTCGGCGACCAGCGCCTCGAAGCGCAGATCCCAGCCATATTCTTCTGCGTAGAAGCGGCCCTGGCTCTGAACGATCCAGCCGATATCGCCGGCGCGGTGGGCGCGGATGATGGCCGGCGCGGGCTTCGCCGCCGGGTCGAGCAGCGCGCGGATCGTGTGCATGGCGGAGACGGCGGCCTCCGGCTCGCCAGTCGCCAAGCGATCGAAACGGGCAGCGATCTGCGCATTGGAGCGTCGGCCGAGTTCCTCGAACGTCTCTCGTCCCTGATCGGTGACAATGATGACCTGGCTGCGAAGATCTGCCGGATCGGGGCTGGTTTCGATCAGCCCTTCGGCGCGAAAACGCTTTAGGATGCGGCTGAGATAGGCCGGGTCGAGCTGCAGGTCGCGGACAAGCGCTACAGCGCTGATGCCCTCATGCGAGCCGATCTCGAAGAGGATGCGGGCATCGGTCAGCGTGAAGGGCGTGTCGAGATAGGCCTTGTTCAAGAGGCCGAGGAAGTTCGTATAGAAGCGGTTGAAATCGCGGGCGGTTTCGATGAGCGATAGGTTAGACATGATGATCTCCAAATGGAGATCTTGTCAGACCGCTGATTAAGTCGGCCAACTACTCTCTCGTCATGCTCGGGCTTGTCCCGAGCATCTGCAGCGGGTGCAGCAGATCCTCGGCACGAGGCCGAGGATGACGCCGAGTCAAGAACGAGGTTTGTCAACAAGCTGACCAGAATCTCCAGATGGAGATCTTGTCCTGCATTTAATGGACTGAGTCAACTAACTCGGTGATGTCAGGCCGCTTCCTCTTCCGCGGTCTCGTCTGCACCGAGCGCGAAATCGACCGCCGCCCGCGCATGGATCGCTGTGGTGTCGAAGCCCGGCAGCGGCAAATGGTCGGGATCGAGGATCAGACAAATTTCGGTACAGCCGAGGATGATGCTGTCGGCGCCGTTGTCGATGGCGCGTGCAATCACCGCCATGAGCTTGTCGCGAGAGCTGTCGAGCACCTTGCCGGCGCAGAGTTCGTTGAAGATGATATCGTGCACGGTCGTGCGGTCGCTAGCATCTGGCACCATGATATCAACACCGAGGCTCTTCATGCGGTCGCTGTAGAAGCCGTGCTCCATCGTGTAGCGAGTGGCGAGCAGCAGCGGGCGCTTCCGGCCGGCCGCATGCAACGATTTCGCCGTCTCGTCGATGATGTGGATCAGTGGCACAGAGATCTTCTCTGCGACCTTGTCGGCAATCAGATGCATGGTGTTGGTGCAGATGAGGATGCAGCCGGCGCCGGCGATCTGCAGGCGCAGAGCCACGTCGGCGAGGCGACGGGCGGCCATATCCCAGTCGCCGGCCTTCTGAAGCGCGACGATCTCCTCGAAATTGACAGAATGCAGGATGAGTTCGGCCGAGGCGAGGCCACCCTTGCGGTCACGCACCATCTCGTTGACGACACGGTAATAGACCGCCGAACTTTCGAAACTCATGCCGCCGATAAGGCCGATCGTTTCCATTTCTTCATGCTCTCCATGCTTCTGAACTTTCGAAAATGATGCCGCAATCCCGGCGCGGCGTGTTTGCGTTGTTTGTCTCTTGTGTGAGATATGTGGTATGATTTTGCGTCGTTTGGCAAAACCATGCAAAAAAGAGGCGAAAGGCTTACGTTTGACACATGCTGGATGATCGCGACAGGCGTATTCTCGATATATTGCAAAAGGATGCGGGCATATCCGTGACCGATCTTGCCGAGCGCGTGGCGCTTTCGGTGTCGGCCTGTTCGCGGCGCATCCAGCGGCTGGAAGAGAGCGGCCATATCGCCCGGCGCATCGTCGTGCTCGACCGAGACAAGATGGGCGTGCCGACCACGGTCTTCGCGCTGGTCAAGACGGCGCATCATTCCGACGAATGGACGGAGACCTTCCGCCGGATCATCAGCGACATTCCCGAGATCGTCGAAGCGCACCGGCTGACCGGCAATCACGACTATATCCTGAAGATCGTGCTGCCGCGCGTCGAGCACTACGATGTGATCTACAAGCAGATCGTGCGGAAGATCGAGCTCTTCGACGTCTCGGCCTCGATCTCGATGGAGCTTCTGAAGGGCGGCACGGCAATCCCCGTCGGATATGCCGATTGAGCCAGTTCCACCGACCGGGATGCAGGGGAGGTATGCCGAAACGACAGTTGCAACCTTCGCGGCGAAGGCCACATTGGCTTTGAGCGAAATGGCGCAAAGGGGTAGGTCATGAGCGATCATCATGTCGTCGTTGTCGGCGGCGGTTTCGGCGGGCTGCAGCTCGTCAACGGGTTGAAGGGTGCCGGCGCCAGGATCACGCTGGTCGACCGGCGCAATCACCATCTCTTCCAGCCGCTGCTCTATCAGGTGGCGACCACCATTCTCTCCACCTCCGAGATCGCCTGGCCGATCCGCCGCCTCTATGCCGACCGGCCTGACGTGACGGTGCTGCTCGGCGAGGTCACGGGCGTCGACAGTGGCGCGAAGACTGTTTCCTTACGCAACGGCATGACTCTTGGTTATGATACGCTGGTGTTGGCGACCGGAGCGACGCATGCCTATTTCGGCCATGACGAATGGGAGCCGGTGGCGCCCGGCCTGAAGACGCTGGAGGATGCGACGACGATCCGCCGGCGCGTGCTGCTTGCCTTCGAGAAGGCGGAGATGGAGAGCGATCCCGCCGTGCGCGATGCGCTTTTGACCTTCACCATCGTCGGGGCCGGGCCGACCGGTGTCGAGCTGGCCGGCATCATTGCCGAGCTTGCGCATTTCACGCTGCCCAAGGAATTCCGCAACATCGATACGCGCAAGACCCGCGTCGTGCTGGTCGAGGCTGGCCCGCGGGTGCTGCCGACCTTCGCCGAAGAGCTTTCGGCCTATGCGCAGAAGGCGCTGGAGAAACTCGGGGTCGAGATCCATCTCGGCAAGCCGGTGACCGAATGCAACGCCGACGGCGTGAAGATCGGCGAGACCTTCGTTGCCAGCCGGACGATCGTCTGGGCAGCCGGCGTCACCGCCTCGCCGGCGGCGCGGTGGCTTGGTGTTGCCGCCGACCGGGCAGGGCGCGTCGTGGTCGAGAAGGATCTGAGCGCGCCTGGCCTGCCCGACGTCTTCGTCGTCGGCGATACCGCCTCCGTCATGCGCGAGGACGGCAAGCCAGTGCCGGGCATTGCGCCTGCCGCCAAGCAGCAGGGCGGTTACGTCGCCAAGGTGATCCGCGCCCGCATGTCAGGCAAACCGGCGCCGGCGCCTTTCCGCTACTGGCATCAGGGCAGCCTGGCGACGATCGGCAAGAGTGCTGCGATCATTGATTTCGGCCGGATCAAGCTGAAGGGCTGGATCGCCTGGTGGATCTGGGGTCTTGCCCATATCTACTTCCTGATCGGCACCCGCTCGCGCTTCTCCGTCGCCTGGAGCTGGTTGTGGATCTATCTGAGCGGCCAGCACAGCGCCCGGCTGATCACCCAGAGGGAAACGATGCGGGAGGAGGAGTAGCTCTTCTCCCGTCCTCCGGAGGCTGAGCCTCGAAGTAGCGATATGGCCAAGCTTGACATATCTTCGGATAGGCTTTTAGGGTTTGGCTCGCGCCTTCCGAAAACCACCGGAGGTTACGCATCCGACCGTAGCTATTAGCGGGTAGAGGTTCCAATGCGCCGATTCACTTCTCACGAAAATCACATTCGAAATTCTGAGAAGTTGGTGGTTCATGCGCACTTTGAATCTGGGCATCCTCGCCCATGTGGATGCAGGCAAGACTAGCCTTACCGAAAGACTGCTTTTTGACGCCGGCGTCATCGACAAGCTTGGCAGCGTCGATACCGGTAATACACAGACGGACACTCTCGAGCTCGAACGGCAACGCGGCATCACGATCAGAGCCGCGGTGGTGTCGTTCACGATCGGCGACAGGATCGTCAATCTCATCGACACACCCGGTCACCCAGATTTCATCGCCGAGGTCGAGCGGGTGCTCGGATTGCTGGATGCCGCGGTCGTCGTCGTTTCGGCGGTCGAAGGCGTGCAGGCCCAGACGCGGGTGCTGGTGCGAGCGCTGCGGCGGCTTGGCGTTCCCTTCATCTTCTTCGTCAACAAGGTCGATCGTCTCGGCGCCCGATATCAGGAGGTTGTTGAGGCCCTTGCCGCGCTACTGGCGGTCCGCCCCATCGCCATGTCTTCCGTCGTCGATGCCGGCAGCAGGCTTGCCAAGGTGGAGCCGTTGGCTCCGGGAGACGAGCCGCTCCTTTCGGCGCTCTGCGAGACGCTGGGGGAAAACGACGAGGCACTGCTCGATGACTATGTAGTCGCTCCTGATTGGCTGACAGAGGAAAGGCTCGGGCGCTGCCTGGCCGATCAAGTGGCGAGGGGCCTGGTGCATCCCGTTTTCGCGGGAGCCGCGATGACCGGCGTCGGCATCCCCGCCCTGGCATCGGCCATTGCGACGATCTTGCCCGAGCGGCGCCCCAATCCGAATGGTTCGGTCGCGGGCAAGATCTTCAAGATCGAACGCGGCTGGGGCGGGGAAAAGCTCTCCTACGTCTACCTGTCCTCGGGCACGGTGCGGCTCCGGCAATATCTGGACCTGCCCAGAGGCCCGGAACGGGTGACCGCGATCCATGTGTTCGAGGCCGGTCGGGTTCATGGCGCCGAGAGCCTCCGCGCCGGGCAGATTGCGCGCGTCAGCGGCCTTGCCGGCGCCCGCATCGGGGATGCGGTGGGCGGAGATCCCGCCAGCCGGCGGGGCCACTTCGCGCCGCCTACGCTCGAAACCCGGGTTCTTGCCCGGCGGCCTTCCGACAAGGCGGCGCTCTGGCTGGCGCTGAACCAGATGGCCGAACAGGATCCATTGATCAATCTGCGAAGGAACGAGGAGGCGGACGAAGTCTTCGTGTCGCTCTACGGCGAGGTGCAGAAGGAGGTTATCCAATCGACCCTGCTGATGGATTTCGGCCTTGAGGCAAGGTTCGAGGAAAGCACTGTCATCCTGGTCGAGAGGCCAGTCGAGACGGGGGCCGGCCTGCAGATCCTCTTCAAGGAGCCCAATCCCTTCCTGGCAACAGTCGGCCTGCGCATCGAGCCGCGCCCTCCCGGGGCGGGCAACAGCTTTGCGCTCGAAGTGGATGTCGGCCAGATGCCTGTAGCCTTCTATCGAGCGGTCGAGGAGACCGTGTTCGAAACGCTGAAGCAGGGGATTTTCGGCTGGCAGGTCATCGATTGCCACGTGGCGATGACGGCAGCCCGGCACAGCTCGCCCACAAGCACCGCCGCCGATTTCCGGCAGTTGACGCCATGGGTGCTGGCAACGGCGCTATCGGCCGCACAGACCGTCCTCTGCGAGCCGATCGACCGCTTCCATATCGAAGCTCCCGTCGAGAACTTGAGCGGGATGCTGACCTTGCTCGCGAAATCTGTCGCGTCGACGACAGAATCCGCGATCACCGACGGCGTGGCCCGGCTGGAAGGCACGATGGTGTCTGCGATGATCCAGAGCATTCAGCAGCAATTGCCGGGCCTGACGAGTGGGGTGGGGACCATGGAAAGCTGCTTCGACCATTACGCCCCGATGGCCGGCCCGCCGCGCTCGCGCCGGCGATCAGGCCCTGATCCGTTCAACGGCGTCGAATACCTGCTGCGCCTGCATCGACATGCCGGAGGCATGTCGTGAAATCCTGAGTGTCGCATGTGATCGTGGGTGGCAGACGGTGCGGGCGCGCCCAACGGCGGGGATTTTGACAGCACCGCCACAGTTGAAATCGCCCCGACATTGAAAAAGGCGGCCCAAGGAGCCGCCTTTTATTTCTCAGGCTGCCAGCGAGGCGATGTCGATGACGAAGCGGTAGCGGACGTCGCTTTTCAGGACGCGTTCATAAGCTTCGTTGACCTGCTGGATGTTGATCTTCTCGATCTCGGAGACAATGTTGTGCTTGCCGCAGAAGTCGAGCATTTCCTGGGTTTCCTTGATCGAGCCGATCATCGAGCCCGAAATGCTCTTGCGGCCGGGGATAATCGAGAACGCATGCACCGGGATTGGGTTTTCCGGCGCGCCGACCACCACGAAGGAACCATCCACTTTCAGGAGGCCGAGATAGGCATTCCAGTCGATCTCGGCGCTGACGGTGCAGATGATCAGATCGAAAGTGCCGGCGAGTTTCGTGAAGGTTTCCGGGTCGTTGGTGGCGTAATATTCCTTGGCGCCGAGCTTCTGCCCATCTTCCTTCTTGGAAAGGCTCTGGGAGAGAACGGTGATATCGGCGCCCATGGCGGCGCCGAGCTTGACGCCCATATGGCCGAGGCCGCCCATGCCAACGATCGCGACCTTCTTGCCGGGGCCGGCATTCCAGTGGCGCAGCGGCGAGTAGAGCGTGATGCCGGCGCAGAGCAGCGGCGCCGAGGCATCGAGCGGCAGATTGTCCGGAATGGACATGACATAGCCTTCCCTGACGACGATCGAGTCGGAATAGCCGCCCTGGGTCCGTGTCTTGCGGTCGGCTTCGAAGTCATTGTAGGTGCCGGCGAGCCCCGGCATATACTGTTCCCGATCGAGGTCGCGCTCGGCGCAGCCGATGCAGGAATCGACGAAGCAGCCGACGCCGACGCGATCGCCGACCTTGAATTTCGTCACATCAGAACCGACGGCCGAGACGATGCCGGCGATCTCATGGCCCGGCACGATCGGATAGACGGCGTTCTTCCATTCGTTGCGGACAGTGTGGATGTCCGAATGGCAGATGCCGGCAAACTTGATGTCGATCACCACGTCATCGGGGTTCGGATCGCGGCGTTCGAAGGTGAAAGGGGTCAGCGGCTTGGAAGCGTCGGTCGCGGCGTAGCCTCTTGCAATAGGCATGGGAACCATCCTTTTCGATTGTGGGTGGGGGTTGAAAGAGATGGTGGACTATTGCCCGGAACGGCGGCAGAGGGTTAGAGCGATCCTCTCAGCTTTTTGCACGATCCTGCAAAAGTGAGGCGCCAGCCTGTTTGCGAAATGGCGAAGGCACTCTAGATAAGAGCGGTATCGCCGGCGTCAGACAGTTGACAGAAAGAGTTGCCGCATGACCTTGCCCTTCAGCCCCTATCAGGAAATTGTCGATATCGCGATGCGCTTCGCGACCGGTGACGGCGAGTTCGCGACTGATATCGGCAATCTTCACATCAGCCGTCGGTCCAAGCCCAGCGATCCGCTGCACAGCAGCTACCGGCCCTGTTTTGCCTTTGTCCTGCAGGGGGCCAAGAGCCTGCGCCTCGGCGCGGAACTTATCAGCTACGGGACTGGCGACTATCTGCTGACCTCGCTCGATCTGCCGGTCGCCTGGCGCGTCACGGAGGCGAGCCCTGAGGTTCCGCATCTCTGCCTGGGGCTGGCAATCGATTCCGAAAAGTTGCTGGAGTTGCTCAGCCGCATCGATATTCCGCGCCCGGCCGCCGATACCGACGGGCAGCGCGGGATGGCGGTGAATGTCGCTCCGCCGGAGCTCCTGGATGCTGCCATCCGCCTGCTGCGCTTGCTCGATCGTCCAGGCGACATTCCTGCCATGGCGCCGTTGATCGAACAGGAAATCCTCTACCGAGTGCTGACCGGGCCGGATGGCGCGCGGCTGATCAACATCGCCACCGCAGACAGCCACAGCAACAGGGTTGCGCGCGCCGTCGCATGGCTGAAGGAGAATTTCGCGCGGCCACTGCGCATCGAAGACCTTGCCGATCGCGTCAGCATGAGCGTGTCGTCTTTCCATCATCACTTCAAGTCGGTCACGGCGATGACGCCGGTGCAGTATCAGAAGCAGCTTCGCCTGCATGAGGCGCGCCGTCTGATGCTCGTGGAGCGCCTCGATGCGGGCACGGCCGGCCACCGCGTCGGTTATCAAAGCCCGTCGCAGTTCAGCCGCGAATACAGCCGCCTCTACGGCGCCTCGCCGGCCCGCGATGTCGATGGCGCCCGCGACGTCATGGCGGCGGAATAGAGCAGCGCACGTCTGGAAGCCATGTATTGTCGAGTTTGTCGTGTGATCGGTCGAATTAAAGCGACGGCCCGCTGGCTGAGAGAGGTGGCGCTGCGACAGGTATCCCATCGTTAAAGGATGTTTGACCTTTCGTCGCTAGTCTGGCGCCACCATCAAGCAGGCACCGACGTCAGCATGACGCAACTACCATTTCTTTCCATCGTCGCGCCTTGTCATAACGAGGAAGAGGGCCTGCGCGAGTTCTGCCGCCGCGCCGCCGCCGCCGCTCATAGCGTTGCCGGCGACGCCTTCGAGCTCATTCTCGTCGACGACGGCTCGTCCGACCGCACCTGGGAGGTCATTTCCAATCTGGCGGCTGACGTGCCGCAGGTGCTCGGTATTCGTCTTCTACGCAATCACGGCCACCAGCTGGCATCGACGGCGGGTCTTTCCGCGTCGCGGGGCGAGCGCGTGCTTTTGATCGATGCCGATCTTCAGGATCCGCCTGAGCTGCTTTTGATGATGATGCCGATCATGGAGCGCGGCGCCGACGTCGTTTACGGCCAGCGCACGCGCCGCCAGGGCGAAACCTGGTTCAAACTCGCCTCCGCTTCGCTTTTCTATCGCGCTTTGTCCAAGCTCGCTTCCGTGACCATCCCCCGTGATACCGGTGATTTTCGGCTGATGCGCCGGCGCGTCGTCGATATCCTGCTGGCGATGCCGGAGCGCGATCGCTTTATCCGTGGCATGGTCAGCTGGATCGGCGGCAGGCAGGTGGCGCTTCCCTACGAGCGCGACGCCCGTTTTGCCGGCACGACGAAATATCCGCTGCGCAAGATGATCAATTTCGCGCTGGATGCGATCACCAGCTTTTCAACGACGCCACTGCGCATCAGCACATGGCTTGGCATGATGAGCGCCGGCGTCGCGATCGCCTTGCTTGTCTACACCTTCGTTCGTTGGCTCGAAGGCGAAACGGTCACCGGCTGGTCGTCGATCATGGCCGCGGTCAGCGCCTTCAGCGCCATCCAGTTGATCTGCATCGGCATCATCGGGGAGTATCTCGGCCGTCTGGTACAGGAGAGCAAGAAGCGGCCGATGTTCATGGTCGAGACGATCGTGCGCGGCAGTGAACGCGCAGAACTGTCGATCGCTTTCTCGGAGATGAGCGCCAGCGACAGGCGCACGGCGCTGGATGCGGCCTTTGCATCCAAACAGCCGCCGCGCTCGCAAAAGAACAGCCGGATCGGATAATGGACCGAATTGCCGCGCCTGCTGTGGCCGCAGCCGGGCCTGAGGAATCGATCGCCAGGCAGGATTCCACCGTTGCGATCGTCGCATTCGTCGGACTTGCCGCGGCTTTGGTCCTCCTGTTTCCCTTTCCACCGGTTCTCGATTACGCCAATCACTATGCCCGTATCTGGCTCCTTTCGGGCGGGATCGGCGAACAGCCCTTTCCTGAGATCTATGCAGTTGACTGGAGCCGCACCTTCACCAATGTCGGGATCGACCTTCTGGCGACCTGGGTAGGTCCGCTCGTCGGCGCCGACAGGCTGGCGCGGGCTTTGCTTTTTCTTGCGATCGTGCTGCCGCCGCTCGGCGCGATCGGCCTGCACCGTGCGCTGTTCGGCGGCCGACACTACTGGCAGATCGCCATTCTGTCGCTCGGCTGGTGCGCCACCATGATCGGCGGTTTCATCAACTTTCAGATTGGCCTCGGCATGGCCTTGTTCTTCGCTTGCGCCGATCTTCGGCTGCAGCGTCGAAGTCCCGCCGTGGTTTTTGCCTGGCGGCTTGTCGCCGCGCTGCTGCTGACGGTGATGCACATCTTCTCGCTCGGCTTCTATATGGCGATCGTCTGCGGCCTCGAATTTTCTTGGCGTTTCGATATACTGCGGTCGAAGGCGGGGTTGGTAAGGCTCGCCGGCCGGTTGGCACTGGCGACGGGCGCCTGCGTCCTGCCGCCGGTCGCCTTCTATCTCCGTACACCGGCTTTACCCAACGCAGACGGCAACGGCCTCACCCTTATCTGGAATGACGGCGTCGCTCTTATCGCCATCAATCTGCTCTCAGCGATCACGACTTACATCCCGCTGGTGGATGTAGTGCTGGTTCTGCCGCTGATCCTTATCTGCACGCGCGCCGTACGCGCGGGCGACATCCGCGTGCATGCGGGGCTTGCTGTCGCTGCTTGCGGCTTGCTGTTCCTGTCCTGCGTCTCGCCTCGTCACATGCTCGGTACTGGGTGGATCAGCTGGCGCTTTCCGATCATGGCAGCGCTCGTCGGCATGGCGATGGTATGTCCTTTCGCCAATCTGACGCGCCGGCAGGCGCTGTTGTTGGCGCTTGTCGTCAACCTCGCGGTCTTCGGCCGCACCGGCTGGATCGGCTGGAACTGGTGGTTGGCGCAGAAGGATGTTGCCGCCATCGAGACCGCGCTCAAAAAAGTGCCGCCTGGTGCAGCCGTACTGCCTCTGGGCCATGAACCTGAGACGATGGACGACCTTGCCCACTCCAGCCGGCATTTTTTTGTCTGGGGCGAGGATACTTTCCGCCACTTGCCGACGCTTGCTGTGCCCTTCTCGCATGCCTTCGTGCCGACAACCTTCACCGCAAAAGGCAAGCAGCCGCTCTCCGTTCTGCCGCCATGGTCGGAAATCGCAGTTCCTGAGGGCAATCTAGTGTCGATTGGCGTGCTTTCATGCCCGGCAATGATGGACGAATATAAGGGTTTTACGCCCTATCTGTCGGATTGGCGCAGGCGTTTCGATTTCGTCCTCGTCGCCAATGCCGATATCCCCGACCGCTATGTCGGCACCTTGATGCCGGCGGGCCTGACGCTGGTCGAAGATGCGGGTTTCGCAAAGCTTTACGCGATCGACAAGAGGATGCCAGCGGAGCCTCTCTTGATCTCTGCTGGTTGCGCTAGGGCGTCATAGGCTGCGACTCTTCGCGGATCAACTGCCCCCGGACGACGGGGCGATGATTGCGGCCGCCATCCGGTATTCGGGCGATGACTTGGTCAACCGGGGAATTTCAGCGCCTTGTCGGCACGGCATTTGGCGAGCTTTAGCTGGCGGAAGGAGAGGATGCGGGTGATGCGGTCCTTGCCGTCGGTTTCCACACTCATGCAGGCGCAGGCATAGCCGTAATTGCCGTTGGTTCTGACATAATCATGTTCGGAGATGTCGGAGATCAGCTCCATGCCTTCCACCTCGCCGGCATCGTCGCCCTGGGTCATGATCGTCCAGGTGTTCTCCGCGTCCTCCAGCCACCAGTTGGCGGGCGTCGGATTCTCGATCCAGCCGCAGCGGGTCTCGGCGGCCCGCGCATTGGCTGCGACGACAAGAGCTGCGGTCATGACCGCGGCGGCTATCCGGTATCTCATTGCCTTTTCCCCTCGACAGATATCAGTTGTTGATCGCGATGATCGCCCAATGGCTCGCTTCGCAGGCGGTGTCGTCGCAGACCGCGCCCATCCAGACGGCGCCGCCGGCCAGCATGACGCCGTCGCTGTTGACGAAGAGATCCTCGTATTGCTGGCGTCCGATGGCGCGGCGCGTCTCGGGCGTCACGAGATCGTCGAAATTGTCGATGAAATCCTCAGCGTTCTCGACGTGGTAGGTCTCGCCGTTGGCCTTGACCGTCAGCGGGTATTCGGCAAGGCCGGCGATGGTCTCGGCGTCGCCTGAGCGCATCGCCCGAACAAGTTGGCGCAGCGGCCGGTCGAAGCTTGCGGCATCGCCGTGTAGTTCCTCGATGCGGTTATAGACGTCGCTGTCGGACTGCGCGAGAGCGCTTGAGCCGCCAAGGAGAATTGCTCCGAGCAGGAGAAGAGCTGCAGACAGGCGTGACATCGAAGCCTCCGGGCAAATGCTATAGCGCGACTTTATGCGATCGCCGAGGATTCGCGCCTATCCAATTCTGGTGTTTCATCGCGGTTTCCCGTATTAAAAAAATCTATCTGGACTTCTTGACGACCTGATCGGTTTATCGCATAAACCTCACGAACCGTACCGTACGGTACGTATATGGGAGCCATGATCGTGTCCGTCGATACCGCAGAGCCGAGCGAATTTTCGCCGCGCCAGAACGCCGTTCTGGAGCAGGCGCTGCGGCTGCTTGTCGATGGCGGTGAGAAGGCGCTGACGACTTCGGGCGTCGCGCGTGCCGCCAATTGCTCGAAGGAAAGCCTCTACAAGTGGTTCGGCGATCGCGACGGTCTGCTGTCGGCGATGATTGCCTATCAGGCCAGCAAGGTGCGCACCTTCGAGCGCAATGGCGAGCGGCTGACGGCAGCGAGCCTGCACGACCATGTCGTCATTTTTGCGCGTGACCTGCTGGAAGTGCTCGCCGGCGACGTCTCGCTGGCGCTGAACCGGCTGGCGATCGGCCAGTCGAACCGCGACGGCTCGAAGCTCGGCAAGCTGCTGCTCGAGCGCGGCCGTCGCCAGATCGACCGGCGCGCCATGGCGCTGATCGATGCCGGGAAGAGGGCAGGGCTCCTGCGTTTTTCCGATGCCGACGAGGCTTATCACACGCTTTACGGCCTGATCGTCTCCGACCTGCATGTGCGCATGCTGCTCGGCGAGCCAGGCCTCAAGGATACCGCGCGCCAGGCGGAGAGGGCGGTCACCGCCTTCCTCAGGCTCTATGGCACGGACAAGGTTCTGGCGGAGATGCCGGTTCTCGGCTGATTCCGCTTTAATGACAGTCAACAAGACAAGCAAAGGGAAGGAACTTCAAATGCGCGTCTATTACGATCGTGATGCCGATCTCAACCTCATCAAGGCCAAGAAGGTCGCCGTCATCGGCTACGGTTCGCAGGGCCGTGCCCATGCACTGAACCTCAAGGACAGCGGCGCCCAGAACGTCGTCATCGCGCTCAAGGCCGGTTCGCCGACCGTCAAGAAGGCCGAAGCCGACGGCTTCAAGGTCATGACGGTTTCCGAAGCCGCTGGCTGGGCCGACCTGATGATGATGGCAACGCCAGACGAACTGCAGGCCGACATCTACAAGTCGGAAATCGCTGCGAATATCCGCGATGGCGCTGCGATCGCCTTTGCCCACGGCCTCAACGTGCATTTCGGCCTGATCGAGCCGAAGGCGACGGTCGACGTCGTCATGATCGCGCCGAAGGGCCCGGGCCACACGGTTCGCGGCGAATACCAGAAGGGTGGCGGCGTTCCCTGCCTCGTTGCCGTTCACCAGAACGCTTCCGGCAATGCGCTTGAACTCGCTCTCTCCTACGCCTGCGGCGTTGGCGGCGGTCGTTCGGGCATTATCGAAACCAACTTCCGCGAAGAATGCGAAACCGACCTTTTCGGCGAGCAGGTCGTTCTCTGCGGCGGTCTCGTCGAGCTCATCCGCGCTGGTTTCGAAACGTTGGTCGAGGCCGGCTATGCGCCTGAGATGGCCTATTTCGAGTGCCTGCACGAAGTGAAGCTGATCGTCGACCTGATCTATGAAGGCGGCATCGCCAACATGAACTACTCGATCTCGAATACGGCCGAGTGGGGCGAATATGTCTCCGGTCCGCGTATCATCACCGCCGAGACCAAGGCCGAGATGAAGCGCGTCCTCAAGGACATCCAGACCGGCAAGTTCACTTCCGATTGGATGCAGGAATACCGCGCTGGCGGTTCGCGCTTCAAGGGCATCCGCCGCCTGAACGACAGCCATCAGATCGAGGAAGTCGGCGCCAAGCTGCGCGGCATGATGCCCTGGATTGGCAAGAACAAGCTGGTCGACAAGTCGGTCAACTAAGCGGTTTCAAGATTCTACGGTTGGAGGCCGGGGCGAAAAGCTCCGGCCTTTACCGTTCTGCGCTCACGGTCAGCCAGTGGGTCGGCTTGCCGTCATAGCCGCCGCCGTCGCTTTCGCTGATGGCGATATTCCGCCAGCCGACTTTCGTCAATAGCTTCGACAGCCATTCGGCGGAGGGATAGTTGTAATAACGCCCGAAGCCGTCATGGCCTTCCGCATCGCCTGCCTTGAAGGTCGCATGAATGATGCCGCCTGTCCTCAAGGCGCGCCGGATGCGGGCGAAGACATCGGGCAGCTCTGGCCTCGAGACGTGGAGAAGGCTTGCCTGCGCCCAGACGCCGTCGAAGGCGCTGTCGGCGTCGAGCTCTTGGAAGAGCATGACCCTGACCGGCCTGCCGATCAGCATTTCTGCCTGTCTTGCAAGCTCGGCAGAGCCATCCGTCGGCGTCACGTCGAAACCCTTCGACAGCATGTAGGCGCTGTCCTGCCCGCCGCCGCAGCCGAGTTCGAGGATTGCCGCACCCGGCGCAAGTCCGGCGAGGAAGGCATCGAGCCGCTGCTTTGGCAGGCTGCGCGCCCGGTTGGCATATGTCTCGGCATTTTCCTCATAGAAGGCGGAGGTGCGGTCAAGAGGCATGCTGTTCGGCCGATCGCGGGCGTCGGTTGGATTGAAGATGTCTTTCGGGAAGCCGGTCCGCGTCGACGATGTCAATGACGACAATGCCTTCCGATGTCACCCGGTAGAAGGCGACGTGGCGCATGTGGAGGAGGCGGCGAAGGCCAGCGCCGAGTTCGTCGCACTCTTCTCCCATGGAGGGAGCGTGGGAAAGAAGCACGAAAATCCTGTCCCAGTCGAGAAGATAGGCGTCTGCCTGCGCCTCGCCGAAGTTGATGCAAGCATATTCGTCGATGCCTGATAGCACGGCGTCCGCGGCTCGGGTCAGCCTATAGGTTGTTGTCACGCAGCTTCGCCTTCGTTTCCGACAGGATGTCCGGAATGCGTCGATCGCTTGGGCCGCTTTCCTCAGCCTGCCTCAGGATGTTGCGCAGTTCTTCGTCGTCAAGCTTGTGATGGAGCTGATCCTTCAGAATGAGCTCCGCCAGGAATGCGCCGGCACTGCTGTATCTGCCGCTTGCGACACGATTCTCGACGTATTCCGCCAGATTATCCGGAAGCGAGATCGTCATTTTCGCCATTGGATTCGGTGCCGCCTGCACATGCCGGTTTTCAGCCATTCCAGATGCCAGATTATCATTTCCCAGTTTGTGATAGAAGCGTTGTGCTCTGCCGTCGAGGGCTTGGGTCACATGCGGATAAGTCTTTTTATCGATATGGATGACGCGTTCGAGATCCTTGAAATGGGCGTCGCAGGTCAGGATATCGGCATCATGGCGTTCCGCGGTCGCATAAATGATCGCATCGGCGGTGGCGAGTTTATGAGTTGCCGATATTTCGGCAGCACGGCGGGCAAGCGTCGTGTCGAGCAAAACAACCATATATGTCGCAGTATAAGCGATGAAGCTGTCGACGGCTTCCTCGTCTTTTTCGCGTGCCAGCCATTTGGAAAGCTCAAGCGGAATATACCGCCAGCCCGACGGCTTTGCGGGCGAGGCGGAGAGCGGCGCCCACCATGTCGGTGTTGACGCCGCCGTTCGCGTGGAACGTCCGGAATTCAGGTCGGGATGAGGCGCGTCCAGCCGTGCTCATCGTTCGTTACGCCCTTCTGCAGACTGACGAGCTGCTGGCGCAGTTCGCTGGTCAACTTGCCGGTCTGTCCGTCTCCGACCAGAAACTCGCCGCCGCCATGTCGAACCAGGCCGATGCCCGCCAGGACTGCGGCCGTGCCGCAAGCGAACGCTTCGACGAGCCTGCCACTGGCGGCGTCGTCTTGCCATTCGGCGAATGAGTAGGGACGCTGCTCGACGCGCAAGCCCCTTTCTTCGGCGAGCACGATCACGGAGGCTCGGGTGATGCCTGGCAGGATCGTGCCGCCAAGGGGCGGGGTCACCACTGATCCATCGTTCATCACGAAGAAGACGTTCATGCCGCCGAGTTCTTCGACCCAGCGATGCTCTGCGGCGTCCAGGAAGACGACCTGATCGCAACCCTTCTTCGACGCCTCGGCTTGCGCCACGAGGCTGGCTGCGTAGTTTCCGCCGCATTTTGCAGCGCCAGTGCCGCCGCTGGCTGCACGGGTGTATTCGGTCTCGACCCAAAGGGAGACGGCCTTCGCGCCGCCCTTGAAGTAGGCGCCGACCGGAGAGGCGATGATGCAGAAGACATATTCCAGAGCCGGACGAACGCCGAGAAACGCCTCATTAGCGAACATGAAGGGGCGAAGGTACAGGCTGGCGTCGCCGGACGGAATCCAGGCCTTGTCAACGCGGACCAGTTCTTCGACCGCCTTCAGGAAGAGTTCTTCGGGCACAGGAGGCATCGCCATGCGGGTCGCCGACTGCGCGAAGCGGCGTGCGTTCTCTTCAGGCCGAAAGAGCAGAATCCGGCCATCGTCTGCCTTGTAGGCTTTCATGCCCTCGAAGATTTCCTGAGCGTAGTGCAGCACGGCGCTCGCAGGATCGAGCTCCAGGGGCCGCCTCGGCGTAACCTTCGCATCGTGCCAGCCCTTGTCGGCGGTCCATCGTGCCAGGACCATATGATCCGTGAAGACCTTGCCGAAGCCGGGCGTCTCCAGTGCCTGGATGCGATCGGCGTCCGAGACGGGAGACTTGTGGAGTTCGATTTTGATTTCAGGAGAGGCCGACGTCACGGTCATTGCTGGCACCTTGATAGTAAATTGAATAGTGGCGGCGACACTACTGCCGCCGAGCTGGTCTTGGAAAGGTCTGAATCAGCCGGTTTCGGCTTTGACCAGAGGAATAATCGCTCGATGCAGCTGACGTCGAGCAGCAAATTCGGGATCGAGCGCCTTCGATATTGGATGGGCCTCTACATCAAGTGAAATCCCGACATCAGCGGTCCTCAAAAGGATTCGGTTGGTTCGGGAAATTTCATCCTTATCGGGAAAGACGTTCGCTAATCTCGCACCAAGGCTTTGGAATATAAGATCTCCAACTTGTCACCATGACAAGAAAATAGGTCAGTATTATTGACATAATTTCCGCCGCATGGTTTGTCGGCGATATAGAAAATACGAGGAAACCCCATGCTGAACTGGGACACCATGTTTGCGTCGCGCTCGTCGCGCATGCGCGCATCCGAGATCCGCGAGCTCTTGAAGCTTCTCGACCGGCCCGACATCATCTCCTTTGCTGGCGGCATTCCGGATCCGGCGCTCTTTCCGGATCGGGAATTCAAGCAGGCCTATGCCGATGTTTTCGACGGCGCCGCCGTCAACTCGGCGCTGCAATATTCGGTCAGCGAAGGCTACAAGCCGCTGCGCGAATGGCTGGTCGGGCAGATGGCCGCTCTCGGCATTCCTTGCGAACTCGACAATGTCTTCATCGTCTCCGGTTCGCAGCAGGGCCTCGATTATCTCGGCAAGCTCTTCCTGTCACCAAACGACACCGCGCTCGTGACATGGCCGACCTATCTGGGCGCTCTGCAGGCCTTCAACGCCTATGAACCGGCCTACGACCAACTGACGCCGAACGGCAACCGGACGCCCGAGTCCTACCGCGCGGCCGCTTCCGCTGCCGGCGGCAAAGTGAAGTTCGCCTATCTCTCCGCCGACTTCTCCAATCCGACCGGCGAGACCGTCGATCTTGACGGCCGCAAGAAGGTCCTGGCGCTGGCGGAAGATCTCGACATCGCCGTCATCGAGGATGCGGCCTACCAGTCGCTGCGTTACGACGGCGATCCGATCCCGCCGATCCTGGCGCTCGAAATCGCCGAGAAGGGCCACATCAACGATACGCGCACGATCTATTGCGGCAGCTTCTCGAAGACGCTGGCGCCCGGCCTTCGCGTCGGCTTCATCGTCGCCAATGCGCCCGTCATACGCAAGCTGGTGCTGATGAAGCAGGCGGCCGACCTGCATTCTTCGACGATCAACCAGATGGCGATATCAGATGTCGCCGAGCGCGGCTTCGATGCGCAGGTCGCCAAGATCAAAACCGCCTACAGCCAACGCCGCGACTGCATGCTGGCCGCACTCGAAAAATACATGCCTGAAGGCATCAGCTGGACGAAGCCGGAAGGCGGCATGTTCATCTGGATCACGCTGCCGGAGGGCATGGACGGCGCCAAACTGCTGGCGAAATCACTCGAAACCGCCAAGGTCGCCTTTGTGCCCGGCAAGGCTTTCTTCGCCGATGGTTCCGGCGCCAACACCTTCCGCGTCAGCTTCTCCTGCGCCAACGAGCAGATGATCGAGGACGGCATCGGCCGCTTGGGCGCGCTGATCTCGGCCGAAATCGGCGGCTGATCCAGGCTGGCGAGGGGTGGCGCCGATCAGAAGATCGTCGTCCAGCCTTCGTTCGCCGTCTCGCTCTTGCCATAGCCGACCCGGTCGGCCACGGCGCCGTCGGCATTGCGCAGGATGATGTCGCCGCCCCTGTTGGCAAGCTGCGGGCCGCCGGCTGCGGCATCGAGCGCTATGGTGCGCAGCTCGCCCGCGCTCAGCGATCCCGACAGCGTCTGGGTCCTGCCGTTTTCGTCCTCCAGCTTCCAGCCTTCGAGCGATGCCTGCATGTCGGAGCGGTTGATGACCGTCACCGTTTCGGCCTCGGTGCCGCCTTCGCCGTTCACCGGGTTGATCAGCGCGGCGACGATGCGCAGCGACGAGGCTACGATCGGCTGCGGCCGGCGTGTGCCTTCGCCGCGGCCCTGGCCGCCGCGACTGTCGGAAACCGGATGGCCGGTCGCCGCATCGGTGTTCCAATTCTGCGACTGGAAGCAGAGAAAGATCGCCGCCCATTCGTCGGTATCGTTGAAATGGACGAGCAGGGCGCCGTCCTGGTTCGGCCCGTTGGTGGCCTTGAAGCTGCCGCCGTCGCCCTGGTTCATATGGATGTCGTGAATGCCGTTGCCCGGCTCGAAACGAAAATATTGGTCGGGCTTGTTGTTCTCAGGCCCCCAGGCCTCGCCGAAGGCGTAGAAATGCACGTCGGAATCGACAATGCCTTCCTGGACGATCGGCTCGATGAAGTCACGCAGGTCGTTCTTCGGCCCGGAGAGCTGGAAGGGCGCGACATTCATGTCCTCGCGCTCGATCAACCCGCCGCGGACATAATCGATTGCGAGCTCCGGACGGTCCTTGCGGATGTCGGTCAGGCCCATCGGCAGAGCTTCGAGCGCCTCCGTCAGCGCCGGATGCTTGAAATCGACGACATTGGCGTAGAGCAGGTCGTGCGGCGATTCCTTGGAGCGGACGTTGAGCGCGATGCGGTAGCTGACGCCGTTCGCCTCGATGCGGATTTCGATATGGGGATCGTTGTCGTCGTCGAGGGCAAGGGCGCTCGCCGTACCCTTCAGGACCTTGTAATTCTTCAGCATGGAGAACCTCGCGGCGGTGGCGGGGTTTGACGATAACACGGCGAAAGTGCATCTTTTATGACGCCTGTCTTTCGCCGTGCAATGCTTGATCCATTATCGCCTATTGCTGGAGATGCGGACCGAAAAGCTCGAGATCGGCTTCACCAAGCCTGTCGCTAACCGTGTTCAACTGGTGCCAATAGGGATAGATCACCGGCGGCAGGCTGACCGCGTCGAGGCGCTTGCGCTCCTCGGCCGTGAGTTTCAGCTCGGCGGCGGCGATGTTGTCGCGGAACTGGGCTTCGGTGCGGCCGCCGATGATGACCGAGGTCACCGCCTTGCGGCCGATCAGCCAGGCGAGCGCCACCTGTGCCGCCGAGACGCCGCGCTCTTCGCCGATCGCGACCAATGTCTCGACGATGTTCCAAAGGCGGTTCTCATCGCGGATCGGCGGCTCGGTCCAGCCGGCGAACTGGCGTGTGCCTTCGGGGGCTGCCTGGTTGCGACGATGCTTGCCGGACAGCAGGCCACCGGCCAGCGGGCTCCAGACCAGCACGCCGAGGCCCTGGTCGATCGAGATCGGCAGCAACTCGTATTCGGCGTCGCGGGCTTCCAGCGTATAGTGGATCTGCTGGCTGACGAAGCGCTGGTACCTATGCTCGTTGGCGATGCCGAGCGCCTTCATGATGTGCCAGCCGGAATAGTTCGAGCAGCCGACGTAACGCACCTTGCCCTGCCTGATCAGGCTGTCGAGTGCTTCCATCGTCTCTTCCAGCGGCGTCTGGCCGTCCCATTCATGCACCTGGTAAAGGTCGATGACATCGGTCTTCAGGCGCTTGAGGCTCGCCTCGCATTCGCGGATGAGGTGGTAGCGCGACAGGCCCTGGTCGTTCGGGCCGTCGCCCATGCGAAAGCGGGCCTTGGTGGCGAGCAGCACACCCTGCGGCCGCTTGCCGGAGAGTACATCGCCGATGATGTTTTCGCATTCGCCGTCGGAATAGGCATTGGCGGTGTCGATCAGGTTGATGCCGGCATCGATGCACATATCGATCATCTTGCGGGCCTCGGAAACGCCGAGATCGCCGACTGTCTTTGCCCAGCCGACGCCACCGAAGGTCATCGTGCCCATGGTCAAAGTCGAAATCTTCAGGCCTGAACGGCCGAGCAGACGATATTCCATTGAAATTCCTCCTTCATCGAAACGTGAGTGACGTAGCGCAAAGCCAGGCGATGGCAAATCGCCGGGTGTTCACGCCTGTGTGAGATCGCTTGCGCGCGAGGATACCAGATGATCGGCTCTTTCACAGGGTTGACGACAACGCCGGCGAGATTGGGGGAAAGGGCGATCGGCCCGATTGTCGGCAAAGGCGGTGGACATCAGGGAAGGTTGTGAAACCGGGGCCTGGTGGGCTGCGGTGCGCTGTCACATCTCTGTAAAGGACCCCTAATAAGGGAGGGGTATCGAAATCGAGGATCCTTCCCATGAAAACGATCGTTTCCGCCGCAGCACTTGTCGCTGCGAGCCTGTTTGCCATTCCGGCTTCGGCCGCAAACCTCGTTCTCTACACCAGCCAGCCGAACGAAGACGCACAGGCGACGGTCGACGGCTTCATGGCCGCCAATCCCGATATCAAGGTCGACTGGGTGCGCGACGGAACACCGAAGATCATGGCGAAACTCCAGGCCGAGATCCAGGCCGGCAACCCGGTCGCCGACGTTCTCCTCATCGCCGACGTGGTGACGCTGGAGCGCCTCAAGGAAGACGGCAAGCTCTTGGCCTACAAGTCGCCGGAAGCTGCTGAGTACGACGCCGCCCTCTATGACGCCGACGGCTATTACTACTCGACCAAGCTGATCACCACCGGCATCATGTATAACACCTCGGCCGCGATGAAGCCTGCGAGCTGGAAGGACCTGACCAAGCCGGAAGCCAAGGGCCTCGTCACGATGCCGAGCCCGCTTGCCTCGGGTGCGGCCCTCATCCACGCCCAGACGCTCGCCGCCGTTCCCGGCCTCGGCTGGGACTTCTACAAGTCGCTTGCCGAAAACGGCGCGATCGCTGCCGGCGGCAACGGCGCCGTGCTGAAGTCGGTCGCCTCGGGCGAAAAGGCCTATGGCATGGTCGTTGACTACCTGCCGATCCGCGAGAAGGCCAAGGGCGCGCCCGTCGAATTCGTGTTCCCGAGCGAAGGCGTTTCGGCCGTCACCGAGCCGGTCGGCATCCTCGCCAGCACGAAGAATGCCGATGCCGCCAAGAAGTTCGTCGATTACGTGCTCTCCGAAAAGGGCCAGGAAGGCTTCCTGAAGCTCGGCTACATCCCGGCCCGCAACGGCATGAAGCTGCCGGAAGGTTTCCCCGCGCGCGACACCATCAAGGTTCTGCCGATCAAGGCCGCCGACGCTCTGAAGAATACCGACCAGGATCTCAAGACCTTCTCGGGCATCTACGGCTCGAACTGATCCTTTCATGCACGGATACATCAAAACCGGAAACAGCCAGCCCGCCTGGCTGTTTCCTTTTGTCGTCATCGTCGTCCTGATCCTCAGCGTGCTGCCGCTCGCCCGCCTCGCCATGGTCGGGATAGCGGCCTTTGCCAATGGCGGCGTGATGACGGTTCTCGGCGAAGCCTCGCTGTGGTCGGCGACCTATTACACCGTCATCACCGCCATTCTGGGCACGGTGATCTCGCTTGTCATCGGCTGCCTCTTCGCCTTCCTGCTGACGCTGACCGATATCCGCGCCAAGGGGCCGCTCAGCTTCTTCTTCGTGCTGCCGATGATGATCCCACCGCAGGTGACGGCATTGGCCTGGGTGCAGATGTCCGGCCCCTCCAGCCCGCTGTTGAAGGCGCTGCATATCGCCCCGCCGCTCGGCTCGCCGCAGCCGCTCTATTCGGTGGGCGGCATCGCGCTGCTTTATGGCGTGCAGCATGCGCCGCTGGTCTACCTGGCGCTTCGGGCCGGGCTGATGACGCTGCCACGCGACGGCGTCGAGGCAGCACGGCTTTCCGGCGCCTCCAGCCTGCGGGTGTTTCGCGACATCATCCTGCCGCTGTCGCTGCCCGGTGTCATCGCGGGAGCAGCGATCTCCTTCGTCTCCTGCACCGGCAATTTCGGCATTCCCGCCATTCTCGGCATTCCGGCCTCGATCTTCACGCTGCCGACGTTGATCTTCACCAAGTTTTCCGCCTTCACCAGCCGGACCTTCGGCGACGTCGCCGTGCTCTCGGCGATCATCGCCGTCATCTCGGTCGTAGGCCTGATGATCCAGGACCGGGCGCTGCGCGGTCGGGACTACCGCGTCATCGGATTATCCGGGGCAAGTGCCGCCTTCGAACTCGGCGCCTGGCGGTTTGCCTTCACGCCGCTCGTCTGGGCGATCCTGTTCTTCATGCTGGCCGCGCCGTTCTTCGCGCTCCTTGCCGGTGCGCTGGTGCCGGCCTATGGCGTGCCGCTCACCTTCAAGACGATGTCGCTGCATGCCTTTGAGAAGATCCTGTTCCGGCAGGCGGTGACGCGCACGGCCTTTATCAATTCGCTGTCGCTTGCCGGTGCCACTGCGCTTTGTCTCCTTGTGGTGACAGTGCTTGCGGCCTATGCGCTGACGCGGCGCAAGGATGTGGTTTCCCGCATCGTTTCCAGCCTGATCGAAGTACCCTATTCGCTGCCCGGCATCGTCATGGCCGTTTCCTTCATCCTGGTGTTCGCTGCACCCATCCCGATCCTGCACGTCTCGCTTTACGGCACGATCTGGATCATCCTGATCGCCTATTTCTCCTCGTTCTTCGCCGTCAGCCTGAAGCCGGTGGTCAGCGCCTTCCATCAGCTCGATCCGGCGCTCGAGGAGGCGGCGCGGCTTTCCGGCGCCGGCTTTTTCCGCCGGCTTGCCGATATCATCGTGCCGCTGATTGCGCCGGCAGCCGGCGCCTCGGTCATCCTGGTCTTCCTGATCGCCTGCAACGAGCTGACGATCTCCGCACTGCTCTGGTCGGCTGGCACCCAGACGCTCGGCGTCGCCATCTACAATCTCGACGACAGCGGCAGTTCCGACCTTGCGTCGGCGCTCTCGGTGCTCGTCGTTCTGATGGTCGTCGTGCTGATGCTGCTGCTCGAGCTTCTGGCCAAACGACTGCCGAAAGGAGTGGTCCCGTGGCGAGGCTGATCCTCAACCAGCTCGGCAAGGATTTTGGCAGCGGGCGGGCCGCTGTCAGCGGCTTTTCGCTCGATGTGCGCGAGGGTGGCTTCCTGGCCCTGCTCGGGCCTTCCGGCTGCGGCAAGACGACGGTGCTGCGCATGATCGCCGGCTTCGAGACGCCGAGCGACGGCTCGATCCATCTCGGCGAGCGGCTGCTTGCCGATGCCGCGCAGTCGTTGCCGCCGGAGAAGCGCAACATGGCGATGGTCTTTCAGTCCTACGCGCTGTGGCCGCATATGAGCGTTGCCGACAATGTCGGCTATCCCCTCAAGGTGCGTGGCATTTCGGGCGAAGCCTACCGGGCGCAGGTGCGCGACGCGCTTTCCACCGTGCGGCTTGCCGATTATGCCGAGCGGCGGCCGGCCGATCTCTCCGGCGGTCAGCGCCAGCGCGTGGCGCTCGCCCGCTGCCTAGTGACATCGCCCGACGTGGTGCTGCTCGACGAGCCGCTTGCCAATCTCGACCGACATCTGAAACAGGAGATGGAGGAAACCTTCCGCGAATTCCACCAGCGTTCGGGCGCGACGATGATCTACGTCACCCACGACCAGAGTGAGGCGATGGCGCTTGCGACCGACGTCGCGGTCATGTCGGAGGGTCGGCTGCTGCAGGTGGCCCCGCCCGCTGAAATCTATGCCCGGCCGGAAGGCCGCATCGTTGGCGGGCTGATCGGGCGAGGCGCGATCGTGACGCTGCCGCGTCCCTTCGGCGATGGCAGGGCGCTCGACTGGCTTGCGCTGGAGCCGATGTTTGCCGGTGCTGCTGCCGGGGCAGCCAGCGGCGACAGGGTGGATGTCCTCGTCCGGCCGGAGGATGTCTTGGTCTCCGGCGAGAATATCGTCGCCGGCGAGGGGATCGCGGCGACGGTCGAGTCCGTTCTCTTCGAGGGCGAGCGTTACGCGCTGAAGCTGATCCTCACCGATAGTCAGGTGCTGCGGGCCCATTCCCGCTTTCCCGTCCGAACGGGTGACAGCCTCAGACTATCGGTGCGCGCGGCGTGGCGGCTTTGAGGCGCCGCACTCAGCCAGAATCATTCGTTCTCCGAACACTGCCAGCGGATGGCGCGGCAGCTGCCGGTTTGTTTTCTGCAGCTGCGGATTGCCTGGCGCTGGGCCTCACGGTTGTCGTAACCCCAGCCGGAGCCCCAGCCGCCGCGATGGCCGACGGCCACCGCGCCGCAGCCATTGCGGAACCAGATGGCGATCCGGCAGTCATTGGCGCTGCTGTCGCAATTGCGCCGGGCAACGGTTTCGGCGTCGCCGCGATTGTCATAGGCATAGGACCAGCCGAGAGCGCCTTTTGATGGCGAATAGGCGATGGCACCATAGCTGTCAGCAAGTGCCGGGCCGGCGCCGGCGAGGACAGTCACAATCGCAAGCGATGCAGAAATCCGCTTCATGAAATGCCCCCGCGCCGGAACTGGTGAATGTCGTCCGGGACGAATTATTCGGGGCTTGCGGGAGAATGTCAGCGGCCTAAGTCACAGGCAATCGCTTCCGGGGCTGCAAGAGGGATGGTTGTCCGCATATTTCTTGGCCCCGCCATCTTTTCCTGCGGCTTCTGCTGGTTAAGGTACTTCCCGCAACCGGATCCTTCCCATGTCGCTTCGCCTCGCCACCTTCAATGTCGAAAATCTCCTGACCCGTTTCGATTTCACCGGCTTCCGCAACCAGCTGCGCCAGGACCGCGTCATCAAGCTTTTCCAGGTGTCGAGCGAGGGCGTCTATCAGCAACTCGAGCAGGCCCGCGTGATCGCGGCGACCGACGACACCAGGCAGATGACGGCGCTTGCGATTGCCGACGCGGATGCCGATATCCTCTGCCTGCAGGAAATCGACAACATGGCTGCCCTTCAGGCCTTCGAATACGGCTATCTCTTCCGGATGGTCGGAAATGGTTACCGGCAGAAATACCTTGTCGAAGGCAATGACAGCCGCGGCATCGATGTTGCCGTCCTGATGCGCGAGGAAACGCGCGACGGCCAGAAAATCGAGCTCAGGGACATCAAAAGCCATGCGATGACGACCTATCGCGATCTCGATCTTTTCGACGAGGAGCTGGCGCTCACCAACCGCATCGACGACAAGATCTTCAAGCGCGATTGCCTGGAGCTCGATCTTCTGATCGGCGGCCGGCCTTTTTCGCTCTACGTCGTGCATTTCAAGTCCATGGGTAATCCGCGCGACGGACTGGACGGGCGGCAATCGACCATGCCGATCCGCCGCGCCGAGGCGCGCGCCGTTCGCCGCATCATCGAGGATCGCTTCGGGGCGGATCAGGCCGGCACGAAGAGCTACGCTATCTGTGGCGACATGAACGATTATCAGGAGCGCGTCGATGTCATCGGCCGCCGAGGCGCCGGCTATCGTTTCGAGCATCAGGATGAGGCCGAAAGCGCACTCGACGTTTTCAGCCGCGATGGCTTTGCCGAAAATGTGGTGCGCCGCCGCACGGCCCTCGACCGCTGGACGCTCTATCACGCGCGCGGGCCGCAGGAGCAATGGCTGTGCCAACTCGATTATCTCTGGCTCTCGCCAGCACTCGCCGCCCACAATGTCGGCCGCCTGCCGGAAATCATCCGCAGTGGCCAGCCTTACCGCACCATCTTCCCGCCGGGGCAGGAGGTGGAGCGTTATCCGCGCACCGGCTGGGACAGGCCGAAGGCGTCCGATCACTGCCCCGTCGTCATGACACTGGATCTCCCATGAATGCGAATTTGAACGCAAATTTCACCAACCGCAATTTTTCCGATGATTTCGCCGGCTGGCCGCCGGAGGCCACGGTCTTCCCCATTGCCGGCGTGGATCTGCGCATCCTGCCCGGTCCCCATCCTTTGGTCGCCGCCGAGGAAGTAGCGATCCGCGAGAACTGGGCGCGGGAGACCGCCGCCAATCCGGCGCTGTTCGACGGGGGCATGGTGTTTCAGCAACGGCTCTCGCTCAGTGAAAACGGGATTGCGGGCGAGGGCCACGTCATTCCCTTTTCCGCCTTCATGTGGTGGCGCCGACAGCCGCAGCGTCAGGGCGGCGTTCACATCTTCGCCTATCCGGTGCTCGAAACCTCAGACGGCGCGCTGGTGGCTATCCGTATGGGCGCCCATACCGCCAATCCCGGCCAAGTCTATTTCGCCGCCGGCTCGCTGGAACCGGAGGATATCGTCAACGGGCGTTGCGACATCGAGGCGAACATGCGCCGAGAGGTCCATGAAGAAACCGGGTTGGATCTTGGCCGTTCGGTGGCGGGGCAAGGGCTCTTTGCCAGTCATGCCAACCGAACGGTGACGCTGTTGCGGCTTTTCCGCTTCGATATGACGGCGGACGAGATGGTCGAACGGATCGAGAGCCACATGCTCGTCGCCGAGGACAAGGAGATCGCGGGTGCGGCGGCGATCCGCTCGGCCGATCACTCGGCGCACCCCTATAATATCGCCATGCTGCCCGTGATCGACTGGTATTTCGGCAAGGCCGAGCGGCGTTGATCTATGCCGCCCAAAGCCATGTAGCGTTTTGGGATAACGACATGCATGACGTAAAGATCGAAAGCGCGACATGTGAACCCGGTTGACGTGACGCGTTTTAGCGCCTTGCACTCGCTCGTCCGGTCGGGCAGGTTGGCGGCGCGATGACGATTCAGGGAGGCCGATGTGGCGCGAAGCTACAGCGTCTATGACGTGTTCACCGATCGAAAGCTTGCGGGCAACCCGCTGGCGGTGATCTTCGACGGAGACAATCTCAGCGACGAGGCAATGCAGGCGATCACCCGGGAGATCAATCTCTCGGAGACGGTCTTCGTGCAGCCTTCAACCAACCCGGCCTATGCGGCGCGTCTGAGGATATTCACGCCTGGGCGCGAGCTGCCGTTTGCCGGCCATCCCACGGTCGGCACGGCGGTGGCGCTGGCCGAACGGGCGCACGGTGCTGCGACGCGCGATCTCGTCACGGTGCTCGAGGAAAATGTCGGGCCGGTGCGTTGCGCGGTGCGGCTGAGGGAGGGCGAGGCGAGCTTTGCCGAATTCGACCTGCCGCGCAAATCGCAGCCGGCCATCATGCCGCTCGACAAGCTCGGCATCGCCGATGCGCTATCGCTGAAGGTGACCGAGATCGGCTTCGAAAATCACGTCCCGTCGATCTGGAGCGCCGGCGTTCCCTTTCTGCTCATTCCGGTACACGATGTCGGAGCCACGCAGCGGGTGGAATTCGATCCGCAGCTCTGGGAAAAGATCGTGCCCTTCGTCGATGGCGCGCTTGCCTCGGCTTATGTGTACTGCCGCGGCGGCGTCAACCACGTGGCAAAGTTCCATGCGCGCATGTTCGCAAGCGGCATGGGCATCGTCGAAGATCCGGCCACCGGCTCGGCGGCGGCGGCACTCTCCGGCGCGATCCACCATTTCGACCGGCTGACGGACGGGCATCACCCGATCATGATCGAGCAGGGCGTCGAGATGGGCCGGCCGTCCTTCATCCATCTGCATATCGATGTCGACGGCGGAGCGATCTCCAACGCGCGGATCGGTGGCCAGGCAGTGCGGCTGGCCAGCGGCACGCTCGACCTTTGATTTCACCAGACCGCCGCGCGTCGGATAGGCCGCGCTAAGGACGCTCTATCACTTTGAATCGGCGCATAATCCTTTCCGAAAATCGATTCCGATTTTCGGGGTTATGCGCTGCATTTCAGCCATGCCGAAAAATCTTCGCGATTAACCAAAGAAATTTCGCCTATGCGCTGGACAAGCCTGCCGATCCTGTTTATACGCCCCGTCACACCGCGCAGCCAAGCGCGAACGGGTGATTAGCTCAGTTGGTAGAGCAGCTGACTCTTAATCAGCGGGTCGTAGGTTCGAGCCCTACATCACCCACCAAATCTCTTGAAAAGATTGATGTATTCGAATTCAGGCCGGATTTTCCGGCCAGCTGGAAGCAGGCGGCATCGCTAGCCTTGCCCAAAGGGCTGGCCTCAGTGATCTGCGCGCTCTAGTTTCCCTCACACACACTGGGAGGGTCCCATGAGAGGCGTCATTCTAATCGTTGCCTTGTCTCTGCCGTTACCGGCCTTTGGCGCAGGCGTCATGAACGTCAAAGCGAGCGAGCATAGCTGCAGCGAGCTTACGCAGATCATCCGCCAGAACAAAAAGGTCTTTGTCCGCGTCGGTTTCGGCGGTCGCAGCTTCCGTTATCCGCCCGCCCAATGCAGCATGGGCGATAAGCGCACCACAACCAGTTTGCGCGATGGAGGTGGAAAGCAGTGCATCCTTGATTATGCCTGCGTCTTTGACCCCGCGTCGCCTTATAATTTTCCCTAGCGCATCGTGCTTTGTGTCCGAAAGGACGCACGGCGCTCTCGGCGCTTCCGGTTGAGACAGGCAGCGAGCGGGAAGTGCATGCGGCTGTGCTCAGGCGTACAGTTCGGAGGGTTTCCGGACTGGCGGCATCGGGTGCGATGCCCTAACTTCGCTCTCTCACATTCAGGAGTTTCCATGAAAAGCGTTGTTCTGGCCGTCGCACTGCTGTTTCCGTCCGCAGCGCTTGCCGTCGAGGCGGTGGAGGTCAATGCCAGGGATCACAGTTGCGAAGAGCTTGCGCAAATCATCCGCAAGGACAAGGCGGTTTTTGTGCGGATGGGCTTTGGCGGCCGCAGCTTCCGTTATCCGCCGGCCAGGTGCAATCTCGGCGACAAGTACGACACCGCACGGGTGAGGGATGCCAATGGCAAGCTTTGCCTACTCGACTACGAGTGCGTCTACGATCCGCAGTCCTTCTATAACAGGATTCCCAAATAATATCCCGATCCAGGCGTTGCCAATACGGCTGTTCGGCATGGATGACGATGTCAAGAAAAAAGGCCGGGCGAAATTCGCACCGACCTTCCTCGACCGGTCTCGATAACGGCTGCCAGTACCTCCGTGGTCAGCCGTCAGAGACAGATTCAACATCCCTTAAATAGGGTTTACTTAAACATCTTCAAGAGCTCGCAGCAGAAAGGAAGCCGGTACCGGGCCGGCTTCTTTTGGCCGAGCAGGCGTTACTGCTGGGCAGGGGCAGCCGGCGGAGTGGCCGGTGCTGGTGCCGGTGCGGGCGTTGCGCTGTTGTCGGTCGGAGCGATCGGCTTGGCCGGCGCCGGCTCGGATTGGGTCGTGGAGGCTGTCGTGTCCGGCGATGTGCCGGGGGTGCTCCACTGCGAATAGGCGAATGCAGCGACAGCGATCACGGCCAATGCAGCAACCCAGACAACCCACGTATTATTGCTGCGCGCACTCGGCGTGGTGCGCAGATCCAGATTTGGGTTCAGCGGGCGGTTCGGGTCGTTGGCATTATTGGGGTCGTACGTCATGGTACTTTCTCCTCTTTCGGTGAAACAATAATGGCGAAGCGGGCTTTTTGTTCCATATGGGTGCAGGGAAGCGGTTGTTATCAGGGATTTGCGGCTGCCGCCGGCCAGAATCGGCAACCAATGCCGCTCGGCTTCCCGAGGCGAAGGGCCTCCCACGGAAGTAAATTCCGTCTCGACATCAACATTGTGCGTGCCCGTTCGATGCAAGCGCGCGCTTGACACGACGGGGTCTGTTTGCGCATGATTTCTGCATGGGGTCGCGATCACCCCACGAGGCGTCATGCTGAAGAATCGCGTCCAGTAAAACCGATCAACGGAGGGACGCGTCATGCCGTCATTTCTCGAAATTTCTCCCGACAAGCTCAGCCGCCTCATCGGAACCCCCGGTGCGCCTTGCACTATCGACGTTCGCACTGAGGAGGACTTCGCGCTCGATCCGCGCTTGGTGCCGGGCTCGATCCGGCGCGACCATGCCGACGTCGCGTCCTGGGTTGGCAGTGTCGATGCCGAAGCCGTCGTCGTGGTCTGCCAGAGAGGCGGCAAGCTCAGTCATGGTGTTGCCGCCTATCTCCGCCATGCCGGGATCGGCGCGGAAAGCCTCGAAGGTGGCTTTGAAGCCTGGATCGCAGGCGGACCGACCGTGCCCGAGGAAAAGCTGCCGCGTCGCGACATGGAGGGACGCACGGTCTGGGTGACGCGGGCGCGGCCGAAGATCGATCGCATCGCCTGTCCCTGGCTTATCCGGCGCTTTGTCGATCCGAACGCCGTGTTCCTGTTCGTGCCGGCGCCCGAGGTCTTGGCCGTCGGCGAGCGCTTCGCGGCGACGCCCTTCGATATCGAAGATGTGTTCTGGAGCCATCGCGGCGAATTCTGCACTTTCGATGTCATGATCGAAGAGTTCGGATTGGCATCGGAACCGCTTCTGCGCCTGGCGCTGATTGTCAGAGCGGCAGATACCGCAAGGCTCGATCTCGCGCCTGAGGCGGCGGGCCTGCTTGCGGCATCGCTCGGCCTCTCCAGGATGTATTCCGACGATCTGGAGCAGCTCGAGGCCGGGATGCTTCTCTACGACGCTTTTTTCCGCTGGTGCCGCGATGCGACCGAGCAAACCCACAATTGGCCCGCGCCAAAAAAGAGGGCATGAGATGGTCGAGATGACGGATAATGCGCGTGGCGGCAAAATGGCGGAGGAAGATGCGGGAGAGGGACATCATCACGGTGTCTCGTTTGGCGAGGCCTTCAGGGTGTGGCTGCGCGTTGCCGCCCTGAGTTTCGGCGGCCCCGCCGGCCAGATCGCCGTCATGCACCGGATCATCGTCGATGAGAAACGTTGGATCGGTGAACACCGTTTCCTGCATGCGCTGAACTATTGCATGCTACTTCCCGGACCCGAGGCGCAACAGCTCGCCATCTATATCGGCTGGCTGATGCACCGCACAGTGGGCGGTCTCGTCGCCGGCCTGCTGTTCGTCTTGCCGGGTTTCCTGTCAATCCTCGGTCTCAGCTATATCTACGCCGCCTATGGCAACGTCGGCATCGTCGCCGGCCTGTTCTTCGGGCTGAAGGCAGCTGTGCTCGCCGTCGTCGTGCAGGCCGTCATCCGCATCGGCGGCCGCGCGCTCAAGAATCGCGTCATGATCGGTATCGCTGCCGCGGCCTTCATCGCCATCTTCTTTCTCCATGTCCCGTTCCCGCTGATCGTGCTCGCCGCCGGCATTGCGGGCTTCCTCGGCGGCAGGTTCGGGCTTGCCGCCTTCCAGACTGGCGGCGGCCACAAGGCCGGAAGCGGCGCGGTGCTGTCGGATGCCGAGTCGGCGCTCGGCGAGGGCATACCGGCGCATGCGCGCCCGAATCTCGCCTGGTCGCTGCGTATCTCGGCCGTGCTGATCGCCCTTTGGCTCGCTCCACTCGCGGCGCTCTACGCAACCTTCGGCGCTGACAATGTCTTTACCGAGATCGGCCTGTTCTTCAGCAAGATGGCGGTCGTCACCTTCGGCGGGGCCTATGCCGTGCTTGCCTATGTCGCGCAAGAGGCCGTGCAGCATTTCGGCTGGCTGAAACCCGGCGAGATGCTGGATGGTCTCGGCATGGCCGAGACGACGCCGGGGCCGCTGATCATGGTCGTCCAGTTCGTCGGCTTCATGGGCGCCTACCGCGATCCGGAAGCGCTGAACCCGATGCTTGCTGCAACCCTTGCAGCGATCCTGACGAGCTGGGTGACCTTCGTGCCCTGTTTCCTCTGGATCTTCCTCGGCGCGCCGTTCATCGAAAAATTGCGCGGCAACATCGCGCTCGCGGGCGCGATGTCGGCCATAACGGCGGCGGTGGTCGGGGTCATCCTCAACCTCGCTATCTGGTTTGCCCTGCACACGCTGTTTGCCGAGGTTGCGACCGTCCGCCTTGGAGGCTTGCGGCTCGATATCCCCGTGCTGCAATCGGCTGTGCCGGCGGCAATGGCGTTGTCTGCCGCTGCTGCCGTCGCGATCTTCCGCTTCAAGGCCTCCGTGATCGCGACGCTGCTAGCCTGCGCAGCCGCAGGGATGATCTGGACGCTGGCAGTCGGCTAGGCCTCCGACCCATCCGCGGGAATGCGCGTCGCGAGCATCTTGTCGATGCGCATGCCGTCCATGTCGAGCACTTCGAAGCGCCAGTTGTCGAAGACGAAGGTTTCGCCGGCTTCGGGGATGTGCTGGAGCTGATGCAGCGCGAAGCCCGCCAGCGTATGGAAATCGGCATCCGGACGATCGCGCAGGCCCAGCCGTTCGAAGGCGTCGAAGGCCGGCATCATCGCATCGATCAGGAGCGACCCGTCTTCCCTGACGACGATGTCGGGCTCTTCATTGGATCCCGGCAGGTCGCCGGCGATGGCTTCGAGCAGGTCGGTCTGGGTAACGATGCCTTCGAGGCTGCCATATTCGTCGATGACGATGGCGAGGCGAACGGGTGAGGCCTTGAAACTGTCGAGCACGCGGACGACCGAGGTGCCCTCATGCAGCACCAGCGGCTGCTTGATCACCTCCATCGGACGGACCTTGCCGCCGTCGAGAACCTGGTCGAGAAGGTCCTTCTTCAACACCATGCCGATCGGCTCGTCGATCGAGCCGCGGGCGACCAGCAATTGTTCGTGGCTGCATTCGCGGATGGTCTTCAGGATCTCGGCCTCGCTGTCGTCGGCATCAAACCATTCGATATCGAGACGCGGGGTCATGATGTCGGAGATCGGCCTGTCGCCGATGTTGAACACCCGCTCGACGAGCTGCTGCTGCACCTGGTTGAGAAGGCCGGCCTCCTGGCTCTCGGCGACCAGCAGCTTGAGCTCCTGCGGCGAATGGAACGACGATTCGCCGGTTCCGGCGCGAAGACCCACACCCCGCAGCACCAGGTTGCCCATGCCGTTCAGGGCAAAGATCGCCGGCTTGAACAGCACAAGGAAGAACCCGAGCGGACGCACCACGGCAAGCGAGGTGGCTTCGCTGCGCTGAAGCGCCAGGCTTTTCGGCGCGAGCTCGCCGAGCACGATGTGCAGCGCCGTGATGATGACGAAGGCAATGACGATGGCGACGGTATGTGCGCCTGTTGTCGCCCATTGCCCGGGCAGCCAGGACAGCAGCGGCTCGATAAGGTGGGCAAGTGCCGGTTCGCCGACCCAGCCGAGGGCGAGCGACGAGATGGTGATGCCGAGCTGGGTGGCTGCAAGGTTGGAGTCGAGATTGTCGACGGCGCGCTGAAGTGCCGAGGCGTTCATGCGGCCTGCCGCAGCGAGTTCGGCGACGCGGCTACGCCTGACCGACACCAGGGCGAATTCGGCGGCAACGAAGAAGCCATTGGCGGCGACGAGAAGAAACACGGCAAGTATCCCAACATAGTCGGAGAGCCCGCCGGCGGAATCGGACATGTTTTCCCTGCCTTCGAATTGATGGGAATCCGAAACTACACGCTCGCACACCGGTGGCAAGGCGTTCCGGCTAGTCCTGGGGCGAGAGATGCCGAAGCCGGGCTGCCGCAATCGAAATACTGCGTCGGTTTGCGATGCTGGCCGCAAAATGCGTGGCAAACCGCATGACCGGGATCATGCGTGCGGTTCACCGATGCGAAGCGTAAAACGCTTGGTGAACCGCATGACCGACGTCGCCCCATTCACCTCTTGGGCGCTTCGAAGAGTTCGATCGGGTTCCCAGCCGGATCATCAAGCAGGATCTGCTTGCCGCCAATGCCCTGCACGATCTCGTTGCGGAAGCGCGCACCGGCTTGGCGCAGTGCGGTGACTTTTGCCTCCAGGTCTCCGACCTCGATCTGGATACGATTCCATCCGCCAGGCTCCGGCTTTCGCCCGTCGGGCATTGCTTGAGATGCTCCGCCCGGTCCCGTCATGCCGCTGACGAACAGACGAAAACCGTCCCTGGTCAGGATGGCGAAACTCGGTGCGGGACGAAGCGCGACGGAGAAGCCGAGATGTCTTGTGTAGAATTCCACCGCGGCATCGACGTCGTCGACGATGTAGCGCATGCTGATACCGGGCATGTTTTCCTCCATTGTGGTCTTCGTTGTGTTGATCTGATCGTCCCCTCGCGGGGGCATCCTGAACTCTCCTGTTCCCAAGATGTGTCGCTTCGAAACTCGATTATGCGCCCGTTTCAAGTTTTTTTATGTATCTCGTTATGCCAAATCGCTGAGCACCTCTGGGCGAGACTAGATCGAACCGAGAGCATGCCGCCTGCCGCCAGCAGCAGGAAGCCAAAACCTCGATCACCGTGTATAAGTTTAATCTAAAATATAAGCTTCGACCCGTAGCTATTGGATTCCATTACAAAAGTTTAATTTTTATTTCAGTTTCGGTTCATCTTTTCGGCCCTAGTTTGGTCACGTGCCCAACACGAGGAACCCCACATGAAAAAGATTTTTGCAGCTCTTCTTTCCGCCTCCTTCCTTCTTTCCCCGATGGTTGTTTCCCAGGCCAGCGCCGACGATCATCGCCGTCCCCACGTCGTCGTGCAGAAGAAAGTGGTCGTCCGGTCGCATTGGAAGAAGGGATACCGCGTCAACGCCAGCGAACGTCGCCGGTTCTCCGATGTCAACGACTACCGCCGCTACCGGCTGGCGCCTCCGCCCCGCGGTTATCGCTGGGTGCGGGCCGATAATGACTACCTGCTGATCGGCGTCACCAGCGGCGTCATCTCCAGCATTATTGCCGGCCGTTGATAGGCAGATAGACGGGAGAGGGGCGGCTTCGTCCGCCCTTTTCGTTTTCCGGCAAGCGAATCTCTCGTCAGGAGGGCTTCCTGACGGGAATAATGCGTTCGGCAAGCCTCCGGAAAGGGCTGTCGGATCGCCGTTGCCGATCGCGCCGTTCGCCTGTTGCCTCGACGGTTTCGGGATGAAGCCCTTCGATCGGCGGCAGGGGGTCGCATTCCGTACAGACGCAGCGGTAGGGTCGGATGGCTATCGCCTTCATGCCACCTGCCTGTTCCAGCTGGCGAAGGGGTCCGGCAGGTCGCGCCAGCGCTCGGGCGCGAAGGCATCCGTGCTGACAAGACAGGCGTCGAGTTCCTTTCTGATCCAAGCTTCGTCCATCGGATCGGCGCCGATGAAGACGATTTCCTGGCGGCGGTCGCCCCAGACAGGGTCGAGATAGGGGCCGATGGCGCGCATGAAGGCCGGTTCCTCGGGCCATTGTTCGCGCGGTACTGCCGCCCACCAGAGGCCCATCTTGCCGGTGCGCACGATCGCGCCCGCCTGGCTGATCTCGCCGACATGGTGCGGGCGTGTCGCCAGCCAGAAGAAGCCCTTGGCGCGCACCACGCCTGGCCATGTCCGATCGAGGAAGGCCTGCAGCTTTGCCGGATGGAAGGGCCGCTTCTCGCGATAGACGAAGGAGCGGATGCCGTATTCCTCGGTCTCCGGCACGTGGTCGCGGAAGCCGTGCAGTTCCTTGTACCAGAGCGGATGATTCTCGGCCTTGTCGATATCGAAGCGGCCGGTGCCGAGCACGTCTTTCAGGGCGACCTTGCCGAAATCCACCTCGATCAGCCGTGCATCCGGGTTGAGGCCGGTGACGATCTTGCGCGCGGCGTCGCGCTCCTCCTTGGCTGCCGTGCCGATCTTGTTCAGCACCACGACATCGGCGAATTCGATCTGCTCGACCAGCAGGTCGACGATGGTTCTGTTGTCGCCGTCGCCTGCCGTTTCACCGCGGTCGGCGAGGAAATCGGTCGAGGCATAATCGGCAAGCAGATTGGCGGCGTCGACGACCGTCACCATAGTGTCGAGCCTTGCGACGTCGGAAAGGCTTTGGCCATTCTCGTCGCGAAATTCGAAGGTGGTGGCGACGGGCAGGGGCTCGGCGATGCCGGTCGATTCGATCAAGAGGTAATCGAAGCGGCCCTGATCGGCGAGCTGGCGCACCTCCTTCAGCAGATCGTCGCGCAGCGTGCAGCAAATGCAGCCATTGGTCATCTCGACCAACTGCTCCTCGGTGCGGGAGAGGTTGGCGCCGCCGTCACGCACCAGGGCGGCATCGATATTCACCTCGCTCATGTCGTTGACGATAACCGCGACGCGTAAGCCTTCGCGATTGGTCAGCACATGGTTGAGCAGTGTCGTCTTGCCGGCGCCGAGGAAGCCTGAAAGCACCGTGACGGGAAGTCTGTTGTCCATGGGAACCTCAAAAGATCACTCTTAATGTTATATCATTACATTTGATATGCCGAAAAAAGGCGGAACGGGGTTGTCCGCCTCTTTTCGCCTCAGCTCTCCGGAGCGTCGCGTGTCCGGCAGGACGCGCGGAGCGGCGCATGAGGGTCATGCGCTGGAGAGGCAGTCCTTCATACTGTTGGCGATGCCGCGCATGAGGGTGAAGTAGAGATCGGGGCCGGCCTTCAGTGTTGCCGCTTCGGGATCGAGCACGCCTGACTTGGCGCGCGTGCCTTCGATGACCACATTGACGAGGCGCGGCTCGAACTGCGGTTCGGCAAAGACGCAGGTGGCGCCGAGTTCACCGACCTTGCGGTGGATTTCCGAAACACGCTCGGCGCCGGGAATGGTTTCCGGGCTGACGGTGATCGAGCCGGCGACGCGGATGCCGTAGCGGTGCTCGAAGTACTGGTAGGCGTCGTGGAAGACGATAAAGGGCTTGCCCTTGACGGGAGCGACGACACCCTTGATCTCGGCATCGAGCGCATCCAGCCTGTCGTCCAGTGCCTTGGCGTTGCCCTGATAGGTCAGTGCATTGGCAGGATCGGCGGCGACCAAAGTGGTGGTGATCATGGCCGCCATGGCCTTGGCGTTCATCGGGTCGAGCCAGAGATGCGTGTCGAATGTGCCGTGGTCGTGGTCACTGTCGTGCCCGGGATCAGCATTATGTGCGGCGTCAGCCTGATGCTGACCGGAAGCACTTTCGTGCTCCGGGGCGTCATCATGCGGCTCGAAGGCGCCGCCTTCGCGGAAGGGCAGCTTGACAAGGCCGGGCGCGTCGTCGAGGGCCGCGATGCTGGCATCCCGGCCCAGCGCCTGCAGCGGCTTTTCCAGGAAGGCCTCAAGGCCGGGGCCGACCCAGAAGATCACCTTGGCTTCCTGCAGGGCGCGGGCATTCGATGGCTTCAGATTGTAGGTATGCGGGGAGGCGGCGCCATCGACGATCAACTCGGGTTCGCCGACACCCTGCATGATCGCCGAGACCAGCGAATGGATCGGTTTGATCGAGGTGACGACGACAGGCGCATCGGCTGCCTGCATGGTGCTGGCAAAGAGCAGAGCGGGGATCGCCAGGGCCGGGATTGCGAGGGTCGGCATTCTGAGGGCCAGGATTTTAAGGGCAGGCCCCAAGGCACGTTTCATCAATATGCTCCACTTGAATTACAATTGTTATGTTATTACATCAATTGCGTTATGCTATAACGTGTGCAATAGCAGGACGCAACAGCACTTTCGGAAAATTTGATGCTTTCTCCCGCAAAGACCCCCGCTGGTATCAGGGCCGAACCGCTGGTTTCGCTTGAAGATGTCGGCATTCTGCGCAATGGCCGCTGGCTGGTGCGGGGTGTCGATTTTTCCGTCGCGCGCGGCGAGATCGTCACGCTGATCGGGCCGAACGGCTCGGGCAAATCGACCAGCGCCAAGGCGGCGATCGGTGTGTTGAAGCCTGATGAGGGCAGGGTGGAGCGCAAGGCCGGCCTCAAGGTCGGCTATGTCCCGCAGAAGCTGTCGATCGACTGGACGCTGCCGCTTTCGGTGCGCCGGCTGATGACGCTGACAGGACCACTGCCGGAGCGCGATATGCTTTCGGCGCTCGAATCCGCCGGCATCGCCCATATGCTCGATGCCGAGGTCCAGCACCTTTCCGGCGGGGAGTTCCAGCGGGCGCTGATGGCCCGGGCGATAGCCCGCAAGCCCGATCTGCTGGTGCTTGACGAGCCGGTGCAGGGGGTCGACTTTTCCGGGGAGATCGCCCTCTACGACCTCATCAAGTCGATCCGCAATGCGACTGGCTGCGGCATCCTGCTGATCTCGCACGATCTCCACGTGGTCATGGCCGAGACCGACACGGTCATCTGCCTCAACGGCCATGTCTGCTGCCGCGGCACGCCCGAAGCCGTCAGCCGCAGCCCGGAATATGTGCAGCTGTTCGGCAGCCGGGCGGCGCAGACGCTTGCCGTCTATAGCCATCACCACGATCATACGCACCTGCCGGACGGCCGCGTGCAACATGCCGACGGCACGGTGACCGATCATTGCCACCCCGATGACGGCCATCATGCGCATGACCATGGGCATGACGGTCATGAACATGGTCACGATCATGCCGACCATGCCCATCCGCACGCGCATGCAGCGGGAGAGCGCCATGCTTGACGATTTCTTCGTGCGCGCCATCCTTGCCGGCGTCGGCCTGGCGCTGACGACGGGGCCGCTCGGCTGCTTTATCATCTGGCGGCGCATGGCCTATTTCGGCGATACGATCGCCCATTCGGCGCTGCTCGGCGTCGCACTGTCGCTGCTCTTCGAACTCAACCTGACACTGGCGGTCTTTGCCGTCGCCGCCCTCGTGTCAGTGCTGCTGCTCTTCCTGCAGAAGCGCCAGGCGCTGTCGGCCGATGCGCTGCTCGGCATTCTCTCGCATGCCACACTGGCGATCGGTCTCGTCATGGTCGCCTTCATGAGCTGGGTGCGGATCGATCTCATCGCCTTCCTGTTCGGCGATATCCTTGCCGTTTCCACGGCCGACATCGCGCTGATCTGGGGCGGGGGGCTCTTCGTGCTTCTGGCAATGGTCTGGCTGTGGCGGCCGCTCTTGGCTGCGACCGTCAATGCCGAGCTCGCCGAGGCCGAGGGGCTGAAACCGGAGCGGGCGCGGCTGTTCTTCATGCTGCTGATGGCCGTGGTCATCGCCATTGCCATGAAGATCGTCGGCATCATGCTGATCACCTCGTTGCTGATCATTCCGGCGGCTGCGGCGCGGCGCTTCTCGCCGACGCCGGAGATCATGGCGGTGCTCGCCTCGCTGATCGGGGCGGTCGCCGTCGTCGGCGGGCTGTTCGGCTCGCTCACCTACGACACGCCCTCCGGCCCCTCGATCGTGGTCGCGGCGCTGATCCTCTTCATGCTCAGCCTGCTTCCGGTCAGGCGCCACCGCGCTGTCATGCAAGGACAAGGCTCATGACGACACCGCAATTGACCAAGAACCAGTCGCTGGTCTTCGACGTGCTCGAAAAGGCCGAAGGGCCGCTCAGCGCCTACACCATCCTCGACAAGCTGCGTGACCACGGCTTTCGTGCGCCCCTGCAGGTCTACCGTGCACTGGAGAAGCTGCTTGAATACGGCGTCGTGCACCGGCTCGAAAGCATCAACTCCTTCGTCGCCTGCGCTCATCCGGGCGACGACTGCCACAGCCACGGCATCGTCGCCTTCGCCATCTGCGAAAGCTGCGGCCAGGTGATGGAGTTCCACGACCACGAGGTCGACCACCGGCTGATGGAGTGGGTGCGCGGGCAGAAGTTCAAGCCCGAGAAGACGACGATCGAGATCCGTGGGTTGTGCGAGGCCTGTGCGGCGTAAGCTTCGCTCGCATTCGCCAGACGATCGCCTCGCGCTCACCGAAAGGCGTGTCGTCATAAAAGTCGCGGGTGCCGATTTGGTTGTTCCGCCTTTTGCTGCTCTGCGGTCTTTTGGGGTGCCAGCCTGGTCAGCGGTGATGTGCGATTGGCGGGCTGCGACCCAGGCATTGTCGGATTCGACGCGATTGAGGTGCTGGTGCCGACCTTGTTGGGCTCCGATGGTGGAACGGAAAACTGTGATCGGACTGGCATGATCTGCCGAGGAGCTCGCTGGCAAAGCGATGTTATCCGCCTGACGAGCTATTGCGATGGCCGAGCCCGCCGGGTCCCGACGGTATTAGACGCCGATTGATGCACAAAGCGGCGATCAAAAAGGTGAGGCCGGTAACCCGGCCTCGCCTCTCACCGATCGGGTTAGTCTGGCTTAGATTCAGAACCGCCCTTGCCGCCCTTGCCGGCACCGTCGTTGCCGCCCTTGCCTGGGCCGTCATTGCCGCCCTTGCCGGGACCGTCGTTACCGCCGTTGCCGGGACCGTCGTTGCCGCCGTTGCCGGGACCATCGTTGCCGCCGTTGCCTGGGCCGTCGTTTCCGCCCTTACCCGGGCCGTCGTTGCCGCCGTTGCCGGGACCATCGTTGCCGCCGTTGCCTGGGCCGTCGTTTCCGCCCTTACCCGGGCCGTCATTGCCGCCCTTGCCGGGACCGTCGTTGCCGCCGTTACCGGGGCCGTCATTGCCGCCCTTGCCGGGACCGTCGTTGCCGCCGTTACCGGGGCCGTCATTGCCGCCCTTGCCGGGACCGTCGTTGCCGCCGTTACCGGGGCCGTCATTGCCGCCCTTGCCTGGACCGTCGTTACCGCCCTTGCCTGGACCGTCGTTACCGCCCTTGCCTGGACCGTCGTTACCACCCTTGCCTGGACCGTCGTTACCACCCTTGCCTGGGCCGTCGTTACCACCCTTGCCTGGGCCGTCATTGCCGCCCTTGCCGTGACCGTCATTACCGCCCTTGCCGGGGCCTTCATTGCCACTCTTGCCGTGATCGTGATCTTTTCCGCCCTTGTCGTGGCCGTGATGATCGCGGTCCTTGCCGCCGTGATTGTCTTTTCCACCGTGGCCCGGACCGTCCTTGCCGTGCCCGTGATCTTTCCCGCCCTTGCCGCCGCCGTGATGATCATGGCCCTTGCCGCCGTGATCGTCCTTTCCGCCATTGTCGCCGTTGCCGTTGCCGTCGCCATTGCCATTGCCGCTGCCGCTGCCGTCGCCATTGCCATTGCCATTGCCGGTGCCATTGCCATTGCCGGTGCCGTTACCATTGCCGGTGCCGTTACCATTGCCGGTGCCGTTACCATTACCATCATTCCCATTGCTGGCGACGGAGCCGGTGCTGGATGTCTTCTTGCCGCCGCCAATGTTTTGGCTGCCGCGATCGCTATCGTTCGGATTGAACCTGCTATCGGACTGAATTGCTCTGGTCGGCATGCACAGCCTGTATTCGAGTGTACCGCGAACTGCGGCCTTGCAATTAACGACTGCCGGGGCTGCCGTTGCCAAGCTGCTGCTTGCCAGAAGGGAAGCAACGGCGATGCTGAATTTCGCTGCTCTGCTGATCATTTCAATCCATCTCCCAGGGTTAACTAAATGTTAATGGGGAGGACTACTACACTAACAATCAATTAACACGAAGAATAGATGATGGTTAATCTGTCTCATTCATCTAATACAGTTAAATTCGCAAGTATAAAATTTTACTAAATTTTTATTCTGCCTATGTTATCGTCTCGCAACAAATAAAAGGAATCGGCTATGAAGCGCCTATTTTCGCTCGCTGCCTTTTTATTCATTCTTCTGCATTTTCAAGCTGTTGCGGGATCATCGCTTCCTGTGACGCGAAGCATCGGCGCCCCCGTGGGATTCGCCGCAGCCTGCGCCAAGTACAAATGGCTGTGCGGCAGGATGGCGGCGCAACAGCTGAATGATCAGGCAGGAACAGCGCTTCTTCAAAAGGTCAATCGTGCCGTAAATGGACGTATCATTCCCGCGGAGGATCGCTCGTCTTCCCGAAATAAGGATGTTTGGTCTCTGCCGGTTGCCGGCCGTGGCGACTGTGAGGACTACGCTCTCCAGAAGATGAAGGACCTGATCGAAGCCGGTTTTCCATCGAACAGGCTGGCGCTTTCCGTGGTGATTGGACCGCATGATCAAAACCATGTCGTTCTCATTGCCCGGACGGACGGCGGCGATTATGTGCTCGACAATCTGACCAGCGCCGTGCGGCTCTGGCGCACGACGGGCTATACGTTTCTGGCCACTCAGGATTTCCAATCGCGAACGGGCTGGCGCGTGACGCTTGCTGGTCCCCGTGCAGGCGAGTTCTCCTGAACTGAAAGTCTCGAGGCGGCGCGCTCGCCGCTGGCAAGTGCAGATCCCGGCGCTATCTTTGTCACAGAACTCAAGCCAGGGACGATCGCGTGACGAAAACCGAACTCGCGGAGATATATCGCGGCTACATCGCCTGCCTGAACAGGCAGGACTGGCCCAATCTCGGGCAGTTCGTCGGCGACGATGCAGTTCATAACGGCCGGCGGCTCGGGCTGTCGGGTTACGTCGCCATGCTCGAGCGGGATTTCGATGAGATTCCCGATCTCTATTTCAAGGTGCTGATGCTCCTTTGCGATCCGCCATACATAGCCTGCCGGCTCGACTTCGATTGCAGGCCGAAGGCAAAATTCCTCGACCTCGATGTGAACGGCAGGCGCCTTTCCTTCACCGAGAACGTGATCTACGAATTTCGCGGCGGCAAGATCGTTGAGGTCTGGTCGGTGATCGACAAAATGGCAATCGAAGCCCAGCTTCGAGGTGGGCAGAGGCCCAACAAGATGGAGTGATTGGCGTGTTCGATGCAAGGAGCCTTGTCCCTCGTGACAAGCACGACGTTGCCGCTCTTTCTAGTATCGAGAGCGCTGGTTATCCTGCGATCGCTCCGATCCTGGATGACTTGCTGGCGTGGACCGCGGACGGCAACTGGCCTATTGCTCCACCTCTGGCTCGTTTTCTCGTCACACTCGGAATGCCAATTGTTGATCCGGTGTCGCGCGTTCTCCAAGGAGATGACTCCCCTCAAAAATATTTCTGCTTTCAACTGATCGTCGAAAAGCTGTCGATGGAGGTTGTTGAAGCGCTTGAGGGCGACCTCCGGAAGCTGGCGGATCAACCGAGCAAGGCGGACCAGTCGGAAGGGGTCGACGAGTTGGCACGTGAAGCGCTGCAGCGCTTGCATTCATAGCATCCGGCAGCGCTGTTGCTGATCGTCTGCTCGGGGCCAAGTTGAAGATGAATGCCATCAATGTGATGTGAAGGCGCGATTTCGGTGCGCTCTTGATCAGATGATGGCGACGCGCTCGCCGAAGGGTGTGTCGTCGTCGAAATTGCGGGTGCCGATCCGATCGCTTTCGCCTGATAAGACCGGCAGTTCCGCCTGTTCGCCGGCCTCTTCCCCTTCTTCCGCTGCCGCATGCCCGTGCCGCTTTTGCGGATGCTTCTCGTCGTCGACGATCAGATCCGCATGCGGGATGAGATCGTTTGCGGCTTCCTTCTCCACGGCCCTCTTCGCTGCCAGCTGATCGGCCGTGATCTGCGACTGGCGTGCGGCGACCCAGGCATTGTCCGGTTCGGAGCCGATCGAGGTGCTGGTGCCGACCTTAGTGGGTTCGGACGGGGCGGTGGCGGAGATGGGGTTGATCGCGTCGACCATGAAATTCTCCTGTGGTGACCAACTGGCGAAACAGCCGGCCGTTTCGTGGGATGAAAAACGGCGCGGTCTTCGGACCAATCAGGGAAACATATCGAGCCCGCGCCGAAAAACACAAGGGGACATTGACGTGACTGCCACCTCGGACAATGACGAAATCGGTAGCAGGTTGCGGGAAATTCGACGAAGAATTGTGTTCACAAGGGGGTGCCCGGCGCGTGGTTAATGTAAGAATCGGAAACACTTTGTGACTAAGTGTCTCCAAAAGCTGCGTTTTTTGACTTGCTGCGCGCGAAGACATGACGGATATTGTTTAAACGTTGAGGAAGCCGTCATGATTAGAATGATTGAAAACCCTGCCGAACTGGCTGGCGAGGATATCACCGGCAAATATATTCTCCGGAAGCTGAACTATCATTGGTTCGCTTACGGTAAGGCGGCTATCGTGATCGCCTGCAAGGGAACGATCCTGCATCTCGAGCGGGAAGAGACGGTTTATTCCGAGCGTTGGGGCCGCCGCGCCTATACGGGCGCCGGCAAGCGTTATCCTGGCGGCATCTGTCCCATTTCGGCGGTCGCCTGCGTTTGCGATACGCCGGATGACGTCAATGCCGTTATTCAGCTGGATGTCGAAGCACAGGACGAATTCTATCAGCTGATCGCCAAGGCCGAAGCCAGGGTTCAGGCTCTTGCCTCATCCTCGCGAAACAGCCAGTTTCTGGAAGCTGCCGAGTAGGCGGCTCTTTACCGAAATCCGCCCTCAACCATCATTGCGGCGCCGGCAGAATTTTCCGACATCTCGAATGCTGGATGCAAAAGCGTCGTTGCGATCAAGGGCAGCTTTCGCTCCCTACACTGCCATCGGGGTGCGTTCCGTCTCCTCAATCCGGTGCGGTAGTGTTAGACTTGGGCGGCGTCCCTTGGAAGCAGACAGCTCATTCCGGGTTGAACGAAAAGCGGTCATGACAGAGCAGGACACTCGGCCCAATCATTCGTTCGCAGCGGCGGCGCCATCACTCGGCTCGCTCGCCATCACCATTGCCGTGATGTTTGCCGCGCTGTTCTGGCCGGCCGGTACGCTCGACTGGCCGCGTGGCTGGATCTTTCTCGGCCTCTTCCTTGCACTGACATGTGTCGCGATCATCTGGATCTGGCGGACAAATCCGGAGCTGTTTGCGGCGCGCAGCCGATATCAGAAAGGCACTAGGCCCTGGGACGCAGTGGTGGCGACGCTGACAATCATTCTCTTTGCCGCCATTCTTCCGGTCGGCGCGTTCGACGACGGGCGTTTCCATTGGGCGCCACAGCCCGATTGGATCGTCTTCATCGGCTATCTCCTGATGACGTCAGGTTATCTCGGCTTAACCTGGGCGCAATCGGTCAACCGGCATTTCGAGCCGACGGTGCGCATCCAGACCGACCGCGACCACAAGGTAATCGACACCGGACCCTACGCCGCCATCCGCCATCCCGGATACGCAACCGCCATCGTGCTCAGCGTCGGCATGGCGCTGTCGCTTGGATCGCTCTACGCGCTGATTCCCGCCGGCCTGCTCGTCATCGTCCTCTTCGGCCGTACGCTCGGCGAGGAGGCCGAACTGCGCAAGGGCCTCGAAGGCTATGCGGACTATATGGTGCGTGTGCGTTGGCGCTGGATTCCGGGCGTGTGGTGAACGCCTTGGCGGGCGCAAAGGGCGCCTGACCACCAGCCTCGCGTTATCCTATCAATCGATTTTCCTCAGGTCCCGCGCGAAGCGTTGCCAGTTGGCGACGTAGTTTTTTGCCGAGCGGCGGATGGCTTCGATTGCCGCCTCATCGAGCACGCGCACCGCGCGGGCAGGAGTTCCGACGATCAGGGAGTTGTCGGGGAAATCCTTGCCTTCGGTGACCAGCGCATTGGCGCCGACGAGGCAGTTGTTGCCGATCTTCGCACCGTTCAGGATGGTCGCACCCATGCCGATCAGCGTGTTGTCGCCGATGGTGCAGCCGTGGAGGATGGCGTGATGGCCGATGGTGCAGTCTTTGCCTATCGTAAGCGGGAAGCCCATGTCGGTATGGGCCATCACGCCTTCCTGGATGTTGGTGCCTTCGCCGACGGTAATCGGCTCGTTGTCACCGCGCAGCACGGCGCTGAACCAGATGCCGACATTCTCGCCGAGCTCGATCTGGCCGATGATATTGGCGTCCGGTGCGATCCAATAGAGGCCAGCGGCGGGCAGTTTCGGCGTCGATCCGCCAAGTGCGTAGACGGGCATCGCTTTCTCCTCAGACGACCTCGACCGATAGGGTGGCTACGCCGTCGATGCCGCAATTGATGCGATCGCCCCTGGCCACCGCGCCGACGCCGGCGGGCGTGCCGGTCATGATGATATCGCCCGGTGCGAGGGTGAAGAGCTTCGACAGTTCGGCGATGATCTCCGGCACCTTCCAGATCATCTGGTTGAGATCGCCGTCCTGCACGCGCTTGCCGTTCTGTTCCAGCCAGATCTTGCCTTCGGCGGGGTGGCCGAGGCGGCTTGCCGGAATGATCGAAGAGACGGGAGCGGAATGTTCGAAGGCCTTGCCGACTTCCCAGGGACGACCGAGCTTCTTTGCCTCGCCCTGTAGGTCGCGACGGGTGAAATCGATGCCGACGGCGTAGCCGTAGATGCAGTCGAGCGCGTCGGCGGCCTTAATGTTCGCGCCACCCGATTTCAGCGCCAGCACGCACTCGACCTCGTAATGCACGTCGTTCGACAGCGGCGGATAAGGAAAGGCCTTGCCCGCCGGCAGCAGGTTGTCGGCATTCTTCTGGAAGAAGAAGGGCGGCTCGCGGCTGGGATCATGGCCCATCTCGATGGCATGGTCGGCATAGTTGCGCCCGACACAATAGACGCGGCGCACCGGAAAACGCTCGGCGCTGCCCTCGACCGGCAGCAGCACCGGTTGCGGAAGCGGGATGACGGTGACGGGATCGGACATTGGCGGGATCTTCCTGTTTACGAGTCTTGCGCCATCTTAGACGGAAAACATCGCGGCGGGAAAGCCGTCCTTGGCGTCCGGCTTCGGTGCATTGACGCTGTCATGGTCGCGGGGTAATCTTGGCCATGAGCAGGATTTTTAGAGTTTCGATGACGTCTACGACCACCGCGCCGCGGTGGGTGGTAGACGCGTGAACTGAATTCCGTTCATCGCTGCTAAGACCAACCCGCCGGAGACGAGCGGGTTTTTTGTTCCCGCCCGTGTCCGCATTCGAGGACGAGATCGTGGACGATATCCAGAAGCATATTCTTGCGGAGCGGGCGCTGGCCGCTGCCCGCCACTGTGTCGCCAGCCGCTTTGCCGGGGCTGCTTTCAGTTATGTGGCCGGTTCCCTCATGCGTGGCGAGGGAACCGCGTTTTCGGATATCGATCTGGTCGTCGTGTTCCCGTCGCTCGAAAGAGCCTGGCGGGAATCGTTCACTGAGGACGGTTTCCCGGTCGAGGCCTTCGTCCACGATCCGCAGACACTGGCGCATTATCTCCATCAGGATGCCGACAGCGGTTATCCCATCATGGTCAACATGATTGTCACCGGCAGCATACTGGGGCCGGATATCGACAGCGCCCACGTCATCCAGGCAAGGGCGGCAAGGATGCTGGCGGCAGGACCCAAGCCTCTTGCCGGGGCAGACTACGACTTGCTGCGCTATCAGGTCACCGATCTGGCCGACGATCTGCGCGGAACGCGCCCGCCCGAAGAGATCGCCGCCATCGCCGCGCCGCTCTATCAAAAGCTCGCCGACCTGATCCTCCTCGGGCGTGGCGCGTGGGCTGGCCGGGGAAAATGGGCGCCGCGTCTGATGAGAGAGCTCGACGCGCAATTGGCAGCGGAATTCGACGCGGCGTTCAGGCTGGCGGCAGCGGGCGATGGCGCCCGATTTCTGGCTTTGGCCGATCGGGAGCTTGCCTTACATGGCGGCCGCTATTTCGAGGGATTCAGGCAGGACGCGCCGCTGGAAGCGCGCCGCCTGGAATAATTTGGTATCAGTCACATTGCCGAGTTTTCAAAATTGGATGGAAGATGCTTGAGAACGAATTCAAGAGTGCCTTGCCGTCGGCGGTAAGGCGTACCGCCAGATTGCGTCTCAGAATTCCCGCGGAAGGGGATATCGATTTCCTGACCAGACTTTTTTCGCGGCCGGAATTGGTCGCACACCGACCGGTGCCGCGCCCGGACTCGCCGGAAGAAAGTGCAGCGCGGCTTGCGCGCGACATCGGGCATTGGAAAGATCACGGGTTTGGGCGCTGGGCCGTTGAGGAGAACGGTGCGTTGATCGGTTTCGGCGGCGTGACCGTTTCCAAGGAATTCGACGGCCTCAACCTTTCCTATCATCTGCAACCCGAGAGCTGGGGTTATGGATACGCCACGGAATTGGTCGGGGAAGCCCTGGCGGTTGCCTTTGATCATCTTCATGCGGAGCGGGTGATCGGATTAGTTCGCACCGCCAATGCCGCTTCAAGACGCATTCTTGAGAAATGTGGCTTCAACTTCGAGCGGGAGGTGATGCTGCATGGCGCGCCGACTAACATGTACGCCTTTGGCAAAACGAGTGGCTCATGAACGAACATCCGTGCGCAATTATCAGGCGTGAGAAGACGTCGTCGCCGGTCATTCCTCGCCGGATTCGGCCAGCGCATCGCGGACGATCGCGTAATAGGGGGCAAGCTCGGGGATATCGGCGGCCAGCCTGTCGAAGGCGGGGTCGGATGGCGCAAGTGTGCCGGCGTATTTCGCTTGCGTGAAGGCTCGATGGGCGGCGAGGGCTTCGGCCTTGGCCTTGTGCACGACGGTATAGACGGGCGAGGGGACAGTGCGGCCTTTGACGATGATGCGATCGAGCTCGACGACGGTGTAGGTGCCGGCGACCAGCCGTGCGGTCTCCTCGCCGAGCAGCAGTGCTACGCCATAATTCTTCGAGGCGCCTTCGAGGCGGGAGGCGAGGTTGACGCTGTCGCCGAGGCAGGAATAGTCGAAGCGGCGGGTCGAGCCCATGTTGCCGACGATGCATTCGCCGGTGTTGATGCCGACGCCCATCTTCAGCACATGCGGCTTGCCGCCGCGCGCCGCCGCCTCCCGTTCCAGCTCACGGTTCAGGCTCGATATCGCCGCCTGCATGGCGAGCGAGGCGGTGACCGCGTGGAGCGCATGGTCGGGATCGTCGAGTGGGGCGTTCCAGAAGGCCATGATGCAGTCGCCCATATATTTGTCGATCGTGCCGCCATGATCCATCACCACGTCGGAAAGCGGCGTCAGCAGCCGGTTAATCAGGCCGGTCAGCTGCTCCGGATCGTCCTTCAGCGTCTCGGCGATGGTGGTGAACCCACGCACATCCGAAAACAGCACCGAGAGTGTGCGCCGCTCGCCGCCGAGCTTTAGCTGCGAGGGATCGTTCGACAGGCGCTTGACCAGATCGGGCGAGATATATTGTGCGAAGGCGCGGATGATCTGCCGCTTGTTGCGGCGCTCCTCGGCATAGTCGAAGGCGGCCTGGCCGAAGGCGACCGAGACATAGGCAACGACTGGCCCAAGCGGCGAGACGAAGACGTGGGCAAATCGGATGCCGGCAAAACTCGCCGCCGCGAAGGCGAACACGGCCACGGCGCTGGCGACGATCGTCAACCATCCCGTCGAACGCCAGACGGTGGCGGCGGCGAGCAGCACGGAGATCAGGATGCAGGCGGCGACCAGCGGCAGGCGGGCTTCCGCGATCGACAGGCCACGACGGATATTGTCGTAGATCGTCGCCTGGATCTCGACGCCCGAGGTCAACGTGCCGGTGTGGACGGTGTAGGGTGTGGCGAAGGCATCGACGCCGCCCTTGTCGATGGCAGGGGCATTCTGCAGGCTGAGGCCGACCAGCACGACGCGGCCCTTGAAATAATCCGGTGGCAGCAGGTTCTCAGGGTCGAGCGCCTGGTAGTAGGAGACCGTGGGATAGCTGCGGGCCGGACCGAAGGATTGGATGAGCCGGCCGGCCGGCAGGGCTGCGTTTGCTGTTCCCGATGCCGCTTTCATTAGCATGGCGCCAAAACCGTCCTGATAGCCCGGAATGCGCCGGAACGTGCCGTCGCCGCTGAGATCGATGGAGGCAATGCCGGTCACAGCACCCGCTTCGGTCAGCTGCGGCAGCGGCGTGGCGCGGATCAGTTGGGAAGCCTGTGGCGTCTCGATCAGCGTTTCGTCGCCGGCGAGCACGACATCGGGGCCGACGGCCTTGGTGATCGCGTCGTCGTTGTCGGGGTTCGAGGGTTCGGCCATGATGATGTCGAGGCCGATGACACGGGCGCCGGCCGTGCGCAACTGCCTGACAAGCTCGGCATGCAGGCTGCGCGGCCAGGGCCACTGCGCATTGATATCGGCAAGCGACGGCTCGTCGATCGCGACGATGACAGGCCCGCCTTGCGGCGGGCGTGGATCATTGACGGTCGAGAGATAGTCGAAACTTCTGAGTTCCAGCAGCAACCATGCCGGCAGGCGCGACAGCAGCGAGATGGTGACGAGCGTTGCGAGCGCCAGCACCAGCAGCCTCAGATGACGGCTTTCGGCTTGCCCGCCGGTCGGCCGAGGCTTGCCTCGCACCCGCATCAGAAGCGGACTTTGAGCGTGCCCTTGAAGGCGCGGCCCCAGCCGGGCACGCCGGGCGTGAGCTCGAAATCCTCATCGAGCAGGTTGTAGGCGGCCGCTTCCAGCGCGATGCGTTTGTCCAGGGGTTCCCAGATCAGGTGGGCATCGAGGCTCCAATAGTCGTCGAGTTTCGTGCCGAGATCGTCACCATCGCGCTCGCCGACATAATTGGCCGCCACCGTCGCCTTGACCTTGGCCTCGTTCACCCAGGTCAGCGCGATCTGGCCAGAGTTGCGGGGAATGAACGGCAGCGTACCGCCGTAGTTCGGCTCCAGCGGGTCCTTGTTCTCCGATTCCATGTAGGCATAGGTGGCGGAAAGGCCGAAACCGTAGCCGAGCGCGACGTTGGCAGTCACGGCGGCGCGGTCCACGCTGCCGCGCGACAGCGGCAGGCTGTCGGCCGCCGGAAGCGAGATCAGCGGAAAGTCGATCGAGAAATCATGCAACTCCTGGTGCTGGTATTCGACCGAGGTGAAGAAACGATCGGTCCACTCGGCATCCCATTGCAGCGCCACCGTATCGCTATAACCTTCGATGCCGACCGAGAACTGGTTCGGCTGCAGGCCGAGGATGCCGACCGGCGCCAGCGTTGGAACGCCGGTATCGACGCTCTGACGCATGAAGGCGGCACGCAGCCAATGGTTCCGGACGGGTGACCAGGCAAGGCCGAAGCGCGGCTCCAGCCGGCTGACATCGACGCCGTCGCCAGACATGCGCGTGCCGAACAGCGCATATTCCCCCTTCAGATCAGGGGTGATCTCGTGCAGCACGTCGACATAGGCGCGGGCGATATCGACGCGGTTGTCGGCCTCGGTGGGGCCAAGCGTCGTGCCGTCGAGGAAGCCCGGAATGATATCCTCGATGTGCAGGAAGCTGCTGTTATGGGCATCGATCCAGCCGCCTTCGACGCCGTAGCGGAAGGTCAGGGGTCCTGCCCCGATATCGTGGTTGAGGGCGGCGACATATGTCTTCGAGCTCTGGTCCTGGCTGATCTGTCCAAACGGGCGGATATCGGTGCCGGGACCGCCAAGGAACGGCACCGTCTCCCAGTCGAACGCCAGTTCGTCGGTCGTCTTCGTTCGCGTGCCGGAATAGAGCAGTGCCGTGTTCAGCACGTTTTCGTAGCCGAATGTGTGGCTCCAGCCGATGCCGGCATTGGTCGTCGTAATGATGTCGCGCCGGGTCTGATAGAGCGGTAACTCATCAGGCACCCGCGGGATGCCGAAAAAGGGAACGAGGATGGGATCGAACAGCCCGTCGTTCAGAATGGTCGACAGCTGGGAATTACTGCTCAAGGTGTCGAGGTCGAAATCGCGTCTGGCGCCATTGAAATAAGCGACGATACGATCATCAGGGGTGATCGTCGCTGTGAGATAACCATTGCCGCTGAGGATCTTGTTCTCGGTGGAGAAGCCGCCGAAATCCGTATAGTTGCCGTCGCGAGCGATCTCCTCCCAGTTCAGGTTGCCGTAGAAGCTGAGCGGGATGGTTTCGTTGGAGAAGCCCTGGATTTCGGCCTCACCGATGCGCCTCGTATGGCCGTCGACGCTGTTGATGCCGCCGCCGAGCGAACCTTCGATGAAGGGGGTGCGCAGAAGCGTCGCCGAGCGCGAACGGCCCGACAGCATATGCGGATCGAGCAGCAGGCCCTGGAAGAGCGAGGAAAAGCTCGACGTGTTGACGCGGTACTGGCTGATATTGTCGTCGCCGAAATCAGTCGCGTTGCTGAAGGGAAAGATGCTGCCCTTGATCGACTGGTCGGTGTAGCCGCTGCCCTCGAAGGGGCTGAAGACCGCATCGCCATAATAGCGGCCCCAGGCGTCCAAGCCCTGCAGGCGGAAGGCGTTGTTCAGCGTCGAGCCGGCATCCTGGTTGGCGCCGAGCGCGCTGTAGTCGCCGCCGCGCGCCCTGGAGCGGCGGAGAAACTCCTGGGCGTTGCGGATCGCGCCGTCGGCGTCGTAGTCGTCGATGTCGACGGCGGTGCGGAAGGAGGAGATGACGGGATCGTTCTTGTCGAGCCTGTCGGCATTGTCGACCGCCTGTGCGGAGGGGATGCGGTCACCCTTTTCGTAATGGGCGGCGGCGAGCATCAGCTGTGACTGCGAATGCGCCGGATTCGCGGTGCTGGCCGCCAGCAAGTCCGCCAGCGCCTTGTCGCGCTCGCCGGTCTGCAGGTAGTAGCGGCCGCGGGCGAGGAGAGCGATGTCGTAGGACGGATCGACGGCGAGTGCCGCATCGATCTCGCGCTTGGCATCCTTCATCCTGGACTGGTCGAGATAGAGAATGGCAAGATTGCCGTGGGGGACGGGGTCCTGCGGGTCGAGCGCGATCGCCTTCAGGAAGGCGGCCTCGGCCTCGCCATTGGCGTCGCGGGCGCTCTGCAGCAGGCCCATCGAGTTTAACGATCCCGATGCCCCCGGCGCAAGCTCGATGGCGCGGTTCAGATCGGCCAAAGCGCCGTCGATGTCGCTTTCGTAGCTCGCCTTGTAGGAGGCGCGGGCGGCAAGGGCGATCGGGTGGTTGGGATCGAGCGAGAGGGCGCGGTTCACCGCCTCCTGCATCTGGGCGCGGTCATCGATCAACTGCGCCAGCTGCGCGCGGATCGCGGGCAGGGTGGGATCGTCGGGAAAACGCTTCTCGGCTTGGCTGATCACATCGATGGCGGCGCGCGGATTTTGCAGAAAGCCGGCGGTGTAGGCCTGCATGATCGCGCCATAGGGGCCGACAGCTGATGACGGCGGTTTTTCGACATCGGCGGGATCGGCAAGCGAACGGGCGAAATAGCCGCCATACTGCGCCATGTTGCGGCGGTTGGCGTCGAGATGCGGCAGTGCTGCCGCAAATAGCCTTGCGGCTTCGTCGTATCGTTTTTCGGAGCCGGCGATCGTGGCATCGATCAGGTCGACGCGGGCCTTCTGGGCGGTCGTCAGCTTGCGGCCCCGAACCTCCTGAAGCGTGGCGGCTGCAACCTGCCGGCCATCGAAGGCGCTCTGCACTTCGGCAAGCTCCAGCCAGTCCTCGGTGGTGCGACGCTCCGGCGGCAAAGCCAGCAGCCGGCGGCGCTCGTCGGCCATGCGGCCTGCCGGCAGCGGCGAGGTCGGCATCAGGCCGAAGCCGTCACGCAGGTTCAGGTAGAACAGCATCTGCTCGCGATCGTCGGGTGTGACGATGACGAGCTTGCGCGGCGCCTGGCCGATCGTGGCGACCGCTCCTTCGCCCTCGTTCACCTCGACGCTGCCCTGCGGGTTGGTAAGCGCGACGCGGCCTTCGAGCACGATCATCGAGGTCTTGGCGCCCTCGACGGTCATCGTCCAGTCGGTGCCGCGGATGGCGGCTGCGGCCGCCGGCGTTTCCACCGTCAGGCCCTGGCCGCCGCGCTCGGCGCGCGCCCAGATCGTTCCCGATTGCAGCTCCAGCGTCGTGTCGCCGCTCGCGGCCATCTTCTTGACCTGCAGCGACGAATTGCGGCCAAGGCGAACCTGGGTATGATCGGAAAAGACAATGGCGAGCTGGCCGTTGGCGTTGGTGCGCAACACGTCGCCGGTCAGGAGATCCTGATGGATGTCGACGACACGCCAGTTCGACACGTCGATGAAGCGGACCTCCTCGCCGATCTTGCGGGCGATGACGGAACCGGCGACCGGTGTTGCGCGCTGCACCGGGTCGGCCGCCGCCGGTGAAAAGCCCGGCACGACAAGCGCAAGCGCCGCCCCGGCGCGACAGATGTTTTTCCAGCGACCCAGCATGACCCCAACCCCAAATCCCACTTCCCCTTTGTCCATGTAGAAAAGAAAAGTCAAGCGCATTGCACACGTGTTCTTGAATTCGCTGTGAAGTGTAATATCAGGGAAACACTTGTTGGGTGGAGTATTCACGTGAGCGAATTCGAGAGTGCAACTGAACTTATGCCAAGCTAACCGTCGACAGGTGACATTGGCGCCGGGTATTTTGACCATATCAAGAAAATCAACGACATATTCTACGATCAGATCAAGATCTCAGACCAGAAGGCTGCTTATATCTTTAGTTTCATGCTGGCCTTCCTGGTGAGCTCAAGCGAGGTGAGAGCAGTCTTCAGCCTGGCGCGGTACGCGAGCGGGACGCCAGGGAGCATGTTGTTCTCGGGCCTTCTTGCCGCCGCTTCGGTCTTTTCCATCCTGTCGGCGATCCTTGTCGTGCTGCCGCGCCGTTTGGACAGCTCGACCTCGCTGTTCTGGGGCGCCTGGCAGAACCACCGTGATCTGTTCTTCGAGGCGGCACTGCGGCGCGACGAGCGCTATCTCTTCGACCAGTATCTCGAAAACGCCAACATCCTCTCCGCCATCGCCCGCAGCAAATATCGCTGCGTTACCTTCGCGTTCCGCGGGCTGATGGTGAGTGTGATCGCTTACGTGCTGCTGTTGGTGGCGGTGTGAGCGCAACATGGCCCAAGAGAGCCTCGCCCGGAGGTGGCCTTGCAAGGGCCTCGAAGGGCGAGGCGTGCTTTCGCCGGGCACGCAGAGACGTGCCCGGCCACTTTCAATTCTCGACTTCGAGGACGAGTTCAAGTTCGATCGGCAGGCCGAGGGGCAGGCTGGCGACGCCGAGCACGACGCGGCCTGAGAGCTTTTCCTCGCCGAAGACCGCAAGCAGCATTTCGGACGCTCCGTCCGCAACCTTCGGATGGTCGCGGAAATCGCCTTCGGTCGCGATATAGACGCCCAGCTTGACGACCCTGACGACGCTGTCCAGTGAACCGAGATAGTCCCTGGCGGCTGCGAGCGCGCTCAGCGTTGCCGTTTCGGCGGCCTTCCTGCCGTCTTCCGCCGTCAGCGTGCCACCGACGCGGCCGATATAGCGGGGCTCATGGCCGACGACCGGCAGCATCCCGCTGAAGAAGACCAGGTTACCGGTCCTTGTCGCTTCGACATAGGCCCCGAAGGGTGTCGGCGGTGGGGGAAGCGTGATGCCGAGTTCCTGCAGCCGCCGTTCCGCGCCAGCTGCCTGCGCTTTCGCATGGTCTACCATCTGCCCAGATGTGCGCCGCCGTCGACGTGCAGCACCTCCCCGGTTACGCGCGGCGCTTCGGTGAGGAAGACGACTGCGTCGGCGATCTCCTCGACGTTGGATATGCCTGCCATCGGCGACAGCGTCCTCAGGAAGTCCTTCGGATTGTCCTTGTGCAGCGGCGTGTCCACCACACCGGGAGCGACGATATTGAAGCGAATTGCCTCGTTCGCATATTCCATCGCCAGGTTCTTGGAGATGGCGTTGATGCCGCCCTTTGTCATCATTGACACCGACGCGGAGAAACCGGCGATCGGATGATCGGTCAATGGCGTGGTGATGCTGACGACGCTGCCGCCCGTTTTCTGTGCGAGCATCTGCCTGACGACCAGTTGGGTCAGGTGGAGGAAGCCTTCGAGATTGGTCGAGGACAATTTCTCGAAGTCGGCCATCGTGAACTCGACGAATGGCTTGGCTAGAAAAATGCCGGCATTGTTGACGAGCGCGTCGATCGAGCCGAAGCGATCGATTGCAGTCCTTGCCACCCGCGCTGCGGTTTCGGCATCGCCGATGTCGCCATCGACCAGCGCCAGTCTGTCCGAGGCTTGGAAAGCCTCCGAGGCGCTGACCTGGCGCGAGGTAGCGACGACATTGTAGCCGCGCTGGATGAAGGCGTTGACGAGGCCGGCTCCGATACCCTGGGAGGCGCCCGTGACGATGACTGTTTTTCTCGTAGTCATGCTGATCTCCATAATCTGGTTCGGGCAACGCGGGCCTTGCACTTGCGAAGGCGGGGTCGCTCGAGATGGGGCTGCTGCGAATGCGCCTCCATCGGGTTGTCTTGTTTTCGCAAGGTGAATATGGCGAAAACTCCATTACCCGATTAGATGGAAATATCTGGATTCTCTTTTGCATCCATGCAAAAATCCCGTATGGCTGATCTGAACGATATCGCTGTTTTCGTGAAGGTGGCGCAGTATGGCAGCTTCAGCCGCGCTGCCCATTCCCTCGGCATGCCGGTATCGACCGTCAGCCGGAAGGTGACGTCGCTGGAGGAGCAGCTCGGCGTGACGCTGCTGCAGCGGACGACGCGTAAGCTGAGCCTGACCGCGCAGGGGCGGGCTTATTACGGTCAGTGCAGCGAACCACTCGCCCATCTCCTTGATGCCGAGCAGGTACTCACGGAGACGCAGAAAAAGCCGGAAGGTCTGCTGAAGATCTCCGTGCCGGTCATCTTGGGACAGGAAGTCTTCTACGAATTCGTCTCCGCCTTCCTGAAGACATATCCGAAGATCCAGGTCGATCTCTTCGTCACCAACCTGTTCCTCGATCTGATCGCGGAGAACATCGATCTCGGCATTCGTTTCGGCGAACTCAAGGATTCGACCATCGTCGCGCAGCGGCTCGGGAAGAGCGTGCGCTATCTGGTCGCCGCACCGGAATATGTGAAAGGCAGGGTGCTTCCTGCAAAGCCCGAAGACCTGAAGGATCATCAGTGCATTCTCTTGAACGGCCGCAACGGCGAGGCGGAATGGCATCTCGTGAGCGGTCGCAAATCGGTTCGCCTGCACGTCTCGGGACCGGTATCGAGCCGCGATTTCGATGCGGTGAGTGCCTTCACCTATCGCGGACACGGCATCGGCCTGCTGCCGTCGACCTATTGCGACGAGCAGATCAGAAAAGGGGAACTCATTCGCTTGCTGCCGGACTGGTCGTCCGAGGAAATTTTCGTGCACGCCGTCTATCCCACACGCCGCTTCCTGCCTTCCCGATTGCAGGTCTTTCTCGAGGCGCTGAAGGCATGGAAGACACCCTTGTGGCTTCCCTTGCATTGAAGGCCTTCCAATCCATCACCGAAAATTGAAGCCGTGCGCGCGGGCGAGCATCCTGCGTCGGCCAAGCTGTGTTAGAGTTTGCTGGCTTGGATGGCGCAGGGATTGGATGGCCAATGCTGACGACACTTGCGGTGCTTATGGGTCTTACAGGCCTTACCCCGGCCGCCCAGGCGGGCGGAAGCGAGGTCGACGTGACCCTCGTGCTTGCCGTAGACACCTCGCGGTCGATGGATTTCGAGGAGATCGGCATCCAGCGCGAGGGTTATGTCGAGGCGCTCAAGCACAAGGAATTCATCGACGCGGTGAAGGGCGGGCTGACCGGCCGCATCGCCATCAGCTATTTCGAATGGGCAGGCTATGTCGTCCAGGATTCCGTGATCGACTGGCAGGTAATCGAGACGGAAGGGGATGCGATCGCTTTTGCCGACAAGCTCGAAGCCCGACCGATTGCCACGCAACGGCGCACATCGATCTCCACCGCGATCGTCCAGGGCGCCAGCATGATCGTTTCCAGTCCCTTTCAGTCCAGGCGACAGGTGATCGATGTCTCCGGCGACGGCCCGAACAATTCCGGCGATCCCGTCACCCCCGCCCGCGACAAGGCGGTGGAAGCAGGCATGATCATCAACGGCCTCGCCATCATGCTGCGGCCCTCCGATGCGCCCAACGGGCTCGACAAATATTATGCGGATTGCGTGATCGGCGGTCCCGGCGCCTTCGTGCTGCCGGTTCGCAAGATCGAGGATTTCGCGATTGCCGTGCGCCGCAAGCTGGTACTGGAGATCAGCTACCTATCCCCGCCGGCGATGGTGCAGAAGATCGCCGGCGCTGAGGCGGGCACTGACTGCCTGATCGGTGAGAAGCAGTGGCGGGACATCTTCGACCGCTGATGCCAGAACAGGATGATTTTAGGCCGGGTCGGCCTAAAATCATCCTGTTCTACATAGTTAGAGCATGATGTCGTCCGAAAACCGCGCACACTTTTCGGCATCATGCTCTACCGGGTCAGCGCGCCGAAGTTATATCAGTCAGTATTTGGTAAGCGGCAGAGACGCGGTCCTCGTTGGGATAGTTTTTATTGGCCAGAATAACGATGCCGAGCCGCTCTTTCGGGATGAACGCGACATAGGCGCCGAAACCATTCGTTGAGCCGGTTTTATTGATCCACACATCGTCGCGCGGTTCCATTGCGGGCGTCAGTTGCTTGACGGGAATGGTCTTCAGCATCGCGCTCGAATTGTTTTCCATCAACGTCGTCAGCGTCGCGGGATAGGAATACTGCTCCCAAATAAGGTCTTGGGTCATTGCGCCGACATCGAAGTATTCCCTATGCGTATTCGTGATCGCCTGCTGGAGCTTCTCGTCCAGCTCGACCAGACCCATGTTCGCGTCGATGAACCGGATCATGTCGCTTGCTGTGGATTTCACTCCATAGGCCTCGGACGAAAGAATGGCAGGTGTCATACGAGCCGGCTCACCGCTTCGCTTGTAGCCTTGGGCATAGTCGGCCATCCGCGATTTCGGCACATCAATAAACGTGCTTTTCAATCCAAGGGAGGGAAACAATTTGCCTTCCATCAAGGCGACGAAACCCTCATCCATGCTTTTCGCCGTTATATATCCAAGCATCCCGATGCTTGGATTGGCATAAGTTCGGTGGGTTCCAGCCTCATATGAGGGGCGCCAGGCTTCAAAATAGTCGATCAGTTGTTTTTCGGTTTTGACGTCATCAGGAACTTGCAGCGGAAATCCGCCAGCCGTGTGCGTGCCCAAATTCAACAGCGCGACATCGCCGAAGGGCTTTCCCTTCATCGATGGAAGATATCTGCTTACCTTGTCCGACAGCGAAAGCCGGCGGGTCACTTCCGCGTGGGATGTAAGGGTAACCGTAAACGTTTTGCTGATCGATCCGAGTTCGAACATGGTGGTCGCAGTGACGGGCGTATTTGCATCCTTCGACACGACGCCGTAGTTGAAGATGTGGTCCTCTCCGTCAACGGTGATAGCAACGGCCATGCCCGGGATGCCGTATTTATCCATGACCGGTTTGATCGCGCTGTCCGAGATGGCTTTCAGTTTCATCTCGTCAGCCGCAAAGCCATTTGTGGAAATGCATGTCGCGACCAGGGCGGCCGATAGAATTCCTATCCAATCACGCTTCATTTTTCATCCTCTGGAGGCAGTTTAATCAGCGATGGAGCGCATGAGGACGGCATTTAATGGCACTGTTTTGCGGTAGCAAACGATGATATCTCGGAGGAGATCCAAGAAAATCTAGGGCTAATATGGTTCGGCAATTCCTCCCTTTGAATGGCTTGCGGGCCTTCGAAGCTTCGGCGAGACATCTCAGCTTTACCCGCGCCGCGATCGAGCTTTGTGTTACCCAGGCCGCTGTAAGCCAGCAGGTGAAAAGCCTGGAGAAGCGATTGGGCGTTGCCCTTTTCCAGCGTCTCCCAAGGGGTTTGAAAATCACCGCGGAAGGCGAAGTTCTTTTGCCGACCTTGACCAATTCCTTCGATCAAATGGCCATCACGCTGGACAGGATTGAAGCCGGGCAGGTTCGGGAATTGCTGTTTTTGGGCGTGGTCGGAACGTTTGCTGTCGGCTGGTTATTGCCAAGGCTTCCGGATTTTCAACAGCAGCATCCGTTCATCGACGTGCGCATTTCGACAAACAATAATCGCGTCGACATGGCCGCTGAGGGACTGGACTTTGCCATTCGCTTCGGCAGTGGCTCCTGGCACGGCACAGAAGCGTTGCGCCTGTTCGACGCTCCGCTTTCGCCTCTGTGCATCCCCAAACTGGCGGACCGTTTAAGGTCGCCTGCTGACCTGGTCGACGCAACGCTTTTGAGGAGCTACAGGGCGGACGAGTGGAGTACATGGTTCGCGGCTGCCGACGTTCCACCGGCGACGCAGGTCAACGCAGGTATCGTTTTCGACTCTTCCGTCGCCATGATGGAGGCGGCTCTGCAGGGACTGGGAATCGCTTTGGCGCCGCCGTCGATGTTTTCCAGGCATCTGTCATCAGGGGCTATAAGACAACCTTTTCCCACGACCATATCATTGGGCAGCTATTGGCTAACCCGACTTCAATCAAGGCCATCAACAGCAGCCATGCTGGCATTTTCTGATTGGATAACGTCGCAGATGTCTTCCACATCTCAATGAGAGCTTCTGGCGGATCCCGATCCTCGACCTCGTTTTACGCCGCCGCGGATAGGGGCGCGGCGCGGAGCCGAAATGCTTCCGGAAGCGGATGGCGAAGCGCGAGGCGGACTCGTATCCGACGTCCGGGCGATATGCCCGACGGGATAATCGGTTGACTGCAACAGCGAGAGGCGGGGGGACATCCTGACGTCGGCAAGGTGATCGGTGAGATTGGTGAGGCGAAGACACGAAAAAGCGTTTCGGTATGGCGCGCGCCATACCGAAACGCCCTTGCTTCTCAGAGAATGTTGCCGCCTTTGCCTATAGGGGCAGCTGCTTGCCGGCCTGTTCGCTGACCATGTATTCGGCGTACCAGTCCGGCCAGCCTTCGTCGTGCTTGCCGCCGTTTCGCTTCTCGTGTTCGCCGTGGGCGGTAGCCGCGCGGCGGAGGGCTGACGCAAGCTCGGTCGACGTCGTGAATTTCGTCTCGTCGGCGTCGATGCGCCCCGGCAGCCGCGTGGTGACTTCCTGGAACAGCCAGCCGTTGCCGTCGGGATCCTTGAAAGAGGCGAAGGAGCGATAGCTGCGGTGGTCGGGATCGCGGCCGGAGATCCGGAGTCGCCCGAACAGATAGGGTTCGTCCTTGCCTGCATAGACGCCGGCAGCGTCATGGAACACTTCGCTCACCTCGATGCCGCGGGCGATGAGATCGCGGCGGGCGGCCTCGATGTCGGAGACGATCAGGTAGAGCCCCTGGGCGGAACCGGGGGCTGCAGCGGTGACGTTCTTGCCGAAGATAATCGCGCAGCCGGAGCCGGGCGGGGTAAACTGGATCACACGGAAATCGGCATCATTGGCGAAGTCGGCGTCGAGCCGCCAGCCCAGGCCGTCGTAAAAACGTTTGGCGCGGTCGACGTCGGAAACGGGGATGACGACCACCTCGAGCTTGGTGTCGACGGGCTGTGTTCTCGGGGTCTCAATGGGGGTTTCACTGCGCATTGCATTGCTCATCTTCAGCTCCTTGGGGTTTTGGATGCGTTAAGAATGGCGATACATGTCAATGGCCAGTGGACCACAGCGCGGTGAGGCCGTCGAATCAATTATTCTGTCTGATTTGGCCGGTACCAGCGGATTCCATGCCTATTCCGATTGAAGGCAGATTCCGGCCCAGCCACGCAGAGATCCGGCTGACGGCGCATCACTCGTGATCCGCCTTCAGCCTATGCCGGTGGGCTGCCTGCTTTGCCCGGTTGCCGCACATCGCCATGCTGCACCAGCGCCGCCGGTGGCCACGGGTGTGGTCGGCAAAAAGCAACGTGCAGACCGGTCCCTCGCAGGCCTTCACTGTGGAGAAATCCTCGGTGCAGACGAATTGCGCCAGTGCTTCGCCGACCGGCAGCAGCAGTGCATCGGGCGAGCGCCATTTGCGCATCGGCTGAAGCGCCAGCGTCTCGTGCCCATCGGCGTGACTTGCCACGATGCGGCTGAAGCCCTCGTTGCGTTCGAGCAGGCGGTTCAACGGCTCCAGCTCGTTCAGGGCATTTGCCGGGAGTGGGCGGCCCTTGCGGGTGCGGACGAAATCCCTGAACCACTCGCGCAGATGCCTTGCCTGATCGGCAACATTGTCGAGTTCGCCGGGCAAGGCCTGCGCCCGCATCGCCTCCAGCGTTTCGTGAGGAACGAGTGCTGCTTGCTCCAGCCAGCGCAGCAGGCCTTCGCCGTCGTCGATCCAATCGACCGGCGTATCGACCGGTGTCGCGATCGAATTCAGAAAATCCAGCCCCAGCGCATCGCCAATGAAAAGGGCGGGTGAGCGGTTGCCCATCATAACTCCTGTTCCGGCCGCCGTGACACCAAGTGTGGGCGGCCTCTTGAAGACATAATTGACATGTAACCTGTTCGAATGGTCTTGACAAGTTATGCGATCCAATAGTAACCGTTATATCAGCATTGGATAGGTTACTTAATGTCATCAGGACGCAGAGGAGAAGGCCGATGTCCCGAGAGAATGTGAATGTTGTGCTGGTCCATGGCGCTTGGGCTGATGGTTCGAGCTGGTCGAAGATCATCCAGCTTCTGGCTGCCGAAGGCTTGACGGTGGTGGCAGCGCCGCTGCCGCTGACCTCCTTCAGTGACGATGTCGCGGCACTCGATCGCGCACTGGAGCGGTTGACGGGGCCAGTGGTTCTCGTCGGCCATGCCTATGCCGGCGCGGTGATCGCCGCGACCAGGGAAGAGAAGGTCAAGGGGCTTGTCTATATAGCGGCGCTGGCGCCCGACGAGGGCGAGACGGTGGCCGATATTTTCTATCGCGGCACGCCGCATCCGCAGGCGCCGAAGCTTTCGCCGGACAATCACGGCCTGATCTACCTGCCGGAGGAGGCCTTCGCCTCGGCATTCGCCCAGAATGCGACTGATGAGGAGCAGGCGGTACTGGCCGCCGTGCAGCGGCCGATTTCGCCGGCCTGCATCACTGTCCCCGTGTCGCGCCCGCTCTGGAAGGACCGCTCGGCCTGGTTCCTGGTCGCCGAACAGGACCGGATGATCGTTGCCGACAACCAGCGCTTCATGGCCGAGCGGATGCAGGCGCGGGTGCGCTCTCACGCCGCCGACCACACGCCAATCGTTACGGCGCCTGCCGCCGTGCTCGACATCGTCAGGGAGGCGGTCGCCGCAGTAGCAGCGGCCTGAATTCAGCCGTCAAAACATGGGATGAGGAGGAATTGAGATGCACGGACAGAAGATGACGACGGAGCGCGTGAGCGCGTTTTCGGACGCTCTGATCGCGGTGATCATGACCATCATGGTGCTGGAGCTGAAGGCGCCCGAGTCCCCTGAAATCACAGCCATGCTTGCGCTCTGGCCGACCCTGGTCAGCTACGCCTTGAGCTACCTGTTCATCGCGATCATCTGGATCAACCACCATCATTTGCTACGGCTGGTGCATTTTGCATCGACCCGGCTGATCTGGATCAATTTCGTGCACCTGTTCCTGGTGTCGCTGTTGCCGTTCACCACAGCCTGGATGGCGAGGACCGACCTCGCGCCGATGCCGGTTGCCGTCTACGCCGCCGTCTTCGTGCTGGTGAATGCCGCCTATCTCATGTTCGAGCGCGAGATCCTGGCGCATGTCGAGACGGATGCCATGCCTGAGCAAGCCCGCCGGCTGGCGCGCCGTCGAACCCTCGTTGGCCTGGCGATCTTTGCCCTGGCGGGGCTTGTTGCCCCCTTCGTACCGCTCCTCGGCTTCTTCCTGATCTGCTGCGCCCTCGTTCTCTATCTCCAGCCGGAGATCTTCAGCAGCCGCCTGCAAGGGCAGGCGGAATAACCACACGGAAAATATCAAACAAGTTATCAACGCAAAGGAGGTGGCATGAAAGAGGCCGCGCCCGTTGAGAGAACGGATCACTGAGATGCAGATGATGATCGAGGGACAGTCACACTTCCAGCCTTTCGGCTTATCCTATTGGGGTTTCGAAGATCTCAATAAGGGAGTTGGAAGCATGACTGCCTCTTATGTATACCATATCGGGGTCGACTATCACAAATCCTACAGCCACCTGGTGGTTCAGGACAGCAGCGGCAAGACGCTGAGATCCGGCCGGGTGAAGAACGACCGACAGTCGCTGGGCGGGTTTCTCGAACGCTATCGGGAGAACTCGCATGCGGTTGTCGAAGCGACGCGCAACTGGATGGTGATGTACGACTGGCTCGACGACATTTGTGATGATGTCGTTCTCGCCCATCCGCTGAAGGTTAAAGCGATCGCCGACGCCAAGATCAAGACCGACAAGATCGACGCGACGGTGCTGGCACATCTGCTCAGAGCCGACCTGGTACCCGAAGCCTGGGCGCCAAGCGAGAGATCGCGGGACCTTCGCGTCGCGCTGCGCGAGCGGATGTTTTACGTGCGCCTGCGCACGATGACCAAGAACCGCATCGTCACGGTGTTCGACCGCTATCCGGAGCAGACGGCGCAGTTGAAGAAGCTTGGCGATTTGTTTGGCAAGGCCGGCCGCGTCCAATTGGCTCAAGTGAACGTCTCGGAGATCGACCGCATCCAGATTGACCGTGGTCTCGCCTTCATCGGCGACATCGACATGCGGATCAAACAGTCGGAAGCGACGATCCGGGCGATGACCAAGGCCAATGCCAACGTCAAGCTGTTGAAGACGATCCCCGGCATCGGCGAGTTCTTCGCCCGGCTGATCGATGCGGAGATCGACAACATATCGCGGTTCCGCCACCCGAAGAAGCTTGCCGCCTATGCCGGGCTTGTGCCGTCGACCTATTCCTCCGGCGGCAAGACCTTCCACGGCAAGATCATCAAGCAGGGCAACAAGTGGCTGCGCTGGGCCTTCGTCGAGGCGGTAACACCTGCCATCGCCAGCGATCCGCAGCTGCGCGCCCAATACGAGCATCTGAAGATCAAAGGAGTAAACAAGGCGCGGGTTGCCATCGCGCGCAAGCTTTTGACGATCGCCTTCCAGATCCTGCGTGACCAGCGCGCCTACGAGCCGCGCGGCACCGCCACCATGGAAGGCGCGTCGACGATATCCCGGTTGTCCTGATGGCAGTCTAGCGAGCCCGGCAGGACTGGGCTGCGCTTCTCAAGGAGAATGGGAAACCGGGAGCCGAACGCCACTCTGTGACCGAAGCCCCAGGCATCAGGTCACGCATTGGAGACTGGTTCAAGAACCGAAGGACAGCAAAGCGATCTGTCCGGCGGAAAGAGAGACTTTGCCGATCGGTGCGAATGCCGGTCAAAACTTAACCGAACCCAAGGAAAAGCCGCCAAATGGTGGTGTTCTGCCCCTTGCGTTCTTTCATTGGAGACTGTCATGTCCACCATCAGATACCGCACCACCGACGTCGATGGCTTCAAGATCTTCTATCGTGAGGCAGGTTCGCCGGATGCTCCGAAGCTGCTTTTGCTGCACGGCTTTCCGAGCGCCGGCCACATGTTCCGCGACCTGATTCCGCTGCTGGCCGACCGCTTCCACATCGTCGCGCCCGATCTTCCGGGCTTCGGACAATCCGACCTGCCGGCGCGGCCTGCCACCTTCGACGGGATCGCGGCGACGATCGACCGCTTCACCGAAATCGTCGGCTTCGACCGTTACGCCGTCTATGTGTTCGACTACGGCGCACCGACGGGCTTCCGCCTCGCCGTGAAGCATCCCGATCGGATCACGGCGATCATCTCACAGAACGGCAATGCCTATGTCGAGGGCTTGAGCGACGGCTGGAACCCGATCCAGGCCTATTGGGAGGACGCCTCCGAGGAGAACCGCAATGCGCTGAAAGCGATGCTCCAGCCGGAGGCGACGATCTGGCAATATACCCACGGCGTCGCCGATCCGACCACGGTTTCGCCCGATGGCTATTCGCTCGACAATTTCTATCTGGCCCGGCCTGATGTTGAGGATGTGCAGCTTGATCTTTTCGGCGACTACAAGAGCAATGTCGCGCTCTACCCTGCCTTCCAGGAGTATTTCCGCACCCACAAGCCGCCGTTCCTGGCCGTGTGGGGCAAGAACGATCCGTTCTTCCTGCCGCCCGGCGCCGAAGCCTTCAAGCGCGATAATCCCAATGTGGTCGTCCGCTTCCTCGACACCGGCCATTTTGCGCTGGAAACGCACGCCGCCGAGATCGCGGCCGCGATCCGCGATTTTCTGGCCCGCTGACGGAAAACCCGGCCACGGCCCTCCGGAAGGGGGGCCGTGGCTCTCGCCAACAGGAGATCTGCCATGTCGAACTCAGTAGCCATCATTACCGGCGCCAGCCAGGGCATCGGCCAGGCAACGGCGCTGCGCCTGGCGCGCGATTTTTCGGCGCTGGTGCTGGTCGCCCGCAACCGCGCCAACCTTGAGGAGACCGCGCAAGCGGTGAGGGCGGTCGGCGCGCAGGCCCTCGTCATCGGCGCCGACCTTGCTGAGCCGGCGGCGGCGCAGGCCGTGGTCGATCAGGCGCTCGGTGCCCTCGGCCGCATCGATGCGCTGCTTAACATCGCCGGCGCGGTGCCGCAGATCGATCTTTTCGAAATGACCGACGCCCAGTGGGAGGGCGGACTGGCTCTGAAGCTGCATGGCGCGCGGCGCCTGACGATCGCGGCATGGCCGCCGTTGAAAGAGACCAAGGGCTCCGTCGTCCTGATGTCGGGCAATTCGGCGGTATTTCCGAAGGCACCCTATGCAGCGGTCGGAACGATCAATGCCGCCATTGTGGCGCTGGCCAAGGCCTTTTCCGATCGCGGTATCGCCGATGGCGTGCAGGTCAACAGCGTACTGCCCGGTCCCGTCATGACCGGCCGGCGCCGTTCCTATCTCAAGCACTGGGCGCCGCTGCACGGCCTGACCGTAGAAGAGGCGACCGCCAATTTCCCCGAGCAAGCAGGCATCGCCCGCTACGGCGAACCGGAGGAAATCGCCGAGCTGATGGCGTTCCTGGTATCGCCGGGCGCCCGCTGGATGACCGGCTCGACGCTGCGCATGGATGGCGGCGAGGTGAAGTCGATCTGATGTGGGCGACGGCGGGATTGCCCGCCGTCTTCATCGCCTGTTGTTCTTCTGCTCGTCGAGCCGCTGTCACGCGGCAAGAGCGGCGCGGGTTTTGCCGATCGTCAGAGCCGCCTTTGCTGCTTCACGGCCCTTCTCGACGAAATGTGCGCGGTAGATCTGCTTGTGGTGCTCGGTTTCCTGATACTGATGCGGCGTCAGCGACACGGAAAGTACCGGTACGCCCGTATCCATGCCGGCGCGCATCAGCCCATCGACGACGGCCTGGGCGACGAATTCGTGGCGGTAGATTCCGCCGTCGACGACGAAGGCCGCGGCAATGACGGCGCCGTAACGCCCGGTTGCCGCAAGATCGCGGGAGAGCAGCGGCATCTCGAATGCGCCGGGAACATCGAACACGTCGACCTGCTCGGGCGGAACGAGCTGGTAGAAACCATCAAGGGCGCGGTCGACGATGTCGGCGTGCCAGCTGGCTTTGACGAAGGCGTAGCGGGTGGGTGTCACGGTAATCTCCTTTGGCGAACAGACACATCACCCAAGGCGATCACGAACGTTCCCGACAGCCGCAAGGGCGGCAGGAACGCACGTTCTCTTTCATCCGGACTATGACCGTCGGCTCAGGCATCTCACCTGATCTGCTGACCCTTCCTGAGAAGGCGCTCGCGGGCTCGCAATCAAAATTGCATACCGCCGGTAGGGACTTTCACCCCGCCCTGAGAACGGCGCGAACAATAGGGGGAAGGCGACTGGCTGGCAATAGGTCGAAATGCTTTCGCGGCCGGAGCTGGATCAGGGCTCCGCAAGCGGCGATTTCGCTCGTTTGTCGATGGCGACGGGCAATCCCTCTTGCGGAGGAGGAGCTTGCGCCTACATGCTCTCTGTGAGGACATCCACGTCAGAAGCACGACAAGACAGGACGCGCTGTCTCCGCCTGGGCGGGGCCGTGACAACCATGGGAGAGAGTGATGCCAGAATCTTTCGTCGTTCACCGCGAGGCGCATATCGCGGCGCCGCCGGCTGCGGTGTTTGCACTGATGACCGATCCGGAGAAGATCCTGCGCTGGATGGGAACAGAAGCGCAGGTCGAGCCGCAGCCCGGCGGGCTCTATCTCGTCAACGTCACCGGCGCCCGCTTTGCACGCGGCTCGTTTCGTGAGGTGGTGCCGGTTCATCGCCTTGCTTACAGCTTCGGCTGGGACGGCAGCGAAGTGGTGCCGCCAGGGTCGAGCTTGGTCGAGATCGACCTGATCGAGCAGGGAGGCGGAACGCTGCTGCGGCTCACCCATAGCGGCCTGCCCAGCGCCGACCAATGCGCCGGCCATGCGGAAGGCTGGGCGCATTACCTCGAGCGGCTGACCGAAGTCGCCGCCGGGCGTGATCCAGGTCCCGACCCTTTTTACGGCAGGACGTAGCCCGGCTTTTCCACCTTCGACATCGCGCGCTGCCAGAACAGGATGATTTTAGACTGGATCAACCCAAAGTCTGAATCCTGTTCTAAATTAAAGAGTTAGAGCACGATTTCGTCCGAAACCGCTCACATTTTTCGGCATCACGCTCTAGCGCCAAACATGAACGCGCAGTTCATCTCCAGTTCAATTTAGCGGCCATAAAGTAGGGGCGGCTGGATTGAAATGGAGTTCTCGATGAAAGCACTTTCTATCGCGGCTGCCTTGCTCGTTGGCGGCCTCTCGATCGGTACCGCGGAGGCGATGCCGATGGGGACAATCAAAGTCCAGAGCAACGTCACAAAGGTCGACTACGCCTGCGGTCGCGGATGGCATCTGACGCGCTGGGGTGAATGCCGGCGAAACTGGAGACGCCCGCCGCCGGTAGCTTTCTACGGTGGTCCGCCCCGCTGGGGTTGGGAGCGGCGTCACCGGGATTGGGATGGCCCGCGCTGGCGCCATGAGAGGCGCTGGGATCGCGACCGGCGTTGGCGGGATGATGACTAAAGGTCTCGCTTAGATGTAAATGGACGAAGGCCGGAGCGATTTTCGCCCGGCCTTTTCTCATAAAACAGCTTCGCCGACGCTGACAGCCAGCGTTCTTGCGATTTGCCCGAGAGGGTCAGATCCTGCTGACGAGCCAGTGCGTGTCGTCGATCAATTCCTCGAGCTCGACGGGATCCTTGACGCCGAATTCGAACCATTCGACGAGTTCTTTCGCCTTGCGGCTGCTTTCCTCCGCCGTCAGCTCGACCTGATACCTTTCGCACCATCGCCGAAGGATCGACGTCAGCAGCGTCATGTCATTCCCATCCAGCGGATCTTTTGGCCAGAATATCGTGCCCATCGCACCCCTCAATCACACGATGACGAACGGCCCTATAATGGAATCAAAGTCGCGCAAGTTTAAAGTGTTTATTTTTTGTTTTCCACCGCAGTGGATGGTTTTTCGACAGGGGAGTGGACGCACTTTTGGGGTGACAGGTTGAGTCGATGGGAATGTCCTCACGGACACCCGTGGCGTGTCCTGATGAACGTGCAGGATATCTGCTTGTCGAACCCGGGATGACCGCAAGCGGTCACTCCGGGGATGTCCTTGCGGCTGCCCCGGTGAGCGTGCGATGTTAAGCTATGGATCTGCCGTCCCCCCTTGCCTGGCTGGTTGACGAGGCCGGCGCCTCGCCTGGTCCCGAACGGTTTCTGGCCGAACTCGGGCGCAGGCTGCTGGCCGATGGCCTGCCGCTTTCCGGCGGCGCGCTGACCCTTTCGGTGCCGCATCCGATCATAGCGCGGCGCACCTGGCTGTGGCGCGCCGAGACCGGTGCTGTCATCGAGGCGTTAGCCTTTGCCGCGGCTCCGCAGAGCGAGGCTGGGCGCGAGTGGCTGGCCGGGCTCGGGCCGGTATGGGAGGCCAGGATCGGGCCTACGCAGGATAATCAGGCATTGGACAGCCCGCTGCTTGGCTGGGCGGGGGTTGCAAACGGGGTAGGGGGCAGCGCATTCGGCCCGGCCGAGGCTGGCCTGCTGCACGAAGTTGCGCGTTTTTCTGCAGCCCCGCTCGCCGCTTTGGCGGCGCGGGAGGCGCGGGCCGCGCTGCTTGAAGCCTATCTCGGCCGGCGCAGCGCCGCCCGGGTGCAGGCCGGCGCGCTTGCCCGCGGCACCGGCGAGACCATCCGCGCAGCCCTTCTCTGCGCCGATCTGCGCGACTTCACCGCGCTCTCCGAGGTGACCGAGCCTCACGTGATGATCACCGTACTGGACGCCTGGTTCGACCGTGTCGCGGGCGCCGTGCATGCCTTCGGGGGCGAGGTGCTGAAGTTCATCGGCGACGGCGTGCTGGCGATCTTTCCGGTCACGGCTACGTCGAGCGAGAGCGACGCTGCCCGAGGGGATCGCGAGGCCTGCGAGGCCGCGCTGCGCGCGGTCGCCGCCAGCCGCGCGGGCATGGCCCACCTCGATCAGGTGCGCCAGGCGCAGGGGCTGGCGCCGCTGCCCTTCGGCGCAGCACTGCATTTCGGCGAGATCCTGTGGGGGAATATTGGTGCTGCCGACCGGCTGGATTTCACCGCCATCGGCCCCGCCGTCAATCTGGTCAGCCGGCTGGAAGGGCTGTGCAAGCCGCTCGGCCGAAGTGTGCTGATCTCGGGCGCAGTGGCGGCGAATACGGCAACGGCCCTGATGCCGCTCGGAGAGCACACCTTGCGCGGCATCGCCGCCCCTTGCGCGGTCTTCACCCTGCCTGAGGATTGAGCCGCGGACAGGGCAGTTGCATTTATGCAAAGAAAGCTTTGCAAAGATATCTTTGCAATAGTAGGCTTCCGGCATGAAAAATCCGCGCCCGCCGCCTGCTCAATCCGTCACCGCACCCCGCACCCTCAGCCGCGTCGTGCCCGATCCAACCGCGCTGAAGGCGCTGACGCATCCTGTCCGGCTGCGCATGCTCGGCATGCTGCGGGTCGATGGACCCGCCACGGCGACGCAGCTTGCGGCGCGGCTCGGGCTGAATAGCGGCGCGACCAGCTATCACCTGCGTCAGCTCGCCCAATACGGCTTCATAGAGGAAGCGCCGCATGCTTCGCGGCGCGACCGCTGGTGGCGCGCCAGCCACGAGCTCACCTCGGTGCCGGCAAGCGAGGTTGAGGGCGAAGCGCTGGATCTCGATCTCGCCTTCAACCAGGCGATACTCTCTCTGCAGGTCGGCCAGATGCAGCAGGCGCTGGAGGAATATGCCGAGCTGCCGGCGGAATGGCGCAAGGCGAGTACGGCCAGCGATATCATCATCCCGATGACGGCCGAACAGGCCGAAGCCCTGACCAAGCGGCTGACCGATACCATTCTCGAAGCGATGCGGGTGGCTCCGCCTCTGGGGGAGCTGGCACGCCCGGATATGGTTCCTTTCTCGATCATGCTGCACGCCTTTCCCTATCCGGGCCGGCTCCCGCATCGCGAGGGGGATGATGGGTCATGAGGAGCGGCCGGCCATTCCTGGCGCTTGCCGCGGCCGAGACGCTTTCGCTTTCCGGCACGCGGCTGTCGACCATCGCTATTCCCTGGCTGGTGCTGAGCACGACGGGCAGCCCCGTTTTAACCGGGCTGACGGCGATGATGGAAATGCTGCCCTATGTCGCCGCCAAGGCGCTCAGTGGGCCGCTGATCGACCGCGTCGGCCCGAAGCGCATCGCTGTCGTCTGCGACACCGCGTCGGTGGCCGTGGTGATGCTGGTGCCGCTGCTCGATTGGCTCGGCCTGCTTGATATGTCGCTGCTGCTGCCTGTCGTCTTTGCCATGGGTGTGCTGCGCGGTCCATCCGATGCTGCCAAACAGGCGATGGTGCCCGATATTGCCGAATTGGCGGCGGTGCCGCTCGAGCGGGTGACCGGCCTCGTTGGCGCCATCGAGCGGCTGGCCTCGACCGCGGGTGCGGCCGGCGCCGGCGCGCTGATCGGCCTGATCGGCCCGGGCCAGGCGCTGGTGGTCAATGCCGTCACCTTCGCCGCCGCTGCGCTGATTGTGGGAGTAGGCATCCCCGGATTGCGGCGCGTCCCCGAGCCGCGCTGCATGCCGGAACCATGCGGCCTGCCCGAGGCCCGGCTGGGCGGGATGTCCTCCTATCTCGGCGATCTCAGGGAAGGCTGGCGCTTTCTGCGCGGCGACGCGGTGCTCGTCAGCATCGTCATCATGGTGGCGACCACCAACCTGCTGGACCAGGCCTATCACGCGGTGCTGCTGCCCGTCTGGACGCAGAGCTCAGGCCATGGCCCGGAATTGCTGGGGGCGATGTTTTCGGCCTTCACCGGCGCCTCGATCGCGGGTGCTGCGATTGCCGCTGCGATCGGCGAGCGGATGCCGCGCCTGATGGTTTATACCGTGGCCTTCCTGCTGACCGGATTTCCGCGCTTTCTCGTTATTGCGCTGGATGCGCCGCTTCCGCTCATCTTCCTCACCCTGGCAATCGCAGGATTTGCCTCGGGCTTCCTCAATCCGATCCTGTCGGCGGTGATCTTCGAGCGCATCCCCAAGCCGCTGACCGGCCGCGTCACCGCGATGAACGCCGCCCTCTGCTTCGCGCTCATCCCCTTCGGCGGCCTCGTCGGCGGCGCACTGATCAGCATGATCGGCCTCGCCGCGGCACTCTCGCTCACTGGGCTCGCCTATCTCGCCGCAACCCTCTTTCCCTTGGCGCTGAAGAGCTTTCGCGGCTTCGACAAGCCTATCACCCAGAGCTAGCGTCGCGGTTGCGTGCCTGGCCCTGGTCCCCAAGCTCCTCGACCATCAGATCGATGAAGCGGCGGACACGCGGTTCCAGCAGGCGCTTGTCGGGATAGAGAACGGCCATCTTTGCGTCGTCAGTTTCGAGGCTGGGCAGGACCTGCCGGAGGCGCCCGGCGACGAGATCGTCGGCGACGAGAAAATCGGGAAGGAGGGCAATCCCCAGTCCCGCCAGGGCGGCGTCGCGGATTGCCTCTGCGCTGTCGAGCCTCAGACGGCTGCGCCCTTGCGCTTTGACCCAGGGACCGCCTTCACCGCGAAAGCGCCAGCCCTGCCTTTGATTGCGGCTGGCAAAAATCAGGCAGTCGTGGGCCGTGATATCGTCGATATCGCCCGGCTCGCCGCGCTCGGCAAGGTACGACGGCGAGGCGCAGAGCCGCGCCTTGTAGCTGGCGATGACGCGCGAGACCAGGCGGGTGTCCAACGTCGTCGTTGCGCTGATCCGGATCGCCAGGTCGAAGCCTTCCTCGTCGATGTCGGCCAGGCGATCGGTGAAGCTCACTTCGACCTGGATGTCGGGCCAGGTCCGAAGATATTTTTCAAGCAGAGGCAGCATGACGAGCCGCCCGAAGGCATCGGGAACGGTGAGCCTGAGAACGCCTCGCGGCGTGCTGTTCTGCCCTGCCACGCTCGCCTCCGCCTCGTCGACCGATGCAAGGATCTGCAGCCCGCGCTCGTAGAACATCCGGCCTTCGTCGGTCAGGCTCAGCGTTCTCGTTGTGCGGTTGAGCAGGCGCGCGCCGAGCCGGTCTTCCAGGCGGATGACCGCCTTGCCTGCCGCCGAACGGGACAGGCCCATGGCCTGGCCGCCGGCGATAAAGCTCCCCGCATCGACGACGGCCATGAAGATCAGGATATCGTTCAGGTTCGTACGCGGCATGAAGCAACTCGAGCGGTTCGGCTACGTCAATAAGTCGGGCAGTGATGGGATCGTTCAAGGCCCGGACCATCAACGCCCATCGCGGCAGTAAGGTCCCCACGCTTCGCTTCTATGTAGACGTCCCTTCGCCAATCAACCTGCTATAGCAGCCATCGCACCGGATCGCAGGTCAAAGATGGGCACTGGAAAAGCCGGGCTACAGCATGTCGCCGAGGCTCCAGTGGTTGTTCCATCGGACGTCGATCTCGTCGTCGACATTCTGATATCTTATGTCGGTGGAGAGGCGCAGCCGCCGGCTGCGGTCCTGGTTGGTGGTCGAGGCATGGATCATGTAGGGCGAGTGGAGCACCACGTCACCGGCCTCATAATCGGCGGCGAGCCAGCGGGTGTCGAAGCGCTCCGCCATACCAGGGAGATCCTTCGAGACCCAGCCGCCTTCCGCCATGTGGCTGTTATAGGCGCTGATCCGCTCTTCCGGAGAAAGATCGCCGCTTGCGGCCTGGAACTCGGCTTCCATCTTGACGCCCAGTGCGTGCGAGCCTTCGAGGTAAACCAGGCCGCCCATCTCGGTGGGGATGTCGCCGATTGGAATCCAGGCCGTCACCAGGCGGCTGGTGCCGCCGCGGAGATAGACGAGATCGTAGTGGGCGGGCGTGGCCGCCGGGGATCCCGGCTGGATGAAACGCATGAGCTTGCGCTTGTGCAAATAGGAGATGCCCTGCAGGAAATCGTCCATGAAGCGGGCGAGCGGCGGTTGCGCACAGAAGCCTTCATAGGCGGCTGAGCGGACGAGCGACATCAGGCGCCGGTCCGCCAGGCTCCTGTCGAAGCCACCGGCAGAAGCGATGCCCAGAGAAAAATCGCTGCCGGGCTCGACCAGTCCGGTTTCGGCGAGATGTTCGAAGACCCAGCGGCGGAAGTCGATCACGCCAGCCTTCGGCAGAAGGCCTTTCAGCCAGACATAGCCATCGTCCTGGTAGCGGCGGCGGATGGCGTCGACACCGATGGCGGGATCGGTCGGCGTGAGCAAGCCCGTCCGCTCCACAGGCAAGGTCTTGCCATGGGCGGCAAGGGGAAATTCCGGCTTTCGGACCCTCATGACCTCCGCAGCAATTGACATTTCACTCCTCCGTCGTTTGAGTTGGCTTGTCATCAATTACCTGATCCGGCACGCCAACCGACATAGAGGAAATTCATAGCTGGACTTTTCGCTCATCATGAGAAACACCGAAGCCATCTATAGAACGCCGCTTGCCGCTGCCGGTGGACTTGCTGTCACCGGCAGCGGCAGGCAGCAGGCTCGCCGCGCGGTGACGGAGCGGAAACTGCCGAGTTTCGCCGTCGTCCTGGTAGAGCGCGGGCAGGGCTGGCTGGAAACCGCCGCCAGCGGCCGCCTGAGCCTGACCGGACCTGCGCTGTTCTGGCTGTTTCCCAACCGGGTGCATTCCTATGGCCCCGACGAAGGCGGCTGGGACGAGCGCTGGGCGCTTTTCGAAGGATCATTCACGCGGGACTTCGTCCGGTTGAGGCTCATGACCGAGCGACAGCCCGTCGTGGCCTTGCATCACGTAGATGAGATGGCGCGGCTATTCGGCATCCTGCATGCCGACCTGCTCGACGATACCAACCTCGGGCCGGCATCGGCGGCCTTGATGCTGCATCGCATCGTCATATCAGCCGCAAGACAGGCAAGCGGCGCGGCCGATCAGCGCCGAGACAGGCCCGACATGGCCGAAATCGTCGAGACGCTGCGGCAACGCGCAATGCAACCGCTGGACATTACAGCCTTCGCCGCCGAGCACGGCATGTCGCCGGCGACGCTGCGCAGGCGGTTCACGCTCGAAACCGGGCTGCCGCCCAAGGCATTCCAGCTTCGTGCGCGCATGGACCACGCGAAACAGCTCTTGGTAACCACTGACGAGAAGATCGAAACCATCGCCGCCATGGTCGGCCTGAATGACCCGTTTTATTTTTCGCGTGTCTTTCACGAACGCGAGGGCTGCAGTCCTCGCGAATTTCGCGCCAGGTATACCAGGGGTTGAGAGCCCGGCGGCACTGGCCGTATCCCGCTTTCACGAAGTCGTGTATGATGGTGGGACGTTGGAGACGATCTTTCATGGCGTCGGCAAAATCTTCGCCGCGCAGGTCCGATACCGGGTGGAAGGTTTCGCCGTCCGATGCGTGAGCGTCCGGCTTCGCTCGTTGGCGGAGGCCGGGCCGGGAGGGGAAAATGACGTCCAGCGCATCGAATGTCGATCTCGTGCCGTCGAGACCGTCCATCATCCATGCAGCGGTTCAATTGGGAGTCGTCGCGCTTCTGGTCTATGTCTGCGCCAGGATCATGCTGCCGTTCCTCGGCATTCTGCTTTGGTCAGTGATCCTGGCGGTCATGCTTCATCCCTTGCATCTGCGCCTGTCCGACCGGATCGGCAATCGCTGGTCGGCATCTTTCATCGGGATCGTCGGCGTTGCCGTCGTGCTGGTGCCGATGTTCGTCGTGATCACGTCGCTTGGGTCTTCCATTTACTGGCTTGTGTCCAGTTTGCAGAACCATAGCCTGACAATTCCGCCGCCTCCAACGTGGCTTGCCGACCTGCCGGTGGTCGGTACGAAGATCTCGGACGGCTGGTCGCTCGCTGCCGCCAACCTGCCCTCGGCATTGCGTCAATACGGCGAGATGCTGAGTAAGCCTGCTGCGTGGCTCGCATCTTTCGCCGGCGGCCTGGCCTCTGGCGGGCTGTCCTTCGTTCTTTCCATCGCGATCGCCGCCGTGCTTGTCGCTTACGCCAAGGGTGCTGCGGCTTTTGCCCTCAGTCTGCTGGAACTCGTCACCAACAGCAGGGCGCGGGGTGCCCGGCTCGTCCACCTTACCGCCACAACGATCCGGGGCGTGGCGGTCGGCGTGGTCGGTGTGGCGGCGATCCAGTCGATGCTCGTTGGCATTGGCTTTTTCGCCATTGGCGTTCCGGCGGCCGGTGCCCTGACGCTCGTCACGTTTCTATTGGCAGTCGTGCAGATACCACCGCTGCTGCTCACTCTGCCTGTCATGGCCTATGTCTTTGTCACGGAAGCGACAACACCAGCAATCATCTTCGCCATATGGTCTTTCATTGCCGGGCTGAGCGACAATTTGCTCAAACCATTGATGCTCGGCCGTGGATCTGATGTGCCGATGCCGGTCATCCTGGTCGGTGTCATCGGAGGGATGATAGCTGACGGCCTTCTCGGCATATTTGTCGGCCCCGTGCTGCTGGCCGTCGGCTTCGTGTTGCTGATGGAGTGGCTGCATCAGCGCCCGGTCGAGGACGGCCCCCGGATCGAAGGTCCGGCCCCATGATCAAAGTCATTGGTCTCGGCCTGCTTGCGATGGCGATCTGCCTCGCACTCCAGGCGCTGGCTTCGGTGCTGGCCGCGCGTTATTTTGCTCACGCGCGCACGCAACCCGTGGGCCGAAAGCCCTGGCGGACGATCTTCGTGCAATTCTCGGTCCTGATGATTGTGCTCATGCTGGGCAATATCTTCCAGGTCGCTTTTTGGGCGCTGTTATATCGCGTGCTCGGTGCCTTCGAAGACTTCGAAACGGCAATGTATTTTTCGGGCGTCACTTTCACGTCGCTCGGTTATGGCGATGTCGTGCTGGATGGCCGTATCCGGCTGCTTGCGCCGCTGCAGGCAGCCAATGGGCTGATGATGTTCGGGATCACGACGGCGCTTTTCTTCTCGGCCATCCAGCAGGCCATGGGGAAATTGGCCCCGGCAAATCAAACCGCGCATGAGCCATAATGTGCCGGAGCAATTCAAAGTGTTACAGCGTCCTTTGCGCGTCTGAAAAGACGCGCGGCGCTGTGGCCGCCGAAGACAGCCTGTCGTGCCGCGGCGTCAGCGCCAACCCATCGCAGGCGCGACGTGGGTGAGGATTGCTTCAATGACATGGGCGTTGTAATCGACGCCAAGCTGGTTGGGGACGGTCAGCAGCAGGGTGTCGGCTTCGGCGATGGCTTGGTCTTCGGCGAGCTGCTTGATCAGGGCGTCGGGCTCGGCGGCGTAGCTGCGGCCGAAGATCGCCCGGGTCTTCTCGTCGATGAAGCCGATCTTGTCCTCACCGTCATTGCCGTAGCCGAAATAGGCGCGGTCGCGGTCGTCGACCAGCGCAAAGATGCTGCGGCTGACCGAGACGCGCGGCTGGCGCGTGTGGCCGGCTTCTTTCCAGGCCTCGCGGTATGCGCGGATCTGGTCGGCCTGCTGGACGTGGAAGGGCTCGCCCGTCTCATCGTCCTTCAGCGTCGAGCTCTGCAGGTTCATGCCGAGCTTGGCCGCCCAGACGGCGGTGGCATTCGAGCTTGCGCCCCACCAGATCCGCTCACGCAGGCCCTCGGAATGCGGCTCGAGGCGCAGGAGGCCGGGCGGGTTTGGAAACATCGGCCGCGAGTTCGGTTTGGCAAAACCCTCGCCGCGCAGCACTTCGAGGAAGACTTCGGCGTGGTGGCGGGCCATGTCGGCCTCGCTCTGGTCTTCGGGCGGGGCATAACCGAAATGGCGCCAGCCATCGATCACCTGTTCCGGCGAACCACGGCTGATGCCGAGCTGCAGGCGGCCGCCGGCGATGAGGTCAGCCGCACCGGCATCTTCAGCCATATAGAGCGGGTTCTCGTAGCGCATGTCGATGACCGCGGTGCCGATCTCGATCCGGTTGGTTCTAGCGCCGACGGCTGATAGCAGTGGGAAGGGGGCGGCCAGCTGGCGGGCAAAATGATGCACGCGGAAATACGCCCCGTCGGCGCCGAGCTCTTCGGCCGCGACGGCAAGGTCAATCGACTGCAGCAGCGCATCGCCTGCCGAGCGCGTCTGCGATTGAGGTGAGGGCGTCCAGTGCCCGAACGAGAGGAAACCGATCTTCTTCATGCCGATGCCGCACCTTGATCTGTTGTATCTGGGGTCGATCGGTCATGGCACAGTTTCGGCCCGGAAGACAATCGTAACCGGATGGCCGAACCGATGAAAACCCATTGACATAAACGTGTGTTACAGCCTCTGCTTAGGCGGCGAGAGCATGGAGTTTTGATGGATCAGCGCAGGGGCTCCTCCTTTTCGGAAACCGACGTTGTCGCAAATTACCGGTATCGCCCACCTTACCCCGACGCCGTATTTCGAAAGCTTCTGGCAATTGCGCCGCGATCACAGCATCTCCTGGATATTGGTTGTGGGCCTGGAAAAATCTCTCGCCCGCTGGCGGGTGCGTTTACAAGTGTCACGGCAGTTGACCCCTCTGAGCAGATGATCGCTCTCGGCAGATCGCTGCCGGGCGGTAACGCGCGGAATATCCGGTGGATAGAAAGTTTCGCCGAGGATTTCCCGACCAACGGTGGACCTTTCGATCTGACGGTTGCAGCGGCAAGCATCCATTGGATGGATCATAGCAGGCTGTTTCCGCATCTTCTGGCAAATGCCGCGCCAGGCCATATCATGGCCGTGATTTCCGGTGACGAGCCGTTCGAGCCTCCATGGCAATCGGATTGGCATTCTTTCCTAAGGAAGTGGGTGCCAGAGGTGGCGGGTCGGCCTTTCGATCACGATAAAAAGTCCGAGGGCATGCGAAGCTACCAGAGCCATCTCAACCTCCATGGCAACGAACACTTCGTATCAGAGCATCCTTTCGAGCAGAGCGTCGAGGATTTCATCTCCTGCCAGCATTCGCGGGATACTTTTGCACCGTCAAAACTTGGCGGCCGCATCGCAAGCTTTGACGCGGAACTTTCCGAACTGCTGCGATCCTATTCGAATGATGATCAGTTGAGTTTCATTGTAGGTACCAGGATCGTCTGGGGCGAGATCAAGCCGATCTGACAAGAGACGTTGCTTGGGTTGGGCGCGATCCCGGTCGCGAGAGACTCGCGACCGGATTCTAATCGTCGCGCCTATCGCGCCGCCTGAAACGCGACCTTGCCGTCGTTCAGGAAACACGTCTTGTCGAACAGTTTCAAGTCAAGCGGGTTCGGCAGCCTGATATCGGCGATATCAGGCAGGGGCTTTTGCGATCGCTCGTAGGATCGGTCGATCTGGGAGATGAAGACCATGATCAGGCCACGCTCGCGGGCGAAAGCCTTCAGAGTGCGGACCTGGACCGAGAGTTCGGGATTCTCCCGTTTCTGGTCGAGCAGTTGGAGATAGTCGATGACGACGAGGGTGCCGCGCGGGGCGGAGGCCAGTTTTTCGGTGATGTAGCCGGCGCTGATGGCGTCGGAGCCGTCGAATTCGAACAGGTGCTGAAATTGCGCCCGATCCACCCCGATGGCGCGAAAGCGATCCTCAACGTTTTCTTCCGTATACTCCAGCGATAAGAACACGCCGGGATGGCCCGTCTTCATCGCCTCGACAGCGAGTTCGAGGCCCATCAGGGTCTTGCCGTGGCCGGGCCGGGCGCCGACGAGTAGCAGGTCGCCGGGCAGCAATCGCTGAAACAATTTGCCGGCGGGCGCTGCCGCCGCTGCTTTTGCCGCAAGCAGGCTCCAGCCGCTATAGCCCTCGTCCCGGGCTATGCGGTCGAGCGCCTGGTGAAGCGGTATGTCCCCGGCGCGGGACAACTGCTTAGCTTTACGCTTCAGGTGATAGATAGGCGCAGACATCTTCATTCGTAAACCTCCTATTGCGAGCGGTTTCCGCAATCCCTCCTTATGCCAGATGCTCGAACAGTCGGTTCGGTGTCAGATGGCCCCACATGACGTCTGCTTTCCCGATGGAGGGGGAGGCGTGGGCTGCGCCAGAATCAGATCATAGCGCAGGACCGGTCGGCCGAAAATCGCCGGCATCGCGTCCTGACGAAAAATCCGTGATGTGCTCAAGCGGAAGCGCAGGGAGTTGCCGTAAACGGCTGAGAGGGAGTCGATTTCTGCCCGACGGCGGCGAAGTAGTTCGGATCAATAATAGGCTGATTTGAATGGGGCGATGGCGGCCCCCATGGCCGATGCGTCGCTTGCTATCTCGGAGATGATCAGCTTCGGGCGGGGCCGCGGCACGCCGTAGCGGGGGCGGTCGAAGATCTCGGTGCGGTCGATCAGCATCTGCGCCAGGGCCGGCGGAATCTGGCCGCCGAAAACGATCCCCTGCGGATCGAAGATCGCCCAGATCGCGTTGATGAGGCGGCTATAGGCGGGTGTCACCTCGTCCACCCATTCCACGACGCCCGGCCACTTGGCATCGAAATGCTTGCGCATGTAGCTGATCGAGGGAACGTCGACGCCATTGCGGTTGAGATTTTCGATCAGATATTGCAAAGCCGGCCGGCGCTTATTCTCCTCGGCGTCGTACATGCCCGAGAATTCGCCGGCATTGCCGATGCCGTTATGCAGCAGCTCGCCGTTGCTGACCAGGCCGCCGCCGAAGCCGTAGTTGAAGCTCAGATAGGCGAAGTGCTTGATATAGCGGCCGGCGCCGAACATGGATTCGGCGACCGTTCCCGCCTTGCCGCCATTGTGCACCCAGACCGGCTTGCCGAAGAATTCCGTCAAGAGCGGCCCGAGTTCGATGAGCGACCACTCGTGCAGCGGCAGTGGGGCATTGTAGCGGGTGCCACTGACGTGGAAGCCGGCGATGGCAAAGCCGATCCCGAAGAAAGTCTCCTCGGAGAGGTCGTTTTCCCTCTGATGTTCGACCAGTTGCTCCACGACGAGATCGAGCGACTGGGCCATCGACCGTTCCCGCAAGGTGATGCTGCTTTCGGCGAGCACCTTGCCTGATATATCCATCAGGCAGATGCCGATCACGTCGGTATTGACCGAGATGCCGCAGGAATAGGCATAGCGGCCATTCAGTCGGAGCGTCGGGCTCGGCTGGCCGCGACCGGCGCCGGGTTTCGGCGAGCCGAAGGAAATGATGCCGCGTTCCTCCAGCTGGTCGATGATCCGGTAGACGGATTGCTGGGTGAGGTCGGTGTGGCTGGTGACTTCAGAGCGCGAGAGGCCGGGATGACGCCAGATCAACCTCAGCAGATCGCGTTCGTTCGACGAGACGACGCCGCCGCCTTCGCGAAGGAAGTGCTGGGCGATCAGCGGCTCCGGGAAATAGGCCATATCAACACTTCCGTCGCCAATAATTACCATAGGCGTGTAGTAATTATTGCTGTCGCCTCGGGTGCTTCCTTTCGTGTCCTATAGCAGCAGCCCTGCCGTGTCACAAGTACCTTGCGGTCGTCACTAAATTGTTACACGCAATGTGTAATAAATCGCCGTCACCGGTGCCGGGCTTGAAGCCGGCCAATCAAATCAGGCGAGGGTAAAAATGAAGATTTCCATTCTGGCGGCTGCGGCCGCGCTGACGGCGGGCGCGTGTTCGGCGCAGGCCGCCAATATCGAATTCTGGTACGGCAATACGGGCGTCGTCGAAAAGGCGATCCAGGACCAGTGCAGCGCTTTCAATGCCGCGCAATCGGAGCATCACATCACCTGCGTCGGCCAGGGCAGCTACGAAGTGTCGATGCAGAAGGCAATCGCCGCCTTCCGTGCCAACAACCACCCCGTCCTCATCCAGTTCTTCGACGCCGGCACACTCGACCTGATGCTGTCTGATGCCGTCGTGCCGGTCCAGGAGGAGCTGCCCGAGGTCAAGTGGGACAATTATATCGCAGGCGCCCGGGCCTATTACGAAACCTCCGGCGGGGCGCTTTTCGCGCAGCCCTACAATGCCTCGACGTTGCTCTTCTACACCAACAAGACCGAGCTCGAGAAAGCCGGCATCACCAAGACGCCTGAGACCTGGGAAGAGATCATCGAGGCCGCCCGCAAGCTGAAGGCTTCGGGTCATGAATGCCCATTCACCACCGATGGCGATACTTGGCGCGTGCTCGAACAGTTTTCCGCCCGCCATGGCCTGCCGATCGCCTCAAAGCATAACGGCTATGACGGTCTCGACGCCGAATATGTTTTCAACACGACCTTCACCGCCAAGCATCTGCAGAACCTGATCGACTGGCGCAAGGAAGGCCTCGTCAAGCTGAATGCCGATACCAAGGCCGGCAACTTCACCGCAGCCTTCAACACCGGCGAATGCGCGATGATGGAGAACTCTTCAGGTTCTTATACCGCCTCGGCGAAGGCTTTTGAAGGCAAATACGAACTCACCGTCGGCATGGCGCCGATGTATGAGGGCTATGAGCGCCACAACACCTTCGTCGGCGGCGCCTCGATCTACATCATGAAGGGCCACGACAAGGCCGAGGTCGAAGGTGCCAAGGCCTTCCTCGACTTTCTGCGTCGTCCCGAACAGCAGATGTTCCTGACCGCCGCCACCGGTTACGTCCCCGTCACCAACGACGTGATGGATGCGATCGCCAAGAGCGGCGAGGCGAACTCGCCGAAATATGCGACAGCCGCCGTCGGCATCGAGTCGATGAACCAGCCGCGCACGTCGGATACCCGCGGCATCCGTCTCGGCTTCTATGTGCAGTTCCGTCAAGTGTTCATGGAAGAGACGCAGAAGGCCTTTGCTGGCCAGGAGACCATGCAGGCGGCGCTCGACAACGCCAAGAAGCGCGGCGACGAGCTGCTGCGCCGCTTCGAGCAGACCTACAAGGGCGTGAAAATGCAGTGATCCCGACATCCCACGCACGGGGCGCGTCCCAAGCGCTCCCGTGTGTCAGGCATGGGACCCATACGCCCATGCCGGTCTTTTAATGCAGGGCTTTTCCATGACGTCGGAATCTTCTCTCTTCAGCCATCGCTGGCTGCCGCTTGTGCTGGTGGCGCCGCTCATGCTGCTGATCGCACTTTTCTTCTACGTGCCTGTCTTCCAGGCCTTCTACTGGTCATTCTTCCTCGAGCGCCCCTTCGGCGGCGGCTCGATGTTCGTCGGCTGGGGTAATTTTGCCCGCGTGTTCTCAGATCCGGAGTTCTGGGAGGGCTGTTGGCGCACTATCGTCTTCATGGTCACCGCCTCCTCGCTCGCGGTGGCGATCCCGCTGATCCTTGCGGTCGCGGCCGACCGGAAGATCCGCCTGTCGCTGCCGGCGCGTAATGTGCTCGTCTGGCCGAAGGGGGTTGCCGGCGCCTCGATCGGCGTCGTCTTCGCCTTCATCTTCAATCCCTTCGTTGGCGTGCTCGCGCCACTCAACTCGGCCTTCCCCGGCATCTGGGCGCCCGGCATCAACGGCACGGACGCCTTCATCACGCTGATTGCAGCGCATGTCTGGGGCGGCATCCCGTTCAATTTCGTCATTCTGCTCGCCGGCCTGCAATCGATCCCGAAGACCATGCATCAGGCAGCCGCGATGGATGGGGCAGGGCCCTGGCGGCGTATCTTCGACGTGCAGCTGCCGCTCATCATGCCTCAGCTCTTCCTGACGCTGGTGCTCGAGTTCACCGAAAGCGTCACCTCAGCCTTCGCGCTGATCGATACGATCACGCATGGCGGTCCCGGCGGCGCCACCACGTTGCTCGTCTACAAGATCTATACCGACGGCTTCAGCGGCTACGACCTCTCCGGCGCCTCGACCCAGACGGCGATCCTGATGGTCTTCGTCGTCCTCCTCACCGCCGCCCAGTTCCTCTTCCTCGGCCGGCGCATCAACTACGAGCGGTGACCCCATGATCGAAAACGCACGTTCTCTCAACATCGCAGCCGGCCTCGTCCTCATCGTCGGCATCGTCTATATCCTCGGGCCGCTCTATCTGACGCTGGCGACAGCCTCGCAATCTTATGAATTCATGCTGCGCAACGGGCTCGCCTGGTACCCCGGCGATCAGTTTTTCGCCAATGCGGCGCACATCTTCACCGAGACGCACATCCCGATCCAGATGTTCAACAGTCTGGTGGTCGCCCTTGGCGATGCATTCGCGACCTGCGTCCTGTCGCTTCTGTCGGCCTATGCCATCGTCTATTTCCGTGTTCGCTGGGCGGGCGTGGTCTTCGCACTGATCTTGGCGACCATCATGCTGCCGATCGAGATCCGTGTCATCACCACCTACCAGGTGGCGTCGAACGTGTTTTCGCCGGTCAATGCGCTGCTCGACGTCACAGGCCTGAACGGGCTGATCGCCGAATATTTCGGCGCGCCGGTGAAGCTCGAATGGAGCGTGCTGAACACGCATTTCGGCCTGATCGCGCCGCTTGTGGCGCATGGCACCGGTACTTTCCTGTTCCGGCAGTTCTTCCTCACCCTGCCCAAGGATCTGTTCAAGGCGGCGCGCATGGATGGGGCAGGGCCGATCCGCTTCCTCTTCGATATCCTGCTGCCCTTGTCGCGAACCAGCTTCGCCGCGCTTTTCGTGCTGACCTTCCTCAGCGGCTGGACGCAATATCTCTGGCCGCTGGTCGCCGCCTCGACGTCAGACATGCAGACCGCCGTCGTCGGGCTGGCGCGGCTTGTGCCGGATTCGGAAGGGGAGATCCCTGACTTCCCGATGATCATGGCCGGCGCCGTCATCGTTTCCATCATTCCGCTCGCGATGATCGCGCTCCTGCAGCGCTATCTGGTCCAGGGCCTCGCTCTCACGGAGAAATAGCCATGAACGCCATCGACATGGCCATCCGCGCCGCTGCCGCCAACATCACGCTGTCAGGCGTCGCCAAGGCCTATGACGCCGAGACCGTCGTCATTCCGCCGATGGATGTCGAGCTCAGGGCCGGCGAATTCACCGTCGTGCTCGGTCCCTCCGGCTGCGGCAAGTCCACGTTGTTGCAGATGATCGCAGGGCTGGAGCGGGTGAGCAGCGGCACGATCGTCATCGGTGGCCGGCAGGTGCAGGATCTGGAACCGAAACATCGCGGCTGCGCCATGGTGTTCCAGAACTATGCGCTCTATCCGCATATGAGCGTCTTCGACAACATCGCCTACAGCCTCAAGGTATCAGGCATGGCGAAGGCCGAGCGCATCGAGCGGGTCGGTGCGGTGGCGAAGATGCTCGGGCTGTCGGACTTCCTCGGCCGCAAACCGGGGCAGCTTTCCGGCGGCCAGCGCCAGCGCGTAGCGATCGGACGCGCCATCGTGCGCGAGCCCGGCGTGCTTTTATTCGATGAGCCGCTCTCCAATCTCGATGCACAACTCAGGCACGACATGCGTGTCGAGCTTGCCGAGCTGCACCGGCGCATCGGCGCCACCACCGTCTTCGTCACCCATGATCAGGTGGAGGCGATGACGCTTGCTGATCGCATCCTCATTCTCAACAAGGGGCGGATCGAGCAGTTCGACACTCCGAAGGCGATCTATCACCAGCCGGCCTCGGTCTTCGTCGCCAAATTCATCGGCGCGCCGCCGATGAACATCCTGCCCGTCACCGGCGACGGCGCCGTCCTCCGGCTCGCGGACGGGCAGGTGGTGGCGCAAGCCCCACTTACCGGCGCCTATCAGCTCGGCATCCGCCCCGAAGATATCCTGATCGGCGGTACGGCTAACGGACAGCTGGTCACCTCAGCTCTGCGGTTTCGCGAGGATCTCGGCTCGCACGCGATCCTGGCAGCCGAGCTTGGCGGCTCGGTCGTCAGGATCGCCACGCCCTTCGGTGTCGAGATACCGGATCACAGCCAACTCTCTCTCAATTTCCCTGCCTCCCGCCTGCATCTCTTCGATGCGGAGAGCGGCAAGGCCATACCAGGCGCATTCGGCGCAAACTAGAACATTTCCGTTTTTCTCCGAAACACGGAAATGTTCTATCTCTTTGTTTTAACACAATTCCGGACGCAAAACCGCTGCGCACTTTTGCTGGAATTATTCTAGAGGAAGCCCCATGAAATACATCGACCACATTGCCGACCCGTCGCGTTCCTGCGCCATCGTCGCCCATCGCGGTGCCTGGCATCAGGCTCCCGAAAACAGCCTTGCCGCGATCGAGAATGCGATTGCCGGCGGCTATGACATCGTCGAGGTGGACATCCGCCAGAGCGCCGACGGCGTGCTGTTCATCCTGCATGACGACACGCTCGAGCGCATGGCCGGCATCGATCGCATCCCCGAGGAGATGACGATCGCCGAGATCACCAGCCTGCGGCTGCGCATGGCCGATGGCGGGCCGGACCAGCCTTTCACGACGCAGACCATTCCGACGCTCGAACAGGTGCTTGAAACCGTGCGCGGCCGCATCTTCGTCGATCTCGATCTCAAGGACCTCGAGATGATGGGCATCGTCGCCGCCAAGGTCAAAGAAATGGGCATGGCCGACCAGGTCGATCTCAAGGCCCGTGCCGGCACGCCGGAGGCGCTGGCTTGGCTCGCCAGGCAAAAGGGGATCAACGGCATTCCGTTCATGGGCCAGGCGTTTTTCAGGATCGGGAGCGCCGAAGAGACCGCAAAGGCAGTCATCGCGGCGCGCCCGTTCATGTGCGAAGCCAAGTTCGATGAGCTTGAGACGCTGGCCGGCCAGCACGAACGTCTGCGCAACGCCGGAATCTCGCTCTGGGTCAACACGCTCGATCCGGTCTCCTGCTGCGGCTTGACCGACAGTGCGGCACTTGAAGATCCGGATGCAATCTGGGGACGGATGATGGCGGCCGGCATCAGCGTCATCCAGACCGACCAGCCGGCGGCGCTCAAGGCCTATATCGAGGCGCGCCGCGCATGAGGGAAGTGTCGGACGATATATTTTCCGCCGTGATGGAGGATATGCGCCGGGCGGCTGAGGCGGAGATCCTGCCCCGCTTCCTCGGCGTTAACGCCGAGGGCATCCGCACCAAGACGGCTCCCGACGATCTGGTGACCGATGCCGATCTCGGCGCCGAGCGACGGCTCACAGAGGCGCTTTCGGCGCGATTTCCTGAGGCACTGCTCATCGGCGAAGAGGCGGTTTCGGCCGATCCCGCCATACTGGCGCGGCTTGCCGACGCCGATCTCGCCGTCATCATCGATCCTGTCGACGGCACCTGGAATTTCGCCCATGGCCTGCCGCTGTTCGGCATGATCGTGGCAATCGTTTCCGGCGGAGAAACCGTAGCCGGGCTGATCCACTATCCCGTCACCGGCGATTTCCTCGCCGCCCGGCTGGGGCGAGGGGCGTGGCATATTGCCCGCGATGGCAGGCAGACCCGGCTCAGCGCCGCGCTGCCTGGGCCGATCGGGGAAATGCACGGCTTCGTGCCGCTCCATATGTTCCCCGCCGAGGAGCAGCCGGTCTACGCTCAGAGCTTGCTGCGCTTTGCCCGCACCACCACATGGCGCTGCTCGGCCTATGAATACCGGGCGGTGGCATCGGGGGCGATGAGCTTTTCGCTCAACGCCGAGCTCAAGCCCTGGGATCACGCCGCCGGCGCGCTGATCCATCACGAAGCCGGCGGCCACGGGGCATTGCTCAGCGGCGAAGCCTATCGTCCTACGATGACCAAGGGCCGGCTGCTCCTGGCGCCGGATGCCGAGAGTTGGGAAGCGATCCGCCGGAGTTTTACGGAGGGGTGATAGCCCGGCGCGCTGGCGGAAAGTCTGGCAAGGGTACTCACTCAAAGCGGACGAGCCGCAAGACACTACCCCTCACCCTAACGGGGCGGGGGGACTTGCTATGCGACACGTGAACGGAAGGAACGGAGATCGCGGCAGACGGATGCCAGCCCCTAACTTAAATGTGGAATCCAAGTAGATACTAATGCCGAATCCCGTTGTGACATGGACGTTTCGGGTGGTTTATCTTGCTGGAAAAATCTACGTGAAGCATTCTACGCACTCATCAGTTGCGGAATGCTTGTTTTCGCGATGTCGCAAAATCCAGTCACGAACTGTTCGCTTTAATTGGGAGTTTTGCTACGCCTTGTCTTGGATATCACCGGCTAAATAGCTCTCCAGCCCATCCAGCAGCCCTTTCCAGCCGTGTTCCCGCCCTTCAGCCCCGTCGCTCGGCGGGATGACGCATAACTGCTCCACATAAGTCAGCTTCGTCCCGCCGCCGTGTTCGGAGAACAGGACGGTCGCCAGCGACACCGTATGGATACGACTATCGACCGCCATCGAATAGGCGAACACGATCCTCTTGCGTTCCTTGATCTCGAAATAGTGTGTCTGGTTGGTGTGGGTTCCCATGTCCGTGACGAAGCTGCTGCGCTCAGCTCCTCCCTCGCGAAAGTCGAATTCCGCCAATCCTTCACCGAACCATGCTTTCTTCTTTTCGGGAATCGCCCACGCCGCCCAGACATGATCCACGCAATTGGAAAAAACGCGCTCGATGGTAATCGATCTGTGCTCTTGTTCCGTTTTTGTCACTTTACTGCTCCTGACTTAGGAAGTTGCCAAGCCTGTCGAAACGTTCCCCAAGTCGGGCGCGGTGTTGACGGACCCAATGCTCCACCTGCATCAGCGAGTCTGGAACGAGGCTGACCGTTCTGACCCGCCCGGACTTGTTTGACGCAACGATGCCTGCGTTTTCGAGGACGCGGAGGTGCTTCAGGAACGAGGGGCCGGCCATATCGAACGGCCGCGACAGATCGGTCACCGAGGCAGGTCCATCCAAGAGCTTATCGACGACTGCGAGTCGGGTCGGGTCGGACAAAGCCCCGAAAATCTTCGGGAAGTTCACTTCATAGGTATCCATATGGCTATCTTTACGGGAAGCTGATGGATCGGTCAAGATAGATATCCCCGCGGCTATCTTTTTTGACTGACACGCTTTGAGCAAGGGACATGAAGCTTGTTCGCACTTTGCTTGTCGCACAATTTCTCTAACTTCCGCGACAAGCCGCCAGCGCTGAACTTTCCTGTAAATCCCTGTCGCAAAACCCGCTCGCAGAAGTGGGAGTTTCACGACAGATATTTGCGACTGAAAGTATTCCACATTTAAGTAAGTGGCTGGCAGACGGATGAGGGCTTTTATTTTGTGCCGATAGGCTGGGAAATGAGTCGGATTCTGTCGGCAGTATTGAGTTCTGCCGCGGCGATCCGGACTTCACCTGGCCCCCGACAGGCGCTAAAAATGAAACATGCGCTACACGTTTGCCATAGGCGATATCCATGGCTGTATCGATCCGCTGAACAGGATGATCGATCGGGTCGAGGCTTATGCGTCTGAAGGGACGGTCGTCTTCCTTGGCGACTATATTGATCGCGGGCCTGACAGCAAAAGTGTCCTCGACCGGATCATCGCCGGTCCATCGGACTCGTGGCGATGGATCTGCCTGAAAGGCAATCATGAGGACCTGATGGTCGCTGCCTATGCCGATAGCGATAGCGATAGCAGAGACGTGTGGATCGGCAGCGGCATCGGCGGACTTGAAACCGAAATGTCCTATGGCGGCAGAGTTCTGCCCCAGCATCTGCAATGGGCTGCCGATCGTCCCCTCATGCATGTTGATCGATATCGCATCTTTGTCCATGCCGGCGTTGTTCCGGAATTTCCGCTGGAACGGCAGACCAAGCGCGATCTTCTCTGGCTACGGTTCCCTCCCGGTGAGTCCAGCGACTATTGGGGCAAGCACCTGGTCCACGGCCATACACCGTCGCTATCCAACCCGGTGACGACAGGAAACCGCACCAACATCGACAGCGGCTGCGTCTTCGGCGGCAAGCTTTCCTGCGCGGTCTTCGACGACAATGTCGCCGGCGGGCCGATCGACTTTATCGAGGTGAGGGCATGAACGTGGTCGCTTTGGCAAGGAGGTGAAGCCGGACGCGGCCGAGCGGGAGTGCGGCTTGCACCCTCCTCTCCCCGCTGGGGAGAGGAGATACCGGCGGCGTCGCGGAGCGTTATCGGGGGCTTATGCCCCGCCAGCCGGCGGCGAGCCGCAGCCAGGGCGCCAGGTGGAAGCCGCTCATCAGCAGGTACATGGGCACCATTCCGCCGATCGGGAAGGCATCCGGCGTTGTCGTGCAGATCATGTCGACGCTGTCGGTCATGGCCGTCAACAGCGCCATGATCGCGAATGTCGGAGCTGCGGCGAGCGACAGCCAATCGGCGACACGACCGGTGATCCGGCTGCCTGGGCTAGCCATGCCACCGCTCGGCTTAGCCGCTGATCCGTCTGCGGCGGCAGCCAGCGAGAGCCATTCGGCCGCGTTGAGAGCGACGTTGCCGTCGCCTCTGCTTGGAGTGTGGGCGGAGAGCAGCATCGGCGTCACTCCTTGCCGTACCGGTCGTGGTGGCGCCACCAGATGCCGGTTTCGTTGCGGCCCTTGGGTGCGCGGTCGAGCCACTGGTACATGCCCCATAACCCGTCCAGCCCGCGCGCATAGCTGGAATAGCTGTGGTAGACGGCGCCGTCGATGAGCTCGAAGGCGCTGACACCCGGGCGGTCGCGGGTATAGGTGGGGACATCGGTGCCGGTCATGGCGGCGATCTGGGTGATAGGGGCCTCGTTGCCGCGTGGCTGCCATTCCTGGACAGTCCTGGGGGCGGGCGGTTCGCGGCGGTAATTATAGTCTACATCGCCTTGGTGCTGCTGCTCGGCAGAGAACCAGACGCTGAAATCGCCGTTGAAGTCGCTGCCGAAGGAGGAGGCCCAAGGAAAGCTCCAGTCCATCCGTCGCTTGAATGCTTCGAGCTTTGACAACGGCGCCCGGGAGACCGCCCAAAAGGCCACATCGTGGTTCTCCAGGTGAACGAAGAAGCCGTTAAAGCCATCGGCGATCGACGAGCAGGACGGGCATCCCGCGGTATAATCCGGCCCGAACATGAAGTGATAGACGAGCAGCTGCGAGCGGCCGCCGAAGAGATCCTTCAGCGAGACGTTGCCGCCGTCAGTGTCGAAGCGATATTGCTTGTCGATCCTCACACGCGGCAATTGCTGGCGCTTCATCGCCAGCGCGTCGCTCTGCCGGGTCAGTTCCTTCTCCTCCTCGAGCAGATCGAGCCTTGCTGCCAGCCACTGCTGGCGTGTTGCGTTCAGCTGTGCCGTCATGGGTCTTCTCCTTTGCCTGTGTCTCGTCGTAGCATCCGGCGCAGGCTTGCTTGCCGGTCGACGACAAATCTAAGGCCAGCCGGGGAAATGGTGGGAGTGACAAGTGTGACGGGATTTGAATGGACTCGCTGATCACGGCGGCGGCGCGGGCGCTGGCGGTGGGCGATGCGCTCGGCGCGCTGAAGCGGGTGGCGCTTCGCGACGATGCGCCGGCGCTGGCGTTGCGCGGCATCGCGATGGCGCAGCTCGGCGATCTCGTCCGCGCCAAGGCGCTGCTGAAGAGCGCGGCGCGCGCCTTCGGCCCGCGGGAGGCGATGGCGCGGGCCCGCTGCGTGGTCGCCGAGGCCGAGATCGCGCTCGTTTCGCGCGATCTCACCTGGCCACCCAAGGCGCTGGAAGCGGCGCGCAAGGTGCTCGAAGCGCATGGCGACAGGGTCAATGCCGCCCATGCCAGGAATGTCGAGCTTCGCCGGCTGGTGCTGATCGGCCGGCTCGACGAGGCTGAGCGGGCGCTGGAAACGCTCGATCCAACGCCGCTGCCGCCGGCGGCAAGGGCCGCTCATGAGCTGGTGGTCGCAGGCATCGCGATCCGGCGCCTGCAGACGAAAGCGGCGCACGAGGCTCTCGACCGGGCGAGGCAGGCTGCGCGCGAGGCCGGTATGCCGGTATTGACGGCGGAGGTGGAAAATGCCGCCCACGTGCTCAGCGCGCCGGTGGCGCGGTTGATCTCGCGCTGGCGGGAAAGCCCGCTGCTGCTCGAGGAGGTGGAAGAGCTGCTCGGTTCGGGCACGCTCGTCGTTGATGCCTGCCGCCATGTCGTGCGCGACGATCAGTTTTCGGTGTCGCTGGCAACGCGGCCGGTGCTCTTCACGCTCGCCCGGACGCTTGCCGAAGCTTGGCCGGCGGATGTGGCACGCGGCACGCTCATCGCGCGCGCCTTCCGCGGCAAACATGCCGATGAATCGCATCGTGCCCGGCTGCGCGTCGAGATCGGCCGGCTGCGTGCCGAACTGCGGGGACTGGCGGAGGTCTCGGCGACGAAACGCGGCTTTGCGCTTTCGCCACGGCGTGCCGAAGAGACCGCCGTGCTGGTGCCGCTCGTCGAAGGCCAGCATGGGGCGGTGCTTGCCTTTCTCGCCGATGGCGAGGCGTGGTCGAGCTCGGCGTTGGCGATCGCGCTCGGCGCCAGCCCGCGCACCGTGCAGCGGGCGTTGGATTCGCTCGCCGATGAAGGCAGGGTGCAGTCCTTCGGGCGCGGGCGGGCGCGGCGCTGGATGAGCCCGCCGCTACCCGGTTTCCCGACGATCTTGTTACTCCCGGGACCGTTGCCAAGCGATTAGTATGGCCTGACCGATGAGGATGGCCCTATGGGCAACAGGATGGAAGAGATGAAAAAATCGACTGCGACTATCATCCGTGAATATGGACCCTTTCCCGGCGCCGAACGCGTCAACGGCGTCACCTTCGACGGTGAGCACGTCTGGTTCGCCTCGGGCGACAGGCTGAATGCGCTCGATCCCGCAAGCGGCGAGGTGGTGCGCTCGATCGAGGTCGCATCACATGCCGGCACGGCCTTCGATGGCGAGTTCCTCTATCAGATCGCCGAGGATGTCATTCACAAGATCGACCCGAAGACCGGCCGTATCCTTTCCACCATCCCGGCGCCCGGCAATGGCGGCGATTCCGGCCTTGCCTGGGCCGAGGGCTCGCTGTGGGTCGGCCAGCACCGCGGCCGCAGGATCCATCAGATCGACCCGGAAACCGGCAAGATCCTCCGCACCATCGAATCCAATCGCGTCGTCACAGGCGTCACCTGGGTCGACGGCCAGCTTTGGCACGGCACCTGGGAAGGCGACGACAGCGATGTCAGACGCATCGACCCCGAAACCGGCGAGGTGCTGGAGCGGCTGGAGATGCCCGAGGGCACCGGCGTCTCCGGCCTCGAATCCGACGGCGCCGACTGCTTCTTCTGCGGTGGCGGCGCCAGCGGCAAGGTCCGCGCGGTGCGCCGGCCGGGGTGAGGCCCGGTCCCGCAAAGCGGGAGTGATCGATCCAGTGGATCGATCGCAGGGCCGAACGCCCTGAGCTATGCGAAGGGCCGGGAGAGGCAAGGATGGGAAGGAAAGTAGCCGTGCGGCATATCTCTCCCAGCGACAGTCAGCTCGCCAGCAATCTGGGCGCCAAGTGGGAAGCCGACATCAAGGGTCAAGATGTGGGAACTTCGATCGAGCGAGCGGTTGATTTCGTCACGTGACGATCTACTTTCGCGGGCAGTGTCGAGGCTTCGGTGTCGGTCGAGGGGGCTGTGCACCAAGCCGGTGCGACGGTAGGGGGAGAGAATTTGAAACATCTGCGCACGACGCTCGGGCCTAAGAGCAAATCCGAACTTGGGATGATCCTCCCGCATGAGCACGTTTTCGTCGACCTCAGGACGCCGGACCAGCCCGGTTATGCTGAGGCAGACATCTACGACGTCGTTCGGCTGATGGCCCCCGAAATCGAACGGATCAAGAAGCTCGGGGTGACGGCACTGGTCGAATGCTCGACGGGCGGCGTTGGACGCCGTGCGGATATCGATCTTGCCGTGTCGCTCGCGACGGATTTTCCGATAGTCGTGCCCACCGGCAATTACCGTGAGCCCTGGATTCCCGAATGGGTCCGCCAGGCTACCGAGAAGGAGCTGGAGGCGTGGATGCTTCGAGAGCTGACGGAGCAGATCGATGAGACCGGGTTCCAGGCAGGCTGGATCAAGCTCAGCGCCGGCGATGACGGCATGACGGCGCTCGAGACGAAAATCCTGCGCGCAGCCGCGCGCGCCGCGGCGCAGACGGACGCCGTCATCGGCAGTCATACGATCAGGGGACGGGTCGTCATGGATCAGCTCGATGTCATCGAGGCGGAAGGCTACAGGGCCGACAGGTTCATCTCGATCCATACGCAGGAAGAAAAGGACTTCGCCTATAATGTTGCCGTCGCTGAGCGAGGCGCCTGGATCGAATATGACCATGTCGGCCGAGGCGGAGACAACGAGGTAGCGGATCTGGTGATCAAGGCGCTGGAGGCGGGCTGCGGCGATCGCCTGTTGTTGAGCCATGACCGCGGCTGGTTCGATCCGGCGCTGCCGATGGGCGGGATACCCAAGCCGTACACCCATCTTTCCACGGTGTTGCTGCCCGAGCTGAAACGGCGCGGCATAGACGACGGGACCCTGATGCGCCTGACCCACGACAATCCGTTCGAGGCTTTCGCCCGATAGGGGAGTGGCCGGGCCAGAGAGGCTCGCCAATCATGTCGCGACATCTGGAACTGCTCAAGACCCGGTTCAGCCGATTGCCGACACCTCGGCGCCGCGGGAGCGGAGTTCGCTGAGAATGCTGTAAGGACCGTTCAAAAGGCCGATCGGCAGGATGATGAAAGCGTTCTTGCCTGCCGGCAGGTTTGCGATCCGCTCGATGAGGAGCGCGCGTAGCTTGTCCGCATCGATGAGATCGGTGGGCGTCACGATGCCCTTGGCGGTGATTTCCTCTCCGAGGCTTGCGATCTCTGCGCTCTTTCGAGCCTTGTAGAGTTCGTCGAAATAGGCGCCGATCGGTCCGATCCGGCGGCGCAGATCAAGAAGGTAGGTGATCGAGTCCGGGCCGACGGAATTGACCGTCTCCAGGGTCAGCGGCTTCTGCATGGCCCGCATCTCGCCGTCGGCGGCAAGCGTCTTCACATCGCGCCCGATCGATGCGCCGTACTTCGCAAGCGCCAGGCCGATGCTCGGTGCGTCGGGGCCGAAGGCGTGCTGCCCTTCGCCGATGAGAAGCAGGCTCGCCTCGAAACCGGAAAGTTTTTCGATTGCTCCCTTTGCCGGGGATTTTGAGAGGATGGTCTTGAACTCGTCCTGATCGGATGGCGTCAAACCTGCGAAGACGGGCTTGAGATCGCTGTTCTTGAACTTGGCGGTCGACAGGGTAAGGCTGGGATTGACATCGATCAGAACCGTTTTCGATTGATCGATCAGGCGTTTTCCCTCGGCGACGATGTCAGGAAAAGTGTCGGCGCGGATGCGCACATAGCCGAAAAGCACATGGTCGTTCGCGGGGGACTTGGCGCGCCAGACGACGGCGTTCTCCTCGTCTGCCGCTTTCGGCATCCCCGGCAGGAAAAGCAAGGCTGCAAGGGCTGCAAATTGCCGGCGGGTGATGTGCATGGCTGCCTCCTCGCTGAGCCCGATGCATGGCGGCGTATTCGCATCGGACTAATCGCGTGAAAGAGCATTTGTTCCAACTCCCGGTGGAAATGATGGGCGTCCAGGGGACGGGAGGCAACTGGACTCGTTCAAAAAATCTCGGCGATACCAGGACTATGCCGCACCGCGCTCGTCGAACAAAAGCGCCATGCTGATCGCATCGATGAACCGACCGTCGATGCGTGCCGCACGTCGGACGATGCCTTCGCGGGCAAATCCCATCTTTTCGTAGAGAGCGATAGCACGGGCGTTGTCTTCATAAACATCGAGTTCAACCCTGGCAAAACCGCTTTTCTGCGCAGCTCTCAATGTGGTCTCGATGAGCATGCGTCCGAGACCCTTGCTTCGATAGGCGGAAAGGATCCCCATTCCGAGTTTTCCGCGATGGGCGTGCGACGGGAAAAAATGCCGGCTGATGTCGCACCAGCCGACGACCTGGTCTTGAGCGGTGGCAACGAATTGCGGATTGCCTTTTGCAATCATGCCCATCACGAACTCACGCGTCTGCGGCAGGGGAGTTGCTTCCAGCATGGACAGGTATTTTTTCTCCCGCGCGACCACGTCGAGCGCATCATGAAAGCTGTCGATATGGGCGGCAGCGATCGGCTCGATCCTGATGCCTGATGTATCCGACGATGCTGCTGCATCCATGTGCTTCTCCTTCAACGATTGCGATGCCTATGGGAGACCTGCCGCAGACCCGCACGGGAGCGCATAATTCACGGTCCGTCAACCTTTGCGTGTCAATTTCTCGGCAGCGGGCGCCATCAAAAGGTTGCAGGTATTGAAGGTCGGGCTCACATCCCACATTACATTCGTCCTGGTGACGCTCACCTGCGCGGCGGCTGTGTTGCTGTGCGGATTTGCGTGGCTCGCCGCCATGAAGGTCGATGATCTCTCGCTCCGTCGGCAGGCCGACTTCGTTCGGCAGGGACTGGAAGAGCAGATCGCGGCACTTCCCCGGGAGCAGGAAAGCGTCACCAAATGGGATGATGCCTTCCTCTATGCCAAGCAGCGAAACCATGAATGGCTGCTCGACAATGTCGGTCGGTGGACGAGCCAGTATTTCGGGCACGACAGAACCTATATCTTCGACGATACCAATCGCCTGATGTTTGCGTTCCGCGACGGCGCGGATGCCATGCCGCCGCGGCTCGGTGACGACGACGGCCATGAAATGACCGCTCTTGCTGGAGAGATGCGCGCCGCTCTCGTCGAGCGGGCTGCAAAACCCGGCGCCGAAGCGCTTGGTCAACTGGCCACGGTTCGGACGATCATGATCGGCAACAGGCCGGCGATAACAAGCGCGCGTCCCATTCTGCCGAGTTCGGCCAGGATGCAGATCGAGGCGGGCCAGGAATTCATCGCCATCTCGGTCAAGTTCATCGATGGAAAGGCTGCTGAAAGTATCGCCCAACATGCGCTGCTCGAAGGATTGCATTTCGCGCCTTCGAAAGGCGAGGACGAGCGGGCGCAAGTGCCGGTATCGTCCCATGACGGCGGCACGATCGGCTATTTCGTGTGGCCTCCCATCCGGCCCGGATACATGCTGCTTCAGCAGATCGCGCCGGCGGGGCTCGGTTGTCTAGCGCTGCTGATCACCGTGGTGTTCTGGCTCGGACGAGGTCTGCATCGTACCTCGCTGACCCTGCTGGACAGCCAGGCGCAGCTCACCCACCACCGCAACCATCTGGAAGAAATGGTGGCCGATCGAACGGCCGAGATCGAAAGGCAGAGAGAGGAACTGGACCGTCTGCTGGTGCACGAACGCCAGGTGAATGCGCTTCAGCGGCAGTTCGTCGCCATGGCCTCGCACGAGTTTCGCACGCCGCTCGCCATCATCGACGCCGCTGCCCAGCGGCTCTGCCGCTCGACGACCAACGTCAGCGGTGACTACGTTCATGAAAAAGCCGGCGTGATCCGCAGCGCGGTCGTGCGCATGGTCGATCTGATGGAGAGTATTCTCGCCAGCGGCCGGCTCGAAACCGGAAAGATCATACTGAAGCGCAGCGAAGGCGATCTGAAAGCCCTGCTCGTCAGCTGCTGCGACAGACAGCGCCATCTCAGCCGCTCGCATGTGTTCCATCTCGATCTCGAGCCCATACCGGATGTATTGACGTTCGACCGCAGCGCGATGGAACAGGTCTTCACCAACCTGATTTCGAATGCCGTCAAATATTCGCCCAACGCGCCTGACATTCATGTTCGCGCCCGGGCCGACGAGAAAACGGTGGAGATCGCCATCTCCGACAGCGGCATCGGTATGGATGCGGAGGATCTGCCGAAGCTATTCCAGCCCTATTATCGCGCCCGCAGCGCGACGGGCATTGCCGGAACGGGCATCGGCCTCAACGTCGTCAAGCAGGTCGTCGAACTGCATGGCGGCACCGTCGAGGTGACGAGCGAGCTCGGAAAAGGCACAACATTCACCATTCTTCTGCCAATAGAGTTTCTATTGTCGGATCAACAAGTCGCAGCTTAAGGAAGAGCTCATGGTTACAGTCCTGTGCATAGAAGACGAAGTCGAGATCCGGAACCTGCTCGTCGAAGAATTGAGCGAAGCCGGCTACAAGACACTCGAGGCCTCGAACGGCGCCGAGGGACTGGAAATGATCCTGTCGAAATGGCCCGATATCGTCATCAGCGATATTTCGATGCCTGTTATGGATGGGCACCAGCTTCTGGCGGAAATTCAGATCAATCATCCCGAGCTCTCCAACATTCCCTTCATCCTGCTGACGGCACTGACCGACCGGGAAAACACGCTAGCCGGCCTGCGCGGCGGAGCGGCGGACTATCTGACGAAGCCGCTCGACTTCGATCTGCTGCTCGCCAAGCTCGAAGGCTGCGTGACCCGTCTTGCCAATGACAAGGCGGTCCACCGGTCGTTTTGATGATCGACGGCGGGGTTAGGGGTGCCGGCTACGCTCAATTCCACGCCTCGCGCGATTTTGACATTGCCGGCTCAGCCGGCAATGGTTCCCTGATGGAAAACGATCTTCCAGCTCCCGCCAGAGCTTTGCCAGATGGTCGTTCTGAGCGTCGTCCTGCCGGGTTCATCCAGCGTGTAGTTCAGCAGATAGAGGTTTTCGGCGAGTCGGCGGATCGAGAAGTCCCGGCAGGGCCAGTCGTGAGGCTCCGGCTGCTCATAGCGCTCCAACAGGTTGGCGATGACGAAGTCGCGCCGGTAGATCTTGCCACTTGCGCCGATCTCGAAGAAATCCTCCGTCGTCATGGCTTCCAAATCGTTACGGCTCGTGCCGAAGGCATGCCGATGGAATATCGGCTCCCTCTGCAGGAGTTCGCCCAGAATGGTTTCGAGATCGAAATCAGACATTTTCAAATTCCCTAAATACGCGAATGTCGAACGATATCACTTTGTTCTCTCGCGACGCTATCGCGACAGCCCGCCTGCTCAGTAACGTCAGCTAGGACCAGCATCGAAGGTCGCGCAGGGAGGCAGCGGCCCGCATTCCTGTTCGCGAAGCCGGTAGACTCCGTGCTTCGCGATGCGATCGTCCTCCGGCTCAAGCCGTTCTGCGACGCGCGTAAGCGCTGTCCTGCACGATATCGTTCAGATTGAATTGCCTGATCAACTGGCGAAGCGTGGCGCCTTCGTCGGCAAGCGATGCGGAAGCGGCGCTCGCCTCTTCGACCATGGCGGCGTTCTGCTGCGTGGTTTGGTCGAGGCTGTTGACAGCCGTGTTGATTTCCGCCAACCCGGCGGATTGTTCCCGGGCGGAGACGGCGATGGCCTCGACATGGCGGTTGATGGCAACGATCAGCTCGCCGATGGTTTTCAACGCTTCGCCGGTTTTCGAGACCAGTCCGACGCCGGCTGCGACTTCTCCCGCCGATGCATGGATCAACGTTTTGATTTCCTTGGCCGCCTGCGCGGAGCGCTGCGCCAGTTCGCGGACCTCCTGCGCCACCACGGCAAATCCCTTGCCTGCCTCGCCGGCGCGCGCGGCCTCGACACCGGCATTGAGGGCCAAGAGATTGGTCTGGAACGCGATCTCGTCGATCACGCCGATGATGTTGGAAATCTGGCTGGAGGACTGCTCGATCCGGCTCATGGCCTGGACCGCTTGGCTGACGATTTCACCTGATGTCGTCGCACCGGCATTCGCTTGCGCGGCTACCTCACGCGCCTCCTCGGCACGCTTGGAGGCGGATGCGACATTGGCTGTGATTTCATCGAGAGCCGCGGCCGTCTGCTCGAGCGCCGCTGCCTGTTGTTCGGTTCGTTTCGCCAGGTCGTTTGCACTATTGGCGATTTCATTCGAGCCGCCGTCGATATTGACGGCCGATCCCGCCACTTCGACGAGGGTCTGGCAGAGCTTTGCGACGGCGTCGTTGAAATCCTGGCGCAGGCCCTCGAAATCTGCATCGAAAGGCTCGCTGATCTGAACGGTGAGATCGCCGCCGGCAAGTTGCTTCAGGCTCTCTGCCAATCCGTTCGTGGCTTGCGCCATAGCCGCAGCCCGCGCGCGCTCGGTTTGCTCGCGGCGCTGCCGCTCGGATTCCGTCAGCACCCGATTCGTTTCAATATTTTCATCGGCTCTGATTTTGGCAAGCGCCGTCTGCCGAAAGACCTCAACCGCTGCCGCCATCGCACCGATTTCGTCCGTGCGGCTGGAATAGGGAATCTGCGTGCCGGTGTCGCCAGCGGCCAGGCCGGTCATCGATTGCGTGATCTTCTTGATCGGACGCGAGATCTGGATTGCCACATAGGAGATCGCGCCAGCAACGATTGCAAGCAGGAGTGCCGTGAACGCCCAAGTCGTCCAGAGAATGTCCAAGTACGTGGATTGACTGTTTTCGTAGGACGCCTCGGAGCCATTGACGTTTATCGTCAGCAATTCATTGGCCAATTCTTCCGCGCGGTCGACCAATGGCTCCATGTCGGAATAGAAGATCGTCTTGGCAACTTCGTTGTCGTTCTTGCGGGACTTTTCCAGCATAGGCTCGGACGATTTCTGGTAACTGACGGCCTGCTCCTCGATCTGCTGCAGCAATTGGCCTTCGCGCGGCGAGGATATAAGCGGCCGATAGGCTGCAATCGCGTTGTCAAGCTCAGTGCGCTGAGAGGTAATCTTTGCTTCTGCGGCGGCGATGGCCTGGTCACTGATCGACATGATATGGTTGGCGTAGTCAAACTTCATGCGTTCCAACTGGAAGCCGATATTGCGGGCTACCGAAACACTCGGCAGCCAGTTCTTGGCGATTGCCGTCGTGTCCTGGTTAACCTGCTGCACGCTCCTGAGGGAAAACAGCCCAAAGCTCAGGAAGATGAATGCAAACGTTACATTGATAATTGTCAGCGAGGTTCGAACGTTTGGCTTGCGCATGCAATACCTTCTTCGGAGCAATGATCAGGCCAAAGTTCTAGACTTGGTGATCGTTTGGCGTGTGCGGATTCTAACTCTCTGCATTTAAAGAAAAATGAATATATGTATGAGGCATAACGGGCAGGCGGCGGTGTTCCCTGCGTCTTCCGCGGATAGCCACGAGTACGAGGACGGTTGCCGCCGAAGAGGACCCTTGTGTCTAGTGCCTCTCTTTCGGCAGGATGTCGCCCAGCGCCTCGAACACCTGCGGATCGAGTGTCTGGGACACGTTGAAGCGCATGAAATTCGTTGCCGATTGCGACAGGCTGAATGCGTTTCCGGGAGCCAAAACGATCCTCTTTTCCAGCGCAGCGCGCGCCACATCAGCCGCATCGATGCCGTCGGGCAGCCGGCACCAGAGGAACATTCCGGCCTGAGGCTCCAGCCAGGGCGTTATGCCGAGGTGCTTCAGTCTGGCCGAGACCTCGCTCATCGCCCGGGAGAGCCGGTGTCTCAGCGTCTCCATGTGTTTGCGATAGCTGCCGTCGCTCAAGACGTTCAGCACCAGTTCCGCCGTCAGCCGGCCGCCGCCGAAGGAGGTGGCGATCTTCAGGTCTGTCAGGCCGTCGATCCATTCCGTTTTCGCCACGACGAAGCCGCAGCGGGCCGAGGCCGACAGAGTTTTCGAGAAACTGCCGATGTGGATGACCCGCTCGAGCCCGTCGAAGGCGGCAAGGCGGGGCGCCGGCGTGTGCTCGAAATCGGCGAAGATATCGTCCTCGATGATGGTCAGATCGAACTGGTCGGCGAGTTTTAGAACCCGGTGAGCCGTAACGGGAGACAACGTTGCGCCGGTCGGATTGTGGATGGCGGAGTTGGTGATGTAGAGCCGCGGACGCTCATCGGCGACGACTTGCGCAAACACCTCGATATCGGGACCGGACGGCGTGTAGGGCACACCGACGATCTTTGCCCGATGGGCGCGCAGCAGCGCATGGAAATTGAAATAGCAAGGATCGTCGACCAGCACGGTGTCGCCGGGTTCCAGCAAGAAACGGCAGAGCAGATCGATTGCCTGCGTGCCGGAATCGGCCAGCATGATTTGGTCGGGAGAGGCTTCGATCCCGCGTTCACCCATGCGGCGGGAAATCAGCTGGCGCAGTTGTGGCAAGCCGAGCGGCGAGCCGTAATCGGCGAGCGCCGGCCCGTCGGCGCGGGCAAGCGTTCTCAGCCCGCGGCGCATGCCGTCCCCCGGTAGCCAGGAGGGCGGCAGCCAGCCGCAGCCGGGCTTCAGGTCGGCTTCGCCGGCCTCCAGCGACTGCCGCGATATCCAGAACGGATCGACCGCGCGGTCGAGCTTCGGCCCGACCTCGGCAAGCGCAAAGGGCGCTGCCTGGTTGGCGACGTAGAATCCCGAGCCCGGCCTTGCCAGGATCGCGCCTTCCGCGACCAACCGCTCATAAGCGTCGACGACGGTCGAAGTCGACAGCTTCAACGTTGCGGCCAGCCCTCGAACAGAGGGTAGCTTTGCGCCCGGCGTCAGGCTGCGCCCGGCGATGCGCTGCCTGATCGTCGCGGCGACCATCTCCACGCGCGTGCGTCCTTCGCTCATCCGTATTGCTTCCTGCACCATTACAGTTTCGCGAAATTGTATCAGACTGTGACTGTCATAACCATCCGTGTTGGCCGATAAGAGCTAGAGAATGAAGGAGTGCAGCGCATCATGGAGCGCGAGTTGGACCGCATGGCATCGGGATGGATCAATGGTTTTATCGGGGTGGTGATCTTCAGCGGATCGCTGCCGGCGACGCGCGTGGCGGTGATGCAGTTCGATCCGGTCTTTCTCACCGTGGCGCGCGCGGCGATCGCCGGCATTCTCGCCCTTGGCCTGCTGATTGCTTTCAGAGAGAAGCGGCCGAGCCGAGGCGATATTCTCTCCTTGGCCGTCGTGGCGTTGGGCGTCGTTGTCGGCTTCCCCCTGCTGACGGCGCTGGCGCTGCAGCATGTCACGTCAGCCCATTCGATCGTCTTCATCGGCCTGCTGCCACTCGCGACGGCGATCTTCGGCGTGGTCCGTGGCGGAGAACGGCCGAAGCCTGCATTCTGGCTCTTTTCCGTCCTCGGCAGCGCGCTGGTGGCGGGATTCGCACTGACGCAGGGCCTGACGGCCTCGCCGGTCGGCGATCTCCTGATGCTGGCGGCAGTCGTCGTCTGCGGCCTCGGCTATGCCGAAGGCGGCAGGCTTTCACGCACCCTCGGCGGGTGGCAGGTGATTTCCTGGGCGCTCGTGCTGTCGCTGCCGGTGACGGCCGCAGTCGCGCTGTTGCATAGGCCGGCAACCTTCACCGGCATCGAAGCGCCGGCGCTGCTCGGCCTTGCCTATGTCTCGCTGTTTTCCATGCTGATCGGCTTCATCTTCTGGTATCGCGGCCTGTCGCAGGGCGGCATCGCTGCCGTCGGCCAACTGCAGCTGCTCCAGCCGTTCTTCGGGCTGGCGCTCGCCGCAACCCTGCTCGACGAGCCCGTGACCTGGGCCATGCTCGCCGTGACCGTTGCCGTCATCCTCTGCGTGGCCGGAGCCCGCAGGTTTGCGCGGTAGGCTTGTCCATCGCTTTACAGAGGATAGGTTTTAGGGGGCGAGATGCTTCAACAAGCCAACTCATGTCTCTTCAATATTGAATCCATAGGCTCGCTTGACGAGCGCAATACGGATTTCGTACCGAGTATACCAGTCTGACCGACCGCGATTTTGCGCCTGAATGTGATCGACGACTGATTTCCAGGCTCGAATGCTATCCTCATCCTTCCAATAGGAGATGAGTATGCCGAAACCGTCTGCTCCGCGAGCGCTTTCGAAGCCGAGATAACCCGGCTGCTGTTTTGCAAGTTCCGTCATCGCATAACCCATCTCGCCATAGCCGTTGTCGACCTTTGTTCGTTGAGAGGAAAAACTGACCATATAGTATGGCGGTTCAGGCAAAGCGGCGGTGGGCATTTGAGCTCCGATCGGTTGCTATATGCGTGGCTTATCGCCGCGATCGCTATGACTGCTGTCGGCATACTGCGAAAGCGAGCAATCTTAGGCGCGGCGGATTGCCCCTCATCGTGAGTCATCCACCTGCCATGACAGCTCGATGCCGTTCCGCCACGGCTGCGCCGGAGCTTCGGACTGAATACCATCCATCCTGGTTCGACAAGTTCTCGTTGATAGGTATCAGCGATCCGTTGTGACGGCAGCCTGGGCTCTCGCGCGCTCTCAATGTCGGGAAAGCGCAAGAGTTGCTCCTATGGCTATGGCCCCGGCCAGGTCTGCCGGCGGCAGGTGCTGGCCTCGACAATTTCGCTCACTCGTTTTCGTCGACCGTGGCAAACTGCGATGGCGGTGATAGCGGCATTTCTCGCGAGATCACCATCCACCTGCTGAATTCAGAAATGGGGGCTTCGCAATGACCGAAACGGGTCGGCTCCTTGGTTCGGGTAAAGAAGCCGAGGTCTTCGAATATGGCGCGTTGGCGCTCAAGCTGTACAGGCCAACTGCCAGTAAAGCGTCGTCATTCAGGGAAGCTGCAAACCTGTCGATCCTTGAGAGGCTTGCGCTGCCAACACCAAAGGTCCACGCGGTCGGTGAATTTGATGGGCGCTGGGGCGTGTTGATGGATCGCGCACCCAGTTCCTGTTTTGCAGATCAATTCGTCTCGATGGCAGGAGAAGCACAGCTTGAGGAAATGGCGCAACTGCACCGAAGTATTCACGAAGAGCCGGGGGAGGGCTTGCCGTCTCTGATGGCGAGGCTTTCCGCCCGGATCAGACGAGCCGAGCGTTTGGATGCTTCATCCAGAAAGCGGCTGTTGTTGGAACTCGAGTCCCTTCCGGATGGCGACAGGGTATGTCACGGCGATTTTCACCCGTGGAATATTCACGGCTCGGGGCAGGGACTCATAATCGTCGACTGGCTTGACGCCTGCTGTGGCAATCCCCTGGCCGATGTCTGCCGAACGTATGTCCTGTTGCGCCATGCGATGCCGGACCGGGCGATGGATTATGTCGAAGCTTACGCCTCGCTCACGGGGTCGGAGGTCAGCGGCATTCTCGCCTGGCTTCCCCCGATTGCCGCCGCCCGGCTGACGGAAGGTGTTGCAAACGAAAATGATGAGCTGTTGCGGTTGGCTGGCCTAAGCTCCTAACTGTCGAAGCTTCGAACCGAGCGCTGGTATCCGCTTTGTCCGAAGCTGTCATTGCGGCCAGCTATGGCCCTGGCTGATCTATTCGCTGTTTCCTCGGCCCTTTGCTTCCCGCACCAGGTGCGGCATTCCATCGTGCGGACCGAGGGCGTGGGTGGGATGGTCATCCCACCAATCATTATGCAGCGGTCGGCGGTGAGGGTGGAGCGGGTAGAAAATGCGGTTCTCGGCCTTGTGGCGCTCGCCGACGACGAGGAGATGTACCTCGGCTTGCGTGTTGTTGAGGAAACTATGGGCGATCCCGGTGCCGGCAGGAAATCCGACGGCGTCGCCCTGTTTCAGTCGATAGAGATGGCCGTCGAGCCAGACGTCGGGCTCGCCTTCGAGAACGTAGACGAATTCCTCCTCGGCGCTCTCTGCGTGCGGAAAGGATGTGCGCCGGCCAGGCGGCAATCGCTCGTGATGAATGCCCAATTTCGTCAGGCCGAAATATCGTCCGAAAGGCGCACCAATGCTCATCAGTTCGTCGTCATCGTCATAGTGCGAGTCGTCAGGCCGTTCGATCTCGCTCCAGTGGACGACAAAGGAGTGGCGCTCCGACGTTGCCATGATAATCCTCCTGATGTGAGAGGTTCAGATGACTGGGGACACGAATTCCATCATTCCGTATGGCCATGCTGCCGTGAATGGAAAGCGACCGCAAGAGCGAAACGGCGCTACCACGCAAGCCGCGCGGTTCTGAAGGTTCGGGGGCGAGCGCTTCGTGCAGCGGCTGCTCCCGATCCAGACGCGAGTTTCTACAACTGACTCACTTGGCGGGCACGACGAGCGGCGCCCCTTTGCGGACAATGTAGGTTGCCAATTCCGAAGCCTTGCCGCTGCCGACGTTCTTCGCCGAGTGAACGACGCCGGAGGGAATGAAAAGGGATTGGCCGGCCTTAAGAGTAACCGGCTGTCTGCCTTCGAGCTGGTATTCCAGCGTTCCTTCGATGACGAAGGCGATCTCCTCGCCGGGATGCGAGTGACTGGGGGCGAGAACGCCCGGAGCGAAATCGACGCGCACCTGGACGGCCTCGTGGCCAGGCACGTCGATATCGTTCTTGATGAGATCGGTGCGCTGCAGCGGCTGTTCTGCATGTGCTGTTGCTGCGCCGCCGAGAACAAGGGCGAGCGCGATAGCCTGGATCATTTTCATGTGGTCATCCTTCCTGGATTGAAACCAATCTCGACCATTGGGTCGTGTCCGAATTTCACCTGAGGATTGAACCAGGGATGTGTCTGAAAATCCCCATTTTTGTAATCCAGTGTATCATTATGCCGCCGACGACGAGTCCGCGGGTCTGACGCCGGCGAGATTGGCAATGTCCGTGATGCCGCCGGAGGATTCGAAGTCGAATATTTTCTGAGTCACCAGCGCGGCGGCACCCCGAGCCCAGGAATTATCCTCCCAATCGGGCAGGAGGGGCGGCGCGGTTCGGAAGGTCCGGGCGGCGAGGGCTTCGCGTAGCGGCGTCAGGAAAGGGTCGCCGAGGGAGACGGCTTCGCCGCCGGCGACGATGACTTCGGGATCGGTGATGTTGACGAGATTGGCAAGGGCGGTGCCGATGCCGCGGCCGGAATCGGCGACGAGGGCGAGGGCGGCGGCATCGCCTGATGCGAGCGCAGCCGACAATTCCGGCAGTCCCAGTTCCTCGCGGCCGGTCGCTTCCCGCCAGCGCCGGAGCATCGAGATTTCGGAGTGGTAGGCCATCAGACAGCCGCGCTTGCCGCATTCGCAGAGCCGGCCGTTCTCCTCGTAGAGAGTGTGGCCGAACTTGCCGGCCGCGCCGTTGGCACCGCGATAGAGCTTGCCGTCGATGACAAGCGCGCAGCTGATGCCGACGCCGACGGCGAGAACCGCCATGTTGCGATGCTGGCGGCCGAGCCCGAAGAGCTGCTGGGCGATGGCATAAGCGTTGGTGTCGTCCTCCAGCCAGACCGGCACATGGACGCGGCTGGCGACCAGCGAGGCGAGGGGGACATTGTCCCACTTGAAGCGGTAGCTGCGCACGCAGGCCGTCTGTTCGTGGTTGATGACGCCGGGCATGGAGATGCCGATGCCGGCGAGCCTCGCATCCGGCCGTCCGGCGAGCTTCACCAGTTCGGGCACGGTGCCTGCCAGCAGGTCGGCGACCTTATCGGGGTCGTGGCCGTCGAGGCTTACCCGCATGGCCGCGACGGGGTTGGTGGCAAGGTCGGTTGCCACGCACTCCACCGAATCGACCATCAGCTTGAAGCCGACGGCAAGCGCGTGTTCGTAGTTGATATCCACCGGGATCGGACGGCGGCCAGTGAGGCCGGGTACGGTCTTCCCTTCGATGACGATGCCTTCCTCCAGAAGGTCGGCGACGACGAAGGTGACGGCGGCGGGGCTGAGGCCGATGACGGTGGCGATATCGGCCCGGCTCCTTGGCCCCTCGCGGCGGAGGAGGTTGAGAATGAGGCGTCGGTTCATGGCTCTTGCCGTGGTTTGGTCGCCTTTTAACTTCACGATGCATTCCTTAATTTTGTAAATTAATTATTGCGAGCTGCAAAGATCTATGCATAAGTTCGGCCGCGGATCAACTCAGCCAAGCGGATTATCGCTGGAATCGCCGAGCGGATCGTAGCGTTGAATGCCTGGTCGGTCGTTTCATGGAGGAGGCGACGGTCGGGAGATGTTGATCGATCAACTGGGAGGAATTCAATGACATTTTTGAAGCAATTTCCGTCGACCACCCGCAGACGCTTCCTGAAAGGCGCGGGGCTGGTTTCCGCCGCAGCGGTCACCGGCAGCTTTCCGATCCCGGCGATCGCGCAGGCCCAGGAGGTCACGATGATCTCCGCCGAAAACAATGGTGCCGCACTCGATGCGCTGAAGGCGATTGCCGCGGGCTTCAGCAAGGAAGCCGGCGTCAACGTCGTCATCAACAATATGGACCACGAGGCCCACAAGACGGCCATTCGCAACTATCTCGTCGCCGGCGCGCCCGACGTCTGCTCCTGGTTTTCGGGCAACCGCATGCGCGCCTTCGTCAAGCGCGGCCTCTTCGACGATATCTCCGACCTTTTCGAGAAAGAGAAATATAAGGACGTGCTCGGCGCGACGGCAGGGGCCGTCACCGAAGACGGCAAGCAGTACGGCCTCCCCACAGGCGGCACGCTCTGGGGCATGTTCTATCGCAAGGATGTGTTCGAGCAGCATGGCCTGACCGTGCCGAAGACGGCCGAAGAGTTCATGGCCTACGGCCACAAGTGCAAGGCCGCGGGCATCACGCCGGTCGCGATCGGCACCAAGGAATTATGGCCGGCGGCCGGCTGGTTCGACCAGATGAACCTTCGCATCAACGGCCTCGACAAGCATATGGCGCTGATGAACGGCGAGATGAGCTATCTCGATCCCTCGCTGACAGCGGTTTTCGACCAGTGGGAGGCGATGATTTCGAAGGGGTTCTTCACGGAGAACCACACGTCCTTCGGCTGGCAGGAGGCCGCCGCGCTGCTGGCGCAGAAGAAGGCCGGCATGATGAACCTCGGCGCTTTCCTGCGCTCGGCTTTCACCGCCGAAGATCTGCCGCAGCTCTCTTACGCGACCTTCCCGGTGCTCGACGCGAAGGTCGGCCACTTCGAGGAGTTCTCGGTCAACTCGATCCACATTCCCGCCAAGGCTAAGAACAAGCAGGGCGCGCGCGAATTCCTCGCCTACTTCTACAAGCCGGAGAATCTGGCGGCCTATCTGGAGCCGGGCGGCAATGTGCCGCCGCGCCACGACCTGCCGCCAAGCAAAGACCCGCTGGTCAACGTCGCTGTCGAGACGATGAAGACGGTGCAGGGCACGTCGCAATATTACGACCGCGACAGCGATCCCGACATGGCGCAGGCCGGCCTCGTCGGTTTCCAGGAGTTCATGGCCAAGCCCGATCGGCGCAAGGCGATCCTGACGCGCCTCGAGGGCACGCGCAAGCGCATCTACAAGATCTAGCAGCTCTCCCAGGGGCGGCGGCGAACCGCTGCTTCCAAGGGGTGGAGGCTGTATGCCTCCACCCCTTGGGGGAGGTGCGCCTCTGCTCCCGGAGCACGCATGAGTATGCTCCTGTATTAATGAGGTTCTTGAGATGTTGATGTTATGGCGCCGCCAGCGTTGGTGGCTCACCCCGACTTTACTCATCGCGCCGGCGATATTGCTGTTCTTCACCGTCATCCTGCTGTCGGCCGTCAGGAGCCTCTGGATCAGCCTGCACGACTGGGACGGCTTCGGCCCGATGGTGTGGATCGGCTTCGGCAATTACGTCGAACTCTACGACGACCCCCAATTCTACGTGTCGTTGAAGAACAACCTGATCTGGCTGGTGATGTTCATGGCGGCACCGCCGATCGGGCTCGCCATTGCGCTGCTGGTCAACCAGAAAATCCGCGGCATGCGCTTTCTGAAGTCGCTGTTCTTCATTCCGCTGGTGCTCGCCTCGGTGACGGTCGGCGTGGTGTTTACCTGGGTCTATACGCCGGAGTTCGGGTTGCTTGCGCTGATCTTCAAGGCCTTCGGGGCGACGGCGCCGGCTGTTCTCTCCGACGAGCATTTCGTCACTTTCGCCATCGTGATTGCAGCACTCTGGCCGCAGATCACCTTCTGCATGGTGCTTTATCTCGCCGGTCTCAACAATCTCAGCGAAGAGCTGATCGGTGCCGGGCGCGTCGACGGGGCGAGGGGCTGGAACATGCTGTGGCACATCGTGCTGCCGCAGCTGACCCAAGTCACTTTCATCGCCATTGCCGTCACTGTCGTCGGCGCCCTGCGTTCGTTCGACATGGTGTCGGTCATGACGAACGGCGGCCCTTTCGGTTCGTCCTCGGTTCTCGCCTACCAGATGTTCGAACAGTCGATCTTCTCCTACCGCTTCGGTTACGGCGCGGCGATTGCCTCCGTGCTGTTCGTGATCATGGCCGCGTTCATCGTCTGGTACCTCAGCCGCATCATCCATACCGAAGAAAGGGGAGGCTGATGTATCCTCGTCCTATTCCCGAAGCCGCCATCTGGCAGCGCCGCCTCTATGTGCTCGCCGTCGTCATCGTCCTGCTGCTCTGGCTCTGCCCGCTGTTTGCGATCATCCTTACCTCGTTCCGCTCGACCGAGGATGTCATGGGCGGCAATCTGTGGGGATGGCCGACCGGCATCGGCGTCATCGACAATTATACGGCGGTCTTCACGCAGACACCGATGGCCCGCTACTTCCTCAACAGCCTGACGATCACCATTCCCTCGGTGATCGGCGTCCTGGTACTGAGCACGCTCGCCGGCTACGTGCTGTCGCGTTACCGCTTTCCCGGCAATATGCTGATCTTCGCGCTGTTCGTCGGCGGCAATTTCCTGCCGCACCAGATCATGATGATCCCGGTGCGCGACCTGATGGTCCGGCTTGATCTGATCGATACCACGGCAGCGCTGATCATCTTCCACGTCGCCTTCCAGACGGGCTTTGCGACGCTGTTCATGCGCAATTTCATCGCGGCACTGCCCGACGAGCTGTTCCAGGCGGCGCGAGCCGAGGGGGCCTCTCCCTTCCAGACGCTGGTGCATGTGGCGATCCCGCTGGTGCGGCCGGCGCTTGCCGCACTCGCCATCCTGATCTTCACCTTCATCTGGAACGATTATTTCTGGGCCGTGGTGCTGACCGTCAGCGACTCCGTCAAGCCTGTTACCGCCGGCCTTGCCAATCTTCGCGGCGAATGGGTGTCGGCCTGGAACCTGATTTCCGCCGGCACCATCGTCGTCGCCGTGCCGCCCGTCGTCATGTTCTTCCTGATGCAACGGCACTTCATCGCTGGTCTGACGATGGGAGCGGTGAAGGGATGAGCGATCTCCTAAAGTTCCAAGTTTCAACAGCAGAGAGCCAGGACGTATGACCAGTCTCGAACTCCGACAGATCAACAAGAATTACGGCGCCTATCATGCGCTGCGCGGCATCGATCTTTCCGTGGCGCAGGGTGAGTTCATCGTCATGGTCGGCCCCTCCGGCTGCGGCAAGTCCACGCTGCTGAAGTCGATCGCCGGCCTGGAAAAGATCTCCTCCGGCCAGATCCTGATCAACGGCCGCGACGTCAGCAAACAGGAGCCTGGGGACCGCGGCATCGCCATGGTCTTCCAGTCCTACGCGCTCTATCCGCATATGACGGTGGCGGAGAACATGGGCTTCGGTTTGCGCATGGCCAAGCGCCCGAAGGCCGAGATCGAGGCGGCCGTGGCGCGCGCCGCCAAGATCCTGAGGATCACCGACCAGCTGGAGAAGCGGCCGAAGCAGCTCTCCGGCGGCCAGCGACAGCGCGTGGCGATCGGCCGGGCAATCACCCGTTCGCCCGACGTGTTCCTCTTCGACGAGCCGCTGTCGAACCTCGACGCCGCACTTCGAACCCAGATGCGCGTCGAGCTCAGCAGCCTGCATGCCGAACTCGGCGCCACCATGGTTTACGTCACCCACGACCAGGTGGAAGCCATGACCATGGCGAGCCGGATCGTCGTCTTGAACCAGGGAGTAATCGAGCAGGTCGGCTCACCGCTCGAACTCTACCGCAACCCTGACAACCTCTTCGTCGCGGGCTTTCTCGGTGCCCCGCGAATGAACTTCCTCGGCGTTACCGTCGATGAGGTGTCCGGCCGCAATATCACGGTTTCGGCGCCGGGCCTGGTGCCGGTGACTGTCGAACTGGCGGAGGCCGCGGTGCTGCCGAAAGGCGCCAGCCTGACGCTCGGTGTAAGGCCTGAAAACATATCGGTGGTCGCCGACGCTGACCAAGGCGGGGCGATCAACGGTGCGGTCCGACTGGTCGAGCATCTCGGGCGCGAAACCATTCTCTACATCGATGCCGGAAATCTCAGGACCATCGCCTCGGAAAGCGGCACCGGCAACATCACGGTGCAGCTCAGCTACGTCGCGCCTTTTGCCACCGACCAGAACGTGGCGCTGAAGCTCGACGCCAGTGAACTCTATCTCTTTTCGTCCGACGGCGGACGCACGATCAGCACCCGCAAGACCATCCTCGACAGATAAACACAGGAAAGACCACCGTGTCCGACAAGACCCTCTCCGTATGGAACCCCGTCAAGACCGACCGCTTTCTCGTCGGCGCGCCGCACTATCCCGAACATGTCGATGAAAGCTATTGGGAACGCGACGCCGAGCGCATGGCGAAGGCCGGCTTCAACGTGGTCAGAATGGCCGAATTCGCCTGGCATATTCTCGAGCCGAAGCTCGGCACCTTCGATTTCGATCTGTTCGACCGCGCCATCGCCATGCTCGGGCGCTACGGCATCGACACGATCATGTGCACGCCGACGGCAACGCCGCCGCGCTGGCTGACCGTGGCGCATCCAGAGATTCTGAGGGTCGACGGCAAGGGTCGGCCAATGAGCCATGGCTCGCGCCAGCATTGCGACACGGCAAGCCCGGTCTTTCGCGAGCACAGCCGGCGTATCACCAAAGCGATGGCCGAGCACTATCGCGACAATCCTTTTGTCGTCGGCTGGCAGACCGACAACGAGTTGAACACCAGCATGCCGGAGAGCTTTTCGAAGGCGACGCTCACCGAATTCCAGGCCTTTCTCGCCGGCAGATATGGCGAGATCGACAAGCTCAACACGGCGTGGGGCGGCGATTTCTGGGCGACGGCCTATGACAGCTTCGATCAGGTGGTGCTGCCGATCGAGTTTGGCCCGACCTTCCCGAGCCCCGGCCACCTCCAGGATTATCATCGTTTCCTGGCCTTTTCGACGGCGCGCTTCCAGCACGACCAAGTGGAAATCCTGCGCGCCGTCCAACCCTCGTGGTTCGTCTTCCACAATCTCGGGGGCCTTAGGGATATCGACTTTCGCGGCCAGTTCACCACCGATCTCGATTTCGTCGGCTACGACATCTATCCGATGCTCTACGACGAGTTCCAACGGCTCGGAAACCACGCCAAGGTCCAGGCGCTGCACCTCGATATCTGCCGCGGTTTTTCCGGCAACTATATCGTTCCCGAGCAGCAATCGGGCTTCGGCAGTCAGCCGGGTTTCTGCACGCTGACGCCGGAGCCGGGCGAACTTCGTCGCATGGCGCTTTCCTCGGTCGCCCATGGCGCTGACGGTCTGATGTTCTTCCGCTGGCGCCCTGCGCATTTCGGCGCCGAGATCTATTGGATGGGCATCATCGACCACGACGACGTCGCCCGCCATCGCTATGAGGAGGCGAAACGCTTCGCAACCGAGATGACCGCGCTAGCGCCCAAGATCCTCGGCACCTATGTGCGCATGGATGTCGGCATTGCCGGATCCGACTTCGATAATCAGGAAGCTCACAAGACCTATCCGATCGGCCTGCCGAGCCCACAGGACGATGCGATCCTGCTGCACCAATATTGCTACGACCGCGGCATTGCCTGCGGCTTCATTCATCCCGAGGACGACCTTTCCAAGCTGAAGCTGCTCTATGTCCCCCACTGGGTGATGTGGAAGGACGAATGGACAGAACGGCTGAAATCCTTCGCCGAGCAAGGCGGCACCGTCGTCATCGGCGCGCGCACCGGCACGCGCAACGAAGACAACCACGTTATCCGCGAGACCGCGCCCGGCACCTCGCTGTCTCAGCTCACGGGCGTGCGCGTCGAGGATTTCGGCCGTCTCGCCGCCCCCGGCGCCAACGGGCTGTTCGACGTGATGGAACGCTCCGGCGGGCTTGTCATTCCGCCGAACAAGCCGGCGGAATCGCACCGGCGCGAGCGCCGTTTCAAGATCGGCAACCGCGAACTCGCTGCTGGCCATTTTTATGAAAACCTTGCGACCGACGGCGATGTCGAAGTGGTCGCGGCCTGGTCGAACCGCTATGCCGAGGGCCAGCCGATGGCGACGTCGCGCAAGGTCGGTAAAGGGCAGGTGGTCTATGTCGGCACCTATCTCACGCCGGATCTGACGGCAGCGCTTGGCGGGCGGCTATTTGCACCCGTCGGCATCGAGCCGCTGATCGGCGAGCTTCCCGAGGGTGTCGAGGTGACCATGCGGATGAATGACGACCGTCGGCTGCTGTTCATCCAGAACTACACAGACCAGCCGGCTGCCATCGGCGGCGTCCCCGCTGGCCGCGATCTCCTGAATGATGAAAACCCCGTTGCCGGCCGGCTCGATCTCGAAGGCTATGGCTGCGCGATCATCGAACTGCAGAGATGAGCTTGCGCGCGCCGTCGAAGCCCAAGAGCTGCCTCACACCAACCCTCTCCCCCCAAATGGGGCGAGGGAACGTGCCTGAAGCTCCTTCGGCTCAATACCGGTCATCATCGTGGAGCACCAGTCTGGGGAAGGAAGGCGGGAACGCAATGAATTTACAGCTCGTCGTTTAATGCAGTTTCGTGGAACTTATGTCCTCGAAATGGGCGGCAGGTGATGATCTACGCTTATCCTCGCTTGGATCAGGTCACGCGCAAAGATGTGAAGGCGAAGATTTTGCAAACAGCTCTTGAGCTTTTCTCGAGCCAAAGACGTAGGTTCGCCCCGGAGAACGCCCCCGGCAATTTCGGCTTCCTGGACCGCGATCTGGATTCGATCATCGGTGACCCGCCGTGTGGCTGCGTCAAGTGCGGAGAACTGTGCCATTACTCATCATAGCACAGTCTGAAGATCGAAACTGAGATAGTTTAAATGCGCCTTCATGAGTGCTGCGATCGCGACGTCGTTTGCGATATCCCCTGCATTCGTCGAAGTGCCGGCGGTAAAAGATCGTCTCGACGTTTCAGCGCCGACAACAATTCGTTTTCCGAGGACACGCCATTTCGAAATTCCGATTTGAGAAAGGTAAGCGCGGCACGTTTTTCTTCGGAGTCTGCAACAGCGTGGCTGCCCCGAAAACCGGCACTTCGAAGAACCGTCCTGATAAGGCCGATGTTGGTTGGATCATCAATTTCTGACAAATGAGTGGAAGACATGACGTCCTCCTTCCTGGGGCTAGGGTAATTGCCCTCAAACAGCAGCGCCCGTGACATAGCTGCCGTCACCTTTAAGGTGGTTACGATACCTTCAGTTTGCAATGATGCCGCGGCGGCGAACGTGGCATCACGCCGCCGCCGATGCATCGAGAGCGACCGGGGCGCTATTCGATGGGTTCCGCCGTCGGGATAGGGACCGGCGAGGCAGAGCCATAACCGGTTTCACTCAGCTGTTCTTGGAACTCGTTTTGATCCGCTTTCGTTCCAAATCTGGCGTGAAGCCTAGAAAACACTGCTCGCAACAGCTGGAATGCTCGAAAGTTCTTTATGCGTTCACGTAAGTATCAGTAAGCGTGCATAAAGAAAAATCGTGAAATTGTCGAACCATTTAAAATAAAATTTATAAAACGTCTGAAGAATTCATCCTTTTTCAATCAATTCTATTTCGGACTCAATAGTATTATAATTTATTCTGTCAGCAATTCACTTGACTCTTAACCGAAGGCCGCGATCCGCTTGAGATGACCAGACGCACTTTCGAGAAAATTACGACCAGCGAAATCGCAGAACGCGCTGAAAAGAACGTTCGCCTTAAAGCATGGGCGGCTGACCTCCACTGTGGTCATCCTGCGTTAAAGCCGGATGATCCTACATCCAGCAAAGTGAGCTAAAGCCTTGGCCGGGAGTTTGGGAAGGGTCTCATGATTGAGTGGGAGTGCGTTTTCGGGTCGAGCACAGCGTCGACGGCATCTGGGCTGTGAGCGACAGGAGAACCTGTTTGCCCGGCCGGCCTTCTGATAAATAGGGAATAACGACGATGACTTGGCGTCGTGAAATTGTTCGATGAACTGGCCTGATAGAGGCGCATTCATCTTGGAGTAGTTTCAACAGAGGGTTCTGTGTCTGCAAAAAAAAGAGCATCTCCGTACTCAAACAAAACGGAAATGCTCTTTCGTAGTTTAGTGCGGAGCCATACTTGTCAGCTCCGCACCGCTCGCACCTGAATTCTCGGCTATTCGTCTGATGTCACCGGCGCGGCGTCCTCCAGAGAGGTGCGGATTTGATCGATCTTTCCGTTTGCGTCGCCAACCCCCAAGATGGTTTTGGCTTCTTCCAAAACCGCCGGGCTGACTTCACCGGTTTTCGTCGCTGAAGCCAATGCGTCCTCAAGCGCCTGATCCCCCAACAGCGGGTCATCGGCCGCGGGCTCGATTCCATTGTCGAGTTCATACTGGGCATAAGCCACGGCATAGGCCGCGATGGCAGTCATGCGTGGGTCCGACGTATGCATCAATGCCTTATAGTTACGCTTCAAGGAGTTCAGACCCGCAAGCTGCGCCGACAGGTTTTTTTCTTTCGTGCCGGTTTTAGTCTCGTCTGCCTTCGCGGACTTCGACTTGCTTGTCGCCTCGGTGGATTTGCCTTTCACGCCTTGAGATTTGGAGTTGCCGTGGGTTGAACTGCCGCCCTGGCTACTGCTGCCATGGTTGCCACTGTTTCCACTTCCGCCGCCGTGACCGCCGCCATTGCCCCCACCGTTGCCGCCACCGTTTCCACCGTTCTTTGCCAGTGCGGTCATATCGATTCCGGCAATCGTTGCCGGGCTCGCTGCAAGAGCCAGCGAGAGCGCGGCCAGGGACGCTAAGGTTGCTATCCGCATTGTTTTCCTCCAAGTCGGAACAAGCGCCGTGCAGATACACGGCTTGAGCAGATAGGAGAGGTTAGACGGTGATCGCGCATTGCACATCGGACCGAGGTCCGATGCCGGCCCCGGCAATGGTCTTAGATGACCTGAAGTGCTTAACGTTTCCTTCTTCGCCCGAAGCGGCCATCGGTTGAGCTCGCTGCTGCTCAGTGTTTTCCGATTGTCTCGTCTGCGGACGCATCGCGGGACGAGTGCAACATAGCGGCGGCGAGCTCCTGTCGGGCGTAAGCGGCCTCGTGATATCGGCCGACGAGTGCGCTGAAGTCGGCGGCCTTCATCCCTTTGATCCCCAGGGCACCCAGCGTGACGATGCGCTGCCGGCGGTCGATTTTACTATAGATCGCACGCCAATTTTTTTTTGGCAGCGGCGCATCCTGATTGAGCCAGAGGCGCAGGGCAAAACGGCTCGATGCGTAGACCGCGTAGCCCGCAACATCCGTCCAGGCAACCGGCTTGTCCAGTCTGGAGGCGAGCAATGCGTCCGGGGTCAGCACCATGAGCGGTCGTGCCGCGCTCCGATAGAGAAAGGCCGCATAGAGAAGGGAGCTGACAGCGCCGACGGCGGTGATCGCGGCGATCAGTGACTGTGCGAATTCATCGTAGCCGAGGCCCAATTGGCCACTGAGAAAGACGACCGTCAGGCCAAATCCGGCGAAAATCATGGCGACGATCACCATCGTCCAGATCATCGGCTTGACGTTGTCGTAGACAACGGTCTCCTGTGAGGCCCCGGCAACCACCTTTTCAAGCACTTCGCGACGGCGGTCACGCATCATGCGCGCGTCGTCGATGAAATCCTTGCTCAACAGACGGCATAGTCCGGCCCAATCCGAAAACAGATCGTCCGCAAAAGAGCGAGCTCCCGGCTGCGGCTGGCGCATCGCTCGTCTCAGGAGGTCATCGCCAATTTCCACACCGAGGGCCGATATCCGCTGGATCGTCGGCGGATGGCTGTCGGTCGGATGCGGTTGCCGATCTCCCAAAAGGGGCATCGGATCGCTCCATCCATTGGTGGTGACCAGTTCCGTCGTCTGCGCGACGAGGTCAGGCCAGGCATCATCGGAAGCGGTATCATCAGATCCGGCATATGCGCGCTGAAGAACATAGGCGACGGCGGGAGCGATAATCCCCGTGCGGATGAGAGCCGAGGCGGCGTCTGCCGGCGTCGCCAGCAGGCTGCCGCTACAGTCAGCATCGAATTCTCGCAGCCGGCTCCAGTGTGCGACGGCATGATCGAACCGCTGCATGGCGTGAAAGCCGAGCTTGACCGCCGGATACAGGACGAAGCGACCACCGTCGGCGCGTCCAAGAGCTGCAAGAGCACGCCAGAGGCCTGCATAAATCGGCGTGAATTGCTGGCTATAGGTGGTGTCTTCGCCAGAAAAATGGGCGAGCTCATGGCCGATGATTGCCGCGATTTCGGCCTGGTCGAGAAGATCAAGATAGGCCGCAGGCAGATAGAGCGACCGTCCGGTCACCAGTCTGTCCTCAGGCCAGAGACGCAGCTGGCTCTCCGTTACGAAAAAGCCCTGGCCGAGGCCGACGATGATCGTGTCGGGCAACAAAGCCTTTTGCCACTCGGCCAGGCTGCGCACGAAACGCCACAGTTCAGGAGCCTGCGTTTCTTCGATGACGTGTCCCGCCGCGACAAGCGGTTCGGGTGTGAACAGGGCAAAGACATCCTTTAAGCCACGCAGCGCCATGAAGGCGCTGTAGGCTGCGATGACAGCGAGGACGACGGCGACCGCGAAAAGCTTGGCACTGCCCGTGGTAAAATCTGCCCATAGGCCCATGCTGACTGCTTCGAAGAGAGTCGCCGAAATGACGCCGACAGAAAACCCGATTACAACGGTCGCAAGAATGAACGGAAGGAGCGACCGCAGACGTTGAAAGCTCGTGATCAGTTGGCGCTGGGAGGCGCGCGCGCGGATCCCGGAAATGCCGGCCGCCATCAGTCCCAGCGCACCGCCGAAAAACGCAAGTACGGCTCCGCTGATCGTTCCCCAAACCAATGGCCGGCGGATCTGCGAGATTTCCAGCTCCTCGTTGGCTTGAGAAAGGGCTTCCTCGATTTGCGAAACGGCGACCAGGGCAGCAACGGAGGTGGGCTCGCCCGCTCCCTGGAAGGTCAGAATGGCTGTTGGATTGGATGCCGCGATGTTTTTCACCTGAGCCAGGGTCGTCGAGAGTTCGACCGAAGAACGGCGCGCATGTTCAAGCGTTTCGGCTGCACGCTGTGTCTGCCAAATCCCCAAAGAGACCAGTGCGATCGGCAGGAGCAGCACCCACGCCGCCAAGCCGAGGCTTGCAATTTTGCGGGTTCCTTGTCGGCGGCTGGTTTGCTCCATGCTTGTTCCCCCCAATTTTTCCTCCCCATTTGCGAGGTCAAAAAAACCTGGCCGCGCGCCCGTTATCGAAAGGGTGTCGACTTCATACAAGATGCCTCGCTGAGTTTCATGAGAGTGTCAAACGGCAGTCGCAAAATTTCCACCGCCATCACGCAATCATCGCGGCGTCAGATGGATGCCTGCGAGCGTGCAGCGGACCGATCCACCGGCGCGCTCGATCGTCGGGATATCAAGCGCGACCAGTTCGGCGCTTTCTTCGATCGTGTTGCGTTGATCCCGGCTCAGGGATGCAAACGCCGTGGTCGAGAGCGCAAGGATACGCCCCGCATTTCCCTGGAGTTCGAGAGCGTTGCCGGCGAAAGAGGCGATCTGATCGTTGGTGAGTGCGATGACGCCGCGGCCGGAGCGCTCCAGTCTTAGAACGACCTCCCGCCGTCTTGCTGCATCGGTCATCATCTCCAGTCCGATCATGGCGAAGTCGGTGGCGATGCACATCAGGACATTGGTGTGATAAACGGCGACGCCGTTTCCATCCCGCGCGTCGAATACCATCGGCTCGAAGTTGAAGTGGGTCGAGAAGCGTTCCAGCGCGATTGGATCGGTGCGGTCGGAGCGGACGGCATAGGCCACCCGATCGATGTGATCGAGAACCATGGCGCCGGTGCCCTCGAGAAACAGTCCGTCCGGCTCGAGGCCGGAATAGTCGATCACCTCCTGCACCCGATACTGGCTCTTCAGCATTTCGATGACGTCGCTGCGCCGCTCGTGCCGGCGACTGACGGCCTTCATCGGATAGATCGCCACATGACCGCCGGCATGGGTGGAAAACCAGTTGTTGGGAAAGACCGAATCCGGTGTCTCGGTACCGATGTCGTCGAAAAGATGCACGTTCACGCCATGGCTTCTGAGCACATCGGCCGCCCGGGTGATTTCGTCGTAGGTCGCCAGTGAAAGGGCTTCCGTCGTATCCGGGCTGGACTGGAACAGGTTGTCGATGGCGGTCTCGGTATTCACGGTGAAGTGGTGCGGCCGGACCATGACGACTGCAGAGGGCGCCTGGACGGAATATGTGACCTGTCTTGGCATCATCGCGCTCCTATGTCTGCCTTGCTCGCTGCAACATGCCGAACAGGTCGCGCGGATCGTCCGGATCGGCGATGATATCGAGGTCCTGGTAAAGCCCGGTCCCCCTAAGCCTGTCACGGACATAACGAAGAGCGGAAAAATCCTCGATCGCGAAACCGACGCTGTCGAACAGGGTGATTTGACTGGCATCGCGGCGGCCGGTCGCCTTTCCCGTCACAACCTGCCAGAATTCGGTGACGGGATAGTCGGCATCCATCTGCTGGATCTCGCCCTCGATGCGGGTCTGTGGCGGATATTCGACAAAGGTATCGGCTCGTAACAGGATGTCGCGGTGCAGCTCGGTCTTGCCAGGGCAGTCGCCGCCGATGGCATTGATGTGGACGCCGGAGCCAACCATGTTGTCGGTCAGGATCGTCGCGTACTGCTTGTCGGCGGTGCAGGTCGTAATGATATCGGCATTTTCGATAGCCGATTGGGACGAGCTGCAGGCGGTCACCGTCAGCCCCGTGCCTGCAAGGTTGCGGACCATCTTTTCCGTCGCCAGCGGATCGATGTCGTAGAGCCTGATGTGATCGATGCCGCAGACGGCTTTCATGGCAAGCGCCTGGAATTCCGCCTGGGCGCCATTGCCGATCATGGCCATCGTGCGGGCACCCCTGGGTGCGAGGTGCCGCGCGGCCATGGCCGAAGTTGCGGCGGTTCTCAGCGCTGTCAGCAGGGTCATTTCGGTGAGCAGCACCGGATAGCCGGTCGAAACTTCCGCCAGAAGGCCGAAAGCCGTCACGGTCTGCAGGCCTTGCGCCATGTTCTTCGGATGGCCGTTTACATATTTGAAGCTGTAGATTTCGCCGTCCGAGGTCGGCATCAGCTCGATCACACCTTCGCCGGAGTGAGAGGCAACGCGCGGGGTTTTGTCGAAGGATCCCCAGCGGCGGAAATCCGCCTCGATGACGTCGGTCAGTTCGGTCAAAACGGTTTCGATGCCGATGTGGTGGACAAGACGCATCATGTTCTCGACGCTGACGAAGGGTACGAGAGCTTTTTCCGATGGAAGGGGCGACGACATGCTGAGTTCCTCCTGCAAATGCTCGAGGAGAAAGACTAACTGTCCTGCATGTTGGCCGAAAGCTCAAATCTGTGCTAATTCTGGCAGTAAATTGTGCAATTCGTTCAGCTCATTTGCGCGATTTTACCAGGGAGGCAATATGACCATCGCGAAATACGCACCCGACGATCTGGATCGCCGGATTATCGCTCACCTGCGCGCCGATGGGCGCGCTTCCTTGAGCAAGCTTTCCGATGCACTCGGTGTCGCACGCGGCACAGTTCAGAACCGGCTGGATCGCCTGATGGAGACGGGTACGCTGCTCGGCTTCACCGTCCGGGTGCGGGAGGACTACGACGTCAATGCCGTGCGTGCCGTGATGATGGTCGAGGTCGTCGGCAAGTCGACGACCCAGGTCATACGAAAGCTCCGCGGCCTTACGGAGATTTCAGCGCTGCACACGACCAACGGCAACTGGGACCTCGTCGCCGATATCCGGGCCGCAAGCCTTGCCGACTTCGACCGGGTTCTACGCGAGGTGCGCATGATCGACGGTGTCGCAAACAGCGAGACCAGTCTCCTCCTCAGCAGCGTCTGAGTGCTGCCAAGTGTGGTCGACGCGGAGCGCCATCACGATGGGCCGGCGCTGCGGGGGATGGCGAAGAAGCCGATGGATGCTGCTCAAATCGGCGGCTGTTGGCTTTGACTTCGATTTCTGACGGCGCGTCGAGGTGTGAATTGGCTCTTCCCCCGAAAGAGAATCACGCCAAGCGCAAATCGAGAAGCGGGTGTAACTTCTTGAGATTCGGGAGGGACTTCGCTTGCCATGGATATTGGTTGGTGCCTTTGACAACGAGCAGGAGGTCGCCCATTTTTCTGGCTTCAATCGTCAGCTTAGCCAAGAGATTTATGCCCGAGGAATTGAGGAATTCGAGACCCGTCAGGTTGAACGTCACCTGTTTGTGCCCCTCATGGAGCAGGCCGAATACCAATGAGTAAATCGGCGCATAGGCGTCCGGTCCCGCCAGCCGGAATACGCCATCGAAAAACACCTCGTTTTTCTCAGCCCATACGCGGAAGTTTTCGTCGCTGATTTCCATTCTTCGCTCACAGATTGGAGGAGGGTGGCATCGCCACAGCTGCAGTCGTCGTCAGTATGATATGCTGGTCACTATTGCCTTCGAATGCCCATGCCATTTTTGCGTCGTAGTCGCTCAAAAGGGTGAGCAAGCCCAAGCCCGACCCGCTTGCTGCGGATATGGCATTGGTTTCGATTTGCTCAAGAAGAAGTTCTCCTGGGTCCTTCGATTGAAGGCGATGCAGCAGTTGCTGAAAGCGAGATGATGTCACGCCATCGATCGTGTTCTTGACCCGTATTAAGAACGTTCCGTCGAATATGCCGGCCTCAATGAGGATCTCTCCAGGCTGTCGAAATTTAACGGCATTTTCGATCAGCTCATTGCTGAGGTATCCGATGTCATGATGCGCCTGCATGTAGTCTTTTCTTGACCGTGAATAGGGCAGAGCCATGACTTCCGCTATGAAGTCCGCAGTCATTCCTGAGTGCTTCCATCCAAGCTGAAGCGGTCCATCGCTTAACGTGAGGCGAGTGCCCGAACCCAGGCTTATGCCCACCAGAGATTCCATACCATATACCGTTGGCGTCATGTCTCACCTATGTCGCACTGCGAGCAGCGTAATATCGTCGTAAATCTTCTGCGATCCGATGAAGAGCATTAATGTCGCTACAATTCCGGAAACGACTTTTTCGGCGCTCTGATCCTTCAAGCGAAGTGCTTCGCGGCAAAGACGTTCGATGCCAAACAGTTCTCCCGCGTCGTTTTCGGCTTCTGTTATGCCGTCCGTATGCAGGAGTATGAGGTCCCCCTTCTCGAACGCTATTTCACGGGTTTTAATGAAGGCAGAAATGTCCGCTTCCAACCCGATTGGTATGCCGAGATCCATGGTATCTATGCGCTCGACTTCGCCGTTCGCCCGCACGACAACAACTTCCTCGTGTTGTCCCGACAGGATCATCTCTTTTCCGTCGTAATCAAGAAACGCCAGAGTGAGATGCTTGTCGATTTTAGTCCTCACGATATTTTTAAACAGGGCGCTGTTCAGGTCCGTGAGAAATTTGACTGCATCGGTGTTTCCGGCTTCCTGCAGGGCGCGGGCGACGGACTGCACCATCAACATCAACACGCCGCTTTCGAGCCCGTGTCCGGTGACGTCGCCGATGCCAATCTTCAACCGATTTCCGCTCTTCAACACGTCATAATAATCGCCGCCGACTTCTTCCGCCGGTCTCATATAGGCTGCGATCTCGAGGGCCTGAAATTCTTCAAGCTCCTGATGCAGCGGAAGAACCATGAGCTGGATTCTCTCGGCGACGGCCAGCTCTGTTCCGAGACGTCGATTTTCTCGCTGGAGCTGTGCGTTCAGGGTCGAAATCTCTTCCTTTGCATCTTCGATTTGAGCGGTTCGCTCTTCGACGAGCTGCTCGAGATTTTCGGTGTGATAGCTGATCTCTTCGGCCATGCGATTGAAGGCTTCACCGGCCTCACCGACTTCGTCCCTGCTTGTGATGGCCACTCTGACGGAATAATCCTTCGCCTGAATCCGTTTGGCGGCCCCTGCCAGGGCGCTGATTCCGCTGGTTATTCGTTTCGAGGCCGCAAAGACCGCGATCGTCACGATCAGTAGGGACATCAGGATCGCCAGAATTTGGTAGAGCACGATCCGGTTCGTCGCTTCGGAAATCTTGGCCTGGGCCGCATAGAGCGAGGCCTGGATTTCTCGCTCGGGCACAACCACCCCCAGCAACATCGCCTCTTGCCGAACCGGGCCACTGACCCAGAGATTGGTCGCCGGCAGTTTCTTGACGATAGCGATATAGGGGACCTCGTTGCCGTCCTGCTGCAACAGCAGGTGCTGAATGCCCTGTTCTCGGTCAAGAGCCAGTTTGGCGATGGCAGGCTGGGAGCTTCCCTTTAGGGAGCGCTCCAGGCCGGTCAAGGCGCCGGCTCCGCTCGCATCGCTCGCAGAACGCAGACCGAGGGTTTTTTCTCCTGTGCTGTTGATCGCCACAACGTTTCCGTCGGACATTGCGAGAAATCCAAAGCCGGACTGGGCCACTTTCACATTCTCAACAATCTGCGCGAGCTGGTCGAGTGTGATGTCCGCGCCAGCCGTCCCGGCGACATCCTGCCGGTCGGCTGTCCACAATGGATGAAAGAAACTGACAATCAGCTTTCCGGTAATGGCATCGGTATATGGAGCGGTCTGCGTGATATCGTCGGCGACCGGCCGCGTTTTCGCGTCCTTGGCCCAGCTCTGCCAGGACTCGTAAAGCCCGGGGAAAAAGAAGTCCCAGAAATCGGCTTCGTTGTGCCCCGAATAAAGGCGATCGAAGGTCTGAGCCTGGTCGGTGTAAGGCGCCGTCCTGAAGATTGGCCGTTCTTTCGGTCCGATGTAGTACATCTGCAGCTTGGAAGCGCCGTGCTGCAGCAGGCTCGGCGCAACGATGTCGAGAACCGCGCTCGTCTCTAGATCGCGCTGGATGTCGGGTTTCGGCCGATGGTCAGGTCCGAGCAAGTAACCCCAGACGCTCACAACCGAAGCGGAGCCGGGCAGGTTCTGAGACCATTTTCCCTTCTCGTCGTAAACAAGGCTGACGCTGCCAGGCGATGTGCGCGCGATCGCCGCGCCGACATCGGAATTACGCTCGGGATCGTCGATTTGCGCCTGGAGCACACCTGCCAAGGTGCCGACGTCGCTATGAACCTGCCGCAGGAGCAAACTCACCTGGGCTGCGGTGGAATCAGCATATGTACGGATGTATTCCTGGCTTGCCGCTTCAAGGCCCTGTCCGACTTCGAGGGTGGCGTCGCGCGACAGCCTCTGAACATTCCAAAGTGCTAGTCCGCCGCTGACCAGCAGATCAAAGAGGACAGCTCCACCGACAACCAAGATGAACTTTGCCCGAAATGAGCCTAGTCTTGCCGGTCTCTTCGATGATCTCTCGTCCATCACAGCGGCTTTCGGCCGGAAGCTGCCCAGATCGGCCAGCCTGCATAACCCTTGGGGTGAAGAGCAGCAAAGACATGATCTTTGAATCCCTGCCGGAACCTGCGAATGAAATCCAATGAGTCGCCCCTTCGAACGGCCATCTCACCTGCGTAGACATTTTCCCAAGCTTCGATGATGTCTGCGAAGTCTTGGGGATCCCCGTCCAGGTTCGTGACCATAAAGGAATCGACCCTGATACTATCGAACCCCGCGTCGGCGAGGAGATGGCGGCTTTTCGGCCCCATCTCGACATCCATGTCGAAGTACCTGAACAGTTTGGCGACCTCCTCGTAAGTCCATCTTATTGTTTCAGCATGTGGTTCGCCCAGGCAATGCGAATTTTTTTCGTTGGTGATGTAGACACGGCCGCCAGGCTTGCAGATGCGATAGAGCTCCCGCAGCAGCATCTCGGGACGGTTGAAGATCTGCAGTGAATGTCGGCAGGTCACAAAGTCAAATTGATTGTCTCGCAGCAGCATTTGGGAGGCGTCACCATAGGTGTACTCGATTCCCTGCAGATCGAAGTCGGCAGCGACCCTGCGAGCATATTCGAGGCTGCGCACGGAATGATCCAGCGCGACAAGGCGTGCCGGTTTAAATTCCCTCTGAATTAAGGCCGCGAAATCACCAATTCCGCAACAGATATCCGCAATGACAAGACCGTTGCGCAGGCCGTGGCGAGGCAACAGTTCACGTTCGTGCCTCCATGTCATTTTCGTCTGGGTGCGCAGAATGGGGATGAAAGTCTCATCCTCGACAAAGCTCTGGCCCGGATAAAATGCCGAATCGTAGACTTCAACCGACAAGTTTGGTTGTGCTGCCGCCAGCGTCTCGAACAAAGAGGTCGACCATGCCACCACGCTCGATGTGATGATGACGATCTTCCGTTCCGGCCTGGTCCGGCAGCTTGCCGTGAGGATATCGGACAGGGTGGCGAAGGCAGTCATGTTGATGTGCGTCAGACGTTTGACATTGAGGTAAACGACCCCGCTGTATTTTTCCAAACTTTGCTGCACCAGCTTGAGGACATCGGCAATCTCAGCGGCGCTTTCGGGTCGCATCTTGCCGGACAGCAACAGCTCCTGATTTGTCGGATCAAAATGAACAGTAAAGGGCAAGGGGAGCAGGCTCATCGGAAGTCCTCGGCCGAAGGGAAATCCGCAGTGATCTGTATCCCTTGTCCGCTGTCTTTCTCAATTCGGATCGTGGCGCGGAATATTGCTGCCAAATCGCTGAGCAAAACCGTCCCGTCGGACTTCATCACCAAGTATCCAGAGCCGGCGCCGGGGACAGGTTGGTGTTCGCTTGATCTTGCATTGGTGTGCTTGCGGCCAAATGCTTCCTCGCCGGGAAATGCAATTCTCAGCCGATTGACTGTCGCGCTCCTATAGAGACTGAAACTTATCCTTCCTGGCTCGCTCGTTGAACGGAAAGCAAGTTCGATGAGCTCGTTCGTCGCGACGGAAAGAAAATTGGAATATCGAGCGGGATCGCTGTGACCTTGGCCGAGAATGTCTGAGAGATATTCCGTAATCCTGTCGCAAAACTGCCATCGGGATTTGAACATTGCAACGTTCAGTTCCAGCGATACCATCGGCGCAAATGCATGGTCATCGAAGCTAGCTGCTTCCTGTTCCAATACACCCTCCCTTCTTTTACCTGGGGCGTCAGGTTGATGCTGCGGTCTCTAAAGGCACGGCGAAAATCGGTTGTTCACTGTGGTAGCGCAGGGCTTACGGATGTTTCCGCCCGGGTGATGAACTCGGCAATCGCCTGGACCGGAAGCGGCCTGCTAATCAAATAGCCTTGAAGTCTGTCGCAGCCCACACTGCGCAACCATTCCGCCTGACCCGGCGTCTCTACGCCTTCGGCTGTCACCTGCATGTCGAGGTCATGTGCGAGGTTGACGATGCAGCGGACGATTGCCTGGCCTTTCAGATCGCTTTCGAGGTCGGTGATAAAATATTTGTCGATTTTGATCGTGTCGAACGGGAATGTCTTCAGATAGCTCAGGGAAGAATATTCGGTCCCGAAATCATCAAGCGAGATTCGTATCCCTAGCACGTTGAGAGTATTCAGGGTGTCGATATTGTTGACGGTCCGCTCAAGGAGCACGCTTTCGGTTATCTCAAGCTCCAGACGGTCTGGCGGCAACCCGATCAAGTCTAGCGTTTGGGATACCCGATCAGTGAGGCCGCTTGTCAAGAATTCAGCCGCGGACAAATTGACCGCGACGATGTAGTTCTGCGGCCAGTTCATTGCCTCGCGACATGCCTGCTCCAAAACCCATGCACCTATTTCCGGCATCATTCCATCGGCCTCGGCCATCGGAATAAATGCCGTTGGCGGGATTTTTCCAAGTAGAGGGTGGTTCCATCTGAGCAATGCTTCGAAGCCGACAATGCTGCCGCCCTCGGCGATGGGTTGGTACTCAATAGAGAATTGTTCTTGGACCAGGGCCATGCGAAGGCTGCGGCGCAGCAGTTCGCGTTGTTCCAGCAACTCAAGCATTGACGGATCAAACGGTCTTGCGCGACCGCGCCCGTCCTTTTTCGCGGCGTAGAGTGCGACGTCGGACGCCTTCATCAGCTGCTCCGGAGTTGTACCGTCCGGTGGAGCAGCAGATATGCCGATGCTGGTACCGACAAATAGTGCGATGCCATCTATCGTGAAGGGCTTTTTGAATGCATCAACCAAAGATTCTGCTAGCCGATGCCCTTTGGCGGGATGTCCCGGGCCCCTTGATATGACGGTGAATTCGTCACCCGCCAGTCGATAGGCTCTGTCGTCGCTGGTAAGGCACTCTTGAATGCGGCTTGCAGCGAGCTGAAGGAGCTTGTCGCCGGCCGGATGCCCAAGCGTGTCGTTAACGGGTTTGAAATCGTCAAGATCGAGTTGCATCAGGGACAGAGTCTCGTTCGAGCCTGCGGTCTCCCGTAACAACACAGCGAGGTCCTCGCTGAACTGGCGTCGGTTCGGCAATCCAGTGAGTGGATCGTGGGTGGCCAGATGCAAAAGGGTTGCGCGCTCATCGTCGGCAGATTCCTCTGACCGAACCACGGCAAACAGATCTCCGATCCGATAGATCGTCAGTCCGTGCGACGCTGGCGTGCCAAGATCCCCCGATATTTGCAAGGGTTGGGCACTGTCACCCAAAGAACGGAGGGCGAGTGTAATCGCCGATTTGTCCAATTCAGGAAAATGCTCCCAAAACGACGCTGCCGGTTTGACAGAAGCAGGCAGCTCATTGCCCAGCAAATTCTCGACGGGATTGAAATCGCGGTCAAAGAACAAAAGCCGGTCGATGGAGCTCGAAGCTTTTGCCTCTGTTTGTCCGAGCGCCGAGGGGGCCGCATGAATTTTCTGCATGTCCGAGGCCCTCCCTAGTCGCATGTCATAACCAGATATTGTAGCAAATCAGCTCCCGCACAACTTGTGCACGCCAAGATTTACATTAGGCATTTCTGATTAACAATCCCCAACCTCTGCCCAACTCGCGCACGGATGGGCTTATACCACTTCTTTATTACCGCGACCCATTTGCATCCATCGTCTCGGCGGCGACCCCTTCGATGAACTGCGGGCAGGGGATCTCACGCGCCCGATCCGCACTCAGTCATGAACCAGTCGATAAAGCGGCGGACAGGCTTTTTCGCCCAGCTGTTCGATATGACGTAATAGCCCTGGTTCTCTGCCGTCGCGATGTCGGAAAGCATCAGCAGATCGCCGCGTTCGATCTCGCGGCGGAACACTTCGACAGGGCAGAGCGCCACGCCATGGCCGGCGATGACGGCCGTCGCCAGCATGTTGAAATCCTGGAATATCGGCCCTCGAAGCGGCTCCGGCGCTTTCTGGCCGGCTTTGCGGAACCATTCCTTCCAGCCATCGACGGATTCGTCGTGCAGCAGATCGGCGCCGGCGAGCGAGACGTCGTCGATCGTCCAGTTGCGTTTGGCAAGGTAATGGCGACTGGCGACGGGCTGGTTGCGGCGGGAGAAGAGCAGGCGGCTTTCCCTGCCGCCGCTCAGATCCTCGCCCATGGTGATCAGCACGTCCAGGCTCTCGTCGTCGAAGCGTTCTTCGGCGCGCGCATAGACGATCCTGACGTCGAGATCGGGGTCGCTCTCCTGGAAGGAGGGCAGGGCCGGGACGAGCCAGCGAGATGCGATCGAGGGAATGCAGCCGACGGTGATGGCCCGCATGTTGTGATCGCGCCGCATGTTGCCGGTCGCATGCGCGATCGCCGCCAGCGATCCTGATACGGCGCGGTAATATTCGCCGCCGGCTGCGGTCAGCGCAACGCCGCGGCCTGATTTCTGTAACAGCTTGCGGCCGAGCCAGGTCTCCAGATGCTTGATCTGATGGCTGATCGCCGCATGGGTAACGTGCAGTTCGTCACCCGCTTTCGAAAGGCTCATCAGGCGGGCCGTGGCTTCGAAGGCGCGCAGGGCGTTCAACGGCGGCAGTTGCATTTGTAAAATTTCCTCACAGATGACGCAAGAATCATCATTTGAAAATGCCAGCTATTTCAATAGCTAATTGTCGTGAGCGATAAAAATGAATCATCGCTACATCTTCAATAATTTATCAGGAGAATCTGCGATGTTCGTCAGAAATCTGAAGGAGGTGGAGCTCACCGAGCGTTTCGTCGACTGGGGCAACGGCACGAGCCACCGCTTGCTGACCAAAGACGACGGCATGGGCTTTACGGTTTGCCATACCGTCGTTCGCGCCAATAGCGAGGCCTTGCTTCAATACCGCAATCACCTGGAGGCCTGCTATTGCATCAAGGGCGAGGGCGAAGTGGAGGATATGGACGGCAACGTCTTTCCGATCCGTGCCGGTGATATCTATGTGCTGGACAAGCACGACCGCCATTATCTGCGCGGCGGCAAGGATCAGGATCTCATTCTCGTCAGCATCTTCAACCCGCCGCTGACGGGCACCGAACGGCACGACCTGAACAACACGAGCGGGTCGCAATACTGAGCCAGAGCATGATGCCGAAAAGTGTGAGCGGTTTTCGGACGACATCATGCTCTAACTATATAATGTAGAACAGGATTCAGATTTTAGGCCGACCCGGCCTAAAATCATCCTGTTCTAGCCGATCATTTCGTCGACTTTTTAGGTGGAAAGCAGAGCCCGGCAAATGGCGGGCTCTGCTTCCGGCGTGAACGGCAAGACGCCCGCTGCCTATTTGTGGCGACTTACAGCGCCGCGCGCAGCCTATTGCTGCGGCTGCTGCTGGCCCGGCGGCGGCGTGCCGATTTTTTCCAGAACTTTCTTGGCCAGAGCCGGGTCGCTCTGCGCGGCCGTCAGGATCGACGAGTATTCCTCGACAGAGATATCGGGAGAAGCTTTGACGGTGTCGACCATCTGCTTCTTGGCCTCCTCCTGCAGCTGTTGCTTGGCAGTCTCGTCCTTCGTCGCGCCGATCTTGGCCGAATATTCCTGCCTCACCTTGTCGACCTGCAGATAGGCAACGGCGAAGGCCTCGATTTTCTGATCGCTGACGGCTGCTGTCGCACCGGTGCCGTCGGGCTGTCCCTGCATCGGCGTCTGGCCTTGCGCCGGCGGCTGCTGTTGCGCCTGGGCCGTGTCGACAGCGGATGCCGGGCTGAAAGCAAGCAGACTGAAGACCACAGTGCTCAATGTTGCGACAGATGTGTAACGATTGATCATATTCATTCCTCTTCAAGTGCATGATTTGATCGGCAGCAAGACCGCCTCGGTCGATCGCTCAGCCGCTCAAAGGCCGGCGAGGTCGCGACGATGGAACCTTTAAGAGGGCACGGTGCGGCGGTAAGGGGGCGATTTGCTGACGATTGAGCGGCAGCTTTGTGACCGCCGGCATGTCGGCACGTGCGGAAAATTCCAGTCAATGCCGGATTCTGTGATGCCCGGACCTGCGGTGGCGTTCAGCGCTTATCTGGATGCAGAAATGCCGCCAGGAACGTGGCGACAGCCGCCTCGGCGTGCCGGTGAATCTCCTGCTTCGTCGGAATGGCCGCATCGCCCAGCATCATCACCCGATTGACGGGATCGGCCATGACCAGCCAGTTGAACTGTGACGCGGCGACCGTTGCATCGGAGAACTGCAGCAGGTTCTTGCCGGCCAACTGTTCGAAAGCGCTGCCCATGACTTCGAGCGCCCGTGCGGGCCCGCGCGTGTAAAGCACCTTGGCGAGTTCCGGGAAACGCTGCGCCTCCGCAATCACGAGCCGGCGCAACTGCATCAGCCCCGGCGTCAGGACGATGGTGAGCTGGCGGACGGCGTAATCAAGGAGATAGGCTTCCAGCTGAGCGCGATTCTCCACCTGGGGGAGGCCGGTGTGAACGGCGGTATCTGCCTCGCCCATCATCTGGGTGAGCACCGCGACGAACAGCGCCTCCTTGCTGGAGAAGTGTTTGTAGACCGTCTGCTTGGACACGCCGGACCGACTGGCGATCTCGTCCATGCTGGCTCCGGCATAGCCGGTGCTCAGAAAGACTTCGGCCGCGGCACCGACGATGGCCGCCTGTTTGCGCTCCGAACGAGTGCCAGTCCGCCCATGGGCCAGGTCGGCTTCAATACCGGGTATCAACATTCTCGATCTCCGCTCAAACCCTACTTGACATGATCAAACTGAACCGTCTAGTTCTTATAACGGAACCAAACGGTCTAGTTTGATTTTGCGACTATCCGGCGACCCTCAACAGCGAGTGATGTCATGAAAAGCAAGCCAACCCATCTGACGTGTGCCTGCGGAACCTTACGCCTTGAACTGCGCGGCGCACCGATCATCAGCGCGGAGTGCCACTGCAAGAGCTGCAGTGACGCGGCCGGAAGGCTGGAGACGCTTCCGGTGCCGGCGGCGATCCGGACGATCCATGGCGGTACGCGCTACGTGCTCTATCGCAAGGATCGGGTCAGCCTTTTGGCTGGAACCGAAAACCTGCGGGAATTCCGCCTCGGACCTAACGCTTCAACGCGGCGCGTCCTGGCGTCCTGCTGCAACACGCCTGTTTTTCTCGAGTTCAAGGGCGGCCACTGGCTTAGCCTCTACGGCAATCTCTGGAAGCAGGACGAGCTTCCACCTCTGCAATTGCGCACGATGACCCAGACTGCGCCCGATCGCGCGGGCGTGCCTGATGACGTTCCTTCCGGCGCACTGGCGACGACCGGCTTCTATGGCAGACTTCTCACCGCGTGGATTGCGATGGGTTTCAAAGCCCCCGACATCGCCATCAAAGGAGCTATCGATGCCTAAAATCATCCTGTTCTAAGGCCGGATGGTAGTTGAAGGCCGTTCAGCTGGATCTCGAAGCCAAGCGCATCATCCAGCGCGGGCCGGGAAAGCCGGTCAGGCTTTTCAAATGCCTTTGATACATCTGCTGGCTTAGCCCAGGGAACGGATGTCGCGAGCGACCTCGCTCAGATCATTGTTGAGCTGGTGATCCCTGTCTTCGAGCGTTTGGACCACGGCGTGGGGGATCGCTTTGGCATAGAGGTGAACATGGGCTGTGGGCACCTCGGCGTCGGCGGCGCCGTGGTAGAGATGGACGGGAATGCCGGGCGGGAGGCGTTGTGAGAGATCCTTGCCATCGTCGATGTCATCACTCGGCCAGCCGCCTTCGCCGATGAAGGGCGCGGCGATGATGAATAGCCCCGCGGGCCTCACTTTCGGCGGCTGCTCGGCAAGCACATGCGTCAAAATGGTGCCGCCGACCGAGTGGCCGACGAGAATGGATCCGTCCTCCAGGGCTGCGAATTCGCTGACGAGCGTAGCCTTCCAGGCAGCATAGCGAGGATTGTCCTCGCAGGGCATGTGCGGATAGCGGACGGCATAGTTTTCGCCGAGCTCGCGCTCGAGGCTCGCCACGAGCTTGTTGTCCCAGCGATCGTGAACGCCTTCGCCGGCTCCTTGACCTGCTTCACCATCGCGCCATTTTATTCGCCGGCATGGACGGAGGCAAGGCTGGGCGGGCTATTGCTCATCGCGGCACGCTTTATCGGCGAAGGATTTCTGGGAGCGTTAGGCTTCGGCTAAAGCAATTCTAGCGAACGCCCCGCGGGAGAGCTTGTTTCGCCGCGCAGCCGCTCTATGTCCTCTCCCGTTTCAGCATGAGATCTGCAGGCAGTATTCACCGTAAATTCGGGTGCCGACGGCGTTGTCCGCCGGCCGGCTTGAAGGAGCTGAGCAATGAAAATTCTCATGGTTCTCACATCGCATGATCAGTTGGGAAACACCGGCAAGAAGACGGGATTCTGGCTCGAGGAGCTTGCTGCTCCTTATTTCGTTTTCCGCGACGCCGGGGTCGATATCACACTCGCTTCGCCGAAGGGCGGCCAGCCTCCGCTCGATCCGAAGAGCAATGAGCCGGCCTTCCAGACGGAAGACACGAGACGGTTCGAACGAGACGCGGCCGCAATGGGGGCGCTCGCCAACACGCTGAAGCTGTCCGACATCAACCAGGCGGACTATGACAGCGTGTTCTTCCCCGGCGGGCACGGTCCGCTTTGGGACTTGACGAACGACCGCAATGCGCTGTCGCTTATCGAGGACATGCTTTCGGCGGGAAAACCTGTGGCGCTCGTTTGCCATGCACCCGGTATCCTGACGAATGTGAAAGCGCCGGATGGAAAGCCCGTCGCCAAGGGCCGGGCCGTCACGGGATTCACCGACTCCGAAGAAGAGGCCATGCACCTGGTCGAGGTTGTTCCCTACCTGCTCGAGGACGTCCTGAAAGAGCAGGGCGCAAAGTTTTCGAAGACAGCGGATTGGGGCGTGCATGTCGTCCAGGATGGCCTGCTGATCACCGGCCAAAACCCGGCCTCGTCAAAACAGGGCGCCCGGACGCTGCTCGATGCTTTGAAAAAGCAGGCCGCGGCTTAAGCGCTTCAGCCCCTGAGCACGATTGCTGCCCGGGACGTCGAGATCTCCCTATTTGGCTTGTGCTGACCCGGCCGCAAGCGCGTTTCAACGACGTCTGTGGAACAGCGGCGTTGGAGAGCCAAACGTTCAAACACAGGAAGAAAAGGCACCTGATATGACGAGGAAATATACGGGGCAATGCGCCTGCGGCGCGGTGAGATTTGCCTTCGACACGGACCCGAACTTTGTCGCCAATTGCCATTGCCTGGACTGCAAGAGGGCAACGGGCGGCGAGGCCGCCACGTTCTTCGCCGTGCCGCAAAAGGATTTCACCGTGATCAGCGGCAGCCCGAAGGCGTTTCATTACATCGCCGATTCAGGCAAGGGGCTCGACCGCAACTTTTGCCCCGATTGCGGCGCCAGATTGTTCAGCAGCAACCTGGAGAGCTTTCCGGGCCTCGTCTTCGTGACGCTCGGCAGCCTCGACCGGCCCGAACTGATCAAGCCGGGGGTCGAAATGTTCACCCGGCGCCGGCTGGCCTGGGCAAGGCCGCTCGATCTTCCGCAGTTCGATGGCATGCCTAGCTGAGCCGCGATACCCCTAAAGCGCGTCGCAATCTTTCAGATTTGCTCGTTGCGCTTTAGGTCTTTGTTTCCACGCATATCGTTATCGCATAACCGCTGCACAGTTTTGCGCGACACGCTTTAAGCATTTTTCTTGAAGAAAAATTCGATCCGGTGTCGGATCGGCCAAGCCACGCCCGTCCTAGGTTCGTCCATTCCGTAAATCCAAAAAGGATCACGACCATGCCGAGTACCATACGCTTGCACCGCGTTCTGGCGACCAGCCCGGAGAAAGTCTATCGCGCATTCCTGGAGGCGGACGCACTTGCCAAGTGGCTTCCGCCGAACGGCTTCCTCTGCACCGTGCACCATTCGGAGCCGGTTGTCGGCGGCACGTTCAGAATGTCCTTCCGCAACTTCACGACGGGCAATAGCCACGCCTTCGGCGGCGAATATCTCGAGCTCGTCCCGGGCGAACGCCTGCGCTACACCGACAGGTTCGACGACCCCAACCTGCCTGGCGAAATGGAAGTCACCGTGACGCTGAAGAAAGTTTCGGTCGGCACCGAGGTGGACATCGTGCAGGCAGGTGTGCCTGATGTCATTCCGCCCGAGGCTTGTTATCTCGGCTGGCAGGAGTCGCTGCGAAACCTCGCCAGGGTCGTCGAACCCGACATCCAGGAATAGCGCAAGATCGCGCCGGCCGGACGATAGTCGCCCGGCATTGGCGCCCGGCATCGGCGACATCAACCAATCGCCATGCCGCGTTTGGCCAGGGCGTGGCGGGCGGCCGCAGCGCCCCAGTCGTCGGAAAGGTCCTGCCCCTCGATTTCGCTTTCCGCGATCGGCGTTGCCCGGATCAGCGGTACGGAGCCGAAAGGCAGACTGTCGATCCGGCCTGCGTCGCGGCTGAGCATGATGCGGGTCATCGGGCGGTAATCTTCGGTCAGCCGGCAGAACAGGATGGCGCCGTGCTTCTCGACATCGCGGGCGACGCGATACCCGTCTGCCACGAGGTCGCCGATGTTGATCAACAGGTTCGCCCAGTTTTCGATTCCGGCCGCATCCAGTCTCGCGGCGTCGAATTCCATGAAAAGCTCGCATTCGACGCCATTCTCCGGCTCGGATATGCCGGCCCAGGGTGTCGACAGCCCGTCGGTGGCAAGTGTCAGCCTTCCCGGCGCATGGATGGCGAGGATGCGGCGATGCGGGCCGAACCATTTCGTCTGGGCGTGAATGTTGGCCGTTCCGCGCTCAGCGGCAAAGTCCCCCTGGACTGTACCGTGGCTCTGCCAGAAGACGCGCCGCGCAGCGGCTGCGGTTTCGTAGATCGGGTCGTCGGGGCCGCGCGGCACGATCGTTCGATCGTAATTGGTTTCGAGTGTGATTTCTCCCCGCATGAAGGGAAACTTCGGCTTCTTCCAGCGGATTATCACCTTGTTAAAGCGGGGCACCCCTGATGCACCCAGCTTTTCGACGACATCGGAGATGATATCGAGTGGATGCCTGGAGGCCTCCGGGACATAGTTTCCTTCGGCATCGCGGTAACCGCCCGTCCGGGAGGAATGCCCCGCCTGCATCGTGGTGGCTGTCCATTCGCCGCTGACTGCGCCCGCCGGCGCCTTGCCGAGAGCCGGCGCAAGTTCCCGGATCGCATCGTCAATCGAATAGGATGCCACGTCGCCCCCTCCGCCTTCGCCCATAGATCGTATCCCCCGCGGCCGCTCGGCCCGCGAGCAGAAGCTAGCGCGGAGGCGTCGCCGATCAATAGCGAGGTGGATGGCGCGAGCAGGGGAGGCGCCCAGATCCCTGGGCGCAGGAGAATTCTTTACTTAGGGGTGAGGTGAGGCCTGCGGCCCTATTTGCTTCCGTCGTTCGGCCGCGCCTTGGCGCTATCATTGTTGGTCGACGAGGCGGTTTTTCCGTCCGGTTGCTGCCCGAAGTATGTGCCGCCGAGATGGCCGCCGGCGCTGGTATTCCTCACCTGCCGTTCGGCGCGTTTCTGAAGTTCACGAGCGTTGGTCTTGCTCATTTTTCGGCTCCATGTTTGAGGTGGACCTCTGATCAACCGATGGCGGACGACACTGTTCCATATTTTCTGCCGGCGCAGTGCCCTCTGCGAAGGCGACGGGTTTGAGGGAAACGCTCACTCACCCGCCGTCGGCGCCTCGCTTCGCTGCCGCGCACCCGATGGGAACTGCCGCTGGTTCTCCTCACGAGCCAAGCCGGCAGGCATTTCCGTTTTCTCCAGTCACGGAAATGCTCCATTTTTATATGCGGACACGGTTCCTACCCACCGAAATAGGCGGGATGGTCGATATCGGCGAGGAGGCCGGGCTGTTGCGGCTGCCAGCCGAGCAGCGTGCGGGTATGCTCGCTCGATGTCGGGATGTCGAAGCCGGCGAACATGGCGAACCAGCCGAAATGCTCGGCCGCTTCTTCCCGTGAGAGCGAGACGGCGGGCACATCGAGCCGCCGGCCGATGACCTCGGCGATCTGCCTGAAGGGAACTCCCTCTTCTGCGACTGACAAGAACGGGCCGCCGACGGCGCCGCGCTCCAGCGCCAGGCGATAGACGCGGGCGGCATCGAGCCGGTGCACGGCCGGCCAGCGGTTCTGCCCTTCGCCGATATAGGCCGAGACGCCCTTGCGACGGGCCAAATCGATCAGGGTCGGCACGAAGCCGTGGTCCCCATGGCCATGCACCGAGGGCGGCAGCCGGACGGTGGAGGCGCGCACGCCGCGGGCGACAAGCGATACCGCGGTGATTTCGGAGGCGCGAGGGTAGGTCTCCGACGTCGGCATGGGCGGATCCTTCTCGGTGCCAATGCGGCCGGGGGCAAAGCCGAGGCCGGCTGTGACCAGCAGCGGACGATCGGAGCCTTGAAGGGCTTCGCCGAGCGCCTCGATGGCGCGCCGGTCGGCGGCGCAGTTTTCGGCGAATTTCGAGAAATCGTGGTTGAAAGCCGTGTGGATCACGGCGTCCGCCTCAGCCGCACCGCTCTTCAGACTTTCGAGATCATCGAGCGTGCCGCGATGGATCGCAGCACCGGCTGCCGCCAGTTGATCCGCTCCCTTGTCCGAGCGGGTGAGGCCGAGCACTTGATGGCCGGCGGCGATCAATTCATTGACGACGGCCGAGCCGACCCAGCCGGTGGCTCCAGTGACGAATACGCGCATGTGATATCTCCAGTTTTTGCCGAAGACACATATCGGCTCTGCCTGTATCATGGTAAAGTAGTGATATTATCATGGTATAAAGGCTAACAGGATGGGTGAATTCGTCACCTCGGATAACCGGCTCGGCGCCTATCTGAAGGGGCGCCGCGTCAGGCTCGATCCCGCGGCCCTCGGTTTTGCGGGGGAGCGGCGGCGCACGCCGGGTCTGCGGCGCGAGGAGGTGGCGAGCCGCGCCAATATCAGCCCGACCTGGTACACCTGGCTGGAGCAGGGGCGCGGCGGTGCGCCGTCTGCCGACGTGCTCGACCGGATCTCTCGCGCGCTGATGCTGACGGATGTCGAGCGCGAGCATCTCTTCCTCATCGGCCTCGGTCGGCCGCCCGAGGTGCGCTACCACAGGCAAGAGGGCGTGACGCCGAGATTGCAGGGCGTGCTCGATGCGCTCGACCCGAGCCCGGCGCTGATCCGCAACGCCATCTGGGACGTGATTGCCTGGAACAGGGCGGCGACTGTGCTTCTAACCGATTACGGCGCGCTGCCGCCGGAAGAGCGCAACGTACTGCGCTTCATCTTCCTCGATCCGCGCGTACGCGGCGCCCAGTACGACTGGGAAAGTGTCGCCCGCTTTGTCGTCGCCGCTTTCCGCGTGGATGCGGCCCGCGCGGGTGCCGCGGCCGAAGTCGAGCCCCTCGTCGACGAACTCTGCCGCAAGAGCCCTGAATTCCTGGCGATGTGGCGCGACAATGACGTGCGCAGCCACGGCGAGGGCGCCAAGCACATCAAACACCCCATCCTCGGCCCACTCGCTTTCGAATATTCCGCCTTCCAGGTGGATGGCCGGCCGGATCTCAGCATGGTGGTGTACAACCCGGCGACGGCGGAGGATGCGGCGAAGATCAGGGAGCTGGTGGGCTGAGGCGAGGGCAATTGGTCGATCGATGATAAGCGGTCATCGCCTCGCTGCGGTCTTGGTCGCCGCGTCGGTTTTGATGGTGCTGTCTGCGTCGGCGGCATCCGCCTGAGGCGAAGCCTCTAAGCATGGCAGAGCTGTGAAAAGCTAAAATACTACTCCTGCTAGAAAATTTGTTGACCGTCCCGGTCTTAGCTGCTTTCCTCCCGATAGACCAAGGCGAATGGATCTTGAAGGAGATATCCATGACAGTGCTTGCAAAACCTGTGGCGGTCGATGATGTCAGGAGCGCTTCCGAGAATGACGTGATCTCAGGCAACCTGCTGGATAATGATCTCGCCGGTGGCTCCGGCAACATGTTTCTCAACTTCTTCGACGGCGAGCGGGTGCTTGCCAAGAAGGATGGAGCGATCACCGATATCGAGGGTGAATACGGCACGTTCCACGTCAAGGCCGACGGCTCTTACACCTATACGCTGAACGAGGCGGCCAAGGCGGGCTTAGTTGACGGAATGACGCTGACGGAGACGATCGGCTACAAGATTTCCGACGGCTCCGGCAATACCGATGTCGGCCATTTCACGCTCGACATTCACGGGGTGACGAGCCCGCCGGTCGCGGTCGACGACGCCTTTTCCTTCCGCGAAGGAAGCGAGATGGCCGGCAACGTGCTTGCCAATGATCACGCTGGAGAGGCGGGCACGCTTTTCCTGCGTTCGGTCGAGGGCACGAGCATTCCTGCCGGTCAGGGGCAAGGGCAGACGACCGACGTGGCGGGTGAATTCGGCACCTTCCATTTTGCAGGAGATGGAAGCTTCACCTACGATCTCGATCCGGCCGTAAAGGCGGGCCTCAACGACGGCGAGCATATCACGGAGAAACTCCAATATTACAAGGTCTCCGACGGCGCCGGTCACGCGGATGCCGGCGTGATCACCTTGACCGTCGACGGCGTGACGGACGAGAAGTCGTTGAACACCAATCATGTCGAGGCCCAGGCGGATGTGGTGCGCCCCTTCCTGGACCATTACGAACTCCAGGGGGTCGCGATCGATCCGCTAACCGGCAAGTATTACGTCAGTTCCGGCCATGGTTTCCCAGATGATTCAATGGTGAGCATTTACGACAACGCAGCCGCATTTGAAGCCGACAACGCCAGCGGCGCCATCTCTCTCGGCGACTATGACAAGGGCGAATATGACATCGGCGGAACCTATTTTTCGGTCCGCGGCGGCGAGATCATCGGAAGAACCAACGAGGCGAGAGGCGAGGAGGACCCTTTCCCCGATCAGACCTATCTCGCAAAGTGGGATGCCGCCGACGGATCGCTCGATCAGAAGGGCGACCCGATTCCCGGCCTTATCGGCCAGAACGGGGCGGGTACCTTCGACTGGGGTGGATACACGGCCGTCAATACGATGCAGGATTCGACCGGCATTTACGTCGTCGGCCGCATCGATGATGCTACCTGGCAAGTCTCCAAGATCGATCCCGACACGCTGAACCCGATCGAGTCCAAGACCTTCGCGGCCGGCGGGCTCGGCTACGGCTTTGCCGTCGACGGCACGTTCTTCTTCGGCGATTCCTCCAGCAGCGAGCATATCGGCACGGCCTTCGACTTTGAAACCGGGGTCAAGACAGCGGTCGACGTCAACATCGCCATACCGGGAGACGACTTGATCACCAACGTGGTCTATGATTCAGCGGCGGATAATCTCTACATCACCAACACCGGGATCGACGAAATCTCCGTGGTGCACAATATCTCGGACATACTCTTCGTCTGACGGTCTTTGCTGGCCGAATGCCGACGCCGCCCCGCCCGTTCTCTTTACGGCGGGGCGTTTAACCGGCCGGAGCCTTCGCAAACACAAATCAGCGAATTGCAGCCACGCTACTGCATCGTGCGCGTCTGGATCTGCTCGGCGGTGTGAGCCGCTGATGCGGGCAGCGGGCTGCCTTCCAGGCCGGTCGCGACCACTGAGACGCGGAACTTGCCGTCGAGGCTGCGGTCGAAGATCGCCCCGACGTATGCAGTCTTGCCGTTCCGGACAAGGCCGCTCTCCTGCCAGTACGAGGCGTCTCCGGCTGTCCTGGCAGCAAGAGCGGCGGGCCGTGCGGAACATGGATGGCGGCCGACGCCTTCAGCCGGCCGCGTAGACCCGGTCTCGGCCGATGATTTGGAACCATGATCCCGCCGTACTGTTTAACTGGAAGGCGCGGAAGCGCCGATAACGGGGATGCCGATTGCCGGCCAACCCGGTAAAGACGATCGGCCTTTCGGTTCGCCTATGGAGGAGCACGACATGCAAACGACCCGATCCAAAGAACTGGCGGACGAATACCTGCGGCTTGGCGGCAAACGGCTGGCCAAGATCGATGACAATATTGTCAAGATCCGCCACTGGGATGATGACACGCCGGAGGCCGAGGCCTTCTGGCAGAAGCACATTGAGCCGTTGGATGACAAGCGCCGCGTAGAGGTCGAAACGCACCTTCCCACGATCAACGACAGGTGATCGCGAATCAACGACCGGTGACCGCGGCGATTTCCCGGAGCGCACGACGGCGCCGCGCGTCTGAAAAGACGCGGCAGCCGGTCGTACTCGGATCGCGCCGCTGCGCTTACTGCAGCGTACGCGTCTGGACCTGCTCGGCGGCGTGAGGCGCGGATGCGGGCAGGGGGCTGCCTTCGAGGCCGGTCGCCACGACCGAGACGCGGAACTTGCCGTCGAGGCTGCGGTCGAAGATCGCGCCGACGACGATATCGGCGTCTTCCTGGACTTCGTCACGAATGCGGCTTGCCGCCTCGTCCACTTCGAACAGCGTCATATCCGAACCACCGGAAATTGAGATCAGCACGCCCCTGGCGCCCCGCATCGAGATATCGTCGAGAAGCGGGTTGGCAATTGCTGCTTCCGCCGCCTTCATCGCGCGGCTCTCACCGGAGGCTTCGCCAGTGCCCATCATGGCGCGGCCCATACCTTGCATGACCGACTTCACGTCAGCAAAATCGAGGTTGATCAGGCCTTCCTTGACGATCAGATCGGTAATGCAGCCGACGCCCGCATAGAGCACGCGGTCGGCTGTCATGAAAGCATCGGCGAACGTCGTTTTTGCATCAGCAATGCGGAAGAGGTTTTGATTGGGAATAACGATGACCGTATCGGCGGCCTGGCGAAGCGCCTCGATGCCGATTTCCGCCATCCGCATGCGGCGGTTGCCTTCGAAGGTAAAGGGCTTGGTGACGACGCCGACCGTCAGGATGCCGGCGGCACGCGCAGCGCGGGCGATGACAGGTGCAGCACCCGTGCCTGTGCCGCCGCCCATGCCGGCGGTGACGAAGCACATGTGCGAGCCGGCCAGGTGATCCATGATCTCATCGAGCGACTCTTCGGCAGCCGCATGGCCGACCTCCGGCAACGAACCGGCGCCGAGACCCTCCGTCACATTCGCGCCAAGCTGGATGCGGCGCGTCGCCTTGGAGGTGGCCAGCACCTGAGCATCCGTGTTCGCAGCGACGAATTCGACGCCCGCCAGCTTTTCCGCGATCATATTGTTGATCGCATTACCACCACCGCCGCCGACGCCAATGACTGTAATATGCGGCCGTAGTCCCGAAATGCCGCTCTTGGCGTCCGTCATCGCGCTCTCCTTTGATGCTTCGTTCATGCCCACCCTCGTTTGCGGACGGCGAATCGTGCGTCCACGATACGCGAGCAACAAGGCAGAGGCGAGGCGAAAGACGTCTCGGCGAGAGCGGAGATGACCGGGAAGGGAGCTTGGTTGCGGCTTTGAGGGAGGGAGGATCATGCCGGGAGCTGACATTTATGCTTTAGGAATAGGTCGCGAAGGTAGCCTTACGCCAGAGGCAGACCAAAGATCGAAATTTATGAGGCTCCGCTCGGCGGACCAAGCCCGCCGAGCGGTGTGGGAACCTGCGGTCACGGCGCGGATCGTGTCTCGATCAGCGAAGACGGGTTGAATTTCCGTGACTTCGCGCGGCTCTTCCGCGACCATCTGAAATGCCCCGATGCCTTGTTTCTGGATGGCGGGCGAGGGGTGGGGATCTACAATCCCGAGATGGGCCGTAACGACTGGCCCTGGCATAGCGGGTATGGGCCATGTTTGGCGTGGTGGAATGACGGCAGTTGCGGGAATGCGGCTTGTCCCCGAAACGGCCGGCTGGCGGATGCGACGGTCAGTAGGGCTGGTTCTGGGCTCTTTCGAAGAAGAGGATTGATGGTCCCTAAAATCGACGGGCGTCAATGGGACGATTTGGATATCGGGTGCACAGCCTATTTTGAGAGTACTGTAAAGGCCGTTTTGCACGAAGCAACAATTATGAGAATCGTCTGATAAGTTGTATTGCCTACGGCATGCGCTCTTTGGCAATGCGGAAGCAGAATTACTATCTGGACGGAAGATGTGTCTTTTGCCGAAAAGTATTTACGCAGGCAGATCTCACTGACGAGCACATCATCCCCGAAGCTATCAATGGCTCCTTGGTGATACGCTACGGTTCCTGCAAGGAATGCGCTACGCGCTCCAATCAAGAATACGAGAACCAAGCGCTCAATGTCGACCTTAAAGTCCCCAGGGTGCTATTAGGTCTCCGTGGCAAGTCGAAAGGTAGCGGACCGCGCGACGCGCGACATATGCCTGAGGTCTTTGCAGGCGATTCAGTGATGGGCGAGGAGGGAAAACGCCTTGACTTCCCGATCGAGGACTACCCGAAACACTTCTCGCTAGTGCAGTTTAGTCAGGCGGGGCTCTTAGTTGGAATCGATCGAGGGGCTACTCTTGTTAATCCACGGCTGGCGTTCTTCAACTTAGGGGGCAACGGTCTCGAAAATGTCAGGACTAGGGTTCCGTTTATCAATGGTCCGTTCGCAATGATGATTGCAAAAATTGGCTATTGCTATGCGATGGCTGAATACGGCGATGATTATTTCGATGCCACGGATATCCGAGCGCTTTTGATGGGAACGCGTGATGACGTTTACAACTTTGTTGGCAACGCAGAGAATCCCGAAAGGTTATCGACACGGCATCTTCACGGTCTGTATTTCCGTCGCAGGGCTGAATGGTTGACGGTCTTGGTTCACCTATTTGCTTCCTGTCACTCGCAGCAAGGCACGAATATTTGTAATCCGTACGAGGTCGTAGTCGGGAGAGCGTTGTGACAAATGATAAGAACCCAAAAGACGCTGATCACTCGGCAGCACTTTCACCTTCTATCGAACCAGCCAAAATCCTACCGCCCCGACCCCACCACCGGCAAACACAACACACACCGCAACCCCGCCGCCCCATTCGCCTCCAGCACCAGCGACCCGCCATAAAGCCCCGCCAGCTCACTCACGATACTCAGCCCAAACCCATTCCCCGGCACAAGCTCATCCTCACGCACACCCGGCAGCAGCACAGCTGCGAGACGGCCCGGGGGGATGCCGGGGCCGTCATCATCGATGGTGATGCGGGCGGTTGGGCCGTCGCGGTGGGCGCGGAGGGTGACGTGGGAGGCTGCCCATTTGAAGGCGTTGTCGATCAGGTTTCCGAGCATTTCCTCGACATCGCTTTCGTCGCAGGCGACTCGCAGGCCCTCTGATATATCGGTGTCGAAGGCGATGTTGCGCTCGGCGTGGATTTGGCCGATCGCCCGGTGGAGATCGGTGACCGAAGTCGCCATGTCGGTGCTGGCGACACTGTCCGACGAGGCCATCACCCGGCGGGCGGCGGCGAGGTGATGCTTGATCCTGTTGTCGATCCGGGCTGCGAGGCTGCGCAATGCGCCTTCGGGATCGTTTTGCTCGTCGAGCGCCAGCACCAGGCTCGCCACCGGCGTCTTGAGGCCGTGGGCGAGATTGGCGAACTGCATGCGCGTCGCCGCGAGCCTCTCTTCGTTGGACACCAGCAACGCATTGGTTTTCAGCGCGAGCGGCGCGAGCTCGACGGTTGCCTCATCGGGCAGGCGGGCACGTTCTCCGCGGTTGATGGCATCGATATTGGCCGCTATGGATTTCAGCGGGCGCAGGCCGAAGCGGATCTGCCAGAGCGTGCCGGCCATCAGCACGAGGCCGAGCAGCAGCATGCAAGGCACCAGCCAGAAGAGCGCGCCGAGCGCCGGGCCGACGAGGGCGATCATCGGCGCCGTCGCGGTGATCGTCAGTGTCATGCCGTCAATGCTGCGCACGGCCTGGCGTAGGTAGAGCGGCCCTCTTCCGCGATCACCGCCCCTGCCTGATGTCGGCATGCCCATCAGCACATGGCGCAGGTCCTGCCGGGGCGGCGGTGCGTCTATCGTGCCGTTCATCAGGGAGCGGGAGGTCAGGCGCTGTTGCCCGTCATCGATCTGCCAGTACCAGCCGGATGAGGGGCGATCGAAGGGCGGCGCATCGAGCGGCGCGGAGAGGGCGATCCGTCCCTCAGCGTCACGCGTCACCGCGCCGGCAAGGGCGCCGATTTGGGTGTCGAGGCGCTGGTCAACCTGCTCGCGCACCACCGTTTTGAGCGCCAGCCAGAGCACGATGGCGGCCACAGCGAGCGCCAGCGTCACGAAGATGCCCGAGAACATCAGCAGCCGGCCGGCGATCGATTTCGGCTTGAGGGAGGGGGCCTTCATGGCGTCACTGCTGCCGTCAGCATATAGCCGCGGCCGCGCACCGTTTCGATCCGATCGGCCCCGAGCTTCTTGCGCAGGCGGGCGATGATGACTTCGATGGAATTGGAGTCGACTTCGGCATCGCCGTCATAGACGCGCTCGGTGAGTTCGCGCCGGTCGACGATCATCTCCTTGCGCAGCATCAGGCAGGAGAGCACCCGCCATTCCAGCGCCGTCAGCTTCAGCGGCAGGCCGTCGAGCTCGAAGGTGCCGAGCTGCGCATCGAAGACCAGCGCGCCGCAGACGAGCCGTGAGGCGGCGTGACCGGACGCCCGGCGCACCAAGGCGCGCAGGCGAAGCACCAGTTCTTCCACCTTGAAGGGTTTGGCGAGGAAATCGTCGGCGCCGGCTTTGAAGCTCGAGACCTTATCCGGCCAGCCGTCGCGCGCCGTCAACACCAGAACCGGCAGGTTGCGGTCGCCCTCGCGCCAGCCCTTCAGCACGCTGACCCCGTCGATCTTCGGCAGGCCGAGGTCGAGGATTGCGACATCGAAGAGTTCGGTCAGCCCCGCATGGAGAGCGTCCTCGCCGTTGCGAGCGATATCGACGACGAAGTTCTCCGATCGCAGTACGGCGGCGATCCGGCCGCTCAGGTCTTCGTCATCTTCGACGAGCAGTACGCGCATGAGGCAGGGCTTTCATCGCAGGGCATCTCTGGGGACGGGCCAAAACTATCGGGCCGAGCTTAACTCAATCTGAACGGAGAGGTTCAGGCAGGCGAGGGGGTGTGGCGGCTAGATTGCGACTATTACTGAAGCAAGGAGCAGATATATGCCTGATGAAGACCAGGACAACGAACATGCCGAGGGCGCAGCGCCCGTGCCGCGCCGGCGCCGGCTGACGATTCCCGTTATCGCCGCGGCCGTGGCGCTTGTCATCGGTGCTGCCGGGGGCGCGAGCGCCGTGAAGATGATGCGTCCGACGCCCGAGATGGCGCCGCTGACGCCGGTGGCGATTTCGGCCATGCCGGCCACCAGCCTCGTCACCATCAAGGGCAAGGTTGCCGAGATTTACGGTAACAAGTTTGTGCTGCAGGACGAGAGCGGCAAGGCGCTTGTTGAAACCGGCCGGGCCGGCGAGGATGGCGCTCTGGTCACCCGGGATGAAGCCGTCACCGTGCAAGGGCGCTTCGACGACGGCTTCGTGCATGCGAGCTACCTCGTTCGCCAGGACGGACGCACCGAAGCGCTGCGTCCGCCGAAAGGTCCGCCGCACAGACGGTTTGCCGATTTCGATCACAGGCCCTGACGGGCGTGAACCAAAGCCGCGCTGCGGTGTTTACAGACACGCCTCCTAACTCCGAAAGGAACGCTTCCATGCAACGACTTCTCCTATCGGGCCTTGCCCTTGCCGCACTGGCCGGCACCGCCTTCGCCCAACAGCCGCCCGCTCCGCCATCCGCCGGGACTCCACCGGCGGCGGCCGAACCCGGCTCGCCGCCTCCGCCTCCGTCTTCGTCTGCTCCTGATGACGACGGGCCGATGATGGGCGGGCCGGATGCGAGGCCGGGAGATCGCCCCGATTACCGATGGCATGGTCGGAGAGGCGACATGGGCTTTCGTGGCGACATGGGCTTCCGTGGTCATCGCCCGCCACCGCCACCGCCGTCCAAGGCAGCCCATTTCCGGATTGAGGATGGGAACACCCGGATCGATCTGAAATGCGCCGAGGACGAACCGATGAAGGCCTGCGCGGATCTGCTGCTCCAGGTGATGGACCGCCTGCAGGGGCAGGACTGATCATCCGCGCTTGAGGCGGATGCCCGCACGATGATGCAGCCGCCCGCGTCTCGCGGGCGGTTTTGCGGGTTTCTCGGAGGCCGTGACACCGCCGTCGAGGTCGAACGCCATCCTCTCGACCTGAAGGAAATGCTCCCGCCGCCCGAATTGGTCGATCCCTTGTCAGGGGGATTTAGCGTCGGCGACTGAAGGGCCTTCGGCTCACTGCGTGACGCGGGCTGCCGACGTTGCGGAGTAGCGGTCGCCGTGGATCTCGATGCCTGAGAAGACCGCGTCAATCTCGGCCAATTCCTCCGATGTGAAGGTGATGTCGGCGGCAGCGATATTCTCTTCCAGCCGGTGCAGCTTGGTGGTGCCGGGAATGGGGACGATCCAGGGCTTGCTGGCCATCAGCCAGGCGATGGCGATCTGGGCCGCGGTCGCGTTTCTGCGAGCGGCGATCGCCTCGATCGCATCGACCACCGGCTGGTTTGCCTTGCGGTTTTCGGCCGAAAGGCGCGGATTGGTCTTGCGGTGGTCGTTGCCGCCTTCGAAACTGGTGTTCTCGTCCATCTTGCCGGTGAGGAAGCCGCGGCCGAGCGGGCTATAGGGCACGAAGCCGATGCCGAGTTCTTCGACGACGGGCAGGATTTCCCGTTCCGGGTTGCGCCACCAGAGCGAATATTCGCTTTGCAACACGGTGACGGGCTGGACGGCATGGGCGCGGCGGATGGCTTCGACGCCCGCTTCTGACAGGCCGAAATGCAGCACTTTGCCGGCGTCGATCAGATCCTTCACCGTGCCTGCCACCTCTTCGATCGGTACGGCAGGGTCGACCCGATGCTGGTAGAAGATATCGATGCGATCGGTGCGAAGCCGCTTGAGGGCTTCTTCGACGACCACACGGATGCGTTCCGGCCGGCTATCCAAGCCGACTTCCGGCCGGCCATCCTTGAAGCCGAATTTCGTCGCGATCACCACCTCATCACGGATCGGCGCCAGCGCCTCGCCGACGAGATCCTCGTTGGTGAATGGCCCGTAGGCCTCTGCCGTGTCGAAGAAGGTCACGCCCCGGTCATGCGCCGCCCGCAAGAGCGCAATGGCATCGCCGCGCTCCATCGCCGGCCCGCGATGGTAGTTCAGCCCCATGCAGCCGAAACCGATCGCCGATACGTCAGGGCCTCTTTGGCCGAGCTTGCGTTTGATCATGCGGATGTCCTCCTCAGGTTTGATCGTAACCTAAGGGCAAAGGCTTGTATCGATTAGCCGGAGATATCGGCATGGGCTTATGAGTTGGGTTCATGAATGTCTCCCAGAGAACTGGGAAGCGGCGAATTGCCAAGGGCGGGAGCGCCCGTTTGCTCTGAAGGCCGATGGCTTGACGTCATGACGCCAGCTGGAAGGCTCCGCTCTGCACGGCTTCGATAACCGCGCCCAGTGTCTCCTTCCTGTCGTGTCCATCCGTCGACAGAACATGTCGCTCAAATGCACCCAGCGATGAAAACTGTCGATGGAGCTCTGCAATAGGGCCGGGATCGGTCAGCGTGTTGCCGCCACGCTCCCGGCAGCGCCGGATGGCGACATCGAGCGGCGGACGCAAAATCACGTAGTGGAGGGGTGCCGCGATTTTCCGGAACGGTTCCAGGAACCACGGCCCGACGATCCCGTCCACGACGACGAAGTAGCCGCCGCCGGCATAGCCCGCCGCCGCCTTCGTCAACACGTCGACGACAACGATATTCTGTTCATGAGCTTCCGGCAGATAGGGCGGGATCACGCCGTTCTTGATGAAATGCCAGAAGTCGTCGGAATGAAGATGGACCTTCGGCGAGCCGGGCTCGCCGGCGAGCGCCTCGGCCGTCGTGGTTTTTCCGGAGCCCGGCGGCCCGGTGAGAATGAGAACTTCGCCCGTGTGATTCATAGCATGGCAATTTCGCACGAAGCAGCATCGTCTCGCAATTAGCCGATAGGGGGTCGGCAATAACCCGGCATGACCCCTTCGTTCTGAAGAAGCCGCTGAAGCGGCAGCTACTCCGGCAGTCCCGCCATCCTGAGAGCCTCGATATATCGATTGCGATCGTCCGGTCGCCGGAATGGTGGCAGCACGTCGGCGAGATTGGAAAGTCGGAGGGCGGGGTCCATCAGGCACAGGCGAGCGATCGTTTCGCGGGCTTGCGCAAGCCGCCCGGCCATGGCCTGGCCCGCCGCCATCACGCGCATGGCGCTCGGGTAGTTCGGCTGGTGGCGTAGCGATTTTCCTGCCCAGGCGACAGCATCTTCATAGTGACCGGCGCAAAAATGCGCGAGCCCGGTGTTGAACTGCCAGGCAAACAAGCGTGGATCCAAAGGGCTGAGGCGCATGGCAAGGGCTGCGTGTTCGACGGCCTTATCGGGCTCGCCGAGGCAAGCCTTCACCCAGCTGCTGACGCCGAGCGCTGCCGCCAAGTTCGGATTGAGAAAGACTGCGCGATCGATGCAGGCCGCACTGTCGTCGAGGTCGCCGCCGACATAACCGATGACATATCCGCCGTAGGTGAGCGCAACCGCATCGTCCCAGCCGAGTTCGACCGCTCTCCGGGCCAGCCGGGTCGCTTCGGCAGTCTCGTCTGCGGGATGGAGCATCCAGCCGTTGCTCTTTCGCGTAGCGTAGCAGCGTGCCGCGCGGGCATGGGCTATGGCGAATTCCGGGTCACGCTCGATCGCCTTCATGAAAAGCCGCAAGGCCTCGTCGATGACCGATCTGTTGGTGATCGTTCGGTCGAAGGCCGCCAGGCCTCGGAGATAGTAGTCGTAAGCGTCGAGGCTCTCGGTCGGCTTGCGTTTGGCACGCTCGATCTCAGCCTCCTCCACTTTCGGCGTTATGGCGCCGACGATGCTCGAGGCGACCTGATCCTGAAGATCGAAGACATTAGCCAGGGTTCCGTCAAAACGATCGGCCCAAAGATGTGTACCGGTCGACGTGTCGATGAGTTGCCCGGCAATGCGCAGACGGTCACCGGTCCGGCGCACACTTCCTTCGACCACATAGCGTACGTCCAGCTCACGCCCGACCTGCTTTATATCGACCGCCTGACCTTTGTAGGTGAAGCTCGAATTCCGTGCGATGACATAGAGGTGGCGGAATTGAGCAAGCGCGATGGTGATGTCCTCGACGATGCCGTCGGCGAAATATTCCTGCTCCGCGTCGCCGCTCAGATTCTGAAACGGCAATACGGCAACCGATGGCCGGTCGTGATGTTTCGCCGGGGCTGGGAAGACCTGCGGCTGTGAGGCCACGTCGAGGCTGGATGCCGTCCGCTGATGTTCAGATCCCTGGCGCGATTGCAGCGAAGCGGCCAGGGAGGAGGTCTCTGCCTCGGGTTCTGCCTGAAGATGCTTCTTCAAGAACGCCCGACAGGCTTCGAACTGGCGCAGGGCCGCGTTTTCGTGACCCCTGAGAGCATGGATCCGCATCAGCGCCCGATGGGCGGCCTCCATGGTCGGGTCCACAGCCAGCAGCCTTTCGGCGAGCCCTTCGCAAGCCGATTCTTCCGCCGAGCCTGGCTCGGAGAATGCGAGGCTCAACCGCTCCACCAGCTGCAGCGCCTTGCGTTGATATGTGCTGCGATAGGGTCCGTACCACTCATCCAGCCCGTCCGGAATGGCCTCGCCTGCGAGCACCTCGCCGCGGTAGAGATCGGCGGCGAAGGCGAGATCGGCCGTCCGGTCGGCCTCCAGTTTGCGGTCGAAGATCGAAATGTCGATTTCATCAGGACCTGTTATCAGCGCGACAGTCTCCTGATCCCCGTCGATGTAGACGGCGGCATCCGCGCCAGCCGGAAACGATCGTCTGATATCGACCAGCGCCTGGCGCAGGCTGTTGCGGGCCTGCTCATTGCTTCGTCCCGGCCAGAAAGCTTCGGAAAGCAGTTCCCTGCGATGGCCGCGGCGGCCTGCAAGCACCAGGGCAGCAAAAAGAAGTGCCGTCTTGCGCGTGGTGAAGCGGATTTGCCGGTGCTCCCGGGACATCACTTCAAGGCCACCCAGCAACCTGATGCGCAAAGATCGTCTCCCAGATTTCGACCGCCACCGCAGAATAGCATTTCGGCAGATAGATTTAACACCGATTTAGCGGCGGCTTGTCGAAGTTTTCCTGGCCGTTCACGCTGAACCGAACAGCCGGAATACGCCCGCGTGTCAGGCTCCCACTTGCAAATCTCACAAATGGGAGACTGAAAATGGCTCACACGGAAACTCACGCCGGCATCAGCGCGCCGAAAGGACAGTTGTTCGGGTTCAGGCCGAACAGCGTCGCAATCATCGTCGCTGCCCTGAGGAAGTGGCAGCGGAGCGTCGCAAGACGAAAGGCATTGGCAGATCTGACGCCCGACCAGCTGAGGGACATCGGTTATCCCCGGGATGACATCGGTCATCCCCAGGTCAATCGACCCGTGCTCGAAATCAAGGCAGGGCTGATGACGAAGTTGATGTCGATGCGATAGTCGGAATGTTCGACTGCGGGGACGCGTCGGCTGCCGGTCGAGCGGCCGGAAAGAGCTCACGGCGGCGGCATTGGCAGGACATCGAGTGGGCTTTGCCTGTTTTTCCGCTGCCGGGATTCAACTATGATGGGACGCTGGAACGATAGGGAGGGCACGGCATGATCGATCATATCACCATCGCAGTGAGTGACCTTGAGAAGAGCAAATTGTTCTACGAGCGCGCTTTCGAACCTCTGGGTTATCGCCTCTCCTTCGGAAAGGAGGGCGTGTTCTGGGCCTTCGATGTCGGCGGCAGCCTGTTCGAGATCCAGCACACCGACGACAAGCCGCCTCTGACGCGTTTACACGTTGCCTTCCGGGTTCGGAGCAGGGCGGAGGTCGAGGCGTTTTATCGGGCCGCGCTCGAAGCCGGTGCGAGAGACAATGGTGCGCCCGGCCCGCGGCCGGAATATGAAGAGAACTATTATGCCTGCTTCGTTCTCGATCCCGACGGATACAATATCGAAGCGATGCTCAACGAGCCGACGCCGCAAGGGTGAGCGCAGGGCTCCGCCCAAAGAATGCAATCGAGGGGGAGGTGGATATGTCGAGTTTCAGGAATGCCGTCGTCTCTTTGCCCGGCAAGGAGCGCGTGGCGAGCACGCCCTTTGGCGCGAGGATCGTCATCCATGCCACTGCCGCCGAGACCGGCGGCGCGTTGGGGATGTGGGAAACCTTCACGCCGCCCGGTCATGGTCCGGCCCCGCACACGCATACGCGGGAGACGGAAGTCTTTCGGGTCATCCGCGGGCTCTATCGATTCCAATGCGGCGACGAGGCGTTCGACGCGCCTGTGGGAACCGTCGTCGTTCTGCCGCCACATGTACCGCACAGCTGGCGAAACATAGGCGACGAACCAGGCCAGATGTTCGGCACGGTCACGCCAGGCGGCTGCGAGCAATTGTTCATCGATATCGAGGCTTTTGGTGCCGATACGCCTGAGAAAATCGCGGTGATCGAAGCGCGATTGGGGATCATCAACGACATCACGCTGGCCCTCGGATTGACAGGTCCGCAACCGCGCTGATTGATCATCAGGGTGTCGATCGGATCCTCAGCCCTGCGCCATCGCCCGCCATAACACGTCTCATTGGGGCGGCTCTTGGACTTGGGCGTCGGCCCTCTTGGGTCTCAGCCGACAGTTTCGATGACAGCGGCGAGATCTGCAGTTGTGAACGGCTTGGTCAGCACCGGTCGGCCGGCAAAGGCGGGATCGATACCCGCTGGCCCATATCCGGTTGCGAAGGCAAACGGGATACCGCGCTGCTGAAGGACTGCCGCCACCGGGAATGACTGATGCCCGGCGAGGTTCACATCGAGAATGACGAAATCAAGATTACCGTCGCCGGCAACCTCCAGCGCCGTGGGCAAGCGCGCGGCCGTTGCCACCACTTCGTGACCGAGGTCCATGAGCATGTCCTCGATCATCATGGCGATGGTCATTTCATCTTCAACGACCAGGACGCGCTTGGCCATGTCATTCATTCCGGAGACGGTCTGCCGGAGCGTCGAGACGGAAGGAAAAACCCGTTTCGGCGAACGAGATATCCACACTGCCTCCGGTCTCCGCGGCAAGGCCACGCTGGATGAGGACCGTGCCGAATCCCTTCCTCTTCGGCTGCTCGACACGCGGTCCGCCATGTTCGTCCCAATCTATGCGGTAGCGTTGCGTTCCATCGTCGATGATTTGGAGGGAGCATTTGACGCTGACGGCGCCGCCATCATTCGACCATGCCCCGTGGCGGACAGCGTTTGTGCCGAGTTCGTGAAAGGCCATGGTCAGCGCCAGCGCCGTTTTTGCGGAAACCCGGATATCGTCTCCGGTCAGCTTCCATCGCTCGCCGTCCGGCCGATGCGGAACGGTCGCCTGGTCGAGCGTCTGTTTCAACGACGCGCTGCTCCACAGTTCGCCTGTCAACAGATCATTGGCACGGCCGAGCGACACCAGCCGCGCAGTGAAACTGTCCAGTGCACGAGGGATGTCTTCGGCATCCCGGAAGGTGCGGTACGCAAAAGCCTGCACCATCGCGAGATTGTTCTTGACGCGATGGTTGAGCTCATGAACGACAAGTTCCAGCTGTTGCTGCTTGCGTCGCCGCTCGGTGATATCGGTCGCAGCCCCAAACCATTCGACGATGGCGCCTGCGTCGTTCAAGAGTGGAACAGCCCGTGACAGCACCCACCCGGTGCTGCCGTCGGCCCGCCGGACGCGATGCTCGCATTCGAAAACACCCTTGCTTGTGATGGCCTCATCGATCACCGCCTGGATCGCGGGAATGTCCTCGGGAAACAAATAGGCCTCCTGCCACGCGACAGTTGGATTGGCCGTGTCTGCGAGAACGTTACGACCGTCGAGTTGCTGCATCTCCTTCCAGTCGGCGCGCATACGGTAGACGATATCGGTTGTCGCGGTCGTGAACGCCCTGAACCTCTCTTCGCTCTCGCGCAGCCGACGCTGGGCAAGGACGCTTTTCGTGGTTTCGACGACGATTGCGATGACGCCGGCGGGTTTTCCGCTTTCGTCGAGGACGGGCGAATAGTCGAGGTTCATCCAGGCAGGAGCCGGACTGCCGTGGCGCAACAACGTCAGCTCCTGATTCTCGTAGGCGAGTGTTTTCCCTGACAGTCCGACTTTCATCACATTGTCATTGAAGTCGGCAATTTCGCTCCAGCCCTCGCGGACCTTGGAACCGAGAAGATCCGGATGGCGGCTGCCGGCGAACACGGAGTACGCGTCGTTGTAGATCATCACGCCGTCTTGGCCCCAGAGAAGAACGATCGGCACGGGTGAAAGCAGGAGCATGTTGGTGGCCGTCTTCAGACTTTGCGGCCAGAGGTCGAGAGGACCGAGCGGCGTTTTGCTCCAGTCGCGGGTCTGGATCAGCCGGCCAATTTCCCCGCCACCGACAGGAAAGCGAGCTGTGAGTGGCTGAGGGGATTCGGAATCCAAGGCTCGCTCCAAATTTTGATGGTGTTTCTAATTAGCGCATCCCTTGATTTTTTCCACCCATGGATGTTGCGGCTTCTTCCTACCAATCTCTCTTGAGCATTGGCTTATTGAGCCGATCACCCTCTACGCCCGCGCCATCGCCCGCCAGGCGGCCGGCGGGGTGGCGAAGGCGCGGGAGAAGGCGCGGTTGAAGGCGGCTTCGGTGGCATAGCCGGCCTCGTAGGCTATCGTCGCGATCGGCTGGCCTGATGTGGCGAGTGCGACGCTTGCGAGGTAGAGCCGCCAGTCCCTGATATAGCGGATCGGCGATGTCGAGAGCATTGCCTGAAAGCGATCGGCAAGCGCGCTGCGCGACAGGCCGGAGGCCGCCGCCAGCTGTTCCAGCGACCAATCACGCCTGGGATCGTCGTGAATGAGGGAGAGGCAACGCGAGAGCGCGGGGTCGGCGAGGGCTGCCAGCCAGCCGACAGAGCTTGGCTCGGCCATCATGATCTGATGGCGCAGGATCTCGATGAAGATGATTTCGGTCAACCGCGGCAGCATCGAGACGCTGCCGGCGCGCGGCCTGTCGACCTCCTCGACCATCTGGCGGATGGTGGCGCGCAGCCAGTCGCCGTCATTGGCGGCCAGTGTCCTGACATGGATCAGCCTCGGCAGTGCTTGGCGCAGCGGCGCAAAGCTCAGGCCATCCCACTGCAGATAGCCGCAAAGCAGCCGTACGCCTTGTGTCTCGTCGCCGTAGCGGAGCACGGGAATCTCACGCCACGGCTTTTGCGGCAGGTCGCGGGTGGGCAGCACCAGCATGCCGTCTCTTCCGGCGCCGAGCTGATGGCCGGTGCCGAAGGGAAAGACCAGCACGTCGCCCGCCTCGAGATCGGTCTCTTCACCTTCCGTTTTCAGCCAGCAGTGGCCGGCCACAACGATGTGAAACGGCATCGTGCCCGAAGCCTTCGCCGAAAGACCTGCCAGCGACGGCGCGGTATCGGTCTGCCAGTCGCCCGTCGGCATGAAACAAAACTGCAGCGATCCCGAAAGGCGGATCGTCGACAGCAGCGCCGACAGCACGTCGTCGCGTGCGACACCGCCCGCAGAGCCTGGATTTTCGGACAAGGCTTCACGCATTCCGGCCAAATACGCGCCCCGCGCACCCTCCTATCATCATCTCGTTCAGACCAGGTGAACGCCGTTCACCCTGACAAACGGGAGAATACTATGCAAACCCAAAGCGATAAACTGGTCGTGCTCGTCACCAAGGGCATCGAATCCGAACTGTCCTCCGTCGCCTTCACCATTGCCAATGGCGGCATCACTGCCGGGCTGAAGGTTTCGATATTCCTCACCAGCACCGGGATCGACCTGGTGCGCAAGGGCGGCCAGCGGATGACGCATGTACCGCCGCTCGATCCCCTTTCGATGCTGATCGAAAATTTCCAGCAGCGCGGCGGCACGATCTGGGCTTGTCCGCCCTGCGTGACCTCGCGCGGTTATACGCAGGAAGACTTGCTCGATGGCGTCGTCATCGTCGGTGCAAGCGCCATGCATGCCGAGATCAAGGAAGGTGCGGCGACGCTGTCGTTTTGACGATACACGGCCGGGCCGAGTGGGAGTTTGGGCGGCGTCTCCCGCCGGTTTCGTCAGGCTTTGCGGATCGGCGACGGGTGCAGAGGAATACCAAGCGCCTATTCTTGCGTTCGGCAATATACTTGTGAGATTGTATCGATATACGTGCGATAATGCCTGGTGCGGGCAGCGCGGGGGCTTCGATGACATCCGTGAGGGTCAATGAGCTGATATCGGTGGCGGGGCAGCCCGACGCCGCAGGTTTTGCCGCCTTCGCGGCTGATGGCTTTGCCGCCGTCATCAATGCCCGGCCGGATGGCGAGGAGCCGGCGCAGCCGGGCAATACGGCGGAAAAGGCTTCCGCCGCCGCCGCCGGGCTCGCCTACAGCTTCGTGCCGGTGAAGGGGACCGAGATCACCGAGGCCGATATCCGTGCGTTCCAGGCGGCGATGGCCGAGGCCAAGGGACCGGTCGTCGCCCATTGCAAGAGCGGCACGCGGGCGTTGACGCTCTACGCGCTGGGCGAGGTGCTCGACGGGCGGATGAAGCCCGGAGATGTCGAGGCCCTCGGTCAAAACCTCGGCTTCGATCTTGCCGGCGCGCGCCGTTGGCTGGAAAAGCGGTCAAGGCAGGCGGCTGGTGTGAAGGCCTTCTTCGAGCCCCGCACCTGCAGTGTGCAATATGTTGTTTCCGACCCGGCGACGAAACGCTGCGCCATCATCGACCCGGTGTTCGATTTCGACGAGATGTCGGGGGCGACGGGAACGGCCAATGCCGACGCCATCCTCGCTCATATCAAAAGTGAAGGGCTGACGGTCGAATGGATCCTCGACACGCATCCGCATGCCGATCATTTCTCCGCCGCGCATTATCTTCATGAGAAGACCGGTGCGCCGACCGCGATCGGCGCCCACGTCACCGACGTCCAGACGCTCTGGAAGGAGATCTACAACTGGCCGGCGCTCGCGACCGACGGCTCGCAATGGGACCGGCTGTTTGCCGATGGCGACACGTTCGAGATCGGCGCGCTTAAGGCCCGCGTGATGTTTTCGCCCGGGCACACACTCGCCTCGGTGACCTATGTGATCGGCGACGCCGCCTTCGTGCACGACACAGTGTTCACGCCGGATTCCGGCACGGCGCGCACAGATTTCCCGGGCGGCAGCGCCAGTGCCCTCTGGCACTCGATCCAGGCGATCCTGTCGCTACCCGAGGAGACCCGCCTCTTTTCCGGCCACGACTACCAGCCGGGCGGCCGCCACCCGCGCTGGGAAAGCACGGTGACCGCCCAGAAAAGCGCTAATCCTCATATCGCAGGCATCGACGAGCCCGGCTTCGTGGCGCTGCGCCAGGCCCGCGACCGCACCCTGCCGAAGCCGAAGCTGATGCTGCACGCGCTGCAGGTGAATATCCGCGGCGGGCGGCTGCCCGAGCCAGAGGAGAATGGCAGGCGGTATTTGAAGATTCCGCTGGATGCGTTGTAGGGCGGAGTGACTAGCAGGTGGCGACGGCGTCTGGACGATTGCGCCGCCGGACAAAGGGCTGGATATCAGGAACGACCTTTGCCATCGAGCAATTCTGATACTGGGAGCGGCAGGTCTGGATGTGCACGACATAATTCGAGCAGATCTTCTCTTGCATCAGGGTAATCCTGAAGCGCTGCACGACGGTACCATTTGAATGCCTCCGTCAGATTGATCTCGCAGCCCACGCCATGCTCTTTCATTTGGGCTAGCCTGTATTGTGCACCGGCATGATCCTGATTTGCGGCCTGGCCGTACCATCTCACGGCGTCTGTTGGATCGATATCGCAACCGTCGCCGTCTTCTCTCATCAATCCCAATAAATACTGTGCGTCGGCATGGCCTTGACTGGCGGCTTTCTCAAACCACTTGCAGCCTTCGGGCGCGCTTTGTGCAACGCCGTCCCCCATGAGATACAGGCCAGCCAGGAGGAATTGCGCATCGACATGACCTTGTTCGCCCGCTTTCCGAAGCCATCTCGCGCCTTCGGCTTTATCCCCGGTGACACCTTCACCTCGTGCAGTGATGTGGCCCAATTCAAATTGTGCTTGCGCATCGCCTTGCTCGGCTGCTTGGCGAATTGCGCCTATCCTGGCTGCGGCGAGATCGGCGCTATCCGGATTGCTCATTGCTACATCAAACCTCGTTGAAATCGGTGGCGCCAAAGCTATGTCGGGGGCCTGCCTTTCGCAATCCGTCGTGACGCACGCCGACGGATGCCCCGGCGCTGGCGTCAGCACCGCAGACGATAGCTTTTGCTCGAGGGCGCTGGCGAGTTTTGCTTTTAGGTCTCGCAATTTGCCATGGTGAGCCGGCACGATCCTCCGCAATAATCATTGACGTCAGGCGGGTGGGCGACATAACTGGGTGCGACGGTTCCCTGAAGATGACTCCAAGGGGATTAATAGGGAACACGGTGAGGACGACCCAGTAGGGACCGAGACCGTGGCTGCCCCCGCAACTGTAAGCGGATTGTCGATCATCTCAGGAGTGGCCAGCGACTGGCCATCTCTGATGGGCCTATCGCCCTGCCACTGCGAACTATCGCGCGGGAAGGCGGATGAAACGACGGATATCCGCAAGCCAGGAGACCTGCCGTCAATCACGATCCAATCAACCGGGCGGGGATGCCCGGAAAGGAACAGATATGATTGACCTGCTGAACCTTCGCCGAATTCCGGCATGCATCCGCCTCGATTGGGTCTCCTGCGGCTAGTTCACGCCTAAGCGTGCTTTCGGTCCGCGCACATGAGCGGAACGGCCGTGATTTTTCCCTTGATCGAGGTTTTCCATGCGCCAGATTCTCGCCACCATGACATTTGCCTTCGGGCTCGCCGGCCTTGCGGCACCAAGCCTTGCCGCGACCCGATATCCCTTGACCATCACCAATTGCGGCCAGCAGGTGACCTTCGAAAAGGCGCCGGCGAGGATCGTTTCGATCGGCCAGGGCATGACCGAAGTTCTCTTCTCGCTCGGCCTTGCCGATAGGATCGCCGGAACGGCCGTCTGGGTCGGTCCAGTGCTGCCGCAATATGCCGAGGCCAACAGCAAGATAAAGCGGCTTGCCGACAACGATCCGAGCTTCGAATCCGTCGTCGGGCAGGAGCCCGACCTGGTGGCGGCCGAGTTCGAATGGCATGTCGGCGCGCAGGGATCCGTCGGCAAGCGGGAGCAGTTCAAGGATCTCGGGATCAATACCTATCTCGCGCCGGCCGATTGCGTCGCCAAGGTCAATACCGACGGCGGCGACGGCGTGCGCAGGGAATTGTTCACGATGGAGCTGATCTACAGAAAAATCGCTGAGCTCTCGGAGATCTTCGACGTGAAGGAGCACGGCGATGCGCTGATTTCCAAGCTGAAGAAGCGCGAGGCGGATGCCGTCGCTTCGATATCAGGCGCATCGGGCAAGAACTTGCCCGTCGTCTTCTGGTTCTCCAGCAAAGAGGTCAACGGCGACGCCTTCATCGCCGGTAAGAACAGCGCGCCCGCCTATATCCTGAAGACGATCGGTGCGAAGAACGTCGTCACCACGGAAGAGGAATGGCCGCTGGTGGGTTGGGAAACCATCGCCCAGGCGAACCCTGCCATCATCGTGCTGGCGACCATGGACCGCCGCCGTTACGCGGCTGACGATCCTAAGGTCAAGGTTGATTTCCTCGAGAACGATCCTGTGACCAAAGAGTTGGACGCGGTCAAAAACAAGCACTTCGTGATGATGGACGCACAGTCGATGAACCCGACGATCCGCACGATCGACGGCATCGAGACATTGGCGAACGGCATCAAGTCCTTCGGCCTGGCGCAGTGAAGGCAATGTCGGTCAGGCAACAGGGATGGTGGGCGCTTGGTGCGCTCACCATTGCGGCACTTCTCCTGCTCGGGCTGATGATCAGCCTTGCCGTTTCCATCGGCGAGATCGCAATTCCCGTTGCGACCACCGCGGAGGCGGTTTCGAACCGGCTGTTCGGAACGGATTTCGAGCTCAGCCGCATCCACCAGGGCATCGTCTGGGATTATCGTCTGAGCCGCGCGCTCGTCGCGGCCAGCGCCGGCGCATCGCTCTCGCTTTGCGGCGCGATCCTGCAGGCGTTGCTGCGCAATCCGCTGGCCGAACCCTACGTGCTCGGCATCTCCGCCGGCGCCTCGACGGGCGCCGTCTGCGTGATGATCCTCGGCTTCGGCTACGGTGTTCTCGGCCTGTCGAGCGGCGCCTTCATCGGTGCGGTCATTGCCTTTCTGCTGGTCGGCTTCCTGGCGACGGGTGCGGGGGGAAGCGGCGAGCGCATCATCCTTTGCGGCGTCGCCGGTTCGCAGCTCTTCAATGCGCTGACCTCCTACATCGTGACGACATCGGCGAATGCCGAGCAGGCGCGCGGCATCCTGTTCTGGCTTTTGGGTTCGCTCAGCGGCGTGCGCTGGCCCGATGTCTATCTGTCGGTGCCGATCGCGCTTGCCGGCTTCATCATCTGCATGGCCCATGTGCGGGCGCTAGACGCCTTCGCTTTCGGCACGGATGCCGCCGCCTCGCTCGGCATTCCCATACGCCGCGTCCAAATCGTGCTGTTCGGCATGACGGCGGCGATGACGGCAAGCGTCGTCAGCATGGTGGGTTCGATCGGCTTCGTTGGCCTCGTCATTCCCCACGCCGCCCGCTTCCTCGTCGGGCCGGGGCATGGGCGGCTGCTGCCGGCAACAGCGCTCGGCGGTGCGATCTACATGGTCGGCGCCGATATTGTTTCGCGCGTCATCATACCGCAGCAAATCCTGCCGATCGGCGTTGTCACCGCGCTCTTCGGCGCGCCGGCCTTCGCCATCATCCTCTATCGCGTGCGAGGAAATGCATGAGCATCAGCGTCGACCAGGTAAGCTTTGCCGCCGGCGATACCGTCATCGTCAACGGCGTCAGCCTAACGGTGGAAAGGGGCAAGGTGTTCGGCCTGCTCGGGCCGAACGGTTCCGGCAAATCGAGCCTTCTCAGATTGATTTGCCGGCTGCGCAAGGTTCGCAGCGGCGTCATCCGGCTCGGCGATGACGATATATCATCGCTGTCGCGCGCAGCGCTTGCGCGGCGCGTCGCCTTCGTCGAGCAGCAGACGACGACGGATACGCAATTGACGGTGCGCGACGTGGTGCGGCTCGGCCGCACGCCGCATCGCGGGCTGTTGTCGTCCTGGGGCGCCGGAGACGACGCAGCCGTCGACGAGGCCCTGTCGCGGACGGGCATGCGGGAGAGGGCGGGCCAGCTCTGGCAGACGCTGTCGGGCGGCGAGCGCCAGCGCGTCCATATTGCCAGATCGCTGGCGCAGGCGCCGAGCGAACTGCTGCTCGACGAGCCGACCAACCATCTCGATATCCAGCATCAGCTCGACATTCTCTCGCTGATCTCGAAGCTCGGCATCACCTGCATCGTCGCGCTGCATGATCTCAATCTGGCGGCGATGTTCTGCGACAGGCTGGCGGTGCTTCAGAAAGGCGAGGTCGTCGCCTCGGGGGCGCCGGAGGAGGTGCTGACGGAGGATATGATCGGCCGGGTCTTCGGCGTTCGCGCTCATGTCCAGAAATCGGCCGTGCACGGCCGGCATCATATCCAATACGTCATGGATTGAGGAATGGCTGGGAATTTCGATCTCAAGAGGAGGTATGGCCTCGCTAGCCTTTTTCCCGGACTGGCGTATGATTTCTCGCGGTCGAATGGAGTTTCGAGATGCTCGAACGAAATCAGCTTCCCCTGCGTCCTGTCGCACCCAGCTTCGCTGTCGCCTGGGTCGTCGTCATTTCAGGTGCGAGCGTCGCTCTCAGCCTGCTTTTTGCCTGCATCACGCCCTTTGTGGCCTTGGCCGCGGTATCGGCGGTCATTCTTCCACGGCGGATGGCGGTGACGGCGGTTCTGCTGGCCTGGCTTGCCAACCAGATGGTCGGATATCTCGTGCTCGGCTATCCCCAGACCTGGGACAGCTATGCCTGGGGTCTGGCGATCGGTATCGCGGCATTTGCATGCCTGGCTACGGCGCTCGGGGTACTTCGTCTCTCGACAGATCTTACCGTTACGATGGCCGGCGTCTTCCTGGCCGGGTTCGTTGCCTATGAAGGCGTGCTGTTTGTCGCAACGGCGGTGCTTCCGTCAGGCGAAGGAGCGTTTTCGGCATCGGTGGTGGCTGATGTTCTGTTGATCAATTCTCTCGCGGCGATCGGGCTCATCTGCCTGCATGCCGGCGCCGCAGCTGGCCGTGCGCTCGTTGCAAGACAGCCGGGAACGGTGTTGTCTTAGGCTTGAGGCGCCGGAAACCGCATTGTCTCCCGCAGCAGCTCGATGGCCTCTGAGACCGATGGCCCTTTGACCGGTGGCGGCTCTGCGCGTTCGCAGAACTCGCGCCAGACAAACAGCGTCAGTTCCGCGCCATCCGTTGCGGTTTCCCCCGGTCCCTCTGCGAAATTCTCGAGCAGGCGATAGCGAGCGTCCTTCCAAAACAACTCCTCCACCCAGTCATATATCGGGATCACATGAAAATGGATCGGGTAACCAGGCGTGTGCCCGTATCGGCCGATATAGACGCGCTGAGCATTCAATTGCTGTTTCAGGGCACTCTGAGCCCTTGCGAGCAATGGGCCGAATTCGGCCAAAGCATCTTCAGATAAATCCGACAGATTGTTGGTGTCGGTCTTGGAGCTGATCATGAGGTAACCGGGAAGGGCAGAATTGATGCGGTGGTTCACAAGCCATACGGCCGTCTCGACAACGTGAAAGTGCTGAGGGATCTCCACGGACTTACTCCTGATGCACCCTTCAGGGGCTTCGATGAATCCCGCCAGAGGCCGGTATCTCGGTGACATGCGAAAGGATGCTGTAAGACATTGGATTGCTGCATCATTTAATTCTTAAATCGTCTCCGATTTAAGGTATGGGTTGAGATAGCAGCCGGCAACGGTTATTTGGTGCCGACCTGCAAGCGGACTCTCCGCGAACGACAAGGCGCATAGCTCCCATGATCCCCGATTTCCTCGTCACCCATTCCGGTGGCTTTCATGCCGACGAATTGCTGTCGAGCGTCATCCTGACCCGGCTTTTCCCGCAGGCGCGTATCGTCCGCAGCCGGGCGCCGGAGTGGATCACGCCGGGCGAAGACCGGATCATCTATGATGTCGGCGGAACCTATGATCCCGCTGCCGGGATATTCGATCACCACCAGCGCGGCGCGCCGCTGCGCGACGATGGCCAGCCCTACAGCTCGTTCGGCCTGATCTGGAAGCATTACGGCCGTGATTATCTCACAGCCTTCGGCCTTCCCGAAGCACATGTGGAAGCGATGCACAGCTCTTTCGACGCCAGCTTCGTGCTGCCGGTCGATCTGACTGATAATGGCGCGCTCAGCCCCTCGGGGCCGTTGGCCGGGCTGACGCTGCCGGCGCTGCTGGAGACCCTGAAGCCGGTTTTCGACGAGACGGACCCTGAGGCCGATAACCGCGCCTTCCACGCGGCCCTTGCCATTGCCCGCAGTTTTGTTGAGGCCAGGATCGCCCAGAGTGCCGCGAAATTGCGGGCTGAGGCGATCGTGCATCGGGCAATCGAAGCTGCGGGGCAGGGGCGTGTTCTGGAATTGCCGAGGGGCATGCCCTTCCGTCCCGCGATCGTCAAGGCAGGCGCCGATCACCTGCTGTTCGTCGTTCATCCGCGCGAAAAGGACTGGTGCGTGACCGGTATTCGCCGCGCCGAGGAGGGGTTCGAGCTCCGCGCCGATCTGCCGGCAGCATGGGCCGGGCTCACCAATGGCGCACTGGAGGCGGTTTGCGGTATAGAGGGCGCAAGCTTCTGCCACAACGGCCGCTTCATCGCCGCCGCCAAGACTCGCGAGGCCGCTCTCGCCATGGCCGAGTTGGCAGTAAAAGAGGCGCTTTCGATCGGGGCGTAGTTAAACGGCGGCAGTTGAGGTTGCGCGAGGCCAGTATCATATTCAGTCCCGGCGGCCGGTCGCTGATCCTGTTGCCGCCCTCCGGACGTTCGCCCAGCCTTTCCGTGACGAAGGCGGTTTGCCCGTCTTCGCTATCCGGCCTGCAATGTCGCCATCTTGGCGCCGAAGCCGATGAAGACCACGCCTGTCGCGGCTTTCAGCCAGCGCTGGAAGCGCTGGTTGCGCGCAGCTCTGGCGAGCCTCGCAAAGAGCATGACCATCGAGCCGAACCAGATGACGTTGAGGCTGGCATGGACGGTGACCAGAAGGAAAGCCTCGCCGATCGCGGCCCGGCCATTGGCATCGTGATAGATGAACTGCGGGAAAACCGCGAGGTAGAACATCGACACCTTCGGATTCAGGGCGTTGGTGAGGAACCCCTCGAGGAAGGCGCGGGGGAGGTGCCTTACCTTACGGGAAGGGGCCACTGACGTTACGGCAGCATAACCGCGCCAAGCGCCGACCAGCGCCTTGATACCGATCCAGCAGAGATAGGCAGCGCCAATCATCTTGACGACGAGGAAGGCCTGCGCCGACTGAGCCAGCAGCAGGGAGATGCCGCAGATCGACAGGGTGCCGTGCACATAGAAGGCGGCGACGAAGCCGGCAATATTGGCGAAACCGGCGCCACGCCCCGAGGCCGGCACCGTCTTGGCGATGAGGACGCCGTTGGGCCCGGGGGAAATGATCAGCAGCGAGGTGACGAAAGCAAAAGACAGAATTTCAGCAATCGACATTGCGCGCCTTTCCTGAGCTGGTTTCGAGGGCGGCTTTGAAGCCGGCGGTCAAGTATGTCGTCGCCGATACCGGCGTCAATATTCAATCCTCGAGGGTGACGGACCCTCCCGGGAGGACTGGAACAGGCCTGGCCCGCGTCCAAATTGTGGAACCGATTGACTTGCTATCGTGAAGGACTAAGCTTTACGCCATACAACCACCACTCACACGCGAGAGATAGCGGAGGGTGCGAGTGGCTGGCAACCTTGAGGAGGATGAGGTTTGCCATGGATTACCGTGCTGTTCTGCTGATCGCCACAGCCGTGATTGCCCTTTCCCCCGGTAACGCCGGGGCGCAGGAGGGCGATGCGACGGCAGGCGCTGCCGTTTTCAAAAAATGCGCGACCTGTCATGTCGCCGATTCCGATACAAACAAGGTCGGTCCGTCGCTGAACAAGCTGTTCGGCAGGAAAGCGGGAACGCATCCTAATTTTGCCTATTCGGCCGGAATGAAGGCGGCCGGCGAGGGTGGTCTCGTCTGGGATGAGACAGTGCTGCGCGACTATCTGCACAATCCGAAGGCGAAGGTGAAGGGCACCAAGATGGCCTTTGTCGGCGTCAAGGACGACAAGGAGATCACCGATCTCATCGCCTATCTCAAACAGTATTCTCAATGATGGGCAATATTCCCAATGACGGGCAATAGTCCAAATGACGGGTCGCAGCCGGTGGCGCATGCCTAAATTGCCGTAATTGCCGATATTTTCTATCTGTGCGATAATAAAGACAGACTTTTTGCGGAATGCGGTTTCACGGGTCGACTGCTCAGGGAGGAGCGGACATGGCTGTCGTGCTGATCCTCGTCCTGATTGTCGTCGGCTCCGTGCTGTTCCATGTGCTGAGCCCGTGGTGGTGGACGCCGATCGCGTCCAACTGGACCTATATCGACAGCACCCTCGTTATCACCTTCTGGATCACCGGCATCGTCTTCGTGGCGGTGGTTTCGTTCATGGCCTATTGCGTCTTCCGCTTCCGGCACAAGCCGGGAAACAAGGCGCATTATGAGCCTGAGAACCGCAGGCTGGAATTGCTGCTGGGAGGGGGAACGGCGGTCGGCGTTGCGGCGATGCTGGCGCCCGGCCTGATCGTGTGGAACCAGTTCATCACGGTGCCTGCTGATGCCGCATCGGTCGAGGTCGTCAGCCAGCAGTGGCTGTGGAGCTTCCGGCTGCCCGGAGCGGACGGAAAGCTCGGCCGCGCGGAGACGCGCGACGTCACCCCCGAAAACCCGCTCGGTCTTGATAAAAACGATGCAAGCGGCCTCGACGACGTCATCATCGAGGGCGGCGAGCTGCATCTGCCGATCGGCAAGCCGGTGCACATATTGCTGCGCTCGGTCGATGTGCTCCACGATTTCTACGTGCCGGAATTCCGCGCCAAGATGGACATGATCCCCGGCATGATCACCTATTTCTGGTTCACGCCGACGCGGACAGGGACCTTCGAGATTCTCTGCGCCGAACTCTGCGGTGTCGGCCATCCGCAAATGCGCGGCACCGTCGTTGTCGACGAGGATGCGGACTACCAGACTTGGCTCGGGCAGCAGCAGACATTCACCCAGTTGACGGCGTCATCGGGAGAGCTACCGCCGGCAAACTGAACCGGCCGGAGGCCGCGTGCCGGTTCAAGGAACCGGCGGGAAGGGAAGAGAGATCATGGTCGAGATTCCATCCGACAGCGCAGGCGCCATCCCCTCTGCCGAAGTCGAGGATGTCGAGCTTTATCATCCACACAGCTGGTGGACCAAATATGTGTTCAGCCAGGATGCCAAGATCATCGCCGTGCAATATTCGATCACCGCCATCGCAATCGGCCTGGTGGCGCTGGTGCTCTCCTGGCTGATGCGGATTCAGCTCGCCTTTCCCGGCTATTTCGCCTTCATCGATGCCGATCACTATTACCAGTTCATCACCATGCATGGCATGATCATGGTGATCTATCTGCTGACTGCGCTGTTCCTCGGCGGCTTCGGCAATTACCTCATTCCGCTGATGGTCGGCGCGCGCGACATGGTCTTCCCTTACGCCAACATGCTGAGCTACTGGATTTACCTGCTTGCGGTGCTGATCCTCGCCGCCGGCTTTTTCGCGCCCGGCGGCCCGACCGGGGCGGGCTGGACGCTTTATCCGCCGCAATCCGTTCTCTCCGGCACGCCGGGCGGCAAGGACTGGGGCATCCTGCTGATGCTCTCCTCGCTGATCGTCTTCATCATCGGCTTCACCATGGGCGGGCTGAACTATGTGGTGACCGTGCTGCAGGGGCGGGCGCGTGGCATGACGCTGATGCGGATGCCGCTCACCGTCTGGGGCATCTTCACCGCCACCGTGATGGCGCTCTTGGCCTTTCCCGCGCTCTTCGTTGCCTGCGTCATGATGATGTTCGATCGCGTGCTCGGCACGAGCTTCTTCATGCCCGCCATTGTCGAGATGGGCACGCAGCTCCAGCACGGCGGCGGTAGCCCGATCCTGTTCCAACATCTGTTCTGGTTCTTCGGGCATCCGGAGGTCTATATCGTAGCACTCCCGGCCTTCGGCATCGTTTCGGATCTGATCAGCACGCATGCGCGCAAGAACATCTTCGGCTACCGGATGATGGTCTGGGCGATCGTCATCATCGGCGCGCTCAGCTTCGTCGTCTGGGCGCACCACATGTATGTCAGCGGCATGAACCCGGCCTTCGGCTTCTTCTTCGCCACCACGACGCTGATCATCGCCGTCCCGACGGCGATCAAGGTCTACAACTGGGTGCTGACGCTGTGGCGCGGCGATATCCACCTGACGCTGCCGATGCTTTTTGCGCTCGCCTTCATCGTCACCTTCGTCAATGGCGGCTTGACCGGCCTGTTCCTCGGTAATGTTGTGGTCGACGTGCCGCTGTCGGATACGATGTTCGTCGTCGCGCATTTCCACATGGTCATGGGTGTGGCGCCGATCCTCGTCATCTTCGGGGCGATCTATCACTGGTATCCGAAGGTGACGGGACGCATGCTGAACGACGTGCTGGGCCATATCCACTTCTGGATCACCTTCCTCGGCACCTATGCTATCTTCTTTCCGATGCACTATCTCGGCCTGCTCGGCGTGCCGCGCCGCTACTTCGAGATGGGAGAGACGGCCTTCGTTCCGCCTTCGGCCCATACGCTGAACATCTTCATCACCGTCATGGCGCTGATCGTCGGGGCCGGGCAGATGGTCTTCCTGTTCAATCTGGTCTGGAGTCTTTTCCGGGGCAGGGAGTCCGGCGGCAATCCATGGCGAGCAACGACGCTCGAATGGCAGACGCCGCAGACGCCGCCCGCGCATGGCAACTGGGGCAAGGATCTGCCTATCGTCTACCGCTGGGCCTATGACTACAGCGTGCCGGGGGCCGCCGAGGATTTCATTCCGCAGAATGTGCCGTCAGGCGGCGGCGTAACCCGGGAGGTCCACGCATGAACGTCATCCTGGTCTTCCTTGCCGCCATCGGCGCCATCATCATCTGGTGGCTGGCAGGGCAGCGGCTGACCTCGAAGCCCTGGCTGGAAACCGGGTCCGTACAGCTGCCGGCTCATGACGGCGTCGACCGGCAACAGTCGCCCGCGCCGGCGGTGAAAATCGGCCTCTTCGTGTTTCTCGGCGTCGTCGGCGCCGTCTTCAGCCTTGCCGTCAGCGCCTATTTCATGCGTGCGGCGTCCGCCGACTGGTGGGCGATGCCGGTTCCGCGCCTCCTCTGGGTGAACACCGCGGCACTCGCCTTGAGCAGTGCGGCGCTGCAATGGGCAAAACGAGAAGCGGGGCATGGCCGCATGGAAAACCTGCGGCCGGCGCTTGCCGCCGCGTTTGTCCTCGCCGTCTCTTTTCTCGTCGGGCAGGTCCAGGCATGGCGGGAGCTGGTGTCAGCCGGCTACGTGCTTGCCGACAATCCCGCCAACAGCTTCTTCTACATGCTGACCGGCCTGCACGGGCTGCATATCCTCGGCGGGCTTGCCGTGCTCGCGCATACGACGGTCAGGGCATTTTCAACCGACGTTGCGCCGGAGAGGCTGCGCCTCAGCGTCGATCTCTCCGCCATCTATTCGCATTTCATGCTCGCCGTCTGGCTGTTGCTCTTCGCGCTCTTTGCCGGCTGGGCGAATGATTTCGTCGATCTCTGCCGCACGCTACTGAACTAAGGGGTTTGCAGATGGCACAGACTATCGAGACACACGGCGGGGCAGACCTCAGACCGGCAGGCCTGCGCGGTGTCGCGTCCGATTTCAGCTCGGATCAGCGCGCCTTCAAGACCGCCTCCTGGGGCAAGGCGATGATGTGGATCTTTCTGCTCAGCGACACCTTCGTCTTCGGCTGTTTCTTGATCGCCTATATGACCGCCCGCATGTCGACGCCCGTTCCATGGCCTAATCCGAGCGAGGTCTTCGCGCTCCATATCGGCGGCCAGGACGTGCCGCTGATCCTGATTGCGATCATGACTTTCGTGCTGATCTCTAGCAGCGGCACCATGGCGATGGCGGTCAATTTCGGCTATCGCCGCGACCGCCGGACGACGGCGATCCTGATGCTGCTGACGGCGGTTCTTGGGGCATGCTTCGTCGGCATGCAGGCCTTCGAGTGGACGAAGCTGATCACCGAAGGCGTGCGCCCCTGGGAGAACCCGTGGGGGGCGGCACAGTTCGGATCGACCTTCTTCATGATCACGGGCTTTCACGGCACCCACGTGACGATCGGCGTCATCTTCCTCATCATCGTCGCCCGCAAGGTCTGGCGGGGCGATTTCGACGTGGAGCGGCGCGGCTTCTTCACCAGCCGGAAAGGCCGCTACGAGGCCGTCGAGATCATGGGCCTCTACTGGCACTTCGTCGACCTGGTCTGGGTCTTCATCTTCGCATTTTTTTATCTGTGGTGAGGTCGTCATGAGCGAAACAACGGCGCATGCACAAGTCCAAACGGCGCATGCACAGGCACATACCGGACAGCAGCATCCGATCCGGCTCTATCTCTTCGTCTGGGGCCTGCTCTTCGTGCTCAGCGCGGCCTCCTACATGGTCGATTATCTCGGCGTCCAGAGCTACTTGAGGTGGACGCTGATCCTTCTGTTCATGATGCTGAAGGCCGGCCTGATCGTCGCCATCTTCATGCACATGGCCTGGGAAAGGCTGGCGCTCGTCTACGCCATCCTGCTGCCACCGCTGCTGGTGCTGGTGTTCGTGGCGCTGATGGTATCGGAAGCGGACTATACGATTTTCACGCGGGTGGCATTCTTTGGGGCGGGGCCGTAGGGATAGGTTAGAGGCAGGCTTCGAAATCCTAGAGGTTGGGCCATGACCCAGGAAATCCGCCTTTTTGGCGCTATTGCGGTCCGGCCTGCCGTCCTTGCTCTCATATGCCGGTTCGAAACGGACACGGGATTCACAGTTGCGCTCAAGTGGGAGCTCAATCCTGTCGTCGTCAAGAAGCAGATCGAAGCCGGGGAACCTTTTGACCTCGTCATCACCAATCCGAACCTGGTTGAGGATCTGACCGCCTTGGGAAAAGTCAAGGCGGGGAGCGAGGTCGCGTTCGGCCGGATAGCAATGGGGGTCGCGGCCAAGGCAGGAGGCCGGCCGCTCGACATTGGATCGGTGGAAGCATTCAAACATGCGTTGAAGAGCGCCAGATCGATCGCCTACGCCAGTGAAGGAAGCAGCGGCGGCTACTTCTCTGGTTTGCTGGAACGCTTGGGAATAGCCGATGAGGTGATGCCCAAGCTGGTGGCCATATCCGGAGGGCAGACAGCGCCGGCCGTCGGCCGTGGGGAGGCCGAGTTGGGCGTCGTTCCCGTGACTTCGATTCTCGCCGCCGCTCCCGAGGTCATGCTTGTGGGTCGGTTTCCGGCAGAACTCCAAAGTTACATTGACTTCGCCATTGGCATCAGCGCCGATTCAACGGACGCAGAAGCTGCCAGGCAGCTGTCGGAATTTCTGACGTCGATAGCCGTTGATGACATCCTGGCGGCAAAGGGCGTCGAGCGTTGCTGAAAGCGTGCTTGGCTGACGACGAGAACGCCAACCCAACCTCCCTCATTCCTGTGCTTGTCACAGGAATCCAGTGTGTCCAAGTCCTTGGGCGCCGGAGAACGACCTTCGTCGTATGAGAGTCATTCACGGCGCGGACGCGCCGTGGCTGGATTCCGGTGACGAGCACAGGAATGAGGGAGGAGAAGTAGGCACCGTCACCATAGGGGCGTTGGAGAATGCCGTGCTCGGGCGCTGGAGGATGCCGGGCTTTTGGTTCCGTCCGTAGGGCAGCAATCGGGCGATCTCCGTTGCCGTGCATCTTCGATCAACGGCCCGAAGATGGATGACTCCCCTTCCTCTCCCAGGATCGCAGCGCACGCCAGAGCACCGTGTTGTCTGCATAACCCAGCACACGCGCAATCTCGGACATCGGTGCGACTTGTTGGTCGCCGAGATAATGGGCGGCGAGTGTCTGGCGGTGCTGGCGAACGAGATCGCGAAGCGACACGCCTTCCTCCGACAGCCGGCGCTGCAGGCTTCGTGGCGACATCTTCAGTTCGGCAGCGAGGGTTGCGACCGTGATCGGCTTGCGGCCGAGATAGATGCTGATCAGAGCCTGGACCTTTTCCGTGACGACATCGCCGGCCGCCGGCTCGTTGACCAGATCGCCGATGTGCCGCTCCAGGATTTCGATCAGGCTTTTGTCTTCTAAGCGGTGCACACGATCGGCATCCGCCTTGTTCATGACGATCCGGTTGCCGGATTGGCCAAAGAGGATCGGCGCGCCATAGATGCGTTCCAGCATGCTGGCGTCGCGCGGGGCCTGATGCTCGAGCTGGATTTCGATCGGCCGCCAGCCACGGCGGAAGCACGAACGGACGAGCTGACAGGAGGCGGCAATCGTGAATTCGCTGTCCTGCCGGCGTGGCCACATGCCGGGATCGACGATCCGGTAGGTCCAGACAAAATCGCCATTCTCCTCGAACACGCCGGAACTGGTCGCGCCCTGGACCGCGTTGACATATTTCGACAGCCGTTCGAAAGCGCTGCGAATGGTCGGCGAGAGCGCAAAGAGCATGCCGATGGGGCCGATGTCGGCGGGCTTGAATCCGGTGCCCATGCGGGCTCCCAGTGCCGGTTCGCCTGTTATGGTCGCGGCTTCCTCGAACAGCGCGACATAACGCGCCATGGGCAGGACAGCGTAGGGATCTTCCAGTTGCGAGCGCAGAATGCCGTGCGAAGCCAGAAGAAGGTCGGTTTTCCCGGATCTTTTATCGATTTGTTGCACCAGCGGGATCAAAACGGAGGCTCGAATTGAAGCAACTGCGGGCATGCGGCTGATCAAATGCGATGCAACTGCCATTTTCAGCGTCTCCGGTGACCTTCGTGGCGCGAATTATCGATTCATTGGCATAAACTGCAATTTCGGGGCCAGATCGCCGCGCTTACCTTCTTGGCAACAAACAAGCAAAGAGGGGTTCTCCATGACACTGGAAGCAAGCATGCCCGCACCATCATCGCCGGAGCGTCGTCTGGCCAAGGACTCGGTAGGCCTCGCCCATATCGTGTTCTTCGTCGTTGCTGCGGCCGCGCCGCTCACGGCCGTCGTCGGCGCTTCGCCGGCCGCTTTCGCTTTTGGCAATGGTGCAGGCGTCCCCGGCGCTTTCGTGCTTGCCGGCCTGCTCTACCTGCTCTTCTCGGTCGGCTTCACCGCCATGAGCCGGCATGTGGGCGGGGCAGGAGCCTTCTACACCTATATAACCCACGGCATTGGCAAGCCGGCGGGTGTGGGTGGCGCCTTCATGGCGCTGGTCACCTATAGCGCGGTTCAGATCGCCATTTATGGCCTGTTCGGTTTCTTCATGGCCAACGCCATAGCGCCGCTCGGGCTGGTCCTGCCCTGGTGGGCTTGGGCCTTCGCAGCACTCGTCGTCGTGCTGGTCTGCGGTCAGCGCAACATCGCCTTCTCAGGCGCGATCCTCGGCGTCTGCATGATTGCCGAAATCGCCATATTGCTGGTTCTGGATCTTGCCATCGTCTTTTCAGGCGGCGGACCAGAAGGCATCAGCTTCTCCTCCTTCGCGCCATCGTCGGTCTTTGCGCCCGGTCTTGGTGTGGCGCTGGTCTTCGTCATCGGTTCCTTCATCGGCTTCGAAGCTACGGCCATTTTCGGCGAGGAAGCCGAAGATCCGGAAAAGACCATCCCCCGTGCCACCTATGTTGCCGTGCTGCTCATCACCCTCTTCTATGCCTTCTCCACCTGGGCGATCGTGCAATTCTACGGTCCGGGCAAGGTGCAGGCTACTGCGGCTGCCAGCCTCGACAGCTTCTACTTCACCGCCGCCAATTCCGTGCTCGGCGCATGGTCGAGCCAGGCGATGAACGTGCTGCTGATCACCAGCCTGTTTGCCTGTATCCTGTCCTTCCACAATACGCTCAACCGCTATTTCTTCGCTCTTGGCCGTGAAGGCCTGGCAGCCCAGGTACTTGGCAAGGTGCACGCCAGGCATGGCTCACCCTATGCTGCCGGTCTGCTGCAAAGCCTGATCGCGGCCGTCGTCCTTGGCCTGTTCGTGATCTTCGGCGCCGATCCTTACACCGTCGTGTTCTCGTGGATGGCCGCGCTCGCAGGTATCGGTATCCTGCTGGTGCAGGTGCTTGTCTCCGTCGCGATCATCATGTTCTTCCGCAAGACGCCGAACAGCTACAGCGCCTGGACCACGATGACCGCTCCGATGCTCGCGCTCCTCGGTCTCATGGGTTCGCTCGTGCTGGTCAGTTCCAATCTTTCACTCCTTTCCGGCAGCGAAAGCCTGATCGTCAAAGCTTTCCCCTATGCCATGGTGCTGGTGGGCATTCTTGGCGCGCTGTTTGCGATCCGGATCAAGAGATCCAAGCCCGCTCTCTACGCCTCCCTCGGAAGGGTCTTCGAATGAGTGCGATTGCTGAATTTGCACCCGTCGATCGCCTTCTGGTTCTCGCGGTCGCGATGCTTGCCGGCGCAACATTGCTGGTTGCCTTCGAGGCACACGCCTTCTGCTCGGTGTTCTGCATTCATGCGGACCAGATGATGATCGATACGCAGATCTGCTCCGGTCGATCCTGATCACCGCAACTTGCGACGCGCCATGGTGCGTCGTCTCCCCCCGAAACCAAGAGGCTTGAAACCAAGAGGTATTTCAATGGACGCCGTTGTCGCAGTCACCCATCCGCTCGATCCCCTGAGCCTCGACGAGATCGCTTCTGCCGTTGCCATACTCAAGGATACGCAGACACTCGCACCCACCTTCCGCTTTCCGATAACCCGGCTGGAGGAGCCGACCAAGGCGGATCTTGCCGTCTATCGCCTGGGCGACCGGCTGCCGCGCCTCGCCTTCATCCTGGCAATCGACATCAGCAATGGCGAAACCTTCGAGGGCGTCGTAGACGTGACTGCCGGCACGGTGTCCTCCTATATCCGGCTGCCCGTCGATGAATTGCCCTATGGCCAGCCGCCGATCATGCTGTGCGAATTCGAAACCGTTGAAGGCACCGTCAAATCTGATCCGCGCTGGATCGCTGCCGTCAAGAAGCGCGGCATTACCGACGAGGATATTCCGCTCATCCAGATCGATCCTTTTTCCTCGGGCTATTTTGGCCGCGAATTCGAGAAGGGAAAGCGCATCGTCCGCGCCGTGTCCTATTGGCGCGAGGATATCCGTGACAACGGCTACGCGCATCCGATCGAGGGCGTGGTGGCGGTGGTCGATCTGATCACCAACCGAGTGGTCGATCTCGTCGACGATGAGAAGATCATTCCGGTCCCGAGGAAGAAGCACAATTATGGCCGCGAAACCTTCCCGGAACCACGGCCTGATCTCAAGCCGCTGGGTATCGTTCAGCCGCAAGGGTCGAGCTTTACTGTCGACGGTTGGAAAGTCGAATGGCAGAATTGGAGTTTCCGTGTCGGGTTCACCCCGCGCGAGGGGCTCGTTCTGCATGAACTCGGCATCAAGGATCAGGGCAGGCTAAGGCCAGTCGTCTTTCGCGCCAGTGTCACCGAAATGGTCGTACCCTATGCCGATCCGACGGCGAACCACTATTGGAAAAGCGCCTTCGATGCTGGCGAATATGGTCTCGGACGCCTGGCCAATTGCCTCGAACTCGGCTGCGACTGCCTCGGCCATATTCACTATTTCGACGTGCCGGCGGCCGATGATTTCGGCCAGCCCTTCATCATGAAGAATGCCATCTGCATGCATGAGGAGGATTACGGCATCCTCTGGAAGCATTACGAATTCCGCAACGGTATTTTCGAAGTGCGCCGTTCGCGCCGCCTCGTCATTTCCTTCTTCGCAACCGTCGGCAACTACGATTACGGCTTCTATTGGTATCTTTACCAGGACGGCACGATCCAACTCGAAGCCAAGCTCACCGGCATCATCCAGACCGCGGCGGTCGCGACCGGCGAAACCTATCCATGGGGCGGCATGGTCGATGACCATCTCGGCGGTCCGACCCACCAGCATTTCTTCAATGCGCGTCTGCACATGGATGTCGACGGCGGCGACAATACCGTAACCGAGCATGAGTTCGTGCCGCGTCCCTGGGGTGAAGACAACCCCTATGGCAATGTCTTCGATACCAAGACTCGTGTGTTGAAGCGCGAACTCGATTCCCCGGCACTCGCCAACGGCGAGACCGGCCGCTACTGGAAAGTCTCCAACCCAAACATTCAGAACAGCGTCGGCAAGGCGCCGGGCTACAAGATTGTCGTCATGCCGTCGCCTGTTATGCTTGCCCAGCCGGATTCGACCGTTGCCCAGCGCGGCGGCTTCGCCAAGAAACACATCTGGGTCACCGCCTTCGATGCCAGGGAAAAATATGCGAGCGGCGATTATCCGAACGTGCACGCCGGCGGCGACGGCCTGCCGGGTTATGTCAAGCAGAATCGGGAAATCGAGAATGCCGATGTCGTGCTCTGGCATTCCTTCGGCCATACCCATGTCTGCAAGCCCGAGGATTTTCCGATCATGCCCGTGGAATATGCCGGCTTCACGCTGAAACCAAACGGCTTCTTCGCATCCAACACCGCCATGGACCTGCCGCCGGAAGGAAACAGCCAGAGCGTCGACAATCGCCTGCAGCCTTCGCCCGACGACACCGGAAACGGTTCCTGCTGCCACGCCTAGACCATGGCAGCTTCTGTACCGTGTCGGCACTCTTCCCGGCGAGGGAATGACGCTGTAGAGTTGCAGAATGTTTGCCCTACCATCCCACCCGGAGGCTCCGTATGGCTGAGGTCCTGTTGTTTCACCACGCACAAGGGCTGACCCCGGGTGTGCGTGCATTCGCCGATGACATCAGGGCAGCCGGCCATATCGTGCACACGCCTGACCTGTTTAAGGGGCGCACGTTCCCCAGCATCGAGGAGGGTCTCGCCTATATCGGGGAGATCGGATTCGACGAGGTCAGGGAGCGCGGCGTCCGCGTCGCCGACGAATTGCCACCCGGGCTCGTCTATGCCGGGTTCTCGTTCGGCGTGCTGCCGGCGCAGAAGCTGGCGCAGACACGGCCCGGCGCCCGAGGGGCGCTGCTCTTCTATTCCTGCCTGCCGATCAGCGGCGAGTGGGCCTTCGGACCCTGGCCGGACGGTGTCGCAGTGCAGATCCACGGCATGGATAACGACCCGATTTTCGCAGGCGAGGGCGACATCGATGCCGCCCGCGAGATCGTGGAAAAGGTCGAGGACGCGGAGCTTTTCCTGTACCCAGGTGATCAGCACTACTTCGCCGACAACTCGCTGCCGTCCTATGACGCCGATGCGACCGCGCTGCTCACCCTCCGCGTGATCGAGTTCCTGAATCGCGTCTGATCCAGACATTCCGCGAGAGATCCGGTTTGGCTCCGGCATAGCCGTCTTGAGATGGGTGCCGCTCATCCTGCGGCGCGGCGCGGACTATTCGGACGCCACGCAGAAATTGTTGCCTTCGGGATCATTCAAGACCGTGTAGCCATCTGCTTCCCGGACGAAGGTCGCTCCGAGGGATAAAAGCCGTTCTACCTCCCTGGCGCGATCGGGGGTGGCAATATCGAGATGAAGCCGGTTGCGGACAGGACGTTCCCCCTGGCGAAGGTGGAAGCAAAGGCGGGTTCCGGGACCCTCGACCATCACGGTCGGGTCGGTGTCGGGTGTCAATCCGAGGGCGGCAAGACGGGCCAGTTCTTCGTCGTCATATGGCATCACGTCGTAGCCATCGAGCGCCTCCGCCCAGAACCGGGCGACACGCGAGGGAATGTCGCAATCAATGACGATTTCTTTCAGCCTTGCCATGGAGCCCTTCAAGAATTGTTGGACCGGCGATGGCAAACACGTTCGACGACCGCGCCGCCGACTGCCGGCAGCAATGCAAAAAGCACGAGCTGCGGCGTCTCCGTCAGCGCCAACAGGCCAGACATGAGGAAGGCGACCAGCAAACCTGCCAGCGCCCCGGCTGCATAGGGCAGATAATCCTTCAAGAGAGCCTCGGTCTTGTGCTGATATCAAACAGAAGCGGCATCATTCGCTTGAGATAGAGATCTTTGCGGTATCGGCAATGGTTGCGGCCAAACCTCACGTCGACCGATCGGCTTGTGCGGAATGTCACGACGTTGGTCGAGAGGGCTAGTCGACCAAACGACGTGACCCGGTGCGCCTGATTTTGCAGGAGACGACCAATTTCTTTCACGCTATGAAGACTGACCGTATATCCCGCCACATCCGACACCGGGGTCCTTTACATGGCTTTGAAAATTCTTTTCGTTGGCGGTACCGGCCAGATTTCATATCCGTGCGTCGAGCGCGCCGTGGCTCAGGGTCACCATGTCAGCGTCTATAACCGCAGTTTGAGAGGCAACCCATTGCCTTCGGGGGTTACCTCGATCGTCGGTGATCTCGCGGCACCCGCCTATGTGGATCTCGCCAAGGCCAATTATGACGTTGTCTGCCAGTTCATTGCCTTTACACCCGATCAGATCGCGCGTGATATCGATGTGTTTGCGGGGCAGTGTGGCCAGTACATTTTCATCTCTTCGGCCTCGGTCTATGAAAAGCCGCCGCGCCACTACGTGATTACCGAGCAGACACCGGCGATCAACCCCTACTGGCGCTATAGTCAGGACAAGATCGCCTGCGAGACGTTGCTCAAGAATTCCCAGAATCTCGCCTGGACCATCGTCCGTCCCAGTCACACCGTTCGCACGGGCCTGCCCATCATGATGGGCGACAGCGATGTCATGGCGAGACGCATGCTGGATGGCGAGCCCACCATCGTGGCGGGCGATGGCCATACGCCCTGGACGCTGACCCGCTCGGTTGATTTTGCGGTGCCCTTTGTCGGGCTTTTCGGCAAGCCGGCGGCGTTGAACGAAATCTTCCATATCACCTCCGACCGCGCCCACATCTGGAACGATATTCAAACGGCGATCGCCAGATTGCTTGATGTCGAGCCCAGGATCGTACACGTGCCGACGGACACCCTGGTCCGCTACAATCCGGAGTGGCTTGGGCCGCTGCGGGGCGACAAGGCATGGTCGGCGATCTTTGACAATTCAAAGGTCAAAAGTGTGGCAGGCGATTTCACCTGCGCCGAGAGCCTTGATGAAATTCTGGCGGAGCCGATCATGCATCTCAAGCAGCGCCTGGCCAAGAACCGCCCGCCAAGGGGCGATCTTGATGCTTTGGTCGATCGGATTTGCGCTGCGCAAAGCGCTCTCGGCTAGGCAGTTCTTCGTAGAACAACTTTCCAAAAGACCCGACGCAGGCGGTCGTGCTCGCGCTGATCGCCGGACTTGCGATGTCGCCGATCTCGACAGCCTGTCGGGTTGGCTGGAAAACAACCATACCGACCTCAACGACGGATTGAGACTTGTGGCCGGCGACCGAAGGGTCGGACGGGGGTATCACGGTATGCAGTTCACAAAAAATCCCAGCCTAAAACGCGTCCAAAAACATGATGGAGGTCGCGCCGGGTGAGGATCTCGGCAATGATGGCCATCTGTTCGCCACTCCGATCCTACCAGGCCATGCTGTTCATTCCGCTTCCCTTCGTCGTTGCCCTTCTGCTGCTTGTCCTCTTCGTCACCGTCCTCCGGCGCGACGAGGAGGCGCAGCCCAACCGGCCGTTTCTGGCACTGATCCTGTTCGCCGTGCTGCAATCCATCCTCGCCGGTCTGCGCTGGGGGTATGGGGTGCAGGCGGTGGGCGTGATTGCGCCCGTCACAGCGGCGATGGTGCCGCCGCTCGCCTATGCCGGGGTTTCGAGGCTGGTGAGGACGAGCCGGCGGCCGCTGGCGGCGCGGATTGCGCTGCATGCCGTGCCCGCCGCCGTCATCCTCTTGTTGATGGTGTCCCGGCGGGATGTGATCGATATTGCGCTGGTGCTTGTGTTCGTCGGTTATGCCCTGGCGATCCTGCTTCTGATGCGGCCGGGCGCCGATGCGCTTCGGCTAGCGCCCTTCGAGGGGGCGGTGCCGGCCTATCGGGCAATCATCTTCGCGGCGGTGGCGCTGTGCCTGTCGGCCTCAGTCGATATCTTCGTCTTTCTCGATTTCACATGGGCGCATGGCGAGCATGCGCTGACGCTGATCAGCGTCAGCAACCTCGCCGTCCTTGTCATCCTCGGTATTGCGGCCGCAGCCGCCAGCCGAAGCCAGGCGCCGGCCGAGACGGTGGAGGCGGCGCTGAAGCCCGAAACGACCGAGGACAAGGAGACGATCGCCACGGTCGATGCGCTGATGGAGGCAAAGAGGCTCTATCGCGACGCCAATCTCAATCTCGACCGGCTGGCCCGCAAGGCCGGCATTCCCGCCCGCCAGATCTCGGCGGCGATCAACCGAGCGATGGACAAGAACGTCTCGCAATATGTCAATGACTACAGGATCGGCGAGGCCTGCCGGCTGCTTACCGCTACCCAGAAATCGGTGACCGAGGTAATGTTCGAGGTCGGCTTCCAGACCAAGTCCAACTTCAACCGCGAATTCCGCCGGGTTACGGATATGACGCCGCTTGCCTGGCGGCAGAAGAAGGGCGCGGGCTTCCCTCCGGTGTCGTCCTGAATTGAGGCCAGTCCTCTTCCGCCTCCTCCTGAGGTGCCGCTAAGGGGCCTCGAAGGACGGGGCTGGCCACCGGCGCTTCATCCAGCAGCATGAGCCTGCACCCACGCAATCACCCGCCCTCGTGGTTCGAGACGGCCCTTCGGGCCTCCTCACCATCAGCGCTGACCCCGGTGCCTTGCCTGCCACGTACACAATCGCGATCGAGGACTGCCAGAAACGCGTTCGAGGTCGCGGTGTGGCTGCCCTTCGTCATTCTTGCGGCATGAACACGACATCAGAACATGACCGAGACCTTGCCGCCAAGCTGAGATCGCTTTCGATCGAGCCCGCGGTCTTCGAGACAGAGCCGCCGGAGCCCCGTGTCCGGCGGCGTGTGATCCCCGGAGCAATGCTGGCCTTTGCCGCGACGGCATCGCTGGCGGTAGTTCTTTTCTATCGGCCCGAGGCGCTTGAGCGCATCGAGACCATGCTTGCAGGCTTCGCGAGCAGCGACCCTGCGATATCCGTTCGTGGAGCGGAGGCGCCGGCCGAGGGCGGCGCTACTGCCGAGCATGGGCGGGCGTTGCCTGCCGATGAAGCAGCGAGCCCGGCCTTGCCAACCCGGGAAGTCACCGGCTCCGGCTACGTCGTGGCACCCGATATCGCTACCGTCTTTTCCAAATATGAGGGCCGGATCGTCGACGTCGAAGTCGAGGTGGGGGGCAAGGTTGCGGCGGGGCAGGTGCTGCTGCGGCTCGACGATGCGGGCGCCCGCTTTGCGGTTGAGGGGGCCGAGATCGCCCGGCAATCGGCGGGGCTGGCGCTGGCGGCGAAGACTATCGAATTGGCGCAGGCGCGGTCTTCCCTCACGCGCACCGAGCGGCTGGCAGGGCGCGATGCGATGTCCGCGCAGACGCTGGAGGAGGCGAAGACGGCGTTCGACACTGCCGAAAATGCCGCCCTGCAGGCACGGCAAGATGTGGCCAAGGCGGATCTCGATATCGAAAGGGCGCGCGAGCAGGTGGAGGCACTGGCCGTCCGGGCGCCGATATCAGGTACCGTCACGCGGCTTACCGCGCATGTCGGCGACACCGTGCTGTCGCGCGAGGACAGCGTGCGGGAGAATGAAAGCCTGCTTGCGATTGCCGACATGACAAACATGGTCATCGATGCCGATGTGGCCGAGGCGAATATTGCACTGATGCGGCCGGGCTTGCGTGGGGAGGCGGTGCTCGACGGCTTTCCCGACCAGCCGTTTGCGGTCGAAGTATCGCAGATTGCGCCCATGATCTCGCGGGAGAAGGGGACGGTGACGCTTCGCCTGTCGCTCTCCTCGTCGCCTCCAGACATGCGCCCCGCCATGGCCGCGCGCATCCGCCTTGTGGTGGACGAAACAACAACTTTCGGCCCGCAGGCGGGCGGAACTGCGACCTTTCGGCCGCAGGCCGCGAATATCACTGACCATCAGCAAGGAGCAGAGCGATGACCGACTCTCAAGAACCCTATATCGCGCTTCGCGGCGTCCGGAAGGCATTCAGGATCGGCGCGGAGACGATTCCGATCTTTTCCTCGCTCGACCTTTCCATCGCGCGCGGCGATTTCGTTGCCGTCATGGGGCCGTCGGGCTCGGGGAAATCGACGCTGCTCAACATGCTCGGCGGCATCGACAGCCCTGATGCCGGGGAGATCAGGATCGGCCGCAGCCATCTCGAGCAGATGGGCGAGGGCGCCAGAGCCGCGTGGCGGGCGCATGGCATGGGCATCGTCTTCCAGTTCTACAATCTGCTGCCGATGCTGAATGCCGGCGAGAATATCGAGCTGCCGCTGCTCTTGAAGCCGCTCGGGCGAAAGGAGCGGCACGCCCGCGTCGACACTGTCATGGAGCTCGTCGGTCTTGCGGGCCGGCAGCGGCAGTTTCCATCGAGCATGTCCGGCGGGCAGCAGCAGCGTGTCGGCATTGCCCGCGCCATCGTCGGCGATCCCGACCTCTTGCTCTGCGACGAGCCGACCGGCGATCTCGACCGGAAATCGGCCAACGATATCCTCGAGATGCTGGGTTTTCTCAATAGCGAGCTTCAGAAGACTATCATCATGGTCACGCATGATCCCGAGGCCGCCGCCTTCGCCCGACGCACGTTGCATCTCAACAAGGGCGAATTCGTCGAGCAGCAAGGGAGGGGCCGATGACCTTCTTCCAACTGATGCGGCGTAATGTTTGGCGCAAGCGGCTGAGGGCGACATTGCTGATGTTCTCGGTCGGCATCGCCTTCCTGATCTACGCCCTGACGGCGAGTTTCCTCGGCGGCAGCCAAGGGGCGGCCGGCGCCAGCGACAATCTGCTCGGCGTCTTCAACAAATCAGGCCGAGGGCTGCCGCTGCCGCTCGCCTATCTCAACCGGATCGCTGCGGACGGCGATGTCGCCGCCGTCGCCTATACCGCGCGTATGCGTGGGTTCGTCGAGGTGGAGAAGAATGTCGTCATGACGAGCGCAGTCGTTCCGCGCTCGATTGCCGCTGCCAATGGCGACGAGCTCGGGCTGACGCCGGAGCTGATCGCAGCGCTCGAAGAGAGCCGCGACCGGGTGCTCGTCGGCCGGGCATTGGCGGAGGCGCAGGGCTGGTCGGTCGGCCAGCGCATCGGCGTCACCAGCCAGCTGATGAAGACCGATGGAAGCCGCGATTGGAGCTTCGTGATCGCGGGTATCTTCGAGGGTGCGAATGCCAGCACCGACACTTATTTCATGCTCGCCCGCTACGATACGATCAATGCGGCTCGCGCGCGCGACAAGGATACGGTCGACGCCTTCGTGGTGCGCCCGCGCCAGGGCGTGTCGCCGGGCGTGCTGGCGGCGCGGATCGATGCGCTGTTTGCCAACTCGGCGGCGCAGACGCGGACACAGTCAGAAAAGCAGTTCCTCGAAGCCTTCCTGCGGCAGTTCGCCGACGTCGGCCTGATCGTCAGTCTCGTCGTCGGCGCGGCCTTGGTGACCATCCTGATGATCACGGTGAACACCATGCTCTTTGCCGTGAGGGAACGCAGCTTCGAGATCGGCGTCATGAAGGTGCTGGGCTTTTCCCAAGGCCGGATCATGACGCTGGTGCTCGGCGAGACGCTGTTCATCTTCGCAGCCGGTGGGGCGGGCGGGCTCTTTCTTGCCAAGCTTGCGACGCTGTTGATCGGCGCCGAGTTCGGCCTCGCCTTCAGTCTGTCGGTGCTGTTGAAGTCCGTCGCCATCATTGCTGGTCTCGGGCTCCTGACCGGGCTGTTGCCCGCCCTCAACGCCATGCGCCTGCCCATCGTCAACGCCTTCAGATCGAGATAGTCCAATGTCATCAGCGCTCAAGCAGATATTTCTCATGATCAGAGTCAATCTCGGCAGCCTGCCGCGGCGGCTCTGGATCTCGCTGTCGATGGTGCTGTCGGTCGCTCTCGTCGTGGCGGTGCTGTCGGGGTTTCTCGCCATGGCGCGCGGTTTCGAGAGGGCACTTGGCGGCGCCGGCTCGCCAGACATCGCGGTCGTCCTTGGCGGCGGCACCAACCAGGAGACCGGCTCGGACGTGCCGGCCGAGGCGATCCGCAGCCTAAGCGCCATGACCGGCGATATCGGCGTGGTGCGCGACGCGGCGGGCGGATTGGCGCTGTCGCGCGAGGTCATTGTTCCCGTCGATGTCATCAGGGCAAGCGATGGCGCCGAGCAGACATTGTCGCTACGCGGCATGGATCCGGCCGGCTCCGGCTTGCGCGATCGAGCGATGCTTTCGCAGGGGCGGCTCTTTTCCCAAGGCGCCCGCGAAATCGTCGTCGGCGCCCGTATCGCCGACGAGTTCTCCGGCTTCGCTGTCGGCGACAGGGTGCGGCTCGGCGCGGTCGACTGGATTGTCGTCGGGCATTTCACCTCGGGCGGCAGCGCCTTCGAATCCGAGGTCTGGGCGGATCTGGAAGCGGTGCAATCGGCCTTTGACCGGCAGGGGCAGGTGCAGAGCCTGCGTATGCGCCTCGATGGGGCGGGTGGTCTGGACGCGCTGAGACAGCATCTTTCGGCAATTCCCGGCGCCCAGCTCGCCGCGGTCTCCGAGGCCGATCTCTATGCCGCGCAATCCGAGCGCACCGAGAGCCTTATTCGCCTGTTCGGCTGGCCCCTCGCGCTGCTGATGGCGGTGGGCGCAACGGCCGGCGCGCTGAACACGATGATGAGCTCGGTTTCCGACCGCACTGTCGAGATCGCCACGCTGCGTCTGCTCGGCTTCGGCCGCCTGCCGGCCTTTACCGCGACCTGGGTCGAGGCCGTGCTGCTGTCTGTCGCGGGGTCGGCGCTCGGCATCCTCGTCTCATGGCTCGCCTTTAACGGCTGGCAGGCAAGCACGATGGGCGCTGACAATACCAAGATGGCCTTCCAGCTCGACGTCACCGCCGACGTGGCACTCACCGCCGGCCTGCTGGGCCTTGCCATCGGCATCATCGGCGGGGCGTTGCCGGCGCTGGCGGCGACACGGCTGCCGTTGACTTCGGCTTTGCGGGCGAGGGGGTAGAGGCTGGCTGTCTAAACCCTCCGGGCGAGTCACATCATCATGGCGACCCGTCCTGATCGGCCCGAAGGAGACATCTGCAACAGGCGGAGCGCCGCCGCCTCATCTGTGCAGCCCATGGAAACTGTGGCATAACTGAGCCATGGCAATGAATGTCTTGGCGGTCCATCGCGACACAGTCGGGACGGAACAGGCGGCAGGCAATTCGCTTGCCGCCGCCTATTCCGTGGGTGTTCTCTGCTGGCTGCTGTCGGCCGGCGTCTATATCGCCGCGAAATGGGTTTCTACCGAGATGCCGCCCTGGGCGCTCTGCTTCTGGCGCGTGCTGATCGCCTTCGCGATCCTGATGCCGATCGTGCGCCGGCATTTCGCCGACATGGTCGCGCTGGTGCGGGCTCGCCCGCTCGAACTGCTTCTCATTGGCGGTGTGGGACTGGCGATCTGCCAGGGCATGATTTTTGTCGGCCTCGAACATGCCGATGCCACCACTGCCGGCATCATCATCGCCCTGATCCCGATCATCACCATGATCCTTGCCCGTTTGATGCTGGCCGAGCCGATGGGACACTGGCAGGTGATCGGATCGATCTTGGCCTTTCTCGGGATCGTGGTCATCATCATCAAGGGCAGTCCGGCCGCGCTGATGCGGCTCGACTTCAACCCGGGTGAACTGTGGATCGTCGCTGGCGCGTTCTGTTTCAGCCTCTATACCGTCCTGCTCCGCCGCGCGAAATTCGATATGAATCGCCTTGCGCTCCTGGTGCTGCTGCTCGGCGCGGCGGTGCTGACGGCGCTGCCCTTCTACCTGTTCGAGCTATTCTCAGACGAGCGCTCGACGCTCAACGGCAGCGGGCTCATCGCGCTCGCCTATGTCGCGATCCCCGGCGGGGCGGTCATGTACTACCTCTTCAATCGTAGCATCGAGGCACTGGGGGCGGCTCGGGCTGGCGTCCTCCTCTACATTCAGACCATCTTCATCGCCGTGCTCGCCTATCTGATCCTCGGCGAGCAATTGCAACGCTATCACCTCGAAGGCGCGGCACTCATCATTGCCGGCTTGCTTCTCATCATCCTGCTGAAGCCGAAGACCAAGGCCGAAGCGGCTCCTGCATAATTCCTTAAATCGGGATCGATTTAAGGAATTATGCAGCAATTCAAAGTGCTACAGCGTCCTTTGCGCGTCTAAAAGACGCGCGGCGCTGTAGGGCCTGAGGTCTCCCCATCGCTGCGACATGGTTGCCGCTGACCTCGGCTTTGAGGGCGAGGGGGGTAGGGTTTCACCTTGGAGTACGCCTTTCGCTTACGCTCAAGGCGTTCGTCGCTGGCGCTCCTCACGCCTTGAGCGTAAGCGAAGGCAAGAATCACATGGCGTACAGACCGAAGGCGACGTGCGCCTCGCGCAAACACGCCGCGATTTATTCACCTCGAAGTCGCCGATTTCTCGGCCCAAGTTGTAACTTTCGTCACACCAGGCAATTGCCTGTGGAATGAGGCTCGCGAACCCGCCCATTGCCCCATTGACAACATCTTATCGCCTTCTTGCCGTGGCCGGCTGCCCCCCGCCGCATCCGATCGGCCGATCCTGGGCGATCCCGGCGGCGACTTAGCGATCCGACGAACAGGGCAACATGGCGATATGACAGTCTACTATGTGAACTCAGCGACTGGCTCCAACCGCAACAGCGGAACGGACCAGAAATCGGCTTTTGCGACTTTGTCCAAAGTGGAATCATTGGAACTGAAACCCGGCGATAGCGTGCTTCTTGCCAAGGGAAGCGTGTTCAACGAGCAGTTCGATATCAAATATTCAGGCAGCGAGAGTGCGCCGATCAAGATCGGCAGTTACGGGACGGGTGTTGCGCCCGTCATCCACAGCAGCGGCGACGGCATCCACAGTCTCTATGCCTCGAACATCGTCATCGAGAACCTGAAGATATCGAATACATCAGGTGCGGGCATCTATGGCGGAAGTGTCACGAACTGGACGGTCCGCGACGTCGAGATCGCCAAGACGGGATTGTCGGAAAATGCGGGCGCCGTCACCTTCCGGAGCAGCAAGAACGTCACGGTCGAAGACAGCAAGATATCGGACGTCAGAGGCGACGGCTTCTGGATCGAAAAGGTCACCGGCATCAAGCTTCTCAACAACACCGTCACCAACGCCCATGGCGCGACGGCCGATGCCGTGCAGGTGAACGACAGCAGCAACATTCTGATCCGCGGCAATCATCTCGACCAGACGCATGCCGATAGTCCGAAGGGCGTGATCGCACTCGTCAGGCCGGTGAGTGCCGTGGTCGAGGACAATACGCTCACCGGCGGCAGCTTCGGCATCAGCGCGCAGGCCGGCAAGAATATTGCCATCCGCGACAACGACATATCGGGATTTCACGGCTACAGCTGGTCCTTCGCCGTCGGTCTCGGCGACACGGGCAATACGAGAGACTACGATATCGCGGGCAATCATATCCACGATGGGGCATGGGGTGTGGTCATCTCCGCTGCCGGCAGCCCCAGCTATGTCCGCACGAATATCAACGTCCACGACAATGTCTTCGACGACCTGACGCAGGCGGCGCTGAAGGTCGACAGGCCCGCATCAGGCTCCTTTTACAACAATACCGTCGAGACCGGCACCAAGGCCACCAGCATCTCGCCCGCCATCGTCGACGCTCATACCTTCACGGTCACAGGCAACCATACGGTCGCCAATGTCGAGACGGCGCTGGCGAGCCCGGTTGCCAAGACTGCCGCAGTAACGGAGGCGGTCGCGGATCCGGCAGTTGTCGCTGTCCATGACAATTTGAAGATCCTGACCGATACGGGTGCTGCCCATCATGGCAATCTTCTCGAAAACGACAGCTCGGACAATGACACCCTGGTGCTTCGCCGCTTCGGGGATGAAACCGTCGGCAAGCACGGCCTTACGCTGACCGGGGAATACGGCGACATCCACGTGGACAGGGAAGGCAACTATGCCTACACGCTCGATGAAACGAAGCTCCCCACCGACCATAGCGGACATGTGAGCGAGTCCTTCAGCTACGGGGTCAACGATGGAACCTCGCATCATAGCGACGGGGATACGCTGACCGTCTACCTCCACCTGGATAGCTTGCTGAGCTGAGGTGAGGGTGCCGGGAGCGGCGCTACGCCGGGGAGGCGTGACTCCCCCGGGGAGGCGTTGCTTCCGCTCCCCGGGGAAGCGTTGCTCTCGCCATCAAATGGCTCCGCAGCGCCCCTCATCCGGCTGCAGCCGGGTGAGGGTAAGGGGCGTGCCACACGGCCTCGCCTTTCTGGCTTACGACTGACCTGAAACAGAACGTCTACAGCCTCTGCGACCATACGTCGCCGAGGGGTACGATTATCGTTCATTCACCTTTCGGTCGCTTTTTAGTAGATTGTTTTCGTATAAGTTGTAGTTCGTAGGATATCGCCACCGCCAGGCGTTTCTCGGGACCAAGGCAGGCCCATAGGGTCTGCCAACCGTCGTGAAGGCAATATCGAAGGCCCTCTTAACATGGCCTTTAGCCCCGACCGCATCCGATCCACGCGTCGCAGCCGATCCAGACGGCTGCGCGGCAATTCGAGAACAAGGCGATATGGCAATCTATTATGTGAATCCAGCAATAGGCTCCAACGGCAACAGTGGAACGAGCGAGGACACGCCGTTTGCATCGTTCTGGGCGGTGGAAAACTTGAAGCTGCAGCCGGGCGACAGCGTGCTGCTCGCCGCCGGAAGCGTGTTCAACGACCAGCTCGATCTGAAATATTCCGGCACAGTGAATGCCCCGATCACCATCGGCAGCTACGGGGTCGGCGATGCGCCAGTCATCCATAGCCCCAACGACGGCATCCACAGCCTCTATGCATCGAACATCGTCATAGAGAATATCAAGATATCGGATACCGGCGGCGCGGCCATCTATGGCGGCTCTGTTTCGAACTGGACCGTGCGCAATGTCGAGGTCGATCATACCGGACTGGCGGGCAAGTCAGGTTCCGTCACGTTCAGGACCGGTTCGAACATCACCATCGAAAACAGCACGATCAACGACGTGAACGGCGACGGGGTCTGGATCGAAAAAGTCAACGGCGTCAATTTTCTCAACAACACCGTCACCAACGCCCACGGCACCGCGGCAGATGCCGTCCAGATGAATGACAGCAGCAACATCGTGATCAGCGGCAATTACCTCGACCAGACGGGCGCCGCCACGCCGAAGGGCGTCATCGCGCTCGTTCGGCCCGTAAATGCCTTGGTCGAGGACAACGCGATTATCGGTGGCGGCTTCGGGATCGGCGCACAAGCGGGCACCAACGTCGCTATTCACGACAACGATATTTCAGGTTATGGTGGCTACAGCTGGTCCTACGCCATCGGTCTCGGCGATCAGGGCGATACGCGAGACTACGATATATCAGGCAATTACATCCATGACGGCGTATGGGGCGTGGCGGTCAGTGCCGCCGGCACGACCACTTACGTTCGCGAAGATATCGATATTCACAATAACGTCTTCGACGATCTGTCGCAGGCAGCGCTGAAGGTCGACAGGCCGGCATCCGGCTCCTTCCACGACAATGTCATCGCCAGCGATGTCACTCCCTACAGCATATCTCCCGCCATCATCGCCGCGAACACCTTTCCGGTCAGTAACAACACGACGCTCGACGAAGCCCAGGCGACGTTGCTTGCGAGCAGCGATAGTCTCGCGGTCGGCGATACGACGCATACGGACACGGCGCCTGCGCTTGTTGCAACCCATGACAGCCTGAAAATCTCGTCCGACCTGGACGCTGCCCATAACGGCAATATCCTTGAAAACGACAGCTCGGCCAATGGAACCCTGCTGCTTCGCCGCTTCGAGGGCGAATACGTCGACAAGGACGGCGTGACGCTCACCGGCCAATACGGCACCATCCATGTCGATAGTGATGGCGATTACACCTATACGGCCGACGCCGCGAAACTCGCCGGGCTCAGCGGAGACGTGAGCGATACCTTCCACTACAAGATCTCGGATGGGACTTCGCTGCATTTCGACACGGATACGCTGAGCATCTCCATCCATGTGGATGATCTGCTGACCTGATGGGGGCGTATCGCCCCGTTCGATGCCGCGGTGGGCGGCCATAACCTTATCGGCGGCGCTGAATCATCAGGGCGGCGATCTGCCCCGGCGCTTGCGAGGGTCTCATTGATCGCCGAGCAGGATCCTGATGACGTCGACTTCGATTTCCGCGCAGATGATCTCGTATTCGGTGATAATTGCGGGATCGGCCGATCTATCCCGGCGCATGCGATCGAGGACGGCGCAGGCTTCGCCATACGTGCCGCATAATTCGTAAAAATGGGGCTGGCTCGCCGCGGCCGCTCTGATCGTTGCCCGCGTCGCAGGCAGCCGCATCATCAGCCTGGCCAGCCCCTGTTCCGCGGCTTGCCGGGTGATATGGGCTACGCCTTCTTTCCTGACCATGCCGTCATTCCTCGCTGCCTGTATTTTCCTATTCAGGGGGTACGCACTACTCATCCCCGGAGTAGTACGCAGGAATGCTGCATCTGGTTTCATGCAGGATGAAGGATTATCGGCGCTGCGCCGCAACCAGCCGGTGCTACCAGCGCAGGAGGCGGGGCCCGAGCAGCGCGCCGATCGCACCGGTCAGGAGGATGCCGAGCGAATACCAGAGGGTGACGAAGGGCAGGCCGTTTTCTGTGCAGAACCAGGAATAGACCCAGGCGCCGGATGCGCCGGCGGCAATGCCGGCGATGAAGCCGGTCACCCCGAGGTTGCTCGGCGCGCCGCCACGCAGCACCCAGGTATTTGCGATCAGGATCGGCATGGCAAAGGCAAAGATCAGCAGCGGGCAATGCAGGGCGGAGGAGCCGAGCACCAGCACGGGGTAGCTTGCGGCGGGTGACAAGGCGAGCTGGATGACCGCCATGACGGCGAGGGCGAGTACGATGGCCGCGGCAATCCCGAAAAAGCGGCCTTCCGAGCCATCCGGCCGGGACAGGCGGTAAACGGCTGCGAAGGCGGCGATTGCGAGCAGGGCGTTGTAGGCGGACTTGATCCAGAAGACCGGCAGCATCAGCGCCTGCGCCATGTCGGTGCGAAGGCCGACGACGACAAGCATCAGCACCAGCGAGATTGCCAGAGCGGTCAGGATGGCGAGCGCGAAGCGGCGTTCGAGCGCATGTCTCGGCACCGGCTTCAGATCCCGGACAAGGCTGTCGATCACGTCCTCAGTCTCTCTCACATTCCACCTCGCAATCTTGCCGCCAGCGCCTTGATACCTCTGTGAACGCCGACCTTGACCGCCGATTCCGACTGTCCGGTGCGGCTTGCCGTATCGGCCACCGACTGCCCCTCGAGCTTGACCTGCCGGATCAGCTCCTGCTGGTGCTGCGGCAGGCCGCTCAACAGCCGTTCGACATCCATGCGCGCTGCAATCGCATCCTCCCTGAAGTCGTCTTCGATCTCCTCGTCCAGCTCCATTTCCGCCTTGTACCGGCCGCCATGCTTCCGGTGATGGTCAATCAGCTTGTAACGGGCAATCGAGAAGAACCACGCGGTGAACGGCCGCTCCCTGTCATAGGTCGCTCGGCGCGAATGCAGCGCCAGCAACGTCTCCTGCACAAGATCTTCCGTGTCGGATTTCGCGGTAGTGCCGATACGTCCGCCGTAATAACCGACGAGCAGGGTCCGCAACGTCACGAGCAGACGTCGATAGGCCGCCTCGTCCCCGTCAAGGGAAAGAAGCATCAGCATCTTCAGTGCTTGTTCCGAATGGGCGCTCGTCATGTCGTCTGCAATGTCATTCGCGTGGATGACGCTTTGGTTACAGGTCGATTCAAAAATCTTCCGGCGGCAATTCAAAGTGTACAGCGTCCTTTGCGCGTCTCCAAAAGACGCGCGGCGCTGTAGCGCTATCACATAAGCGTGAGGCTGTAACCGCCTTCGCAAGGGGATCGAATTCAGGACTGTGAGCCGTCGGCGAGTGTCGGCGGACATGTCAATCGATCCGAGGAGACCCTCATGACCAAGATCCTTTCCAGCCTTGCCGCCTGCACCTTCGTTATCGGCCTGTCGCTTGCCGGCGTCGCCAACGCCCAAAGCAGCGATGCGATGAAGAAAGACAGCATGAAGACCGACGCCATGTCGAAGGATGCGATGTCCAAGGACGCGATGAAGAAGGACAACATGGCGACCGGCAGCACCAAGGCCGACTGCATGCACAATGCGGGCATGGAGAAGGACACCATGAAGAAGGACACGATGATGAAGGCCTGCGACGCGATGAAGTAAGCTTTGGCCGCGGCCGCTGAAACTTTATCGCCAGCGGCCGCGTCTTTTCTCGCGAAGACCTTTTACGCCGATCCGGAGGAATTACGATGGCCACGACCGATGCCGGCATGACGAGTGGAGGCACGCTCTTCTATCGCCATGGCCTGCTGGTGCGCCTGTCGCACTGGGTGAATGTGTTGTGCATGACGGTGCTGCTTTACAGCGGCCTGCAGATCTTCAATGCCCATCCCGCGCTTTATTGGGGCCAGTACGGCGCCGACAACGATCCGTCCTTCATTTCCGTGGAGGCGGAGCAGGAAGGCGATGGGCTGAAGGGTGTGACGCGCGTCGGCGCATTCGCCTTTACAACGACCGGCGTTCTCGGAGTTTCGAACGTCGACGGCGACGCTACTGTGCGCGGTTTTCCGAACTGGCTGACTTTGCCGAGTTACCAGGATCTGGCTTCTGGCCGGCGCTGGCATTTCTTCTTTGCCTGGCTGTTCGTCATCAACGGCTTCATCTATCTCGCCTATGGTTTTGTCAGCCGGCATTTCCGTCGCGATCTGCTGCCGGCGGCCGAAGAGCTGAAGCCTTCGCATCTCGGCCATGAGATCGTCAGTCACGCCCGGCTGCGCTTTCCCAAGGGGCCAGAAGCACGCCACTACAATACGCTGCAAAAACTTGCCTATGTCGCCGTAATCTTCGTGCTGCTGCCGCTGATGATCGGGACGGGGCTTACCATGTCGCCGGGCTTCAATGCGGTTGCGCCCTGGCTGCTCGATCTGTTCGGCGGCCGGCAATCGGCCCGCACGCTGCATTTCCTGACCGCCTTCTCGCTCGTCGCCTTCGTCGCGGTGCATGTGGCGATGGTGCTGGTTTCGGGCGTGTTCAACAATCTGCGCTCGATGATCACCGGTTATTACGACATCGGGCAGGGAGGAAAGTCATGAGCCGCATCATCACCAGACGTCGCTTCCTGATCGGCGCGACGATGACGGCATCGGCGCTGGGGCTCGCCGGCTGCGATGCCCTCGTCGAAAGCGATCGGACGAAATCCGTGCTCAAGATCGCCGAAGGCTTCAGCATGAAGACGCAACGCTTCCTGCTCGGCGACGACGCGCTCGCGCGCGAGTTCACCGAAGCCGACATCTCGCCGACCTTCCGCGCCAATGGCACGAGCATGCCGGATAATGCCCGGTATATCGACTGGATGAACCAACGGTTTTCGAGCTGGAAGCTCGAGGTCAGCGGGCTGGTCGACAAGCCGATGCAGCTGTCGCTGGCGGATCTTAAAGCCCTGCCGGCCCGCACGCAGATCACAAGGCATGACTGCGTCGAAGGCTGGAGCGCGATCGGCAAATGGACCGGCGTGCCGCTCGGCGCGCTGCTGCAAACGGCGGGTCTGAAACCCGAAGCCCGCTACATTGTTTTCCACTGCGCCGACGAATACGAAAAGACGCTCGACGGCAGCGGCTGGTATTATGAAAGTATCGATCTCATCGATGCGTTCCACCCCCAGACGATCCTTGCCCACACCATGAACGGCCGCGATCTCGAAGTCGCCCATGGCGCGCCGCTCCGGCTCCGGGTCGAGCGCCAGCTCGGTTACAAGCAGGCAAAATACCTGACCGGAATCGAGGCCGTCGCCGATCTCAGCCAGCTTTACGGCGGCAATGGCGGCTTCTGGGAGGATCGCGGTTATGAATGGTATGCGGGCATATAGGCGGCGTGCTCCGACCGACATGCCGATCTTGACCTTTTCCTCGTGCCGGATGCCACGGCCGGAGGTCGTCGTGGTCGAGGGTGCGGAGCTCAGGCAGAAAGGCCGATCGTGATGGTGGCGGACAGCACGCCGCCGTCGAGCTTTTCGAAATCGAAGATGTGATCGGCAGCGTCCTCCGGGATGATGCCGTCTTCGTCGTTGCGTGTATCGCGGGCAGGGCGCCCGAGATAGTCGGGATGCTCGCCATAGATGATGTCGCTCAGCGCATCGTCGAAATAGATCTGGCTGACGAGAAGCTCCTTGCCTTCGACAAGGATGCGGCAGTGAACATGCGGCGTGCGGCCCTGGTACCATCCGGGATAGGCCGTCAGAAAGCTTACCTGCCCGTTTCCATTCGTCAGCTGGCGGCCGCGAAAGGCGAGCCCGCTGATGGCCTCGGCATCGCCAAGCGTACACATCTGCGCAGCCTCACGGCCGGAATAGATACCGCGGTGATCGGTATGCCAGATCTCGATATCGGCGTTTTCGACCGGCCGGCAATCGGCCGCATGGACGATACGAACGGCCAGCCGCAAAGGGAGTCCTGCCCTTCCTTCCGAGACATCCTGACGGGCGGGAATATTGTTGACATGGCAGGGGCCAAGGGTCTGGGCGACGGTCACGACGCAATTCGGACGGGTGCGAAAGAGCGGCGCGGGCAGCTTTTCCACGGCGATCGACTTTGTGCCGCCGCTTACGAAATCCGTTCCCTTCCAGTCGAATGTCCCGGCGGCAACAGTGATATGCCGCCGCGGCCAGATTGCCGCCGCAGTCACCGATGATGCGACAATGGCCGCACCTCCAAGCACAAGGGTCCGCCTTTTCATCTGTCTTCCTTTGCCTCAAGACGCAGGATTTAAGGAGGGTAGACCAGAAATTCCAATTAAATCTGAGCAGAAAAGCTTTATGCCTGTCAGCTCAGCGAGCTTGTCCATGAGCTGGTCCTGGAAGCCCGGGTCCAGAACGTCGGCGGCGGGCCTGTGCCGTTCGCGGTGATACCAGTAGCCACCGCTGGTTCTGGCGGCGGTATCGTCGCTGAACGCGAGCCATGGGATCTTCCTTTCCTGTGGCCCTCGCTCCGGAGACTGAAGCCGGAGCGTCGGTGACGCAGCCATTTCCTAGCGCGTCAACGATCAGTCTGACATAGACAGCCAGTCGGCATACCGTAGCGAACCCGACCGTGCTCCCTTGCGCGGTAGCAGTGTGTCGTCGTTCAGTTCGACGCCGTAGTAGCGGGCGCTGTTGTCGGTCATGACCTGGCGTGTGTCTTCGTTCGCGGTGAGGTGCATGCGGGCAATTTCGTCGAGGCCGAATTGCTCAGGCCCGCAGATCTCTATCGTGTCATTCCTTGCTGCTCCCATCGCCAGTTCGGCCAGAATTTCGGCAACGTTATCGGCAGCTATGGGCTGTATGGACGCCGAAGGAAGCCGGAAGCCTCCATCCGCCGCCATGTCGACCACACCGCCGATGAACTCGAAGAATTGCGTGGAATGGAGGATGGTATAGGGCCGCCGCGCTGCCCGGATGAGATTTTCCTGCACCATCTTCGCGTGGAAATAATCGCTTTCGACAAGGCGAGGCGTTCCCACCACGGAAAGGGCGATATAGTGGCCGACGCCTGCATCCGCGGAAGCCGCCAGCAGATTCCGGGTGGAGGCCTTGAAAAACGCCAGGGCGGAGCTGTCGCCAAATGATGCGGCGTTGGTGACGTCGATGACGACGTCGGCTCCTGCTATGGCTGACCTCAGGCCTTCTCCTGTCACGCTGTCGACTCCGCCTAGAGACGGGGATGCGCTGACCACTTCGATACCTGCCTGTCGAAGATCCTTGACGAGCCCCGTTCCGATGCGCCCGCTCGCTCCCATGACCGTAATTTTCATCTGCTTGCTCCATCTATTGTGCCGAACTGTGATCTGGACGCCTTGGCTGCCAAGGACGCCTCGGGGGTTGGCGACAACCTCGCTCTTTACTCGACGTCATCCTCGGCCTTGTGCCTGGCATTTGCTGCGCCGACAGCAGATGCTCGGGACAAGCCCGAGCATGACGAAAGAGGAGTTGGTCGCCTCAAGGACGCACGGGTTCGCCGCTATCCTACTGAATGTCACTTCACCGGCATGACAACCGGAGCGTCCGTCTTCTTCAGCAGCACGACGATGAACTTCGCCGGTTTGGACTTGCTCGCATTGCGGCTGACCAGGTGAATGTCGGAAGGACCTTCGTAGAAGGTCTCTCCCGGTGACAAGGTGACTTCTTTTCCGCCCTTGACCTGCATCACGATCGAGCCCTCCAGAACGTAGACGAATGCATTCGCCTCATGTTTGTGAATAGGCGAGGAACCTCCCGGCCCATACTCGACCGATATCATCAGCCCTTCCTTGCCGGGATAATTCGGAAGGTTCTTTTTCATGAGCGGTGTGACGGCTGCGCCGTCTTCGGCAGCAACCGCCAAAGTGCCAAAAAGGCAAACCGTGGCCGACACACATAGCGATAACAAAGCTGAATTCATTGCCGTAATCCTTCTGCTCGTTGAATGCGGATGTGGGTTTGATGCCTTGATCTAGGTCGGCCGTTGGGACTGTCGAAACCAATCCTCAAAGCCGATCTTGCCGAGCCTCGCGCCCTCGCCGGGCACAAGCGATCGATCGTCCAGTTCAGACCCGAAGTAGCGCGCATGAACGTCTGCCTCGACCCTTCTCGGATCGTTGATCGCTTTCAGATACCGGGCAACGATCTCGTGCATGGGGCCGCGCTCAGGCCCGGCAATCTCGATCGTGCCGTTAAGCGGCTTTGAAAGCGCGACGTCCGCCATCGCATCGGCAACGTCGTCCGATGCGATGGGCTGGAAAGCTGCGGGAGAAAGACGCGCGACGGTGCCGACAGTGGCTTCGTCGGCGATGCCCTTCAGGAATTCGAGGAACTGCGTCGAATGGACGATCGTGTAGGGGATAGGCGATGCCTTGATGAGTTTCTCCTGGGCGAGTTTGGCACGGAAGTAGCCGTTCTCAGGCAATCGCTCCGTTCCGACGATGGAGAGCGCAATATGGTGCTTGACGCCGGCCTTGGCTTCCGCAGCGAGCAGATTGCGGCCCGAGGTTTCGAAGAAATCAAGGACCGCCTTGTCTTCCCACGACGGTGAGTTTGCAAGGTCGACGACGACGTCGGTGCCGGCCAGCGCTTGCGCCAGGCCCTCTCCGGTGATGGTGTTGACGCCGGTGCTTGGTGAGACGGCCAGCACCTCGTGGCCTTTAACGCGCAGACGCGCCGCGGTCTTGGACCCGATGAGCCCCGTGCCGCCGATAAGAACGATTTTCATGACGAACCTCCCTTTTGACGCCCCTTCGGGTCGGTGTTGACGCCCTTTCGGGCCAGATGTCTCAGATCTAGATCACGCAAGTCGGAATGAGCCGCGAAAGACGTTTGAGGCTTGGACAAGTCAAGTCGCCGTATATCGTCGCCATGGCTGAGGTCAGCCGAGACCGAACCTGGCATCGCGGTGCCAGGCAGAATCCTCCTTAATGCGATCAGGCGCAACTCAAATGGCGCGCGGAGATTCAGCATCGCCACATGACATGTGCCGGGCGGATCATTGAGGTGTGATTGAGGTGAGGGCAGTTCCAAGCAAGCTCAATACGGCTAGCTCTGAAGGAAATCGCTAGGTGTAGACCGAGCGTTGATAGCACAAAGCGAAAATTGTCTCCGGCTGCCTCTGGAGCAGCCGTTGCCAGGCCGGCGGCGTTTGCAGCGCACGCGTCTGTTCAGATGTGCAAGGACGCTGTAACACTTTGAATTGCTGCATTCTTCCCTAGATCGATTTCGATTTAAGGAAGAATGCCGTAGGCATCCAAGATTCGTTTCCGAGCCGGGGCAGAGGCATATGGAACCAACACACTTGTTCGAGCTCGTCATCGCGATGTTTCTTGCGATCATCGCGCTGCACTATGCCGCCCACAGGCTCGGATTGCCGCCGTCCGTGGCGTTGCTGACGGGTGGCGCTTCGCTGGCGTTTGTGCCGGGCCTGCCGGCGATATCAATTGATCCCGGACTGGTGCTGGTCATCTTCCTGCCGCCGCTGTTGATGGACGGCGCCTGGTCCATTGCCGCCGGGCGGTTGCGGCGGCATGTGATCGGCATCGCCTCGCTTGCCGTCGGCGCGGTGTTCTTCACCTGCGCGGTCGTCGCCGTTGTGGCCCACCTCATCTTTCCGTCGCTTCCCTGGGCGGCGTGCGCGGCGCTTGGCGCGATCGTTGCGCCGCCTGATGCGGTTGCGGCGCGTGCTGTGCTGCAGCGGGTCAGGCTGCCGCGGCGGCTTCAGATTCTGCTGGAAGGCGAGAGCCTGCTCAACGATGCCAGCGGCCTGGTTCTCTTCCGCTTTGCCGTTGCCGCTGCCGCAACGGGCGCCTTCAGCGCGGGGGAGGCGGCCGGCAGCTTCCTCGTGCTGGCGCTCGGCGGCGCCGTCGTCGGCATCGTTGTGGGAACGGCATGGTACAAACTCGTCCGGCGTCTCGGCGACGAATATCTCATCATCGCAGCCTCGGTGCTGCTCGGCTGGATTGCCTATCTGCTCGGCGAGCAACTGCATGTTTCCGGCGTCATCGCCACGGTTACCGCCGGCCTGATCATGAGCTGGCACCAGCACACCGTGCTTTCAGCCGCAATGCGCATGCGCGGCATCTCGTTCTGGACGGTGATGATCTTCCTGATGGAAGCGGCGGTGTTCATCCTGATCGGGCTGTCGCTCCGGGATGTCGTCGAACGCGGCGGCGGCTTTGCCACCGTGATCGCGACCATGGGATTGCCGATGCTGGCGATCCTCGTGGCGCTCGTGCTCGCGCGTTTTGCCTGGGTCTTCGCCGCCGATTTCGTCATCAGGTTATGCACTGCCCTGGGGTTCACACGCGCCGCGCCGCTCGGCGTCGGCGGCGCCACCGTTCTCAGCTGGGCGGGCGTGCGTGGCGTGGTGACGCTTGCTTTGGCGCTGAGCTTGCCGGAAGGATTTCCCGGCCGCGACTTCATCCTCGTGACAGCCTTCGCCGTCATTCTCGGAACCGTGCTCATACAGGGCACGACATTGGGGCGGGTGATTGCCTGGGCGCGGCTGGTGGAGCCGGAGTCGGAAAGAGCGCGCCTGACGATGAGCCAGGCCGAAGCCGCCATGGCGCAGGCGCAGTTCGGCATCGTCCAGAGCCTGGCCTATGACGAAGAAGGAAAACTCATCCACCCGCAATTGCTGGAGCGCTACCAGCGCCGCGCCACGTCGATCATCGACTACGCCGAGAAAACCGAGCAATATATACCGGTGCTGCATGCGCATTTCGACGTCATTCTCGAAGCGGTTGCCATCGGGCGTCGGGAACTCATACGCCTTCATCGCGCCGGCGAGATCGACGACGAGACGTTGCTGGAGCTGGAACGGGATCTCGATCTCGAGGAGCTGAGTGCGATCTCGGCCAAGGCGTGAGGTTCAGCGCCTCGCGTCTTCGGCTTCAACGCATTGCGATATCGAGGCTTAGACAAGCGCGGTCCTGATGTCGCCGCCGAGCGGCGTCCTGCCCTAAATGGCGATCTGTTCGCCGAGTTCGACGACGCGGTTGGATGGCAGGTTGAAGTAATCGGACGGATCGATGGCCAAGCCCTCCAGCGCCATGAATATGCGCTCCTGCCAGGCGGGCAGCCCGGTGTTCGGCGTCCTGACGAGGTTCCGGCGGCCGAGATAGAAGGAGGTCCTCATGATCTCGAACTTGAAGCCGCCCTCGCGGCAGAGAGCCAATGCCTTGGTGACATCAGGGTCGTCCATGAAGCCGAAGGTGATGTCGAGGCGGACGAAACGCGGCGAGAGTTGGCTGATCTTGATGCGGCGGCTGTCGGGGACATAAGGTTCGTCCTCGGTCCAGACGGTCAGGATGACGTTCTGTTCGTGGAGCACGTGGTTGTGCTTGAGATTGTGGAGCAGCACGTTCGGTGTCCGGTCAGGAACGCTGGTCAGGAAGACTGCCGTTCCCGGAACGGTGACCGGCGAATGGTCGGACTTTCGCTCGATCGACCTGATGAAGGAATCGAGCGGGATCTCGTTGTTGGCCCGCAGTCTCTTCAGATAGGCCTGGCCTCGGGTCCATGTCCACATCAGGATCATGATCGCCAGCGCAAGGGCGACTGGAACCCAGCCGCCATCGTAGATCTTCAGCAGATTCGCCGCCAGGAACATGACTTCGATGGTGAAGAGCGGCAGCAGCCAGGCGGCGGCGAGCACGAGGGAGTAGCCCCAGACGACCCGAAGGAACTGGAAGACCAGCATGGTCGAGATGACCATGGTTCCAGTCACGGAGATGCCGTAGGCGGTCGCCAGCGACTCGGAGTCGCCGAAGGAAAAGATCAGCATCAGCACGCCGACCAGCAGGAGAAGATTGACGGCCGGCACGTAGATCTGGCCGGTGTTGGTCTCCGACGTGAACTTGATCCTCAGCCTCGGCAGGAAGCCGAGGTGAACCGCCGAGCGGGATAGCGAAAATGCGCCTGTTATCACCGCCTGGCTGGCGATGATCGTTGCCATCGTCGCCAGCAGAACCATCGGCGGCAAGGCCCAGTCGGGATACATCAGAAAGAACGGGTTGCCGGCCGTTTCGGGATGGGCGAGAACCAGCGCGCCTTGCCCGAGGTAGTTCAGCAACAATGCGGGAAAGACGAGCACGAACCATGCCATCTGGATCGGGCGGCGTCCGAAATGCCCGAGATCGGCATAGAGCGCCTCGGCACCCGTCACCGTCAGAAAAACGGCGCCGAGCACGATGAGGCCGACGCTGCCGGCATGGGTGAGGAACAGGAATGCATTGGCCGGATTGAGCGCGGCCAGAATCCTCCAGTCGTCGCCGATATGGATCAGGCCGCCGGCCGCCATGGCCAGAAACCACAACACCGTGATCGGCCCGAAAAGCTTGGAGACGGCAGCCGTTCCCCTCGACTGGACGGCAAACAGGACGATCATGATCGCCGCCGATGCAAGCGGGACGTATTCGGCAAAGGCGGGTGTGATCAATTTCAGGCCCTCGAGCGCCGACATCACCGACAGGGCCGGCGTGATCATCGCATCGCCGATGAAGAGGGCAGCGCCGATCAGGCCGGCGAAGAAGAGCACCGGCACGTTTCGTCCCATCTTCTTCATCAGGAGGGCGAGCAGCGAAAGCGCGCCGCCTTCGCCGTCATTGTCCGCCCTGAGAAGGAAGAGCACATATTTGAAGGTCACGATGATCGTCAGCGTCCAGACCATCAGCGAAATCAGACCAATGACCTCGGCCTCATGCACGCCATCGGCAGCAAACGGCCTCAGCGCCTCGCGAAAGGCATAGAGCGGGCTAGTGCCGATATCGCCATAGACGACGCCGACCGCGCCGATGACCAGCCCGACAAAGCCCTTCCTGCCGACGCCGTCCCCCGTCTTCTCCATATGCGTCGACGTCATGGTTCCCCGCTCATGCCACTTGCCTATGAGAACAAACATATGCCGCATTGCAGAACGGCAAGCAAATTGATGCGGGTGCGAATATTTTTGTGAGGGGCGGATGCGGGGATGGGAGGGTGGCGTTGCGATCCGTTCAAATATCGTCAGTTCGCATCCCCTTGCGATTGCGCTGTCGCATGGTAATAGGGATGCATGACCTGCGCCCTGAACCTTTCGAGCTTCTATTACACGCTGCTCCCATAGAGCGGCGCAAGGTCATATTCCTGACACTCGAGACGCCGCACGGTCGGCGGCACGTGTGTCAACAGATGGTCTCCGGCCTCATCGGCCCAAATGGAGACCCTCGTGATACTATCCTCTCAGCCCACCGGACCTAGATCCGACTTTCTTCGCACTCTGAGCGAGCGCGGCTTCCTGCATCAATGCACCGACTTGGAAGCATTGGACAATTGGCTTTGTTCAGGAGCCGGCAGAGCCTATAACGGCTTCGATCTCACCGCCGACAGCCTGCATGTCGGGCATCTCATTCCGATCATGATGCTGCGGTGGTTCCAGAAGACCGGCAACAAACCCATTGCATTGCTCGGTGGTGCGACAAGCCGCCTGGGCGATCCGAGCTTCCGCGACACGTCGCGTCCCCTTCTCAGCGACGAGCAGATCACGAAAAACCTGATCGGCATCCGCCGTGTCTTCGAGCGGTTCCTCGCTTTCGGGGACGGCCCGACCGATGCTGTCATGGTCAACAATGCCGACTGGTTGGGTGGGCTCAACTACCTCGATTTTCTGCGCGATATTGGGCCGTATTTTTCAGTCAACCGGATGCTTACATCGGAGAGCGTGCGCCAACGGTTGGAACGAGAGCAATCACTGTCATTGCTGGAATTCAACTACATGGTCATGCAGGCCTACGACTTTCATGTCCTCGCAGAAAGCCGCGGCTGCCTGCTTCAACTTGGTGGCTCCGACCAGTGGGGCAATATCGTCAGCGGCGTTGAATTTGGACGGCGGATTGGCGGGCGAGCGCTGTTTGGATTGACTGCTCCGCTACTGACGACGTCGTCGGGCGTGAAGATGGGCAAGAGCGTTTCGGGGGCGGTTTGGCTAAACGCCGACCGGTTGTCGCCCTATGAGTTCTGGCAATTCTGGAGAAACACCGGGGATGCCGATGTGGGTCGTTTTCTCAGGCTGTTCACCGAGTTACCCTTAAGTGAAATTGCACGCCTCGACGTGCTTCGGGATTCCGAGATCAACGAAGCGAAAAAGATCCTTGCCGACCAGATCACCAGCCTGTGCCACGGGGCAGATGCGGCAGCGCAAGCGTCCGAAACCTCCCGGCGCACCTTCGAAGCGGGCGAGGTACCGGCTGGTCTCCCGACGGTCAGGCTCCCGGATAACCTTCGCGGCGATTTTCCGCTTGTCGACGCCATGGTCGCCGCCGGCCTCGCCAAATCGAAAAGCGAAGCACGGCGATTGATCGTCGGCGGCGGGGTTCGGGTGAACGGCGGCGGTGTAAACGACGAGGCAATGCGGCTTGGCGACTCCGACGTTCAGGACGGCGTGATCCGGCTATCGGTCGGCAAGAAGCGACACGTCCTCCTTCAGTCGGTTTAGTGTGGTGTCTTCAATGCGGGGAGCGGTCCAAGTCGACCACTTTGTCGCGCTCCCATGGATACAAGCTTGATGTGGCAGCGTGTGCGGCAGCGGTCTTCATGCAACGAGAAAGAACAGCCGAGGGCAGAACGCCCTCGTTCACCCGCACGACCGCGAACCGCCTGTTCAAGCCGCTCCAGGCTGTCTCGCCACTTCGTAGCGAGCCCGGCTCAGGCTGACCAGGCTCGCTATTGCCGCGCAGCCGCCCGCAGTGACGACCGCAAATTCGAGCGCGTTCGACAACGGCAATGTTGCGAAGATGATCGACATGCAGATCCCACCCAGGGTTTGGCCGAGAAGCCGCGCGGTGCCTTGCATGGCGCCGGCGGCGCCGCTTCTGGCTTTCGGTGCCGACAGAAGGAGAATTCGGTTGTTCGGCGTTTGGAACAGTCCGAAACCGAGGCCGGCGATCACAGTGCCGACGAGAAACGCGATACCTCTCGGATCGGGCGGGGCGAATCCGACCACCAGGAGGCCCAGGGCGAGCAGCGCGCCGCCGATGGCGCAAAGCCATGCCGTCTTGACGCGGTTTGCCAAACGTCCCGAAATGGGCGCGATGATCGCGGTCGCGGCAGGCCAGGGCATCATGTATAGACCGGCCAGAACCGGCGTCATGTGCAACGTGTGTTGAAGGTAAAAGGGTAGCGCGATGTAGCTCAGCATCTGGCCGCAGAAGCACGATATCGAGGCGATGACCGCCACGCGGAATGCCGGTTCCGCCAGCAGGTCCGTGGGAACGATTGGTGCGTCACTGGTCCGTTCAAGGCGCAGCAGGACGAAAAGGCAGGCCAGCGAGGCGGCGATGAGGACGGCGCCGCTTATCGGCGCGATCGCTATCCGGTCGGCGCCGCAGAAGAAAAGGATGAACATCAGCGTGTTGGCCAGCATCGCCTTCGCGTTCAGCTTGCGCTTCGCGCCCTGAATTTGCCCGAGCAGACCGCCGCCGAGCAGAACGATGACGCCGAGTGGTATATTGACTGCAAACAGCCAAGGCCAGGTGGTGACGGAAAGGATGGCGCCGGCAATGCCGGGGCCGGCAGCGGAGGAAATGGCGATGACCATGGCATTGATGCCGATGATAGGGCCCAGCATGTGCTGCGGCACAGCCGAGCGCAGGTTCATCATGGCAAGCGCCATGATCGCGCCACCTCCCAAGCCCTGCGCGAAACGAGCAAGGATCAGTAAGGGAAGGTCGCCCGCGAAGGCGCAGGCCGCGGAAGCCGCAGTGAACAGCGCGACGCCGATCAGGAAGACCCGCCGCGCGCCGTAGATTTCACCCAGCGCGCCACATGGAAGAATGGCAACGAGCACGGCCAGCTGATAGGCCGAGACGACCCATACGGTGCTACCCGCCTCGGCGTGCAGCGAGACCGCGATCGAGGGTAAGGCGACATTGGCAATGGCTCCGTCCAAAACGACAAGAACAAGCGTAAGAAGCAACATGGCAATAGCCAGGTACCGTCGAGGCGACGCCAGGCCGTCTTGAGAAATTGGTGCGGTGTAGGTGAGGGACATAAGCACTCCTCGATGTTTGTTGGACGGTCGACTACTTAGGCTTTGCTGATTGCCCGCGCCAGACGCAACAAAATCAATTGACCGTTGCGTCTTGCGCCGTGCCTGAATAGAATTGAGCCATGTCTGATCTCGATCTTAACCTCTTGGTGGCACTGGATGCGTTGCTGCGCGAGCAGAGCGTATCGGCCGCCGCTCGTCGGCTTGGCCTCAGCACGTCCGCCATGAGCCGGACGCTGTCACGGTTGAGGACCGCGCTAGGTGACCCGATCCTTGTGCCGGCCGGGCGTGGCATGGTTGCGACGCCCCATGCCCTGGCGATTGGTGCCGAGGTACACTTGTTGAAAGAAGCCGTGCAAGCCGTGCTTAGTCCGCCGTCGACCGTGGAGATTCGGGAGGTGCGGCGCCACTTCACGATCCGTGCCAATGAAGCATTCGTGCTTCTCTACGCCGCGGGTCTGAGCGCCGCTGTGACGAACGCTGCGCCGGGGATAAGGCTTCGCTTTGCGCCGAGATCGGACAAGGACGTTCAGGCCTTGAGGGACGCGGCCATAGATTTGGACATCGGTGTTCTCCCGCGTGACAGCGGGGAGCTGCGTTGCCAAACCCTTTTCGAGGATCGGTATGTCGGTCTCGCAAGGGTAGGGCACCCGATCTTCGATGCAGATCGGATAACGGCCGAGCGCTATGCCGCCTCGGGCCACGTGCTCTTCTCGTTGCAAGCGGATTTCGCCGGTCCGATCGACAGGGCGCTCGCCGAATTGGGCCATGTCCGTGATGTCAGGCTGATCGTGCCAAGCTTTCCGGCGGTGATAGCAGTTGCGGCGGCATCCGATTTGATCGGCTCGATTCCGAAGTCATATTGCAAGGCCGCCGCGATGAGCCATATCAAAACCTTTGATCTGCCGGTAGCCGTGCCGGGTTTCAACATCGTGCAGGCGTGGCACCCCCGCATGGACGCAGATCCCGTGCATCGCTGGCTGAGGGCGCTGATTTTTGAGACGTTCCACTCGATGAACTGAGTGTGTGACCTGTCAAAGCAAGCGCTTCGTTCCCGTTCCGCGGAGGTGATCCGCGATCTTATGCGGTGCAGCCTCCCGTTGATGCAGGGAGCGGGAATTACTGCTCGGCAGCGCCGAATGGTGATCGCTGATGGTGCCAATAAGTGGACATCAGTCGTGAGCGGCTGCCAACCACTGTGTAATTACCGGCTGCATCATGCTGACAGGGGCTGTCAGCAAAGGTGGTCGATAATGCTGAGACCGCGGGTGTCCGAGCCAGTCGCCATTTCGTCGGAATGTCCAGCTATGCCGTCGGATGCCTGGGCTTCAATCCCGCCCCAATCGGAGCAGAGTCCGCGAGATGAAGCCGCACCACCGTATTTTCTTCATTCAGTTTGCCGTGGCCCTTTCCCTGGGGGCGTTTGTTTCGCGGCTGCCCGACCTTCAGCTCAAGTTTAGCCTGACGGAAGGCGAGCTTGGCCTTCTGCTCGCCGTCCTGTCCTCCGGTGTTCTCTGCGGGTTGACGTTCTCGGTGAGGTTCATCGAGAGGCTCGGTGCGCGCCCCACCGCCTTCGTCACCGTCTTCGGTGCGTCGCTGTTTTTCGCGTTGATCCCCTGGATGCCCTCAGCTCTCTTGGCGGTGCCGTTGTTCTTCATTGCCGGCGTTTTCACCGGAGCATTCGAGATCAACGCCAATATCGAAACCGATCGCCATGAGGCGCTGCTTGGGTACCGCATCATGAGCCGGGCTCACGGTATGTGGAGCTTCGGCTTCTGCATCACCGCCCTTGTTGCCGCCGGCATGCGGCAGGCTGCCGTCTCCATGGAACTGCATACCTTCATCGTCCTGGTGACGGTCTTGATTGCCGGGTCGATCGTTTTCTCCGGGATCGAGAATGCGCCCCGGCGGCAGGACGCTCACCCCGGAGATACGCCGATCATCGCTTTTCCCACGATCGGACTGCTCCCCCTTTGCCTTGTCGCCGCAGCTCCGCTTCTTGCCGAAGGCGCAAGCGTCGATTGGTCGGCGATCTATATGCGGGACGTATTCGCGGTCGAACCCTTCGTCGGCGGGCTCAGCGTGGCCATTTTCTCCTCGTTCATCGCCATCGGGCGGCTCGGCATGGACCCTGTCATCGACCGCTTCAATCCTCGCCCGGTCGCAATCACTCTCCTTGGGATCGCGGCCATCGGTGTTGTCATGGTTGCGACGGCGACACACCCTATTGTCGCGCTCGCAGGCTTTGGCCTGACAGGTATCGGCTGCTCTTCAGTTTATCCGCTTGCCATCTCGGCTGCGGCCCGACGCACGGATCGACCCGCACCCGTCAACGTTGCAGCGCTCGGGCAGACGACGTTCCTTGTGTTTTTTGCCGGGCCGCCACTGCTCGGTTTCGTTGCCGAACACTTCGGCATCCGCTTTTCGTACTGGGCGGTCGTCCCTGTTCTCGCCGCAGCACTGCTGGTCACCAAGGCACTTGCCGCTGATCCTGCCCCGGTCACAGGCCAGCCCGAACCGGCGCAACCACACGGTTGACACGCCACGCCGGCCTCCGCTGTCGTAAGCTCGTTCACGTCCGCAACCGGAGGGGCAACCTCCGGCTTTCGCTGATGAATTGGGCGAGCGCAATGTATTTCCCATCACATCGAAGTATTATGAACGGCAATCGGAAATATAGCTCGTATAGGTGAGGAGCTAATTCCGCGCACTGTCGTCAACTCTTGGCGAATGGTTTTGCTGCTCAAGCATTGCGGACACAGTCCATCTCGTCTGAATGGACCTGGTTGGGATGGCGAAACTCCAGCCTCTCGGCCCAGCAAAACATATGTTTTGCGGGGTTTGTGATGGTCGTGTCCGGCCGCAAAAGGGAGGCTCGCCCACGGAGATCCGCGCCTCGCTTCGGACAAATTTCCGCCGCTAAAATGCCAGTATTAGTTGTTTCTAAATCACGCCATAATTCGCATCTACGTTGCCGCGCCTGTTTTATTCTTCGCCACATTTCGGAATTTCAAGATTATACAAACAATGGTGGGTAACTATGAAGGTTATTCTCGTCATCGTCCTCATGGCGCTTGCCGTGCCCTGTGAGGCGGACATGCTCGGCACGGCGTCCAAGTACAAGAGCATGCACGAACGCTCCATCTCCTTCCTCAGCATCAATCCGCGCAGAGTATCGTGGTGCGGGGCGTTCCTGGCCTTTGTCGCCAAGCGATCTTCGCGCCAACCGCCGCCCAACCCCAACATGGCGGCGTCCTGGAGGAAGTTCGGCAAGCCGGTGTTCTTCCGCGCCGCCAGGCGAGGAGATGTCGTGGTGATCCGTACCGGTCGGCGCTTTCATGTCAGCCTGTTCGATCACATCGACCAGCGCCGCCAGTACGTCTACCTGTTCGGCGGCAACCAATCCAACCGGGTCCAGCTATCCAGATATCGCGCCAGTTCGGTCGTCGCGGTGCGACGATGATGCCGGCCTAAGGGAGCAGGCATCGCTTCTGAAAAAGGCGAGGTATCGCTCCTTAAAAACCTCTTGTCTGCAAAAGATGATTGGATTCAATATCTTGCCGTTGACAGAGAGGTTTTTAAGGGGCTAACTTTCCATAAAACAGGCAGGCAGTTTTTGCCGCTGATGTTTCGGGCTTTCCCGGAAAAAGTTTGGCTTCTTAAAAATCGTTCCAACCTCGGCGACAACTGCCGGCAAGTGGGCTTTCAGGTCTTGCGCGCCCTGACGTGGAGGAAGATCGGTGCGATGCGGGTATCGGCGACCATTGGCTCGGCGAGAGCCACCTCGACTGATGCCATGGGCTCGCCGAAAGCGTCGATCGTCAGTCCCGCTTCGACGATCATCGACACCCAGGTCGACAGCGTCCGGTGAAAGCGCGGGACGGCAAACGGCGTCAGCGTCGCCCGTTCGGCCTCGGGGATGGAGGAGAAGATCCAGCGATCGATCCGGCCGTCGCTTTCGTCGAAATAATCGGCGATCTCAACCGCGACGGGCTTGCCGGCCTCGTCGCGGATATTGCGGCGCGTCGGCGGCACAAAACAGGGATGCAAGATCGAAAACTGCAGGAAGCCGCCCGGCTTCAGGACCCGGTGGATGCCCTTCAGCACTCCGCGCTGGTCGGCCATATCCATCATCGACATGAAGGCGGTGACGAAATCGAAGCTCGCCTCCGGGAAATCGATGCTCTGGCCGTCGCCGAGCACGTAGTCGATGCCGAGCGGCGCTTCTGCGTCGCTCTCGCGAGCATAGCGAATGAAGGTCGGCGCGATGTCGAGCCCGGTCATGCGGGCGCCGAGGCGGGCGACGGCGCGAGTATTGGAGCCTTCGCCGCAGCCCAGGTCGAGCCCGGCAAGGTTTGCTACCGCCGGCAGCATGTCCAGAAAGGCCGGCGTGTTTAGCGCGTCGCGGTATTTGTCGTAGCCGGCGCGGCTATAGATCGTCCAGGTTTCAGCATTGCTCTCCCAATGGGCGGCGACATCATTGGCGTTCATGGTTCTCCTCCCTGCGCGATCGGAACGGGCGGGGAGCTATAAGCGGAGCGTGTGTCAATGGGAAGACGGGTGGTCCACTGTAAGCGATTCACGCCTATGGATCATGATCAAGTTCGCGTGCACAATCATGCGATCGAAAGGATAGGGGGCTGCTGTGTCCGACGAAGTGATCATCCGCGAACTGGTCGGCCTCGATCAGATGATGACAATTTTCCCGCTGTACAGCCAGGTTAGTCGCCTGAGTGAGGCCGTGGTTTGCCAACGACTTTCAGCCATGTTTGCACAGAGCAACTACCGCTGCATAGCAGCATACATCGACGAACGGATGGTGGGCGCGTCGGGTTTCTGGACTGGCACTCAGTTGTGGTGCGGCAAGTATGTCGAGACGGACAATGTGGTGGTAGACAGCGACGTGCGTAGTCAGGGCATCGGCGGCAAGATGATGGCGTGGATCGAGGCGGAGGCGGAGCGGACTGAATGCGCGGTGATCCGCATCGCTATGGTGCTGGGCAGGGAGCGTACGCACCAGTTCTACGCGAGAAACGGCTACTTCGATGACGGTCTGTTGATGGTGAAAGCCCTAAGTCGCGGTGCGGCCGAGTTTCCGGAATATGTCTTTCAACAAGTTTGACCATCGGCCCCGCAGCTTGGCCGCAAGTTGCCACCATTGGCGCAACGCGGGCGGACGGAAGAATTGCCCGCCTTGTGCGGGCGGCGTTTTACGGTCGCATGACCGAGCTTAGAGATGCCGAGGCACCTTTGCCTTCAGCAGCTGCACGAGCGCTGGGTCCATGAAATCGTAGTCATCAGGAATATGAAGGCAGATCAACCGCTTGTCCTTGAGAGCTGACCGGTACTTGCCCTGAACTTTCGCACGGTGAGCCTTCTCCATGACGAAGACGATATCGGCCCATTCGATCAGCTCGTTCGATAGCGGATTTTCGGCATCCTTGTTCGTGCCGGCCGAGGAGACTTCGATATCAGGCCAGTTCGCGAAGACCTGTTCGGCCGTCGGGCTGCGAAGCTTGTTCTGACTGCAGACGAACAGGACGTTTTTCACGCTTCTTCTCTCTTCAAGCGAACAGGGCCGGCGATAGCACAATTCCGTGTCCGGGCGAACCAAAGGGAGTTGATGCGTCACCCTCGGCTGACACTCTTGAACGCAGCGATGATGCTCCGTGCGGCGAGTTGCGCCTCATCTGATGTCGTCTGGAAATTGGTGACGGAGAGGCGCAGGACGTCGCGGCCGCGCCATTTGGCGCCGCCGGCGAAGATCATGCCGTCCGCCTGGATCTTTTCGATCGTCTTTCGCGTCAGCGCGTCGCCTTCTTCGGAGGGCAGGTCCGTTCCGAAGCGGATGACGAGCTGGTTCAACACGACGTCGTTGAGTATGCCGATGCCCGGTTGCCGCGACAGGAGATCGGCGATCAGCCGCGCTGAGGCACAGCACTGATCGATGAGGGTGGTGATGCCGTCGCGGCCGAGATGTTTCAGCATCGCCCAGGTGGCAAAGCCGCGTGCCCTCCTCGAAAGCTCGGGCACGTAATGGGAGGGATCGCGTTCGCCTTGGCCGGCGAGCGGCAGATAGCTCGCGGCGATCGTCATGGCCCGGCGATGGGCGAGTTCCTCGCGGACGATGGCATAGCCGCAATCATAGGGCGTCTGCAGCCACTTGTGGCCATCGGTCGCCCAACTGTCGGCCGCTTCGATGCCGCGGCTGAGATGGCTGGTCTTCATCGATGCCTGCGCCCAGAGGCCAAAGGCACCATCGACATGCACCCAGGCGCCTTTCGCCTTCAACAGCGGGATGATGGCGGCGAAATCGTCGAAGGCGCCGGTATTGATCTGCCCCGCCTGGAGAATGGCGATGACGGGACCGGAGACGGTATCGAGTGTGCCCGCCAGCGCGGCCGGGTCTATCCGGCCTACCGGATCGGTGCGCACGCGCAGCACGCGATCGTGGCCGAGCCCTAGGAATTGCAACGCGGAGAACACCGTTGTGTGGGCATCGTCGCCAATCAGCACTGTAATCTCAGGCGCGCCAAACAGGCCGTTGGCATCGGCATCCCAGCCCACCTGGCGCAGCACCTCGCCGCGTGCGGCGGCAAGGCAGGTGAAGTTCGCCACCGTCGCACCCGTGACAAAGCCGACCGAGCTTTCGGCCGGCAGCTGCAGGAGATCGAGGAGCCATCTCGCCGCGACGGTCTCGACGGCTGACGCGGCCGGGGCAACGGCATGGTTTCCGGCATTTTGGCCCCAGGCGCTGGTGAGGAAATCAGCCGCGACGCCGACCGGATGGGAGCCGCCGATGACCCAGCCGAAAAAGCGCGGCCCTGTGGTCGCGTGCAGCCCGGGTTCGGCGCCGTCCGAGAGACGCCTGATGACATCAAGCATATCGGAACCGGCCACCGGCAGCGGTTCGTCGAAACAGGCAAGCGAGGCTGCATAGTCGTGGGTGGGCACATGGCGGGCGGGCGCTGCCTGCCGGAATCCCGCCGCAAGGCGGGCGGCTTCCTGAAACAGAGATGCAATTGCCGTCATGCGGATCCCCCTGCCGCCACCGATCCTGGAGGGCCTCACCCTCGAAAGCAGGCTGCCGGCACACGCAATCTAGCCGATATCGCCGGGGCTGTCTTCGCCTGGCAGATCCCGGATCTGGGTTCCGGGGCCTTCCTTGGGCGTGCCGAGACCTCAAAACAAATTGAGCATCGGGGAGGCGCTTCCTAAATATCTACAATAACTACCTTATCCCGTTCTGTGCATTTTTGAAATTTCGTGGCTCTTGTTAAAAATGATTGCCTTTTTTCAAGTATCGTTCAATAATGTGGAAATATCATTTGCACCATTGTCAAGTTGGTGCTGCCAATCAACGGGGTATGTGCACTGAAATATTTCCTTCTCTACGCGCTTACGTGCACGTTGGTCGGGATAGTTCTTCTCTTCATCATCCGTGAAGTTGTACCATTCGCGATCGACAAGCCAACCGAGCAATCAGCGGCCGGACCAACCGGTGAGCCGTTGAACGCGGCAACCGGCGAGCCGGCGCCCGCGGCAACCGGGGAGTCGGTGCCCGGGCCAACAACCGATCAATCCGCCGTCCAGCCAGCCGATCCCTTGGTCGTCCGGTCCGCCGGCCAGCCGGTCGACGGGCCAACTGGTAAACCAGTGGGCGGACCGACCGACGAACCGGCCGCGAGGCCGACCGATCAATCGGCAGTCGGGCCAACCGATGGACCGGTCATCCGGAAGGGCGGTCGGCTGGGGAGTCCGGCGCAGTAATCGGCGCTGAGATGATGGATTCCGTTCGATCTCGTAACTCCGAGCATGGGCTGAAGTATGAAGCTTGCTGACACCGGTTGACGGCTGGGGCCATCTGTATTGAGAGTACCTCTCATCTTGCAGGAGGTCCCGATGGATGGAAGCGGCACGACGATCAGACATATCCAGGCAGACGAAGTGGAGGCTTTCAGGCGCATCCGTCTGGAAGCGCTTCGCACCGAACCTTCCCTCTTTGCAAGCCGCTACGAAGACTGGGTGGCTCTTTCTCTCGAGGAGTGGCGCAATCGCCTGAACGAGCCGGTTTTCATCGCCTTTCAGGATGGCGAACCTGTCGGCATAACGGGCCTGCTTCGACAGCGGTCGAGCAAGATGGCTCATCGCGCGACGATCATCATGGTCTACGTCAGAAGGAGCCTGCGCGGAACGGGGCTTGCCGCGAGACTGCTCAGCGCTGCTGCCGATCACGCGCGTGATATCGGCATCCTGCAGCTGGAACTCTTCGTCAGCGCGGAGAACCCGGCGGCAATACGGTTCTATCAGCGGGAGGGCTTTTCCGAGATCGGCAGAATTCCCGGCGGGGTTCTGGAGGAGGGCAGGGAGATCGACGACGTCATGATGGCTCGCCGTCTGGTCGGTTAGCTCTCACGCGAATATCAGCCCATATCGGTTTGCCTGACCTATTGACCTCAAGCGGGCTTGGGGTTGCAGGATGCCGGCCTGGAGGTTTGGTCATGACGAAAATCCTGAAAGACGAGGATCTGGTCAGCGGCGCGTTGATGGCGGTCGCAATCGATGCGCTCGAGACCGCTTTTCTCGCGAGAGCCGGCAACCGGCTGATCTCTCCGCCCCGGCATCATGTCTCGTTTCCCGATCGCGGCGATCTCGTCTTCACCGTCGGTGGCATCCTCGGCGAGAAACCGCTCGCGGGCTTTCGGGTCTATGAAACATTCGAGGGGATGGAGCATTCGCAGATCGTCGCTGTGTGGTTGGCCGACGACGCCAGGCTCAAAGGCATCGTTCTTGGAGCGCGCCTCGGCAACCTCAGAACTGGTGCGATCGGAGGTCTCGCCATCCGACATCTTAGCGCGCCGGATGCCAGGACCGTCGGGATCCTCGGTAGCGGAGCCCAAGCGCGAACCCAGCTTGCCGCGGCTGCCGCCGTTCGAAAGCTGGATCGCGCCCGCGTCTATAGCCGCGACGCGAAAAATCGCGCCGCCTTTGCAGCTGAGATGCAGCAGGCCTTGGGTATTGAGGTGGAGCCTGCCGGCAGCGCCTCTAAAGCCGTCGATGGTGCCGACATCGTCATCTGCGCGACGACGAGCCAAACACCGGTCATCCATGCGCGGGATTTGAAGCCCGGGGTGCACGTCAACACCGTTGGCCCGAAAACACAGCAGGGATATGAACTCGGCCTGGATATCGCCTATGTCGCAGCCGTGATCGCGACGGACTCTCCCGAGCAGACGCGCGCCTATGCGTCGCCCTTTTTCCTCGCCGGCTCCGGCAATGAGCATCGCATGGCCGACCTTGCCGATATCATTGCCGGAAAAGCGGCCGGTCGGGGATCGCCCGAGGATACGACCCTGTTTTGCTCCGTCGGGCTGGCGGGAACCGAAGTCGTCGTCGCCTCGGCAATCCTTGATATCCTTTGAGCCAGTTTCTCTTAGTTATGCGAGCCCCAGAACATCTCCCATTGCGTATTCGCCGGGTGTGCGCCCTGCGATCCAGCGGGCGGCGGCAAGCGCGCCGCGGGCGAACATGCCGCGATCGAGAGCCGAATGGGAGAGCGTCACAACTTCCTCGGCGGCGGCAAACAGGACGCTGTGTTCTCCAACGATCCCGCCGGCGCGCAACACGGCAAAGCCGATCTCGCCGGTCGGGCGCTCGCCGGTGATGCCGTCACGCCCGCGCCGCTCGACGGATGCAAGGGAAACTCCACGGCCCTCGGCGGCGGCCTCGCCGAGCATCAGTGCCGTGCCGGACGGCGCGTCGATCTTCCTGTTGTGATGGGCCTCGAGGATTTCGATATCCCAGCCATGCGCGGGAAGGGCGCGGGCCGCCTGGGCGACGAGGCCGACCAATATGTTGACGCCGATGGAAAAATTGCTGGAGCGCAGGATCGGAATCGCGCGGGCGGCCTCTGCGATCCGTTCGAGTTCATCCGGCTCGAAACCCGTGGCCCCGATCACCAGGGCCGGTCCACCGGCCGAAGCGCACAAGCCGGCAAGTTCGGCGGCAGCGCTTCCCGTCGTGAAATCCAGGATCACGGCGGCCGCCTTAATCGCGGCCGAACGGTTGATCAGCCCGGCGCCCATGGAGCCCTCACGGCCGATGCCGCCGACGAACGCGAAATCCGGATCGGCCGCCAGCAGTGGCAAGATGGCGCGCCCCATGCGGCCGTTCGCGCCGGCGACGGCTATTTTGATTGGTGAGGTCACGGTCTTTCCTTGGCTCGCGATATTTCCGGCTGAGCGGCTATTTACATCCAGCATTCGCGCCGGAGAAGGCGACCTGCAACTACTGCATTCCGCTCCCGGCGAAAAACCGTATCTCCTGTGGTCCCTCTGGTCGTCTGCCGCTTACCAGTTGCCGGGGTCGGCGGTGTGATCGATGCTGGCGAATTCGTCGGCCTTGTCCCGGTCCAGCTTCACCTCCGTGGCCAGCTTCGTCTCGTCGGTGACGGAGTAGCGGTCAGGGATCGGTCCGGTTGATAGTTCCTGGTACATGAGCAAGGCAGCTTCCTCGGCGGTATCGGCCTCGATCTCTCGGGTGATTGATACGGTGAACTTGTGCATGGCTTCGGCCTTCTCGATCGGCGCGCCGTCGTGTGCGCAGCTTACACAGTCTGACACGAGTTTTGTGTCGATGACACTAAAACTACTCGCTTAGAATTTGATTCATGCGATGGCTTCAGGTCTTTGTTTTTATGAATGTCGTGGTGCCAAACCGCCGGACAGTTTTGGGCGAACTCAGCTGAGGGGATAGGTCATGCGCCTGAACCAGGTAACCATTACGATGCCTGACCTTGATGCGGGCTGGAACTTCTACTGCATTCTCGGTCTCAGGCCTGTCGTCGACGCCCGTCCCCGGTATGCGCGCTTTGTCTGCCCGGACGGAGACAGCACCTTCTCCTTGCATCAGGGCGAAAGTGGTGGTGGCGGAACCACGGTGTATTTCGAGTGCGAGAACCTGGACGAGACGGTCGGCAGTCTCAGCCAAGCCGGTCTTCGTTTCGTGAGCGGGCCGGAGGACAAGAGTTGGCTCTGGCGTGAAGCGGAGCTGTTCGACCCCGGCGGCAACCGCATCATCCTTTATTTCGCCGGTTCGAACCGCCTCGATCCGCCGTGGCGGGTGGATCAAGGTAGGCCCGCTTAAGGTAGGTGCTCGGCAGCCGATTCCGGCCATTTCCCGAATTGACGAATCGCAGCCGCCTCGGCATCTTTGCTTCGGCGTGGCCTACCGCCGAACCTCTCCAGACCTTCCCCAGCAGGGTCTTCAAGCGGAGGCAAAGGGACTTTCGTCTCGGGTCGTGATCTTGGTCCTGATGTTTTGGGCTGTTGCTGGGGAACGATGTCCGGAACGTGAGAGGCCCTTGTTATGACTGAGAATGGAAATTTCAAACGGCGGGTGCGTGCGCGCGCCGCCAAGACGGGTGAATCCTACACCACCGCCCGCATGCATGTTTTCCCAAAGTCGGCGAACGACGCAGCGCTTGAGGCAAGACGCCTGCGTCTCGCCGTGGCGCAGACCACCTATGCGGACGATCCCCGCGATATCGACAAGCTTCGCTGGAGCGGCCAGGAGATGCGCCTGCTGATGCGCCAGGCGCGGGAGGCGGGCGCGCGGCTCGTCCATTTTCCCGAAGGGGCGACATCATCGCCGAACAAGCGCATCATGTCGGAAATCGGGCCGCGGGAGATCGGGCCTTCCGATTGGCGGCGGTTCGAATGGGCCGTGCTTCGCGAGGAGTTGGATTCAACGCGCAGGCTGGCGCGTGAACTCGGCCTCTGGACGGTCATCGGCTCGGTGCATCCACTGACGGCGCCGCACCGGCCGCACAACAGCCTCTATGTCGTCTCCGACCGCGGCGAACTGGTGACGCGCTACGACGAGCGCCTGCTGTCCAACACCAAGATCTCCTTCATGTACACCCCGGGTTCGATCCCCGTGACCTTCGAGGTCGACGGCATCCGCTTTGGCTGCGCTCTCGGCATGGAATGCCACTATCCGGAGATTTTTAGCGAATATGAGCGGCTCGACGTCCATTGCGTGCTGTTCTCGTCCACAGGCGGTTCGCCGGCCAATGAGCCGTCCTTCGCCGCCGAGGCACAAGGGCATGCGGCGAGCAACAGCTACTGGGTCAGTTTCTCGATCCTTGCCCATCCCGGTCAGGCTGATCCGGCCTCTTCCGGGGTCGTCGCGCCCGGCGGCCGATGGGCGGCGCAATGCCCTGCTGAAGGAACGGCCGCCATATCGCTGGCCGATATCGACGACAATCCCGGCGATCTTTCCCGGCCGTGGCGGCGCAAGGCGCGGAGCGGCCTCTACGAGCCGCATCGCGTGGCCGGCGATCCGCGCAGCGATGCGCGGGATAGATTTTAGAGCCGTATCGAACCTCATCCAACCGACGCGCTTGCCCAATGATTTTCCTGTGGCTCAGGCGCGTTGAATTTTATCACCGGTGGCTCGGCTCCACCGGTGATGCAGCGCCAAGAGAGCCTCATTCTGAGGGCATGGAGGTCGATGGTCGCAAGTCGAGGCGTCAATCTCTGGCATTGAGCCGCGTTATAATCAGCGATGACGTTTGGCGGCCGGAGCCGTCACTCAGGGATGAACCCTTCCTAAGCGACAACGTCGGATATTATATCAGCCGAACCGCTTACCAGGCTGAACTCACGGTCGCAAAGACGATAAAACCCGTCTTGGGGAACGGGCAATTCCAACATTTCCCGTTTCGAAAGACCGCCATATACACCACGTACCAATCTGCCAAACAGCCCGTGGGAAATCGCAACTGTCGGTTCATGTATGCCTGCGATCCAGTCCTTTGCTCGCGCACAGGCAGCATCGAAGCTCTCCCCGTCTGGAGATTTGAAATACCAATCGAAAGCGTCGGACCCGTCCAGCATTCCTGGAAACTCGTTGTCGATCTCGAACTTGGTCATGCCGTCCCAAGAACCGACGGTCACCTCCATTAGCCGCGATTCCGGACGAGCCGCCAGTGGCAACACCCGTTCGATGCGAGCCGCAGTCTCCTGCGTTCTGCCGAGAGGGCTGACATGGAGTTGGAATGATTGTTGGCTCCCTGCCATTTCCTTTTTCAGAAGCTTCGCCATCTGTTCGGCCTGTTCGATGCCGCGCTCTGTAAGCGGTGAATCTTTTTGGCCCTGGAACCGACCTAAGGTGTTCCAAATGGTCTCGCCGTGGCGAAGCAGGTAAATCATTGGTGTTGTCCAAAATGAATTGATGAAACAATTAGCTGAGCGACCCGCCCGAGGCCGATTGTAGCAGCTAGGTCGTGCGACAGTTCAATGATGACCGCAATTGGAGTGATCCGGGCGAGCCCGATGTTTTTCTATCGGCTCAAAGCTACCAAGGAACTCACTGGGCATCATCGCCTGAAGCCTCCGCCTCGACACGCAGCCACGACCAGCGCTGCTGATATTGTCTGCATTTGCGGGCGAACAATTCGGGCTGAGCGTTGAGCGGGTTCATCCTAAGGATGCCGTGCCACATGTCGTCGAGATGATCGGGTGCGTAGAGGCTGCCGTCACGAACTCTCACTCCCAGCCGAGTACAGGAGATAAGATAACGATCAACGCCGTCTTCAGTGCACTTGAAGGCGGGGAAGTCTTTGCCAAACTTCTCTCCATACCAGAGGTGGACTCGAGCTTGGTTCTTTATGTCAACTTTGTCTGCGAGGTCTCCCAGCAAGGCCTTGCCACGGCAGATCACTTCGTCCTCTGCTTCCCATGAGAGATCATGGTCGTCAAAATAAAAGACGTCATAATCTTTGATGCCGTGCTCGGGATCATTTCCAGTCTTCAAGTTCCATACCGTCTGGAACAGGCAACCAGCTGTCAGCATACACTGCGGCAGGCCAAGAGCCGGCAATTTCTCCAACAGCAGATGGTTGACCGGATTAAGCCGTATGCGGGCCAGAAACTGTTCAGTCGTGATCCCCACGCTCATTCCTTCCATTTTGCGAGCATAGCCGATTCTCGTCGATCGACGATGATCGCAATCGTCCGCGTGAAATTGCTCGAACTGGGCTGGAGAAAGACGGCTTGCCTCTTATTTCACTGGGAAATGCGAAGCGAAGAGCGAAAGGACCGCGCAATGGCAAAGAACACGATCTGCGTATGGTACGACAAAGACGCTGAGGCGGCTGCCCGCTTCTATGCCGCGACTTTTCCCGATAGCGCCGTGGGTGCCGTCATTCGTGCACCGGGAGATTATCCTGACGGCAAGCAGGGAGACGTACTGGTCGTGGAATTCACCGTTGCGGGCATTCCTTGCATCGGCCTGAACGGCGGTCCTGCGTTCAAACACAACGAAGCCTTCTCATTTCAGATCGCAACCGACGATCAGGAAGAAACCGATCGCTATTGGAACGCCATCGTCGGCAATGGCGGCCAGGAAAGTGAGTGCGGCTGGTGCAAGGACAAGTGGGGCGTGTCCTGGCAGATTACGCCGCGCGTCCTTTCCGAAGCGCTCTCGGCAGGCGGTGGCGAGGCAAAGCGTGCTTTTGACGCGATGATGACCATGAGGAAGATCGACATTGCGGCGATCGAGGCGGCGCGGCGTGGCTGAGGTGGCCTTGCGCAGAACGATCTTTTGCCAGAGTTCAGGTCTGGTGTGATCCGGCCCGGTGGCGATCTTCGCAGTCGGCTCAGAACCAGAGATCGCGTACGCAGCGCCCTTTGGAAGGCAGGTCCTCAAACGTGTCCAGGCCGTCGAAATGATCGATAGGCAGATCGTGAACGAGATCCGGCGGCGCAAGCCGCATGTTGACGGCCATGCGCCAGCGGCCATCCTTTCGAAGACGCAGGCCGCGCCAGCTCAAGACACAGGCGCAGGATGGGCAGAACAATATTTCGAGAGACGGCTCGTCCCTGTCGGCGCGGGTGTAGGAGGCGGTCTCACCGGTGAGAGCGATGCGCTCTCCTTCGTAGTCATAAGCCCACAGCGTGCCGTAACGTCTGCAGAGCGTGCAGTTGCAGGCGGTGATCGAGCCCGGATCACCCTCAGGTGTCCAGCCCGCCTTGCCGCAATGACATGAGCCCGTCAGCATGAGCGTAGGTTCCGTCCTGTACCATACAACGATCTCAATCTGCCCCAATCCCGTGACGACCGCAATTGGCGCCTTTCGCCGCCGCCTGCTTCCAGCGCTTGCGAACCGATACCTCCTGTTGGCAGATTTTCTGAAATTTCTAATTGAGATCGCGGCTGGAAGGTGATTTTCTGCGACCCAGCGTAGCTGAGTCCGCGCCTTCTCCCGATTTTTGATCCGAGTGGCCCATGTCGATTTCAGATGCGATCTATCGTCCCTTCGAAAGCCTGATCCGGCCGCTCGACATCCCCTACCGGCCGCTGCCTTCGAAGGGGCCTGTAACGGTGCTCCTGCATTTCATCTCGATGTTTCGGGGTGTGCTGATTGCGCTGGCATTTTGCTCCATGGTGTTCGAGGTGATCAACCTGACGATCGTCTGGGGACTTTCGGTCATCGTCGATGGCGTGACGCAACAGGGCGCTCCCGCCTTCCTGCGCGATGAATGGCTGCTGCTGACCATTCTCGGCTTCCTGATTTTTCCGGTCATGCCGATCGTGTCCTTCATGCTCAATACGCTGAACTCGCACACGCTCGGCATCGGCATGCCGGCTGCCATTCAGTGGCAGGGCCATAAGGCTGTCGAGCGGCAGGACCTTGCCTTCTTCCATGATCTCTATGCCGGCCAGGTTTCCTCACGGCTGCAGCAGGTCTCTTCCGCCGTCCAGCAGCAGATCCTCGCCGCCTTCCAGTCCATCCCACGCTTCCTGATGCAGTTGGTGGGCTCCGTGATCCTGCTGAGCGCGCTCGCGTGGCAGCTTGCCCTGCCTGTCGTCATCTGGATCGCGCTCAATGTCGTATTCACCGCCAGGATCGTGCCGACCTTCGTCGAGCGCTCGCGCCGCACCGCGAAGCAGCGCAGCCTGGTCGCCGGCGCCATCACCGATCTCTATACCAACATGCAGATGATCAAGCAGTTTGCGGCTGAAGATAGCGAGGCGGGCGCGATCCGCCGCATCATAGGAAAGGCGGTGCAGACGCAGCACAGCGAACAGCGTATCTATCGTTCGTCGGAATTGATGGTCGTGGTTCTCAACACGCTGCTGTGGCTGACCATGCTGGCGATTGGATTTTCCGGCCTCGTCAAAGGCTTTCTCACGGTCGGCGAATTCGTCGGCGCGGTCTACATTCTCAACCGGCTGTCGTCGCAGATCTTCGTCTTCCTGCAGATGGGCCAACAGATCTTCCAGGCGATCGGCACGATCAAGGATGCCATGCCTGTAATGACGACACCGCCCACCATCACCGACCGGACGGATGCGAAGGACCTCGTGGTCGAGCGTGGTGAAATCCGTTTCGAGAATGTCCGTTTCGCCTACAAATCAGGCAAGCCTGTCATCGACGAGCTGTCGCTGACGGTCCGGTCCGGCGAGAAGGTGGGCCTGGTCGGTCTCTCCGGCGCTGGCAAGACCACGCTCGCAAACCTGCTCTTGCGCTTCTACGATATCGGCGACGGCGCGATCCTGATCGACGGGCAGGATATCCGCGCGGTCACGCAGGCAAGCCTTCGCCGCGCCATCGGCGTCATCGCGCAGGACGTCGCGCTGCTGCATCGTTCGGTCGGCGACAATATCCGTTACGGCCGGCCAGAGGCGACGACGGACGAGATCGAAGCGGTGGCGAAGATGGCCAGCGCCGATGCCTTCATAGCCGATCTTTCCGACGGCGAAGGCCGCAGGGGCTATGATGCCTTCGTCGGCGACCGCGGCATCAAACTGTCAGGCGGCCAGCGCCAGCGCGTGGCCATCGCCCGCGTTCTTTTGAAGGACGCGCCGATCCTCGTGCTCGACGAGGCGACCTCCGCCCTCGACAGCGAGTCCGAAGCCGCCATCCAGGAAAGGCTCAACCTCGTCATGGAGGGAAAGACGGTGATCGCCATCGCCCACCGCCTGTCGACCATTGCCAGGATGGACCGGATCGTCGTGCTCGATCACGGGCGCATCGTGGAAGAGGGCAGGCCGGACGAACTGGTCGAACGCGACGGCCTGTTTGCCCGCCTGTGGAAACGCCAGACCGGCGGCTTCATTCCCGAAGATATCGACGAACCCTCGGATGAACCCTTGCTGGCCTCGCCTGCGACCTGACCGAGCGGCTGGCCCTCCCGTAAACCGGGATGACATCAGCGGACCAGGAGCAGGCGGCTGCCGATGAGGGCGGCGCCCATCACGCGCTCGATGCTGGCCTTGAACCGCAGGAAACTGGCGGAAACGCGCGGATTCGAGAAGAAAAAGGCCAGGCCGCAATACCAGAGAGCCGAAAGAAGGAAGCAGGTCAGGGCGATGACGCAATAAAGCCAGACGGGCGCATGTGCGGGGATGACAATCGCAAAGATACTTCCGAAGAAAGCCACCGATTTCGGATTGGTCATGCTGACGACGTAGGCGCGGCGCATCGCGGAGCGCCATGTGACTTCGGTCGAGCCTGTCGTCTTCAACGGTTTGGCCGCGCCGCGGATCATCTTCAGGCCCAGCCAGATCAGATACAGCGCGCCGACCACCTGCAACGTTATATGCAGCCAATCGAAATGCGTCAGCAGAAAGCCGAGCCCCGCCATCGCCATCGCCATGATGGCCCAGGTCAGGGATGCGAAGGCAAGTCCGAGACCCGCAAAGAGCCCGGCGGCGCGTGATACCGTCATGCTCGTGTTGGTGACGATGATGAAATTCGGTCCGGGGCTGACGAGGGAGACGATGTAGACGCTGACGAGCAATGCGAGTGAATCGATATATTCCATCCGGCTTTCCTACTTTGCAGGCCGGGAGCCTATGCAAAACAGGCGGTTTTTGAAAGGCTCGTCCTCCCCAGGCCCGATGCATCAGGTATCGGGCTGGCAATGACGAAAAAACCTGCCGGTCATGTCGGAGCGCGTGTCGCTCGTCCGTCCTTTGCCATGAATGAAGCGACAATGGAGATGCCGGATGGGCGACCTTACCCTCACCACCTTCGATTGGGTTCCCGAGATGCCGCGGGGCTATGTGCGTGACCTGCGTGTGCGTTGGGCGCTCGAAGAGAGCGGCTTGCCCTATCGCGTCGAGAGCGTGCCGTTTCGCGATCGCAAGCCGGAGCATTTCGCGCACCAGCCCTTCGGCCAGGTGCCGTGGCTGACCGATGGCGATATCTCGATCTTCGAGAGCGGGGCCATCCTGCTGCATCTCGGCAATCGCAGCGATGCATTGATGCCTGCCGATCCACGCGGTCGCGCCGAAGTTCTGGAATGGCTGTTTGCGGCGCTGAATTCCGTCGAGGCGGCAAGCCTGCCCTGGTCGATTTTGATCTTCTCCGGCATTACGGGTGATGCGCCGGCATACGGGCTTATGAACTCATTCCTCAAGGACCACCGGCTGAAGCACATGGAGCCGGTCCTGGCAGGGCGCGAATGGCTGGCCGGCACCTTCTCCGTCGCCGACATCCTCATGGCCGATGTGCTGCGCCTCATCGACCGGTTCGACGGGCTGGCGGGATATCCCGCCTGCCGTGACTATGTCGCGCGCGCCACAGCCCGCCCATCCTTCGCAAAGGCACATGCAGACCAGATGGCGCATTTTGCCGCGGCAGACTGACCCTACTCGACAAGCCCGAAGATGGGGCCGTAGCCGCCGTGCCAGGATCGGTCGTTGCGTTCCATTTCAGGATTGTAAAGTCCGACACCGCGTCCGCCATCGAGAAACAAGGCATCCGGGCATTTCAGATGGTCGCGGAAGAGCCGTGCAAAATCGTGGAAATTCACCCCGTCTTCGCTGATCGCGAAACGAACCGCGCCGCGCTCGCAGGTTCCGACACCGCTGCGGCGGGTCTGGTCTGTCGAGCCGACGATGAAGATCGGGTTCAGTTCGTTGGCGATGACAAGCATCGGGCCGGACTGGGTGGCGAACCGCACCTTGGGCCGACGCTTCAGAAATTCATCGGTCGGGAGTATCCCGGCGCCTGTTTCACGGAGAAAGAATACGCCGTTCGGCTTCTTATAAAAATTCGGCACCTGACCCGAGGAGCTTTCGGCCTCTGTCGTATTGGCGGGGTTCAATTCCCTGCCGTTCTCGACATAGAGTCCCATCGGCGAAAAATCGGCCCGGTACATCCCGGCGTTGACGGCGAAAGCCAGCGTTCGCCCTTCGGCGCGAACGGCTTCGGCAAGGCTTGAAAAAGCGCGGTATGGCGCGCCATCAGCGTTCTTCCAGAACAATCGCAGGTCGGCTTTGCCCGGTTCCAGCGTACAGACGACGTATTTCGCCTCTTCGAAGCTTTCCTGCTCGCATGGTTGCGCATGCGCCTGATGCATGGATGTCATCGTTGCTGTCAGCATGATGGCGGCGGCGAGCACGCTGTGTTTGAGATAGGTCATCGGTGCCGCGTCCAATCTTTCAAATCCATCAAGCCGCTTACCATGTTCCAGCGAACGCCGTGCAGGCGAGCAGCACCCCCGTCAGGATATTCGCCAGGAACAGGCGATAATTCATGTCCGGGCGGGCAAGATCGATCCGCCGGGTCTGCCAGGCAAGATGGACGGCGATCACCAGCATTCCGATCGCATAAGGCGGCGACATTTCCAACAGCCAGCCCCCGAGCGACCACGCGCCGACCGCCAGAGCATAAAACAGGCCGATAAAGGTCTTGCCGTGCCGGCCGAACAGGATTGCCGTTGATTTCAGGCCAAGACGGGTGTCGTCCTTCAGATCGACATAGGCATAGATCGTATCATAGCCGATCTGCCAGGCGATGGCCCCGGCCCACATCAGCACGGCGCCGACCGGGATATGTCCGGCAGCCTCGGCCCATGCCATCAGCATCCCCCAATTGAATGCCGCGCCCAGGACGGCCTGCGGCCAGTGGGTGAAGCGCTTGCAGAGCGGATAGACAAAGACGAGCGGCAACACACATATCGCGATGAGGCGGGTGTAAGGCGTCAGGAAAAACAGAAGCGAGGCCGCAAGCGCGAGTTCAACGGCCAGGAAGACAAAGGCCGGCAGCGTGGTGATCTCTCCGCTTGCCAAGGGCCGAAAGCGGGTCCGTTCGACATGGCCGTCAAACTTCCGATCGGCGATGTCGTTGATCGTGGAACCGGCGCTTCTCATCAGAAGAGCGCCGAGAGAGAAGATCGCCAATTGCCTGAGGTCCGGGAGACCATGGGATGCCTGGATAAGGGCGGCCCAGCATGGGAAGAGCGTCAGCCATATTCCGACCGGGCGATCCAGCCGCGCCAACCGCGTATATGGCCGCCATGCGGCCGGCAGCCGGCGATCCACCCAGTCGCCACGGTGGATATCGCTGAGATCAGGGCGGCTCAGAGTCGTCATATGGGATCCAAATTTCCTGTCGCAAATAGCCGTGAAGCCTCAGGTTTTTGTCGCCATCGGCGTTGCCCAGAATAGGAATTTTTGCAGACACGGCAATAACCGTCCGTTTGCGATTGGTCGCTGACCTTCTGCGGAAAATGCAGTTAGATGTTCTTGTTGTGTTCACATGGTTGCGATATGAATTCTCCCGATCTTGGAGCAGCGAAAGGAAGATCATGAGTGTCTACGCAACCGTCGGCGCAATCGATTCCGTCAAATCGAATGGCTTCTATGATGCGAGCTTGGCCACGATCGGATGGAGCAAACATCGGGAGTTTCCCGGATGGAGCGCCTATTCCCAAGGCGGCAAGGGTGAAGGTTTCGTTCTATGGGTTTGCAAGCCGTTCAACGGCGAACCGGCGAGCGCCGGAAATGGCTCGATGGTTGCTTTCATGGGCAAGTCCCGCGCCGAGGTGGACGCTTTTTACGATGCTGCCATGGCCAACGGCGGAACGGATGAGGGCGCGCCTGGTTTACGTCCGCACTACGGGCCGAACTGGTATTCCGCTTACGTGCGTGACCCCGCCGGAAACAAGATCGCTGTCGTCTACGACGGCTGAGGCCAGCTCGATCGCCGCAACTCGACGTCTCGGGGATTTCCCTATTTGCCGGCGAATATGACGTGGGGACCGGCGCCGCGATCCGGCGCATCCCTGGGCAGGCCGAAGAAGCGTTTTGCCATTTCGGTCGGGCCGATATCCTCCAGGGATGTGAAGCCCAGGCTCAGCAATCGCTCCGCAATTTCCTTCGGATCGAAGTGCGTCAGCCATGGTTCGCCGGCCGCAGCCGTGCGCGCGCCCATTTCCGCGGCCCGGGCGCGGCGTTCCGGCGAATAGTTTTCGAGGGGTTCGCTGTAGTCGAAGACGATGGATGCACTCGGCAGGCCGGCGACGAAGCGTAGCAAGGCAAAGACCGACGCCTCCCTGAGATACGGCACGACGCCAAGCCAGATGAAGAAGGACGGCGTTTCGGGCTCGAAGCCGGAATCGGTGAGACGCGTTTTCAAATCCTCATGTTCGAAATCGACGGGAACGAATGTCGGCAGGCTCTGCGTCAGTCCGGTCTCGTCAAGCCGCATCTGCTTCCAGCTTTGCGTGGCGGGATGATCGACTTCGAAGACCTTCAGGCCGGCATGGGGATTGCGCAGCGCAAAGGTGTCGAGCCCAGCACCGAGGATGACGGCTTGTCTGACGCCCCTTGCGACGGAGAGGCCAAGGCAATCTTCGGCATATCGGCTTCGCGCCGCCATAAACAGGCGAAAGGATCGCGTGGAGGGGTCCTGGGCTTTCAGATCGGCCTCGGCGCAGGCAACCTCGCCGAGGATGCGGCGGGCATAGGGGTCTAAGAAGATGGCGCCGCCGTCCATGCTCTGGTGCGCTGCTCGATACGCCGCCGCGCCGATCGCGGTGCGGCTTGGTTCCGATGCTCGCATGAAAGCCTCTTTCTCTGTAAATCTGCTGCTGGCGCGGGCAGGAAGCTTGCCGGCACCCGAACCGCGGCGGATACCTTGTCATCGCGGGAAGACTAGAGCATGATTTTAACGCTGTAAAGATTAGATCGAGACATGGCCACGCACGACGGATCGACCCGCTATCATCATGGCAATTTGCGCCCCACGCTGCTGTCCGTGGCGAGGGCGCTGCTGGAGGAGGGAGGCCCGGCTGCGCTGAGCATGCGGGAGATCGGCCGCCGCGCCGGCGTCTCGGCTCCGGCGGCATACCACTATTTTAGCAGCCTGGACGCCATCTCGGCAGCACTCGCCGAACAAGGGTTTGTCGAACTCAGCGAAAGCATCGATGCCGCGCTAACCGGTCCTCGACGCAATCTGCTCGCCGGCGGCATCGCCTATGTCGCCTTTGCCCGCGCGAATCCCGGTCTCTACCGGCTGATGTTCGGGGAGGGTTTTCAGGCCTATTCCAAGGGAAACGAATCGATACGCGCCCTGCGGATGCAGGTCTACCGGCAGATGAAGGACGACCTCGAAAAGCGGCTGACGCCCGAGGAGGTGCCGAACGCCGCGCTCTTTCTCTGGTCACTGACGCATGGCCTTGCCTTGCTGATGATAGACGGCCAGGTCGAACCCGGCGCCGATCCGGACGCAAGGGTCGAGGATATCCTGAAGCTCGCCGGCATGGGGCTGCCTGCCGCGAGATAAGCTGTCGACGCGCTCGGCTTCATCCTTCTCCGCGTGGGCGACCCAGCGAGGATTGCTTCGATCCTATTGTCGACGGCGATGCCGGGACATTCAATCGCTACCAGGCGGTACGGGCGGTGCCGAGCGCGGTCGTATGAGAGGACGAGACCTGGGCGACGTGCGTCTTGAGCGACACGACGCAGTTTCCCGGAAAGCTGAGATTGTGCAACGTCAAGTGCTTCAGCAATGTCTCCGCATCGCGCTTTTCGGTTAGCGGAAATGTCACAGTCATGCGAGTTCTCCAACGAATAAACTGAGCATCCGCAAAAATTAATGTCTAAATTCTTTTGCGTCGCAACAAGAAAATTTTAACGATAAAATTAAAATCGATTAACTTGTCGAGCTGCGATTTTAAAATCGTTTGAAATCGGATTCGCGCTTCTCCCTGGATGCCGGGACTGCTTCGGTCAGCCACGAGGGTAGGTGCCGTCAATGTGGGCATTGACCTATCGGCCCATCTGACCCTCGCAGTTTATGAGTATCTGAACCGGCCCGTTTCGTCCGGTATCTGCCGAGCGTTAAGTGCGCTGGCTGACGTAAGATCGAGCGGTCATCTTCCATTGCGGGCCGCCCAGTTCCTGAGCCGCAAGCCGTTGAGCCTGATGAAGCCTTCGGCATCATGATGATCGTAGGCGATAGCGCTTTCCTCGAAGGTGACGAGGTCGGCGGAATAGAGTGAGCAGGGGGAGGTGCGGGAGATAACTGAGGCACTTCCCTTGTAGAGCCTGAGCGTCACATCGCCGCTGACGAAGGCTTGGCTTTGGTCGATCAAGGCTTGCAGCATTTCCCGCTCGGGCGCGAACCAGAAGCCGTTATAGATCAGCTCGGCGTAGCGGGGCATGATCTCGTCTTTCAGATGCGCCGCGGCGTGATCGAGCGTGATCGATTCAATGCCGCGGTGTGCCGCGAGCAGGATCGTCCGTCCAGGCGTTTCATAAATTCCCCGCGACTTCATGCCGATGAAGCGGTTTTCAACCAGATCGAGCCGCCCGATGCCGTGCCGGCCGCCCAGTCCATTGAGTTCGGTCAACAAGGCGGCCGGTGTCATGGCCTTGCCGTTCACAGAAACGGGATCGCCCCTTTCGAAACCGATGGTGATGATCTCGGGCGTGTCGGGAGCATCGAGCGGATCTACCGTGCGCTGATAGACATGATCGGGCGCGACCTCCGCCGGATTTTCGAGAATCTTGCCTTCGGTCGAGGTGTGCAGCAGGTTGGCGTCGATCGAGAACGGCGCCTCGCCGCGCTTGTCGCTCGGCACCGGGATATGATGCTTCTCGGCATATTCCAGAAGCTGCATGCGGGAGCGGATGTTCCATTGGCGCCAGGGAGCAATGACCTTAAGCGACGGGTCGAGTGCATTGACGGCCAGTTCGAACCGGACCTGATCATTGCCCTTGCCTGTCGCGCCGTGGGTAACGGCATCCGCGCCAACCTCTCGGGCTATGCCGACCAGATGCTTGGCGATCAGCGGCCGTGCGATGGAACTGCCCAGCAAATACTGCCCCTCATAGAGCGCGTTCGCCCGCAGCATCGGAAAGACGAAATCGCGGACGAACTCCTCACGCAGATCGACGATTCGGATGTCCTTGACCCCCGACATCTCCGCCTTTGTTCGTGCCGGCTCGAGCTCCTCGCCCTGGCCGAGATCGGCGGTGAAAGTCACCACCTCGCATCCGTAGGTTTCCTGCAACCATTTGAGAATGATCGAGGTATCCAGCCCGCCCGAATAAGAAAGCACAATTTTCTCTATCTTCGTCATTAGCCCATCTCCATCTCGATGCTAGAACGATAGGCCAAGTCCTGCGCAATGAGCTTGCAAAGCTTCTTCAAAATTACAAAAATTTGGCATATTCTGCCATTTGAAGAATGCTTGGAGCTATGAAATGCTAATCACGTTGGACCCAATCGATCGCCATATCCTGCGCGTGCTTCAGCGCGATGGGCGTATTTCGAACGTCGATCTGGCGAAGGAGGTAGGCCTGTCGCCGTCACCGTGCCTGCGTCGCGTCCGGCTGCTGGAAGAGGCCGGGATCATCGATCGCTACGTCGCCGTGCTGGACCCTGCAAAGGTCGGCGCGGGGCTGACGGTTTTTGCCCGCGTGTGGTTCAAGACCCAGGACGCCGAGGTCACGCTTCAGTTCGCCCAAGCCGTCAGGCGGTTTCCCGAGGTGATGGAATGCTACCTGACGACAGGGGAATGTGATGCCGTGCTTCGGATCGTGACCGCCGATCTGCATAGCTACTGGCGTTTTCAGGCCGATCACCTGACGCGCATTCCGAGCGTCCTCAGCGTCAAGACCGACGTGCCGATGGAAACGCTGAAGCGAAGCTTCGAACTGCCGTTGAGATAGACGTCGTGGCACGATCCCTATCCTAGGGGAGAGGCGTTCCGGTTCCTTGCCAGCCAGACGAGGCCTGTGACCAGGAGCAGGATCATCACGGCATGGGTGATGTAATCGAGCCTGGTTTGCGGACCGACGCCGACGGCGATGGTGAAGGCGCCGACGAGGGTGCCGAGGAGGGCAAAGGACTGGGCCGAGATCGCAGCCGTGCGGCTCCATGGTCGGTCGAGGGCGAGCAAGATCAGGCCGAGAAGGAGGACGGCTGATATCACCGCTTCGGCAATCATCGCCTGTCGGTGTTCGTGGCCTTGGAGGACGAACCCGGCATGGGTGAGGGAGGCAACGGCATAAAGACAGGCTTCGATCAGGAAGAGGATCGCGATGGCTGAACGCATGGCATGGCTCCTTAGCAAGGTGGAAGCGCAATGGGCTTTCCGGGGGAAGTCGCCAATAAGATTTGATTGATACGATAATTTGAGTAATAAAACTACTTTTCAAGTGCACTTACGAGGATATTTGATGCCTTCCGCCCCCGACCGTCATGCCAGAGCCGCTGCCTCGGCGTGGCGGATGATGTTCAATCTGTTGATGAAATCGGCGCCGCAGCGGCTGGAAAGCCTTCAGAGAAGGGGGCTGACGCCAAATGATTCCAGGGCTCTGTTCACTTTGCACGACGAGGGGGAGCCGATCAGCGCGCTTGCCCGCCAATGGGGGTGCGACGCCTCGACTGCGACGTGGCTGGTCGACCGGCTGGAGCGGGCGGGCCTTGCCGAACGCGTCACGCCGGCACGTGACCGCCGCGTCAAGCTGGTACGGCTGACCGGGAAGGGCGCAGCCACCAAGGACGAACTGTTGACGGAGCATTATCGCCCGCCGGCGGAACTCCTGCACCTTTCGGCCGGAGAGCTCGAAGAGCTGGCGAGGCTGCTTGCCAAGACCGAAGGAGAGGGGTGACGGGGTTTTCGGGACCGATTGCCGTTTCCCGTGCCCTGGACGATCGCATAGAGATGAGGGCTGTTCATTGGAGTGCTTTGAATTGACAGGATCAATTATCTGACTAAAGTCAGATAATATGACCTACGATCCTGTCTCTCGTGTCCGTCGCTTCAACCGTGCCGTCACCTCCGAAGTCGGCGCTCTCGATACGTCTTTCCTCGGACGCGGCCGTCCGCTGGGTGCTGCCCGCGTCCTCAATTCGATCGGCCGGGGGCAATCGGATGTTGCGGTGATCCGCGATTATCTCGGTCTCGACTCCGGCTTGATGAGCCGTCTGCTGCGCAGCTTGGAAGAGGAGGGTCTCATCGAGACGGTGCCGAACCCTCAGGACGCACGTCGCCGCGTTGCCGGGCTGACCGAAACCGGCCGTTCCGAGTTTCAGGCTTATGAAGCGCTTTCCAATGCGCAGGCGAAAGCATTTCTGGCGCGCCATCGCCGCCCGGACGAACTGCTGCGCGCCATGGATATCGTCGCTTCCTCGCTAAGACGTGAGCAGATCGTGCTCGAGGAGAAAGACCCTCGGCACGAGGACGCCAGCTATTGTCTGAACGAATACTACGGCGAACTTGCACGCCGCTTCGAGAAGGGTTTCGATGTATCGCTTTCTCGCGATCCCGACGCCAAGGATATGATCCGTCCGCACGGTGCGTTCCTGGTGGCCATGTCGGATGGCCTGCCGATCGGCTGTGTCGGGCTGAAGGGCAATGGCGGCGAGGTTGCGGAGATCAAAAGGCTCTGGGTCGCCCCGTCAGCGCGTGGCCTTGGGCTCGCAACGCGCCTTATGGCGGCCGCCGAGAACATCGCCCGCGAGCTATCCTTCAAGCTCCTGCGTCTGGATACGAATAGCGCGCTGCCCGAGGCAACACAGCTTTATCGCGGAACCGGCTGGAGTGAGATCGACCGTTTCAATGACGACCCATACCCGGACAGGTTCTTTGAGAAACGCCTTTAAGCGAAGGTCGCGTTGTGCTGCCCAAATGGTTGATCGTGCGGACGTCTGTGTTTTTGGCCTTTCGGCAATTTGAAACGGAACGGCAGTCAAGTTGGCAGCAGATGTTACCCTTTCTCCTCTCTCATTCCTGTGACGAGCACGGGAACGAGGGAGGTAAGGGTGCCGCCGCTGCCCGGCCCTTCGCATGGCTCAGGGCGTTCGGCCCTGCGATCGATTCATTGGATCGATCGGTCCTGCTTCGCAGGACCGGGCCTCACCCCGTGAGGATCAGGCGACGAAGCGCTCGGCGGGTGGGCGGCGGCGCAGGTTCGGCTGTATCACCGCAGGCGGGTTATAGGCCGCCTCCAGTGGGCCGGTATCGGTGCCGGGCGGGACGATCGCGTCGATTCGGTCGAGGATTTCGTCCGTCAGGCTCACCCCCGCGCCGGCAAGCAGATCGTCGAAGTGCTCCATCGTGCGCGGGCCGATGATGGCCGAGGTGACGGCGGGATGGGCGATAGCGAAGGCCATCGCCATGTGCGCCAGCGAAAGCCCTGCCTGCTGCGCGAGCGGGATGAGCCGTTCGACCGCGTCCAGCCGGCGCTCATCGTTCATCTGCCTGGGGAAGCGTTTGGCGCGGGCGCTGTCGGGCTGCGGCGCGCCCTTGCGGTATTTGCCGGTGAGCATGCCCATCGCCAGCGGGCTCCACACCATCGCGCCCATTCCGTAACGCTCGCAGGCGGGCAGAACCTCGCGTTCGATACCGCGGTTGAGGATCGAATAGGGCGGTTGCTCGACGCGGAAGCGGGCCAGCCCGCGGCGCTCGGAAACCCATTGCGCCTCGACGATTTCCGAAACGGGAAAGGTCGACGATCCCACCGCCCGCACCTTTCCCGCCCGCATGAGGTCGGTGAGCGCGGATAGCGTCTCCTCGATGTCGGTATCGGGTGCTGGCCGGTGGATCAGGTAGAGATCGATATGGTCGGTCTGCAGGCGGCGGAGCGAATCCTCGACCGCGTGAGTCAGCCAGCGGCGTGAATTGCCCTGGCGGTTCGGGTCGTCGCCCATCGGCAGATGCGCCTTGGTGGCGAGCACGACGTCGTCGCGCCGTCCCTTGAGCGCCTTGCCGACGATCTCCTCCGATTCGCCTCGGCTGTAGATATCGGCGGTGTCGATGAAGTTTATGCCGGCATCGAGCGCCTTGTGGATGATCCGGATCGAATCCTCGTGGTCGGGATTGCCGGCGGCGCCGAACATCATCGCGCCGAGGCAATAGGGGCTGACCTTGATGCCGGTTCTTCCAAGCGTGCGGTATTGCATGGTCTGTTCCTTTTATTGGGGAGGCGGACTTCGTGCGCGTCGATGTGGCCAACACCGTCGCGCCGTGTTAATTTGCATAAACGGAACCGTATTCCGTTTATATACGGAACGATGTTCCGTTTTGCAAGCGGATGAAAGATGAACGACGAGAGCAAAGAGCAGGGGGACGGCCTGAAGCCCGGGGAAAAGGCGGACAGGCCGGTGCGTGCCGACGCCAAGCGCAATCTCGACGGACTGCTTCAGGCGGCGATGGCGGTATTTGCGAGTTCTGGCGTCGACGCCCCGGTGCGTGAGATCGCGGAGAAAGCCGGCGTCGGCATCGGCACTGTTTATCGGCATTTTCCCGAGCGTTCCGACCTCGTCGTCGCCGTCTTCCGCCGCGAAATCGATGCCTGCGCCGACGCTGCGCCGATCCTTGCCGCCGAACATGCGCCGGGTGAGGCGCTGGCCAGATGGATGCAGCGGTTCGTGGGTTTCATCGCGGCCAAGCGCGGGCTTGCGGCGGCCCTGCACTCTGGCAACCCGGCCTTCGATCCCTTGCCCGCCTACTTCCAGCAGCGACTGCAGCCGGCCCTTCGCTCGCTTCTCGATGCCGCTGCTGCCGCCGGCGAGGTGCGCACCGATATCGCTGCCGAGGATCTTCTGAATGCGGCTGCGAGCCTCAGCATGCACGCCTACGCCCAAGGGCCCGAACATGCCCGGCGCATGGTTTCGCTGCTGGTCGACGGGCTGCGCTACGGCGCCGTACAGCGGTGAGGATGCGATCGCCCGGCTGGCGCACGCCTGGCCGGGTAACGGCCTGGGATCATCAGGTCCGCATCGACAGCTCGATATCCTCTTCGAATGGTGTCGAGAGGTAGCCGGCTGCGGGCGAGCGTACGCGGGCGAGGTATTCCGGGCAGAGGTCGGCATTGTCGGCGACGATGAGGGCGCCCGGCCTCAGGCGGTCTTCCACCAGTTCCAAGATATCGCGATAGAGCGCCTTGGCGCCATCGAGGAACAGCAGGTCGATCGTTTCCGGGAGATCCGTGCTCAGGGTCTCAAGGGCATCGCCTTCGCGGATCTCGACGAGGTCGATGAGGCCGCCCGCCGTCAGGTTGGCGCGGGCGCGGGCCAGCTTCGACGGCTCGAACTCGCTGGTGATCAGCCGGCCGCCGCCATTGTCGCGCAGCGCGGCTGCGAGATGGAGGGTCGAGATGCCGAAGGATGTGCCGAATTCGACGATCGTTCGTGCGCGGCTGCTTCGCGCCAGCATGTAGAGCAGCGCGCCGGCCTCCCTGGAGACGGGAAGCCAGAGATCCTTCAGGCGCCCGTAAAGGTCGAGATATTCGGTCTTGCTGCCGATCAGGCGCATTCGCTCATCACCTGACAGGGCCGACATTGCCGGGCTCGTCGCCGTGGCGGCCTCTTCGAACAGGCCATTGAGCAAGGGTGCCAGCGGGGCGGTGGTCAGTGTCGTCATGTCATATCTCCTTGGTGACAGCTTCTTGTCTGGAGCGAAAAATACGAGTAATTCATCGCATCTGCTATTCGCATTGCTGAGCGCCGCCATGACTGATCGTCCAAGGGCCCGGATTTCCTCACGAAAACAGCCCAAGCAGGCCCGCTCGGCGGAGCTCGTGGCGGCGATCCTGGATGCCGCTGCTCAGGTTTTGGCGCGGGAAGGCGCCCAGCGCTTCACCACGGCGCGGGTGGCCGAAAGGGCGGGCGTCAGCATCGGATCGCTCTACCAATATTTCCCCAACAAGGCGGCGATCCTCTTCCGGCTGCAGAGCGACGAATGGCGGCAGACGACGGACATGCTCGGCGGCATCCTCGCCGATGTGCAAAGGCCGCCGCTCGAACGGCTGCGCCGCCTCGTTCATGCCTTCCTCCGCTCGGAGTGCGAGGAGGCGGCGATGCGCGTGGCGCTCCATGACGCGGCACCTCTTTATCGCGATGCACCGGAGGCGCAGGCGGCGAGGGCATCGGGCGACCGCATCGTCGAACTATTTATGCAGGAAGCGCTGCCTTGCGCGCCGGAGGCGACCCGGGTGCTCGTCGGCGACCTGATCACCACGACGCTCGGCACGGTGGGCAAGCAGTTCTCGGAGGCTCCTCGGAACCTTGCCGAGATCGACGTCTATGCCGACACCATGGCCGATATGTTTTGCGCCTACCTCGAACGGCTTGGGGCTGGCCGGGACGGGGCATGACGTTTCCCGCCGGAAAGCCCGCCTCGTCCTTCGAGACTTCAGGATGAGGCTCTCTCAGGCGCGGATGCTCCTCGGCGGTGACGCAACGGGGCGGCAAGGGAAAGCGCGGCATCCTCAACATCGGTCATTGGAGGACGCCTCGGCTTCGATGGATGGATGTCGGATTCTAGCGGTCGTCCAACTGCTTCGACAGCTCGGAAAACAGTCTGTCGCGGCCGGTGTTCAACTGAACGAGATCGACGGCGACGGTGATGGCGTGGCGTCCTTCGATGCTGTCGATGTCGAGCTTCCTCTCGCAGCACCATTGCCGAACGGCATCGGTGACGATGGTTATGTCATCATCATTGAGCGAGATGAGCGACAGGAGCACCTTCGTACCCTCCATGAAACGGCAAGAGCACCTATAGCCTCGCAAGCGGTCGTGTCGATGATCCGATGAGCGATGGCGTTTACTCTACGCTCATTCAGCAGCAATACCACGGCCATTTTGACACGGCTTGGTGACAGCCGAACGATCCCGACAGGCGCTCGTCAGAGCGGTATCGGCCAGGATTGCTTGATCTTCTCCATCGGGATTTCCGTCTTGATGTTGCGGACGCCTTCGATGCGGCCGAGGTGTTCCATCTGGAAGCGCCTAGAATACCGACCGGGCTCGTTTATTTCGCCAGCACGATATGCGTGGCGTGTTCGGTTGCGACATGCTCGGCGACGCGGAAGCCGAGGGCGGGGAGGTCGATGCCCGTGAACATCGCTTCGCCCTTGCCGAGTACGACCGGCGAGATGGCGAAATGCAATTCGTCGATCAGGCCAGCCTTCAGATATTGGCGGACGGTGCTGACGCCGCCACCGATTTTCACGTCCTTGTCGCCGGCCGCAGCCACCGCCTTGTCAAGCGCTTCCTCGATGCCGCCGGTGACGAAGTGAAACGTCGTGCCGCCCTCCATGACGATCGGTTCGCGGGGATAATGCGTCAGAATATAGGTCGGCGTGTGATAGGGCGGATTCGGCCCCCACCAGCCTTTCCAGACGTCATCCGGCCACTCGCCGCGGATGGGGCCGAACATGTTGCGCCCGAGAATGAATGCGCCGAAATTGGCCATGCCGCGAGCCGCATAATCCTCGTCAACGCCTTCAGAGCCGCCGTCCTTTCCGATCATCGCGCGGAAGGTGTGGGTGCGGAAAAACCATTCGAACATCTCCGTCCCCCGCTTGCCCAGCGGATCGCTCATGCTTTGCTCCGGCCCGGCGCCGAAACCATCTATGGAAAGGGAAAATGCTGCGACACGCACCTTGGGCATGCTCTCCTCCATATGATTGCATTTTGAAACTAGTTGCGTTGTCGCATAAGTGATCCTATAATGCAACCAGTTTTTCAAAGGAGAATATCGTGGATATCGAACTGCGGTCGGGTTGCCCGATCAACCTGACGATGGAAGTGCTGGGCGACCGGTGGAGCCTCATCATCATCAGGGACATCATGTACGGCAATCGCCGCCATTTCCGCGATCTTCTGACCCATTCGGAGGAGGGCATCGCCTCCAACATTCTCGCCGCCAGGCTGAAGCGTCTGCTTTCGCTCGGGTTCATCAGCAAGCGGGACGATCCGAGCCACAGTCAGAAAGCGATCTACAGCCTCCTGGAGCCAGCGATTCAGCTCGTTCCCGTCTTCGCCATGATCGGCGCCTGGGGGCGGCGCCATCTCCCGGTCAGCGAGGAGCTGAGCATCCGCGCGCAGCTTCTCGAAGAAGGCGGGCCGCCGCTTTGGGACGAATTCATGGAGGATCTCCGGCAGATCCACATCGTCGATCCGATCGGCGGCGCCAACGGCACATGCACCTCGCCCGTACTGGCGAAGCTGACGGCGGCGTTCCTAGAGGTTCGCGCGCGATCGTTGTCGCAGGCATCCTGAATATACAGGAAAGTAGTCGGCCCGATCAGCCTCCGGCACCCTGGTATTTGCCGGTGGCGTACCGCCAATGAGCGATTGCTATCAACACCCAAATCGGGCCGGCTACAAGAGATGCAGGCCCGGCCCAGTCCCCGAGGATCGGGATGGGCTTGCCGAGCAGGGCGCCGACGGGGACCGAACTGGTCAGGGCCAGCGGAACCGCGGTGATGAGGATGGCCTGTATGCCGCCCGGAAAAATATTGAGCGGGTAGCGCGTCAATTCCCAAAAGCCGAAGAAGATCGAGAAAAGGTGGTTGGAGCGCACCCAGATCAGCGCCGTGGCGCCGATCATGGTAATGAGGGCAGCGGTCAGCAGCGTCGCGCTGATGAGCGCAGCAATTAGGAACGAGGCGGACCAGATCGACCAGGCGAAGTCGACGGACAGAACGGCCCAGCCCATCAGCGCCACCGCGAGGATGACGTGGCCGGTATAGCCGATATTGAGGCCGGAAAAGACCAGATAGGCCCAGGGGCTGAAAGGCTTGACCAGCAGCGTATCGTACGTGCCCAAGCGCACCAGTTCTTCGAGGTCGCGCAATTGCACGAAGCTCATCGCGGCACCCAGCGAATAAGCCAGCAATTGAAAGCTGAACAACAGCGCCAGCTCCGGCCAGGTCCAGCCGCCGAGCGTGTCGAAGCGGGTGAGCAGGATGCCGATGGTGGCGAAGACGCTGCCATAGGAAAGGATCTGCGCAAGACGGTCGAGCCAGAAGGCGCCGCGATATTCCATCTGGGAGCGGACATGCATTCGGACCAGCAGTGGAAGGACGCGCAGGTGATGAATGAGCACGATCAACCTCCCTGCACGGTGATGCGGCCGGAGGCCCGGCGCCATAGCCAGAGGACGCCGGTAAGGAACAACGCGGCCCAGGCAAGACCCAGGCCGAGATGGAGCCAGGCATCGGCCGTGGAAAGCCTGCCGAGATAGACGGCATTGGGATAATAGACCACCCAGGCGAAGGGCAGGTGGCGGGCAATCGTGGCCAGCGGTTCGGGGAAGAACCAGAACGGTATCAGCAAGCCCGAGAATAATTGCAGCAGGGCGCCCAGGATCCAGTCCAGCGAGAAGCTCGTCATCAGCCAGAAGGCGACGAGGCCGAAGAGCGCCGACATCAGGAACAGCAACGTAAAGGATAGCGCCCAGAAGGCGATGAACATCAGGCCATCGAAGAGGCTTGCCGGCGGCAGCATGCCGTAAAACAACGCGGTGAAGACGACGGTCGGAATGACCTGGGTCATCAGGCGATAACCAAAGCTGCCGCATTCATTGGCGAAGAGATAGAGCGGATAGGACAAGGGCTTGAGCAGCCAGACCGCGACATCGCCCGTCTTGAGCGACCGGCCGATCTCGCCGATGATCCTTTCGGGGCGGGTTGCGCCCATCACGGCGCCGCCAAGCAGCGCATAGGTCACCATCTGCTGCAGGGAGACCCCGTCGACCACGATTGCGCCGATGCCGGCATAGGCCGCCTGCCAGATGGCGACACGCGCGAAAACCTGCACGAGTTTGCCGAAGATATTGGCCCATACTTCGTTGCGGTAGGCGAGTTGCGAATGGAAGGAACTGCGCGCGAAGGCGACATAGGCGCTCATGATGCCCGGGCCTTGGCATTGCTACGCTGGTCGGCGTTGCGGCGCTGGTAGAAGGTGCGGATGACCTCTTCGATGTCGGGCTCGTGCAGCGCCACGTCCTTGAGGTCGCGCCCGCTGCCGACCTCCGACAGGATTGCGACCAGCGAGATGTCTTCACGCTCGATGAGATAGTTCTTGCGCAAGCCCTCGTCGCTGACCAGAGCCGCGGTGCGCAATGGCAGCGGTCCAGGGTCACTGGCAAATTCGAGTGTCAGCCGCCGGGCAGAGCCCAATGCCGCGCGCAGGCTCTTCAACTCGCCGTCGAAGATGAGCCTGCTGTGATCGACCATGATCAGCCGCGGGCAGATTGTCTCGATGTCCTGCAGGTCATGGGTGGTGAGAATGATGGTGACGCCGCGCTCGCGGTTGATCTCGGCGAGAAAGCGCCGAACCGCATCCTTGGCGACCACATCAAGACCGATGGTCGGCTCGTCCAGAAAAAGGATCTTGGGATCGTGCAGCAGCGACATCACGATCTCGGCGCGCATGCGCTGGCCGAGGCTGAGCTGGCGCACCGCGCGGTCGAGAAAGGGCGTCAAGTCAAGCAATTCGCTGAAGCGCCGGAGATTATCCGCGTAACGCGCGACGGGGATATCATAGATGCGCTGGTGCAAGGTAAAACTGTCGACCAGCGGCAGGTCCCACCACAGCTGGCTGCGCTGGCCAAAAACAACGCCGATCTCGCGCGCATTGTCCATGCGTTTCAGATGCGGTGTCCGGCCGAGCACCGAGAGCGTGCCGGCGCTCGGCACCAGGATGCCGGTCATCATCTTGATCATCGTGGATTTGCCGGCGCCATTGGGGCCGAGATAGCCCACGGCTTCGCCCGCCGCGATGTCGAAACCGATGTCGGAAACCGCCTGAACCTCGGTGTATTCGCTGGTCACCAGCGTCTTCAGAGCGCCCAGCAGGCCCGGAAATCGCTTGTGCTGCCGGAAGCGTTTGCTGACGCCCCGCGCCTCGATCAAAGCCGACATGTGTATTTCCTCGAGGGTGATTCCAGCCGATTCGGCAGCAGTACCCAGGCTAACGCGGGGCTTGGCCAGTTCAAGCAAAAGTCGCCTTTTTGGCGTTACTCAATCGAACCTAGCCTTTTGCGTTGACAGCCATGATCAATCGATTCCTGTTAGGATCATGAGGATTCTCGCAATATCCGGCAGCGCCCGGCTCAATTCCACCAACACGGCTATGCTGCGGGCGATCCGTACCATAGCGCCCAGCGATATCGAGGTTTCGATCTTCGACGGTGTCGGACGGTTGCCGGTATTCTCGCCTGACCTCGAGGGAGAATCTCTACCGGAGGCGGTGCGGGATTTCATAGATGTGGTCGCTCAGAGCGACGGGGTGATCATTGCCAGCCCGGAATATGTTCGATCCATCCCGGGCGGCCTCAAGAATGCGATCGACTGGCTCGTGTCGGGAGATGAGATCGTCCATAAGCCGATTGCCCTGCTGCATGCATCGCATCGGGGCGACGATATGCTGGCGGGTCTTCGCACCGTTCTCGCGACCATCACCGACCGGTTCGCGGGCGATATCTTCCTTCGACTCCCTCTGATGAAACTGGATCCAGCCGAGGTGCTTCGGAGCATCGAGATGGCGGATAATCGTTCCAGGGTGGAGGCCTATCTTCAGGCCTTTTCGGCCTATTGCATGGCAGACAGTAAGACCGCCTGAAGCTCGCCCGCTGCATCACCGCACATCCATCAGCAGGCCGCTCTCGAATGCCGTTTTTTCGTGAAGCGTGTGCAGAATGACGAGTGGGGCTGCGAGCAGTGCGGCCAGGATAAAGGCGGAGAGGAAGTGTCTCGTCAGGAGACGAAGGATAGGTCGGATCATCTTGATCTCCAGCTGCCGCGAATATTCTTTGTGCTGGACTTCAACAATTGCAGCAGCATGACCGGCTGCCTTGCAAGCTCCGCAATGCTGCCGCAACCCTTGTGGCAGACAGAAGGGGGAGAGCGAGACAATGGACGGGCGATGCGGATACTGCTGATAGAGGATGAGAGGGAGCTGGCCGAGGCGCTGTCGGCCGCACTCGGCAAACATGGGATTGTCACCGACCACACGATGCATCTGGCAGACGCCGTCGAGTTGACGCGGCAGAATGGCTACGATGCGATCCTGCTTGACCGTCGCCTCCCCGACGGAGAGGGGCTGAGCTTCATTCCGGAGCTCAGGCGGACGGGCAAGGATACGCCGATCATCGTGCTGACGGCGCTGAACGAACCGAGGCAGCGGGTGGAAGGGCTCGATCTCGGCGCCGACGACTATCTCGGCAAGCCGTTCCTTGTGGAGGAACTGATGGCGCGGCTCAGGGCCGTGCTGCGGCGATCGCCTGAACTGGCCGAACTCAAGATCACTGCCGGACGGATGGTGATCGACCCGCTGCATCTGAGCGTCACCGTCGATGCCGTGCCGCTGGACCTGCCCCGGCGCGAACTTCTGGTGCTGGCGGCACTCGCAAGGCGCAAGGAGAAGACCGTGCTGCGCTCGACGCTGGAGGCCGCGGTTTATAATTACGAAGAGGAAATCCAGTCGAATGCGCTCGACGCGCATATTTCGCGGTTGCGCAAGCGGCTGATCGATGCCGGTGCCGGCGTCGCGATCCATAATATCCGCGGCGTCGGCTATCTCATGAAGGAAGAATGATGGCCAAGACGCAATACGCCAATCCATCGCTTTGGTGGCGGCTCAGCTGGCAGCTCAGCATTGTCTTCGTCGCCGTGGTGGCGGCGGTGATCTTCGGCCTCTGCGTTTATGGCGCCACGATCCTCTCTCCCAATGTCGCGCTGGAGGATCATATCACCGCGGTACTGGCCCGGTCCGTCGCGCTCGATGCGCAGGGCCAGCTTGAAATACGCGATACGCCAGAGCTGGCGTCGCTCAAGGAGCAGTATAACGGGCTTTGGTATGTCGCCGCCACGACGAACGGTTCTTCGGTATCCTATGGCGCCATCCCTGCAGCCTATGGCGAAATTGCGCATCTCACCCATTTGTTCCAGGGCGCAGACATCAGGGGATCGGTCGACACGAACGAGATCGCGTCCGTTGAAAACGTGGAGACTGCCATAGGCGAGCTCCGGGTTCTGTTTGGCGGCGTCGCTGACAAGGGTTGGCCCGTTCTTGTCCTTATGGGCGCCGTCTATCCGATCTATGTCTCGCTGCTCACCGTTGCGTTGCCGGCAGTTTTCCTTGCCGTTCCGCGAATTGTCAGGCGTGCTCTGGCCAGTGTCAGCGAGGTTGCCCGCAAGGCATCGGAGATCGAACCTCGTCGCTACGATGCACGCCTGCCTCTGGACGGCATCCCCAAGGAGGTGGCCCCGCTGGTGATTGCCTTCAACGAGGCGCTTGACCGGCTGGAAAATGAATTCCGCAAACGGCAACACTTCCTGATCGATGCCGCGCATGAACTCAGGACGCCGATCGCGATCATGCAGACGCGGATCGACGGAACGCCCGAGGGCCAGGACCGAAGGCGATTGCTCGATGACGTCGCGCGCCTCGCCGAGACTGCCGAACAACTGCTCGATTTCGAGCGCAACAATCAGGCGATCGATCTGCACGAAACGATCGATCTCGTCGAAGTCGCCCGAACGGTCGTTGCCGATCTCGCGCCGCTGGCGATTGCCGACGGCTATCAAATCTCGTTTCTAAGCGAGGCGGAGAGCCTTGAACGCCGGGGCAGCCCTTCTGCCCTGCCGAGGGCGGTGAGCAACTTGGTGCGCAACGCCATCGACCACGGTTGCAACAGGGGGATGATCACGGTTTCGGTATCGCGCTCGCCTTCCGGCGGCGGCTGGATCAGTGTTGCCGACGAAGGGCCGGGTATTCCGGCCGAACATCGGGAGCTGGTGTTCGAGCCTTTCTATCGCGTCACCCCGAAGAGCAGGGGCGCCGGTCTCGGCCTCAGCCTCGTCAAGCAGGTCGCCGCAAATCATGGCGGCGAGGTCAGTATCGAGAGCAGTGCTGCCGGGACGCGGGTGACGATCGAACTCGCATAAGGTCGGGCCTGGTTGAGCAGCATCCGCCCCTAGAGCCTTTCCTGGTTCTAGGAAAGGCTCTGGGAAGCGATCTGTAATGTTGCGGCAATTGTCGACCGCCACTTTCGCCGGACACTAGAGCGCCGCGCGTCCGACAGGACGCGCCAAGGACGCTCTAGCGTTTTAAACCTGCGCATAATCCTTTCCGAAAATCGATCTCGATTTTCGGGGTTATGCGCTATCGGCGACGGAGGCCAGACAGCGTGCGCAGCAATCCATTCCCATTTTCCTTCCCACTGGCGTCGAGAGGCTTGTCTCTCGCTCTGCCGCTGGCGCTCGCCATGGCCGCGGCCGGTTGCAGCTCGGTGCCACTGAAGGAGGCCGGCACGCTTTCTTCCTACGGCAATCTCGGCGCGCCGAAGGGCAAGCTGTCGAAATCGCGCGTCTATGTCGATGGGACGCGCCTTAGCCCGGCAAAGACGGTGAGCATCGTGCCGACGACCTTCGCCTTCAGCGCCGCGACCCGCGTCAAATCGGACGCCGACCGCGTGATGGTGGCGAACGCGCTGGACCGGGCGCTCTGCATTTCGCTCAGCGACAAATATCAGCTGGTCTCAGCCGGCCAGCCGTCGGACCTGACAATCCGCTCGGTTGTCACCGACATCGTGCCGACCAACAAGGCGATGGCGGGTGTTTCGACCGTCGTGACCGTCGGTACCGGTTTCGTGCTGCCGGTCGGCGTGCCGCGGCTGCCGGCCGGCCTGGGCGGACTGGCGGTCGAGGCGGAAGCCATCGACAGCGGTGGCGTGCAGCGGGCGGCCATCGTCTGGTCGCGCGGGGCAAACTCGCTGCAGAACAACCCCCGCGTTTCCGAAGTCGGCGACGCCTATAGCCTGGCTTCGAAATTCAGCAGCGAGTTTTCCCGCATGCTGATCAAAGGCAAGGAGCCGAAGGGATTGGATATCTCGCTGCCATCGGGGCAGCGGATGAAATCGTGGCTCGGCGGAAAACCGAAATACGCCGCCTGCGACGCCTTCGGTCGGCCGCCCGGACTGATGGGAGCTGTGGCTGCCAAATACGGCGCGCCGCCGCAATGGACCGAGAAGAAGCCGAAACCGGCCGCGACCTATTGAGAGACGATGCGCGGCGACGGCAGCCGCTCCGCGACCAGCATTCAGCCAGCCCCAGGCTGACGGGACGGACGGAGCAAAGGCGGGCAAGGCCTGTGCTCCGTCCGTCTGGAAATCCGTCGCGCTTCACGTCAGCCGGCGGCTCCGGGCTTCAGCCAGAAATACAGTTTGATCTGATCGGGTCTGTCGGAGGGATGCGGGCCGCGCATGAACAATTCGCCGCCATTGCGCTCGATCACGCGGCGCGAGGCGTCGTTGTCCTCGTTGCAGAGGACGACCAGGTGGTCGAGGCCTTCCTTCGATGCCACGGCCATCAGAAGGCTCAGCGCGGTGGTCGCGTGGCCATTGCGCTGTTTCCACGGCACGACGGAATATCCCACATGGCCCGACACCTCGGGCGGCAGCTCCTCGGTGCCCGCTTGAAAACGCAGGCTGATGCTGCCGCAGAATTCGCCGTCCCAGATCCAGAACAGTCGGGTGGTCAGAGGCGGCGGTCCGGATCCGGCGCACCGCGTGCCATCAGGAATGAGATCGTCGAGGAACTTCGCCCGGTCCTGGCGCAGCCGCTGAAGCTCACCGCGTACATAGGTTTCGTCGCCCGCGCGGCGCGGATCGGGAGACCAGCCAGCGGCGAGCGCCGCTTCGAAGCTCGACAGGTTTTCCAGATCCGGCGGCACCAGGACGACGGGGCTGGCGGGCTTTGCTGCATGTCCAGATGTCATTTCGCACCTAGGTTCGTGTCGCCCAACCGACCAATCTGGCCGGGCAGACAAGCACGACTGACCGCCGATTGAAAGCCGTGCAACGGGCTTTCGGCCATCAAAAAAGCCCCGCATCTTCATGCGAGGCTTGCTCTGATGGATCGGCCGGGTTACCGGCACTGACGGCGTGGGCCGTAGTTCGGCTGGTAGGTATTGTTATAGGCGCGGTATGACCGGTAGCGGCTATAGCAATACTCGGCATGCGAATCAGAACTGTAGGCACGCGTGCGCGGCTGCGAAGCGATGATGCCGCCGAGGAGGGCGCCGGCCGCCAGACCGCCTATGATGGCACCGGTGTTGTCATGGCCGCGATACCGGCGATCGTAGCGGCGATCCCAGCCATAGCGGTCGTCGCGGTCGTAGTTCCGGTCACGATAATGATGGCGGTTGCGATACCACCTGCGACTATTACTGAACTGACCCGGGCAGTTCGTGAAGTTATTGCAGCCGATGGTCACGATGCGGGCATCCGTATTTTGAGGCGCCGGCTGCGCCGATTGCACCGGGCTCGGCACGAAAGCCGGACCTGCCGAGGCCGGCATTCCGGAGAAGGCCGTCGTTATCGACAGGGCAATGATGGCGAATCTGTTCATTTCACTCACCTTGGGTCAACGGATGTATCGAGGGAGTAACGCAGGGGAAGGGAATAGGTTTCATTTTGGGATGGAATGAGGCGCGGTATGTGCGTCGGCACTAACGTAGGTAATGATAGGCCAAGGCGACAGGCCATCGGTCATTCGGTGAACAGCCGGTTCAACCCAGACGCGCCGCCACCGTCATCCACGACACCAAAGCTGTCCGGCAGGCATGCACCAGATCCCGCAATGGTGGCGGATCAGGGCAGGCTTGACGCCGAGGGAAATGGAGAAGCTGCAGGTAACTTGACGTCTCGAGCTATCAGGCTCGCCTTCCGCCGGCCAGCAATCGGAGCTGGCTTTCGTCATGCACACCCTGGCGGTAAAGCTCGATGATAAGGGAGCCCAGACGGTCGGCCTCCTCGCTTGATCTGTCCATCTTTAGCCCGCTACACAGAGCTTCGTGGACACGCCTGCACACATCGAGGTCTTCGGAGGTGAGCGGTTCGTCACGCGTGCTGAACAGCTTGTCTGACATCGCAATCTGCCCTTCTTCGATGCCGTGAATCGCTATCGTGGAAAAAAGATAATTTCGCGATCTTTGCTCTGCAAGATGGGCGAAGGTCCGAAATTCAAAAACAATTCGGGGCACGCACTGGAAGACGCGGGTGAGGGTGGCAAGGCATGGATATGAGACCGATCGGCGTGCCAACCGGATAGTGCAGCGTGAGATCTACTTGGTTGCGGGGTCCTTGGCTCCCTGCTGTGACAGGCGCAGCTCTTTCAGCCGCTTGGTTTTTTCGCGGCGGGCTCGCTGCTCCGCCTCGATGGTTTCCTTGGCGGCTCGCTCGGTGTTTTCGAAACGATCCTGCCGGTAAGCCTTTGATGAGGGTTCACGTTCTCTTTTCATGGCCGCTAAACGCAAATCGGCGAAAACGGTTTCATGGGAAAATGAGTCTCTGGCTGTCAATCGATCGACGTGGCCAGAACGCCGGCGTGGAGGATGGCAAGCCATCGTGGCAACCGGGCGCCTCGTCGGCGCCCGGTAACATCACGGATCAGCCTTTGATGAAGGCGAGGATGTCGGGATTTATGATGTCGGCATGGGTGGTGCACATGCCGTGCGGGAATTTCTCGTAGACCTTCAGCGTGGCGCTCTGCAGCAGCTTGGCCGAGAGCAGGGCGGAGTCGGCGATCGGCACGATCTGGTCGTCATCGCCGTGCATGACGAAGGTCGGCACGGTGATGATCTTCAGGTCTTCGGTGAAGTCGGTTTCCGAAAAGGCCTTGATGCCGTCGTAATGCGCTTTGGCGCCGCCGATCATGCCCTGGCGCCACCAATTGTTGATGATCGGCTCCGACACTTTCGCGCCCGGCCGATTGAAGCTGTAGAACGGGCCGGCCGGCAGATCGCGATAAAATTGCGAGCGGTTGGCGGCGAGCTGCCGGCGCAGGTCATCGAAGACCTCGATCGGCAGGCCGCCGGGATTGGCATCCGTTTTCACCATGATGGGCGGCACGGCGCCGATGATGACGAGCTTGGCGACGCGGCCCTGCGGCTGGCCATGGCGGGCGACATAATGGGTCGCTTCGCCGCCGCCGGTGGAGTGGCCGATATGGATGGCATTCCTGAGATCGAGATGCTCGACGACGGCTGCGGCATCGGCGGCGTAGTGATCCATATCATGACCGTCACCCACCTGGGTGGAGCGGCCGTGGCCGCGTCGGTCATGGGCGACGACGCGATAGCCCTTCTCAAGGAAGAACAACATCTGGGTATCCCAGTCGTCGGAGCATAGCGGCCAGCCGTGATGGAACATGATCGGCTGGGCGGTCTTCGGCCCCCAATCCTTGTAGAAGATCTCGATGCCGTCCTTGGTTGTGACTGTGGTCATCTCTTGGCTCCGTTGTTGGGGTTGGATTGGATTCATGCGGTCAGAAGTTTGCGCCGTTGCCGGCAGAATTGGCAAGGCCACGAGCGCCGTTGCGCCGGAGGCTAGGGGCAAGAAGGTCGCGCCTGAGGGGATCAACCGGCTCTGAATATGCTGATGTGCTTATTGAAAGGCTCTTTCTATTCTATTGATATGACATAAGTTTGTATGTCTCCGCGAATTGGGCGCGCAGCCGCCCGTCCATCTCGCAAGACGGGACGGGAATTTGGCGATCCTCGCCTGACTGCTTCGTGCTGCGAACATTCTTTTGATCCCCGGCATGTCGGCCTGTTGGACACCTCAGGCAGGTTCGTCATGGCGTAGCGAAGGCAGCTGATTTGACGGGCGAATGTCTGCAATGAGCCAACTTTTTGGCGTTCGTTCAAGATATCTGTCCGGGTAGTTCAGTATATCTCTCCGGCTAGGTGTGTTGGCATTCTCTGCGTTGCGCGCATTGCAGACCGCCGCCGGCGCTCACTTGAACACGGGTCTATGCCCAACCATCTAATCCTCACGAAACAGCACAATGGCGAACCGTCGCAATCGCGACCGCTTCGCCGGCGGCGGGACGGCCGTTATTGCCGCCTGAGGATCTAATAATGGGTTACATGGATAAGGACATAGCGCCTCAGAATGATGGGGCGCTGATCGATGCCTATTCGCAATCGATCGCTGCAGCAGTCGACATCGTCGGGCCGGCAGTCAGCCGGATCGCGAGGGTGGGTGGCCGGCAAGGGCACGGGTCAGGCTTCGCCGTCTCGCCTGACGGCCTGATCATCACCAACAACCATGTCGTCGACGACGCCAAGGTGGTTCGCATCACCACGCCCGATGGCTTCGTTACCGAGGGCCGCGTGCTTGGCCGCGATGTGGATACCGATATCGCCCTCATTCGCGCCAATACAAGCACCGGCGCCTGGGCGAAACTCGGAGATTCCCAACGCCTGCGCAGGGGGCATATCGCCGTCGCGATCGGAAACCCGCTCGGCTTCGAATGGACTGTTACCGCCGGCATCGTCTCGGCGCTCGGCCGATCGATGCGGGCCGCAAGCGGCCGGCTGATGGAGGACGTCATCCAGACCGATGCGGCGCTCAATCCCGGCAACTCGGGCGGGCCGCTGGTGTCGTCAAGCGGAGAGGTCATCGGCGTCAATACCGCCGTGATTCAGGGCGCGCAGAGCATCGCTTTTGCCGTGGCGTCGAATATGGCCAATTTCGTGGTTTCAGAGATTCTTCGATACGGCCAGGTGAGGCGCGCCTTCATTGGGATTGCAGGCGATACGATCGTGCTGCCGCGCCGGGTGGCCCTTGCGGCAGGCACGGTACAAACGACCTCCGTTCGCATCCGGCGCGTCGAAGCCGATGGGCCGGCGGCGAAGGGAGGGCTGCAGGAAGGCGATTATATCCTCGCCATTGACGGCAGCCCGGTCGGCGGCGTCGACGATATTGTCCGACTGATGGATGGCAGCAGGATCGGCAGGGATACGGAAATCCTGGTGTTTTCGGTGGCGGGCCGGATCGAGAAGAAGATCTTGCTGCCGATGGCCCGCTCGTGACGCCGCGCTTCGGCGCCATGACAAGACATCACCTGAGGTCAGGCGCTGACTGCCTCCTGCTCCGTCCCTGAGAAATCCACCGCCGCAAAGGCTGCTGCCAGCACCTCCGGCCCGGCGCCGGTTTTTGCCGCATCGGTCGAGAGGATCTGGCGATAGCGCCGTGCGCCGGGCAGGCCGGTAAAGAGGCCGACCATGTGGCGCGCCACGTGCTGCAGCCGGCCGCCGCTGGCGATGTGGCGTTCGGCATAGACCATCATCCGGTCACGCAGGGCCTCCCAATCCGGTTCGGCCGCAGGCGCACCAAAGAAGCGCTGGTCGATGTTGGCAAGGATTGCGGCATTCTGATAGGCGGCGCGGCCAAGCATGACGCCATCGACATGGTCGAGATGAACGGCGGCCTCGTCGAGCGTGCGGATGCCGCCATTGATGCCGATGAAAACGTCAGGCCAGCGCTGTTTCATCCGGTAGACGATGTCGTAGTCGAGCGGCGGGATTTCGCGGTTCTCCTTGGGGCTCAGGCCCTTCAGCCAGGCCTTGCGCGCATGGATCCAGATCGCATCGGCGCCGGCGTCGAGAACGCGGGTGATCAGCTCGGGCAGCGCCTGTTCCGGCTCCTGCTCGTCGACGCCGATCCGGCATTTCACGGTCACCGGCACGGTCGCAACCCTCTTCATCGCCGCGATGCATTCGGCCACCGTCTCCGGCGTCAGCATCAGGCAGGCGCCGAAGGTGCCCGACTGCACACGGTCGGAGGGGCAGCCGACATTGAGGTTGATCTCGTCATAACCGTAGGGCTCGGCGATCTTCACCGCCTCGGCAAGCTTTGCCGGGTCCGATCCGCCGAGCTGCAATGCCAGGGGATGCTCGGCGGCGTCATGACCGAGCAGCCGGTCGCGCGGGCCGTGGATGATCGCATCGGCCACCACCATCTCGGTATAGAGCAGCGCCTCGCGGCTGATCTGCCGGTGGAAATAGCGGCAATGCCGATCCGTCCAGTCGATCATCGGGGCGACAGCAAAAATCGGCCTCTTCTGCGTCATCGACGTTCCATTGTTCCTTGTTCCCGGGCGCCGCACTTCGGTGCCCCACTGCCGCGCCGTCACCGCCGTGAGGGGCGGGGTCATCCATTACCGCGCATATAACACTTGGTGATGCGATCGACAAACTGAGCGACCACAAACAAAAACGGCGCCCCTTGCGGAGCGCCGTTCATGCCGCGTGAGCGGAAGTCTGACTTACGAAGCCGAGATGTTGACAGCCTTCGGGCCCTTGCCCATGCGGTCCGGCTCGGTGTCGAAGGTAACCTGCTGGCCTTCGCGCAGCGACTGGATGCCAGAAGCCTGCAGCGCAGAGATATGGACGAAAACGTCCTTTGCGCCGCCGTCCGGCGTGATGAAACCAAAACCCTTGTCCTGGTTGAAGAATTTTACGGTGCCCTTGGTGGCCATTGGGATCGTCCTTTTCCCTTAGTCTGTGTAGTATCCGCGCCCCCGAGAGGAAGCGGACGGCTTTAGCTTTCGCCCCGATCGATTGGGACGAAGGGTCAGTCGGAGAAGTCACGTACGGGGAAAGAACGTCTACGTAGGCGGGTATTCCCGCGCCGCCTTCCAAACGGAAGGGATTACCACATCAGTCCAGTCACCGGCATGCAAATGCCCGAGTAAGTCAATTCGTGCCAGCATTTCGGGCAAAAAGCAAGCGGGATTATTGTGCCATGCCCGCTACCGTGACGGGAAATGCCGAAGATTCAGATACTTGACGATGGGTTAACGGATTCTTGCACGGCTGTGCCATATCGGGATTCCGTGCCGAAACGGGATGACGGGCGGATTCGATAGCCGGGCAGGATTGTTCCTGGGGCGGTCGGGGCGGCAGGCGCATCGATCAGCCCTTATGGTGGAGTGAGGAACGGAGCAATCGATCCAATGAATCGATTGCAGTGACAAACGCAGGGTCGCCTCGATCCACGAGGGCGGGTGGCTGGGCCGCCTACTGCGCAACACCCAGCAACGCGCCGAGGCTCCAGGGATTATCCCCCTTTTGGTTGGCGATGTCGTCGACCTTCCAGCCGCCACGTTCACGCACCAGGGTGTAGAAGAGCGTCACCTCCGCGCCGTTTTCGAACTGCACTTCCACCTCGGCCTTATCATCCAGCAGGATCGGTTGGCCGATCCTGACGTCGCTCGCGGCGCCATCCTGTCCAGCGATGACGGGATCGAAGTCGATTGCGCCGACATCGCCCTCCGGCGTGTTGTCGAGATCGGTCTGGAGGAGTTTGTTCAGGTGGTCGGAGAAGAAGGCGGAATAGGGCGAGGGCGCCTCGGCGTCGCTGTTGTCGGTGTCGTAGCTATAGAGCGCCTCGAGCAGCGCCTTCGGCGTCTTGTAGGTTGCCGCTGACGTGGGAAAGGCTGCGAGCGCCGCCATGGCGAGGGCGAGGATGATTGTGGGCAAGCGCATGCGGGCTCTCCTCGGATCGGCAGGAGTTATAGCCGAACCGGGTGCGAAGGGGGAGCAGCAATTTGGACCGGGCGGTCAGCCCGAACTCCCGCTTCTACCCAGTGGGGAGAAGAGATTCGGCGGGGCGCCTCGTTCCGCCTCATCGACACGGGGAGCTTGCTGACCGCAAGCCCCCCGTTTTTAAAGCCATTGGCGACGTATTGCGTCGCCGCTTGGAATCAAGCCGCAGTTAGATCAACGCCTCATGCGACAAGCTCGAAAACGACGGCTCGAAGACGTCCTTCACGGCGAGCGTGAAATCGTGGCTGGTTGCGTTTCCAGCCGCGTCGTAGGCTTCGGCGGTGAAGGTCAGGCTGTGGGTGTTTTCGTAGTCGATTGCAGCCTTCGTCTGGATCTTGTTGCCGACGAGCTTGAAGATGCCGTCGGCATCGTCCGTCAGCCGCCATTTGACCGCGCCGCCTTCCGGATCGACGGCCGTCAGCAGGCCGACCGAGGTGCCGATGGCGATATTCTCGGAGACTGAACTGCGTGAGAAGGCGAGCTTGATCGGCGCCTGGTTGACGGGGGCTTCGTTGACGTCGAGGACGTTGATCGTGATGTCCTTCTGGACGGTGACCTTGCCGTCCGAAACCGCGACCTTGATCGTGTGCGACTTGTCCGTCTCGTAGTCCAGAGCCTTCGAGGTGACGATGCGATTGCCCTTTATCCGGAAGTGATCGTTCGCCCCGTCGAGCAGCGTATAGGTGAGCGCGTCGCCATCGGCGTCCTTGGCGCTGAGCAGGCCGACTGTGGTCCAGATCGGCGTGTCCTCTGACAGGGCGGTTTTCGACAGCTGGATATTGGTCGGAGCGCTATTGCTGCCGTCGAGCGCGAACTTTTCCGTGGCGAAATCGTAGATGCCATCGGCAAAGCGCGCGAATTCGACGTCTGTCAGCGTATCCGTCCCTTCCGCGGCGCTTCTCAGGATGTGATCGCCATTGTTCAATGCGAACGAATAATTGGCGAAATTGCCGGAGAAGATCGCGGTGTCGATACCGGCGCCGCCATTGACGGTGTCGTTGCCGGCGCCGCCGGTCAATTTGTCATTGCCGGCCTCGCCATTGATGATGTCGTTGCCGCCATTGCCGTCGAAAATGTCGTTGCCGTTCGTGCCCGTAAACTCGTCGTCGCCGCCGCCGGTCTTGACGTCAATGCCGGAGATATTGCCGGCAATGAAAGCCCCGCGATCTCCCAACTCGTCGGAAAGATCGAGGTGGGCGCTGTCCGTCAACACCAAGTCGGCTTTATAATTCAAGGTCGGATCGGTCGAATAGACGATCTTGTCAAAGCTTTCGAACTGCGCGCTCGAGCCGGCAACTGACCATCCCACCGTTTCAAGGACTTCGATGTTCTTGAGCGTCAGGCCCTGCAGCGACGAGGCTTGCAGGGCATCAATCCCGGCACCGCCATCGATTGTTCCGGAAAGCGGTGGAGCGAATTGTAAGGTGATAGCATCGTCGCCGTCGCCAGCGTCGATGTCGACAACTTCCGGGGTAGAGCCGAAGTGCTCACCATCTGAGATCGTATCGTTGCCCGCACCGCCTCTGATGACGTCATTTCCTGCGTCTCCCCAGAGCAGGTCATTGCCGTCACCGCCATTCAGCGTGTCATTGCCATTTCCGCCATTGATCTCATCGTTTCCGATGCCGCCATTCAGTGTGTCATTGCCAGTTTCGCCACGGATCTCATCGTTTCCGGCGCCGCCGTTCAACGTGTCTACTCCGTCACCGCCATTGATTTTGTCTTGGCCTGCACCCGTCGTGATCACATTGTCGCCGCTTGAGCCCGTCACATTCGCGGAGCCTGAGCCCAGTTCGTCTGCAAGGTCCACCGTCCCTGAATCCGAGATGACCAGGTTCACTGGGACGAGAGGATTGATTGCGGAGTTGCGGATGACGTCGTAAGCTTCGAACTCCGCGCCGGTCTTGATAATCGTGGCGCCGTTCGTGTCCAGGATATTCAGCGGAGTACCCGGCTCGGTGCTGTTGACGGTGAAGGTTTCCGTGGCGAAATTGTAGACGCCATCTGCAAAGCGCGCGAATTCGACGTCTGTCAGCTTGTCCGTGCCCTCAAGTGCGCTCGTCAGGACACGGCTGCCATTGTCGATCGCGAGGGAATAATTGGCAAAGTTGCCTGAGAAGACCGCGGTGTCGGTCCCGTCGCCGCCATTGATGGTGTCGTTGCCGGTGCCGCCGGTCAATTTGTCATTGCCGGCATTGCCATTGATTAGGTCGTTGCCGCCGCTGCCGTCGAAAATATCATTGACGTCGGTGCCCCAAAACTCGTCGTCGCCACTGCCGGTCTTGGCGTCAACGCCGTCATAGCCGGTAATGAAAGCCCCACGGGCTCCCAATTCGTCGGAAAGATCGAGGTGGGTGCTGTCGGTCACCGTCAATGACGGACGAATATTAAAAAATGGATCGCTCGAGCCGACGATCTTATCAAAGCTTTCGAACTGTGCGCTCGAACCGCTAACCTGCGAAAACCCCGTATCAAGGATTTCGATATTCTTGATCGTCAGGCCCTGGAGCGATGGGGCCTGCAGCGTATCGATCCCGGTGCCGCCATCGATTGTTCCTGAAATCTGTAACGCGAGTCTGTCTATGGTTATGGAATCGTCGCCAGCGCCGGCGTCAATGTCGATGAGCTCCGGCTGCGGGCCGCCAGGTCCCGGCAGAAAGACGGGAAAACCACCATCAGTGATCCTATCGTTGCCGCCGCCGCCGATCAGTTTGTCGTTGCCGCCATTACCGTTGATCGTGTCGTCGCCGGCGCCGCCGTTCAGCGTGTCCGCGCCGTCACCACCCAGCAGCGTGTCGTTGCCTGTGCCCGTCGTTATCGTGCTGCCGTTGCTCGAACCAGTCACCCTCGCGGAGACCGAACCCAGTTCATCGGCCAGATCGGCCACGCTGGAATCCGAGACAACCAAAGTGACAGGCGAGGAAGGATTTGCGGCGGAGTCCCGGATGCCGTCGTAAGCTTCGAATTCGGCGCCGGTCTTGGTGATCGTTGCGCCGTTCGTGTCCAGAATATTCAAGGCCATATTAAACTTTCCAAAAAGATGCGTTGCATTCTATGAAAATGAGAAATCCTCAGTAGAACTGTTCTTGCAGCTTCAACGGACGACAACCCCCTGGGGATCTATGCCAATCCCCGATTAAGTTTTCAATGCAAAATTGTGTCTTTTCATTGCTTTTTTAATGAAAAACTAACGATGAAATACTGGAGAAACGAGTTTTAATTTGGGAACTCAAAGGCATACTTTGGTCTCCTAAATGGTATTATCTTTCCTTTTCGGGTGGGATACTCTCGCCACAATTGTGTTTTCAGCGGATTCTTCGGTGGCGCCGCGCCGTACGGCGGTCCGTGTCACTATCGCAGGTTGGTGCTGGCTTCGACTTGTTTCGGCCTCTCTCGCAGGACGCCTCACACGAGCTTGATGAGTCCTGCCTTCGTCGGCTTGAATCCGCAGGCGCGGTAGAAGCCGGTCAGGCGCGGTTCGAAATCGACATGCAGCCACTCGGCGCCCCGCTCCCGCGCAACCCGCGTTGCTTCCTTGACCAGACGCGTTGCGATCCCCTGCCGCTGCATGTCGGGATGGACCGATGTATCGAGGATGAAGGCATGAATGCCGCCATCCCAAGCGACATTGACGAAGCCGACGAGCTGGTTGTCGTGGTAGGCGCCGATATGGGCGAGGCTGCGGGAGAGGATGGCGGTGAAATCCCGGCTTTGCGGTCTGCCCCAGGCGACGAAAATGAGGGCGTTCAGTTCGGCGGCGGACGGGAAAGGGTCGATGCGCAGTTCCAGCATTGGCGGTTCCCTTCATTCAGCGGAGCATGGAACGGAGGCCTTTCCGATAACGGGCCACGGCGGCGTCACGGGCTCATTCCGTCACGGCGACGAGCCGGCCGTCGCGTCGCTCGAAAATCCTGTCGGAGAGAAAATCGACGCCGCGCTGCTTTGCCATGTCGATCAACTGCCGGGCCGTGGTCAGCGCGGAGGGCGCTTTCCGGTCGATCACGGCCACCCCGTCGCGCTGGCGCAGGATCAGGAAGGCACCATCCGGGAAATTCTTGTCCACCATCGCCCAGAATTCATCCGTCAGCACGATGGCCGGCGTCAGCGGTGGGTTGTCGTCGATCCGGTAGGCGATCATGTGATCGTTGACCCGTTCTTCCTGGAGTTTTGACATTTCCCGCAGAATATTCCCCTGCGCGGCCTGGCGGAGCTCGGCGACGGAGCGCTCGCCGAGATCGGCGCGCGAGAGCCCGACCAGGCTTTGCGGCGTGTCCAGCTGCAAGACAATCGCCACGTCGCCGGCAAGCTCCTCCGCCAGGGACGTTGCCGCATCCTGCTCATTCCCTGGCTGCCGGAACCGGACATTGGCGAAACATGCTGCAGGTCGAGTTCCGACCTGCGGACCGTGACGAGAACGCTCTGCACGAGGTTTTCGATGGCGGCCTCGCGGTCCAGATCGTTGCGGAGCGTATAGAGCCTGCCGTAGACGTTGGTGACATCGACCGTCCCCGTCACCGCTTCGCTTCCGCGATTGGCAAGCCGCACACGGAGAACGGCGGGATTGCCGGGGTCGACCGCAACTTCTTCGACCGCGGCTTCGCTGCGCAGACGCGCGGCAACAGCGTCGCGCAGTTGCGCCAGCGTTTCGGGCGGCGCGGCCGGCATGGGCTGCCCCTCAGAGCGGAGGCCTATTTTCGAGAAAAGGGTCTTGAACATGTCGGCGTTTCCCTGATGTGTCGTGTCCGCGTAAGCTGCCGCCGGCGTCAGGATCAAGGCGATGCCGACCGAAAGATTGACGATCCGCATCCTGGACTCCGGCGCCAGCGAAAGAGGTGGCAACCGCCCGCCCGCCGTCCGTGGCGCGTTGCGGCGAACCGGATTCACGCGGCGCGTTTCACGCGTTCGTTCATGCATGTCGTCCCCCGAAGCTGCCGCAGCGGCCGGCCGCCAGCAGAAGCTAGGGCAAAGCTGTTGCCGATCAATGACGGATGGTGCGCATCGGCCGGGAGAGGGCGGCGGTCTTATACCGGGCGAAGCTACGGGACAGGACGCGGGTGAAGTCGCGCGGGGCGGGCGTCCCAGGCGGCAGACCAGAGGGTGTTGCGTTCGGCGGCGGCGGGGAAGGGGTCGACGCGGAGGTCTGGCATGGGCACTTTTCTTTGGGATTCAGGCGAAAATGCGCTTACGCTTACGCAGCACCCCTTCTATCCGCCTGCAAGGGTGGTGTTCCAATCCCGCTCACCGCGCCCGCCGCCGCCTCGCTCAGTGGAACGCTCCGGCATCGCATCACCGACGGAATGGGGACGGCCGGGGCTGCCGGCACCGGCTTTATTGCTTGGTGGGCGCTGACTTAGCCCAACGCACGCCCCATTGCTGTGCATGTCACTGTGCTAAGTGGGTAAGGTTTGTATTGGAGCTGGCGGTCTGGAGCGAATCCAAACAAGCTTATCGCGTAAGCTTTGCCAAAATATTGTTCCATGGATGCTGCTAGTTGGGTGGGATGAGGTTGAGCTTCGATCTGGCGGGACGTGAGTGGTACCCTTGAGCGGCCGAGGCTTTTCCTGTGGCGGGATCGAAAAAATGCGAAAACCCATATTCACTATGCAAAGTATATCTAACCATGGGACGTCGAATCCTATCGTTGCTTGACTTGGGCTTCAGAGTATAGAATTGCTGAAATGGGTGGATATTAGTGATGTAGAAAGATATGATGCCTCATCTCTGATATTTGATTGCATAAAAAATTGTTGCGATGTCATGACTGCCTAGAAAAATTAAAAGAAAATGATCGAGCTGCAATTGCGGGAATAAGGAATATCTTTGGGAGTGGTGCGATGGCCATCCCTTACCTGATAAACTTACAGGACGAGGTCGAAAATTTTCTGATGGTAGCTAAGCAGTATCTTCGAGATATCGTTGCACCGATCAACAAAATTTATCGAGAAAATCTAAATGAAGATTCGTCTATTTTCTGGGACAAGAAAGGTTTGGCTAGCAAAGCCGAAGCATGGGCAGAATGCAATTATGGTTCTGGGCATCGCCTTACGCAGATGTTTCGGGCCGATGCGACATGGATTGCAGAGCTAGTTAAACGTCGAAATGCCATGGAGCATCCTGGGGGCCATTCCGGTTCCCTCATACTTCAAAATTACCGTGTTGTCGGGCCGACTATTGCTTCGCCGTGCTGGAGACGAGACGTCAACGGACAGCATGGGCAGTCTTCGTTGATTTTGCCTGACTTAGAGCTAGCGCTAACTCGCCTGCTGGAATTTGGGGAGGAGATTGTTGCGCAATGCGTACTAACTCGACCAATCCATGAGCATTTCACGATATATGAAATACCGCCTGAAAAGCGCAGTCCAGAGAATCCCGCGCGATTTAAAGTCGGGCCGGACGCATTTCTGCTCGAACGTCTCGCAGAGGCAGAAGGCGCCATGGAAAAGCCAAAGCAAAAGTAGGTGCCCGAAGTCGCAGACAGTCACTTATGCACTGGTCGGCTGCTGCGGCAGCATTTGAATCTCACCGCCCCGGCCGCCCGGTCTTCCCCTTCGTCCGCCCCTTGCGCATTTGCTCGCCCGGGTCCTCATAGCTCCCAACACCCGTCTTCCCACGCACGACCGGCCGCACGTCATCGCGTTCCGGCTGGCCTTCCAGCAGCGGTGAAAACCGCTTCGTGCTTTTGGCGGCATCCGGCTTTTCCGGCAGCGCGCCAGTGATCGGTTTTTCGGTTCGGCCGACGGTCATTTCGTCGAGGTCGTTTTTTCGGAAGAGGCCCTTCTTCGTGGGCTCGGCGATGTCGCGGCCCATCTCATCCAGAGCGGGTTTGCGGAAGAGGGGAGTGGTGGCATCGGTGCCTGGGCCCATGTCGTCGAGGCTGGGTCTTGAGAAGTAGGAGGGGGTGGCCCTCTCATCCGCCCTGCCGGGCACCTTCTCGCCGGCCGGGAGAAGGGACTCGCTGGTCGCTTTGGCGTTCCGTCTGACGCCTTCCATTGCCTTTGACTCTTCTCTGGCCATCGGATCGTCCATGACGGCAAGCTCTGCTGCCTTGAGGCGCTTGATTTCGTCGCGGAGGCGGGCGGCTTTTTCGAAGTCTAGGTCCGCGGCGGCGTCGCGCATGCTCTTTTCGAGCGCGTTGAGATGGGTCTGCAGGTTGTTGCCGACGAGGTTCCCGCCATCGGCGAAGCCCTTGCCGGAGACGCCCGAGATATCGGCGCGGACGTGGTCGCGTTCGTAGACGGAGTCGAGGATGTCGGAGATCCTGGCCTTGACCGATTCCGGGGTGATGCCGTGTTCGGCGTTATAGGCCATCTGCTTTTCGCGGCGGCGGCCGGTTTCTTCCATCGCCCGCTTCATCGAGCCGGTGACCTGGTCGGCATAGAGGATGACCTTGCCGTCGACGTTACGCGCGGCGCGGCCGATCGTCTGGATCAGCGAGGTCTCCGAGCGCAGGAAGCCTTCCTTGTCGGCGTCGAGGATCGCGACGAAGCCGCATTCGGGAATGTCGAGGCCTTCGCGCAAAAGGTTGATGCCGACGAGCACGTCGAAAGCGCCGAGGCGCAGATCGCGGAGGATCTCGATGCGCTCCAGCGTGTCGATGTCGGAGTGCATGTAGCGGACGCGCACGCCCTGCTCATGCAGATATTCGGTCAGGTCCTCGGCCATGCGCTTGGTCAGCACGGTGCACAGCGTGCGGTAGCCCTTGGCGGCGGTTTCGCGGATCTCGCCGAGCACGTCGTCGACTTGGGTGCGGGCCGAGCGAACCTCGACCGGTGGGTCGATCAGGCCGGTCGGGCGGATCACCTGTTCGGCGAAGACGCCGCCCGACTGCTCCATCTCCCAGCCGCCAGGGGTGGCCGAGACGGCGATGGTGTCGGGGCGCATCGCGTCCCATTCCTCGAAGCGCAGCGGCCGGTTGTCCATGCAGGAGGGCAGGCGGAAGCCATATTCGGCCAGCGTCGCCTTGCGCCTGAAGTCGCCCCGGTACATGCCGCCGATCTGCGGCACGGTGACATGGCTTTCGTCGATGAAGACGAGGGCGTTGTCGGGGATATATTCGAACAGCGTCGGCGGCGGATCGCCGGGGTCGCGGCCGGTGAGGTAACGCGAATAGTTCTCGATGCCCTGGCAGGAGCCGGTGGCTTCGAGCATTTCGATATCGTAGCGGGTGCGCTGCTCCAGGCGCTGGGCCTCCAGCAGGCGGCCGGCCTTCTCCAGCTCGGCGAGGCGCAGCCTGAGCTCTTCCTTGATCGACTTGATGGCGCCGTTCAGCGTTGGGCGCGGGGTGACATAGTGCGAATTGGCGTAGATCTTCACCGATTTCAGGTCGCCGACCTTCTGGCCGGTGAGTGGGTCGAATTCGGTGATGGCGTCGATCTCGTCGCCGAACATCGAGATGCGCCAGGCGGCATCCTCAAGGTGGGCGGGGAAGAGTTCGATCGTATCGCCGCGCACCCGGAAGGAGCCGCGCGTGAAATCCATGTCGCGGCGCTTGTATTGCTGGGCGACGAGGTCGGCCAGCAGCTGGCGCTGGTCGAGCCGGTCGCCGACCGACATCTGGAAGGTCATCGCCGTATAGGTCTCGACCGAGCCGATACCGTAGATGCAGGAGACCGAAGCGACGATGATGCAGTCGTCGCGTTCGAGCAGCGAGCGCGTCGCCGAGTGGCGCATGCGGTCGATCTGCTCGTTGATCGAGGATTCCTTCTCGATATAGGTGTCGGAGCGCGGCACATAGGCTTCCGGCTGGTAATAATCGTAGTAGGAAACGAAATATTCCACCGCATTGTCGGGGAAGAAATTCTTGAATTCGGAATAGAGCTGGGCGGCCAGCGTCTTGTTCGGCGCCAGGATGACGGCAGGGCGTTGCGTCGCCTCGATCACCTTGGCCATGGTGAAGGTCTTGCCGGAGCCGGTGACGCCGAGCAGCACCTGGCTGCGGTCGCCATTCTCCAGCCCCTCGACGAGGTCGCGGATGGCGGTCGGCTGGTCGCCTGCCGGCTCGTAATCCGACTGCATGCGGATGGCGATTCCGCCTTCGGATTTGTCGGGCCGGGCAGGGCGGTGCGGCGTCCAGATCTTGCCGTTCTTGTGCAGCGGATTGCCGCTCTCGATCAGCGCCGACAGCGCTTCGACCGTGGCGGTGACGGCGGTGCCGGCCTGCAGCGAAGAGGCCTCCTCCAGCGTCGTATCCATGCCGGAGACGGGATTGAGGCCGGCGGCCGCGCGCGTCTTTGGATCGGTCGAGCCGCCCATCGAGGTGCCGCGGGCCGATTTCGAGGCGGCGATCTCCACCTTCTTGCGGTGTTTGCCGGCCTTGGAGGCGATCTGGCGCTGGGTCTCGACGCCCGAGGCCTCGGCATCGGCCTCCAGCTGCTTCACCCAATCGGCGACGGAGCCGGAAAGCGGCGCGGACTCGTCTGCCGGGACTCGCTTGTCCTTCTCGTTCCACTCGAAGGGCGTCCCGGTGAAGGACGATTGAGGGGCTTCCTCGAAGCCATTCGGGGCGGGGGATTTCTTCGGAGATCTGGCCATGCCGCGAATATGGAGAGAGTCAGCGCGAAAGTGAAGAGGGAAAGAGTACAAAAGGGAAACGAATGAATCGTTCGGATTTTTGAATAGTCTCCCGGTCGCGTGATACTAAAAGACCCCGCCCCAAACCCATCCTGTCGGATGCCGGGGACGAGCCACGGGTCTCGACCCGTCCTTCGGACCCCCACAAGTGGGAGGGGCTTAACCTGCCGCGCCGGCTTTCCAAATCCTCAACGTTTCGGAAGAGGCAAGGCGGTGCCGCCGGATTAGCCCCTCCCACCTGTGGGGAGGGGTTGGGGAGGGGTCTTTCTTCAGCGGTTCTACACTCATCAAGCCGAACGCTGGTCCGCCGGCCCCTCCAGCCGCGCGAGGTTCAACGCACTGTTGATCAACCCGACATGGCTGAAGGCCTGCGGGAAGTTGCCGAGCATGCGGCGGGCGGCGGGATCATATTCTTCCGCCAGAAGCCCGACATCGTTGCAGATATCAAACAGCCGCTCGAACAGGCGCAGCGCATCGTCGCGGCGGCCGATCATGCCGAGGGCGTCGACGAGCCAGAAGCTGCAGGCGAGGAACGCGCCTTCGCCTGGCGGCAGGCCGTCGTCCACCTCCTGCGTCTCGTAGCGCAGCAGCAGGCCATCGCGCAGCAGCTTGCGCTCGATCGCCTCGACTGTCGCGACATAGCGCGGATCATCAGGCGGGATGAAGCCGACCATGCCGAGATGCAGCAGGCTGGCATCAAGCGCCTTGGAGCCGTAGGCCTGCACGAAACAGCCGAGTTCGGGATCGAAAGCCTTCTCGCAAACCTCGGCATGGATGTGATCTGCGAGCGTGCGCCAACGTGCGGCGGCCTCGGGCTCGCCGTCCGCCTCGGCAATCTGGACGGCGCGGTCGAAGGCCACCCAGGCCATGACCTTCGAATAGGTGAAATGCTGGCGCTGGCCGCGCACCTCCCAGATGCCTTCATCGGGCTCCACCCAGATTTTTTCGAGAAAGGGCAGAATGGCCGCCGCCAGTTCGCGTTCGCGGTGATGCGGCGGAAGCCCGCCCTTGCGGGCCTGCAGCATAGCGTCGGCCACCTCGCCATAGACATCGAGCTGCACCTGTTCGGCAGCGGCATTGCCGATGCGTACGGGTGTCGAGCCCTCGTAGCCACTCAGCCAGGGAACCTGCCATTCCAGCAGATTGCGCTCGCCGGCGACGCCATACATGATCTGCATCTGCGCCGGGGCGCCGGCGACCGCGCGCAGCAGCCAGTTGCGCCAGGCACTGGCTTCCTCGTAATAGCCGAGTTTCATCAGGGCGAGCAGGGTCAGCGTCGCGTCGCGCAGCCAGCAATAGCGGTAGTCCCAGTTGCGCGGCCCGCCGATCTTTTCCGGCAGGGAGGTAGTCGCCGCGGCGACGATGCCGCCAGTCGGCATGTAGGTCAGTGCCTTGAGCGTGATGAGCGAGCGTTTGACCTGTTCCGTCCACCGGCCCACTTTCGGGCAGGCCGCGGCAAAGGATTGCCAGAATTCCTCCGTGTCCGGCAGCGCATATTCCACCTGCCGCTGAGCCGGCTGCGGCATATGCGAGGGGGACCAGGTCAGGGTGAAGATCTGGCTCTCGCCAGCGGCAACCTGGAAGGAGCCGACCGTGCTCAGGCCGCGGCCTTCGAGCGGGACGGCGCAATTCAGGGTTAGCCTGTTCGGGCCGGCAATGGCGGTGATGCCGCCATCCTCGCCATGCGTGACCCAGGGAACGGTTCGGCCGTAATCGAAGCGAAGGTTGAGCTCCATATCGAAGGCGACAGTGCCGCTCTTGCCCTCGACGATGCGCATCAGATCGCTCGTGCCATCGCGAAGCGGCATGAAGTCGATGAGAACGGCGGTGCCGGTCTCGGTCTGAAACTCGGTTTCGAGAATGAGCGTATCGTTGCGGTAGCGGCGCGTGACGCGGACATTTTCACCTGATGGTGACAGCGACCAGAAGCCGTTATCCTCGGCGCCGAGCAGGGCGGCAAAACAGGCGGGGGAATCGAAGCGCGGAAAACAGAGCCAGTCGATCGAGCCGTTCTTCGAGACGAGTGCGGCGGTTTCGCAATCGCCGATGAGCGCGTAGTCCTCAATGGGTACCGACACCGGAGCCTCCTTTGCATAGCAGTCGGGCTTTTAGGTAGAGGCCGTGCGCGGAGGTCAAGCGCGGAAACTAACGGGGCGGTAGGCATGCCGGCCCGCGCGGCAATCGTCCGACCCTCGTATCGGAACCGGAATCGACCTTCCGCAGTTAGATTCCTGTCACTTCAGCTTCAGGTGCTACTGCCATTAGCGATCATTCTGCCTTCTGGGGAACCCCCATCTCGATCGACCTCGATACCGGCGAACGGCTGGTTTTGCGCTCACCGCAGGACGCGCTTTATGCACTCGTCTCAGACTGGCCGGTCAATGGCGGCGTCCATCAGCAGAGGGCGATCGATTTCTGCCGCGCCTGGCTTGCCGGGCGGATGCCGGCCGAGACGGTGCGGCAGGCCTTCATCCTGGCCGCGCTGGAAGCCGGCGTGTCGATCAACGATGATGAAGACGGGGCCGAAGCCGCGGTACCCGTTTGCTGAGCTGTCGGAAGCGTCGTCCATCGGTTCGGGGACGGGCACCGGTTTACGGCCAAGCGATGTCTGGCTTTGGAAGTGTATTGCGGAAGCAGCCATGCAGCGGCTGCATCCGCCATCGGTGGAATGACGCTAAGCAGTACCCCGCACTGCGAAGGCCACGCTCTCAAACCCACGAGGACCATCCTCACGCTCGCCCGCGAGATAGGCTGCTCTCAGCGCATCCCGAAGGCGATCGCGCCTCGGCTCGGGCAACGCATCAAAAAAGGCTGCGAAGGTGCCTTGGCCGTAGACCTTCGGAAGCCAGAAATCTTCGAAATTGGCATAGTCCATGGTAATCGCGAGCGTGGTTTCGGCAATATCCTTGAAGCCGGCAGTCTCGAAGAGTTCGCGCAATTCGCCCTCGGCCGTCAGTGGCCGCCTGCCGGAGGGCACGCCATTGCCGGCGGCTTCGGGTTCCAGTGCAAGGATCGTATCCCAGAACAGGCGCCAGCTCGGCATGCCTTCGTAGGACCAGACTGCGGCGGCGGCGGCAGCACCCGGTCGCAGGACTCGGCGCATTTCCCGCGCTGCCTTATGAGCGTCGGAGACGAAATGCAGCACCAGCAGGGAATAGGCGGCGTCGAAGGTCTGGCTTTCGAAGGGCAGGGCGCAGACATCGCCTTGTTGCGCCCCTATCCTCGCATCATCCGTGCGAGAGCGCAGAGCCGCCACGAAGTTCTCCTCGAAATCAAGGGCTTCGATGGCTTCCAGCTCGGGATAACCCGTGAGGGCAAGCGTCAGGCTGCCGGTGCCACAGCCCGCGTCGAGGACACGACCGCCGGATGGCACGCCGGCGAAATCAAGGAAAGGCGCGGCCAGCCACCGGCTCCAGCGCCCCATACTGGCTTCATAGGCCTCGGCACCCTTGGCGACGAAGGTGGATGGCATGGGCTTCCGGAACCTCCCGATCATTTCCAGTGACGCGATAAACTCGCTGCACTGATATAGTGCTGTTCCGCGCGCCTGACATCGGCAAGGCCAATGCCGCCGTGTCCATCCGCCGAATTGCCGAACGGGGACTATGTGGCTGCCACGTTGGGGGTGGGATGATGCTCCGAATAAGGCCGTGGCGCATCGCTCAGCGCTTGGCCAGCACTCGTGCCTGCACCGGCTGCTCGATGCCCTTTAGCACAAGCATGCGCGTTTCGGCGCCTGGCGTGAGATCGGGCGCCTTTGCGGCCGTTTCGGCCGAGATCAGGATCTCGCCGGCTGCGGCCTGGGATTCCAGCCTTGCGGCCTGATTGACGACGCCGCCAATCGCGGTGAAATCGCTGCGAAAGCTTGAGAATTCGCCGATCTGGACTTCGCCGGAATGGATGCCGACGCCGACGCCGAGGGTGCGGCCGGGCAATGCCTCGAGCACCAGACCGCTCAGCGCGGCGGCGCAGTTTCGCTGGATCTCCTGCGCGGCCAGGATCGCGGCGCCGGCGTGATCCTTTCTGACGATCGGGAAATTGAAGATCGCCATCAGGCCGTCGCCCATCTGCTTGTTGACGATGCCATCATGCGCCCAGATCGCCTGCGCGCAGCGATCCTGGAACAGGCTGACGATCTCGCTCAGCTGCACCGCCTCGATGCGCTCCGACAGATCCGTGAAGCCCCTGATATCGGCAAACAGGATGGTGGCGTCGACGGTGATCTGGCGCTGCTTCTTGACATATTGGAAGGAGCGTTCGCAGATCGTGCAGATATCGGGATTCATCTTGCTGCGGGTGATGCCGAAGGCGCGGAAGGGCAAGGCGAGGGGGCCGCCGATCGGAATCGGCATATGCATCTGGTCCCAGCAGCCGCGACAGATCCTGGCGCTGCCGTGCCTGGTTGGCTCCGTGGAAGAGGTTGCCGTCATATCTCCAAATCCATCGCCTGAGAGCCAAAAAACAAGCTTCCGACACTCTCCTGCTTTTGGCAACTCTCCCAATCATCGAAGACAACGATGGCTTGAAGTATTTCGTCCGGCGCCATCCTGATCAGGCACATCACCGCCAAATTGAATATCGTGCGGCCCGGGCGATAGCATCACGATGGAACCTACTGTAGGATATTGTTAACAATACATTCGCTCTCCAGGAAAGACCGGGGATGGAGCGCCGTCTTGCAGCAATCCTGATCGCTGATGTCGTCGGTTACAGTCGATTGAGCCAGATCGACGAAGAGGGCACCCGCGTACGTTTTCAAGCGGACCTGAATGATGTCTTCGAGCCGGCGATCGAGCGTCATCATGGCCGGCTGGTCAAAACCATGGGCGATGGTCTGCTGGTCGAATTCCAGAGTGTCGTCGATGCCTTGCGTTGCGCGGTGGAGGTCCAGCAACTGAAAGCCACGCAGAGTGCCGCGGTCCTCCCAGAGCGCAGGCTCGAGTTCCGGATCGGCATCAATCTCGGTGATATCATTGTCGAGGGCGAGGACATCCAGGGTGACGGCGTCAATATCGCCGATCGAATACAGGCGTTGGCGGAGCCAGGCGGCATCGCGATATCCGGCACGACATATGATCAGGTGAAATCGAAAATCCCAGTCGGTTTCGCTTCGCTCGGCGAGCAGCGGCTGAAGAGCATCACCGAACCGGTCCGGGTCTATCGCGTCCTGCTTGACCCCACTGCTGCCGGCAAAACCCTCCCAAGCCCGAGGCGCCCACCGAGACGCCGGCTCTTGGCAGGCATCGCAGCGGCCGTTGTCCTTGCTCTTGCGGGCGCAGCACTCTGGTGGCAGCCATGGATGCCGGCAAAACCGCCGGGGCCTGGTGAACGTTTCGCCTATCCGCTGCCGGACAGGCCCTCGGTCGCGGTTCTGCCTTTCATCAATGTCAGCGGCGACACCGAGCACGACCATCTCGCAGAGGGTCTGACGGACGACCTGATCACCGAGCTGTCCAAAGTGTCGGGTCTCTTCGTCATCGCCCGCCATTCGGTCTTCGCCATCCAGGACTCCGTCGGCAAGATTCAGGATGTGGCCGCCGAACTCGGCGTTCAATACGTGCTCGAAGGGACATTGCAGCGGGCCGGGCCGCGGCTGCGGATCAATGTCAAACTGATCGACGCGGTCACCGGCCTGTCGCTCTGGGCCGAGCGCTACGATCGCCAGTATGCCGACCTCTTCGCCGTTCAGGACGATGTGATCGGCAAGATCATCTCGGCTCTGTCGGTCAAGCTCAGCGCGCGCGAGCGCGATCAACTAGCCCGGATCCCGACCGAAAATCTCGAAGCCTACGATTATTACATGAGGGCCGAGCAGGAGGGCTTCATCTTCAGGGATGTCGACACCTATCGCCGGACCCTGTCTTTCTACCAGAAGGCGATCGACCTCGATCCGGGCTTTGCCAATGCCCATGCGGGAATCGCCCGCGTCGCCGTCGATGTCTGGCGCAACGACTATAATTATCTCTGGTCGGCCGCCGTCGCCCGCAAGATCGCCTATGACGCCGCCGGGCAGGCCCTCAAATTGGATCCCAACAATGCCAGGGCGCACACCGTGCTTGCCCTGCTGCAATGGGTGGACGGGCGCGAGACGGAGGCCAGAAACTCCGCCAACATGGCGGTTGCGATGGAGCCGAACGATGCGGAGGCCGCCGCCAACCTCGCTCTCATCCTGGTCCACACCGGAAGCAGCGGGCAGGCGGTTACTGAGATGGAAAAGGCTTTGCGGCTCGACCCTTCGCCGGCGTCGAGCTTTCAACTGCTGGCAGGGATCGTCTTTTATACCGCGGGTGACGATCGGCGCGCGATCTCGCTGATAGAGCCGACGCTCGACAGCCTGCCGAAGGTCGAGCCGGCGCGCGAATATCTGGCGGCGGCCTATGCGGATCAGGGCAATGAAACCAAGGCCGCGGCGGAAACGGCAAAGCTGCTGGAACTCTTCCCCGAAAGCAATCTCACCTATTACGGTTATCTCTATGATTACTGGCGGGACGGCGATCTGCAGCGCCATCTGGCCGGATTGCGCAAGGCCGGCATTCCTGAATGGCCCTTCGGTTTTACAGGCAATCAAGCCGACAGGCTCGGCGAGGCAGAGCTGCGCAATCTCGTCGACGGCAAGAGCTGGACGGGCAAACACAAGAACGGCACGGATTTCATCCAGTATTTCGACAAGGCCGGAAATACCGCCTATCGCAGCGCGAATACCAATATCACCGGCATTGTCGAGGTGCGGGGCGATAGAATCTGCGAAAAATTCGACGGCTATTTCCTCGACCGGATGGTGTGCGGATATGTTTACCGCAACACGTCGGGCGAACAGGGCGACAGGCAGTACATACATGTGACGCCGCGCGCCCTGACGTTCTTTTCACCCGTACCCTGAGGGGCCAGGCGTTGCGGCTTCATTTCGTAGCCGGTTGCTGCCAGACGGTGTGCATCTTCTCTGAAATCAGCGTCTGCTGAACTTCGGACCAATGTTTCTTCGAGTCGGTCACCTTGGTCGGGTTCTTCTCCATGCCTTCTGCCGCCCCAGGATCATAGCTCAGATACAGTTTGCCATCGATGATCCGCCAGGCCTTGGGATCGATATTGGTGGTCACTGTCCCGAAGGATACGCCGTCGGCGCAATAGCCGCCATATTGCGGCGCATATCTGGATGGATCGCCCTTGAAGAGATCGCGATTTCTAGCGCTGGCGAAATACCAGGTCGCGCCAAGCCAGTGGTAGGAATATGTCTCGGATCCTTCGACGGCCTGGTTTTCAGTGAAGTAGGCAACCGGGTCATAACCCTTGATCGCGATATCGCCGAAATAGCCGGTATTGACGAATTCCTCGGCCCCCGCAGGCTGAAGGAAGGAAAGCAGCATGACCGCAGCGCCAACAGCCACGCCCATGCGCGTTCCGCATTTTTGCACATGATAAGACATAACAAGCTCCGTTCCCGGACGCGGTCTGATACCTCAAGCGAAATGCTATTGCCGTTTGGTGCATTCCTTGTAGAGCGGTTCGCCTACAAGCTCGGCTTTCTGGCAAACAGCACCGGCTTCCATGAGTAATTTGGCCGTATCCCAATGCGCCCGCCACCCGGCTTGAGTGAGGGGCGTGTACCCGTTTCTTTCCGTCGCTTCGACATCCGCATTCTTGGTCAACAGAAAAGCCACTACCTCGGTGCGGCCCTCTTCGGCGGCGCCGTGCAGCGGCGACATCTGATAGAAATTCTTCCTGTCGTTGACATCAGCTCCCTCTGCGACAAGCAGTTTCACCACCTCCAGATTTCCTCCATAGGATGCCGCATGCAGCGCCGTCAGCCCACCCTTGTTGCGAACTTCGATGTCGGCGCCGCGATCCAGCAAAAGAGCGACGACATCGGCATGGCCCGCCAATGACGCGATAATCAGCGCCGGCTCACCCGCCTCATCGGGCTCCGACAGATCGGAGCTCGGGCCCAGCAACTGTGTGACGCGGGCGATATCGCCATCCTTGGCCGCGTCGTGCAAAGGACCTGCCCACGAGGGCATAACGCCAATGACAAGCGCAGCAATAGTCGCGATAAAAACATTCACGGGCACGATCTCGATTTGATTGGGGGGCATGCGCCGTTTTGTGGCGTTTTAGCACGCGACCCATTCGTAAACAAGATTACGCTAATGAACGCGCTCCCGGCCAACACCATTCGTGCGCCACGGCTACGACCGGCGGCTCCGGGGAATACGGTCACACTTGTTACTCCCCCTGTTCGATTTCCGATGCGAAACTATCTCAGACCAATGCGCAATGAACCGGGCTTCCAAGCCCGGGAAATCGCCCTAATGAGGAGATGAAAGCCATGACTGCTTCGGCCGAGAATGGAAAAAGCGGACAAGCCATGCACAAACCGTCGGTCGTGTCGCCGCAGGCTTGGGAGGCGGCCCGCGAGCAGCTGCTCGTGAAGGAAAAGGCTGAGACCCGCGCCCGCGACGCGCTGGCCGCCGAGCGCCGGCGCATGCCATGGATGGCAGTCGAAAAGGGATACGCGTTCGAGGGTCCCCAAGGCAAAGTCAGCCTGCTCGACCTGTTCGAAGGTAGACGCCAACTCGTCCTCTACCGCGCCTTTTACGAGCCCGGCGTGTTCGGCTGGCCCGAGCATGCCTGCCGCGGCTGCTCGATGGTGGCCGATCAGGTCGCTCACGTCGCCCATCTTAACGCGCGCGACACGACGCTGGTCTTCGCCTCGCGCGCGCCGCAGGCCGACATTGCACGGCTGAAGGCGCGGATGGGCTGGACGATGCCCTGGGTGACGATCACCGACAGCTTCGACAAGGACTTCGGCGTCGACGAGTGGCACGGCACCAACGTGTTCTACCGCGACGGCGAGCGCATCTTCCGCACCTATTTCATCAACAACCGCGGCGACGAGCAGATGGGCGGCACCTGGAACTATCTCGACATCACGCCGCTCGGCCGCCAAGAAGTCTGGGAGGATTCGCCCGAGGGCTATCCGCAATCCCCGACCTACAAGTGGTGGAACTGGCACGACAGCTATGTGCCGGACGCCGAGCCCGACAAGAAATGGGTCGAGGTGTCAGATGCCGGCGAGGCGGCATTTCGAGCCGAGAGTGCAAACGAGAAATCGTGAGCGAGACGGGTAGCGGCGGCCGGCGGCGGGCGAGCTCCGATCCGTCGTGCCGCGCCGTCGAATCTTCGGGTCGCCCGCCATAGAGCCGTCGCCTTGCACGCGGCGCTGCCCGCCGATCGCCAACTTATTCTTCTCAAAGTGGAAACATTCCGGGGACGGTTGCGTTGTAGCCGCTACCGGCAGTGCGCCTGACAGGCCGTCTATGAGGAGGCTTATTCATGAAGGTCATGATTGTTGAAGACGAGAATTTTATCGCTCTGGAACTCGAACGCATTGCGCAAGAGGCTGGACACCAGACCATCGGCCCGGTTTCGACGGTGGAGCAGGCTCTCGCCCACGCTCAAAGAAGTGATGTCGCGCTCGTCGATCTCAGTCTCTCCGATGGGCTGAGCGGCGCTCAGCTCGCGCGCCGGCTGATCGACCGCCATCGGGTTGACGTCATCTTCGTGACCGGCAGTCCCGAGAATGTCGGTCACGGTATCGAAGGCGCGCTTGATGTGATCTCCAAGCCCTTCACCGATGAGAGGATCGCCAGCGCGCTCTCGCGGGCAGAGGAGCGACGCAAAAACTTCGACAGCAGCAAGGCTGCGTTGTGAACAGCAGCAAGGCTGCTTTGTGAACAGCAGCAAGCTGCGTTGTGATAAGAAGGAGATCGACGTCATTCAGGCCGCTGCTGCCTGCCCGAGGAGATAGTCCGGATGAAATATGCGCTCATTGGCGTTCTTTTCGCCCTCTCGGCCTGCGCCAGCGCAGGGGATCCGCAGCCTCTTCCGGGCAGCCTCACCTATGGCGGAGAGGTCCTCCATTCGCCCTATCGTCCAGGAACGGTGGTCAAGAATACCTTTCTTGGCGATTTCGGTTACCGTGTGTTCGAAACCTATGTCGTCCAACCGGATGGGACGCTCAAGCTGACGTCGCAGAGCACCGGGCCGGACTTCCTCTGGCAGTGAGGGTTCCGCAATCCAGAGAGGCGCAGGGAGCGCGCGCTTCGGGTGTCTGAGGCTTGCTCGTCGACTTCTGCGTTTTTCATTTCAGCGCAATTGAATGTTGCACTGCGATAAAAATCTCGTCTATACAACAGGCATTCACCACGGACCCGGTGAGACCCCGGGTGGCTCTTCTGGCCGCCGATCCGCCAGATAACGCAAAACCTGCATGCCATTACGCGACCGCTCGGCAGAGCGGGTCCGGCCGTGCTTTGCGAGAATCCATCCTATGCTGCTTTCCTCCATCCGTCGTGATTGGTCCGCCAATCCCATGCGCGAAATGCTTGCCGGAGCGGTGGCGACCTTCGCTCTGATCCCCGAGGTGATCGCTTTCTCGTTCGTGGCCGGGGTCGATCCCGAGGTCGGGCTGTTCGCCTCTTTCGTGATCGGCATCGTTATCGCCTTTACCGGCGGACGCCCGGCGATGATTTCGGCCGCCGCCGGATCGGTGGCGCTGGTCGCGGCACCGCTGGTGCATGCCCACGGCTTGCCCTATCTCTTTGCGGCCGGGCTGCTGGCGGGGTTAATCCAGATCGCCTTCGGCCTGCTGCGGCTTGGCGTGTTGATGCGCTTCGTCTCGAAATCCGTCCGCACCGGCTTCGTCAATGCGCTGGCTATTCTGATCTTTGCCGCGCAGATGCCGCATATTGTCGGCGCCGGCTGGATGGAATATGCCGTGCTGATTGCCGGGCTTGTCATCATTTACCTGACGCCGCGGATCACCACCGCGATCCCGTCGCCGCTGATCTGCATCCTGATCCTGACCGTCGCTTCGATGGCGCTCGGACTTCCCGTTCTCACCGTCGCCGACCTCGGCAAGCTGCCGGATTCGCTGCCTGTTTTCGGCTGGCCGGCGGTGCCGCTGACGGTTGAAACGTTTCGGATCATCGCCGGACCTGCATTTGCCATCGCCATGGTCGGGTTGCTGGAATCGATGATGACGGCGAGCGTCGTCGACGATCTCACGGATACGCCAAGCTCGAAGAACCGTGAATGCACTGGTCTCGGCCTAGCCAACGCGGCCGCGAGCCTGTTCGGAGGTATCGCCGGCTGCGGCATGATCGGCCAGACGGTGAGCAACGTGAAATATGGTGGGCGCGGCCGGCTCTCGACGCTATTTGCCGGCGCGTTCCTGCTGATCCTGATGGTGCTCCTGAAGCCGTGGGTCTCCGAGGTTCCGGTCGCCGCGCTGGTGGCGATCATGGTCATGGTGTCGATCGACACGTTCGACTGGTCGTCGCTTAGATCCGTTGTGGTTCATCCCAGGATGTCGAGCGCCGTCATGGTGGCAACCGTCGTCGTCACCGTCTTCACCGCCAATCTGGCGCTCGGGGTGACGGTTGGCGTGCTGCTCAGCGGCGTGTTCTTCACCTTCAAGGTTGCCCGCCTGCTGCGCGTCGACGCGGCGCCCGACCAAGCTACCGGGCGGTTGACCTATCGCGTGTCCGGCCAGGTGTTCTTTGCATCGTCCGACGTCTTCGTCGAAGCCTTCGACGTTCAGGACGCGATCGGCAAGTCTGTGCTGATCGACGTGTCCGAAGCGCATTTCTGGGACATCACCGCCGTTGCCGCACTCGACAAGGTCGTCCAACGGTTCGGGGCGCACGGCATAGCCGTGGAGGTCGTGGGCCTCAACCAGGCGAGCGCGACCTTGATCGGAAGCCTCGACAGCAAGGTGGTGCTGAAAGAGGTGTGACGGCGCGAGAGCGGGCGGATTTCCTAGAGCATGATGCCGAAAACTGTGAGCGGTTTTCGGACGACATCCTGTTCTAGCGCGAGACGATCGCGAAATCATCGCCGCCGCCGATTCCCGTGGCGTTCAGCCGTCTGACGGCCAGTTCGATGAATGCCTTGACCAAAGGCGGCAGGTGTCGGCTGCTGGGATAGACGACATGCAAGCCGCCGGCCGGGGTCGTATAGCCGTCGAGAACGCGGCGCAGCCGCCCGTCCTTGATGCAGGCTTCGGCGAATCGGTGCGGCAATTGGGCGATGCCATGGCCGGCGATCGCGGCGGCCATCACCGCCTGCATCTCGTTGGCGGCGAAGCGGCCCGAAACCGCGACCGTTTCCTGACCGTGCGGACCTTCCAGCAACCATTGCGCATGTGTGGCCTGGCCGGCGATGACGCAGTCGTGGCGGGCGAGATCTTCAGGCACACCAGGTGGGCCGCAGCGGGCGAGATAATCCGGGTTTGCGCAGAGAAGGCGGTGCATCGAACCGAGTTTGCGGGCCACCAAGGTAGAATCTTCGAGGACGCCGGTGCGGAAGGCGAGGTCTATACCGCTTTCGACGAGGTTCAGCCTGTCGTCGGTCAGGCGCAGCTCGACGCTCGTCTTCGGGTAGGTCGAAAGAAATTCGAAGATCGCATCCTGGAGGAAGTGGCCACCGAAGCCGACCGGCGCCGATATACGGATCGTGCCGGCAGGCTCGGCCCTCTCTTCGGCAAGCCGCTGGTTGGCGCCCTCGATCGTGCGCAGCGCCTGGCTGCTTTCTTCGTAGTAGAGACGCCCCGAAGCGGTCAGGTTGAGGCTGCGGGTCGTGCGCTGCAGAAGCCGGATGCCGAGTTCGCGCTCGAGTGCGGCGATACGGCGACTGACCGTCGTCTTCGGCATGCCGAGCAAGCGCGCGGCGGCGGTGAAGCTGCCCGATTCGACGACGCGGGCGAAAATCATGATATCGTTGAGATCGAGCATTGTATCCTGGTATGGTACGATGTTTTCCAATTATAGGCCATTATGGTTCAATGTGACAGGCCCTAACTTTGCTGCATCAGTCACAACAAGGAGCAGGCAGATGAGCAACACACGAAGCGTACTGGTCACAGGCGCCACCGGCCAGCAAGGCGGCGCGGTTGCACGCGCGTTGATGACGCGGGGACACCGCGTCAAGGCGATCACCCGTCGGCCCGAGAGCGACGGCGCAAAGCGGCTAACCGCGGCAGGAGCCCAGGTCGTCGCCGGCGATCTTGACGACGCGGCATCCGTGGCAGCGGCGGCAGAGGGCGTCGACGCGATGTTCCTGATGGGCAACAGCTACGAGGCCGGAACGGACGCGGAAACCCGTCAGGGCATTGCCGCCGCCGATGCGGCAAAGGCCGCCGGCATCGGCCACCTGATCTATTCCTCCGTCGCCGATGCCGACAAGACGACCGGCATTCCGCATTTCGACAGCAAGTATCTCGTCGAGAAGCACATTGCAGGCCTCGGCATCCCTTACACGATCAGCGCACCCGTCGCCTTCATGGAGAACACCGTGGCGCCCTGGGCGATCGACGGGCTGCGTCAGGGCGTCTATGCCGCAGCGCTGCCGCCCGCCCGCGTGCTGCAACAGGTCACCATCGATGACATCGGTGCTTTCGTCGCGACGTTGGCCGAGAGGCGCGAGCAGGTGTTCGGCAAGCGTTTCGATATTGCCGGCGACGAATTGTCCGGCGAGCAGCAGGCGAAGATCTTGTCCGAGGTGCTCGGCCGCCCCATCACTTACCGGGAATTGCCGATCGCGGCGATACGGCAGCAGAGCGAGGATACGGCGCTGATGTTCGAATGGTTCGACCGTACCGGCTACGACGCCGATATCGCCGCCCTGCGCCGCGATTTCCCCGATGTCGGATGGCACAGCTACGCCGACTGGGCACGCGGTTTTGACTGGAGTGTTCTCGATAAGGCGGCTGGTTGAGTTCGCTGTGACACCGGTGATCTGACCGGTGTCACCGACAGGTGATGCCTTGATGGTCTTGGCCACATTCTCCGTTATCCTCGGGCTTTACACTTAAGCCGAGGATCCATGGGCCACGGCCGCTCGCGGGTGCCGCGTGGATGCTCGGGTCAAGCCCGGGCATGACGGAGAGCAAAGGGCATGTCCGAACTCTACATCGCAGAATTGAAGAGCGCTGGACTGGCAGATCGATCGCTTCCACGCCGCATGGCGATTGTCCTGCTGTTCGAGATAGACAGGAGCCGCCGCTGCCAACGATACCTCACGCCTGAGCGGTCGGCCTAACAACGATGTCGCTGATATCGACATCGGCGGGTTGCTCGATGGCGAAAGCTATGGCGCGGGCGATAGCATCGGGTGAAATTGCCATCTCGTCCATGCGCTTTGCCATCTCTGCCTTGATCTCTGGGCTGGTCATGGAGCCCGCGAAATCGGTCTTGATAAATCCCGGCGAGATGTTGGTGACGCGCAGATGCGGGCCGGCCTCCAGCCGCAGGCCTTCGGCGATGGTGCGCATGGCGTTCTTCGTGCCGGCATAGACGGCCATGGTCGGCTTGATGATGAGGCCGGCGGTCGAGAGCGTGCTGACGAAGTGGCCGGAACCCTGCCGGCGGAACACCGGCAAGGCCGCGGCGATGCCATAGAGCGGGCCCTTGATGTTAACGTCGATCATCTCCTGCCAATCCTCGACCCGCAGTTCATCAAGAAGGGAGATCGGCCCGATGCCGGCATTGTTGATCATCACGTCGATCCTGCCATAGCTGTTGCAGGCAAGCGCCACGAGAGCTGTGAGGTCCTCGCGCTTTTTCACGTCCATGGCGAGGCAGACGGCCTCGCCGCCTTTTTCGGCGATGCGTCGCGCCAGGGCCTGCAGCCGGTCGGCGCGGCGGGCTCCAAGCACGAGCTTCGCACCGCGCTCGGCCAGCAGCAGCGCTGTGGCTTCGCCGATGCCGCTGCTGGCGCCCGTGATTGCAATAACCTTATCCTTGATATCAGGCATCTTCGTTCTCCTTTGTGCCTTTGAGGATTGCAGGTACTGCCTGGAGAATCTATGCTAGTTGCTCTTTGATTTCGTCGAGATCGTCCAGAACCCGTGATCGATCCCTTGTCCGATGTCTTTTCGCTGCTCGAGATAGAGAGTGCGCGCTGCACGCGTTTCGAGGTCGGCGGGCAATGGGCGTTTCGTTTTCCGGCCAAGCCCGCGCTCAAGTTCGTTGCTGTCCTCCGCGGCGCGTGCTCGATCGTTCTGCCGGGTGAGTCGCCATTTTCGCTTGTCGCGGGCGACACCTTCCTGCTTGCCAATGCGCCCGCCTATGTGATCGCCAACGATCTCGATAGGGAGCCGGAGGACGGGATCGCCTTCTTCGACTGGGAGCATTCCAACATCGCCCGGCACGGCGGTGGCGAGACCGCGCTGATCGGCGGCAGCTTCGTCATCGGAGGCGGCAACGCCCGGCTGCTGCTCGACGCGCTGCCGCCGTTCATTCATATCCCGGCCAGCGACCGCGGCGCCGCACTCCTCAGCACTACGCTCGCAACCCTCGACGACGAACTCGAGGCCGGGCAGATGGGCTCGACGCTGATGACGCGGCGCATGGGCGACATCCTGCTCGTGCAGGCGCTGCGGGCCTATGTGGGCCGGGAGGGTGCTGCCGAAACGGGATGGATCGGCGCGCTGACAAATCCGCAGATCGGCGCGGCGATCAGCCTGATCCACAACAGCCCCGGCCATCGCTGGACGGTCGAGGCGCTGGCGACCCGGATCGGCATGTCGCGCTCCGCCTTTGCGCAACGTTTCAAGGAACTGGTCGGCGTTGCACCCCTCGACTATGTCACGCGCTGGCGCATGCATCGCGCCCGCGAAGCCCTGCGCCGAGAGGATGTCTCGGTCGCCGGCCTTGCCGCGGCACTCGGATATTCCTCCGAAAGCGCCTTCGGAAACGCGTTCAAGCGTGTCTTCGGGCGCGCACCGAAGCGCTACTGGTCGGACGCGAAGGTCGGGTGAGAACGGCTGTTCCGCTTGCTAGGGTTGCTGGGGAATCCTATTGTCCGTCGGCAGACCATCGTCCTTGAAGGGGAGACTTCAATGCCGTCGAGTTTCAATGTCGAAAGTGCGGATGGTTATGAACGGCTGATGGGGCGCTGGAGCAGGAAGCTGGCGCCGATGCTGGTCGATTTCGCCGGTCTGGCGGATGGGGATCGCGTGCTCGATGTCGGCTGCGGGACTGGCAGCCTGACCTTCACCCTTGCGGAAACACCGGGTCTTCGCGAGATCGTCGCCATCGATTATTCAACGGTCTTCGTCGAGGCGGCAAAGCGACGCAACACCGATCCGCGCGTATCGATCCAGCAGGCCGATGCCTGCGCGCTTCCCTTCGAGGATAATCGCTTCGACAGGGCGATGGCGCTGCTCGTACTGCATTTCGTGCCGGAGGCGGGAAAGGCGGTATCCGAGATGCGCCGTGTGGTGCGCCCGGGTGGCGTGGTCGCGGCCGCCGTCTGGGACCATTATGGCGGCATGTCCGGCATGCGGATGATGTGGGATACGGTGGCGATGCTTGATGAGGGCGCGCTGCCCCTGCGGCGCAAATATTGTTTCCAGCCGATGATGCGGCCGGGGGAAATGCAGGAGAGCTTCATCGCGCAGGGCCTAGCCGATGTTGAGGAGACCTCGCTGCTGATCCGGATGGAATATCTTTCCTTCGAGGATTACTGGGGCCCGATCGCCGCCGGCGAGGGACCGCTCGGTAAATATGTCGCAGGGCTCGACTCGGCGAAGCGAAAGGCGGTCGATGCCGCCGTCAGGGCCGCTTACGAGGCTGGCGAGCCGAATGGGCCGCGGTCGTTCGCATCGGTGGCGTGGGCGTGCCGGGGCAGGGTGCCGGGCCAGAGCTAGGCATGGCATTTTCGCTGCGACCGAGTGTGGTGGGTATGGTGGCAACGCCGGAGAGAACCCTGAGGCGCGTCGAAGGACGGGGCGGCGCGGCCGGCGTCAAGTGGACGCAAGCAGCGGCGTTGCGGCATGTCCTTCGAGGCTTCGCGCTGTGGGCTCCGCGCCTCAGGATCAGGGGCGTTGGAGGATGCCGCGCCAAGAACAAAAGGCGCTGGAGAGTGGCATGCCTTCAATGGTGGCGCTGGACGTGCCGGCCGATCACGGCAATCGTGATGGAACACGGGCAGCATTGCTGACGTTATTGCCCGCTGTCTCCGACTGCAAACGCTGCCGTAACAGCATCACCCGCCCGTTTCGGGCACCCCTTCCGACGGCATCCGGAATTGCCCGCCTCGCCGCCGCTTTCGGACGGAGGAATATCAGATGTCCGCTTTGGAAAGCCTGCGCCGGCTGACGCCGCAGCAGCGCAACACCGTCATCGCCAGCTATCTCGGCTGGACACTCGACGCTTTCGATTTCTTCATTCTCGTCTTCGTTCTCAAATATATCGCCGAGGAATTCCACACCGACGTTCCCGCCGTGTCGGTGGCGATCTTCCTGACGCTTGCCATGCGGGCGCTCGGCGCGCTGATCTTCGGGCTGGCGGCCGACCGTTACGGGCGGCGCATCACGCTGATGGCCGACGTGCTGCTTTATTCGCTGTTCGAATTCCTGACCGGCTTCTCGACAGGGCTCACCATGTTCCTTGTGCTCAGGGCGCTCTACGGCATCGCCATGGGCGGCGAATGGGGCGTCGGCGCCTCGCTTGTTATGGAGACGGTGCCGGAGGAAAGCCGCGGCATCGTTTCCGGCATCCTGCAAGCCGGGTATCCCTCGGGCTATCTCATCGCCTCGATCGTGTTCTTCCTGCTCTTCCCGGTCATCGGCTGGCGTGGCATGTTTTTTGTTGGCGCGGTGCCGGCGCTGCTGGTGCTCTACATCAGACGCAATGTCGAGGAGAGCCCGGCCTTCCTGAAGCGGCAGGCCGAGGGCCGCCGGCCGTTCCTGACGGTCTTGCGCGAGAATATTCCGCTGTTCATCTGGGCGGTGCTTTTGATGACGGCGTTCAACTTCTTTAGCCACGGCACGCAGGACATCTACCCGACCTTCCTCGAGACGCAGCGCAACTATTCGAGCTATACGGTCGGCGCGATCGCCATCGTCTACAATATCGGGGCGATCTGCGGCGGGCTGTTCTTCGGGGCGCTGTCGCAGCGGATCGGCCGGAAGAAGGCTATCGTCATCGCCGCACTGATCGCAATACCCGTCGCGCCGCTCTGGGCCTATGCGCCGGGGCCGGTGCTGCTCGCCATCGGCGCTTTCCTGATGCAGTTCTTCGTCCAGGGCGCCTGGGGCATCGTGCCGGTGCATCTGAACGAGCTGTCGCCCGACGAGGTGCGCGGCACCTTTCCTGGCTTCGCCTACCAGCTCGGCAACTTGCTCGCCTCGGGCAATGCGACGCTGCAGGCGGGGCTGGCCGCCCGCTGGGACGGCGACTATGCCTATGCGCTCTTGATCGTCGCGGCCGTGGTGGCGCTCATCGTCGCGGCCCTTGCCGGCTTCGGCTACGAGAAGAAGGACGTCCGCTTCGGCACGGAGGAGGCCGAGGAACCGCATGGCGCGATGCGAATCTAGCGCTGCCTGCGGTTATGAAGGCCGGCGGCACTTGTCGCCGGCCTTTCAACTCCTCAGCACTTTGCAACCGCAGATGCGATCTTAAAACGCCGACCGCAACAGGCTGATGCTGGAAGGCAAGCCGCTGCGCGAGCTGCCGCTGATCCCAATCAGTCGCGTGAGACGATTGGTCCGAGCCTTGAGGGCTTGCCGTCGAATGACGGCGTGCTAGGTAAGGCCCGCTGGCATCTCGCCGGATCGATCTTTCCCTCTACAGTCCCGAGTTATTCCATGTCCTTTTCTCCCGCCGCCGTCTGGCCCGTCGTCATGCTGTTTGCCTCCAACATCTTCATGACCTTTGCCTGGTACGGGCATCTCAAGCACAAGAGCAGCGCGATCTTCCTCGCCATCATCGTCAGCTGGGGCATCGCCTTTTTCGAATATTGCCTGGCGGTGCCGGCCAACCGTATCGGCTCGGCGGTCTATACGACGGCGCAGTTGAAGACGATGCAGGAGGTGATCACGCTGATCGTCTTTTCCGGCTTCTCGATTTTCTGGCTCGGCGAGAACCTCACCTGGAACCATGCGATTGGCTTTGCCCTGATCGCAATTGGTGCATCCTTCATCTTCCGTGCATAAACTTTAGCCTTTTCAATAGATTACAAATCGTCCATGTCTAGATATTGCCGCATTTCCTACAGATTGCGGTCGCAATCGGCTGGCAGCCTGTCACCTCAAGCTTTTGGTTTTGCGCATTCCGGGCGCAAAACCGCTGTGCGCTTTTGCTGGAATTGCTTCAGCAGTGATCAGGAGGTGATCTGCCATGAGCCTGTCTTTCCCGACGATGGCGGCGCTCCGGTTCGGCTATGGTTTCCGGCCAGGCGAGGCGCCGCCGAGCAGCAAGGACGAGCTCATCGGCCAGCTGCGCAAGGGGGTGGCGGCGATGCCGGACTTTCCCCTTGGCGGTCCCGATATGCGCCACCGGGCGATCCTCAGCCTGCAGGAGCAGCTCAAGCAGATCCGTCAGGACGCCAAGACGGTGACCGACGATACGACGCAGCGCGAGATGCGCAAAGGGGTGCAGCGCCAGGCGCAGCAGCAGTTTCAACATGATTCGAACCTGCGGCTGATGCAGGCGGTGTTGTCGCCGTACGGCTTCTACGAGCGGCTGGCGACCTTCTGGACCGATCATTTCTCCACCAGCGCCAACAAGAGCCTGCCGATGCGCCTCATCGTGCCGCTCTACGAGGCCGAGGCGATCCGGCCGTTCATCTCAGGCAGGTTCGGCGATCTCTTGCGCAATGCCACCGCCCATCCGGCCATGCTGATCTATCTCGACCAGGCGGATTCGCTCGGGCCGGATTCGGCCGGCGGCATGAAACGCAACAAGGGGCTGAACGAAAATCTCGGCCGCGAACTGCTGGAGCTGCACACGCTCGGCGCTGGCAGCGGCTATAGCCAGGCGGATGTGACCGCGGCAGCCATGGTGCTGACGGGGCTCACCATCGACCGCAAGGAGATGGACATCGCCTTCCGGCCGAATATTTCGGAGCCCGGCGAGCATGAGGTGCTCGGCGTCAGCTATGGCGGGCGCAGGCGCTCGCGCGACGATTATCTCGACATGCTCGACGATCTCGCGCTCCATCCGAAGACGGCGGCGCATATCAGCCACAAGCTCGCGGTGCATTTCATCTCCGACCAGCCAGACGAGGGGATGGTGTCCGACATGGCCGAAGCCTGGAAGAAGACGGATGGCGACCTGACCGCCGTCTACACCGCCATGCTCGACCATCCTGCCGCCTGGCGCGACGAGGGCGCCAAGGCGCGCCAGCCCTTCGATTATGTCGTCGCCGGCCTGAGGGCGCTGAATGCGGGACCGGTCAACGGCGTTGTCGGCAGTTTCCTCGCGGCCAACCAGCAGGGTACTGATGAGGGCGACATGGCGGCGAACACGCCTGGCATGGCAGGATCGCCAGTGACGACGGATCCTGCCGGCGAGGCGAGGGAGAAGCGCCTCAAAGCCTTCCAGACGGCGCGGGCGCTGGGGCAGGGGGCACTCAGGCGCATGGGGCAGCCGACCTGGCTGCCGCCGAGCCCGGCCGGTTTCGAGGAAGGCTTCTCCGCCTGGATCACCGGCAGCCAGCTCGCCGAGCGGCTGGCCTGGGCAAGGCGGGCCGCAGCACAGTTCGGCCGGGATGAGGATCCGCGCGAATTCCTGAAGTCGACGCTTGCCGATGCTGCCCGCGACGAGACGATCCGCGTGGTGTCGCAGGCGCCGAACAAGATCAGCGGGCTGACGCTGGTGCTGGCATCGCCCGAATTCAATCGCCGCTAACCAGACTTTCGTTGGCAAGCCAACGCTTCGTCTGCTTAGCTCCCTTGTTTTGTCGCAGGTTCTGGCCGGAAAACCGTTGGACACTTTTCCGGAACCTGCTTAGGAGGCCTCGCCCATGACGCTGCCCATGAACCGGATTTCGCTGTCCCGCCGCGGCTTTCTGACCTCTGCCTGCTGTCTTGCCGCCGCCCCCGTCTTCACGCCGGTCACTTTCGCGGCGATGCCGGGTGACAACCGTTTCGTCACCATCGTGCTGCGCGGCGCGATGGACGGGCTGGATCTTGTGCAGCCCTATGGCGATGCCGGCTTTGCGGCGCTCAGGCCGGCACTGGCGCTGACGCCCGATACCGGGCTTCTCGATCTCGATGGCCATTTTGGCCTCAATCCTGCGGCGGCCGAGCTGATGCCGCTGTGGAAGAGCCGCGAGCTTGCCTTCGTGCATGCGGTATCGACGCCCTACCGCGACCAGCGCAGCCATTTCGACGGGCAGGACATGCTGGAATCCGGCGGCGAGCATGTCGCCGAGGAAAAGACCGGCTGGCTGAATCGGGCGCTCGCCGTCATTCCGCGCTCGGATGCGCGCAAGGCGATCGACATCAACACTTCAACGGAGCTGATCCTCTCCGGACCCAACAATGTCGATGTCTGGGCGTCGGATTCCAATCTGACGCCGGCGCGCGACGAGATGCAGTTCCTGGCGCGGCTCTATGCCGGCGATCCGCCGTTCGCCGAGGCGCTTGCCGAGGCGACACGGGCTGACACCGCCTCGATGATGGTCGAGCCGGAGGGCCAGCGCGGCGCCAAGATCGCCGATGTGGCGGCGCTCGCCGGCAACATGCTGAAGGGCGATTACCGCATCGCCAGCTTCTCGATCAGCGGCTGGGACACGCATATCGGCCAGGCCGGCCAGTTCAAGCGGCCGGTGCAGGACCTTTCGCAGGCGATCAATACGCTGAAGACCACGCTCGGGCCCGAGATCTGGGCAAAGACGGTGGTGCTTGCCATGACCGAGTTCGGCCGCACGGTGCGCCAGAACGGCTCAGCCGGCACCGACCACGGCACCGGCGGCTGCGCGCTGCTTGCCGGTGGCGCCATCAACGGCGGCCGCATCCTCGGCCGTTGGCCGGGCATCGGCGACGGCCAGCTGCTCGACGACCGCGACCTGATGCCGACCGCCGACGTGCGCGAACTCGCCGCGGCGATGCTCTACCGGCAGTTCGATGTGTCTGCCGATGATTTGACGGGGAAGATCTTTCCGGGGCTGGGGTTCGACAAGGGGTCGCAGTTTCTGCGTGGGTGAGGCCCGGTCCCGCAAAGCGGGAGCGATCGATCCAGTGAATCGATCGCAGGGCCGAACGCCCTGAGCCCAAGCGAGGGGCCGGGGTGATAGGCCTTTAGTGGCCAGTCATCTTCAGCGCTGCCTCGGGAAGCCGCTCGCCTTGAACCTCGATGCCGGAGAGGGCTGCGTCGATTTCGGCGAGGTCGTCGGGCAGCAGGTCGACGTCTACCGCCCCGAGATTCTCTTCCAGCCGATGCTGCTTCGTTGTTCCGGGGATCGGGACGATCCATGGCTTTTGGGACAGTAGCCAGGAGAGGGCGATCTGCGCGGGTGTTGCGCCCTTGCGGTCGCCGATCCGCTTGATCAGGTCGACGAGCGCAAAATTGGCCTTGCGCGCCTCGGGCGAAAAACGCGGCACGCTGTTGCGGAAATCGCTTGGATCGAACTTGGTATTCTCGTCGATCTTACCGGTCAAAAAGCCTGCGCCGAGTGGGCTAAAGGGCACGAAACCGATGCCGAGTTCCTCAAGGGTGGGCAGCAGTTCCGCCTCGGGGCCGCGCCAGAAGAGCGAATATTCGCTCTGGACGGCTGTCACCTTCTGGACGGCATGGGCGCGGCGGATCGTCTGAACGCCGGCTTCGGAAAGGCCGAAATGTTTGACCTTGCCGGCTGCGATCAGGTCCTTGACGGCACCGGCCACGTCTTCGATCGGCACGTCGGGATCGACGCGATGCTGATAGAACAGGTCGATGCGGTCCGTCTTCAGGCGGCGCAGGCAAGCATCGGCAACTGCCTTGACATGTTCGGGGCGGCTATTCGTGCCGCCGCGGCGTTCACCGGTTTGCTGATCGATATCAAAGCCGAATTTGGTGGCGATGACCACCTGGTCGCGGATCGGTGCGAGCGCTTTGCCGACAAGCTCTTCATTGACGAAAGGGCCATAGGCTTCGGCCGTATCGAACAAGGTCACGCCCTGCTGATGGGCGGTGCGCATCAATCTGATCATGTCACCTTCATCGGCGGGCGGGCCGTAAGCGGCGCTCATGCTCATGCAGCCGAGACCAAGTGCCGAGACTTGGAGATCGCCGATAGTGCGTGTTTTCATGGTCGTATCCATTCCTGGTTTTGTTTGGGCTCGGGGCAGTCCGTTCCGCGGCGCGGGAGCAGCCGGTCTCGCGGTCGAGTTGACGTGAACTTAGTCCTCGTGTCAGCTTTCGATTAGATGCTGTAATGCGCATGAACCTATAAGACGGACTAATGAATGCCTCAGGACAACAATTTCAACGAACTCGTGGCCTTTCTCACCGTCGCCAGGGAGCGGAGCTTTACCAGGGCGGCCGCCAAGCTCGGCGTGTCGCAATCGGCGCTGAGCCAGACGGTGCGCGGTCTCGAAGAGAAGCTCGGGCTTCGCCTTTTGACCCGCACGACCAGAAGCGTGTCGCCGACGCAGGCAGGAGAACGTCTGCTGGAACGGGTCGGACCGAGATTTGAAGAAATCCAGTTCGAGATCGCCGCGCTCAGCGAAATGCGCGAGCGGCCGGCGGGCACCATTCGCATCACGGCAGGCGAGCATCCGGCGATTTCCGTTCTCGCCCCGGCATTGGCTCGGTTTCTTCCTGGTCATCCCGATATAAATGTCGAGGTGATCGTCGACTACGGCCTGACCGACATCGTCGCCGAGCGTTACGACGCCGGCATCCGGCTCGGCGAGCATTTGGCAAAGGACATGATCGCGGTCCGGATCGGCCCCGAGATATGCATGGCGGTCGTCGGAGCGCCCGCCTATTTCGAGCACCATCCGCGCCCTGATGTCCCTCAGGATCTGACGGCGCACAACTGCATCAACATGCGGTTGCCGACGCACGGGACCATGTATCCCTGGGAGTTCGAGAAGGACGGACGTGAATTGCGCGTCCGTGTCGAGGGCCAGGCCGTGTTCAACAACGTTGCCATGAGGATCGGCGCCGTGTTGGACGGTCTGGGGCTGGCCTACATGCCCGAGGATCAGGTTCAGTCCTACATTGAAGACGGGCGCCTGATCCGGGTTCTCAAGGACTGGTGCCAGCCTTTCCCAGGATACCATCTCTACTATCCGAACAGGCGGCATGCATCTCCCGCCTTCACCCTGTTCGTCGATGCGCTACGCTATAGAGGAAAATAGTGCCGATTTTATTCCATCACGGCTTATCAACAGCCTGTGATTAATTAGTCAGCCTAATAGACCCTAGCTGTTCAGGCCGGCTAATCCTTTCCGTCCGATGCCGCTACCTTCTCGCCATCTGAAACGAAGCGAGAAGCCGACATGCGATATGGATTGTCCAACACCCTGGCCGCATTGCTGCTTGCCTCAGCGCAGCTTGCCGCGCCATTGGCGACGGCTGCCGATGCGGTAAAGCCCGAGCCATTGGTCATCCAGGAGCAGGGCAGCTTTGCCGTCGGGGGAACCAGCACGACGGCGCCCGGAACCTTCGATCCGCTGAAACCTCTCGATCCCGCGGGGCAGACCTATCACGGCGATCATGCCTTTGCCTTCTATCAGGTGCCGGCAAACCCGCGTCAGTATCCGATCGTGATGTGGCACGGTGCCGGACAATTCTCCAAGACCTGGGAGACGACGCCCGACGGCCGCGAAGGCTTCCAGAATATCTTCCTGCGTCGAGGCTTCTCCACCTATCTCCTCGACCAGCCGCGCCGGGGCGGGGCCGGGCGGAGCATGGCCGAGACGGTGGTGAAGCCGACAGCGGACGAGCAGCTCTGGTTCAACCAGTTTCGCGTTGGTATCTGGCCGAACTATTTCGACGGCGTGCAATTCTCCCGTGATCCGGAAGCGCTGAACCAGTACTTCCGCGCGATGACGCCGAACACCGGGCCGTTCGATATGGACGTTGTGTCCAATGCGGTGGCAAAGCTGTTCGAGAAAATCGGTCCCGGCATTCTTTTCACTCACTCGCAGGGCGGCGGACCGGGCTGGCTAACGGCCATCAAAAGCGACAAGGTTAAAGCCATCGTCGCCTTCGAACCCGGCAGCAGCTTCGTGTTTCCGGCAGGCGAGGTCCCCGCCGATATGCCGAGCGCCTTCGACACGCTGAAGGGCGTGCCGGTGCCGATGGACGACTTCATCAAGCTGACCAAGATCCCGATCGTCATCTACTATGGCGACAACATCCCCGACCAGCCAACGACGATGCCGGCACAGGACAGCTGGCGGGTGCGCCTGGCAATGGCCCGCCTGTGGCGGGACACCGTGAACAAGCATGGCGGCGATGTCACCGTCGTGCACCTTCCCGAGATCGGCATCCGCGGTAACACCCACTTCGCGTTCTCCGACCTGAACAACATCCAGATCGCTGACCTGGTCTCGGCTTTCCTTAGCGAGAGGAAGCTCGACTGATCCCGGAAATCATGAGGTGAAGACCATGAAACAATTGTTGGGAAACTTGATGCTGTCCGCCAGCGTGATGCTGGCCGTTCTGCCGGGCGTCGTCAGTGCTCAGGCACCGGCCGAAGAGGACGATAAGTCCCGGCGCTCGCGCGCCCAGCAACTGATGGGCGCGACCGCGCCGAAGCTGGCGGAACTGACAGACGACGTCCTCTATGGCGACATATGGGAGCGCCCGCAGCTGTCGAAGCGGGATCGCAGCCTGGTCACTGTTGCCGCGCTGATCGCTATGAACCGGCCCGACCAGCTCAGATCCCATCTTGCCATGGCCCGCCAGAACGGTGTGACCGAGGACGAGCTGATCGAGACGATCACCCACCTTGCCTTCTACGCCGGCTGGCCGAACGCGGTCTCGGCCGTTGCCGTCGCAAAGGACGTCTTCGGACGCGAATGAGACGAGCCGCCTTCCGCCTTTACCGAATCTTCCGCACAAAACCAGGAAAAGACATCCATGCGTCATCTCATCAAGCGCATTTCCATTCTCTTTGCCATGGCTGGCGCCGTGGTTCTGGTCGGCTGGAACGTCGATGCCGAACCGAACCGGACGACGCTGCCCGAATTGGCAGGCCTCGTTCATTACACGACCGTCAGGCGCGGCAACGTGACCGAGCACATCATGACGACGAACGAAGCCATCCAGGCTGTGAAGAATGGGCAGCCCGTTCCAGACGGTACGCACTTCGTGCTGGTCGATTACCGTGATGGGGAAGTCTATCGCACCTTCGTCATGGAAAAGGGTTCCGGCTGGGGCAGCGATTATGACGAAGACCGTCGCACCGGCGACTGGCAGTTCCAATGGTTCAAGCCGGACGGCAGCGTCAACATGGCCGAGAACACGGCGCGGTGCCAGTCCTGTCATTCGTCCAGGGCCGACGAAGACTTCCTCTACACCCTCGACGCTCTCAAGGAATTTGACGGAGCCGTCATTGACTAGGCCGGATCGAGACCCCGGTGAGGGCGTCGCATCGTGAGTCCCTTTTTCGTGATCCGCCTCGTGCTCGACTTCACCGCCGCCGGGCTGCTCTTGGCCGCGCTCGCCTACTGGTGGCTCGACAACACCTCGCATGAGTTGATCGGCACTAGCATGTTCGTCCTTCTCGTCTCGCACAACGTCTTCAACAGGCGGTGGTGGGCGAGGCTGCCAAAGGCGGCGCTCGGCAGGCCAAACCTTTTGACAATCGCGTCGAATATCTCGATCGCCCTGGCGATATCAGCATTGCTGGTGACCAGCATGCTGATTTCCCGCATGGTGTTTGCTTTCCTTCCCGTGAGCGGCGGGCCGACGGCGCGCGAAATTCACATCCTTGCGGCCTATTGGGCGTTCATCCTCGCAGCCGTCCATCTCGGCCTTCACTGGTCGATGATCATGGCCGTCATAGGCAGGCTTTTGCGGGTCGGTGCCCCAAACGCGATCAGGACTGCATCCCTTCGCGCAGCGGCGGGCGCAATAGCGGCGTGGGGCATCCACAGCCTGTTCGTCATGGGAATCGGAGACCGGCTCATTGCCCGGCCATCGATCGATTCTGGGACTTCCAGGAGTCCACCATCGGGTTCTTCCTGAATCACATCGCGATCCTGGGGACGTGTGCGTGCGCTGCGCATTACGCGGTCGTCTGGCTTCGATGGGTGGGTGGGGTACGGCGGGTGACGGATGCCGGCGAGTGATGTTTGTGACGGTTTTGTGGGGATGGAGTTTGCGGCTGCCCGGCCCTTCGCTTGGGCTCTGGGCGTTCGAAGCTGCAATCGATTCACTGGATCGATTGCTCCCGCTTCGCGGGACCACGTCTCACCCCAGCACATCATAGAGGCGGAAGATGAAGCTGATTTGGTAGATCAGGTTGGCGATGACGAAGGCGGCGTGGAAGCGGCGGTTGGGAGTCCAGGCGGCGATGGCGCAGAGGAGGATGTAGATGATGTTGCGGGCTGGGTATTCCCAGCCGAGAGAGAGGATGCGTTCATGGCCCTTGAGCGCCGTGTCGAGAATATCGACGGCGTAGGTCAGGCCGAGGATGCCGAAGAACCATTTGCGCCGGGAAATGAAATATTCCTCGTAGCCGCCATATTCGTCGAGTGTAGCAGGGAAGAGCAGGGCGCAGAGCAGGAAGAACAGGCTGCAGAAGCAGATCAGGAAGAGATAGATGCCAAAGCCGATGGCCGGCACGGCCTGCAGGCGATATTCCCACCACCAGATATGGATGATGAACAGGAACATCGACAGTGCCCAGCCGAGATGGATGGGATAGACCTTGGCCTTGCCTGGATGCTGGACGATGCCGGCAAGGCCGGTCAGCACCCTGGCGAGCGAAAGGCTGATGACCATGCCCATCACCACCTTGATGTGAAGGAAGACCTCCGGCGAGCTGACCGTTTCCATACTTTCAATCCTTGGTCTGTCACTCCTTGGGGACTTGCTTCGGTTTGCCCTCTTCGTCGAGAGCCACCATGATGAAGGTGCCAGCCGTGACCTTTTCCATCTTGGCGTAACGCGCGCGGTGCGCCCAGGCTTCGACGCAGAGGGTGATCGAGGTGCGGCCGACGCGGTCGATATCGGTATAGACGGAAAGCGTATCACCGATTTTGACCGGCAACTCGAAGGCCATCTCCTTGACCGCAGCGGTGACGACGCGGCCCTTGGCACGCTCTGCGGCGCGGATGCCTGAGGCAAGGTCCATCTGCGCCATGACCCAGCCGCCGAAGATATCGCCAGCTGGATTGGCATCGCCCGGCATGGCAAGCGTCCTGAGCGTCAGTTCGCCTCTCGGCTTGGCGGCATCGGTCATCAAGTCTTCTCCATCTGGTGCGGGCCATGGGCCGGCGATTCACTGGGGAGCACCCTAGTGCAAAGGCTGTGGGCTGTAAAAGACGGCAAGGCCAAGCGCAACAGGCGGTCGACGAGAAAAATGTTGCCGCCTTTGCCGATTGAAATCCCATTCGATTTCAAATGGTTGAATTTTGCAACTGTTACCTGACCTAACGTTATTTAATCATCTTCTAATTAAGCTTTACGCTCCAGTAATTCCGGCAATTCAGAATGCGATCGATCTCAAATACAAGAATCGCCGGGAACCTCATGCGCAACATCAAGATTTCCACCCGTCTTTACTGCCTCGTCGGATTCACACTTGCCGTACTGGCGGCGACGATGGTCTTCTTCCTGAACTATTCCTATTCCGAGCTGGAAGCGGAGCGGAAGGCGGGGCTGGCGCAAATGGATGCGACGGCGCTCGGCATCTTCGACAAATATTACAAGATGGAGCAGGCGGGCACGATGACCCGCGAACAGGCGCAGGCGGCCGCCAAGGACGTGATCGGCGCGATGCGCTACGGCGCCGACGGCTATTTCTGGATCAACGACATGCGTCCCACCATGGTGATGCACCCGATCAAGCCGCAGTTGAACGGCACCGATATCTCCCAGATGAAGGATCCGACCGGCAAGTTCCTGTTCGTCGAGTTCGTCAACAAGGTGAAGAAGGACGGTAAGGGCTTCGTCGATTATCTTTGGCCGAAGCCGGGCGCCGACCAGCCAGTGCTGAAATATTCCTATGTCGCCGGTTTCGAGCCCTGGGGCTGGATCGTCGGCACAGGTGTCTATGCGGATGATCTTGCCGCGCTCTATCGCCAGAACGCGATGTGGGCCGCGCTGCTCTGCCTGCTTGGCGCCGCCGCGACAATTGCCATCGCCTATGCCATCGTGCGCAGCGTGACGGCGCCGATCGCCCGGCTGAAGGCGGCGATGAACGCGATTGCCGCCGAAGAAGCATCGGTGGAGATCGCAGGCAGTGACCGTCGCGATGAGATCGGCCAGATGGCCAAGGCGCTGCTGGTGCTGCGCGACTCCGTCGGTGAGCGTAGCGCGCTGCGCGGGCGGGAAGACGATAGGCAGCGGCAGATCGAGGAAGAGCGCCGCGGCAACGAGGCAAGTCTGCGTTCGGCGTCCGAACGGCAAACTCAAGCGATGCAGGCGCTCGGCGTCGGCCTGGAGAAGCTGGCGGGCGGTGACCTGACGGTTGTGATCGGCGATATCGGCGAGGATTACGCCAAGCTGAGGGGCGATTTCAACGCCGCTGTCGATGCGCTGAACGGTGTGATCCATGCGATCGCCGAATCGAGCCATGTCGTCAACGAAAGCGCTTCCGACATCAGCGAGGCGACCGGCAATCTGTCGAAGCGCACGGAGCAGCAGGCGGCCGCACTCGAAGAGACGGCGGCAGCGCTCGACGAGATCACCGCGACGGTCAAGACGGCATCCGAACGGGCGAACGAGGCGCGCGAGATGGTGGCCGAGACCAAGGCAAGCGCCGGAAAATCTGGAGAGATCGTCCGCAATGCGGTCACCGCGATGGGCCGGATCGAGGATTCGTCCAACCGCATCGGTCAGATTATCTCGGTCATCGACGAGATCGCCTTCCAGACGAACCTTCTGGCGCTAAATGCCGGCGTCGAGGCCGCGCGGGCGGGCGAAGCGGGCCGCGGCTTTGCAGTCGTTGCCCAAGAGGTGCGCGAACTCGCCCAGCGTTCCGCCAATGCGGCCAAGGAGATCAAGGAGCTGATCAGCCGGTCGGCGACGGAAGTTGAGGGCGGGGTGGCGCTGGTGCGCTCGACGGGCGAAGCGCTGCTGGAGATCGAGGCGCTGGTCAATCAGGTCAACGATCACGTTGCATCGATCGCCACGGCGGCACGCGAGCAGTCAACGGGGCTGAACGAGATCAACGGTTCCGTCAACCACATGGACCAGATGACCCAGCAGAATGCCGCCATGGTCGAGGAAACGACGGCGGCAAGCCGCACGCTTGCCGACGAAAGCACCCAGCTGAAAACGCTGCTCGCGAATTTTCGCCTGCGCGCGGAGCAGTCGGCGGTGACCCGATACACACGGGCAGCGTGAGGAAGCGGAGAGATTAAAGGCCGGGAAACCGGCCTTTTTCAATTCCGTCGCGTTCAGATTGTGCCGGTAAGTTTTCATTCACCGTTTTTAATTAAAATTGGAGTGAGTTTTTTCGGTCACTGCCCAGCCAGCCTGTGGAAGCGATAAGAGTATGGCGTTTGTTTCCTTTCCTCGGCGAATCCTTTTGCCCGTTATCCTCTCGGCGGCGCTGACGACCTGTTCGATCAGTGATGGGCTGGTGCCGCCGGCCAATGTCGACAACGGCACCAGGGTCAGCTCGATCTCGCCCGCGCGGGCGCCAGCGGCGCGCATGGCGCCCTCGGTCCGAATGGCACCCGTGGAAAGTCAGGCCTCCTATCCGGTTTCCAGCGCGCCCGTCGGCAATAGCCAGGGCTCCGTCGATTACCTCGACACGCCGAACCTTGCCGGTACTGGCCACGCTGCACGAGCCGCTCCGTCGCAAACCGCACCGGGGCGCAAGCTGCCGATGATCGACAGCGACGAGGCGCTGGCGCAGCAGAACCAGAACTGGGGCGGCACGCAGGATCTTGCGATCCCATCCGGCGGCGTCAACATGGATGATGAGCTCGGGGCCGAGCCGGTCGTCGGGCTGGCGCAGGAGCAACAGCAGCAGATCGCCGAGGGCAATGCCACCGAGCCGGTTGTCGACGGCATCGGCACCGACAATCCGACGCAGCTCAACCAGCCTATGCGCCAACCCGCGCAGCAGCCGATGCCGCAACCGGCTGCGCAGACGCAGATGAGCCGGGCGCCCGCCTGGAACGACGGCAGCCCCGTGGTGGCGCCAACCCGTGTTCCCGAAGAGGACGAGAGCGAAGAGGTCGCGATGCTGCGGCCGAACAATCCGATGATGAGCGAGCCGGCGGCACCCGTCGATCCCAGCGTCATGCCATCCTCCGAGCTTGCCTGCCGGCGCGAGCTGAAGCGCATGGGCGTGCTCTTCGACGACAAGCCGCCGATTTCGAATGGGCCGGCCTGTCAGGTGCCTTATCCGGTGTCGCTGAAGGGGCTTTCCGGCAATATCGGCGTTCGCCCGGCCGTAACGCTGAACTGCCAGGTGACGCTCGCCTTCGCCAAATGGGTGAAGAACGAACTGGCACCGTCCGCCCGCTACCGTTACTGGTCCGGCATCAAGACGATCCAGCCGCTCGGCGGCTATTCCTGCCGGCGCATGAACAACAGCCGGCAGAAATACAATCCGATGTCGGAACACGCCCGCGGCAACGCCATCGACGTCGGCAAGTTCGTGCTGAAGAACGGCCACGAGATCGACGTGCGCAAGAAGGGGCTGTTCTCGCTACGCGAGGGGCGGCTGCTGAAGGCGGTGCGCAGCGACAGCTGCCGCTATTTCAACACCGTACTCGGTCCGGGCAGCAACCCGGAGCACTGGAACCACTTTCACTTCGATCTGCGCTCCCGCAAGAGCGGCAAGGCCTATTGTGACTGATGCATGTCCTCCTAAACCATGCGGCGGATGCTGATGTTGCGGCCGCAATTGGGCCGGGCTGGCAGAAAACGGTTCATCCCCGCCGCAGGGCACGCTATAGATCGGCGAGGCGGATTGCCGTTTCGAGAGTTTGATCCATGAGCTATGATTTCCACGTCGGCCAGAAGGTCGTCTGCATCAACGATACCTTCAAGCATGTCAGCATCGACCAGCTCATCCGCAAAGGCGAGATCTATACGATCCGCTGGGTGGGCGAATATACCCATTATATCGACGGCACCTTCATCGGGGTGAAGCTCGCGGAAATCAATCGCGGCAATGACGACGGGCCGGAGGGTTATGGTGCGGCCGACATGCCCTATCGCGCGACGCGCTTCCGGCCGCTGGTGAAGGACAAGATCTCGTCACTGCGCAAGCTTCTGGCGCCGACGCCCGATGCGCCGGTGGAACCGAAGGAAAAAATCAGGAAGAAAGAAAAGGTCTGAGCGCCGCCCGGCGACATCAGCATTTTTCCGACTTTATGCGCGCGACATCAACGCCGTGGTGACGCGATTGTGCCTTCAGGGTGCCTGTGCAACAGTCCGCGTCGGACATGTAGAGGAGGGGCCGTGAGACCGATTTCGAGAATCCTGGCGCTCTGCGCTGCCATCGCCATTACGGTCGCGGCAACGGATGCGGCGGCCGCCGATCCGCTGGTTTTCAACTATCACGGATGGCAGGTCGATCTCACCAACGCCAAGGGCGCGGAGCCCGATCGGGAGATGGTCGCGGCCGTCAAGCGGCAGCTCGACATTGTCGAGCATGTCGATCTGAAACCCGATGCCCTCACTTTCATGCGCACGATCAGGATCTGGGCCAACCCCGCCGCCGCAAAAGCCGGGCCTGGCCACTACAGCAGCAAGACCGGCATCGACCTGCGCGTCAAAAATCTTGCGCCCGACAAGCCGATCATCCTGCATGAACTTCTGCATGCTTATCACGACCGGATGCTTCCTGAGGGATTCGACAATGCCGATGTCACGCAATTCTTCGATATCGGCCGGCGGGTCTGGCCAGGCGATTCCTACATGATGAGCAATAGCCACGAATTCTTCGCGGTCACGGCCAGCGTCTACCTGTTCGGCGACATCGACCGGCCGCCTCATTCGCGCAGCCAGCTGCGGGAGAAGCAGCCGCGATATTATCAGTGGCTGGCCACGCTGTTCGACGACGGCCGGCCGCGGTCGTAAGGCCGCATCAGACACCGCGATACGGATCAGGCCGTCTTCCTGCTCAGGAACAGCGCGGTCTCTTTTCGGACCTCAAGCACGCCGTTGCGTTGGCTGAAGGCATCGGCAACGGCTTGACGGAACTTGGTGAGCTGGAGCTCGCTGGCGCCATCGCCGGGCGGGTAGGAGGTGAGCGCCAGGAATACATCCTCGGGCTCAGTGATCCTCAGGCTTGCCGGATGCTGCGACATGCTCACGTTTCCAAACTGCGACCGCATCGATCGTTCGGCAGCGTCATATCCGAAGGCTTCGGCAGCCGGATCAGATGGGGCACTGCCGAACAAGGTCGTCAGCGCGTAGATCTCGCGCATATTGCCGGCGCCGTTGGTTGTGACCGCGAGTAGGCCGCCCGGCCTCAGCACTCTTGACATGTCCGCGATGCCGGCGGCCGGTTCGGGCAGGTGATAGAGCATATGCATCGCGACCACGGCATCGAAGGCGCCATCTTCGAAGGGAAGCGCGGCAGCGTCGGCTTGGCAACCCCAGACGGAGCCGAATGGCAGGGCGCTGCAACGCGCCACCGCCTCGTCGACCATGCCTTGTGAAAGGTCGGCGAGCGTCAGGTCAAGATTCTCCGGCAGCAGACCTGCCGTTGCTGCCCAGAACCAGGCCGGTCCGCAGCCGACGTCGAGGACACGATCGCCCGACTTCAGGGACAATTGCGCCGCAACCCATGGAAACCAGGGCGTCTCGGCGATGGTGTATTGGCTATGCAGTCGAGCCCGCGCGGCGAGCTTCCGGCTGTCGACATAGTGTCCCGCATTGTCTGCCGTTATGGAGGACATGGCATCTCTCCGGGCTTTTTCATGGGAGCCACCTCGCGCTTGCCGGCAGAGCCTATAGAGGGCTCTGTTCCCGGACAAGACGTGACTTTGCGCAGCGGGTCGGCCTGCTCGCACAGCTGACGTTGAGGATTACCTTGATGTGATGAGTTTGGCCGGAGAAATAAATCGCATCCGATTAAATCGGAATAGTGTTGACATCGGTTTTGGTGCGGCGTATTAGAGCGTATCCGATTTAATCGGACGCGTAATAAATCAAACCGAAAGGATATCATCATGACCGAGAAGCTTCTTTTTACCGGCAAAACCCACATCTCCGGCGGCCGCAACGGCTCTGCACGCAGCAGCGACGGCACGATCGACATCAAGCTGCCGCAACCGCATCCGGCTGCCGAAAACCTGTTCGGCATCGCCTGGTCGGCCTGCTATATCGGCGCCATCGAGTTCGCCGCCTCGCAGCGGAAGATCGCGCTGCCGGCCGGTCCCGAGGTCGACGCGGAGATCGATCTCAACGTCGATAACGGCTCCTTCTTCCTCAGGGCGCGCCTCAATGTCAGCCTGCCCGGCATCGATCGCGACGTTGCTGAGGAGTTGATCGAGGCAGCCCATGGCATCTGCCCTTATTCCAAGGCGACACACGGCAATATCGACGTCCAGACCAGGCTTGTCTGAGCGGGGAAGGGCGGACCCCACCGTCAGAGGATTTGATGCGGAGGGCCTGCCGATCGGCTGGCAGACCCCTTCCTGAGGTAGCAGGCACCGGAAACCTTGCCGATCTGGAGAATATGCCATGATCAATAGCCACGCCCAGCCGCACCAGGCCTATGACGAGTTTTCACTCGTGCTCGACCCTGATGTCTATGAGCCATTGCCCGATGACTGGCTGATCGGCATCACCGACGTCGTCAGCTCGACCGCTGCGATCCGGTCGGGGCGCTATGAAGACGTCAACTATGCCGGCGCATCTGTTATCGCGGCGCTCGGCAATGCCTGGGGTTCGTTCGATTTCCCCTTCGTGTTTCGTGGGGATGGGGCGGCATTCGCCTTGCCGCCGCAGGGCATCATGGCCGCGACCTCGGCATTGCGGCAGGTCGCAAGCTTTGCCAGCACCGATCTCGACCTCAACCTTCGGATCGGGCTGCTCACCGTGCGTGAAATCCGGGCCGGTGGGCGCGACGTCAGAATTGCCCGCTATGCCGCCTCCGAGAACGCGACCTATGCGATGTTTACAGGGGGAGGGCTCAAATGGGCGGAGCAGCAGATTAGGAATGGCCGGTATCTGGTCAAGCCGGGCCGCTACGCGGCGAAGCCTGATCTGACTGGACTGAGCTGTGACTGGACCCCATTCCCAAGCCAGCGAGGCGAGATCCTGTCGCTGCTGGTCGAGCCAAGTGACCATATCAGTTCCGAGGTCTTTGCGGCGCTGGCGAAGCGTGTGCTTGCGGTTTTCGATACCGCGCCGCGCCAATCTCATCCGCTTCCCGCCGGTGTTCCCTTGTCAGGAGACAGCGGGAAGCAGGTCGATGCGAAAGGCTGGTCGGAGGTCGCCGCCAGCTCGGATTTCCGCAAGTTCGACGACGGTTTGCGCCTGACGCTGGACTGCACGCCGGAACAGATCGACAGGGTCGAAGCGATCCTCGTTCCGGCAAGGGCGCGCGGCGAGATCAACTTCGGACTGCACCGCCAGTCGCATGCGCTGATGACCTGCCTCGTGCCATCAGGCAGCGCGGACTCGCACCTGCATTTCCTCGACGGAATGGGCGGCGGTTATGCGAGGGCGGCCGAGATGATGGAGGCCGGTGCGCTTGGTGACGTTCAGCATCATGCGCACTGAAGAGCCGTCCAGCCGGCGAGACGTCGTGACCGTGAAGTGACCTAAGCGGGCGTGCCTGTTTCCCGCATGGCCAGGTTTGCCAGCATGTCAGTGAGCTGAGGCAACGCCAATTCGGTTTCCTTTTCTATCACGGCGGCGGTGAACCATCTGAGCTCTGTGTGTTCATCACCGACAAGTCGCGGTTGGTCGTGCCATTTATCGACGTGATAGACATGGAAGATGACGGATGCTTCGGGCGGGCCTTCCGATCCGAACCGTCCTGCAAACCGCCAGCGCTGCGGCGTCACGCCTATTTCTTCGATCAGTTCCCGGCACATTGCCGTCTCGGCGCCTTCGCCCTCTTCGACATGGCCGCCGGGGAGGCTCCAGCGGTCCGGGTGCACCTTGCGCTCGGCACTGCGCCTAGCCAGAAGAACGGTTCCGTTCTGGCTCAAGACGCCCATCGCGATGTCGGGCATGCATTCTCCTCTGCCTCATCGATCTCGCGCCGATGCTGCCCGCAGCCACGGCTCTTTGCAAGGACCAGTCGTCTATCGAGACAGTCGATGCATAGCCTGACAGGGTAAGTTGACCCCCTCATTGCCCGGGCGCATAGTCCCCGGACAGACGCGAATGACCTGCTGTTACGAACGAGGTCGGTCAGTCGATCTTCGTCCGTTTCCGAACAGATCAAACGGAGAGGAGAGCGTCATGCCACCCACATCCCTATCGACGCCCACGCGGCGCGAGCTGCTTGCCGCCACGGCCGCCGCCGGAGCCATGAGCATGTTTGCCGGGACGCGTAGCGCTGAGGCAAACGGCGACGGGCTTATCCCCTTCAGCGCCAATTTCCCCGAGGATCAGCTTGACGATCTGCGCCGGCGCGTCGCGGCCACCCGTTGGCCTGACAAGGAGACCGTCGCGGATGATACGCAGGGCGTGCAGCTCGCAACGATCCAGAAACTCGCAAAGCATTGGGCGACGGATTACGACTGGCGCAAGATGGAGGCGCGGCTCAATGCGCTGCCGCAGTTCATCACCGAGATCGACGGGCTGGATATCCATTTCATTCACGTGCGCTCCCAGCATAAAAATGCGCTGCCGCTGATCGTCACACATGGATGGCCCGGCTCGATCATCGAGCAGCTGAAGATCATCGAACCGCTCACCGACCCCACAGCGCATGGCGGGAGCGAAGAGGACGCATTTGACGTGGTGATCCCGTCTTTGCCGGGCTACGGCTTTTCCGGGAAACCGACGGGGGCGGGGAACTGGAATCCGCCGCGCATCGCGCACGCCTGGGTGACGCTGATGCAACGTCTCGGTTACACGAAATTCGTGGCGCAGGGCGGCGACTGGGGCAACGCGGTGACCGAATTGATGGCGGTGCAGGAGCCGCCGGGATTGCTCGGCATCCATACGAACATGGCGGCCACGGTTCCTGCTGACATCGCTAAGGCTCTTGCCGCCGGCGGCATGCCGCCAGCCGACCTGTCGCCGGACGAAAGGCGCGCCTTCGATCAGCTCGACGACTTCTACAAGAATGGGCTGGGCTATGCCATCGAGATGAACAACCGGCCGCAGACGCTCTACGGGATCGTCGACTCGCCGGTCGGGCTTGCGTCGTGGATGCTCGACCACGACATCCGCAGTTACCGGATGATCGCCCGCGTTTTCGACGGAGAGCCCGAGGGGCTGACCAAGGACGATATCCTCGACAACATCACGCTCTACTGGCTGACGAACACCGCAATCTCCTCGGCACGCCTCTATTGGGACAACGCGCACCATCCGTCGGGCGGGTTCTTCGACCCCAGGGGCATCAAGATCCCGGTGGCGGTCAGTGCTTTTCCCGATGAGATCTACCAGGCGCCGCAGAGCTGGGCGGAGAAGGCCTATCCGAAGCTCATCCACTACGCCAGGCTGCCGAAGGGCGGTCACTTCGCCGCCTGGGAACAGCCGATGGCTTTCACTGCCGAGCTCAGGACGGCGTTCCGGCCGCTGCGGCAGTAGACCCACCCCGGATCAGGCGACTGATGCCGCGATCACGATTTCCCCGGTTCGCCCTGCGTTGACCGCAGCAGGTTATCGCGCAGCGTCGTCACCGATTTCTGCACGACGGGAAAGTCGTCGCCGAGGCCGGTGGCGCCAAGCAGCGCGTTGGCGGGATCAGATTCAACGAGTTGGCGTCCCGCCGGCGTCAAGCTGACCCGTACCTGCCGTTCGTCGGCGGGATCGCGGTGACGGGTGATATAGCCATTCGACTCCAGCTTCTTGAGGATGGGCGTCAGGGTGTTGGATTCGAGGAACATCTTTTCCCCCAACACGCCGACGGTCTGGTCGTCCTCTTCGGAGAGAGCCACCATGGCGATATATTGGGTATAGGTCAGGCCAAGCTCGTCCAGGATCGGCTTGTAGGCGCGGCCGAAGGCGAGATTTGCCGAATAGACCGCGAAGCACAGGAAATTCGAAAGTTTCCTGCCTTCCTTGCTCGCTGGCGAGGAGGTGGGCGCGGGCATATCCGGCCCCTTAGCTGCTTTAGATGTCGGCATAGGTCCATCCTGTCCAAGCTTTCTGACGATGATATCTATATAAATCGCATCCGATTAAATCGCAATAGTGTCGAATTCGATTTTCGATCCTGCCGTTTGTGGTGACTCGACAAAGATCAGCGGAAACTCCTGGGAGGCTTCCCATACTTCTTGCGAAAAGCGGTCGCGAAATGGGCGGAGTCGGAGAACCCGATTTCAAAGGCGATCGCCGTCATGGGCAGTGTGCTGTTTTCGACCAGAAACCGGCCATAGCGCAATCTCGTCTCGACTATAAAGCGCTTCGGGGTCATGCCGATATTGTCCTGGAACAGACGCGCGAACTGGCGTGGTGACAGGCCGACCAGAGAGGCCACCTGTTCCGGTGAGACGTCGCGGCCTTTCCGACTCTCAATGAGAACGACGGCTCGCTGTATGCGCGAATCTTCCGTGCGGCGAAATGTTGTGGCGCGGCCGTGATCGAAGGCGCTCATGTGCTTCTGCTCCGAGAGCGAAAGCTGGTGCACGGCCTTGGCCGCCCGATCCGGTCCGCAATGCGTGCGGATGAGTTCAGTCATCAGCGACAGGATCGATACGCCGCCAGGCACGGTAATGCGGCCGTTTTCGATCAGGAAGTCATCGCGGGTGGAGAAGGCAAGACGCGGGAAGGCAATCCGGAAGTCCTCCGCGTGAAAGGGATGAACGCACGCCTTGCGTCCGGCGAGCAGTCCCTCCTGCGCCAATATGAAGGCGCCCGTACACACGCCAATTACCGGGACACCTGCCGATGCCGCCACCCTGAGATAGTCGCGATGCTTGCTAGGTGCGGCGCGCAGATGTGGCAGGAGGCCACCGATAACCACGACGTAGTCGAAGTCGGTCGGGTTAATGTAGGGCGCATCGGCGTGAACCCGGATGCCACAGCTGGCGACCGCTGCATGGCCCGGAGCCCCCATGATCGACCAGCGACAATGTAATGGACGGGAATTGTCGGCAAAGTCCGCCGCATGCCTGAGAGGCTCGACGATACCCGTCAGCGACATCATCGGGAAGGTCGGCCAGAGGAGAATGCCGACAGAGAGATCGGCCTTTCGGTCGCGTGCGACCAGAAGTCGCTCGGCCCAAAGATCGTCGAGCCAGCGCACATAGTCCGGCTCGTTGGCGGATATTTCGGAAGGTTCCTCGGATGTGATCATGGCGTGTGGCGATGATAGAGTCATCATGTCCTTTTTTCAAAGAAAATGTCCGATTTATAAAATTCAGCGGCAGTCTTCAGTGTCAAGTTTCCTCTCGTCGAACGCGACATCCGGGGACAGAAACCACCGGACCGGGGAACCAACAAATCAAGGATCAGAACAATGGCACTTTCTCTTTCGAGAAGGATGGTGACGTGCGCTCTGCTGGCAGGCAGCTTCATGTCCCTTTCATCTATCGCCAATGCTTTCGAACTTGCCGAGCAGGGCAAGCTGACGGTTGCCTTCACCGGCGACATGCCCGGCTCCGGCTGGCAGGACGGGAAGCTGGTAGGTTATGACGGTGAAATCATGCAGCGCATTGCCGACAAGCTCGGCCTCAAGGTTCAGCCTGCGCTCATGGAATGGTCGGGTACCATCGCCTCCGTTCAGTCAGGCCGCGTCGACGTCATGCTCGGCACCATGGGCTGGACTGAAAAGCGTACGAAGATCATGACCCTGTCCGAGCCGATCCACTACTTCAAGAACGGCATCATGCAGTCGACGAAGACGAACTGGGACAAGCTTTCTGACCTGGAAGGCAAGAAGATCGGCACGATCACCGGCTTTTCGTTCATTCCGGAATTGAAGAGCATCAAAGATCTCCAGCTCTCGCTCTACGACACTTCCGATGCGGCCGTGCGCGATCTTATCGCCGGGCGCATCGACGCTGTCATCGGCGATCCGCCGGTGATCTCCTTCGCCATCAAGCAGAACCCTGATTGGAATATGCACTTCCTTGCCTTCACCGATAACAGTCCGGATTTCCCGCTGCTGACCGGTCTCGGGCAGGTCGTCTATGGCCTCAATCAGAAGAACGACGATCTGCGCCAGAAGATGGACGCCATCATCGCCGACATGTGGAAGACTTGCGAGATGAAGGAAATCGGCGCCCGCTACGGATTGTCGTCGGATGTCTGGTTCAAGCCTGTGGGTCAAAATTTCCGCGCCGGCGTCGATCGCCCCGCAGATTACAAGCTGCCGTCCTGCGCAGCTGGCGGCTGAACGACCGTGCGGACGGAAGCTGCAATTCGCGGCTTTCGTCCACTCTCTTCGCCTACTGCATAATCCCTTAAATCGGAATCGATTTCAGGAGAAAATTATGCAGCAATTCAAAGTGCTACAGCGTCCTTGGCGCGTCTGAAAAGACGCGCGGCGCTGTAGATATGATCGCATAAGGAAACGGCGATGAATGCGCTTCTCAGCGTTGCAGGCCTGCGCAAGAGCTATGGTCCTATCGAAGTTCTCAAAGGCATCGATTTCGATGTCGCGCCAGGTGAGAAGATTGCCCTGATCGGCCCATCCGGCTCCGGGAAATCCACCTGTCTGCGCTGCATGAATTTTCTGGAAAAGCCCAGTGCCGGTGAGATCCGCCTCGACGGCGAGCGGATCGGCGTGCGCAACGGCCATGTCATGAGCGACCGGCAACTTGCACCGCAACGCGCCGAGATGGGCATGGTCTTCCAGCTCTTCAATCTCTGGCCGCATCTGTCGGTGACGGAAAACGTGGCGATCGCGGCGCGCAAGGTGCGCGGCCTGCCTGCTGCCGAGGCACGCGAACTGGCTTTGGAAATGTTGGCCAAAGTCCACATGACACACCGCGCCGACGCCTCACCGCTCGAACTGTCCGGCGGCCAGCAGCAGCGTGTCGCGATTGCGCGAGCGCTTGCCCAGAAGCCCAAGCTCATGCTGTTCGATGAGCCGACATCCGCACTCGATCCCGAACTGGTCCAGGAGGTTCTGAAAGTGATGGAGGAGCTGGCAGCCGAAGGGCGCACGATGCTGATCGTCACTCACGAGATCGCGTTTGCGCGCGACATTGCCGATCGCGTCCTGTTTCTTGACGGCGGCACCATCGTCGAAGCCGGGCCGGCACGCCAGGTCATAACCGCTCCCCGCGAAGCGCGCACGCAAGCGTTTCTCAACAAGATCCGGCACTAGGCGCGTCATGACCGGATTTTCCATATTCTTCTCGGTCGTCGAGGGGCTCGTCGCCGGGCTCGGCGTAACCGTTTTCGTCACGATCGCCTCACTGGCGCTCGCAGCCGTCTTCGGGTTCCTTCTCGCCCTGCTCAGGCAATTTGCCGGGATCAAGTTCATCGATCTGACGATCGATGCCTGTTGCGAGATTCTCTGCAATGTGCCGGCCTTGACGCATCTGTTCATCCTCTATTTCGGGCTTGCCAGCCTCGGCGTGAAATTGACGTCAATCACGGCGGCCGTCCTGGGCCTCGGGCTCATCGGAGCGGCGATCACCTGTGCAATCTTTCGCGCCGGTTTCGCCGCGCTGCCTAGTGGGCAGGCGGAGGCGGCGCTTGCCGCAGGGCTGACCCCGCTCCAGACGATCTTTGAGATCCTGACGCCACAGGCCATGCGGATAGCGCTTCCAGGGCTCGGGAACTACGCGGTGCAGCTTCTCAAGGATACATCCGTCGTCTCGGCCATTGCGGCGCCGGAAATCATGTTCTTTGCCCGTTCAATGGTGACGTCGTCCTTCCAGACAACAATGATCTACGCGACGGCGGCGGCACTCTACCTGTTGCTGAGCTTGCCCTTGATGCAGGTCACGCGGTTCCTCGAAAGACGTTACGGGAGATTGAAAGGATGAGTGCATTCCTAGCGCCCTATGGCGATTATGGTGCCGAATGGCTGCCTCTCCTGCTGCGGGCGATGGTGAATACGGCCCTGCTTTCCGTTTGTGCCTTTGCGCTGGCATTCGTTTTTGGCTTGCTGCTGTCGCTCTGCCAGAAATCCAGTTTCGCGGCGCTAAGGTATTTTGCGGCCCTTTATGTGACGATCGTGCGTGGCGTGCCGCTGCTGGCGGTTTTGTTTCTGCTTTATTTCGGTTTGCCGGGTATCGGGATCGTCTTTGATGCTTTCGGCGCGGCGATTGCGGGCCTGGCGTTGTGTTTCGCGGCCCAGGTCGCAGAGCTTTTCCGCGCCGGCCTGAAGGCTATACCGGCCGGGCAGAGCGAAGCCGCGTTGGCCGCGGGCTTTACCCCGGCCCAGAGCTTCGTCCTGATCATCCTGCCGCAGGTCGCGCGTGTCATTCTGGCGCCGATGATCATCACCTTCGTCTCGCTGCTCAAGGATTCTTCGCTCGCTTCGCTGATTACCGTCAACGAACTGGTCCTCACCGGGCGGTCCATGGCGACCGAGTTTTTCCTGCCCTTGCAAATCTACATTGGCGTCGGCCTCTGCTACTTCGCGATAGCCTGGCCTTTCTCGGTCCTCTCACGCCGGCTAGCCCTTCCGGCCGCCCGCTAACTCGTCATCACAAGGCCAAGACCATGACCATTGAAACGACCGTTGTCACGGGCAACGCCCGTCGGCATGCAACGCAATCGCATGAACCTCGCTGGCCGGTGATCCTCATGACGCCCGACGTCAGCGAGGCGCCTGATGCGCCGACCGAGACGGAGTATGTGGTGCGTGCCAACTATGCGGACGCCATAGCCGAGGCCGGGGGAATTCCGTTGATCCTGCCTTATAACACCGAGAACCTGGCCTCGGCGTTGGCACTCGCCGATGGGATCGTCCTCACCGGTGCGCGGCCGGGGACGGAGGTGACAGGCGCGCGCAGGCAGTTCGAAATTCAGCTGGTCGAGCAGGCCTTGAAAACGGGCAAGCCGCTTCTCGGCATCTGCCACGGCATGCAGCTGATCGGTGAATGCCTTGGAGGCAAATTTCAATCCGAACTGCCGGCCGCCGCCGAATCACACATCCCGCAAGATATCCCCGACGTTTTGGCGCACGAGATCATAGTCGAGCCGGGCAGCGTGCTGACCGATTGGGTGGGGAAGGGGCCGGCACGCGTCAATAGCCTGCACCGGCATGCTTTGGCCGGCCACGGGCGCTTCCGTATCGCTGCAAGGGCGCCGGACGGCACCATCGAAGCGTTCGAAGGGGAAACGGACGGCTTTTGCCTCGGCATCCAGTGGCATCCCGAATACCGGCTGACCGAACTCGACAGGAATATCATAGGGGCCTTTGTCGACCGCAGCGCAGAAGCGGCGGCCCGCAAGGCACGCGATGCTTCATCGGCTGGAAGCAATCGCGTACGCGAACGGCTGGCACAGCTCGCGCTTGCTCTGCCGGAAGCATCCTCGCCGCCAGGTGCATTTTCCGGGGCTGTGCGGAACGGCAATATCATCACCGTTTCCGGTCAGGTGCCGCTGAAGGACGGAGTGGTGCTGCAGACGGGACACCTCGGAGCACGCGTCTCCATCGAAGAGGGGCGAGAATGCGCGCGCTGGGCGCTTCTCAATGCGCTTGCGCAGCTGGAGGGGGCTGCGGGCGGCTTTGACAACATTCTGGGCTTCGTCCGGCTGGCGGGCTATGTCGCGGCGGATGCTGCTTTCGAGCGCCACGGCGCCGTCGTCGATGGCGCTTCGGAACTACTCCGAGAGCTTTTCCCGGATCGATGGGCGCATGCCCGCATCGCGATCGGCGTAACATCTCTGCCGCGCGGGGTTCCCGTTGAGGTCGAGTTGACGGCCGTCGTCGGCGACGAGGCTTGAGATGGCGCGTATTGCGGTGATCGGCGCCGGCGTCATCGGCGTATCGTCGGCCTACCTTCTGGCCCGGGCGGGGCATGATGTGACACTTATCGATGCGGCAAGTGAGCCTGGCATGGGGGCGAGTGCCGGCAACGCCGCGCAGCTGTCCTGGGCCTATGGTGACGCTATGGCATCGCCAGCCCTGCTGAAGCATCTGCCATCCATCGCGATGGGCCGCGATCCGGCCTTCCGGATCCGCTGGCAACTCGATCGGGACTTTCTATGCTGGGGCCTGAAATTTATTGCCAATACCCGGTTCAGGTGTTGGTGGAACAATACGCAGGACATCCTGCGCCTTGCCGAACAATCCCGTCACGAGCTCGCAATCCTGCTTAAGGAAACCGATGTCGAATTCGATTACCGTGTCGCCGGAAAACTGCATCTCTACGCCGATCGGCAAAGTTTTGCTGCCGCGGATTCCAGTGTCGCCCGCAAGAATGCCCTTGGCTTCGAACAGCGCCTGCTGACGCGAGTGGAGGCGGAAAACATCGAACCTGCGCTCGCCGCGTATCAGGGAGAGATTGCCGGGGCCGTTTACACTCCAGGTGATGCCCTCGGCGATGCGGCCGGATTTTGCCGCCAGCTCACCGCCTGGATGATCGAGCGCGGGCAGGTGTCGGTGCTTTTCGGCAGGAGGGTCTCGAGCTTCGTCCAAACGGGAGGCGTGCTGACAGGATTGAGGTTCGAGGACCGCGACGAGCTTCGCGTCGACGCGGCCATCGTTGCGGCAGGACCGCAGATCCGCTCCCTGATGTCCGATTTGCCTGAAGCCCGGGACATACGCCCCGTCAGAGGCTACTCGCTCACCATTCCAAGAACTGGCCTTGCACCAAGTATCAGCCTGACAGACGTCAAGCGAAAGCTTGCCTTTGCAGCCATCGGCGACCGTTTTCGTGTCGCCGGACTGGCAGACATCGAGCGTCCCGGGGCCGGTTTTGATGCCAGACGTTTCGACACGCTCAAGCTGGCCGCGTCTGCAGTGCTGCCCGACCTTTTCGAGCGATCGGACGAACTGATGAGATGGTCGGGCGAGAGGCCTATGACTCCGACCTCCAAGCCCATTATCGCTGCCTCCCGACGCATCAAAGGTCTCTACATCAATGCCGGTCACGGCATGTTGGGATGGACGCTTGCATTAGGTTCTGCCCGCCGCGTGGTCGATCTCGTTCAATAAGTCGGTGGTCGGCGCCCGGTGCTTACAGTTGTGGACGCTCTTCCACCTGCCGCAGCGTTCCGGCAGAGGCTGCCGGGACTTCGCTCAATTCATACCTCTTCACCTCAATCTGATCGTTCCGGATCTTAAAATCCGGAACGAAGGGAGTCAGAACTCATCACCAAATGGAATCCGGAATGCGGGTTGGTCCTAGCCGAATTTCTCGGTCCTATCGGCCTTGCCGAACACCCAGTAGCCGGATGCCTTGATCCAGCCGAGCGGGCAACCTCGTTCCAGCAGGTAGGCGCGGATATCGCGTGTCACCGAGGCTTCCGCCGCCACCCAGATGAAGGTTTCCGGCTGGATATCGACCGTGCTCAACAGTTTCAGCAGTGCAGTGGCATCGGTTGCCTGCGAAAGAGGCCGGTGCGCCCAGTGGGCGTGCAGTTCGGCTGATGTCTCGAAGACTTGTTCTTCCAACGGGCCGCTGACGGCTGCGATTGTGGTGATGACGGTTCCGGCGCTGCTCTCCTCGATCCGGCGGCCGATCGCCGGCAGTGCGGTTTCGTCGCCGATCAGCAGCCATCGTTTTACGGTCTTCGACACTACGGCGGAGCCCCTTGGTCCGCCGATCTCGAGACTGTCGCCGGCGCGCGCGTCGATCGCCCATTGGGTCACTGGACCTGCCTCATGCAAGGCGAAATCGATGATCAATTTCCGTTCGATATTGTCATAACGGCGTGGCGTGTAGTCACGGCGTTCTTCGCTGCCATCGGCGGCCGACACGAAAATCTTGATGTGGTCGTCGGGGGCAAGGCTGATGAAATCGGCAAGATCATCGCCGGTCAATGTGATGCGGCGCATGCCGGGAGTGATGTCGACGACGCTCTCGACCGAGAGAGTGCGCCTTCGCGTGTCGTGGCGGACCCGTTCGATGCCGGGAGCCGGTGAAGTCTGATCTTTGAGTTGATTGTTATCCATGTGTCCTCAGGAGCTCTTTGAACTCGATCCGCAGGACACAGTCGCGCAGATCGAAGCCGCAGAGCCGTTCGATCATACGCGTTGAGTGACGTTAACGCTTACGTGGCCGGGTGACCCGACCATTGACGGCATGATGTAGCCGACGACGGCGGCATGTGCAACCGCAAGGGGCGTAGCAATGGCGATGATTGCCAAAGTTTAACTTTCCGGCGGTGTTTCGGTCGGGCAATGATCGGCTGATCAACGCGCAGGCGGTCATGGAGAAGACAATGAACAGCAGAATCCAGGACGTGCTCGACATCTATCACGCGATGATCGAGACGGAGCATAACAGTCCGCGCGAACTGCCTCCTGGCGGGCGCGACGGAGGACAGGATCAGCGGCTGCGGGCGGTCGGGCCTGCGACCGGACAGTTCATCAATATCCTCGCCAAGAGCCTCAAGAGCCCGACCATTCTCGAACTCGGCACCTCCTTCGGTTATTCCGGGATATGGCTGGCGGAAGCCGCGCGCGCTTCTGGCGGGCGGCTGATCACCATGGAAATGCACGGTTACAAATCGGCCTACGCACGCGACATGGCGGTCAAGGCAGGGCTCGCCGAGTATGTGGAATTCAAGGTTGGGGATGCCGTCCAGATGATCGGCGCGCTTTCCTCCGGCATCGACTTCGTGCTGGTGGATCTCTGGAAGGATCTCTACGTTCCCTGCCTCGAAGCTTTCTATCCCAGGCTCAATCCGGGCGCGATCATCGTCGCTGACAACATGCTGCGCCCGGGAGGCGATGATCTCAAACGCTATGGCGAGGCTGTCCGTGCCAAGCCCGGGATATCAAGCGTGCTCCTGCCGGTCGGCAGCGGGCTTGAGGTCAGTCGGTTCGATTGAGGCTGAGGTGAGATTAGCGGCCATTTTGTTTTTAGTTGCAGCAAAAAAGAAGACACGTTTTAAGCTAATTTCCGACACGGTCCCGATCAAAGCTCTGCGTTATAGCGAGCTTTGGAGATGTGATGTAGGGCATCCTTATCGCCACCCTTTTGGCAACGGCTTCAGCAAAGGTTCCCGCCGGATTTTCGAGCGGTGACTTCCTTTATTCTGATTGCGGCGGCTCACGGCAGTTTGTCGTCGGATATGTCGCGGGTTGGTTGGACAAGTGGAACCGGGACGAGTATTTGGCCCGCCGTATTTTCACCGAAGTCGTTCCCGCGCCGAAAGCAATGGTGAACTCGGCGTATTTTGCCAACTCCGTTGGGGTAAACGTCTGTGTGCCGGTTGGAACCACCGCGGAAGCAATCAGCAATACGTTGTGTACATTCCTGGACGAGAATCCCGGCATACGCGAGGCCACCGGCGACGAGTTGATGACGACGTTGATCGCCTACAAATACCGCTGCCCCGCGCCGTAGGACGTCGAACTTACGCGGGCTTGTTGGTTTCGATAAAACGGCTGAGCGAGGTGGCGGCATTCAGCATGTGGGCGCGCATGCGCCGGGATGCCATTTCGCCGTCGCCTTCGGCTATCGCCTGCATGATCGCCTCGTGTTCGTCCCGGGATCGGCGCAGCCGTTCGCCCTGGCGCAATTGCGTGCGCCGGAAGGCGTTCAGGCGGTTGCGCACGGCGATCGCCTGTTCGGCAAGGAAGCCATTGTGGGTGGCGTGATAGATGGCTTCATGGAATTGGCGGTTGAAGCTGTCATAGGCGTCGAAATTTCCGGCTTCGACAATCGGCTCTGAGAGGTCGTGCAGTTCGATCAGGTGGCTCCGCTCCAGCGGCGTCATGCGGTAGGTGGCGAGCCTGACACATACCGCCTCGATCTCGGCCACCGTCTCGAACATCTCCATGATGCGTTCCGGCGTCATGCGGGCGACGACGCCGCCGCGCCGGGCGCGAAGCTCGACGAGGCCGCCCGCCGCCAGCTGACGCAGCGCTTCGCGAACCGGCGTGCGGGAGGCGCCGAAACGATCGGCAAGCTGCTGTTCGTCCAACGCTGCGCCCGCCGCCAGCGCGCCGGTGGCGATCTCATCGGTCAGGGCGTTGCGAATGCGGTCGGAGAGCAACCCTCGATCATCGCCGTCATCCCCGGTTTCGAAACCATTCGCCATTCCGTTGTCTCCAATCTGTTTCAAGCATCGGCCCCGAGCGCCCGTGTATGCAAATGCGATTGCGTGCCCGTTCGGCGTATACATGTGCGGCATCACGAAGGTGTTACGTATTCAATAATTGACATTATGTCGGATGGGAATACATAAATCTCCAGTAAGCGGGCCTCTGCATACGCAAAACCGCTTCAACTGCCGAATTTGAATACGACGGGAGCCGCAGCGTGACGAAGGCCAGCGCGTCGCGCCGAGCAAAGCGAACCGTCCCGACACGGCATCACAGACCAACCGATTTTGACTTGGCTTCCGTTCTTCGGTCCCGAGCCGACATGCTTTCGATCCTTCAATTCCTGGACACACGAGGAACCAGATCATGATGATGAACAGACGGACTTTCTCGGCCGCCCTTGTTGCCGGCGCCGCCGCTTCTCTGCTTGCCACACGCGGCATGGCCGCGACATCCGCTCCCGTGAAGGCGCGCAACGTCGTGCTGGCGCACGGGCTGTTTGCCGACGGCTCGTGCTGGACCGAGGTGATCGCGCGCCTGCAAGCGGCCGGGCTCAATGCCACGGCGGTGCAGAACCCGCTGACGACGCTGCCCGAGGCCGTCGCTGCCGTGAAGCGGGTGCTCGACCGGCAGGATGGCCCGACGGTTCTCGTCGGGCATTCGTTTTCCGGCATGATGGTCACCGAGGCCGGCGTGCACCCGGATGTTTCGGCGCTCGTCTATGTCGCGGCGCGGGCGCCGGATGCGGATGAGGATTATACCGCTCTCGCCAAAACCTTCCCGACGCCGCCGGCGTCCGCCGGCATCGTCTTCGACGGCGACGAGGGACGCCTCAGCGAGGAAGCCTTCCTGCGTGATTTCGCCGGCGACCTGCCGGAGGCGAAGGCGAAAGTGCTCTATGCCGTGCAGCAACCGTTCCAGAAGGCGCTGCTGACCGGCAAGACGACACAGGCCGCCTGGCGTTCGAAGCCGAGTTGGTATGCCGTCTCGACCGAGGACCGGACGATCAATCCCGATCTCGAACGCTTCATGGCCAAACGCATGGGAGCAAAGACCATTGAAATCCAGGCCAGCCATCTGTCGTTGATCTCCCACCCGGACGAGCTCACAAAGCTGATCCTCACGGCGGCGGGGCAAAATACGGACTGATGCCGAGGCCGGGAAGCGGCAGGGCCGTTCGCCGGCTGGTCACCGGCTTGCTTTGGTGATGGGCCATGATGCCGCGACGGTCGCGTCAAGTTTGGCCGAGGTTCGGAACAAGAGGCGGACAAGGGTGTTTAACCGAGCTAAGCCTCCATCGAGGTTGCAGTTCACCTCGTTTGCGAGAGACCGCTATGGCCATCCACTTCAATCATACAATCCTCTTGGCTCGCGACAGCAAGGCCTCGGCAGATTTTCTGGCCGACATGTTGGGGCTGCCGGCGCCGCGGCGCTGGGGCCCGTTCTACATGGTCACGACCGACAATGACGCCAATCTCGATTATATGGATACGGAAGGCGAGATCGTCCGCCAACACTACGCCTTCTTGGTCGGAGACGGTGAATTCGAGGCGATATTCAATCGAATTCGCGAGCGGAACCTGCGCTACTGGGCTGACCCCGGCCAGCGGAAGCCGAGCGAGACCAATGACCACGACAGTGGGCGCGGGGTCTATTTCGAAGATCCGAACGGCCACCTGGTTGAAATCATCACGCGCCCCTATGGCAGCGGCGGCTGGAATCCGTGAGCTTGGCGCCAAGGGAGGCGACCCCGGTGCCGATCATGGACAATCATACCAGGCGGCAGCATCCCTGAGCGGCGAGGGGGCGCCGCTCCTCTCATATCGGTCGGCGCAGCGGCCTGAACGCTGCTCGAAGCTCGGCGGAGAAGAGCTCGGGCTGCTCCCAGGCGGCGAAGTGGCCGCCCTTGTCGACCTTGTGGAAATAGATAAGGTTGCGATAGGCGCGACGGGCCCATGTCTCCGGGGCCTGATAGCTCTCCCCAGGAAAGACGGTGATGGCGACCGGAAGCGCGATCTTGGAGGTCTTCTCCCCGGCCGCAAGGACGGGACTGCGCCCGCCGCCATATTCCCAGTAGATCCGGGCCGAGGAAGCGGCGCTGTTGGTCAGCCAGTAAAGCGTGATGTCGTCGAGCACCTCGTCGGGAGACTTTTCGGGATCGCTGCTGTCGTAGGTCCAGTGCGTGAAGCCTGGATGACCGAGCGTCCATGCCGCAAGGCCGGCCGGGGAGTCCGATATGGCGTAGCCGATCGTCTGCGGCCTCGTGCCCATCATCGTGGCATAGGACCTGTTCCCCATCTTGGCTGCGGCGCTGAGGGCATCGAACGCCGCGCGTTCCTCGGTGGAGAGTCGCTGCGGCGCCGGCCCGCCCGCGGCGAGCACAGCGGCAACTTCGGGCGGCACGACAGCCGGCAGGTTGATGTGGATGCCGAGCAGACCTTGTGGCGCGAGCCGTGCCATCGCGCCGGAGACCGGCGAGCCCCAGTCGCCGCCCTGGGCGACGTAGCTGCCGTAAGCGAGGCGCTTCATCAGTTCCGCCCAGGCCCGCGCGATGCGGTCCGGCCCCCAGCCGGTGCCGGTCGGCTTGCCGGAGAAGCCGTAGCCCGGCATTGACGGAATGACCACGTCGAACGCATCTTCGGCGCGTCCGCCATGAGCGGTCGGATCGGTGAGCGGGCCGATGATCTTGAGGTTCTCGAATACCGATCCCGGCCAGCCATGGGTGATGATGACGGGCAGGGCATTCGGATGTTTCGAGTGGACGTGAATGAAGTGGATGTCTAGGCCGTCGATCTCGGTGATGAATTGCGGCAGCGCGTTCAGCTTCGCTTCCGCCTTTCGCCAGTCGTAGCCGGTGCCCCAATAATGGACGAGCGGCTTGATCTTTTCGAGCTGTATGCCCTGCGACTGGTCGTCGACCGTCTCGCGTTCGGGCCAGCGTGTTGCCAGCACGCGCCGGCGAAGGTCGAGGAGGTCCGCCTCGGGAGTGTCGACGCGAAACGGGCGGATCGCATCTCCCGTGGCAGCCGATGCCGGATAGGACGGAAACAGGCTGGTCGCGCCTGCGGCGGCGATCCCGATCGCCGCGGTGGTCAGGAACCTGCGCCGGTCGCGGTTCAGGGATTCCGAGCCGGCACTTGTGAGCATTTTGAAGAGCATGGTCATGGCATTGTCCTTTGAAGCACACGCCTTGGGCAAGACTTCGATGAGTTCGGCCGTCGTCAGAATAGCATGGGCGTAGGTCGGGCCGTTCAGCTTGTGCGCAGCATGCATCATTAGGTGCGAGAAGGCGGCCCTCGCGTCGCTCACCAGGGTCGCGAAATAACCGAGTTCCATGGCGAAGCGGGCGGTGGATTCGCTACAGGTATTCCCGCCGGATCATCTCGATGCGAGGCCGGCCGTATTGCGCAGGTGATCGGGATGCGTGCCGCCGCCCATACTTCTCGCCACCATCGCGACGATGGTTTCGAAGAGTTCGTTCTTTGCCTCGACGGCGGTGATGTCGCCCGACGCGGCGGCATAGGAGAGGGCTTCGGCGGCGCCGAGCATGGCCCAGAGGCCGGCTGCGGCGATCGTGCCGGTACCGGTAAAGGGCGAAAGCGCGATGCGGCATTTCTCGATGAAGGCCGCTTCGTATTCGCGCTTGATCCTTTCGAGTTCCGGCGAGCCGGCAAGTGCTGCGATCACACCGGGGATTTCGCGGCCCTGAAGAAGCACGCAGTCGACATAGGAGGTGGCGATGACTGTGGCCCGGTCGGCGAGCGACGGCTGGCTTGCCGCAAGGGCTGCGTCCATCACAGCCGTCTGGCGGGCGTCGAATTCGCGGTAGAGCGCTGCGAGCAGGCCGGGGCGGGTTTCGAAATGATCATAGACCACGGGTTTCGTTACGCCCGCCAGCTCGGAAAGCCGGCCGAGGGTCAGCGCTTCCGTTCCCTCGTCACGGGCGATCTGCCAAGCGACGTCGAGCAACTGGCGATGCCGATCCTGCCGCGACAGGCGGCGGCGCGGTTGCGGATCGGTCGGCTGACCTGTTGTTTCGGCGCTTGATATCACTATATACCAAAAGTAACTTACTGAAAGTAGCTTACCAAAAGTATACAGCCCGGGACTTCCGTCCGCAATCATTCAACAGGAGTTTTCTGCATGCACGCGCTCATCGTCGTCGCGCATCCCGATCCCCAGTCGCTCACCCACGGCGTCGCCACCCATCTTGCCGAAGGTGTCACACTTTCAGATGCCGGCCATTCCGTCGAGTTTGCCGATCTCTCGGCCGAGGGCTTCGATCCCCGGTTCACCGCGGCCGATATCGCTCTGCATCTGAGGAAAGGGGTGCTGCCCGCCGACGTTGCTGCCGAGCAGGCAAGGGTTGACCGCGCCGATGCGCTGGTGCTCGTCTATCCCGTCTACTGGTGGTCGATGCCGGGGCTTATCAAGGGATGGATCGACCGGGTGTTCACCAATGGCTGGGCTTACGACGATCGCCCGGATACCGGGCTGGTGAAGCTGCTTGGCCGCCTACCGGTGCATCTGGTCGGCCTCGGCGGCGCCGATGCCGGGACTTATATGCGGCACGGCTATTTCGGCGCCATGAAGACGCAGATCGATCACGGGATCTTCGACTATTGCGGCGCCCGCGTCGTGACATCGGAGCTGTTGCTCGAAGCCGGACCGGACCATGCGGCCGCCCATCTGGAGACTGCGCGCGCCGTTGGCCACAGGCTCTTCGTCACATCCGGGCGATACGAGGAGACTGACGCCGCTAAAGGTGTCCGAGTGCCGGTAAGGTTTATCGGCTGGGCTAAGGCAGAGTCTTGCGCCGCCGGCCTTTTCACGAGACAAGCCTTGGATGAGTATTCCGACGACCCATCCCTTCGAGTTCGATCCGACCTACGGCATGCAGCTCGAAGAGCTTCTTGCGGTCGATCCGCCCGAGTCCCCTGAGGGTTTCGACGATTTCTGGGAGGCGCGTTATCTCAGGGCGCTGACGGTCGATCCGCAGCCGGTGCTTTCCCGCAGCCGGATCACCCATCCCGACTGGCGTGTGCTCGACCTCGTCTATCTCTCGACCGGCGAGTTTCGGATCGGCGGCTGGCTGCTCCTGCCGCGGGAAGGGCAGGTGCGGCGCGGCCTCGTCGTCGGGCACGGTTACGGCGGGCGGGATCATCCTGATTTCGATCTGCCGGTCAGGGAAACGGCGCTCATATTTCCCTGCTGCCGGGGGCTGTCGCTCAGCGCGCATCCGCCGATCTCCGAGAACCCGTCCTGGCATGTGCTGCACGATATCGACAAGCCGGAGGGCTATATCATCGGCGGCTGCGTCGAGGATATCTGGCTTGCCGTCTCGACGCTTACGTCACTCTATCCCTGGCTTTCAGGGCACATCGGCTATAGCGGCATCAGCTTCGGCGGCGGCGTCGGGGCGATGGCGATCGCCCTACGACGAGCGCATCGATCGCGGCCATCTGGCGCTGCCGAGTTTCGGGCATCAGCCGCTGCGGCTGATGTTACCGAGCGTCGGCAGTGCGGAATCGGTGCAGGAATATCAGGCTGAACATGGAAACGTGCTGGAAACGCTGCGCTTCTACGATGCGGCGACCGCTGCCAGCCGGATCAAGGTGCCGATGCTGACGGCCGTTGCCCTTTTCGATCCTTCCGTCGCGCCGCCCTGTCAGTTCGCCGTCGCAAATGCGATACCAAAATTTAATGAAATCTTCATCCTGGATGCGGGGCATTTCGACTATCCTGGCAGCGCTGAGCAAGAGGCGGTTCTCCGCGACAAGATCGGTCAGTTTTTCAGGGTGCCATGAACCGCGAATATCTGCGCTGGTACAGTCAGCGGCTGCATCGAGACATGGAGATGCTGGTGTTCGGCCATGCCGGCGCCAAGGTTCTGGTTTTCCCGACGCGGGAAGGGCGCTTCTTCGAATATGAGCAACTCGGCCTGGTCGGAAGCCTTGCCGACAAGCTGCAGGCCGGGCAACTTCAACTCTATTGCATCGAGGGCCTGGCGGCCGAGAGCCTCTACGGCTTCCATCGCCATCCGGCCGAACGCATCCGCCGGCATGCCGCTCTGGAGGAGTATATCCTCAACGAGGTGCTGCCGCTGATGGCGGCGAAGAACTCGCACGACTGCACCATCGTGCACGGATGCAGCCTCGGCGCCTTCCAGGCGGCGAGCCTCGTCTTCCGCCATCCGCATCTCTTCCGCAAGCTCGTTGCCTTTTCCGGCCGCTACGACCTGACGATGAAGGTGGAATCCTTCGGCGACTTGTTCGACGGCTATTACGACGACAGCATCTATTTCCACACGCCGGCGCATTTCCTGCCCGGACTTGGCGACGACTGGCGGCTCGACAGGCTGCGTCAGCTCGAGATCGTTCTCACCATCGGCGATGCCGATCCTTTCCTCGACAATAACCGCTATCTCAGCCGGCTGTTGGGCGAGAAGAATGTCGGCCATCAGTTACATGTCTGGGACGGACGCGCCCACCGCGCCGGCGCCTGGCGGAAGATGGCACCGCTTTACATCTGACACCCTAGAGATGCCGTCACGGCCAACGCAAAGCCGCCGTCGCCACCGGCGCGTCCCAGAGCGCAATCTCCTCGTCGGTCAGCAAGGCAAGGGTGACCGACAGTCCCTGCATGTCGAGCGAGGTGACGTAGGTTCCGACCAGTGAGCGCTCGATCGACATGCCTCTTTCCTCGATGAAGCGGCGGGCGCCATTATAGGCGAGGTAGAGTTCGGCGGGCGGCGTGCCGCCGAGGCCGTTGACGAAGAGCAACGCCTTGGTATCAGGCGCTGCCGCGATGTCTCCGGCGATGGTCTCGCAGAGATGGCCGATGATGGTGTCGGAGGCGGCGAAAGGCTGCCTGGCATGGCCAGGCTCACCATGGATGCCGACGCCCATTTCCATTTCGCCGGGTCCGAGCGCAAATGTCGTGCGCTCGGTCTGCGGCACCGTCACGCCGTTCAGCGCCACACCCATCGAGCGGATGCGTGTGTTCAATCTTTCGCCGAGCTGCTTCAACTCGGCCAGCGACATGCCGCGTTCGGCAGCAGCACCCAGGAGCTTTTCGACGATGAGCGTTCCGGCGACGCCGCGCCGGGCACGGTCTTCGCCTGTTCTCGACGTTTCGATATCGTCGCTGACGACGACCATGTCGAGGCTGTGGCGGTCGCCGGCCATCTCGATCGCCATTTCGAAATTCATCAGATCGCCGTCGTAATTCTTGACCACGAGTAGGCAGCCGGCGCCGGTATCGGCCTCCTCGATGGCGGCAATGATCTGGCTCGGTGTCGGCGAGGTGAAGATATGGCCGACGCAGGCGGCATCCAGCATGCCGTGGCCGACGAAGCCGATATGCATCGGCTCATGACCGGCACCGCCGCCGGAGATGAGCGCCACCTTTTCAGGCGTGAGATGCCGGCGGCGGATGCACTTGCGCTCGGGCCCGAACACCACGAAGGCCTCATGGGCGCGCACGAAGCCTTCGACGCTTTCGGCGACCATGGTTTCCGCAGTGTTCATGAACTTCTTCATTAAGCCCCTCCCAAGGCCAAAAGCATTACTTTACGTCAATCAACCCGCTCGTCATTCCGCACCCGATATCGCGACGATTTTCTGCACCAGATCGGAGATCGCCTCCTCCAGCAGGCGGTTTTTCCTGTCGTCGCCGAAGTCGGGCACCATCAGCGACAGGTGCCGCAATTTCTCGGAATGGCCGAGGTCCGGGAGCTTGCCGGGATGGGCGGCCTGATAGGCTTCGAGAAAGCGCTCCTGTTCGGCGGCACTGAAATGGCAGACGCGGACGATGGTGGCCAGATGGCGCGCTGGCAGCGGCGTTGCATAGGTCGGGCTGGTGATCTGGGTGACGAAGCTGCGATGTTTTCCAAGCGCCGTCGCCAGGCGCTGGCGCGTGCCCGATGGCCTGTTGTCGATGATCTGCGCCAGAATGGACTTGTAGGCGATAATGGCGTCTTCGGTGTCTTCGCGCGCCATCCTATTCTCCGGCTGCCCTTGTGCCATCGGCGTTGAGGCCGATGATCGCCGATCTTATCGCGGGACGCCGGGCCGGCGCCACGGAAAAATGTCGCAGGCCGGCGGCGAGCAGCCCCGGCAGATAACCGGGATTGCCGGCCATGTCGCCGCAGATGCTGGTGGGCTTGCCGGCGGCAAGCTTCACCGCCTGGGTAATCAGCCGGAGCACGGCGGGTGCGGCCTTGCTGGCATCGGCGTCGATATCGTCGCGGGCGGAGGCGGCAAGATATTGGGTGAGGTCGTTGGTTCCGAACGAGAAGAACGCCGCCGACCCGAAGGCGTCGAGCATCAAGGCGGCGGCCGGCACCTCGACCATCATGCCGATCGGCGGCATCCGATGGAGCACGGCGCGGCGGCCGAGCTTTTCGGCTTCCTCGCGGAATAGCTCGCGCATCCTGTCGATCTCGTCGGGAAAGGTCACCATCGGCAGCATCACCGACAGCCTGCCGAAGACGGCCGCGCGCAGCAGGGCGCGGGCCTGGACGCGGGCGATTTCCGGGCGGGCAAGCAGCAGCCGGATGCCGCGCAGGCCCGAGGCGGAGAGAGCCGGCAGGTCTTCGAGGCCGGCGAGCGGCTTGTCGCCACCGATATCGAGCATTCTTATGATCACCGGCCTATCGCCCGCCTGTTCCAGCACGCGGCGATAGATCGCCAGCTGGCGCTCCTCGTTGGCGGCATCGGCGATCGAGGTGACTGAAAATTCCGAGCGCATCAGGCCGACGCCTGCCGTTGCCGGATCGAGCGCATCGATCTCGGCGGGATCGTTGATGTTGATGGAAAGCTGGATCGGCACGCCGTCCGCGGTGCGCAGCTCACTGCTGCCGGTTTGCGTGTCGCCGGCGGGCATTTGTGCCGGTGCCGGGATCAGCATGCCGCCCGCCTGCAGGACGACTGCACCGGCGTTGCCATCCACGCGAACGGGATCTCCATCTGCTGCCGAAAAACGACCCGTGCCGACCACCATCGGCACCGATTTCGCCCGGGCAAGCAGGGCGACATGGCCGGCAGTGCTGCCTGCAAACAGCGCGATGCCGCCGCCTTTCGACCAGTCATGGGCGAGAAAGCGGCTCGGCTCCATATCCTTGCCAACGAAGACCGAGCCGGGCGGGAAATCGGCGATCGGGGTGCCGGCCAGCGCCCCGAGCACGCGGTTCTTTATGTCGAGAATATCGACAGCGCGCGCCCGCATCTGTTCCTCGTCGGCCGCTTCGAGTTCACCGATATAGGCGTCGAGGGTGGCGACCCAGGCGAAGACGACGTTCTCGTCGGCCTCCATGCGTGCGCCTGTTGCTTCCGCGATCGTCGGATCGCGCAGCACCTCGATCTGGAAATCGATGATATCGCGGCTTTCGGCATCGGCGCCCTCGGCAAGGCGCTCGAGTTCGCCGATCGAGATGTCGATCGCCTTCTCCAGCGCGCTGTATCCACCGACGGCTCGGGACGCAGGGACGGCGTCCGGCCGCTCGGCCAGAAAGGCCGGGCCGGATGCGATGCCCGGGGATGCACTCTTCGCTTTCAGTCTAAGCGGTTCGGCCATGTTTCTTTTCCTCATCGAAGTTGCGCTCGATGAGTTCCTTCAGCGCGCGGATCGCCTCTTCGGCGAGAATGCCGTCGGCGCGGATCCTGAGAATCGACCCTTTTCGGATTCTCGCGCCCATGATCTTGATGATGCTCTTGCCGTTCAGCCAGACGTCGCTGCCGTTGACAGCGATCTCGATCGAACAGGGGAAGGACTTGGCAAGCCGCGTGAAGGTGACGGAGGGGCGGGCATGCAGCCCGACACCGTGCTTGACTTCCACCTCCGTCTGGTAATTCACGTGCAATGGATCGGGCTCCTGTTTTTCACTACGCAATCCGCTCGTCATCAGGGGGACAGTTCCTCGGCTGTGGCGACGACCTTGGCCAGCGACGCGCCCCCCGACGCCTCGGCGGCGGCGATGACGGCGCCTTCGACCAAAGGCGCGTTGCAGATGGAGACGAGGGCCGCGCGGGGAAGGCCCAGCATTTCGATCGCCATCTCGCTGTTGGTTTCGGCGCCGCCGAGATCGACGAAGACGGCGACGCCGGCATCGGACCAGGCGGCCTCGATGGCTCTCAGGATGCCGCCGGCATCGGTGCCGAGGTCGCCATGGACGTTGCCACCCGACCAGGCGAGCGGCACGCAGTCGCCGACCATCTGCCGCACCATGTCGGCGATCCCCTTTGCCACCAACGGCGAGTGGGAGACGATCACGATACCCACATTTGCGGTCTTTCCATTCATTGCGGACGGTGCTCCCCGAGATAGCGGCAGATCGCCGTGGTCAGCAGCGCGCAGCTCGACGCGCCGGGATCGACATGACCGATGGAGCGATCGCCGAGATAGGCCGCGCGCCCGCGCATTGCCTTCATGTCAGCAGTGCGGTTGGCGGAACGCTCGGCCCTGCGGGCGATGGCGCCGAGCGGCGAGCGGCTGGCGAGTGCCGCATGCACGGGATAGAGCACGTCGAGCAGGGTTTTGTCGCCGGCATGCGCGCGCCCGCGCCGTGCCACGGCGTCGATCGCCTGTTTCAGCACCTGCGAAAAATCGGCCTTTTCATCATTTTTGCGAAGCTCGCGGCCGATCTCCATCAGCAGCGTGCCATAGAGCGGCCCGGCGGCACCGCCGACATTCATCACCAGTGTTAGGCCGATCTTTTCCACGGCGTCGGGAAAGGGCAGGCTGGACAGGCTTTCGCCTTCGGCGCTTACCGCCTCGCAGCCGCGCCGCATATTGGTCCCGTGATCGCCATCGCCGATGGCGCGATCGAGCGCGCAGAGATGATCGCTGTTTGCCGCGATCGTCGCGCGGCACACCTCGATCAATCCTGCCACAAGCACCGGTTCAGCCTGCACTGCCATCCTCCCTGTCGCCGCGCCTCCCGCGGGCTATCAAACGTCTCTTTCGTCAGGCGAGGCTTGCCGCCACGCCGAACGCGCCGGCAACCGCGACGGCGCCGGGATCGGCGACACCCGCCAGATCTCTTTCGCCGACATAGGAGGCGCGTCCGGCTTTCGCCTTCATCATCGTCTTCGTCGACTCCGCACCCGCTGCCGCAGCCCTTGCCGCGGCGGCGACATCGCCGGATGCGAGCGCCTGCAGGGCAGGCGACAACGCATCGACCATCGTCCGGTCGCCGACTCCGGCTCCGCCATAGAACGTCATCCTGTCGAGCCCGGCAAGAAGGGCTGCTGATATATCGGCCTTGTCGGCCATCGCCTTTGCCGCGGCGGTGAAGAAGATCGACAGCAGCACGCCGCTCGATCCGCCCATGCTGGTGCCGAGGATATCGCCGAGCGAGGCAAGCGTTGCCGCCGGCCGATCGAGCGGCAGCGTGTCGAGGCGGGCAAGCACACTGCGGGCGCCTGAGGCCACCGTCGAGCCGGTATCGCCGTCGCCGACGCGGCCATCCAGCCGGTTGAGTTCGCTTTCCTGCGAGATCAGATGCTCGCAGAGCGCTGTGATCAGGCGCCGGTTGCGATCATTTTCTCCGGCCTTGCCATTGGCGCCGTTCAGTCCGGCTGATGTTCTCGGTGCGGCGATGATCTGGATCTCGTGGCGTTCGACGGCCGGCATCCAGGCATGCGGCTCGGCCGCCGCCGTCAGCGCCATCTCGCGCTCGGCGTCCAGCCGGATCAGCGACAGCGAGAAGCCGTTCATGTTGAGCGCGGTCATCATCGGCGCCGGACCGATGATCAGCCGGACGCGGCTGCCAAGCGGCGAGGACAGCACTGCATTGGCGATGACGGTCATTTCGAGCGGCGGCACGGCGCCGAGATTGTTGATCAGGAGGGCATGACTTCCTCCTTCGCGCAACGTCGGCAACAGGCGCGCCACCATGGTGGCGACGATATCGGCGACCGGCTGCAGCATGATGCGCTCGACGCCGGGTTCGCCATGGATGCCGAGGCCGAGTTCGCCTTCGTCCGCGCCGAGACGGTCCTCATGCGCCTGGCCGGGCACGCTGCAGGTGGATAGCGACATGCCGAGCGAGACGATGTTGCCGGCCGCTGCCGCGGCCTGGGCTGCGACCGTCTTCAGATCCTCGTCCCTTTCGGCATGATAACCAGCGATCTTGTGGACGAACAGCGTGCCGGCGACGCCGCGCGGCTGGTTGATGTCGGGGATGGCGATATCGTCGGCGACGATGACCATCTCGACGTCGAAGCCCTCGGCGCGCGCCTTTTCGGCGGCAAGGCCGAAATTCAGCCGGTCGCCGGTATAGTTCTTGACGATCAGCAGGGCGCCCTTCGGGCCGGCAACGGCGCGGATCGCCGTCAGCACGGCATCGACGCTTGGCGAGGCGAAAATTTCGCCGGATACGGCCGCCGTCAGCATGCCCTTGCCGACAAAGCCGGCATGGGAGGGCTCATGGCCGGCGCCGCCGCCGGAGATGATCGCCACCTTCGACTTGTCCCAGTCCGCGCGCAGGATCACCTTGATGTCGGGAAAGCTGTCGAGGCGGGCCAGACGACCATTGCTGCTCGTCAGAAGCAGACCATCCAAGGCCTCGGTGACGATGTTTTCCCTGCGGTTGAAGAAGTGTTTCATCGATTGAGACCCGTCTGTTTGTTTTTCATGCCATCATCATGTCTGTTTGCCGGTCAGGAAAGGCGCTGTCCACTCGCGTCGAAATAAAGCGGATCGCGTAGCGTCAGGCTGATCCGGTCTCCCGGCGCGATCGCCAGATATGGATCCGCAAGTGTGACGAGCTTGTGATTGCCAGCCCTGATGTGCAGATGGTTCTGGTCGCCGAGATGTTCGATCCAGTCGATCTCGGCATTGGCATCCTTGCCGACAATGATGTCGAGATGTTCGGTGCGCGCACCGACGGTTTTGGTGCCCGCGGGCGGCCTGCCGCCCGGCAGCAGGTCGGCCGGCAACAGGTTGATGTGCGGCTGGCCGAGGCGGGCGGCGACGTGCAAGTTGGCGGGATTGCCGTAGATTTCGCGCGGTGTTCCCACTTGCATCAAGCGGCCCTCGGCGACGATGCCGATACGGTCGGCCATGGTCATGGCTTCCACCTGGTCGTGGGTGACATAGAGCAGCGTCGAGCCGAGTTCCTTCTGGATACGCTTCAGCTCCAAGCGCAGTTCGGCGCGCAGCTTGGCGTCGAGCGAGGACAGCGGTTCATCCATCAGATAGATCGCCGGCCGGCGCACCAGTGCCCGGCCGATCGCGACACGCTGCATCTCGCCGCCGGAAAGCCTAGTCGAGCGGTTCTCCAGCTTGTGGTCGATCCGGACCATGCGCGCGACCTCGCGGACGCGACGGTCGATCTCCTCGGCGCTTAGTTTGCGGACCGGCGCCTTCAGCGGGAAGGCGAGGTTCTCGTAAACCGTCATGTGCGGATAGAGCGAATATTGCTGGAAGACGAAGGCGACGTCGCGTTCGGCGGGGGCTTCGGCGGCGACATTGCGGCCGCCGATTTCGATGCGGCCGCTATCGGGCTTTTCGAGGCCGGCGATCAGCCGCAACGTCGTCGTCTTGCCGGCGCCTGTGGGACCGAGCAGCACGACGAACTCGCCGTCGCGGATCGAAAGATCGAGATCGGCCAGAGCCTGGGTGTCGCCAAAGCGCTTGGCGAGGTTCCTGAGGACGACATCAGCCATGCCGGGTCTCCTGATAGAGTGAGGATGGCACCGCGCGGCCCGACGTGCAGTCGAAGAGTGCGAGTTTCGCCGGATTGAACTCCAGGCCGACCCTCTCGCCGATCTGGAAGCTGCGATTGGCGGGAACACGGGCCTTGATCAGGCCGCCTGGGGTTTCCACAGCGACGACCTGGTTGGTGCCGAGATATTCGCTGCCATAGACGGCGCCGCGCAGCGCCGAGGCGTCGCTGAAGCGGATATGCTCCGGCCGCACGCCGAGCGCCAGCTCGCTTTCGACCATGTCCTGGTGGATCTCAGGAACGGTGACGTCGACGCCGTCGAGCAGAATGGAGCGGTCGCCGCTTTTCAGGCCCGAGGTGAAGCGCATGAAGTTCATTGGCGGCGAGCCGATGAAATCGGCGACATACATGGTTGCGGGCTTGGCATAGATCTCCTGCGGCGTGCCGAACTGCTCGATGACGCCATGGTTCATCACGGCGATCTTGTCGGCCATCGCCATCGCCTCGTGCTGGTCATGGGTGACGTAGACGGTGGTCGCGTGGATGCGGTTGTGCAGTTCGCGCAATTCGTGGACCATGATCTCGCGGAACTCGGCGTCGAGCGTGCCGAGCGGCTCGTCCATCAGGAAGCATTTCGGACGCCGGACGATGGCGCGGCCGAGCGCCACGCGCTGCCGGTCGCCGCCGGCAAGGCCCGATACCGAGCGGTTGAGAATATGGTCGATCTGCAGCAGGCGGGCGGTCTCTTCCACGCGTTGACGGATTTCTGCCTTGGCCATGCCCTGCGACAGCAGCGGGAAGCCGATATTCCTACGCACGTTCATATGTGGATAAAGCGCGAAGAGCTGAAAGACGAAGGCGATGTCGCGGGCGCTGGCGCGGTTGAAGGTGACGTCCTCGCCGTCGAGATAGATCTTGCCGCTGCTTGGCAGCTCGAGGCCGGCGATCATGCGCAGCGTGGTGGTCTTGCCGCAGCCGGAAGGCCCGAGCAGCGCCAGGAACTCGCCGTCATGGACGGTGAAGCTGGAATCCTGAACGGCGACGAAACTGCCGAACTCTTTGCGGAGATTTTCGATCCGGATGTCCGCCATGGTTTACTCCGGGAATTTCGAAACGATGATGAACATGACGGTGCCTGCAAGCAGGGTCACCAGCGAATAGGTGTAGAGCACCAGCAGGAAGGGCTGGAACAGCATCAGGAAGCCCAACCCGATCAGCACGGTCGCGATCGTTTCCATCGGGCCGCGGCGCAGGAAGAACGGCCGCTTCGGACGGGCCGGGGCGGGTGTTTCGATCAGATGGCTCATTTGCGGACGGCTCCGAAGGTGATGCCGCGCAGCAGCTGCTTGCGCAAGAGAATGGTGAAGACCAGGATCGGGATCAGGAAGATCGTCGTGCCGGCGGCGACCGCCGGCCAGTCCTGCCCGCCTTCGCCAATGATCGTCGGGATGAAGGGCGGCGCGGTCTGGGCCTCGCCCGAGGTCAGAAGAGCGGCGAAGGCATATTCGTTCCAGGCGAAGATCAGGCAGAAGATTGCGGTTGCGGCAATGCCGGTCGTTGCCTGCGGCAGTACGACCTTGCGGAAGGCCTGCAGGCGAGTATAGCCGTCGATCATCGCCGCTTCCTCGTATTCGCGCGGGATCTCATCGATGAAGCCCTTGAGCAGCCAGACGGCGAGCGAGACGTTGACGGCGGTGTAGAGCAGGATCATGCCCAATGCTGTGTCGGATAGGCCGAGCTCGCGGTACATCAGGTAGATCGGAATGGCGACGGCGATCGGCGGCATCATCCGCGTCGACAGAATGAAGAACAGCAGGTCGTCGGCGAGCGGCACCTTGAAGCGCGAGAAGCCGTAGGCGGCGAGCGTGCCGAGAAAGACGGCGAGGAAGGTCGAGCCGAAGGCGATCACCAGTGAATTGACGAAGCGCGGCATGAAGTTTGACGGGCCGGCGATCACCATGTTGCGCTTGCGCGTCACCTCATCGCAGGTGCCGACCGGCGCCGGCAGCGAGGCGATGTAATCAGGCGTCTGCCGCGTGCGCGTGGTGAACAGATTGCAATAACCTTCGAGCGATGGCGTGAAGACGATCTTGGGGGGATAGCTGATCGAATCCGGCGGCGACTTGATGCTGGTCAGGAAGATCCAGACGAGTGGGATAAGGGTGATCAGCGCATAGATGACGACGATGGTGCCGGCGATGCGCTTGTTGGACAGGCTCGGTTCGACGACCGAATGGGCTGAGTTGGCGGCGCTCATCGTTGCTTCACCTTGTTCAATGCCTTGACGTAGATGTTGGCGAGGCCGAACACCGCGACGAAGAGGACGATGGCGAAGGCCGAGGCCCGGCCGGTCGCCCAGCTTTCGAAGGCGGCGCGTTTCAGCGTGATCGAAGCGACCTCGGTGACCGAGCCTGGTCCGCCGCCGGTGAGCAGCGTCACCATGTCGAACATCTTGAAATTCTCGATGCCGCGAAAGAGCACGGCGAGCATGATGAAGGGCAGAGCCATCGGCACGGTGATCGACCAGAACTGGCGCCACGGCGAGGCGCGGTCGACCTCGGCCGCCTCGTAGATATAGTCGGGGATCGAGCGCAGGCCGGCGAGGCAGATCAGCATCACATAGGGCGTCCACATCCAGGTATCGACGATGATGATCGCCCAGGGCGCCAGCGAGACATTGCCGAGCATCTGGATATCCGACGTCGGGATACCAGACACCATCGACACGGCATAGGCGAAGAGGCCGATCTGCGGCTCGTAGAGGAAGCGCCAGAAATTGCCGACGACGGCGGGCGACAGCATCATCGGGATCAGGATAATCGTCGTCCAGAAGGCATGGCCGCGAAACTTGCGGTCGATCAGATAGGCCAGCGTGAAGCCGATCACCGTCTGCAGCGCGATCGTCCAGAAAACGAAATGCGCGGTGGTCTGCATCGCCTGCCAGATATCGGGATCGTTGAGGACGCGCTGGTAATTTCCAAGGCCGACTCCCTGGACCGGCGCGTTCGGCCGGTTGGCGCGGTAATTGGTGAAGGAGAGATAGACCGCCCAAAGTAGCGGGAAGATGTTGATCGCCAACAGCAGGGTGATGGCAGGCGCGATGAACAGCCAGGCGATGGCCCTGTCGGAGAGGCCGCGGACGCGCCGGGCGACCGAGACGGGCGTCGCCCTTGCTGTCGCATCGGCTGCTTTCTCGACGATCGAGGAAGAGGAAATAGTCAAGTTTTCACCCGGTCTCTTGGGATATGGGAAATTTGGCGGCCCGGCTCGTCTGCCGATCCGGGCCGCCATCCTGCCGAGGATGGCGCGCATCAGGGATGCCACGCGTCAGATCTTGCCGTCGTCCTTGAAGACGTCGCTCCAGTCCTTCACCAGACCGTCGAGCGCTTCCTTGGCGGTGCCGTTGCCGGCGACCACGTAGTTATGGACGCGCTTCTGCATGGCCTGCAGCAGCGAGGCATAGCTCGGCTCGGCCCAGAAATCCTTGACGATCGCCATCGAGTCCAGGAAGGCCTGGGCATAGGGCTGGCTCTTGGCAAAGCCTGGCGCGTTGACGACGGAGTTCAGGCAGGAAAAGCCGCCGAGTTCCCACCATTTGGCCTGCACGTCGGGCTGTGCGAACCACTTGATGTATTGCAGGGCTGCATCGCGCTTGTCGGAGTAGGAGACCACCGAGATGCCCTGGCCGCCGAGCTGGGCGAAGTGCGTCTTTTCAGCCGGATTGGGGAAGAAGCCGATCCTGTCGCCACCGACCTTCTCGTCCTTGTAGAGGCCGGGCCAGGTGAAGGCGAAGTTCATCTGCATGGCGACCTGGCCGGATTTGAAGGCATCGGCGGATTCGACCATGTAGACGTTGGAGCTGCCGGGCGGTGTGCAGCAATCATAAAGCGACTTGTAGAATTCGAGGCCCTTGACCGCGTCGGCCGAGTTGACGAAGCCTTCCATGTCATAGGGCTTCTTCGGGTTCTCGTACTGGAAGCCCCAGTCGTAGAGGACGTTGGTCACGCCCATGGTGATGCCTTCGGAGCCGCGCTCGGTATAGATCGAGGCGCCGTAGACGGTCTTACCGTCGATCTCACGCTTCTGGAAGAACTCGGCGATCTGCTTCAGCTCGTCATAGGTCTTTGGGGCTGCGAGATCCCGACCGTATTTCTCCTTGAATTCCTTTTGCAGTTCCGGCTTCTCGAACCAGTCCTTGCGGTAGGTCCAGCCGACGACGTCGCCCATGGCAGGCAGCGCCCAGTAGTTCGGCGTGTTCTTCGGCCATTCCGAGTAGCCGACGACGGTCGCCGGCACGAAGTCATCCATCTTGATGCCTTCCTTGTCGAAGAAGTCGTTGAGCTTGACATAGTGGCCGTTCTCGGCCGATCCGCCGATCCACTGGCTGTCGCCGATGATGAGATCGCAGAGCTTGCCGTGGGAATTCAGCTCGTTGAGGAAGCGGTCGGCATAACTCGTCCAGGGAACGAATTCGAACTTCATCTGCGTGCCGGTCTTGGCGGTGAATTCTTTCGACAGCTCGACGAGCGCATTGGCGGGGTCCCATGCGGCCCAGCACAGCGTCAATTCATCGGCTTTGGCGAGATTGGGCAATGCCGACGACATGACGAATGCCGTGGCCAGCCCCAAAAGGGCTTTCGATGTTTTCTGCATAAGTTCCTCCCAGAACCAAAAGCCGGCTCCCCGCCGGCGTCGCATGTTCACCCACTTCAGAGAATGCTCACATGAACTCCTCAATCATCATGTTTAGCAATATGTTTAGTGATATCCATTTTTATAAACATTGCAAGCGTCAATCGTTGCTGCAATGCGACAGGTGTGGCGCCACATGGGCGGAGACTTTTGGGATCCGATCTTTTAGTCCGATCTCGAAAATTCTTTGGCGAGCGTACCGATGCAGCGACATCTGGCCTCGCTGCGACATGGATCGCACGGTATGGACTGCGCGCCGCTCCTGTTTTCCCCCGGAGCGGATCAAGCTTGGCCTCGCTTCGGCGGGGCCTTTTTCTTGAATCCTTTCTTGGGATCGATAGCGGCCAGCTATCCGGCTGCATCGGGAATATTCCTACGTAGTGCGAGATTTAGCCTTTCCGCCCGGCTGCAACGAGCGTATTCAGCCAGTGCGCGGCTTTCCATGTCCGTGCTCCCCCGCGCGGCAGATCTCCGATCGACTTCCTTCCCGTTTCCTGTCGCGTCATCCGGAATTTTTATTGGCAGATCGATGACCACGGCAGAGACGAGCGAGAATGGGCAAGAGGCCGCGAGCGGCCGCCAGGCGAAGATCGTGGCGCTGGTCGTTGCCGTTTCCTTCTTCATGCAGATCCTCGACGGTACGATCGTTACCACCTCGTTGCCGCAGATGGCGGCAAGCTTCGGCGTGCAGCCGGTGTCGATGAGCATCGGCATCACTGTCTATATGCTGACGATGGCCGCCTTCATTCCGCTGTCGGGCTGGCTCGGCGACCGGTTCGGTGCGCGCCGCATCTTCCTGATGTCGATTGCCGTCTTTACCGGCGCCTCGCTGTTTTGCGGGCTGTCCGGCAGCCTTGCGGAATTTGTGCTGTGGCGCGCAGTGCAGGGGGCGGGCAGCGCGCTGATGACGCCGGTCGGGCGTATCATCGTGCTGAAAAACGCCCGCAAGTCGGAACTCGTCCAGGCGATCGCGCTGATCACCTGGCCGGCGCTGACGGCGCCGGTGATCGGCCCGGTGCTCGGCGGCTTCATCACCACCTATGCCAGCTGGCACTGGAACTTCCTCATCAATATCCCGATCGGCATTCTCGGCATCGCGCTGGTGCTGCGTTTCGTGCCGGAGCAGCGTGAGACCAATCCCGGCCGGCTGGATCTCATGGGCTTCGTCCTCAGTGCTGCGGGCCTGACCTTCCTGCTCGCCGCCCTCGAACTCTCGGTCAAATGGGAGGGCGGACTTTTGCTCGTCATATCAATGCTGGCGGCGGGCATCGTGCTGTCGGTCATGGCGACGCGGCATTTCTTTGCCGTCGACAACCCGCTGCTCGACCTTTCGGCCTTCCGCATCCAGACCTTCTCGATGTCGACGCTGTCGGCGGGCACCGCTTGCCGGATGGCCATCAATGCAACGCCGTTCTTGCTGCCTCTGCTGTTTCAGCTCGGCTTCGGCCTGAGCTCGATTGCCGCCGGCAGCTATCTGCTCGTCTATTTCCTCGGCAATTTCAGCATGAAGGCGGTGACGACGCCGCTGCTGCGCTTCTTCGGCTTTCGCACCGTGCTTGGGGTCAATGGGCTGATCGCGGCGCTTTCGATCGCCGCCTGTGGTTTCCTTTCGCCGGAGACGCCGCCGTTTTTCATCCATGCGCTACTCTTTCTCGCCGGCCTGTCGCGGTCGATGGAATTCACCGCGCTGAACACGTTGGCCTTCGCCGATATCGGCCCGGCGCAGCGAAGCTCGGCCTCTACGCTGTCGAGCATGCTGCAGCAGGTATCGATGCTGCTCGGCGTGGCGGTGGCGGCGGCCGTGCTCAATATCGGCTCGGCTCTCAGGGGCGCCGACAATCCGGTTCTTGCCGATTTCCGCTGGGCTTTCGTCGTGGTCGGCGCGATCGGCGTCGTCTCGTCGCTGCGCTTCCTGCAATTGCCGGCAGAGGCAGGGGCCGAAGTGTCCGGCCATCGGAAATTCCAGAAAAATTAGCTTATGGGCGGAACCAATCGGGCCGCTCGGCGTTTATGCATCTCATTTCAGGTTCTTCGTTTTCCCATCTCCTTCAGCGGCTTCCATGGGGATTCCCCCAGGCCAGGGTCATGTTCTGAAAATGCCGGATTCCCGACATCCTCCTTCCGCGCCGCCTGCGACAAGAGCGAGGGATAACTGCTGTTTACCCCAGGCGGCCAATGCAATACGACATTGCCATGCGGACGACTCGGACGCCTGCGGGCGGTCGTCGCTGCGAGAGAACGCCGGGAGACAGAATGAGCAATTCTAACGGCGATGTGGATGCTCCGATCCACATCCTCTATATCGACGACGACGAGGGGCTTGCCCTACTGATGCAGAAAAACCTGCATCGGTGTGGCTTTTCGGTCGAGTGGGCCGAGAGCGGCGCTGCCGGTCTTGCGAGACTCGGCGAAGGCGGTATCGACGCCATCGTGCTCGATCATATCCTAGCTGACGAGACCGGCCTCGACATTCTTCCCTGCATCATGGCGATGCCGGATCATCCGCCGGTGATCTATGCGACGGGTTCGGACGATACAAGCATCGCGGTCGCGGCGCTGAAGGCGGGCGCCGACGATTACATGCTCAAGGGGATCTCAGCCGATTATTTCGACCTGCTCGCGGCCGCGCTCGAACAGGCCCTGGAGCGGGCGCGTTTTCGCCGCGAGACGGCGCAGGCGCAGGAGGTGATCCGCCAGCAGCGTGACCATGCCGAACTGCTGCTTGCCGAGGTCAATCACCGCATCGCCAACAGCCTTGGCCTCGTTGGCGCGCTGATCCGCATGCAATCCTCGATGACCAAGGACCAGGTGGCGATCGATGCGCTGCACGAAACGCAGATGCGCATCAACGCCATCGCCAGCGTACACCGTCGGCTCTACACCAATCGGCAGGTCGGCTCGGTCCAGGTCGACGAATATCTGAACAGCCTGCTCACCGAACTTGAAGCCTCGATGCGCGACGACAAGCGGCCGCATCGGATCGTACTCACCGCGCAGCCGGTCAATCTGGCGACCGACAAGGTGATCACGCTCGGGCTGATCGTCAGCGAACTCGTCACCAATGCCTTCAAATACGCCTATCCGGACAGCGTGCCGGGCGAGATCCGCGTCATCGTCGACCAGACGGAAGAGGCATTGCGTGTCATCGTCGAGGATGACGGCGCCGGTTTCGACCCATCGAGCCCGGCCAGGGGAACCGGCCTTGGTACACGCATTCTGACGGCCATGGCCGCCAGCTTGAAATCGGATTTCGCCTATGACCCCGGCCATGGCGGAACCAAGGCGACGCTGGTGTTTTCGTTGCACGAGGTGAAGTAGCGTTTGACGCTGGACTCGACGATGTTTCTCTCGTTCGCCGCTGCGTTTGCCCTATACAGCACGCCGTTTGCCCATCTCTACAATAGCTTACCGACATCGCATCAAGGAACATGACGCTAGGGGAGGACACATGACGACGATTCGCACACCGAAGGAAGTCTATGATTTCTGGTTCGTCAGATGCGGCCGGGAGCTGTGGTTCCGCGCGACGCCCGACCTCGACGCGGAGATCAGCACGGTTTTTCGCGATACCCATCTGGCCCTTGCCGCGGATGTTGGCGCCGAATGGCGGGCGGATGCGGAGAGCCGGTTGGCGGCTGTGATCGTGCTCGACCAGTTTCCCCGCAACATCTATCGCGGCACCCCACTTGCCGTTGCGACCGACGGGCTGGCGCTTCGCGAAGCCAAGCTCGCGCTGGCATCCGGCGCCGACCGGGCGGTGGAGGCCGCATGCCGTACCTTCTTCTACTTGCCGTTCGAACACGCCGAAGACCTTGGCGAGCAGGAGCGATCGGTGGAACTGTTCGCTGCGCTTGGCGATGAAGAATATCTCGATTATGCGATCCGCCACCGCGACGTGATCGCTGCATATGGCCGTTTTCCGCACCGCAATGCTATGCTCGGGCGAGAGTCGACGGCTAGAGAGCGCGACTATCTTTCCCAGCCCGGCGCCGGTTTCTAAGCCTTTCCAGGGAGCTTCCGCCTTTCTGTCGCCTTTCTTTACTATGACAAGCTGGCATTCTACCCCGACGACAACCCTTCCGGAGGCGCTTTTGCGGCTGAGACCTATCCTGCTTCGCACCATTCTTCTGCTGACGCTGGCGGTCGCCGGCGCGCATTTCAAGGGTGCTGCGGCCTTTGCGCAGGAGCCACAGGCACCGGCGGCCGCGCAGGCGCCGCTTGCCGATACGCCGCTCGACCAGGCGACAAAGGAGATCGACAAGGCGAAGGTTCAACTGACGGCGCTTCAGGACGGCGCCAAGCAGAATGCCGATAATGACGATGTCCTGGTCGGGCTTGCGACCAAGGCCGACGAACTCAGCCGCGCCGTCATCACCATATCGGTCAATCTCAGGCCGCGTTTCGACCAGATCAAGAACCGGCTTGCCGAGATCGGCGATCCGCCGAAGGACGGGCAGCCGCCGGAGGCCGAGATCGTTACCCAGGAACGCAATGCGCTCGCCGCCGAACGCGCGCAGATCAACGCGCTGACGGGCGACGCCGAAAACCTGTCGATCACAGTAACAAAGCTCGTCAACGAGATCACCGAGATGCGGCGGCGGCTGTTTGCCGATACGCTGCTCAGGCGTACCGAGATTTCGGTCTCGGTGCTCGACGATGCCGCCAGCGCCTTCGTGCACGAGGCCAGCGAATTCTCGCAGGCCCTGTCCAGTTGGGCCACCTTCGTCTGGAAATTCAAGCGTTTCCCGATGTTTGCCGCGATCTTCCTGTCGCTCGCCTCGGCGCTGATCCTGCTCTCCGGCAGTTACCGGCTGTTCGGCTCGTATCTGCGCCGCGACGAAGCAGTGGAGAACCCGTCCTATATCGGCCGGCTGTCGATCGCCTTCTGGTCGACACTGATCCGCACGCTGGCGCTCTCGGTGCTGCTCGTCACCTCGTTCTTCTTCCTCAACGGTTTCAATGTGCTGAGGCCCGACATCGCACCTGTCATCGGCGCGCTGTTCGGGGCGATCGGGCTCGTCTATTTCGTCGGCCGCTTCGTCAACGCCATCTTCGCGCCGAACGAACCGCATTGGCGGCTCGTTCGGCTTTCCAATCGCGGCGCGCTCTCGATCGGCTATTGCTTGCTGGCGATGGCCGTCGTCAACGCGCTCGATTATCTGTTCGGCACGATCGGCGAGTCGATGGGCTCGCCGCTGGTGCTGACCGTGGTCAGGAGCCTGATTGCCGCGCTGATCATCGGCCTGATCCTCATTTCGGTCTCATTCGGCAAACCGATGCTGGCCAGGAACGGTGATCCCGATGCGCCGGGCCGGCATTGGCCGCGCGGCATGGCGATCATCCTGCGCGTCGTCGGCGCCGGTCTCATCCTCACCGCGCTGACGGGGTACGTCGGGCTGGCGCGCTTCGTCGCCACACAGCTCATCATCACCGGCGCCGTCATCGTCACCATGTATGTCGGTCTGCTCTCCGGCAAGGCGATATCCAGGCAGGAGAGCTTCGGCGACACCTTCTTTGCGCGCTTCCTGACGCGCCGCTTCAAGCTCGGGCCGGTGGCGATCGACCAGGCCGGCCTGGTCGTCGGCCTTGCAATCTATGCAGTGGCTCTTCTCGTCGGCATCCCATTGATCCTGCTGCTCTGGGGCTTCCACGTGCAGGACCTGCAGATTCTTGCCTATCGGCTGTTCACCGAGGTCAGGCTCGGCGGTATCAGCATCTCGCTGCTCGGCATCTGCACCGGCATCCTGCTGTTTGCCGGCGTCTACCTGCTGACGCGCTGGCTGCAGCGCTGGCTCGACGGCAATGTGATGGCCAGAAGCCATGTCGATCTTGGCGTGCGCAATTCGGTCAAGACTGGTATCGGCTATCTCGGCGTCGGCATAGCGGCGATCATCGGCGTTTCGGCAGCGGGCATCGACCTGTCGAGCTTCGCGCTCGTCGCCTCCGCACTTTCGGTCGGTATCGGTTTCGGCCTGCAGAACATCGTCTCCAACTTCGTCTCCGGCCTGATCCTGCTCGTCGAACGGCCGTTCAAGGTCGGCGACCATGTCGTTTCCGGCACGGCCGAAGGCATCGTCAAACGCATTTCGGTGCGCGCCACGGAGATCGAGACCTTCCGCAAGCAGTCGATCATCGTGCCGAATTCGGAATTGATCAACGGCCTCGTCGGCAACTGGACGCACCGCAACAAGATCGGCCGCTCGGAAATTCCGGTTTCCGTCGCCTACAACGCCGATCCGCAGCAGGTGATGGACATCCTGCTGGAACTGACGGCCAAGATACCGCTCGTCATGCGCAATCCGGAGCCGCATGTCGAATTCCTGCGCTTCGGCCCCTATTCGCTGGATTTCGAGCTGCGTTTCTTCCTCGCCGACATGGGTGACGGCATGGCGGTGCGCAACAATCTCAGGATCGAGATCCTTAAGCGCTTCAAGGCCGAGGGCATCGAGATCCCGCTGCCACAGACAGATCTTACCATCCATCGGGAGGCTCGTCCCGCGCTTGCCGATGCGGGTAGGGATCAACCCAACGAGCAGGAAAACTCGGCGGACACGCCCATGGAGGAGGAAGAGCAGCCGGTGCGGCAATTGCGCAGCAAGACGGCAGACGGCAATCGGAAAGGCTGAACGGGTCATTCAGCCATCATTCACAGCTATATGTGCATGATCTCCACTATCGGGATCGCTGCCGGGGGCAGCACCGATCGTTCGAGGGGAGGGCGCGCCAGCGCCGCCGCACATGATGGCAAGATTTGCCGCCGTTCTGCTTGTCCCGCTGCTTGCCGCACCCGCGGCTGAAGCGGCATCCATCACCAACACCGATCCAGCCGCCGTCGTGCTCGTCATCACCGAGAGCGGCCAGCGCGTCGAGGTCGTGGTCGATGCCGGCGCTTCGGAAAACCTCTGTGCTTCCGGCTGCTTCATGACAACGCCCGACGGCGACCGCATCGGGCTCGACGGTGGCGAGACGATCGACATCGTCAAGGGCTCGGCCGTCGTCAAGTAGCGCCTGTCCGGATTAATGCGCTCAAGCTTCTCGGGGATTGGGAACAGATTCCGGCCGGGCAACCGGGCGCGTCAGCCGCATAATGGCGAGGAATGCGGCAACGGCGACGGTGCTGAGCAATGCAGCGATCGACAGCGACCACGATATGCCGAGATTGCCCCAGGAAGGCAAGCGCGAATGGCGCCATCGAGGAGACGACAAGACGGACCGACATGATTTGTCCTTGCCGCCGGCCATAGCCATCGCTTCCGAAAAGCGCGAGCGGCAAGGTTCCGTAGACGATGCTGTTAAGGCCGGAGCCGAGGCCGAAGATGACGGCGAAGACCAGCGCGCCGGGCACTGAGGGTGCGGTGGCGATGAGGATGACAAGCGCTGTCGGCAGCAGGATGGCGCAGATGATCGCCAGCATCACTTGCGACAAGCTCTCACCAAAGATCATGTTGATGAGGCGGCTCAGCACCTGTGACGGGCCGAAGAGCGTTCCGACCACCACTGCCATGGCGCCGAGGCCGAGTGCCGACATCACAGGCACCATGTGAACCAGAAGAGCTGAGTTCACAAAGCTTTCCACAGCAAAGCCCGTCACCATCAGGATAAAGGCCGGCCTTCGCACCGATGGCTGAAGGCTCGGCTCGACGCGTTTTGCGGCCTCCTCTCCGGTCCGTTTCCTGGTCTCGCTGACGTCACGGGAGAGCCAGGCGTGAATGGGAAGGCAGATAGCGAGATGAAGCGCGGCGAAGATCAGATAGACATTCTGCCATGACAGATGCGCGTGCAGCGCCGTGGTGATCGGCCAGAAGATGGTCGAGGCGAAGCCGGCGATCAGCGTCAGGTAGGTGATACTGCGCTGGGCGACGCGCGGCCTGATCTGCACGAGCAGGGCGAAGGCGGCGCCATATTGCACCAGGTTCGAGGCGATCTCGATGCCGATCAATGCCGCGACGAAAGCGATCTTTCCCGGCGCGAAGGCGCAGGCGACCAAGGCCGCGGCGGCAACCGCCGAGCCCGATGTCATGATCCTGCCTGCGCCGAAGCGATCGATCCATGTGCCCATGAGAGGTGCGGCCAAGCCGCCGATCAGAAGGGCCGCGGAGAGCGCGCCGAAGATCCATTCCGATGACCAGCCCAGATCACGGGCCATGTCGGGGGCGAGGATGCTGAAGCTGTAATAGAGCGATCCATAACCGATGATCTGCGTGAGCCCGAGTGCGACAATGGCCGCTACCGGCGGTCGTTCGGTGCTGATGGTCATAGAGATCTGAGGCTCACACGCTGTTCGAGCTTTTCGGCTTCTTCTTTCCGCTCGCTGTAGCGGTCGGTCAGATAGTTCGAGGCATCACGGGTCAGCAGCGTGAACTTCACAAGTTCCTCGCAGACGTCGACGACGCGGTCGTAATAGGATGAAGGTTTCATACGGCCGTCCGCGTCGAATTCCTGGAAAGCTTTGGCGACCGAGGACTGATTGGGGATAGTGATCATCCGCATCCAGCGGCCAAGAATGCGGAGCTGACCCACCGCGTTGAAGGACTGGGAACCGCCGGAGACCTGCATCACCGCCAGCGTCTTGCCCTGCGTTGGCCGGACCGAGCCAACCGACAACGGAATCCAGTCGATCTGCGCTTTCATGATACCGCTCATCGCGCCATGACGCTCGGGACTGACCCAAACCTGGCCTTCCGACCAAGCCGACAATTCGCGCAGTTCCTGAACTCTTGGGTGGCTCGCCGGCTCGGCGTCGGGCAACGGCAGACCTTCCGGATTGAAGATGCGCACTTCACAGTCGAAATATTCGAGCAGCCGTGCCGCCTCCTGTGCGAGCAGGCGGCTATAGGAAACGGCTCGCAAGGAGCCATAAAGGATCAGGATGCGGGGCTTGTGCGTCGAGAACGCCGGCCTGAGTGCGTCCATATCCGGTTGATGCAGATGCATCGGCGATACGGCAGGCAGATCAGACAATGCGCTTGCCCTCGGCATCGAGCACTTTCTCGCCATCTTCCTTGGTGAAGGCGCCCTTGTGCGTTTCCGGCAGGATTTCGAGGACAAGTTCCGACGGTCGCGACAGGCGCGTGCCGAGAGGGGTGACGACGAAAGGCCGGTTGATCAGGATCGGATCTTTCAGCATCGCGTCGAGAAGCTGATCGTCGCTTAGATCGGGATTGTCGAGGCCGAGTTCGGCGTAGGGTGTATCCTTCTGGCGAATGGCATCGCGCATGGTCAGGCCGGCATCGGCAATCATTTTGCCCAGTTCGTGACGTGACGGCGGGTTTTCCAGATATTCGATGATATCAGGTTCGATGCCGGCACTGCGGATCATCGCCAACGTGTTGCGGGAGGTGCCGCAGGCAGGGTTGTGATAGATGGTGACGTTCATAGCTTTGCCTCTGACGACAGGGTTGATGAAGTGCCCGGCTGCAGCAGCCAGGTGAACAGGAGAAGGGCTGCGACCGCACCTATGATTTCGGCGATCCAGAAGCCGGGAAGATCGACCGGGCGAATGCCGGAGAAGGTATCGGTCAGCGAGCGAGCCAAGGCGACGGCCGGATTGGCGAAGGAGGTCGAGGCGGTGAACCAGTATGCGGCGGTGATATAGAGTCCAACCAGCCACGGCACCGCCTTCTGCTCGAACTTGATGCCGGCGAGGATGACCGCGACCAGGCCGAAAGTGGCAACGCCTTCCGAAAACCATTGCGCGCCGCCGGTGCGTATCTTGCTCGACATTTCCAGAAGCGGCAGGGCAAACATAAGATGGGCGGCGACGGTCCCGACGATGCCTCCAAAGATTTGGGCAACGACATATCCAGCGAGATCGCGTTTCGCCAGCGTCCGCGACATCGCAAAGATCAGCGAGACCGCGGGGTTGAAGTGGGCGCCAGAGATCGGTCCGAGCACGGTGATCAGCACCACCAGGATGGCGCCGGTCGCCAGCGTATTGCCGAGCAGGGCAAGTCCCACGTCCTCCGTCAGCGATGTCGCCATGATACCCGACCCGACGACGGTCGCGACCAGCATGGCGGTGCCGAGGGCCTCTGCGACCAGACGGCGCGGCAGATCGAACGGCGCCATCAGCCGGCCGTCGCCGGTTTTGCGGACGTGCCTTCCATGGCGCCGATTTGACGCAGGTGCGATTCCAGCGCCAGCTTGTCGATCGACGACAGCGGCAGGCTGAGGAAAGCCATGATCCGGTTCTTGAGGAAGCGGGCGGCCTGCGCGAAAGCGCGGCCTTTCTCGACCTCACTGCCCTCAACAACGGCCGGGTCCTCGACGCCCCAATGGGCGGTCATCGGATGGCCGATCCAGACCGGGCAGGCTTCGCCGTGGGCAGTGTCGCAGACGGTGAAGATGAAATCCATCTCCGGCGCATCCGGCTCGGCGAACTCGTCCCAGCTTTTCGAGCGGAAGCCGGTCGCGGGATAACCCAGCGCCTGCAGCTCCTTCAACGCATAGGGATTGACCTCGCCCTTCGGCTGGCTGCCGGCCGAATGGGCCCTGAACCGGCCCTTGCCCTCGGTCTCCAGGATGGATTCAGCCAGGATCGAGCGGGATGAATTGGCGGTGCAGAGAAAAAGCACGTTGTAAACGCGGTCTGTGGTCATTGCAGTTCCTCCTTGGTTGCAGGTGCACAGCATGCGGCGACGGCAGCAGCCGGCGCGCAGATCTCAGGGTTTCCGCCGCAGCAGTCTTCCATCAGGAAACGGATCAGGCCGCCCAGCGCCTCGTAATTGGCGGTGTAGATGATCGAGCGGGATTCGCGCTGCTGCGTAATCAGGCCTGAGCGTTCGAGCTCCTTCAGGTGGAAGGAAATATTGGACGGCGAGACCTCCGCCTTTTCCGCGATCGAACCTGCCGCCAAGCCATCGGGACCCGAAACCACGAGCATGCGGACGATGTGCAGGCGAGTCTCTTGCGAGAGAGCACCGAATGCGACGAGGGCTTGACGTTGATCCATATTTCAATGATCCTTGAATTATTGAAATGAGGATTAGCTGATATGAACGCGATCGACAACGGAAAAATTCAAGAGGACGACATCAGCCTTGGCGTGCTACTCAATACGCTCGCCGGCGAAAGGGACGCGCCGCTGGTTTTCTATTACGACGGCCGGCCGGTGAAGCCTGGTTATCATATCACCGAGGTCAAGGCGGGCCAATTCTCGGCCCTCGATTGTGGCGCCAATCCTGAGGCCTGGACGGAGATCTTCATCCAGCTCTGGGATATCGAGGAAGGCGACCGCACGCATATGCCGGCCGGCAAGTTCCAGGCGATCATCCGCAAGGTTACCGACCACGTGCAGCTGGATGGCTCGGCGAAGCTGACCTTCGAAGTCAGCGACGGCGTGCGGCCGATGCAGCTTTATTGCGCGGCGATGCCGATTCTCAGCGCCGGCGCTGTCCATGTTTCGCTTTCGCCGCGGCCGGCAAGCTGCAAGCCGCGCGATCGCTGGCTGGCAGAGGAAAACAGCAAGGCCGCGGCTTGCTGTGGGCTGCGAGCGGCAACGAGCGGCTGTTGCGCGTAAGGACACATGATTGTGCAGCTCGGTCGGGATCGTATTGACTGACCACCAGTCAGTCGTATAAATGGAGGCTGTCGGTTTGATGCCGGCGCCGCCCGTTTCACACCCGGAGATCGCAATGAGCGCACAGACCCTGTTGAACTCTCTGTTCCAGTACAAAGCCAGCGTTGACGATGAGCTTCTCGATGCCTTGAACGCGCTCGGGGCTGAGGTGCGATCGGACGACTTTCGCTCAGCCCTTCGTGTGCTCAATCACGCCCATCTCGTCGATCGTATTTTCGTCGCCAATCTTCAACGACAGGATCATTCCTACGCGGCGAGCTGGAGCAGCGAAGCGCCGCCGTTGGCGCAGCTGTCGTCCGATATCCGGGAAACGGACCGTTGGTATATCGATTATACCTCGCGTATAACCCTTCCGGAAATGGAGGAGTTCGTCGACTTCACCTTCACCGATGGCGGACGCGGACGCATGTCCCGCGAGGAGATGTTGGCCCATGTGGTGACGCATGGCGGTTATCATCGCGGTGAGGTCGGTCGCCTGCTGCCTGATATCGAGAGCACCGCAATGCGCGACGTGTTTACGGGCTACCTGCACAGGACCGATCCCGCGCGCCGTCAGTGAGAGTGGACCAGTCCTGCCGATGCCGGCCAATGTATCAAAACTGAGAACCAAGCCCCCCGAAGAGCGACGCGACGAGCTGATGACCGCGGCCGAACTGCTGTTTCTGGAAAAGGGTGTGGAGCGGACCACGATCGAGGAGATCACGACGGGGGCGGGGGTCGCCAAGGGCACGTTCTACCTGCACTTCTCCTCGAAGGCTGATGTTCTCCAGGCGCTGCGCGCCCGTTTCGTGCAGGGCGTGCTGGATGGCATCGTCGCGGCGGTCGAAGGACGGCGGCAAGAGGATTGGCGCGGGAAGCTTGCTGCTTGGTCGACGGCATGCGCCATTGGCTATCTTGACGCGGCAGGGCTGCATCATCTCGCCTTCGTGGCAGCACCTCCCGCAACAAGGGAAGGGCTTTCGCGCAACATCCTGATTGACCATCTGAACGAATTGCTTGCCGCTGGCGCTGGCGAGAATGCCTGGTCGATCGACGATCCCGGCTTCACGGCGGTGTTTCTGTTCAACGCCCTGCACGGCGTGGTCAATCAGCCCGGCATCGGCGAGACGCCCTCGGCCCGCGCCGAATTGCTCCGGGCGATCGAGGTGCATTTCCTGCGCGCGCTGGGATTGCCGTCAGGCATTGATTGAAGGCTGGGCATCCCACCATCTGAGCACCCGCATCGCCCGGAGCGTCACCCACCGCGAGGGCTTGCCTTGCCCGTCATCGACTTCGAACCACACCCGACCTGCAGGGCTCCCGTCGAGCGGCCAGCTGCCGTCCTGCAGGCGTCTGGAACGCAGGTGATCGATCGCCTCGCCGAGACGCGGATCGGGATTATTGCCGGTCAGGATCGCGCTGGAGCGGAAATAGTCGAGCGCGCGCAGAATGTCGTAGCGCCAGCGGTTCGGGTGCAGGAAGTGCAGGAAGCGCTCGTCGGCCGGCTCGCCGGTGCCGAGGCGGCGGAAGAGGTTGCGGGCCAGCAGAAACTCCTCGCCCGTCCTGCGCGCCTCTCGAGACCGATGCGTGCCGCCGGTCGATCCCTCGTATTCCAGCAAGCCTTCCAGCACGTTGATGGTGCTGGCGAAAGATGAGAGGACAGAGCCATTGATCCGCTCGCAGTTCCAGCCGCCGTCGTCGAGACGCTCGCCGGCCAGCCTGTCGACGATGGGCGAGACGTCGATCCCGAAATAGGCGCCGTCGGCAACGGTGCGGCCGTTGATGCACTCCTCGACTTCGCCTTCCCAGTAGGGCTGGCCGCCTTCTTCCCAACGGGCGTTGGCGCCGATCAATTCGACGGTGCGCCTGGCGCACGTGCAGGCTGGATCGAGACCGAACTCCCGCAATTGCGACAGCGAGAAAGTCGTGGCGGTCCACGGCTGGCCGCGCTCCTTCCACTCGCGAGCGTCGAAACCGGCGGGCAGGAAGGCGCCGCCCGCCCATTGCCCGTCCTCGTCCTGGCAGGAGAGCAGCCTGGCGCCCCAGCCCTCGGTCTCGACTTTGGCCCGCTCGGCCATCCATTCCCGATCTGGGGTATCGAGCAGGTCGCGCATCACCTGCCACCGGATCGACGGATCGGAGTCGAGAAGCCATTCGATCACCGGGTCGGATTGGATCATGGGGCGAACCTGTCGTGGGTCGGGTCGATGGCTCGTTTATAATCGCTTCGGCCGTGCGGTGCCACCCGGACAGGCCCACGGGAAATCCTCTAAATCCGACGTGGTCGCGTCAGGCGCTGGCGCTTGCGATGCCGCCGAACTATGTCAGGGAAGGCACGAAGCTGAAGATCAAAATCCTCGGGTCGACCTATAATGCGACGGTTGTCGGCGAAAGCCCGTTCGATGCCGAGAATGCGGCGCTTTGCGCCTGATTTCTTAATCATATCCGCAAAGAAATCGGAGGCGGCCTCATCGGGCCGCCTCTTCGTTTATATCTGGGCGCGCCGATTAATAATTATTCAAATCAATTGGTGTATCAGTTTGATCCGGGGACAGATTTTACATCAAAGGTTTGCTATGGCGTTTCTAGGTATTTCGGGGATGCAATATTCCGGGGAAATGTTTGCTGGTGCGCGTATTATTGTCGCGGAAGATTCCAACGTATTCACCTCGATGATCAGCAAACGCCTCAAGGAGCTGTTCGACATCGATGTCGAGATTTGCCGCAGCTTCGAGGATTTGCAGGTTTCTTACGACAAGTCTTCCGATCCGATCACGCTGGCGATCTCGAACATCAATCTGCCCGGCGCCGAAAACGGCGAAGCGCTCGAATATCTGGTCGAGCTCTCCATACCCACAATCGTCTTTACCGGCACCTTCCATGAAAGCATGCGCGACAAGCTGATGGCCAAGGATATTGTCGACTATATCCTCAAGGACAATATCTTCGCCGTCGACCTGCTGGCGGAATCGATCTGCCGCTTCCTCACCAATCACCGCCACCACGTGCTGATCGTTGATGATAGTGCGACCGCGCGCGCCCTGCTGTCGAGCCGGCTGAAGCGCTACAATTTCCGTGTCAGCGTCGCTGAGAGCGGCGGCAAGGCGCTGGAGATCCTGAAGGCCAACCGCGATATCGGCCTGATGATCACCGACTACAACATGCCCGACATAGACGGCTTCGAACTGACGCGGCGCATCCGCGCCAGCATCGGCTCGCACGAGCTGCGCATCATCGGTGTTTCCTCCTCCTCGAACCGGCTGCTTTCGGCGCGATTCCTGAAGGCCGGCGGCAACGATTTCATGCTGCGTCCCTTCATTGACGAGGAGTTCTATTGCCGCGTCAACCAGAACCTCGATACGCTGCTGCAGATTCAATCGATGCGCAAGGAGCGGGCGGTTGCCTGACGGCTCCTCCAGTATCGGTATCGCCAAGGGGGCGGATATCACGGTCGGAGACAGTCGTCGAATTTCTGCAATTACAGGTAATGTCACCGTTATTTGTCCCCTTCACGCGCACAGGCCTCTCGGTTATCGTCCCCGCCGGGGAGAGGGCCGAGTCGAGCCCATCGGACGCATCGGGGAGTAGGGGCTGTGGCTTTTCAAGCGGATTTCCAGCGGGATGGTATCGGGCTGCGCTCCGGCGGGCTCAAGATACTTCTGGTTGAAGATTCCCGGATGTTTTCCGCCGTGCTCTGTCACCGGTTCCAAACGGAGCTCGGCCTTGCCGTCAAATCCTGCCCGTCGCTGAAAGCTCTTCGCAAGGAACTTGCCGAGGACGGTCACGGCTACACCATGGCCGTCGTCGATCTCAACCTGCCGGATTCGCCCTATGGTGAAGCGCTCGACTGCACGATCGAGCACGATATCCCGGCAATCGTCTTCACCGCGACATTCGATCTCAACACGCGCAACAAGATTATGGAGCGCAATGTCATCGATTACGTGCTGAAGGACAATGAATTCGCGCTCGACAATCTGGTCGCCACCGTCCGGCGGGCGATCTCCAACCGCAAGACGCGGGTGCTCGTCGTCGACGATGTCGTCTCGGCGCGTCAGGTGCTCGTTGACCTGCTGAAGGCACAGCAATATCTCGTCGTCGAGGCAAATTCGGGGCTCGAGGCGCTGGCGGCGCTCGAGGCCTATAGCGATATCGAGCTCGTCGTCACCGATCACCATATGCCCGATATGAGCGGCTATGAGCTGACGCGGCGCATCCGCCATCGATTTGGTTCGGACAGGCTGCGTGTCATCGGCGTTTCCTCCTCCAATGACCGCATGCTTTCGGCGAGTTTTCTCAAGGCCGGCGCCAGCGATTTCGTCTACCGGCCTTTCGTTGCCGAGGAGCTGCAATGCCGCATCGCCAACAATGCCGAAACGCTGGCGCAGATGCGGCAGCTGAGGGCGGCGGCGGCCTGCGACTACCTGACTGGCCTCTATAACCGCCGCTATTTCTACGACAACGGCCCGAAGCTGGTGAACGAGTGCCTGCGGCTGAAGGTACCGAGCTCCGTCGCTATTCTCGATATCGACCATTTCAAGCGGCTGAACGACACCTATGGCCACGAGATCGGCGACAAGGTGCTGAAGGCTGTCGCAAACAGGCTGTTTACGATCTTTGAGGGCAGCGACAATCTTCTGTCGCGCCTCGGGGGCGAGGAATTCGCCATCCTCTTCCCGCAGATGGATTCCGCTGCTGCGACCAAGCTCTGCGACGAGATCCGCTCAGACATTTCGCGGCTGAAAGTCACGGCCGACGACGAGGAACTCGGCGTCACGATTTCGATCGGCATCGCCGAGATCGGCGGTTACGAGACCTTCGAGAATTACCTCAACGCTGCCGACCAGTTTCTCTACATGGCCAAACACAGGGGCCGCAACCAGGTCTATTCGGACGCCAGGATGACGGAAGAGGCGGCGCAATAGCGCCATCCGAAGGGCAGAGCCAAGTCGCCGCCTTTCACATCAGGCGGCGACGGCCTTCTTATCGTCTCAAGCGGCGACGGCCTTCTTATCGTCTCAAGCGGCGACGGTCTTCTTATCGTCTCAAGCGGCGACGGCCTGGCGAGCGGTCGCCATGGTCATCTTGCGCTCGGCGCGCTCCTGCTGCGGTGAGCGATGGTAGAGTTCGCGATAACACTTGGAGAAGTGCGAGGCCGAGACGAAGCCGCAGGCGACGGCGACCTCGACGACGGGCATTGATGACTGCACCAGGAGGTGGCGCGCACGGTCGAGGCGGATTTCCAGATAGTAGCGGGCCGGCGAGCGACCCATCTCCTGGCGGAACAGCCGTTCGATCTGGCGGCGGGAGAGGCCGGCGCCGTCGGCGATCTCGATCAGCGACAGCGGCTCGGCAAGATTGCCTTCCATCAACTCGATGATCGACAGCACCTTGGCATTCTGCACGCCGAGGCGGGCGCGCAGCGGCAGACGCTGGCGGTCATGCGGGTTGCGCACGCGATCGGTCAGGTGCTGCTCGCAGATGCGGTTGACAAGGCTTTCGCCGAAATCCTCGCCGACGAGGTTCAGCATCATGTCGAGCGAGGCGGTGCCGCCGGCGCAGGTATAGAGATTGCCGTCGATCTCGTATAGATCGGCATAGACCTCCGCCTGCGGGAAGGCTTCCGAAAAGCCCGGCAGGTTTTCCCAGTGGATGGCGCAGCGCTTGCCGTTCAGGAGACCGGCCTGGGCAAGCACATGCGCGCCCGTACAGAGGCTGCCGACGGCGACGCCGCGATTGTAGCATTCACGCAGCCAGGCATTGACCGACTTGTTGTTGAACTGCTCGACATCGATGCCGGAACAGACGAGCACCATGCCCGGCCGGTTTTCGCCGCCGAGATGACGGCGTTCCTCGGCAAGCGAGGAATTGGCCTCGACGCCGATGCCGCAGGAAGAATAGACCTTTTCTCCATCGACAGAGGTCAGCCGCCAGGTATAGGCCTGATAACCGAGCATGCGATTGGCGATGCGCAAGGTGTCCACGGCCGCCGAAAAGGGCAGCATGGTGAATTGCGGTACCATAAAGAAGACCAGCGAACGCTTCTTGATCTGCATCCTGTTCATAGCGAAATCCATGCTCGAGGGGCGATGACACATTCGTTGCGCGGAATGCGTCGCGCCGATGTCCTGAAAGCGACACTGGCATGGAAAAATGCGGCCGGGAAGAGCAAATATGCGACATCGGCCACGATTTGGCCGGTCAAACTGCCGAAATGGCTGCGGATAGGGCGGATGACGGGCTGATAGGCGACTGAAATTCAAGACTGAAAAGGGCTTGGGAATGGACGGTCAGGCCGCGAAAAAGGCGGCGTTGCGTAGTGCAGACGCCGCCCTCATCTTGGGTGGAATGTCGCATTCATTACATGGTCCGGTGATTGCTGTCGTCCGTGCTCGGCCAGCCGATGTCCTTGCGGATGTCGAAGGGCATGGCTTCAATTTCGCGAGCCGTCTGCCAGCGTGTCCAGGCGAGGGTGAGCTTGCGGGCATAATGTGCCAGATCGAAGCGGCCTTGGCCGGAGGTGAGGGACTTACCACCACCGCGATAGGTGAGCGTGGTCATTTTCCGGGTCCTTTCTAGGGTCAGGGGCATGGTCGTCAATGGGAGGTTCGTCCATGTCCATGATCACAATATGGGCCCTGGAAACTCATCATTCAAACGAATAGAACTTATGGATAACATCAGAGATATTGAATGATGGCCTTGAGCCGGCGGTCGATGGTGACTGTTTGTTATCGACCTTAATCTCCGGGCTTTCCGCTCAGGGGATAGCAAATCCGCAACTGAGCATGACGCCGAAAACCGAGCGGCTTTCGGCTCTATTTTTTGATTTAAATCCGGGTTCAGATTTTTAGGCCATCGGGCCGCAAATCATCCGCATCTAATGCGCGGCGGTCGGGGTGATGATGCCGAGATTGCCAAGCCCGCTGACGACCAGTTGGACTGCGACTGCGGTCAGCAGAATCCCGAAGACGACCTCCGAGACGATCAGACTGGCAGGCTTCATGCGCTTGGCGAGCGCGTCGATATTGGTAAACACCACATAGTCCAACGCAGCGACGATCAGAATCAGGCCGATGACGAGTATCGCGCTGGCAATCGAGACGACTTCGCCGGAGGCGATGATGACGACGGTGATGCCGACAGGATTGAGCAGGTAAGGGACCGCAAGCGGAAAGACGGCGATCTTTTCGGGATCGACGGGAAGCCCCGTTTCCTCATGCGGCTTCTCTGTTGGTCCTGATGCCATCTTAATCGCGATAAGCGCGAGGATGATACCGCCGGCGACGGCGACTGCGCCACCCGTGATATGGAGAAGCCGCATCAGCAAAGCGCCGGTGGCAAAAAGGATCAAGGCTGTGACCACTGCGACCAAAACCATCTGGCGGCCGATGCGCGCCTTGGTTTCGGTATCGAAGGCATGGGTCTTCTCCAGAAACGGCACCAGGGCGATCTTCGGCCCCAGCCCGACCAGAAGCAGCAGGAGAAGTTTTCCGACGAGTGCGGCATCGATGACTGTGAAATCCATGGAACGTACCCTCTAAAATTTGTGACCTAGAAATCGAGGTCCTCCCCACTCAGGGGAGGGCGGGCGACGAAGAGAACCAAACGAGCTGGCAGTTTTTCTGCCGGATCGCTCAGCGCGGGCACACGTCCCAGAAGCCCGTCGTCTTGGCGGGCGAGGTGTAGTACCAGCATTGACCGGACTGTGGCGGCGTGCCTGCCAGTGAGACGGCGGCAGCACCGGCGACGAAGCCGATGGCAGCACCTGCGGCGATGGCGGTCCCCGGGCGCCAGTAGCGGCGAGGGGCGACGACCACGACGCCGCGCCGGACGGGCGGCCGAACGGCAGGACGGGTGCTTCCGACTGCAGCGCATCCGCGCGGTCCGCAGGCAGCAGCACCGCAGCCTCTCGGGCCGCATGCCGCTACGCCGCGACGGGCTTCGGCCGTCACGGGAACGAGGACGGGTGCGCAGACCGTCATGATGACGGCAAGTGTCGCAAGCATGCGCGACAGGGTGACCAGGATCTTCATTTCATTTCCTCCGATTGCTCTCCTGTGTGTGTTCATTTCCTCGAAGATGCCGCCCTCAGGCCGGGGTTGCGGCTGCGGCTGCGTTGTGTGCCGCAAGCGTCTGCTGGGCAGCGGCGGCGACAGCGTCGTCCTTGCCGCCCGAGACCTGAACTGTGGGCACGGCGAGCTTGATGCCGTTTTCGTTGAACGCCTGATGGATCATCCGCAGGGCCCGCCGCTTCAGCGTGAACTGCTGGCCCGGAAGCGTCATGACCTTCATCCGCAGGAGCAGGCCGGAGTCGCCCAGGCTGTCGATCCCCTGCATCTTCAGCGGCTCGATCGTCGTCGGTTTGAATTCCGGATCCTCGAACAGCTCCAGGCCGATCTTCTTGATGATCTTGCGGGCCTTCTCGATGTCGGAATCGTAGGTAATGGTGATCGTCATCTTCTCGATCACCCAGTCGCGGCTCATGTTCTGGACTGCTCCGAGTTCGCTGAAGGGCACGATGTAGACTGCGCCGCGGTGGTGCCTGAGCTTGATGGACCGCAAGCTGAAGGACTCGACGGTACCCTTGTAGCTGCCGCTCTGGATATATTCGCCCACCCGGAAGGCGTCGTCGAGCAGGTAGAACATCCCGCTGATGACGTCCTTCACCACGGTCTGTGCCCCGAAACCGATCGCGACGCCGACCACACCGGCGCCTGCGATCAATGGGCCGATTTCCACGCCGAGCGACGACAGCGCCATCATGATCGCGATGGCGACAAAGAGGATCATCAGGAAATTGCGAAGGATCGGCAGCAGGGTTCTGAGACGTGTCCGCCGCCGCTCCCGTTCGCTGCCGACTTCAAGGACCGCCTCGGTGTCGCCGAGCTTGCGGTCGATCATGACCTTCACGACGCTCCAGGCGAGATCGACGATCAGGAGAATGATCCCGGCACTGAGGAGGCCGCGCACGAGGCGTAGAAGCGGCGAATCCTGCATCGTCATCTGCGTCAGCCTGATATCCAGGGCATCCGCAAGCAGAACGATCGCTCCGACGATCAGCGCTGCCCTGATACCGCGCTCGACGATCACCGAGACAACGGTGCCTTTCTTGTGGCCGTCCTCTTCATCCGCGGAAGAGCTCAGGATATTGTTGACCGACGCCTTGGTGAGGGCGATGGCCCCGGGCAGGGCGGCACAGACCACCGCGATCCAGAACAGCTTCATGGCTCCGACCACCCACAGCAGCCAGACGGCAACGAAGTAGACCGTCCAGAGCCAGTTCCGCGCGCGTAGTCCGATCCGGCTGGCTTGGCCGGCAGTCAATCGGGACGGACGTCTCCAAACGGCTTCGATGCCGATGACGAGGAGCACGAGGCCGAGGGAATAGGCGACGAGTTGCCGGGCCGGAACGGAAAAGCCGAGGGTGCCGAGCAGGCGGATGGTCACCCAGCCAAAGGCATACCAGCCGACGAGATAACCCAGGCGTTTCGCCCAGTGGCCGGCGGCATCCTTCGTGATCGGGACGACACGGAACCGACCCTCTTCCTCCGCCCGTGGCGCCAGAAGCACGTCGAAAAACGCGCTTGCCAGACGGAAGACGACGATCGCGAAGAGATAGCCGACGACGATCTCCCTGATAACAGGCGGCCATTGGAACAGCAGGAAGAAGCCGATGCTGCCAAGCCCGAAGGAAAGGACGTAACATGCCGCCCACAGAAGCCTCGCGGCCAATGCGATCACCCTCTCGCGAACTGTGGCAAAGGACGCGCGCGCCATCCATGAGCGCCAGCCGGCGCTGATCCACCAGAACAGCCATTGCGCGGCCAGCCCGACGGCGACGAAGGCAGCGACCAGGAAGATCGGCCGCGTCCCGCCGTTCGCCTGGATGTCCCGTTCGAGCACCGCCCCGCCTCGCATCGTCTCCAGGGGAAAGGACCGGATGGCGCCGAGAAGACTTGAGGCATGGGCACGGAATCGCATCGTGAATTCCGAGAATGAAGGGTCTGCGTTCGGGGTTTCCAAGGGCGGTTCCGCCGCGGCCTTGGCTGCTTGCGACTGCTGCTGCAGGAAGCGTTGGACGTCAGGATCCGAGAACATGCCGATAAAGCGCTGGACACTTTCTGGCTGTGGGCTCGCAGGCGTCACGCTCTGCGCCACGGCAATCGAGGCACAAAGGAGAACGGAAGCCAGGGCAACCGCCGTGATAAGTGCTTTAAACATGCGGATCTTGGAAAGTAGTGGCATTGTTTATCCTGATCTCTATGAACGTCAGTTTGCCGGTTCCTGAACCGTCATTGCCTGCACGACTCCTTCGATCGGCCTGCGGCGGTGCATTCGGATGCCTTCGGCGGCGTACCCACAGGACCCGTGAGGCCGCTCACCTGGCCGGCGTAATTGTCTCTGGTATCCGCATCGACGACGGCGACCGGGGCGGCAAGGATCAGGCCGGCTGCGCTGCCCGCCGCCGCCGCCGTGCTCGTCGTCGCGGCAAGGATCTTGTCGCCGAGCCCGACCTTGCTGTCGGTTAGCGTCTGGCCGTTGGAAATCCGTGCGCCGATCAGCTGAACGACCTCGGGCGAATCCGCGAACTTTCCGTGGTTCAGACTGTCGCCCGCCTTGACCTTGGTGAGGTCGATCACCGTGATCTGGCTGTCGGCCAGTTCCTTCTTGAAGGGGGCCTGCTCGGGATCGATGGCGCCGAGTCTGGCGACGTCGCCCCATACTCTGCGGGATACCGCGAGCGCGCGGTCGTCTCGCGAAACGAACAAGGTGAACTTCGGATGCTGCTTACCCATATCGACGATCTGCTGGCGGAAGACATCGACGTCCACGTCGGGCGAGGCCAGCATGACATTCTCGAACTTGGCGGGAAGGCGGCCGTTGCGAATCGCCATCTGGCGAAGCGCTTCCAGCGCCAGCCAGTTCCCCATGGAATGCGCAAGGATCGAGACTTCTTTCACCTCAGGATCCTTGGCGAGATACTGGAAGAGCGTCTCCAATGCGTTGCGCGTGTAGTTCGTGCTCTCCCTGTCATATCCGTATGCAAGCAGACTGCCGCGCGACGGCCATGTCACCAGCACGGGCGCACTATGGACGCCGGAATCCTTGACGATCTGGGCGAAGCGATAGACGGAGTCTTCGAAGCGGTTGTTGAAACCGTGGATGAACACGAGCACGCTGCGGTCGTGGCTCTTCCTGACTGAGGCGCTCAGCCATTTCTTGGCGTCGTCGCGCGTGATCTCGTCGGCTTTCAAGGTTGCAAAGTCGGTTGCCGGGTTGGATGGAAGCCTTCTCGGCCAGGCGACTTCGCCGATCTTGCGGACGTTCGCTGGGGGAATGGACACTGTGATGTCGGCAAAAGCCGGGGCGAGTGCGCGTTCGCCCGTGAACATCTCGCCTTGTATCGTCGAGCGGCTGCGCGTCGTGGCCACGAGCATGTCGACCTTGGTGGCGTTGGGCGCGCTATCCGCAACGGGAATGAGCACGTTCTTCGCGTGACCGCCACATCCGGCTAATGCGCAGACCAGCATGAGAGCCGAGATCCATTTCAGACCTGGGGAAGGGCTTGGTCGAATTCGGCCATTGCGACATTTTGTGCTCACTGCTGTTCCCCATCGACCAGTCAAGTTCGGGCAGGCCTCGACGCCGCACGCCGCGGCGGTCGAAGTCGGCACCGGGCGAGACTATGCGAAGATGAGATGGCTTACCCGTATGATCGGGTATGTTACGGTCGGGGAGACAGTATCAGCGGGGTTGCAGATCCGAGGTGGCGGCGGTCGACGCGATTGCATCGGGATCGCGCACCGTCATCCCTGCCTTGCGAAGCCCTTCGATCAGACGGTCGCGATCTTCAGGCTGCATGTTGCGCATTGCGAGTTCCGTTACAAGGTTCGGCAGGAAGTCAGGTCGCATGCTGACGAATACCTGGCCTTCCCGGCGGGCGTCGTCCATCATGCCTGCCTCCGCGTAGATGATGGCAGCGACAACATGGAAGAGAGGGAACTTCTGCATGTTCGCCTGCCGGATCTCCAGCACGGCGGTGTGATTGTCGCGGAGCATGTAGGCGGCCAAGGCTCGCGTTCCATGGTAGAAGCCGCCGCTTCCCGGATTCAGAGCGATGGCTTGGTCCAGAAGGTCTGCTCCGCGCTGCCACTGGCCAGCGATCGCAAGCCGGGTTCCGAACTCGCCCATCAGTTCGGTGTCGTTGGGGTTGGTGGCGAGCGCCTGCTCGCCCACACGCAGTGATTCAGCGAGCTGCCTGTCGAAGAACAGCGCCGTCATCAGCGCTTGAAGTCCGCGTGTATTGTTCGGATCGATCTGCGTTGCGCGCCTGGCGGCATCGAGTGCACGCTGTATGGCTGCATCCTGGCCTGGCGTCGGATTGAACTTGTAGCGGTCCTCATCGAGATAGACGATCGACAGCATTGCCCAAGCGGTCGCGTAGTTCGGAAACCGTGCGAGCGCGGCCTCGAGGCAATCCCGCACGCGCGCATGCGCTTCGGGGCTCAGTTCCGAACGATAGGCATAGAAGCGCAGCGTGCACTCATACGCGCCGAGATCATCAGGCGGCGGACTGGCGGAGTCGACCTGTGCCATGACCCCGTAGGGCTGGGCGATGGCGGTCGCGACTTTTCTGGCGACATCCGTCTGGATCGCAAACAGGTCCTCCGATGCGAGATCATTGTCATAGTTCTGCGACCAGAGGATCTCGCCGTCCGACGTATCGAGCAATCTTGCCGTCACGCGAAGACGCTTGCCCGAAATGCGTACGCCGCCGGCAAGGAGATAGCGTGCGCCGAATTCGGTCCGGATCTCCGATGCGCCAACATCCGCGGGGAGAGACTTGGACGTCTCGCGGCCGAAGACCTTGATCTCCTTGAACCGCGGCAGGATGGTCATCAGTTCCTCGGTCAGGCCGGCCGTGTAGAGCTGCGCCTCCGGCCCTTCGCCGAGATTGGTAAAGGGAGCCACCACGAGGGCCGGACGATCGGGCGAGAGGCTTGCAACGCGTTCGAGCGACGGAGCGGGAGACCGCGTCCCGATCCAATATAGCGAAATAGCCACTGCAGCGAGCGCAGCAGCACCCGGCAACAAGACCCGCCTTGCGCGCCACCAGCGTCTGGAGCTGACCTCAGAGGGTGATGTTTCGCCAGCTTCTTCGTCTCCGGTGTCGACCGACGCCGGACAGGACCAGGTGAAGGTTGGGATATATCCGCCTTTGGGAATGTCGATCCTGACCGGATCATGCTGCCCAGCGACGAGATAATAGCGCTCAAGCGATCGCCGCAGCCGTCCGGCCTCGATCCTGACTACCGGATCGTCCTGGGTGAAGCCGGCATCCCGGCCGAACACCTCGATCGCGATCGAGTAGGCTTTGATCCGGTTGCCCCGATCCTCAAGGGTTTCCGAGACGACATAGCGCAGAAACGCCGCTGCGCGACCGACACCTGGAAATTCAGGGCTGGAGATGACACGTTCCAGTTGCTCCCTGATGTCGTCGGCTTGAGGCGCCGGCCTCAAAGAAATGGGTGTTGCAGACCCCTCTGCTGGTGTCCACGTCTGCATGTTTGCCCCAATCCCCCGTTGAGTCACATCACTGCCAGACCGTATATTACAGTAACATACTCCACGAACCTTCCGTCGTCCACGAAGATCGGGCTTGGCACAGGTTGCAGAAGCAGCGTTCCAAATGCCGTTAGGGAGTGAACCATGGACGAAGGCATGACCGCAGTCCGTCGGCAATTTCCAGCCAGGATCAAGGCGATCGATGATCTCTCTGCCCGCAGTGAGGACTTTCGGGAAATCTGCAGGGACTTTGCCGACGCCCAATCGGCGCTGCAAAAATGGAACGTCTCAACCGATCCGAAGCGCGACGAGCGCGTCGTCGAATACCGGGAGCTGATCGCAGAACTCTCCAAGGAGATAGAGGGCGCGCTTGACGCCTCGCTGCCGCCACCCGCTCGCTGATACGCGCGAGACCGGCCCCCGGCGGCGAGCCATCGCGAGGCGTATGTTACGGTTACCTACTTGCGTTCCATCGCCCGGTAGCGACCATCGCGACAGACGTCCGGCGCTGAAACTTTGCGCTTCCACGAAACGAAACGCTTCCGAAGGATATTGCCGTGGTTTCCGAAGACTTGGACGAGCCTGCCATTTCCCCAACGCCTCGGAATCCGCTCCGCAGGATAGCCCTCATCGTCGCTCTGCTGGCGCTCGTCTTGTTCGTCCTCTCCATCTTCATGGAACGGCGCACGCCATCGACCTCGCAGGCTCAGGTCCAGGCCTATATCGTCGGCATCGCACCCGAAGTCACCGGCCGGGTGGTGGAAGTCGGCGTCGTCGACAACTCGCGCGTCGAGGCCAATCAGATTCTCTTTCGTATCGATCCCGAGCGCTACGAACTCGCGGTCAGTGAGGCCGAGGCGAGCCTTGCAAGTGTCGGCCAGTCAATGGGCGCGTCAACGGCTGCTGTCGACGCGGCGCAGGCAAAGCTCGTAACGGCCCAGGTCGATCGGGACAATCTTCGCGAACAATCTGCGCGTGCCGAAGAGCTGGAAAAGAGGGGCGTGTATTCCAAGGCGCGGGCTGAATCAACCAGGTCGGCTTTCGGTCAGTCAGAGGCGGCCGTCACCGGTGCTGAGGCCGAGCTGGCCAAGGCCAAGGAGCAGCTCGGGCCGAGCGGAAATGACAATCCGCAGCTCCGGGCAGCTCTGGCAGCGCTCGAAAAGGCACGGCTCGATCTGGTGCGGACCACCGTTCAGGCACCTTCGGCCGGGGTCGTGACCAACCTCCAACTTACAACCGGTAAGGTCGTGTCGGCTGGACAGTCAGCCATGACCTTTATCGATGTCGGAACGATCTGGATCGCCGCCGCCTTCAAGGAGAACAGCCTCGAGAATGTCGCAGTCGGCAACCGAGCGGAAGTCCTTTTCGACGCACTTCCCGGTCGGGTGTTTCCGGCGCAAGTCGAGAGCGTTGGTTTCGGCGTATCGCAAGGCAGCACGGACCCGAACACCGGATTGCCGACGATCCGGAGCGATAGCGGCTGGGTCCAGGAGCCGCAGCGGTTTCCAGTCCGGCTCATCATCGAGGAGGCGCAGAGGCCCAAGGGCGGCGTCCGCTACGGATCGCAGGCGACCGTCGTCATCTACACCGGCGACAACCCGGTCACCAATGCCTGGGGATCGCTCTGGATCCGCATCATGTCGGTGCTGACCTATGTCCGCTGAGAGGAGCCCTGCGGTCGAGGAGCAGAAACGCAAGGGGCTTCGGGTAGCGTTCGCGGTCTCCATCGGCTTCACGCTCGCAGTCTATGCGGGGGCCATCGTGCCCTTCCTCGGTCCGCTCTTTGCCGCCCAGTTTCTGCTTGGTAGTTCGCGGCCCATGCCGCTTGCGAAGACGTTCGGCGCGGCGATGGTCATGCTGATCGCCGGGATCGCGATGATGGTTCTGACCGACGTGCTCGGCGACCGTCCGGCGCCTTTTCTGCTGATCCTGGGGCTGACTTATTTCGCATGCTTCGCGGCGCAGTCGACGGGAAAAGGAGGAGCGGCGGTCTTTCTCGTGCTCGTCGTTGCGATCATCGTGCCTCTGCTCGGCATCCTCAACAAGGAACTCGCCAACTCCATCCTGTCCATCCTAGTCACCGGGGTGTTGTCGGGTACGGCCCTGATGTGGTTTGCGCATGCGGTCTTTCCCGAGCCGTTCTCCCACCAGATCGGGGCGGCGCCGATCGAAGAGCGGCCGCCGGCCTTGGGTCGGGCACTGGCCAACACGGTCATCCTTCTGGGCTCCGTCGTGATTTGCCTGACGAGCGACAACCTGACCGCTGCGGCGGTCATTCCGATAACCGTGGCGTCGCTGCTCGGGCAGCTCGACGTTGCTGCGAGCGCGCGGGCGGCGATCGGGCTCGTGCTCGTCAACCTCTTCGGCGGCGTGCTCGCCTCCGTTGCCTACGGCGTGCTATCACTGCGCCCCAATCTTTTCTCGATCTTCCTCATCGTTCTCGTCGTCGTCCTCCTCATTGGAGGGCGCGCGGCCGCCCGCTCGAAGGACGCACCGATATTTGCTGGCGCCCTGACGACGTTCCTGATTTTGTTCGGCCTCGGGGTCTCGCCTCTGCCGGGGAGTGCTGCAGAATCTTTCGCCACCCGCATCGTCTATGTCGCGGCGGCGTTGATCTATGCGCTGTTGTTTGCCGCAATCCTGTGGCCGCGGGCCGCGGAAACGAAGAGTCGGTATGACTCAGTCGTACTCTGAGAGCAGGTTACCTTGAAGAAGTCGGCTGTCTTCAGTCCCGCGATGTTCTTGGCGTTAGTCGCTTCGGCGGCTTCAGTAGACGCCGCCCAGAGAACAGAAGACTTCCTCAATGCCCGCAAGCACTGCGAACTCGCCCATCTGTGGAAGGATCCACCCGACCCTAATGGCTTCAGCGAATGCATGAAAGAAAGGCGCTATCGCCTCCATTTCTCGCCGACCTGCCAGACCGGGAGCCGCAGGGCGCAGTGCTACGACCTGCAGCGCTGACTGCCGATGCGTTAGCATCAGGTCTTTGCTTTCAACCCGGCACGGAGGGACTGCCGCCCGTGACCAAGACACTCATTGTTCCCTCCGTCGGGGAAGCTGGCCAGCAGGTTGCAGCTTTAACATATTCCGGCTGCCGTATTCGCTACGTCGCGCAAACATTGCGAGTGTACGATTGGAAAATGCGGCATTTCCGGTCACTTCCGGGCCGAGCCACGGCGGGCAGGGAGGTTCGTCGCTTTCGTCGGCAAGCTCGATTTCTGCGACAACGAGTCCGTCGTGGACGCCACTGTAGACATCCACCTCCCAAAGGCAGCCACAATGGTTCACCTCATAGCGGGTCTTATCCACCACACTCGTTGCATAGGCGATCATTTCCAGGGCATCGGCATAGGGAATCTCATATTCGAACTCTTCGCGCCGCAGGCGCCCGGTCCGGAGTTTAACGGTCAGGACGGCATGTGCGTTATCGATGATCCTGACCCGCACGAAGCGGTTTTTCCTAGCCAGTAGATAACCTTGGCAGAATGCGGCGCCTTTGGAAGCGTGGTCCCGCCAACTATCGTTTACGACGAGGTATTTTCGCTCAATCTCCGCGGTCATCTTGCCCTCCCTTTGTCGTTCCGAACCCCGACGAACCTGGATGGCGATGCATGACGGGCTTCCCCACCAGGCCCCGCAGTCCGAACCTTAAATTGGGTATGCAGGGTGCAGCCTCCCTCCCGCTGGATCGTGCCGTCGATTGCGACATGCCGGATCCAGGACATCCGGAAGGGAAGGTTGCTAGCGCTTCAGATCGAGGACCTGTCCCGACGCCCTGAGCTGCTCAAGTGTTTTACCGAGACAACTTCCGCCGACTGGTTCGCCCAACGCCTTGGCGGTCCCGCGGACAGATATCGTTCCGGCAAGCTTGCTCGGGTTGATGTAAGTGGCCACACCATCCGCATCCAATCTGGTGAGATAGAAAACCTGGTGCAGGTTTTTATATTCGCAGGTTATCGCGATCGGAAATTGATCGAATGGCTCGGCGGCACGAGCTTGCGAACCGCATGTGCCGGCCAATGGAGGAATGCAGGCAATGGCGACAGACAGCACACGGATTGACGGATAGATCATCACACACTCCCATTGATTGAAAACATCACCGCGCCGGACAGCCGGCGCTGTTCCCGCGCGGCTTCGATCATCGTCTGTCCTCGGCGACCACATCCGGCACCACATGACGGACGCTTTCGTCTTCGACATAGCTACCGGGTCGCTTCTGACGCTTCCCGAGGTCCGGTGCGTCGAACTTCACCTTTTCGTATGGAATCGACTTCAGGATGTGCGAGATGCAGTTGATGCGCGCGCGCTTCTTGTCGTCCGACGGCACGATCCACCATGGGGCGTACTGGCGGTCCGTCGCCCGGATCATCTCGTCGTAAGCAACCGAGTAGTCCCACCACCGCTGGTACGACTCGACATCCATCGGGCTGAGCTTCCATTGCCGCAGCGGATCGTCGATCCGCCGTCTGAAGCGGCGATCCTGTTCCTCCTCGCCGACCGTGAGGAAGTACTTCAGCAAGGTGATGCCGCTTTCGACGATCGAGGCCTCGAAACCGGGAGCCAGCTCGAGAAAACGCCTTGCCTTTTTCTCCGAGCAGAATCCCATCACCCGGTCCACGCCGGGGCGATTGTACCAGCTGCGATCGAATATGACGATTTCGCCCGCGGCGGGCATATGTGCGATGTAGCGTTGCATATATATTTGCGTCTTTTCGCGATCGGTTGGCGCTGGCAGCGCGATGACGCGAAAGACCCGTGGACTGACGCGCTCGGTAATTCGCTTGATCATCCCGCCTTTGCCGGCAGCATCCCGGCCCTCGAAGATGATCACGATGCGGGCGCCCGATTTCTTCACCCAGGCCTGCAGATGCGCGAGTTCGACCTGAAGTTTTACGATTTCCTTGTCGTAGTTCCAGGACTTCTTGCGCTTCTTTTCGTCTACATCGGTGTCGTCATCCTGCCGTTTGTTCATCACTTCCTCCTCGCCCCGCTAAGGTGCCTTCGCGCCATGACCTCACTTGTGACCACCGGCCAAAGGCCGATCGCTTCCGTCCCCAAGGCGCGCGGCGCGCAGCGCGTCTTCCGTGTCGTCAAAGAAATTTTCTGCTCCGATGCCGGCAACGACGCCTGCGCGTTCCAGCAGCTCCGTGGCCTCGGCGTTCAGGTGAGCGACGCCGAAGGCGATGCCCCGCCCGGAGAGGTTTGCCTGCACGGCATCGAGTGCTGCGGCGCCGGTGCTGTCGATATGCGCAATGGCGCTGGCGTCCAGGATGAACCAACGTGTTTCGGCCGGCAGGCCATCAGCGATGGCTTGAAGCCGGATGCGGACATAATCCGCGTTGTAAAACAGCAGATTGCCCTGGATGAGACATATGGCGATGTCAGGAATGCCCCGAGCGTCCGGAAAGCGCTGCATATCGTAGAAGCCATCGCGTCCGGCAATGCGGCCAAGAAGTACGTCTCGTGGAAACATCGTCTTGCGCAGGAGATAGATCAAGGTTGCGGCGATCGCGACGATGACGCCGTTCAGCACTCCGAAGCTGATAGCCCCGAACATGGCGATCAGGGCGAAGACGAACTCCATACGGCTGATGTGCCATATCTTTCTCAGCTCGTGGACATCGATCAGGCTGATTGCGGCTGCCGCGAGGATCGCTGCCAGGGCGGGGATCGGCAGGATGCGCAGGGCATCATGCAAGAAAAGCAGCGCCGCCATCAGGGTCACGGCGGAAACGAGACCGGCTGCCTGCGATCTGCCGCCGACTGCAAGATTGATCGCTGTACGCGAGTCGGACACGGCGATGGGAAATGAACCAAACAGGCCGGGGGCGATGTTCGCCGCGCCCAGCCCGATCAGTTCCTGGTTGGCGTCGACCTCCTCGCCGGAGCGCGCCCCGAAGCTCCGCGCGGCGACGATACTCGAGCCAAAACTGATCAGAAAGACGGCTGCCGACCCAAGCACGATCCTGTCCATGGGCATTTGCGAGAGTGCATGGAGGGAGAATGACGGCAGCCCGGTAGGGAGATCACCAACGACGCGGATGCCTGCGGCTTCAAAGTTGAAGATGGCGGAGAGAATGACGGAAACGACGACGACGACGACGGGTCCCGGTACAGGCAGCCGTGTGGCTTTCACGATCCACAACAATGCGAACATGGCGAGGCCGAACAGCAATGTCGGCCAATGGATCAAGGCACTCTTGCGAATGATCTCGGCAATCGGCGGCAGGAGGCCGTCGGACTCGATACGCACCCCGGTAAAGCGGCCGATCTGCCCGACAAGGATGGAGATGGATACGCCGGCAAAGAAACCGACCAGAATCGGGCGGGATAGAAAGCTTGCGAGGACGCCCAGCCGCAGCAGCCGTGCTGCAAAATAGAAGCCTCCGACGCCGAGCGCCAGGGCAGACGCGATCGCAACCGGATCGGCTGATGTGCCGGCGGGTTGCGCGGCGATGACAGTTCCCATGACCGCTGCGAGAACCGCCATGGTCCCGGCGTCCGGCCCGACCACCAATAGCCGCGACGGCCCGAACAGAGCGTAGGCAACGGGCGCGACGATACTTGCATATATCCCTGTTTCCGGGGGGAGGCCGGCGATGGCGGGATAAGCGATCGCACTCGGCAGGCCGACAGCTGCAATCGACAGCCCCGCAGGAATATCGCTTCGCAGCCAGTCCGCGCGAAATCCCTCCAGGCCCCTGAATATCGGCATATGAAAACGCTGAAGCATGCCACTCCCCCGGAAATTCATTCATCTGCTGAAGCGAACTCAGGCTACCAGTGGGTAGCCTCCGATCGCTCCAGACTGGGCGCAGATTGGGCTTTGACGAAGATGGTCTTGCCAAGCAGCATCAGCCGAAGGGTTGACCGCGGGCGCCGATGCGCCGGCCGAACCCATGGCTGACGAACTGCATAGTTGCGCAGCGGCCTAGCCGACTGGTGCCTCCCAATTCAGGAAGAAGCCGATGTCGCCCGGCATGCCGCCCGGAAAACTGATGACCATCGCTTTCAGCTTGTAGCCGTGAGGCCGGGCGACTTCGACGAAAAGATCATATATTTCCTTGGCTTTTCCTTGAAGCGTCGTCGGCCACTCTGGCCGGGCACTGTTGATCGCGCGGCCGCTATCCGTGCAGAAGCTCGACGGAAAGCTATAGACCATGGCCTCGGATTTGCCGTCGGCGGCTGCCTTCATGACGACGCGCCTGATAATGTCACGTTCCTTGTCGCCGACGTGTTTGCGGAAGAAGTCATCGACGAACTCCGCGTGTTTTTTTGCTTCACGCGCTTTGACTTTGTCATCACGCTGCATTTCTATCAGCTGCAGTTCCAGAGCTTTCTGCCTCAATTCGTCCGCGCTAAGCATTTGAGGATTTGACTTTTCACTTTCAGCCATGACGTTGCCTCCCAGTGGCCGAAGGCCAAGACCGAAAACTACAGCACCGATAAGTCAAACTAGACAGTATGATACTGTAGGTTCTGGTAACCTACGGCCTGGCCGATATTTTAGCCGTCAGCCGCGCCCTTGCGGTGACTGATAATTGGCGTGCCATATCGCCTTCAAAGGCGGCAGGTTCCGTGTGTCTGACCGCGTGATCAAGCGGCCCGCGGTCGATTTTAGCCAGCGCGCTGAACTCCGCTTTTGTAAGTGTGTTACTGTAACATACGTACCAGATCAGTCCCGCGACTACGCCTGGCGCTGTTTTTGCTATAAATTTGGAGCAAAAGACGGCTTGGCCGATGTTTAGCTATCAATCTTCCTTCACTCGGAGGAGTATGCGGCACGAGCGAAGATACAATAGTCGACAGCCTACACACCATGTCTGACCGCAGGGAGGATTTGAGATGGCTAGACCTCACGCATTGTTACTCGCCACGGGCTTGTTCCTGCCTTTTGCAGGTTTCCCGTTTTCGCCACATCTGACTCCGCCTGCCGCCGCGCAGGAGCCGGCCGCTTCCAATCCCGTCGTGGCGGAAGACGACGCGCCGGCGCCGCTGAGCGAGGACGAACTCGAAATCCTGGTGGCGCGGATCGCGCTTTATCCGGACGAACTGGTTGCGCTCGTCACGTCGGCGTCGCTCTACCCACTGCAGGTCGTGGAAGCAGCCCGGTTTCTCGAAACCCTGAAGAAGCAGCCCAAGCTCAAGCCGAAGACGACGTGGGATGGCAGCATCGTATCGCTGCTGAATTATCCTCAGATCGTGACGATGATGAGCGAGGATCTGGACTGGACGCAGTCGCTCGGAGAGGCGCTCTCCTACCAGCAGAAGGACGTCCTGATCGCCATACAACAACTGCGTGACAAAGCGGTCGCCGACGACATCATCAAGACCGACGACAAGATCAAGGTCAGCCAGGAGAACGACAACGTCGTGATCGTCTCCGCCAGTCCTGACAAGATCTACGTTCCACAATACGCGCCGGAGATGCTGTATGAACCAAACTATGTGGCCGAGCCTATCGGCTACTATTCCGAGCCGTATCCGAACTACTATTATCCGACCGCCACCTTTTTCGCGGGCGTGGTGACGGGAGCGGTGTGGGCCGCCGCCGTCGACTGGAACCGCTGGGGCGTATGGGGCGGGCGCTGGAACGGCAATGTCGATATCGACTGCAACAATTGCCTCAACAACATCAACGGCAAAGTGAATATCAACGACGTCGACTGGAAGAATGTCGACCGCAGCAAGATCGGGTTCGACGGCGCGCAGTTCAACAAGATCGACCGCAGCTCCTTCCGGAGCAGTATCGAGGCGAATCCCGGCAACAGGGTCGGAGCAGGAGGCAACGACCGTGTGAACACGATCCGCGACCAGCCAGGCAAAATCAGTGTCAACGATGTCCGCAAGAGCAAGGTCGATGCGGACAGGATCAGTGCTGCCCGCAACAAGGCAGGCAATACGGGAGCGGCTCCTGGAGGCGGGAAGGCAGCGCAGGCCGCGCAGAACCGCAGGCCCGACGCGAGGACGACGAACAGAGCTGGTGAAAAAGCAAGGCCTGGGGGCAACGCCAAACGCCAGGTCGCAAAGCCGAAGCCTGCGGCCCGGGTCGACAGCCGGCCCAGAAAGCCATCAGCCCTCGGTCAGGTCGACAGCGGCAAGCGCGCGCAGATGCAGTCCAACCGCGGCCGACAGGCCATGGCCGGGAGCAATCGCGGCGGCGGTAGAGCAATGCGTGGCGGTGGCGGTGGCGGCGGCCGCGGCGGCGGCGGCCGCGGCGGCGGTCGTCGGTGACCGAAAGAAGGAGGAAAGTCATGACCAAGTCAGTCAGAAACATGCTTCTGGGTTCTGTGTTCGCTCTTGCGTCTCTCGCCACCAATCCGGTTCCGACATCTGCAGCAGAGCCATCCGATGAGACCGTCATCTCGGGCTTCGCTTCGCAGAGCGATCCCCCGGTATTCGAGACGCCGGAACAAGCCGTCGACGCCTTCAAGGCGGCCTTGTCGGCTGATGATTTCGACAAGTTCGCGGCGCTGCTGGGAATTGATGCCGCGAAAGCGAAGGCAGGCGAAGGGGTGATGGACACCTACGCACAGATCCGGGACGGCACGAAGAAGAAGATCGTCGTGAAGGACGTCGACGGCCGCAAGATCATCGAGATCGGTGACAAATTATGGCCTCTGCCATTTCCGATCGCGAAGGGCGACGATGGCAAATGGGGCTTCGACACCTATGCCGGGTTCGAGGAGATCATCGATCGTCGCGTCGGCGAGAACGAATTGCAGACCATCGACACGATGCGGGCCTATGTCGACGCCCAAAAGGAATATTCATCCGCCGACCACGACGACGACGGCGTTCTGGAATATGCCCAGAAACTGATCAGCAGCGATGGCAAAACCGATGGTCTCTATTGGTCGCCTGATCTGGGCGAGGGTGATAGCCCGGCGGGCAACGCCCTCGAAGACAATGCGGCGCTTGATAAAGCCAAGGCCGGCGAGGGCTATTACGGCTATCGCTACAGGATTATCGACAGCCAGGGGCCGAACATCGCGGGCGGAAAGTTCGATTACGTGATCAACGGCAACATGATCGCAGGATTTGCCCTTATCGCCTGGCCGATCCGATATGGCGAAACCGGCGTGCACGCCTTCGTCGTGAACGCGAACGGCACGGTCTACCAGGCCGATCTCGGTCGGGAGACCGAAAAAATAGCTGCTGGCGTCAGGACCTTCAACCCGGGTGACAATTGGGACGTGACTGCTGATTGAACACGGTCGCGCGTGTTGGGAACCAAGTCTGCTCCACCTCGTTGCCGCTTCGTACCTGACAATGTTGCAAAGGAGGAAACGATGATTTCCGCAGAGCAGATCCGTGAACATATGGAAGTGCGGGCTGCCGACGGCACCCATGTCGGCACAGTCGATCATCTCGACGGCCCCACGCGTATCAAGCTGACGAAGCTCGATTCGGAGGACGGCAAGCACCACTTGATCCCGATCGACTGGGTCGATCACGTCGATGCTCACGTCCATCTGTCGAAGAACGCCAGGGATGTTCGAAGCCAGTGGGCCACCATCAACTGACAGCCGGTCGGCTGCGGCTTGCGGGCCGCAGCCTCCTTAGAACAGGATGATTAAAGCATGATGTCGTCCGAAAACCGCTGACACTTTTCGGCATCATGCTGTCAAAGGAACCTGTCATGTCGAAGCAATTGAAGAAGGGCAATGAGGTAAGCTGGAATACCAGCCAGGGAAAAACAGAGGGCAGGGTGGTCAAAAAGGCAGAGCAGTCCGACAAAGATCATAGGCCATAGCGTGAAGGCATCGAAGGCCGAGCCGCAATATATCGTCGAGAGCGACAAGTCGGGAAAGCGCGCTGCACACAAGCCCGACGAACTCAGGAGGCTTTGACGCCGGCCACCGCCCGTTCAAGCGATAGGAGATTGATATGCCAGCCAAGTCCAAGGCCCAGCAAAAGGCCGCAGGCGCCGCACTTTCGGCCAAGCGCGGCGAGACGCCCAAGAGCGAACTCAAAGGCGCCTCGAAACAAATGGTCGAATCCATGAGCGAAAAGCAGCTCGAGGAGTTCGCCTCAACCAAGAGGAAGGGCAAACCCCAGCACGTTTCGAAATAAGGGTGCCGAGCACCGCCATGCGTTGCAGGACCTTCCCGCCGCTTAACAGCTACGGGGCGGTGATCTTGAAAGCGGTTGCCTCTGCCGCCGGCGACGGCTGCCTATGAAGCAAGGTTGGCGGTTCGTTCGCGGTCGGTGTATGGTTCCGACAATCGTTTCGAGGCAATTGCCCATCAGCTAGAAGAGCGCATCGCGCTAAAACGGAGTCCGAGATTGGCCGTCGCTTTTACCAAGGAAGAGAGTTTCGAAACCGCTTCGGAAACCCTGCTGCCCGATCGTCCGATTTCGGCGCATCCGAACCTTGTTACGGAAGCAGGACTGAAGGCTCTCGAGCTGCAGTTCAAAGAGGCTCGCGAGGCCTATGATGGCGCGAGCACCATCGACGACGTGAACGAACGGCGGCGGCAGACAGCCAATCCTTTGCGTGATCTTCGCTATTTAGCGGCAAGACTTCGCACTGCCCAGCTCGTGCCTGACCCTACGTCAACCGACACCGTCGCCTTCGGCGGCACGGTGACTTTCCGCCGTGACGACGGGCGCGTGCAGACCTATCGTATCGTCGGAGAGGACGAAGCCGATCCCAAAGCCGGATCGATTTCCTACGTTTCTCCGGTGGCGCGGTTGCTGATGGGCAAGGCTGTCGGCGATGTGGTTGAGACAGGCGGCCAGGAACTGGAAATCATCGCCATCGCATAGGAGAGCGCTGTTCGCGCAGCCCTCTCATTATTTTGGTACCATCCGGTACTTTATTTATCGAACCTTTACCATCGGTGGCTAGAACGATGACATTCCACCATCGAAAGTCATGCTCATGGTCAGCGCAATTTCCAGTTCTGCATCCACCATTTTGAGTTCAACCGCTACAACCTCGTCTTCCAGTTCGTCAGATCAGCTTGCCTCTCTCGAGGCACAGCTTGCCGAAAAGAAGGCAGCCCTGTCGGAAACGCAGGACGAGCAAGAGAAGGCCACGATCGAAAAATCCATCGATACGCTGGAGGCGAAGATTGCCAAGCTTGAAGCGAGCGAGAGCAGCCAGACTCAGGCGTCTACTGCATCGAAGCCTGCCGGTGACGCTCCTGGAGAATTTTCCGGCGAAAGCGAGCGTATCGGCACGACGAATTTTGACGAGACCAGTGAGTTCGGCAACCGCACGGCTTACGTCTGATAAAAGCGACCCGGTTCTGCTGCATTCTTGAGTGACGCGTCAAAGACGGCGCTTGGCCACAGTGACAACTTCGCGCGTCAGATCCGCCAGACGATCGGCGGCGAGGCGGTTGATCTGCCAGTAGAGCGGGACATCGAGCGGTGTGTTGGGCGCCAGCTCGACCAGCCGTCCGGACGCGAGATGCTCGCGGGTCAGCTGGGTCGGGTTCATCCCCCAACCCATACCCGATAGGCTCGCCTCGACGAAACTTTGCGGCGATGGCAGCCAGTGGGTGGGATAGTCGAGATCGCGTCCGAACATTCGCCGCACCCAGCTGCTTTGCAGCCTGTCCTTCTGATTGAAGGTCAGCGCCGGGGCGTTGCGGATCGCCTCTGATGTCACGCCATGCGGAAAGTGGCGTGCGACGAAGTCGGGGGTTGCCGTTGCATGGTAACTCAGAATGCCGAGGGCAAAACGTCGGCATCCGCGGACCGGCTTTTCCAGGCTGGTGACAGCGGCGATCACCCGCCCGCGCTGCAGCCATTCGGCGGTGTGGTCCTGATCGTCGACGGCGACGTTCAGCAGATAGGAAGAGCTCCTGGCGAAATTCGACATGGCCTCGACGAACCATGTCCCGAGGCTGTCGGCGTTCGTCGCGATTTGAAGCGTGACCCTTTGGCGTGGTTCGTCGGGATGGACGAGAGCCGGCAACTGCCCGAAGAGTTCGGCTTCCAGCATGCCGACATTCTCCATATGGCGGCACAGCCATTCTCCCTTTTCGGTCGCCGTGCACGGCGTGCCCCTGACGATGAGGACGACGCCGAGACGTTCCTCGAGCTGCTTCACGCGCTGAGAAATAGCCGATGGGGTCACGTTCAGGACGGTCGCAGCTCTTTCGAAGCTGCCTGTTTGGACAATGGTTGCGACGGCGCGCAGAGCGGGATAGTCGAGCACAGATTAGTTTCACTTAATCAGAGTAAGGTAGATTAACTAGCCTAATTCTCCCAATCGCGATAGCGCAACCTCAGCGAAATGAGGGGCGGTGGCCGAAGCGATGAGTTTTCCGATCTATGGAACCGGCCTGATGATGGGCCTCAGCCTGATTGTCGCCATCGGCGCGCAGAACGCCTTTATCCTCCGCCAGGGCTTGCGAAACGAACATGTCTTCGCCGTCTGCCTCGCATGCGCGGTCTCCGATGCCGCGCTGATCGTGCTTGGCGTGACCAGCCTCCAGCAAATCGCCAGGTTCATGCCCTGGCTCGATCCTGTCATGCGTTATGGCGGAGCAGCATTTCTGGTCTGGTACGGGGCAAGAAGCCTCTATTCGGCCTTGCGGTCGTCCGCCGCTCTCACGGCCGGGGAAGCCAAAACATCGAGCTTTCGGCAGACGCTCGCAACCTGCCTCGCACTCACCTGGCTCAATCCGCACGTCTATCTCGACACGGTCGTGCTGCTCGGCACGATATCGACACGATATCCGGGACAACAGGCTTCTTTTGCCGCAGGGGCGGTGACGGGTTCCTTCCTGTTCTTCTTTTCGCTCGGATATGGCGCAAAGCGGCTGCGGCCGATTTTCTCCAAACCTTCATCCTGGCGCATGCTGGAAACGCTCGTCGCTTTCACGATGTGGATCATAGCCTTCAAACTGCTGGGCGGGATGTGATCGCGGTTCGACCGTCGATCATTCGCTGCGGCGCAGGTCGAGCGGGACGTTGCGAGTTGACCGGCATCGATCTGCCCAGATCCTCAGCGGATTCAAAGCGATGAAGCGTCTCTACCGCGTCCCATCGCAAGCGCGGCGCTCCGGGACGGTCAACTCGAGCTCGCGCTGGCAATCTGCCAGCAGATGTGGCGGAAAGCGCCTTAGCTCCCGGAGCGCATGTTCATGGTTGGCATCCCTGCGCCTCTGCGACTTGAATGCGGAAAGGGCCTGTACGATATTCCAGATGCTTGTTTGAGACATGTCGGGCCTCCTTTGCTGCATTTAGCTGCCGACACCCGAAATATGAGGGTCAATTGACATTCAATCAAACAAAATGATATGGGGTTATAAATCAGAAAAATTGAAAGATGCGACGATGAGCATTCCATTTCGCCGTCCCATTCCTTTGCTTGATAACGAAGTGCTGCGTACCTTCGTGGCAATCGCCGAGACAGGCAATTTTTCGACCGCCGCAGAGGCGGTCTTCCGTACGCCGTCGGCAGTGTCGATGCAGATCAAGAAGCTTGAAGAACAGCTTGGTGCGACGCTGTTTCTGCGCGACGCCCGCTCGGTATCACTGACGCGCCACGGCGAGATGTTGCTGTCCTACGCGCGCAACATCCTGGCGCTGTCGAACGAGGCGGTGTCGCGCTTCATCATGCCGGAGCTCAGCGGCGTCGTGCGGCTCGGCGCGCCGGAGGATATCGGCGAACGGCTGCTGCCGAGCATCCTGAAGAGTTTCGCCGAGAGCTATCCCGGCATCATGGTCGATGTGACGATCGACATGAGCATCGGGCTGAAGAAGCGCATGGAGGAGCAGCGGCTCGACCTGGCGTTGATCAACTGTGCGACACGGCCGTTCCCGACTGGCGGAGAGGTGGTATTCCGCGAGCGGCTGGTCTGGGCCGGCGCCAAGTGCGGTTCGGCGCATCGCCGCGATCCGCTGCCGATCTCGATCTGGGAAGACGGCTGCATCTGGCGTCAGGAGGCACTCTCCCAGCTCGAACGCAACAAGCGGCATTATCGCGTCGCCTATCTCAGCGGCCACACGATGGCGCAGCGCGCTGCCGTGCTTTCCGATCTCGCCATCGCGCCGTTGCCGCTGTCCTATGTCAACGAGGACATGGCGATCCTCGGGCCTCAGGAAGGGCTGCCGGAGCTCGGCGCCTTCGATATCCGCCTGCTGACCGCCTCCCAAGTGTCGGGGCCGATCGAGACGGTGGCCGACAGCATTCGCGGCGCCTTTGCCGAGAGAGCGAAGGCGGTGGCCGCCTAGCTGCATCGGACAGGATTATGAGCCGATCGAAAGTGCGGCGCTGTAGCGGGTGTCCTTATAGCCAGTGAACCTTTTGGTTTGTCGTGCGTTATTGGCGCGGACGGCAATTGTCGCCGTTCGGGGTAGATTTCAAACAAGGATATCCGAGATGACGACAACGGCCAAAATTGCCGCAGCCTTGATGGTTCTTCTTGCCCTTTCCTCCTGCGGCAACACGATCCGCGGCATAGGAAAGGATACGGCAAATACCGTGAACGCTACGCAGGATGCCGGCCGCTCGGTCGACCGCGCCGCGAAGAAGTAACCCCACGGTTCAGGTTCCTTCCGGGATTGCCAGATCACGTGCTGACTGGGTCGGATCATCCTAACGGATGACCGGGGCCGGATCTTCCTAACGGATGACCGGGGGATAAAGCTTTTCCAGCCCGCCGGCTCGGTCGAGACCGGTCCGGAAGGCCTGGTAGGCGGGATGTTGGCTGGAGCGGGCGGCTTCCATCAGTCGAATCTGTAACCGGTCCGGCGCCTGGGTTCCGAGCCAAATTCCCAGATTTTCGAGCTTCAGCGAGTTCAGGAAACGCGATCCGGCGGCAAGATCGAGATGGCGGCGCAGGCCGTCGAGCAGGTTGTCGTCCTGGGCGGCATTTTCCATCAGTAGCACCAAATACGACTTGTCGGTCTCCGACAGCGCGGCGAGTTTTTCCGCAACGGTATCGCGGTCGGGAAAGGGAACATTGCCTGTCATCGAATCGTCCATGCTTGATCGTGTTTTGGGTCGTTATAAGCTCGCCTTGACCTTCCCGGCTACATCCGCTGGCACCCATTTCGTCCACAGACTCTCGTAATTGCGAAGGAAATAGATCGCGGCATCCTCGTTGCTTTCGCGATTCTCGTCCTGCCAGGCGAGCACCTGGTTGATCGTCTCATTGTCCCATTTGCGGGTCTTGAGATAGGTCGTGACAGGTCCGGCGCGGCTGGCGAAAGACCGGGTCATCAGCGTGAAGGCGCGCGAGACCGGGTAGGAATTCAGCTGCGGCCTCGAGCAGCCGGCAACCGCGGTACAGCGGTCCCATTCGCTCTTGTTGTGGCCGACGCCGAAGCTCAGGCGCGTCATGTCGTATTTGCCGAGGATGGCAGTCGGCGCCCAGTAATAACCGAGCCAGCCGACCTTGTTTTCGAAAGCGCGGGCAATCGACGCATCAAGCTGTTCGGGGCTGCCGGTTTCGACAAGCTCGAAGCTCTTCTTGTCGGCGGCAAGCGCCTTGAACAGGTTGGTGGTTGATATCTGGCAGCTCCAGTCGGCGGGACAGTTGTAAACTGCGCCCTTCGACGGGTCGTCCTCGGCGGGGAAGAGTTCGGGATGTTTCAGCGCGCCTTCGACCGAGCGGATGTCGGGGTGGGCGTCAGCGATGAATTTCGGGATCCACCAACCCTCGACGGCGCCGTCCGCCAGGATTTCGGCCCCCTGCACCAACCGACCGCTGTTGATGGCTTGATCGAGCAGGGCCCTGACGGAATTGATCCAGTATTCCGAGGCGATGTCGGGCGTGCCGTTCTCATTCATCGAGGCGAAGGTCGGCAAGGTGTCGCCATCGACAATGGTGACGGAACAGCCGTATCCCTTTTCCAGGATGATCTTGTCGAAGCTCGCCGCAATGCCTGCCGAGGCCCATTTCATTTCGGCGATCGAAACGCTGCCGCATTCGGCGGCTTCAGCCGGCGTGACGGTAGAAATAGCCGCGGCAAAGACGGCCGGAATCAGAAACGTCTTCATCGTCATTCCCCGAATTCTTCTTAGGCGGACGCGCAGGCTCTGAAATCAACCGACAAATATCTCCGGCACCCGAAGGGAAAACGCCTGCCGGGCGATTCAGCAACAGGCTTTCCGGTTCACGGGCACCGTCCGTCCTTGCGGCTCCGGCAACTCGTCGCAGGCCATGTTCAACAATGGCGCATTGTGACGGAGCCTACGCGTTCGCTCGCAGAAATCAACCATCTTCTGCTCATGGTTGCGTGACTAAATTATTGAATTCGAAGAATTTATGTGAGGATCTCGAAAATGGCGCCCCTGGGCGAAATGCACGCTCTTCGCGATCGGCGGCGGATCTTCGGCAGAAATTTCGACGAGAATGTCAAAAAAGATCAAAATTAACATTTGCGTAAGCCTTCAATAACTCTCCGGTAAGAATGTGCCGTTATCAGTTGGGTCGTGGCGGCAATGACCGCCGCTTCTCTGGTTCAGGTAGTGCGTACCGGAGAAAGCGAGCTTCGCCGTGTAAGGGCGAAGACGCCTGAGTTTTCGGCAAACCGCGCAGAGCCATGGCCATGCGCGGTTTTCGCGTTTCAGAGACGGAACTTTGGGCCAAGTCTTGACCCGGGATTGCCGCCCATTGTAGGCCTCGCCTGAACGAGAGGCGGATGCGGGCCACCATGGCAAGAGCGATCATGCTGCAGGGAACCGGCTCCGATGTCGGCAAGACGGTTCTGGTTGCGGGCCTCTGCCGGCTGGCGGCCAATCGCGGGCTGACGGTCCGGCCGTTCAAGCCACAGAATATGTCGAACAATGCGGCGGTCGCCGATGACGGCGGCGAGATCGGTCGGGCGCAGTGGCTGCAGTCGCTGGCCGCGCGCACGCCATCCTCGGTGCACATGAACCCGGTGCTGCTTAAGCCGCAATCGGAAAATGGCAGCCAGATCATCGTGCAGGGCAGGGTGTTCGGCCAGGCGAAGGGGCGGGACTACCAGCGGCTGAAACCTGAGCTGCTCGGCGCCGTGCTCGAAAGTTTCGAAAAAGTGGCTGCGGGCGTCGACCTCGTTATCGTCGAGGGCGCCGGATCGCCGGCCGAGATCAATCTCAGGGCCGGCGATATCGCCAATATGGGCTTTGCGACGCGGGCCGGCGTGCCCGTCGTGCTTGTCGGCGATATCGACCGCGGCGGCGTCATCGCTTCGCTGGTCGGTACGCATGCAATCCTCGATGATGGCGACCGGGCGATGATTGCGGGCTATATCATCAATAAATTCCGCGGCGACGTTTCGTTGTTTGACGACGGCATCCGCGCCATCGAAGGCTTTACCGGCTGGCGATGCTTCGGCGTCGTGCCGTGGCTGCCGGGTGCGGCGCGCCTGCCGGCCGAAGATTCGGTTGTGCTCGAACGGCTGGCGAGGGGCGGGGCGGGCGCGCTGAAGATCGCCGTGCCGGTGCTGCCACGTATCGCCAATTTCGACGATCTCGATCCGCTGAGGACCGAGCCGGATGTCGAACTGGTCTTCGTGCGATCAGGCGAGCGGATACCTGCCGATGCGAGCCTCGTTGTGCTTCCCGGCTCGAAATCGACGATATCGGATCTCGCCGACTTCAGGGCGCAAGGCTGGGACCGCGATCTCCAGGCGCATGTCAGGCGCGGCGGCCGGGTGATCGGCATCTGCGGCGGCTACCAGATGCTCGGCCGGACGGTGCACGATCCGCTCGGCATCGAGGGTGGGACGCTCGAGACGCCGGGGCTTGGGCTGCTCGACATCGAGACCGAGATGGCGCCGGAGAAGACCGTGCGCAACAGCCAGGCTCGCTCGACCGAATATAACGCGCCGCTTGCCGGCTACCAGATCCATCTCGGCATCACCCGCGGCCCGGATTGCAATCGGCCTTCGGCGATCATCGATGGAGCACCCGACGGGGCGCTTTCGGCCGACGGCCGGATCATGGGCACCTATCTGCACGGGCTCTTCGGCAGTGACACCTACCGCGCCCGACTGCTTCAAAGCTTCGGCCTATCAGGCGAGCGGAGGAATTACCGCGAGAGCGTCGAGCAGGCGCTCGACGACGTCGCCGGGGAATTGGAACGTCATCTCGATCCACGCTGGCTGGCCGGGCTGCTCGGTTAGGAAGTGTGGACTTTTGGAAAAATTATCTCGCCGGAAGCGCTTGTTCCAGAACCGCCGCCAAGTCCTCTCTCCGCATCTTAATGGGAGGTGTCTCGGTGAGTGCGGAAAGCGTAAGATTGATAACCGCTATCGCATAATCACAGTATAAGCTTGAGGGATAATTGTTATATCTGATATCTGCCAAGCAGTGCGATACTTTATCATCCTTCAACTCAGATCGAGCTATGCCAACAACGGTCCTGATGTTGTCGATAACCTGCTGTGTTTGGGCAGGCGATTGCACATACACCCGTTTTCCGTTTCTTGCTTGGATGAGCTTGCTTATAATCTCTTTGAAACCTGTTTTGTCCTGGTAGTCGCGAGCGGCAACTTTCGCCTTCTTTTGTGTGAACAAAATCAGCCATCGCGTAGAACTACAAGCAGGGGAGTCCAACCCATCGCGTACCAGGATTGCGGTGTAGCATGCTTCGATCTCGACTCCCTGTCCCGCTATAAGTGGTGCGAAGTAAGGTGGCAGGGCTTCGTCCGCCGCGGCGTTCACAGCCGTTGCAAGCAGCGTGGATAGAGCAATGATGAGCAATCTAGATTTCATTCTCCACCCTCTGCGATTTCGGAACCGTTTCACAATGCCGAAGCAAGTCAACAGCCAACAGCCTGAGCCGAAGTGACCGCACTGCAGGGCAAATTCTATCCGGGCTCATCGACGTCCTTCTCAGCCTGCTCGGTTAGTCGGAATATCTCCCGGGCGGGCACTGGTGTTCATCGGCCGTCGTTCGGCTATTGCCAAATTAGTTGACTGAGTCCATTAATTGTCGTGGCGGACCCGGTTGAGAGCGACGAACTATGAGCATATTGGATAGATTTTCACTGGCAGGTCAGGTGGCGCTCGTGACCGGCGGCGGCCGTGGTCTGGGCTTCGAGATGGCGCGCGCCCTTGCCGAGGCCGGCGCGCATGTCATCGTCAATGGACGCACGGCGGCGACGCTGGAAGGCGCCGTCAGGACCATCCGTGCCGCGGGCGGCACGGCGGAGGCCGCCGCATTCGATATCGCCGACCGCGAGGCACAGCGTGCTGCGATGGCCGATATCGACAAGATCCATGGTCGTCTCGATATTTTGATCAACAATGTCGGTGCCCGCGACCGGCGGCCGCTGGCTGAATTCGACGATGATGCGATCATCGAGCTGCTGCGCACCGATCTGGCGGCGGCGATCACGCTTTCGCGCGACGCTGCCGTGTTGATGAAGCGACGCAATCACGGCCGGCTGATCGCGGTGACCTCGATCAGCGGCCATGTCGTCATGCCTGGCGACTGCGTCTATCCAGCAGCCAAGCAGGGCCTGACCGGCCTGATGCGCGGCATGGCGGTCGAGTTCGGCCCGTACGGCATCACCAGCAACGCGATTGCGCCCGGCTGGTTCGCCACCGAGACGAATGCGGTGATGGCTCAGAATGAGGAATTGATGCCCTTCGTGCGCCAGCGCATCCCGGTCCAGCGCTGGGGACGGCCAGACGAGATCGCTGGCGCGGCGCTGTTTCTGGCAAGCGGCGCCGCTTCCTTCGTCAACGGCCATGTGCTGACGGTCGACGGCGGAATGACGGTCAGGATGTGAGCGGAGATGCCCGCATCTGCTGTCGCGCCGGCGTGCCTTTTCGCATCTGCTGTCAGTCGGCCGAAGGTTGATGTCGACTTCTTAGGTGCGCCTGACAGGTGGGCTGAGTTCGCGTACGAGCTGCTGCAGGCTGCGCTGGTCTTCCGCTCCCGTCTTGTCGTAGATGGCGGCCAGTTGCGATTTCACGGTGCCGTCGGCAACGCCCTGTGCATTTGCGATCTCGGATCGCGTCATGCCTTCGGACACGTAGCCGACCACGCGCCGTTCGGCAGGCGTGAGAGCAAAAAGGGCAGCAACGGCTTCGACGGCCGACTGGATCACCGTTCCCGCCGCGGCGAGAAAGATCGCCGCCGCCGCCCGGCTTTCAAAGCGTCCCCTTTCGGTGCGCCGCTGCAACGGCAGAACGTGAGCGACGGCGGGGCGCTCCGCCGAGGCAAGAGGAACATCGATCCCAGCGGCTGCGAGACTGATTTCGTCGCGCGCGCCAAGCGCCACGGCGTTGGAAAGGGCGGCGCCTGCATAACTGTAGCGAGCGGCCAGACGGCCTGAAAGCGAGTGGACCACGTGCTGCTCGCGCAGGCGTGCTTCGGCGGCTTCATTGGCGAAGAGGATTGTCATGTCTTCTGCAACGATGAAGACCGCATGATCGAGGGCGTCGATGACCTCCCTGAGGACGGCGGCTTCGGCGCGCTCCATCTCGAACATGTCGTGGATCGTCACGGCACGGCGGATATGCGGACCGAGCAGCCCGACGATGTCGAAGATACGTCGTTCGCTCGGTTCGTATTGCACCGAAATGTTGATCGTCCCGACACGGGTCGGGCGCTTCAGCACGGCCATGTCGATCGAGTTTAGAACCCCATACCTGGCATGAAAGTTCTGGTATAGCGCACCGCTCTTCCAGACGGCTTCGCCATCGGGTCCATAGAGGGAAAACATCCGCTCCAGCGTATCCGGCTGATCGATCTCCATTCGGTGGAGAAGGTGGAAGAACGGGACGTCCTTCGCATGCGCGACGAGGGTGCGGATGGCCTCTCCGTCGTCGCAGGCGATCTGGGCCAGCCGTGCGGACCGCGTGGTGGTGTCGAAGACGGCAAGCGTGGTTAGAAAACCATTCACCTGACCATTGATCAGACGAAGAGCGTTTGGCCAGGCATCCTCCCGGGCCACGCAATCATAAATAGCGCCAATAATTTCCGACAGCTGCTGTTCCATGATCACAATCCTGCATCAGCCCGGCCAGCCCGGTCAATTGTCGCCGGCCATGGCGCCTTCATTTCCGGGATTTGCGGAAGATTTCATCCCCCATGCGGGAGATGTTTCATCGCGCGGATTTTTTACAACGCACTGCCGGCCGGAATCCAATCGGCTTGGACAACCAGAAATTGGAGGGCAATCTTCATGAAAGCGACAAAAGCGCCGATCGCGGCGCTTCTCATTATGGCAGCTCTTCCGGCTGCAGCGCTCGGCGGCGGCGGCCTGCCGGAACAGGTCCGGGAGGCCAATGCGCGCTTCCGGGACGTCAACCAGGCCGTCAAGGAAGGCTATTCGCCGATCCCATGCACCAGCGGCATAGATGGAGGTGCGATGGGTATCCACTATGTCAGTGCCGACCTCATCAAGGATGAGGCCATTGATCTCTCCAAGCCGGAGGCCGTGATGTACGAGCCTGACGAACACGGCAAGATGAAACTCGTCGCTGTCGAATACATCACGACGAAAGGTCCCGCCAATCTCGGCGGCCAGCTGTTCAGTTTCACGAACGCACCGAACCGCTACGGCCTTCCGGCTTTCTACGAGCTGCACGTCTGGGCATGGAAGAACAATCCGAAGGGACCGTTCGCCGACATGAACCCTGACGTCAGCTGCCGGCATGCGCACGGTTGATGAAGCGCCAGGTCACTCAAAACATCATGAAAGGATAAAACAATGCCGCAATTCGTTGTCGAACGAAACATTCCAGGTCTCGGGGACATGGACAAGGAAACCCTGCGCGAGATCTCGGCGAAATCCAACGCCGTCGTAGCGTCCCTCGGCGAACCCTATACCTGGATCACCAGCTATGTGACCGGGGACAAGATGTACTGCGTTCATGAGGCCGAGAGCGCCGAAGCGGTCTATCGGCACGCGGAAAAGGGTGGCTTTCCGGCGGACCGGGTGACGGAGATCACGACGCTCATCGGCCCACATTCGGCGCGCTAGGATGTCGGAACCGGCCGGCGAACGAGTCGCCGGCCGGTTCTCCGGGTTGCGATCTTGCCATCGGCACGCGCAAATTGTCCGGCGCGGTCGACCTGCGACTGCGCAAAGTGATGGCGCTGCTTACCTCTCCGCTGCGCGCCCTTGTCGTCTGGCGGCGCAGGCGATCGGCGGCAAATCAGCTTGGCGCCTTGCCAGATCACATGCTGAAAGACATTGCCGTGTCGAGGGGCGAAATACCCTTCGTCGCCTCCCAGGATGCAGACTGGAGCAGGTTCCGCTAGCGTCCCTGGCGGGCGTCCGCATCGGGCGTAAAACCTTGCAGTGCGTCGATACCGGTATCAGTCTCTCTGCCATCTGCCCCGCGGTTGTGGTCGCCGAGCTCGATGGCTAGAAACATCGGTTTGGCCGGGCTATCACTGGATGTCGTGGCGACCCGGTTCGGATTGCCGCCCATTTGCCCGATTTGCCATCATAAGATTGTGGCGGCTCATGTGGAGGTTTTAAAATTAGCAATCATATTCAGTGGCTTATAGAACATGGAATCACAGCTGAGCACATTGCCGAGCTGATAGCCGGATTGTGCGATCGGTTGATCGCGGATGGCTTTCCGATTTGGCGGGGAAGCATTTCAATGCCGTCAATTCATCCCATGTATGGCGGCGTCTCGGCCAATTTCGTGCGCGGCGGTGCGACCACGATCGAGAATGCCGAATATGGCACTGCGGGAGTGCTGAATTTCGAGAAGACCCCGATCTATTTTCTTTTGGGCCGTGGCGAAACGTCAGGTCGCTGGAACATCGCCAAGGGTGAGGGTGTCGATGACTACCCGCAGCTTGCGGAATTCGCGCATAGCGGCGGCACGGATCATCTGGTCAGCCTGCTGGAGTTCCCGAAGGAGGCTGCGCTACGCGGAGTCAGTCTGTCTCTCACAAGCGACAGGCCGGGCGGATTTTCTGATGATCAACTGGCGATCGTCGCGAAGCTCTTCCCGGCGCTGGGGCTGGCTTGTTATCGTATCGCGGCAACGAAAACCGCATCGGATATCCTCGCCGTCTATACAGGCGCCAAGACAAGTGCACGCATCCTTGCAGGCGATATTCAGAGGGGAAAGGGAGGGGCGATCAATGCTGCGATCCTGCTTGCGGACCTGAGAAACTTCACGGCGCTGACCGAGGTTTATCAGCCGGGCGAAATCGCCGGGTTTCTGAATGAACATTTCGAGCTGATCGGCTGGCATGTCGAGGAAAATTCGGGCGAGATCCTCAAGTTCATGGGCGATAGCGTGCTGGCGATCTTTCCGACCGATGCTGAAGATCCGCAAAAGGCCTGCATGGCTGCACTGGCTTCCGCAAAGAATATTCTGGAAGCCAACAAGGTGCTGAATGGTCAGCGGAGGAATGATGGAGGTCCTGACATCGGCGTCGATGTCGTGCTGCATCTCGGCGAGGTCTTCTACGGAAATATCGGCGCACGCGGCAGGCTTGATTTCACGGTGATCGGCAGCGCCGTCAACGAGGCTTCGCGCCTCGAAAAACTCTGCAGCACGCTCGGACATCACCTTCTGATGTCGGAAAGCTTCGCCGTCACCTGCGCCGTCGCCAACGAATGTCTGGGATCCTTCGAGTTGCGCGGGGTTTCGAAAGCGGTAAACGTGTTCAAGCTCGCCGACGCCGTATCCTGAAGCGTCGATCCGATGGCGCGACGACGGATCAGATCTCGCCTGAGACCTCGCGGCGGCGGCGGTCGAGTTCTTCACTGTAGCGGCGCAGCGTATAGCTTTCGCTGAGCTGGCCGATCACCTTGCGTTCGATCAGGTTGTTGACGACGGCGAGTGCTTCGCTTTCGCTCTTGTCGAAGATCGCCGCCGCCTGCCTGGCATTCATCTGCGGCTGCAGGAAATCGTTGCGGTAGTGGATGAAATCGGCAAGCGTCTTGCCCTCGTCCTGGGCGTCGGTCGGATTGGCGTAGATCTCCGGCACCAGCACAAGGCCCGCATATTTGTCGCTCTCCTCGACGAGGATGACGCGCTGGGTCGAGCCGATCGGGAAGGCCTGCTTGAATTCCTCCAGAGAGATGCCAGCCCTTGCCGTCTTGATGTCGGCGCGCATCAGCTTGTCGACCGTCAGGTTGCGGATCCAGCCGACGTCGTGGGCGCTGCGGATGCTTTCGCCGCGCAGATGGAATCGCCATGTGGCGAAGGAGTAGCCGAAGGTCGAGCGCACGACGAGCGAGGAGGTGATGACGGCGGCAAGCACCAGCGCCGTGATCGGGAAATCGCCGGTGATTTCGAGCGCCAGGAACGTCATGGTCAGCGGCCCGCCGATGACGGCGACGGCAAGCGAACTCATGCCGACCACGGCATAGATGACGGGCGTCAGCGTCGCATCGGCGAAATAGGGACCGCAATAGGCGAAGAGCTTGCCGAGCAGGGCGCCCATGAACAGCGAGGCGAAGAACAGCCCACCCCTGAAGCCGGAGCCGATCGAGATCGCCGAGGCGAAGGATTTCAAGAGGAAGAGGCCGATCAGCGTCGGGATTGCCACCTCACGGGAAAGGTTGAGATGCAGCGCGCCGTGGCCGGCTGAGAGCACCTGCGGCGAGATCATCGCCAATAGCCCGACGATGATGCCGCCGAGGGCCGGGCGGAAGGGTGGGGCGATCGAGCTCTTGCGTGCCAGCTCTTCGACAAAGGCGACGCCCTGCATGATCAGGATGCCGACACCGGCGCAGAAAGCACCGAGCAGCAGTGCCGGGATATAATCGGCCGGCACGACCGAGCCGAAGCTGCCGATATCGATGGTGAAATCGCTGCCGGCAAGCAGCCTTGCGATCAGGGTGGAGACAAGGGCGGAGACGACGACAGGCGTCAGCGAGACGATCGTATAGGTGCCGATGATCAGCTCGAAGGCATAGAAAGCACCGGTCAGCGGCGCGTTGAAGGCGGCGGCGATGGCGCCCGCCGCGCCGCAGCCAACGAGGGTGCGCAGGTCCGAGCGGCGAAGCTGCAGCTTCAGCCCGAATTTCGAGGCGAGGCCGGCGGCAAGCTGGGTATAGCCGGCCTCCAGGCCGACGGAGGCGCCAAAACCGTTGGAAATCAGGTTCTGCACGGCAACGATGATGCTGTCGGTCAAGGACAGGCGGCCGCCATGCAGCGCATTGGCCTCGATCGGGTCGACCATCGGCTTCTTCCGTCGTTTCGCCAGCACTAGGAGCAACAGGCCGAGCAGGGCGCCGCCGATGACGGGGGCGGTGAGCAGCAGCATCTTGTTCTCGATCTCGGACGAGCTCAACCGCTCGCTGTCGGCGATGCCGAAGACCAGCTGATGCAGCTCGTTGGAGACGTAACTCATGCCGGTGACGGCGAGACCCGAGATGATGCCGACGACGGCGCCCGCCAGCGACAGGCCGACCTCGCTACGGCGGGTCAGCGCCCGCAGGCGTCCCGGATCGAAGAATACACGCAGCGCACGAAAACGGCGCCGATCCAATTTCATAAGCATGGCTAGACAACTAGGCGGGGAGAGGCCCGGTCAAGGGCAGAGATGGTCGCGCAGTCCGCTTGCGACGCAATTGCGGCGAAAAGCCGGCGGTTGGGATAAATTTTTATGACGTAAGCCACTGATAAATGACGATATTTTAGGTAGGGTAAGTCGTGTTTGAGTAAGTGTGTCGCGTGGCTGGCGATCGAGCTTCCGCCAAGGCCGGTTGACTTCCCCCCTGTGCTTGCCTAACCATCCCGATAACGGATGGTCGACTGACCATCCTGACATAACGGATGGTTCCGGATCGGTGTTGCGCCCTTCCGGATGAAAAGGGAATGTGACGGGGCGGACCCAAGCCGGGCGCCTTCATCACAGCCGACCCCGCGACTGTAGAGCGGTCAGGGTCTTCCATCCGGCATCAAGCCCTTCCGGCTCGGAGCCTGCAATCGTGCGGGCGGGCGGGACGGGCGATATGCCGGAAAAGCCACTGGATATGCATGGTGATCAACCGGGGTCGGACGCCTCTCAAGTCTACGAATCGTCCACCTTTTCACTGATGCAGCCGGGAAGGCGAGGATGATCCGCTGGCACGATCAGGGCGACCGGTTTCCGGTCTGCCCCGATCGCGGCCGATAACCGCGAGCCAGGAGACCTGCCATGCGTGCCGGGCGAGAAGCCCACACCTGGGCACTATGCCCGTTGCCAGCACGGAGGTTGTCTTGGCTGAACGATTGAATTCAGCGCGGCCTGGTGCGGCGCGATTTGCTTCCTCTTCTCCCCAGCGGGGAGAAGGTGGCCCGAAGGGTCGGATGAGGGGGCCGCACGGCACGCCCTTCATCATTGCCCTTCGCTTGCGCTCAGTGCATTCGCGGCTTTGCCGCTCGCCCCCTCAACCGCCTGCCGGCACCTTCTCCCCGCTGGGGAGAAGAGACATGTGGCGATGCTTTGCCTCGTCTGATCCCATGGAAGTCAAAGAGACGGCTTTGGACTGCGGTTCGTTCTGCAGCAGAAGCTCGAGCGGACAGTGGGGGGCAAACCACATGTCCTTCACCCGAGGGACCGTTTGCGCATGACCGTCGCTCCTTCCAACGCCGTCTTCATCCTCGGCGGTGCGCGCTCCGGCAAGTCCCGGTTCGCCGAATCCCTCGTCACCGCGACCGATCTGGATCGCCACTACCTTGCCACCGGCCGTGCCTGGGACGAGGAGATGCAGGCGCGCATAACGCAACACAAGGCCGATCGCGGTCCGTCCTGGACGACGCATGAGGAGCCTCTCGATCTTGTCGGCAGGCTTACCGCCATCGACGGCGAGGGGCGCATCGTGCTGATCGATTGCCTGACGCTCTGGGTCACCAATCTGATGATGGAGAAGCGTGAGATGGCGGCGGAATTTGCCGCACTTGCCGATTTCCTGCCCGCTGCGAAGGCGCGGCTCGTTTTCGTTTCCAACGAGGTCGGTCTCGGCATCGTGCCGGATAATCGCATGGCGCGGGATTTTCGCGATCATGCCGGCCGGCTGCACCAATCGATCGCGGCGAAGGCCGCCGAAGTCTATTTCATCGCGGCAGGCCTGCCGCTGAAAATGAAGGGTTAAGTCCATGAACCAGCAGAAGATTCCCGCAACCGTCATCACCGGCTTCCTCGGTGCCGGCAAGACGACGATGATCCGCAACCTGCTGACCAATGCCGGCGGCAAGAAGATTGCGCTTATTATCAACGAATTCGGCGATCTCGGTGTCGACGGCGACGTGCTGAAGGGCTGCGGTGCTGATAATTGCACCGAGGACGACATCATCGAGTTGACCAATGGCTGCATCTGCTGCACCGTTGCGGACGATTTCATTCCGACGATGACGAAGCTGCTCGAGCGCGAACAGCGGCCCGATCACATCGTCATCGAGACCTCGGGCCTTGCTTTGCCGCAGCCGCTGGTCGCCGCCTTCAACTGGCCCGACATTCGCACCCAGGTGACCGTCGACGGCGTCATCACGGTGGTCGACAGCGCCGCTGTAGCCGCCGGCCGTTTTGCCGACGATCATGATGCGGTCGATGCGCGCCGTGCCGAAGATGAATCGCTCGATCACGAAAGCCCGATCGAGGAGCTGTTCGAGGATCAGCTGACCTGCGCCGACCTCATCGTGCTCAACAAGACAGACCTGATCGATGCTGCCGGCCTTATCAGGGTGCGCGACGAGGTTGCCTCCCGCACGGTGCGCAAGCCCGTGATGATCGAGGCGAGGAACGGCGAGGTGTCGGCCGGCATCCTGCTCGGCCTTGGCGTCGGCACAGAGGACGATGTCGCCAATCGCAAGTCGCATCACGAGCTGGAGCATGAAGACGGTGCGCCGCACGACCATGATGAATTCGACAGCTTCGTCGTCGATCTCGGAGCCATTGCCGATGCCGCCGGCTTCGTCGAAGCGCTGAAGGACATCATATCAGCCCATGACGTGCTGCGTCTCAAGGGTTTCGTCGACGTTTCAGGCAAGCCGATGCGCCTGCAGCTCCAGGCCGTCGGCAGCCGCATCGACCACTATTTCGACCGCGCCTGGGGCTCAGGCGAAAAGCGCGGCACACGCCTCGTCGTCATTGGCCTGCATGAAATGGACCAGGGCGCGGTGAGGGCGGCGATCGAAGCGCTGGCATAGACCGATGCATCTGCTTCTGGCCCAGCAGGGAACGATCAGCGACGGCGAGGAGGCCATCGACCTCGGGCAGACGCCGGGCGACATCCTATTCCTGTCGGCGGCCGACACCGAGCTTGCCGCGATCGCGGCGGCCCATCGCGATAGCCGGACAGCACCTTCGCTGCGGCTCGCCAGCCTGATGAGCCTCAAGCATCCGATGTCGGTCGATACCTATGTCGAGCGCACTGCTCGGCATGCGAAGCTGATCATCGTGCGTGCGCTCGGCGGCGCCAGCTATTTCCACTATGCGCTGGAAGCGCTGCATGCGGCGGCGGCCCGCGCCGGAGCACTGATTGCGGTTTTGCCGGGTGATGCCAGGCCGGATGCCGGGCTGGTTCCTTTCTCCAATGTTGATCTGGGCGATCTGAACGCGCTCTGGGCCTATCTGATCGAGGGCGGCGACGCCAATACGCGGGCCTTTCTCGATTATGCCGAGGCTATGCTGTCGGGTGCCGAGAAACCGGCGCCGGCTGTGCCTTTGATGAAGGCAGGTATTTGGTGGCCGGGGCGGGGATTGATCGGGGTTGAGGAGTGGCGTCGGGCTGTTGCAGAGATGTCTTCGGGTGCGGGGATGGTAGCGGAGGCGGGGCTTGAACCCCCGACAGTTGCCATCAGCTTCTACCGCGCCCTGGTGCAGAGCGGCGAGACCGGGCCGATCGAAGCGCTTGTCGAAGCGCTGGCCGCACTCGGCCTCCGGCCGCTGCCGATCTTTGCCTATAGTCTCAAGGATCCAGTTTCGACAGGCATTATCGAGAGCGTGTTTTCGGCGTTGAAACCCGATGTCGTCATCAACACGACTGGCTTTGCGGTCTCCGCGCCAGGTGCGGACCGGCAGCCGACGGTGCTGGAGGCGAATGAGGCGATCGTGCTGCAGGCGATCCTGTCGGCCTCGTCGAGGGAGGCATGGGCGGCTTCCTCGCAGGGCTTATCGGCGCGCGATCTCGGCATGAACGTGGCACTGCCTGAAGTCGATGGCCGGGTGCTGGCGCGGGCGGTCTCCTTCAAGACGGCGGCGCGCTACGATGCGCTGGTCGAGACGAATATCGTCGCCAGCCAGGCCGATGCCGGCCGGGTGCGCTATACGGCGGAGCTTGCCGCCAATTGGGCGCGGCTGCGGAAGACTTTCGCCGGCGACCGGCGCATCGCGCTCGTCATGGCGAACTACCCGAACCGGGACGGTCGACTTGGCAACGGCGTCGGCTTGGATACGCCGGCCGGCACCGTCGAGGTGCTGAAGGCTATGCGGGTGGCCGGGTATCCGGTCGCCGAGATTCCCGCCGACGGCGATGCGCTGATCCGGCACCTGATGCAAGGGCCGACCAATTCCGGTTCCGATGGAAAGATCATCCGCGAGACGCTTTCCCTGAGTCTGTACAACAGCTTCCTGGAATCTCTTCCTAACAAGATTCAGGATGAGGTGAGAGCCCGCTGGGGCGATCCCGTAGATGATCCGTATGTTCGCGAGGGCGTCTTCGCCCTGCCTTTTGCCCGTTTCGGCGATGTGCTGGTCGGCATCCAGCCGGCGCGCGGCTACAATATCGATCCGAAAGAGAGCTATCATTCGCCGGATCTCGTGCCGCCGCACGGTTATCTCGCCTTCTATGCTTTCCTGCGCGAGAAATTCGGCGCTCATGCCGTCATCCATATGGGCAAACACGGCAATCTCGAATGGCTGCCGGGCAAGGCGCTGGCGCTGTCTGAAAGCTGTTATCCCGAGGCGATCCTCGGGCCGCTGCCGCATCTCTATCCCTTCATCGTCAACGATCCAGGCGAGGGCACGCAGGCCAAGCGCCGCAGTGCTGCCGTCATCATCGATCACCTGACGCCGCCTTTGACGCGCGCCGAAAGCTATGGGCCACTGAAGGATCTGGAGGCGCTGGTCGACGAATATTACGAGGCGTCGGGCGGCGATCCCCGCCGCATCCGGCTGCTCAGCCGCCAGATCCTCGAGCTCGTTGCCGATATCGGCCTCGACCGGGATGCCGGCATAACGAAGGGTGAAAGCGAGGGCGAGGCGCTGAAGAAGCTCGACGCCTATCTCTGCGACCTCAAGGAAATGCAGATCCGCGACGGGCTGCATGTGTTCGGGGTCTCGCCAGAAGGACGGCTCCTGACTGACCTGACCGTGGCGCTGGCGCGGGTGCCGCGCGGGCTTGGCGAGGGCGGTGATGCGAGTTTGCAGCGGGCGATCGCGGTGGATGCGTTCGGAAACCCCTCACCCCTTCGCCAGGTAAGAAACCCCTCCCCAACCCCTCCCCACAAGGGGGAGGGACTTACCTCCGCGCTTGCGGCAGCCTCCGTTGCCAAAGCTGATGTTGAGACGGCGCGCCCAGCAAGCCCCTCCCACCTGTGGGGAGGGGTCGGGGAGGGGTCTTCCTTCGATCCTCTCGACACCGATATGGCCGCTCCTTGGACAGGCCCACGACCTGAAATCCTCGCAGATATTCTCGATGCCCCTTGGCGAACCAACGGAGACGCCGTCGAGCGCATCGAACTGCTGGCGGCAAAGTTTGTTTCCGGTGAGATGGAATGCCCGACCCTCTGGTCCCAAACCAGACGTGTACTCTCCGAGATCGAAACCCGCCTAAAGCCCTCCATCCTCGCCTGCGGCCCCGCCGAAATTCACGGTCTACTCAACGGGCTCGACGGCCGCTTCGTCGCGCCCGGTCCCTCGGGCGCGCCGACGCGCGGGCGGCCTGACGTCTTGCCGACGGGGCGGAATTTCTATTCGGTCGACAGCCGCGCAGTGCCGACGCCCGCTGCCTACGAGCTCGGCTGCAAATCGGCTGAGCTGCTGGTGCGCCGCTATGTGCAGGATCATGGCGAATGGCCGGTTTCCTTCGGGCTGACGGCGTGGGGCACGTCGAACATGCGCACCGGCGGTGACGATATCGCCCAGGCGCTGGCGCTGATCGGCGTCAAGCCGCTCTGGGACATGAGTTCACGCCGCGTCACCGGCTACGAGATCATTGCGCCGGCGATGTTGCGACGGCCGCGGGTCGACGTGACGCTCAGGATCTCCGGCTTCTTTCGCGATGCTTTTCCCGAGCAGATCGCGCTGTTCGACAAGGCGATCCGCGCCGTCGGCGCGCTGGAGGAGGATGCTGGCGATAATCCTATTGCCGAGCGGATGCGCAGCGAGGCGGCGCGGCTTGCGGCTGCAGGTCTTGACGAAAAGACGGCGGCGCGCCGGGCGGGCTACCGGGTCTTCGGTTCGAAGCCTGGTGCCTATGGCGCCGGATTGCAGGCGCTGATCGACGAGAAGGGTTGGGAACGGCGCGCCGATCTCGCCGAGGCCTATCTCGTCTGGGGCAGCTATGCCTATGGCGCCGGCGAGGAGGGCAAGGCCGAACGCGGTCTGTTCGAGGAGCGGCTGCGCTCGGTGCAGGCGGTCATTCAGAACCAGGACAATCGCGAGCACGACCTGCTCGACAGCGATGACTATTACCAGTTTGAGGGCGGCATGGCGGCGGCGTCCGAACAGCTCTCCGGTGCGCGTCCCTCGATCTATCACAACGACCATTCAAGGCCGGAAAAGCCGGTGATCCGCTCGCTGGAAGAGGAGATCGGCCGCGTCGTGCGCGGGCGTGTCGTCAATCCGAAATGGATATCGGGCGTCATGCGCCACGGCTACAAGGGGGCGGCAGAGATCGCCGCCACCGTCGATTATCTCTTCGCCTTTTCGGCGACGACGGGTGCGGTCGGCGAGCATCATTTCGAGGCGGTGTACCAAGCTTTCGTTGCCGATCCCGGCGTGCGCGATTTCATGATCGAAAAGAACCCTGCGGCATTCGACGAGATGAAGGAGCGGCTGCTGGAGGCGATCGACCGCAGCCTCTGGACGCCGCGCAGCAATTCGGCCCGGTTCGACCTGGCTTCTACTCAACAGATTGAGGTAACCCAATGAGCGACGAGACCCCTGATAGCGAGATCGCAGACGGCGGAGCTGGCAAGGATGATGCGCGCCACGCCGAGAAGATGGCGAAGAAGAAGGCCGCGCGCGATAAGATCATGGCGACCAAGACCGACGGCAAGGGCCTGATCATCGTTCACACCGGCAAGGGCAAGGGCAAGTCCTCGGCCGCCTTCGGCATGATCTTCCGTCATATCGCCCACGGCAAGCCGTCGGCCGTCGTGCAGTTCATCAAGGGCGCGATGTGGACCGGCGAACGCGACCTGATCGAGAAGCATTTCTCCGACCTCTGCCAGTTCCACACGATGGGCGAGGGTTTTACCTGGGAAACGCAGGACCGCGCCCGCGATGTTGCCGCCGCCTCGGCCGCCTGGGAAAAGGCCAAGGAACTGATCCGCGACGAAGGCAATTCCATGGTGCTGCTCGACGAGATCAACATCGCGCTGCGCTACGACTATCTCGACATCAACGACATCGTCGCCTTCCTGAAGAGCGAGAAGCCCGCCATGACGCATGTCGTGCTGACCGGCCGAAACGCCAAGGAGGAATTGATCGAGATCGCCGATCTGGTCACCGAGATGGAACTCGTCAAACACCCCTTCCGCTCCGGCATCAAGGGTCAGCCGGGCGTGGAGTTCTGATCGGCGCGCGACATCCATCCCCAGAGGTAATCGAACGCGGATCAAATACCGGTCGCGGCTTGGTGATTTGACAGGCGGATGGCTTATTCGGACATTTGCCGCGACCCCTTATCCCCGGAGAATATCATCATGAAAACCAATGCCGTAGCCGCATTCGCCGGCTCTCTTTTGATTGCCGCATTCGTCTCATCCGTCGCTAAGGCGACGATCATCGACGACTGGAGCACGGTGAAGGCGCCGGCTGCTCCTGTTCTGAAACCGGTCGATGTGAAGACGTCGGATACGGCACTTCTGCTTCTCGATTTCAATGGCGCGCAGAACCCGGAGAAGGGGCCGTGCAACACCAAGACCAAGCAGCGCTGCATCGCTTCGCTGCCGAAGGTCGAAAAGCTAATGAAAGAGGCGCGCGCGAGCGGCGTTCCCGTCGTCTACAGCATCACCGGCGGTGCGACCTCGGGTGATATCGCCACGGCGCTGGCGCCGAAGGAGGGCGATCCGGTCGTGCAATCCGGCGCCAACAAGTTCATCAACACCGATCTCGAAAAGATCCTGAAGGACAAGGGCGTCAAAACAGTCATCGTCACGGGCACGGCCTCGGAAGGCGCGGTGCTGAATACGGCCGCCTATGCGGCGTTGAAGGGCATGAACGTCATCCTGCCTGTTGACGGGATGTCCTCCACCAATCCCTATGCCGAGCAGTATGTCGCCTGGCATTTCGCCAACGCGCCCGGCGTTTCGGCCAAGACGACGCTCACTGCGATCGACGAGATCAAGTTCGGCAAGTAAACGCCGAGCCAAAGATGCCGCAGGTCTGTGTCTTGGGTCCGATGCGTGTTAGGGACCAGATCATGAGTGACGTGAAATTCGACGGTCTTCGGCGTCTGGTGCTCGGACTCGGCTGCGAGCGCGGCGCGCCGGTGCACGAGGTGCTGGCGCTCGCTGAATGGGCGTTGCGGGAGGCGGGCGCAGGTGCGGAGGCGCTTGCCGCCATCGCTTCGATCGACAGCCGTAAGAGCGAGCCAGCGGTGCTTGCGGTCGCCGCTCATCTCTCCGTGCCGGCGGTGTTTTTTGCCGCCGCGCGGCTGGAGGAGGAGACGCCGCGGCTGAAGAATCCGTCGGAAATCGTCTTTGCCCGCGTCGGCTGCCATGGCGTCGCCGAGGCGGCAGCGCTGGCCGCAGCGGGCGCCTCGGCCGAGCTTGTCGTCGCCAAGATCAAATCTGCGCATGCGACGGCGGCATTGGCCCGCAGATTTTAGGGCGATCAGCTAAAGTCTGAATCCGTATCAAGATCAATAAAATAGATCATGATGTCGGCTGAAAACTGCTCGCACTTTTCAGCAGCATTCTCTGGCGTTATGGTGGCGCCAATTCGCGGCGCCGTCCGGCAGCCTCCCGGTTCACATCTAGAGGATATCTCATGCACAAGGTCATCTACGACACCGACCCTGGCGTCGACGACGCCATGGCGCTTCTCTTCCTGCATCGTCATCCCGAGATCGACCTTCTCGGTATCACCACGGTTTTCGGCAACGCCTCGGTCGAGACGACGACGCGCAATGCGCTCTTCCTCAAGCGCGAATGGAATATTCCGGCACCCGTTTCAAAAGGCGCCAGCGTCACCATCGATTCCGCGCGCGCCGAGCGGCCGTGGCCGGCCATGGTGCATGGCGAGAACGGCCTCGGTGATATCGACGTGCCCGAGACGATCGACCTGGCGCTCGATCCGCGCCCGGCGCATCGCTTTATCATCGACACGGTGCGCGCCCATCCGGGCGAAGTGCGACTCGTCGCCGTTGGCCGAATGACCAATCTGGCGCTGGCGCTGAAGGAAGACCCCGAGATTGCGACGCTGGCCAAGGACGTCGTCATCATGGGCGGCAATTTCTATGTGCCGGGCAATGTCTCGCCGGTCGCCGAGGCCAATATCCACGGTGATCCCGAGGCCGCCGACATCGTCATGACCGCGCCGTGGAAGGTGGCCGTCATCGGCCTCGATGTCACCGCAATCACCACGATGAGCCGCAGCTATCTCGGTGAAATGGCAGCTAGGGGTGACAAGGCGGTCAAGCAGCTCGACGCACTCTCGCAGTCCTACATCGACTTCTACAAGCATGCGGTCGAGGACGGCATGATGGTGCATGACAGCTGCGCCTGTGTCTATGCCGTGGCGCCGGAGCTGTTCTCGTCGATATCGGGTGCGGTGCGCGTCGTCTGCGGCGGCATTGCCGATGGCCAGACGATCGTCAGGCGAGATGGGCGGCATTTTCCACCTGATGGCGCCTGGGATGGCTTGCCGAGCCAGATCGTCTGCACCGGCATCGAGTCGGAGAGGGTCCTCGACCTCATCCGCAATACGCTGCTTGCAGCCTGACAAGCTTGAAGGCCGGCAGCATCGCGGCCGGTCTTCGGGATATATTGCAATATATTCATTGCGTTGTGCGGGTTCTCCGAGGATTTGAATCCGACACTTCACAAAGTGAGTCGTGGTCATCTCAGCAACTTCAAGTGAGGTGATGGGCGCGGCGTTGACCTTGCCCTTTGCGGGGCCTAGATCAGCAGGATGATCGATGCCGCATTCTCCCATCTTCCGGTGCTTGAGCCGGGCAGCGTCTGGCTCGTCGGCGCCGGTCCCGGCGATCCCGGGCTTTTGACGCTGCTCGCCGCCAAGGGGCTTTCCGAGGCCGACGTCATCGTCCACGATGCGCTGGTCAACGAGGAATGCCTGGCGCTGGCGCGGCCGGAAACGCTGGTGGAATATGCCGGCAAACGCGGCGGCAAGCCTTCGGCGAAGCAGCGCGACATTTCGCTGCGGCTGGTGGAGCTGGCGCGCGCCGGCAAGCGAGTGCTGCGGCTGAAGGGCGGCGATCCCTTCGTCTTCGGCCGCGGCGGCGAAGAGGCGCTGACGCTGGTCGAGCACAACATCCCCTTCCGCATCGTGCCCGGCATCACCGCCGGCATCGGCGGGCTCGCCTATGCCGGCATTCCGGTGACGCATCGCGACATCAACCATGCCGTGACCTTCCTCACCGGCCATGATTCCTCCGGCATCGTGCCCGACAGGATCGACTGGGAGGCGATCGGCCGGGGCTCGCCCGTCATCGTCATGTACATGGCGATGAAGCATATCGCCGAGATCAGCGCCCACCTGATCGCCGCAGGACGGCTGGCGTCGGAACCCGTCGCCTTCGTCTGCAATGCCGCCACCGGCCGGCAGCAGGTGCTGGAGACAACGCTCGGAGAGGCGACCGGGGCCGTTGCCGCCTCCGGCTTGGAGCCGCCGGCAGTGGTCGTCGTCGGTGAGGTGGTCCGGCTCCGAGCTTCGCTCGACTGGCTTGGCGCGCTGGCGGGGCGGCGCCTGCAACCCGATCCGTTCCGCCGATCCGGCAAGGTGAGAGCATGAGCGGCCTCCTGATCGCAGCCCCTTCCTCCGGCGCCGGCAAGACGACGGTGACGCTTGGGCTGCTCCGAGCGCTTCGCCGGCGCGGCATCGCGGTCGCGCCCGGCAAGGCCGGCCCCGACTATATCGATCCCGCCTTCCATGCGGCAGCGAGCGGCACGCTCTGTCTGAATTTCGATCCCTGGGCGATGCGCCCGGAGCTGATCTCGGCCAATGCCGCCCTTCACCGTTCTGGCGACCGCATCCTCGTCATCGAGGCGATGATGGGGCTTTTCGACGGGGCGGCTGACGGAAGGGGGACGGCAGCCGATCTGGCGGCCCAGCTTGGGCTTTCCGTGGTGTTGGTCGTCGATGCCTCGCGCATGTCGCAGTCGGTGGCGGCGCTGGTTACTGGTTTTGCCGGTTTCCGTGCTGATGTCCGCGTCGCCGGCGTCATCCTCAACAAGGTCAGCAGCGACCGGCACGAGGCGATGCTGCGGCAGGCGCTCGAAGCTATCCGCATGCCTGTCATCGCCGTCATCGGCAGCGACAAGGCGCTTTCCCTGCCGGAGCGCCATCTCGGCCTCGTCCAGGCCGGCGAACACGCAACCCTCGACAATTTCATCGACCATGCGGCGGATGCCGTCTCCGAGGAATGTAATTTTGAATTCCTGCTGCGCATCGCCAAGCAGGGGCTCAACCGGCCGTCGGCCGCCAATATCGACCGGTTGCCGCCGTTGGGTGCCCGCATCGCCGTGGCGCGCGATGTCGCCTTTGCGTTTTCCTACGAGCATATGCTGCTCGGCTGGCGCCGCCGGGGTGCTGCGATTTCCTTTTTCTCGCCGCTCGCCGACGAGGCGCCGGCTGGTGATGCCGATGCGATCTATCTGCCCGGTGGTTATCCCGAGCTGCATGCCGGGCGGCTGGCAGAGGCGCAGAATTTCCGCGCCGGCATGCTCGATGCGGCAGCGCGCGACATCCGGATCTATGGCGAATGCGGCGGCTACATGGTGCTTGGCGACGGCCTGATCGATGCAAAGGGGCATCGCCACGAAATGCTCGGCCTGCTGCCCGTCGTCACCACCTATGCCGAGCGAAAGCGTCATCTCGGCTATCGCCGTGTTGTGCCCCTCGACGGCGCCTTTTTTGCGCGGATGATGACGGCCCATGAATTCCACTATTCCAGCGTCGTCTCCGAGGGCGAGGGCAAGCGGCTTTTTCAGGTGCAGGATGCGCTCGGAACCGATCTGGGTGCCGCTGGTCTCAGGCGCGACCAAGTGGCAGGCTCCTACATGCATCTGATCGATCTTGCCGGAGCCGCCGCATGAGCGCACCGATTGTCCACGGCGGCGGCATCACCGCGGCTGCCGCTGCCTTCGGCGGTAGCCCGGAAGATTGGCTCGATCTTTCCACGGGCATCAATCCGTGCCCCGTCGCCCTGCCTGACATTCCGGCAAGGGCCTGGCATCGCCTGCCGGACCGGCATCTCATCGATGAGGCAAGGCGTGCGGCGCGGGATCATTACCGCAGCGGCGAGATCCTGCCGCTGCCGGTGCCAGGTACGCAGTCGGTCATCCAGCTTCTGCCGCGTCTCGTCGAGGCGGGTAGGCTGGTTGGCGGCACGGACGACAGGGTCGCCGTGAGGGACAACAGGGTTGCCGTGACGGACGAGCGGATCGCCGTGACGGACAACAAGGTTGCCGTGGTAACGCCGACCTATGGCGAGTATGCGCGCGCCTTCGCCTCGGCCGGTTTTGCCGTCGATGCGGTCGACGATCTTGCCGCGGTCGGAGCCGGGCATCGGCTGGCTGTCGTCGTCAATCCGAACAATCCTGATGGGCTGGTATGGCCGGCCGAAACGCTGATTGCCCTGCACGACAGGATGAAGGCAGCGGACGGACTTCTTGTCGTCGACGAAGCCTTTGGCGATACCGACCCGGCGCTCAGCCTTGCATCCCGTGCGCCGCAACTTTCCAACCTCATCATCTTCCGCTCCTTCGGCAAGTTCTTCGGGCTTGCCGGCCTGCGGCTCGGTTTTGCGATTGCGCGCAGCGATATTCTCACGCGTTTCGAAGACTGGCTCGGCCCCTGGGCGGTCTCCGGCCCGGCCCTTTCGCTCGCAGCTTCGCTGCTGCGCTCGGACGTTTCTCCGATTCGCGGTCGCATCATTGAACGCTGCGCCGGCCTACATGCGGTGCTGACGGGCGCCGGGTTGCAGATTTCAGGAGGAACGACACTCTTCACCCTTGTCGCCGATGCGAGAGCCGGCGACATTTACACACATCTCTGCCGCCATCATATTCTCGTCCGCAAGTTCGACTATGCGCCGGAGTGGCTGCGTTTCGGGCTGACGCCCGATCCGGCGGCAGACAGGCGGCTTGGCGAAGCCCTTCAGAGATTTGAGCGATGACGATCGACGAAAACCTTCTCGTACTGCTTCTGGCGCTGCTGCTCGACCGAATCGCCGGTGATCCGCAATGGCTGTGGTCGCGGATGCCGCATCCCGTCGTCATGTTCGGCGCGGCGATCTCCTATGCCGACCGGCAGCTCAACCCAGCAAGTCTCACGGGCTCGCAACGCCGAATGAACGGTATCGCCGCCATCCTGGCGCTGCTTCTTTTGGCGGTGGCTGCAGGCTTCGTGTTCAGCCGGTTCTTCGCACTGTTCGGCCTTGTCGGCATCTTGCTGGAGACCGGGCTGGTGGCGATCTTCCTGGCGCAGAAAAGCCTTGCTGATCACGTCGCGGCCGTCGCCGCTGGACTGCGCGACGAGGGCCTTGCCGGCGGGCGGGCCGCCGTTTCCCGAATCGTCGGACGCGATCCCGAGACGCTGGACGAGCCAGCCGTGTGCCGCGCGGCGATCGAAAGCCTTGCCGAGAATTTCTCCGACGGCGTCGTCGCGCCGGCGCTCTGGTATGCCGTCTTCGGCCTGCCGGGGCTCTTCGCCTACAAGATGCTGAACACGGCAGATTCGCTGATCGGCCATAAGTCGGAAAAATACATCGACTTCGGCTGGGCCGCCGCCCGGCTCGACGATGTCGCCAACTGGCCGGCTGCGCGCCTCTCCATCCTGCTGATTGCCGCCGGTGCCTGGATCCGGCGGGGAACAAGCGCCGGCCGTGAGGCGATCCGCGTGGCGATGCGCGACGGGGCCTTGCACCGCTCGCCGAATTCCGGCCGGCCGGAGGCGGCCATGGCGGGTGCGCTGAACGTTCAGCTCGCCGGGCCGCGCATCTATGGCGGCGTCATCGTGCGTGAACCGATGATCAACGACACCGGCCGCGACGTGGCGACATCAGGCGACATCGAGGACGGCGTATCGGTATTCTATGCCAGCTGCATGGTGCTCGCCGGTGTTACGTTCGGGCTGTTTTTGTGTTTTCTGTAGGATTGTGCCGTGCATGCCCCCAGTGGACAGGCCAGGCGCAAACGTTTATTCCGACCGCCTCATATCTCCATCAGACCGGAAGCAGAGCGATGACAGTTCAGGTTGAATTACCGTGCCCGAAGTGCAAGAGCACCAAGATGAAGTTCGAGCGGCCCGAGATCCGGGAGACCGACATCATCACCTGTGCTGCCTGCGGGCATAATCTCGGCACAATGGCCTCGATCCGCGAGAGGATGAACAAGGCCTACCAGGGGCTCAAGAAGCCTTCGGCGGCGCGCAAACTCCAGTGAGCAGGTGCCGCTATCTTCCGGCGCCAGCTGTCGCTTTGGCTCGTTAAAATTGTGATTACCATTCGGATTAAAGCAATATAATAAGTATTGCCGTAGTCTCTCTTCGTGAGGGCGCAATTAAGCTGCGCGAGTTCGAAGAGGGGTTATGATGAAGACGATTTTGGCGGCTGCGGCCGCAAGTTTATTGCTGCAGTTTTCTCCCGTTGCCGCTCAGGCAGCAACGCTGGTCGCCAATATCAGCATCGGCAAGCAGATGATGACCGTTTCCGAGAACGGCTTCGTCAAGTATCGCTGGAAGGTTTCGACCGCGCGCAACGGCTATGTCACGCCGACCGGTTCGTGGAGCGCCAAGTGGCTGTCGCGCGATCACCGCTCCAGGAAATACGACAATGCGCCGATGCCCTTTGCCGTGTTCTTCAACGGCGGTTACGCCGTTCATGCCACCTTCGACCTGAAACGCCTGGGCCGGCCGGCCTCGCATGGCTGCGTTCGCCTGCATCCCGATAATGCGGCGCAGTTCTTCTCGCTGGCGCGACAGGCCGGTCTTGCCAATACCCGCGTAGTGATCACACGCTAATCCCGGATCAGTGCCTGACCCGAAATCGGCAGCTGATCCCAGTTTACGCGCTGATCATCCTCTCCAGCTCATCCATGTCGGGGACGATGATATGCCGGAAATTCTCGATGCGAATGACGCCGCTCTTGCGCAGCCTAGTCATCTGGCGGCTGACGGTTTCGATCGTCAGACCGAGGAAATCGGCGATCTCGGCGCGGGATAGCGGCAGGTCGAAGGCGGTGCTTGTGGCGGTTTGCGGTTCGGCATGGGTGGCGATGAGGTGGAGCAGGCTTGCGACCTTCTCCTCGGCGGTGCGCCGGCCGAGCGTCAGCATCCATTCGCGCGCGGCATCCAGCTCCTTCAGCGCCTGATCGTGCAGGCTGCGCTGCAGTTCCGGCGTTTCCGATATCATGCGGTCGAGCAGGTTGCGGGGGAAGACGCAGATTTCGGCATCGGTCGCAACCTCGGCCGACAGTGAGCTTTCGCGCACGAAAGGTCTGCCGACGAAATCGGGAGCGAATTGCAGGCCGACGATCTGCTGGCGCCCGTCCGGCATCATCTTGCAGAGCTTCACCACCCCGCGCATGATGTTCGAATAGAAAGAGCTTTCCGACCCTTGAGCGATGATCTCGCAGCCAGCATCGACCTTGCGGCGCAGCGAGTGGCGGCCGAGGTCCTTCAACTGACCGCTCGACAGTACGCCGCAGACGACGCCGTGCCGCGCCTGGCAGGAGCGGCAGGCGACGGGGATGCCAACCTCGAGAACCCGACTATGTGCGACGTCCATATCCTGATCCCTTCGAAATCCGCGTGTGCCATGCGTAGCCGGGCATGCTGGGCATAGCCTAGACGATTACGCCGCGATTGCGGGTTCGGCTATCCCGATTTCTTCCAGCGCGGCTTGATGATTATCAATTTTGGCCGGATCGCGATTTGATCCAGATCAAAGTTTGCGTGCCCTGGCTGTTATTGGAAGTGCGGCGTCGAGACGAGGCCGTCCGCGGGTTTGATTCGAACGGCTTTTTCGCCCTCGCTGGCGAGACGGGTTTTCTGCAGCGGCATCGCCTCGCGCCTTGGGTGACGGCAAAGGCCGGCATTCCATTGCTGTTTAGGCAACACCCAGCCGGCAAATTGCCGCAACGCCGGGACGAAAGCATTGGCTTTTGAAATGGATTTGCCTATGAGGGGGTTTAAATCGTCATTTCATGAGGTACAGCGCGTGACCGCTACATTCGATAAAGTTGCCGACATTATTGCAGAAACCAGTGAGATCGACCGCGCGACGATCACGCCGGAGAGCCATACGATCGACGACCTCGGTATCGACAGCCTCGATTTCCTCGACATCGTCTTTGCGATCGACAAGGAATTCGGCATCAAGATCCCGCTCGAAAAGTGGACGCAGGAAGTCAACGAAGGCAAGGTTTCCACCGAAGAATACTTCGTGCTGAAGAACCTCTGCGCCAAGATCGACGAGCTCAAAGCAGCCAAGGCCTGAGCGATATAACAGTCTTTTTTGAACGCCCTGCCGCCCTGAATATGGCGGCCGGGCGATTTTGTTCCTAAGTAGGCGTCACCGGCGGGCGGATCTGGCCTGTCGGGCCGGAGGATCCGAATGCTGCTGGAATATTTCCAGATGATTGACCGCGTCGAAGCGGTGGACCTGAAGAAGGGCACGCTTAAGGCGCGATCCGTCGTGCCGGCGAAGAGCCCTGTCTTCGAGGGTCATTTTCCCGGCATGCCGCTCGTTCCCGGCGTGCTCCTGATCGAGACCATGGCGCAGGCCTCCGGCATGCTGGTGCTTGCCGTCACCAATTTTGCAGCCATGCCCTTCCTGATGACAGTCGACGGCGCCAAGATGCGCACCTTCGTCGAACCGGAAGCCGTGCTCGACATCGAGGCGGTGCTCGAGCATGACGGTTCGGGTTTCGCGGTCACCAAGGCTAAAATCACCAGCGGTGGTAAGAAGGTCTGCGATGCGCAGCTGAAATTGCGCACCATGCCGTTTTCCGAGGTGCCGCTCGGCGATATCGTGAAGAAACGTGCCGGCGAGATCGGGCTTCTCGAAGCGATCGCGGCGCAGGGAGTGATTGGATGAGCAAGGCTGCAAACGACGTCGTCATCTCGGGCATCGGCATAGTCACCTGTCAGGGCGTCGGCAAGGATGCGCATATCGCGCTGCTTTCGGCCGCCAGCACGCCGAAGGCGATCGTCGAGACCGAGAAGTTCAAGCCCTATCCGGTGCATCCACTGCCCGAGATCGACTGGTCGCAGCAGATCGCCAAGCGCGGTGATCAGCGCCAGATGGAGAACTGGCAGCGCATCGGCGTCTTCGCCGCCGGCCTTGCGCTCGATGATGCCGGTTTCAAGGATGATATCGAAGCCTGCGGCACGATGGACATGATCGTGGCGGCCGGCGGCGGCGAGCGCGACATCAATGTCGACACACTGATCGTCGACGAAGCGCTGAAGCGCAATGACCGCGAGCTGCTGCTCAACGAGAAGCTGACGACCGAGCTGAGGCCGACGCTGTTCCTCGCCCAGCTTTCCAACCTGCTCGCCGGCAATATCTCGATCGTGCACAAGGTCACCGGCTCGTCGCGCACCTTCATGGGCGAGGAAGCAGCCGGCATATCCGCCGTCGAGACCGCCTTCTACCGCATCAAATCAGGCGAATCCTCGCATGCGCTGGTCGGCGGCGCCTTCGCGGCCGAACGGCCCGATATGATCCTGCTCACGGAAGCGATCGGCGCCCATGCGCGCGGCAACTGGGTGCCGCTCTGGTCGCGCAAGCCGAGCGACGGCGGCGGCATGATCACCGGTTCGGCAGGCGCCTTCCTGGTGCTCGAATCGCGCAAACACGCCGAAGCCCGCGGCGCCCATATCTATGCTGTCATCGACGCGGTCGAGGGTGACCGCGGCAACCGCAATTCCGGCAATCTCGAAGTCCGGCTGGAGCGGCTTTTGGGGCCGGCTGCCGGGCTTGCCGCCGAAAGCACAGCGATCTTTTCCGGATCGACCGGCATGCATGATTTGGCCGCCCGTGAGCGGGCGGTGCTCGAACATCAATTGCCGGACGTTGCGATCCGTGGCTTCGGCGGCATCACCGGCCATGCGATTGAGACGCAGTTCACGCTGGGTCTGGCGCTTGCGGCGCTTGCCGTCGATGGCAAGGCAAAAGTTCCACCCTTCGATGCCGCCCATGAGGCGCCGATGCGGGCAGGCGCCACCGCCGCCGTCGTGACCACGGTCGGACACCAGCGCGGCGAGGGCGTTGCCGTTCTTTCCGCAGATGCGTGAGGAGTGAGAGATATGACAGCTTCCGCTTATAGAGATCACCTCGGCCGTCCGATCGTGGCTGTTACCGGCATGGGCATCATCACCTCGCTCGGCCAGGGCCTCAGCGACAACTGGGCAGCGCTTTCGTCAGGCACGTCGGGCATCCACGAGATCAACCGCTTCCCGACCGAGGGCCTGTCGACGCGGATCGCCGGCACCGTCGATTTCATCGGCATTCCGGTGCCGAACGCCGTCGAGCGCTCCTATGCCTTTGCCCGCGAAACGACGATCGAGGCGCTGGCCGATGCCGGCCTTTCCGGCGATTTCAACGGCCCGCTATTCCTCGCCGCCCCGCCGATCGAGCCGGAATGGAGCGCGCGCTTCGAGCTTGCCGACCGTTCGCCGGCCTCCGACCATCCGGGTGATGCCTATGAGCGCTTCCTGACGGCGCTGCGCCAGCGTCCGGACCCGGCCTTCCATGAGGCGGCACTGTTCGGCGCGATTTCCGAGCGCCTTGCCGACCGGTTTGGCACGCGCGGCCTGCCCGTGACGCTGTCGACCGCCTGCGCCTCGGGCGTCACGGCGATACAGCTCGGCATCGAGGCAATCCGCCAGGGCCGCACGGATCGCGCGCTGACGGTCGCGACCGACGGATCGCTGAGTGCCGAAGCGCTGATCCGCTTCTCGTTGCTGTCAGCCCTTTCGACGCAGAACGATCCGCCGACCAAGGCTTCCAAGCCATTCAGCAAGGACCGTGACGGCTTCGTCATCGCCGAGGGCGCGGCGACGCTGGTGCTGGAATCGCTGGAATCAGCAGTCGCCCGCGGCGCCAAGGTGCTCGGCATCATGAAGGGCGCCGGCGACAAGGCTGACAGCTTCCACCGCACCCGGTCGTCGCCCGATGGCGGCCCGGCAATCGCGACGATCCGCGCGGCCCTTGCCGATGCCGGCATCGACGAGAGCGGCATCGGCTACATCAATGCGCACGGCACCTCGACGCCGGAGAATGACAAGATGGAGTATGGCGCGATGTCGGCTGTGTTCGGCGATCGGCTCGTCGGCATCCCGGTTTCGTCGAACAAGTCGATGATCGGCCATACGCTGACAGCGGCGGGCGCCGTCGAGGCGGTGTTCTCGCTGCAGACGATGTTGACCGGAACGCTGCCGCCGACCATCAACTATAACAACCCTGATCCGTCGATCGTTCTCGATGTCGTGCCGAACAAGAAGCGGGAAGCACAGGTTTCAGCCGTGCTTTCCAACTCCTTCGGCTTCGGCGGGCAGAATGCCAGCCTTGTCATGGCGCTCGAACCGGCTTAAGCGGTTCCCGACAAATTTTTGAGACGAGATGACGCCTTCAGGCGAGGGATTTTGCCATGCGCGCTTTGCAACTGATCGACGACCGCAAGCTTGAGATCACCGATCTGCCGGAACCGGATGCTCCAGCCGCTGGCGAGGTGACGCTGCGCGTCAAGGCGGTGGCGCTCAACCATATCGACGTCTGGGGCTGGCGTGGCATGGCATTCGCCAAGCGCAAGATGCCGCTGGTCATCGGTGCGGAAGCCTCGGGCGTGGTGGAATCGATCGGCCCGGGCGTTGCCAACGTGCTGCCGGGCCAGCTCGTTTCCATCTACGGCGCGCGCACCTGCGGCCTCTGCCGTCCCTGCCGTGAAGGCCGCGACAATCTCTGCGAACATGTCTCAGGCGTGCACGGCTTCCATCTCGACGGCTTTGCGCAGGAGAAGGTCAACCTGCCGGCGCGCCTGCTGGTGCCGGCTCCTCCCGGCGTCGACGCGATCGGCGCGGCGCTTGCTCCGGTCACTTTCGGCACGGTCGAGCACATGCTGTTCGACAATGCCAAGCTTGAGCCGGGCGAGACCATCCTGGTCCATGCCGGCGGCTCCGGCATCGGCACGGCGGCAATCCAGCTTGCCAAGAAGATCGGCTGCACCGTCATCACCACGGTCGGCTCGGACGACAAGATCGAGAGGGCCAAGGCGCTCGGCGCCGATCACGTCATCAACTACCGCACCGACCGTTTCGAGGGCGTGGTGCGCAAACTCACCAAGAAGAAGGGCGTTGACGTCGTCTTCGAACATGTCGGCAAGGACACCTGGGCGGGCTCGATGCTCTGCATGAAGCGTGGCGGACGCCTCGTCACCTGCGGCTCGACCTCGGGTGTTTCCACAGAGATGAACCTGATGATGCTGTTCCAGCAGCAGCTGAAGCTCTTTGGCTCCTTCGGCTGCCGCATGGAGAACATGGCGAATGCGATGCAGAAGATGGGCCGCGGGCTCGTCCATCCCGTCATCGATACCGAGGTCAGCTTCAGCGATATTGACCGGGCGCTGGAGCGGATGGAATCGCGCCAGATCTTCGGCAAGATCATCCTGAAGATGGATTGACCGCGTGAAGCTGTTCATCACCCGGATCGTTCTGGCGCTCAGGAATTTCCAGCAATGGCTGGTGGCGCAGATGATGTTCGGCTTCCTGAATTTCCTGAAGCTGTTTCCGGCCGATGGCGCGATCCGCTTCGCCGACAGGATGATGCGCCGCCTCGGCCGGTTGACCAGCCGCCACAGACTGATGCTGACCAATCTGCGCAACGCCTTTCCTGAGAAGAGCGAGGCCGAGATCGAGGAGATCGCGCTCGCCAGTTGGGGCAATATGGGCCGGCTTGCTGCGGAATACGTCTTCCTCGACCAGCTGTTCGACTATGATCCCGAAAAGTCGGAGCCGGGCAGGGTGGAGGTGTCGGGCGTCCCGATCTTCCTCGACCTGCGTGACAATCCGCGCCCCTTCATCGTCTTTACCGGCCATACCGCCAATTTCGAGCTGCTGCCGGTGGCGGGCGCCGCCTTCGGGCTCACGGTAACTGTGCTCTTTCGGCCGCCGAATAATCCTTATGTCGCCAAGAAAGTGTTCGACTTCAGGAGCGCGCGCATGGGCAAGCTCGTGCCCTCGCATGCCGGTTCGTCCTTCGCGCTTGCCCGTCAGCTGGAAGCAGGTCAGGGCGTGGGCGTGCTGGTCGACCAGAAATTCCGCAAGGGGCTGAAGGGTACCTTCTTCGGCCGCGACGTGAAGACCAATCCACTGCTGCCGAAGCTGGTGCGCCAGTTCGACTGCGAAGTCTATCCGGCGCGCTGCATCCGACTGCCGGGAAATCGCTACCGGCTGGAAATCGAGCCGCGGCTGGACATGCCGCGCGACGCCAATGGCAATCTCGACCTGCCGGCGGCCGCCCAGCTGCTCAACGACAAGGTGGAAAGCTGGGTGCGGGAATATCCGGAACAGTGGCTCTGGTATCACGACCGCTGGCAGATTAAGCAGACGCTCGCGCCTTAGATCAGGATGAGTTAGAGCACAATGTCGCCCGAAAACCGCTCACACTTTCGGCATCATGCTCCAAAAACGTCCACCCTCATTTATCAGCGGTGAAAAGCGGCAGGTGTTCTCGGATTGAAACTGAGGGCACTTCATGTTACCCGTCACCACCAAGGCGCGAATAATGTCTACCGGAAGGCGCATTTTTGGGAAATGCAGCCGTGTGAGGTTTCGGACTCGTCTCTTGGTACAATGGGAGTGGAGGCGTCTTGCTGGAGCTTTTTCGAGCTTTTTCCTTGCGTTGCGTGCAAATCGAGGAAGCCATACGCCTGGGCGACGACCAGCGCGTCACGGCGCTCGACCGCCATGTCGAGCCGCTGGTCGAGGCAATCCTCGCCTGCCGGGCAGTCAATCTGCTCGAAGTCTACATGCAGCTGCAGTTTGTGAGCCACCTGATCAGCCAGGATGCCGACGACAGCGCCAGCGTCACGGAGCACACGTCGGTGCTTTCCTACCTGCTCGACCGCTATTTCGGGGCACATGGGCCGGACTGGCGCGTGCCTTCGCCGCAGGATGTGCGCATCGAGCCGCCGCCGGCCTATGTGCCTGATACCGACAATGGCCAGTTCCTCAACGCGGTAATCCTTGAAAGCCTGCCGGATCGCGTGGCGGTGCTGACAAGGGACTATCGCTACCTCTATTCCAATCCAGCCAACAGCGCCCATCTCAACAGGAAGCCGATGGAGCTCATCGGCCGCCACCTTTCCGAATTCATCGGCGAGGAGCGGTTCGCCGAATGCGCCAAGCATAAGCTCGACGCCTGTTTTGCCGGCGAACAGATCGACTATTCCTATGAGCGCTCGGCCGGCAGCGGCAAATCGCGGCAGGTGCGCTGTCGCATGTCGCCGCTGCGCGATGCGGGCGGTACCGTGATCGGCGCCCTGCTCGTCATGGAAGATCTCGATCGGCTGTCGCAGGCTGCCTGATCAATCGGCTGCCTTGGGTAGTCTGGCTAAGCAGCCGCCCAGACGGCGAGCTCGTAACCATCGCGGTCGAGGAAGTGGAAGCGACGGCCGCCGGGAAAATCGGTGATTGGCCGGCAGATCGTGCCGCCGGCTCTTTCGACTGAGGTCAGCACGTCTTCCAGATCACTGGCATAGACGACGACCAGCGGGCCACCGCCCGGCCGCACCGGTCCGAAGTCGGTAAAGCCGCCCTTCAGCCGGCCATCGTCGAATTCGCAATAATTGGGGCCGTAATCGGTGAAGCGCCAGCCGAAGGCCGAGCCGTAAAAGGCTTTAGCGGCGGCAATGTCGGCGACGTTGAATTCGACATAGTCGATGCGGCGGTCGTGGTTTTCTGTCTTCTCGGCCATCTATCTCTCCATCAGGGCTTTCAGCATGGCGAGATCCTTCTCGACATGGGCTGCATCGGCGGAAAACTGTGTGTCGGTCATGTTGGGCAGACGCAGCAGCGTGAACATGACCTCGCAGCCATCGCCGTTCGGCACGATGCGCAGGGCATTATAAACCCTGAGGCCGGATTCGATCGTCACCGTATGGTCGATCACGCCGAATTCATTGGCAGGAACGAAGCTCACCTTGACGCTGCCGAGAGCGCCGTGGGCGATCCAGTCGGCGCCGTGAGGCTCTAAGCCGGTCGCAAGGCCGGAGGCCCAGAGCGGCATGTTCTCCGGCTTGCCGGCGAAGTCATAGACGTCGCGCCAGTCGCGCTCTATCGACAGGTGGATGATTTTCGCGGGCATTGTCGACATGGCTTGCAGGTCCCCGGCATTTGGTTTCGTCAGAATAACAGACCGGCCAGCAGCGTCTTGAACAAAACGGTCAATCGGCTCTTTGCCGTATGCTGAACTGGTCGAGAATGACGGCAGGCGTCAGCGTCGAGAGCTCGCCGACCTCGCGTGTCATGTGGGGCTGGTCGGCAAAGCCCGCTTCGAGCGCAAGACGGGCAGCGGCATCGCGCCCGACCTGCGGCAGAGGTCGAGGAAACGCTGGAACCGGCGAATCCGTTCCAGCGTCTTTGAGCCGTGGCCGAAATGGTGGTGGCAGCGGCGGCGCAGCTGCCGTTCACTCATGCCGAGGTGGTCGAGCAGACCGGACGCCGGGCGAGCGTTGTCGGCGGCGGCGAAGATCATGGCGGCGTCGCGGGCGGGCTCCTCCTCATCGCGCGCGGTCTCTTCGAGCAGGCGGCTAAACAGCGCCGTGGCGGCCAAGGGGTCGGGACAATCCGCAAGCCGCGCTTCGAATTCGGCCGTGTCCTTCCGGCCGATGTCAGCGAGGGGCACCGAGCAGCCGACCAGTGCCGAGAGCGGCGTCTTCAGCCAGGGTGCTGCGGCGCCGGGCGCAAAACGTGCGCCGATGACAGTCGCGCCCGGCCGGATGACGGGAAACGCCGCTGTCCGGTCAGGGCCGGCGACGACCAGCCGACCGTCGATCCAGAGCAGGTCGCAATAACCGTCCGGCACGATCGCCACCGTTGCCGGCGGTCCGTCATGCAGCGCATGCGACCAGAGGCGGCTGAAATGGCGTCGCAGCGCCGGCGGCGGCACAGACTCGCGGTAGCGGCCGGCGCGGGCCGCCAGGAGAGCCGTATCTTTTCGTCTTCCCGATGCCAATGCGATATCTCCCGGGGCACTGATGATAACATGAGATAGGGCAATACGGGCAGGATGCTCGAAAAACTTGCGGCTTCGGATTAAGCGGCAGCCTGTGGGTTGTCGGACAAGCGGCGATATTGCAAGCTTCATTTCATTGGCTTTTGCGAACCGATTAGACCCTTGCGAGACTTGCCGTTTGACCGAGACAGTGCCACAACACCGGTCCAAATGACACATCGGAGGTTTGTCGTGGAAAAGGCAGAAATCGGACTGATCGGCCTTGCGGTCATGGGCTCCAACCTGGCGCTCAACATCGCGGAGAAAGGCAATAAAATCGCGGTGTTCAACCGCACGCCGGAGAAAACCGACGAATTCTACGAAAGCGCCGGCGATCTGAAGAAGCAGATTGTTCCCTGCAAGACGATCGAAGAGTTCGTCGATGCGATCCGGCCGCCGCGTCCGATCATCATCATGATCAAGGCGGGCGAGCCCGTCGACCAGCAGATGGAGCTGCTGCGCCCGCATCTCTCCAAGGGCGACATCATGATCGATGCCGGTAACGCCAATTTCCGCGACACCGTCGCCCGCTTCGACCGGCTGAAGAATACCGATCTGACCTTCATCGGCATGGGTGTTTCCGGCGGCGAAGAAGGTGCGCGCCATGGCCCGTCGATCATGGTCGGCGGCACCGAAGAGTCCTGGAAGCGCGTCGAGAAGGTGCTGACATCGATTGCCGCCCGCTACAATGACGAGCCCTGCGTCGCCTGGCTCGGCAATGACGGTGCCGGCCATTTCGTCAAGACCATCCATAACGGCATCGAATATGCCGACATGCAGATGATCGCCGAAATTTACGGCATCCTGCGCGACGGCCTTGGCAAGAGCGCCTCCGAAATCTCCGGCATCTTCGGCGAATGGAACAAGGGCCGGCTGAACTCCTACCTGATCGAAATCTCCGAGAAGGTGCTTGCGGCCACCGATCCGGTTTCCGGCGGGCCGATGGTCGACATGATCCTCGACAAGGCCGGCCAGAAGGGCACCGGCAAGTGGTCGGCGATCGAGGCGCAGAACATGGGTATTCCGGCAACGGCGATCGAAGCCGCAGTCGCCGCCCGCAGCCTCTCTTCGATGAAGTCGCAGCGCGAAGCCGCCGAAAAGATCTTCGGCACGCAGGCTGTGTCCTTCCCGATCGCATACGGCCCCGAGCTGAACAAGGATCTCGAACTGGCGCTGTTTGCCGCCAAGATCGGCGCCTATGCGCAGGGCTTCGCGGTGATGGCGGAAGCATCGCGCGAGTTCAACTGGTCGCTGCCGATGCCGACGATTGCCAGGATCTGGCGTGCCGGCTGCATCATCCGCTCGCAGTTCCTCGACGAGATCACCTCGGCCTTCACCAAGGCACCTGACGCTGCCAACCTGATCGTCACGCCTGCCTTCTCCGACATGGTCAAGGAATCGATCCCGGCACTTCGCCGCGTCGTCGGCGCTGCCATTTCGGCCGGCTTGCCGGTTCCGGCACTGACCTCGGCACTGACCTATTTCGACGCCTACCGCCAGGGCAGGGGAACGGCAAACCTCATCCAGGCGCAGCGCGACTTCTTCGGCGCCCACGGTTTCGACCGCCTGGACGGCAAGGATTTCCACCACGGCCCCTGGGGCAGCGGTGCGTCGACCTTCTGAGAAGAGATCGAGGAAAAGCCCGGCCGCCGCGCCGGGCTTTTTCGTGGTTGCGTCGCTCAGGCTCCCTATTGCCGGCCTGTGGCTGATCTCGTCCGACGTGACAGGCGAGCGCGACGGGCGCATCGCCTGGGGGCCGACGGCGGTGCTGAACCCGGAAGGGCAGGTCGTGGCGCAGCTGCCTCTGGAGGAGCCCGGCTTGCTGGTCTTCGACTTTCCTTGCATAGAACCTGTGAGCTATCGCGATTGAGGATTGATAGAGATGCTTATCCGAGACGAAACGCCGGAGGATATCGACGCGATCCATGATCTGACCTGGACCGCCTTCAAGCCGATGCCTTACAGCGACGGGACGGAAGCGGAGATTGTCCGAAGACTTCGTGAAAACGGCGATCTAACGATATCGCTGGTCGCTGGGCAGGACGGCGAGATCCTGGGGCATGTCGCGTTTTCACCTGTCACCATCGACGGCGCGCATGATGGCTGGTTCGGGCTGGGGCCGATATCGGTGAAGCCGGAGAGACAGCGGCAGGGGATCGGCAAGGCCCTGATTGCCAGGGGACTTGAACTGCTGAACGAGATGGGTGCCAGCGGATGTGCCCTGATCGGCAATCCCGACATCTATAGCCGTGTCGGTTTCAGCAGTGACGGGCAACTGAAGTACCTCGACCTCGATACGCGGCTCGTGCAGCGGATTGTTTTTCGCGGATCCCCGCCAAGCGGGACGTTGCAATTCGCCCCGGCATTTGAAAGCTAGGATATTCCGTTCAACGGCCGAGCTTCAAAACCAAACTGACAGAGAAGGCGGCGACATGTCCGAAACGGGCGCGATGACCATCCGAACCAAGCGTCTCAGGCTCCGCATGCCAGATATCGACGATTTCGCCGCCTATGCGCAGCTGATGGCGTCGCCGAGATCGGTCGGAATGGGCGGCCCGTTCGATCTGCGCGCGGCGTGGGGGATGTTCTGTCACGACGTCGCTCTCTGGCAGCTTTTCGGGCACGGAGCGCTGATGATCGAGTTCAGCGAAACCGGCGAATGCGTCGGTCAGGTGGGGATCAATCACGGACCGCTCTTTCCTGAGAAGGAGCTCGGCTGGTTCGTCTATGAGGAATATGAGGGCAAGAGCTATGCCACCGAAGCGGCGCTGGCGCTGCGCGACTGGGCCTTTGCGACGCTCAAGCTGCCATCGCTCGTCAGCTATATCGCTCCTGGCAATGCTGCTTCCGTTGCCGTTGCGGAACGGCTGGGCGCGCGCCTCGATCTCACAGCACCCCGAGATGACCCTAAGGATCTGGTCTATCGTCACTTCGCTTCCTGAACGGAGAACATTGAGGCGCACTGCGACTGGTTGCGGACGTCTCTGTCCCTACATGTCGATCAGTTAAGATGTCGGGCTCCGCAAGAGATGGGGATATCGGATGACAAGCGGGAAACGGGAACACTGGGACGAGGTCTACCGCACGAAATCTGCCGACAGTGTCAGCTGGTATCAGCCGACGCCCGGGCCTTCCTTGCGGGCGCTTGACGAGCTGCAACTGCCGGTCACGGCCTCGCTGATCGATGTGGGCGGCGGCGCATCAAACCTTGTCGACCGTCTTGTTGAGCGCGGGTGGTCCAACCTCACCGTCCTCGACATCGCCGCGCCGGCGCTCGAGGTCGCCAAGGCGCGGCTGCGGGATGAAGCCGGCCGGATCGCCTGGGTGGTTGCCGACGTCGCGGCATGGCAACCCGACCGCCATTACGATGTGTGGCACGACCGCGCCGTCTTTCACTTCCTCACCGAGCCCGAGCAGCGGCTGGGCTATCGACGCGCGCTCGAAACCGGCACGGTGGCGGGCAGCGTCTTGATCATAGCGACCTTTGCGCCGGACGGGCCGGAACGGTGCAGCGGCCTGCCGGTCCAGCGTTACGACGCGTTAGCGCTTGCGACCGAATTCTCGTCCACCTTCGCGCTTCAGCGCGAGTGGCGCGAGGAGCACGCAACACCCGCTGGTGGCCGGCAGTCGTTCCAGTGGTGCGTCTTTCGCAGGCGCTGAGGCCTCTGAGACGGCGGCCGAGAAGCACACGACCCTTATGATCTCGTCTACTGCTGCCTCGTTTCCCGAGAGAGGCAGTCGAGGATGAAATCCGCCCGGTCTGCGACCGCAATTTTCGGCAGCGTGACGACGTCGTAGCCGAGCGTTGGATAGATCGCGGCCAACCGGTCATATTCTGCGACCGCCTCGTCGAAGCCATGGCGCCGCTCGGGGTCGGTCGTGTAGATTTCTGGCCATGGCGGGGTCAGAAAAACCCTCTGGTGATAGCGGTGGGCGACGCTCAATTTTTCCAGGATCGGTTCTCCGGTGAGGTGCTGAAGCGCTGCCGCCGCATCGACCAGCCCGCGATCGAAAAACGTCCAGCCGGTCTGCTCACGCGCCGCCGAATGGTCGGCGATCGCCATCTCGATCGCGCGACGAGCGAAGGCCGCCATGTCGACCCAGGGCAGGGCTGCGCCGTCGCCCTCGAGCTCTTGGCTGACGATCCGCCGGCCGGGCTCTTCGACGACGGCATGACCGCGGGCGGCAAGCTCCTGAAGCAGCGTCGATTTTCCGCCGCCGGAACATCCCGAAATCAAGACCGACTTGTTCATGTTCAAGCTCCCGCCTAGGCGGCCCGGCGGGCGCGCGCCAGGCCGTGGTCGACGAGCCTGTCGATGATTTCGGCGTAACCGACGCCGCTTGCCGCCATCGCTTTGGAATACATGCTGATATCGGTGAAGCCGGGGATGGTGTTGATTTCATTGACGAGGAACTGCATGTCATCAGTCAGGAAGAAGTCGATGCGGGCCATGCCGTCGCAACCGACGGCCCGGAAGGCTCTTGCGGCCACGTCGCGCATGGCGGCCTCGACCTCCTGCGGCAGCTCGGCCGGCACTTTCAGCGCCGCACCTTTCTCGTCGACATATTTGGCATCGTAACTGTAGAAGCCGTGGCTTTCCGCCGGCACGATCTCGCCCGGCCGAGAGACGAAGAGTTCTCCTGCCGCATCCTCCAGCACACTGAATTCGATCTCGCGGCCATGCACGAATTCTTCGGCGAGCAGCGTGCGATCGTGGCGGAAGGCTTCGGCAAGGGCGGGCGCGAATTCCTGGCTGGCATGGACCTTGGCGACGCCGACCGACGATCCCTGCCGCGCCGGCTTGATGAAGAGCGGCAGGCCGAGTTCACCTTCGAGGGCTGCCAGCGAAGGGGCAGCACCCTGGTGGATCGTCACCGCACGCGCTACCGGCAGGCCCGCCGCCCTCAGCAGGCGCTTGGCTATGTCCTTGTCGAGCGCTGCGGCGGAGCCGAGGATGCCGCAGCCGGCAAGCGGCACGCGAGCCACCTCCGCCACGCCTTGCACTGAGCCGTCTTCGCCATGGGGGCCGTGCAGCACGGGAAACAGGATGTCGATCCTTGCCAACTCATGCGGCGCGCCATGGGCCGAGATCGCGAGCATCCGGCCCCGTCCGCCCGGCACGAGGCAGATTTCGGTGCCCGATGAAGGCGTCGCCAATATGCCGTCTTCGAAACTGCTCAGCAGCCATTGTCCCGCGCGGGTGATGAAGATGGGGACGGCATCGTATTTTTCGGGCTTGAGTGCGCCCATGACATTGGTTGCCGAGAGCACGGAAACCTCATGCTCGGCCGAGCGGCCGCCGAAGAGCACGGCAATGCACAGCCTGTGTGGGGAAGGGGTCATGAAAACCTCCGAAACGATCTGGTGTTGAAAAGGGTCAGGCGTCGACCGATATGCCCCGATTGGCGAAGAAGCGGTCAAAGACGGCAAGCGGCAGCGTCACATCGGCCTGGCTGGCAGCGTCGTGGCCGGACGGGTTGTGGAAACGGATCGTCTTATCGCTGGCTGCCGTCACCAGCACCAGGTGTCCGCCTTTCGAGGGCGGCTCGCGTTCCGGCCAGCGGATGCCTGAATGCACCGAGGCGATGAAGAACCGCCGCCTCGACAGAAGGTCGGGAATGGCCGATGTCTCGACGCCGGTCATCGTCTCGGCGCTAAGCGCGAATCGGTTGGTGGCGAAGCTGACGAAGGGTGCGTAGATCAGCCCTTTGATCGTGGCGTCGATCTCGTTGACGACATAACCGCCATAGGCGGTGCAGGCGCGGGCAAGCTCGAGTGTCGGATGGATCTCGCCGCGCGCGGCAAGGATCATCTTCAGGCAGGCCATGCCGCAGACATTGGCCGCCCAGTGCGCATATTCCTCGATCGTCGCGGCCCCAGAGTGGCGCCAGAGCGGATCGCTGAGCAGAGCCTGCGATCCCTCGGCAAGCACCGGCAACGTCATGCCGGGTGTTTCCCATTGGCTGAAATAAGGCACGCCGCTCTGCTGCATCCTGTCGATATCCCTGTGGTTCGTCTCATGAGATGGCCGGCAATCTTGGCTTTTTTCGAACCGATGCCCCGCTTGCGAATCCAAGGCTAAGGTGCAGTTTCCTTCAGGTCCACTTAATTAAAATAAGTATATAGGTTAGAAATTATGGCCGATCGATCAAGGAGAAACAGGTTTGGATTTCTTCCGATTGCGCACGCTTCGCGAGCTTTCGCGCCGCGAGACGATGGCGGCGGTCGCCGACGCGTTGGGTATTTCCTCATCGGCCGTTTCTCAGCAGATCGCCCAACTGGAGGACGAAGTTGGAATCCCGCTCGTCCAGCGGCGCGGGCGAGGGGTGACGCTGACACCGGCCGGCCAGCGGCTCGTCCTGCATGCCGACCGGATATTCGCCGTCGTCGAGGAAGCCAAAACCGATATTGCCGAGCTGCAGAACATCGTCGCCGGCGACCTCCGGATCGCCACCCAACCGTCCTCGGCCTCGTCCTTCATTCCCGCTGCGATGCGCCAGCTCGCCATCGACCATCCGCATCTCGACATCGTCATGACGACGATGGGACCTGCCGAAGGCGTGGCAGCGCTCCGGGCCTGGCAGGCCGATATCGTCGTTGCCGACGACATATCCTTCGATCCAGATACGCTGGAGGGCACGGCCGACATGCTGTTCCTCTGCCGCGACCAGCTCTTCGTGCTTCTGCCCGCCGGCCATAGGCTGGGGAGCGAGCCCGTCATCGAACTCGCCCAGCTGAGGGATGAACATTGGGCGCTCGACGTTGCCTCCAGCGCCTATTGCAGGGCCATCCGCCAGGCTTGCCGTGATATTGGTTTCGAGCCCGTCATCAACGGTTTCAGCGACAGTTTCGAAGTCGTGTTCGCGCTTGTCGAAGCCGGATGCTCGATTTCGGTGATGCCTGGACTGGCGCTTCGAGATTTTGGCGAAAGCCTGACCGTCAAGCCGCTGGCGCCATCCACCTACCGGAGCATCTATGCGATTAGCCGGCGCGGCGAGGCGCGTAACCCGAAGATCGCGGCGGTGCTCGATCAACTGGCAAAGAGCGCGCCGCGGGATTTGAACAGGTCCTGATTTTCGCGCGAATGCACTCTTGGCAGGAGCGATCATATCGGGCACTCTTGGTTCATGGTTATGGCAACTCAAGCAGCAGACGTTCGCGCACGCGACGCACGACTTACCACCACGGCCTCCTGATCGGAGCCGGGTTAACACTGTCGTTTGCTTTCTCCTTATTTGCCTTGAGCCACCGTCCATGGACACCAGATCGTTTCCAAAGCCACATCGCGCTTTTTTCGTCCGGAGCGTCGTGCAGACGTCCTGCGCCGCAACTCCGCACGCGTTTCGACTTAGCCGCGGCTGCCGGACGTCACCGGAGCACCGGCAGCCGTAGCTGCTCCTGAACCAAAGAACGCCTCCATTTTTCAGGACACGCCGCCGCCAGAGCCGGCCGGCGCCAGGAGTGATACATGCCTTATGATCCCAGGACGATCGAACCGAAGTGGCAGGCCTATTGGGCCGATCACCATATTTTTCGCGCGGAAATCGATCCGGCCAGGCCGAAATTCTACGCGCTCGACATGTTTCCGTATCCTTCGGGCGCGGGCCTGCATGTTGGCCATCCCCTTGGCTACACTGCCACGGATATAATGTGCCGCTACAAACGTATGCGCGGCTTCAACGTCCTGCATCCGATGGGATGGGACAGTTTCGGCCTGCCGGCGGAGCGCCACGCGATGCGGACTGGTGTGCACCCCGATATCACGACGAAGCGCAATATCGAGACGTTTCGCGGACAGGTGCAGAGGTTGGGTTTCTCCTATGACTGGAGCCGCGAGTTGGCCACCACCGATCCTGCCTACGTGCGCTGGACGCAGTGGATATTCCTGAAGCTGTTCGAGAAGGGCCTCGCCTATCAAGCCGAGGTCGCGGTCAACTGGTGCCCGGCACAGAACGCCGTGCTCGCCGACGAGGAGGTCAAGGACGGGCGTTACGTCGAGACCGGCGATCCCGTCATCCGCCGCAGGATGCGCCAGTGGATGTTGCGCATCACCGCCTATGCCGACCGGCTGCTGGAGGGACTGGATGGCCTGGATTGGCCCGAAAGCCTGAAAACCATGCAGCGCAACTGGATCGGGCGTTCTGAAGGGGCCGAAATCCGTTTTTCGCTCGAGCAGGGCGCGGAGGGCATTACCGTCTTCACGACGCGCCCCGAAACCCTATTCGGAGCAAGCTATGTCGTGCTCGCACCGGAGCATCCCGATGTCGCCACCACCGTCACGCCCGAAGCACGAGAGGCGGTTGACGCCTATATTGCCGAGGCCGAGGCATTGGAGGAAACGACGCGTACCGATGCTGGACGCGAGAAGACCGGCGTCTTCACCGGCGCCTATGCGGTCAATCCCGCCACCGGCGCCCGGCTGCCGATCTGGGTGGCCGATTACGTCCTGGCGGGCTACGGCACCGGCGCCTTGATGGCGGTGCCGGCCCATGATGCGCGGAACCACGCCTTTGCCTGCGCACACGGCCTGCCGATCATTCGCGTGATCGACAGTGCGGACGACATCGAAAACGCGGCTTTTGAGGGCGAGGGGAGGATGGTTGATTCCGGCTTCCTGAATGGTCTGGCCGCGCCGGAGGCCAGGAAAGCCATGATTGCCTGGCTGCAGGCGAGCGGCGCAGGCTGGCCCAAGGTCACCTATCGCCTACGCGATTGGCTGTTTTCCCGCCAGCGCTACTGGGGCGAGCCGATACCGGTGCTGCATCTGGCTGATGGCTCGGTGATACCGCTGCCCGAGGAATGCCTGCCGCTGCTGCCGCCTGAACTGGACGACTACGCCCCGACGCCGGATGGCGAACCGCCGCTTGCCCGTGCGCATGCCTGGGTCGAAATGATCGTGCCAGGCACCGACATTCCGGCATGGCGGGAGACTAACACGATGCCGCAATGGGCGGGCTCCTGCTGGTATTTTCTGAGATTCCTCGATCCCGGCAACGCCCGCGAACCCGTCGGGCGCGAGGCCGAGCGCTATTGGATGCCGGTTGATCTCTACGTGGGCGGTGCCGAACATGCGGTCCTGCATCTGCTCTATGCCCGCTTCTGGCACAAGGTTCTTTACGATATCGGGGTCGTTTCGACAGAAGAGCCGTTCCAGCGTCTGTTCAACCAGGGCATGATCCTTGCTCATTCCTACCGCGATACGGCGGGCCGGTATTACGCGCCGTCTTCCGTCGTCGAAGAGGAGGGCAGATGGTTCGCTGGGCCGGTCGAAGTGGAGCGCGCCGTCGAGAAGATGTCGAAGTCGCAGCTGAACGTTGTCAATCCCGACGATGTTGTCGATCAATTCGGGGCCGACGCCTTGCGGTTGTACGAGATGTTCATGGGGCCTCTGGATGCGGCAAAACCCTGGCAGACGGCTGGCGTGATCGGTGTGCGCCGGTTTCTGGAGCGTGCCTGGCGTATTGTTTGCGACGAGAGCGACGGACTCTCCGCAGCGGTGCGGGAGGCGGCTCCGAGCCCGCAGCTTCTGTGCTTGCGCCACCAGACGGTGAAGACCGTGACGGCGGATATCGAAGCAATTCGGTTCAACACCGCGGTTTCCCGGCTGATGGAACTGGCCAACGCACTGACGTTGGAAGCCGCGCGTCCGCGCGAAGTGGTGGAGACATTCGTGCTGTTGCTGGCACCCTTTGCGCCCCACATCGCGGAGGAGTTATGGAGCAAGCTTGGTCACGGGGAAACACTGACATGGGTCTCCTGGCCGACCTTCGACCCAGCGATGATCGAGATGGAAACCCGCGAATATGTGGTGCAGATCAACGGCAAGGTTCGCCACCGCTTCGAAGCCGCCGCCGATCTCGGCGAGGCGCTGCTGGCAGCGGCGCGATCGGAACCCGCTGTCATGGCCTTGCTCGACGGCAGAATGGTGGTCAAGGAAGTTCTGGTCCCGGGGCGACTGGTGAATTTCGTCGTCGAAGACCTGTGATGATCCAAAGCTGATCGTCGGACTTGAGCCCGACGGTCCGTTCCCTCAACCGACCGCCTACCTGCCGCTCTCCGGCCAGGTCGGCTGGCTTACGCTCTGCAGCAGTTCCGGTTCGACGCCGTCGATGCGGGCGATGACGGCTTTGGCCATTTCGCGGCCGGCTTGGCGCACGTCTTCCTGGGCGGTTATGATCTCGGGGCGGATCCAGTTCAGGATCGGTACCGATTGCTTGGAGACCATGTCGAGATCGCGGCCGAGCGCCTTGCCGGCGGCCTCGATGCCGGCATTGACGGCGATCGCCGCGCTGCCAGCCGAACAGACGATGCCGTCGGGGGCGTTGGCCGAGCGCATCATCACCTCGACGATGTCGCGGATGTCGGCGAGCGGTGCGTCGGTGTTGACGCGCAGCGGCACTTCCTCGGCGCCGTAGTCATGCAGGCCGGTCTGGAAGCCGATGCGGATATGGGCGTAGTAGGTGAGCTTGCTCGGCGGCTGCAGCAGGGCGATGCGGCGCCGGCCGCGCTTGACCAGCTTTTCCACCGCCTGATGGGCGAAGGCCTCGTTGTCGAAATCGTGGAAGGGGTGCGTGAGACCCGCATCGGTGCGCCCATGCGTGGCAAAGGGCATGCCGCGCTCGCTCAGCAGCCTTACGCGCGGATCGTCCGGCTCGATGCGCGAGATGATGACGCCGTCGGCCGAACCGGTATCGAGGATATAGCGCACCGGCAGCATCGGGTCCTTGCTGTGGGAATGCGGTGTGATGACGATATGATAGGGCGTGCCGGATAGCACCTCGGAGATGCCGAAGACCATCTGGCTCGAGAAGCCCATGATCTCCTCGTCGATGCTGAGGACGAGGGCGATGACATTGGTCTTGCCGGTGCGCAGGCGCACGCCCGCCCTGTTCGGCTGGTAGCCGAGCTGGCGGGCGACCATGCGCACCCGCTCCTTGGTTTCCGCCCCGATATCCGGCGCATCCTTCAGCGCCCGCGACACCGTCGTCACGCCAAGGCCGGTCATGAAGGCGATCGTCTTCAACGTCGGGCGCTCGCGCGCTGCCGGCGTCGATGCCGCGTTCCCGAAATTTCCCTTGTTTTCCATCCCTTTAGGCCTGCCTCGCGCGAATTGGTGCCGCTTATAGAGGCTTTTTCCAGCGTCGTAAGCCCGCCGCCTGCCAAAATCGCGCCTCCCTGAGGAATGCAATCTGTAACGATACAGTAGAAATGTCGAGTGCTTTTTGTTGTGTGCGTTGCAACATTGTACGTATAGGTTGAATCGGCAATTCTTGCTCTGTTTTTTTGCGATTGCGAAGAGGTTGAATTGGACGGCTAAATTTATCGCATAAAATTACTATGTATATTCAACTAGATAAATCGAAAACGCATGTGCGAGAACGGCCGACTGAATATCGCTTCAGGGGATGCGGCGCTTCTGATGGAAACAGGCAGAAGTAGCAATTCCCGTTATTGCGGAAAAATTTGCCTGCGGGCAGTTGCGTGGAGAAATCGATTGATCTAAGTTTTTCCGGCAACGTTTCAGTGAGGGAGGAGAACTCATGAAAATCCGTATGATGGCGGCCCTGCTTGCCGCTTCAGCCGCGCTTCCGTTCGGCGCCGCAAATGCCACCGATCTCGAAGTCACGCACTGGTGGACTTCGGGTGGCGAATCAGCTGCCGTCGCCGAACTGGCAAAGGCATTCGACGCCACCGGCAACCACTGGGTCGACGGCGCGATCGCCGGTTCCGGCGGCACTGCCCGTCCAATCATGATCAGCCGCATCACCGGCGGCGACCCGATGGGCGCCACCCAGTTCAACCATGGCCGCCAGGCCGAGGAACTCGTTCAGGCCGGCCTGATGCGCGATCTGACCGATGTGGCGACCGCCGAGCACTGGAAGGACATCGTTCGTCCGTCGAGCCTGCTCGATTCCTGCACCATCGACGGCAAGATCTACTGCGCTCCCGTCAATATCCACTCCTGGCAGTGGCTGTGGCTTTCGAACGCCGCCTTCAAGAAGGCCGGCGTCGAGGTTCCGAAGAACTGGGACGAGTTCGTTGCTGCCGCTCCGGCTCTCGAAAAGGCTGGTATCATTCCGCTCGCCGTCGGCGGTCAGCCGTGGCAGGCGACAGGCGCCTTCGACGTGCTGATGGTTGCTGTCGCCGGCAAGGATACCTTCAACAAGGTGTTCAAGGACAAGGATGCGGAAGTTGCTGCCGGTCCTGAAATCGCCAAGGTGTTCAAGGCCGCCGACGACGCTCGGCGCATGGCCAAAGGCAGTAACGTCCAGGATTGGAACCAGGCCACCAACCTTGTCATCACAGGCAAGGCCGGCGGCCAGATCATGGGCGACTGGGCGCAGGGTGAGTTCGCGCTCGCCGGTCAGAAGGCTGGTACCGACTATACCTGCCTGCCGGGCCTCGGCGTGAACGAGATCATCTCGACTGGCGGCGACGCCTTCTACTTCCCGCTGCTGAAGGACGAAGAAAAGTCCAAGGCGCAGGCCGTGCTTGCCAAGACCCTGCTCGATCCCAAGACCCAGGTTGCCTTTAACCTGAAGAAGGGTTCGCTGCCGGTTCGCGGCGACGTCGATCTCGCCGCCGCCAACGATTGCATGAAGAAGGGTCTCGACATCCTGGCCAAGGGCAACGTGATCCAAGGCACCGACCAGCTGCTTTCGGCTGACAGCCAGAAGCAGAAGGAAGACCTCTTCTCCGAATTCTTCGCCAATCCGTCGATGACGCCGGAAGACGCTCAAAAGCGTTTTGCCGGGATCATCGCTTCTGCTGACTGATCAGCAGATTCGCTGCTCTTGCGGTCCGGCTCCCATGGGGGCCGGATCGTTCCGGACGGTCGGTGATGGTCCGGCGGGCGGCGAGGTCTCTCCGGCATCTTCAGCAGGTATCGGAGGTGGAGACGACAGGCGGCGACTTGCCGATCTGTCACTGGTCGCAGTTGCGATTTGAGGAGAAGTATTCATGACGGGTCAAGCGCGAGCAGGCCGGCCAAATAAGTTGCTGCGCAATCTGAATGCCAAGATTGCGTCCATTCCGATGATCCTGACGGCGCTGGTGATTTTTGTCGGCGGCACGTTTTGGACGATCTTTTATTCTTTCACCAATTCCAAGCTCCTTCCGCGTTTGAGCTTTGTCGGCTTCGATCAGTACCAGCGCCTCTGGGCTGCGCCGCGCTGGGTGACGGCGATCGAGAATCTGGCTGTCTACGGCATCCTCTCGCTGATCTTCAGCCTGGTCATCGGTTTCATGCTCGCCGCGCTGATGGACCAGAAGATCCGTTTCGAAAACACCTTCCGCACCATCTTTCTCTATCCCTTCGCGCTGTCCTTCATCGTTACGGGCCTCGTCTGGCAATGGGTTCTGAATCCCGATTTCGGCATTCAGGCAGTGGTGCGCTCGATCGGGTGGACGAGTTTCACCTTCAATCCGCTCTATACGCCTGAAATCGTCATCTACGGCATTCTGATCGCGGCGCTGTGGCAGGGAACGGGTCTCGTCATGTGCCTGATGCTTGCCGGCCTGCGTGGGATCGATGAGGACATCTGGAAAGCGGCGCGTGTGGACGGCATTCCGATGTGGAGGACCTATCTCTTCATCGTCATCCCGATGATGCGGCCGGTCTTCATTACGACGATCGTCATCATCGCCTCCGGCATCGTCAAGGTCTACGACCTCGTGGTCGCGCAGACATCGGGCGGACCGGGCATTTCCTCGGAAGTGCCGGCGAAATATGTCTACGATTACATGTTCCAGGCGCAAAACCTGGGGCAGGGCTTTGCTGCCTCGACCATGATGCTCGTCACAGTCGCGATCATTATCGTTCCGTGGGCCTATCTGGAATTCGGCGGAGGGCGCAAGCGTGGCTGATGTAGGAACTCTCAACACCACGGCTGCGGGCATCGACGCCGTCGCGCCGAAACTCGGCGAGGGCCCCACCGGCCCCCGGCCGCGCCCGGCGGTGTCGGCGCGCAACATCATGCTCTACGGCACACTGACGATCGCAGCGCTCTACTATCTGCTGCCGCTCTATGTGATGGTCGTGACGTCGCTGAAGGGCATGCCGGAAATCCGTCTCGGCAACATCTTTTCTCCGCCGATGGAGATCACCTTCGAACCCTGGGTGAAAGCCTGGGCGCAGGCCTGCACCGGCCTCAACTGCGATGGCCTGTCGCGCGGCTTCTGGAATTCGGTGCGCATCACGGTGCCGTCGGTGATCATCTCGATCGCGATTGCCTCGGTGAACGGTTATGCGCTGGCAAACTGGCGCTTCAGAGGATCCGAGCTTTTCTTCTCGATCCTCATCGTCGGCGCATTTATTCCCTATCAGGTGATGATCTATCCGATCGTCATCATCCTGCGCGAAATCGGCATCTACGGCACGCTGACCGGCCTCGTCGCCGTGCATTCGATCTTCGGCATGCCGATCCTGACGCTGCTCTTCCGCAACTATTTCGTGTCGCTGCCGGAGGAACTGTTCAAGGCGGCGCGTGTCGACGGTGCGGGCTTCTGGCAGATCTTCCTGCGGATCATGCTGCCGATGTCGCTGCCGATCTTCGTCGTCGCGATGATCCTGCAGGTGACCGGCATCTGGAACGACTTCCTGTTCGGCGTGGTCTTCACCCGGCCGGATACCTATCCGATGACCGTGCAGCTCAATAACATCGTCAATTCCGTCCAGGGCGTGAAGGAATACAACGTCAACATGGCGGCAACGATCCTCACCGGTCTCGTGCCGCTCATCGTCTACTTCGTGTCGGGACGGCTGTTCGTCCGTGGCATCGCCGCCGGCGCAGTGAAGGGTTGATCTCATGAATATGAATGCAAGCGTCTCCATCAAGGATCTGTCCCTGAACTTCGGTGCGGTGAGCGTGCTGAAGGATCTCAATCTCGACATCAACGACGGCGAATTCCTCGTGCTGCTCGGCTCCTCCGGCTGCGGCAAGTCGACCTTGCTGAATTGCATTGCCGGCCTGCTCGACGCCTCGGAAGGGCAGATCTTCATCAAGGGCAAGAACGTCACCTGGGAAGAGCCGAAGGACCGCGGCATCGGCATGGTGTTCCAGTCATATGCGCTCTATCCGCAGATGACCGTTGAGAAGAACCTGTCCTTCGGTCTTCGCGTCGCCAAGGTGCCGCAGGCAGAGATCGACAAGCGGGTGGCGCGCGCTTCCGAAATCCTGCAGATTCAGCCGCTCCTGAAGCGCAAGCCGGCCGAGCTTTCCGGCGGCCAGCGCCAGCGCGTGGCGATCGGCCGGGCACTGGTGCGCGATGTCGACGTCTTCCTGTTCGACGAGCCGCTGTCCAACCTCGACGCCAAGCTCCGCTCGGAGTTGCGCGTTGAGATCAAGCGCCTGCACCAGTCGCTGAAGAACACGATGATCTACGTCACCCACGACCAGATCGAGGCGCTGACGCTTGCCGACCGCATCGCCATCATGAAGAGCGGCATCATCCAGCAGCTCGACGATCCGACGACAATCTACAACAGGCCGCGCAATCTGTTTGTTGCCGGCTTCATCGGCTCGCCGTCGATGAATTTCCTGCACGGCGAGCTGGTCAAGTCAGGCGACGGCATTGCCTTTTTGGCCAACGGCGTCATTTTCTCGCTCGCTGCCTACGACGCCAGCGAGACGCTGCAGCCCGGCCGCAAGGTGGTTCTCGGCGTTCGTCCAGAACACATCAAGGTCAACGAGAATACCGGCGGCGAAGAACATGACGCCACCGTCGATATCGAGGAGCCGATGGGCGCGGACAATCTGCTGTGGCTGAAACATGCCGGTCACACGATGTCGGTACGTGTCAACGGCGCACGCCGCTTCAACGTCGGAGCCAAGGTGAAGCTCAGCTTCGACATGACGGTCGCCTCGGTCTTCGATGCCGAAAGCGAGCTGCGTCTCTAGAGAACTATGCGGGCGGGGCCGAAATGGCGCCGCCTTACCTCCAATCGGCCATCAGGCCAGCCAAATTCGGCCGCGGTCCGGCTTGTCCGGCGATCCCAGGAGCGGCCCGATCGGGATACGACTATGACATCCTTGCCGAAGAACGGTTTCAACATCGACCTTTCCGGTTCGTGGCAGCTAGCCTCCGTCGACGGCGAGATCCGCACTGCGATCATCTTGCCGGGCGACGTGCACACCGCGCTCCACCGCGCAAGCCTGATCCCCGATCCCTATTTCGGCCGCAACGAGGAAAAGGTGCAGTGGGTCGCCGAGCGCGAATGGGCGGTCGAGCGCAGCTTCACGCTTCCTAAGGTCGAAGGCGACTGGTATCTCGATATCGATTATCTCGACACGGTCGCCAGCGTCCACGTCAACGGCTTCCTGGCGCTCGAAGCCGACAACAGCTTTCGCCGCTACCGGCCCGATGTCTCCAGCATGCTGAAATCAGGCGACAACAGCATCCGCATCGTCTTTGCCTCCAGCATCGCCATTGCTGCTGCGCGGCAGAAGCAGCAGCCCTTCTACATTCCCTATAGCACCGGCAATTCGCCAATCCCCGACGGCAACATGCTGCGCAAGCCGCAATGCCATTTCGGCTGGGACTGGAACATCGCCATTGCGCCGCTCGGCCTTTACGGGACGATCGCGCTGAAAAAGCTCGAAACGGCGCGCATCGAACACGTCGTCACCCGCCAGACCCACAATAATGACGGTTCGGTCGATCTCAAAGTGACGGCGACGCTGTTTTCCAAGGGGCCAGACATTGCCCAGGTCTATTTCGAGCTCGACGGCGAGCGCGTGCGCCTGGATGTCGGCGTCAATGGCGAGACCCATGTCAACCACCTCTTCCATATCGACAATCCGCGCCTCTGGTGGCCGTCTGGCAGCGGCGAGCAGGCGCTCTACAGGCTTTCTGTCCAATTGCCGACGGATGAGGTGACCAAGCAGATCGGCCTTCGCACCATCGAACTGATCACCACGCCGGATGCGTCAGGCAGCCGCTTCGCCTTCAAGGTCAACGGCCGCGAGATTTTCTGCCGCGGCGCCAACTGGATCCCGGCCGACGCGCTATTTTCGCTGTCTTCGCCCGAGAAGACCGAGGACCTGCTGCAATCGGCCAAAGCCGCCAATATGAACATGATCCGCGTCTGGGGCGGCGGCTTCTACGAGCAGGATCATTTCTATGATCTCTGCGACCGACTGGGCCTCATGGTCTGGCAGGACTTCATGTTCGCCTGCAACCTCTACCCCTCGACCGAGGACTTCCTCGACAATGTAACGATCGAGGTCGATTACCAGGTGCGCCGGCTCTCCTCGCATGCCTCGATCGTGCTCTGGTGCGGCGACAACGAACTGGTCGGAGCGCTCACCTGGTTCGAGGAATCGAGGAAGGACCGCGACCGCTATCTCGTCTCCTATGATCGCCTCAACCGCACCATCGAGCAGGCGGTGAAGAACGCGCTGCCCGGCGCGCTCTGGTGGCCGTCGAGCCCGGCGTCCGGCTATCTCGATTTTGGCGACGCCTGGCATGCGGACGGATCCGGCGACATGCATTACTGGTCGGTCTGGCACGAGAACAAGTCGTTCGACAATTACCGTTCGGTGCGTCCGCGCTTCTGCTCGGAATTCGGCTTCCAGTCCTATACCTCGCTGCCTGTGATCAGGACCTATGCCGAGGAGAAGGACATGAACGTCGCTTCACCCGTCATGGAACTGCACCAGAAGAATGCCGGCGGCAACGAGCGCATCGCCGGCACGATGTTCCGTTATTTCCGCTTCCCTAAGGATTTTCCGAACTTCGTCTATCTCTCCCAGATCCAGCAGGGGCTGGCGATCAAGACGGCGGTGGAATACTGGCGGTCGCTCAAACCCCATTGCATGGGCACGATCTACTGGCAGCTCAACGACACGTGGCCGGTGGCCTCGTGGTCGAGCCTCGACTATGGCGGCCGCTGGAAGGCGATGCACTACCTCGTCAAGCGCTTCTTCCAGCCGGTCGCGGTTGCTGCCATTCCTTCCGATGACGGAAAGACGATCCGCTTCTCGCTGGTCAACGACACGCTTGCCGATGTCAGCGTTGATCTTGCAGTCTCGATCCTGACGGTAAAGGGCGAACGCCGGCACCTGAAAGACGTGCAGGCTGTGTGTTCGCCGGATGCGGCCGTCACTGCCACAAGCATCGACGTCTCCGATATTCCCGAGGGAACGCTGCTTGCCTGGCACTTCACCGCGTCGAACGGCACGGGCGGCGAGGGGCATTACGTCAACGGCACCTACAAGGCGCTGGAGCTGGAGCCCGCGGGGCTGACAGTCACCCACGAATATATCGAGGAGAATGGCTCCGTCGACATCAACGTCACCGCTAGGGGACTTGCGCTTTTCGTGATGATCGAGACCGAGACGGAGGGCAAATATTCCGACAACGCCTTCGATCTTGCGGCCGGTGAGAGCCGCCGCATCACCTTTACCCCGGCACGGCCGCTTGATCGTGGCGCGCTTCCGGAGTTCCGGTTCTACGACCTGTATTCCTGCCAGTCGGCGGATTGATCTTGCAAGAATGGGCACGAGGCCCAAGGAGAACATGATGACGAAACTCAGCTACCAGCTCTATAGCGCCCGCAACTTCCAGCCCTATTCGGCGATCTTCGAAAAGCTCGGCAAATCAGGCTACGCGGAGGTCGAGGGCTTCGGCGGCATTTATGCCGATCTCGACGATGCCGGGCTGAAGAGCCTTCGCGCCGACCTCGACAAGAACGGCCTGGTGATGGCGACCGGTCATTTCAGCCCCGATTTCCTGGAGAAGGAGGTCGAGAAGTCGCTGAACATTGCCAAGATCCTCGGCATGGATTCGATCTATGCACCGCATCTGGCGGCCGAGGAACGCCCGTCCGACGCTGCCGGCTGGGTCGCCTTCGGCAAGCGGCTGCAGGAGATCAGCAAGCCCTACAAGGCTGCCGGCTACGAATTTGGCTGGCACAATCATGATTTCGAATTCTTCAAGCTGCAGGATGGCTCGCGGCCGATCGAGTACATCTTTGAAGGCGCGCCCGACATTTCCTGGGAGGCCGATATCGCCTGGGTCATCCGCGGCGGCGCCGATCCCTTCGCCTGGATCGAGAAGCTCGGACCGCGCATCACCGCCGTGCATGTCAAGGACATCGCACCGGCCGGCGAGGCGACGGATGAGAGCGGCTGGGCCGATGTCGGTCACGGCAAGGTCGAGTGGGCCAGGCTGATGACGGCGTTGCGCGCCACCAAGGCCAAGCACTACGTCGTCGAACACGACAACCCGAATGACATCGACCGCAACATCAGCCGCTCGATCGCATCCTTCCAGACCTACTGAGGCTTCATCATGACCAAGGAACTTGGCGTCGGCATCATCGGATGCGGCAACATCTCCACCACTTACTTCTCGCTGGCACCGCTCTTCAAGGGGCTGAAGGTGCTGGCCTGCGCCGATATCAACGCGCAGGCGGCCGAGGCGCGGGCCGAGGAATATGGCGTCAAAGCGCAGACGATCGACGAGCTTCTCGTCAATGACGAGATCGACGTCGTCGTCAACCTGACGATCCCGGATGCGCATTTCCGGGTATCGAAGGCGATCCTCGAGGCCGGAAAACACGTCTATTCCGAAAAGCCGCTGGTGCTTTCGCTCGAAGAGGGCGAGGAGCTTCGCCGTATCGCCAAGCAGAAGAACCTTGCCGTCGGCTGCGCGCCTGACACTTTCCTCGGCGGCGCCCATCAACTCGCCCGCAAGTTCATCGATGACGGCGGCATCGGCCGGGTGACCTCGGGCGCCTGCTACGTGATGAGCCCCGGCATGGAGATGTGGCATCCGAACCCGGATTTCTTCTTCCTGCCGGGCGGCGGCCCGATCCTCGATCTCGGCCCCTATTACATCGCTAATCTGATCAATCTGATCGGCCCGGTGAAGCGCGTCGGCGGCATGACCTCGATGGCGTCGCCCACCCGCACGATCACCAGCGAGCCGCGCAATGGCGAGATCATCCCGGTCAAGACGCCGACGACGATCCAGGCGCTGCTCGAATTCGTCAACGGTGCCACGGTGACGCTGACGGCGAGCTGGGATGTGTGGTCGCACCGCCATGCCAATATGGAGCTCTACGGCACCGATGGCTCGCTCTACGTGCCGGACCCGAACTTCTTCGGCGGCGTCGTCGAGGCCAGCGGCCGCGACAAGGACATCAAGCCGCTCGACGCCTGGGAGCATCCATTCGGCAAGATCAACCAGGAAAACCCGAACGGCGCGCGCGCCAATTACCGCACCGCCGGCCTTGCCGACATGGTGATGTCGCTGATCGAAGGCCGCGATGCGCGCTGCTCGCTGGACCGCACGCTGCACGGCGTCGACGTCATGACCTCGATCCTGAAATCGGGCGAGGAGGGCCGTTTCATCGACCTGACCACCACCTGCACGCAGCCGGCCGCCCTCGGCATCGAAGAAGCGCAGGCGCTCTTGAAGTAGGCCTGCGACACTCTATTGTCGGCGCGGGCGACGAGCCCGCGCCTTTTTGCTTCGATCGTTTGTTACGCGCAATTTTCAGGGAAAATGCTGCACGCTTTTCCCGGAATTGCTTTTAAGGATTGGGATCATGAGCTGGCAACCAGCCGCAGACCGCTATTCGAAAATGAAATATAACCGCACGGGCCGTTCCGGCCTGAAGCTGCCGGCCGTCTCCCTCGGCCTCTGGCACAATTTCGGCGGCGACACGCCGCATGACCGCAAGATCGACATGTGCCGCACGGCCTTCGACCTCGGCATCACCCATTTCGACCTCGCCAACAATTACGGCCCGCCGCCCGGCAGCGCCGAAACTGCCTTCGGCGAGATCCTGCGCACCGAATTCGCTGGGCTTCGCGACGAGCTGATCATCTCCTCCAAGGCCGGCTACGACATGTGGCCCGGACCATATGGTGAATGGGGCAGCCGGAAATACCTGATCGCCTCCTGCGACCAGAGCTTGAAGCGCATGGGCCTCGATTATGTCGACATCTTCTATTCGCACCGTTTCGACCCGGAAACGCCATTGGAAGAGACCTGTGGCGCGCTCGATCATATCGTCCGTTCCGGCCGGGCGCTCTATGTCGGCATTTCCTCCTATAATTCGCAGCGCTCGCGCGAAGCCGCAAAGATCCTCAAGGATCTCGGCACACCGTGCCTGATTCACCAGCCGAGCTATTCGATGCTCAACCGCTGGGTCGAGGACGACAGGCTGCTCGATACGCTGGATGAGGTCGGCATGGGCTCGATCGTCTTCTCGCCACTTGCCCAGGGCATGCTGACGACGAAATATCTCGGTGGCATTCCCGAAGACAGCCGCGCGGCGCAGAACCACTTTCTCAAGCGCGACTACATCCGCCCCTCGATCATCGACAATATCCGCAAGCTCAACGAGATCGCCGAAAGGCGCGGCCAGACGCTGGCGCAGATGGCGATCGCCTGGGTACTGCGCGGCGGCCGCGTGACCTCGGCGCTGATCGGCGCAAGCCGCTCGTCGCAGATCGTCGATTGCGTCAAGGCGCTCGACAATCTCGAATTCAGTGTCGAGGAACTCGCCGAGATCGACGTCTATGCCCGCGAGGCCGACATCAACCTCTGGGCCAAGTCCGCCGAACGCGAATAGTCATCTCAGGCCCGGAGGCAAGTCTTCCGGGCCTTTTTCTGCTATACTCTGATGTACGTACAGCAAAAGCACCCGCCGGTCGGAGGAGACCCTGTCATGATCCGCAACCCCATCCTGCCCGGGTTCAATCCCGATCCGTCGATCTGCCGCGTTGGCGCTGATTATTACATTGCCACCTCGACTTTCGAATGGTTTCCCGGCGTGCAGATCCACCATTCGCGCGACCTGGTGAACTGGACGCTGGTGCGCCGGCCGCTGGAGCGCAAATCGCAGCTCGACATGCGCGGAAATCCCGATAGCTGCGGCATCTGGGCGCCGTGCCTGTCCTATGCCGACGGGCAGTTCTGGCTGGTCTATACCGACGTCAAGCGCTACGACGGCAATTTCAAGGATGCGCCGAACTACATCGTCACGGCACCTACGATCGAGGCCGATTGGTCCGAGCCGGTCTATGTCAATTCCTCCGGCTTCGATCCCTCGCTCTTTCACGACGATGACGGCCGCAAGTGGTTCGTCAACATGCAGTGGAACCACCGCACCGAAAGCTATGGCGGCTCGCCGAAATCGCCGGCCTTCGACGGCATCCTGCTGCAGGAATGGGATCCGGCGGCAAAGGCGCTGAAGGGGCCGATCAAGAACATTTTCGCCGGCAGCCCGCTCGGCCTCGTCGAGGGCCCGCATCTCTTCAAACGCAATGGCTGGTATTATTTGACCACCGCCGAGGGCGGCACCGGCTACGACCATGCCGTCACCATGGCGCGGTCGCGAAAGATCGACGGACCCTATGAGATGCATCCGAACATGCATCTGATCACCTCCAAGGATCACCCGGGCGCGGTGCTGCAACGGGCAGGGCACGGTCAATATGTCGAGACGCCCGAGGGCGAGGCCTATCACACCCATCTGTGCGGCCGGCCGCTACCGCCGAAACGGCGCTGCACGCTGGGGCGCGAGACATCCTTACAGAAATGCGTCTGGCGCGACGATGACTGGCTCTATCTTGAAAACGGCACCTCAGTGCCCGATGTCGATGTGCCGGGCCTCTTTGGCGCGGTGCCCGTGGAAAAGCCGATGCGCAGCGAATACAACTTCGACGGCGGCACATTGCCCGCCGATTTCCAGTGGCTGCGCACGCCCGAGCCCGAGCGCATCTTCAACCTGACGGATCGTGCCGGCCATTTGCGCCTGATTGCGCGCGAAAGCATTGGCTCCTGGTTTGAGCAGTCGCTGGTCGCCCGCCGCCAGGAACACCACAGTTTCCGCGCCGAAACCGTGATCGAGTTCTCGCCCGACACCTATCAGCAGGTGGCGGGGCTGACGCATTATTACAACCGCCACAAGTTCCACGCGGTTGCCGTAACGCTGCACGAAACACTCGGCCGCTGCGTGACGATCCTCTCCTGCAACGGCGATTACCCGAACGGACGCCTCAGCTTTCCCGCCGAAAGCGGGGTTTCGATCGCCGCCGAGGGTCGCGTTCAGCTCGCCATGGAAATCCGCGAGAACGACCTGCAATTCTTCTGGCAGACAGAAGGCAAGGGCGCCTGGCAGCCGATCGGCCCGATCCTTGACGCCGGCGTGATTTCCGACGAAGGCGGACGCGGCGAACACGGCTCCTTCACCGGCGCCTTCGCTGGTGTATTCGCCTTCGATACGTCGGGCCGGGCGAAGGCCGCGGATTTCGACTGGTTCAATTACGACGAGCTGTGAGGGGTGCACCCTTGGTCGCTTTCATCCGCGTGGATCACGGAAAGAGCGAGGAGCGGAGAAGAGGCAGATAAAAAGAAAGCCGGCGCAGGGCCGGCTAAGACGGGACGCGGTTAGACAGGGGATACTGGCCGGTTCCAAGCACTTCGTGACTGAACAATAACTTTGACTACATGCCGAGGCAGCGAAAAAGGGGCGCAACGAGAACACCCGGAGACGGCTCCGCAAAGGGGTGGGCGGCGGGGCGGATGCCGGTGCTGGCCTCGGCTCCCTTATCGGGCATGAATATCACCGGATGATGACATCCGAAGCCGACGCTGCCTTTCTTTCGCGAAAACCCGATGCCGGCTACTTCGCCCACGTCAGCAGGTCAGCGGGCCAACTGTGTTAGCAGCGTGAATGCAGTGTTCATGGCTAAAGGATGTTAAAGCGTTACAAAGGGACTATATAGCGGCCGAAGTAATTCCGAGAATCCGCAAGAGTCCCGCATGGCCCCCATCATTTCCGTTCAGAACCTCACCAAGACCTATGCCAATGGGTTCGAGGCCCTGAAGGGCATCAATCTCGACGTCGAAAAGGGTGAGATCCTGGCGCTGCTCGGGCCAAACGGCGCGGGCAAGACGACGCTGATCTCGATCATCTGCGGCATCGCCAATCCGAGCGGCGGCCGGGTGTTGGTCGCGGACCACGACGTCGTGAAGGATTTCCGCGCCACCCGCGGGATGATCGGGCTGGTGCCGCAGGAGTTGACCACCGATCAGTTCGAAACGGTGTTCAATACGGTGAGCTTTTCTCGCGGTCTGCACGGCAAGAAAGCCAATCCTGCCCATATAGAGAAGGTGCTGCGCGCGCTCTCACTCTGGGACAAAAAGGACAATATGCTGCGCCAGCTCTCCGGCGGCATGAAGCGGCGAGTGCTGATCGCCAAGGCGCTCTCGCATGAGCCGGATATCCTTTTCCTCGACGAGCCGACCGCCGGCGTCGACGTGACGCTGCGCAAGGACATGTGGCATGTCGTCGAAGAGCTTAGGGCCTCCGGCGTCACGATCATCCTGACCACCCATTATATCGAAGAGGCCGAGGAAATCGCCGACCGCGTCGGCGTCATCAATGGCGGCGAGTTGCTGCTCGTCGAGGACAAAGCAGCGCTGATGGCCAAGCTCGGCCGCAAGCAGCTCATTCTCGATCTCACCGAACCGCTCAGCCGGCTGCCGGATTGTTTTGCCGGCAATGGACTGACGCTGGAGGCAGACGGCAACCGCCTGACCTATGATTTCGATACTGACAACGAGCAGGAAAGCATTGCAGCCCTGCTGACCCGGCTCGGCGAGAACAATATCCATTTCAAGGATCTCTCGACGCGGCAGAGCTCGCTCGAGGACATCTTTGTGGCGCTGGTGGGAGCGAGCAAATGAACGTCGAGGCGGTCAAGTCGATCTATTTCTTCGAGATGGCGCGTACGCGCCGCACGCTGCTGCAGAGCGTCATCTCGCCCGTGATCTCCACCTCGCTCTATTTTATCGTCTTCGGTGCCGCGGTCGGTTCACGCATTCAGGAGGTGGAGGGCGTGTCCTACGGCGCCTTCATCACGCCCGGCCTGATCATGCTGACGCTGCTTGGCCAATGCATCAGCAACGGCTCCTTCGGCATCTATTTCCCGAAATTCACCGGCACGATCTACGAGGTGCTTTCGGCGCCGGTGGCGATGACGGAGATCCTGCTCGGTTATGTCGGGGCGGCGGCGACCAAGGGGATGCTGATCGGCTTCATCATTCTCTTGACCGCCAATCTCTTCGTCGACGTCAGGATCGAGCATCCCTTCATGATGATCCTGTTCTTCCTGCTGACGGCGATTACCTTCAGCCTGTTCGGCTTCATGATCGGCATCTGGGCCGGCAATTTCGAACAGCTGAACCTCATTCCCATGCTGGTCGTGCCGCCGCTGACCTTCCTCGGCGGCAGCTTCTATTCGGTCAGTATGCTGCCGCCATTCTGGCAGGCGGTCAGCCACCTCAACCCGGTGCTCTATCTCGTCAGCGGCTTCCGCTGGAGCTTCTATGGCATCGCCGATGTCAACCCGGCGATCAGCCTGGCGATGATCACGGTGTTTCTGGTGATCTGCTTGGGAACACTCGCTTGGATCTTCAAGACCGGTTACCGGCTGCGCAACTGATCGTTTTCTGAAACAACCATCGGAAAACTCGATGATGTCATCGGTTTCTTCTGTTTTTCTTCCGCTCCGGCCTGAGGCATCTGCTGCGTCAGCCAAGAAGGAGACGGCAGATGACGGATATCAGGATCGAAGGCGCGAAGATCATTATTGTTGGCGGCAGTTCCGGAATGGGGCTGGCGCTGGCGAGGCGTTTGCTCGGGGAAGGGGCGGCGGTGACGATCGCAGGACGCAGCGAGGATAGGCTTGCGGCGGCCCGCCGCGATCTCGATGACCATCCTGGACTGGCGACGATTGCCGCCGATATATCGCGGGAGGAAGAGGTCGCGGCGCTGTTCCGCAATAGCGGGCCGGTCGATCACATCGTCAGCACGGCGGCCGATATCGAGGGCGCCTATCAGCTGCTGCCTTCGATCGAGCTTGCGGCGGCGCAAAGGGTGATCGAGAGTAAATTCTACGGGCCGCTGCTGCTGGCGAAATATGGCGCCGCCCATTTGCCGCCCTTAGGATCGATCACCTACACGTCAGGTATCGCGGCCTACCGGCCTGCGGCGCGTGGATCGGTGGTCGCAGCCGTCAATGCGGCGCTGGAAGGCCTGGTCAGGGCGCTGGCGATCGAGCTGGCGCCGATCCGGATCAACGCGGTGTCTCCCGGATGGGTAGATACGCCGATCTGGAGCTTCGTCGCCGGCGACGCCAAGCAGGCGACGCTCGATGCGATGGCGCAGCGCCTGCCGGCCGGACGCGTTGGACAGCCTGATGATATTGCCGATGCGATCCGCTTCCTCATCGGCAACGGCTTCACGACAGGCACTATCCTGCATGTCGAAGGCGGGCATCGGCTGGTCTGAGCGGCGAGAGTTCTTCGCTTGCCGATTGCAGCAGAAGGGTAAGCGCCGGCGGCTGCACGCGCCTGCGCCGCCACATCATCACCAGCGAGGCTGCGGGTGGTTTGCCGGGCCATGGCAGTTCGACGACGTCGCCCCGTGTTGCGGCCGGGCCGACCGCAAGGCGCGGCACAAGGCCATAACCGGTGCCGGATGCAACGAGTCGGATGATCGTCGCGATGCTGTCGGCTTCCGTGACGATTGATGGTGCTGCAATGTGCGCTTCGGCAAAGGCCGTGTCGAACAGGTGTCGGTAGACGCAGCCGGTTTCGGTGGCGACGAAGGGCACGGTGCTCAGGGCCGCGAGGCTTGCGGGTGGTCGGGCTTGCGAATCGCGGCCGGCAATCAGCACCAGCGGTTCGCTGCAGATGCGGCGCGTCAAGAAGCGTTCATCCTGATGCCCGCGATCGAAGGTGAAGGCGACGTCGATCGAGCCCTGCTGCAATTGCGCAAGCAATTCGCCGCTGCCGCCGATCTTGAGCTTGAGGCCGAGGTCTGGGTTCTTCTTGCGAAAGAGTGACAGCCACGGCGCCAGCCTTTCGGCTGCGATGGTTTCGAGCGTACCCAAGGTGATAGACTGTCCGGCGCTGCCGGCTGCAGCACTGACGGCGGCCTTCGCCTCGTCGTTCAGCGCCAATATCTCTTCGGCATAGGCCTTGAGGGCCGCGCCTGCCGGTGTCGGGACGACGCCCTGCCGGGAGCGGAGGAAGAGGTCTGCGCCCAGTTCCTCTTCCAGCGCCTGTATCTGGTCGCTGAGGCTCGACTGAGCGAGATTGACCTCGGCAGCGGCGCGCGTGAGATTTTTGTGCCGGATCACCGCTAGGAATGTCTTCAATTGTCGTGGGTTCATGTCGGGCTCCGGTACGGCGCGCACAGGCGCCTTGACGCAGGATATCAACAAAGCAGAACGCGCTGCAACGCAGGAGCATGGGGCGGCGAACCGCTCATCTTGTGCTGCCGCATATTGCGCCGGGTTTCCGTCAGGCGCTGCTGACGAGAAGGGCGCCCGAGATGATGAGGAGGGTGCCGGCGACGAGCTTTATTATGTCGAGCTCGGAGGCTTCGCCGAGAAAGACGGCGCCGATTGCCAGTGTCACCAGCGCGTTGCAGCTCCAGATCGGCGCGAGTTTCGAGACGGGGACACCGTAAGTGAAAAGCGCAAAGCTGATGAGGCCGGTGCCGACGGCAAAGCAGGCGCCTGATGTGGCGGCAAAGCCGAGACCTTCGGCGGTCCATGGGGCAGGGCGCCAGATCAATGCGGCGATCAGGCCAGCAAGCGCGCAGGCAGCGCCGAAGGCTATCAGATAGACGGCGGAGCCGGTGGCTGATGTGGCGCTCTGCTTCTGGAATATGGCGGTGATGCCCCAGAACAGGGCGGGCAGAACGCCGCCGATGACGATCGGCCAGAGTGAATTCATTGCGAAACTCCTGTCGCACCCATGGGTCAAGGCCTCGCTTCGGGCGAAGGCCGGTCGAACATGCGGTGCCACCAGACTACAGCGCCGCGCGTCTTTTCAGACGCGCAAAGGACGCTGTAGCACTTTGAATTGTTGCAAAATTCCTTAAATCGATTCCGATTTAAGGAATTATGCGGCAGGAGTTTCTTTTTGCTCTTTGTGGTCTTGTTGTTCTTGTGCCCAAGCTGCCAGATCCGGTTGTCGCCGTAAAGCGGCGGAGCCGCATTAATCGCGCATGCGGAGTTCGTCGGTCTGCATCTGCAGCGAGCCCAGCGTTTCCAGGAAGCTCATGCCAAGCAGGCTCTGGTCGAGCCGGCCGTCTTCGGCGACACTGGCTGCGACATTGTTGCGAATGATCGGTCCGATCGCCACCTGGTCGAGGGTGACAGGTGCTGCGCGGCCGCGGCCATTGGCGGTCATGACCGTCATGGAATAGGTGAGGCGAGAGAGGTCGATGCCGATCCGTTCGGCGTCTTCGCGCGACAGCGCCACCATGCTGGCGCCGGTATCAACGAGCATCTCGATCGTCTGGCCGTTGACAGCGACATCGGCTTCGAAATGGCCGTTCAGCAGCTTGTGCAGAATGATCTCCTGGCCGCCCTCACTTGTGGTGACGACGACGGCGTGGCCGGGAACGAGGCCGGCGAGCAGCCTGTTGCCGACGCCGAGTGCCTCCTGGCGATAGAGATAGACAGTCACAAGCGCCAGGATGATGACCAGCCAGATCATCATCTGGCGCATCGTTTCGCCGACGCTGCGCCGGCTCCCCCAGATGCCGGCAGACAGCATCAGCGCGATCGGCAGCAGATAGACGACGCGGCCGAAGTCATCGCTCTGCAGGCTGAGGATGCGGCCGCTGTCATTGTTGACGATCAGCACGGCAAGGCCGATGCCGATCACAACGAGGAAGACGGTCAAACGGATCATAAAGGCCGCTCCGGCCCGCTGGCGAGGTTTGTTTTCATGTGATCGAACGCCGTGGCGGCACCTGCAAGCCTTGCCGGCAGCAGCGCCATGATTCGTCTTCGCTCGGTGTCGGAGTAGCTCATCCAGCTGCCGATTTCCTGAAGAGTCCGGCCGCAGCCGGCGCAAAATCCGGTGGCTGAAACCAGGGAGCAGACGTGAACACAGGGTGTTTGCATGGAGGATATATCGGAGTTTCAAAGAGCCGTGGCAAGGGCGCAAAGGGTGGCGATCTCGCAAATTTGCTGCGTTGCGCCCAGCGTGTCGCCGGTGTGGCCGGCAAGCTTGCGGCGGATGAAAGCGGTGACGGCAAACCCTGCGATGCCGGTGGCGAGCAGGCTTGCGACCAGCGGCCGCAGGCCGAAGGCAGGCCAGATCAGAAGCGCTGCGACGAGGCCGGATGAGGCGAGCGCAAACTGCATCGTCGCCTCGTCCGGCTGGCCGGTCGAGGCGGCCACGCCATCGGCCTTTGCCGGCGCCAACCGCTGCCAGTGCCAGGCGATGGCGCCGCGGCTCAGCGCCGCGACAGCGGGAATGGCAAGCGCGGCAGCGAGCGGCGCGGAATGGCGGGCGATGGCGGCAAGCGCGGCTGCGCGGATCACGAAGGAGAGGATCAGCGCTATCGCGCCATAGGTGCCGATCCGGCTGTCCTTCATGATGAGGAGGCTGTGCTCGCGGCTCTTGCCGCCGCCGATGCCGTCGGCCGTATCGGCCAGGCCGTCCTCGTGCAGCGCGCCGGTGACGAAGACCTGGATGGAAAGCGCGATCAGGGCTGCCATCAGCGGGTCCGCACGCAGCCCCAAAAGGAGGAGGAGAGCGAGTGCAGGGATGAAGCCGATGACGATGCCGGCGAAGGGAAAGGCGCGCACCAGCGGGCCGAGCCTGCCGTCATAGCCCTTGAACAGCGATTGCGGCATGGGAATGCGGCTGAGGAAGGCGACGGCGCGGGCGGTATCGACCGCATAGTCCTTGATCTTCATTCTGCTTCGTTCTGCCGGAGGTCTCGGCTTATGGTCGCGGCTGCGCTTTTGGAGTTGTTCGCCTCGTCCGCCCGCTTTAAGAGAGTTGCCATTCGCAAAGAAGCTGATTTGCGTGGAAAAAACAAGAATACCCGGATTTATAGGAAAACCGTACAGATGAGCGTTTCAGGCCTGCCGTTCGACGATTTCCGTACTCTGCTTCGTGACCTGCCGGGGCCGGATGCCCGCGCGCTGGTGGCCGCGCGCGAACGCGACGCGCAGCTGACCAAGCCGCCGGGCGCGCTCGGACGGCTCGAGGAAATCGCTTTCTGGCTTGCCGCCTGGACCGGCCGCACACCTGCCGTCAACCGGCCGCTGGTGGCGATCTTTGCCGGCAATCACGGTGTCACCAAGCAAGGCATCACACCTTTTCCGCCAACGGTGACGCAACAGATGGTAGAGAACTTCGCAGCGGGCGGTGCTGCGATCAATCAGATCTGTGTCGCCTATGATCTTGGACTGAAAGTCTTCGATCTGGCGCTCGATTATCCCACCGGTGACATCACTGAGGAGGCAGCGCTTTCCGAGCGCGATTGCGCCGCGACCATGGCCTTCGGCATGGAGGCGATCGCCGGCGGCACCGACCTGCTCTGCATCGGCGAGATGGGCATCGGCAATACGACGATTGCGGCGGCGATCAACTATGCGCTCTACGGCGGTTCGGCGCGCGACTGGGTCGGACCCGGCACCGGTTCGGAAGGCGAGATGCTGGAGCGCAAGATCGCGGCGGTGGAAAAGGCGGTGGCGCTGCATGGTGACCATCTCGACGATCCGCTGGAGATCATGCGCCGGCTCGGTGGCCGCGAGATCGCGGCGATGGCCGGCGCCATTCTTGCTGCTCGCATGGAGCGCATCCCGGTGCTGATCGACGGTTATGTCGCGACCGCCGCGGCGGCGATCCTGAAGGCTGCCAATCCGTCCGCGCTCGATCATTGCCTGATCGGTCATGTCTCCGGCGAGCCCGGGCATCTTCGCGCAATCGAGATGCTCGGCAAGACGCCGCTTCTGGCGCTTGGCATGCGGCTCGGCGAAGGCACCGGTGCGGCGCTAGCCGCCGGCATCGTCAAGGCGGCCGCCGCCTGCCATTCCGGCATGGCGACCTTCGCCCAGGCGGGTGTGTCGAATAAGCATTAAGGCCGCGGTCGGTGCCGCCGATCCGCATGCGTTCGCTTGCGCCGCCCAAATGGATTCGGTATTTGCGTATTCGCTCATCGAAGGGGAGACGGCAAAGCCTCTCCCGGTCTGTGATGCAACGGGAAGAGGAGAGGGCATCTTGACGAAGCCTGCGGTGACGAAAGAGACCGGACTTCGGCATTTCATCGCCGCCGCCAGCTACTCTTGGGCGGGCTTTCTGCGGGTGCTGAAAGAAGCGGCTTTCCGCCAGGAACTCGGATTCTTCGTCGTTTCGATCGCGGCGCTGGCGCTGGTGGGAGCGACTGCAGGCGAGATCGTCGTCGCAGTGATTCTGTTTCTCGGGCTCTTTTCGATGGAGGCGATGAATACCGCCGTTGAAGAGGTGATCGACCGGATTTCGCCGGAGATTTCGATCGTCGGCAAACATGCCAAGGATCTCGGCTCCTTCGCGGTAACCTGCATGATTGCCGCCTGCTGTCTCTATCTCGGCTTTGTCCTCGGCAAGCACCTGTTCTTTGGATCAGGATGATTTCAGCTGGATCGGCCTGAAGTCATCCGGATCCAATTCTAAAATTAGCGCATAATGTTGCCCGAAAACCGTTCACACTTTTCGGCATCATGCTTTAGCTGAATCAGGCAAAACTCTTGCGCTTGCGCGCGACGGCCTGAGCCTCCTCGACGGCCGGCAGGCTCTGGAGCACGCGCTTGGCAGGCAGGATGGCGATAACCTCGGTGCCCTCGCGCAGCTTCGATTTCAGCAGGAACTGCCCGTCATGCTTGGCAAGGATCGCCTGGACGATCGGCAGGCCGAGGCCGGTACCCTGTTCGGCGCTCTTGATGGCGATCGAGCCCTGGCCAAAGGCCGACAGGACAACGGGAATCTCTTCTTCCGGAATGCCGGGGCCGTTGTCCTTGATCGAGATGTACTGTCCGCCGCCAGCTGTCCAGCCGACCTTGACGTGGATCTCGCCGCCCTGCGGTGTGAACTTGACCGCATTGGAGAGAAGGTTGAGCACCACCTGGCGCATCGACTTCTCGTCGGCCCAGATGGCCGGCAGCTGCCGCTCGAACTGGTCCGAAATGGCAATGTTCTTGGCGCGGGCGCGCAGCTGGACCATGCCGATGCAATCTTCGGTGATATCGAGCAGCGAAATCGCCTCCTCGCTCAGCTCGTATTTGCCGGCCTCGATGCGCGACAGGTCGAGGATCTCGTTGATGAGATCGAGCAGATGCTGGCCGGAGCGGTGGATATCGCCGGCATATTCCTTGTAGGTCGGATTGGCGAGCGGCCCCATGACCTCGGCCGACATCACCTCGGAAAAGCCGAGGATGGCGTTGAGCGGGGTTCTGAGTTCATGCGACATGGAAGCAAGGAAGCGGGACTTGGCGAGGTTTGCCTCTTCGGCGCGGCGGCGAGCCTCGTCCGACATCGATTTCGCGACCTCAAGCTCGGCGATCAGGTCGTCCTTCTCCGACTGGTAGGAGAGGATCCTGAGGTTCGACTTGAAGAGCCGGTCGCTGATATAATTGAAGAAGACAAGGGTGGTGGTGAAGGCCCCCGTCAGGCTGATTTCGAGCAGGTCGCGCGACAGGCCGCTCTTGGCGGCGAGCGCCAGGACCGCGGGCGAGAAGGCGGCAAGCACGGCGGGCGTCAGCATGAAGTTCGACATGGCTGTGACGGAGAGCGCGATCAGCAGTGTCGCACCCTTATAGAGAATGAAGCTCGACGGCTCGCAGGTGTCGCAGTCCTGCAGCGCGAAGACGGCCCAGCAGCAGCCGAGCAGGAACTGGCCGAGCAGCAGCAGGCGGCGCCATTTGCGGGCGCTCTCGGAAGTGATTTCCTGCCGGCGGGCGCGCCGCGCCAGCAGGATATTGCCGGTGTGACAGGTGAGCGTCAGCAGCGCCCAGAAGAGCAATTGCGTATTCTGGGTGAAATAGACGCCAAGCGCGGTGACGATGACGACGAAGAGCGGCATGATCGTCGCGCTCTGCAGCACCGATGCCACATACATGTTGAGCACGTCACGATCGAAGGAGGAATTTGACGCATGACCGGACTGAAGACGTTCGCGCGTCTGCCGCACGGCCTTGGAAACGGCCTTATTGCGGTGGCTGCGCGACCTGTCGACGATGATCTTGTCGGTCGATGTGCTTACGCCGGTACTCATGTGCACGTTGAAACTTCATCCCAGGGTGGATAAGAGCTTAATCGACAATTCTTAAGAAGATGTTTGCCATCTTTGCCAAGGATTTGTTTTTTAAGGAGGCGAAAGCGTGACACGGGGCCTGCGCCTGATTCGCGACGGCGTGACCGCTTTTGCCCTGCTGGCGCTCGTGGCGCTGATCGCCGCCAAGCTCAATGATGCGGCAAAAATCGAGCATATGGGTGCTTTCCATGCCGCCGACGGCGACAGTCTGACATTGGGAGCCGAACGTTTGCGCCTCGAAGGCATCGATGCGCCGGAGCTCAACCAGAGCTGCGAGCGGGAAGGGAAGGCCTGGGCCTGTGGCCGCGCGGCGCGCGAGGCGCTGCAGGGCATGGTGCTGGCATCTGGAACACTTTGTCAGGGCAGCCGGCACGACCGCTACGACAGGCTGCTCGTCATCTGCCGGAGCGGGGCGGGCGGCGACATCAATGCCGCCATGGTGCGCCGGGGCATGGCCATCTCCTATGGCGGTTATGAGAGGGAGGAAGCCGAGGCGAAGGCTGAAAAGGCGGGACTCTGGGCCGGGACTTTCGAGCGGCCGCGCGATGTGCGCGACCATGCGCGCCAGAGGTCGGGTTTCGACGGCGTCCTGCACTTCATGGGGCAGATCGTCGGATGGGAGTAAAGTTATGACCGACGAGGCCACGCTGGAGATGCTGCGGCGGGAGATCGCCTCCTGCCGTATCTGTCGAGACGCACCGGCAAAAGGCATCGAGCACCGGCTGCCGCACGAGCCGCGCCCGGTGGCCGTGATCTCGTCGAGCGCACGCATCCTGATCGCCGGGCAGGCGCCCGGGCTTCGGGTGCATGAGAGCGGGCTGCCGTTCGATGATGCCTCGGGCGACCGGCTGCGGTCATGGCTTGGCGTTGACAGGGCAAGCTTCTACGACCGCGACCGATTCGCCATCGTGCCGATGGGCTTCTGCTTTCCTGGCTACGACGGTAAGGGCGCGGATCTGCCGCCGCGGCGCGAATGCGCGCCGTTCTGGCGGCAAAGGGTGATCTCGGCCATGCCACAGATCGAATTGGTGCTGGTCATCGGCCAATATGCGCAGGCTTGGCATATGGCCGGTGAAAGGCGGGACAATATGACCGAGACGGTGCGGGCGTGGCGTGACTGTCTTCTGTCCCACCGATTGCCGGCGGTGCTGCCGCTGCCGCATCCGAGCTGGCGCAATAGCGGCTGGCTGAAGCGCAATCCCTGGTTCGAGAAAGAATTGCTCCCGGTCTTGCAGGAACGGACGAAAATGCTGCTTTCCTGAAACAAAATTCTTTTAGTTGCGCGGAATCGAGTTATACAAAGAAAATAATTCGAAAGGACTGTTGTGCGCATGGACCGCCTCGACCGAAAAATACTGCGTCTTCTGCAAGAAGATTCGACGCTTGCCGTTGCCGATCTCGCCAAGAAAGTGGGGCTTTCGACGACGCCATGCTGGCGGCGCATCCAGAAGATGGAAGAAGACGGCGTCATCAAGCGCCGAGTCGCCATCCTCGATCCGGAGAAGGTCAACACCAAGGTCACCGTCTTCGTGTCGATTCGCACTGCCACTCATTCGATCGAATGGTTGCGCCGTTTTTCCGAGGTGGTCGCCGAATTCCCCGAAGTGGTCGAATTCTACCGGATGAGCGGTGATGTCGATTATCTCCTGCGAGTCGTCGTGCCCGATATTGCCGCCTATGACGCCTTTTATAAGCGGATGATCGCCAAGATCGAGATTCGCGACGTTTCCTCCGCCTTCGCGATGGAGCAGATCAAGTATTCGACGCAGCTGCCGCTCGACTACATGATTCTCGATAATGCCAAATCCAACGAAGATTGAGGTCAAGCGTGCGGCCGTGACCGCACGCGATAATGCAAAATCCAGCGAGCGTCCGGGGCCAGGCGTGAGTCTGAGCGGGGATATGCCCGTTGGAGGCGGCGTGTGACACTCTGGCCGCACGTGGGATTGCCGCTTCGGCAAGGCCGAGTTTAGGCATGCGCGATCTGCTATTGTAAAAAAGCCTCAAAAATAGCGAAAAAACGCTCAAATCGAACAAAATTCCTGGAAAAGTGAATAGCCTGGTAAGGATTCCGGGGTTATGGTCGATGAAACCAATGGGCGATCTGTCATAATTTTGTCTCATTGGTATCGAATTCAGGACACTATGTTCTAAACCGCCACCTTGTTTGTGCTCGTTAGCAGGCGGTAGAGTTTATGTGCTTCACCAGTATGTTCGACGGGGGTCGGACGGTGGAGAATTTGACAAAGGGGTGTAGCGTTTGCGGCTTGCGATGGAAGATTTCCGTCGCGGAGCCGTTTGGCATGTTTTTCGTCCAAATATCTGAAATTGTTGTATAAAAATCACGTTGTCGGGGAAAGTAGCCCGTGAGAACCCATCTGGCGTGTATCGAGAATTGCTTGATAGGGCCTTGTATGTGATGACGGTTTGGCGGTTCGATCGATCCGCACGCCGAGATGGCTGTTCAAACTGGGCCGGCTTCAAATCGATTACCCGATCTGAAGCCAGCCCCGATCGACAAAGGAATGGATTGGTAAATGAACATCAGAATGGTTTTGCTTGCATCAGCAGCAGCGTTTGCTGCATCGACGCCGGTTCTTGCAGCTGACGCTATTGTTGCTGCTGAGCCGGAACCGGTTGAATATGTTCGCGTCTGCGACGCTTACGGCACCGGCTACTTCTACATCCCGGGCACCGAAACCTGCCTCAAGATCGAAGGCTACATCCGTTTCCAGGTTAACGTTGGCGAAGACGTCGGCGGCGATTCGGACTGGGATGCTGTCACCCGCGGTCAGGTTCAGTTCACGGCCAAGAGCGACACCGAATATGGTCCGCTGACCGGCGTCATCGTCATGCAGTTCAATGCTGACAACGCCACGGCTCAGGACGCCATTCTCGATTCCGCTTACCTCGACATCGCGGGCTTCCGCGCTGGTCTGTTCTACAGCTGGTGGGACGATGGTCTCTCTGGCGAAACCGACGACATCGGCTCGGTCGTAACGCTGCACAACTCGCTCCGCTATCAGTATGAAAGCGGCACCTTCTACGCTGGCATCAGCGTCGATGAACTGGAAGACGGCGTTTATCAGGGTGACGTGGATCCCGTCACCGGCCTCCTTGTTCCGAACGATGGTCCGAACAATGTCGGCGTTGCCTTCGGCATCGGCGGCACTGCCGGCGCGTTCAGCTACCAGGTCACTGGCGGCTGGGACGTCGACAACGAAGACGGCGCTGTCCGTGCAATGGGTACGGTTGACATCGGTCCCGGTACGCTCGGCCTCGCTGCTGTGTACTCTTCCGGCCCGAACTCCTACTACTCGACGGCTGAATGGGCAGTTGCTGCCGAATACGCCATCAAGGCAACCGACAAGCTGAAAATCACCCCGGGTGTTCAGTACTACGCCAACTACATCGGCGGTGCCAGCGCGTTTGACACCGTTCCTAGCGATTACGACGGTGCCGGTGATGCATGGAAGGTCGGTCTGACCGTTGATTACCAGATCGTCGACAACTTCTACGCCAAGGCTTCGGTTCAGTACCTCGATCCGGAAGATGCTGACGACTCCACGACGGGCTACTTCCGTCTGCAGCGTTCGTTCTAATCCACTTGGTGGATATGCTCCCGGTCTTCGGACCGGGAGCACTTAAATCAGTTTCTGATCCGAGTGACCTCCGATCAGCTACGGGGACGGGTCCGGTCTTCCCTGCCGGACCGTCCTTGCAGCGTTTTTGAAGCGCCGTCTTCAAGACAGTCTTTCAGGTGAGCCCAACAGGTACGTTGCGCGCACGTCGGCATCTGCCCGCCTCGTTTCTTGAGGCACCCCGTTTTCAATCTTTCAAACGAGCTGGATCCACCGATAGATTTATCGCGCGGACGGCTGTTGGTCTGTCTTCCTATGCGGTGTTGGCTGGCTTTGTCGCAACAGGTCGCGAAGAGAAAATCCAATGCCGACAATGTGATCACAGCTTTTTGCGAGAGAGGATACAACCCTTGCTGGGGCCGGCATTCATTCCTACTCTCGGATAGCTTGTTCTTATGGACGATCTCAACGACTACTATTATTTCGCCGCTGTCGTCTCCAGCGGCGGTTTCGCGTCTGCAAGTCGCGATCTCAAAATACCACGTTCGAAACTCAGCAGGCGGGTCAGCCGGCTTGAGGAAGGGCTTGGTGCAAGGCTCATAGAACGCTCGACCCGTCACTTCCGGGTGACTGAGATCGGCCAAGCTTTCTACGAAAGATGCCAGACCATTCTGCAGGAGGCCGATCGCGCCAAATCGATCGTCAGCGAGGCTCAGTCCGACCCGCAAGGTGTGGTGCGGATGGGCTGCCCGCTCGGCCTCGTCGACATCTCGGTCGGGGGAATCCTGCCCGAATTCCTGGAACGTTATCCGAAGATCAAGCTGCAGATCATCGGCTCCGACCGGCGCGCCGACCTCATCAACGAGCGGATCGACCTCGAGGTGAGGGCGACCAACGAGCCGGAGACGCAGACGAGCCTGACGATGCGCAAGCTCGACCGTATCAGGCGTATCCTGGTTGCAAGTCCGTCGCTCGTCGAGCGCACCGGCACCTTGAATTGCGTGGACGAACTCGCGGACCTGCCGACGTTAGCAATGACGTCATGGGTGTCGTTCCACACCTGGGAACTGGTCGGTCCGAATGACACCAAACAGGTGATTCGGCATCAGCCACGGCTCACCTGCCGCAGCATGACCGCTATCCTCGACGCGGCCCGTGCCGGCCTCGGCTTCGGGCTTCTGCTCGAAAGTGCCTGCGAGGCCGATCTCCAGGCCGGCAAGCTGGTGCGGGTGCTGCCGGAATGGCAGTCGGAGGAGAGCCAATTCTACATCGTTTTCACAACAGCCAAGGGCATGCCGCCGGCGGTGCGGGTCCTGATCGATTTCCTGGTCGAAAAATCCAGACAGCATTGACTCACAGCGCCAGGCATCTCTATTCGAGCCGACATTCTCCTTATCCCAGCCGTGCCAATAGCTTTTCGCCGGCCAGCTCCCTGACGGCATCCTTGCCGATCCAGCGGGCGGTTTTGTCAGGCCTTTCCGCCAGGGCCCTTGCGAGCGCCAGTGCCGGCGCATGGCAGGCGAGATTGCGCTTGCCGATGCTGCGCAGCGCCCAGTTGACCGCCTTGCGCACGAAGTTTCGCGGGTCGCCGGCATGGGCCTCGATCAGCGGCAACCAGGCGAGGATGGTCGCATCAGGTTCCTTCTTCAAGTGAACCGCGGCACCGACAATCATGGCGAAGGCGGTGCGCCTGATAAATTCACGCTCGTCGGCGGCGAAGTCTGAGATGAGTTCATCCAGCCGGGCTTCAACGAAGAGATCGGCGGCGCAATCGACGATCTCCCAGGAATTGAAATCATCGGCCCAATTTCGGGCTTCTTCCGTCGTCAACCGCTTCGGCTCGGCTGTGTAGAGCGCAAGCAGGCGGGCTTCGCGGATATGGCTTCGCCAGAGCTGCATTGCCCTGACGTGATCTTTCTTCGCCAGCCTGGCGACCGCCCTGATGTCGGGATTGGAGATACCGATGGCGCGATCGGTGACGATGCCGAAGCGCGCCATGCCAGCAACATTCTCCCCCGAGCGCAGCGTTTCGAGATGCGCGATCAATTCGGCCGCATCGGAGGAGGGGTCGATCATTTTTCGAGGCGGGCGAGCAGCGAGGATGTGTCCCAGCGATTGCCGCCCATCGCCTGCACGTCGCCGTAGAACTGGTCGACGACGGCGGTGACCGGCAGCTTGGCGCCGTTGCGGCGGGCTTCGGTGAGCACGATGCCGAGATCCTTGCGCATCCAGTCGACCGCGAAGCCGAAATCATACTTTCCTGCGTTCATGGTCTTGTGGCGGTTTTCCATCTGCCAGGAGCCGGCGGCACCCTTGGAAATCACCTCGACCACCTTTTCGATATCGAGGCCGGCGCGCTTGCCGAAATGCAGCGCCTCAGCAAGTCCCTGGACAAGGCCGGCGATGCAGATCTGATTGACCATTTTGGTCAACTGGCCCGAGCCTGCCGGTCCCATCAAACCAACCATGCGGGCATAGGCGTCGATGACAGGTCTGGCGCGTTCGAAGACGGCCTCGTCGCCGCCGCACATGACGGTCAGGACGCCGTTCTCAGCGCCGGCCTGGCCGCCGGAGACGGGAGCGTCGATGAAATCGACACCTTTTTCCTTTGCCGCGGCATAAAGTTCGCGGGCGACTTCAGCGCTGGCGGTGGTGTTGTCGATCAGCACTGAACCGCGATTCATGCCGTGCAGGGCGCCGTTCTCGCCCAATGTCACCGATCGGAGATCTTCGTCATTGCCGACGCAAACGAAGACGAAATCGGCACCGACCGCGGCCTCGGCCGGGGTGGAGGCGGATTTGCCGGAGAATTTCTCGGCCCAGCCGGCGGCTTTTTCGGCGGTACGGTTGTAGACGGTAACATCGTGGCCGCCCTTCGTCTTCAGATGGCCCGCCATGGGGAAACCCATGACGCCGAGACCGATGAACGCGACTTTAGCCATATGTCCTATCCTTTTCCTCAAGTGCAGGTTCGAGGATTAACCGAAACGGCGGGAGCAGAAAAGCCCGTGAAGGCGGACTTCCTTCCGATTGACGCATATGAGGCTGGCGGCCCTTCGGACGAGCCCTAGATTGGAGGGAAGGCATTATGTTCCGGGGGTGACATGAGCGAAATTCCGACGATCAAGCCGCGGCGCAAAGGCCGCAACGGAATGCAGGCGATGCTCATTCCATCGCAAGAGATGGTCGCAGAGCAGATACGATCGGCACCGGAAGGTATCCTCACAGACGTCGGTGTTCTCCGTCGCTATCTCGCCGCGCAATACGGGGCGGACGCCTGTTGCCCGGTGACTGTGCAGCGGCATTTGCGTGCGATCGCTGAGCTGTCCTACGGCGCGCTGGAAAAGGGTGAGCCGGTTTCGACGGTCACGCCCTATTGGCGCATGGTCGATCCCGCAAGCCTGCTTGCGAAGCGTCTTGCCGGCGGCCCCACCTTCATCCGGGAGCGGCTGGCCGCCGAAGGTCGGGAGTGAACCGGGTTGGGGAAGCATAAGCCGCGCGCGAAAAAATTTCGTTTGAGGGCGATTTTCGGGCCGCAAAATTTCAGCAAAGGCGGAATCTCGCAAATAAAATTGTCGATATAAATTATAGATTTCATCATCATGGCATTCATCACTGACAGGGTCGACCAGCCGAAAACAGGCCCGGCACCATCAAAAGGGGAAAGTCATGATTTCACGTCGACAAACGCTCGGGCTTTTCGCAGCAGCCGCGGCCACGGCAATCCTGCCGGCTGTCAGGCCGGCACGCGCTGCCGCCAGCGAATTCCGTATCGGCTGGCAGAAAAATGGCGTGCTGGCGCTCGCCAAGCGTCGCAGCGCACTTGAAAAGCGGCTTGCCGATCACGGCATTACCGTCAGCTGGTCGGAATTCACCTCCGGCCCGCCGCTTCTCGAAGCGCTGGGCGCCGGCGCTCTCGATTTCGGCGCGACTGGCGATGTGCCGCCGCTCTTTGCCCAGGCTGCCGGCGGGCAGCTCTATTATGTCGGTCTCTACAAGGGCAGCCCGGCAGCCTCGGCCATCCTCGTGCGCAAGGATTCGTCGATCAAGACGCTTGAAGACCTCAAGGGTAAGAAGGTCGCTTTCAAGCGCGGCTCCAGCGCGCATAATGTAACCGTCAAGGTTCTGCGCAAGGCAGGCCTGAAGCCCGAAGATGTCGAGCAGCTCGATCTTTCGCCGCCAGATGCCGCCGCAGCTTTCAAGAATGGCAGCATCGACGCCTGGTCGATCTGGGATCCTTATCTGGCGATTGCCGAAGCTGATCCGGAGACAGGTATCCTGACGACCGCTGAAGGCATCGTCGACTCCTACAGTTTCTTCCTCGCCAACCGTGATTTCACCGACGCCAACGGGCAAGTGGTCGTCGACGTGATCGATGAGCTTGCCGAGGTCGGTAAGTCGGCACAGAGCAATCTCGACGAAACGGTGAAGGAGCTTTCCGAAATCACCGGCGTGCCGGCTGACGTGACGCGCATGACATTGACGCGCAAGGGCGCCAATCTCGGCAGCGTGTCGACCATCACCGATGCCGCCGCCGCCTATCAGCAGGCACTCGCAGACGAGTTCTACGGGCTCGGCATCCTGCCGAAGAAGCTCGTGACCGGCGATATCGTCTGGCGTCCCAAGGCGAGCTGATTTTCCGGCCAGGACTAAGATTTCCGCGAGGCGGTATGGAGAGGGTCTTCATGCCGCCGAACCGGAAAAATATTCTCCAAAACGGATTATAATAGCAAATTGATATTGTCGATCTAATTAGTAGTCTATGTCAGTATCCTGACGATCGACGCGGACACCGAAAGGCGTCGGCCAGCCGCCATCCGATCGACAGGGATATTTCAGATGCTCGCGCATAGATGGACAGCCGGCCTTACAACAGCCTCCGCCGCCACCGCGATCCTCCCAAGCTTTCGCGCGGCGGCGGCGCCGAGTGGGCAGTCTGTGTGTCGCCGCTTGCCAGGGGCCATCTCGACCGCGCGAGTTGATTTTCGAATTTCGCAGCTAAAGGACCGTCTTCCATGACCACCACCTCCCATACAGGCACATCCGAGCCTATCAATTTCCTCTGGTTCATCCCGACATCGGGCGACGGCACCTATCTCGGCTCCTCCGAGCTCAACCGTGCGCCAGAGATCGGTTATCTCACGCAGATCGCCCAGGCCGTCGATCGGCTCGGCTATTCCGGCGTGCTGCTGCCGACCGGGGTTGCCTGCGAGGAATCCTTCGTGACCGCCGCAGCCCTTGCCGCCAAGACCGAGAAGCTGCAGTTCCTGGTGGCGATCCGCCCGGGAACGGCATCGCCTGCCTATTACGCGCGTCTTGCGACGACGCTCGACCGCATCTCCAACGGCCGGCTGCTGCTCAACATCGTGGTCGGCGGCAGCCCGGCGGAGCTTGCCGGCGATGGCATCCATCTCGAGCATGACGAACGCTACGCCCATGCGGAGGAGTTCTTCACCGTCTTTGAGGAATTGCTGGAAAAGGGAACGGCAAGCTTCGACGGCAAATACATCAAGGCGACCAATGCGCGCCTCGGCTTCCCCTCGGTGCAGAACCCGCGCCCGCCGCTCTATTTCGGCGGCTCGTCGGATGCGGGTATCGATTTTTCCGTCGGCCGCGTCGACAAGTACCTGACCTGGGGCGAGCCGCCGGCACAGGTTGCCGAGAAGATCACCAAGGTGCGCAAAGCCGCCGGCGAACGCGGCCGCGAGGTGAGCTTCGGCATTCGTCTGCACTTCATCGTGCGCGAAACCGATGATGAGGCATGGGAGGCAGCCGAGCGGCTGATCCGCCATCTCGACGACGATACGATCCGCGAGGCGCAGGAGCGCTTTGTCCAGGAGTCCGACTCGGTCGGCCAGAAGCGCATGGCCGCCCTTCATGGCGGGCGCCGCGACAAGCTCGAAGTCTCGCCGAACCTCTGGGCCGGCGTCGGCCTGGTGCGCGCCGGTGCGGGCACGGCGCTGGTCGGCTCGCCGAAGACGGTGGCTGCACGCCTTCGCGAATATCAGGAGATTGGCATCGATACGGTGATCGGCTCCGGCTATCCGCATCTCGAAGAGGCCTATCGCGTCGCCGAGCTACTTTTCCCTGAACTCGGCATCACCCGCGAGCAGCAGCGCCTGGGCTTCAACAACGAGTTCGGCCGTAAGCAGGTCTTCGCAGGCGGCAGCCATGGCGGCAATCTGAAAGTCGTCTCCGGTTCCTGATCTCGAACGAAGACGCAGAGCGTGACACCGCCGCAAGCCGCTTAGGGCTTGCGGCATCCTGCTCCCGATAAGCGCGAGGACAATGCATGTCGACTTTCGATACTCCGTTCGTACGGTCGGTCGCTTCCGAAAAGGCCGGGAAGGCGGGTTTGCGCCTGCCGCTGCCTGGCTTGGACAAGCTGACCCCTTATCTGGTGCCGGTGGCGATCGTGGCGTTGTGGCAGCTTGCCTCCTCGGCCGGCTGGATCTCATCGCGCATCATGCCGTCGCCGGCCGATGTCGGCCTCGCCTTCTGGTCAACGACGGTTTCCGGCCAGTTGCCGAACGACGTGCTGGTGAGCGCCGGCCGCGCCTTTGCCGGCCTTCTCGTCGGCGGTTCGATCGGCTTCCTGCTCGGTATCGCCAACGGGGTGTCGCGCATTTCCGAGCAGCTGACCGACACGACACTGCAGATGCTGCGCACCATTCCGCATCTGGCGATGATCCCGCTTGTCATCCTGTGGTTCGGAATCGGCGAGGAATCGAAGCTGTTCCTCACGTCGCTCGGCGTGCTCTTCCCCGTCTATCTCAACACCTATCACGGCGTGCGCAATGTCGATCGCGATCTGATCGAGATGGGCAAGGTCTATGGCATGGGCAACTGGACGCTGTTTCGCAAGGTGATCTTTCCAGGCGCGCTGCCGTCGATCTTCGTTGGCCTCAGATATGCGCTCGGCATCATGTGGCTGACGCTGATCGTATCGGAATCGATCGCCGCATCCTCAGGCATCGGCCACATGGCCAACAATGCCCGCGAATTCATGATGACTGACGTCGTCGTGCTCGCCCTCGTCATCTATGCCGTGCTCGGCAAGCTTGCCGATGCCATCGCCCGGGTTCTGGAGAGGCGGCTGCTCGCCTGGAACCCGGTCTATCAGAAATAGGAGAGACGCCATGACTTCGATCGCACATGAGCGTTTTCACGCCGTCGCCGAAGAGCCAGCTTATGCGCGTGAAAACGCGCCCGCGGTGGGCCGCAGTGCGCCCGCGGCGATCAGCCTGACGGGGCTTGAAAAGAGCTTTGGGGCCAACCGCGTACTGCGCGGCATCAATCTGCATATTCCAGCCGGCCAGTTCGTTGCCGTTATCGGCAAGAGCGCCTGCGGCAAGAGCACGCTGCTGCGCATCCTGATGGGTCTCGACGCGCCGAGTGCCGGCGAGCTGCATTTCGAGGATGCTGACGGCGCGCAGGCGAGCCCGAACGCGCGCATCGTCTTTCAGGAGCCACGGCTGCTGCCCTGGCTCAGTGTCGCCGACAATGTCGTCGTCGGGCTCGGCGACGGCATCGACAGCCGGGCGGCGCTGAAGGCGGCCGACGCCGTGCTTGCCGAAGTCCAGCTTGGCGAGAAGGCCGGAGAATGGCCGGCGCGCCTTTCCGGCGGTCAGCGGCAGCGCGTGGCACTGGCGCGGGCGCTGGTGAGCCGGCCGGGCGTGCTGGCGCTCGACGAACCACTTGGCGCGCTCGATGCGCTGACGCGGATCAGCATGCAGGAACTCGTCAACCGTGTCTGGCGTGAACTCGGTTTCACTGCCGTGCTCGTCACCCATGATGTCAGTGAAGCGGTGCATCTCGCCGACCGGGTCATCGTGCTCGATGAGGGGCGGATCGCACTCGATCTTCCCATTCCTTATCCACATCCGCGCCGGCATGGCCATCCCGGCCTCGCCGAGCTCGAAGGCCGGCTGCTTGCCGCGATCCTCGGCACCGACGGCGGTCATTGATCCCAGCCCTGTTCGCGAAGCTGCATGACCTCGGCATAGGCGAGGCGTGTCCGAGCGAGCATGCATGACCATAGTGAAAATGTATAGGCGCCAGGGTATGAGACGTTCAATTTGTCTCTGCCGAGGCGCGCTATTGCGCGCACCAAAAATCAGCAAATCGCGTTGTCTCACGTCCAGCTTGACTCACCCATACCTCTATGGCTATACGTTTATCCATAGCCAATGGGGTATGGATTGTGGATGTCGAACGCTCAAGACGTGCTCTTCAGAACGCTCGCCGATCCGACACGGAGGGCTCTTTTCGAACGGCTGTGCCGCGAAGGAGAGAAGACGGTCGGGGCTTTGACGGCACGCGCCGGGGTCTCGCAACCGGTCGTCTCGAAACATCTCGGAATCCTGAAGCAGGCCGGATTGGTGCGTGACCGTCACGAAGGTCGCCAGACGCACTATAGCGCCCAGCTCGGTGCGCTGGCGCCGCTGGTCGATTGGACAAGTGAGATGGCTGGCTTTTGGCAGAATCGGTTCGACCAGCTGGAAGATCTACTGAAAAGGATGGACCAATGACCGAAACATCGACTGAAACCCGTTCCGTCGTCGTCGAACGAGAGATCCCTTTTCCGCCGGAAAAGATCTGGCGCGCGCTCACCCAGCCGCATCTGATTGCGGATTGGCTGATGAAGAACGACTTCGTGCCGGTCGTGGATCACCGTTTTAAGCTCAGCGCGGATTGGGGATCGGTCGATTGCCAGGTCCTGGAAGTCGAACCGAACAAAACCCTGTCTTACACCTGGGCTGCCTATGATCTCGCAAGCGTCGTCACCTGGACTCTCACGCCCACCAGCGCGGGCACGCACCTGCGTATGGAGCAGTCAGGCTTCCGGCCGGATCAGCGGCAGGCTTACGGGGGCGCCAGGAGCGGCTGGCAACAATTCTTCGCAAAGCTGGAGCAGGTGCTGGCACGGATCGAATGAGACAGTTGCCAACGGATCACGCCATCCGCTTCGGCTCGTTTTCGCAGGAGGTTCCCTTGAATTGGAATAACTGGTTTCGGCAGATCCACCGTTGGCTGTCCATTGCCTTTACGCTGGCCGTCATAATTAATATCATCGCGATGGTGCAGGAGAAATCGTCGGTCTGGGTAGGGCTGTTGGCGCTTCTTCCGCTCGCCTTACTCCTGCTCACCGGTCTGTACTTGTTCGTCCTGCCTTATGCCGCCAGATGGCGCAGCGCGGGTCGCAGCAGCGGATAGGAGTGAACAGAATGGCTGGCAGGACGTCGAGGACCTCTGCGAAAGTCACAAAAAAGACTGCCGCCGAGGCAGCCATCGCAAATCCAGTTCTTCTCTCGGGCGGCAATCCGCAGATCGCCAAGGGTTACGGAGATGCTCCCGTGCAGGCCTATATCGCCGCCATGCCGGGGTGGAAAAGCGATGTCGGGCGCCGTCTCGACGCGCTCGTCACCAGTACCGTTCCTGATGTGCATAAGGCAGTCAAATGGAACTCGCCCCTCTATGGCATCGAAGGGCAGGGCTGGTTCCTCGGTGTCCATTGCTTCGCGAAGTACATCAAACTCGCTTTTTTCCGCGGCACGTCGCTCAGTCCCATCCCGGCCGGCGAGTCCAAACAAAAGGAAGTGCGTTACTTCCATATTCATGAGGAAGACCAACTCGACGAGGCCCAGCTCGCCGCCTGGGTGGAGCAAGCCAGCCAATTGCCCGGTGAACGAATGTGAGCGGATGCCAGGTCATCAGCACTTAAGGGATGGAGGAGCAATATCGATGAAGAAAGCCACGGCAACCATGAAGAAGAGCGGCTCCAGCGAAGAGAAGGACGGAGACTCTCCTTCTCGTTTGATCGATGCGAGAATTAAGGAGTTGAGCGATTGGCGAGGCGAGACGCTCGCTCGGGTCCGAACTCTCATCAGGCAGGCTGAGCCCGATGTGGTCGAGGAATGGAAGTGGAGAGGGGTTCCGGTGTGGGAGCGCGCCGGCATCATCTGCACCGGCGAGACCTACAAAAGCGTCGTGAAGCTGACCTTCGCCAAAGGCGCCTCGCTGGAGGACCCTTCAGGCCTTTTCAACTCCAGCCTTGACGGCAATACCAGGCGCGCCATCGATTTCCACGAAGGTGATGAGATTGACGAGCAGGCGTTGAAGACGCTCGTTCGCGCCGCCGCCGCCCTCAATACTTCAGCGCGGACTGCCGGCTCACGGAAGAAAACAGGCAGCGCTTGAGGCGCTAGCCGCGAAATCGGGACCTAACCGGACAATGTGGCGACTTGCTTGACCATGTCGCCGTCTGCGCGTCGTCGAGCTGCGGATGTCGGCGCGCGTCCTTGCTGCGCGCATGCCTCGACATACCTTGCAGCTCTCTAAGTTGGCTTGCTCCGCCAGGTGCTGAGGATCATCGCCTATATCGATAGAGTTTTATCGACTTTCTGAAACATGCTTCAATTTTGATCAACTATGAGATGCATAAATAACATCGTCTCATAGTCAGAATGCCTCCTGTGCCAGCTCTCATACATATCCGGATTTGTGCAACGATGGCCGCCATCGGGACACGATGACGCTGGCTGCGAAGAAGTGACCACAATTGCAGCGGCGCAGACGCCACACCTGTTTAATTCGCATCCGAGGTTTTAATGGCAATTATCGGTATTGATCTTGGCACGTCCAATTCGTTGGTGGCCGTCTGGTCGGAAAATGGTGCAGAACTCATCGCCAACGCGCTTGGTGAAACCCTAACGCCATCGGCGGTCAGCATTGCCGACGACAGCGTGCTGCTGGTCGGGCGGGCGGCTGCCGATCGATTGATCACACATCCGCAGCGCTCCGTCGCTTCCTTCAAGCGCTGGATGGGAAGCGCCAACACCGTGCAACTGGCCGGCAAAACCTGGCGCGCCGAGGAACTGTCGGCGCTGGTGCTGAAGTCGCTTAAGGATGATGTCGAAGCCGGCCTGGGCGAAGAGATCGTCGAAGCCGTCATTTCGGTTCCTGCCTACTTCAATGACCCTCAGCGCAAGGCGACGCTCGACGCAGCCCGACTGGCCGGACTGAGGGTCGAGCGGTTGATCAATGAGCCCACTGCCGCGGCGCTGGCGCATGGCCTGGAGGCGGTGGGAGACGGATGTTTTCTGATCCTTGACCTCGGGGGCGGAACATTCGACGTGTCGCTACTGCACAAATACGAGAACGTGATGGAAATCCGGGCTTCGGCTGGTGATTCTCTGCTCGGAGGCAATGATTTTCGCGATGTGATCGTCGAGCTCTTGGTCAAACGACATGAGTTGGACGAAGCCAAGCTTGAGCCTGCTGACCGGGCGCGGCTGTTGCGCGAGGCGGAAGCGCTCAAATTCGCTCTGACCGATAGGGCGGAGGCAGGTTATGATTTAACGCTCGGCAAGACGAAATGCACTGGAGAGGTGCGCCGGACCACATTCGAGGAAGCGGCAGCGCCGCTCCTCAGACGAATGCGCATGCCGATCGAAAGCGCGGTTCGCGATGCACGTGTCGACATTGCCAAGATAGATCAGATCGTTCTCGTCGGCGGTGCGACCAGGATGCCCCTCGTGCGCAATCTCGTCACCAGGCTGTTCGGCCGCTTTCCGCTGGTACATGCGCGGCCCGACCATGCCATCGCGATCGGTGCGGCGGTGCAGTCCGGTCTCAAGCATCGTCGCGGCGCTCTCGATGAAGTCATCATGACGGATGTATGTCCTTTTACCCTTGGGACCTCCGTCCTCGATCCTAGGGCACCTGATGGCGTCATCCTGTCCCCGATCATCGAGCGCAATGCCGTGGTCCCGATCAGCCGGGAAAATACCTATTGGACGGCGTCGAACATGCAGACGTACGTCAATATCGAGGTGCTGCAGGGGGAGCACATGCGCCCATCGCAGAACGTGCGGATCGGGGCCGTTAGTGTATCGGTCCCGCCGGGGCCTGCTGGCAGGGAATCTGTGGCTGTGCGATTCACCTATGACATAAACGGCGCCCTGGAAGTCGAAGTAAAGGTGATCTCAACGGGGCATGTCGAACGAAAGGTCTTCCGCAACCAGTCTAATCTCAGCGACCAGGAGCTCGACAAGAGCTTCGCGGCGCTGGCATCCATCAAGCTGGCGCCACGCGATCAGCAGGAAAACCGCTCGCTGATCGCACGGGCTGAAAGACTGTACGTTGAATCGTTGGGGCCAGCACGGGAGCACGTTGCGCAGCTTCTCCTGCAATTCGAGACCGCGCTGCACGATCAGGCAAACCACGATCTCGACGGCTTGCGCCGTGCATTTGCCGAAACATTGAACCAGTTCGAACGCAGAATTCTTTAATCCATGGTTGAAACTTACTGGACGCTCCTGCAAATCGCACCGACGCAGGAAGAAAACGATATTCGGCGTGCTTATGCCCGGCGACTCCGCGATTTTCGGCCCGACGAGGATCCGGAGGGATTCCAGCGGCTGGTTGGCGCGCGCGATGCCGCGTTGAATTGGGCGAACACGCAACCGGCTGAACTGTTGACGGCGGCCATCGACGGCCGCGATGGCGTGGGGTGGGATGTCGACGTTAACGAGTCGACGGCGCGAGATAATACCGGCAGCTGCGAGCAGCCGAAGGCTGACATGACTGGCGAAATAACGCCACGATTGGAATCATCGATTGCAAAGCCGGCGGAATTTCCGGCCGAATTCGAGGCAATTGATGACGGGAGCGACAGACTGGCGTTCGAGCGCCTGAACGAAATCGTGGCACGGGAGAAAGGGCGTCCCTGGGGGACGGACCCTGCGGTCTATGAGGCGCAGCCGTGGATTGAGCTGTTTAATCTCGCTGCGGGCATGAACCTGCAGCGTCACGAGCAATTTCTGGAAGCAGTTGGCCGTCGGTTTCCATCGATTCTTCCCCCCATCGGCCTCCAGGGGCTCGAAACCACCAGAGAGTTCGCGGAAGGGCGCGGCGTTTCCGCTCTCGTCGAAACGATTGAGCAGCAATGCCGGTTTGCCGAGCGACCGGCCGACCTCATACATTTTTGCGGCCAGGAGGCCGCCATGATTTACTTCTCGTGGCTGGCGCATGCGCAATCGGCACGTAACGTTCTGCAACGGCGAGCGGCCGGGCGGACGGCCTATACCGACGGACGTACCGGCCTGCCGGTCTTCCCGGATGAGGATCGACTTTTTGCGTTGGAAACGGCCGAGTTGGTCAAATTCCACAAGGAGGCAATCGATCGCGGTCGTTGGCCATTTCGCTTTGACCTGAAAACCTTGATCTTACCGGGGACACGGTCGGTGTCTGCCGGGTTGATCTGGCAGGGTGGACTTTTTCTCGCGCTCCTGGCCGTGATTGCGATGGGCGGTTTCTCGTTGAACAACGATACCGCGCAGCTCATTGCCTTGACGGGCATTCCTGTTTTGCTGGGCGCGCGCATAGTCATGGCGGTGTTTCTTAACCGGCTGGCGGTCGGCGCCGCGTTGCAGCGGGTGATGTATGCTGACCGTCTTGGACTCTGGTCGAGGAAACCCAGGCCGGATACGTTGCGCAATAAATGGCGGGAATATGAGCGGCTCATATATATGGGCGAGGTCTTTCTGTCCTTGGCTGTGCTTGTTTCGGTGCCGATCATGATCTCGACTTTTTGGCAGCTGAAGGACGACATGGATCGGCCGGTTGAAACTGTCGTTTCGGAGATCGTCGTCTCGGCCTTCGTTGCAGTCGCAAGCGACGACCGGCTGCCTGACGGCCAGCTTTTCGATCTGATCGATTTCGTAATTTCGTCTGAGCAGGCGAATTTCAGCGAACGCGGCAAGGGAGCCGACCTCCTGGTGCGCAATCTCGGAAACCGCGGATGGCTGGCCGAGCTGCACAGCCGCGAGGATCGATTGCTTAGCCAGAGCTGGATATCTGGCTCGGACCGGGTACTGATAGGTCCTGCTATCGTGACCCCTGCTGCGGAACGCGAACGTAAATTGCGTGTCCTTGCCGATGCATACCGTTCGGCAACGCCGGAAGGGCGCATGCAGATCGAGCGATCGCTTGCGGCCTGGAAGCTAACGCTCAATCTTGCGAAAGGCCCGCAAGCCATTGCAGCAGTCTGGGCCGCCATGCCGCCGCGCACTAATGGTCCGAATCTGGATGCCTTTCCGGAGGAGATGCGCTGGCTGTTGATCGGCAAATTCCTGGCGAACGCAATTGGCAATTTTGTCGACAGCGATGTTCAGCTCGTCGGTCAGTTTCACTGGCTACTAACGGTTCCCGCCGATAGGCTTTACGAGGCCGGGCCGCTGCGGCCAGTCGCTGTTGCGGATCAGAGTCCGCCCCTCGCATCCGTTAACGAGGACAACAGCGATGAAACTGGCGTTGTACGTTACTTCAGGGAGCATGGCGATCGCTCTGCGAACGAAGCGCCGGCACTGCCTCGTCTGAATGCAGCATTGGCGCGCTCGAGTTATTTCGACGTTGCCCGCACGTGTCTTGATTCGAGTAGCGAAACGGATCGCTCACATATGCGTGAAGTAATCGCGCGGTCCTTGGCGAATTCGCCCGATGCCGGCATTTCGTCGAGTGCCGATCTTTGGCAGACGTTGGGGCGGCTCGCGCTTGCGGAGCCTGCGTGCTATCGTAATGCCTCTGCAACCGGAAGGCTATCCGGTCCCGACTTACCACTCACCCAACTGGACGACCGGTTCGATGCGATTGACGATGAATTGGATCGGTTCACCGAGGCCGAGCCGGATGCCATCGTAGAGATTCTTCGGTTCATTGTCCCCCAACACGGCATCTACAGTTTCACCCGTAATCGGCTGATCGCACACAGCCATTTTCTTCTTGGCAACTGGTTCATCAACAGAGAGGATTATCGCAATGCGATCCTCGAATATGATCAGGCGCTGGACGCGAAGGAGTGCAGCGAGTTTTACGCTCCGCGAGGTCAGGCGCTCCAGGCATTAGGAGATGACAAGCGGGCTGAAGCAGATTTTCAGCGGGCACGCGAGACACCCGGAAGGTGCTTTATCGGCAATGCCAATGGTGACGCCTTGAAATCGTCACTCAAGACATTGGTCAAAAAAATGGATTCACATACGCCTTAGCGACTGGCGTCGCACTTGTCGGTGCCCGACATGCCATCGAAGGTGTAGTTGCGAATGCTCTCCTCCCATCCTGTCGCCGGATTGCGATCGACTTGAGATGTGTCAGTGGATCGGGCTTTCCTCGGGCTCGAGAAACAGTTGCAGATTGTCGAGGCCGATTTCGGTGCCCTGGAGGCGGGCGCCGTTGTCGGCGTAGCCGTCGAGGAATACCACCTGTTCGGTGAAGACCATTTTGGTGCCGCCGGCTTCGGCTTCGAAGGCGACGGTTGTGAGCGAGGCGGAGATGCGGGTTTCGCCGAGCTTCATCTCATAGGCATAGATGATGCGGGTATTGAGAACGATGTCGATGTAATGGGCATCATAGGCGTGCAGAAGGCCGTCGGTATCGGCGACGTAGTTCCTTTCCGCGCCGCCGGGGCGGAAATCGAGCCCGTAGTCCAGCGGCACCCACTCACCGTGGCAGGCGAACCATTGGCGTTTGGCCTCCGGCGCCGACCAGGCGCGGAAGACGCGGGCGACTGGCGCCTTCAGGTGACGCTCGATGACGAGAGTGGCGTGTTCGGCGGATCGTGTCGTCATTCGGGAAGGCTCTCCGTTTCATTGGCGAGAAATTGATCCAGCCTGTCGAAGGTGGTCGTCCAGCGGATCTTTCGCTGTTCTATCCAGCGCTCGAGTGCGGCAAGCGCATCCTGCCGCAGGCGGTAGGTTCGCACTCGGCCGGATTTTTCCGAGAGCACGAGGCCGCTCTCCTCCAGCACCTGCAGGTGTTTCATCACCGTCGGCAGGGCAACCGCAAGCGGCGCGGCCAGTTCGGTGACGGAGGCCGGGCCGCGGCCGAGGCGATCGATCATGCCGCGGCGGCTGCGATCGGAAAGCGCATGGAACATGCGGTCGAGATCCGCTTGGCTTTCGATCATCCCGCCGCATCCCGGAAGCGGGCGGGCAGCCTCTCTTTGTAGGGATAGAACTTGAAGTAGGGGCGGGCCTCTTCCAGCGCCCTTGCAAAGGAAGGGCGCCCCAGCAGCCGATCGTAATAGGCGCGAAGGTTCGGCTGCTCCGGAGTGAAGGGGATCAGCGTCTCGGCATAGAAGAGTGCGGGGGCTGCGGCGCAATCGGCCATGGTGAAGCCGTCACCGGATATCCAGGGTTTGTCGGCGAGCTGCTTTTCGATCATCGCATAGGCGGTGGCAAGCGTCGCCTTGGCGGCCGTCACCTCGATTTCGTCCGCCGTGCCCTCAGGACGCCGGTGATTGCTGACCAGCGTCTGCATCGGCGCCTGGACATAGTGATCGAAGAAGCGATCCCAAAGGCGGACCTGCAGCGCCCTGTCGATCTCCAGCGGCAGCAGGCGAACGGAGCCGGGATAATATTGCTCGAGATATTCGATGATGATCGATGTCTCGGGAATGGTGCTGTCGCGTGCCTCGTCCCGCAGCAGCGGCATCTTACCGATCGGCCAGAAGCCGAAGAGATCGGCGCGCGAGCTTTCGTCGGAAAGATCGACGATGCGATTTTCGAAAGGGGTGCCGTTTTCATAAAGCGCGATCAGCACTTTGTGGCAGAAGGAGGCGAGCGGATGTCCATAGAGCACGAGCGACATGCGGCGACCTTTCCTATCGTTGCGGTAAACTTTACCGATCGACTAACTATCAGGTCATGACGCATCACGCAACAGATACTTCGCCAACCGAGAAACTATTCCGTCAGGCGATATATCAGGTGAAGTGGCTTTAGCCGATATATCTGGCGATCACCAGATGGCCTGGTGTCGGCTGGCCATCTTCCATGCGCACGTTGATATCCGATATCTCGACGAGTTCGAAACCGGTGGCCGTCAGGCGTTCTCTCACATAGGCGTCGGCATGGGCGAAGCGCTGGTGCGGGCCGACCATATAGGCGCGGCCGGCGAGTATTTCCTCGGGCAGGGTTTCCGAGGAGAAGATGAACAAGCCGCTCGGCGTCAGGTTCTCGGCGGCGCCGAAGAAAAGCGGTTCGAGCGCGCCGAGATACGGCAGCACGTCGGTGGCGGCGATGATATCGAAGGCTTCCTCGTCATTGTCGTCGAGGAAATCCTCGACCTCGGCGACGAAGAGCGTCTCGTAGAGATCCTTCTCATGGGCGATCTCGACCATCTTCTCCGATATGTCGATGCCGGTCATATCGGCGCAGAGGTCGCGTAGCGCGCCGCCGGTGAGGCCCGTGCCGCAGCCGAGATCGAGCAGCCGCTTGAACGGTCCGAGCTTCAGCGCCTGCAGGCGCTGGCGCACCAGCATCGGAACGTGATAGCCGAGCTGCTCGACGAGCACGTCCTCGAAAACCTCGGCATGCTGGTCGAACAAGGTCTCGACATAGGCGTCGGGCGCCTTGACCGGCGTTTCGCCGCGGCCCATCGCGGCGATGCGCACGGCCGCGCCGCCGTGATCGTCGGGATCGATTGCCAGGACTTCCTGATAGGCTGCAACTGCCGCGTCGACATCGCCGGCCTTTTCCAGCGCCAGCGCGCGGTTATAGGCCTCGCCAAGGGCTTCTTCGTCGATCTTCTTTGCCATCGCAGTCCATCGTCCTTTTGTTTCAGGCATGCGTCTAAGGCGGCTTTGGATGTTTTGCAATGGTGCGCTTGCGGGCGCAGAATGACCGAAAAGAAGACGAAGGGAGGAACGAGCCATGAAAATGGAGGAAGACAGGACGTTATCGGCAAGGGAAGGAGAGGGCGCGCGGCCATTGTTGCTGCCTAGGACACCAATCGAGGTCACCAATGCGCTCTGCCATTATTACCGTGGTGAACTCGGGCGGATGACGAGTTGGCGCGACCGCATCGACCGGACGTCCAACTGGGCGATCACCGTGGTCGCAGCACTCCTTTCGGTGTCGCTGTCGACGCCGACCTCGCATCACGGAGTGCTGCTGTTCGGGATGATGCTGGTGACGCTGCTTCTGATGATCGAAGCGCGGCGTTACCGCTTCTTCGATATCTACCGCGCGCGCATTCGCCAGCTTGAGCGCTGCTACTTTGCTGAGATTCTGGCGCCCGAGGCTGGAGCTGGCGGCGAATGGGCTGTGGTGGTTGCCAGCAGCCTGCGCAAGCCGCGCTTCCTGCTCAGCTATCAAGAGGCGATGCACCGCCGTCTCAAGCGTAATTACGGCTGGATGTATTTCATCCTGCTCCTTGCCTGGTGCCTGAAGATCTCGACGCCGAAATTGCAGACGGAAGGCATGCCGGCGCTACAGGCGCAGTCATGGGCCTATGTCATCGACAATGCTGTGCTCGGGCCGGTTCCCGGCCTTGCGGTCATCGCAATCGTCATCGCCTTCTATCTCGGTATGCTCGGTTTCGCGCTTCGCCCGGATCGTGACGAAGGCGAATTCCGCCATGGCGAGGCGCATGTCTGAGGCGGCCTACAGCGCCGCGCGTCTTTTGAGACGCGCAAAGGACGCTGTAGCACTTTGAGTTGCTGCATAATTTTATCCTTAAATCGATTCCGATTTAAGGAATTATGCAGTGGAGCATGATACGGCCTGAACCATTCGCCCTATTCGGCACCACACTCCAGAGCCGATCAGTGCAGGATGAACTCGCCCTTCAGTGCCCGCCACTCGGTTGCCGAGATCAGCTTGCGGTGGATGTAGCGCACCGAGTGCAGTGGCCCGTCGAGCTTCTCTTCCCAGAATTTCAGGAAACCGCGCATTTCGGGAAAATCGGGGGCGAGGTCGTAATCCTGCCAGACGTAGGTTTGCAGGATCACCGGGTGGTCCGGCAGGTGGTAAAGGATCTGGGCGGTCGTCAGACCATAACCCTGTAATTGTTTTTCCATGTCCTTGTGCATCGTATTCCGCTTCTTCTTGTTCCCACTCGCGCGCTTATTAGCGCTGCATGATATGGAAACATGCGAGTGGTTAACGGAAGCTTTACAGATACTCGATAAAAGGGCAATTTATTTTTAATTTCAACGGTTTGGCAGCATCACTCGGAGAGTGCTGCCAAGTCCGGCTTTTGTTTAATGCATGCCGTTATCCCAAAACCGCGACACACTTTTGGGCGTCATGCATCAGCGCTTGAGATGCCGGGTCAGGCGGCGCTCGATCCAGGCCCAGAGATGACGTAAGGCTTCGACGATGGTGAGATAGAAGATCGCTGCCCAGAGATAGGTCTGGTAGTCGAAAGTGCGGGAGAAGGCGTAACGGGTTTCGCCCATCAGGTCGAGCACGGTGATGATGGCGACGACCGCTGAGCCCTTGATCAGCAGGATGATCTCGTTGCCGTAAGGGCGAAGTGCGACGATGAGAGCCTGCGGCAGGATGATCTTACGGAAGGCGATGAACGTGTGGATACCCAGCGCATTCGCCGCCTCTCGCTGGCCATGCGGCACGCTTTCGATGGCGCCGCGCAGGATTTCCGCCTGGTAGGCCGCGGTATTGATGGTCATGGCAAAAAGGCCGCAATACCAGGCATCGCGGAAGAACCACCATATACCGACGGCCTCAAGCTGCGGCCGGAATATGCCGAGGCCGTAATAGACCAAGAACAGCTGGGCAAGCAGCGGTGTGCCGCGGAAGAAATAGATGTAGCCGTAGGCCAGCGCATTCAGCACACGGCTCTTTGACATGCGCGCCACGGCAAGTGGCAGCGACAGGATGGCGCCGCAGATGACGGAAATGAAAACGAGGCTCAGCGTTATCCCGAGACCATGGAGGTAACGCGGCCCGTAGCGAATGAATTTTTCCGGATCCCAGCCATTGATGACGGAAATGACGAGAAGTGCTGCGAGCACAGCCCAGATGGCCACGAGAATATAGCCGGCGATACGCGCCGGCGTCATCGGCTTCATCACCTCGCGGGGTGCTGGCTGCGGCGGGATCAGCGATTCGGCGTAGCTCATCGACGGATCTCCGAACGCTTGGCCCAACGCTCGACATAGACGAGCAGAAAGGAGGAGAGGATGGCGAGCACCAGATAGAGACAGCAGGCCAGACCATAGAAAAAGAAGGGCTCCTTGGTCACCCGCACGGCGACGCTCGTCTGGCGCAGGATATCGGCAAGGCTGATGATCGAGACGTAGGAGGTGTCCTTCAGCAGCACCATCCAGAGATTCGTCAGGCCCGGCAGCGCGATGCGCACGAGCTGCGGCAGGATGATCAGGCGCAGTGTGTGGCCACTATGCAACCCAAGCGCGTCGCCTGCCTCATATTGCCCCTTGGGAATGGCGCGGAAGGCCGAGAGAAGCACTTCCGAACAATAGGCGGAGAAGACAACAGAAAGCGCGATGACGCCGGCGAAGAAGGCGTTGATCTCGACCGGTGGCCCGTCATAACCGACGAAGGTCAGCAGAGACTGGATCAGCATCTGCATGCCGTAGTAGATGATGAAGAGCGTCAAAAGCTCCGGCAGGCCCCGAAAGATCGTCGTGTAGATCCCGGCCGCAAGCCGCAGCGGCTTTTCCTCCGACTGCTGGCCGAGCGCCACCAGGAAGCCGATGGCGAGCCCGATCGGCAGGGTGACGATCGCCACCGAAACGGTGACCTGCAGGCCAAGTGCGATCTCGTCGCCCCAGCCGGTATCGCCACAGGCAAGGATCGTCGACTGCCCCAACCAAGTGAAGATGCCAACGGGTCCGCACAGCGGATCGAAAATGTGCACAATCCAGCTCCAGAAGGAGCCCAGCGCGGAAAATAATCCGCCCATGCGAGAATTCCCCTCACGGCTTTTGCCGTTTTGATCTTGCAATCTTTGTCAAACAAAAATGGCGGAAGAGCAAGCCTCCCGCCATTAGGTTCATCGGCCAGATAACGATTTTCTTATTCGCCGTAAACGTCGAAGTCGAAGTACTTGTCCTGGATCTTCTTGTACTCACCGCTGGCGCGGATCGCAGCGATCGCCGTGTTCAGCTTTTCCCTGAGCGGATCGCCCTGGCGGATGGCAATGCCTGCGCCGTTGCCGTTGATTTCCTTGTCGACCGGCAGGGTCGTCAGGATCTTGCAGCAGGCGCCGGCGTCGGACTTGACCCATTCGGAAAGAACGACGACGTCATCGATGACGGCGTCGACACGGCCGCTGGCAACGTCGAGCTTGTATTCGTCAGCGGTCGGATAGAGCTTCAGCTCAGTGTCAGCGAGATGCTTCTCGGCATAGTTGGCGTGCGTCGTGGAGGTCTGCGCGCCGATCACCTTGCCCTTGAGGCCGGCGACGTCTGATATCGTCGAATCCTTCGGCACGGCAATGGCCGGCGGGGTGTTGTAGTACTTGTTGGAGAAATCGACGAGCTTCAGACGCTCCGGCGTGATCGACATGGAGGAGACGATCATGTCGAACTTCTTGGCGTTGAGCGCCGGGATGATGCCGTCCCAGTCGGTGCTGACGAAGGAGCATTCGGCCTTCATCTCCGCGCAGAGCGCCTTGGTGATGTCGATGTCGAAGCCCTGGATTGTGCCACTGGCATCAACGAATTCGAAGGGCGGATAGGTCGAATCGGTGCCGATCACATATTTCTCGCCGTCGGCCATGGCCGAGCCGGCAAAAAGGGACATCGCCGCGATCGAGGCTGCCGCGAAAATACGGGTAGGATTAAGCATGAGGATCCTCTCTGTTGGTAGCCGCCGCTCCTTTTTCTCTTGGGCTGACGGCCGCAGTTCAACGGTCCCGAGACCGCCTTGCGGCGATAATCAGACTTTTTTTGATGGAATTGCAACACAAATCCCATCGCAATTGTGCGGTGCAAATAGCAGGCGAGATGAACGCCGGCAGACTGCAACATTCACGCGAGGTTAATCCCCAACTTCCTAGAACCGGAACAAATCGGCGGCTCGGCAATTGCCATTCCGCCGTTTCGCCTCAATGCGAAGCTAGGGGCGGAACCAGGGCTTGGCGGCCTTAAGAAGCTCAAACAGGATCGAGGAAACCCGATGGGCATGAAATCAAGATTGTTCGCGAGCGCGGCTTTTCCGTTGCTTTCTCTTTCGCTGGCTCTACAGCCGGCAGCGGTGATGGCGGCCGTGCGCGACGTCGCGACGCAGGCTTCGCCCGTGCGGCAGGCCGAGCAGGGCAGCTTCCAGGTGGCGCAGGATGCGCCTTCCGAAGAGGAGCTGCTGAAGAAGAAGCGCAAGCAGAAGGAGGAAGCTCCGGCCGAACAAGCGCCGGCCGCCGAGAAGCCGGCGCAGCAGGAAGCGCCCGCCGAAAAGCCGAAGGCTGAGCGCAAGGAAGCGCCAGCCCCCGAACCCAAGGCAGAGCCGGAACCGCCCAAGGCCGAAGCGGCGCCGAAAGAGGAGCCTGCTCCGCAGCCGGAAGGCAAGCCAGAGCGGAAAGCCAAATCGGAAGCCCAGCCCGAGGCAAAGCCGGAGGCCGAGCCGCAGCAGGAACAGCAGCAGCCGGTAACCCAGGACAAGCCGAAAAAGCCAAAGAAACAGGAAACGCAGCAGGCTGAGCCCGAACAGCAGCCGGCGGCAAAGGAAGCTCAGCCGGAGACGGAGCAGGCGCAGCCAGAAGCCAAGCCGGAAGGCGGCAAGCGCGATAAAGGGCAGGACAAGGCCCAGGGTCGGGATAAAGGCAAGGGCAAGGCCGAGAAAGAGGCCCAGCCTGCCGCTCCCGAGGCCGTGACGCCGACCGCCGAACCAGCCAAGCCCGAAGCCAAGCCGGAGGAAAAACCCGCCGCCGAGGCGCCGGCCGAGAAAAAGCCGGCAAAGGGCGAGACTGCAGCACCCGCAGACAAAGCACCTACAGACAAGACGACTGAAGACAAGGCGGCGGCCCCGGAAGCTGCGCCCGCTGAAAAGCCCAAGGATGGAACGGCGGCAAAGCCTGCCGGCGAACAGCCCGCCGCGCCCGCGACTGACACTGCCCAGCCGCTGCCGGATGCCAGCGGCGGCCAGCAGGTGGAGCAGGCCATCCCGGCGCCGGAAAAGGCTTCTCCCGAGGAGCTGGAGCGCCGCAAGAAGATCGCCGCAGATCCGGCCAAGAGCAGCGAGACCGTCGTGCTGCCGGTGGAGAACGGTGGGGCCGTGCTCGACAGCGACAAGGATGCCGACCGCAGCAAGGGCCGAGAAGGCCGCCGCGACCGCGACAGGCAGCGCGCCGACAGCCAGGAGGTGAAGGTGCCGACCTCGGATGCCGATGCACAGGCTTTGAGCGGCGCCAAAGCGCCAGCGCCAGTCAAACTCGAGGCGGTGACCCGCGAGAAGGGCAGGAAGCTCGACGAGCGGCCGCAATTCGTCCGTCCCGACGGCGCGCGTTTCGACGACCGCGGCGACGACAGCCGTGTGATCATCCAGTACGACAACAGGACGATCGTGCGCGGCGATGACGACAGACGTTTCCTGCGCGACGGCGAACGGCCGAGCTACGAGGAGCTCTCCGGCGACCGCTACCGTGAGACGATTACGCGGCCGGAAGGCTATCGCATCGTGACGATCCGCAACCGTTACGGCGACATCATCCAGCGGTCGCGCGTCGACGCACGCGGACGCGAGGACGTGCTCTATTATTCGCAGGATCTCTATGACGATCCGGACCGCGACTATTTCGAGGATCCGGGCGCCGACCTGCCGCCGATGCGGCTGCGTGTGCCGCTCAGCGACTACATCATCGATACCCGCAGCGACCCGAACCGGGACTATTACGAGTTCCTGAGCGAGCCGCCTGTCGAGCCGGTGGAACGCGTCTATTCGCTGGATGAGGTGAAGTATTCGGCCCGCATCCGCGACAAGGTGCGCCGCATCGACCTCGACACGATCACCTTCGCGACTGGCAGCGCCGACATTCCGATGACCCAGGCACGCACGTTGCGCAAGGTCGCCGACGCGATCAGTCAGGTGCTCGAGAAGGATCCGAGCGAGACCTTCCTGATCGAGGGTCATACGGATGCTGTCGGCTCAGACCAGAGCAACCTCCTCCTCTCCGACCAGCGGGCGGAATCAGTCGCCAATGTGCTCTCCGACGTCTACGGCATCGCGCCGGAGAACCTTGCGACGCAGGGTTATGGTGAGCAATACCTGAAGGTCAACACGTCGGCCCCTGAGCAGGAAAACCGCCGCGTCACCATCCGCCGCGTCACGGCACTGGTCCGCCCGGTCGCTGCCAACAAGTGATGATGTGGATGCCCCTCTCCGTCCTTGGGGAGGGGCATTCCGTTCTTGCTTCTTCTTTCCTAGTGGCTTGAAGGATGGTTGAGAAGTGCGGCTCGCTCCTCTCCCCAGCGGGCAGGAGAGCGGATTGTCGTCAATCATCGAGGCATTGCGACGCCCTTTAGCGCCTATGCGGCGGCGCCACGTATCTTTGAATTCATACGGCGCAGACCGCGATGTCCGAACGTCCTCTTGGTGGATTGCCGTATAAGTTCACGGTTCTTCTTAGCCCACCGTGTCTCCGGTACTTTTAAGGAAAAAGTGCATTTTTTGGGTATCAATTGGAACGCTAATCCTGTCATCCGGGCCAACGCGCGATGACGCGTGGATTTGAGCAGTAAAGGCCGCTGACCCGACCTTGCCGATCGCCAGTGTGTATGGACCCAGGGGCTCGATATCGGCGACATGAAGGCTCACAGTTGAAACGTTGGGATCCCCAACCATAGTATGTTCCGGTCGGATACCGAGAACGACTGACTGTCCCACTGCCGCCGAAAGGCGCTCGGTTCTTTGCGTTGGAACCGGAATATCGACCCCACCCTCGGCTTGGAAGGCAATTCCACCGGAGTTTTGTACAAGTCGCCCCTCGATGAAGTTCATGCTTGGCGAGCCGATGAAGGCAGCGACAAAGAGGTTCTTCGGGGATTCATAAAGGGTGATCGGATCAGCGGCCTGTTCGATCCGCCCTTGATTCATAACCACGACCCGATCTGCCATCGTCATCGCCTCTACCTGATCGTGTGTAACGTACACGATCGTGGTTTTGAGCCTGCGGTGTAAGAGCTTGATTTCTGTTCGCATTTCAATGCGCAATTTAGCGTCGAGGTTGGACAACGGTTCATCGAACAGGAACACATCGGGCTGGCGAACGATCGCCCGGCCAATCGCCACGCGTTGGCGTTGGCCACCTGAGAGCGCATTCGGCTTGCGTTTCAAATAGGCACCGAGATTGAGAATGCGCGCCGCATTTGCAACGGCGGCATCGATGTCCTGCTTCGGCGTCCCGCGCACCTTCATGCCGTAGCCGATGTTTTCGGCGACTGTCATATGCGGATAGAGCGCGTAATTCTGAAACACCATCGAGCAATTGCGCAGACCCGGGCGCAGCGCAGTAACGTCCCGCTCGCCGATACGGATTTCCCCTGATGTCGTCTGTTCCAGCCCCGCGATCATCCGCAGGGTGGTTGTCTTCCCGCAGCCGGAAGGTCCGACAAGAACCACGAATTCCTTGTCGGCAATTGACAAATCGAGCGGAGGGATGACCTCAACGCTACCAAACGACTTGGTGACCTGATCCAAACGCACCTGGGACATGCTGTAACCTTTTCATGAAAATTCCATCGCCTGGCCTAGCGCATCGTTCTTTCCGAAAATCGGAATCGATTTTTGGAAAGCACGATGCGAGGATTGAAAGAGTTAGAGCGTCCTTTGTGCGTCCGAAAGGACGCAGGGCGCTCTAAGCGGCGATGGTTTCTTTCTTCTTCAAACGATGTCTAATCCCATCCCGGCACCGCCGGGATGGGTTGTGGAGAATGGGCTTACTTCGCAGGCAGGCCCATCGACGAACGATAGGCTGCCAGTTGCTTGTCGCGGCCAAACTCGTCCGTCAGCTTGTTCCATCCGGCAGCCACGGTATCCAGCGCCTGCTGCGGCGTCACTTCTCCAGCCAATGCCTTGGAAAGCTCGATCTCAAGAATTTCCGTATAGGAGAAATAGCCCGGCAGGCGCATGTCGAGCGCCGTGTTCTTGGCGGTCACCGCGTCCTTCTGGCTTCCAAGATATTCCTTTGCCTCACGCTCGGTGAATATCTTCGACCACAACTCCGTATTTGTCGTGTGCGATAGACGGTAAGGATTGACGCCTGTGCCGCCGGTGATCGCCGCCTGACCAGAAACTGCCGGGCTCGTCAGGAATTGGATATAGTTCCAGGCGGCCTCCTGGTTCTTGGAAGACGACGGTACGGCTGCCTGCCAACCGCCGAAGGCCATGAAAGAGGTCTGGATGACGTTGTCGAACTTGTCCCACTTCTTGGTCTTGTAGTTCCAGATTTCGTCCGATCCCGGCAGTGATGCCGAGCCCACGCTACCTGCAACCTTCGACTGTTTCGGGTCGGCGGCAATGACGCCGGTATCGCCCCAGCCGATCGACTCGGCGACCTGGCCACCGGCAAAGGCCGCGTTCACTTCGCCGAACGAGAAGTTCAGCGCATTTGGCGGCGCCAGCTTCGAAGCGCGAATATATTCCTCCAGGCCGCGCACCCAGCCCGGATTGTTGACCTGCGCATCCATCGTGTCAGGATCGAAGAACATGCCGCCGGGATTGTCGGGATGGCTGGTGTATCCCGCTACGTGACTGAACAGGAACCAGAATTGCTGGCCACCACGTCGAAAGGCTTCCGCCGTGCCCCAGAGGCCCTTGTCCGGTTGCTGGAAGAACTCGGCGATGTCGAGATATTCCTTCCAGGTCTTCGGCGGCGCGAGATCATGACCATACTTTGCCTTGAAGGCCTTCTGGTTGTCGGCGTTCTCGAAAAGGTCGATGCGGTAGGTATAGGTATGCGCGTCACCGTCCATGGTCTGCGACAGCACTTTGCCGTTCCAGACCATCAGTTGCTCGCGGTAAACCGGAGCGATGTCGTCCCAATCGGCACCCGATTGCATCGTCTTGGGCATCTCCGAGAGAAAATCGGTGAAGTCCGGTGCCCAGGCTGGTGCGAAGGCGACCACGTCGAACGTGTCTTCGCCCGAGGTCAGCGAGGTTACGATCTTGGGGTAGAGTTCCGACCACGGAAATTCCACCACATTCACCTTGCCGCAGGTCTTTTCCTCCCAGCCCTTGGCCGCGAGTTGCAGCGCAGAAGCGATGTAAGGCCCCGTCTGCGTCGTGGCCGTGAGCGTGACACCGGTGTAGTCCGGTTCGCACGCGAGCGCGGATGTCGTGCCTGCCGCCGCCAGCAGTACCGCGGCCGTTGAACTCAGTAGCAATCTTCTCATGTTTTCCTCCCCGGAATTGAACAATGACTAGGCTTGTCGAACGGTCACTTTATTGCTCCTAAAAGCAGGCCGGACCGCATCAGCCTGCTCAAAATGCCCGCCATGACGACCATGGGTATGATCGCGACCAGGGCGGCTGCCGATATCGACCACCACTCGTCGCCGCGCTGGCTGTTTTGCCCTGCGACGAGAATGGGAAGGGTCTGCCATTTGGAACTGGTCAGGAAGAGTGCGAACAGGAACTCGTTCCAGACGAAGGCGAGCGTGATCATGAATGTCGCGATCAGGCCCGGCTTGGACATGGGCAGGACGATACCGAAGAAAATTCTCCACGACGGCACATTGTCGACCATCGCCGCCTCTTCGACTTCAACCGGCAGTGCCGCAAAGAAATCGCGCATCAGCCAGATCACGATCGGCAGCGAGAAGGCGACATAGGCGAAGGTGAGGCCTGTATAGGTGTCTACCAGCTTGAACCCCAATTTGCCCATTTCCGTATACATCAGGAACAAGGCGAAGGCGGCGACGATCGGCGGAAACATGCGCTGGCTCACAAACCAGAAGACGATATCATCATTGCCGAGGAGCGGCCCTGGAAGCTTCATTCGGCTGGAGCCAACGGCGAGCGCAAGCGCTGCAACAAAGGCAAAGATCAGCGAAATGGCCTGCCCGTAGCCCAGCACATGACGGCCGAGCAGATATCCGCCGAAAGCAACAACGACGAAAATCACGCCGGACAGCAGCTTGACCTCGAAGGTGAAGCGCACCAGCGCGTAGGCTGCCATCGATCCGATGAAGGTGGCCAGCACCGATGCGGAAAGCCCGACGATCGTGGAAGCGATGAAGGTGTTGTAGAACTGGCCGCGCGCGCCCGACAGAAGCTCGCTCCAGGCTGTCAGCGTCGGGTCGAAGTCGACAAATGGAATATAGGTCGGCCCGCCGACGACCCCAAGCGGCGACTTGAACGAGGTGATCGCGACCCAGTAAAGCGGAAAGAAGGTGAAGGCCAGCCAGAGCAGGCAGCCTGCGAGCGCCCACCAGCGGCCGGATCCTTTGAGGTCACGCACGCTCATTTGTGCTTCTCCAGATAGGGCTTCAGGATGGCGAGATAGACGAGCCCGATCACGGTGATGACGATCAGGAACAGGAAGGACAGGGCGGAGGTGTAGCCGAGGTTGAACTTCTTGAAGCCCTCCTGGTACGCGAACAAGGTGAGCGTTTCGGTCGAAATGCCAGGCCCCCCGCCTGTCATGACGAACACCGTGTCGATGATCTTGTAGCTCTCGATGAGGCGGATGAAGACCACAGCCACCGAAATCGGCAGCATCATCGGGAAAGTGATCCCCCAGAACTGCTGCCAGGGGCTGGCATTTTCAAGCGCGGCCGCCTCGTAGACGTCCTCCGGCAGGGTTTGCAACCCGGCAAGAAGCATGAGGATGACGAAGGGTGTCCACTGCCACACTTCGACGGAAATGATGGCGCCGATAGCCCATCTGGTGTGCGTCAGAAACGGCAGATTGGGAAAGCCGAAGGCGGTCATCAACTCATTGAGCGGCCCCATCGTGGGATTGAGGATCTGGCGGGCAATGAGTGCAACGGCAACGGGCGCCACCAGCATTGGCACCAGGAAGCTGACCCGGAACAAACCTTCTCCGGGCACCCGACGGTTGAGCGCGAGCGCCACGGAAAAACCGATGACATACTGCAGCGCGACTGCGACAAAAGCGATGATCGTCGTCGTCCAGGCGACATTCCAGAAGCGCGGATTCTGAAGCAGTTCCGTATAGTTGCCGAAGCCGACGAAATGCGCGGGGATCGGCGGCACGAGCCGCAGGCTCATGAAGCTGGTGGTCAGCGAATAGATCAGCGGGAAGATCGAGATCACCAGCACGATCAGCAACGCCGGCCAGATGAAGAAGTGTTTGATCGGATCGTTGCGGGTCATGCCGCGTCTCCTTTCTGGAGAAGCGCCTCGATTTCCTCGATCTTCGGCATTGCAGGTGCGGTACCCCGCCGCGTCACCGCAATACCGGCGGTCGCGCAGCCGAAACGCACGGCCTCGACGGGACTAGCGCCCCGCGAGAGCGCTGCCGAGAAGCCACCGACAAATGCGTCGCCGGCGCCGGTGGTATCGATGACTGCTCCCGACGAGATCGCCGGAACATGAACCGATTGCCCTGCCGTATGATACAACACACCGCGACCACCCAGTGTGATCAGCGCGGCTTTCACGCCCTTGGCAAGTAGGGCGTCGCCAGCCCGTCTGGCATCGTCGAGCGTGTCGAGCGGAAAACCGACGATGGCCGCTGCCTCGGTTTCGTTTGGCACGATATAGTCGCAGAGCGGATAGATCGTGTCCGGAAACGGCTCGGCCGGCGCTGGATTGAAAACTGTGGTAACGCCGGCCGCATGGGCGATTTCGAGGGCGCGCTGCGCCGCTTCGGCCGGTTGTTCGAGCTGGGTCACGAAGACAGCCGATTGCTCGATGGTTTCGCGTGCCGCCTCAACATCACCAACGCCGATGGTGCCTGCGGCACCTGGATAGACGATGATCGCATTGTCGCCGTTGCCGTCATTGACGTAGATGAAGGCAGCGCCGGTCGGCATATCATCCATCTGCACGACCTTCGGCGTCACGCCTGCTTCCGCATAGGTCTTCAGCGCCATATCGCCGAACGTGTCGCGGCCGATCTTCGAGATGAAGGAGACTGTTCCACCGGCGCGGGCAGCAGCGACAGCCTGGTTGGATCCCTTGCCGCCCGGGCCTACTGCAAAACCGGTCCCGGTGATGGTCTCGCCAACGTTTGGCATGCGCTTGGCCAGATAGGCCGTGTCGGCGACGAAAATCCCGAGGATCGAAACACCCACCTTCATTATCGTTTCCCTTCAAACGGCTTCCGGCGGAATCACGCCTTTGGTGAACAGGAAGCAGCCATAGAAGCGGTTTTCGCCCGTGGCGATGACGCAATAGGCCTTTTTGGCTTCCTCATAGAAGGCGAACCGCTCGATGCCGTACATCGGCGCCGGCTTGCCCTCGGCGCCGTCGATAACGGCCTGGACTTCCTGCTGCACTGGAGGGATCTCGTCCGGCGCGCCCATGATTTCCATTCGCCCGGCAGACGGCTGCAGCGGCGTATCCAGCGGCATTACCGAAAGAATGGCTTTGATGGCGCGGGCAGAGGACACATTGTCTATGCGCAACAGCTTGCCGAGCACCGTTTGCCGGGCAATGGAATCCGAAGGAAAATTGGTGTCGGAAACGACGACCGTGTCGCCATGCCCCATGGACCGGAGCGCGTGCAGCACATCCGCATTCAGAGCCGGATCGATATTCTTAAGCATGGAAATCCTCCCTTAGTTGCACCATTTCGCAGCACCTCGTGCCGCAAAACAGAGCCCGATAACCGCAGCTCCGTTACAGCTCTGCGATTCCCTCAAATTCCGTTGTTCTCGCCTGCCGGCGCGGTTCTCCTCCCGCCCGGATGACCAGAGTTGGAGCCCTTATTCTCCGTAGGGGATCCAGATATTCTTCACATCCACAGCCCGGCGAAGGTATAGCGCGCCTTCGCCAGCGGCTCTGTCCATCCAGTCCGTCGCCTTGCCATTGTCCACGAAGGTTCGCTTGAGATTGCCCGAAGACAGCTTCTCCACCGTCGTCGAAAGTTCCGCTGAGCCGAAGGCCCACAACGCATCAACGTCATTGTGCGCGGCAAGGATCTTTGCCAGTTCGATCGCCGACCCGGTGACGATATTGACGGCACCGGCGGGCACATCCGACGTTTCCAGAACGGAATAGAAATCCGTGGCCGAAAGCGGGAAGGGCTCACTCGGCACCACGACGACACGATTGCCGGTGGCAATCAACGGCGCAACCAGACTGATAAAGCCGAGCAGCGGCGCTTCCGGCGGGCAAATGACGCCAACGACGCCGATGGCTTCCGGCATGGCCAGGGCAACGCCGCGAAGCGGCGGCTGGTGAATGCCGCCTTCATATTTATCCGCCCAGGCTGCGTAGGTGAAGAGACGGGAAATCGCGGCGTCGACCTCGGCGTTTGCATTGGCTGCGGAAGCGCCGGTCATCGCTGTTATCCGCGAGGCGAACTCGTCGGCGCGGCCACTGAGGTTTTCGGCGATGTAATAGAGAATCTGGGCGCGGTTATGAGTGGTCGCATTCGACCAGGCGGAGGCGGCCTGTGCGGCAACCACCGCATTGCGGATGTCCTTGCGGTTGCCTTCGCCGACCTCCCCGATCGCCTTGCCCTTGGGTGAGGCGATGACACGGGAATAATTGCCGTCCGGTCGCGCCTGCTTGCCGCCGATGAAGAGTTTTGCCGTCCGGTCCATGCTTGGCAGGGCAAAATCGCCGGCAACCGGCTTCACTTGCGAAAGTGCGGGCATTGCTGCGCGCGCCTTACGACCGACCCAAGCCTTCGGCTTCAGATATTCGTAGCAACCTTCCCGTCCGCCTTCGCGGCCGAATCCGGATTCGCGCTTGCCGCCAAAACCGACGGCGGCATCGAAAAGATTGGTGGCATTCACCCAGACCACGCCCGCTGCGAGCTTTGCCGCAACGTTCAGCGCCAAGCCGATCGTCTCGCTCCAGACGCTGGCGGCGAGGCCGTAGCGGGTGTGATTGGCAAGCTGGATAGCCTCTTCCGGTGTGCGGAAAGTCATGGAGACCGCAACCGGCCCGAAGATTTCCTCGGTTGCGACGATCGATGTCGGCTGCACGCCGCTGAGAAGCGTCGGCGGGTAAAAGCTTCCGCCCTTCGGCAGGTCGATCTTAGCCTGATGCAGTGTCGCGCCTTCTGAAACTCCCTTTTTCACCAGCGCTTCGATACGCGTCAATTGCACGGGCGCGATGATCGCACCCATATCGATGCACTTGTCCAAAGGCTGACCGACCCGCAATGTCTGCATGCGGCGCTTCAGCCGCTCGTGGAAAAGATCGGCAATGCCTTCCTGGACCAGAAGCCGCGAACCGGCGCAGCAGACCTGTCCCTGGTTGAACCAGATCGCGTCGACGACGCCTTCCACGGCGCCGTCAATATCGGCGTCGTCAAAAACGACGAAAGGTGACTTGCCGCCGAGTTCCAGCGTCAACGATTTACCGCTACCTGCGGTACGCTCGCGAATAACGCGCCCGACTTCGGTCGATCCGGTAAAGGCAATTTTGTCGATATCCTCATGCCCGACGAGCAGCGCGCCTGTTTCGCCTTCTCCCGTCACGATATTGAGCACGCCCGGCGGAAGGCCCGCCGCGGATGCTAGTTCGGCAAAGAGAAGCGCCGTCAGCGACGTGAATTCGGCAGGCTTCAGGATGACGGCGTTGCCGAGCGCCAAAGCCGGCGCCACTTTCCAGGCCAGCATCAGGAATGGGAAATTCCACGGGATGATCTGGCCGACGACGCCCACCGGCACATGATCGGCAAATTCCGTATCCTGGATCTGCGCCCATCCGGCGTGATGATAGAAATGACGGGCTGCCAGGGGCACATCGAGATCGCGGGTTTCGCGGATCGGCTTGCCGTTGTCTATGGCCTCGACCACGGCAATCAGACGCGCATGGCGCTGGATCATCCGGGCAAGCGCATAGAGATGGCGCGCCCGCGCGTGGCCCGGCAGTCGCGCCCATGACGCCTGTGCCTTGCGGGCCGCAGCAACCGCGTTGTCCACATCCGCCGCGCCGCCGTTCGCGAGCTTCGCCAGGACCTTGCCGGTGGCTGGCTCGAATGTGTCGAAGTTCTTGCCCGACGCGGAGGGCACGAACGCGCCATTGATGAAGTGACCGAAGCCGGAAGCGTGGCGCGCCAGCCAGTCGCGAGCTTCGATATCGGACTCAGGGGCAGGGCCGTAGGACATTTCGTCGAAATACTTTGCAACAGTCATCTGGATCATCCAATCGGGTGTCTGTTGAGGGCCGAATAGGCACCGGTGACGTGATGCTCCAGCTGCCGCTCGATATCCGCAAGCAAGCTTGATGCACCGATGCGGAAGAGATCAGACTCCAGCCACTCGCGCCCCAGTTCGTCCTTCATCAGGAACTGGTAGTTCAACACATCCTTCGCCGCGGAAATGCCACCGGCCGGCTTGTAGCCAATCTTGATACCGGTGCGCTCCTGATAGGCGCGGATCGCCCGCAGCATGGTCAATGTCACGGCCAGCGTCGCATTGACGCCTTCCTTGCCGGTCGAGGTCTTGATGAAATCGGCTCCTGCCATCATGCAGACCAGCGAGGCCCTGGCGACATTGCGGAGCGTCTTCAGGTCGCCGGTCGCCAGAATGGCCTTGACATGCGCATCACCGCAGGCGGCGCGATATTCTTTCATTTCGTCGTAGAGTGCTGTCCAGTTGCCCGTCAGCACATGCTCACGGGTGATGACGATGTCGATTTCCTTCGCGCCATCGGCAACCGACGCCTCGATTTCCTTGACCTTGAGGTGGTGCGGGCTGAGGCCGGCGGGGAAACCGGTCGAAACCGCGGCGACCGGAATGCCGGAATCCCCGAGTGCCTCGACGGCCGTTGCAACAAAACGATGGTAGACGCAGATGGCGCCGGTGGTAATCGAACGGCCGCTCATGCCAAGCGAATCCAGAATGTCGGCGCGTACCGGATTCATCGCCTTGGCGCATAACCGCTTGACGCGCTCGGGAGTATCGTCGCCGTTCAACGTCGTTAGATCGATGCAGGTAATCGCCTTGAGGAGCCACGCCGCCTGTGCGTCCTTTTTGACGGTCCGGCGTCCTGGAAGCGAGACTATGCGGCGCTCGGTGGCAGACAGGTTGACCCGGGTGTCAAGCACCCACGACAGATCGAGTTCCATACCGGTATTGCGCGGCCGGTTATGGGTGCCATCCGGCGATCGCGAAGGGGCTCCATGACGCGCCGTGTTTGCCGCATTGTGAACAGCAACGGTTTCCAAATAGAATCCTCCCGGTCAGAGCGTGAAGTCCTGTTGCCATCAAGTGCAGATGCACGCGGCGGCGCTTCACAACTGGCTCAAATGTGATTTTTTTTTCATTGTTTGTGAGGTTTGCATCACCGTGCCGCCGCGTCAAGTTTAGATTTCGACAGACGCAGAAAAAATGCGAATTTCTCAGTCGAAATCGTTCATACCGTTTTCGGTGATGACCACATCGAATGACTTCATGTCGCTGAAAAAGGCTGGCTTTAGCTTGCCGATTTTGCTGCTGTCGGCGAGAAGAATATTCTTTCGTGCCCGGGACATCGCCTTTTTCTTGATCTCCGCTTCGTGAAAATGCGCGCAGGTCGCGCCACGCCTGGCATCGACACCGGCTGCAGAAAGAAATGCCACGTTGATCACAAGCTGATCGAGCATCTCCAGCCCCGAGGCACCAGAAAAGCTCGCCGATGCTGGGTGGTAAAGACCACCGAGCATAACAAGGCGAACGTTGGGTTTTCGCGTCAGACGATCGGCGACATTCATGGCGTAGCAGATCGCCGTTATGTGAATCTGGTCTGGGAGAAGATCGACCAGATAGGGTAACGTGGTGCCGCAATCGAAAAACACCGTATCATCATGGTGAATGTAATCAATGGCTTGTGTGCAAACTTGCCGTTTTGCAGCGGCATGGCTGTCGGCTGCCTTGGAAATTTCATAGGGATCGTTTTCCGCTTCGACAGCCGGAACGATATGGCCGCCGAGAAACGCGAATTGGCCTGCATTGGCGCCGACATCACGCCGAACCGTCATCTCTGAGACGCCCAGGATCTCGGCAGCATTCTTGATGTGCAGAATGCGATGTTGTGAAAGGGCCTCGGATAAGACTGCGATGCGCCGGCCCCTGCGACTATCCATATCGCATGTCTCCCTTATCGTTTACACTGGAATAGTGTTCTGATGAAAAATTAACAAGGGACTGCCATTCCCATCTAATTTGTCCCTCGGCCTACGATTCGGCATGTACGCCGAGATACAGCTTCTGCGCGAGCCGGTCGCGCGCAACATGGCATATCGTCTCAATTTTATAGAGAAACTGCGTAATTTGAAATGAGAATTTGTGACTTATCTTCCATTTTTTGATGGAATAGTCCCAAAACTGATAAACGGTGCCCGACTTCGGCTGCCAGGAAGCGGGTGACGACGAGATCTACATTCTCGGCCGGCATGGGCGACTTCGTCACGCCTCTGGTCGGGGCCTTCCGACCAGAGGCTTCACCTCGCGACTGCTTAGGACATTCCTGGCTGCACGCGCTACTCGCCGGCTTTCCTTGCCGCCTTTTCGATCGCATCGGCAACCTTTTCCGGCTGGGATGCGAAGACGGCGTGGCTGGCCTTGATCTCAGTCACGTCGCTGCCGGCGCGTTTTGCCATGTCACGCTCGAGCTCGGGGTTGATGGAGCGATCCTCGGTAGCGACGATCGACCAGCTTTTCTTGGTCCGCCATGCCGGCTGGGCGATCTTGGCGGAGAATGCTTGCTTCGAGGCGAAGACCTGTGACTTTGCCATGAAATCGGCTTCGGCTTGCGGAAGGTCGGCTGCGAAATCCGCGGCGAAGGCGCCCGGATCGAGATAGAGATATTTGCCGTCCTTCGTTTCCCTTATATCCATGCTGCCGGCAGGCTTCGAGCTGGCGAGGCTGAGCAGACTTTCTCCCTTGTCGGGCTGGAATGCCGCGACATAGACGAGGCCCGCGACATTGGGGTCATTGCCGGCTTCGGTAATGACCATGCCGCCATAGCTGTGGCCGACGAGCAGGGTCGGTCCTTCCTGCAGGTCGAGAACGCGCTTGGTCGCCGCCACATCGTCGTCGAGCGAGGTGATGGGCTGCTGGACGACGGTGACGTTGAAGCCGCGCTTCTCAAGAATGTCAGTTGCCTTGCGCCATCCCGAGCCGTCGGCCAGGGCGCCGTGGACGATCACGATGTTCTTGACCTCGGCAGCCTCTGCCGCGAATGCGATGGTCGTGGTGGCGAAAGCGAGAGCTGCCGTGAAAACAAGACGTCTGTTCATTGGTATTACTCCTTTGGGTCGTGTTGATGATCGGGATAGTGATGCGTCTCAGGTTCAGCCGAAGGTGAAGGCGTAGGCCTGCACACCGGGGTCGAGGAAACTGATCTCGAAGTTGCGGGCGGCGACCGTGCCAGACTGGCGGACGAGCTGGTAAAGCCTGGTCGCGGTCACCGTACCGTTGCCGTTTGCATCGATGTCTGAGCCGTGGTCGGGTCCTGGCGCCTTGCCGTCGATCTTCACCTGGAAGCGGATCGGTTTGCCGCCGGCGCCAGGCCCGAGAACGAGATGCAAGTCGCGGGCGCTGAAGCGATAAGTGATGCCGCCGCCCGGCTGATCAAGTGTCGCCTGATCCCGGCCGATGGTCCAGGTTCCGGACAGGCCCCAGCCATTGAGGCCGGGTTCGGCGATTGAATAGTTGTGCGCTGTGTCGGCCTGCAGCCCTTCCGGAGAGGCGAAGTTCGCCGCCTGTTCGTAGCCGAGATAAGTTTCGCCGGAGCGGATATTGCCGAGATCAGGACCGGCTTCCACGCCCTTGGCATCCGGCACGACCGGCACACTTGCCGTCGTTTGGCTGCCGGCTTCGCGCAGCAGGTCCTGGATGGCCTTTTCGGTTCTGTTGTAATTGCCTTCGCCGAAATGGTGGTAGCGTATCTGGCCCTTGGCATCGATCAGATAGGCGGCAGGCCAGTAGCTGTTTTCGAAAGCGCGCCAGATGCTGTAATCATTGTCGATCGCAACGGGATAGCCGATCTGGAAGTCGCCGATCGCCTTCTTGACGTTGTCGATCTTCTTCTCGAAGGCAAATTCCGGGGCGTGGACGCCGATCACCACGAGGCCCTGGTCTGCATATTTTTCGGCCCAGGCTCTGACATAGGGGATGGTGCGAATGCAGTTGATGCAGGAATAGGTCCAGAAATCGACGAGCACGACCTTGCCGCGCAGTTGCTCGGTGGTGAGGGGCGTTGAGTTCAGCCATTCGACCGCACCATCAAGCGACGGCGCGTAGCCTTCGACGGGCAGATCGCTGCGGAAAGGCTGTTTTGCATCGGCGGCCGCAATCATCACGTCGTTGCTCGCCAGCTCGGAGGATGCGCCGCCCAAGGGCTTCGCATGCAGCCTGTCAAGCACGGCCTGTTCCAGGGACGCGGTGCTGGCATAGGAAATCCGCGCCAGCAGGCTGGTATCCAGTCCAAGCGCGATGACGGCGACACCTGCCAACACGGCAGCGCCGAGCACCTGGCGAATCCGGTCGCCAAGGCCGAGGGAGCGCTTCATGGCGGCGAAGAGCTTGCCACCGACAAGCAGGGCGACGGCAAGCGAACTTGCTGCACCAGCGGCATAAGCGATCAGCAGGAAGGTCGTTTGCAGATTGGCGCCCTGCAATGCAGCTCCGGTCAGCACAAGGCCGAGAATCGGACCGGCGCAGGGCGCCCAGAGCAGTCCGGTGGCAACGCCGAGAAGAAGCGCGCTCTTCACTGTCGTGGTGCCGCGCCCGCCGCCGGTGGCGTTGATAAGATTGTTGCCAAGGTCGACAATCGGCCGGGCAAACGTGCTTGCAATGCGCGGTGAAAGCAGGCTTGCGCCAAACAGGGCAAGCAGGACGATGGCGGCAAGCCGGCCATATTCATTGGCGCGAATGACCCAGCTGCCACCGATTGCGGCAAGTGTGGCGACCAGCGCGAAGGTGGCGGCCATGCCCGCCAGCATCGGCAGCGTGCTTCTGACGAAGGGCTGTCCGGCGCGGGCGAAGACGAAGGGGAGGATGGGGAGGATACACGGGCTGAGGATCGTCAGCGCGCCTCCGAGATAGGCAATGATCAGAAGTGTCATCATCGTTTCCTTTGAAACCGATTGATCGGGCTCTGGGCGGCGATGGGGCCTGAACCAGCAACGGCGGGGATATGGCCGGCGTGAAGTATCCCCGATGTGTCCGGCTTTGCGGGAAAATGTACCGAAGTGTCGGGGTAGGGCGGCGGCGATACAAAGCGATACAAACTGCCGCAGTGGCGAGGAAACGGCTGCGGCCAATGCGACCACTTGCTGAGGCAGCGCGATTGTATCGGAATGTATCCAGGCGGCCGGAAGCTACATCCGTATTCAAAAAACGGTTGCTTACGACATATCGGGGATACAAGTAGAGGGCCTTTTCGCGACCGTGATCCATTCGACAGGAGAGACCGATGTCAGAGCAAATCAACCATCACCGCCGCCGTTTCTTCGGCATGACGGCAGTCGCCCTTGCGGCCGTCGAGTTCGGCGTGGCCGGCACGGCCGCGGCCCAGTCGTCTGCGACTGCCGCATCGGTGCCAGCTATAAAGCCCGGAACCAACACGTCCTTCGAAGCGCTGAAGCAGGTCAAGGCAGGCGTGCTCGACATCGGTTATGCCGAGGCGGGAAAGGCGGATGCCCCTGTTGTATTGCTGCTGCATGGCTGGCCCTATGACATCTATAGTTTCGTCGATGTCGCGCCGCTGCTTGCCTCGGCAGGCTACAGGGTGATCGTGCCTTATCTGCGCGGTTACGGGACGACACGCTTCCTGGACGACCAGACGCCGCGCAATGGCCAGCCGTCAGCGCTCGCCGCCGATATGATCGCGCTGCTTGATGCGCTCGATATCGAGAAGGCTGTCATTGCCGGCTACGACTGGGGCGGGCGGACCGCCAACATCATGGCGGCGCTCTGGCCCGAGCGCTGCAAGGCGATGGTATCGGTGAGCGGCTACCTGATCGGCAGCCAGGAGGCCAACAAGAAGCCGCTTCCGCCGAAAGCCGAACTCGCCTGGTGGTACCAGTTCTATTTCGCCACCGAACGCGGTCGTCAGGGATACGAGAGCAACACGCATGATTTCGCAAAGCTTATCTGGCAGACGGCATCGCCGAAGTGGAATTTCGACGATACGACATTCGACAGATCGGCTGCTGCCTTCGACAATCCCGATCACGTCGCGATCGTCATTCACAATTATCGCTGGCGCCTGGGGCTTGTCGAAGGCGAGGCCAAGTACGATGCCTACGAGACGACGCTCGCCGCAACGCCTGTCATTTCGGTGCCGACCATCACCATGGAGGGCGATGCAAACGGTGCGCCGCATCCGCAGCCTTCCGCTTATGCCGGAAAATTCTCCGGCAAATACGAGCATCGCACGATCGGCGGCGGCATTGGCCACAACCTGCCTCAGGAAGCGCCGCAGGCCTTCGCGCAAGCTGTCATAGATGTCGATCGCTTCTAAGATCGGCACCGCCGGTCGCAGAGCCTCGTTGCTCCGACCGGCGGAATATGCGTAGCTCGCGTCAACCGCCTCGACATCCAGGCCGAGGGCGGGGGCCGCTTCTATCGGTAAGGAATAGGGAAATATGGATCATGTCGATCACATCCTGATCGTCGATGACGATCGCGAAATCCGCGAGCTGGTATCGGGCTATCTGCAGAAGAACGGCCTGCGCACGAGCGTTGCCGCAGACGGGCGCCAGATGCGCAGTTTTCTCGAAGCCAATGCCGTCGACCTGATCGTGCTCGATGTGATGATGCCCGGCGATGACGGGCTGGTGCTGTGCCGCGAACTGCGCGCCGGCCGGCACAAGGCAATCCCGATTCTGATGCTGACGGCCCGCACCGACGAGATGGACAGGATCCTCGGGCTGGAGATGGGCGCTGACGACTATCTTCCCAAGCCCTTTGCCGCGCGGGAACTGCTCGCCCGCATCAAGGCGGTGCTGCGGCGCACTCGGATGTTGCCGCCCAACCTGCAGATCAGCGAGGCCGGCCAATTGCTGACCTTCGGCGACTGGCGGCTCGATACGGTGGCCCGGCACCTTCTCGACAAGGAAGGGACCGCGATTGCGCTCAGCGGCGCCGAATACCGTCTGCTTCGCGTGTTCATCGACCATCCGCAGCGGGTGCTCAATCGCGACCAGCTTTTGAGCCTGACGCAGGGCCGCGACGCCGATCTCTTCGATCGCTCTATCGATCTCCTGGTCAGCCGGCTGCGTCAGAGGCTGGGCGACGATGCGCGCGAACCGACCTATATCAAGACGGTGCGCAGCGAAGGCTATGTGTTTTCGGTTCCGGTCGAAATCTTGGAGCTGCGCCAATGAAGGCGGCAATCCGCTTGCGTTCGGGGCTGACCTGGCCGAGCACGTTGCGGTCGCGGATCTTTCTCATCCTGCTGATCGGATTGGCCTTGGCCTACGGGCTGTCGTTCAGTGTGCTCTATATGGAGCGGTACATATCGGCCAAGGCCGTGATGCTCGGCACGCTGGAAAGCGACGTTGCAACGTCGATTGCCGTTCTCGATCGGCTTCCGCCCGGCGAACGCGGCGATCTTCTCGAACGGCTGAGCCGCGGCAACTATCGTTTCGTGCTCGGGCCCGGCCTTCCCGGCGTGCCTGACACGTCAAGCAAAGGGGCGGAAATCTCAGGAAAGATTGAGGAGGCCATCGGGCACCGCTTTCCGATCCGGATCGAACGAATTCCTGGCGATGTGAACCGGCTGCAGGCGCATCTGACGCTGAGCGACGGAAGCCCCTTGACGATCGACGTCACGCCGAAGGGCGTCATGCCGATTGCCGCATGGCTGCCCTATGTCTTCGTCGTCCAGATGGTGCTGCTCATCCTCTGCACCTGGTTCGCGGTTCGCCAGGCGATCCGTCCGCTCGGCGAGCTTGCCGCCGCCGCCGATGCTCTTGACCCGAACAAGGACGGTCCGGCTATGAGTGAGGCGGGGCCGAGCGAGGTCGCGCATGCGGCAAGAGCGTTCAACGCGATGCGGGAGAGGATCGCCCATTACCTCGAAGAGCGCGTCCAGATACTGGCGGCCATCTCGCATGACCTGCAGACGCCGATCACCCGCATGCGGCTGCGCGCCGACATGGCGGAGGATTCGCAGGAGAAAGACAAGCTGGTGCACGATCTGGGCGAGATCCAGCGCCTCGTTCAGGATGGCATAGCCTATGCGCGCAGCGCGCATGGCAATGGCGAGAAGAGTGCCCGCATCGATCTTGCCTCGTTCATCGACAGCATAGCCTACGACTACCAGGATACTGGAAAGGCCGTCACCGTCATCGGCCTGGTTCAGGGTGCTGCCTTCACCAAGCCGCATGCTCTTCGCCGTATCCTGTCGAACTTCATCGACAATGCGCTGAAGTTTGCCGGTGCTGCCGAGATCAGCGTCGAGCGCAGCGCCGAGAACGATATCGTCATATCAGTCATGGACCGCGGGCCAGGAATTCCGGACGATATGCTGGAAGCCGCCATGCAGCCTTTCTTCCGGCTGGAGCAATCCCGCAACCGGGAGACCGGCGGCACCGGTCTCGGTCTTGCGATCGCCCAGCAGCTGACGGCCAAGATCGGCGGATCACTCCGGCTCTACAATCGCGCCGGCGGTGGTCTGGCGGCAGAAGTCACCATTCGTTGACGTCGGCAGTCACCGCAAAATTTCGAGATGTTTGTATGTAAAGATGTCTTCGATATCGGATGCTACGTTTTGTGACATTTCGGGCGTTTTCGGAAACATGGCGGATATATCCGTCGGTCAAACCACACTCTGTCAACCCGGCCGCGCAGCGCGGCCAGTCGCCTGGAGCGACACAACACAAGGAGTGTTCCATGACAAAGATCGACAAGGTTCTTTATACCGGCAAGACCCACACGACAGGCGGGCGCGACGGCGCGTCGCATAGCGACGACGGCCAGCTGGATATCAAGCTTTCGCCTCCGGGCAGCAACCGCGCCGGCACCAATCCTGAACAGCTTTTCGCCGCCGGTTGGTCTGCCTGCTTCATCGGGGCGATCGGCTTCGCCGCGGCTAATCAAAAGGTCAAGCTTCCAGCCGATCTTGCCGTTGATACCGAGGTTGATCTCGGAACCGCCGATGGCGGCTATTTCCTGCAGGCCCGTCTCAAGGTCAGCTTACCGGGAATTGAAGCGGATGTGGCACGAGCCCTCATTGAAGAAGCTCACCAGACCTGCCCCTATTCGAAGGCCACGCGCGGCAATATCCATGTCGAATTGACCGTTGCCTGATGGATGGATTTCTCGCCGGCCACTGGCAGCGGCGGACAGGTGACGGGAGCGGACAGCAAACAGGACGAGGCCGATCGGGCCTCGTCGATGGAGGATTTGATGAGATTGATGATCATCTGTTTTTTGGGAGCGGCGGTCTTCGCCGCGCCCTGCATCTACGAGATAAGCTCGCAGGAGCCTTCGCCGCTCGCAGGCCTCGTGACGGCGGCATCCGCAGCTTCGTCTTCCGGGGAGCAGCGGCCGTTCGAGCCGATTTTGGCGTCAAGGCAACTCCTCTTCTGACCTCACCAAAGGAGAAAGACCGTGAAGCTCTATCAGAATGAAATTTCCTCGGCGACATCTCGCGTCCGCATCGCGCTCGCTCTGAAGGGACTGACGGCGGAAGCGCTGCCGGTCACCATCCTCGGCGAGGATGCCGAGAGCCGGCAGGCCGGATATCGCAGCGTCAATCCGCAGGGGCTCGTGCCGGCATTGCTGACGGATAGCGGCGTTCTCATCACCCAGTCGTTGGCGATCGTCGAATATCTCGACGAGATAAAGCCTGAGCCGCCGCTGCTGCCTGACACGGCGGAAGGCAGGGCGCAGGCGCGGTCGATCGCGCTTGCGATCGCAGCCGAGATCCACGCGCTGCTGCCGCCGCGGATCGGCCTGCATCTCGGCAAGACCTTCCAGGCCGATGCCGATGCCATTGCCGCCTGGAATCGTCATTGGGTCGGCGAGGGAATGGCCGCGGTCGAGACGATGATCGCCGGCCGCAGGCAGGGGGCTTTCGCCATTGGGGATCAGCCTGGTATTGCCGAGATCTTTCTCTTCCCGCAGGCGATCAGCGCTCGGCGCCTCGGCTTCGATCTCGCTCGCTGGCCTGGTATCGCGGAGATTGTCGCCAGACTGGAGGCAATACCGGCTTTCCAGGAGAACACACCGGCGCCGAGACGATAATCCAATCTATGAAGAATCGGCCGCAAGTGACTGTGGCCGATTCTCTTCTGGTGTTCTAATCTTGGCAATAAGACGTCGCCGTCATGGCCCGTCGGCCGCTCTTAGCGGTTGACCCTTGCCTGCTGATGTGCGGGATAACGTTCGCCTTCCACCTTGATCGTGGCGAGTGCGCTTTCGATGCTGGCAAGATCGTCAGCCGTCAGTTCGACTTCAGCGGCCTGGATGTTCTCCTCGAGGCGATGCAGCTTGGTTGTGCCGGGGATCGGCACGATCCAGGGCTTCTGCGCCAGCAGCCATGCGAGAGCCACTTGGGCGGAGGTTGCCTTTTTGCGGGCGGCGATTTCTCCGAGACGATCGACGAGCGCCTGGTTGGCCTTTCGCGCCTCCTGAGAAAAGCGCGGCACGGCGTTGCGGAAATCCTTGCTGTCGAAGGTGGTCGTTTCGCTGATCGCGCCAGTCAGAAAGCCCTTACCGAGCGGGCTGAACGGAACGAAACCGATGCCGAGTTCTTCCAGCGTCGGCAGGATTTCCTGCTCGGGTTCGCGCCACCACAGCGAATATTCGCTCTGCAACGCCGCCACCGGCTGGACGGCATGGGCGCGGCGGATCGTCTGGGCGCCGGCTTCCGAGAGGCCGAAATGCCTGACCTTGCCTTCTGCGATCAGCGCCTTGACCGTGCCGGCGACATCCTCGATCGGAACATCGGGATCGACGCGATGCTGGTAGAAGAGATCGATGACATCGGTCTTCAAACGCTTCAGCGCCTGGTCGGCCACCGCGCGGATCTGTTCCGGCCGGCTGTTCATGCCGCTCTGGCCGCCATTGGCATCGAAGTTGAAACCGAATTTCGTGGCGATCACCACCTCCTCGCGGAAGGGGGCGAGGGCCTCTCCCAGAAGCTCTTCGTTCTTATGGGGGCCATAGGCCTCGGCCGTGTCGAAGAAGGTCACGCCGCGTTCAAATGCCCGCCGGATCAGTGCGGTTGCTTCCTGAATATCTGTCGCGGGGCCATAACCGTAACTCAGCCCCATGCAGCCCAGACCGATGGCTGAGACTTGAAGTCCGCTCTTTCCAAGTTCACGCTTCTGCATAGAAGTTTCCTTTTCTAACCTTGGTATTGCGTGTCGGTGACATGCTCCATCCAGTCGACGACCTTGCCGTCGAGCTGTTCCTGGATGGCGATATGGGTCACTGCCGTCGTTGGCGATGCGCCGTGCCAATGGCGTTCACCCGGTGCGAAGCAGACAACGTCGCCGGCGCGGATCTCCTCGACGGGACCGCCGTCGCGTTGCACGCGACCGCAGCCAGACGTGACGACCAGCGTCTGACCGAGCGGATGGGTGTGCCAGGCGGTGCGGGCTCCGGGCTCGAAGGTGACGCTGGCGCCAGCCGCGCGTGCTGGGCTGGTCACGGCAAACAGTGGGTCGACACGCACGCTGCCGGTAAACCAATCGGCTGGTCCCTTGGCCGAAGGCTGCGAACCGCTTCGCTTGATATCCATCTTTGTCTTCCTTTCGATGTCGGGTGGACGTGTCCACTCGGAGTAACCAGGTATTTAGGGCGTGCGCCTGGTCGCGATTAGATGGTATAAACGGCAAGAACCCATGAGAAAGTTTCATAAATGCCGCGCCCCGCCGTCAACGACCTGATCGCCTTCCTCGCCGTCGCACGCGCACAGAGCTTCACAAAGGCGGCGGGCAAGCTGGGGGTGTCGCAATCGGCCCTCAGCCACACCATCCGCGGGCTCGAGGAGCGGCTTGGACTGCGATTGCTGACCCGCACGACCCGCAGCGTCGCGCCGACAGAGGCCGGCGAACGCCTGCTCGTCTCCATCGGACCGCGGCTCGACGAGATCGAGAGCGAGCTGGCTGCCTTGAGCGCCTTCCGTGAGAAGCCGGCAGGCACCATTCGCATCAATGCCGGCGAGCATGCCGCCGATGCCGTCCTCTGGCCCGCCTTGGAAAAGCTCCTGCCTGATTATCCCGATATCAATGTCGAGATCATTGTCGACTACGGTCTGACCGACATCGTCGCGGAGCGCTACGATGCGGGGGTGCGGCTTGGAGAACAGGTGGCGAAGGACATGATCGCGGTGCGCATCGGCCCCGACATGCGGATGGCCGTGGTCGGCGCTCCCGCCTATTTCGACACCAGGCCGAAGCCGCTGACGCCGCAGGACCTTACGGATCACAATTGCGTCAATCTGCGCCTGCCGACCTATGGCAGCGTTTATGCATGGGAGTTCGAGAAGGACGGGCGCGAGCTCAGGGTTCGGGTCGAAGGACAGTTGGTCTTCAACAATATAGCCCTGCGGTTGAACGCGGTGCTGGCTGGTCTTGGGCTGGCCTATATGCCGGAGGACTTGGTCGAGGCGCATCTTGCCGAAGGGCGGCTGGTGCGCGTCCTGGAGGATTGGTGTCTGCCGTTTTCCGGCTACCATCTCTACTATCCGAGCCGCAGGCATACGTCGCCGGCATTCGCCCTCGTCGTCGATGCACTTCGCTATCGAGGATAGACGCCCACCGTTTCGGGCCGCCCGGACAGGCATATATCCGAACCACTGGTGATCGGCTCTTGCCGGATGCGAAATCATGCCTGCCAGTGATTTGACATTCCATCACTCGCCGCTAATTCACACTTGGAATTGAAGGAAACAGTGAATGAATACTGCGGCACCTGCCACGAAAGCTCGGACTGGCGTGTCCGGTTTGGATACAGTTCTGGCGGGGGGCCTTTCGCCGGGGCACGTTTTTCTCCTGGAGGGAAATCCGGGAGCTGGCAAAACGACGATTGCGCTGCAGTTCCTGATCGAAGGTGCGCGGCTCGGCGAGCAGGGGCTCTACATCACCCTTTCGGAAACCGAGAGCGAACTTCGGGCCGGTGCCGCATCGCACGGCATGGTGATCGATGGCAATATCGAGGTCTTCGAGGTCGTGCCTCCTGAAAGCCTGCTGGATGCCGATCAGCAGCAGAGCCTGCTTTATTCGTCGGATCTTGAACTCGGAGAGACGACAAAGGAAATCTTTGCCGCTTTCGAGCGGATCAAGCCACGTCGCGTGGTTCTCGACAGTCTGTCGGAGATAAGGCTGCTCGCGCAAAGCTCACTGCGCTACCGCCGGCAGATCCTCGCGCTCAAACATTATTTTGCCCGACAAGGAGCGACAGTCCTACTGCTCGATGATCTGACGTCCGAGGTGCTCGACAAGACGGTGCACAGCGTTGTGCACGGTGTCATTCATCTGGAAGAGATGGCGCCGAGCTACGGCTCCGAACGCCGACGTCTCAGGGTCATAAAATATCGCGGACAGGCCTTCCGCGGCGGCTATCACGATTTCATCATCCAGACTGGCGGCGTTATCGTCTTTCCGCGGCTCGTTGCCGCCGAACACAGGTCGAGTTACGCCCGCGATCAGATTTCCTGCAATATTGCGGAACTCGATCTGCTTCTCGGAGGTGGCCTGGAGCGAGGTTCCAGTACACTCATCCTTGGTCCTGCCGGCACCGGCAAAAGCACGTTCTCGTTTCAATTCCTGATGGCTGCGGTCGCGCGCGGCGAGAAAGTGGCGGCCTTCATTTTTGACGAGGAGTTGGGCCTGCTTTTCACGCGGCTGAAGGCGCTCGGAATGGATCTCGAAGCCATGCGAAACGCGGGTGATATTCACATCGAACAGCTCGATGCCGCCGAACTGTCGCCGGGCGAATTCGCCCACCGCGTGCGCAACTGCGTCGACAAGTCGGATGCGAAAACCGTGATCATCGATAGTATCAACGGTTATCAGGCTTCGATGCCGGATGAGAATTCGCTGATCCTTCATATGCACGAGTTGCTGCAATATTTGAACAGGCAAGGCGCCAACACCTTTCTCACCGTTGCCCAGCACGGGCTGGTCGGTGACATGAAGGCACCTGTCGACGTTACCTATCTCGCCGATACCGTCATTCTGCTGCGTTACTTCGAGGCTGCGGGAAAGGTGCGGCGGGCAGTCTCGGTGATCAAGAAGAGGACCGGCTTTCACGAGGATACCATCCGGGAGTATCGCATAGACGCTTCCGGCTTGAGGTTCGGCGATCCTCTCGTCGGGTTCCAGGGCGTGCTTCGCGGCGTTCCAGAATTTGTCACGACCTCAACGCCGCTCCTCGCGACCGATGGCGGGGATAGCGGCAATTCCTAATTCCGGCAAACCGAAAGCATTGATCTACACCCCCGTCGGTCGCGATGCCTGGGTGGCGAGATCGTTGGTCGATGAGGCCGGATTCGTATCGATTGCCGCCACCGACCTGCCTATGTTCGCGTCATCGCTCAGCGATGACGTTGCGCTTGGCGTCCTGACGGAGGAGGCCGTTCGCTCGAGCGATCTCAAGCCGATCGCCGCCTGGGTTTCGGCCCAGCCGAGCTGGTCAGACCTACCATTCATCGTGCTCACCACACGTGGCGGCGGGCCTGAACGAAATCCGGCCGCTGCCAGGCTTTCCGAGGTTCTTGGCAACGTCACCTTCCTGGAAAGGCCGTTCCATGCGACCTCTTTCATCAGCGTGGCCCGGACCGCATTAAAGGGACGCCTGCGCCAATATGAAGCGCGAGTCCGGCTTGAGGCTCTGGGCGAGGGAGAGCGCCGGTTGCAGACGGCGCTCGCCGCCGGTCGTCTCGGGGCGTGGGAGCTGGAGCTATCCTCGATGGCCCTGTCTGCTTCGGCCACCTGCAAAGCGATCTTCGGCCGAAGGCCGGACGATGATGTGACGCGCGACGATCTGATCGCAAGCATCCACCCCGAAGACCGGGATCTTGTGCTGGCACGCCTGCGCCAGACGATCGATACCGGACGCGACTATTCGATCGAGCACAGGACGATCTGGCCGGATGGATCACTGCATTGGACCGAGGTCCATGCGCAGCTTTATTCCGACAGATATGGTTCTGCGAGGAAACTCGTCGGCGTCTGCTCCGATACCACCGTCCGCAAGACCATCGAGGAAAATCTGAGACGGCTCAATGAAAACCTCGAAGAGCGCGTGAGGGAACGGACCAAAGAGGTCAACGCCGCTCACCAGACCCTGCTCGAGGAAGTCGCCCAGCGTGAAAGAGCCGAGGAGCAGCTTCGCCAATCGCAGAAGATGGAGGCGATCGGCCAACTGACCGGCGGCGTCGCACATGATTTCAACAATCTGCTGATGGTCGTTCTCGGAAATCTGGAGCTGCTCGGCAAGCACGTTGCCGGAGATGCCAAGGCGACGCGTCTGGTCGACGGGGCGATTCAGGGTGCGCGGCGCGGGGCGGCGCTGACGCAGCGGCTGCTGGCTTTTGCCAGACAGCAGGATCTGCAGGTCAAGCCCGTCGATCTGACCGAGCTGGTCTCCGGCATGAAAGATCTGCTGCGGCGCTCGGTCGGATCCTCGATCAGCATTGAAACCATCCTGCCGGCAACCCTGCCGCCGGCGCTGGTCGATGCGAACCAGCTCGAACTGGCGCTGCTCAACCTTGCGGTCAATGCCCGCGATGCAATGCCGGATGGCGGGACGCTGTCCATCTCGCTGCGCGAGGAGCAGGTGGCCGGCGATGACGGCGTTCTCGGCAAAGGCGCCTATCTTGTGTTGGCGGTGGCCGACAGCGGCACCGGCATGGATGCGGAGACGCTGAAGAAGGCGGTTGATCCGTTTTTCTCGACCAAAGAACTCGGAAAGGGCACGGGCCTAGGCTTATCGATGATCCACGGACTTGCCGTTCAGCTCAATGGCGCACTTCGTCTGAAAAGCGAATTTGGGATCGGAACGACCGCTGAATTGTGGCTTCCGGCGACCGAACGGCGCCCCGAGCGGGCGATCGAAGCGGAACTGCCCGTTCCGCAAGCTGCATCCAGACTGAAGATCCTCCTGGTCGATGACGATGCCTTGATCGCCATGAGTTCGGTCGACATGCTTGAAGACCTCGGCCACGAGGTCGTCGAGGCAAACTCCGGCGCGCAGGCGCTGGAACTGATCAGCAGCGGTCAGCATTTCGACCTTGTCATAACCGACTATTCGATGCCTGGTATGACCGGCGCACAGCTTGCCCAGGCCGCGCGGGACATTTATCCGGCGTTGCCGATCGTGCTGGCGACAGGTTATGCCGATCTTCCTGCCGGCACCGATATCGATCTTCCGAGATTGGCAAAGCCCTATGATCAGGCTCAGCTCGCCAAGGAAATCGCCAAGGCGATGGCAAGCGAAACGGCTCCGCTTCTTAGATCCGGCGTTGACGCAGGTGGTTCAAAGCCTCGCCTGTCCAAGGCCAACGATGTCAGCGATGAAATCGGCGATGGCGCCTGTGTCGTCTAGATCGAAGACCGGCAGGGCCGTATCCGTGACCGCATGATCGGCGGCGATAGCGCAGATATGGGGATCGCTCGGCGCCAACGGTTCACGATTTGCCGCTTCCAGGCGGCGGGCCTCGATCTTCGGGATCGGCTCGCGCTTATAACCTTCGATCAGCACGAGGTCGCAGGGGGCGAGGCGGGCGAGGATCTCCTCGAACTCGGGTTCCGGCGCACCGCGCAGCTCGTGCATGATGGCGTAGCGGGTGCCGGAGACGATGGTGACCTCGTGGGCGCCGGCCTGGCGGTGGCGGTAGCTGTCGGCCCCGACCTTGTCGATGTCGAAATCATGATGGGCGTGCTTGATCGTCGAGATCCTGTAGCCGCGGCGGGTGAACTCCGTCACCAGTCGGACGGCGAGCCCCGTCTTGCCTGAGTTCTTCCAGCCGGCGATGCCGAAAATTTTCGGTGCAGTCATCCGCGAAGGGCCTCCAGCCAGCGTTCCGCCTCGACGAGATCGTCGGGCGTGTTGATGTTGAAGAAGGGATCGAGCAGGCTGGCGCGGGTCGGATGCAGCGGAAACGCCACTTCCGTAACGTCATGCCGTAACAGGAAGTCGCGTACGCGGCGCTTCTCGTCGGTGGCGATCCAGGCTCCGAGATCGGCGGCCAGCGTCACCGGCCAGAGCCCGAAGACCGAATGGCTGCGGCCCTCGGAGGCGGCAATGGCGATCTGCGACGGGTGCTCGATCGCTGCCGCCAGCCGGACGACGAGATCGGCCGGGAAGAACGGGCAATCCACCGAGACGGTGACAACATGGGTGATCGAGGGTAGGCCGGCGGCATAGACCATGGCGGCATGGATGCCGGCCATCGGTCCGGCCTTGCCGCGAAATCGGTCGGGAACGACAGGCACGCCCTCGGCGGCGGCATCGGCATTGACGGCAACGAGCGGGGTCTGCTGCGAGAGGCGGGTCAGCACATGATGGAGCAGGCTCTCGGCCCCGAGCATCACGCCTGCCTTGTCGCGGCCCATGCGTTGCGAGCGGCCGCCGGCCAATACAACGCCTGCTATATCAGATCTGTCGAGCGAGAATTCAGCCATCATCCTTCCTCAGACCGGCGCGCGCGGGGCGGATTCCTGCGCGATCGGCGACACACGGCGCTTGGCCTCACGATAGAATGTATAGAGCCCTGAGGCGATGACGATCGCAGCCCCGACGAGCGTCCAGCTGTCAGGCACTTCGGCGAAGAAGAGGAAGCCGAGCAGGGAAGAAAAGATCAGGCTGGTATAGCGGAACGGTGCGACGAAGGAGATTTCGCCGGTGCGCATGGCGAGGATGACCGACTGGTAGCCGACGAGCACCAGCACCGATGCGAGCACGAGATGCCCAAGCGCGTTAGCGCTGACCGGCTGCCAGCCGCCGAGCACCGGGATGAGCAGCGCGCCGAAGAAGGAGGCAGATATGGCGGTGATGACGGTTATCATCAGCGAGGGAATCTCCGGGCTAATGCTCCGGGTGGCGAGATCGCGGCCGGCCGTCGTCAGCACCGCGGCGACGCAGAGCAGGGCAGCGGCGGTGAATCCATCGGGGCCGGGACGGATAATGATCATCACGCCGACGAGGCCGACGAGGATTGCCGACCAGCGCCGCCAGCCGACCGGCTCGCCGAAGAACAGCGCAGCCCCGAAGGTAACGACCAGCGGCAGCGACTGCAGGATCGCCGAAGCATTGGCGATCGGCATCATGCCGAGCGCGGTAATATAGGTGACGGCGGAGAGTGTTTCGCAGATGATCCTGAAGATGATCATCGGCTGCAGCATGATGCGCCAGGAACGCAGCGCGCCCATTTTCCAGGCGATCAGATAGACAAGCAGGCTGGTGAAGAGGCCGCGCAGGAACATGATCTCGCCGGCGTTCATATAGGCGATCACCGATTTGGATAGAGCGTCGCTTGCAGAAAAGCCGGCCATCGCCATGCTCATATAGATGGCGCCCTCAGTATTGCGTGACCGCGGCATGAAGAGATTCCCGTTACCTGTGCGCCCCTTTTAGTCGCGAAGATGCATGAAGGGAATCGGATGAATGTCACACCAGCCATAAATCGATGATGCGGTGCACAATGGCGCTGATGTCAACGCAGGCGTGTGGGTGGAAGTCCCGACAAATCCCCGTTTTATAAAGTGAATTCCGATATTTCCGATGCCGCAATCAAGGCGTCGATGAGGACGCGCCGTCGCGCTGCCGGTTCGGCCATAGGCGTTTTTCTCTTCATGCGCGGGAAACGGGTGGCCGCATCGCCTGATGTTTGAGCATCTCAGATCTCGCAACAACCCAGGAGAGACCGAAATGACACTTCTCAACGACAAGATCGCAATCATCACCGGCGCAAGCTCCGGCATCGGCCGCGCGGCGGCGAAACTCTTTGCGCGGCAAGGCGCCAAGCTTGTGGTCACCGGCCGGCGACAGGACGCGCTCGATGCGGTCATCGCGGAAATTGAGGCGGAGGGTGGTCAGGCCGTCGCCATATCAGGCGATGTCAGGGACGAGGCGCTGCAGGCAAGGCTCGTCGAGACGGCAGTCTCGCGTTTCGGCCGGCTCGACATCGCCTTCAACAATGCCGGCATCCTCGGTGAGATGGGGCCGGTCGCCGGGCTGTCGGTGGAGGGCTGGCGCGAGACGATCGAGACCAATCTCACCGCCGCCTTCCTCGGCGCCAAGCACCAGTCGGCGGCGATGGGAAAAGGCGGCGGATCGCTGATCTTCACCTCGACTTTCGTCGGCCACACCGTCGGCATGCCTGGCATGGCCGCCTATGCGGCGAGCAAGGCGGGGCTGATCGGCTTCGTGCAGGTACTCGCCGCTGAACTCGGAGCGCAGAAGATCCGCGTCAACGCACTGCTTCCCGGCGGCACCGACACACCCGCCAGCATCACCAACGCGCCTGATGCCACGCCGGAAGTGCTCGCCTTCGTCGAGGGATTGCATGCGCTAAAACGCATGGCGCAACCCGAAGAGATCGCCAATGCGGCGCTTTTCCTCGCCTCCGACATGTCGAGCTTCGTGACCGGCACGGCGATGCTGGCGGATGGTGGGGTTTCGATCAGCCGGACATAGGGCGGGCAAGGGAAGGCGCCGTCAGGGTCATCACTGTGGTACGCTCTTTGTTGCGGCGGGCTATGCCGCCGCAACAAAAGCATCGATCAGGCGACTTCGCGTATGTCTCTTTCGGCCTGGCGGTCGAGGTAGGCGACCAGATCCTCGATGGTGACGAGGGGGAGGTTGTGGCGTTCGGCGAAGAGCGTGAGTTCGGGCAGGCGGGACATGGTTCCGTCGTCGTTGGCGACTTCGCAGATGACGCCGGCGGGGATCCTTCCGGCGAGGCGGGCGAGATCGACGGCGGCTTCGGTGTGGCCGGGGCGGCCAAGCACGCCGCGGGGGTTGGCGCGGAGCGGAAAGATGTGGCCGGGGCGGGCGAATTCGTCAGGCTTTGCGCGATCGTCGACGAGGGCGCGGACGGTGGCGGCACGGTCCGCCGCAGAAATGCCCGTCGTCGTGCCCTTGAGATAATCGACCGAGACCGTGAAGGCAGTTTTGTGCGATTCCGTGTTGTTGGGTACCATCAGCGGAATATCGAGCGCATCGAGACGCTCGCCTTCCATGGCGATGCAAACGAGACCGCGGGCGTGGGTCATCATGAAAGCGATTGTCTCCGGAGTGACGGCATCGGCCGCGACCACGATATCGCCTTCATTTTCCCGGTTCTGGTCGTCGACGACGACGACCATCTTGCCGCTGGCAATGGCTGTTATGGCATCTTCAATTGTTGCGATAGTCATGCTGTCTGGCCTTTCAAGGGTTATGTCAGCGGGCTGACATGGTCTGCTCGGCTCAATCCGTGAGCGAGCCTTCTGCCCTTGGGCGAACAAACGTCAGCCGACTCCAGGATGGAGTGCGACTGCCCGTGTTGTCCTCTTCCATCCGGACTATACCGTCGGCTCCGGCATCTCACCGGATCTGCTGACCTTCCAGCAATTCAAAGTGCTACAGCGTCTTTTGCGCGTCTGAAAGACGCGCGGCGCTGTAGTGCCGGAAGCGCTCGCGGGCTCCAGGATTGCTCCTGATACCGCCGGTGGGGAATTACACCCCGCCCTGAGAACATTTCAAAGATAGGATCAAAAACAGGCGGATGGCAAGGTCAGTCGACCGGGCAAAAATGCAAAGCTGCCCTAACGCCGATGGACACACTGTTCACACGGAGGCGACGACCGGGTCGCCTTCCGCGCTTGGTTGGTGGTTTGATCCTTCCATGCAGGTCGCCCAAAACCACTGCGCACTGTTGGGCGACCTGCATCAGGACATGATCAGGCCGCCGTCGACATTGATCGTCTGGCCGGTGATATAGGCGGCGTCATCGCTGGCGAGGAAGGTGACCAGGCCGGCGACGTCTTCGCCGGAGCCGGCCCGTTTCATCGGGATGCCCTCGACCCATTCCTTCATCAGCTCGCCGGGGGCGTAGTTGCCGAGCAGCTTGCCCCAGGCCTGGTCGTTATAGGCCCACATGTCGGTCTCGATGATGCCGGGGCAGAAGGCGTTGACGGTGATTTTCTCGGTTGCGACTTCCTTGGCCAGGCTCTGGGTGATGCCGACGACGCCCATTTTCGAGGCGGCATAATGCGGCGTGAAGATGAAGCCGTCGCGGGCTTGGCCGGAGGCGGTGTTGATGATGCGGCCGCCGCGCTTGTGCTTGCGCATTCTTGATATCGCCTCCTGGGCGCAGAGGAAGACGCCCTTGGTGTTGACGGCCATGACTTTGTCCCACTCGTTTTCGGTCAAGTCCTCGACCCGGGCGATGGTGATGACGCCGGCATTCTGGATCGAGACGTCGACCGCGCCGAATTCTTTCTCGGCGGCATCATAGAGTGCAATGACGCTTGCCTTGTCGGTGACATCGCCCACGAATGAGATCGCCTTGCCGCCTTCGGCCCGGATCTGTTCGGCAACGCTATGGACCAGGTCCTCATTGGCCGAGACGACGAGATTGGCGCCCTCGCGCGCAAAACGTTTTGCGATGGCGGCGCCGATGCCGCGGCTACCCCCAGTAATGACGACAGTCTTCTGCTCAAAGCGTTTCATGCTCTTTCCTTGTCCGTCGATAAACAGCAAATCTGGGTGCGACCTACCATGCGATCATTATTGGATCTCAACCGGTTGTCGCGAATTCAAGCAGTCTTTAGCGCCGATGACGACGTCCGAGCCCGCCGCCCGTTCGACAGCCCGTTCGATCGGCGTGAAGGGCGGGCAGACGACGATATCGCACGCCGTCATGCCCGTTAGTCCCTTCAGCGCCTCGATCTCAGCCAGGGAGGAAGCGAGACCGGTCACTTTCCAGCGGCGGCAATGAGCTTTCTCATCGCATCACCAGCAGCAGAAACCGCCGTCGACGAGAAGATCGACGCCGGTCACGAAACTTGCCGCATTCGACAGCAGGAACACCGCCGGGCCTACCATCTCGTCCACCGCTGCCATGCGCTGCATCGGCGTCTGCTCTTCGAAGAGCTTGGTCTGGTGGACCATCTCCGGACGGGTGTTCATGGGCGTTGCCGTGTATCCGGGGGAGATGGTGTTGACGCGAATGCCGCGGTCGACCCATTCCATCGCCATGGACTTCGACATATGGATCACGCCGGCCTTGGAGGCGTTATAGTGCGCTTGGCTCAGCCCGCGGTTTACGATCACACCCGACATGGAAGCGATGTTGACGATGGAGCCGCGTCCATTCTTCAGCATGGCGCGAGCCTCTGCCTGGCAGGAAAGAAAGACGCCTTTCAGGTTGATATCCATCAACGTCTGATATTGATCCTCCTCCATTTCTTCCGCTGCGTTCGCGTTAGCGATGCCCGCCGCGTTGACTGCAAGTGTCAATGGGCCGAGGTCTGCCTCAGTACGTGCTATTGCCTCTCCAAGGGAAGACTTGCTCGTGACATCCGCCGCGATCTGGATCGAGCGGCGGCCGGCGGCGCGAATATGTTCAGCTGTCTTGACCAGTCCGTCGTCGGTTCGGCGGTCGAGCAGCGCCACGTCGGCGCCGCATTGCGCAAGGCCGATGGCAATGCGCTGACCAATGCCACTGCCGGCTCCGGTAACGATGGCAACCTGGCCGCTGAGATCGAAAAGCTTTGGGGCGTTCAGAGTGATGTCGGACACCGCTCTTCCTTTCTCTGTCTGTTTAGATGGTGGCTAGCTCCATGACCGAAACGTCATTTGCCTGGTCACGATTGAGAATCCCCGCCTGCTTGCCTTGCGCAAGCACGAGAATGCGATTGGAGACTCCGAGAACTTCCTCGAGGTCCGAGCTTACGACGATGACCGCCACGCCCCGTTTGGCAAGATTGACGATGATGTCGTAGATGCCGGCTCGGGCGCCGACGTCGATGCCTCTCGTCGGTTCGTCGAGTACGACGACCTTAGGATCGCGCATCAGCCATTTCGCGATGACGACCTTCTGCTGGTTGCCGCCGGACAGGTCCGAGGCATATTGCTCCGCACGGCCCTTTACGCCGAACTTGGCAACTGCCTTCTCTGCAAACGAGCGCTTGACGCTCGGCGTAATCCAACGCCCGCCCAGCTTGTCGAGATTGGCGTAGATAATGTTCTCGCCGATCCGGTGCCCGACAACCAGGCCTTGCTCCTTACGGTCTTCCGGGACCATCACGATGCCCTTGGCGATCGCGTCCGCCGGATCGCGCAGCCTGAGTTCCTCGCCTTCCAGCTTGATCGAACCTGCACTGATTGGGTCCGCGCCCGAAATGGCGCGGACAAGTTCCGTGCGGCCGGCGCCAACCAGTCCGGCGATCCCGAGAATTTCCCCGGCGCGCACATCGAAGGTAACGTCACGGAACGAGTTGTCCGGCGAGCTCAGCCCGGACACCTGGAGTACCGGATGGTCTGTCGGAACCGGCAGGGCAGGGAACAAGCGGTCAAGCGGGCGTCCGACCATGCTCTCGACAATCGTTCGCACCGGGGTCGCGCTGTCTGAGAATTCCTGCACGCGCTCGCCATCGCGAAGAACGACGATCCGGTCGGTTATTCGCTTGATCTCTTCCATGCGGTGGGAAATGTAGACGATGCCGACGCCCTCTGAACGAAGCTTTCTAACCTGTTCGAAGAGAGCTTCCGTCTCCGCGCCACCAAGGGCCGCGGTCGGCTCGTCCAGGATCAGGAGCTTTGCATTGAGAGCCAACGCCTTGGCGATTTCGATGAGTTGTTGATTTGCTGTAGAAAGGCCGGCGACCTTCCGCGTTGCGGGTATGTGAAGGTTCAAGCGAGCGAGCTGATCCTGGGCCCGGCGAACCATTTGGGGACGGTCGACGACGCCGTTCTTCATCGGCCAGCGTCCGATGAAGACGTTTTCCGCGATCGACAGCTGCGGCAGAAGCTGCAGCTCCTGGTGGATCAGGACAACGCCCTTGTCGATCGCTTCCCTTGGGGTGGCCGGGGCATAAGGCTGCCCCAGCCATGTCATTGATCCTTCGGACGGTGTGCGGGACCCGGCGATGATGCCGGATAGTGTTGACTTGCCCGCTCCGTTTTCACCGAGAAGTGCAACTACCTCGCCCGGATAGACGTCCAAGCTGACATTCTTCAGAACCTGGAGCGGCCCATACCATTTGGATATGCCCCTCAGGGAAAGAACTGGATCAGTCACGGCACACCTCCTCAAGACCTCGACTTCATTACGGATGGTTGGCGATGAAGCCTGCGACGTTTTCCTTGGTTGTCAGCGTGGCATCCATGAGCTGGACCGGCGGCACCTTCTCCCCGGCGACAAGCTTGGCGGCGTTTTCAACCGCGTCGCGGCCCATCTTCTGCGTCTGCTGGGTCGCAGTTACGTTGAAGACGCCCTTGCTGAGCGCTTCGAGAGCTGCGGTGTCACCATCGAAGCCGCCAACCACGATCTTCTGGGAAGGATTGGCGACCTTGATCGCCTGCGCGGCGCCAAGGGCGAGACCGTCGGCCTGGGCGAACACGATCGAAACGTCCGGATTTGCCTGCAGCATATTCTGCATGATCTGGAATCCTTCGTCCTGGCTCCAGATGTTCGAGAACTGTTCGGCGACAACCTTGACGTCCGGATATGCCTTGAGAGATTCAGCGCAGCCCTTCGAACGATCGACTTCCGGCGTCGTGCCCTTCTGGCCGTGGATGATGACCATCTTCCCCTTGCCGCCGGCTTCCTTCAGGATGTAGTCGCACACGGCCTTGGCAGACGCGACGGAATCCGTTGCAAGGAAGGTATCGCCGGGTGCTCCCTCGGCGTTGCGGTCAACGTTCACGACCGGAATACCAGCGCTCTTTGCGAGCTTGACCGGAACGGTCGCAGCCGCCGCACCTGCCGGAATGTAGATCAGCGCGTCGATTTTCTGGGTCAGGAGATCCTGGATCTGATTGACCTGTGTCGGCCCGTCGCCCTTTGCGTCGACTGTGATGACTTCGATGCCGCGCTTCTTGGCTTCGGCTTCGACGGATTGTTTGATCTGGTTGAAGAAGTTTGCCTGAAGGTTGGCAACGGCCAAGCCGAGCTTCTTCAGTTCCGCCGCGTGTACTGGGCCGAGCATGAGACCGAGCAGTGCAGCAGACGCGAGCATGGTGCGCGCAATTTTCATTGTATTTCCTCCGTTGTTAGATGGAACCCTCGGGTGTGTCCTCCCCCTCGGGGTATTGATCCGACCCAAATTTTTGGAGCGGAATTCTGGGTGCGCCAACCCGGCGAACCCCGCTCGTCAGGCGCGACGCCGACGAATGGTCTCCGCGCCGACCGCGAGCACGATGACGATGCCGATGATCACCTGCTGCAGGAACGGTGAGACGTTGAGAAGGTTGAGACCGTTGCGAAGGACGCCGATGATAAGAACGCCGATCAGCGTTCCACCGATGCCGCCCGCACCGCCAGAGAGCGAAGTCCCGCCGATGACGACCGCGGCAATGGTGTCCAACTCATAGCCCAGACCACTGGACGGCTGAACGGAATCCAGCCGCGCGGCGAGCACGATGCCTGCGAGCCCCGCAAGGACTGAACTTGCGACGTAGACGCCAATCGTCACGAGCGGGACGTTGATACCCGCCAGCCGAGCGACTTCCGGATTTCCTCCCACCGCGTAGAGCATGCGACCTTCGGACCGGAAGTGCAGGAAAAGCCACGCGGCAAGAACAACCGCAAGCATGAGAAACACAGTGGCTGTCAACACGCCGAAATGGCGATCGATTGCCAGCATCATGAACCAGTCGGGGAATCCGACGATCTGTTGGCCGTCCGTGATCATATTTGCGACGCCGCGCGCCGCGGACATCATCGCAAGAGTGGCAATAAAGGCTGGAACCCTGAACTGCGTCACCAGAAGTCCGACGATCAGCCCCGAAACGCCCGCTGCGACCAGAGCAAAAGCGATCCCGACCGGCAGCGGTAGGCCGGCGACATTCGCAGTCCAGCCCATGACCATCATCGCAAGAGCGAGCGCCGAGCCGACGGAGAGATCGATGCCGCCGATCAGAATGACAAAGGTCATACCGACGGCCATGATGCCGAGGACAGTGATCTGATCGAGGATGTTGAGGCCGTTGCGAACCGAAAGAAACGTGTCGGTGCTAAGGCTCAGAAAGACGCAAAGCGCGAGCAGCCCCACGAGTGGGCCGGTGGCGCCCTTGAGCTTGCTCAACCAGGCGCCGGACGAAAGCCCGTGTTCATTGATATCGAGCGCCACCATTGTTCCTCCCTATGCCTAGGCTATTCGCTAATTCACTCGACGAATAAATATTCACTGATGCTGGAAAATTCATTAACAAGTTGCCTCCGAGCTGTCAATAGGATTTTCTAGACTTGCATCTGCCGGAGCATTGCTTAAAGGGCTTGACTAATCGGTGTCTTGTGCAAAAATATTGATAACTGAATATTTATGCATGAGAGGAATCCATGAATACGACAGAACTCGAGCGGGTCGCTCGCGAGATCCGATTGCGCGATCTCCAGGCGGTCTTTGAAGCGGGCGCCGGCCATATTGGCGGGGAGATGTCGGTCATCGACATTTTGACTGCCCTCTATTTTCGTGTGCTGAATGTTTGGCCCGATCAGCCGAAGCACCCCGACCGCGACAGGTTCGTTCTTTCGAAGGGACATACGGCATGCGCTCTGTATGTGACGCTCGCAAAACGCGGCTTCATCCCGGAGGAAGAGATTTCCACCTTTTTGCAGCCGCACTCGAGGCTGAACGGGCATCCAAATTGCAATAAGGTCCCTGGCGTCGAAACGAATACCGGGCCGCTCGGCCACGGCCTTCCAGTCGCAATAGGGATGGCAAAAGCCGCCAAGCTCTCAGGCGCAAAATATCACACCTACGTCGTCACGGGCGACGGTGAGATGCAGGAGGGCTCCAACTGGGAAGCGATCATGGCGGCCGCGCAGTTCAAGCTCGATAACTTGACGCTGGTCATCGACCACAACAGGTTCCAGCAGGGCGCCGCCCTGGCGGAAACCAACGATCTCGCCCCGCTTCGTCCGAAGCTTGAAGCTTTCGATTGGGAAGTCACCGAGATCAACGGGAACACTATGAGCGAAGTCGTTTCAGCCCTCGAATACCGGGGATCGAGACCGCATTGCATCGTGGCCCACACCAACAAGGGGCATGGAATCTCGTTCATGCAAGACCGAGTCGACTGGCACCACAAGGTACCGAGCAAGGAACAATACGAAATCGCATTGGCAGAATTGTCGGAGGCATTGTAATGAACGCGCCAATAAACGCACCCAAGCTCTACGATTGCCGCGACGCATTCGCCACTACGCTTGAGCGGCTGGCAGCCGAAAACGAAACGATCGTTGCCGTCTGCAACGACTCCGTGGGTTCCTCCAAGCTCGGCGGCTTCAAGGCGAAGTTCGGAGAGCGCCTGGTAAATGTCGGTATCGCCGAGCAGAACATGGTGGGGGTTGGAGCGGGCCTCGCCAATGGCGGACGCCTTCCGTTCGTGTGCGCCGCCGCTCCGTTTCTAACGGGACGGTCGCTGGAGCAGATCAAGGCCGATATTTCGTATTCGAATGCCAACGTCAAGCTGGTCGGCATTTCTTCTGGAATGGCGTATGGCGAACTCGGCCCGACCCATCACTCGATCGAGGACTTTGCCTGGACGCGGGTTCTGCCCAATCTTCCGGTCATTGCGCCTTGTGACCGCATCGAAACAGCTGCTGCGGTTGAGTGGGCCGCGGCCTACAAAGGCCCCTGCTTCCTGCGTCTGTCTCGCGTAGGTGTGCCTGACCTCCTTCCGGAGGGTCACAAGTTCGAACTTGGCAAGGCAAACCTCCTTCGCCAGGGTTCTGACGTCACCCTTATCGCAAACGGCACTTTGACTCATCGAATCCTAAAGGCTGCCGAGATCCTCGCAGAACGCGGTATCAACGCCAGGGTGCTCAACCTTGCAACGGTTCGTCCGATCGACGAGGATGCCATCATCGCCGCGGCGAAGGAAACCGGAGCGATCGTCACAGCCGAAGAGCATTCGATCTTCGGCGGGCTCGGTTCCGCGGTAGCCGAAGTGGTGGTCGACAATGCTCCAGTCCCGATGAAACGTCTCGGAGTTCCCGGCGTCTACGCTCCGACCGGTTCGGCAGAATTCCTGCTCGATGAATTCGGGATGGCGCCGTCCGCAATCGCCGACGCGGCGCAGTCGCTGATCAGGCGCAAATAACTGGGATCACGTGATCAGCCCGGACGCTTTTTGTCGCCCCGGCTGCCGTCTGATCTGGGGAGGATAGAATGCGGGCAATTCTGGCAGTTGACCAGGGCACGACCAATTCAAAGGCAGTTCTCGTTTCCGAAAAGGGAGAAATTGTTGGGAGAGGTTCGGCTCCGGTCGGCATCACCTATCCGAAACCAGGCTGGGTCGAACAAGACCCACGCAGGCTCTATGCATCCGTCTGCGAGGCAATCGACGCCTGCCTGAACGCCGCCCCGGACGTGGCTGTCGAGGCCGTGGCGATTTCCAATCAGCGCGAGTCAGTCACTGCTTGGGACGCCGAAACGGGAGAAGCACTTGGACCGGTGGTGAGCTGGCAGTGCCGTCGAACGGCACAAGATTGCGAACGTCTCATTGTCGAAGGCCACCTTCACCGTGTGCAGGCGCTCACAGGCCTACCACTGGATCCGATGTTCCCCGGTTCGAAATTCCGATGGCTGCTCGACCGTATTCCGGCCGGGCGATCGGTGCGGCTGGGAACGGTCGACAGTTGGCTCGTCCACTGCCTGACGGGCGGGCGCCGGCATGCCTGCGATGCTTCCAATGCCGCCAGGAGCCAGTTGTTCGATCTCCAGGAGCAGAGATGGAGCGAGGAACTTGGCGAGATTTTCGGCGTGGATATCGCGCTCCTCCCCGAGGTACTCGACAGCTCTGCCGACTTCGGCAGGACGCAAGGGTTGCCAGGCGTGCCGGATGGAACTCCGATAATGGCCGTGATCGGAGACAGTCATGCTGCGCTGTTCGGTCATGGTGCATTCAAGCCGGGTGATGGCAAGGTAACCTTCGGAACCGGCTCTTCGGTGATGACGACGCTTCCGCGATTTATTCCCCCACGCAATGGCGTCACAACGACCGTCGCATGGCGTCTCAATGGAAAGCCGACTTTCGCTTTCGAAGGCAATATTCTCGTTTGCGCCGCCAGTCTCCCCTGGATGGCAGGCATTCTCGGCCTTTCGGACGTGGCGGCCCTTGTCGAACTTGCGGCGAGCGCCGAACCGGGCGGACCGGGCTTCGTGCCAGCATTCGTGGGATTGGGCGCACCCTATTGGAACTCCGACGCCCGTGCCCTGTTCTCCCAGATCAACTTCAATACGACACGTGCGCAAATGGCGCGGTCGGTAACCGACTCGATCGCCCTCCAGGTGCACGACGTGATCGCCGCCATGCGAGCACAAAGCGGCGGCGAGCTCGGGGCGCTCTATGTGGATGGCGGACCGAGCCAAAACCGCTTCCTGATGCAGTGTGTCTCAAACCTCATCGAACATCCCGTGATCCAATGCGAAGCACCCGAGGCCTCGGCTTTGGGGGCCGCATATCTCGCGGGTCTCTCACTTGGCTTGTGGAGCGATCTTCATGTTATCGCAGAGCTGCCCCGGAGCTCACATATCATTGACCCGGAACCCATGGATCGAGCGGTGCTTCTGAATACATGGAATGATGCACTTGCCCGCTCGACGTCCCGCGAAACAACGGCTAATGATGAATAAAAATTCACCCTAGGATCAGCGATGACTCGCCTCAATGAACTCCGCCTCATCTCAAGGGTCGCCCAGATGTACCACTTGGAGGGACGGCGACAGGCGGAGATCGCAGAGCACCTTCGCCTGTCGCAGGCGACAGTGTCGCGCATGCTTAAACGCGCCGAGGCTGAAGATATTGTGCGAACCAGCGTGACTCCCCCCGTTGGCACCTACAGCGAGCTGGAGGGCGCGCTTCGCGAGAAATATGATTTGCCGGAGGCGATCGTCGTTGAGTGCACGGAAGATCGGGACGGAGCCATCATGGCCCGTATCGGAGAGGCAGCGGCTCATCTCTTGGAAGTGACGCTTGCGCCAGGGGAAATCATCGGGGTCTCGAGTTGGAGCCAGACCATCTCCAAGATGGTCGAGAACATTCATCCCCTGAAGAGCGCTCAGGCGAAGTACATCGTCCAAACCCTTGGAGGCATGGGCGATCCTTCAGTGCAGACGCATGCGACGCAGCTTACCACGCGGCTTGCTCGGCTGACCGGCGCTGAGCCAAAACTGCTCGCTGTGCAGGGCGTTACGACGTCCAGAGAGGCAAAATTTCTTATGCAGGCCGATCCATACGTTCGGGAGACGATGGACTTGTTCGGCAGCATAACGCTTGCGATTGTCGGAATCGGAGCAGTCGAGCCGTCCGAACTTCTCGCACGGTCCGGCAACATCTTTTCGTCTCGCGAACTGTCGGATCTCGCGGAAGCGGGAGCCGTCGGCGATATCTCACTTCGCTTCTTCGATAAAAACGGCAAGCCGGTCAAGACACCCCTGGACGACCGGGTCATAGGGCTTCCACTCGAGGATCTCGAACGGGTGGACCGGGTCATTGCTCTTGCCGGCGGATCCAAAAAGACTGAGGCTATCGCAGGCGCGCTCCGGGTGGGGGTCATCGACATGCTTGTTACGGACAAGTTTACCGCGCAGCGATTGATCAACTGATGAGGCAGACTGATTTTGGCAGCCTCAATGCGCTGTCCCATCCACGATCACGTGGTCGTACTCCATCGAGCATTTCTCTACCCGGGCCTCGACCCTGTAGATCTCCCGCAGCATCTCGGTGGTGACGACGTCGCGGGGATTGCCGCAGGCGTGCATGCGGCCGTTGGCGATGACGAGGACCTTGTCGGCGAAGCGGAGCGCCTGGTTGAGGTCGTGGATGGCGATCAGGACGATCATGCCCTTGGCGCGAGCCTGGCGGCGCATGAAGTCGAGAACCTCGACCTGGCGATGGAGGTCGAGCGCGCTTGTTGGTTCGTCCATCAGCATGATCTCGGGCTCGCGGACGAGCGCCTGGGCGATCGAGACGAGCTGGCGCTGGCCGCCGGAGAGTGCGCCGAGATCGCGGAAGGCGATGGCTGACATATCAAGCGCCGTCATGATCTCGTCGATGAAGCGGAGATCACTGTCGCTGACGGCCCAGGACTGGCCCTGCTTGCGGGCGAGAAGGATGGATTCGTAGACGGTTAGCACCGCGTTTGCCGAGGTATCCTGCGGCATGTAGCTGATGGCGTTTTTCGTCTTCGACCCTTCGACGACGACATGGCCCGGCCCCTTGAGCAGGCCGGTGATGCGTTTGAACAGCGTCGACTTGCCGGCGGCGTTCGGGCCGATCACGGCCACGACCTCGCCCGATGTCATCACTGGCGTCGTCACGTCCTCGACGAAGAGCTTGCGGCCGTGATAGGCGCCGACCGACTGCAACTGTAGTGCTACCACGACCGGCTCCTGTTCGAGAGGATGAGCGAGAAAAAGAAGGGCACGCCGACCAGCGCCGTGATGATGCCGATCGGGAAGACGACGCCGGGGATGATCGACTTCGAGACGATCGAGGTCAGCGAGAGCAGCAGCGCGCCCGACAGGATCGAGCCCGGCAGGAAGAAGCGCTGATCCTCGCCGAGGATCATGCGCGCGATATGCGGTCCGACGAGGCCGACGAAGCCGATCGTGCCGACGAAGCTCACAGGCGCTGCGGCAAGCAGCGAGACGATCAGCATGGTTTCCAGCCGGATGCGGCGGACATTGACGCCGAAGCTTGCGGCCTTGTCCTCGCCGAGGCGGATCGCGGTCAGCGCCCAGGCGTTGCGGGCAAAGAGCGGCAGGGCGATCAGCAGAACGGCGAGCGTCACCCAGATCTTTGGCCAGGTGGCCTTGGTGAGGCTGCCCATCGTCCAGAAGACGACGGCCGACAGTGCCTGTTCGGAGGCGAGATATTGCAGGAAGGCGAGAGCCGCATTGAAGGTGAAGACCAACGCGATGCCGAGCAGCACCACCGTCTGCACCGAGACGCCCCGGGCCTGCGAGACGAAATGGATGAAGAGCGTGGCGATCAGCGCCATGATGAAGGCGTTGACCGGCACCAGCAGTCCGGCTGCAACAGGCAGAAGCGGAACGCTGGTGACGATGGCAAGGCGGCACCGAAGCTTGCCGCCGCCGAAATGCCGAGGGTGAAGGGGCTGGCGAGCGGATTGGCGAGGATCGTCTGCATCTGGGCGCCGGCGACGGAGAGCGATGCGCCGACGACGATCGCCATCACGGCAACCGGCATGCGGATGCCCCAGACGACGGCGCGCACCTGATCCGAAACGGAGGAGGGGTCGAGAAGGGCGGCGACGACTTCACTAAGGCTGTAGCGGGCCGGGCCCCAGGCGAGATCGACGGCAAAGGACAGGCAGAGCGCAGCCGTCATGGCGGCAAGGATCAGCAGCTTGCGCCGGGCGAGGGCGCGGTAGCGCTCCCTCCCGGCTTCCGCTTCGATCGATATGGCGGCGATCTCGGCCATGTCGGATTAGTGACCCGCCTTGGCGTCGACCCAGTAACCCGGCTGATAGGCGACCGGCAGGAATTTTTCGTGGAATTCCTTGAAGGTGGCATCTGGATCGAGATCGGCAAAGAGGTTCGGATGGAACCACTTGGCCAGTTGCTGGACGGCGACGAACTGGTAGGGGCTGGTATAGAACTGGTGCCAGATCGCGTGGACATTGCCGCCGGCAACCGCCCTGGAGCCGGTGAAGGCAGGGTTTTCCATCAGCGTGTTCAGAGCCTTGCGGCTGTCGTCGAAGGTGGCTGCCGCATTCGGGCCGACATTCACAAAGTCCTTGGCATTCTTGGTCTGGCTCCAGTTGGAGCCGGTGACGACGATGACGTCAGGATTGGAGGCGACGACCTGCTCGGCATTGATCGAGCCGGTATAGCCAGGCAGAAAATCGGAGCCGAGATTGTGGCCGCCGGCCCAATCGACCATCAAGCCGAAATTGTCAGGACCGAAGGTGCCGCAGCACTCCACCAGGCCGGCGGCGCGATACATGAAGACATTCGGCTTCGGCGGATTGGCGGCCTTCAGTCTGTCCGTCACGCGGGCCAGCTGCTCTTTCCAGAAGCTGGCCACGGCTTCGGCGCGGTCCTCATGGCCGAAGATCTGGCCGAGGATCTTCAGGCTCGGCTCGGTGTTGGCGAGGATATGCTCGCGGAAATCGATATAGACGATCTTGACGCCGATGCCGTTCAGCATGTCCTCGAGCTTCACCTCGTCGGCGGCCGCCTTGTTGCCGATCGGCAGCAGCAGTACATCGGGATGAAGCTTGACGACCGTTTCGGTCTGCAGCGTGCCGTCTGTGAGGTTACCGAGGAAGGGCAGGTCCTTGCCCTTCGGAAACTTTTCGACATAGGCGTTGAAGCCGTCCTTGTCGGTGGTCCAGAGATCGTTGCGCCAGCCGACGATCTTGGCGAAGGGATCTTCCTTCTCGATCGGCGCGACCGCGTAGAGCATGCGGCCTTCCCCAAGGATCACACGCTCGACCGGCTTGTCGAAGGTCACTTCGCGACCCGCCACATCCTTGACGGTGAAGGACTGCGCCCAGGCCGAAAGCGGCATCAGGCTCGCAATCGCCGCTGCGGAGACTGCGAGCATTTTCACGAAATTCATCTGGAAATTCCCCCGAGGTCTGAATAATGTCCGCAGGCATAAGAAATATGACTTTATGAATCAAGTTATATGTTTTAGAGCGTTTCCAAACTGATCCGATGCCGGGGTGCCTCAGATGAATTCCATGAATACGAACTACTCCATCCGCGATGAAATCCGCGATTTCTGGTCGGAACGGGCGGCGACCTTCGACCAGAGCGTCGGTCATGAAATCTTTTCGGAAGCGGAGCGGAAAGGCTGGCAGCGGCTGATCAGAAAACATCTGGGTGAGGGCCAAGGGCGCGCGGCACTCGATCTTGCCTGCGGCACCGCCGTCATCTCGCATCTGATGCATGGTGCCGGCTTTGCAGTCACCGGCCTCGACTGGTCGGATGCGATGCTGGCGCAGGCGCGCGCCAAGGCGAAGAAGCGCGGCACCGATATCCGCTTCGTGTCCGGCGACGCCGAAAACACGATGGAGCCACGGGAAAGCTACGACGTTATCACCAATCGGCATCTCGTCTGGACGCTGGTGGACCCGGCTTCTGCCTTTAAGGAATGGTTCGCAGTGCTGAAGCCGGGCGGCAAGGTGCTGATCCTCGACGGCAATATGGGCAAGGAAAACTGGGTCAAGGGCCTGCAGAAGTTCTGGACGAAGGTGACCGGCAAGCCGGCGGCGAGCCACATGACGCCGGAGATGATGGCGCGGCACCAGAAGATCCGCTCACGCGTGCATTTCTCTACCCAGATGCCGGCCGAAGCAGTCGTCGATCTTCTGCGCCAAGCCGGATTTACGGATATTGTCGTCGACCGCAAGCTTGCCGATATCCATTGGGCGCAGGCCCGCAAGATGCCGTTCCTGCGCGGGCTCGAGCGCATGGTGCAGGACCGGTTTGCGATCTGTGCGCGCAAGCCTGGGTGATGGGGATGCGGCTCCCTCTTCTCCCCAGCGGGGAGAAGATGCCCGTCAGGGCAGATGAGGGGGTGAGCGACGTCAGGAGCGAATGCGCTGCGCTTAAGCGAAGGGCAATGAATGGCGTGCCGTGTGGCCCCCTCATCCGACCCTTCGGGCCACCTTCTCCCCGCTGGGGAGAAGAGAAGAGGGAGACTGCCGCACCGTATCCCGGCCCTTCGCGTGGCTCAGGGCGTTCGGCGCTGCGATCGATTCACTGGATCGATCGCTCCCGCTTTGCGGGACCGCGTCTCACCCTCCGGTGACACTCATATGCCGGGCGACGGCCGGGCGATTGTGCGTGCGGTCGATGATGAAGTCGTGGCCTTTGGGTTTGCGGGTGATGGCCTCGTCGATGGCGGCATGGAGGAGGGCGTCGTCTTCGGTGGCGCGGAGTGCGGCGCGGAGATCTGCGGCGTCGTTCTGGCCGAGGCACATGTAGAGCGTGCCGGTGCAGGTGAGGCGCACGCGGTTGCAGCTCTCGCAGAAATTATGCGTCATCGGCGTGATGAAGCCGAGGCGGCCGCCGGTTTCCTCGACCCTGACGTAACGCGCCGGGCCACCGGTCTGGTAATCGATGTCGGCAAGGGTGAACTGGTCTTCAAGATCAGCGCGCAGTTTCGAAAGCGGTAGGTACCGGTCGGTGCGGTCTTCTTCGATCTCGCCCATCGGCATGGTTTCGATAACGGTCAAATCCATGCCGCGGCCATGGGCGAAGCGCAGGAGCTCCGGCATCTCGGCATCGTTGAAATCCTTCAGCGCCACGGCGTTGAGCTTGATCTTCAACCCGGCTTTCTGAGCCGCATCGATGCCTTCCATGACTTTGGCGAAATCGCCCCAGCGGGTGATCTTGCGGAACTTGTCGGGATCGAGCGTATCGAGTGAAACGTTGATGCGACGCACGCCGCAATCATAGAGCTCCTCGGCATGGCGGGAAAGCTGCGAGCCATTGGTCGTCAGCGTCAGCTCGTCGAGGCCGGAACCGATCTTCTGGCCGAGCTGGCGAACCAGATACATGATGTTCTTGCGCACCAATGGCTCGCCGCCGGTCAGCCTGATCTTGCTGACACCCTTGGCGATGAAGGCGGAACAGAGCCGGTCGAGCTCCTCCAGCGTCAAGAGATCCTTCTTCGGCAGGAAGGTCATGTTCTCCGCCATGCAATAGGTGCAGCGGAAATCGCAGCGGTCGGTGACGGAGACGCGGAGATAGGTGACCGCCCGCCCGAAGGGGTCGATCATCGGGTCCGCACCTGCCACCAGCGGCGATGCATTGCCTATCGTTCCAACTCTGGTGTTCACCTGTATCTCCGTACTCTCATCAATGTGGGCATATGCTATTGTCGCGTCAAGGGAAACTGCCCTCGCGAGCATGCCAATTTCAGCTTGCGCTGAAAAAGATCAGCGCCTACTCCTCGCATGAGAAGAGGACAAAATGATGAGCGATATCTGGCCGAGCGAACTTCGCGTCTCGAAAGACAGGCAGCGGCTGGTGGTGACCTTCAACGACGGCCAGAGCTTCGACCTGTCGGCAGAGCTCTTGCGCGTGCTGTCGCCCTCGGCCGAGGTGCAGGGCCACGGGCCGGGGCAGAAGGTGACGGTGCCCGGCAAGCGCAATGTCGCGATCATCTCGATGATGCCGACCGGCAATTACGCCGTCCGGATCGGTTTTGACGACATGCACGATACCGGCATCTACACCTGGACCTATCTGCGCGAGCTCGGCGAACGGGGCGCTGAGCTGTTTTCCGCCTACGAGGACGAGCTCAGCGAAAAGGGCATGAACCGCGACACGGCGGAGAAGCCGCGCTGAGGGTCACGAGAGCGCCGCTATCGCTTTCAATCCACACATAATTCCAGCCATCGGGGGGCCATATGGCGAAAACGAACGGAAAGAACTGGCTGCGCGCCAAGGGTAGCGCCAGCGGCAGCAAGGTGACCTTCCTCGAACTGTTCTTCGACCTGGTCTTCGTCTTTTCGATCTCGCAGCTCTCGCATGCGCTCGCCGCCCACTACACGCCGCTCGGTGCCGCCGAAGCGGCGCTGATGACCTTCGCCGTCTGGTGGGTATGGATCTTCACCGCCTGGGTGACGAACTGGCTCGATCCCGAGAAAATGCCGGTGCGCGGCATGCTGGTGGCGCTGATGATGCTCGGGCTGCTGCTGTCTGCCTCTATCCCCGAGGCGTTCGGCGACAAGGGGCTGCTGTTTGCCGGCGCCTATGTGGCGATGCAGGTCGGGCGCTCGCTGTTTACGACCTATGCGATGACGCGTGTTGACCGCCCCAACACGCTTAATTTCGTTCGCATCACCACTTGGCTCGTGGTTGCCGGGGTCTTCTGGATTGCCGGCGGGCTGCTCGAGCATGAAGCCCGGCTGATCGCCTGGGTGATTGCGCTTGCGATCGAATATGCCGGGCCGGCTGCGGGCTTTGCCGTACCTGGGCTCGGGCGCTCGACGGCGCGCGACTGGGATGTTTCCGGCGCGCATATGGCCGAGCGCTGTGCGCTCTTCGTCATCATCTGCCTCGGCGAAGCGATCCTCGTTTCCGGCCGCACCTTTTCGGAGCTGCCGTTCTCCGGGCTGACCAGCATCGTCTTCGTCACCGGCTTTATCGGCACGGTCGCCATGTGGTGGCTCTATTTCCGCTTCGGCCACGGGCGCGCGGCCCACCGCATCGAGCATGAAGAGACACCGGGCAGCTTGGCGCGGCAGGCCTTCACCTATGGGCATATCCCTATCCTTGCCGGCATCATCGTCCATGCGGTCGCGGTCGAATTCATGTTCTCGCATCCGCACGAGACCGGCAATCTCGGCATCGCCGCGGCCGTGCTCGGCGGCTCCGGCCTGTTCCTGATCGGCAATCTCTGGTTCAAGGGCGCGACCGGCGGCCAGCTGCCGCTATCGCATCTTGCCGGCCTCGTGTTTCTGATCCTGCTCGCCTTCGCCGCACCCTTCATCGAGGTCTATTTGATGGGCATTCTGGCGACGCTGGTGCTGATCATCGTCGCCGCCTGGGAATATCACTCGCTGACCGGCACGACGGCCGCGCCGACGCTGCATTGAACATCAGTCCTCGTCGCGCAGATCTTTCAGCAGAACGGTGATGATGCGCTCCATCGAATCGGCGGTCGCCATGCATTGCTCGATCGGCTCGTCTGACAGCACGCGGTCGATGAGGCCGGTCTGGATGGCCATGGCTTGCTCACTGAGCTTTCGACCCTCTGGCGTCAAATAGAGGCGCAGCACGCGCTTGTCGCGCTCGTCATCGCGGCGAAGGATCAGACCGCGCTTCTCCATCTGCGGCAAGAGCATGCTCATATTGGAGCGGCCGACCAGCAGCTTGCGCGCCAGCTCCTGCTGCGAGATGCCCTCAAAACGGTAGAGATTGACCAAGATATCGAGGTGCGGCGGCTTGATGTCGAGATCGGCAAGCGAGCGGGCGAGGGATTGTTGCATCAGCTGGCAGGCGCGAGCCACCGCGATCCAGCTGCGAAAACGCGGATGATCCCAGGGAAGGGATTGATTTTTGTTCATCGTTGTACTTTATTGTTCAGTGTTGAACAGTCTTTTGGAATCCCACTATGGCAAACTTTGCGCTCGACGTCACCCGCCTCGGGTTTTCGGCTCTACAGGCGGTTTCGCCTGATCTGGCAGGCAGAGCAGCGTTCCAGCTGTTCTGCCGGACACCGTCGACAAGGCCGAAGGGAGCCAAGGCGAGGGCGGCGCATGCAGTGGGCGCGGCCCGGCTTGCCAGCGCCGAACGCTTCACCCTCAGGCTTGCCGGCGGGCGCCAAGCGCATGCCTATCGGCTGAACGGCGGGGCGAGGGGCAAACGCAAGCGCTACCTGGTGACGCATGGCTGGGGCTCCAGCGCCGCATATATGGCCGAGCTCGTCTCGATGCTTTCGGCAACGGGGGCGGAGGTCGTGGCGCTCGATTTTCCCGGCCACGGATGTTCGGGCGGACGCTTCCTGCATATGGGGCTTGCCGTCGAGACGATTGCGGCGGTCGAGGCGCGCTTCGGCGCCTTCGATGCGGCAATCGGCCATTCCTTCGGCGGTGCGGCGCTGATGGTCTCGGCGGCGGGGCTGCTGCCTGGTGTGGCGCCTGTCACCGGCGAGCGACTGGTGCTGATCGGCGCGCCGAGCGAGATGGGCTGGCTGTTTACCGATTTCGGCCGGATGATCGGCCTTCGCCCTGCAGCGCAAGCGGCGTTGGAGAATGAGGTCCATCGCGTCACCGGACGGAGACTTGAGGACTTCGACGCCGGCGAAGCGGCGGGCGAGATCGGCCGGCCGGTGCTCGTCATCCATGCCGAGGACGACAAGGAGGTGTCGTCTCTCCATGCCAGGCGCTACGGCGCGGCAGGAAAGGGCGTTCGGCTTCTCTGGGCGAACGGCTTCGGCCACCGTCGCATCATCGGCGCCGCACCGGTTCTTGCCGCGATCGCGGCGTTTCTCGAAGGCGATCGGGGAGTGGGTGAAGCTCCTGATGAAAGCATCAAAAAAGATGCGGAGATCATTCCGTTTTTTGAGCTTCCGGCAAGGCGCGCGGCATTGTAGCGTCCGTCGCGAAGATCAAGCCGCGGCGGGACGCCTCATGAAAATCATCAGCAGCATCGAAGAGCTCAACACGATCTATGGCGCCGGACTTTCGCCGGCCTCCGTTACCAAGGTGACGAAGCAATTGACCCCGCTCTATCGTGAGATGATCGAGATCTCACCTTTCGCGGCGCTTGCGACTGTCGGGCCGGAAGGGCTCGACTGTTCGCCGCGCGGCGATCTTGGCGGCGTGGTGCGCGTCATCGACGACGAGACGCTGCATCTGCCGGATTGGCGCGGCAACAACCGTGTCGATTCGCTTTCCAACATCGTGCGCGATCCGCGGCTGGCGCTGATGTTCCTGATCCCCGGCTCGAACACGACGATGCGCATCAACGGCCGCGGCGTCGTCTCAGACGATGAGGCGCTGCTTTCAAGCTTCGAGATGGACGGCAAACATCCGCGCACCGTCGTCGTCATTTCGATCGACGAGGTCTATTTCCAGTGCGCGCGCGCCGTGATGCGGGCCGAGCTCTGGAATGGAGAACACTTCGCCGATCCGGCGAAGCTGCCGACGCCAGGACAGATGCTGAAGGCAGCGACCGGCGATTTCGACCAGGAAACCTACGACCGGGAATGGCCGGGGCGGGCTGCAAAGACGATGTGGTAAAGCATCGTCACCCACGGCTCAGACTGCTGACAAGTCGGCCAACTTCTCTTTCGTCATGCTCGGCACAGGGCCGAGAATGACGCCGAGTAAAGAACGGGGTTTGCCGACAAACTAAACCGTCACCCGTCATCTACCGGTGACAGCGTGGGGCCGTCAGGTCTTGTAGATCAGCCAGCTCTTGGTGAAATCCTTCTGCATGCCGTCCTGATAGAGGATGGTGCAGTTGCGGCCGGCATTCTTGGCGCCATAAAGCGCGATGTCGGTCTTGCTATAGAGTTCGCCGGCATCCCCGGCGCTGGAGGCCATGCAGATGCCGATCGAGACGGTGACCGGACCGTAATTCACCCGCGTACGGGAGTTCTTGAAGGGCGTCGTCTCCAGCGTGCGACGAATGCGCTCGGCGATCGCGGTCACTTCCTCGGGCGTGTTGCCATCGATGATGAGGGCGAACTCCTCGCCGCCGGTGCGGGCAACGAAGATGTCACGGCGGACATTGCTGCGGATGACGGAGGCGACCGTGGCAAGCACCTTGTCGCCGACCGGATGGCCGTAGGTGTCGTTGATCTTCTTGAAATTGTCGATGTCGCAGAGCAGCAGCGCCGTCACCGGCCGCATGCTCGAATTGTCGAAAATGGCGGCAAGGCGGTCGTCGAAGGCGCGGCGGTTGGAAAGGCGCGTCAGCGAGTCGGTGTTGGCGATGCGCTTGTATTCGTCGAGTTCCTTGCGGACCTGATCCATCTCCTGCGAGCGCTGGACGACGTCCTCGACGGTGCGTTCGCCATGCGCCATGGTGTCGCCGGTCGCCTGGCTCAGGAGATCGATGGCGTTTTCGATCAGTTCGACGCTGGCGTTGCTCTTGGAGGTGATGCGCTTGTGGGTCTCGCCGAGCAGTCTGGTGTAACTTTCGAGCGAACTCTGCTCCTGCCTGAGAATGCGCAGCAGGCCATCGAGTTCGCCGGCAATGCGCGTATGGGCATCGTCGAAGACACGGGCCGGGCTGTGGGTGAAGTGCTGCGCGCCGAGCGCATCGAGTTCGGCCTGGGTCACCTGGCCGCCGAGGGCCGCAAGCTCGCGGGTGAGGGCTGGATTGGAGCCGATATAGGCCTCGTAGAAGAGTTGGTAATTGCGCGGTATCGGCGCGACGCCCATGGAGCGCATGGCATAGGTGATCTGACCCGCAACGTCGGGAACCGGCACCTTGGGCGCGACAGCCGTATTCATCCGGCGAACTCCTCATATATTCAAAGGCAATATTCTATTTGTTAGCTTAAATTTCTTGGGAAAAGATTAAAGCGATATATACCAAAGATTACATACGACAAATGCCCCATGGGGTAATACTTCGATCAGGCCTATGATTCTCCATGGAAAAACGTATCTTTAGCGGGACAATGCATACTCGCTGAGCGGGTACAGTGTCTGAAAAACTTACAGTTCTTCTCTGCCGGAGACCGTATTCATCTTGTCGACAGTTGGTTTTGGCCATTTCGTATTGCAGTCTCGACATTTTGGGGATCGTATTTTCTGCGATGGACCCGTTCGTAGCCCGCAAATCAGGGCGTGAGATCATGGAGACCTCCCGTCATATTTCTTTCGCCATCCTGACCTTCACCGTCCTTGCCACCGGCGCCTTGCTGCTGGAGCACACCGGCTTATTTGCCGGCGCTTTCCGCACGGAGATCCTGGCAAGGGTCGATGCCGGGGATGAGGTGAGCGTGGGCGAGGCAGTCACGGCGCGGAACATCAGCGCGTCGGAGAAGGCGTCGCCGCGGTAGAGCAGGCGGCAACGCATCCCTCCCACTCACCCCAAATTCAGTTCCTGGAAAAAATCATTGCCCTTGTCGTCGATGACGATGAAGGCGGGGAAGTCTTCGACTTCGATCTTCCAGACCGCTTCCATGCCGAGTTCGGGATATTCAAATACTTCAACCTTGCGGATACAGTCCTGGGCAAGACGGGCGGCGGGGCCGCCGATCGAGCCGAGATAGAAGCCGCCGTGCTTCTTGCAGGCCTCGCGCACCGCGCGCGAACGGTTGCCCTTGGCAAGCATCACCATCGAGCCACCGAAGGACTGAAACTGGTCGACGTAACTATCCATGCGCCCGGCCGTCGTCGGGCCGAAAGAACCGGAGGCGTAACCGACCGGCGTCTTGGCGGGGCCGGCATAATAGACCGGGTGGTTTTTCAGGTAATCGGGCATGCCTTCGCCCTTTTCCAGCCGTTCGCGGATCTTGGCATGGGCGAGGTCGCGGGCAACGATGATGGTGCCGGTCAAGGACAGGCGGGTCTTGACGGGATGCCTGGAGAGTTCGGCGAGCACCTCGGCCATTGGCCGGTTGAGATCAATGCGCACCGTCGATTCCGACAGTTTCGCCTCGTCGATCTCGGGCATGTATTTCGACGGATCGGTTTCGAGCTGCTCGACGAAAATGCCGTCGCGGGTGATGCGGCCCTTGGCCTGACGGTCGGCGGAACAGGAGACGCCGAGGCCGATCGGCAGCGAGGCGCCATGGCGGGGCAGGCGGATGACGCGCACATCATGACAGAAATACTTGCCGCCGAACTGGGCGCCGACGCCCATCTGCTGCGTCAGCTTGTGGATTTCCTTCTCCATCTCGATGTCGCGAAAAGCCTGGCCGCTCTCGGACCCTTCGGTCGGCAGTTCGTCGAGATAGCGGGTGGAGGCGAGCTTGACGGTTTTCAGGTTCATCTCGGCCGAGGTGCCGCCGATGACGATCGCCAGATGGTAGGGAGGACAGGCTGCCGTCCCTAACGTCAGGATCTTCTCCTTAAGGAAGTCGATCATCCGGTCATGGGTCAAGAGCGAGGGCGTGCCCTGGTAGAGGAAGGTCTTGTTGGCCGAGCCGCCGCCCTTGGCGACGAAGAGGAATTCGTAGGCGTCGGTGCCTTCCTCGTAAATGTCGATCTGGGCCGGCAGGTTGTTTTTGGTATTCTTCTCCTCGAACATCTTGATGGGCGCGAGCTGCGAATAACGCAGGTTCTTCTTCTCGTAGGCATCCATGACGCCGCGGGCGAGCGCCGCCGTATCCTCGCCCTCGGTCCAGACCCTGCGGCCTTTCTTGCCCATGATGATCGCCGTGCCGGTGTCCTGGCACATGGGCAGCACGCCGCCGGCGGCGATATTTGCGTTCTTCAGGAGATCGTAGGCGACGAAACGGTCATTATCGGTCGCTTCGGCATCGTCGAGGATCGAGGCGAGCTGTTTCAGGTGGCCGGGGCGCAGCAGGTGGTTGATGTCGGCGAAGGCGGTTTCGGCCAGCAGGCGGATGCCTTCCGGCTCGACGGTCAGGATCTCCTGGCCCTTGAACGTATCGACCGAGACATGGTCGCCACTGATCTTGCGGTAGGGGGTGGCATCCTTGCCGAGCGGGAAGAGATCGTCAGCCATCGAAGTGACCTTTCTGGTAGGGCGTCGCTAGATTGGAACCGGTCTAAATCCGCTGCGGGGCAAAAGCAATCAGGACCACGCGCGGCGGATAAGGCGAACCGTCGAAATCGGTCCGACAAAAAGACGACTTCAAGTTGCCTTCTGTTGGAGGCCAGTACATATTCCCGGCAGCGTTAACCTGCCGGGGCTTCAAATGACAAATGCAAAGCCAACTGCTGTCGACGACCTTCTCGTTTTTTTCGAAGACAATTGGATCCGCGGGAATCTGCTGCGCCTCTCCAGCGATCCCGAGGGAGCGGACATGTATGTTCGCTTCGTCAATGGCGTGCGTATCGACGCCAAACATGGGCCTGACCACGAAACGATCATAAGGGGCGAATACGGAACCTTCAAACTGAAACCTGACGGTCACTTCGAGTACGAGCTGGACTACACGCTCGACGTCGTGAAAAATTTAACGAAATACGATCAGCTCATCGAGAAGCTGAGCTTCAAGATGTCCGATGGCTCAGGGGGCACGGACCTCGGCGTGCTGACCCTTGCGATCGACGGCGTCAACGAAGGCGAAAAATACCACGAAATCCTGGATTTCGACGATATGGGCGTCACATCGAGGGCCGATAATTTCTCTCTGCCTGACTATCGCAACTTTGCGCTCTCGGTGAACGGCGGTCACGAATTCACGCTTCTGAACGGGTATGTCTATGATACTATCCCGGGTGTCGACGCCATCACCGAGGACGGTTTCAGCGATACCGTTCTATCGCCGGGTTCTGCGCCCGTAAGCTTGAAAATGCTCGATGGCGGGGAATTCACCTTTCAGAGCGTTTCGATCGCCGAATTGTCGGCAGCGCCCTTTCACCTGACGCTCACCGCGCTGAACGACGGCCAGATCGTCTATCAGCAGGAGCTCGAGGTCACCGGCCCCACTCTCGAGGTTAATCTCGAAGACATCGAAGAAATCCGGTTCGATTTCATGGGCAATTCTGTCGTGATGGACAATTTTTCGCTGTTTGCCTTGCTATAGGCTGGAGGGAGTCGAGGCGTTGCGGCATATCCCCTTCTCCCCGCGAGCGGGGGTCCGAAGGACGGGTCGAGACCTGTGGCTCGACCCCGGTTGGTGGCGGCAGCCGGATGAGGGGCAGCGCGACCTCCCTACTTCGGCCCGATCATCGTCTCCGGACGCACGATGGCGTCATATTCTTCCGGCGTCACCAGGCCGCTGGCGAGGGCCTCTTCCTTCAGCGTCGTGCCGTTCTTGTGCGCGGTCTTGGCGATCTTGGCGGCTGCGTCGTAGCCGATCTTCGGGGCGAGTGCAGTCACCAGCATCAGCGAGCGTTCGAGGCCGGCCTTGATATTGTCTTCGCGCGCCTCGATGCCGACGACGCAATTGTCGGTGAAGGAGACGGCGGCGTCGGCGAGCAGCTGCACTGACTGCAGGAAATTATAGGCCATCATCGGATTGTAGACGTTGAGCTCGAAATGGCCCTGGCTGTCTGCGAAGGTCAGAGCCGCGTTGTTGCCGAAGATATGGATGCAGACCTGCGTCAGCGCCTCGCATTGGGTCGGATTGACCTTGCCGGGCATGATCGAGGAGCCTGGCTCGTTTTCCGGCAGCGCCAGCTCGCCGAGGCCGGCGCGCGGACCGGAGCCGAGCAGGCGGATGTCGTTGGCGATCTTGAAGAGGGCGGCGGCGGCGGCATTGATGGCGCCATGGGAGAAGACCATGCTGTCGTGCGAGGCGAGCGCCTCGAACTTGTTCGGCGCTGTGACGAACGGCATACCTGTTATGGCAGCGATCTCTTCGGCGACCTTTTCGGCAAAACCCACCGGCGCGTTGAGGCCGGTGCCGACGGCAGTACCGCCCTGGGCGAGTTCGCAGAGACCGGGCAGGGTCATTTCGATACGCTTGATGGCGGAGCCGACCTGGGCGGCATAACCCGAAAATTCCTGGCCGAGCGTCAGCGGCGTCGCATCCTGGGTGTGGGTGCGGCCGATCTTGATGATGTGGCTGAATTCGGTGACCTTCATGTCAAGGGCGGCATGCAGGTGCTTGAGGGCCGGGAGCAGGTGATGGGTGATTTGCTCTGCGCAGGCGATGTGCATGGCCGTCGGATAGGTGTCGTTCGACGACTGGCTCATATTGACGTGATCGTTCGGATGCACCGGCTTCTTGGAACCCATGACGCCGCCGAGCATTTCTATTGCACGATTGGAGATCACCTCGTTGGCATTCATATTGGACTGCGTGCCCGAACCGGTCTGCCAGACCACCAGCGGAAAGTGGTCGTTCAGCTTGCCCTCGATCACCTCCTGGGCGGCGTCGACGATCGCCTTGCCGAGGCCAGGATCGAGCTGGTCGAGCGACATGTTGGCGCGGGCGGCCGCCTGCTTGACGATGCCAAGCGCACGCACGATCGACAGCGGTTGCTTTTCCCAGCCGATCTTGAAATTGCCGAGCGAACGCTCGGCCTGGGCGCCCCAATATCGGTCTGCTGCGACGTCGATCGGGCCAAAAGTATCGGTTTCGGTGCGGGTTGCGGTCATCAGCCTTGCCTTCCCTTTACATGCTGTTTTCGGGCATTTTCGAAAGATGAGGTCTTATAGGTTGGAAAGTCCGACAAGAAAACTGGACGCCGTGCGAAATATTGAAATCGGAAGTCATGTTTACGCAGGTTTTTCGGCGTGCCTTTTGGGCCACTTTGGAAATTTTATGCATCCGGGCGTTTTCACCCTACTGGTCTGCCGGCGAAAATTCGGTAAAAAATTAACTAATAATTTCATAATTTTGTGTGAACTGCTGGGCGGCGCCACGCAGGATCTCCGTCACATAAAATTGAGTCCGCCGGCGCTGGCGGCGCAGGCCGGTTTCTGATCAATGAGGCCCTACGCTGCTTGAGTTTCGCGGGATTTGAGCTTGAGCCTTGCGCTCGTGACAAGAACAGCATGACACCGGGACTGGAAGATATATGACGTTCGTTTTGAAAAGCGCGGCATCCGCATTGGCAATTTCCTGCGGCGTGGCAATGATGAGTGCCGCACCCACGCAAGCCTATACACTGATGGATATGCTGCGCGGTGACAGGCAGCGGACCCAGAGCACCATCTTCATGGACCAGATGCCGCCCGGCCGTGTGGGCCAGCGCGGCGGCATTGGAGGATCGCTCGGCGGGCTCGACCCGGAAGCGCCGCTGCCGAAGGTGAGCGGTCCGCGTTATTACACCTACAAAACCGAGACGCTGCAATTCGTCGATACCGGCAAGTTTGCCGATCCCGTCGTCACCGGCGCGGTCGCCGATGTATCGGGCAGCGGCGATGCAAGCGCCGAACCCGCCGTGCAGCGCCGCTTCCTGGCGCAGGCCAAGGTGCGCGCCAATGCCGACGTCGCAAAGGCGCTCGAAGCCTATTACGGCGACAGCCGCAATCCGCTCGTCTGGGTCGATGGCAACCAGATCAACGACCGTGCGAAGTCGGCGATGTCGGCGCTTGCAGATGCGGCCTTCGTCGGCCTCGACCCGGCGGATTACGCCGTCCAGACGCCTGATATCGACCCGGCCAATCCCGATCCCGCCTTCCGCGACCGTGCGCTGACGCAGTTCGAACTCGAACTCTCCGCCAAGGTGCTGGCTTTCGTGCAGGACACGGTGCGCGGCCGCATCGATCCGAACAAGATCTCCGGCTACCACGATTTCCAGCGCAAGGTGGTCAATCTGGCCCCGGTGCTGAAGCTTGCTCGCATGAGCCCCGATGTCGGCGCCTATATCGGCAGCCGCTCGCCTGATAGCCCGCAATTCCAGGCGTTGAAGGCAGAGCTTGCAAAGCTTCGTGCCGCCGACGGTGGCAACGAAGAGCGAATCGTTGTTTCGCTCGACAAGCTGCTGAGACCTGGCGAGAGCTCGCCCGAGATCGCCAATATCGTCAAGGCAATCGGCAAGCACGGTTCCGAAACGCTGAGGACTGATCATGCGGCAACGATTGCCGCCTATGCCGGCAGCAGCGACTATTCGCCTGACATCGTTTCGCTGGTCGAGGACTTCCAGAAGGAGCGCGGGCTGAAGTCCGATGGCGTCATCGGCCAGGCGACGGTGCGCGCCATGACCGGCGGCGACACCAATGCTTCGAAGATCGACAAGCTGGTCGTCGCCATGGAACAGGCGCGCTGGCTGCCGGAGGATCTCGGTTCACGCTACGTTATGATCAACCAGCCCGCTTACATGGTCTACTACCATAATGACGGCAAGGAACAGCTGTCGATGCGCGTGGTGGTCGGCGGCAAGAACAACCAGACCTATTTCTTCGATGACGAGATCGAGACAGTGGAGTTCAACCCTTTCTGGGGCGTGCCGCAGTCGATCATCATCAACGAGATGCTGCCGAAGCTGCGCTCGGATCCGAACTATCTCGACCAGCTCGGTTATGAAGTCGAGGTGAACGGCCATGCCGTCGCCTCTTCGAGCGTCGACTGGTATGGTTCGACCGATAACGTCTCGGTGCGCCAGCCGCCGAGCAGCGACAATGCGCTCGGCGAACTGAAGATCCTGTTCCCGAACAGCCACGCGATCTACATGCACGATACGCCGTCGAAGAGCTTCTTCAAGCGCGACATGCGGGCGCTGAGCCACGGTTGCGTGCGCCTTGCCAATCCGCGTGCGATGGCGGCTGCCGTTCTCGGCACGACCGTCGACGATGTCGCCAAGCAGATCGCCAGCGGGCAGAACCATGCGGTACGCGTGCCGCAGAAGATCCCGGTCTACGTCTCCTACTTCACTGCCTGGCCGAACAAGGACGGCGTGGTGGAATATTTCGACGACGTCTACGGCCGCGACGCCTATGTCGACAAGGCGTTCGATGCGACGACCAAGGCGCGTGGTGCGCAGATCTGATAGTCGGATCTGATTAGTGACGCCCGTTTTTGTTTTTGGCGGCGATTACGGAATGGAAACAAAGTGGAGAGGGCGTACCGTGTGGCACCCCAGAGCAGAAAGCGGAGGGACGGCTCCGGCCTCAGACGGCAACCTTCTCCGCATATTCCTGTAGCAGCCTTTCTATCAGCTGCGGCGTCAGCTCATCGAAATGGGTAATGATAACATCCGGATCGAGGCTAGAAACCGGCACGTCAGAATAGCCGAACGGCACGGCAATCGAGGGCACGCCGGCATTCTTTGCAACGGCGATATCATTGATGCTGTCGCCAATCATCACTGTGCGGGCGATGTCGCCGCCGGCGCGTTCGATGGTGCCGGTGAGGTGGCGGGCGTCGGGCTTGCGCACGGGGAAGGTGTCGCCGCCTGATATCGCGTCGAAATATCTGACGAGGTCGAGCTTGTCGAGCAGGCCGAGTGCCAGGCTTTCCATCTTGTTGGTGCAGACGGCGAGGCGGTAACCTTCGGATCTGAGCCGGTCCATGGCGGCGACCAGGCCGGGATAGGGTTCGGTACGGCCGGGCATGTTGCCGGCATAATGGGCAACGAAACGCTCGACCAGCAGTGGCAGGGCGTCGCCTTCCAGCGGATGGCCGCGCAGCCGGCAGGCGCGCTCGATCATCACGCGCGCGCCCTGGCCGACGAGATGGGTGAGGTCGTCGTAGCTGACCGGTTCGAGGTCGAGGGCCGCGATCGTGTGGTTCAGGCTCTTGACCAGGTCAACATGGGTATCGAGAAGGGTGCCGTCGAGATCGAAGACGACGAGCGCCGGGCGAGCGGGGGCAGGGGTCAAGGGCATGTCTCTTTGAGCGATGGTCGTCTTGAGGAGCGATGGATCGTCCTGAGGTAGGCGATCGCGCGGCGGAAAGCAACGTCCGGCGATGGCCGGGAAGGCCGCAGGCCTCTGTTTCGGCTTTTCATTTTCCGTGATGATTTTGACTTTCGTTTGCCAGGCGAGCCGTGTAAACAGCACATCCAACGCAATAATCGGAGCTGGCGGCGCATGGATGCCCGCGAAATGAAGATCAAGGCCGCCGAGGCCGCACTCGCCCATGTCGAAGGCGGGATGCGTCTCGGGATCGGCACCGGCAGCACGGCGGAAGAATTCGTTCGCCTGCTGGCAGAGAAGGTCGCGGGCGGCTTCAGGGTCGAAGGCGTTCCGACGTCCGAAAGAACCGCGCGGCTCTGCGTCGAACTCGGCGTGCCGCTGAAGTCGCTTGACGAACTGCCGGCACTCGACCTGACCATCGATGGCGCCGACGAGGTCGATACGGGGCTCAGGCTGATCAAGGGCGGCGGCGGTGCGCTGCTGCGCGAAAAGATCGTTGCAGCCGCCTCCGAGCGAATGATCGTCATTGCCGACGAGAGCAAGCTGGTCGAAACGCTCGGCGCCTTCGCGCTGCCGATCGAGGTCAATCCGTTCGGGCTCGTCTCGACGCGCATCGCGATCGAAAAGGTCGCGGCCCGGCTCGGCCTCTCGGGTGAACTCGCTCTGCGCCAGTCGGGTGACGGAGAGTTTACCACGGATGGCGGCCATCACATCATCGATGCATCTTTTGGCCGCATTCCTGATGCAGAGGCGCTTTCGAGCGAGCTGAATTCCATACCCGGCGTCGTCGAACACGGGCTCTTTATCAATATGGCGGCACTTGCGATCATTGCCGGTCCTGCGGGTGTGCGCACACTGCAGGCAAACAGATAACAGGAGCGTATACTCATGATGAACATTGCAGGTCTTGGCCGTCTCGCCGCTGCGACCGTCCTTCTTTCCGGGCTTGCCTTCGGCTCCGCTGTCAAGGCGCAGGAGGTCTCCGAGGATCAACTGAAGGCGTCTCGCGCGGCGATCGACGCCATCGGCGCCACTGCCCAGTTCGACAACATCCTGCCCGGTCTCGCCGAGCGCCTGAAGGCTGGCCTGATCCAGGATTCGCCGAACTACCAGGACATCATTTCGTCGACCGTGGACGCGCAGGCGCTGGCGCTGGCGCCGCGCCGCGGCGATCTGGAGAAGGAGGCAGCACTCACCTATGCCAAGACCTTCACCGTCGATGAGCTGAAGGCGATCGCCGACTTCTATAATTCCGACGTCGGCAAGAAGCTGCTGCGCGACGGTCCGGTCGCCTCGCGCGAAACGGCGAAGGCTGCCGACATCTGGGCGCAGGGCATTTCCCGCGACCTGGAAAAGCAAAGCAATGCCGAGCTTTCCAAGGTCATCAAGGCGCCGCCGCCGGCAACCGACAGCCCGGCCGCTCCGGCTCCCGCACCGGCTGCCCAGCAGTAAGCTTGCCCATCAAAATTTGCGAAAGCCCGGCATTGTCCGGGCTTTTTTGCTATGATGCGGCAAATGCCGCCGGCGAGGTTTCAGGTGACTGCAGATGTCCGATCATGACAAGGCTGTCCGAGTGCGGATATCCGGCAAGGTCCAGGGTGTCGGTTTTCGCTATTGGACGCGCGATGAGGCGGTGCGACTTGGTTTGACGGGCTGGGTTCGCAACGAAGAGGACGGGGCCGTCGTCGCTGTGATCGCAGGACCCGACACCGCCATCTCGACGATGATCGAGCGTTTCAGGCGCGGGCCTTCAGGGGCGTCGGTTTCGGACGTCGAGACGGAAGCAACCCAGCTTGAGAAGAACCCGACGGATTTCCGCATTACCCGCTGACAGCAGCAAGAGCTATGCAGATGCAATTGGGATAGCGCATGCGTCAGTGCTCAGCCCCTATGGGTTCGGGTTCTTTGCAAGTTGCCACACACCCTCCTCATCCGGCTCCACGCGCTTGTTGCCGCGATAGAAGATCGGCAATCTCGTCTTCTTGTCGATCGAGAAACGGCTCGGCGTGTATTTTTCGTCCTCGTGCCCCTGAATGGCGAGGCCGAGCGCTTCCTTGAATTTGCCAGCCCTGCACAGGTTGGTGAAGAGAGTTTGATCCATCTTTTGCTCCGGCATTCTTTTCCATCCCTTGGATTGCCTGCCAGCCTTCGGCGACCGGGTCAATCGCAGCCGTTTACAATGAAGATTCGGCGATGGGAACGGGATGACGCAGGAGCGGGCTTTTGTTTTCGTGATGATCGCCCCTATATCAGGAACATTCTTCCTGCGATTCCCTTCCGGAGCTCCTCATGTCTTCCTACGACTACGACCTCTTCGTCATCGGTGGCGGTTCCGGAGGCGTGCGCGGCGCGCGTGTCGCCGCCTCGCTCGGCAAGAAGGTGGCGATCGCCGAGGAATACCGCTACGGCGGCACTTGCGTGATCCGCGGCTGCGTGCCGAAGAAGCTCTTCGTCTACGCCTCGCAGTTCCATGAGCATTTCGAAGATGCAGCGGGCTTCGGATGGACGGTTGGCGAAAGCAGCTTCGACTGGAAAAAGCTGGTGGCGGCCAAGGATGCCGAAATCACCCGGCTGGAAGGCCTCTACAAGAAAGGTCTCGCCGGCGCCAATGCCGAGATCCTGGAAACGCGCGCAGAGCTCGTCGATGCCCATACGGTCCGGCTGCTGAAGACTGGACAGACGGTGACGGCCAAGACGATTGTGATCGCCACCGGCGGACGGCCGAACCCGCACGCAGCCCTTCCCGGTCACGAACTCTGCATCTCCTCCAACGAGGCCTTTCATCTTGAAGAGCTGCCGAAATCGATCGTCATCGCCGGCGGCGGCTATATCGCCGTCGAATTCGCCAATATCTTCCATGGCCTCGGTGTCGAGACGACGCTCATCTATCGCGGCGCCGAGATCCTGTCGCGCTTCGACGAGGATCTGAGACGCGGGCTGCACGAGGCGATGGTCGCCAAGGGCATCCGCATCCTCTGCCACGACACGCTGCAAAAAGTTTCGAAGGGTGAGGACGGGCTCATTCTGGAGACGCTGAACAACGGCACGCTGCAAGCCGGCGTCGTCATGCTGGCGCTCGGGCGCGATCCGAACACCGAAGGCCTCGGCCTCGAGGCGGCCGGCGTCGCGGTCGACGAGCGCGGCGCCGTTATCGTCGATGAATATTCCCGCACCAACGTCGAAAACATCTATGCGCTCGGCGATGTCACCAACCGGGTACAGCTGACGCCGGTGGCGATCCACGAGGCGATGTGTTTCATCGAGACTGAATACAAGAACAATCCGACCCGGCCGGACTACGAGCTGATCCCGACCGCCGTCTTCTCGCAGCCGGAGATCGGCACTGTCGGCCTCTCGGAAGAGGATGCGGGCAAACGTTACGGCGAGCTCGAGGTTTACCGCGCCCAGTTCCGGCCGCTGAAGGCCACGCTTTCCGGCCGGGCCGAGCGGATGATCATGAAGCTGATCGTCGATGCGGCGAGCCGCAAGGTGGTGGGCGCCCATATCCTCGGCCATGATGCCGGCGAGATGGCGCAGTTGCTCGGCATCACACTGAAGGCCGGCTGCACCAAGGACGATTTCGACCGGACGATGGCGCTGCATCCGACCGCCGCCGAAGAGCTCGTCACCATGTATGCGCCGAGCTATCGGATCCGCGACGGCAAGCGGCTTTGAGCCGCGACGGGCTTTAGCTCTTTGTTTTATGCATGTCGTTGACCCGGAACCGCTGCACACTTCCGGGCGACATGCATTAGGCTGAATCGACATTCATCGCATCCAGACGAGGGCGGCGGCCAGGTGGATGAAGCTTAGGAAGTTGACGGCGCGCCTGTCGTAACGGGTTGCGATGCGACGGAAGTGTTTGAGCTTGTTGAAGCAGCGCTCGATGAGGTTTCGAGCTTTGTAGGCGTCGAAGTCGTATGGGATGAGGTGCTTACGCGTCGGATTGCATGGGATGACGGCTTCGGCACCCAGACTGCTGATGACTTGTCGCAATGCATTAGAATCATAGGCTTTATCGGCGAGAACGCGGCGGGCTTCTAGTCCTTCGAGCAAGGCTGGGGCCTGGGTGACATCGCCGCGCTGGCCAGGAGTGAGGATGATCCTGAGTGGCCGCCCTCTGCCATCGGTGGCCATGTGGATCTTGGTGGTCAGTCCTCCTCGGGAGCGCCCCAAAGCCTGGTCCCCCCTTTTTGGCCGCCACCCTTTCCGGTGGCCGCCTGCTGGTGGGCGCGCACCAGCGAAGAATCGAGGGCGACATAGTCGTTGTCGGGATCCTTGACGAGATGATCGAACACCGTCTCCCAGACTCCCGCCTTGGCCCACCGGGTGAAGCGCTTGTGGACTGTCTTGTACTTGCCGTAGCGCTCAGGCAGGTCATGCCAATGGGCTCCGGACCGCAACACCCACAAAACCGCGTTCACAAACAAAAGGTTATCCTGCCCGCATCGGCCAGGATCTCCGGGCTTGCCCGGCAAAAGATCGCAGATAAGGCGCCATTGAGATGCAGTCAGTTCATATCGCTTGGCCATCTGAGGTCTCCAGATCAATCAATCCGGAGACCTATGAATCACACATTAAGCCTGACGTGAATCCTGAATGTCGATTGGACCTAGAGCGCCGTGCGTCCTTTCGGACGGACGCTCTAACACTTTGAATCTACGCATCGTGCTTTCCGAAAATCGATTCCGATTTTCGGGCCGATGCGCTAGCTGGTGATGCGCGGCGCCCGGATGACCTTGAGGAAAAGCGCTTTCATCGCATCGGCGATACCTTGGGTCGGCGTCACCTCGAAATAGAGGCCGGGCGAAGCGCATGCCTGCATCTTCGTCGGAATCTCGCTCTGGAAGGGGCTGATCCATTTGTTGTACCAATCGTTGCTGGGCAACGGCAGGTAGGTGGTGTAGAGCACGGCGATCTTGACACCGCGATCCTTCAGCGGCTTGCAGAAGGAGGTGTCGATCGGTTCCTGACAGCGGCCGCCGGTCGTCTTCTTGGTGCATGTCGACGGCTTGTAGCTGTCGCCGACGCCATCGGAAACGAAGAACAGGATCTTTTCGGGGCTGATATTCGACGTGCCGTCACCGGCTGGGTCGATGATGGTATTCATCTGGGTCAGGGCGCTATCGAAGCTCGTGAGCTGGTCCTGATTGTAGTTTTGGTAGGGAATGGTCATCAGGTCGACGGCGTCGGTGTAATTCTTCACCTTCGTCAGGTCGGAGGTGGGGCTGGAGATCGTCGTCAGCTTGGCGTCTTCGGCTTTGGTGCCGAAAGTATAGACGCCCATGCGAAACTGGTCGCTGCTGACGCGTTCGGTCTTGGCCGTATCCGTCAGCGCCTGGGTTGCCTGGCGCACGACGTCGATGCGCATGGCGACGCCGAGACTCTTGGCGATGGAATAGTTGTTGGTGCTCTGGTCCATTTGATGGCAGGCGAAGGCGCAGCCTGTTTTAGCCTGCAGCTTGGAAACATCGGTCGCGGTCGCGCCGACGCCCATGGAAGGCGTGTTGTCGAGCAGGATGTAGAAATCCATGAAGGCGGCGGTTTGATATTCGGCCGTCGCGGAGCCCGAGATCGTGATCGAGTCCCGGCCAAGGATGCGCATGAAGGTGGTGGGCACGGTCGCACTGAAGGTAACCTGCGAATTCAGCTTGTTGGCAGTCTTGGTGACGTCGATGCCGAGGTCGACATGAACATCGGTGAGTTCCCCGGACATCTGAGACATGAAGATACTGCGGGCGTCGTCCTTGCCGAGCGAGAGCGTGCCGTTGCCGCTCATGGTCATCGCGGCTGCGACCGCGCCGGATTTTTCGGCGATCGAACCGACGGCGGCGGCATCGGCAGCGGCGTAAAGCTGTGTCCTCAGGCTGAGCGCATGGGCGAGATCCACGGCCATGCCGGCCGCACCGAAGAGCGGCACCACCAGCAGTGCCGTCATGATGCCGAAATTGCCCGAGCGGTCCGATATAAAACCGGACGGAAGGATCGCCATGCCATTTCCCCGATGTGAACTCTTTGCGGTTCTACATTGAAAGTCTAAAATATGGGGAAATCGACATGGTATATGCGGATTTAATCAGAGAATGCCGGGCGGCGGTGGTGAGGCGACAACTGTCGGCGATTGGTCTTTGCAAGCCTGACCTAAAGGTCTATAAGCCGCCGCATATTGAGGCATCCTAAGGTATGGATGTGAGAACGGGTGAGTGAGATGGCAGACAATTGGACCCCGAGCAGCTGGCGGCAAAAACCGATCCTGCAGGTTCCCGAATATCCCGACGCAGCCGCTTTGGCGGCAACGGAGGCCACGCTCGCCAGCTATCCGCCCCTCGTCTTCGCGGGCGAGGCGCGCCGCCTGAAGAAGCACCTTGCCAACGTCGCCGAAGGCAACGGCTTCCTGCTGCAGGGCGGCGACTGTGCCGAGAGCTTCGCCGAACACGGCGCCGACAATATTCGCGACTTCTTCCGCGCCTTCCTGCAGATGGCCGTGGTGCTGACCTTCGGCGCTCAGCTTCCAGTCGTCAAGGTCGGCCGCATCGCCGGCCAGTTCGCCAAGCCGCGTTCGTCGAATGTCGAGAAGCAGGGCGATGTGACGCTGCCAGCCTATCGCGGCGACATCATCAACGGCATCGAATTCACCGAGGAGTCGCGCATTCCGAACCCGGAGCGCCAGGCCATGGCCTATCGCCAGTCGGCCGCGACGCTGAACCTTCTGCGCGCCTTCGCGATGGGCGGTTACGCCAATCTCGAAAACGTCCATCAGTGGATGCTCGGCTTCGTCAAGGATAGTCCGCAGGGCGAGCGCTACCGCAAGCTCGCTGACCGCATCAGCGAAACCATGGATTTCATGAAGGCGATCGGCATCACCTCGGAAAACCAGCCGGCCCTACGTGAGACCGATTTCTTCACCAGCCACGAGGCGCTGCTGCTCGGTTATGAGGAGGCGCTGACGCGCGTCGATTCCACTTCGGGCGACTGGTATGCGACCTCCGGCCACATGATCTGGATCGGCGACCGCACGCGCCAGGCCGACCATGCGCATGTCGAATATTGCCGCGGCATCAAGAACCCGATCGGCCTGAAATGCGGCCCGTCGTTGCAGGCAGATGATCTGCTGCAGCTGATCGACATCCTGAATCCGGCCAATGAAGCCGGGCGCCTGACGCTGATCTGCCGCTTCGGCCATGAGAAGGTCGCCGACAGCCTGCCGAAGCTCATTCGCGCCGTCGAACGCGAGGGCCGCAAGGTCGTCTGGTCCTGCGATCCGATGCACGGCAATACGATCACGCTCAACAATTACAAGACTCGTCCCTTCGAGCGGATCCTGTCGGAAGTCGAAAGCTTCTTCCAGATCCACCGCGCCGAAGGCTCGCATCCGGGTGGCATCCATATCGAGATGACCGGCAAGGACGTGACCGAGTGCACGGGCGGCGCCCGCGCGGTCTCCGCAGAAGACCTGCAGGACCGCTACCACACCCATTGCGATCCGCGCCTCAATGCCGACCAGGCGCTCGAACTCGCCTTCCTGCTTGCCGAGCGCATGAAGGGCGGCCGCGACGAAAAGCGCATGGTCGCGAACGGCTGAGACTACAGCGCCGCGCGTCTTTTAGACGCGCAAAGGACGCTGTAGCACTTTGGATTTCTGCATAATTTTACCCTTAAATCGATTCCGATTTAGGGAATTATGCAGTAGCCCCAAATGGATGAAGAAAAGCCCGGCGATGCCGGGCTTTTTTATGCTGCGAAGGTGGAACAGGCAGTCAGATGCTGGCCTGGACGCTGTGCAGGTTGGCGTAGACGCCGTCTTGCGCCATGAGCTCATCATGGGTGCCCTGTTCGACGATGCCATCAGCCGTCAGGACCAGGATGCGGTCGGCATGGCGGACAGTCGACAGGCGGTGGGCGATGACCAGGGTGGTTCGGCCGTTCGCCAGGTTGAGCAGTGCCTGCTGTACCGCCCGTTCGCTCTCGTTGTCGAGCGCGCCGGTCGCTTCGTCGAAGATCAGGATCTCCGGATTCTTGAGGAAGGCCCGAGCGATGGTGATGCGCTGGCGCTGGCCGCCCGAGAGCTTGACGCCGCGTTGGCCGATATCGGTGTCATAACCATGGGGCAGGGCAATGATGAAGTCGTGCGCATTGGCGGCGCGCGCGGCCGCTTCCAGCTCGGCATCGCTGGCGTCGGGCCGGCCGTAGCGCAGGTTTTCCGCCACTGTGCCGGCAAAGAGGTAGACATCCTGCTGTACCACCCCGACATGGCGCCGGAGCGAGGCCAGTGTCACCTCGCGGATATCGGTGCCATCGATGCAGATCGCCCCGGCTTCGACATCGTAGAAACGCGGGATCAGCGCGCAAAGCGTGCTCTTGCCGACCCCCGATGGGCCGACCAAGGCGACGAACTCACCGGGCGCGATGGTGAGCGACAGCTGCTCGAGCACCCGCGGGCCATCTGCCTCGTAGCCGAAGGCGACATCGGAAAAACTGATCTCTCCCCTTGGCGCCGGCATGGGGCGCGCGGCCGGTCGATCGGTGATATCGGGGGCTATCTCCAGGATCTCCATGGCCCTGCTGAAGCCGGTGTAGCCCTCCTGCCAAAGGCGCACGAAATTGGCGAGCCGCTGCACCGGATCGACCAGCACAGCGACGCAGAGCAGAAAGGTCAGCATATCGGGGACGGTCAGTTCCGCCGTCAGGATGCGCAAGCCACCGATGACAATAACAATTATCGTGATGAGCTGGGCGAAGGTTTCTGTACCGACCGAAAACCAGGCTTCGCTGCGGTAGCCCTCGGCGCGGCTTTGCAGGAAGCGCCGGTTCTGCTCGGCGAAACGTTCCTTCTCCAGCGCCTCGTTGGCAAAGGACTGGACGACGCGGATGCCGGCAAGAGCATCCTCGACTCGCTCGTTGACGGCGGCGATCTGCCGCTTGCTGGCTTCGAGCGCGCGGTTCATACGCCGGTTGAAATAAAGCGCATAGGCCACCGCCACCGGGGTGAGCAGCAGGATCAGGGCTGCCAATGGCGGATCGATGAAGAACAGCACCAACATGGCGCCGCCATATTTCAGCACGGCGATGGAAAGATCCTCGGGGCCGTGGTGAAAGAGCTCACCCAGCCACAGGCTGTCATTGGTGATGCGGCTCATCAGCTGGCCGGTGCGCTGGCGGTCATAGAAGCTGAACGAGAGCTTCTGGCAGTGCTCGAAGAGTTCCTGCCGCACCGTGGCCTCGATGCGGGCGCCCATGACGTGGCCGCGGTAGTCGACGAAGAAGATCGCGACGATCTGGACGGCCAGAACGGCGAGCATGATGCCGCCCATTGCAAGGATTTGTCCGAAGGCCTGCGGCGCATCGGGTAGAGCCAGAAGCCGGCTCGTGACGACATTGGCACAGAGCGGCAGGGCAACGGCCGTGCCAGCGACAAGGATGGCGCACAACAGATCCGCCAGCAGCAGAGGCAGATGCGGGCGATAGTAGGAGAGGAATTTGCGCATGCGCAACCAGCGCCGCTCACGGTCGGCGGAGGTCGGATGATCGCGGAGGAGGTTTACGAAGGGGTTATGGCGTCGCGAGTTTTTCCTCGCGCGGGAGAACCGAATGTTCATGAAGCTGAGTGTCCTTGTGGGGGATGTTTCCTTTCTGTTTGGACAGGTTGGCTCTCATGTCAGTCTCCTGAGGTTGATTGAGAAATTCTAAGTGTTACAGCGTCCTTTGCGCGTCTGAAAAGACGTGCGGCGCTGTAAGTATCGCCGACAACCGCCGCTGATTCAATGCAGCGATGGGACGAGGTTGGCGGGTGTTGTCGACAGGCAACAGATTCCCGCTGCAATTTCAGACAGGGCCCGGGCGATGGAATGGGTCTTATTGCACCAGCACCGATTGCTGGCAGCGTACGTCAGTGACGCGCACGTCTGCTTCGCCGATCTTGACGCCGAGCAGGGTCATGAGGTTGAAGAGCAGTTCGTCGAGTGGCTTGGTCAGCCCCGAGAGCGTATCGGCGACGGCACCCTGCACCACTGTTTTCGACAGACCGACGCCGAGTCCGAGCACGCTCACCTGGATATCGGTTTCCTTCATCAACGACTGCATGGCCGAAGTCAGCGTATCCTTGGTCGAGACGTTCTTGATCGTCTTGGCGGCGATGTCGGTCGGCTGGAAGGTCAGCTTGCTTTTGCTGAGGTTGCTCAGGTTGACATGCGCCATGCCGGAGACGCTGAGTAACAACGCGTCGATCAGCGTGGCGCGGGTGACGCGTGGCGAGCTGTCGAAATTGACGAAGGCTTTGGGATCGACGTCGCCGAGCGACAGTTCGGCGACGCCGGGCACCACGTCGACGCCAACGCTCGCGTTTCTGGCACCGCCGCCGAGACAGGTGATGCTCGCGAGCCTGGCTTCGGCATGGGCGACCTCGAGGTAGAGGGGCACGCGTACTTTCAGCCCGGCGAGGGAATTGGCGCCGAGCACCGACACTTCGAGCGCCAGGCGCACCTGCGCGGTGCGGACGGTGGCGCCAACGGCGCCGATCCCGTTCGAGGCAGCACTCTTCGGCATCTCGCCGATCGCAAGCGTCAGCTTGACCGTGGCAAGCCCGGGCACGGAGGCGCCCAGATTGGCGGCGACCTGCTTCTTCTGGTTTGCGGCAACGGCTGCCGCCGAGACGATATCCATCACGCTCGCCTCGGCCGAGAGGTGTGAGCCGCTGCCGATCATGCGCTCGCCGGTCGAGCCGAGGTCGAAGAGATCCTCGAGCTTGATCTTGACCTGCGTCGTGCCGAGCGCCTTTTGGATCGTATTGAGCGCATTGGTGACGGTGGGCGTGAGGCCGCCTGTCTTGCCGAGCGTCTTCAAGAGTCTGGGATAAGAGATGTCGGTCGCCAGCAGCTCGTCATAGGTGCCGGCGGTAAGGTTGAGATCGGTCGCCAGCATGTCAAGGAAGGGGAACAGCTTGATATCGGCTGATGTGAGCGCCTCGTAGTCGGCCACCTTTAGCGAGAGGCTGGTGCCGAGCAGGCTGCCGAGCAGCGAGTTCAGCACGCCGCCATTGAGGCTCGCCAGCCGCGAGCCGATCGAGAAGGCAGCAAGCTTGGAAGCCGAGGCGGTGCCGACTGCCCTGAGATTGGGAGCGGCGGCAAAGGCGGTGGCGAAGATCAGTTCCGCCTTCTGAGAGATGCCGACCTTCACCGCGTCGTAGGGCTGGGCGCCGGAGGCAAAACGGCTGCCGAGCGGCACTGAGGCGTCGGCGAGATAGGTGCCGGGGGTGAAGTCGGCGACGGCGTCGAATTGCGTGAGGTCTGATGTCAGCGGCAGCGCGCCCTTCTTCGTCGCATAACCCGTGTCGGTGCGGACGGCAATGTTGAGGCCGTTTTGGTCGAAATTGGCAACGAGGTTGTCGGTGGCGTGGTTGATGTCGGCGGCGGCAACGATCGCGCCGATATCGCTCAGTTGCTGCAGGCGGCGCTGCTGCAGCGTCATCATGCCGTAGTCGACGCCGAGACCAAGCGAATAGAGGATGAGGGGAGCTGAGATCGCTGCCATGATGGCGATATTGCCTGACGCATTGGTGGCGAGGTGCCGCAGGCGGGCCTTGAAGGTACGCATCTCAAAGCCCTCCCATCCGGATGGTCGCGAAGCGTCGGATCATGTGGTCGGGCAGAGGAAAAGTGTAGAGGTTCCAGATCGGCAGGTTGTTGGCGTCGTATTCTGCCGTTACGGTGAACTGGTTGGCATTGCCGGGGTCGGTGGTAACGGTGACGTGCAATTTGGTCTTATCGAGCAGCGGATGGTCGATGGTCGACTGGCTGATAAAGTCATTGACCAGTTGCGATCGCTCCTGGCTGGTCATGCCAGCAACGGCGGTGCGCGCGGCATCGGCGGTCAGCTGCTGCACTGCATGGGATGCGCTCAGATAGATGCCGTAGGCGATCATCGTCAGTACCACCAGAAGGAAGAGCGGCGCGACGATGGCGAATTCGATTGCTGCGGCGCCACGTTCGTTCGAAGGGAAACGTTGGAAAATTCTCATTTTTCACCTCGCATGCTGACCGTTCTGGATATCGATCATCGGTTGCGACTCTAGATCCAAAGATATTAATTTTGAATTATCTAATAAACGTAATGGATGTATTGGAATGTTATGAAATTCGTTATGTTATCGAAAAATCGTAATTTTTCCGTGGGGTTATTTCTCTGGTACAACCCATGGTAAATTCATGTGCCTGTAAGGGAGGCGCGCGAATAAGGGGTTGCCGCGTCCTGCACTGCGCCGATGTCTTGCTGTGAAACGCACGGGGCCTGTCGCCTTCAAGATTCCTGATGGCTCGTTCAGGGAAATGGATTTGACGCTGGAGACGATCGGCGGCAACCTTCCCTTCAGGAACAGGGGACTGATATGACCGAGCGATATACAGGCGGCTGCCTTTGCGGCGCCGTCAAATTTTCAAGTACGGCAAAGCCGGGACCTGTCGTCGGCTGCCATTGCTCGCAATGCCGCCGGCAGACGGGGCTTTATTACGCCGCGGTCAATGTGGCGCGCGCGGCACTTTCGGTAGAAGGCACTGAGGCGGTCCGCTGGTACCGGTCGAGCGAGGAGGCGCAGCGCGGCTTCTGCTCGAATTGCGGCTCTGCGCTGTTCTGGCAGGCGGACGGATCGGCGGAGATTTCGGTCATGGCTGGCGCCTTTGACACGCCGAGCGGCCTTGCCTTCGGCCATCATATCTACTGCGCCGACAAGGGCGATTTCTACGAGATATCGGACGGCTTGCCGCAATATGCAGTGAATCCAACTTAAAGGGCGTCGTATTGGATTCATGCGACGCCCTTTAGGTCTTTATCTGATGCATGTCGTTATCCCCACCGCTGCACACTTTTGGGCGACATGCATTAGCCCTTGGCGGCGAGCGCGGCACTGAGGCGGGCCACGTCCTCGCGCAGCCCCGTCAGCTCGGTCAGCACGTGCATGTCGATCTTCTGGTGCAGGGAGAGCACTTCGAGCTCGGCCTTGAGATTGACCTCGTAATCCTTGGCGGCCTCGAAGCGGTCGCGCTCGGCCTGGCGGTTCTGCGACATCATGATGATCGGTGCCTGGATGGCGGCGAGCATCGACAGGATCAGGTTCAGGAAGACGAAGGGATAGGGGTCGAAGGCGCCGCTCACCAGAATGATGGTGTTGATCACCGTCCAGGCGATGAGGAAGACAAAAAAGGCGATGATGAAGGACCAGGAGCCACCGATACGGGCGATGCTGTCGGCGATACGCTCGCCGAAGGAGGCGTCGGCTGAGAAGGCGGCGTTGACGTCGGTCGAGATGACCTTGCGTGCGTGCGCTTTCGCCAGCACGCGCTTTTCGACGTCGCCGAGTTCGTCGGCCGGTTTGTCGAAATGATGGTGCACGAAGTCCGAAAGATTAGACATGGCTTGTTTCCGATACCCGTTATCGATGCGGTCGCTTTCGGCGCCAGTATTCCGCTCCGGAGGTAAATTGCAATGCGTATCGGCGCCGCGTGGGCTATCAGCGATTCGTTCATAAAAATTTCGTCACCGCCAGGCGCCGCTTTCGGCGCGAACATGTTGCGGTGGCGAAAGGTGCAGGCTAAATAAATGACATGACACAGGAAAACGCTCTTTCTGATATCTTCCGCATCGCCATCGGCCAGCTCAACCCGACGGTCGGCGATGTCGCCGGTAATCTCGCCAAGGCGCGCGAGGCGCGTATTGACGCGGGCCGGGAGGGCGCGCATCTGCTCGTCCTGACCGAACTTTTCATCTCGGGCTATCCGCCGGAGGACCTGGTGCTGAAGCCCGCCTTCATCCGCGCCTGCTGGAAGGCGGTCGAGAGCCTGGCTGCCGACACCGCCGATGGCGGACCGGGCGTCATCATCGGCTTTCCCCGGCAGGATGAGACCGGGCGCTACAATTCCGTCGCCGTGCTCGACGGCGGCAAGGTGATTGCGGTGCGCGACAAGATCGACCTGCCGAATTACGGCGAGTTCGACGAGAAGCGGGTCTTCGACCAGGGCGCCATGCCCGGGCCGGTGAATTTCCGCGGCGTGCGCATCGGCATTCCGATCTGCGAAGATATCTGGGGCGATCTCGGCGTCTGCGAGACGCTGGCCGAAAGCGGGGCTGAAATCCTGCTGTCGCCGAATGGTTCGCCCTATTATCGCGGCAAGGTCGATATCCGCCAGCAGGTGGTGCTGAAGCAGGTGATTGAGACCGGGCTGCCGCTGATCTATGCTGCCCAGCTCGGCGGCCAGGACGAACTCGTCTTCGACGGGGCGAGCTTCGCCTTCAATGCCGACAAGTCGCTCGCCTTCCAGATGAGCCAGTTCGAAACCGCGCTGGCGGTGACGACATGGAAGCGCGGCGGAGGCGGCTGGCACTGCGCCGAGGGACCGATGGCGCATATTCCAGAGCGCGAGGAAGCTGACTACCGCGCCTGCCTGCTCGGCTTCCGCGACTACGTTAACAAGAACGGCTTCAAGACCGTCGTGCTCGGCCTTTCCGGCGGCATCGACTCGGCGATCTGCGCGGCGATCGCCGTCGATGCACTTGGCGAAGAACGAGTGCGCACCGTCATGCTGCCTTACCGCTACACCTCCGAGGATTCGCTGAAGGACGCGGCCGATTGCGCCAAGGCACTCGGCTGCCGTTACGATATCGTGCCGATCGAACAGCCCGTGACGGGTTTCAGCAGCGCGCTGTCTAGTCTTTTCGAAGGCACGGACAGCGGCATTACCGAAGAGAACCTGCAAAGCCGGGCGCGCGGTGTCATCCTGATGGCAATCTCCAACAAGTTCGGCTCGATGGTGGTGACAACAGGCAACAAGTCGGAAATGTCGGTCGGCTACGCCACCCTCTACGGCGACATGAACGGCGGCTTTAACCCTATCAAGGACCTTTACAAGATGCAGGTCTATGCGCTTTCCCGCTGGCGCAATGAAAACGTGCCGCCGGGTGCGCTGGGACCCTCTGGCGAGGTGATCCCGCAGAATATCATCGACAAGGCGCCGTCGGCCGAGCTGCGTCCCGACCAGAAGGACCAGGATTCGCTGCCGCCCTATCCCGTGCTCGACGATATCCTTGAATGCCTGGTTGAGAAGGAGATGGCGGTCGAGGAGATCGTTGCGCGTGGCCATGATGTCGTGACCGTTCACCGGGTCGAGCATTTGCTCTATCTCGCCGAATACAAGCGCCGGCAATCGGCGCCGGGCGTGAAGATCACCAAGAAGAATTTCGGCCGCGACCGGCGCTATCCGATCACCAACCGTTTCAGGGATCGCTGACGCAATCGAGATCGCTGACGTCATTAATTCAAAGTGCTACAGCGTCCTTTACGCGTCTGAAATGACGCGCGGCGCTGTAGGATTTTCGGGAGGCAACATGCGTAGCTCGGTTGAGATCTACAATGTCAGGACGGGCAGGGCCCGCGAGGTCTGGCAGACGGACAAGCTGGTGGAGGCGCCGAACTTTTCGGCTGATGGTTCCTACCTGCTGCTGAATGGCGACGGGCTGCTCTACCGCCTGCCGCTCGATGGCGGCGAGGTGGTCAAGGTCGATACCGGCTTTGCCGTCAACTGCAACAATGATCACGGCATTTCGCCCGACGGGACGAAGATTGTCATCTCCGACAAGACCGAATTCGGCAAGTCGGCGATCTATACCCTGCCGATCGAAGGCGGCACGCCGCGGCTTGTCACTCAGATCCTGCCGTCCTACTGGCACGGCTGGTCGCCGGATGGGCGCCAGCTTGCCTATTGCGGTATCCGCGACGACGTCTTCGATATCTACACCATCTCCGTCGACGGCGGCGAGGAGACGCGGCTGACGCATGGCGAAGGCCGTAACGACGGGCCGGACTGGTCTGCGGACGGCCAGTGGATCTATTTCAATTCCAGCCGTACCGGGCTGATGCAGATCTGGCGCGTCCATCCCGACGGCACGGGTCTCCAACAGGTGACATCAGACGATTACGGCAACTGGTTCGCCCATCCGTCGCCCAACAATGACAAGGTGTTGATCCTCTCCTACGACCCTTCGGTTTTCGACCATCCGCGCGATCTCGACGTGCGGCTGCGGCTGATGGATATGGACGGCGGCAACCTGAAGACGCTGTTCGAGCTCTTCGGCGGGCAGGGCACGATCAACGTGCCCAACTGGTCTCCTGATGGCGAAGAATTCGCCTATGTCCGCTATTTCCCAGCGGCTTAACTGCGCGTCCGGCGGCCTTCCTGGGCGGATTTTGCCAGATCTTCCAGCACCGCGACCGACATGTCCCAGTCGATACAGCCATCGGTGATGGACTGGCCATAGACCAGTGGCTTGCCGGGAATGAGATCCTGACGGCCGGCGACGAGGTTGCTTTCGATCATCATGCCCTTGATGTCGCTGTTGCCGGCGGCAATCTGCGCGGCCACGGATTTAACGACGAGTGGCTGGTTCATCGGGTCCTTGCCACTGTTGGCATGGCTGGCATCGATGAGGATGCGCGGGGCGACGCCGAGCTTGATGGCTTCTCCGGTGACCGCTTCGACATCGGCTGCTTCATAGTTCGGCCGCTTGCCGCCGCGCAGAATGATGTGACAATCCTCATTGCCCGTTGTCGAGGCGATTGCAGCCTGGCCGTCCTTGGTCACCGCCGGGAAGTGATGCGGCTGCGAGGCGGCGAGGATGGCATCCAGCGCCACGCGTGCGCCGCCGTCTGTGCCGTTCTTGAAGCCGATCGGGCAGGAAAGGCCGGAGGCAAGCTGACGGTGCACCTGGCTTTCGGTCGTGCGCGCACCGATCGCGCCCCAACTGACGAGATCGGCAATATATTGCGGGGTGATCGTGTCGAGGAATTCGCAGCCGGCCGGAAGGCCCATCGCGTTGATATCGAGCAGCAGGCGTCTCGCAATCCTCAACCCTTCTTCGATGCGGTAGCTGCCGTCGAGATGCGGGTCGTTCATCAGGCCCTTCCAGCCGACGGTCGTGCGGGGTTTTTCGAAGTAGACGCGCATGACGATCTCGAGATCGCCGGCGAAGCGACGCCGCTGCTCTTCCAGCCGCGCGGCGTACTCTCGGGCGGCAACCGGGTCATGGATGGAGCAGGGGCCGATGACGACGATCAGACGATCGTCTTCGCCCTGGAGGATCTTATGGATCGCATCACGGTTGCTGGTCACGGTGTCGGTGACAGCAGCATTGCGGTGAATTTCCGCGATGATATCGGCAGGTTTGGTCAGCGGAGTGATCTCGACGATGCGGAGATCATCAATGGTATCAGACACGGTATGGCTCCTGTTTGGTCATACCGTGCGGAACAAAAAAGCCGCCAGGTAGACTAGCGGCTGTTCGGGTTGTCGTCGCGTCGAATTCAGTTACGCATAGACCCGCATCCGCTGAGAGCAGCGGTACCAATAAAATCGCGAGGCGTTGATTGATGTGATCGACATGGCGCGTATGTAGCGTCACGCCCAGGCGTTGTCACGCAGAATTTGCTGCCTGGAAGCTGGTGCTCCTGTGGGAGATGCAAAGGAGATAAGGGCAGTGACGCGGGACTTTGCCGTCGTTCGGTGCCGTGCAATAAAGGCCAGCAAGTCAAAGAAGCACGGTGTTCAATGAATCAGAGCAACAGACCGAACGATAAGACGGGCAAAGTCCGCCTTTCGGGACAACTCATTTGTGCATCTTTGGACGAGGTTGATATCGTTCAGAAATATCTTCCTGAACACATTCGGCTGACCAAGTCAGAGCCAGGTTGCCTTTCGTTTGAGGTTACACAAACCGAAGACCCTATGATCTGGTGTGTTGAAGAACGCTTTGCTGACAGGCTTGCGTTTGAGGCACATCAAGTCCGCACGAAGGCTTCGGCATGGGGAGCCACAACCAGCGCCATCCGCCGCGAATACGAAATCTCGGCAGATTCCTAGAGCTATCTTAGGTTCGTTTAGGGCTCTTCGCGTCTATTCAGGTGACGTGCTCCAGCCCTTGTCCACGTATATCGCCCGAAATCACGCGTGCTTCCGGGCGATATTTGCATTGCTTCAATGAACCAACGCAGCTCCTGAGATTACAGGGCGTCGACGTTGACGCCGACGGTGATGGCGCCGATCGGGGTTCCCTTGTCGTCTGATATCGTGACGCTTGCCTGCGACTGCAGCGTCTGGGTCGATTCGTCCTTTTCGATCTCATCGACGAAGACGGCGTCCTTGCCGGCGCCGAAGGACTTCTGGAACTTGCCCTCGTCGCCCTGCCAGTAGTCCGATGTGACGTCGCTTTGGCCGACATTCAGGCCCTTTGCATCCATGACGAAGATCTCGGTGATCTTGCCGCCGGAGGCCTCCTTCTTTGCCTGAAGGAATTTCGACAGGGCGTTGTTGAGCACGCCGTCGATCATCGAGTGGTCGGAGCCATCGACTTCGGCACGCCACTTCTTGTCGAGGGCGTCGATATCGGCCGCGCTCAGATTGGCGTTCGTAGCGTCCTGCGCCTTGACGGCCTCGATGATGGCGGGGTCGTTGAGCCAGGGCGTCACATCGCTCTTCACGTAGTCGAAGATCGGGGCAAGCTTGGCATCCTGTGCCATGGATACGCGCATGGGCATGGCAAATGCGGTGCAGGCCAAAAGAAATGCGGGCACGATTTTCTTCATAGTGTTTCCTTCCTGATTATGGGTTGCTGCGGCATAAGGCTTATCGAACGAGGATGACGTTAGAACTCCTCCCAGGCACCGGGAGCAGCGGCAACGGCGGCATTTCCTGCATGCCGCTGCACGAAGGCTCTGGGCTCGGGACGAGATTGGCGGGCGACTTGAACTGGTCTGGGCTGGCTGGCGGCAGACGCGCCGACGACGAACCTGCCGGCCGAATCCTGCAGAAGGCGTCCTTGCTGCAGCAGTTCCTGGCAGGCCGCGTTGGTTTCCTCGACCATTGCCGCATTCTGCTGTGTCGCCTGATCCATCTGGTTGATCGCGCCGTTGATTTCCTGCAGACCCGTCGCCTGTTCGCGATAGGACTGGACGATAGAAGCGATACTGTCGCTGATGCGGTTGATCTGCTCCTCGATCTTCAGCAGGGCGTCGCCGGTTTCGTTCACCAGCCCGACGCCCGCGGCAACCTCCTGACCGGACACATTGATCAGGTTCTTGATTTCCTTTGCTGCATTTGCAGATCGCTGGGCAAGTTCACGCACTTCCTGCGCGACAACCGCAAAACCCTTGCCGGCTTCGCCGGCGCGTGCCGCCTCGACGCCGGCATTCAGCGCCAGCAGATTGGTCTGGAACGCGATTTCGTCGATGACGCCGATGATCCGGCCGATCTGGCTCGACGAGGTCTGAATCCGGTCCATCGCCCCGATTGCATCGCGCACCACCGTCGCCGAGACATGGGCGCTTCGCTTGGTTTCCTCGACCAGCTTCCCGGCATTTTCGGCCCGCTGCGACGATGTTCGGACCGTGGTGGTCACCTCATCCAGCGCGGCGGCGGTCTGTTCCAATGCTGCCGCCTGTTGCTCTGTCCGCCTGGCGAGCTGATCTGCGGAGGATGCCAACTCGCTTGACCCGCCTTCAACCGCGACGGAGGCGGTCTTGATCTCTGTCAGCGCGGCCGCGACTGCTTCGACCATGTTGTTGAAATCCTGCCGCAATTTGTCGAATTCAGGACCGAGATCGGCCAAGTGTATCGAGAAGTCGCCTGCGGCAAGCTTTTCCAATGAATTTGCAAGAGCGGTCATGACCAGCCGCTGGGTGTTGCTGGCTTCCTCCGTGAACAATGCGTTGCGCGCCCGTTCGGCGTCGAGCGAAGCGCTCTGCTCGGCAGCGGCCTGCTCTCTTTCGACCTTCGCAATCGCTTCATGGCGGAAAACTTCCAACGCGCGGGCCAGAAAGCCGATCTCGTCACCATTTTCCTTGTAGGTGACGGGAGATGCCAGATCGCCTTTCTGCAACGCGCTGATTCTCTCGCTGAGGATCCTGATGGGCCGGCCAACGAGGCTGCGCATGGCGAGAAGGAAGGCGATGACGGCCAAAGCGGTGATCGCGGACTGCGTGAGCAGCGAAACGAGAACCTTCTGTCTGACTTCGGCAGCGATTTTTTCGACAGACCAGTTCGTGACGATGTAGCCGGTGGCCTTGCCTGCCTTATCCAGCGGAAGCGGCGCGATGATTGTGACCACGCCAGCGGATATTCCGCCGTCGTCGATCGTAGTTTTTTCCGGTTTCGCACTCAGGCGCTTCGCCAGATCGGCGGGTGCAGGCAAACCGTTGATGCCGTCGCGTGTCCACGTATCGACGGAGGCTGGTTCCGCGTTGAATGCGGAAAACTGTACAAGATCGAGCGAGGGGTCGTCGCGGTAGAGCGAATAAGCTTCGCGAACGGCATTCGCCTTCCCCCATTTCACGCCGCCCGCGGCCAGAGAGGCAAACTGCTCCGCATCCTTGGACCAGTTCGCCTTGGCGCCATCGATCAACGCCCGGGTTTCGTACATCCAGGTATAGGTGGCGAAAGCGGAAATGCCGCAGAGGTTTACGGCAACGATAATCGCCGCCAGCTTGGCTGTCAGAGGCATCGTTTTCAAAAATTGGAACATTCCGCGGCGGCCTAGAATTGCGGCTCAGTCGGATATGTTCCCGACCGGCATATCAATACGGGCATCGACGCTGACGGTCACATCACGAGCGCTCATGCCCATGTCCTGATAGCAACCCAAAACGCGCAAACGCAGTGTGTATTTGATGTGTGAATAAATCATAAAGTAGAAAGGAATGCTGAGCACACGCGTGCCATTCGCCTCTGCTCCCGCCGGCGCCGAGCCTTGCGAACCGGTGGGTGTAGGAGGGCTTCCATGGCGCCAGGGAGATCAGCTATTTTCCGCTACGGCCTCTTCGGGCTCGGCGTGCCGGCGCTTGCGGCCGCGCGCCGTCAGTTCCGCGCCGGCATCGTGGGGCAGGCGCAGGAAGGTAATGCAGGCGAGTGCCGAAATCGCCGAGACGCTGAAGAAGGCGATGTGGAAATCCGAGACCAGCAGCCTGCCGTCGTGGAAGCTGCTGGAAATTTCGAGGATGCCGCCGGCGATCGCCACACCCATCGCCATGGAGATACGCTGGGCAACGGCATTGATCGCGGTTGCCTGGCTGCTGTCGGCCTCGTCGACATCGCCGAAGGCCATGGCGTTGACGCCGGAGAAAGCCATGGAGCGGAACAGGCCGCCGATCAGCAGGCAGGCCATGATCAGGAACAGTGGCGTTTCAGCGGTGAACAGGCCGTTGATGCCGAGGAAGATCGCCGCCAGCAAGGTGGTGAGCGAGATCACCGTGCGGAAGCCGAAGGCATTGAAAGTGCGCGAGGCGGCGAATTTCGAGCCCATGGAGCCGAGCGCACTGACGAAGGTGACCGAGCCCGATTGCAACGGCGTCAGGCCGAAGCCGAGCTGCAGCATCAGTGGCATCAGGAAAGGCAGGGCGCCAAGCCCCATGCGGAAATTCGAGGCGCCGAGGATCGCCGCCCGGAACATCGGGTAACGGAACATCTTCGGATCGAGAAGCGGATAGGGCACGCGGCGGGCATGCAGGAGGTAGAGGAGGCCGGCAAGGATGCCGATCGCAACCGTGACATAACCGTAGATAACGGGCACGGCCGGCAGGCTGATCACCGACAGGCCGAAGACGAAGCCGGAGAAGCCGAGGCCGCACAGGAAGAAGCCCGGGAAATCCATCGGCCGCGGGCTGCGTGGCTCGACCGCCGGCAGGAAACGGGTGACGAGGATGATGCCGAGCACGCCGATCGGGACGTTGATCCAGAAGATCCAGTGCCAGGTGAGGTAGGTGGTGAGGAAGCCGCCGATCGGCGGCCCCATGATCGGACCGATCAAAGCTGGAATGGTAAGCCAGGCCATGGCATCGACGAGTTCGTGGCGCGGCGTTCCCCGGACCAGCAGCAAGCGGCTGACCGGCGTCATCATCGAGCCGCCGGCGCCCTGGATCAGGCGTGAGATGACGAAGGCCGTGATCGAGTTGGAAAAGGCGCAGGCGATCGAGCCGATCATGAAAACGAAGATCGCCATGCGGAAAATGTTGCGCGCGCCGAACCGATCGGACATCCAGCCGCTGATCGGGATGAAGATCGCCAGCGCCACGAGATAGCTGGTGACGGCGAGCTTCAGCGCGATCGGCGAGGTGCCGATATCGGCTGCGATCGCCGGCAGGCTGGTGGCGATCACGGTCGAATCCATCTGTTCCATGAACAGGGCGACCGCAAGGATCATGGGCGTGAGGCGGGGCACGGGCAACCAAAATGCAAAGAGAAAAAGTGCGGCGCCATGGGCGTCGGTCAGGATCGGTTTGTTTCTAAGGCAGCGATGCGCCACTGTCCATGAAGTCGATGTCGCATGCGGCGTGTCGGCGGCATGAGGGCTGGCTTGCCGCCGCCGCGCTTTCCTGAAATAGATGCCCCGTCAGGTGCCCGCCGTCTAGGCGGGAGAATCGGGAATCCGGTGCAAGGCCGGAACGTGCCCAACGCTGTAAGGCCGACGCTTGCCGCTTCATTACGCCACTGGCTTCTCGCCGGGAAGGCTGCGGCAGACGGATGACGCTGAGTCAGAAGACCGGCCTGGCAAGATAGACCGATCCGCGCGGACGGCGGGGCGGTTGCGTTGTTGGGGATTTGACGATGCGACCTTTTGATGAGGATGCCCTTTCGGCGGCGTCCGGTTTTTCCGCGGCTGAACGCGAGGCCGTCTATCATGCGATCATGACGCGGCGCGACGTTCGCAGCCAGTTCCTGCCCGATCCCTTGCCGGGTGACCTTGTGCAGAGGCTGCTGACGGCTGCCCATCATGCACCCTCCGTCGGCTTCATGCAGCCGTGGAATTTCATTCTGGTGAAAAGCGCAACCGTGCGGGCGCGCGTCCGGGATGCTTTTGCGAGGGCCAATGAGGAGGCGGCGCTGATGTTCGAAGGCGAACGGCGGCAGGCTTACCGCTCGCTCAAGCTTGAAGGCATCGTCGAGGCGCCGCTCGGCATATGCGTGACTTGCGATCCTACTCGCAGCGGCAGCGTGGTACTGGGGCGCACGCACAATCCCAGGATGGATAGCTATTCCACAGTCTGCGCCATCCAGAATCTCTGGCTTGCGGCGCGGGCGGAAGGGGTGGGCATCGGCTGGGTCAGCATCTTTCATGAGGGCGACCTGAAGAGCATTCTCGGCATACCCCAGCATATCGAGGTGATCGCCTGGCTCTGTGCCGGTTTCGTCGACCGGCTCTATGACGAGCCGGAACTGTCCGTCAAAGGCTGGCGGCAGCGGCTACCGCTCGATGAACTCGTCTTTCATGATGGATGGGGGCTGAACACCTAGGGCAGTGCGGTGGAGCATGGCCTCAATCGCACAGTCACGCCATTGACAGTCAAGGTGAGCAAACCGATGTCGGTATCGCCGACGCCGGGCGAGGCCGAGATATCTTTATTCCGTTATGCCGAACGCGGCATAACGGAATTTATCCCGAGCCCGAGACTATGCCGAGCCAGTTCCCTAAAGCCCGCGATTTCCGATAGTTCCCGATTGCAAGCTCGGCATATTCCACCGATCGCCCCTCGGCCGGAATGCGCCCGCAGCGGACTAAGCGATTGCCGTCGGTGGACGAGTGACACCGAGCGGATTGAGATCGTCTTGGATGCTTGGATGAGGTATCATCGCAGCAGCTTTCCAGAATACTGTCGATGACTGCCTCGCGTCAGCGGAGGACGAAATGACAACGCCTCAGGTCGAACGTAGGACCACGGCCGTGTTGGTTGCCGATGTCGTTGGGTACTGCCGACTCGTTGAGACTAACGAGGAAAGGGCGCTCGTGGCAATTAAAGAGCTCTGGGGTGCTGTGTTCCGACCGTTAATAGCTGAGTACCGTGGGCGGATCGTAAAATTGATGGGTGACGGCCTCATCGCGGAGTTCGGATCTGTTGTCGGAGCAGTTGCCTGTGCGGCGGCAGTACAAGAAAAGCTTGCCGCTCAACAGCAACAGGTTGCAGTTGAACGCCGTATCGTGCTCCGGATCGGCATAAACCTCGGAGACGTCGTGATCGACGGTGATGATCTTCTTGGCGACGGGGTCAATGTCGCTGCGCGCCTGGAGCAACTATGTCCGCCAGGCACCGTGCTCATATCCGGCTCAGCTCACGAACAACTGTCGGGAAAACTCGATCTCCACTTCGAGTATGTGGGCGAGCAGCACCTAAAGAATATCGCACGGCCGGTGAGGACCTACTGCATGGACGTCGGCGGCTTGACGCCAATGCTCCCAGCCAGCTCACGATCCGACAAACCGGCGGTCGCTGTTCTGCCTTTTGACAATATGAGCGCAGATCCTGATCAGGCTTATTTCAGCGACGGTATTACTGAAGACGTCATCACCGAGCTTTCGAGATTCAGAGAGCTCACGGTGATTGCCCGCAATTCCTCATTCGCCTTTCGCGGACAGAGCATGGACCTGCGTCAAATCGGACGCATGCTGGGAGCGGAGTATGTCGTGGAAGGAAGCGTTCGGCGGCTGGGAGATCGGGTGCGCATCACCGTGCAGCTTATTGAGGCCACGAGCGGGACACATCTGTGGGCCGAGCGTTACGACCGAGCGATGGAGGACGTATTCGCTATTCAAGAGGAGATGTCGCAGAACATCGTTGCGACGGTCGCCCAGCGTGTCAGGGACGATAGAGAGGTGTCGGCGCGGCGACGCCGGCCCGAGGACATGCACGCATATGACCTCTTCCTGCAGGCCAACCGCCTCTCCGACGACTTTACACCTGGGAGCCAGGAACGAGCTCTTTCCCTGCTCGAGCGTGCGGTCAAAATAGACCCGACTTTTGCGCGGGCCTACACAGGCCTCGCATATGCATATTTCAATCGTGCGATCGACAACGGCATCGGTGCGCCGAGGGAAAAGGACGAGAACAGGATAAAGGCACTTCGTTTTGCCGAGCAAGCGCTTGTGCTGGATCCAAATGATCCGAAGGTGCATTGCACACTTGGATTCATGTGTCTGACCTGGCGGGATTTTGATCGAGCCGAACGTCACCTGGATCTAGCTCGAACCATGAACCCGAACGATCCGATAATCCAGATCTTCTGGGCTTGGATGCAGGGGGCCTTGGGCAGACCGGAACGTGGGCTGGCTGCCGCTCAAATTGCCTTGAGGATCAACCCGCGTCACCCGAGTTGGTATAACTACTATCTCTCGCGCATCCTGTTCCAACTCGGACGTTACAGTGAGGCCGCTGTGCTTCTCGAGCAACGAACCTTCGATTCCCCGATAAGGCATCCGCGAGACATGGCTTGGCGGGCGGCGGCCTATGGTCATCTAGGCAGGATCGAAGAGGCGAACGAATGTGGGGACGTATTTGTCCAGGCAGTGCGCACGCTGTGGATTGGTGACCCCGCCGCAGGGCCAGCGGAATACGTCGACTGGCTTGTTGATGTGTCATATCTGCGCGAGCCGAGGGATGTGGAGCGCCTGCGCGCTGGTCTACGTCTTGCCGGGTTGCCGGCCTGAAGCAGTGCGGGCTGCCGAACACCTAGAGAGATCTGAACATGGAACTGTCGCCAGGCTGCATAACTATGCCGAGCTCGCCATTCCTGAACTATCGGAAATCTCGAGCTTTGGGGAACTGGCTCGGCATAATCGCGGGCTCGGGATAAATTCCTGGCCTTCATATCGATACGCTGAAGGCGAATCCCGGAATTTCCAATAGATATTCGGCTATCGGCGGCTCAATCGGAGGATAACGGCCCAATGAACATGATCGACTTGAAGGAACGCATCATCGTGATCACAGGCGGTGCGCGCGGCATCGGCTACGCTATCGCAGAGCGCGTCATCCAGTCTGGTGGCAAGGTGGCCATCTGGGACCTGAACGAAAACATGGCGAAGGACAGCGCTTCCGCTCTCGGATCTGGCACTGTCGCTTTCGGCGTCAACGTCGCAGATCCCGTATCAGTGAAAAACGCGGCTGCGACGACCGAGGAGATTTTTGGCCGTATCGACGGCCTAGTCAATTCCGCCGGGATTACCGGTCCGGTAAAGCCCACGATCGAATACGATGTCAGTGAGTGGAAAGACGTCGTCGATGCCTGCCTCACGGGAACCTTCAATTGTTGCCGGCACGTCGTTCCTGTCATGTTAAAGCGCGACTACGGGCGGATTGTGAACATCTCCTCGGTTGCGGGCAAGGAAGGAAATCCGAACATCGCCGCCTACAGCGCGGCGAAAGCTGGTGTGCTGGGCTTCACCAAGTCGCTTGGCAAGGAACTCGCAAAGACAGGAATCGCCGTGAACGCGGTAACGCCGACCACAGCAAAGACACCTATATTGGATGGGCTGACACCCGAGTTTATCGAATATATGCGCGTCCGCATTCCGCGCGACCGTTTTGTTGAACTTCATGAGATCGCTTCGATGGTCGTCTGGCTGCTCTCCGAGGAGAACTCCTTCACGACCGCATCGACGTTCGACCTGAGCGGCGGTCGTACGACCTACTGACCATGCTCAAGCGACCCGCATTCACATCCCGCCGCACGTTCACGTGACATCGCCGTGATCTCATGCACCCTGGCACAACGCCGCTATGGCTCCGCCATCGCACTTTAAGCTGTTCAATCACTGCTGCTGTTGTGGCTGCGGGCCCGGTGTTGCCGGATTGGCGAGGTCGATCGAGCCCTGATCGCCGGCCAGAAACTGCGGGCCGACCTGACGGACGCGGTTCTGCGTCGGATCGTAGGGACGCTCGGGAACGGATGGTTGCGGCGCGGCGGCTGCGGCATCTTTCGGGGGACTGGTGCGGATGGTGGTGATCGAACCCTGCTGCGGCGGTTCGCTCACCGCCTGCTTGCCGCGCATCTCCTCATAATAGGCTGTGAGATTGCAGGCGCAGGAGGATTTTTCCCCGGGCGTGCGGTTCTTGTAGGCAAAGGCATTTTTCATGGCGCTGTAGGGCGTGCCTGTTGCGACCGAGATCATGTTCGAGGCTTCGGTGCTCGTCACCTCACGATAGAACAGTTCGGTCTCGATGCCCGGGCACATCTTGGCGCAGGTCTGGGCGTCGCGGCCGAAATCGACCGACGTGGTGTTCGAGCTGATTGGGAAGAAGCCGCCGTCGCAGCTACGTACGCACATGGTGCTGACCGGCGAGAGCATCTCTGCCCGCGGCACGCCGTAACGCGGATCGATCTCTTCACCGCCGCCGAGCGGAATGAAGGTATCGGTGCGCATCGCCTGTTCTTCGACGCTCGGAGCCGGTTCATTGGCGCTGCGATCGCTCGGGGCATAGAAGTTTTCGCTGTTGCAGCCATTGCGGTCGAGAGCCGCGACCAGTTCGCGACGCGCGTCGTCATCGGCGCCAGTCTGGCCGGCCAGCTCGTTGCGGCGGTCCTGGAGATAGCGGATATTGTCGATCATGCGGGCTTCGGCCTGCGAAAGTTCGGCGCAATAATCGGCATTCTCGCCGCCGATCACGACCATGCTGCCCGAGGTGCAGTCATTGCTGCGCAGCTCGTTGCGAACCTTGCGCAGCTCGAGGTTCTGTTCGGCCATGGCGCTGGAATATTGGCGGGCTTCTGGACCGATGCCATTGCCGATCGATCGCGGCAGGTCGGCGAGGCGGCCGCGCAGGTCCTCACAAACGGCGCTGCTTTGCGCGGCGGCAGGCGCCGCAAAGGCAAGGAGAAGGGCAAGAGCAAGAGACAGGTTTCGGCGTTTCACGGCGTCGTCTCGGAATGAGCAAAGAATCGATCGGTCGATTGCGGCCTCGATCGCCGCGCGTTGTCTCTTAACGTGTTTCTCTTAATAAGCTTGGAGAAATTCCTAGCGCATTTTCGCGATCTTATCCAGCAAATGCCGGAGGCCCATCTGTCGGGGAATCTGCTGTGCCGCCAAAAGCGGGACTTCCTTCTCTCAATTTTCCGGGACTCGATTCTTCTTCTCGCTCGCCAGACCAGCTTTCATAGCTACCTCCGCCACTAACCCTCAACGAAGGATAGGGAGAATTCCGGTCGCTGCAATGCCACTTGGCGCCGGGTAGGTTTACAGACGTTGCATTCTTTACGATACCGCACCTGCGACGTCTCGATGACGGCCAGCGCTTCCATGGTGACGCCGGTGCGGGAGGTGATCAAGGGGCGAGATATGGGGGACAGGTGGTCGCAAGCCGCTGTGGTCTTGCGGCGGGCGCGGCGAAGGCGAGAAGGACGGCGAAAATGTCAGGCATTTCCAACGAACTCCGCTCCCCTGCAGCGACAGTCGGGCTACCCGAAGCCCAACACGGCCTCCACGTCTTCGTGGACGGTTGTTATGAACCCGGTTCCGGGCATGGGGGCTGGGCTTTTGTCGCCTATCGCGATGCCGCGGAAATCGCCTCCGGCTTCGGTGGCGTCAAAGATTCCGCCAATAATTCGATGGAATTGACCGCCGTCCTTAAGGCGGCAATCTGGATCAACAGCGAAGCAAGTGGCGAGCCGGCGACCATCTGGTCCGATTCCATCTATGCCGTCACAGGCTGCAACAGCCGGCGACATATCTGGAAGAACAACGGCTGGAAGAAAAGCAACCCGAACGGGAATGCCCGAAGCCGAACGATCGCCAATGCGGAACTCTGGAAAGCAGTCGATCTTCAACTATCCCAGAATACGCTGGTGACCATTGCCTGGTGCAAAGGCCATTCCGGCATTGCCGGCAACGAACGCGCGGATGCGCTTGCGGATAGGGGACGCCTGTCAATGCGGAGTGCCTGAGACGGCATCAAGAGCCGCTCCGACCAGAGGATTTTATCCCAGGCCCCGGCCTGATATCTGCTGCATATCAACCGGCTGCAGATGCTCGGGACAAGCCCGAGCATGACGAGGAGTTGGCCGACTTTGTCAGCAGTCTGAGCCGGCTCAGGCCGGTTGCGATGCCTCGACGACGGCGAGTGCCGCCATGTTGACGACGCCGCGGGAGGTGACCGAGGGGGCGAGAATGTGGGCGGGCAGGGCGGTGCCGAGCAGGATCGGGCCGACATGCAGGCCGTCCGTCATCGACTTCACCACACCGAGCGTGATGTTGGCGGCATCGAGGTTCGGGAAGACCAGGAGGTTCGCCTCGTCGTGCAGGGTCGTGTCCGGCATGACGCGCTTGCGCAACGCTTCAGTGATGGCGCTTTCGCCGTGCATCTCACCGTCGACCTCGAGGTCGGGCGCGGCTTCGCGCACGAGCTGCAGGGCGTTGCGCATCTTCGTGGCGCTTTCGGATTCACGCGAGCCGAAATTGGAATGCGAGACCAGGGCGGCGCGCGGGGTGAGGCCGAAACGGCGGATTTCCTCGGCCGCCAGCACCGTCGCCTCGGCGACCTCCTCGGCGGTCGGATTGAAGGTGACATAGGTGTCGGTGAAGAAGGTGGCGCCGCGCTGCGAGATCATCAGGCTGAGGGCTGAGAAGTCGCGGACATCCTTGCGCTTGCCGATGATCAGGCGGACGTCGCGCAGATGCTTCTCGTAACGGCCTTCGAGGCCGCAGATCAGCGCATCGGCCTCGCCGCGCCTCAGCGCCAGCGCGCCGATGACGGTGGTGTTGGTGCGCACGATCGTGCGGGCGGCTTCCGGGATAACGCCGCGGCGGCCGACGAGGGAGAAATAGAGATCGACATATTCGCGGAAGCGCGGATCGTCTTCCGGGTTGATGACCTCGAAATCCTGCAGCGGCCGGATGCGCAGGCCGTAGCGCTTCAGGCGTGTCTCGATGACTTGCGGGCGGCCGATCAGGATCGGTTCGGCAAGGCCTTCCTCGAGCAGCACCTGGGCGGCGCGCAGCACGCGCTCGTCCTCGCCTTCGGAGAAGATGACGCGCTTGCGCTCTGCGGCCTTGGCGGCGGTGAAGATCGGTTTCATGACGAAGCCGGAACGGAAGACGAAGCGGTTCAGCTGGTCGAGATAGGCGTCGAAATCCTGGATCGGGCGGCGCGCCACGCCGCTCTGTTCAGCGGCCTTGGCGACCGCAGGCGCGATGCGCAGGATCAGGCGCGGATCGAAGGGCGAGGGGATCAGGTAATCGGGGCCGAAGACCGGGGTCTCGCCGGAATAGGCGCGGGCGGCGACATCCGACGGCTCTTCGCGGGCAAGGGCTGCGATGGCGCGCACGGCCGCCATCTTCATCTCCTCATTGATCGTCTCGGCGCCGCAATCGAGCGCGCCGCGGAAGATATAAGGGAAGCAGAGGACGTTGTTGACCTGGTTGGCGAAATCCGAGCGGCCGGTGCAGATCATCGCATCGGGGCGGGCAGCACGGGCGAGATCCGGCATGATCTCCGGAGTCGGATTGGCAAGCGCCATGATCAACGGCTTGTCGGCCATCTGCGCCAGCAGCTCCGGCTTCAGTACGCCGGCGGCGGAAAGGCCGAGGAAGACGTCGGCGCCGCCGATATTTTCGGCGAGCGTACGCGTCTCGCTCTTCTGGGCATAGATGGACTTCCATTCGTCCATCAGCTCGATGCGGCCCTCATAGACGAGGCCTTCGAGATCGTGGACCCAGATGTTTTCGCGTTTTGCCCCGAGAATGACAAGCAGGTTGAGGCAGGCAAGGGCGGCGGCACCCGCGCCGGAGGCGACGATCTTGATGTCGGCGATGTTCTTACCGGCGAGTTCCAGCCCGTTCAGGATCGCGGCGGCGACGATGATCGCCGTGCCGTGCTGATCGTCGTGGAAGACGGGGATCTTCATCTTCTCGCGCAGGCGCCGCTCGACCTCGAAACATTCCGGCGCCTTGATGTCCTCGAGGTTGATGCCGCCGAAGGTCGGCTCCAGCGAGGCGATGGTCGAGACCATCTGGTCGACGGCTGCGGCGTCGATCTCGATATCGAAGACGTCGATGCCGGCGAATTTCTTGAAGAGCACCGCCTTGCCCTCCATAACAGGTTTGGAGGCAAGCGGGCCGATATTGCCGAGGCCAAGCACGGCGGTGCCGTTGGAGATAACGGCGACGAGATTGGCGCGCGAGGTATATTCGGCCGCCATTTCGGGATTGTCGCGGATGGCAAGGCAAGGGGCGGCAACGCCGGGCGAATAGGCGAGCGCCAGGTCGCGCTGGTTGCCGAGCGGCTTGGTCGCCTGGATCTCCAGCTTGCCGGGGCGGGGATAGCGGTGGAAGAAAAGCGCCTGCTCGTCGAGATCGCCGCTCGTCAGGTTCTTTTCTGTCTTCGATTTTTCCGGGTGATCCATCGCCGCCTCCGTGCACGTCTTTTGAGCTCCCTCCATACATCAATCGGATACGGGCGACAGTATGGAAATGGCGGAGTTGGCGAGTTTTTGTCTGGGCAATAAAACATCCCGCCCTCACGGACGGGATGTCGGTCCTGCCGGTCGATGAGAGACCTCAGGCGGCGATGTTCATCCAGGCCGGGGCGATGGCGGTTCCGCGGCCGAGCCCGTAGCCGAGGCGGATATTGAGCATGCCCAGCGGTTCCAGGAGCTTGGCAGCGTCCAGGCCCCCGGTCTTTTCGACGGCAAATCCTGCGTCGACGACCAGTCTGGAAACCTTTTCCACCGCATCTTCGTCATTTCCGGCGACAAATACCGGCACGTTGGCCGTGGCATCGCGGGACGCGTTGAAGAGCTCGGCGAAGATGGTGTTGAAGGCCTTGACCACCTTGGCGCCGGCCGCGGCATTCTGGATTTTGTCGGCGGCGGAAGTCTCGTGACCGAAGAGCAGACCGGAGAAATCGGGCTTCAGAGGATTGCTGATGTCAACGACGATCTTGCCCGAGAGCGATGGCGAGGCGGCGATCTCAAGAGCACTGGCATAGGGAACGGCGAGGATGACGATCCCCGCAGCGGCGATCGCCTCTGCGATGGTGGCGCTTTCAACGCCAAGGCTTTCGGCAAGGCCGCGCGCGGCCTGATCGTTGCGTGCCGCGACGATCAGCTCAGTCTTCCCGGCAAGGCGTGTGGCCAGGCCCTTGCCCATGTTTCCGATGCCGATAATTGCAGTCTTCATCGTTCTGTCTCCTGTTTCCGATGCGATGGTCACAGGGATACATCCGAAACATTCCATCGTTAATTGCATTGCTTCCAATAACAGAGTTGCATAAAAGTATCGAATGCCCGATCTCTTGAACTTGCAGACCCTCATTGCCGCCGCGACATCGGGAAGCTTTGCCGGAGCGGCGAAGCGGCTCGGCATTTCGCCTGCTATGGTCGGCAGGCGTATTCAGGCGCTGGAGCAGGAGTATGGGGTCAAGCTGATCGAACGCACGACGCGCACGCAGCGGCTGACCGAGGTCGGGTCCCGCTTCCTCGTCAAGGCAAACAGAATCATCGACGAGCTGGAGGAACTCAACGATATCTCTCGCCCTGATGCAGAGGCCATGTCGGGACGCCTACGTCTAAGCGCACCGACGACATTGGGAATCAAGCGGCTTGCGCCCGTGATGGCCGAACTCGCGGAGCGGCATCATGCACTTTCGGTCGAGCTCAATCTCAGCGACCGCAATGTCGACTTGGTGGCCGAAGGCTATGATCTGGCGATCCGGATCGGCGAATTGAAGCCCTCGTCGCTTATCGCGCGGCGCGTCGGCAGCTATCATTTCGTCTGCTGCGCGTCTCCGGCATATCTCGATAGATTTGCCGGGCCGGAGAGGCCCGAGGATCTTCGCCTCGGCCGCTGCATCCTCAACCTCAATCTCGTTCCCCGCGACGAATGGCCATTCGAGACAGAGGGCAGAGAGAGTTTCACGGTGGGTGTTCGCGGCAACATCGAGATCGACAATGGAGAGGCGTTGCGGACGGCAGCACTTGCCGGGGCAGGCGTCATCTACGTCCCGGTGGATCTCGTAGCGGAAGACATAGCGAATGGCAGGCTCGTGGAAGTTCTCGCCGACTGGCGGAAACTGGTGCTGCCGATCCACGCCATTCATCCGTCACGCCGGTTCGTGCCCGGCAGGATTGGCGCGATCATTGATGCCATTGCGCGGGGGCTGCGGGATTAGGGACTGTTCCGCCGCGTGCGGGGATTGCCGCCGCCGGCATCGATTTCCCATGAAAATTCAATAGGAAGTCGCTTCCTTTCGTCGCGGCCGCCGAGGGCTAATCCTTTTCGAAACTTGTTTGAGGACCGCAGCAAGCGCAAAATGCCGGCCGCGACGGTGCGGGGCGCCGGTCGCATGGAGGAAATCATGGACAATTTGAACCTCACGACCCTGCAAAGGGGGCAGACGATGGTCAATGACGTGGCCATCGATGCTTTTGCGGCCGGATTTCGCGGCAGTCTCCTAACCAGTAAAGACATGGATTACAACGAAGCGCGGACAATCTGGAATGCGATGATCGACCGCCGGCCCGGGCTTATCGCGCGTTGCGCCGGTGCTGCCGATGTCGTGCGGGCGGTGCGGTTTGCACGCGACAATAATTTGCTCGTTTCGGTGCGTGGCGGCGGCCACGGTATTGCCGGCAATGCGGTCTGCGAGGGCGGTGTCGTCATCGACCTGTCAGCGGTGAAATCGGTGCGGGTCGATCCGCAAACGCGGCGCGCCAGGATCGAGCCGGGTGCAACGCTTGCCGATGTCGACCAGGAAACGCTGGCCTTCGGGCTGGTGCTGCCGACCGGCATCAATTCCACGACCGGGATCGCCGGCCTGACGCTCGGCGGCGGTTTCGGCTGGCTGACCCGCAAATTCGGGTTGACGCTCGATAATCTGCTTTCGGTTGATGTGGTGACGGCCGACGGCGAACTGGTCAAGGCGAGCGAAAAGGAAATGCCGGACCTCTTCTGGGCGCTGCGCGGCGGCGGCGGCAATTTCGGCGTCGTCACTTCTTTCGAATTCCAGCTCAACCCTCTCAACACAGAGGTTCTCGCTGGGCTCGTCGTGCATCCCTTCGCCGATGCGGAAAAGGTGCTCAAGGAATACCGACAGGCGCTGGAGGCGGCGCCTGACGAACTGACCTGCTGGGTGGTGATGCGCCAGGCGCCGCCGTTGCCGTTCCTTCCGGCCGAATGGCACGGCAAGGAGATCGTGGTGCTGGCCATGTGCTATTGCGGAGACATCGCGGCGGGAGAAAAGGCGACGGCCAGATTGCGCGCGATCGGAAATCCGATTGCCGACGTCGTCGGCCCGGTGCCGTTCACCGGCTGGCAACAGGCATTTGACCCGCTGCTCACGCCAGGGGCGCGCAATTACTGGAAGAGCCAGGATTTCGCCTCCCTCTCGGACGCGGCGATCGAGGTCCTGCTCAAGGCCGTGCGCAAGCTGCCCGGACCGGAATGCGAGATCTTCATTGGCCATGTCGGTGGTGCCGCTGGCCGCGTGCCCACCCAGGCGACCGCATTTCCACAACGAAGCTCGCATTTCGTCATGAATGTGCATGCGCGCTGGCGGGAAGCCGGGATGGATGGAAGCTGTATCGGTTGGGCGCGGGAGCTTTTCGAAGCAACCAAGCCGCATGCGGTCGGCACCGCCTACATCAACTTCATGCCTGATGATGAAGGTGATCGCGTCGAAGAAGCTTACGGCGCCAATTACGCTCGTCTTGCCGAAGCCAAGCGGCGCTACGATCCGAACAATCTGTTCCGCATGAACCAGAACGTGAAACCGATGGCGGCGGTGCGAGCTGCCTAGCCCGACCATGCCCGCGCTCGGGTGATATACTCGGGCGCGGGATGAGGCGCCAATTTCTTGTCACCCTTCGGTGAGTTCGATTAATTCCTGCAACAGCGCCGTGTCGTCCGAACCGGCATGGTCGTCAGGCTTCAGAACATGGGCAAGCCATGCTCCGTCCGCCGCCAGGCGAACGATCTCGAGCCGCATTCCCACGTCTGTTTCGGCGTGCCTGACAAGCCGGTCATTCATCCATCTATGCCACAGAGACTTGGAGTAGGGGTCGGCAAGCACGGTCATCGTCTGCGCCGACCACGGGCTGTTGTTGAGGGCGCGGTCAGCAAACAGGGTGCGGACATAGGCGCGGGTGAATGTGCCGCGGCCACCCTTATCCTTTTCCAGTTCCTGGTCGATCTCGCGGTCGAGGCTTTCCATCATGCCGTCGAACACGGCCTCTATAAGCGCCTGCTTGTTCGGGAAGTGGTGAAACAACCCTCCCTTGGTCACGCCGGCTGCGCTGGCGACCGCCTGCAGGCTGACGGCGGCCAGACCATGTTCGAGCGCCAGCTTGGTGGCGCAATCGAGAAGAGCTTGCCGCACGACATCCGGCTGTTTCTTTCTGTTGCGGGGGCTATCTACCAATGCATGACCTGTGTTCGAGATAAGCTTCGCGCCGAGGCGCCGGAGAGGATCAGTATCACTCCCGGGATCGCCGGGCCATGGGAACTCCAAATATGATAATGCTATCATACCGACCGGTAGGTATCTTGCAAAGAGAAAAAAGATCGACTATCTGTCGGCTGAGGAGGCCCGCCGAACGTCATTTCGGCGGGCTGTGCTTTTTTGGATCCCAGTGCGACCATCGGGAAGGCTTTTGAACATGCTTCTTCACACGAAATCATTGTGTTACGCGCTGACGCTGGCACTTTTCCTCGGCGCAGGCCTTCCGGCTCACGCACAGGAAGGCGGCGCGATGCCGCCCGCTGCCGTCAGCGTCCTGACGCTTAGTGCCCGCCCGCTTCCCGTGGTTAGCGAACTGCCCGGCCGCATTGCCGCAACGCGCGTCTCGGAAGTGCGGGCCAGGGTTTCCGGCATCCTGCAGCAGCGGATCTTCGAGCAGGGCAGCCTCGTTCAGCAAGGCGATGTGCTCTACCGGATCGATCCGGCGCTATTTCGGGTCCGGGTGGCAAGTGCCGAGGCAAGCGTCGCGCGTGCCAAGGCGACGCAGCTGAATGCCCGCCTGCAGTTGGACCGGCAGAAGTCGCTGCGCGACCGCGATGTTGCAAGCGGTATCGAATACGATGCGGCAGCCGTCGCCCTTGCCCAGGCCGATGCCGATGTCGCGCTGGCGCAGGCCGCACTCGACGAAGCGAAGATCAATCTCGGCTATACCGAAGTTCGTGCGCCTATATCAGGCATCATCGGCGGCGCGCTGGTGACGGAAGGCGCGCTGGTGACGGCCGATGGCGGCGATGCACTGGCGATGATCCAGCAGATCGACCCCGTTTATGCCGACTTCATGCAATCCTCCGGGGACCTGCTGGCGCTGAAGCGGGCAGTCGAGAACGGCAGCCTCACATCGACCGAGCCAGGCAAGGCCGACATCAAACTCGTCTTCGACGACGGCACGGTCTATGGCGAAGCCGGTAAGCTTCTCTTCAGCAGCGCCAGCGTCGATGCGACGACGGGTCAGGTCACCCTTCGCGGTGAATTCCCCAATCCGAAGGGCGACCTGCTGCCGGGCCTTTACGTCCGCGTCCGCATCGAGCAGGCCGTCCGGGAGAAAGCAATCCTCATCCCGCAGCGCGCCGTCATCCGCACGGCCGACGGCAAGGCGCAGGTCTATGTCGTCCAGGAGGGAGATGTGGCGCAACCGCGCGACGTCGAGCTTGGTCAATCCGCCGGCAATGAGTGGGTGATCGAAAGCGGCCTGTCGGCAGGCGAGCGTCTCGTCGTCGACGGCGGCCAGAAGCTGCAGCCGGGCGCAAAGGTCGCGCCGGAAGAGTGGCGGGATGGTCAGCTCGCGTCCGGTGACGCCAAGAAGCCGGAGTAAGGTCGATGGCACGTTTCTTTATCGATCGCCCGATCCTAGCCTGGGTCTTTGCGATCTTCATCTCCATCGCCGGCCTGATCGCGCTGCCGTTTCTGCCGGTCGCGCAATATCCCAAGGTCGCGCCGCCGCAGCTCAGCATCACCACCAGCTATCCCGGTGCATCGCCGCAGGATATCTATCAGGGCGTCACCCGCCAGATCGAAGAAGAGCTGAACGGGGTCGAGCACCTTTCCTATTTCGAGTCGACGTCGGATACATCGGGCGCAATGACGATCACCGCGACCTTTGCGGCCGGCACCGATATAGACCAGGCCTCCGTCGACGTTCAGAACGCGATACGCCGCGTCGAACCGCGGCTGCCGCAATCCGTCAAGGATCAGGGCATCACGGTCGAGGAGGCATCGTCCGGCTTCCTGATGTTCATCTCGCTGACCTCGACGGACGGAAAGACCGATGAGGTGGCGCTCGGCGACTATCTCAACCGGAACGTCATCGGCGAGCTGCGCCGTCTCGATGGCGTCGGCCGCGCGCAGCTGTTTGCGTCGCAGCGGGCGATGCGCATCTGGATCGATCCCGACAAGATGGTCGGCCTGAACCTCACCGCATCCGACATCAGCGCGGCGATATCGGCGCAGAACGCCCAGGTCGCAGCTGGCCAGATCGGCGCGGCGCCCAATCCGATCTCGCAGGACCTGACGGCGACGGTGCTGGTGAAGGGGCAACTGACCGACATCAAGGAGTTCGGAGACATCGTGCTGCGCGCCAATGCCGACGGATCGAATGTCAGGCTGCGGGATGTCGCGCGCATCGAAGAGGGCAGCGAGAGCTACAGCTTCTCCACCCGCTTGAACGGGCAGCCGAGTGCCGCCATCGCCATCCAGCTGTCGTCGACAGGCAATGCCGTCAATACGTCCAACCTGGTCAAGGCGAAGATGGAAGAGCTCTCACGCTTCTTTCCGGCGGGGGTCGAATATTCCGTTCCCTATGATACCAGCCCGTTCGTCTCGGCATCGATCGAGAAGGTGGCGCATACGCTCGCAGAAGCCGTCGCGCTCGTCTTCGTCGTCATGCTCATTTTCCTGCAGAGCTTCCGCTACACGATCATTCCGACGCTCGTCGTTCCCGTCGCGCTGCTCGGGACGCTTGCTGTCATGTATGCCGCCGGCTTCTCGATCAACGTGCTGACGATGTTCGCGATGGTGCTTGCCATCGGCATTCTCGTCGACGACGCCATCGTCGTGGTGGAAAACGTCGAGCGGCTGATGGCGGTGGAAGGGCTGTCACCGAAGGACGCGACCAAGAAGGCGATGCGGCAGATCACCGGCGCGATCCTCGGGATTACGCTGGTTCTCTCCTGCGTTTTCGTGCCGATGGCGTTCTTCCCGGGTTCAACCGGCATCATCTATCGCCAGTTCAGCCTGACCATGGTTGTTTCAATCCTGTTTTCGGCTTTCCTGGCGCTGTCACTGACGCCGGCGCTCTGCGCCACCTTCCTGAAGCCGATCAAAGGACATCATGAGAGGAAGGGCATCGCCGGCTGGTTCAACCGCAACTTCGACCGCCTGACCGGCCGTTATGCCCGCACCGTCGGGGGACTGACCAAGCGCTCCTGGCGGGTCATGGCCGTCTATGTCGCGCTGCTCGTCGGCCTTGGCTATCTCTTCGTCAACCTGCCGAGCAGCTTCGTGCCGGATGAGGATCAGGGCTTCCTGATCGTCGACGTGCAGGGACCGCCGGAGGCGAGCCGCAACCGCACGGTGGCCTCGCTCGAAAGCATCGAAGCGATCTTCAAGAAGGAGCCGGCCGTTGCCAACGTCGTCGCGATCCAGGGCTTCAGCTTCTCCGGGCAGGGACCGAACGCCGCCCTGGTGTTCGTCACGCTCAAGGACTGGGCCGAACGCGGCCCCGGCAATTCGGTCCAGGAGATTTCCAACCGCGCCAATATGCAGCTGTTCGGCCTGAAGGATGCAACGTCCTTCGCGCTGTCGCCGCCGCCGATCGAAGGTTTCGGCACGACCAACGGCTTCACCTTCCGCCTCCAGGATCGCGGGGCGAAGGGGCAGGCGGCACTGACCGAGGCGGCGGGAATGCTGCTCGGCAAGGCATCGCAGAACCCCATCATCGCTGGTATCCGCCCAGAGGGCATGCCTGACTCGGCCCAGCTCGTGCTGGTCATCGATCGCGAAAAGGCAAATACCTTCGGCGTTGCCTTCGCCGACATCAACAGCACGATCACCGCCAATCTCGGTTCGAGCTATGTCAACGACTTCCCGAATTCGGGCCGCATGCAGCGCGTCATCGTGCAGGCGCAGGACAAGAGCAGGCTTCAGGCGGAAGACCTGATGAAGCTCAATGTCCGCAATGCGAGCGGTGGCATGGTGCCGCTGTCGTCCTTTGCCGTCGCCGAATGGCAGAAAGGGCCGGCGCAGATCGTCGGTTATAACGGCTACCCCTCAGTGCGCATTTCGGGCGCTCCGGCGCCTGGATATTCATCGGGCGCGGCAATTGTCGAAATGGAGCGGTTGGCCTCGGAACTTCCCGACGGCTTCGGCTTCGAATGGACCGGCCAGTCGCTGGAGGAGCTCAGATCGGGATCGCAGGCGCCGTTCCTGTTCGGCCTCAGCATTCTCTTCGTCTTCCTGCTGCTGTCGGGGCTTTACGAGAGCTGGTCCATCCCGTTGTCGGTGATGCTGGTCGTGCCGCTCGGCGTCATTGGCTGCGTGCTCGCGGTGATGAGCCGCGACATGTCCAACGACATCTACTTCAAGGTCGGCCTGATCGCGATCATCGGGCTGTCGGCGAAGAACGCCATCCTGATCGTCGAATTCGCCAAGGACGGTTTTGCCGAGGGGAAATCGCTGATGGATGCCGCGATCGAAGGCGCCCGTCTGCGCTTCCGGCCGATCATCATGACCTCGCTTGCCTTCACCTTGGGCGTGGTGCCTCTGGCGATCGCCACCGGGCCAAGTGCGGCGAGCCAGAATGCGATCGGCACGGGCGTGCTTGGCGGCATGATTTCGGCGACGGTGCTGGCGATCTTCTTCGTTCCCGTCTTCTTCGTCTTCGTGCTGCGTCTCTTGAGGACGAAGCGGCCGGAGACTGTGAATGAGGAGGCTCCGGCCGGGCAGGAAGCTGCGCCGGTGACGTCGCCGAGCTGAGGTGAAGAGTTGGCGGGTTGCCTTACGCAACCCACCACAGACCTTTGCGGCGGAGGAGTTATGCAGTCGGCTTCGGTGTAAGCGTCACGTCGGCGCCATAGGCATCGCGCAGTTCGCCTTCCTGTCCCGGCTGCCGGTCGGCGGCCTGATGCAGTAGGATCGACTCGTATCCTTGCGAGCGCGTCCCCTCGATCAGCGTGATATCGGCGTTTCCAGGATTGTCGGAGCGCTCGAACCACTCGACAGGGCGGTGCAGAAAATTCATTTCGACCGCCCGGTTGGTGACGCCATGACCAACGATCACAACGTTGTGGTCGCTATTTTCGTCATCGTGCATAACGGTCTGCAGGAACAGGCGCACCCGCTGGGCCACGTCCGCCCGGCTTTCGCCATCCGGCGGCCGTGCGTAGAACTTGCCGCTGTTGCTGCGCAGCCTCGCCCATTTTTCGAACTCCTCGGGAAACTTCTGCTTCTGTTCGGCGTGGTCATAGATTTCGGTGAAGAGACCGAAATCCTGCTCGCGCAGCAGATAATCTTCCCTGATATCGCCGACGACGCTTTCCGGCAGGGCTTCGAGCAGCGCATCCTTGCTCTGCCGCGTCCTCAAAAATGGCGAATACCAGATCTGCAGCTTGCCGAAACCGGCGCTCGGCAATGCCTTGAGATAGGAGGCGATCACGCCGCCTGCCTCAAGTGCCTGCCGATGGCCCCACTGCGTCAGCGGCACGTTGTGATCGCCGAATTGGCGGTAAGCCTGTTCGTTGATGTTGCCGAGGGATTCGCCGTGGCGAACGAGAAAAAGACGCATCAGCCATCCCGCATTGTCGGATATGAATCGCCGCTATCATGAACGCCCTGAATGCGCAGGGCAACATGGCCGGCAGGCCTGGCGGCGACGGGCATCCTGCCCGCGTGAGATGAACTGGTTTGCAGCGCTTTTCCACACCTTGTCATCTTCCTGAAACACGAGTCTGATTTTGGAAGGCTAGATGAAAGATGGGACATGAGCGGCAGCTCGTGAAAGACACGATGGAACCCAGACATTTCCGCACGCTCTTCATTTCCGATGTCCATCTCGGCTCGAAGGCCGCGAAGGCCGACTTCCTGCTGGATTTCCTGCGCCACCACGAGGCCGATACGATCGTGCTCGTTGGCGACATCGTCGACGGCTGGCGTCTCAAGCGCAGCTGGTACTGGCCGCAGGTCTGCAACGACGTCGTCCAGAAGCTGTTGCGCAAGGCGCGCAAGGGCACGCGCGTCGTCTATATTCCCGGCAATCACGACGAATTCCTGCGGGCCTTCCCGGGCATGCATTTCGGCGGCATTGAGGTCGTCGAGCGCATGATGCATGACGGCGCCGACGGCAGAAAATATCTGATCCTGCACGGCGACGAGTTCGACGTCGTCGTCCGCAACGCCCGACTGCTCGCCTATCTCGGCGACTGGGCCTATGACACGGCGATCCGCATCAATATCATTCTGGCGGCGGTGCGGCGCCGACTTGGCATGCCCTACTGGTCGTTCTCGGCCTGGGCGAAGCTGCAGGTCAAGCATGCCGTCAATTTCATCGGCGAGTTCGAGCGCGTCGTGGCCGAGGAAGCCCGCAAAAACGGCGCCGACGGGGTGATCTGCGGACATATCCATCATGCCATTATCCAGGATATGGACGGTATCCGTTACATCAACACCGGTGATTGGGTGGAAAGCTGCACGGCGGTCGCCGAGCATGAGGACGGCACGTTCGAACTGATCACCTGGCGGGCGCTCGCCAGCAGTGTGACAGCACTTGCCACCGTCGATCGGGAAGATGCAGAACTGGCTCCACAGGCCGCCTGATTTTGGCGCCGGCGCATCCGCGCCTGCGCTCCCTCGAATTTAGCCGTTACCGTCAGGCGACAGGCCCTATTTATTTTCTAAAACGTTTCAGAACGGCTATTTCTCGCAATAGTCGCCTCCAGGGTGGTGTGTTAGGACAACGTCCAGTTTCCTTCAGGTCCACCAATGATTCCCGCTCAAAATTCCCCGACGGGTGAGGGAGCGCCGCCGCGCTTCCGGCTGCTCAGCGCGCTTTCCTACTGCGCGCCGCTGCTCGTCAACGGTATCGTCCTGCCGTTTTTTCCCGTGTGGCTCGCAACCCATAGCTTCAGCGACCATGAGATCGGCATCATCCTTGCCATACCGATGGTGGTTCGGGTGCTGGTAGCGCCTGTCGTGGCCATGATCGCCGATCGATTGAAGGAGCGTGCCGACGTGCTGCTCTGGTCGGGTTGCCTGTCGCTGCTGACGGCGATCGCGCTGTTCTGGACGACGACCTTCTGGCCCGTGACGATCGTCTATGCGCTGCAGGGCGCCACCTTTGCGCCCTATGTGCCCGTCGTTGAATCGATCGTCATCTCGGGCGTGCGCCGCTGGGGGCTCGATTACGGATCGATGCGCGTATGGGGCTCGATCGCCTTCATCGTCTCGACGCTGGTCGGCGGCCAGCTGATCAGTCGGTGGGGCGGCGAAATGGTGCTGCCGGTCATGGTCTTCGGCTTTGTCATGACCGTGGTCATGGCGATCTTCTGTCCGCGCATCGGACCGACGCGACGGCGCGGCCAGCCGATCAACATTCCGGCAGCCACCGGCAGTGGCCTGCGCGAACCGCACCTTCTGCTGCTTCTGATCGGCGTCGCCATCCAGCAGTCGAGCCATGCGGTGCTCAACGCTTTTTCCTCGATCTACTGGCATCAACTCGGCTTCTCCGGCACGCAAGTTGGCCTGCTCTGGAGCGCGGGCGTCGCTTCGGAAGTGACGGTGTTCTTCCTGTCGAAGCGTCTCAACCGTCGCTTCGACGCCTGGACGCTGATCCGCTTCGGCTGCGCCATCAGTGTCTGCCGCTGGATCCTGTTTCCGATGAATACAGGCTTTGCCGGTTTCTTCCTGCTGCAATGTTTCCATGGCTTTACCTACGCCTTCGTGCATACCGGCGTGCAGCGGCGGATCGTGGCGACCGTGCAGGAAACGCAGGAATCATCGGCGCAGGGCGCGTATTTCTTCTATGTCGGCATGGCGATGGCGCTGATGACCCTGGCGTCGGGTTATCTCTATGCCTGGCTCGGCGTCGTCAGCTACTACGTCATGGCCGTGGTCGCGTTCTCCGGCCTCGGCATCGTCATCTTCGCCTATTATCTTCAGCCCCAGAGGGTGCTTTCGGGCGGAAAGACCAGGGAAGCGGCGTAACGCAGGCCGGGTTCGCGGTCGCGGGCAAGCAGCAGCGGGCCGTCGAGATCGACGAAATCGGCGTTCTGGGCGAGCAATACGGCGGGCGCCATGGCAAGCGAGGTGCCGACCATGCAGCCGATCATGATGCTGAATCCAAGCCGTTCGGCCTCGGCCTTCATCGACAGCGCCTCCGTCAGGCCGCCCGCCTTGTCGAGCTTGATGTTGATCGCGTCGTAGCGGTCGGCAAGGCTCGCGAGATCGCCGGTGTGGTGGACGCTCTCGTCGGCGCAGACGAGGAGCGGGCGGCGGATTTCGGCGAGGAGCCCATCGCGGCCGGCCGGCAGCGGCTGCTCGACGAGGGCCACACCCGCTTGCGCCGCGATATTGAGGTGGCGTTCCAGCACTGCTTCCGGCCAGCCCTCATTGGCATCAAGGATGATTTTGGCATCGGGTGCTGCTGCGCGGACGGCGCGGATGCGGCTTTCATCGTCGCCGGTGCCGACCTTGACCTTGAGCAGGGCGCGGCCGGCATGCTCGCGCGCCTGGGCGGCCATCACCTCCGGTTCGCCGAGCGAGATGGTGTAGGCGGTGGTGAGCGGCTGCGGAGCGGAAAGGCCGAGGCGGGCGGCGACGCTGTCTCCCGTCTGCTTCGCCTCGAGGTCCCAGAGGGCACAATCGACGGCGTTGCGGGCCGCACCCGGCGGCATGGCCGACAGCAGGTCGCTGCACGAAATGCCGGCCTCGATCAGCGGTCGAGCCGCCTCGATCTGGGCGAAAACACTCTCCACGGTCTCGCCGTAGCGGCGGTAGGGCACGCATTCGCCGAGCCCCTGCGCACCCGCTTCGACAAGCGTGCAGGTGATGACCTCGGCTTCGGTCTTTGCCCCGCGCGAGATGGTGAAGGTCCCGGCAATCGGAAAGGAATTCATCTGGATATCGAGGGTGCGCGGCATTATTGCTTTCCTGCAAGCATGGAAATTGCACGGTGCTTCTGTATATTAACGCACCGGGCCACGAAGGATCCGTTTCGCGATTCGGCAATGTCGCTGTAAGCCTTGAAAGACACAAGTATCTTGAACGCCGAGAATCGCAACGCCGCCTCACTGCAAGTGGACGACCAGGCTGATGGCTCGGGACAGCGTGTGCGTCTTCAGGGAAATTGGCGCAGCGCCTATATCCATCTGGTGCTGCGCGATTTCGAAAAGCTCCTGCAGAAGAAGACTGGCGACCTGACGGTAGATCTCTCGGAGATTTCGGAGATCGACACCGCCGGCATCTGGCTGTTGTGCCGGCTGAAAAAGCAAGAAGAGGCGGGCGGGCGGACGGTTCGCTTCGAAGGCACCAACCCGCATATCGACGAAATGCTGGAGATGTTTTCCGAGGAGCCGGCCAAGCCCGAGCCGGAGCAGACGGAGAAAGTCTCGCTTGCCGCGCGCATCTTCGCGCCGATCGGCAAAATGACCTACGAGGTCTGGGACAATTTCGCCGCCGCCATGTATATTCTCGGCTCGGCGGTGCGCGGCGCGCAGATGAAGTTCGGCCGCGGTAGTGGTGTTTCGCCGGCCTCGATCGTCAACCAGATCGACCATATGGGCGTTCGCGCCGTTCCGATCATCTTGCTGATGTCTTTCCTGATCGGGGCGATCATCGCCCAGCAGGGCGCCTTCCAGCTGCGTTACTTCGGCGCTGAGGTCTTCGTCGTCGATCTCGTTGGCATCCTGCAATTGCGCGAAATCGGCGTGCTTCTGACCTCGATCATGATCGCCGGCCGCTCGGGCAGCGCGATCACCGCCGAAATCGGCTCGATGAAGATGCGCGAAGAGATCGATGCGCTGAAGGTGATGGGCCTGAACCCGATCGGCGTGCTGATCTTCCCGCGGCTGGTGGCGCTGACCATCGCGCTGCCGCTCTTGACGGTGCTCGCAAATTTCGCCTCGCTCGGGGGTGCTGCCGCCGTCGCCTGGGGCTATTCCGGCATCACCTTCGCCAACTTCCTGTCGCGCCTGCACGAAGCGGTGACGTTGTCGACGGTGCTCTCAGGCATGATCAAGGCGCCGTTCATGGCGCTGGTCATCGGCATCGTCGCCGCCGTCGAGGGGCTGAAGGTCGGTGGCAGCGCGGAATCGCTCGGCCAGCATGTGACGGCCGCGGTGGTGAAGGCGATTTTCGTCGTCATCCTGATGGACGGGCTTTTTGCGATGTTCTATGCAGCGATCGATTTCTAGGATGGCGGACCGCGTGGACGAGAAACCGATCGATACGGAAGACAAGGACGAACGGGACATCGTGCTGTCGGCGCGCGACGTCACCGTCGGCTTCGGCTCCAAGGTCGTGCTCGACAATCTGAACCTCAATATCTACCGCGGCGAGATCCTCGGTTTCGTCGGCGCGTCCGGCACCGGCAAATCGGTGCTGATGCGCACCGTGCTCCGGCTGCTGCCGCGACGCTCCGGCACGATCAAGATCCTCGGCCAGGATTTCGACGAACTCGACGAGCCGCAGCGTAACGCGCTCGACATGCGGCTCGGCGTGCTGTTCCAGCAGGGGGCGCTGTTCTCGTCGTTGACGGTCAAGGAAAACATCCAGGTGCCGATGCGCGAATATCTCGACCTGCCGACCTCGCTGATGGACGAGCTGGCGCATCTGAAGATCCGTATGGTCGGGCTTGCGGCCGATGCCGCCGACAAATATCCATCCGAACTGTCCGGCGGCATGATCAAGCGCGCAGCCCTTGCGCGCGCGCTGTCACTCGATCCGGAACTCGTCTTCCTGGACGAGCCGACCTCCGGCCTCGACCCGATCGGTGCAGCCGAATTCGACGAACTGATCGCCAACCTGCGCGATAGCCTGGGATTGACCGTGTATATGGTCACGCACGACCTCGACAGCCTGTTTTCGGTCTGCGACCGTATTGCCGTGCTCGGAAAGAAGCGAGTAATGGTGGAAGGCACGATCGACGACATGTTGGCCTATGACGATCCGTGGGTGCAGGCCTATTTCAAGGGCAAACGCGCACGGTCGATCGTGCCGCAGAACGATGCTGCCGCGCGGCACGACAGCAGCGGAAAGTGACCGGATAAGATGGAAACCAAAGCCAATTACACGATTGTCGGTTTTTTCACGGTGCTGGTGATCGCGGCTGCCTTCGGCTTCGTCTACTGGATGGCCGAGTATGGCCGCGGCGGTCCGATGACGGAACTGATCGTTCGTATTCCGGGCTCGGCCAACGGCCTCAGCGTCGGCTCGCCGGTGCGCTTCAACGGCATCCAGATCGGCTCGGTGCAGACGCTGTCGATCGATGCCGACGATCCGCAGTATTCGCTGGCCTTCACCCAGGTGCGCACCGATGCGCCGATCTACCCCTCCACCAAGGCCGCGCTGGAAATCCAGGGTTTGACCGGGGCTGCCTATATCGAACTGTCAGGTGGCCGCAAGGGCGAGGAAAGCATCCTCCAGCATGCGATCGACAACGGCAAACGCGCCGTCATCGTCGCCGACCAGTCGAGCGTCACCAATCTTCTGGCGACGGCCGACAAGATCCTCGATCGCGCCAACGACGCTGTCGGTGAACTTCAAGGTTTCATCGAGGATTCGCGCGGGCCGTTGACCGAGACGTTCAAGAATGCCGAGACGTTCTCGGATGCGCTTGCCAAGAATTCCGGCAATATCGACTCCTTCCTGCAGAGCGTCGGCCAGCTCTCGGAGACGGTGAAGGCGGTTTCCGGTCGTGTCGACTCGACGCTTCAAGCCGTCGAATCGCTGGTCAAGGCAGTCGATGCGCAGAAGATCGACAACATCGTTTCCAATGCCGAGAAGATTACCGCCAATGTCGCCGATGCCTCGGGCGACCTCAAGGGCGCGATCCAGAAGTTCGACCAGACTGCCACCACCTTCAATGATTTCGGCAAGCAGGCGCAGGCGACACTCGACCGTGTCGATACGCTCGTTGCCCAGATCGATCCGGCGAAGGTGAAGGGCTCCGTCGACGATATCGCGCAGGCGACCAAGGATGCGCGCGCCGCCGTCGCCTCGATCCGCGATGTCGCCAACACGGTTTCGGCGCGTCAGAAAGATATCGACCAGACGATCCAGGACGTGTCGCAGCTTTCCAACAAGCTGAATTCGGCCTCGACCCGCATCGACGGTATTCTCATCAAGGTCGATGCGCTGCTCGGCACCGACAATACGCAATCGCTGTTCACTGAAGCGCGCGATACGCTGGAATCCTTCAAGAAGGTGGCCGACAACCTGAATTCGCGCATCGGGCCGATCGCCGACAATCTGCAGAAATTTTCGAGTGGCGGCTTGCGCGACGTACAGACTCTCGTCAACGACATGCGCGGAACCGTGAGCAATCTGAACGATACGATCACCAACTTCGACCGCAATCCGCAACGCCTGATCTTCGGCGGGGACACGGTCAAGCAATATGACGGCCGGACGCGGCGTTAACTGGGAAATCAGGGGTAGCCTAATATGGTCGCATCGCATCTGTTGTCGCGCCGTTCTTGGATCAGGGGAACGGTGATCGCGCTGCCGCTGACGGCGCTGATCCTTTCCGGGTGCGGCACCGCGGCCAAGAACGACACCTATGATCTGCCCGCCGCCGTCGACGGCAGCGGACCCGCGGCCAAATCCCGCCAGATCCTGATCGCCAGCCCGACGGCGCTAAGGTCGCTCGACAGCGAGCAGATCGTCATCCGTGTTTCGCCTTCGGAAATCCAGTATCTCTCCAAGGCGCAGTGGGGCGACAAGCTGCCGCGCATAGTGCAGTCGAAGCTGGTGGAAGCCTTCGAGAACTCGGGCAAGCTCGGTGGCGTCGGCATGCCGGGGCAGGGGCTGGCGATCGACTACCAGATCGTCACCGATATCCGCTCCTTCGAGATCGACGCTTCGAACGGCAACCAGGCGGTGGTCGAGATCTCCGCCAAGATCCTCAACGACCGCAACGGCTCGGTGCGCGCCCAGAAGGTGTTCCGCGCCATGGCGCCGTCCGGCGGCGACAATGACGGCTTCGTCAAAGGCCTCGACCGCGCCTTCTCCACGGTCGCCTCCGAGATCGTCAGCTGGACGCTGCGCTCAATCTGAATTGGAATTTTTAGGCCGCCCCGTGAATATCGGGGGTTGTCAATTCTGAAAAATATTTGACCCCATGGCATAGGGGCCGTCATCGTATTCAATTTCTTCATGAATTTATGGAACGCATCATGCAATCCCTTTCAGGAGGAATGCTGCATGGTGGCTGCACGAGTATTCGGGAAATCGTCATTGGAGGCGATGCAACGCGAAAATGATCGCCTGGCTGCGCTGCAGCAGCTCGATCTCCTCGACACGCCGAGGGACGAGGGCTTCGAGCGGATCGTACGCCTGATAAAGGAGATCTTTTCCATCGACATCGGCATCGTCTCACTGATCGATGCGCATCGGCAATGGTACGCGGCTTGCTCCGGCCTTTCGGCCGACGAGGTGTCGCGCGAAGACACGTTCTGCCGCTACGTCGTGGACTGTGAAAGGCCTGTTGTCGTGCAGGACGCTACCAAGGACTCGCGGTTTTCACAGCATCCTTCGGTGACGGGCGAGGACAATATTCGTTTTTATGCCGGTGTACCGTTGAGAACAAAAGCCGGGCACATGATCGGAACGGTATGCGCGATTGACCGCAGGCCACGATCGTTCGGCAACAGAGATCTCGGCATTCTCGAGGAGCTGGCAGGGGCCGCGATGGACCGCATCGAGCTCATGCAATCGGCCGCGATCGACAGCCTCACCGAGGCGATGACTCGGCGTGCCTTCAAGCAGGAGGCCGATCAGCTCATTTCGCTCGCTCTGCGGCACAAGCACGACCTGTCGTGCATCGTCTTCGATATCGACCATTTCAAGAAGGTGAACGATACGCATGGACATGCCGCCGGAGACGAGGTCCTCAAGGCGGTGGCATCGACCTGCAAGGCGACCCTTCGAGCCGGTGATCTGTTCGGCCGTCTTGGCGGCGAGGAATTTGCCGTCATCCTGCCGCATGTCGATCGGGAAGGTGCCGTCGCAGTCGCCGAGAAACTCAGAGCCGCCATCGCCTCTGAGACTATTCGCGGCGATCATGGCGCTCTGACCGTTACAGCCAGCTTCGGAACTTCGGCACTCTCCATCGTCGGCAAAGAGATCGAGACCCTGCTGGCTCAGGCGGATGCGGCGATGTATCAGGCCAAGCATGGCGGACGGAATCGTTGCGTGTCGTGGAGTTCCATCCACGCCGATCACGCCATTGGCGCTCGACGGCGGGTGCTGAAGGCGGGTTCGATCCTGTTCAACGATCGGCGCTCGACCATCGACTGCACCGTCAAATCCATTGGCTCGGAGAGCGCCGGCATTTCGGTCTCCAATTCATCAGGCATTCCTTCGGAATTCATTCTGGCCATCAAAGGCGAAGGATTCGAAACGAATTGCAGGGTGATCGCGCAAGACCGGCAGCACCTGGAAGTGGCTTTTAGATAACCCGTTAGAGCGCCGTGCGTCCTTTGGGACGCACAAAGGACGCTCTAACTCTTTGATTCTACACATCGTGCTTTCCGAAAATCGCTTCCGATTTTCGGGCCGATGCGCTAGCAAAATCCTGCCGGCAGGTCTCTGCTCATCGGGCCTATTTGGTCGGCTGCGAATCCGTCATCATCGCTCCCGGCTGGCTGGCCGGTGTCGTGGAAGCTGTGGCGGTCGATGACGACGACAGAGTGCTGTCCAGCAGGCTTGCCATCTTGTCGTCGCGTATGCTCGCGGTCTTTTCGCCCATGACGACGCCGACCACGCGGCGGCCATCCTTCAGCGCCGACGTCACGACATTGTAGCCCGATGCGTCGGTGTAGCCGGTCTTGATGCCGTCGACGCCGTCATAGCGATACATGAGGTTGTTATGGCCGCGCAGCTTCATGCCGCGGAACTGGAAGCCGCGCATGGAGAAGAGCTTGAACTCCTCTGGAAAGTCGCGCATCAGCGAAACGCCGAGTGTCGCCATATCGCGCGCCGTGGTGACCTGCTCAGGATCGGGAAGGCCCGATGGATTCTTGAAGACCGTATCCTTCATGCCGAGCTGACGTGCCTTGTCGGTCATCGCCTTGGCGAAAGCCTGTTCGGAGCCGCCAAGCTGCTCGGAGATCGCCACGGCCGCATCGTTGGCGGACAGCACGACAATCCCTTCGACCGCTTCGCGCAGCGTCACCTTGCGGCCGGCGCCGACGGCGAGCTTGAAGGGCTCCTTGCTCTCGGCATTTTCCGACATGGTGAGCTTCTGATCCCAGTTGAGGCGTCCGTCATGCAGGGCCTCGAAGGCGAGATAGAGCGTCATCATTTTGGTCAGTGAGGCCGGATAGTTCAAATCGTCCTGATTGGAGCCCTCGAGGACCTGACCGGACTGCACATCAACGACGAAGCTTGCCTGGCCTGCCTGAGCCAGAGTGAAAGCGCCCATCAGGAAAACGGAAGAGAGCGCGGTGGCAAGGAGCCGGGATGTCGTCTTGGTCATCAATGTTGCTGTCTCTATCGTTTGGATGGTGGAGTGAGCCATTCGCTCTAATGTGAGCGGATCAGAAAAGTTTGTGACGGAATGAAGGACAGGGGGCAATAAAAAAGGGTCATCCACAGCTGATTCCTTTTGTCTCAGCCTCTTCGGTTTTGACAATGATGTGCTCGGCTCGTAGAAAACTCGTCATGAGCATGAAGCGCGCGCTTTTCTCCCGTCATATCAGCACCTGCCTGCAGGTCGCGATGGCGCGCGCTTTTGGCGGACGAGGTCTTCGCGTCCTGCTGTGACGTCAGGGCGCTCAGGCGTCCGGCGTGCTGCTGGACGTAAAGCCCCTCACCACGTCAATCAAGGCTGCCAGGGAGACAGGCGCCGTGCTCAATATTTATCATGTCAATTCGCTCGTCCATTGGGAGGAGCGCGAGATCCATCTGCGCGATCATATGATCGGCTTCTTCTCGCAAGAGGTCCGCAGTTTTCTCAGATCCGTCAATCCGGCCTGGGAAGTCAGGAGGGTCGAGGCGCCGGCGCTGATGCCGCGGTCGCTGGTTTCAAGCGCCTATTCGAACGCCGATATCTGGGTTCAGGAACAGCTCTCCGCCAGCGATGCTATGCTTGGTGCTGAGACCGGAGACCACGCCGTCGACCTACATCTACATGCAGCATATTCTCGGCAATCACTCGAAGACACGGCTGCCGCTCTGCGTCTGGCAGGCCGGCAAATCCTATCGTCGTGAGCAGGAGCAGCCGACCAAGCACATGCGGCTGAAGGAATTCTGGCAGCTCGAATTCCAATGCGCCTTCACGGCCGATAGCGGCAACGACTATCACGCCGCCTGCCTCGAGCCGGTCCGCCGCATGATTGCATCGCTGATCCATCTGCCGACGCGGATCGTACCCTCCGACCGGCTGCCTGCCTATTCCGAGGCGACGATGGATATCGAGGTCGACAATGGCGACAAGTGGATGGAGGTCTGCTCGATCTCGCGACGCACGGATTTTCCGCAGCACTACCGGTCGCAGCCGAGGAAGGGAGCGGCCGTCGACCACGACGTGCTGGTGCTTGAGATCGCCATCGGCCTCGATCGGTGCATTTATAACTGGAGCATAGCCGCGGATCGATGAGACGGAAACCGGACCGCCAGGCGGTCCGGGTTCTCCTGCAGCCCGAAAATTTAAGAAAACTCGATCTCGGCGGCGGGGCGGATTTCTACCGTCGCCTTGCCCGCATCGAAACCATCGAGCGTTTCATTGTGATGAGCGATGATCTCGGAGAAGGTGAAGGTCGCCGTGTCGCCGGTCGTGTGACCATCGGCAATCAACGTCACATCATATCCGAGCGACACGGCTCGCCTGACTGTCGTGTCGATGCAGAATTGGGACATGCATCCACCGACGACGAGGTGAGTGACCGATCGTTCGCCCAAGCGTTCTCCAAGATCGGTCTCGAAGAAGGAGTCGGCGCTTTTCTTGCGCACAACGACCTCGGCCTGCCTCGGCGTGATCTCGTCGCGCAGCGCCCAACCCGGCGTGCCGACAGCCAATCGATGGCTGCTGTCGCCGTCATGCTGAACGAGTACGATCGGCGCGCCCGCCTGCCGAGCTTTTTCCTGTAGCGCGGCCAGCCGTGCGACGGTCTCGTCGAGCGCGGCATCGACTTGAGGCTGCCGCTCTGGCGAGGCTTTGCCGGAGAGGATCGCATTCTGGACGTCGATGATCAGAAGGGCCTTGGTCATTCGGGCGAGGTTTCCGTGACTGGATGGCGAAAGCCGCCTGACACATGTTCAAGCGGCTTTCCCGGGTAATTCCAGTTCAGATCAGCCAGGCTCAGCCGAGCCTGCCTGCGGCGTGGGCGAGCATGGTGTAGACCTTGCCCGTATCCGAGGTGAGGTAGGACTGCGTCACCGTCCGGTTCGGGTCGGTGCGGGCGACGTCGGCGAGCAGCTTTTCGAAATCACCGATGTAGCGGTCGACGGCGGTGCGGAACTCCGGTTCGCGGTCGTATTTGCGCTTGATCTCGTCGAAGGTCTGCTGGCCCTTCAGCGTGTAGAGGCGGCGGGTGAAGACGTCGCGCTCGCCGCGCTGGTAACGGCGCCAGAGATCGACCGAGGCGTCATGGTCGATGGCGCGGGCGATATCGACCGAGAGCGAGTTCAGCGATTCGACGACGTGGCGTGGATTGCGGCTGTCGTTGCTGCGCGCGGCCGGCGCGGCAGTTTCCGCCGGACGGGCGGGAACACGGGCGGCCGCGGCCTCGTCGGCGGCCTCCTCACGCGATGCGCCACGCAGGAGATCGCTGATCCAGCCGCCGCTTTCCGGTCGAGCCGGCTCCTGGCGACCTGTTTCCGGGCGGCCTGTTTCCTGGCGAGTGGGCGCAGGCTGCGGGGCGGCGCGCTGGGGGGCGGCAGCCGGCGCGGACGGTGCGATCGTTCCGCGCAGACCTGTCGCTTCGATCGGCGGGGAGGCTGCCGGCTGTGGCGGCTGGGCCGCGACCGGCTGGGCGGGACGCGGGGCAGGCTGCGCCTGAGCGAGCGTGCGGGCGACAGGCTCGGAGATCTCGAGCTGCTGGCTGGAGCGGCCGACGAGCTGGGAGATATCCTGCAGTGCCTTGATCTGCTCGGCAACGGCCCGGCGCATGGCCGAGGCGCTTTCCTTGGCTTCCTCGGGAAGATCGAAGGCGCCACGCTTCAGCTCGGCGCGGGTGGCGTCGAGCTCGTTACGGATGTCGGCCGCGGAGCGGCGGATATCCTCGGTGGCGCCGGAGAAACGGCCGACGGCATCATCGATCGCTTCGCGCAGCGCTTCGCGCATGTGCTGGGCGGCGCCGTCGGAGGCGCGGCCGGCTTCGCCGAGCATGCGCTCGACGTCCGACAGCGAGGCGGTGAGACCGCCGCGAATGCGATTGGAGAGATCGCCGGAACGGCGCTCGACATTGGCAAAGGTGCCGTCGATCGTCGTATTGGCCTCGTCGCCTGCGCGGGTGATTGCCTCGCGCATCGTCTCTGCCGCTTCCTGGGCGCGCTTCTCGGTTTCGGTGAGAATGCGGCCGATATCGGCGAAGGAGGATTGCACGCCCTGGCGCAAATTGCCGGTGACCTGGCTGGAGCGTTGCTCTGCCCGCTCGAACACGGTCTCGATCATGCTGCCGAGGCCTTGCATGGTCTTTTCGATCTCTGCGGAGCGCGAGACGAGGCCGACCGAGAGCGTCTGCAGAGCGCTCTCGCGCTCTTCGAGCGTCGAGGCGAGGTTGGACTGGGCGGCGCCGAGAAGCTGCGAAGCCTGGGTCAGAACCTTGGAGTGTTCGTCGAAGCGGCCGATGATGCCGCCGACCTGTGCCAGCGTTTGGCCCGAGATGTCGGAGAGGCGGTCGACCTTGCCTTCGAGAAGCCTGGTCGAGGCGGAGACCATTTCAGCGGCCTTGGTGGCGGAGTCGGCAAAGCGCGTGGTGGTATCGCCGAGACGGCCGTCGACGCTGGCCAGTTGCTCGGCGGCGCGGTTCATCATCATCGCCATCGCCGCGCTGCTTTCCGACATGCGCTGGACGAGGCCGTTGACGTTGCCGACCAGGCTGTTTTCAATGGCGCTGACGGCATTGGCGACATTCTCGGTGCGGGCGGCAACGGCGCTGGCGAGCGCTTCGTTTTCGGCGCGCAGACGGTCGGCGCTGAGGTTGGCCGCGGCGGTGATGCGGGCGGCGGCCTGCTCGCCGGCATCGGTGTACCGGTCGATGATCGGGCGGGCCGTTTCGTCGAGGATGCGCGTCAATTCGACCGAACGGCCTGATAGCATCGAGTTGAGGTCGCGGGTGCGCTCTTCGAGCGTCGAGCGGATCGAGTTGCCGCGTGCTTCGAGCGCCCGGTCGATGTCGGAGAACGTCGTATCGATCTCGCGGGCACGTTCCTCGAGGTTGGTGCGAATGGCGCTGCTGCGGGCTTCGAGCGCCCGGTCGACATCCGCCATGGTGGCGGAAATCTCGCTGCCGGCGCCCGACAGTGTCGAGCGGATGGCATTGCCGCGTGTCTCCAGAGACTGGCCGGCATCCGACAGCACCTTGGAGATGGCATTGACCTGCGTGCCGACGATGGTCTCTGCCTCGGCGACCTTGTTGACGATGGCGTTACCTGCTTCCGAGAAGGTCTGGGCGACGGCAGCGGCCTGGCTTGCCAACCGGTTCTGAGCTTCAGCGACACGGGTGACGATCTGCGACGAGCGCTCATCCATGGTGCGGGTGAATTCGTCGCTTTTCGCATTGAGATCCTCGGCGAATTGCTGGCCGGTCTTGCCAAGCAGTTCGGTGGTTCTCGTCGCTTCGCCTTCCATTCCCTGGGCCGCGTCGGCAACCGCGCTGCGCAGCGTCGAGGCGAGACCGGCGGCCTTGCCTTCGATGGTGCGGTTGACGGCCTCGAGGCCGACGGTCAACGCACGGTCCATGGTGGAGAGGCGTTCCTCGATGCGTTCATTGCCGCGGTCGAGCGTTTCGCCGAGGCTCGCGGTGCGGCCGTCGATGGCGCCGGTCAGGCTGGTGGCGCGGCTGTCCAGCGTCTCGGCCAGATTGGCGGTGCGGCTGTCGATCGCCTGGGTGAGGTTTGCAGCACTGCCTTCGAGCGTCGCCGAGATGCGCTGAGTGGTATCGTTGCTGAGCGCGCCGAGACGGGAGACGCCGTCGGCAAGCACGCCGGACAGCTGGCCGGTGGCCGCTTCGACCTTTTCGGCAACGCCGCCGACGCCGTCGCGGATACGGGTCTCGATCGCTGCGAGACCGGTTTCCACACGTGATCCGGTTTCTTCAAAACGGCCCGTCAGGCTTTCGACCGACCGATCGAGATGGGCGGAGAAATTCTGGGTGGAGCTCGAAATCGCATTTGCCGCCTCCTGGAAGCGGCTGGCGATCTGGCCGGCGCCGGCATGCATGCGATCTTCCAATGTCTGGGCGCCGGCATCGATCGCCTGGCGGATCGCGGCTTCACGGTGCTCCAGCGACAATTCGAGCATGCCGACGCTCGTCGCCACCGATGTGCCGATGCTGGTCGCCTGTTCGGCCAGCGTATCGCTGATCAGCGCATGGGCCTGGTTCAGCGATAGGTCGATGGCGTTGGCGCGGTCTTCGAGCGTCGTGCGGATGCGCTCATGGGCAGAGGCGAGCCCACCCTCGATGCGCGCTGCAGCCTCGTCGGCGAGGCCTCCGAGCCGTGTATGTGCATCGGTCAGACGGCCTTCAATGCGGCCGGTCAAGCCGCCGACGAGATCCTCGAAGCGGGCGCCGCCGGCATCGAGAACGCCCGAGAGGGCGGCGCTATGTTCGGAAAGCGCATTTTCGAGCCGCTGCTGATTGTCGGTATAGGCGGTACGGATCGCATCGGTCTTGTCGGAGAAGGCGCCGGCGACTCGGGCCTCGGCACCGGAGACGGCCTCCATGATGGCGTTGCTGCGAGCTTCGAGCACACTGTCGAAGCGGCTCTGGTTATCGTCGAGCGAAATGGCGAGCGCCATGGTCTTTTCATCGAGCGTATCGGTGAGCCGGTCGTGGGTTGCCGTCACGGCGCCGATGATCGCGGCGGTGCGGTGCCCCAAGGCTTCCTCGAGGCGGGTCTGGCCTTCGTTCAGCGAGGCGGCAAGGGCGGCGGCCTTCTGGTCGAGCACACCGTTCAGGCCTTCGTGCGTGCCGGAGACCGCATTGGTGATCGCTTCGGCGCCTGTTGTCAGCGTCTCCTCGAGACGGCTCTGGCTCTCGTTCAGCGAGATGGCAAGCGCCATCGCCCGATCGTCGAGTGTCTCGGACAGGCGGTCGTGGGTGGCAGAGACCGCATTGAGGAAGGATTCCGAGCGGCTCTCCAGCGTGTCCTGCAGGCGGCTCTGGCCCTGGTTCAGGGAGGCGGCGAGCGCCGTCGCTTTTTCGTCGAGCGTTTCCTCGATACGCGTCTGAGTTTCGTTGAGCGAAATGGCGAGCGTCATCGCCTTTTCGTCCAGCGTCTCGGAGAGGCGATCATGGGTGCCGGAGACGGCGTTCAGCAGAGCTGCAGAGCGGGTTTCGAGCGTATTCTCGATACGGGCCTGGCCTTCGCTCAGCGAGGTGGCAAACGCTGCCGCCTTGCCGTCCAGCGTCTCGGAGAGGCGATCATGGGTGCCGGAGACGGCGTTCAGCAGGGCCGCGGAACGGGTTTCGAGCGTATCCTCAATGCGGGCCTGGCTCTCGTTCAAGGAAATGGCCAGCGCCATGGCCTTCTCGTCGAGCGTCTCGGCAAGGCGATCGCGCGTGCCGGACACGGTGTTCAGCAGCGCCTCGGCGCGCGTTCCAAGCGCATCCTCGATGCGGGAATGGCGCTCGTCGAGCGAGGTCGTAAGGGCGGCCGCCTTGCTGTCTAGCGTTGCTGACAGGCGATCATGAGTGCCGGACACGGCGTTGAGGAAGGCCTCCGAGCGGGTCTCGAGCGTATCCTCAATGCGGGCCTGGTTTTCGTTGAGCGAAATGGCGAGAGCCATCGCCTTCTCGTCGAGCGTTTCGGAGAGGCGGTCATGCGTGCTTGATACCGCATTCAGCAGCGCTTCGGAGCGGGTCTCGAGCGTGTCCTCGATGCGGGCCTGGCCCTCGTTCAGAGAGATGGCCAGCGCCATCGCTTTTTCGTCGAGCGTCTCGGCAAGACGGTCATGGGTACCGGAGACGGCATTGATGATGGCGTCGGAGCGAGTTGCCAGCGCTTCCTCGAAGCGGCCGTGATGGGTGGTCAGCGCCTCGACCAGCGCGCCACCGCGCTCTGCCATGACGCTGTCAATACGGCCGTGTGCCGTGCCGAGCGCTTCGCTGATTTCGGCCGCTCGCGCGGCAAGCACGCCGCTTAGCTCCTCGGCGCGACCGCCGAAGGCAGCGGTCACCTGCTCGGTGCCGGCGGCCACGGCAGTCGTCAGATCGGTGGTGGTGGTGCGCAGCGTGTCGCGCAATTCGGCCGAGCGTGTCTGAAGGTTGTTCTGCAGCTCGGAGGTGCCGGTCGCAAGCGTCAGCGCGATGTCAGACGTAGCGCTCTGCAGCGCCGAGGTCAGTTCGCCGGTGCGGCTGGTGAGTGCTGTGGTGATTTCGTCGGCGCGGCTGCCGAGCGTGCTTTCCAGTACTTCGTGGCCGGTGGCGAGCGCGGTGGCGAGCGCCAGCGACTGGTCGGTCATCGACGAACCAAGGCGGTCGATGCCGGAGTTCAGGATGCCGTCGATCGAATCCGAGCCGCCGGTCAGCGTCTCGTTGATACGGGCGAGGCTCTCCATCAGCTTGGTGTCGAGCGAGCCTGTGCGTTTATCGAAGGCGCTGGTGAATTCGGCGACGCGTTCGTCGAAGGCGGTCGACAGGTGGGCGACGGTCGTCTGCAGCCGCTCCTCGAAGAAGCCGGAGCGCACGTCGAGATCCATGACGGCGTCGTCGGCCGTGGTCTGCAGGCTCTGGCGGAAGCTTGCACCTTTTTCGTCGAGCGCGCTGTTCAGCTTCGACAGCACGTCGTCAAGTGTGCCGCCGATCGTGCGTTCGCCTGAGGTCAGGCTCTCGTTGATCTCGCGGGTGCGAGCGATCAGGATCTCGTTGAGCTGGTGCGTACGCTCGTTCAGCGCCGCGTTCAGCTTTTCCGTGCTGCTGTCCATGGTCGAGGCGCGCGTCTCGAACTGGCTGAGCAGCCTTTCGCCATGGTCGTTGAGATTGACGGAGAGGGCTTCGAGGCGGTTGTCGAATTCGGTGGCCAGCGCAAAACCCGATGCGTTCAGTGTCTGCAACAGGGTATCGGTCTTGGCTGCGAGCAGGCTGCCCATCGACTGCAGGGCGCTGTCTGACTTTTCCAGGATCGTCGCGGCGCGTGTATCGATCAGCGAGGCGAAGGCTTCGCCCGATGTGGCAAGCCGCACCGCGATCTCTTCGGTCGCAAGCGACAGCTCTTCCTTCAACTGGTCGTGCACGCTGCCGATCGAGGTGCGGATACGATCGGCATGGTTGACGATCGCCTCGCGCTCGGAACCGAGTTCGTGGACGAGGCCGCGCACGCGCAACTCGTTGTCGGCATAGGAACGTTCAAGGGCATTGACTTCGGAATGGACGAGCGTTTCCAGCTCGGAGGCACGGGCGATGGTGCGCTCGATGCCCTCATTCATGGCCGAGACCTCACGGCGCACGGCCTGGCCGACCGTCATGATGCGCTCGGAGGCGATGGTTTCCGGCTCTGCCAGGCGCAATGCCACCTCTGCCATGGAGCGGGCGGCGTTGCGCATGTCCTGGGCGCGGGAGATCATAATGGCGAAGGCATAGAACATCATCACGGGAATGATGATGCCGACGAGGCCGGCGATGACGCCGGGCAGGGCGACGAGATCGGCGAGCGAACGGATCTGCCAGATCTGTGGAGAGTATAGCAGCGACATCAGACCGAGGCCGGCCATGACCCAAAGCACGGAAAACAGGGTGGCGGTGCGCACCGCCGAGCGGCTGGAGGCGCCGTCAAAGGATTTCAGGATCGAGGCGGGCGTATTGCGGCTGGCATCGTTGGCGGGCGCGAAGGTCGGACCCCTGGAAGTCTGCTCGCCGCCGGCACCGCGGCGGCTGCGGCGCTGCGCTTCTTCCTGGGCCTGCTGATTACGCGCATTTACTGGATCAGACACATTAGCCTCCGGGGCCTGGGGCGCGTCGCCGCGGCGAGACGGTACGTTATCCTTGCTGAAGTCGATCTGGAGCGCCTCGTCCAATGCCTTGAACGCCTTATCCTCAATCGACTCGTTATATTTGTTGTTCGCCATTCGGGTATGCCTCGTTACTGTCAGCCGGCCCAACCGCGCATCCCGGGCTTCCGCCTCACCGGGGAACAACTTTGCCGTTCCAGCCTCCCGTCCAACGAAGGACGGATAAGCATGTCATTTCAGAGTAGATAGCCGCTTTTTCAAACGGAAGGTATCAAAACACTACCATTATCCACTCGCTCGGCAAAGGCGCGTACCATAAACCCGCTCCACTAGTATCGTAGTGACACATCTGGGCTCTTCACACAATTAATGAAGGCTTGAGATTCACGGCCCGTTAACCCGTTGTTAACATCTTTGAATCCTAGACACCGCTTAAAAACCAATAATTTAGGGATGTTTAACGGACGTTAACCATATGGCGAGATTTCCGCCCTGAATGTGCCGGAATTTAACGTGATGGCCACCCTCCTGACGCAGAACTGTTGCAACTGCGGACGACAGAGACGGGAGAATTGGCAATGGCAGCCCAGATGGCAGCATTGAACATCGTATTCGAGGCGCCGGATAATGCAAAGGGACCGTGTCCCTCGAAGGTTCGGCCGATCGATCTGGTCCATCTTGCAAAGCAGACGATGGGCGACAAGACGCTGGAAATCGAAGTCCTTCAGATGTTTGCGCGCCAGGCTCGCGCATGTCTCCAGGATATCGCGAGCGGTGAAACCATCCGTATTGGCGCAGCCGCGCATCGGCTGAAGGGTGCGGCAAGCTCGGTCGGCGCGTTCCGCGTGTCGCAGACGGCGGAAGCCGTCGAGGAAACCGGCGGCGATGCCGGCGCGACGGCAGCGCTGGGCGCCGCCGTCATCGACGCCGAGAATTTCATCCTGAAGCTCTGCCGCGGCTGATCTCTAAGTCTTTATTTAACGTATGTCATTGTTCCAAAACCGCCGCACATTTTTGGGCGACATGCATGAGATACTGTTTTAACGAGGCCCGTTGTTCCATTGCGGAACCGCGGGTCTTTTTGCGACGTCCCGTATGACGCTTTGAAGACGGCGGGCGAAGGCCCGATCTGCGAGGCTATGGCGGATTTCGCCAATATTGACTGACGCGTCAAATTGTCGGAAGAAAATCCGCCCACCCACCTGAAGACCGGAAATAGTCCTGATGCCCAAACTTACCATCGTCGCCTTCGACGGCACGCGCTTCGACCTCGACGTCGACCAAGGCTCCACCGTGATGGAGAATGCCGTGCGCAATTCGGTGCCCGGCATCGAGGCCGAATGCGGCGGCGCCTGCGCCTGCGCGACCTGTCATGTCTATGTCGACGAGGAGTGGACGGAAAAGGTCGGCCAGCCGGAAGCGATGGAAGAGGACATGCTCGACTTCGCCTTCGATGTACGCCCGACTTCCCGGCTGTCCTGTCAGATCCGGATGAAGGCTGTCTATGACGGGCTCGTGGTCCACGTGCCGGAACGCCAGGCCTGAAGCACGCAACGCTTCAAACGTCGCCGAAAATTTCGATATCAAAAAAAGACGCCTCGCGCGCTTGAGCGAGCGAGGCGAGGCGGGCGCATTACCTACGGATGAGGGAGGAACATCCGCGGCTTCGGAACGCGCCAGGAGAACCCAGCGATGAAAGTGCAGATGCCGTACCTGAACTTTCGAATGTGTTCATATTAACGCGTTCCGGTTGAGTCTGCCAGGATGAAAAATGACCATTCAATCGCTGGGGAGGGTGCAAGTTTCGCACAAGTTTCGTTGTGCAGCTAAGGTTTTCCGCTCGCAAGCAGATTGAAAAAGCCTTATTTTTCGCCGGCTCGACCGTTGATTCGATTATTCAGCAACCTCAACATTCGCTTCTGAAAATTGACCGCCTCGACCCGGTCGAATCGCGCCTGCTGCCGGTCGTGCTCCTCTATACCGCGAGCTGATTCGTCGGAGACGAGTTCCTGCATGGCTTCGCAGCTGCGCTGCTGCCGCAGCGCCCGAATGGCACGCTCCATGGCGCGGGCCTGATCTCGGGCGATCTCGGCATGGCGTTCCTCGTGGCGCTTGATATCGCTCGACAGCGCGTCCCAGATCATCGACAGCTCCTTGCTGGCGCCCTTGCGGCTGCTCCAGCGCGGCAGGATGATCTGGGTGTGGACCGTGACCTTGACGTTGCCGACGCGGCAACGCCCGTTATCCTGGATATAGGTTGCCTCGCCGCCGAAGCGGATCTTCGTGGCGCCGGGATGGCGCGCCGAGGAACCGCTCGCCGTCGGGCCGCGCCGGCTGAGTTCGCGATCGAGCTCATCCGCGGTTTTGCCGCGAATGTCGAAATAGGAATAGCTTTTCGATGCGATCACTTCGGCTGCCACGGGGCTGCAAAGGCAAAGAGCAATGGAAAAGGCGATAGGAAGGACCATATAACGCACTGCAAGCGGCATTCTGAACGCAACCCGTGTTGAAATCGACAGGAGCTTGGGGCATAGCCACCGCAAGCGCAATATCGGATGGCGCTTTTTTCGTCATCAATGGGATAAGTCTGGTGACAGGGCTCGAAGGCAGTATCTGGCGTGTCGGCCATGGCCGGGAGATCGAACTCGGCCATCGTTCGACGATCATGGCGATCATCAACGTGACGCCGGACTCCTTTTCGGACGGCGGACGCTTTGAGACCGTCGACGCGGCGGTCGAACAGGCGCTGCGGGCGGTGAACGAGGGTGCCGGCATTGTCGATATCGGCGGCGAATCGACCCGGCCGAACGCAGCAACCGTCAGCCCTTCCGAGGAACAGGCGCGCGTGCTGCCCGTCATCGAAGCACTGCGCGGGCGCACCCAGGCGCTGATCTCGATCGACACCTATCGCGCCGAGACGGCGCGGCTTGCGATCGGCGCCGGCGCCCATATCGTCAACGACGTCTTCGGGCTGCAGAAGGAGCCCGATATCGCCGATATTGCTGCGGTGACCGGAGCCGGGCTCTGCATCATGCACACCGGCCGCGACAGGGTAAAACTCGTCGATGTGATTGCCGATCAGGTGCATTTTCTCGAACGATCGCTTGCGATCGCCGCTGCATCAGGCGTCAACCGCGACCGCATCGTACTCGATCCGGGCTTCGGCTTCGCCAAGGAGACGGCGGAGGAGAACCTGGAGCTGATGGCGCGGTTTTCCGAACTTTCCCGCTTCGGCCTGCCGCTGCTCGCCGGCACGTCGCGCAAACGCTTCCTCGGCGCAGTGACGGGGCGTGAGGCACAGGACAGAGATGCGGCGACGGCTGTGACCAGTGCGTTGCTCAGACTTCAAGGGGCTGCAGTTTTCCGGGTGCACAATGTCGCAATCAACAGGGATGCGCTCGATATCGCCGATGCTATGCTCAATGCGCGCCAGGAATTCGAGAGGAAGCGGCCGACATGACCACCTACACGATCACGCTGCAGAACTGCGCCTTCTTCGCGCGCCACGGCGTGCATGACGAGGAAGAATTCCTCGGCCAGCGCTTCTTCGTCGATGCCGAGCTCGATGTCGTCGCCGGCGAGGCACTAGAGAGCGATTCGATCAACGATACCGTCAATTACGGCATCGCGTTCACTGTGATCGAGCAGATTGTCACCGGCAAGCGGCGCTACCTGATCGAGTCCCTGGCGCTCGATATCGCCAAGGGGCTTTGCGAGACATTCCCGCAGATCCGGCGGGCGAAGATCACGGTGCGCAAACCGAACGCGCCGGTGCCCGGCGTGCTCGATTTCGTGCAGGTGAGCGTTGAGCACTTTGCCTGAGGCCGCATTGCAATCCGCCACACTCGGTCTCGGCGGCAATATCGGCGATCCCGTGAAGGCGATGGCGGCCGCACTGCAGAGGCTGGATGGACGGGACGACTGCCGTGTTACGGCGGTGTCGCGGCTCTATCGCACGCCACCCTGGGGAAAAACCGACCAATCCTTCTTCTTCAACGCTTGCGCCGCCGTTAAGACCCGGCTCCATCCGGAGGCGTTGCTCGATGTCTGCCTGTCGATCGAACGTGAGATGAAACGCGAACGCATCGAGCGCTGGGGGCCACGCACGCTGGATATTGATGTGCTGACCTATGGCGACGTGATCCAGGACGCGCCGCGGCTGGAACTGCCGCATCCGCGGATGACCGATCGCGGTTTCGTGCTGATGCCGCTTGCCGATATCGCGCCGGATCTTCTCGTCAGGGGCAGGGCGGTGAGTGACTGGCTGTCGGATGCCGAGGTGGCCGGCATCGAGGTTGCCGACGACAGTCGCGATTGGTGGCGGAGCGCCTGAAGCAGGGAAGCTGAAACGGAAAACGGCGGGAAACCCGCCGCTTCAGGAAAATCCGCTGTGCGGTTTGTCTACTGAATAGAACCGACGGCCATCTCGTCGACCTGGCGGGTCAGCGTCAGGCCGATCACCGGGATCATCTGGCTTTCGACCTTGACCGAAACGGTGACGTTCATCGTCTTGTCGTCGCGCACGCGGGCGATCATCGCACCATTCAGCTTGGCGCGGTTGATGCCGACAACGACGGTATCCTCGCTGACGGCGCCGGAGACGACGTCAAGGCCCTTGCCGGCGGCGCCGTCGAGGAACTTGCCCTTATAGCTAGCGCCCGACTGTGAGATGACGGCGGTCATCGGCTGCTTGAAGACGCCGACGCGGCAGGTGCCGTCGAGCTTGATGCCGGCGCTGCTGTCGCCGGTGGGCTCACCGATCAGGTTGCAGGTGAATTTCGTGCCCTTGTACTTGCCGGCGACGATTTCGCCGGGGCCCTTCCAGGAGCCGGCGACGGAATCGAAGAAGGCCTTGTCACGGGTTGCAGCGGTGGCTGCCGGAGCGACATCTGCAACGGGAGACAATGCCGCGGCGGCCAAGCCGCATACGATGAGAAACTTGCGCGAATACATGGATTTTCCTTGGCAAACACCACTCACGAACTGGCTGCAAGTTTTGCCGAAGAATGGTTAATCCTTCCTTTCGATTGTGCCGAAATGCAGGGCAATGCAGGGTTTTTGCGCGGCATTGATTTCAAGATTCCGCCACTATTGCGTTGAATCGGCTTATATTTTCCTTGCCTTACGCTGGGGAAGGCGAAAGTCCCGCAAAGCGCTCGCCGTTCAAAGATTGTTGCCGCGCGGCGACATGGAGGGGGTGAGATCGCCGATGAAATCACCGATTCCCGGCCGCTTCAGGGCGTGGAAGGCAAGCGGGCGGCAGAGATCCATCGCCGCGATTCCGATGCGAGCGGTCATCAGGCCGTTGATGACACCTTCGCCGAGTCGGGCCGAGAGCTTCGAGGCCAGCCCATGGCCGAGCACCTGCTGGACCAGGCTGTCACCAACGGCGATCGAGCCGGTGACGGCCAGATGCGCCAGCACGTCGCGCAGCAGGCGGAACATGCCGAGCGTGCCGGGACGGCCGCCGTACAGCTCGGCCATAGCGCGGATGAGGCGTACCGCCTCGTAGAGCACATAGAGCAGATCGACGACGGCGCGTGGGCTGACGGCGGTGACGATCGAGACACGCTTGGAGGCGTTGACGATGAGCGCCCTGGCCTTGCGATCGAGGGGAGCGAGCAGCTCGCGTTCGGCTAGTGCAATCAGATGCGGGGGATCGATGACCTCGCCTTCGGTCGCCTTCAGCGTCGCGCGGCCCTTCGATGTCTCAGGATTTGCCGACAGCAGCGCGGTCAGCTGGGCGACGACGGCGCGGGCCTTGGCTGGCCGAGTCTCGAGTATCGCCGCCTCGGCTTCGGCCTTGATCTTCTGGACGGCGGCAAGGTGCATCATGCCGACGGTTTCGCGGATGACGAGGGCCAGCACGGCAAGGATGCCGATTGCTAGCACGGCAAGGGCTGCATAACCCAGCCAGTCGGCGCGGGTGAAGAGATCGCGGATCAGGCTATCGGTCCAGAGGCCGATGGCGAGCGACAGCAGGATGCCGAAGGCGCCGGCGGCGATCTTGCCGAAGGAGGTCCGACGTCTCAGCGGGGTTGCGACGGGGACCGCGCTCAGATCCTTCTCGGGATTGAGGAAGGGGTCGTCCTCATCAGGTGTCACGAAGATATTTTCGGAAAAGCTTTCCGGCTTGCGCCGCTGCTCTCCTTGCCGGCCTTTGTCGCGCAGCTCGGCAGCCTCGTCCTCATAGGTGAAGGCGGCGGGTGCGCGGCGCGGCGGATCGGATGGGGGCTTGCTCATGCGAGACGGTCTCCGAACAGGAACTGCATAGCGCGGTCGAGGCGGATATGCGGCACCGACAGCTTGATGCCGCCGCCGGTTTCCTCGAGTTGCGGCGGGCGGAACCTGACGACGTTGACATCGGGCAATTGCAGGTCGGTATCGCCCGCGGCGAGGCGATCGAACAGGCTTTCCGGATCCTCCGGCAGGTCGCCGGGGAAAATTGCAGTCTTTCTCTGGCCGTCGAAGCGCTCGCCGGCGATGGTTTCGCCCTCCATCGGCGTGCCGACGATGACCGGCAGTTCATGGCCATCACGTTTGACGGTCGCCTCGCGGGTGGCGCGCACGGAGGCAAGCGCCATGACGTCGATGCCGGCGCCTGCAATGCCGATGCGGTCGATGGCGCGATCCACCAGGCGGCGGGTCAGTGCATCGAGCCGGTCGTGGCTTTCATGGTGGAGATGATCGGCCTTGGTGGCGGCGACCAGCACGCGGTCGATGCGGCGCCCGAGCAGGGAGGAGAGCAGCGAATTGGTGCCGGGGCGGAAACAGGCGAGCACATCGGTCAGCGCGCGTTCCAGATCCTGCACGGCTTCGGGGCCGCGGTTCATCGCCTGCAGCGCATCGACCAGGACGATCTGGCGGTCGAGCCGGGCGAAATGCTCGCGGAAGAAAGGTTTGACGACGACCGATTTGTAGGCCTCGTAGCGCCGCTCCATCATCGTCCAGAGCGAGCCGCGGCCGGGTCGTCCGTCCGGCGGCAGCGCCAGCGGCGCGAAGGTCAATGCCGGCGACCCGTCGAGATCGCCGGGCAGAAGCAGGCGGCCGGGCGGCAGGGTGGAGAGCGAGCGTTCGTCGGCTTTGCAGGCCTTGAGATAATCGGCAAAGGCGGTGGCGAGATCGCGGGCGGCCATCTCGTCGGCGCCGGCATGGATATCGGCGGTGCGCGTCAGCGCCAGCCATTCCCGTGACAGCTCGGAGCGGACGCCGGTTTCGGCGAGTGCGATCGTCTCCTCGCTGAAAGTACGATAATCCTTGCCGAGCAGCGGCAGGTCGAGCAGCCATTCGCCGGGATAATCGACGATATCGATCGACAGACGGCCGGGCGAAAACAGCCGGTTCCAGCCGCTGGCGCTCTGATAATCCAGCGTGATGCGCAGTTCGGATATGGCGCGGGTCGAATCCGGCCAGATACGGTCCTTCACCAGTGCGCGGATATGGTCCTCGTATTGAAAGCGCGGCACGGCATCGTCGGGCTGCGGCTCCAGCCGCACCGCCGAGACGCGGCCGGATTGGACCGGCTCGAACAGCGGCAGGCGGCCGCCATTCAACAGATTGTGGACCAGCGAGGAGATGAAGACCGTCTTGCCGGAGCGGGAGAGGCCAGTGACGCCGAGCCGCACGGTCGGATTGACGAGGCCGCTCGCCCGATCGGCGAGATTGTCGAAGGCGATGCGGGCGTCATCGGCAAAAGATGTCAGGCGTGGCGGCAAGGCGCGATTCCGGTTGGTGACTGCCCCGCAATATAGGGAGGGCGCGCCGCCCGCAAAAGAAGCGGCGCGAAAGTCTTCAGACGACCACGAAATCGGTGAGGCGCCAGGCGGTGGCCGAAGCATCGAAATCGAGCACGGCAAGGCCTGCTGTCGGGAAGCCGCCGGGAAGGGCGCTTACCATCGCCTCGTGACCGATCAGCGCCTCCAGCGCCTGCTCCATGGTTGGATTGTGGCCGACCAGCATGACGGCAGATTCGTCCTGCGCATCGATGATCTCGAGATAGGTGTCGACCGTGGCATTATAGAGCGCGTCAACATAACGAACCTCGAGCGTGAGGCCCATCGCCCGGTACACCGCATCGGCGGTATCGCGGCAGCGCAGCGCCGTAGAACTGATCAGAAGATCGGGACGGTAGCCCTTGTCGGCGGCCTTGTCGGCGATGATTTCGGCATCGCCAAAGCCCTTTTCGTTCAGCGGCCGGTCGAAATCGCGCTGTCCGGGTTCGGCCCAGGCGGCCTCGGCATGGCGCAGGAGATAGATGCGGTTGGGCGGAGGCAGGGGTACGGTCATGGGCAAATCCAGGATCCAGCGGGCCTTTTCAGTAGCGGTTGCAATCGGCCGGCGTCAACCGTCAGCGATGCTCCAGCTGCCCAAAACGCGGCTGACAACACGGCGTTTTGAAGGCGAAGCAAAAAACGCAAGCCGGAATAATGATGAGAAAATAGTCTGTTAGCCGAAAACTGTGACAGATTTAAAAATCTGTTTACCTGTCGTATTTGGCTTGAATCGCGACTAGCGCTTGGGATATACACCCGGCCAGATGAGATGTTCTTCAGGAGAATCGCGTTGAGTGAGAAGATCGATCTTAGCAATTACGTTCCCTCGGAAGAGGAAGAATTCATGAACGTAAACCAGCGTGCCTACTTCAGGGCGAAGCTGGTTGCATGGAGAAATGATATCCTTAGAGAAGCGCGCGAGACACTCGACCATCTGGCCGAGGAAAGCGCAAACCATCCCGACCTCGCCGACCGGGCGTCGTCGGAAACAGACCGGGCGATCGAACTTCGCGCCCGTGACAGACAGAGAAAGCTGATTTCGAAGATCGACGCGGCACTGCAGCGCATCGAAGACGGCACCTACGGATATTGCGAGGAAACCGGCGAACCGATCGGCCTCAAGCGCCTCGACGCCCGCCCGATTGCGACGCTGTCTATTGAGGCGCAGGAGCGTCACGAACGCCGCGAAAAGGTCTATCGCGACGAATGAGAGTTTTCATGCAGGCATGAGAGCAGAATAAGCGCCGCGATCCGATCGCGGCGTTTTTTTGTTTATCGATTGTCCCGGTGTGTTGGGGAACAAGCCACAAAGGCCAGGGATCGAGCTGTTGTGGCCGCGGATTTCCGTGATTACAGCCGATCTCCTGATGCCAGAGGTTTCCACGATTGCTCTCGATCGGTCTGTATGGTGAGGTCAATCACAATCAGGGTGCCGTTCCTGATTCGCCGCCGCATGACGTCTGATCGGTCAGGATCTGTCCGAACCATGCCTTCTTCATGAAGAGCCTGCAGCCGCGAGCGTGAAACCTTCAGCTCGGACGCCAGCAAGCGGTCAAGCCGTATGCTCGTTGGAAACGGGACCATCAGTTCGATTGCCAATTTCGTCCAATTTGCAGTTTCGCGCTGGATTTCTTTTGCGATTTCAAATTCAGCAAATTCGTCCACACGCTGCGACTTGTGCCGGAGAGCATCCAGGTTGAAGGTTTCCGCCCGGATCCAGTCCGGATCGTTGGATTGTAACGCGTCAAGGATTGCAGGGTCGATGTCGCGAACATTGCGGCGCTCGATGATTGGCCGGTTCCACGTCCTTTCACAGGTCAGGCATTTGTAGATAAGCCAAGCGTCAAGTTTGCGACCGTTGGCGTTGAGCCGGATCCTGCCGCTGGATTGGAAAGCTCTCGGGCCCCCGCATCCACCGCATGCAATCCAAGGCTGGGGAGCTGTCTTGGGAATAATGGTCCATCGGACCTGAAGCGTATTGCACATACCGTCTTGGTCTTCCGTTCGGAAGTCCAACAAGATGGTGCATGAGAAAACCCCTTGCGGGCGCGGTTTGGCGATGTTGTGGGCGGCTGAAGAGCTGAGACAGCGGAGCTGCACATGGCACATTGTAACAATGCCAAACCGGTCTCTCGCCACCACCCGATGAACACGTTCGCATGCCGCCAGCGTGTCGCTCTGCGGCAGTACGGGTGAAACTGGAGTGAGACCGGTATTTACTTAGGCAAAGTGCAACCTCGAATGCGCCAACGCTCTTCAACCCTAGGGATAACAAATGATCGGCATGAAAGGGAGCCCCCAAGCCGTTCGGGTGATGAAAACCAGGGCAATGCGGCTTTTGTGCAACGTGATGATGAAGGAGGGCGCGCTCTCGCAATCCGATGTCAGGCAGGCGCCGTCACTTGTCGCGATTGACACTCATTTCGCCGAAGATGCGGGCGACTTCCTTCTGCAGTTCGGTATCGGCGCCGGTGATCGGGGCAAGCTCGGGATCACGGCGTGGCAGGTTGGCCGGCTGCGGCACGGCTTGGCGAGGCGCCTGGTTTGCCGGCGCCGGCACGATGCGTTCGGCCGTCAGATTGTTTGACATTTCCTCTTCCAGCACCCGCTGGAAATCATGACGGGTCGCCGCTGCCGACTGCGCAGCCGCATCGTCTTCGGCCGTTCCAGGTGCGACGCGCGCGGCCGCCGGCATGTTCTGGACGGACGGGGCGGAAACCTCAGGTTCGATTCGCTGTTGCGGCAGCACGCGCTGGCGGGCGGCATCGAGGATCTCGGCGGCGCTTGAGGCATCGTGAAACGGTGCGGGCTGCGCGGCTGGGGGAGCGGCGGGGCGCTCCTGCGGGCGTGGCTGGGGCGGGACGGCGCGCAGAGGATTGTCGCGTTCGGCCGACAGCGGAGCTGTTACGGGCTCTGCCGGAAGAGGGCTCGTGACCACCGGCGGTGCCACGGCCGACGGTTCTGGGCGCGGGCGCGGCTCTGGCGAAACCGGCGCAGAGAAAGTGGGCTCTGCGGCCGGCTCGACACGGGCTGCGACCGGTGGGCGCGGTGGCGAGACCGGCGGTGTTTCCGGCCGCACGACAGATATCGGACGCTGCTCGACGGGCTGCGGGCGGTCGGCGCTTTCCGGCTGTTCGGCCGCTACGGGCAGGATACGGCTTTCGATGACGATATCGCTCGGGCCGCCGATCATGATCAGGTGCTCGACGTCGTCGCGGCGCACCAGCACCAGCCGGCGACGGGCATCGACGGCTGCGGCATCCAGCACCTGCAGCCGGGGCTGCCGGTTGCGGCCGCCGCGCACGAAGGGCGAGGGCGCCCGGCTGCGGATCACCCAGAGCACGATGATGAGCAGGAGAAGCGCCAGACCGACGCCACCGGCGGCAAGCAGGAAACGGCTGCCATACTCTCCGACAACATCATCCAACATAGTCACTCACTCCATTTCGCATTCGGCACATATTGACGACTTTTCCGTTCCTTAGGCAAGGGCCGCCGATGCTGTCCAGTCACGGGAGAACGCGATTTCGTGTTCCGCTGCCAGGCGCTCGGCGACCTTGCGCACGGGCAGCAGCGTTGGGCTTCTGGGGCAGATGGCGCTGTTGCCTGTGAATTCAAGCAGTCTTGCCGGCCAGCGGTGTTTTTGCCGACGCGGCAAATTGCTAAGAAGGAAAGAGTGCCTGATTCCTGCTTCGTGTTCGTGCTACGAAGCAGGAGGGCTTATGTGAGGAATATATGACGAAACCGCGTCAGGCCGACGACTATAACGCACCGCTTGTGGATCGTGGGGGGCGTTCTGGCACGGTCTTGCGCATTCTTCTGCTGGCGCTCGTGCTGATCGCTGCCGCCGGCGCCTTCGTCTTCTTCAAAAAGTCGCTCGACAACGAGGTCGTGCTTGGCGGTCTCGGCGTGCTCGCCATGGTCGGCATCTTCTTCCTGGTATCCTCGGTCATCGGCTTCATCGAGGTGATGCCGCAGCGCCAGTCCGACAGCCTGGCGCGCGCCTTCCTCAACAGCCATCCCGACGGAACGCTGATCACCGACGAAAAGGGCCGGATCATCTATGCCAATGCCGCCTATGGTGCGCTGACCGGCGCACGCAAGGCGACCGAGGTGCAGACGCTGGAAACGCTACTGTCGCGCCATCGCGAATCCAACGAGGCGCTCTACAGGCTGGTCAACGGTTTGCGCGAGGGCAAGGAAGGCCGCGAGGAATTCCGGCTGCTGCGTGCCGTCGGGCCTGGCAGCAACAGTTCCGGCGCCCATTGGTACCGGCTGAAGGCACGACTGCTGCAGCCAGAGGAGAATGGCGGCAAGCCGCTGCAAATCTGGCAGATTACCGACATCACCACTGAGCGCGACGACCAGGAGCGCTTCTTTAAGGAATTGCAGAACGCGATCGACTATCTCGACCATGCGCCGGCCGGCTTCTTTTCCGCCGGCAGGAAGGGCGAGATCTTCTACCTGAATGCGACGCTTGCCGAGTGGCTGGGTCTCGACCTGACCAAGTTCGTGCCGGGCTCGATGACGATCGGCGACGTCGTGGCGGGCGAGGGGCTGGCACTGATTCAGTCGGTGCAGGCCGAACCCGGCCTGAAGAAGACCGTGACGCTCGATCTCGACCTGCGCAAGAGCAATGGCCAGAGCCTGCCGGTGCAGATCATCCACAGTGTCACCTCGATGCGCGACGGCGCACCCGGCGAAAGCCGGACGATCGTGCTGGCGCGTGAAAAGAGCGATGCCGGCGGCCAGTCCGCTTCGGCCGCCGCAATGCGCTTCACTCGCTTCTTCAACAACACGCCGATGGCCATCGCCTCGGTTGACGGCGACGGGCGCATCCTGCGCACCAATGCACCATTCCTGAAGATGTTCTCCGGTGTCGTCTCGCGCGATGACCTCGAAAAGGCACCGCGCCTCGAAACCATCGTGCAGGAGAGCGATCGGCCGCATCTCGCCGCGGCGCTGGCGGCGGCCAAGGACCGGCAGGGCGACATTGCGCCGCTCGACACCCGCACACCGACCGACGAGGCGCGCTATTTCCGCTTCTATGTCAATGCCGTCATCGACCAGAGCGACGAGGCGCCCGAGGAGGCCGCGATCGTCTACGCCGTCGAGGTGACCGAGCAGAAGGCGCTGGAAGCGCAGATGGCGCAGACGCAAAAGATGAATGCTGTGGGAACACTCGCCGGCGGCATCGCGCATGATTTCAACAACGTGCTGACGGCGATTCTGCTTTCCTCCGACCATCTGCTGCTGCAGGCGCGGCCGGCCGATGCCAGCTTCGCCGACCTGATAGAGATCAAGCGCAACGCCAACCGCGCCGCCGTGCTGGTGCGCCAGCTGCTCGCCTTCTCGCGCAAGCAGACGATGCGGCCCTCGGTGCTGAACCTGACCGATGTCGTCGGCGACCTGCGCATGCTGGTCGACCGGCTGCTTTCCGGCACCAATGTCAGGCTCGACGTGCAATATGGCCGCGACCTCTGGCCTGTCAAAACAGACCTTTCGCAGTTCGAGCAGGTGCTGATCAACCTCTGCGTCAATGCCCGCGACGCGATGCCCGAGGGTGGCACGCTGACGCTGCGCACCCGCAATCTGACCGCCGCCGAGGTCTCCGCCTTCAACTACACCTACATGCCGGCCGAGGACATGGTGTTGATCGAAGTCGCGGATAACGGCACCGGTATCGCGCCCGAGATCATGGACAAGATCTTCGAACCGTTCTTCACCACGAAGGATGTCGGCAAGGGCACCGGCCTCGGTCTCGCCATGGTCTACGGCATCGTCAAACAGTCGGGCGGCTACATTCAGCCGGAATCCGAAGTCGGCAAAGGCACGACCTTCCGCGTCTTCCTGCCGCGCCACATCCCGGAGCCGGCGGTGGCCGCCGAAGCAGGCTCGATCGACGGCGCCATCGCCGGGGCCGAAGTGGTGCCGCTGCCGGTATCGCCGCAGCAGCCGGAGGACCTGACGGGATCGGCCGTCATCCTTCTCGTTGAAGATGAGGAGGCGGTGCGCCGCGGCGGCAAGCGCATGCTGGAAACGCGCGGCTATACCGTGCACGAGGCTGGCTCAGGCGTCGAGGCGCTCAGCATCATGGAAGAGCTCGACGGCAAGGTCGACATCGTCGTCTCCGACGTCGTGATGCCCGAAATGGACGGTCCGACGCTGCTGCGTGAGCTGCGCAAGACCTATCCCGACATGAAATTCATCTTCGTCTCCGGTTATGCCGAAGATGCCTTTGCCCGAAATCTGCCGCCGGAGTCGAAATTCGGCTTCCTGCCGAAGCCCTTCTCGCTGAAGCAGCTCGCCGTCGTCGTCAAGGAGACGCTGGACGGCTGAGGGAAGGGATGGTCGTCGGGGACGCTGTGCCGTGCAGGCCCCCTCTGCCCTGCCGGGCATCTCCCCTACAGGTGGGAGATCACAAGGGGCGAACGCTTGCCATCACATCAATGCTTCACCGAGTTGAAAAGGACATTTGTTCAGAAAGCCGGTGCTTCCAGCTAATCTCCCCACCCGTGGGGGAGATGCCCGGCAGGGCAGAGGGGGCTTGCCGGGCATCGTCGACAGCCGGTAGTCCTCATTCCCCCAGCGCCACCGCGATCTCAGCAGCAAGCCGTGCGTTGTTTTCGACGAGCGCGATATTGGTCTTGAGGCTCTGGCCGTCCGTCAGGTCGAAGATGGTCGACAGAAGATAGGGCGTAACCGCCTTGCCGGTGACTTCGTCGCGCTCGGCGCTGTCGAGCGCCCGCTCGATATAGATTTCCATCTCCTCGCGCGCGATCTCGTCGGCCTCCGGTACCGGATTGGCGACGAGCATGCCGCCGTCGACGCCGAGCTGCTCGCGCACCGTCTGGAAATTGGCGATGGCGGCCGGGCTGTTCAACGACAGCGGGCTGCGGATGCCCGAGGAGCGCGACCAGAAGGCGGGAAATTCCTCGCTCTCATAGGTGACGACAGGCACGCCGCGGGTTTCCAGCACTTCCAGCGTCTTTGGAATGTCGAGGATCGCCTTGGCGCCGGCGCAGACGACGATGACGCCGGTGCGCGCCAGTTCCTCGAGATCGGCTGATATGTCGAAGCTTTCCTCGGCGCCGCGATGCACGCCGCCGATGCCGCCTGTGGCAAAGACACGGATGCCAGCGCGCGCCGCCGCGATCATCGTCGCCGCGACGGTGGTGGCACCGGTGCGGCGCTCGGCGATGGCGAAGGCGAGATCGGCGCGCGACACCTTCATCACTTCGGTCGCCTTGGCGAGTTGCTCCAGTTCCGCGGCTTCAAGACCGATATGCAGCGTGCCGTGAATGACGGCGATCGTTGCCGGCACAGCACCCTGTTCGCGGATGATCGCCTCGACGCTGCGGGCCATTTCGATATTGCCGGGATAGGGCATGCCGTGGGTGATGATGGTCGATTCCAGCGCCACCAGCGGCGCGCCGCGCTGCTTGGCGCTGGCGACTTCCTTCGAATAGGCGATCGGCAGAAGAGGGGAGATGGGCTTGGTCATGGTCTTGTCCTGTGATCGACAGAGCATGATGCCGAAAAGTGTGAGCGGTTTTCGGACGACATCATGCTCAACTATTTAATTAGCCGCTTCAATGCAGAATTCTGACCTGGGGAACAAGGGCAAGCGCCTCATTCAGCAGATCGGGCGTCAGATTTTCGTTGACGGCGTGCCGCGACTGCACGGTCAGTATGGCGGCCGCAGTGCCGTGGCGGACGGCTTCTTCGAGCGGCAGGCCTGATATCAATGCGGCGAGTGTACCGGCCGCAAGAGAATCGCCTGCACCCGTAACATCGGCGACGGTGTCGGCGATCGGCGGCTGCAACGTCACGGCGCGGCCATCGCAAAGCGCGACGAGCTCGCGCCGGCCGCGGGTGACGACGGCGTTCCTGATGCCGATCTCATTCAGCAATGGCGGCCAGCCGGCAGCCTCTTCCGACCGCTCACCGGCAAGGGCGGCGGCTTCAGCCTCATTCAGAAACAGGTAGTCGATTTCCCCGATGCAGGGTTTCAGCCTGACGACCTTGGCCGGCGAGATGGCGATTGCCGCAACGGGCTTGGCGAGTGAACGAGCCTTCGCGACGATCGCCGCGATCGTCTCTTCCGGCAGGTTGGCGTCGAAGAGGATGAAATCATGGGCGGCGAAGGCCTCCCGCACCCAGCGGATGGAGAGACGCCGCGGCACGAAGAAGCGGTAGAGATCCATGTCGGCAAGGGCGATCACCAGATTGCCGTCCTTCTCGATGATTGCCGTATAGCTCGGCGTCTTGCGGTCGAGGAAGACGAAAGGCCGGTCGTCAATGCCGGCGAAATCGGCAGCTTCTCCGACCATCTCGCCCATCGGATCGCCGCCGCGCGGCGAGATCATCGTCACCTGAAAACCAAGCCTTGCGAGGTTGCGCGCCGCATTGAAGCCACCGCCGCCCGGCTCCTCGAACCAAGTGCCGGGATTGCTGGCGCCAGGCGCCGTCTCGCCCGAGATGCGGCCACGCCGGTCGATATGGGCACCGCCGAGAACGAGAATTCTTTTTGTCATCTGAGCCGCTCTCCCGACGCCCGGAGTGCGAATCGATGCGATGCGCATTGCACCGCTCGCGCCAGCACTTCAGACCTAAGCCGTTGCTTTTCATCGATAAAACAAATACAGAACACGGGCCGTTTTACCTTTTTCTTTCAATTATTTGATCGCCTATTGCGAAAATGGAACAAATAGGGTACAAACTCGACATTGCTTGAGCGGCTTCAATAACCTAAAGGTGGATCGGATGTCTCAGAATTCATTGCGGCTGGTAGAGGACAAATCGGTGGACAAAAGCAAGGCGCTTGAAGCGGCACTCTCACAGATAGAGCGGTCGTTCGGCAAGGGCTCGATCATGAAACTCGGCTCCAACGAGAATGTTGTCGAGATCGAGACGATCTCGACCGGCTCGCTTGGCCTCGATATTGCACTCGGCGTTGGTGGCCTGCCGAGGGGCCGCATCATCGAGATCTACGGGCCGGAAAGCTCTGGTAAGACGACGCTTGCACTGCAGACGATTGCCGAAGCACAGAAGAAGGGCGGCATCTGCGCCTTCGTCGATGCCGAACATGCGCTCGATCCCGTCTATGCCCGCAAGCTCGGCGTCGACCTGCAGAACCTTCTGATCTCGCAGCCCGATACCGGTGAGCAGGCGCTCGAAATCACCGATACGCTGGTGCGCTCCGGCGCCGTCGACGTTCTGGTCGTCGACTCGGTCGCCGCACTGACGCCGCGCGCCGAAATCGAAGGCGAGATGGGCGACAGCCTTCCCGGCCTGCAGGCACGACTGATGAGCCAGGCGCTGCGCAAGCTCACCGCTTCGATTTCCAAGTCGAACACCATGGTAATCTTCATCAACCAGATCCGCATGAAGATCGGCGTTATGTTCGGTTCGCCGGAAACGACGACGGGCGGCAATGCGCTGAAATTCTATGCCTCCGTGCGCCTCGACATCCGCCGCATCGGCGCGGTCAAGGAGCGCGAAGAGGTGATCGGCAACCAGACCCGCGTCAAGGTCGTCAAAAACAAGATGGCGCCGCCCTTCAAGCAGGTCGAGTTCGACATCATGTATGGCGAGGGTGTTTCCAAGACCGGCGAACTGGTCGATCTCGGCGTCAAGGCCGGCATCGTCGAAAAGTCGGGCGCCTGGTTCTCCTATAACAGCCAGCGTCTCGGCCAGGGCCGTGAAAACGCCAAGACTTTCCTGCGCGACAATCCGGATCTCGCCCGCGAGATCGAACTGTCGCTGCGCCAGAATGCCGGCCTGATCGCCGACCGCTTCCTGCAGAACGGCGGACCGGACCCCGATGACGGCGATGGCGATGCCACTGCGGAAATGTAATTTTCGCGCTTAAACTCATCGGACAGTTCCAACCGGCCGCATTCCTGATGAGAATGCGGCCGGTTTTGTTTGTCTGCTGGACAGTGGCGGGGGTGAACGTTAAAAGCCGATGAATTTAAATTTACCTGCCTCCGGCAGCATTGAAGGGCATAGCATGAGCGGTGTGAACGATATCCGGTCGACCTTCCTCGACTATTTCAAGAAGAACGGCCATGAGATCGTTCCGTCGAGCCCGCTCGTGCCGCGCAACGACCCGACGCTGATGTTCACCAATGCCGGCATGGTGCAGTTCAAGAACGTCTTCACCGGCCTCGAAAAGCGTCCCTATTCGACGGCGACGACTTCGCAGAAATGCGTGCGAGCCGGCGGCAAGCACAACGACCTCGACAATGTCGGCTATACTGCACGCCATCTGACCTTCTTCGAGATGCTCGGCAACTTCTCCTTCGGCGACTATTTCAAGGAGAATGCGATCGAGCTTGCCTGGAAGCTCGTCACCGAAGGCTTCGACCTTCCGAAGAACCGCCTGCTGGTGACCGTCTATTCCGAGGACGAAGAAGCTGCGACGCTGTGGAAGAAGATCGCCGGCTTTTCCGACGACAAGATCATCCGCATCCCGACTTCTGACAATTTCTGGCAGATGGGCGATACCGGCCCCTGCGGCCCGTGCTCGGAAATCTTCATCGACCAGGGTGAGAATGTTTGGGGCGGCCCTCCGGGCTCACCGGAGGAGGATGGCGACCGGTTCCTGGAATTCTGGAACCTCGTCTTCATGCAGTTCGAGCAGACCGAACCTGGCGTTCGCAACCCGCTGCCCCGCCCATCGATCGATACCGGCATGGGGCTGGAGCGCATGGCCTGCATTCTGCAGGGCGTTCAGAGCGTGTTCGACACCGATCTCTTCCGCAAGCTGATCGGCACCATCGAGGACACGATGGGCGTCAAGGCGGAAGGTAGCGCCAGCCACCGCGTCATCGCCGACCACCTGCGCTCCTCGGCCTTCCTGATCGCCGACGGCGTGCTTCCGTCGAATGAGGGTCGCGGTTATGTGCTGCGCCGCATCATGCGCCGCGCCATGCGCCATGCGCAGCTGCTCGGCGCTAGGGAACCGTTGGTCTACAAGCTGTTGCCGACACTGGTACAGCAGATGGGCCGCGCCTATCCGGAACTGGTGCGCGCCGAGGCGCTGATCTCGGAAACGCTGAAGCTGGAGGAAAACCGCTTCCGCAAGACGCTGGAACGCGGCCTGTCACTTCTGTCGGACGCGACGACGGATCTTTCCAAGGGCGATATGCTGGATGGCGAGACCGCCTTCAAGCTCTACGACACCTATGGCTTCCCGCTCGATCTGACGCAGGATGCACTGCGTGCCCGTGAGATCGGTGTCGACATCTCCGGTTTCACCGATGCGATGCAGCGCCAGAAGGCCGAAGCCCGCTCGCACTGGGCCGGTTCCGGCGAGAAGGCGACGGAAACCGTCTGGTTCGAGCTTAAGGAAAAACACGGTGCCACCGAATTCCTCGGCTACGACACCGAAACGGCTGAAGGCGTGGTGCAGGCGATCGTCAAGGACGGCGCTGTCGCTGCCGAGGCCAAGGCCGGCGACAAGGTGCAGATCGTCGTCAGCCAGACGCCGTTCTACGGCGAATCCGGCGGCCAGGTGGGCGATACCGGCGTGATCTCGTCCGACCACGGCAAGATCGAGATTTCAGATACGCAGAAGAGGGGCGAGGGCCTCTTCGTGCATCAGGGCACTGTCATCGACGGTGTGATCAAGGACGGCGATGCGGTCGTGCTGACAGTCGATCATGCCCGCCGTTCGCGGCTGCGCGCCAACCACTCGGCAACGCATCTGCTGCATGAGGCGCTGCGCGAAGTGCTCGGCACCCATGTAGCGCAGAAGGGTTCGCTGGTCGCGCCCGAGCGCCTGCGTTTCGACGTCTCGCATCCGAAGCCGATGTCGGCCGAGGAGCTGAAGATCGTCGAGGATATGGCGAACGAGATCGTGCTGCAGAATTCGCCGGTTACCACGAGGCTGATGAGCGTCGACGATGCAATCGCTGAAGGCGCAATGGCGCTGTTCGGCGAGAAATATGGCGATGAAGTCCGCGTCGTGGCGATGGGCGAGGGCGTGCGCGGCGCCAAGGCAGGCAAGCCTTATTCCATCGAACTCTGTGGCGGCACGCATGTCGGGGCCACTGGCCAGATCGGACTGATCCGCGTTCTCGGCGAAAGCGCCGTCGGCGCCGGCGTTCGCCGTATCGAGGCCGTCACCGGCGAATCGGCGCGCGAATATCTGGCCGAACAGGACGAACGCGTGAAGACGCTTGCCGCCTCGCTGAAGGTGCAGCCGGGCGAAGTGCTGTCGCGTGTCGAAGCGCTGATGGACGAGCGCCGCAAGCTTGAAAAGGAATTGGCCGACGCCAAGCGCAAACTCGCCATGGGCGGCGGGCAGGGCGGCTCGGTCGATGCCGTGCGCGAAGTTGCCGGCGTCAAGTTCCTCGGCAAGGCGATTTCGGGCGTCGATCCCAAGGATTTGAAGGGGCTTGCCGATGACGGCAAGACCAGCATCGGTTCCGGCGTCGTTGCCCTCGTCGGCGTGTCTGACGACGGCAAGGCAAGTGCTGTCGTGGCGGTGACACCGGATCTCGTGCAGCGCTACAGTGCCGTCGATCTCGTCCGCATCGCATCTGCCGCCCTCGGCGGCAAGGGTGGCGGCGGCCGCCCCGACATGGCGCAGGCCGGCGGCCCCGATGGATCGAAGGCCGATGAAGCGATCGAGGCGGTTGCCGTGGCACTTGCCGGCTGAACTGCCGCCCGACAACAGTTTGAAATTCAAACCGGCTGCGAGATCATGGATTTCGCAGCCGGTTTTGTTTTCAACGACGGTGGTCACTCGATGTTCAGTTTCGCGGCTGCAACGCAAGGCGGCAGCCGAGCCCGGTGAAGACCGTTGCCAGGATATATTGCGGCAACTTCGGGAAACGGCTCGCCGATTGAAGTCTCGAATGGATCGTGCTTCCGAGGAAAATCACGGCGCCATTCACGACGAGACCGATACTGTTCAGGACGCTTGCAAGTATCAGCATCTGCATCGTCAGCGATCCGGCTGACGCATTCACGAATTGCGGAAAGAGCGCAATGACGAAGAGCGCCATCTTCGGATTGAGCAGATTGGTGGCAAGGCCCGCAAAGAAGATACGCCGGCCCGACAGCCGCTTCAGCGTCGATGCCGGCTGAAAGGCGGCGCCTTCCGAGCGGACCGTCTTGTATGCGAGACAGAGAAGATAGCAACAGCCGGCCCAGCGCACTGTTTCATAGGCGGCAGGCACGGTCATGAAGAGCTGTGACAGCCCAAATGCTGCGGCAAGGGCGTGGCAATAGGTGCCGAGCGCGATTCCGGCATAGGTCAGGAAACCGGCAGCGCGTCCCTGGCTGACACTGCGGGAGGCGATCAGCAGCATGTCGGGGCCGGGCGTGGCCGTCAGCACCAGCGCTGCGGCGGCAAAGAGCATTAATGTTGAAAAATCCGGCATCTATCATTCCTTTTGGGTTCGAGCCGGAATTCCGGTCTACGCAGGATTCGCCGAAGGTTCAAGTCCGCAGGATTTGTCAAATCCGGTTATGGTTCTCTCAAGCCGATCGATTTGCACGAGGTTCCGACATGAATGGCGAAACGGCATGGGCACTTTATGAAAACCGTCTGAGACGGGTTTCGGCCTATATTCACGACCACCTGGACGAGGAGCTGGATATGGAGCGCCTTGCCGAGATCGCCTGCATGTCGAGCTATCACTGGCACAGGATCTACCGGGCGATTTACGGCGAGACGCTGGCGGCAACCGTCAAGCGGCTCAGGCTGCATCACGCGGCGGGCGAGATCGTCCGCACGGAACTTGCCGTCAGTGAAATTGCGAAGCGATCAGGCTATCCCAATCTCCAATCCTTCAATCGTATTTTCAAGTCGGTCTACGGCATGCCGCCGGCCCGCTACCGGAAAGAGGGAAGCCACACAGCCTATGAGCCCTCACCTGACGGAAAGACCAAAGTCATGTTAGACGTTACCATACGCGAGATCGCGCCGATCGAGCTGATCGGCGTTGCCCATACCGGTTCCTACATGCAGATCGACAAGGCCTTCGAGACGCTGTTCGGCACGCTTTACGCCCGCGGCCTCGCCAAGCCCGACATGCGGATGATCGGCGTCTATCTGGACGATCCCGATCTTGTGCCGCTCGAAAAGCTGCGCTCGATCGCCTGCGTCACCGGCGCTGCCGACGTGCCGGCCGATGCGCCGTTCGAGCGGCGCACGATCGAGGGCGGTGATTATGCGGTGCTGCGCCACAAGGGCCCCTATGCCAATATGCCCAAATCCTATCAGTGGCTCTTTGCCGAATGGCTGCCGAAATCCGGTCGGCAGTTGAAGGACAGGGTCATGTTCGAGGAATATCTCAATAATCCGCGCGAGGTGCCGCCGACCGAGCTTCTGACGAACATTCACATGCCGCTCGCCTGACGGCTGATATTCCCGGCGCGTCGGTCTGGCCGCGCCGGGATTGACGGTCAGGCGGCCTGCATCGTTTTGCCGGCCTCGTTGTCCAGCGCATTCGCGCGCTTGTAGGCCTCACGCTCGCTGATGCGGCCGAAATAATCGACGAAGGCCTGGCGCTTCTCTATGCTGCCGAAACCGAGGCCCCAGCCGATATGCGAGCCGACATAGACGTCGGCGGCGGTGAAGCGCTCGCCAGTGACGTAGGTGGAGCCGGAGACCGCCATTTCGAGGGTGTTCATGACGTCGCCGAAACCGCCGCAACCGGCCATGCGCAGGCGTTCCTTCGGAATTTCGAAGCCGAGCGCCTTCATCGTCACCGCCGATTCGAGGGGGCCGGCGGCAAAGAACATCCAGCGGTAATAGCGGGAACGCTCCTCCGGCCTCGGGGCCAGCGCCTTTTCGGGGAAGGTCTCGGCAAGATAGGCGCAGATCGCCGCGCATTCTGTGACGATGGTATCGCCGTGGCGGATTGCCGGCACCTTGCCCATCGGATTGATCGAGAGATATTCGGGGGCTTTCATGGTTTCGCCGAAGGTCAGGACTTCGGTGCGATAGGGCTGGCCGATCTCCTCCAGCATCCAGCGCGCGATACGGCCGCGCGACATAGGGTTCGTATAGAATACCAGTTCTTCAGTCATGAGATCCTCCTCGTGTTCCCGTTTTTCTGCTGCCTTGCTGTTCCCCGGAATCAATAGTGCGGCGGGGCCTTTGTGCAACCCCAGGCCCTCAAAGCGCCTTGCGGTATTGGATGAAACCCGAGCGCTCGGCGATCCTGTCGTAGAGCCGCCGCGCCGTTGCATTCGCTTCGTGTGTCATCCAATAGAGCCTGCCTGCGCCGTTGGCGCGGGCGAGGTCAGCGACGGCCTCGATCAAAGCGGCACCGGTGCCGAACCCGCGTTGGCTGTTGTCGACATAGAGATCCTGCAGATAGCAGGTCCATTGCGGCAGCCAGCAGGAACGGTGAAAAATGGCATGGACGATGCCGACGAGACGGCCATCTTCGTCAAAGGCGCCGAGCGCGTGCATCGGTTCGTCAGGATCGTGGAAGCGAGCCCAGGTGAGATCCGTGGTTTCGGGCGGGATGACCACTTCGTAGAAGCGCTGATAGGCCTCCCATAGGGGTTCCCAAGCGGCGCGGTCCGAGGATTCAAGCGGTCGCAGGATGGCCGTCATCGGTTCATTCTCCCAAAATGAAAACGGCGGGGAAATCCCCGCCGCTTCGATGTTATCTTGGAAAGGCCAGCTTACGCCATGGCCTTCTGCAGGTTCTGATCGATCTTGTCGAGGAAGGCGGTGGTCGAGAGCCACGGCTGGTCGGGGCCGATCAGCAGCGCCAGGTCCTTGGTCATGAAACCGGATTCGACAGTGTCGACGCAGACCTTTTCGAGCGTCGAGGCGAAGCGGGCGAGCTCGGCATTGTCGTCGAGCTTGGCGCGGTGCGCCAGGCCGCGGGTCCAGGCGAAGATCGAGGCGATCGAGTTCGTCGAGGTTTCCTGGCCCTTCTGATGCTGGCGGTAGTGACGGGTGACCGTGCCGTGAGCGGCTTCGGCTTCGACCGTCTTGCCGTCGGGCGTCAGCAGAACCGAGGTCATCAGGCCGAGCGAGCCGAAGCCTTGGGCGACCGTGTCGGACTGGACGTCGCCGTCATAGTTCTTGCAGGCCCAGACGTAACCGCCGGACCACTTGAGCGCCGAAGCGACCATGTCGTCGATCAGGCGGTGTTCGTAGGTGATGCCGGCTTCCTTGAACTGATCCTTGAATTCGGTCTCGTAGACTTCCTCGAAGATGTCCTTGAAGCGGCCGTCATAGGCCTTGAGGATGGTGTTCTTGGTCGACAGATAGACCGGCCACTTGCGCATCAGGCCGTACATCATCGAGGCGCGAGCGAATTCGCGGATCGATTCGTCGAGGTTGTACATGGCCATGGCGACGCCGGCGCCCGGTGCGTTGAAGACTTCCTTCTCGATGACGGTGCCGTCCTCGCCGACGAACTTGATCGTCAGCTTGCCCTTGCCGGGGAACTTGAAATCGGTGGCGCGGTACTGGTCGCCGAAGGCGTGGCGGCCGACGACGATCGGCTTGGTCCAGCCGGGAACCAGGCGCGGCACGTTCTTGCAGATGATCGGCTCGCGGAAGATGACGCCGCCGAGAATGTTGCGGATCGTACCGTTCGGGCTCTTCCACATTTCCTTGAGGTTGAATTCCTTGACGCGGGCTTCATCCGGCGTGATCGTCGCGCACTTGATGCCGACGCCGTACTTCTTAATGGCGTTGGCGGCATCGACGGTGACCTGGTCGTTGGTGGCGTCGCGGTTTTCGACGGAGAGGTCGAAATAGTCGATGTCGAGGTCAAGATACGGATGGATCAGCTTATCCTTGATGAGCTGCCAGATGATGCGCGTCATTTCATCGCCGTCGAGATCGGCGACGGGATTGGCGACCTTGATCTTGTTCATGTATCTGCCTCGTTCGAGCTTGAATGGGGACGGGGTCCCGGGTGGGTGATATGATCCGGAGCGCTATAGCATTGTGAACCGGGAACGCAAAGCTGCAAGGGGTTCGACAATGCGTTTTTGCCGGCATTGCCAAGCGCTGAAATTTAGCTAGTGTCCGCCTCGATCTGCCGCTCCGGACATTCGACCATGAAGACAATCGCCGTTGTTATCGCAAGCCTTATCGCCTTTTCAGGCATCAGCCACGCCGCCGGCGGCATCGGTGATGCCGCTGACGTTACCGCTCCCGTGAAGGAGATCATGGATGCGACCAGGAGCAACTGGGCCGACAATAACAGCGACTGGACCGACATCTTCGATGCGAGCCGGCTCGACCATCTCTACAGCCGCGATTTCGTCGCGAAATACCAGGCGGCGGCGCAGTTTCCCGCCGTCGACGACGACGGCATATCGCCCTTCGACTACGACGTCATCGTCAACGGCCAGGATGCCTGCCCGCTGGAAGATCTGACGATGGCGGCAGCGCCTGTGGTCGACGGCGTGGCCGAGGTGACCGTACGCTTCAAGAAATCCGCCTGCTCGGATGCGCCCGATGCCAAGGACTATACGACCGTTCGTTTCCAAGTGGTCGAAGAAGGCGGCAAGCCCGTCATCGACGATATCGTCACCGAGAATATCGAAACGCAGGCGCGCGATTCCCTGAAGACGACGATGGCGCTGATTGCCAAGGGCCAATAGGCGCGCGACATTCAAGAGCATCGAGATTCGATCTGGGGCGATTTGATTTCCGCTCTTGCGGCGGTATCTGTTGATCCCTGGGCGGCATGAGGGGCTCTTGCATTTGTTTTCCGGTTTTCAGTTCCGTGACTGGCTGCTTGCCAACGATCCGGCGCTTTCGCGCCTGCGTATGGCCTCGCGGGTGACGCTGACGATCCTTTTCTCGTTTTTGGTCCTCCTCGCCATCCAAATGTTCATCGTGCCGTTGGCGACGGCGGCTTTCGGTCTTGGCATCGTCCTGTCGATCGAGGGCGGGGTGGCGGTTCGCGACAAGGGCAATACGCGACAACTGGTGACGCGGCTCTTCGGTTGCGTCGCAAGCCTCGGCGTCGTCGCCATCGCGGCGGGCCTCGAGGATCGCCGTTTTCTCTCCGACCTCGTCTTCCTCGTGGTGATCGCGCTCGCATCGGCGGGCCGCGTGTTCGGGCCGCGCGGTTTTGCGATCGGCATGTTCGCGTTCACCTCCTATTTCATGGGGTCTTATTTCCGGCCTTCTCTTGCTGAGCTGCCGGCGGTGGCGATCGGCCCCGTCGTTTCGGTGCTCTTCGGGCATCTGGTGAGAGCCGTGCTCCTGCCGGACGATTGGCGGCGCGACCTGCTGCGCTCGCTCGAAAGCGTGCGCGGCCGGATCAACCAGATCCTCTTCAAGCTCGCCGCACTTGCCGGTGGCGCCGAGATCGGCGAAGCCGACAGGCAGGAGCTGCGTCAGCTGGAAGACCGGCTGAAGGAAGTGGTGCTGATGGCCGAAACCTTCATTCCACGCCCGGCCGGCGGGGTTTTCGATGCCACCGCCGATCCCGCCGCAGAGCTGGCGATCCGGCTCTTCGATGCGCATCTTGCTGCCGAGAGCGCGATCGTGCTGAGCTTCCAGAGCTCGCCGCCCTTCGCACTCGTCCATGCGGTGATCGAGGCGGATGCAGCCGAACTTGCATCCTATAGCGCCATGGCGGAAGCCATCAAGGACGAGCCGCAGGGCGAAACTGTGCGGGCGCTTCTCTGGCTCGGCGAGGCGCGGCAACAGCTAACGCAGGCGATCGGCGAGGGGCAGGCCTCCGGCTTTGCCGGCATCGATGCCGTCAAGGACACTGCGCAGCCTGAAAAGATAGACTTTTCCTTTGCCAATCCGCTGCTGCGCTCGGCGCTGCAGATCACGCTCGCTTCGGCGATCGCCATGGGCTTCGGCCTGCTTTTGTCGCGCGAGCGCTGGTTCTGGGCGGTGCTGGCCGCCTTCCTCGTCTTCACCAATACCAATTCGCGCGGCGACACGGCGATGAAAGCGCTGTCGCGCTCGCTCGGCACGGTGTTCGGGATAGCCATCGGCCTCCTGCTGGCGACGCTGATTTCGGGGCAGCTGGCAATCGCCATTCCGGTTGCGGCCATCTGCATCTTCCTCGCCTTCTATTTCCTGCAAGTTTCCTATGCGACGATGACCTTTTTCATCTCGATCGTGCTCTGCCTGGTCTACGGCATGACCGGCGTGCTGACGCTCGACCTGCTGCAGCTGCGCATCGGCGAGACCGTGATCGGCGCGGTGGCCGGAACGGCGGTCGCCTTCCTGGTCTTTCCGGCCCGCACGCGCGGCGCGCTCGATGCGGCACTTGCCCGCTGGTTCCAGGCGCTGGAGGACCTGCTGAACGCGATCGGTGAGGGCAAGAGTGGCTTCGAACTGATCGCCCTGTCGCAGAAGATCGATGCCTGCTACCGCGACGTGACGGTGGCCGCCAAGCCGCTCGGCTCGTCCTGGTCGGTGGTGACGCGTCCGGGCCAGATCCGCCAGACGCTGGCGATCTTCCTCTCCTGCACCTACTGGGCGCGCACCCTGGCGAAGAGTTCCACAGCGCCGGCCGAGGCCGACGAGCTGAAGAGGCTGATCGCGGCGGATGAGGCGCTGATGAAGGATGCGGCCCCGCGCGGCTCGACCTGTTTCTTCATCGAGCGCAAGGCTTCGCGGACGACAGGGCGGCACCTGCCGCTGTCGCGCGAGGGCGCGAGACTGGGGCTCGAAATGATCGGTTCGGCGCTGGAAAGGCTCTATCCGCAGGCTGATGTCTTGCCGTTTGCACCGGCCGAGGTTATTGCGCGCTCGAAACAGGGATAAGGTCATGGCAGGCACGAACAGCGAGCGTCAACTTCTGGCCGAAGGGCCGGCCATCATTCTGGTCGAGCCGCAGATGGGTGAGAATATCGGCATGGTGGCACGTGCCATGGCGAATTTCGGTCTTGCCGAACTGCGCCTCGTCAATCCGCGCGATGGCTGGCCGAACGAGAAAGCCCTGGCGACCGCCTCCAAGGCCGATCACGTGATCGAGGCGACCAAGGTCTACGACACGCTGGAACAGGCGGTCGCCGACCTCAATTTCGTCTATGCGACGACGGCGCGCGAGCGCGACGGTTATAAGCCGGTGCGTTCGCCCGTCATCGCCGCGGAGACGCTTCGGGCGAGGTTCCGCGCCGGCGAGGGCACCGGCATCCTCTTCGGGCGCGAGCGCTGGGGGCTGACCAACGAGGAGGTGGCGCTTGCCGACGAGATCGTCACCTTTCCTGTCAATCCGGCCTTTGCTTCGCTGAACATCGCCCAAGCGGTGCTGCTGATGTCCTATGAATGGATGAAATCCGGCATGGAGGATCTCGGCGCCGTGCCTTTTCAGGCGATGGGGCAAACGCCTTCGACCAAGGAACAGCTGTTCGGCTTGTTCGACCAGCTGGAAGAGGCGCTCGATGCGCGCGGTTATTTCCATCCTGCCGGGAAAAAGCCGAAAATGATCGACAATCTGCGCGCTGTTCTATCCCGCCGGGCCTTCACGGAGCAGGAAATCAGTGTGTTGCGCGGCGTTATCTCTTCCCTCGACCGCTTCTCGCGCAAGAGCCCGCGCGGCGGCCGGTTCCCGACCGCGACCAAGGAAACACCGCCAGATGACAGCGCCGACGCATGAGCTGAAACCCGTCCTCGTCTTCGATTCAGGCATCGGCGGGCTGACCGTCTTGCGCGAGGCGCGCGTACTGATGCCCGAACGCGGCTTCATCTATGTCGCCGACGATGCCGGCTTTCCCTATGGCGGCTGGGAGGAACAGGCGCTGAAGGAACGGATCATCGGGCTTTTCGGCCGACTGCTCGCAGAGCACGATCCGGAGGTCTGCATCATCGCCTGCAACACCGCCTTCACGCTGGTCGGCGCCGATTTGCGCGCCGCCTTTCCCCAGATGACCTTCGTGGGCACCGTGCCGGCGATCAAGCCTGCGGCGGAGCGTACGCGCTCCGGCCTGGTCTCGGTGCTCGCGACGCCGGGCACGGTCAAGCGAGCCTATACGCGCGATCTCATCCAGTCCTTTGCCCAGCAATGCCATGTCCGCCTCGTCGGTTCGGAGAACCTTGCGCGCATGGCGGAGGCTTATATTCGCGGTGATGCCGTCTCTGACGACGCCGTGCTTGCCGAAATCGACCAATGCTTCGTCGAGAAGGACGGTCAGAAGACTGATATCGTCGTGCTTGCCTGCACGCACTATCCTTTCATGGCCAATCTTTTCCGGCGGCTTGCGCCCTGGCCGGTCGACTGGCTCGACCCCGCCGAAGCGATCGCGCGCCGCGCTCGCACGCTGGTGCCGCTGGTCGCCGATGCCGTGCATCCCGACAATTTCGACTTCGCGGTGCTCACCTCGGGCAATCCCGATTTCGCCACACGGCGGCTGATGCAGGGCTTCGGTTTGAGGGCGTAGTTCCGCGAAGAGATGCCCGATCACGGCGATGGATCAGCTTCTCGGATGATGCCGGGAATTGTCCTGTGGGTTGGTGAAATCCGGTCCTGAAAGACAATGCATTCTTTGATAGACGGGGCGATGCCGTTTCGGAAGAATGGCGCTTCGTTCATGTGAGTCTCTTCGCCGCGAGGATGTGCATTGCAGGTTGGCATCGATATGGGATTGGCGTCCGGCAGCCCGGCGACGCTCGATATCGAGGAGCTGCTGGCTACCCGTCTGCTCGTGCAGGGCAATTCCGGATCGGGCAAGTCGCATTTGCTGCGCCGCCTGCTCGAGCAATCGGCGCAATGGGTGCAGCAGGTCATCATCGATCCCGAGGGGGATTTCGTCACCCTCAGCGACAGGTTCGGCCATGTCGTCGTCGACGGTGAACGGACCGAGGCGGAATTGGCGGGCATTGCCAACCGCATCCGCCAGCATCGCGTTTCCTGCGTATTGACGCTCGAAGGCCTCGATATCGAGCAGCAGATGCGTGCTGCAGCGGCTTTCCTCAACGGCATGTTCGATGCCGATCGAGAATATTGGTATCCGGTTCTCGTCGTGGTCGACGAGGCGCAGATGTTTGCGCCGTCGGTTGGCGGCGATGTCTCGGAGGATGCGCGCAAGATGTCGCTCGGCGCGATGACCAACCTGATGTGCCGCGGCCGCAAGCGCGGCCTTGCCGGCGTGATCGCGACGCAGCGGCTTGCCAAGCTCGCCAAGAACGTCGCCGCCGAGGCCTCGAACTTCCTGATGGGCCGCACCTTTCTCGATATCGACATGGCGCGCGCTGCCGATCTGCTCGGCATGGACCGGCGCCAGGCCGAGATGTTCCGCGATCTCAAGCGCGGCAATTTCGTCGCTCTCGGACCGGCACTGTCACGCCGGCCTCTGCCGATACAAATCGGCGCCGTGGAGACCTCGGCGCGCTCTTCCAGCCCGAAGCTGATGCCGTTGCCGGATGCTCCACAGGATGTGGAGGACCTGATCTTCACGCCCGATCCGGAGGAATTCCAGCGCCCGCCCGTGCGCCGCGCCGCGCCGGCGCCGCGGCCGACGACCGACATTCTGGCCGAGCTCTCGCGCTCGACGCCGGCGGCATCGGCAGCACCTGCCGAGGCGAGGGCGAGCCAGGTTGAGGTCTCCGCCGAGGAGCGGGAGGAGCGCCTAGCCGGCGTTCTTGCCGAAATACTCGACGATCCTACCTCCGCCTTCCGCACCGATTCGGTGCTCTACCAGGATTTTCTGGTAAGGCTGCGCATGCGCCGCGTACCGGGACCGCCGATTGCGCTGCCGGATTTCCGCCGGCGGGTGGCGATCTCGCGTTCCGGCGTCGATGCGACGACAGCTGCGACCGATGCCTGGGCGACGGCGCTGTCGCTGTCATCGGGTGTCACCGACGACCTGCAGGGCGTCTTCCTGATGCTCGCCAAGGCCGCCGTCTGCGGCGAGCCGTGCCCGTCGGATGCGCGCATCGCCCGCGCCTACGGCACGCATTCCGCCCGCCGCGCCCGCCGCCTGCTTGGCTATTTCGAGGAGCAGGGCATCATCGTCGTGCACGCCGATTTTTCCGGCAAGCGTATCGTCGCTTTCCCTGATATGGACTGCCAGACGGCGCCGGGCGACGCCAACGCCCCCGACACGGGCGATCAGCCGCTGGCGGCGGAATAGTGGCGCTTTCGGGGTTTGCCGCTGTTGACATTTTCATGACGGCCCTCTAAAGACCGCCGCAAGCACCGGGCAGCAATGTCCGGTGTTTCATTTGACATGTCCCGTGGATCGTTCCTGTTCGCTAACCGGAACATCCTGTCAGATCTTGGCAGAGATCAGAGGAGGGCGTGTTTCCTTCGTGCGGTTTGGCAACAAACCGTCATAAACCTTTGAAAGGAAATACGATGAGCAAGCGCGAATCGTCCAAGTACAAAATTGACCGCCGTATGGGCGAAAACATCTGGGGCCGTCCGAAGTCCCCGGTGAACCGCCGCGAATACGGCCCGGGCCAGCACGGCCAGCGCCGCAAGGGCAAGCTTTCGGACTTCGGTGTGCAGCTGCGCGCCAAGCAGAAGCTCAAGGGCTACTACGGTGACCTGCGCGAAAAGCAGTTCCGCGCGATCTTCGCCGAAGCCGACCGCCGCAAGGGCGACACCTCCGAAAACCTGATCGGCTTGCTGGAATCGCGCCTCGACGCAATCGTCTATCGCGCCAAGTTCGTTCCGACGGTCTTTGCTGCCCGTCAGTTCGTCAACCATGGCCACGTCTCGGTCAACGGCGTGCGCGTCAACATCGGTTCCTACCGTTGCAAGGCCGGCGACGTCATCGAAGTTCGCGAAAAGTCGAAGCAGCTGGTGATCGTTCTGGAGGCTGTCAGCCTCGCAGAGCGTGACGTTCCCGACTATATCGAAGTCGATCACAACAAGATGGTCGCAACCTTCGGCCGCGTTCCGACGCTCAGCGACGTTCCGTTCCCGGTCGTTATGGAACCGCACCTGGTCGTCGAATTCTATTCGCGTTAATGCATTCGTCTCGCAGTCGAAACCGATTGCGAGACAACAGCATGCGTCGATATACGGAAAGCCGCTCTTTCGAGCGGCTTTTTTGCGATCTGGAGAGAAGCAATGGCAGATTTGCAGGCGATCCTCGATAGCATCTACGCCGATATCCAGCCACGGATCGGCGAGGGCAAGGTCGCGGACTATATTCCTGAGCTCGCCAAGGTCGACCCGAAGCAGTTCGGCATGGCGATCGTCACTGTCGACGGCAAAGTCTATCGCGTCGGCAATGCCGATACCGCCTTCTCGATCCAGAGCATTTCGAAGGTCTTCATGCTGACGCTGGCGCTCGGCAAGGTCGGCGAGGGGCTGTGGAAGCGGGTCGGGCGCGAACCCTCCGGATCGGCTTTCAACTCGATCGTCCAGCTCGAGCATGAGAGCGGCATTCCTCGCAACCCCTTCATCAATGCCGGCGCGATCGCCGTCAGCGACGTCGTCATGGCCGGCCATGCGCCGCGCGAGGCAATCGGCGAACTGCTGCGCTTCGTGCGTTATCTCGCCGATGACGAGTCGATCACCATCGACGACAAGGTGGCGCGCTCCGAAACGCAGACGGGATACCGCAATTTCGCGCTTGCCAATTTCATGCGCGCCTACCGCAATCTCGACCATCCCGTCGACCACGTGCTCGGCGTTTATTTCCATCAATGCGCCTTGTCGATGAGCTGCGAGCAGTTGGCCCGCGCCGGGCTGTTCCTGGCGGCGCGCGGCAGCAATCCGACGACCGGCCATTCGGTGGTTTCGCCGAAGCGGGCGCGGCGCATCAATGCGCTGATGCTGACCTGCGGCCATTACGACGGTTCGGGCGACTTCGCCTATCATGTCGGCCTGCCCGGCAAGAGCGGCGTCGGCGGCGGCATCTTCGCCGTGGCACCCGGTATTGCCTCGATCGCGGTGTGGTCGCCGGGGTTGAACAAGGTCGGCAATTCGCAGCTCGGCGCCGCGGCGCTGGAAATGCTCGCAGCGCGCACCGGCTGGTCGGTTTTCGGCGATTGACGCTGTGTTGCCAGGCGGGTTTCTGCTAGAGCAAGTGTGGAATTTCTGTAGGACGAACCAATGAACATCGCAGCCAATATCGCCGACGAGTTGGAGAGTGGCGAGGCCGACACCGGCGGTCATGCGCTGTTTGCCGATGCGCCGCGTTCCGTCTCCTTCAACAAGCTGCGCAAGCGCCTGCTGCGGCAGGTGCGTCAGGCCTTCGACGATTTCGACATGCTGAAGGGCCAGAAGCGCTGGCTGGTCGGCCTTTCCGGCGGCAAGGATTCCTATGGGCTGCTGGCGCTGCTGCTCGATCTCAAATGGCGCGGCCTGCTGCCGGTCGAACTCATCGCCTGCAATCTCGACCAGGGCCAGCCGAACTTCCCCAAGCACGTGTTGCCGGATTATCTCACCAAGATCGGCGTTCAGCACCGGATCGAATATCGCGACACTTATTCGATCGTGAAGGAGAAAGTGCCCGAAGGCGCCACCTATTGTTCGCTCTGTTCGCGGCTCCGGCGCGGCAATCTCTACCGCGTCGCGCGGGAAGAGGGTTGCGATGCGCTGGTGCTCGGCCACCACCGCGAGGACATTCTCGAGACCTTCTTCATGAATTTCTTCCATGGCGGCCGGCTCGCCTCGATGCCGGCGAAGCTTCTAAACGACGAGGGCAACCTGATGGTGCTCCGGCCTCTGGCCTATGCCGCTGAGGACGACCTCGCGAAGTTTGCCGCCGCCATGCAGTTTCCGATCATCCCCTGCGATCTCTGCGGCTCGCAGGACGGGTTGCAACGCAATGCGATGAAGGACATGCTCGCCGATATTGAGCGGCGGATGCCGGGCCGCAAGGATACGATGCTGCGGGCGCTTTCGCATGTGAACCCGTCGCATCTGCTCGACCCGAAACTCTTCGACTTTTCCACCCTTGGTGTCACCGATCCTTCATGAAAGGCCGGCTATGCAGGCTGGCTATTGAATGAAGGCAGGATTTCGCATGATTATTTCAGACCAGGATATTCTCTTTCTCGGCGATTGCGTCAGGGAGGCGGCGCGCGCCGAGATCATGCCGCGTTTCCGCAATCTCGGCGCTGCCGATGTTTCGGAGAAGACTTCGGCAATCGATCTGGTGACGCAGGCGGACGTGCTTGCCGAACACCGGATCACCGCGGCGCTGAGAGAGCGCTTTCCCGCAGCACTCGTCGTCGGCGAGGAAGCCTATGACGCCGACCGGTCCGTCGTGCCGGCACTTGCCGATGCCGAGCTCGCCTTCGTCATCGACCCTGTCGACGGGACGTTCAATTTCGCCGCCGGGCTTCCCGTCTTCGGGACGATGCTGGCCGTGACGATCAAGGGCGAGACGGTCGCCGGCATCATTCATGATCCCGTTTTCGGCGACACGGTGACCGCGATCAAAGGGGCGGGCACCTTCCTGACGCGCCAGGACGGGCAATCGACAAAGCTGAAGGTCGCCGAGCCTGCTAGCCTGAACCAGATGGTCGGCGGCATGTCGTGGGGGCATATGGATGAACCGGATCGCTCGCGTATCTGTGCCAACATGGCAAAGATCCGGATGACCTTCGCCTTCAACTGCTCGGCCTACGAATATTGGATGGTTGCCTCCGGCAAGCTGCATTTCATCGGGCATACGAAACTGATGCCCTGGGATCACCTGGCCGGCGTGCTTGCGCATCAGGAGGCCGGCGGCCATACGGCGAAATACGACGGCACGCCCTATCGCCCCGGAGAGACCGTGGGCGGGATCATCTCCGCGCCCGACAAGGAGAGCTGGCAGCTCATCCGGCGCGAGATCGTCGGCATCTGATTCAAGGTTCTCCTGAGAGACCTAAGCGTGAGGATTTGACATGACTTCGACTGTTGACGTGATCGTTCTGGCCGATCTGCTGCGCCGCGCGGCGACGGCAGAGATCCTGCCACGCTTCCGCCGGCTTGGTCAGGACGACGTGCGCGCCAAGAGCGAGGCGACCGATCTCGTCACCGAGGCCGATGAGCAGGCCGAGCGGATGATCAAGGCGGAAGCTCAGCGGCTCTGGCCTAGCGCACTGTTCCTTGGCGAAGAATCGGTCGCGGCCGATCCTGATTTGCTCGGCAGCCTCGAACATGCCGATCTCGCGATCGTCGTCGATCCTGTTGACGGCACGTTCAATTTTGCCGCCGGCATCCCGGCCTTCGGCGTCATGGCGTCCGTTATCTCCGGCGGCGAGACGATTGCCGGTATCATCTACGATCCGATGGGCGACGACTGGGTGATGGCGGAAAAGGGCGGTGGTGCCTGGCTGCGGCGGCCGGAGGGTGGCGCAGAGCGGCTCTCGGTCGCAGCGCCCGTGGGCCTGGAGCATATGGTCGGCATGGCCTCGACCGGCTACCTGCCGAAGGAGAAGCGCGCCGAAGTGCTCGGCAATCTCGCAAAGGTGCGCTTCCTCACCAATTACCGCTGTGCAGCCCACGAATACCGCACCTTTGCCGGCGGCCATGTGCATTATCTCATGTACAACAAGCTGATGCCCTGGGATCACCTTGCCGGCACCCTGATTTCGCAGGAGGCAGGCGCCTATGCGGCGCGCTTCGACGGCTCGGCCTACCTGCCGCATCATCTCGATGGCGGGCTGCTGATTACCCCCGACAAGGCCTCCTGGGAGGTGCTGCGGCGTGAGGTGTTCACAGTCTGAACAACCGCTCGACCTGCCGCATATTACTGGTAGAGCTTTTCCATGAGAAAGTTTTCCAGGCCTTGCCCACGTTTCTCGACGATTTGCTTCGTTATGACGCGGAACCCTTTGCGCTCAAAAAACGGTCGGGCCGTTCGGCTGGCTTCGGTATAAATTCGGCTAAACCCCAGTTTCAGAGCTTCGCCTTCGACCCTGCTTAACAGGTGGCTTGCTATTCCAAGCCCCTGAAATTCGGGGTGCACAAACATCATGTCCAGGCACCCGCCGCCGGTCAGGTCGGAAAACCCGACAGGCTGCCCGTCAAATTCTGCGATCCAGGCAGGCCTGCTTATCCTTCGCTCTGCCCATAGTCCGCGATCTTCCACCTTTGCCCAAGCCTGGATCTGAGCGGGTGAGTAGTCTTTCGACGCGGCCTCTCGTATGGCGCGCAGAAAAATTTCAATCGTCGCGTTCACGTCGCCTGGCGCGTAAGGCCTGATCAGAATTCGGTCGTCCATCGAGGGTGCCTTTCGCGCACTGCCGCACCAATTCGATGGATTGAACCATCGATCAAATCACTGCAGCGCTCACGCTATAGCATCTCAAGAATATGTTCCCATGCGAGTCGTCCCAATTGGGCGTCGGCCTCGTCACTTCCACCATGAGCGCGCAGCGATGATCGGGGAGTGGTTTCGCCGGGCAGCAGAATGCGATGGCCCGCATCTTCTCCCAACACAAGCTGTGTGGACAAACCAAAACCTGCGCGTCTCCGAACAAGTGATGCGGCAAATTTGTCTGATGGCCAGAGCGCGTCATCGCATCCTGCTACGAGCAGAATTTCGGCATTCGTTCTCTCCAAAGGGATAGCCGCTGCGTCGATCTCAGACTCGTGTACCTGAAGGCATCGTTCGAACAGGCCCCGATAGGCGACCAGTTCGTCTCTGTATTCTCGCACCCATTCTGGGTCCGACGAAACAAAGGGAAGCGGTGTGCCTCGCAATGTCCACGACGAGCGTTCCGGCCAGCTAATGCCATCAAGCCCTGGACCAATATTTCCCCAGACGACTGACGAAGGGCTCAGCGCGACGACCGCGCTGATGCGCGGATCGTATACGGCCGTGAGCAGCGCAGCTTCGGCGCCTTTCGATGTTCCCACCAGGACGATGCGTTTACAGCCGAGTCCCATCAGGTGGTCCGTAGCAGAGAAAAACGTTTCCAGCGGCACCTCGCAAATGCCTGGCACCTGGCCTTCGCCGCCGAACCAGCGAAGCGCTATGACCGTTGCCCCCTGGCTCGCAAACAACCTGGCGCGGGCCACATCGACCCGGCCGCTGGAGCCGCCGAGTACCACAACGCCAGTGCCGGTATCTGGTTTGACTTGAAATATCTCGCCCTGCAATGGCGGGGGGAGACGTTGATATCCTGCATCCAAAACCAGGCTCCTTCTTCCAGGGGCATCCAGATTTAGGAACGTGCCGAGTTTGCCATCTAATGCAATGCCGCCGGGGATCAACCGCTCCGGCAGATTTCCTATTTCAGAAGTGGGCGGCACCCGGATCGAGCTGCGGGCTGTCTCCCGGATGGGTGAAGAGCTTGCCGTTCTCAGCCCAGAGCGTGGCTGCGATCGTCACCGCACCGAAGAGGGCGAAGCCGCCGAAGAGCGGTTGCACCGTGCCGTTGAACATCTGGCCGACCAGGCCACCGAGGATGGCCCCGGCCGTCGTCGAGACGAAGCCGGTGATGGCGGTCGCCGTGCCGGCGAGATTGCCCATGGGTTCGAGGCTGATGGCGGTGAAATTGGTGGCGATCACGGCAAACATCATCAGCACGATGGTGAAGATGCCGTAGGCGATGGCGAAATCCGGCTTGCCGGCCAGTGAATAGAAAAAGCCGGCGGCCGACAGCGCCGTGAAGATCAGCAGGGCGGCGTGCGAGATGCGGCGCATGCCGAATTTGCGCACGAAGAAGCCGTTGGCGAAATTGGCGACGGCGATGCCGCCGGCAGTCGCCGCAAAGGCGATCGGCAGCCAGTCGCCGAGGCCGTAGACCTCGCCGAAGACCTGCTGCACCGAGATCACATAGGCGCTGATGACGCCGGTGAACATGGTGAGGCCGACCATGTAGCCGCAGGTGATGCGGTTGGTGAGCACGGTCTTGAAGCCGTCCACGACAGAGCTGACCGACAGCGGCAGCCGCTCTTCCGGCGGCAGCGATTCCTTCAGCCGCAGAAGAGCCCAGACGAACAGGATGGTGGCAATGATGCCGAGCAGGATGAAGATCCAATGCCAGTTGGCATAGAGGATGATGAGTTGGCCAACGGAAGGGGCAACGATCGGCACGATCATGAAGACGATCATCACATAGGACATCACGCGGGCCATTTCGCGGCCGCCGAAGCAGTCGCGGACGATGGCCATGGTGGTGATGCGCACCGCCGCGCCGCCCACACCCTGAACGAAACGCATGACCAGCAGCATTTCGAAGCTGCCGGTTGCTGCCGCGGCAAACATTCCGACAATGTAGCAGGCCATGCCGCCGAGCAGGATGTTGCGGCGGCCGAACGTATCCGAAAGGCTGCCGAAGAAGATCTGCGAGACGCCGAAGCCTAGGAAGAACACGCCGATGATGAGCTGGGCGTCGTTGGTATTGGTGACGCCGAGGGAATGGCCGATATTGGGCAATGCCGGCAGCATGCTGTCGATCGCCATGGCGATGCTGGCGGTCATGATGGCGATGGTGATGATGAATTCGCCAAAGCCCATGCCGATGCGGCGAGAGCCTTGGTTCTCCTGGTGCAGTTTATGCGGCGGCGTCATGTGGTGAATCCTGGATGCGAATGAGGCCGGCCGTTCAGACGGCAGGGTTCTGCGATTGGAAGAGGCGGCCCTTCTCGGCGATCAGCACGAAGACGAGCCCGATGATCGACACGGTGAAATAACCGGCAACCATCGGCAGCGCAGTGCCGTCGAAGGCCTGGCCGATGCCGGCGCCGATGATGGCGCCGCCCACCGTGCTCATGAAGCCGAGGACGGAAGAGGCGGTGCCGGCGACGTGGCCGAGCGGCTCCATGGCGAGCGAATTGAAGTTCGAGCCGATCCAACCGAACTGGAACATGGAAAGGCCGAAGAAGGAGATGAACAGTGCGAAAGGCATCGGCTCAGTGCTCGCCATCTGGACGATCAGCCAGATGGTGTTGATGGCGATGAAGCCGATGAGCGAGCCATGCGACAGGCGGCGCATGCCGAGCTTGCCGACGAAGCGCGAATTGAAGAAGGACGACAGCGACATGAAAATCGCCACGCCGGCGAAGGCGAAGGGGAAATAGACGCCGAGATCGTAGATGCCGACATAGACCTGCTGGGCCGAATTGATGAAGCCGAACAACGCGCCGAAGATGAAGGTGCTGGCAATGGTGTAGCAGAGCGCGACGCGATTGGTCAGCACCAGCTTGAAGGCGCCGAAGATCGAGCGGGCGGTAAATGGGCGGACATTCTGCGGATGCAGGGTTTCCGGTAGACGGAGATAGGCCCAGACGGCGATAGCAGTCGCCATGGTGGCGATAAAAAGGAAGATCAGGTGCCAGTTGCCGAAGAACATGACGATCTGGCCGGTGCCGGGCGCAATGACCGGCACGATCATGAAGACCATCATGATCAGCGACATGACTTCGGCCATCTGCCGTCCGCCATAGATATCGCGGACGATGGAGATGGTGATGACGCGGGTGGCGGCCGAGCCGATGCCCTGGACGAAGCGCAACACCAGCAGGCCGGCGAAGGAGGGAACGAAGACGATGCCGATGGCGGAAACGATATAGACGACGAGGCCGATCAGAAGCGGGGTGCGGCGGCCGAAGCGATCGGAAAGCGGTCCATAGAACAGCTGAGCGCAGCCGAAGCCGAGCAGATAGGAGGAGACGACGAACTGTCGGTGATTCTCGCTCTCGACGCCGAGGCTCGCGCCGATCTGCTGCAAGGCCGGAAGCATGATGTCGATCGCCAGCGAGTTGATGGCCATCAGGAAGGCTGCAAGCGCGATGAATTCACGTTTGCCCATGGGCAGGCGGCCCGCGGACACGGCTTGTGATGAATCTGTCACAATGAAATTCCCATAAACAGGTCAAGGCGCTGCTGGCCGCAGCGCCTCGAACTCAAGAAACAGATTTGGAAACCGGGCGGACGTCCGGTGACCGGTCAGGCGGCGCCGCGAACGGTGATGCCATTTTCCTGGAGATGCTGCTGCAGCTCACCAGCCTGGAACATTTCCCGGACGATGTCACAGCCGCCGACGAACTCGCCCTTTATGTAAAGCTGCGGGATTGTCGGCCAGTTGGAATATTCCTTGATGCCCTGGCGGATTTCCGAATCGGCGAGCACGTTGACGCTCTTGTAGTCGACACCGATGTAATCAAGAATTTGCACGACCTGGCCGGAGAAACCGCACTGCGGAAACTGCGGCGTGCCCTTCATAAAGAGGACGACGTCGTTGGTCTTGATTTCGTTGCCGATGAATTCGTGAATGCCGCTCATGGGACCTAATCCTTTCAACAGGCGGGTTAAAGGCCCACCGTTTCAATCGTTGCCTTTAGATAGCATGGGACGGCAGGAATTCCAGCCGCCCGAACCAAAAAAAAAGACCAGTTCGTGCAGGCCGTTGCCGGGGTTGTTGCCGTCGCGTTACGGTCGAATGGCGAGATAGGTCTGAATCTGTTCGATTTCGACATCGGTGAAATGGCTGAAATCCCATTGGGAAACCTGTGTCATTACGCCGAGATCGCGGCCGCGGACACTCTTGCCGGTGCGCGCTTCCGACTGCTTTGCCGTATCGAGATTATGACAGTGGCTGCAATGATCGTGCCCTAGCTGCGTCGCTGGCGGCTGCGGCCAGCGGCGGTGCGGCGCTTGCTGACCTGTTTGCGGGCGGGCTTAGGCTTGGCCGAGGTCGTCTTGCGCGCAACCTTCGTCGTCGCGGCGGGGCGTGTCTTACGCCTCCTGCGCTTCGTCGTGACGCGGCCGGTGGTTTTTTTCAGGATCTCCTTCAGCACGCTATCGACGACGCCTGATATCAATTCTTTGACTAGGTCGGCCACAAAACCCCTCCGTTCGTGATGGAAACGACATGGATGCTATTGAATTCCGGAAGAGTTCGGTTAGCAAGACGGCTTCGAGACCATAGCTGCTTTTTTGCCCCTATCAGCGGGCCAGCAGCCGGATCGCAGCAACATGCCGGCCATTTGCCCGGCCGGAAGAGTGGAATGAAACTGATCGAAAAGCGGGTCGTCCTGCATTTCACGGGCTTCGAGCCGCTCGACGGCGTTGCCCACAGGGCACGCTACGAGCGTTCGGCCAGACAGAGTGCCGCCGTCTGGGGCTATTCGCTTGAAACGGGCGCGCCGGAGGCGGGAAGTGATCCCCTCAGTTTCGTGGTCACGACGGGCGAACGGGTAGCCGAAGTGGCGCCCGCGGCAGCCGACAAAGCGGCGCCCGTGGCAGCCGCAAAAGCGGCGCCGGTGGCAGCCGACAAAGCGGCGGCCGGGGAAGGGACCGGTTCCCCCGGCTGGCAGACGAAAAGCCGGATCCACATGGTCGATCACGATACGCTGGTAAGCAGGCTGCGCAGCGGCAACACGCTGAGCCAGATCATGGCAGGCTTCCGAAGCTGCGCTGAGATCATGCTCGAAGGCGGCATGCGGGGATATTTCCGCCACGCCTGGCGCTTCGGCCTGTTCTTCCTCTTCCCGTTCCTGCTGACGGCGCTGGCGATCGCGCTGACGGCGCAGATCGCCATCATGCCCTATGGTCTCGCCTTTTCGCCGTGGCACATGCTCTGGAGCGGACCGCTGGCGCTTTGTTTCTTCATCTTCGCCTTCCTGCCGTTTTCCGAACGCTTCCATACGCTGCATCTCTTCGCCGATTGGGTAATGGCCGTGGCGCTCGGCCGCATGGACCGGACAGATTTCAACGACTGGCTGGAAGACCGGGCCGCTGCCGTGCGCAAGGCGCTTGACGAAGAGGCGGACGAATATGTGATCTCCTCGCACAGCATGGGATCGAGCGTCGCCGCCCATGTCATCGGCATATTGCTGGAAAGGGAGCCGGAGATATTCCAGGGCAAGCGTGTGGTGTTTGCCACACTCGGCAGCGCCATCCTGCAATGCGCGCTCATGTCATCGGCAACACTGCTTCGCGCCCGCGTCGGGCTGATCGCCCGCTGTCCCGAGATTTCCTGGCTCGACGTGCAGTGCCTGACGGATTCGATCAATTTCTACAAGGTGCCGGTCGTTGCCGTCTCCGGCCATGCGGATGCGCCTCAGGCGAAGGTGATCCTGATCCGCGTCAAGCAGATGCTGACGCGAGAGCACTACCGCAAGATCCGCAAGGACCAGTTGCGCGTCCACCGGCAATATGTGCTTGGACCTGATCTGCAGGCACCCTTCGACTTCACGCTGCTGACATCTGGGCCGATGCCGGCCTCGGTCTTTGCCAGTTCCGACGAAAAGAGAATGCCCGGCTGAGGGCCGGGCATCGTCATCGGGATTGTATTGGGCTCTATTCCGGTGCGGAGGTCTGCAGCGCCAGCGCGTGCAGTATGCCGCCCATATTGCCCTTCAGCGCCTCGTAGACCATCTGGTGCTGCTGCACGCGGCTCTTGCCGCGGAAGGCTTCGGCGACGACTTCGGCGGCGTAGTGATCGCCGTCGCCCGCCAGATCGCGGATCGTCACCTTGGCACCGGGAATCCCAGCCTTGATCATGTCTTCGATATCGCCGGGTTTCATGGCCATGATCGTTACTCCTTGCGCATCATTCCGCAGCAAGTTCGCCGCGGCCTTCCATGAAATCAGGGAACCACGATTCATGGGCATCGCGCAATTGCTGAATCGGCAGCGAGATGAGATCGCCGACGATGAGCGCCGTTCCCCCGACCGTGCCGAGACGGCGGAAGGGAACGCCGCCACCTTCCGCATTGGCGCAGACGAAATCGGCGACATCGGCAGGCAACGTCAACACGTAGCGCGCCTGGTCTTCGCCGAAGAGCAGCGCATGCGGCGCACCCTTGCCTTCGCTCAGATCAATCGTCAGGCCTTTGCCCGAGGCCATCGCCATTTCGGCGAGCGCGACGGCAAGGCCGCCTGAGGAAATGTCGTGGCAGGCGGTCGCCTGGCCGTTGCGGATGACGGAGCGAACGAAATCGCCGTTGCGGCGCTCGGCAAACAGATCCACCTCCGGCGCCGGACCTTCGCGGCTGGAAAGCACGTCGCGGAGATAGACGGATTGGCCGAGATGGCTGCCGTCGACACCGATCATGATGACGCTATCGCCGTCGTTGGCCGTGCCGATGCGGGCCATCTTGCGCCAATCCGGCAGCAGGCCGACGCCTGCGATCGTCGGGGTCGGCAGGATGGCGACGCCGTTGGTCTCATTGTAGAGCGAGACGTTGCCGGAGACGATCGGGAAGTCGAGCGCGCGGCAGGCCTCGCCGATGCCCTTCACCGCCTGAACGAACTGGCCCATGATCTCAGGCTTTTCGGGATTGCCGAAGTTTAGGTTGTCGGTGGCGGCGAGCGGTTCGGCGCCTGTCGCGGTGATGTTGCGCCAGCATTCGGCGACCGCCTGCTTGCCGCCTTCGAAGGGGTCTGCCTCGACATAACGCGGGGTGACGTCGGAAGAGAAGGCGAGCGCCTTGGAGGGATGGCCGTCGACGCGCACGACGCCGGCATCGCCGCCCGGAAGCTGCAGCGAATTGCCCTGGATCAGCGTGTCGTACTGCTCATAGACCCAGCGCCGGCTCGACTGGTTGGCGGAGCCGACGAGTTGCAGCAGCGCCTGACCGTAATCCTTCGGTGCGGCGACGAGATTTGCGGGCAGGGGGCCATGCTTGCCGGATTCGCGCCAGGGGCGGTCATATTCCGGCGCCTGGTCGCCGAGATCCTTGATCGGCAGGTTGGCGACTTCCTCGCCCTGATGCATGACGCGGAAGCGCAGATCGTCGGTCGTCTTGCCGACGATGGCGAAATCGAGGCCCCACTTGACGAAGATCGCCTTGGCTTCCTCTTCCTTCTCCGGTTGCAGCACCATGAGCATGCGCTCCTGGCTTTCCGACAGCATCATTTCGTAGGCCGTCATTCTCTCTTCGCGCACCGGCACCATGTCGAGCTCGAGCAGAATGCCGAGATCGCCCTTGGCGCCCATTTCGACGGCCGAGCAAGTGAGGCCGGCTGCACCCATGTCCTGGATGGCGATGACGGCGCCGGTCTTCATCAGCTCGAGGCAGGCTTCCAGCAGGCACTTCTCGGTAAAGGGGTCGCCGACCTGAACAGTTGGGCGCTTCTCCTCGATCGATTCGTCGAATTCGGCCGATGCCATCGTCGCGCCGCCGACGCCGTCGCGCCCGGTCTTGGCGCCGAGATAGACGACCGGAAGACCGACGCCCTTGGCTTCGGACAGGAAGATGGCGTTGGACTTCGCAATACCGGCGGCAAAGGCGTTGACGAGGATGTTGCCGTTGTAGCGAGCGTCGAACTCGACTTCGCCGCCGACCGTCGGCACGCCGAAGGAATTGCCGTAGCCGCCAACGCCCGAGACGACGCCGGAAACGAGGTGGCGGGTCTTCGGATGATCCGGCTCGCCGAAGCGCAGGGCGTTCATCGCGGCGATCGGGCGGGCGCCCATGGTGAAGACGTCGCGCAGGATGCCGCCGACGCCGGTCGCAGCACCCTGATAAGGTTCGATATAGGAGGGGTGGTTGTGGCTCTCCATTTTGAAGACGACGCAATCGCCGTCATCGATATCGACAACACCGGCGTTCTCGCCCGGGCCCTGGATGACGCGCGGCCCCTTGGTCGGCAGCGTGCGCAGCCATTTCTTCGAGGATTTGTAGGAGCAGTGCTCGTTCCACATGGCCGAGAAGATGCCGAGCTCGGTGAAGCTCGGTTCGCGGCCGATCAGATCCAGAATACGCTGGTACTCGTCTGGCTTCAGGCCATGGCTTGCAATGAGTTCCGGCGTGATCGGGATGGTGTTTGGAATGGTCATGAGCTCTCGAAAGTCCCTGCCGTTGCGCGTTTTCCGCTCTTTAGCCTATGTAGGGACGGCGCGCGACAGGAAAATGCCCGCCGTCAACAGCGGGCAGGCAACTTCTTCCCTACCATGAAAAGTGGTCGCTGCTAGAATTTGTAGCCGATCTGCAGACCGGCCCGCGTCATGCCGTCGTTCGGCCCGTCGCAGAGATTGGCATGCGAGGAGTGGGCGATCTGGGCCATGACGTTCCAGTGGGCGTTGAAACGATAGCCGGCGCCCAGATATTCGTGGAAGAGGACGCGACAGCCGAGTTCCGGGCCGTCATCATCGCCCTCGAGATCGCCGGTATGAATGACGCCGCCGAAGCCGGCCTCGGCAAAAAGCTTCTCGTTGAAATCGACCGTCCAGGTGAAGCCGGTGAAGAACTGGCTGGCCTCGCCTGACGTGCCGATCGAGGTGCCGAGATGCACACGAGGATGCAGCAGCTGTTGCTGCCAGCCGACCGCCGTATCGTGGCTGAAGGGATCGAAGAGAGCGGTAATCTTTGGAAAGACGCCGTCTTCCCTGGAATGGCCCGATTGTATCGAGGCCGAGGCGCCGAAGCGCAATTCATCGAATATCTGCTCGCCGGCATTTGCCGAGCCGGCCATTGTCGGCATGCCGACCACCACTGCCACTGACGCAATACCTAACAAGCGCAGAGCGACCCTTCCGAAGTCGATCCTCATCTGCTGTCCTTATGATTCCGTATCACCCAGCGGAATGACAAAGAGCTAACACGAAGGTCCCATTCGCGACGTATTCGGGGCGGGCCTAGGCATTTTTCCGATCTATGACGTGTATTTGCAACAGGTCATATTTCGCCGTCATAGGCGGAGCCGCCGTTTTCCAATAGCCGGCGCAGGATCATCAGGCCCGAGATCAGTTCCTGCCCTGTTTTCGGCGAGGAAAAACCGATGCGAACGCGATGATAGGGTCTTTCCCCGCGCGCCGCCTTGAACTCGTCCTCGTCGTCGACGAGCACGCCGTCGCGGAAGGCGGCATTCTTGAAGGTGCCGGACATCCAGGGCTCCGGCAGTTTCAGCCAGAGGAAGGGCGCGTGTACGTGCGATTCGAAATCGAAGCCCTGCAACTGTTCGCGGGCGAGACGGACGCGCCGGGAGAGTTCCTCGACACTTGCCTTGCGGATCTCGTGCGCCGCGCCGCTTTCGACGAGACGCGCACAGGTCTCGGCTAGGATGAAGGGCAGACCGCCGGTGATCATCCTGTGCGTCACCTTGATGCGCTGGGCAAAATGCGGCGGGCAGGCGACCCAGCCGCCGCGCACGCCGGCGGCGACCGATTTCGACAGGCCGTTGACGAGGAAGGTGCGATCGGGCGCAATCGAGGCGAGCAGCGGCGTATCGTCGTCGGCCATGCCGCCGTAGAGGTCGTCCTCGATCAGCCAGACACTGTGTTTCCTAGCGATTGCGGCGATAGCCACGCGCCGCTCATAGGGCATGATCGCCAGCGTCGGATTGTGAACGGTCGGCATCAGGAAGGCGATCTTCGGATGCTGCTGCTGGCAGAGCCGCTCGAAATCCTCGGGGATCACGCCGAGTTCATCGGAATCGACCGTCAGTGTGCGGCGGCCGAGCAGACGGGCGCTGCGGCTGACCTGGGTATAGGTGAGATCCTCGAAGACGATCTTGTCGCCCGGCGCCGAAACGGCGGCGATGACGGCGATCGCTGCCGCATGGGCGCCGAGCGTCGGGACGATGTTTTCGACCTCCGGCGTCCAGCCGCTGCGGGCAAGCCAGAGGCGACCGGCCTCGAACCAGTTGCGCGGGAAACTCCGGGAATAGGAGGAGATTTCCGAAAGATGCTGTTCGCCGATCTCGGCGAGGATGCCTGCTATGATCTTGCCCTGGCCGAGATCGGGCGCGGCTGTCGTGTCGAAGCGGATCTTGTTCGCCGGCGCATCCTGGACGCGGGTGCCGCCGAGCGACACGGTCAGCGGATCGATCTGCTCGCCGGGCGTCGTCTCCGAGCGGTTCAGCACATAGGTGCCGCGCCCCACTTCGCCGGCGACCAGACCGCGCTCATGCACCAGCGCATAGGCGCGGCCGATCGTGCCGATCGTCACGCCGATATCGTAGGCGAGGTTGCGCTGCGGCGGCAGCTTGCTGCCGGCGGGCAGGACGCCGCTTGATATGGCGGATTCGATGCTGTCGGCGAGTCGGAGATAGACCGGCCCGGAACCGCGGGAAATATCAGGAAGCCAATTTGTCATGGTGACAATTGTATATATTGGCACATTGTACCCGTCAAGCGTATGAGTCAATTCCAATGGCAAGCCGAGAGGATTCCTGGAATGTCTGCCTTACCTGAGATCAAAATGCCGATTGTACCGATTGTCTCTTACGAAGACAGGAGACAGATCATCCTCCCCGTCGCGCCCGCTGAGGAGACGACGCGCCTGGGCCGGATCTGGGCCGCTATTCTTCTTTGGCATCAGAAGCGGGAAGGCCGGCGCGCGCTGAGGGGCCTGACGGCGACCGAGCTCAAGGATATCGGAGTGTCACAGTCCGACGCGGCGCGCGAAGTCAGCAAGTCGCTTTTCTGGGACTGATCATGCTTTTTGGCAGATCATTCTTCCAGGGCTGCTTGGGCGATCAGCTGCAGGCCTTGTTGCCTGTCGACCAGCGATTGACGTCGGCGGTGATGCGGCCGGCGACCGGCTCCTGCATCACTGGCCCGAAGGCCTGCAGGCGCGACGGGCTTCCCTCGGCCTGAACGACGAGCAGCGGCCGGCTTTCCGGGCTGCCCTTGTGGACAAGCAGGATACGCGGCCGGCCGGAGAAGGAATTGAGCTCCGGTGCGAGCTTATAAGCAGCAAAAGCCGGATCGCCCGATTTGAACCAGCAGGCATTGGCGCCGAGCGCCACGCGTTCCATCGTCGGCAGTGCGGCGCGGTTCGGGCCTGTCGCCGGCGCCGGCGTCTGGCAGGCTGCGACCATGGCTGCGACAGCGGTCAACAGGGCGGCGTTTGCGAGGCGAAGGCGCATCAATCTTGCTCCAGATCCGGACGGAAGAATTTTCGGGTGCATGCCGTTGCCCAAGACCGCTGCGCGGTTTTGGACGACGTGCAGGGCTCAGGCGGCGATGACGTCGAGCGCCGAGGCAAAGAGGCCACGGCCGTCCGAGCCGCCATGGGCGGCCTCGATCAGGTTCTCGGGATGCGGCATCATGCCGAGCACGTTGCCCTTTTCATTCATGACGGCGGCGATATCGTTGATCGAGCCATTCGGATTGGTGCCCTCGGCATAACGGAAGACCACCTGGCCATTGCCTTCGATTGCGGCCAGCGTCGCTTCGTCGGCGAAATAATTGCCGTCGTGATGGGCGACCGGGCAGCGGATGACCTGACCCTGCGCATAGGCGCGGGTGAAATCCGTCTCGGCATTGACGACTTCGAGCTTGATCTCGCGGCAAACGAATTTCAGCGAGGAATTGCGCATTAGCGCGCCGGGCAGCAGGCCGGCCTCGACGAGGATCTGGAAGCCATTGCAGACGCCGAGCACCTTCACACCTTTTGCAGCCTTGTCGATGATTGCCTGCATGACCGGCATGCGGGCGGCGATCGCGCCGCAGCGCAGATAGTCGCCATAAGAAAAGCCGCCGGGAATGACGATCAGATCGACATCGGGGATCTCGGTTTCCGTCTGCCAGATCGTTACCGGTGGCTGGCCGGAGATCTTGGTCAAGGCTGCGATCATGTCGCGGTCGCGGTTGAGGCCCGGAAGTTGAACGACGGCTGATTTCATGAGGTCCCTGCGTTTCGCGAAAGATATTGAACTGGAACGCTTTCGGCGAGCCATACTCCATTGTCGGAGACAAAGAAAGAATGACCCTCTGAAAACATGCGGGCCGCGTCCACACGCAGGATGAGATGTTCACCCTTGCGGCGCATTGCAACGATTTTCGCCGTTTCGACATCTGCCGAGAGATGAACGTGGTGCCGTTGCATCTTCTTCAAGCCTTCGCGCTGGATCGACTGCCAGTTCGTCAGAGACGTGCCGTGAAAAAGAGCGGCGGGCGGTTCGACCTGGTTCAATGCGAGATCGACCTCGACGCTATGACCTTGGTTTGCGCGAATTCTGTTATCGGCGAGCGTGAAGCGCTTCTTTGGATTGTTTTCGACAATCTCGATGATATCGGTGCGGGAAACGTCGTATTTCGACGCCAACGTTTTTTCGAGCTCGTCGAACGACACCCAACCCTCGCTATCAAGCGTCAAGCCCGCAGATTCCGGCGCATGACGCAAAACATAGCTCATATATTTCGAGACTTCCGTCTCCAGCTTTGCTTTCATCATGACGCCAAATCCTCAAAGTCCGCCAGACGACGGGTCTGTGATCATCAGTCGATCGCGATTGCGTAATTCTCGATCACCGTGTTGGCGAGCAGTTTTTCGCACATAGCCTTGAGGTCGGCCTCGGCCTTGCCCTTGTCGGCCCCTTCCAGCTCCAGGTCGAAGACCTTGCCCTGTCTTACATGGCCGACGCCCGAGAAGCCGAGGGCGCCAAGCGCACCCTCGATAGCCTTGCCCTGCGGATCGAGAACGCCGTTTTTCAGCGTGACGGTGACACGAGCCTTGATCACTTTGTCTTTCCTGCCTTACTTGACGAGAACCGGGCCGGTGCCGCGCACGGGCTCGTTTTCATTGATGATGCCGAGACGGCGCGCAACTTCGGAATAGGCTTCGAGCAACCCGCCGAGGTCGCGGCGGAAGCGGTCCTTGTCCATCTTCTCGTGGGTTTCGATATCCCAGAGCCGGCAGCTGTCCGGCGAGATTTCGTCGGCGAGGATGATGCGCATCATATCGCCTTCGAAGAGGCGGCCGCATTCGATCTTGAAATCGACGAGCTGGATGCCGACGCCGAGGAAGAGGCCGGTCATGAAGTCGTTGACGCGGATGGCAAGCGCCATGATGTCATCGAGTTCGGCGGGGTTTGCCCAGCCGAAGGCGGTGATGTGCTCTTCGGAGACCATCGGATCGTCGAGCGCGTCGGACTTGTAATAGAATTCGATGATCGAGCGCGGCAGCACGACGCCTTCGTCGATGCCGAGGCGCTTGGCGAGAGAACCGGCCGCGACGTTGCGCACGACGATCTCCAGCGGGATCATCTCCACTTCCTTGATCAACTGCTCGCGCATGTTGAGCCGGCGGATGAAATGAGTGGGGATGCCGATCTTGTTCAGATGGCTGAAAATATACTCGGAAATGCGGTTGTTGAGGACGCCCTTGCCATCGATGACTTCGTGTTTCTTCTTGTTGAAGGCAGTGGCATCGTCCTTGAAGAACTGGATCAAAGTGCCCGGTTCCGGGCCCTCATACAGAATCTTTGCCTTGCCCTCGTAGATACGGCGGCGACGGTTCATCGTGGTCATTCTCTGTTGTTGGCGCTCTTGGGATAGCGCGAGTGGATCGATCTCGTGGCGTCCCCTTAAAGGAAAAGAGAGGGTTTCACAATCCGCCTGTCGCTCCTTCCCTGGTTTCCGGATTTCACGGCCCTGGTTTCCAATTTTACGGAATACCGCCAAGAGAATCGAATGAATTCGCAAGACAAGTCTAGCGCCTTTTCCTCTACGGTGGAATGAAGGCGAAATGGCGAGCCGCTTATGCAGGTTTTTATTTGGCGGCTCTGCTTCGCAGCGCGCGACGAAGCTGCGTCTGCAAGGCGCGAGCGGCGATTTCCCCGTGGCGCCAGCTTCCGGCGCGGATGAAGGAGGGGATCTGCATGGCCGGCATCGGCCGGGCGAGCGCGAAGCCCTGCAGCGTGTCACAGTCGAGTTCTTCGAGAATGCGGATATGATCCACCGTCTCGACGCCCTCGGCAATGACGAGGATGTTGAGCGAGCGGCCGATATCGATGATCGAGCCGACCAGTTTGCGCTGCTCGGACGATTGCGGCAGCATGCGGATCAGTTCGCGGTCGATCTTCAGCGTCTTCGGGCTCAGGCGTAGCAGGCTGACGATCGAGGCATGGCCGGTGCCGAAATCGTCGATCTGGATGTCGATGCCGAGCTTGCGCAGCTTTTTCAGGTTGGCGGCCACCGCCTCGTCGCAATCGTCGAGCGAGATCGATTCCAGCAGCTCGAAGGAGATTGTGCCGGGCTGGATCTTCAGGGCGCGAAGCTTCTTGCCGAGATCAGGGTCGGCGAGCCGCCTGGCGGAGACGTTGACCGATATCTTCGGGATCGACAGCCCGTCCTTGATCCAGACGCTGCGGTCGGCCAGCGCTCGCTCCAGGATCAGGGCGTCGATGGTCGAGACGACGTCGAGATCCTCGGCGATATCGAGGAAGCGGTCGGGCGTCAGCAGCCCGTGCACCGGGTGCTGCCAGCGAGCAAGCGTCTCAATGCCTGCGACATCGAGCGTGCGGGCATCGAACTGCAGCTGATAGAAGGGCACGAATTCATTGCGCTCGAGGCCGATCAGGATCTCGTCGGCAAGGTGCTTGGCGGAGATGATGTCGCGGCGGGCAGAGGCCGAGAAGAATTCGAAGCGGTTGCGGCCTAGGCCCTTGGCCCGATAAAGCGCGATATCGGCGTCGAGCAGCATCTGCTTGGCGTCGAGCGTCGATCCGTTATCGATGGCGATGCCGATGCTGGCGCCGAAACGGCAATCGTGCCCCTCATATCTGACGGGTTTGCGCAATTCGCGGATGACACGTTCGGCAAGGCCGGCGATCTTCTTCGACGCGGGATCGACGGCGCAGAGGATGACGAATTCATCGCCGCCAATGCGGGCGACGAAATCGGCGGCGCGGACGGAATTTCTCAGCACGCTTGCAGCATGCTGGAGCATGGCGTCGCCGGCCCGGTGGCCGAGCGTGTCGTTGATCTGCTTGAAGCGGTCGAGATCGATATGCAGGATCGCCAGTGCCAGGCCCTTTGCCCGGCATTCGGCCGAACGCTCGCCCAGCATCTTGTCGAGATAGCGGCGGTTCGGCAGGCCGGTGAGATAATCGTGCATCGCCAGGTGCTCGATACTCTCCTTGGCGGCTTCGAGCTCGCGGTTGCGCGCCTCAGCCAGATCCTTGGCGCGCCGCAGCTCGTTGCGGAGCGCGACTTCCTCGGTGACGTCCCAGTTGGCGCCAATCAGCTTGCGGTGGCCGTTGCCGTCGATGAAGAAGGCCGAGCGGGCGCGGATGACACGTTCGACGCCGTCGCCGCGAATTATGCGGTATTCCTGCTGGAAATCACTGCCGCTTTCGACGCTACGGTCGGACAAGCCAAGGACGCGCTCGCGGTCGTCGGGATGCAGGCTTTTCGCCCAGGCGTCGCTGGCGATCTGCCGCGAGGCGCCCTGCAGGCCGTAAATGGCAATGAGGCGGTCGTCCCATTCGACGACATCATGCTCGATATCGGCCTCGAAGACGCCGATGCGGGAAATCTCCAGCGCCAGATCGAGCCGGCGCGACAAACGCGACAGCGTCTCCTCGGCCTGCTTGCGGGCGGTGATATCGGTATCCGTGCCGACGATACGCGTCGGCACGCCACTCTCGTCCCATTCGACGCAGGCGCCGCGACACTCGATCCATACCCAGTGGCCATCCTGATGGCGCTCGCGATATTCGAAGATCTGGTAATTGGGATCGCCGGCGTTCTGCCGGTCGATCGCATGAACGACGAAATCGCGATCCTCGGGATGGACCAGCTGCAGCCAGGTGTCGTAATCGCCAGCGGCTTCCTCGTCGGGCGCCATGCCGCGGATAGCTTTCCACGTCTGCGAGTAGTATTTCCGGTCGAGACGGTAGTTGTGATCCCATACGCCAAGACCCGAGCCGACGAGCGCATGGTTCCAGCGGCTTTCCCGCTCTGCCAGGTCGGAATCGTCGGTCGCCCCATTGCCGATACCTGCCTCAGCCGCTGCGGCATCGCCATGCGGATCACCGGCCTCTGAATGGGCTTTCTTCACGGGCATTCTCGCTTATCTCACCTCGGCGCAGTCTGCTGTCATTCCATTAAGAAAGACTTAGAAAGCGCTTGCTCAACAAGCGGGATAGCGCCTTTTCCTCGATCAGGGGGAGAGCCGGCCGAGGAACTGGGCAAAGACCATGGTGCCTTCGGGCCAGGGGCCGTGACCGGAATCGGCATTGATATGACCGGACTCGCCGGCATCGACGAGGAAGGAGCCCCAGCTGCTGGCAATCTCGTCGGCATGCTCGTAGCTGCCGAACGGATCGTTGCGGCTGGCGACAGTGATCGACGGGAAGGGCAGCGGATCGCGCGGATAGGGGCCGAAAGTCATCAGGTGCTTCGGGCGGATGTCGGGATTGGCGACATCGGGCGGGGCGACGAGGAAAGCGCCCGCCACGCGGTTGCGGAAATGCGGGATGGCGTGGATCACCGAGGGCACGCCCAGCGAATGGGCGACGAGAACGACCGGACGGGTCGAGGCATTCACCTCCTCGGCGATGCGGGCGATCCAATCCTCGCGGACCGGCTTCGTCCATTCGGCCTGTTCGACGCGCCGCGCCGTACTGAGCTTTGCCTCCCAGCGGCTTTGCCAGTGGCTCGGGCCGGAATTGGTGTAACCGGGGATGATGAGGATATCTGCGTCTGAGGCTTTCATAGTGCCGCCGATGTGAGAAAGCTGGTCCAAGATGTCAAGAGGGGTGTCAAGGGAGAGAGCGACACGGGCGTTGAAAGTTGCTATATTGCTCCAGTGCCGGTTGCGGAATTCGTGTCGGCTTGCCCGCCGATGCTTTCCGCCGCCGATCAGGTCTCGGCTGAGGAGGAGAAAACCATGGCGGCATTTCATGTCATGACGGGTGCCAGCGAAAGCTTGGCGCGGCCCGTCGTCAATCGCATCGGTATCGCTGACGTCTTCGACGCGCTGAAGCGCGGATACGAGGATTTTATGGAGAAGCCGTCCCACTATGTGTTCCTGTGCCTGATGTATCCGATCGCCGGCGTCTTCCTGACGCTGTGGAGCTCGGGCGCCAACCTTTTGCCGATGGTCTTCCCGCTTATGGCGGGTTTCGTGCTGATCGGCCCGATCGCAGCGATTGGCCTCTATGAAATCAGCCGCCGGCGCGAGGCCGGCCTCGACGCGTCCTGGACGCATGCGCTCGATGTGCGCCATTCGCCGGCACTGCCGTCAATTGTGGCGGTCGGGCTGATGCTCTGCGGCCTCTTCGTCGTCTGGCTGGTGACGGCACAGACGCTCTACAGCAATTTGCTCGGCGAGGTCTTTCCGCGCAGCATGGCAGATTTCTTCCGCCAGGTCTTCGGCACGTCAGAGGGCATGCAGTTGATCATCTGGGGCAATCTCATCGGCTTCGTCTTTGCGCTCGTCGTGCTGGCGATGACCGTCATCACCTTTCCGCTGCTGCTCGACCGCGATGTCGGGGCGGTGGCAGCCGTAAGCGCCTCGATCCGCGCGCTGCTCGTCAATCCGGTGCCGGTGCTGCTCTGGGGCCTTATCGTCGCTGCGCTACTCGTCATCGGCACGATCCCGATCTTTGCCGGGCTTGCGCTGGTTATCCCCATCCTTGGCCATGCGACCTGGCATCTCTATCGCAAGCTGATTGCGCGGGAAGCCACAGCGTAACCACGGCCCTTTTTGCGGGGAATCCCGGCGCCCTAGGGAATCTCGGATCCCTGGGGGAACCTCGAACCTGCCTCGGAGTTTGTTTAGCCGAGAGCATGATGTCATCGACATCATGTTCCGGAGACTTCGAGGGAGGATCTTTGAGGTGACGATGAAGCATCTGTTTGCCCACTTTGCAACCAAGGTATCGGAATGGGCGGGCAAACCCGTCATCTTCATCCTGGCACTGATCGCCGTCGTCATCTGGGCGGCACTCGGCCCCTTCTTCGATTATTCGGAAACCTGGCAGCTGGTCATCAATACCGGCACGACGATCATCACCTTCCTGATGGTTTTCGTGCTGCAGAACGCCCAGACACGCGACACGCGGGCGATCCAGGCCAAGCTCAACGAAATCATCCTGACCAGCCATGCCGAGAACCGTTTCATCGGTATCGAGAATCTCGACGAGGAAGAACTGAAAAGTCTCGACGAGCTGGTTGCCAAGGCCGCCAAAGGCAGGGGCGAGAGGGAGGCTTGCAGGACATCAGAGGCAGCGGATGCGGCACCGTCGAAAAAGGCGGAGGCACGCAAGCGTCCTGTGGCTGCCAAAGCGCCGAAGCAAGAACAGCGGCCGCTTCAGAAAAGTTAGGTATGAAAACGGCGCCTGCAAGGGCGCCGCCGTATCGTTGATCCCGAACCGCTCACGCGTTGCCAAACACACGCCGGAAGATCGTGTCGACGTGTTTGGTGTGGTAGCCGAGGTCGAATTTTTCGCGGATGTCCTCTTCCGACAGGGCAGCGCGGACTTCGGCGTCGGCAAGCAGCTCTTCCAGGAAGTCCTTGCCCTGTTCCCACACCTTCATGGCGTTGCGCTGGACGAGGCGGTAGGCGTCCTCGCGGGAGGTGCCAGCCTGGGTCAGTGCCAGCAGGACGCGCTGCGAATGGACGAGGCCGCGGAACTTGTTGAGGTTCTTCTCCATATTCTCAGGGTAGACCAACAGCTTTTCGATGACGCCAGCGAGCCGTGACAGGGCAAAATCGAGCGTCACCGTCGCATCGGGGCCAATCATCCGTTCGACCGAGGAATGCGAGATATCGCGCTCGTGCCAGAGAGCGACGTTTTCCATCGCCGGCATGGCGTAGGAGCGGACCATGCGGGCAAGGCCCGTCAGGTTCTCGGTCAGAACCGGATTGCGCTTGTGCGGCATGGCCGAGGAGCCCTTCTGGCCAGGCGAGAAATATTCCTCGGCTTCGAGCACTTCGGTGCGCTGCAGGTGGCGGATCTCGGTCGCCAGCCGCTCGATCGAGGAGGCGACGACGCCAAGCGTGGCGAAATACATGGCGTGGCGGTCACGCGGGATGACCTGTGTCGAGACCGGTTCGGCCTTCAGGCCAAGCGCCTCGGCGACATGTTCCTCGACGCGCGGATCGATATTGGCGAAGGTGCCGACGGCGCCCGATATGGCGCAGGTCGCGACTTCCTCGCGGGCGGCGACGAGGCGCTGGCGGCAGCGTTCGAATTCGGCATAGGCGAGCGCCAGCTTGACGCCGAAGGTGGTGGGCTCGGCATGGATGCCATGCGATCGGCCGATAGTGACGGTGTCCTTGTGTTCGAAGGCGCGGCTTTTCAGCGCTTCGAGCAGCCGGTCGATATCGGCAAGCAGGATGTCGGTGGCGCGGACCAGCTGGACATTGAAGCAGGTGTCGAGCACGTCGGACGAGGTCATGCCCTGGTGGACGAAGCGCGCATCCGGGCCGACGATCTCGGCGAGATGGGTGAGAAAGGCGATGACGTCATGCTTGGTGACGGCCTCGATCTCATCGATGCGGTCGACGTCGAAGGTGGCAGCGCCGCCTTTCTCCCAGATCGTCTTTGCGGCCGATTTTGGGATGACGCCGAGTTCGGCCAGCGCGTCGCAGGCATGCGCCTCGATCTCGAACCAGATGCGGAACTTGGTTTCGGGAGACCAGATGGCGACCATTTCGGGCCGGGAATAACGCGGGATCATGGGCGACTGCCTTCACTTCAAGAGGTTTGCTTTATCGAGGTTAGCGCCCCTGTAGCAAAGACGGGCGGCAATCTCAACGCATGCGTTTGGCAAGATGATAGCTGCTTGCGACAAGGCAGACGAGGCCAAGCGGCAGGAAAAGGCGCAGGCCGATCACCAAGAACTGGTAGACGGCGCTGGCACCGGTGAAGACGAACTGGAAAGCCCAGACGATACTGCCGAAGGGCGCATGCCAGCGCGAATAGAAGATCCGGTATTCCATGGCGAAGAGGAAGGCGGTCATCAGGATCGTGGCTGCCGTCAGCGTCACGAAAAAAGCGGCAAAACGCGCTTCCGGCGGCCTGCCATAAGCAAGGAAGCGGGCGACCGGCAGGGCGAATGGCCAGGCGAACAGGCCGCCGGCGAAATAGAGCGCGGCGACCTCGGCAAGGCGGCTCGTCTGCAGGCCGTTGCGCAAGTAAAGGCCGAGCATGGCGGCTGCAAGCATCTGCATACCCCAAAGCAACGCGCCGGCGATCAGATCGGGGTAGGGTGGCCGTGCAGCTCTTAGACGATCCATCCTGGGGCGATCCGTCCTCAGGGATGAACCGGAACGGCGATCCAGCGGCCGTTCCGTTCGGCATCGAAGGCCAGGACGAGGGCGATATGGACCTGGTTTCCGGCTTCCGGCTGGTAGACCACAGCGCCGCCGATCCGGTATTCGACCGAACATGCACGCTCGGCCGGAACCGCCGTCGCCTGGCGGGCCGCCTGACGGTTCGGAGCGCCTTCCTTTTCGATCATCTGCAGGCTGAAGCCGATGACCCGCTTGTTGACCGCAGCGCAACCCTTCGGTGTCGGCACCGGCATCTCGCCGAGCGAGAGCGTATAGGGCGATTTCGGCGGGCCGTCGGTCGCAAGCGTCGTGTAGCGGATCGTTTTCGAAGGGGAGCCGAGTTCGGTCGGCGGATTGAAGGCGGCGATCAGGCCGGGATTGGTCAGGAGATCGTATTTGTCCATCTGGCTGCGCGCAGCCGTCAGGTTCTGCCGCCGCGCCTTGGAGAGATTGGCGTCCTTATCGGTCAGTTCCGTGTGGAAGGGCGTGCCCTCGAGATAATGGCCGCTGTCGGTATCGACGAAATAAGTGTTGGAGTAGGGGACGCCGCTCTGCTCGATGCCGAATTCCTGAAACCCGAAGACCTTGCCGTCGGCGGAAAAGCCGATCGGCTGGATATTAGCGATGTCGCCGGCAAGTGACAGGCCGGGCAGGCCGGCAAATGCGACGGCAAGCATGCCACCGATGATCAGACGTTTCTTCATGCTCGTGCCCCTTCGGCTGCCTGACGCAGATCGGCGACAGTCCGGCGATAATCCTCGACCGTATCGCCCTTGAAAATTGCCGAACCGGCGACGAGAACGTTGCCGCCCGCCCGGGCGATATCAGGCGCCGTTTCCACCGTGACGCCGCCGTCGACCTGGAGTTCGATCGGCCGATCACCGATCAGTGACTTCGCCGCAGCAATCTTGGCCGCCATCGCCGGAATGAACTTCTGTCCGCCGAAACCGGGATTGACCGACATGATCAGGATGAGGTCGACATCGTCGAGCACATTCTCGATGGCGCTGAGCGATGTCGCCGGATTGATCGTCACGCCGACCTTCTTGCCGAGATTGCGGACGGTCTGCAGCGAGCGGTGCAGATGCGGTCCGGCTTCGGCATGGACGGTAATGCGGTCGCAGCCGGCCTTGGCGAAGGCTTCGAGATAGTCGTCGACCGGCGAGATCATCAGGTGGCAGTCGAAGGTGGCTGATGTATAGGAGCGCAACGACTTGATGACATCGGGGCCGAAGGAGATGTTCGGCACGAAATGCCCGTCCATGACGTCGAGATGGATCCAGTCGGCGCCAGCGGCCGTCACGTCGCGCACCTCCTCGCCGAGCCTGGCAAAATCCGCCGCGAGGATCGAGGGGGCAATGCGAATGGGCAGCGTCATCAAATCTTACTCCGTAAAGGCCGCCGTTTGACCGCGGCGCCCGAATTCAACGCTGACGCACCGCTCATTGCGTCGGCGCGGCAGGTGGAAAAAAGCCGTTACCCCGCCATTCAAGCAGGCGGTAGGGGTTTTGCGAAAGTTCATGCGCACTGGTGAAGGCGATGGCGCCGACCGGCGTTTGGAATGTCGTGCCGAGAAGCGTCTCCTGCAGGGGCTTGCCCGCCGCAGCGGCGGCTTGCCCCGCCTGGCCGGCAACGAGTGCCGCGGCCAGCGATGGCAGGACATAACCCTCCGGCTCGATGCCTTTGGCACGCAGCGCGTCGGCCGCAGCTGTGCCTTCCGGTAGAATGGCGTATTCGGGCAGTGCGACAGCGCGCACGCCTTCATTCAGCGGCAGCGGCTGGTCGGCAGCGCGCATGGCATCGCCGCCGAGGATGGACAGCGGGATATTCTCCGCCTTGGCGTCGCGGGAGATGGCGGCAACGTCGCTGCGGTCGCCGCCGATGAAGACCCTGGTGGCACCGGCCCGTTTCAGGCGGCGAACGAGGGCAATCTGCTGCTCCTGTCCCGGCCGGTAGGTATCGGTAAAGACCGGCTTCAGGCCACTCTGCTCCAGCGCATTGCGCACCGCTTCCGTCAGTTCGCGGCCATGAATGGTGCCGTCTTCGATCAGGGCGATCGGATCGGCGGCCCAGTCCTTCAGGATCACCTCGATGATCTTTGCCGCCTCGGCACCGTCGGCGGGTGCTGCCCGGAAGAGCGGCCAGCCGTTCTTCAACGCATCCTCCATGAGGATGCGGGAGCGAACGGAGACGGTGATTGCGGGAATGCTGGCGTCCTTCAGCTTCGGCAGCGCGCCTTCCAGCGTTTCGCTGCAGAGAAAGCCGATCGCGACCTGCACCTTGGCATTGACAAGCGCATCGGCGACCGCAGCACCGCTATTATCCTCGCAGGTCTCGTTGATGGCGACGAGGGTATTTTCTGACTGCTGAATCTCGAAGCCGGCGCCGGCGGTAATCTGGGCGCCGAGGAGGGCGAGCGGGCCGTTCTGAGGGGCGACGACGCCGATTGTCACGCCGGCCGCATGGCCTTGCGCCGCCGCTCCCAGCACCGCCAGACAGGCTGCTATGCCACGCAGGTTGATCATGAAAGGCGGAGATCCCTAGCCATCGTCCATGCCCTTTTATCCGCAAGGCCGCGATCGTCAAAGAAAAACAAGCGCAACACAGCGCTTTTCACCGGTCCTATTGTAGAAAAGGTAACCGATGCTCGCCATATTGGCGCGATAGCAAGTCGATCCGGGCAGAATAAGCGCGTACGGGAGAAGCAGGTGTTGAACAGGCAGCATATCGACCCCGGCCTTTATCGCGATGCCATGAGCCGTTATGCCGGCCATGTACAGCTCGTGACGACGGCGATGGGCGAGGTGCGCCGCGGCGTCACCATCACGGCCGCCTGCTCGGTTTCGGACAATCCGGCCTCGGTGCTGATCTGCCTCAACAACACCAATCCGAAGAATGAGATCTTCTTCCGCAGCGGCATTTTCGCGTTGAACACGCTCGGCGCCCATCATCAGGGCGTTGCCGATGCCTTTTCCGGGCGCACGTCGCTTGCCAATGACGACCGTTTCGCCAGCGCCCGTTTCGAGATGCTTGCCACCGGTGCGCCTGTGCTGGCCGACGCGCTTGCCGCCTTCGATTGCCGGGTGATCGATATCAAGGAAATGCCGACGCACAATGTCATCTTCGGCGAGGTCGCTGCTGTCCGATTCAGCGAAAAACACCCGGCGCTCATCTATATGAACCGGGATTATCACGCGCTGTGATTAGAGCGCCATGCGTCCTTTCGGACGTACAAGGGCCGATGCGCTGGGGGTGGCCGAGATTTCGAGGGAATAGAGAATGGACAATGCCGGGATCGAGGAAATGTTTCAGGGGCTTGGGCCCGTTACGGTCAAGCGCATGTTTGGCGGCAAAGGCATCTATCATCTCGGGCGCATCATCGCGCTTGAAGTGCGTGACGAGATGCTGCTGAAGGCCGATGAGACGAGCGCCCCGGAATTTGCCGCTGCCGGCGCCACGCAGTGGACCTATGAGGGCAAGAACGGCAAGCCGGTGAAGATGCCCTATTGGTCGATCCCCGACGAGGCCTACGACGATCCCGATCTGATGGCGAAATGGGTGCGGCTTGCCTATGAGGCGTCGCTTCGCGCCGAATGACTAGCCGCGTTCGGCAGTCGGCAAGGCTGCTATCGCCGCCTTGGTGAAGGCTGACAGCGGCTCGGGCAGATCGGTGAGGGGAAACCAGCCGAAATCCGAAAGCTTGTCCGGTTCGGTCAGTTGCGGCTCGCCGTCGACGTCACGGGCGAGATAGAGGATCGAGATCCAGTGTTGGCGATCGGCCTCGATGATCTGCTCGCTGATGCAGAGGCGTTCGATGCGGCCGATCGTCAGGCCGGTTTCCTCTTCGGCCTCGCGGCGCGCGGCTTCCTCAGCCGGCTCCATGTGATCGACCTTGCCGCCGACGATATTCCAATAGCCGGCTTCAGGTGGACGCATGCGTTTGTAGAGAAGGATCCTGGCGTCGCGCAGAATCACCAAGCCGACGCCGAGACCCGGAAAATCAATACCGGGCCTGCCCATTGGAAGTTCAGACCTTGGCGCTACCGGCGATCAGCATGAAGGCGGGGATATCGTCGCCGAAGCCGATCGGGGTCGGGCCGTCGTCGTGATCGCGATGACGGCGGCGGTCGCGGCTGTCATCATTTGCCGGGTAAGGCCGACTGTTACGCGCATTGTTCTGCGGCTTCTGCTCTGCTTTGCGCTCGTTCTTCACGATGTCGGCCTTTACTGGTGCTGCTTCGATCACGTCTACGCCATTATCCTGTATGTCGTTGTCAGATTTATGACTCGCAGCGCTGCGACTGCCGCGTCCGCGGCCACGATCCCTGTCGCCATTCTCTCTCGGCGCGCGATCTCGGGCTGCGCCATCTCTGGCACCACGCTCGCGGCTGTTGCGCCGCGGACGTTCAGTTTCCCGGCTTTCTTCTGCCGGCGGCAGGGAATTCAGGTCGCCGCTCAGCCATTCGACCTTTTCGCCGATCAGCTTCTCGATGGCGTCGACAAATTTGGTATCGCGCTTGGTGACCAAGGTGAAGGCGGCACCGGAGCGGCCGGCACGGCCGGTGCGGCCGATGCGGTGAACGTAATCTTCGGAATGGATCGGCACGTCGAAATTGAAGACGTGGCTGACATCAGGAATGTCGAGGCCGCGGGCGGCGACGTCGGAGGCCACCAGAAGCTGGAGGTTGCCGTCGCGGAAGCTCTGCAGCGTCATCGTGCGGGAACGCTGGTCCATATCGCCATGCAGGGCGCCGACGGAGAAGCCGTGGCGTTCAAGCGAGCGGAAGAGATCGGCGACATCCTTCTTGCGGTTGCAGAAGACGATAGCGTTCTTGAGCTCGGTCTGGGCGCGGACGAGTTCGCGCAGAACCGCTCGCTTCTCGTAATCCTTGCCGTGCGAAGCGACGAAGCGCTGAGTGACGGTCGCGGCAGCGGAGGCCGGCTTTGCGACCTCGATGCGCTCGGGATTCTGCAGAAAGCGGTCCGCGAGCTTCTGAATCTCCGACGGCATGGTTGCCGAGAAGAACAGCGTCTGGCGGGTGAACGGGATCATCTTGGCGATGCGTTCGATATCAGGGATGAAACCCATGTCGAGCATGCGGTCGGCCTCGTCGATGACGAGGATCTCGACGCCGCTCATCAGCAGCTTGCCGCGCTCGAAATGGTCGAGCAGGCGGCCGGGCGTGCAGATCAGCACATCGGCGCCGCGCTCGAGCTTGCGGTCCTGGTCCTCGAAGGAAACGCCGCCGATCAGAAGGGCGACGTTCAGGCGGTGGTTCTTGCCGTATTTCTCGAAATTCTCGGCGACCTGAGCGGCGAGTTCGCGCGTCGGTTCAAGAATCAGCGTGCGGGGCATGCGCGCACGCGCACGGCCCTTCTCCAGAAGCGACAGCATCGGCAGAACAAAGGATGCTGTCTTGCCAGTGCCGGTCTGCGCGATGCCGCAAATATCGCGGCGCTCGAGCGCAAACGGGATGGCGCCCGCCTGAATAGGCGTTGGGATCGTGTAGCCCGCGTCCGTAACAGCGGATAGCACTTTTTGGCTTAAGCCAAGGTCAGCAAATGTCGTCAAAGGGAAAACTGTTTCCATTCCGTTCGGCCGAGCTCTGAACGAGTCGGCGGGATTGCATGCCGCAATGCAGCGCGACATAGCCCCGAATGGCCGGCAAGTCAAGAAATAGAGACGCCGCACCCATTGCAGAGTGAAGCGTTGGTTACCGGGCAGGAGTTACTTGATATAGGTGGCGAGTTTAAGGCCGGCATTCATGAAATATACTGGATCGACCGCGTGGCCGTCCTGGCGCACTTCGTAATGCAGATGCGTGCCCGTCGAGCGGCCGGTGCTGCCGGCAAGGCCGATAACGTCATTGCGGTCGACTGTGTCGCCGACCTTGACCAGGACCTGGGACATATGTCCGTAGCGCGTCGAGATGCCGTTGCCGTGATCGATCTCGACCATGTTGCCGTAGCCGCCGGTCCAGCCGGCCGATATCACCTTGCCGGGGGCCGACGGGCGGATCCTTTCGCCCGGCGAAAAGCGGAAGTCGATGCCGGAATGGAGCGCGAGGCGGCCGAGGAAAGGGTCGCGTCGATTGCCGAACGGGCTCGTCACGTCCTTGCCGATAGCGGGATTGCGGAAGGGCAGGGATTCGGCGGTGCTGCGCACCTCTTCGAGACGGGTCAGCGCGCCGTCAAGCGCGACCAGAGAATTGTTGAAGTCGTCGTTGCTTTCGGGCTCGACATAGGGGCCGCCGACGGCATCGTCATCGTCTTTCTTGGCAGCGGTCTCGGGCATCGGAATCTTGAAGCGGGTCAGCACGGTCTCGATGGCGTTGGCGGCATTGCCGGCATCGCTCGTCAGCTGTTCGACACGGCTGCGCTGATCCTGTTCGACATCTTTCAGCGACAGCGTCACCTTGGAGAAGATGCGGTCGGCACGGTCGCCGACCGTGTCGGTGGCCGGCACATAGGCAAGCGTCGAATTGTCGGGCGTCGCATCGGCGGGCGTGCCGCTCGCCAGCTGTTTCTCGATCGCCTCGATGCCGTTGCCGGTGAGCGAAGCACGCTTGTCCTTGAGATCGGGGGCATAGGACTGAACGGGCGAAGACGGTGCAGGCAGGGCGCCATCCTTTTCCGTCAGGCCGGAGCTTTCGGCCCGGTCGAGCAGATTGTCGAGCTTGCCATGGCGCGAGGTGAGCGCCATCTGCTGCTCCATCAGCTTGTCGACCTTGTCTTCGACCACCTGCTGGTCGAGAAGCTGGCGGGAGGTGATGCGGTCGACCTGAGCGCGGAGGGCGGCGATGCGGTCTTCATAGTCGTGCTGCATACGAGCCTGGCGGGCCATGGTGGCGCCGATCAGGTCGTCGCGCAGCACGAGATAGGATGTGGCCAAGAGGTAGCCGATCGAGAAGACGCCGACGAAGCAGAAGGCCAGGGCAGCCATCCAGGGTCGGACCGTCATATGTCGGACCTTGTCACCGCTTGCCAGGATGAGGATATGTTCCTGTGCCCGCCTGCCGAATACCCGGTGCTGATGTCCGCTGTTCACGCAGGCTCTCCCGATTGATGCTCTACGCCTCTTTCGGAAAATTAGACACGGTTATGGTTAATGAATGCTTTCATTATCGCCGTCGCATCACAAATGGCGGGCATGCGCAGCATGCCCGGGACACTTCAAGCGTGGCTGATCGATGCCAGCGAGCGGTAGAAGGACGGCGTCAGCCCGGCTTCGGCGCGGGCAAGGTCGTTGAAAGGCGGCTTCAGCGGTCCGCGGAAATTGGCTCGCACCAGCTCCTGGAAGGATTTTGCAGGGTCGCGTTTCTCGCGGGCGCAGAGGAAGCGGAACCATTTGGCGCCGACGGCGACATGGCCTTTCTCGTCGTTGTAGATGACGTCTAGGACATCGGCACTTTCGAGATCGCCGGTCTGACGCATCTTCGCCTGCAGCGACGGCGTCACGTCGAGGCCGCGGGCTTCCAGAATCAGCGGCACGACGGCGAGCCTTGCCGTCAGATCGTTGCGCGTCGAATGGGCGGCCTGCCAGAGCCCGTCATGCGCGGGTAGATCACCGTAATCAGCACCGAGATCGTTGAGCCTGGCGCGCACCATGCGGAAATGCTTCGCCTCCTCGAAGGCGACCTGCATCCAGCCGTCGAAGAAGGAGTTCGGCACCTGCTCGGTCGCGAATCGCGCAACGATATCGAGCGCCAGATCGACGGCGTTGAGCTCGATATGGGCGATGGCGTGGAGCAGGGCGATCCGCCCTTTGAGCGTATGCAGCGAGCGCTTCTCCACTTGCGTCGGCGGCGTCAGCACTGGTTTCTCGGGACGGCCGGGCCTGTCGGGCAGGGCCGCATCGAGCGGCGAGCGCAGCGACACGCGGCGGGCGAACCAGCGGGTAGCGCTTTCCTGCGCAAGTGCCGTCTTGCGGTCGAGATCGGCCGAGCAGATGGCATCGATGGCGCCACCGCGCAGCGAGCTTATCGCCAGATCTCCGGTCACGCCGCCAGATTCCTCACGGCCTCGAGCACGGTTTCGGCATGGCCCTGCACCTTCACCTTCTGCCAGATGGTGGCGATCGTCCCGTCCTGGCGGATCAGGAAAGTGGTGCGCTCGACGCCCATGAAGTTGCGGCCGTACATGCTCTTTTCCTTCCAGACGCCATAGGCCTGCAGCGTCGTCTTTTCCTCGTCCGAGGCAAGCGCCACCGAAAGACGGTGCTTCTTGATGAACCTGTCATGGCAGGCGGCCGAATCGGGCGACATGCCGATGACGGCAGCACCGGCCGCTTCGAACTCGCTTGCTAACGCTGTGAAAGCCAATGATTCGGCGGTGCAGCCCGTCGTGTCGTCCTTGGGATAAAAGAACAATACGAGCGGCTTGCCGTGGAATTCGGCCAGCGTGACGCGGCCGCCGCCGTCGCGGGGAAGGTTGAAATCAGGGGCCGAGACGCCGATGCCGGGAACCGCCATTGGGAAAACCTTTCTTTTGCCGGGTTTGTGGATGACACTTTCTCTCCCCGAATTATATAGTGGACGGATACCCGTCCAGCATGGCCGGGTTCAATTCTTCAGTTAAAGGGAGAGCCCGAGGGCGCATGTCAGCCATCCGCGGCGAAAAGGTCACGTTTCGCAAGAAGGATATCGTTGCGCTGGACCGCTTGCCGTCCGCCCAGGCCGAGGATCCGATCATCGTTCATTGCCCGCCGCCGCGTTCGCAGATGCGCCGCACGGCGAAGCTGACCTCAGGATTTCTGGGACTGATCCTCGTTATTCTCGCTGGCATCGTTTTCACCGTCGAGAGCGGCATGTTCGACAAGCCGCTGTCGCAGCAGGCTCAGGCGGCGCTGAATGGCGTGGCCGGACCGCGCTACCGCGCCGAGGTCGGCTCCACCGTCATCCGCTTCACCTCGGATTTCCGGCTGGCGCTTGAAGCGCGCAACGTCAACATGATCGACCAGGAGAGCGGCCAGCACCTGTCGACGACTGGTTCGGTGCGCCTGGGGCTCGATCCGCTGCAGCTTTTCCGCGGCCGCATCGCCGTCGCGGACATCGAAGCGGAGGATATTGCGCTCGATACTGCGCTTCTGCCTTCCGGCAATCCCGTCAAGCTCGACGATCTGCGCATCGACGCCGTGCCGGCGGCGATGGAGAAGATCTTCTCGCAGTTCGACATGTTCGACAGCATAGTGACGCGCGGCTCGACCAATTCGGTGCGCATCTCCGGCATCGACATCAAGCTCGCCGATACCGCCAACGGTCCACTGTCGCTTGTGATCGACAATCTCGTCTTTGCCCATGCCGGCCCGTCCTCGCTGCAATTGACCGGCGAAGTCGCGCTCAACGGCGAGGTGGCGGATCTCGACGTGCTGGCCGAGAAGGAAGACGGCCACGTGTCGAAGGTCGTGGCGACGCTCAAGCATGCCGACCTCACGCCCTTTGCGCTGAAACGCAACGATCAGGGCGTGATACGGCAGGGGCTCAGCGCCTTTGCCGACCTGACAGTGTCGGCCACCAGAGCGCGCGATGGGGTGCCGTCGGCGCTTGCTGCGACGATCGACATCGATCCTGGCCAGATCTATACGGATGGCGATCCGCAGGAGCTGTCAGGCGGGCAAATCAATCTCGTCTATGATTTCTCCAAGCAGACGCTCGAGATCGCCAGGTCAAACGCCCGATTCGGCGCGACCACGCTTCCCATCAACGGCGCGCTGATCGATCTCGACAAGCTCGACCCGCAGGCCGGCAAAGGCTTCGGTATCGACCTGCTCGTCAGCGGCGGCACGGCAGCTCCCGGCGGCTCCGGCGAGCAGCCGCTCTCCTTCGACATCCAGGCGACCGGGCGCTACATGGTCGCCGGCCGCGAATTCCAGTTTCCCAACATGACCGTTTCCAGCCCGCTCGGGGCGCTCTACGGATCACTTGATGTCAAACTCGGCGACAAATCACCGGAGATCAGCTTCGCCGGCCAGTCGGCGCAACTGCAGACGATAGCGATCAAGCAGCTCTGGCCGTTCTGGATGGCGCCCAAGGTACGCACCTGGGTGCACGGCAATCTCTTCGGCGGCACCGTCACCGACGCCTCCATTTCCGTCTTCATTCCCTTCGGCAGGCTGGACGAGGCAGCCGGCGGCAAGGGATTGAAGCTCGATGCCAACCAGATTCGCATCGGCTTCGATATCACGGGGGCGCGGATGAACGTCGCCGGAGACATTCCGCCGATCCGCGACACGTCAGCACATTTTGACCTGACCGGCCCGGTTGCGACGATCGCGATCAAGAGTGGCACGTCTTATTTCCCCTCCGGCCGGTCCGTCGGTCTCGGGCAGGGGACGTTCATCTTGCCTGCCACCTACGATAAACCGCTGATGGCCGATATCGATCTCGCGGTCTCCGGGGCGGCGGACGCCGTCGGCGAGCTTCTGACCTACAGGCCGATCCGCGTGCTGCAGCGCGCCGGCTTTACGCCCGACGATCTCAAGGGCCGGATCGAGGCGAATGTGAAGGCCCATTTCGGCCTGCTCTCCTCGCAAAACCCGCCGCCGGCCGAATGGACGGCGGCAATGAAGCTCACCGATATCGATCTTGCCAAGCCGTTTTCCGGCCGTACGATCAGCAATCTCGATGGCACGCTGAACGGCAATCCGAAACGGATCACGCTCGACGCCAAGGGCCAAATCGACGGCGTCCCGGCCGATATCGATCTTACCGAACCGGTCGAGGCATCCGACACGGCGGTGCGGCAGCGGGTGATCACCGCGACGCTTTCCGAGGACCAGCGCAACAAGCTGATACCCGGCCTTTCCGGCATCGTCGGCGGCAACGTAAAGATGGTACTGACGCGGATCGACGACGACCGGCAGGACGTCCAACTCGACCTCACCAAATCGCTGCTCCAACTGCCGTGGATCGGCTGGTCGAAGGGCAGCGGCATTGCCGCCACGGCCGAATTTGAAACGTCTGGCCCGGCCGACAATACCCAGATCAAGAATTTTCGATTAAAGGGCGATGGTTTCGGCGCCAACGGGTCGCTGAACATTGGCAAAGGCGGGCTGATCTCTGCTGATTTCGACAGCGTCAAGCTCTCCTCGCTCGACGATTTCGCCTTGTCGGTGAAACGCAGCAAGGGCAATTTCGACGTCTCGGTCTCCGGCGACAGCGCCGATGCGCGGCCGGTCATCGCGCGGTTGAAATCGGGCTCGGACGGCGATGGTGATGGCGATGCCGGCGACACCGGCGTATCGGTGCGTGCCAGGCTGAAAAACGTCATCGGCTTCAACGACGAGAAGGTCGGCAATTTCCAGGCGCAAATATCACTGCGCGGCGACAAGCTGCAGGCGCTCAATTTCTCCGCCGTTACCGACAGCGGCGAGGCCGTGGTCAGCCAGATGAAGGACGGCGGCGTCATCAACATCACCAGTGGCGATGCCGGCGCGGTATCGCGTTTCGCCGATCTCTACCAGCACATGCAGGGCGGCCTGCTTAATCTGGCGATCCGGCTGGGGGCGGAGGGCGGTTGGGATGGCTCGCTCGACGTGCGCCGCTTCGCGATCGTCAACGAACAACGCCTGCAGTCGATCGTTTCGACGCCTGTCGGAAATGAGCAGCGCAGCCTCAACGAAGCCGTCAAACGGGATATCGATACCTCGTCGCAGCGCTTCCAGCGCGGCTTTGCCCGTGTCGTCTCGCGCAATGGCATGGTCGGCATCGAGAACGGTGTGTTGCGCGGCGACCAGATCGGCGCAACCTTCCAAGGCATCGTGCGCGACCGCAAGGGCAACATGGACATGACCGGCACCTTCATGCCGGCCTATGGCCTCAACCGCCTTTTTGCCGAACTGCCGCTGATCGGCGTCATCCTCGGCAATGGCAGCGACCGCGGCCTGATCGGCATCACCTTCAAGCTGACAGGCAAGTTCGACCAGCCGAACCTGCAGATCAACCCGCTGTCGATCATTGCGCCTGGTGTTTTCCGGCAGATCTTCGAATTCCAGTGAGTCGGGGAAACCGTCACGGCTGAGGTCGTGGCGAGACGTACCTAAATCTCCTTGCGCCTGAGGAGATAGTCGAGGCCGCCGACGCGATACCAGCGATAGCCGTATGCATCGAGCATGACGGTATGAAATCCTTTCCCGTCTGCCTTGCTGCTTGCACCATCGGCAATATCGATCAATTGTCGTCCGTCTTCACCGATGTCGGGATCGAAAGTCACTTCCGCCGGCTGCGCATGCAAATTGTGCAGGATCAACACGGAATTGCCGCGCCAGTCATAACGAAGCGCCAGCACGCCGTCGTTCCCGGTGTCGATCACAGAAAAGTCGCCCCAGCCGATCTCAGGGGCTTCCTTGCGCATCCGGATCATCCGCTCGGTCCAGTTCAGCAAGGAATTGGGATCGCGCCGCTGTTCGGCAACGTTGACATGCTGGAAACCGTAGGGGCCTTCCTTGATGACGGGTGAAACAGGCTTTTTACTCTTGGTGAAACCGCCTTCCGGTTCGGTCGACCATTGCATCGGGGTGCGTGCGCAGTCACGCTCCGGCAGGTTTAGATCATCGCCCATGCCGATCTCGTCGCCGTAGCGGATGACAGGCGTTCCAGGCAGCGAGAACAGCAGGCTGTAGGCCATGTTGATCCTGCGGCGGTCACCGCCGAGCATGGGCGCCAGGCGACGGCGAATGCCTCTGTCGTAAAGCTGCATATCCTTTTCAGCTCCGAAAGCGGCAAATACCGCGCCGCGCTGCTTGTCCGTCAGCCGGCCGAGATCAAGTTCATCATGGTTGCGAAGAAAGAGGCCCCATTGCGCGGTCGCGGGGCGCGGTTTCGTAGCCTCCATGGCCTTCTTGAGCGGCCGGGTATCGGCGCTGGCGAAAGCATAAAACAGCGCCTGATTGACCTGGAAGTTGAACATCATCTGCATGCGGTCGCCGTCATCGCCGAAATATTCGAAATTGTCCTTCGGCAGGATGTTGGCCTCTGCCAGCACGATGGAATCCCCTAGGCGCCATTGCAGGAATTCACGAAACTTCCTCAACATGTCGAACTGCTCGACAGGCTTGATAACGTCGGCGCCTTTCGTCGCGATGATGAAGGGGGCGGCATCCATCCTAAAACCGGAGACGCCGAGCTGGATCCAGAAGCCCATGATCTTGAGGATTTCCGCCTGCACCTCGGGGTTGGAGGTATTGAGATCGGGCTGATGATCGTAGAAGCGGTGAAAATAATAGGCCTTGGCCTTGTCGTCATAGGTCCAGGTCGTCTTCTGGACCCCCGGGAAGACCATGCCCTGGTCCGCATTCGCGGGCTTTTTGTCTGACCAGACGTACCAGTCGCGATAGCGCGAGCGCGGATCGCTCCTGGCGTCCTGGAACCAGGGATGGTCCTTGGATGTATGATTGATCACCAGATCGATCAGCACGCGGATACCGCGCTGCTTGGCGCCGTGGGTGAATTCGACGAAATCGCCGAGCGAGCCATAACGCGGATCGACATTGTAATAGTCGGAGACGTCATAACCGTCGTCGCCCCCGGGCGAAGCCTGGAACGGCATGAGCCAGATCGCTGTCACGCCAAGGCCGGAGAGATAGTCGAGGCGCCGCATCAGGCCCTGAAAATCACCCACGCCGTCACCGTTCGCATCCATGAATGTCTCGACGGACAGGCAGTAGATGATGGCGTTCTTATACCAAAGGTCATTGATCATGCCGGCGCTCCAATCCAATCTGGTCGCAAATCCCGGCGGGCGGAAAAGGTTCCGATAAAGCGTTCGCTATGGGGTGGTAGTGCTTCGTGGCAGAAAAATGCGCGGGCTCCTCCTCGACAAGCCGATTCCAAGCCAGGCTGACAAATCCAGCAGTGATGCTTTGCCTATTTTAGGGAAATCTGATGTACTATGCTGTCCCGGTCATGAAGCAACGGCCGGTGCAATGTCGGAGGATGCGATGCAGTGCGCCCGGACAGTTTCTTTCGCATCGGCCGCCATGATGGCTTTGACAATTGCCGACGCTTCGCTTGCCGCGGAAAAGGTCGTGCGGCTGAAATCGCAAGAGGCGGTCATCCGTTCCGACCACGTCCTCATGGTTCCCCTCGACGCGATGATGACGCCGCCGATCTTCTCGATCAGCTGGTGGTCGCGGGTGAAGCCCGCTTCAAGCGTCGATCCGCCGGCTATCTTCTCCGAGAGACCAAACGAGGTGACGCCGAATACCGGCGGGGAGCTGAATGATCTTGCTCGCCGACCCGAATAGTGAGGCAAAGAAAAAAGCCGGCGCAGGCGCCGGCTTTGGTATCTGTTCGGAAATAAGGCCGTTTACGCCGCGCGGCGGATCAGGATGTGCTTCTTCTTGCCGAGAGAGAGTTTGATGATGCCGTCGGCAGTGATTTCGCCGCTGCCGATCATCTTACGTTCGTCGCTGACCGCCTCGTCGTTGATGCGGACTGCGCCGCCCTGGACGTGACGGCGCGCTTCGCCGTTCGATGAGGCAAGGCCGGCGCGAACGATCAGCGACAGCAGGCCGATGCCAGCGTCGAGCTCGGAGGCGGGCACATCGACCGACGGCAGGTTTTCCGAAAGGCCACCTTCCTCGAAGGTCTTGCGTGCCGTTTCGGCAGCCTGTTCAGCGGCCTGGCGGCCGTGCAGGATCGCCGTTACCTCGGTCGCAAGGATCTTCTTGACCTCGTTGATCTCCGAACCACCGAGTGCGGAGAGACGGGCGATTTCATCCATCGGCAGCGTCGTGTAGAGCTTCAGGAAGCGCGAGACATCGGCATCCTCGGTGTTGCGCCAGTACTGCCAGAAATCATAGGCCGAGAGCATGTCGGCGTTCAGCCAGACAGCGCCCGTTGCTGACTTGCCCATCTTGGCGCCGGATGACGTCGTCAGCAGCGGCGATGTCAGCGCATAGAGCTGCTGTGTCCCCATGCGGTGACCGAGATCGATACCGTTGACGATATTGCCCCACTGGTCCGAACCACCCATCTGCAGTCGGCAATCGTAGCGCTTGGCAAGCTCGACGAAGTCATAGGCCTGGAGGATCATGTAGTTGAATTCCAGGAAGGACAGGGACTGTTCGCGGTCGAGACGCGTCTTGACGCTGTCGAAGGACAGCATGCGGTTGACCGAGAAGTGCTTGCCGACGTCGCGCAGGAATTCAAGGTAGTTCAGCGAGCGCAGCCATTCGGCATTGTTGATCATCAGCGCGTCCTTCGGACCGTCGCCGTAGTTCAGGTAATTGGAGAAGACGCGCTTGATCGAGGCGATGTTGCCTTCGATCGTATCGACGGTCATCAGCTGGCGCGCTTCTTCCTTGAAGGAGGGATCGCCGACCATGCCGGTGCCGCCGCCCATCAGCGAGATGGCGCGATGACCGGTCTTCTGCATCCAGTGCAGCATCATGATCTGGATCAGCGAGCCGGCGTGCAGGCTGGGTGCCGTCGGATCGAAGCCGATATAGGCCGTCACGGTTTCCTTGGCGAACAGGTCATCGAGGCCGCTTTCATCGGAGACCTGATGAATGAAGCCGCGCTCTTTCAGCGTGCGGAGGAAATCGGACTTGAACTCGGACATGGGTTTCGTCTCTTGGTGTCTGCGCTTGCCCGTGTGGGCCTCACGCAAGTTCGTTGTTGTTGATCTGTCGCGGCGCGTTTAGCACTGTTTTTATAAAAGTGCATCCGGGAATCGCAGGGGAGGCAAGCCTCATGGATGTCATCAGGACCGCAATCGGTTTGATGAGCGGCACGTCGATGGACGGAATCGACGTCGCGTTGATCAGGACCGACGGCCGCGGCTTCATCGAGCGCGGGCCGTTCATGGGCGTGCCCTATGACGCCGATTTTCGCGGGCAGCTCAAACGGGCGCTGGAACTGGCTCGCCCGCTGAGCGCCAGGAACGAACGACCCGCTGAGCTTCGGGAAATCGAACTTGAACTGACCTTACGGCATGTAATTGCCGTTACGGCATTCCTGGAGCGTTTCGGGCTCTTAGCCGATGGCGTCGATGTTCTCGGCTTCCATGGCCAGACGGTGCTTCATCGCCCTGATGAGGGATTAACGATCCAGATTGGCGACGGCCCGGAACTGGCGCGCCGAACCGGCATACCGGTGGTCTACGACATGCGCGCCAACGACATGGTTCATGGCGGGCAGGGGGCGCCGCTGGTGCCGGCCTATCATGCAGCACTTGCGGGAAAATTCCAGCAGCAGGGACAGGCGGTCTGCTTCGTCAATATCGGCGGCATCTCCAATCTCACCTCCATCGGCACGGATGGCCGGATATCGGCCTTCGACAGCGGGCCGGGCAATACGCTGATCGACCAGTGGGTGGAGATGCAGACCGGCAGAACCTATGATCCCGGCGGCGAGATCGGCGGGCGCGGCAAGGTCGTGGCCAGCCTGGCGGAGCGTTACCTGGAAAGCCCGTTTTTTCGCGGCAATGTTCGCCGTTCCCTCGACCGCGGCGATTTCGCGACGCTTCGGCCCGAGGAGGCGAGCCTTGAAGACGGCGCCCGGACGCTGGCGCATGTCGCCGCCGCCTCGATCATCAAATCCGCCAGCTTCCTGGCCGAGACCCCAGCGATCTATATCGTCTGCGGCGGCGGGCGCCTGAATGCCACTCTGATGGCGGAATTTTCGGTCATGGCCGAAAGGTTCGGCTCGAAGGTACTGAGCGCCGAGGAGGCAGGCTTCGACGGTGATGCGATGGAAGCCGAGGCCTGGGCCTATCTCGCCGTCCGGTCGCTGGACGGGCTGCCGTTGACATTCCCCGGCACGACGGGAGTGGGCGTCCCGGTCAGCGGCGGGGTACTGGCAAGGCCATGAGAGAGCAGAGGGTCATACTGAAGACGCCACGGCTGAGCTTGGTCATGTGGGACGAAGGCGATGCGGCCCTGGTGCAGCAGCTGCATTCGACGATGGCGACGACCCGATATCTGTCCGGCAATGCGCCGTGGAGCCTCGAGAAGGCTGAGCAGCGGCTGCGGGGCTGGTTCGAAGAGCAGGCGCGCGACGGTACGACCAAATACAAGCTCCTCGCCGAGGATGGCAGCTTCGTCGGCCGCGCGGGCATTTCGCAGTTCAGGAGCGAGCAATTCGAACTCGGTTATTCCCTGCGCGAGGAGGCGTGGGGCAAGGGCCTGGCAACCGAGGCGGCAGGCGCGTTGGCCGACTGGTTCTTCGAAAGGCAGTTTGCGCAAGGCTTCATCGCCTTCACACATCCCGAAAACATCGCCTCGCAGCGTGTCCTCAGAAAGATCGGCATGCGCGAATGCTCGCCGATCCTGATCGATGGAGTGCTTGGCCCAGCTTTTGAACTCACCGCCGATATCCAGCCGGCAAAGTGCTAACTCTTTACGGCGACCGGCCGGACATTGGATTCGCGCCCAGCCTGGTTGCCATCCTCGACGCCCCTGACCTGGGCAATGAACGAGAACTTCTTGCGAAGGCCGAGGATCGGCTTCTCGATGAAATGCCAGGACAGCACCGCGACGGCGAGAGCCGATGGCAGGCCGACGAGATAGAGCGCCAGCGCGCCATATTTCGGGTAGAGAAACACCGACGGGAACGAGCTGATCCAGATCTGCAAAAACGGGTCGTGATAGAGATAGACGCCGTAGGAATAGTCGCCCTTCCTGAAAAAGGCCGGAATGGGCACTTCGGACAGGCCGACGAAGACGGTGATGTAAACGAGAGAGGTGATGACCAGGGGCCGGTTCATCACCGACTCTGTCGCCCGGCTGTCCAGGGTCAGAATGGCGACGATGCAAACCAGGCAGGCGGCGGCGAACAGCCAGCGGGAATGCGGAATGACCGCTTTGAACTGAAAGGCGACGATGCCCATCATGAAGGCCGTTATCAGCTGGGAGCCTCGGCTCATAAACAGGAAGCGAGCGATTGGCTTGATCGAGCCCGGCAGCAGGTAGGGCATCTTCTGCACGATAATGCCGATGACAATGTAGGCGATCGTCACCGCGAGCAGCTTGTAGCGCGTCTTGACGATGGCGGTGATCATCAGGAACGACATGATGATATAGCAGAAGATCTCCCAGGGAACCGTCCAGAGAGCGCCATTGACACGCTGGCTTGGATTATTCTCGAACACGCCCGGCAGCTCGTAATGGATCCAGCCGACGATATTCAGGAAGTATTTGAAAAACCGCTGATCGGTAAAATATTCGGAGTGATAAACGACCGTTATGATCGGCCCGATAATCAACGAACAAACGACGATATCGACCGCAAGAGCCGGTACGATGCGCAAGCCTCGGTTGATCAGGAAATTCCGGAGGCTCAGGCGCTGGGCGCTGCCGGCGATCAGAAATCCGCTCAAAGCGAAGAACATCGGAACTAGAGCGTATTCAGTGAACCAGAATACCGACCCCCTGATGAAGGCATTGTTCTCGGTTAACAAAAAGGAATGGGTCAATACGATGGAAAAGGCGAGCCCTATTCGAAGAAAATCGAACCCCGGACCAATTCCCCTATACTTATCCAGGACTTCCCCGAACGACTTGGTCATTGCGGACCTCGCTTTTGTTAGGATCGCGAGGACCCTACCGCACTGCAACATGCATTGCAACACGATAGGTGATCTGTTCTGACACAGCCGGCCGGGTATGTCCCGCAGCGTCTCCGCGTCATGACGGAGAGATGTGGAGGTGTCAGCGAATCCGCTTGGCGGCCGGTTCCGGCACCAGTTCACCGTTGAGGCGACGGTCGAGATAATCTTCGCATTCGCCCATCAGCGTTTCCACCTGGCCGTTGAAAAAGTGGTTGGCATTGGCAACGGTGCGGTGGGTGATGAGGATGCCCTTCTGGGTCTTCAGCTTCTCGACCAGGCCGTTGACATCCTTTTCCGGCGCCACCTTGTCGGCCTCGCCGTTGATGATCAGGCCGGAAGAGGGGCAGGGCGCCAGGAAGGAAAAGTCGTAAGTGTTCGGCTGCGGCGCGATCGACATGAAGCCTTCGATCTCCGGCCGGCGCATCAGGAGCTGCATACCGATCCAGGAGCCGAAGGAATAACCGGCGACCCAACAGGTCTTGGAATCGGGATGCAGGCTCTGCACCCAGTCGAGCGCCGAGGCGGCATCCGAGAGTTCGCCGGCGCCATGGTCGAATTCACCCTGGCTGCGGCCGATGCCCCGGAAATTGAAGCGCAGCGTCGTGAACCCGCGCTTCTGGAACATGTAGAAGAGCTGATAGACGATCTGATTGTTCATCGTGCCGCCGAACTGCGGATGCGGATGCAGAATCAGGGCGATGGGCGCGCTTTTTTCCTTGGAGGGCTGGTAGCGGCCTTCAAGACGGCCGGCTGGGCCGTTGAAAATAACTTCGGGCATTGGTACTCCGGGTTTTATTTCGCGTTCGCACTGCGCCGGATGACAACATGACTTGACTAGTGTTGTCAGCTTTTCTAAAACGCAGTTTAGAACAATTCGAAACTTGCATGGCGATCCACGCATCGTGGAACGTGTCATAAGGCAAGCCCGGCGGAAATTTCAAGAAAAATGAACCGCGGCCGCTGAAGCAAGCTCGTCAAGCGCAGGACTGAAGATCATGGCGCCGCCACGCCTTTATCTCGACTGGAATGCCACAGCGCCGCTGCACCCCGCAGCACGCGCGGCGATCATGCGCGCCATCGATGTGTTTGGCAATCCGAACAGCGTGCACGGAGAGGGCCGCGCCGCGCGCGCCGCCATCGAAGGCGCACGACGCAAGGTGGCGGCACTTGCCGGCACCGGTGCTGGCAATGTGGTGTTTACCAGCGGTGCGACTGAAGCCGCTAACCTGGTGCTGACACCGGATTTCCGCATGGGCCGCACGCCGCTTCGGCTCGGCCATCTTTATTTCTCGGCGATCGAGCATCCGGCTGTGCGCGAAGGCGGCCGCTTCGCCAGAGAGAGTATGACGGAGATCCCGGTGACGGAAGCCGGCATCGTCGATCTCGATGCGCTCGGCCACCTGCTTGATGCGCATGACAAGGCCGCCGGGCTGCCGATGGTCGCTATCATGCTCGTCAACAACGAGACGGGCATCGTGCAGCCGGTTGAGGCGGCGGCAACGATCGTCCACGCCCATGGCGGGCTCTTCGTCGTCGACGCCGTGCAGGCTGCGGGTCGCATCGCCCTCGATATCGAGAAGATCGGCGCCGATTTCATCATCGTCTCCTCGCACAAGATCGGCGGGCCGAAGGGGGCCGGCGCGCTCATCGCACGCGGCGAGGCGCTGATGCCCAGGCCGCTGATCCAGGGCGGTGGGCAGGAGCGAGGTCACCGCTCAGGGACACAGAATTCGCTGGCGCTGATCGGCTTCGGCGCGGCGGCAGAAGCCGCGTCCGACGAACTCGAGGCGCGCAATGCGACGATCGGTGCGCTGCGCGAGCGGCTGGAAGCCGGCATGCGTGAGGCGGCTGCCGATGTGATGATCCACGGCGAGGGCGGCGAGCGTGTCGCCAATACGATCTTCTTCACCCTGCCGGGGCTGAAGGCTGAGACCGGGCAGATCGCCTTCGATCTCGAAGGCGTTGCCCTTTCTGCGGGTTCGGCCTGCTCATCCGGTCGGCTCGGGGAGAGCCATGTTCTGACGGCGATGGGACGTGACGCCAAGCTCGGAGCGCTACGGATATCGCTCGGCTTTTCGACGACGGAAGACGATGTCGACAGGGCGATTGCGGCTTTCGCGAAGATTGCCTGTCGGCGGAGGTCGGCGGGCGAGGCGGCTTGACCCGCGTCAAAACTTGCGGAAACGCAAATTTCTGCTTGCCAATCGGGCTGAAAAGTCCCTTTTGGCCTCTTACATAAAGGGCAAGACAATTGCCCAAACGCTACAAGCTGCCGGACCTTGTATCCGGCGAGATTGGAGAATGAGATGGCTGCCGTGCAGGAAACAATCGACCAGGTCCGCCTGATCGATGTGGACCAGTACAAATACGGTTTCGAGACCGTTATCGAGATGGACAAGGCGCCGAAAGGCCTGTCCGAGGACATCATTCGTTTCATTTCGGCGAAGAAGCAGGAGCCGGAATGGATGCTGGAATGGCGTCTTGAGGCCTATCGGCGCTGGCTGACGCTGGAAGAGCCGAACTGGGCGCGCGTCAACTATCCCAAGATCGATTTCAACGACATCTATTATTACGCCGCGCCGAAAAGCACGCCGGGTCCGAAGTCGCTCGACGAGGTCGATCCGGAGCTGTTGAAGGTCTATGAGAAGCTCGGCATTCCGCTGCGTGAACAGGAGATTCTTGCCGGCGTCGAGAGGCCGAAGATCGCCGTCGACGCCGTTTTCGACAGCGTTTCGGTCGTCACCACCTTCAAGGCAGAGCTGAAGAAGGCCGGCGTGATCTTCATGTCGATCTCGGAAGCCATTCGCGAATATCCCGATCTCGTGCGGAAATATCTCGGCTCGGTCGTGCCGACCTCGGACAATTATTATGCGACGCTGAATTCGGCTGTCTTCACCGACGGTTCCTTCGTCTTCGTGCCGAAGGGCGTTCGTTGCCCGATGGAGCTGTCCACCTATTTCCGCATCAATGAGAAGGGCACCGGCCAGTTCGAGCGCACGCTGATCATTGCGGAAGAAGGCGCCTACGTCTCCTATCTCGAAGGCTGCACGGCGCCGCAGCGCGATGAAAACCAATTGCATGCCGCCGTGGTCGAGCTGGTTGCGCTCGACGATGCCGAGATCAAATATTCGACGGTGCAGAACTGGTATCCGGGCGACAAGAACGGCAAGGGCGGCATCTACAACTTTGTCACCAAGCGTGGCGATTGCCGCGGCGACCGTTCGAAGATTTCCTGGACGCAGGTCGAAACCGGCTCGGCGATCACCTGGAAGTATCCGTCCTGCATCCTGCGCGGCGACGACAGCCGCGGCGAATTCTACTCGATCGCCGTTTCGAATGGCCATCAGCAGATCGACAGCGGCACCAAGATGATCCATCTCGGCAAAAATACGTCGAGCCGCATCGTCTCCAAGGGCATCGCTGCGGGCGTTTCCAACAATACCTATCGCGGCCAGGTCTCGGCTCACCGCAAGGCGTCGAATGCCCGCAACTTCACCCAGTGCGATTCGCTGTTGATCGGCGATAAGTGCGGCGCCCATACCGTGCCCTACATCGAGGCGAAGAATTCGACGGCGCAGTTCGAGCATGAAGCCACGACCTCGAAGATCTCCGAGGACCAGCTGTTCTACTGCCTGCAGCGCGGCATCCCGACCGAAGCGGCGATCGCACTGATCGTCAACGGCTTCGTCAAGGAAGTCCTGCAGGAACTGCCGATGGAATTCGCCGTCGAGGCGCAGAAGCTGATCAGCATCTCGCTCGAGGGCTCGGTGGGGTAATGGACGATAAGTCGCCGCTTTGGCAGACGGGCAAACAAAGGCATTGGATAGCAAATGCTCTGATGTTTTTGTTCTCCACGTCGCTGGCCGGTGTCATCGTGGGAATGTTTGTCGCTTTCGCTAATTGGAATATCGGCAAACTGATCGTCCTTTCGTCTCTTGGCCTGTGTGCCGTTGTGCTGCTGCTTGGTAGAGCAGCCGAACTGGTCGATGAATTGTTAGAATTGATGGAACGCATTTTCCCTGGATGGAAAAGCCCCAAGTGAAAGATCGAGACTATGCTTGAAATCAGAAACCTTCATGCCCGCATCGCCGAGGACGGCACCGAGATTATCCGTGGCTTGAACCTGACGGTGAAGGCCGGCGAAGTTGCCGCCATCATGGGGCCGAACGGCTCCGGCAAGTCGACGCTCTCCTATGTGCTCTCCGGTCGCAGCGATTACGAAGTCACCGAGGGCGACATTCTCTATAATGGCGAGAGCATTCTCGAGCTCGATCCCGCCGAACGCGCCGCCAAGGGCATCTTCCTTGCCTTCCAGTATCCGGTTGAAATCCCGGGTGTTGCCACCATGCAGTTCCTGAAGGTGGCGATGAACGAGCAGCGCAAGGCGCGCGGCGAGGACGAGCTGACGACGCCGGATTTCATGCGCCGGGTCAAGGATGCCGCCGGCAAGCTGCAGATCAATACCGAGATGCTGAAGCGCCCGTTGAATGTCGGCTTTTCCGGCGGCGAGAAGAAGCGCGCCGAAATCCTGCAGATGGCGCTGCTCGAACCGAAGCTCTGTGTGCTTGATGAAACCGATTCCGGCCTCGACATCGACGCGCTGAAGATCGTCGCCGACGGTGTCAACGCGCTGCGTTCGCCGGACCGCGCGGTTGTGGTCATCACCCATTACCAGCGCCTGCTCGACTATATCGTGCCGGATACCGTCCACGTGCTCTACAAGGGCCAGGTGATCAAGTCGGGCGACAAGACGCTGGCGCATGAGCTGGAAGCCAATGGCTATGCCGACATCATCGGCACGGCGGCCTGAGTTCGGGTGGAAAGGACGACGTCCATGAACATGCAGACGACGAGCCGCCTGACTGCGGCCGAGACGGCGCTGATCGAGGCCTTCAACCAGCAGATCGGCGAGCTGCCGGGCAATGGCGCGGTGACGGCCCTGCGCGACCGGCTTCTCGACGACCTGAAGAAGGCCGGCCTGCCGACGCGCCGCATCGAAGCCTGGCATTATACCGACCTCAAGAATCTGCTGCGCACCGTTCCGCCGCAGGCGGGCGATGCCGGCTCGGAGGCTTTGGAGCCACTCGTTGCTGATGCCACGGTGCTGGCGGTGATCCAGGGCCATTCCAACCAGAAGGCTACGGCCGACGGTCTTGGCGTTTCGGCCTTTTCCGAACGTCTGCTTGACGGCTCTGCCGCAGGCGGGCTCGATGCGCTCGGCAGCGACGATGCCGTCGGCCGTATCAATGGCAGCTTCGTGCGTGACGGCTATGTCATCGACGTGCCTGCCGATGCCGAGCTTGAAACCCCCCTTGAAATCCAGTTCATCCATGCGGGCGGGCAGATACATACGCGCCTTCCCGTGTCCTTCGGCGCCGGTGTCAAGGCGACCGTCATCGAGCGTCACCTGACGGTGACCGGTGATGCGGCCCTCGTGTCCCACGTCAGCGACATCACGGTGGGCGAAGGCACAGAACTGACCTGGATCATCCTGCAGCAGCAGGGGGCCGACGATACACATCTCGGGCAGATCCGCATCGATCTCGGCGTTGACGCCAAGCTTCGGCTTTTCGTCATCAATGCCGGCGGCAGGCTGGTGCGCCAGGAGCTGAACATCAAGGTGACGGGCGAGGGCGCCGATCTGACGCTGCGCGGCATCAACCTGCTCGGCGGCGACAGCCATACCGACGTGACGATGGTGCTTGGCCACGACGTGCCGAACACCGGCTCGACCGAAGTGATCCGCAATGTCGTCTTCGACCGCGCCAAGGGTGTGTTCCAGGGCATGATCCGGGTGGCGCCCGATGCGCAGAAGACCGATGCCAAGATGGCTTGCAACACGCTGCTGATGTCCGACGATGCCGAATTCTCGGTCAAGCCCGAGCTTGAAATCTTCGCCGACGACGTGCAGTGCGGCCACGGCGCGACGGTGACCGATATCGACGCCAATCACCTCTATTACATGATGGCGCGCGGCATTCCGGAGAACAAGGCGCGGGCGATGCTCGTCAACGCCTTCGTCGCCGAGATCGTCGAGGAACTGGAAGACGAAGCCCTGGTCGAGGCGCTGGAAGGCGTGATTTCGGCCTGGCTCGAAAAGCACGCCTGATCGGATATATCAATGGACAAGATAGCGCCGGCCACCCAATACGACGTTGAAGCCATCCGTCGGGATTTTCCGATCCTGGCGGAGAAGGTGCACGGCAAGCCGCTGGTCTATCTCGACAACGGCGCATCGGCGCAGAAGCCGCAGGTGGTGATCGACGCAATCTCGCATGCCTATAGCCATGAATATGCCAATGTGCATCGCGGGCTGCACTATCTCTCGAATGCCGCGACGGACGCCTATGAGGCCGCGCGCGAAAAAGTTCGCCGCTTCCTCAATGCGCCCTCGGTGAACGACATCGTCTTCACCAAGAATTCGACGGAAGCGATCAATACTGTTGCCTATGGCTGGGGCATGCCTAGGATTGGCGAAGGCGACGAGATCGTCTTGACGATCATGGAGCACCATTCCAACATCGTGCCCTGGCACTTCATCCGCGAGCGGCAGGGCGCCAAGCTTGTCTGGGTGCCCGTCGACGACGAGGGCGCTTTCCATATCGAAGATTTCGAGAAAAGCCTGACGGAGCGCACCAAGCTCGTCGCCATCACCCATATGTCGAATGCGCTCGGCACGATCGTTCCCGTCAAGGAAGTCTGCCGGATCGCGCATGAACGCGGCATCCCGGTGCTGATCGACGGCAGCCAGGGCGCAGTGCATCTGCCGGTCGACGTGCAGGATATCGATTGCGACTGGTACGTCATGACCGGTCACAAGCTCTACGGACCGTCCGGCATCGGCGTGCTCTACGGCAAGAAGGAGCGGCTTTTCGAGATGCGTCCGTTCCAGGGCGGCGGCGAGATGATCTTCGAAGTCGCCGAGGATATGGTGACCTATAACGACCCGCCGCATCGCTTTGAGGCCGGCACGCCGCCGATCGTGCAGGCGATCGGGCTCGGTTATGCACTCGACTATATGGAGAAGGTCGGACGCGAGGCGATTTCGCGCCACGAGGCCGATCTTTCTGCCTATGCGGTTGAGCGGCTGAAATTGGTCAATTCGCTGCGGGTCTTCGGGACGGCGCCCGACAAGGGGAGTATCTTCTCCTTCGAGCTTGCCGGCATCCATGCCCATGACGTCTCGATGGTGATCGACCGGCAGGGTGTTGCGGTGAGGGCCGGCACACATTGCGCCATGCCGCTCTTGAAACGCTTCGGCGTCACATCCACATGCCGTGCATCCTTCGGCATGTATAATACCCGTGCCGAGGTCGATGCCCTGGCCGATGCGCTTGATTATGCGCGCAAGTTCTTTGCTTGAGGAGTGTCCGTGATGAGCCTGGACGAAAGCGAACAGAAGATCGACGTGCGCGAAGACATCGTGCATTCCAGCATCCCGGCCGATGAGCTGGCGCGGCTGAGCGACGACGTCATCAGCGCGCTGAAGACCGTCTACGATCCGGAGATTCCAGCCGACATCTTCGAACTTGGTCTGATCTACAAGATCGACATCGAAGACGACCGGATGGTGAAGATCATGATGACGCTGACCGCCCCCGGCTGCCCGGTTGCCGGCGAGATGCCCGGCTGGGTCGAAAACGCCGTCGGTGCCGTCGAAGGCGTGTCGGGCGTCGAGGTGGCCATGACCTTCGATCCGCCGTGGACGCCGGACCGCATGTCGGAGGAGGCGCAAGTCGCCGTCGGCTGGTACTGACATCCCACGGTATTGATCCGTTTACTTCAGGGTACTACATTTGAGTCACGATGCGCCGGATCTTGACCCCGGTTGCGGAAGGAGAATGAGTCGATGGGCTTTGCAATCATGAGCATGACGGACGGGGCTGCGGCCCGCGTCAAGGCGATCGTCGAGAACTCGGGGCCGGAGGCCAAGGGTGTCCGCGTCGGCATCAAGAAGGGCGGCTGCGCCGGGATGGAATATACCATCGACCTGGTGACCGAGCCCAATGCCAAGGACGACCTGATCGAGCGCGACGGTGCAAAAGTCTGGGTCGAGCCGTCGGCAGCCCTCTATCTGCTCGGCACCGAAATGGGCTTCGAGACTACCACGCTACGCTCCGGCTTCACCTTCACCAATCCGAACCAGACGTCGGCCTGCGGCTGCGGTGAATCCGTCGAGCTGAAGCCCGCCGATCTTGCGGCCCTTGCCGCCCAGCGCCAGGGCGAGCCGGCGCATTCCTGATAGGCTTCAGGCCAGCGGAAAATTCTCCGCCAGCAACTCTCCGATAAAATCGGGCGTGTTCAGTCGCGCTTGATGCTCATCAGCATTTCCCACATGTCGGCACCGGTCTCGAAGACCACGGCGTTTGCCTTGTAGCTCTGCTCGGCTTCGATCAGGTCGGTGAGTTCGGTGGCAGGATCGACATCTGATGCGGTCGGGCTGACGACGGCCTGGACGCCGCCGGTCTCAACGGAGGTGAGGCTGGTATTCAGCCTTGCATAGCCCGGCGTGCTGCTGTTTGCGATATTGTTGGCAATTGCGCCGACACGTGTGGTCTGCGCCCGCATTCCCGAAAGAGCAATGCTCGTAATACCCGATATGCTCATCAGCCGTTTCCCCAGAACTGGATGGTAACCTTCTAGCTGCGAGGATTTAGGAAATGCTGAAGGCTTTGCGTTAGCAAAAGCCTTAGGTCAGGGCCTTGTGCCGTCGCCTCTGTTCCGGATTGGCACGGGACTATATCCCGGATAGGCGGCAGTGGAGCGCCTTACGACGGTTTTCGAGTTTGATACGGTCCATGGCTATTCTCTTGGCTGGAATGAACGAATTTTGGAGATGGGGCGATCTGGCTGCGCGGCTGGCAATTTTGCGTTCCTGCTTCGCTGGCCTCGAAAGAATCGTAGAGCAGGTTCGAAAGCAGGACATTCAATGCTGGTGTAGCCGGACCTATACTTCTGTCCAGGTTTCTGCGGGGCCGACGAGATTGGGATGGGATGACCGGATCAACAAGATCATCCCCAATACCTATGTATAGTTTCGTGGCCTGCTATCGGGACGGTAAGGTCTGGGTGTCTCTCGGAAGTGACTTCCATGTGGAGACCGGCACCGCGAATGTGCCGATAGACATCGGCATGTCCCTCCCGCGCCGAAGTCTTGTGGATCCGACGATCCGCCAGGACCGCTCCGCCGCCCCTCGGAGCGGTCCGATCTTTTTTAAGAGGATGTCCGCGCCATCTATCGCATGGCATCCTTTTGCATTGATAATAGGCGCTGACCCTCGGCGGATTTGTGGAGCAGGTGATGACCAAGAAGCGGCCGAAAGGCATAGAGAAATATACGGCCCCTGCCGGCGGCTGGGGTGCACTCAAAGCCGTTGCCGAGACTCTTGCGCGCCAGCAGGTCATCGCCCAGGGTGCGGCGACGCTGCTGAAAGCCAATCAGCCCGAGGGTTTCGATTGCCCCGGCTGCGCATGGCCCGATCCCAAACATACGAGCTCGTTCGAATTCTGCGAAAATGGCGCCAAGGCGATCACCTGGGAATCGACGGCGAAACGCGCCGGGCCTGACTTTTTTGCAGCGCACGGCGTTGCCGAACTCTGGCAATGGAACGATCACCAGCTGGAAGACCAGGGCCGCCTGACGCACCCGCTGATCTATGATCATGCCAGCGACCGCTACCGGCCGATCGGCTGGGACGAGGCCTTTGCGCTGACCGGCACGGAATTGCGGAAATTGCCCGATCCTGACATGGCCGAGTTCTATACATCGGGCCGCGCCTCGAACGAGGCGGCATTCCTGTTCCAGCTTTTTGTCAGAGCCTACGGCACCAATAATTTTCCCGACTGCTCGAACATGTGCCATGAGGCAACCAGCGTCGGCCTGCCCGACTCGATCGGGGTCGGCAAGGGCACGGTGACGCTCGAGGATTTCGATCATGCCGATGCGATCTTCAGCTTCGGCCATAATCCCGGCACCAACCATCCCCGGATGATGACCACCCTGCATGATGCCGCAAGGCGCGGCGTGCCGATCGTGGTCTTCAATCCCTTGAAAGAACGGGCGCTCGAAAAATTCGCCGCACCGCAGAACCCGGTGGAGATGGCGACGATGTCGTCCACGCCGATCGCATCGGCCTATCACCAGGTTCGCACCGGCGGGGATCTCGCTGCCCTCAAGGGCCTGATGAAGCGGATATTCGAGCGCGACGATGCCGATATCGCGGCAGGCGGCAAAGGCTTTCTCGACCGGGAATTCATCGAGGCCAACACGATCGGACTGGAGGCTCTGAAAGCCGATGTCGCAAAGACGGAGTGGACCGAAATCCTCAGGAGATCGGGACTGACGTTCGAAGCGCTGGATAGCGCCGTCGATGTCTATCTCAACGCACGCAACGTCATCCTCTGCTACGGCATGGGCATCACCCAGCACAGCCATGGCACCGCCAATGTCCAGCAGCTTGCCAATTTCCTGATGCTGCGCGGGAATATCGGCCGAAAGGGCGCCGGCATCTGCCCGCTGCGAGGCCATTCGAACGTTCAAGGCGACCGCACGGTCGGGATCACCGAGATCCCCAACAAGGCGCTTCTCGACGGCATGGAGAAGGCCTTCGGCTTCCGCCCGCCGGAGGAGAAGGGCCATAACGCCGTCGAGGCCATCGAGGCGATCATCGAAGGCCGGTCGAAGGCGCTGGTCTGCCTCGGCGGCAATCTGGCCGTCGCCATATCCGATCCCGAGGTGACGTTCGAAGGCATGCGCAAGCTCGACCTTGCCGTCCATCTCGCGACCAAACTCAATCGCTCGCACCTGCTAATCGCCCGGACCTCTATCATCCTTCCGGTTCTCGGCCGCACCGACCAGGATATCCAGAAGACAGGCCCGCAATCGGTGACCGTCGAGGATTCCATGTCGATGGTGCACGCCTCGCGCGGTTTCCTGAAGCCGCCCGGCGATCAGCTGAAGTCCGAACCGGCCATTATTGCCGGCATCGCCAAGGCAACGCTTGGCGCTAAATACGATATCGACTGGGACGGGATGGTCGCCGATTACAATCGCATTCGGGAAAAGATCGAAGTGGTCTTTCCCGATTTCCAAGATTTCAACAGCCGGGTCAGAAAACCCGGTGGCTTCCGGCTGACGGTGGCGGCCTCCGACCGGCAATGGCGCACGCCCTCAGGAAAAGCACAGTTCCTCATAGCGCCTGGCCTGGAGGAAGATCCGCGCCTTGCAGACGCAGACACGCTGGTTCTGACAACGCTGCGCAGTCACGACCAGTACAACACGACAATCTACAGCCTTGACGACCGCTATCGAGGTGTCTTCGGCCGCCGTGACGTGATCTTCATGAACAGCGGGGATCTCTCCGCACGCGGCCTCACCGATGGCGATAAGGTTGATATCGAGTCGGTCGCTGAAACCGGCAGCAGGGCGGTTAGAGGCTTCACCGCAGTGGCCTACGACATCCCTGTTGGCTCCATCGCCGGATATTATCCCGAGATGAACAGGGTCATCGCGCTTGGCGATTACGACCGGAAATCGGGAACGCCTGCTTACAAAGGCGTGCCGGTGAAGGTGCAGAAGTCCGCGTGACGACGGGGCAAGCGGCCTGGCGGGCTTCGGCTATCGCGACGCCACCCAGTCGTGCCAATCGCTTTCATTGCCGTTGAACACGTTGAGGTCGATCTTGCCATCGACTCCTTCGGAGAGGCCGGAACCGGAATACTGCCAGAAGAGCCACTTGCGGCCGGGGTAGACCTTGGAGGGGTGGGCGGCCACAGAGCGCAGCCAGAAGGGGTAGTCGAGCAGTTGGCCCTTCAAATTATCGCGGTAGAAGTCCGGCGCCGTGTAGATGATCGGGCGCTGGCCGTAATAGCGCTCCAGCTTGTCCATGAAGACCTGCATCTTTTCCCGGACACGGGCAGGTGAGATGCGCCTCTTGCAGCTCGATTCGCTGTTCCATTCAACGTCGATGACGGGCGGAAGAGCGTTGGCTTCCCTTGGCACGTTGCGGATGAACCAGTCGGCCTGCTCGCCGGCTGTCCGGCACCAATAGAAGAAGTGATAGGCGCCGTGTTTCAGGCCGGCTTCCTTGGCCCGGCGCCAGTTCTTCTTGAACATCGGATCGAGGTGATCGCCGCCGTCGGTCGCCTTGATGTAGACGAAGTTCGCGCCTTGCCTCCGCAACGTCTCCCAATCGATCTCGCCCTGCCAGCGCGACACGTCAACGCCGTGCACGGCAAGCTTTCTCGGGGAAGTGGAGCCGAAGTTGATCGGCTTGGCATCGCGGAACCGGTGACCGTAAATTTGCCCGCGTGTCGGCGACCTCGTACCGACATCGGGCATCGCATTGCCCGCGGGGTTGGTCGGCATCAGCAGGGCGACCGGCTTTTCCGTCGGCATCGGCATGCCGACCGGCCTGTCTGCGGGCACGAGCGCCTGCGGCTCTGGAACCTCTCCTGTCCAGCTCAACGCCTGCTGCGGCGGGCTTGCCTGCGGCGCAGGATCGCCCACGGCGGCAGCCGGTATCGGGCCGCTCGGCTGGGTGATGGCGTTGGTCGTTTCCCGCGACGGTACAGGGGTGAGCACATCTTCGGCGCCAGAACTGGCGGCGCATCCCGAGAGGATCAGGGCGGCGAGGAGGATTGCTGGCACAGCCGATGGACGCATAAGAACCTGCACGCAAAACAAGGGATCGACGGTGATCCATGTTGATGGAAGCCGCCTTTATGAATTGCTAACAGAGACTTGCTAAGAAAGGTTAAATTTGATCCTTGAGCGCCAAAAGCATGCAGCTCCTCCCAACCTGCGGAAGGGGCTTTGCCTGGCGCTGCTACCCAGCCGCCTCGGCGTAGCTTTCCACCGGCGGGCAGGTGCAGATCAGATTGCGGTCGCCCTAGGCGTTGTCGACGCGGTTGACCGGCGACCAGTATTTGTCGACGCGGAAGGCGCCGGGCAGGAAGCCGGATCTGAGACGGCCGTGCCGGAGTGGTACGACAATCTCAGCGACTGGCTCTCATGCCCGCTATCAGAATATCGATGAGTTGTCTTGCCGCATTCCGCCAGGCGGGGCCACAGCTGATGCTCGCGCCGCCCGCCAGGGCGCGCAGGATATCGAGCGGGTCCATCGCCAGACGGATTTCACCGGTGGCGACTGCGCGATCCACCAGCAGATTGACGGCACCTATGATCAAATCGGCAGAATCGGCATAGAGCTCGGAGGTGCCGCCGACCAAAGAATCCAGCACCTCGGACATGCCGTGTTTCGTCACGACATAATCCACGAACTGCACCAGCCACAGGCGAAGTGCTTCGACGGGCGGATGTGTCTCGGCAAGGCTTTTGGCGGCAGCGGCAAGCTGCGTCGTCTCGTTGCGGTAGACGGCGGAAACCAGTGCATCGCGCGTCGGGAAATGGCGATAGAGTGTGCCGATGCCGACGCCGGCGATGCGGGCGATTTCCTCCAGGCTGGCGCTGGAACCCTTGTCGGCAAAGACGGTCTTTGCCGTTTCCATCAGCAGAAGACGATTGCGTTCGGCATCCGCGCGCGGCTTTCGGACGGTGGGCTCTTCACTTTTTTTGGCCATTTCCGAGAGGTCCCCTTGATAAGCGGAGGCGCCCTCCATATTTATCTGGAGGCACCCTCCTTTTATTTCATTTGAGGCCGGCGGGCAATGGTCCACCAGCCTGGAGCGGTGCGTCCATGATCAAGGAGATAATCATGAGTGGACTTTTTGGCGCGACATCAACCACCGATGAGGTGCTCGCCGGCGTCGATCTCAAGGGCAAGCGTGTTCTGGTGACGGGTATTTCGGCCGGCCTCGGCTTGGAAACCGCGCGTGTGCTGGCCCATGGAGCGCAGGTGACGGGTACGGCGCGTGACCTTGCAAAGGCGAGGGCGGCAACGGAAGTCGTGCGCACCGGTGCGGCCAATGGCGGCAGCCTGGATATCGTCGAGCTTGATCTTGCCTCTCTGGCAAGCGTGCGCGCCTGTGCCGATGCGCTCATTTCGGATGGCCGCCCCTTCGATGTTGTCATTGCCAATGCCGGCGTGATGGCCGCTCCCTTCGGCCGCACCGCCGATGGCTTCGAAACGCAGTTCGGCACCAACCATCTCGGTCATTTCGTGCTGGTCAACCGCATCGCATCGCTCGTCAAATCGGGCGGCCGTGTGGTGATCGTCGCATCCTCGGGCCATCGCATGGCACCTTTCAGCCTTGACGACCTCAATTTCGAGAGCAAGACCTATGAGCCCTGGGCGGCCTATGCCCAGTCGAAAACCGCAAATATCCTGTTCGCGGTGGAACTCGACCGGCGCCTCAAGGAGCGCGGCATCCGTGCAACGGCACTGCATCCCGGCGGCATCCAGACCGAGCTCGACCGTCATCTCGACCCTGATATGATTGAAGGCATGATAACGCAGATCAACGCAGCGCTCGCCGCCGAGGGCAAGCCGCCCTTCCAGTGGAAGACGATCCCGCAGGGTGCGGCTACCTCCGTCTGGGCAGGTTTCGTCGCCCCGGCAGACGCGGTCGGCGGCAGATATTGCGAGAACTGCCACGTCTCCGAAGTGACGGATGCGGAGATCAGCCCAATTTCCGAAGGTGTGCGCACCTACGCGCTCGATCCCGAGACGGCCAGGGCATTGTGGGCCAAAAGCGAGGATATGGTCGGCGAGCGCTTCTAGCCGTAAACCGGCACGCTTCGACGCTGATAGAGAGCAGGGGAACTGGGAAACTGGTGCCCCTGCCGAGGAATTGAACCTGGATCGGCTGCTAACCAGACAGCTGCTCTTACGTTGAGCTACGCGGGGCGTAGCGTGTTATGCCAGAAATGACGTTCGCAGACGAACGGAGCTTCGATAGACGGTTAGAGAGCAAGGTTAGCCGCGCATTTCTATCAGAATTAGGAAAGCCCCTCCCATGATGGAAGGGGCTTGGATTGCTCGGCCCGTCGCTACAGCATCAGGCTTGACCGCTATTCGGCTGCCTCTGCGTAGCTTTCCACCGGCGGGCAAGTGCAGATCAGGTTGCGGTCGCCATAGACGTTGTCGACGCGGTTGACCGGTGACCAGTATTTATCGACGCGGAAGGCGCCGGGCGGGAAGCAGGCCTGTTCGCGGCTGTAGGGACGATCCCATTCGCCGACGAGGTCTTCCACCGTGTGCGGAGCGTTCTTCAGCGGGTTGTTCACCTTGTCCATGCGGCCATCCTCAATGGCGCGGGCTTCCTCGCGGATCGCCAGCATCGCCTCGCAGAAACGGTCGAGTTCGGCCTTGGTCTCGCTTTCCGTCGGCTCGATCATCAGCGTGCCGGCGACTGGCCAGCTCATGGTCGGCGCATGGAAGCCGCAATCGATCAGCCGCTTGGCGACGTCGTCGACGGTGACGCCCGAGCTGTCGACCAGCGGGCGGGTGTCGATGATGCATTCATGCGCGACGCGGCCGGCAGCCGACTTGTAGAGCACGTCATAGGCGCCCTTCAGCCGGGTGGCGATATAGTTGGCGTTGAGGATCGCCACCTTGGTCGCCTGCGTCAGGCCTTCGCCGCCCATCATCAGGCAATAGCTCCAGGAGATCGGCAGGATCGAGGCGGAGCCGAAGGCGGCGGCCGAGACCGCACCCGAACGGCCGTCGGTTTCTGGATGGCCGGGCAGGTAGGGGGCCAGATGCGCCTTGACGCCGATCGGGCCCATGCCGGGTCCGCCGCCGCCATGCGGGATGCAGAAGGTCTTGTGCAGGTTGAGATGCGAAACGTCGGAGCCGATGTCACCGGGGCGGGACAGGCCGACCATGGCATTCATGTTGGCGCCGTCGAGATAGACTTGGCCGCCATGGTCGTGCACCAGATCGCAGATCTCCTTGACGGTCTCCTCAAAGACGCCGTGCGTCGAGGGATAGGTGATCATGCAGCACGAAAGATTTGCAGCATGCTCCTCCGCCTTGGCGCGGAAATCGTCGAGATCGATATCGCCATTTTCGCGCACCTTGACGACGACGACCTTCATGCCGACCATCTGGGCCGAGGCCGGGTTGGTGCCATGCGCAGATGTCGGGATCAGGCAGACGTCGCGATGGCCGTCGCCATTGGCGATATGATAGTTGCGGATCGTCAGCAGGCCGGCATATTCGCCCTGCGCGCCGGAATTCGGCTGCATGGAGAAGGCGTCGTAGCCGGTGACGGCGCAGAGCTTTTCGATCAGGTCGTCGATCATCTCGCGGTAGCCGAGCGCTTGGTCGGCCGGCACGAAGGGATGGATGTCGGAAAATTCCGGCCAGGTGATCGGCAGCATTTCCGCCGTCGCATTGAGCTTCATCGTGCAGGAACCGAGCGGGATCATCGAGCGGTCGAGCGCCAGATCCCGGTCGGAGAGCCGGCGGATGTAACGCGTCATCTCGCTTTCGGCGCGGTTCATGTGGAAGATCGGATGGGTGAAGTAATCGCTGGTTCTGAGCAGGCCCTTCGGCAGGCGGTAGGAAGGCTCGAAATCGGCAATGGTAAAAATGCCGCCGAAGGCGCGCCAGACGGCTTCGAGCGTCGCCGGCCGGGTGCGTTCGTCGAGGCTCATGCCGATTTTGGTTTCGCCGACCTTGCGCAGATTGACGCCTTCGGCGACGGCGGCGCGCAGGATGAGACCCTGCATGTGGCCGACATCGACGGTGATCGTGTCGAAGAAGGTGTCGGGTTCGACCTTATAACCGAGCTTTTCCAGGCCCTTGGCCATCAGCACGGCCTTCTGGTGCACCTGCTGGGCGATCGCCTTGATGCCCTTCGGGCCGTGGAAGACGGCGTACATCGAGGCCATGACGGCAAGCAGCACCTGAGCGGTGCAGATGTTCGACGTCGCCTTCTCGCGGCGGATATGCTGTTCGCGGGTCTGCAGCGACAGGCGATAGGCGCGGTTGCCGCGGGCGTCGACGGAAACGCCAACGAGGCGGCCGGGCATGGAGCGCTTGATGGCATCTTTGACCGACATATAGGCTGCATGCGGGCCGCCATAGCCGACCGGGACGCCGAAGCGCTGCGAGGAGCCGACGGCGATATCGGCACCCATTTCGCCGGGCGATTTCAGCAGCGTCAGCGCCAGGATATCGGCGGCGACGATTGCTATGGCGCCAGTTTGGTGCAGGCGCGAGATCAGGCCGGTAAAATCATGCACGTGACCGTGCGTGCCGGGATACTGGAAGATCGCGCCAAAGACGTCGACAGGATCGAGATCGGTGAAGGGATTGCCGACGATGACGCTCCAGCCGAGCGGTTCGGCGCGGGTGCGGATGAGGGCGATCGTCTGCGGATGGCAGTCGGCATCGACGAAGAAGGCCTTTGCCTTCGACTTGGCGACGCGCTCGGCAATCGCCATGCCTTCGGCAGCGGCGGTCGCCTCGTCGAGCAGCGAGGCGTTGGCGACGTCGAGGCCGGTGAGGTCGCAGACCATCGTCTGGTAGTTCAGCAGCGCTTCCAGGCGGCCCTGGCTGATCTCCGGCTGGTAAGGCGTATAGGCGGTGTACCAGGCCGGGTTTTCGAGGATGTTGCGCTGGATGACAGGCGGCGTGATCGTGCCGTAATAACCCTGACCGATCAGCGAGACCAGCACCTTGTTCTTGTTGGCCGTCTCGCGCAGCTTGTCGAGCGCCTCGCGCTCGGTCATCGGCGCGCCCCAGACGAGCGGCTCCTTCTGGCGGATCGAGGGCGGTAGCGTCGCGTCGATCAGGCCGTCGAGGCTGTTATAACCGATCACCTTCAGCATGTCGGTCATCTCAGCCGGCGAGGGGCCGATATGGCGGCGATTGGCGAAATCGTAGGGCTGATAGTCGGTGAACTGGAATTCTGTCGGCGTCGTCATTACGCAGTGAGCTCCTTGTAGGCCGCCTCGTCGAGCAGGCCATCGGCGTCGGCAGCATTTGCAAGCTTCAGCTTGAAGAACCAGCCAGCGCCCTGAGGATCGGAATTGACCAGCGACGGATCTGCAACGATGGCCGGGTTGACCTCGGTGATCTCGCCATCAAGCGGACAATAGACGTCGGAAGCAGCCTTGACGGATTCAACGGTCGCGGCATTGCCGTTCTTGGAGAAGGTCGCGCCAACTTCCGGCAGTTCGACGAAAACCAGGTCGCCGAGTTGATCGACGGCATAGGTGGTGATTCCGACCGTCGCAACGCCGCCTTCGATCTTCAGCCATTCGTGTTCTTCGGTAAATTTCAGCATTGTTCGTCCTCTCTGGAAAAGGTTTAGCGTTTGTAGGTCGGTGTGACGAAGGGCAGGGCGCTGACGGTGGTCGGCAGATATTTGCCGCGCACTTCGGCATAGACCAGTGTGCCTGCCGCGGCATGGGAGACGGGTACGTAGCCCATGGCGACGGGGCCTTCGACGCTGGGGCCAAAGCCGCCCGAGGTGACTTCGCCGATTTCGACCTTGCCCTCGGCATCGGCATAGAGCTTGGCATGGCCGCGCACCGGCGCCTTGCCTTCCGGCTTCAGGCCGACTCGGCGGCGCGCGGCGCCGTTTTCGAGTTCGGACAGGATGCGGCCAGAGCCAGGGAAGCCGCCGGCGCGCGCACCATTGCCCCGCCTTGCCTTCTGCATGGCCCATTCAAGCGCCGCCTCGACCGGCGAGGTGGTCGTGTCGATATCGTTGCCGTAGAGGCAGAGGCCGGCTTCGAGGCGCAGCGAATCGCGGGCGCCAAGGCCGATCGCCTGGACATCGGGATGTTCGAGCAACCGCATGGTGACATCCTCGGCCTTGTCGACGGGGATCGAAATCTCGAAGCCGTCCTCGCCGCTATAGCCGGAGCGCGAGACCAGACAGGAAACATCGTGCAGGTGGCAATGGCGCACATCCATGAATTTCATCGCCGCGACGTCGGCCCAGAGTTCGGCGAGAACCTCGACCGCGCGCGGTCCCTGCAGCGCGATTAAAGCGCGATTAAGAAGAGTGATGTCGCACTGGTCGCCGATATGGGCCTGCAGGTGAGCGAGATCGGCCTCCTTGCAGGAAGCGTTGACGACGATGAAAAGGTGATCGTCGAGATGGGTGATCATCAGATCGTCGAGAATGCAGCCGGTATCATCGGTGAAGAAGCCATAACGCTGGCGGCCTTCGGCAAGGCCAAGGATATCGACCGGCACCAGGCTTTCGAGCGCCAGCGCCGCATCCTCGTAGCTGCCAGATTTCGCCTTCACGATAAGCTGGCCCATGTGGGAGACATCGAAGAGGCCGGCTTCGGCGCGGGTATGAAGATGCTCCTTCATGACGCCTGCGGGATATTGCACCGGCATGTCGTAACCCGCGAACGGCACCATGCGGGCGCCGAGCGAAAGATGCAGGGCATGCAGCGGGGTTTTCTTCAGGGCAGCAGTATCGTCCAAAAGACGCCTCCGGGGTTTGCGCCTTCTCACGAAGGCGCGGGCTCAAATCTGAAGGCGCGGCTGCGCACTTCTCTCCTGAGCCCCCTCTGTCCCTTTGCCTGAGATTGTTATCCCTTCGGCGAGCGTTTCGAGAACGCTTCTCTCCAGAGTTCCGTCTGCCCCTTGCTGGTCCTTTTGCCTGAGAGTTTCCGGGGCGGTTGCTCCTTCGGCACCGGTGGCGAAAGCACCGGCTTCTCCCAACAAGGTTGGCGCAATTATCCGGCGGGTGCAGCGCTTGGCAAGGCCAAATGTCGTGACCGGACAATTTTTTGTCGCCATATCCCGGCCAAGCCCTGATCTGCGGCAAATCTGTTTTTGCATTCCGTGGGGAAAACGGCTATCGCGACATGCTGTTGAAGGGGATCTCATGCGGCAGACCGGACTGAAAGCGACGCTCTTCCTGCGCATGCTTTGCGCATTGAGCCTGCTTTTGCTTGGGCTTGCCCATCAGGCACCAGAGGCTGTCGCCTCCGAAGGCTACGATGCAGCGGCCTATGTGCTGCCCGACGGTACCTTCGCCTCGCTCTGCGTTACCGTGAAGGACACCGACGGCAAGACCGTCGCCTTCAAGCCAAATTGCGAAGCCTGCCGGCTGTCGGCCTCCGTCATCCTGCCGGCTCCGAATACGGACTCCTGGCTCGAGCGCAAGCTCGCAGCGTTGAACAACGCGCCGATCGAAACATCAGCCATAACAGGCGCAAGCGCTGTCAGCCGGCCGAATTCCCGCGCACCTCCCATCCTCGCCTGATCTGCTTCCGCAACCCATGATGCAGCATGCCGGTCCGCCCGAGAGAGGTCCGTGGCCGGCGAGGAGATATCCGATGAAAACTATCAAGACATTTGGCAAGACCTTCGGGCTCGCCGCCCTTCTTTCCGCGACCGCCTTTGCCGGCGCCGAGGCGCATGTGAGCTTCCTCGATAGAGAGGCGAAGCAGGACAGCACCATTCTCGCCACGCTGCAGGTGCCGCATGGCTGCGACGGCAAGGCGACCACGGAAGTGCGAGTCAAGCTGCCCGAAGGCTTCGTCTTCGCCAAGCCGCAGCCGAAGGCCGGCTGGGAGCTCGAGGTGATCAAGGGCGACTACCAGAAGACCTACGACAATCACGGCGACAAGGTGAAGGCGGGCGTGATCGAAGTGCGCTGGAGGAACGGCAATCTCTCCGACGATTTCTACGATACCTTCGTCATCCAGGGTAAGGTATCAGGCGTCGAGGCCGGCACCTCGCTCGCCTTTCCGGTGACGCAGATGTGCGGCGAGACGGTCACGGCCTGGGATCAGGTGGCGGCGGAAGGCGGCGACGCGCATGGGCTGAAAAGCCCGGCGCCGCTGTTGAAGGTCGTCGCCGGCGAAGACCATGGTCACGACCATGACGATATGGCCGGCATGGACATGTCCGGCATGGGCGCTGCCGCACCTGCCGGCGAAACGGTCAAGGCCGGCGATCTCGAAATTTCCGGCGGCTTCGCCAAGGCGATGCTGCCCGGCCAGCCAGTCGGCGGCGGCTTTTTCACGGTGAAAAACAACGGCAAGACGGACGATCGCTTGCTGTCCGTGACGTCGCCCGTATCAGGCGAGGTTCAGATCCACGAGATGGAGACCAAGGATAACGTCATGCGGATGCGCCAGCTGAAGGACGGCATCGCCATTGCCGCTGGCGAGACGGTCAAGCTTGAGCCCGGCAACCTGCACCTGATGTTCCAGAAGGTGAAGACGCCGTTCAAGCAGGGCGGCACCGTGCCGGTGACGCTGACCTTCGAAAAGGCCGGCAAGGTCGATCTGGTCCTGCAGGTGCTCTCCGCCCAGGGCAAGTGAGAGCAGCGATTCAAAGTGCTACAGCGTCCTTTGCGCGTCTGAAAGGACGCGCGGCGCTGTAGTTAAAACAAAAAAGCCCGCGACAACAATCGCAGTCGCGGGCTTTCGTTTGGAAGGCGATCGCCTCAGAAGTCTTCGTAGGATCGCAGCGCCTGTTTCAGGCCGGACTGCGGTTGGCGGTTGCCCTTCGCCATCAAGTCGAGCGCAACTTCGGTCGACTGGATGATGCTGGAGGGCTCGTCTATGTCCTCAGTGCCTTCAGCCTTCAACTGCCGGTCGGCAACGCGCCGTGCGTCGCGCGCCGCAGTGCTCGTCGCGACACGCTGCGGGATTCGGAGCGACTCGAAAGCAACAGCGGCAGTGTTGGCCGATATGGACAGGAGCTGGGTCATGCCAGTCACCGTATCGGTATGATCTTGGCGCCATCATAAGAAAATCATTGGCATTTTACAAAATGGTAAGAATTCATAAGGCTCGATTGGAATCACTTTCGCAAACGCGGTAAATCCGGCTCATGATCCAGGCTCTCCTTGTCGCCTTCGGCGGCGCTATCGGTTCCGTTCTCAGGTATTATGTCGGCCAGTGGGCGCTGAGGCTGATGGGCCCGGCATTCCCCTGGGGCACGCTCGCCGTCAATGTCGTCGGCTGCTTCGTCATCGGCGTCTTCGCCGAGCTCATCGCGCGGAAGTTCAACGCCTCGACGGAACTGCGCCTGTTGCTGATCACCGGCTTCCTTGGTGGCTTCACCACCTTCTCGGCCTTCTCGCTGGATGCCATCTCGCTGTTCGAACGCGGCGAGGCTGTCGCCGGCGGCATTTATATCGCGGCGAGCGTCGGATTTTCGATGGTAGCCGTCATCGCCGGCCTCGCCGTCATACGCGCTTTGGCCTGATCTCTTTTCCGGTTTCCGTTTTGCGTGAAAATGCTCTAAAGGCTGCGGCAAGAACGCCGGCTTGGCCCGCGCTGCAATTTCCGAAAGATTTCTTATGGCTGGCATAGAACATATCAAGGTTGAACCCGACGAAGCCGGCATGCGGCTCGATCGCTGGTTCAAGGTACACTTTCCGGGGCTCGGTTTCGGCCCGCTGCAGAAGCTGCTGCGCTCCGGCCAAGTGCGCGTCGACGGCGGGCGCGTCAAATCGGATGCGCGCGTGCAGCCCGGCCAGACGGTGCGCGTGCCGCCGCTCGATGTCGATGCCAAGCTGAAATCCGGACCGATCGCCGGCAAGGATCTCAAGCATTCGACGGATTTCGAACTACTGTCGCGCATGGTGCTGCATGAGGACGAAAAGGTGATCGTTCTCAACAAGCCACCCGGCCTTGCCGTGCAGGGCGGCTCGGGTGTGGCCAGGCATATCGACCAGATGCTCGAAGCCTGGACCAGCCCGAAGGGCGAGAAGCCGCGCCTCGTTCACCGTCTCGACCGCGACACCTCGGGCGTTCTCGTCATCGCCCGCACGCGCGGCGCCGCGCAGAAGCTGACGGCAGCCTTCCGCGAGCGCGACACCAAGAAGACCTACTGGGCGCTGGTCAAGGGCGTGCCGCGCAAACACGAGGACAAGATCTCGACCTGGCTCGTCAAGGAGCCGACGGCCGATGGCGACCGCATGCGGATCGCCAAACACGGCGAGGACGGAGCAGATCACGCCGTTTCCTTCTATCGCGTGCTCGAAACCGCCGCCCAGAACCTCGCCTGGCTGGAGATGGAACCCTATACTGGACGGACCCATCAGCTGCGTGTGCACGCGCTGCATATCGGCCATCCGATCATCGGCGATCCGAAATATTTCGACGACGATCCGAATTGGGATTTTCCAGGCGGCGTCCAGAAGAAGCTGCATCTGCACGCGCGTCACATCGACATCCCTCATCCCTCCGGCGGGCGCCTGCGCATCAGTGCGCCGCTGCCGTCGCATATGGTGCAGACCTGGAACCTTCTCGGCCTCGATCTCGCCAGTGCCGAAAGGGACGCCGAATGAAACTGGCGCTTTTTGATTGCGATGGCACACTGGTCGATAGCGCCGGTCTGATCCACGAAACCATGCGCAGGACCTTCGATAAGTTCGGCAAGTCGGAACCGCGCTTTGAAGACACCAAGGCCATTATCGGCCTGTCCCTCGATATTGCCATTGCCCGCATGCAGGGCAGGCAGCATGTGGAGCAGGAAGACATCGACATGACGGCGCATTACAAATCGCTGTTCTCGATCGTGCGTCAGGATCTCGATTACAAGGAGCCGCTGTTTCCAGGCATCCGCGAGATGATCGACGCGATCAGCGGGCGCGACGACCTGCTGATCGGCGCGGTGACGGGCAAATCCCGCCGCGGGCTCAAGCTCGTGATGGAGACACATGGTTTCGAGGCGCATTTCATCGTCGCACGCACCGCCGACGATTGCCCTTCCAAGCCGCATCCAGCCATGGTGACGGAATGCTGCGATGAAACCGGCATGAATGCTGCCGACACTATTGTCATCGGCGACGCGGTTTACGATATGCAGATGGCAAAGGCTGCCGGCGCCAAGGCGATCGGCGTTGCCTGGGGCTATGCCAGCGTGGATGAGCTGATCGCCAACGGCGCTGATGCGATCGCCTACCATCCGAACGAGATATTGCGTCATTTTTCCTGAGGTGAGCCCATGCGCGATTTGCTGAACGACCTTTCCGAAGGCCTGAGCCATCCCGATCCCATCCGCCGCGCGCAGATCCAGATGAAGAAGCCGCTGCCCAAGCGCTTCTATACCGACGTCTCCGTTGCCGAGCACGAGGGCGGTTTTGCGATCACGCTCGACGGCAAGATGGTGCGCACGCCGGCACGGCAGGTTCTCGCCGTGCCGACCGAGGCGCTCGCGCGGCTTGTCGCCGCCGAATGGCAGGCGCAGGGCGAAGAGATCAACCCCGTGAGCATGCCGGTGACACGGCTCGTCAACACCGCACTCGATGGCGTTGCCGCCAACGCGCAGGCGATCTTCGAGGATATCCTGCGCTTTTCCTCCAGCGACCTGATCTGCTACCGCGCCGAGGCGCCGGAACTGCTGGTCGAGCGCCAGGCCGAGCACTGGGATCCCGTGATCGACTGGGCGGCGAATGACCTCGGCGCCCGGTTCATCCTCGTCGAAGGGGTGATGCCTCAGGAGCAGCCGCGCGAGGCGACTGCCGCCTTCGCCGTCACGCTCGCGAGATATGATAGCCCGATGGCACTTGCAGCGCTCCACACGGTCACCACGCTCACCGGTTCGGCGATCCTGGCGCTTGCCTTCGCAGAGGGCCGGGTAACGACTGAGGAGGCCTGGTCGCTTGCCCATCTCGACGAGGATTGGACGATCGAGCATTGGGGCAGCGACGAGGAGGCCGAGGAACGGCGGGCCAAGCGCTTTGCCGAGTTCAAAGCCGCAGCGGATGTTTTTTTCGCCCTAAGCGCCTGAAACATATTGCCTTCCAATGCATTATGACGAAGTCTGCGACTCCAACGGGGTGGTGCGGGATTTTGCAATGAATTGGCTGAGGTCGTGTTTTTGCCGGGCCGCACTTGTCTGTATCGCGCTCACGGCCTGCGTCAGCCTCTCGGCCACCAAGCCGGAGGCGCCGGTCTATGATGTGCGCAGCGCCGTTGTTCTGTCCGGTCCGAACATGCCGGCCGAGCTGCTTTCGGGCATCAACGACCGCGTCAACGTGGCGATCAACGCCACCGTACGCGACACCGTGCTGCCGCGGGTGGTGCTGACGATCCGCGTGGTTTCCATCCAAAAGGGCCTCGGCTTCCAGAAGGACCGCAACGTCGCCAAGATCAGCATCGACGCGGCCTCGGTCGAGGACGGCTCGGTCATCGCCGTCAGCGCCTTCGACGTGACCAGCATCGCTGCCGATCCCAAGCTTGCCGATGAGATCCTGGCCGAGGACGTCGCGGCAAGGATACGCTCGGTTTTCTCACTCAGCGGGCGCGGGCGCTAAATAGTTAGAGCATGATGTTGTCCGAAAACCGCGCACACTTTTCGGCATCATGCTCTAGCGCATAATCTAATCGCCGGATTGCCGCCCGCAGCGGCGAGGGAGATCGCATGAAGGAAATTCTCGAGGAACTGGAACGGCGCCGCGGCATCGCCCGCCTCGGCGGCGGCGAAGTGCGCATCGACGCCCAGCACAAACGCGGCAAGCTGACGGCGCGCGAGCGTATCGACCTCTTCCTCGACGAAGGCTCCTTCGAGGAATTCGACATGTTCGTCGAACATCGCTCCACCGATTTCGGCATGGATAAGAGCCGGATTGCCGGCGACGGTGTCGTCACCGGCTGGGGCACGGTCAACGGCCGCACGGTGTTCGTCTTCGCCAAGGACTTCACCGTCTTCGGTGGCTCGCTATCGGAAGCGCATGCCGAGAAGATCATGAAGGTGCAGGACATGGCGCTGAAGAACCGCGCGCCGATCGTCGGTATCTATGATGCCGGCGGCGCCCGCATCCAGGAGGGCGTGGCGGCTCTCGGCGGCTATGCCGAGGTATTCCAGCGCAATGTGCTTGCCTCCGGCGTCATACCGCAGATCTCGGTGATCATGGGTCCCTGCGCTGGCGGCGACGTCTATTCGCCTGCGATGACCGATTTCATCTTCATGGTGCGTGATACCTCCTACATGTTCGTCACCGGTCCCGACGTGGTGAAAACCGTCACCAACGAGACGGTGACAGCCGAAGAACTCGGCGGCGCTATCGTGCATACGGTGCGCTCGTCGATTGCCGACGGCGCCTACGACAATGATGTCGAAACGCTCTTGCAGGTGCGCCGGCTGATCGATTTCCTGCCGCTTTCGAACACCGCGCCGCTGCCCGAGATCGAATGTTACCAGTCGGTGACAGAGGTCGACATGTCGCTCGATACGCTGGTGCCGGCGAGCTCCAACAAGCCTTACGACATCAAGGAACTGATCCGGAAGGTAGCGGATGAGGGGGATTTCTTCGAAATCCAGGCAAGTTTTGCCGGAAACATCGTCTGCGGCTTCGGTCGCGTCGAAGGCTCCACCGTCGGCTTCGTCGCCAACCAGCCGATGGTGCTGGCCGGCGTTCTCGACAGCGACGCCTCGCGCAAGGCGGCCCGTTTCGTGCGCTTCTGCGACTGCTTCAACATTCCGATCGTCACCTTCGTCGACGTGCCGGGTTTCCTGCCGGGTACGGCGCAGGAATATGGCGGCCTCATCAAGCACGGCGCCAAGCTGCTCTTTGCTTATGCCGAGGCGACGGTGCCGAAGCTCACCGTCATCACCCGCAAGGCCTTCGGCGGCGCCTATGACGTGATGGCGTCGAAGCATCTGCGCGGGGATCTCAACTATGCCTGGCCGACGGCGCAGATCGCCGTGATGGGCGCCAGGGGCGCCGTCGAGATCATCTTCCGCAAGGATATCGCCGATCCCGAAAAGATCGCCGCCCATACGAAAATGTATGAGGACCGGTTCCTCTCGCCCTTCGTTGCCGCCGAGCGCGGTTATGTCGACGAGGTGATCATGCCGCATTCCACCCGGCGGCGGCTGGCGCGCGGGCTGAAGATGCTGCGCAACAAGGATCTCGCCAATCCATGGAAGAAACACGACAACATCCCGCTTTGACGGCTGCCGGCGAATAAAACTGTCCGGTCAGGTGTTTAGAGGAAAGGCTCTAACCACTGTCGAAAAAGTGAACGGCCGTCAGTGATCCGTGTGTTCAATCCTTGCGAGGGACAGGCTAACGCTCGGCTCTTATTGTTTTAATGGAGAGGTTTAATGTCAACTTTCGAGCGTCTTTCTGCCTATCGCCCCTATGGGCTGGCCGCTCTCAGAATCATCACCGCGCTGCTGTTCATCGAACACGGCACGATGAAGCTTTTCGCTTTCCCGGCTGCGCAGATGGCCGGCGCGCTGCCGCCGTTGATGCTGTTCGCCGCCCTTCTGGAGCTTGTCGGCGGTATCCTCATTCTCGTCGGCCTGCTGACGCGCCCTGTTGCCTTCCTCCTCGCCGGCGAAATGGCCGTTGCCTATTTCATGGCGCATGCCCCGAACAGCTTCTTCCCGGCCGTCAACCAGGGCGACGCCGCGATCCTGTTCTGCTTCGTCTTCCTCTACCTGTTCTTCTCCGGTCCCGGCGCTTTTGCCGTCGATAATCGCAAGGCAGCCTGAACGATAGACTGAGGGGCGTCGCGACGCCCCTCAACCTTCACATCAGGCGGTAAGCTTGAGACCGGCGATGCCGGCGACGATCAGCGTGATGCAGGCAAGACGGGAGACACTTGCCTCATCGCCAAGCAGCCAGATGCCGAGAAATACGGTGCCAACCGTGCCGATGCCGGTCCAGACCGCATAGGCGGTGCCGATCGGCAGGTGCTTCACGGCCAAGCCGAGCAGCACGATGCTCACTACCATGGATATGACAGTCAGCGCCGTCGGCAGCGGCCGGGTGAAGCCATCGGTATATTTAAGGCCGATCGCCCAACCACATTCAAAAAGACCGGCGAGAAAAAGCAGAAACCAGGCCATGCGACTCTCCTTGTTCAAGAGCGAGGCCGTCCCCGCGACAGTTGCATCCGAGAGGATGCCGCAGTCGTCTGCGATAACGCCTATATGCGTGAGGCGGCGGCGGTGTTCAAGGTCGGAATCGGCACGGCTGCCATGCCAGCCGTTTCTTGTGGGCTACAGCGCCGCGCGTCTTTTAGACGTGCAAAGGAGGCTGTAGCACCTTTAGTTGCTGCATCACGGCTGCCCGTCAGCCTCCGCGGCAAGGCTTTTGGCGCGGCGGCAGAGACGATCGAAGGTTTCGAGGAAGCGTGAACGGTCTTTCGGGCTGAAGGCGGCGTTGTAGCCCTTGCTCTCGCCGGTTTCGCGCAAGTGGGCACCGAGATCGCGCATGGCGCTTGCCATGCCGATATTGGTCTCGTCGAAGACGCGCCCTGTGGGGCCGCTGACGAAGGCGCCGGTCGCGACACAGCGCACGGCAAGCGGCACATCGGCAGTGACAACGACATCGCCCGCGCCGGCGCGTTCGGCGATCCAGTTGTCGGCGGCGTCAAAGGCATTGGAGACGATGACGTTGTGGATCATCGGATCGCGCGAGGGGCGTAAGCCGGAATTGGCAACGAAGGTGACTTCGAGGCCGTGACGTTCGGCCACCTTCAGGATTTCCGGTTTCACCGGGCAGGCATCGGCGTCGACATAGATCAAAGGCTGTTTACCTCATTCAATCCCGACGCCTGATACGCGCGGTTTACTCGCGAGTCCAGATTTCGCTCGCAACCTTTTCCGAGCCGCCATAGGTCCAGACACCCTGCCAGCTGCCGTCCGGCTGCTCGAAATACATGGCGATGCCGAAATTCTCCTTGGAGACGTAACCGACGGAGATCGCCGTGTCCTCGTCGCTTGCCGGACCCATTTCGAAACGATCGCCGCTGAATTTTGCGCCGAGGCCGGTGCCGATCGACTCGTTCTTGCCGATCATCCAGTCGACGATATAGGTCTCGCCGTTGCGAAGCACCTTGACGGTGCCCTGATACTTGCTGCCGTCCTCGCTGGTGCCGGCGACCTTGTAGGAACCTGTGGGGTCTGCAAGTGCGATGGCGGGCAGTAACACAAATGCGCAAGCCGAAATAACAGTCCGAAAAATCATAGGGTCCCCCTTTTGGCGAAGCATGATTGCCAAGCACCGAAGCAGTAACATGAAAGGGCTTCATACTTGGTGAAGCCCTTTGCAGATCCGGCCCGTTATTTTTGGGGTAGCGAGCAGTTTTACTTCAAGCCCGCAGTCTTATTGTCATGGGTTAAAGCGCATCGCATCAATCTGGATTCATGCGATGCGCTTTAAGTCTTTGATTTATGCATGCCGTTATCCCAAAACCGCTGCGCACTTTTGGGCGACATGCATCAGTACACCACCACGCCGCGGATGCTCTTGCCCGAATGCATCAGCTCGAAGCCCTTGTTGATGTCTTCTAGCGGCATGGTGTGGGTGATCATCGGATCGATCTGGATCTTGCCTTGCATGTACCATTCGACGATCTTCGGCACATCGGTGCGGCCGCGCGCGCCGCCGAAGGCCGTACCCATCCAGTTGCGGCCGGTGACCAGCTGGAACGGACGCGTGGAGATTTCCTGGCCGGCGCCGGCAACGCCGATGATAACCGACTTGCCCCAGCCGCGATGCGAGGCTTCCAGTGCCTGGCGCATCACCTTGGTGTTGCCGGTGCAGTCGAAGGTGTAGTCGGCGCCGCCGATCAGGTCGCCGTTGCGTTTGGTCAGGTTGACGAGGTAAGGCACGATGTCGTCACCTACCTCCTTCGGATTGACGAAATGCGTCATGCCGAACTTTTCGCCCCAGGCCTTGCGATCATTGTTGATATCGACGCCGATGATCATGTCGGCACCGGCAAGCTTCAGACCCTGAAGCACGTTGAGACCGATGCCGCCGAGACCGAAGACGATTGCCGTGGCGCCGATCTCCACCTTGGCAGTGTTGATGACCGCACCGATGCCGGTGGTGACGCCGCAGCCGATGTAGCAGATCTTGTCGAACGGCGCGTCGGGATTGACCTTGGCAAGGGCGATCTCCGGCAGCACGGTGAAGTTCGAAAAGGTCGAGCACCCCATATAATGGTGGATCTTGTCCTTGCCGATCGAGAAGCGGCTCGTTCCATCCGGCATCAGCCCCTGGCCCTGGGTGGCGCGGATCGAAGTGCAGAGATTGGTCTTGCGGGAAAGGCAGGAATAGCACTCGCGGCATTCCGGGGTGTAGAGCGGAATGACATGGTCGCCCTTCTTCACCGAGGTGACGCCGGGGCCGACATCGACGACGATGCCGGCGCCCTCATGGCCGAGGATAGCAGGGAAGAGACCTTCCGGATCGGCGCCCGACAGGGTGAAATCGTCGGTATGGCAGATGCCCGTCGCCTTGACCTCGACCAGCACTTCGCCGGCCCGCGGCCCCTCCAGCTGCACGGTCATCACTTCCAGCGGTTTTCCTGCCTGAACGGCAACGGCGGCGCGAACGTCCATCTTCACATCTCCCTGTCGATTTTGTTGGTTCCCAGCTGATTTATCGGGCTGAGCTTGGCATGGTCGGCGAACTCGGCTCAAGCGAAAATGGCCGGTCGCCCGGTCTTTTCCTCTCAGGCGAATTCCATGATCACGGCATCGACGGCCAGGCTTTCGCCGGCTGCGGCATTGATCTTCGAGACGACGAGATCGCGGTCGGCGCGCAGTACGTTTTCCATCTTCATCGCTTCGACGATCGCAAGCGTCTCACCGGCCTTGACCTCCTGGCCCTCGGCAACCGCGATGGCGACGACGAGGCCGGGCATCGGGCAGAGCAGGAGCTTGGAGGTATCGGGCGGCAGTTTCACCGGCATCAGTCTGTCGAGTTCGGCATGACGCGGCGAGAAGACCTTGGTAATCACCGAAAGCCCCTGCCAGTCGATACGCAACCCGTTCAAAACGGGGCGAATCTGCGCGGTGATGTCGCGACCGCCGACCTTGCCGCTCCAGACAGGATCACCCGGTCTCCAATCGGTGACAACGCTCTTGCTCTCGCCCTCTATCGCCCCCTCGATCGCGATGTCCATATCGAAGGGGATGGTGACGAGGCCGTCGAGCAATCTTGCAGCGACGTGGTTGTCGCCGATCTTGACCACCCAGTGTTCGCGTAGCGCGCCCGATGCGGCGCGCAGACGATCGGCGAAACGTTCGCGGCGGTTCGCCTCGATCAGCGAGGCGGAGAGGGCAATGCCGGCAAGCACGGCTTCTTCCGCCGGATCCGGTTTCATCGGCGCAAAACCATCGGGATATTCCTCGGCGATGAAGCCTGTGGAAAGCCGGCCCTCGCGCCAGCGCGGATGTTTCATCAGCGCCGACAGGAAAGGCACATTGTGCTCGATACCATCGACGACGAAGCCGTCGAGCGCCCGGCCCATGGCGTCGATCGCCTCGAGCCGCGTCGGCGCCCAGGTGCAGAGCTTGGCGATCATCGGATCGTAGTACATCGAGATCTCGGCACCCTCGAAGACGCCGGTATCGTTGCGGATGACGACATTGCCGGTCCTGCCTTCCGCCGGCGGGCGGTAGCGCGTCAGGCGGCCGATCGAGGGCAGGAAGTTGCGGTAGGGATCTTCGGCATAGAGCCGGCTCTCGATCGCCCAGCCGTCGAGCCCGATGTCCTTCTGGGCAAAGGGTAGGGGCTCTCCCGCTGCGACCCGGATCATTTGCTCGACGAGATCGATGCCGGTGACGAGTTCGGTCACGGGATGCTCGACCTGCAGGCGGGTGTTCATTTCCAGGAAATAGAAATTGCGGTCGCGGTCGACGATGAATTCGACGGTGCCGGCGCTCTGGTAATCGACGGCTTTCGCCAGCGCCACCGATTGTTCGCCCATGGCCTTGCGGGTGGCCTCATCGAGGAAGGGCGAGGGCGCCTCTTCCGCCACTTTCTGGTTCCGCCGCTGGATCGAGCATTCGCGCTCGCCGAGATAGACGACGTTTCCATGCGCATCGGCCAGGACCTGGATCTCGATATGGCGGGGTTCGACGATGAACTTCTCGATGAAGACGCGGTCGTCGCCGAAGGAGCTTTTTGCCTCCGAGCGGGCGCGCTCGAAGCCGTCGCGCACATCAGCCTTGTTCCAGGCGATGCGCATGCCCTTGCCGCCGCCGCCGGCCGACGCCTTGATCATGACGGGATAACCGATCCCGCCAGCGATCACCTCCGCATGGGCTGCATCCTCGATGATGCCGAGATGGCCGGGCACTGTGGAGACACCGGCGGCATTGGCGAATTTCTTCGATTCGATCTTGTCGCCCATCGCCATGATGGCCTTCGGCTTCGGGCCGATGAAGACGATGCCCTGTTTTTCCAGGTCAGCGCAGAAGGAGGCGCGTTCGGAGAGAAAGCCGTAACCGGGGTGGACGGCCTCGGCACCGGTAGCCTTGCAGGCGGCGATGATCTTTTCGGCAACCAGATAACTCTCGGACGCCGCGGCCGGGCCGATATGCACGGCCTCGTCGGCCATCTCGACATGCAGCGCGTCCCGATCCGCATCCGAATAGACCGCGACGGTCAGAATTCCCATGCGGCGCGCAGTCTTGATCACGCGGCAGGCGATTTCGCCGCGATTCGCGATCAGGATTTTCTTGAACATCGAGACTCCACCCAGAAATGCATTCCGGAGTTTTACGCACAAAACACCGGAACGCACAATCAGGCTTGCGGAGCGTCAGGCGACGGCAGCTTCCGAGACGGGTTCCTCGTCGACGATACGCAGCCAGCGGCTGCGACGCGGCTCGGCATAAGCGCGCAACTCGACGGCAGCCATGATCCCCGCCCAGTGCGGATGATTGGCGCCGGACAGCGTTGCCTGCTCGATCTGCTGGAGAACGCCGTATTCGACAGATGAGACGGGGATGATGCCGCCTTCGGCGACGCTTCTGAAGATGCGCATCGCGTAGTCGACGTCCTGGCGGCTGATGCCCCGGCGATCGATGGCGCGCGACAGCTTGTAGCCACCGATATTGTCGGTGATCGCCAGGCGAAGCTGATCGAGGGCGAGCGCTCTCAACTCAACTGGGACATCGGCCGAAATCTCCATGACGTGGAGAATGAGCTCGAGCTCGAGCGCCGAGTTGACGACACCATCGGTCGTGAACATGCGCATGATCCAGGCGACGTTGATTTCATCCAGCGAGCCCTGTGGATAGGTGTAATGGACGATGAAACCGGCGAGCTGCTCCACGAAGAAAGCGTTCCAGTCGGCACATTTTTCAGGGCAGGAATTGTTGAGCGCCAACATCGCCACGACGTCGTCGGATGTCCGGATACCCTCCGGAAAACTATGTTTGCGCAGCAGTACTATATCTTCGGCCGTCAGCCGATGCTTGCCGGCCACGACACAGGCCGGAAAAGCGAGGCGAAATTCGCTCATGTTTTAACTCCAGGCTTCATCATGAAACCGGAGACAGTTTTAGCGCCTGCGAATTGACGATCCCTCAAGAAGAGGAGTTAACCCGATATTCCCGAGGTCAGGAAGATTTTAACGATTGTGCCTGCAGCCGCTCGCGCCAGATGATGAAGAGGCCTGATGCAACGATGATGAAGATGCCGATCCATTTGGGAAAGCTCGGGAAATCGTTGAACAACGCATAGCCGAGAACGGTCGCCGAGATGATCTCGAAGTACTGGAACGGCGCAAGCAGCGACAAGGGCGCGAGACGAAAAGCCCGGACCACGAGCATATGCGCATAACCCGAGATCGTGCCGAGGGCGAGAAGCAGGACAAGGCCGAGACCGGAGGAGGGCAGGGAGACAGCAAAATCGGCATTGCCGGAACCGCTGCCCACGAGAAGGGCGGCCGCCATGAAGACCGTTCCGCCGATGCCGGCCATCGTCTGCATGGTCAGCGGCGAATCGGCCTCGCCGATGGCGCGGTTGAGGAAGAGATAGAGCGAGAACAGAAAGGCGCAGGCGACCGGCAGCAGCGCCTTCAGGCCGAAGATTTCGTAGCTCGGCTGAATGACGATCATCGCGCCGCCGAAACCGACGACGATCGCCATCCAGCGCCGCCAGCCGACCTTCTCTCCGAGAAACAGCGCCGATAGGGCGGTCAGCATGAAGGGCTCGACGAAATAGATGGCGAAGACATCGGCGAGCGGCATGTATTTGACGGCGACGAAGAAAAGCAGGCTCGCAGCACCATGCAGCACACCGCGCAGCAGGTTCATCCACGGCCGTTGGGCCGAGAGCGCCTTCAGCCCGAAAAGGGCGAAAAGAATCGGCAGAGTGCAGGCGATCTGGAAGAAGAATCGGTAGAAGGTCACCTGACCCGGCGACATCGCCTCGAAGGTCGCCATGTATTTGGCGATCGCATCCATGATCGGCAGGATGAGCATGGCGCCCGACATGATGGCCATGCCCTGCAGGGAATTTTGATGGGGCTCTGACATGGCTGCCGATTCTTGCAAGGATGACGCCATCAACCATGGGCAGGCCAGGCGATCAAGCCAAGCAGCCGCCAATAGCGTCGAGGTAAAATCGAAATCGTCGCTTAGAGAGCGTTTCCCTGAAGGGAGATGGTGCGGTCGAGAAGACTCGAACTTCCACGGGTTGCCCCACAGCGACCTCAACGCTGCGCGTCTACCAATTCCGCCACGACCGCATCGTGGTAGGTGCCGATTTGCGTCGGCGGGGCAGCATGTAGCAAAAGCATCTGGGGTGCACAAGGGCGATATGACAGTTTTTTTTAAAACCGCTCACAGCATTTGAATTGGCCCTGAAACGGGTCCATATAGCTGTCCTGCCGCCCCCTTTTCACAGGCATTTCGGGGAGAGCGGCAAGGAATGGCCATGCTTCGCACCGATCTCGAATTCTCCATGCTTCCCCAACTCGGTACCCGGCCGGTACGCTGGCGCATCGCCGATGGCCTCGTTCCCTATGAGGAGGCGGTGGAGACGATGGAGCGCGAGGTGGCGGTGATATCAGATGGCGGCGATGAGCTCGTCTGGCTCGTCGAACATCCGCCGCTCTATACTGCCGGCACCAGCGCCAATGCCAGGGACCTCGTCCAGCCGAACCGGTTTCCGGTCTTTGCGACAGGGCGTGGCGGTGAATACACCTATCATGGACCCGGCCAGCGCGTCGCCTATGTCATGCTCGACCTGAAAAGGCGGCGGCAGGACGTGCGCGCCTTCGTCGCCGCCCTTGAAGATGTCGTCATCCGCACGCTCGACATGATGAATGTCCGCGGCGAGCGACGTGAAGATCGCGTCGGCGTCTGGGTGCGCCGGCCGGAAAAACCATTGCTGGCCGATGGGACGATGGCCGAGGACAAGATCGCCGCCCTCGGCATAAGGCTGCGAAAATGGGTGACCTTCCACGGACTGTCGCTCAACGTCGATCCCGATCTCGATCATTTCGGCGGCATCGTGCCCTGCGGGATATCAGCCTATGGCGTGACCAGCCTCGTCGATCTTGGCCTGCCTGTGATGATGGCTGATGTCGATATCCGGCTGCGCACCGCCTTCGAAGCGGTTTTTGGCGAAACGACGGGAGAAACCTGACCCTTTGGGGGAACGGCTCGCGGGGCGTCTAGAGATGCATTGAACCGGGCGTCTGATGCATTGAAAAAGAGAAGGGCCGTTTCCGGCCCTTTTTTTATCGGATCCCTGTCTTTTATCGGATCCCTGTCTTTTATCGGATCAATGGGTTGCGCGGCATGCTTCGGTGCGGGAAGCGCCGCTGTCGGCACCCTTGGTATGGGAGCCCTTCGGGCCGATCATGCTATGGCAGGGGGGCAGCTGCGTGATGCTGGCCGTTGCGGTCTTGTCGACGGCAGGGGCGGCCATGGCGCTCGGTGCGAAGCCGTCGCTGTCATTGGTGTAGTCGCTGGAGTAGGCCGGGGCCTTGCGGCTGTTGTAGTGCACCGGGGCCGGCTTCGACGTCGGGCTCGGCGCGAAGCCGTCGCTGTCGTTGGTGTAGTCGTCGGAGTAAGTCGGCTGGGCGAAGGCAGCGCCTGCAAGGCTGACGGCGAACAGGGACGCGGCAAGGGCAAATTTGATGCGCATGGGTCTATCTCCTCAATCTGCTGTTGAATTCCACAACATAAACTAACCCTCGGCACACACGAGTTCGCGCCCCAATTCAGGCAATTTTGTGATAATATGGCGACGTACCCGCGACCTTTTGTCCAAATGAAATCACAGTGTTGTCAACGAAATTGACGTTCGCGTTACAGAAGCCGCCTAACAAAAATGGGCAATTAATCTCACGAATGGGACAGCTGGTGCTACAATCGTAAATTGTTAACTTTTGGTAATGTTGTGAAGGGTCACTAACGGGGAGGCGGCAGCCCGTCTCCCGTTAGTGATCTGCGCCTTGTGCGTGAAGTCAGTCCTCGTTCGGGATATGCGCATCGACACCGGTGAGCTGCAGTTTGTTGCGGACGTGACGGACGCCATCGACCGAAAGCGCGCCGAGTTCGACCTTGCGAGCGATGCCGATCGTCTCCACCGACCCTTCCAGGGTGACGACGTGACCATCCGCATGAACCTCGATACTGTCGATGTCGACCTCAGGAATGTTTTCGAGATTGTCGTTCACCCGCGCTTCAAGGTCGTCGCTTTCATCACGGTCGATCGTATCGGCGCGCAACGAATCCTTCAGGCGATTCTCGTTGCCGTCCTCATCCGTGCCATCGACCCGGAAGCCCTTATTGGGATCGCTGTCGAAATTGGCCGCGGTCTCGCCATAAGGGCGGTTGGCGGGGTCGGCGCCGCTGCCGTCGGCATAGGGCCAGCCGTCATCGAGGTTGCGCTCTTCGAGGTCGCGATAATCTTCCTCCCGGGAAAGCTCAGGCTTTTCCCGGGAAATCGGGGTCTTGTCACGGATCCTTGTCATTGCAGTCGCTCCTTGTTTCTTTGCTGGAAACGCCGGCAATGGCGAATGGTTCGGTGCGGACGGCGATTTGTCAGCCGCGATTGTCAGCCCTGCGCCTTCTCCCATTTCTTCACGAGACGGTCGCGTTTCAGCCGTGAGAGGCGCTGCAGCCAGAAAATGCCATCGAGCTGGTCGACTTCGTGCTGGATGCAGATGGCGAGGAAATCTTCGACACCGTCCTCGTGCACGGCGCCCTCAGTATCCTGATAGCGGAAGCGGATGGCCCGCGGGCGCGTGACCTCATCGGTCGCACCGGGCATGGAGACGCTGCCTTCAGTATGGCTCATCGTCTCCTTCGAAAACCAGGTGATATGAGGATTGACGTAGAGGCGCACGTCGTCGGCCTTGTCGAGCTCCAGCACCGTGACACGGGTGAAGACGCCGATGTGGGCGGCGGTGATGCCGACGCCGGGCGCTGCGCGCATCGTCGCCAGCAGGTCGTCGGCAAGCGCGGCGAGCGAGGAATCGAAGGCCGTCACCGGCGCGCAAACAGTCTTCAGGCCCGGATGTGGATAGCGCAGAATTGGACGGATGGGCATGGGGCAGGCTTCCTCTGCTTGGACGGGTGAGGAAACTATCGCCGGCCGCGGGCATTGTCATCATGAAGCACGGTTTGCCGCTTTACGACACGGGTGCTTTGGGCTAGCAGGGGCCAAGAATTCCGGCTGCGGGAGCCTCGCGCGGGATTCGCTTATCCGCTTGTTGATAATGTGTTTTCGGCCGACATTTATGAATGCGGCGCGGCAGTCGTTGAAATTCGAACCAGATGCGAGGGCGGCAGATGACGACGACCGATGGGGAAGACCGCATTCGCAGGCGTCCCGATGACGAGGAAGCCGATATCTACGACGAGGACGGCAATGTCCGCAGCGATTTCCTGGCGCTCGTCGGTGCTGCGATCGCCGACCGCGACACGCTGTTCCTACGCCAGAACGTTGCCCGCCTGCATGAATCCGAAATAGGCGACCTGCTGGAATCCATCCAGCCGGATCAGCGCCTGGCGCTGGTGCGCTTGCTCGGCGACGATTTCGACATGACGGCGCTAACCGAGGTCGACGAGGCGATCCGCCGCGAAATCGTCGACCAGATGCCGAATGCGCAGATCGCCGCCGCGATCGGCGAGCTCGATTCGGACGATGCCGTCTACATTCTCGAGGACCTCGACAAGGAGGATCGGGAGGAAATCCTCGCCCAGCTGCCGTTCACCGAGCGGGTGCGGCTGCGCCGGGCGCTCGACTATCCCGAAAGCTCGGCCGGGCGCCGCATGCAGACGGAATTCGTCGCCGTGCCGCCATTCTGGACGGTCGGCCAGACGATCGACTACATGCGCGACGAGGAGGATCTGCCCTATTCCTTCTCGCAGATCTTCGTCATCGATCCGACCTTCAAGCTGCTCGGCGCCGTCGATCTCGATCAGATCCTGCGCACCAAGCGGCAGACGAAGATCGAGCAGATCATGCGCGAGACCAACCATCCGGTTCCGGCCGAGATGGACCAGGAGGAGGCGGCCCAGCTGTTCGAGCAGTACGACCTTCTGTCGGCTGCCGTCGTCGACGAGAACGGCCGGCTGGTCGGCGTGCTGACCATCGACGACGTCGTCGACGTCATCCACGAGGAGGCGGACGAGGACATCAAGCGCCTCGGCGGCGTCGGTGATGAAGAGCTGTCGGACAATGTGCTTTCGACGGTGCGTTCGCGCTTCCTGTGGCTTTTGATCAACCTCGGCACGGCGATGCTGTCGGCAAGCGTCATCGGCCTGTTCGACGCCTCGATCGAAAAGATGATCGCACTTGCGGTGCTGATGCCGATCGTCGCCTCGATGGGCGGCAATGCCGGCACGCAGACGATGACGGTGACGGTGCGCGCGCTCGCCACCCGCGATCTCGATATCTACAATGCCGGCCGCATCATCCGCAGGGAGGCGGGCGTCGGCATCCTGAACGGCATCGTCTTTGCGACGATCATGGGCGCGATCGCCGGCACCTGGTTCCACGACTACCAGCTCGGCGGGGTGATTGCGGCGGCTATGATCATCAATCTGATAGCGGCAGCCCTTGCCGGCATCCTCTTGCCACTGCTGCTCGACAAGATGGGGGCAGACCCGGCGATCGCCTCTTCCGTCTTCGTCACGACGGTGACGGACTGTACCGGCTTCTTCGCCTTTCTCGGCATCGCCACCTGGTGGTTCGGCATCTGAACCGCCCAAAATTGACTATTACGTAAAAGTCAATATTATCGTCTGTCCGACGACGGGGAACACATGCCGGTGAACAAGTTTTATAGCATAACGGAGCTGACGCGCGAATTCGGGGTCTCGACGCGCACGCTCCGCTTCTACGAGGACGAGGGACTGATCCATCCGGAGCGGCGCGGGCGCACCCGTCTGTTCCGGCAAGCCGACCGGCGGCTCATTGCCGAAATCCTCCGCGGCCGGCGCATCGGTTTCACCATCGCCGAAATCCGCGAGATCATTCAGGTTTACAAGGAGCCGCCGGGCGAACTTGGCCAGCTGAAGCTCCTGATGAAGCGCGTCGACGAGAAGCGCGACGACCTGCGCCAGAAGCGCAAGGATATCGACGACACGCTGGCGGAACTCGACGCTATCGAAGAGACCTGCCTCGGCCGCCTCGCCGAAATCGGCGTCACCACCTGATCACACGCCGTATTGCCGGCGAATTCATTCAGCCTCGGCGCTGCATTCGGCGGCAATCGTCTGGACCCGCTCGTCGTTCTGTATATCGATCGCGCCCGCCTGCAGCGGCGTGAACAGGGCTTGCGCCTGCAATTTCTCCAGCGTGCACTGGCAGAAGCTGCGGCAGAGCGCTTCGCCTTGCTGCATGACGCAAGAGGCGTTGCATTGCCTTAGGTAAGTCGCAACCGGATCAGGCGCCTGCGGTGGGACGACGAGGGACAGCCCATAGGCGATACCGATCAACACCGGCTGGTGGATGAGGTAAAAGGCAAGGCTGTGGCGGCCAAGCCTTGCCGGCCACCAGGAGCCGGTGCCGATGGCGGCAAGCCGGTGCAGCAGCCTGGTTCTGATGGCGATCGAGGCGATACTCAATCCAGCGAAGAAGGGCGTTGCCCAGGGAAACAGCGGCACGTAGTCGTTGGACCGTTCCGGCATCACCGCAAGGCCGATCCAGGCGAGATATCGGGGATCGAAGAAGGATGAGCGCAGTAGGCCGGGTGGGCCGAAATTATCGGTGATCCAGGCGGCAAAGAGCGCGAGCGTGGCGATGAGGGTGAAGGCGTGCGGCAGTCTCAAGAAAACGACGCCGATGAGGGTGAGCACCGCGATACAATGCAGGATGCCGAAATAGATCCACTCGTCCGGCATCGCGATGCGCGTGGCGATCGAGATCACCGCGGCTGCCGCCGCGATCATGCCGAAGCGCTTCCAGAAGGAGGGCCAGCGAATCTCGGGCTTGCTCGACAGCACCAGGCTGATGCCGACGATGAAGAGAAAGGTCGTGGCGATCGCCCGGGCATAGATCTTCAGCCAGCCGGTCTCGGCCGTGCCCGGCGCGAGATAGCCCATGAACTCCATATCCCAGCTGAAATGGTAGCTCGCCATGGCGATCAGCGCGACGCCGCGCGCCGTATCCAATAGACCGATGCGCGGTGGCCTTGCCGCCGCATCGGTTTCCGTTGCCGGCAATGTCATCAAAGTCCCTCGGGCAAATCACGTCCGTCGCTCGACGGCATATCGCGGCGAATAGCAGAAAGGTGGAGATTTGATGGCGGGCCGGCATCCATGATCGCCAGTCGCGCCTCCGAGAAGAATTGCCGCCGTGCCAGCACGAAGATGACGATCGCCGTCGTCATCATGAAGACATAAGGGTTGATGAACCAGCCGAGATACCCGATCGACAGGAAGATCGCCCTGAGGCCCTCGTTGAAATTGCTGCCGGCAATGACATTCATGCGGATGACGCGTTCGGCGGCCCGCTCGGCGGCGATGATGTCGCGCTCGCTGTCGCGCATCATCGGGATCGAGCCGAAGAGAATGGTGCAATAGTTGAACAGCCGGTAGGACCAGCCGAACTTGAAGAAGGCATAGCCGAAAAGCGCTGCCAGCCCGCCGACCTTCATCTCGAAGACGGCATGGCCGCCATGGAAGACGAAGGGCAGGTCAGCGAAGACCGCGTCGACTTTCTCCGTCGCGCCGAGCAAAGCAAAGCAGCTGCCGATCGCGAAGATCGAGGTCGAAGCGAAGAAGGCGGTGCCGTTCTGCAGGCCGGCCATGATCTGCGTGTCGATCATCTTCAGGTCGCGGCGCAGCGAATTATAGATCCACTCCCGGCGCCGTTCGGTCATCGCATGGGTCAGGCTGGTGCGTCCGAAGAAGGTGCGGCCGTGCAGCAGCCAGGAATAGCCCATCCAGACAAAGGCAAAGAAGGCCAGAGCGATATAATCCGCCGTCGTCATCAGTGATTCAGTCTCCGCATGAACGCGGCCATTATGCCGCAAGCCGGATTGTGCTGCATGGCCGAGTTCGGCGGCTTTACGCGAGTTTTTGGCCATGCGGCAGTTCGGCATAATCGAGCCGTCGGGAAACGACAAGGCTTGGTGGACAGCGGACTGGCATCTTCTGGAAGTAATGACAACAATGCGGTCATCCTTCAGCTTGGGGATTAGGGATGGAACCCAAAGAAGGAGAAAAGGACGGCGCTATCCCTCCAGCGCCTCAATCATCCCCACCCGCGTCGCATGACATACCCATGCTTGCACCGAATTCACTTCATCCATCGTCCCGCGAAGGACCTTCATACCGCCGGTCAGGCCCCCAAACAAAGAAGACGGAACTACGTCTCTGACGCCGGTACGGCTCGATGCCTCTCACGCCATTGGATCATTGATGAGGGCATAGTTGCTATCCACAAAGATAGGCGGGATCTCGATCAGCGAGGCGCCTTTGGCTCCATGGTCGATGACCTCGAATACGGCGCTCAGCATGCCCTGAACGTCCTGCCGCACCATCTCGATCTCGTCGCCGAGCAGTGCCGCGAAGGGGTCCCAGTCGAAGCAGCCTATGACAGGCGAGTGATTGACATAGTGGCCGGAGCGCTTGATCCAATGCATGACGCCTTCGAGCGAAATGGTGGAATTCACGAACATGCCGCTCGGCAGTTCACGCTCTGCCATGGCCAGCGCCTGAAGAGATATCTCGGCTTTTTCCGGAGCGTATCCGCAGGTCAGGATATGCCTCTCGTCGATCGCTACACCGATATCGGCATGGGCCGCGCGAAAGCCGCGCACGCGCTCCACTGTGTTGTGATCGCTGCCGCGGCCACCGATGAAGAGAAGCGGGCGAGCCGCGCCCAGCTTGCGCTTGCTGTTGACGAGGATGCGCCGCGTCAATTCTCGGGCGCCGGTGAAATTGTCGGAAATGATGGAAGGCGCTTTGGTGCCGGGCAGATCGAGATTGAGGCTTCCGACGCCCGCGGCCCCGCAGATATCACTGATGCGGTCGGGATCCGTGGCGCCGGTCGAGACCAGCCATTCGACCTGATAGGAAAGCATGGTCCGGGCCGCTTCGACCTCCAGTTCAGGGTCGCGGCGTGTACAGGTGATGATCGGGAAAAGACCCCGCTCGCGTGCCATGGTTTCGAAGGTCTCGACAATTGATCCGAAATAGCGGTTGTCGTATTTGGGCACGATCATGCCGATGATTTTCGACTTCTCTCGTCGAAGCAGGCTGGCCTGCATGTTGATGGCATAACCCTGCTCCTCCGCTAGCCGGGTGATCTTTTCCGCCAATTGGCTGCTGATTCTGCGCTTCTTCCAATTCCCGTTCAGCACGGCGCTGACAGCACTGGCCGACGTTCCCGCAAGCTCGGCCAGATCATAGATCGTGGTCTTTTTTGTCGGCCTGTCCTGATTCACTGATATCTCCACTTCGAGCGCAGCTTGACATTATTGAAGGAAGGTGGCAATTGTTGCTTCATCGATTGAGCACCGTTGCTCAATCGATGAAGTTGGTTGGCTGTGGAGAGTCGACCGGGAGGTGTCCGGGAAAATCCACGATCATGACCCACGTCGACCTGGGTTGGCGGGGCGGTGATATGCACGCTTTGCTGCTTTTGCAGCAAGGCTTGAGGAGAGGCTTGGGCATGAAACCGGAACGCGCCTCTCGGCACGGGTTTATGCATTCAAAAAGGAGGAAAACATGAAATTCCGTTCAATGATGATGGTGTCGGTTGCTGCCGCCGCCATGTTTGCCGGTTCGGCCTATGCGCAGGAGGCCGCTACGGTCGCATTCCTGATGCCGGACCAGGCGTCGACGCGCTACGAGAACCATGACTATCCTGGGTTCAAGGCGGAGATGGAGAAGCTGTGCGCGAAATGCACGGTCATCTACCAAAATGCCAATGCCGATACGGCGCTTCAACAGCAGCAGTTCAATTCGGTCATCGCCCAGGGCGCCAAGGTTGTCGTGATCGACCCGGTCGACTCGGCCGCTGCGGCTGCGCTCGTCGAGATCGCACAGTCCCAGGACGTCAAGGTCATTGCCTATGACCGTCCGATCCCTGCCAAGCCAGCGGATTTCTATGTGTCCTTCGACAATGAAGGCATCGGCCATGCCATCGCCGAGTCGCTGGTTCAGCATCTCAAGGCAAGCGGCGTTGCAGAGGGCGCCGGGCTACTGCAGATCAATGGCTCTCCGACCGACGCGGCGGCTGGTCTTATCCGTGACGGTATCCATCGCGGCCTGAAGGATTCCGGCTACAAGACACTTGCGGAATTCGACACGCCGGAGTGGGCGCCGCCGAAGGCCCAGGAATGGGCCGCCGGTCAGGTTACCCGCTTTGGCGCAGATATCAAGGGCGTTGTCGCCGCCAATGACGGCACGGGCGGCGGCGCGATCGCTGCCTTCAAGGCTGCAGGCGTAAACCCTGTTCCGCCCATCACCGGCAATGACGCGACGATCGCGGCCTTGCAGCTGATCATCTCCGGAGACCAGTACAACACGATTTCCAAACCGTCGGAAATCGTGGCTGCCGCTGCCGCCAAGGTGGCGGTACAGCTTCTGAAGGGCGAAAAGCCGAAGGCGAAGACCTCGCTTTACGACACGCCGTCCGAACTCTTCGTGCCGGCCGTCGTGACGGCAGACAACATCAAGGCAGAAATCTTCGACAAGAAGATCCAGACTCCTGAAGAGGTCTGCACCGGTGAATACGCCGAAGGCTGCAAGAAGCTCGGCATTACCAAGTAATAGTTCTCCCAAGATCTCCGGCCGCGCCAAGGCGTGGTCGGAGATACCCCGAACCTAAAAAGAGCGTCAAACCATGGTGCAAGAACACAGGGCGAACCCGGAGAAAGATAGTCCCATTCTCCGGCTCACCAATATCTCAAAGAATTTTGGTGCGGTGTCGGCGCTGACCGATATTGATCTGGAAGTGCGTGCCGGTGAAGTCGTTGCTCTCGTCGGAGACAATGGCGCGGGCAAGTCGACCCTGATCAAGGTTCTGGCAGGCGTGCACCAGCCCTCGTCCGGAAAAATCGAGTTCTGTGGCCAGGAGGTGTCGCTCGACAGTCCAAGCCGCGCCCTTGAACTCGGCATCGCCACAGTGTTTCAGGATCTGGCCCTCTGCGAGAATCTCGACGTCGTCGCCAATCTCTTCCTGGGTCATGAACTGTCGCCGTGGAATCTCGATGAAATCGCCATGGAGGTCCGCGCCTGGACGCTCTTGAAAGAGCTGGCGGCGCGCATTCCATCGGTACGAGAGCCCATTGCTTCTCTGTCGGGTGGTCAGCGCCAGACAGTGGCCATCGCGCGATCCCTGCTTCTCGACCCGAAAATTATCATGCTCGACGAACCCACCGCGGCTCTCGGCGTGGCGCAGACAGCCGAGGTGCTGAACCTCATCGAACGCGTCCGTGATCGCGGGTTGGGCGTCATCATCATCAGCCACAACATGGAAGATGTGCGTGCGGTTGCTGACCGCATCGTTGTCCTGCGCCTCGGGCGCAACAACGGCATCTTCAGCCCCGACGCATCCAATCAGGAACTCGTCGCATCCATCACCGGAGCCATGGAAAACTCCGTGTCGCGCCGCCTGGATCGTAAGGTGGGCCAAAACGAAAGCAGCGGGAGCATCGTATGAGCGAGAATATGTCAAACAAGGATCAGGCCCTGGACCGCGGCGACATCAGGGTCAAACATGATGATGGCCTGGCCGGCATGCTCAGGAGTTTCGTTAATCGCGTGCGCTCCGGCGATCTCGGCATGCTGCCGGTGGCGGTGGGGCTGATCGTCATCTCAACGGTCTTCAGCATTCTCAACCCGATCTTCCTGGCACCGAACAATCTCGTGAATCTGCTGTTCGATTGCGCGACCGTGGGCATCATCTCGCTCGGCATCGTCTGCGTCCTACTGTTGGGCGAGATCGACCTGTCTGTCGGTTCGATGAGCGGCCTGTCATCGGCTATCATCGGTGTGCTCTGGGTCAACTCGGGTCTGCCTGTCATCGTCGCGATTTTCGCGGCGCTCGCAACCGGCGCTTTTGTCGGCGCGCTCTACGCCCTGATGTACAACCGACTGGGCATGCCGAGCTTCGTTGCCACGCTTGCAGGCCTACTCGCACTCCTCGGTTTGCAGCTCTATATCCTTGGCGCGACCGGAAGCATCAATCTTCCCTATGCCTCACCCCTGGTGCGCTTCGGTCAGATCCTGGTGATGCCGGATTGGATGTCGCATATTCTGGCATTGGTGCCGGGTCTCGTCATGGTCATTGCCGGCTTTGCCATTCGCAAGCGCAGGCAATCGGTCAATCTCTCCTCGCGACCGTTGAGTAATCTCCTGGTCAAGGTGGCCGTGCTAACGGTCGCTCTGGAATTCGCTGTTTATTATCTGAACCTCGGCCGCGGCGTGCCGTGGATGTTCGGCCTGTTCGTCGCGCTGGTCGTCATCTTGAACTATGCGCTGACGAAGACGCAGTGGGGACGGTCGATGTTCGCCGTCGGCGGAAACCGTGAAGCGGCCCGCCGCTCGGGCATCAATGTCCGTCGCATCTACCTGAGCGCCTTCATGCTCTGCTCGACCTTGGGCGCCCTCGGTGGCATCCTCTCGGCATCTCGCCTGGCATCATCCAGCCAGCAGGCCGGCACCGGTGATGTCAATCTGAATGCGATCGCGGCAGCCGTCATCGGCGGGACGAGCCTGTTTGGCGGCCGTGGCAGCGCTTATTCGGCCCTGCTTGGCATCATTGTCATCCAGGCGATCTCCAACGGCCTTACCCTGCTCAATCTCAGTTCGTCCCTGCGCTACATGATCACCGGCGCGGTGCTGGCGATTGCTGTCATCGTCGACTCGCTTGCGCGCCGTTCGCGTGTCAGCCATGGCCGTGCCTAACAATAAACTGGAGGAAATCTCATGGCTGAACTCATGAAGGGCAAAGTTGCCGCAATCACCGGCGCCGCATCGGGCATCGGTCTGGAATGCGCCCGTACCCTGCTGGCGGAAGGCGCAACCGTAGTGCTGATCGACCGGGCCAAGGACAAGCTCGAAGCGCTGTGCTCGGAACTCGGAGACCGTGCCAAGCCGCTGGTGGTCGATCTGCTCGACGGTAAGGAATTGTCCGGCATTCTGCCGCGCATTCTCGAGGTCGCCGGCAGTCTCGACATCTTCCATGCCAATGCCGGTGGCTATATTGGCGGTCCGGTCGCGGAAGGCGATCCGGATGCCTGGGACCGTATGCTCAACCTCAATATCAACGCCGCCTTCCGCTCTGTCCACGCAGTGCTGCCGTACATGATCGCGCAAAAGTCGGGCGACATCCTGTTCACCAGTTCGATTGCCGGTGTCGTGCCGGTTGTCTGGGAGCCGATCTACACGGCGTCGAAATTCGCGGTTCAGGCTTTTGTTCATTCGACCCGCCGGCAGGTCGCAAAGGATGGGGTGCGCGTGGGCGCCATTCTGCCTGGTCCGGTGGTCACCGCTCTGCTCGACGACTGGCCGAAGGCGAAGATGGAGGAAGCGCTAGCCAATGGCAGTCTGATGCAGCCGAAGGAAGTAGCGGATGCCGTGCTCTTCATGCTGTCTCGCCCTCGCAATGTCACCATCCGCGACCTCGTCATCCTGCCCAACAGCGTCGATCTCTGATCGACGCCGACGGCACCTTCCCAACATCCCAAGATATGCAAGAGCCAACATCATGATCGACGCAGCGAACACCACAGCGCCCGCCTCACGCTATCTCATCGGCGTCGATGTCGGCACTGGAAGCGCGCGTGCCGGGCTCTTTGATCTGGCGGGCCGGCTGCTGGCGGTGGCCAAGCGCGACATTTCCCTCTTCCGGGAAGCCGGCACCATTGTCGAGCAGTCGAGTACTGAAATCTGGGACGCCGTCTGTACTGTTGTCCGTGAGGTGGTCATGACTGCCGGGGTGGATACGACGGCGATCATTGGTCTTGGTTTTGATGCGACGTGCTCGCTGGTCGTGCTCGGCGAGGGCGGGCGCCCCCTGGCTATTGGTTCGTCGGAGAATCCCAACCGCGACATCATCGTCTGGATGGACCACCGCGCTGTCGCCCAAGCGGAACGGATCAACGATATGGGGCACGATGTCCTGCGATATGTGGGCGGGCGGATTTCGCCCGAGATGGAGACGCCGAAGATCCTTTGGCTAAAGGAGAATCGTCCGGAAACTTTCGATGCGGCGTGGCAATTTTTCGACCTCGCCGATTTCCTCACCTGGAAGGCGACCGGCGACCTCGCGCGCTCCACCTGCACCGTGACCTGCAAATGGACCTATCTTGCCCACGAGCAAAGATGGGACTCAACCTATTTCCAAGAAATCGGTCTCGGGTCGCTTGCCGACGAAGGCTTCGCCCGGATCGGCACGCGCATCGTCGAGCCAGGAACGCCGCTAGGGCAGGGGCTGACGGCGGAGGCCGCGAAGGCCATGGGATTGCAGTCAGGAATTGCAGTCGCTGCTGGTATGATCGACGCTCATGCTGGCGGCATCGGCACCGTTGGTATCGGGGGCCGCCCGGGTGCCAATCTTGCCTATGTCTTCGGAACCTCGTCCTGTACCATGACTTCGACCATCGAGCCCGTCTTCGTGCCGGGTGTTTGGGGACCGTATTATTCAGCCATGGTCCCTGGCATGTGGCTCAACGAAGGGGGACAAAGCGCGGCCGGTGCCGCGATCGATCAACTGCTGGCGTTTCATCCTGCCGCAGTCGAAGCGCATGGGATGGCAGAACAACGACGTGTGCCGCTGCCAGTCCTGATCGCAAATGCCGCCGCTGAAAAAGCCGGCACCACTTCGGAGGCCGTACGTCTGGCGACTGGCCTGCATGTCGTTCCAGAATTTCTTGGCAATCGCGCACCTTTTGCCGATCCGCATGCCCGAGCGGTGATCGCAGGCCTTGGCATGGAACGCGATTTCGACAGTCTCGTGGCGCTGTATGTGGCAGGGCTCTGTGGCATCGGTTACGGTCTGCGACAGATCATCGAGACCCAAGCTCAGTCCGGTGCGCATATCGAAAACGTCGTCATCAGCGGCGGTGCGGGGCAGCATGAACTGGTCCGACAGATACTTGCCGACGCCTGTGGCACGCCGGTGGTGGGGACCGTATCGGAAGAGCCGGTTCTGCTTGGTTCGGCTATCCTTGGAGCGGTCGCAGGCGGTGCCTTTCCGGACGTAGTCTCGGCGATGAAACGGCTCTGCAGTCCCGCGTATGTTTATAGGCCGGCGGTGGGCGCGTTGGCAGAGATTCATGCCAAACGCTACTCGGCCTTTGCTGCATTACAGAAGCTGGCCAGAGGGCTGAAAGATAGTTGAGTTTTGCTCAGAGCCGCCCCGGCGGTCGCGAAGTCGCCGCCGGCAAATACACCGGCTAGGGCGGGGATTGTTTTAGGTCCGTTCATATCCGGCTTCGCTGAAGTAGTTTTGGCACTCTTCGGGCGTGACCCGGTGGTCTCCCGCAGTCGGACGCGGCTTTTGCCCGCCGTCTGGCACGACAACCACGTGTCACCGCACCAACAACGCGCTCACGAAGATCATCCGAAAAAGGTCTCGCCATTCAGGCCGGCTTTCTTCACCGGCCAGAACGGTGAATCTGATTTGCACAGGAAAGGGAATCCCTATTCCGACCAAAACAATCCCGCTCTAGCGCCGCACCAGTCTAGAGGTGCACGGGCGGGGCGCCGTGTTAACCGCTTGTAAAGTCGTGATAGCCAATTGTTCAGGACTGAAAACTTGATTCAAAAGTGACCCATGAGCCGGCCGGATTACATTCCCAGTCTCGATGGCCTGCGCGGTGTCGCTGCGCTTCTGGTCGTTGAAGCCCATATTGGCTTTATCTTTCCAATCACAGCGCCACATCTCGTGACGCTGGGCGACGAAGCTGTCGGTTTGTTTTTTGCTCTCAGTGGCTTCCTGATGGCTCATCTCTACGGCTCACGGGCATTCACGAGAGAAAACGTGTTGGATTTTCTTGTGAGCCGCTTTGCTCGCATCTATCCGGTTTACCTGGCGGCCGTCGTTTTCGTGGCGGTGCTGTCGATCATGCACAATCTGGATTTTGTTCAGCCTATCGTTGGCGTCACAGATTTCGTGCGTCATGTCTTTCTTCTCGGCTCGAGTGGTGTTTTCTGGTCGATACCACCCGAGATCCAATTCTATCTGCTCTTTCCTGTCCTGTGGCTTTGCCTGGCCCAACCGCACCGCTATAGCGGCGTGATTGTCGGCCTCACGGTGGTCGTCGTCGTGGATGGGCTGGTTGAATTGCCAGGCCCGGGAATAATGCTCGTCTCCAAGCTTCCTTACTTTCTTTTCGGCGCAATTGCCGGGATGATGCATTCCTACTGGAAAGGATGGATTCCATCTGCCCTCACAGGAATTTTAACGCTTTTCCTTCTGGCGGTGTTCTTCACTTACAGGCATGTCCTGTCGGGCTTTTCCCCTGAATTTTGGAGCCTGCAAAGTGCGGTGGCCGCGGCCGTCATTGTCGGGCTCGTCGCTCGACAGCCGCCCATCGCCGCACATGTCCTGGCAGCTGCACCAGTACGGTTTCTAGGGAAGATCAGCTTCTCACTTTACCTTTTTCATGTCCCCATAATGTTCCTGGCGCGTCTGACTTTTGATGCCTTGATCCCAGAACCGGCGCTCATCGTGGTGACGCTTTTCGTTGCGGCGGTCGGGGCATGGTTCATCCACGAGACGATCGAGGTTCCCGGCCGGCGGCGGCTGGTCCTGATATGGCAGGATAATCGCTCGCGTATGGTTTCGCGCGAAACTCCGGCTGATCAAATGGACCGCGCGATCCTCAATCTGCAACAGATCGAAAAGCGCCTGCAGAGCAGCGCAACTTCAACCACGGCCGATCAACGACAAATCTCGACGACGCCCGAACCCGATGGGGCCGACGGCACGGTCATTCAGGATAATCGCAACGAGAAGCTTCGCGCATAGCGCTCAGCTGAGTTCTTGGGCGAGTCCGATAAGAAGCCCTTCAGGCCCGCGAATGTAGCAGAGCCGATACGTGTCTTGATAGTCCACTACGTCGCCTACGAGCTGCGCGCCGCGCTTGCGGAGCCTTTCAAGCGTGTCATTGATGTCGTCCACGGTGAACATGACGCGGAGGTAGCCCAGGGCGTTGACCGGGGCGTTGCGGTGATCCTCGACGGCAGGCGGCGTGAGGAAGCGGGAGAGCTCGAGCCGGCTATGGCCATCAGGTGTGCGCATCATGGCAATCTCGACATGCTGATCGCCCAGTCCAGTGACGCGTCCGGCCCATTCTCCTTCGATCGTGGCCCGCCCTTCGAGTTCGAGGCCGAGTTCGCGAAAGAAATCAATCGTCACTCCGAGGTCTTCGACGACGATTCCCACGTTGTCCATCCGTTTGAGCGCCATATGTCCAATCTCCCAATCTGCAAGGTGTCGTCTAATCTAAGAACGGACAGGTTGCTCAACCTTGCCCGGCCCTCATCCGGGGAGCCCGCATCAACGAAGGAGTTCAACTTGCCGGGCGCTGTCCAAGCCGGCGCCCGTCAGTCCTGGTGCATCGACGTCCGTAGGACATTGGGAGCCGGTGCAGACTGTCAAGATAAGGCAACCATTTCTTCCGCCGCATAGCCCTCATCACCCCTGCGCTTACGCTCAGATCGCGATCCAGTCTTTTCCGACGCTTTGTCCAATGGGTTCCACGCCGATATCGGCACAAAGCTATTCCGAAAATCGGATTCGATTTTCGGAGAGGATTATGCGCAAGCTCAAAGTGCTAGAACGTCCTAGCGCGTCCTATTGGAGTCGCGGCGCTCTAGTCTGCAGTCCGAATGTCGCACCGGCTCCATGCGATGTCGGTGCGCCGCACGGATTCGAAACCGGCCTCGCTTAAGCTTGCATCTCATATTCAGAAGGCGCACCCATGTTTCTCTCGGTATTCGATGTCTTCAAGATTGGTGTCGGGCCGTCGAGCTCGCACACGATGGGTCCGATGTCGGCGGCCAACCGGTTCCTCGAGCTGATCCTGTCGAACGAATGGCCGCGCCCGTCATCGGGCGCACAAGTCACAGCCATCAAGGTTAGCCTGCACGGCTCGCTCGCCCACACTGGTATCGGCCACGGCACGGGCAGGGCTGTCATTCTCGGGCTGATGGGCGAAGCGCCCGACAGCGTCGATCCCGATAGAATGGACGGCATCGTCGACACGGTGGAGCGCACCGGCCGCATCACGCCGGAGGGCCATCCCGGCTATCAGTTCCAGCCGAAAACCGACCTGATCTTCGACAAGAAACAGCCGCTGCCGGGGCATGCCAACGGCATGGTCTTTTCCGCCTATGACAGGGACGGCCGGCTGCTCGTCAAGCGCATCTATTATTCGGTCGGCGGCGGCTTCGTCGTCACCGACACCGAGCTGGAACAGATGCGGGCAAAGAAGAACGCGGCTGGTGGGACGCGCGTGCCCTATCCCTTCTCCACCGCCAAGCAGATGCTCGAGATGGCAGAGCGCTCCGGGCTGTCGATCGCGCAGATGAAGCGGGCGAACGAAGAAAGCCAGCGCAGCCCCGAGGAGCTCGACCAGGGGCTCGACCGCATCTGGGAGGCGATGCGTTCCTGCATCGAGCGCGGCCTCAAGGTCGAGGGCATCATGCCGGGCGGCCTCAACGTCAAGCGGCGCGCGCGCAGGATTCACGACAAGCTGGAAGAGGAATGGCGCAGCAACCGCATCAACCCGTTGCTCGCCAACGACTGGCTGAGCGTCTATGCGATGGCCGTCAACGAGGAGAATGCAGCCGGCGGGCGGGTCGTCACGGCGCCGACCAACGGGGCGGCCGGCGTCATTCCGGCAACGATCCGCTACTACGAGCATTTCCACGAGGACTGGGACCAGAACGGCATCCGCGACTATCTGCTGACGGCCGCTGCCATCGGCGGGATCATCAAGCACAATGCCTCGATCTCGGGTGCCGAGGTCGGCTGTCAGGGCGAGGTCGGCTCGGCAGCGGCGATGGCTGCCGCGGGCCTTGCGGCTGTTATGGGCGGAACGCCGGAGCAGATCGAGAACGCTGCCGAGATCGCGCTCGAACATCATCTCGGCATGACCTGCGATCCGATCGCAGGTCTAGTGCAGGTTCCCTGCATCGAGCGCAACGCGCTCGGTGCCGTCAAGGCGGTCACCGCGGCATCACTTGCCATCAAGGGCGACGGCCAGCATTTCGTGCCGCTCGATGCCTGCATCGAAACAATGCGCCAGACCGGTCACGACATGAGCGAGAAATACAAGGAAACCTCGACCGGGGGGCTCGCCGTCAACGTCGTCGAATGCTGAGTTTGTGGATGCTTGATGCTTGAAGCTTGACGCTCGCTGCCAAAAGGATTTCAACGGCAGCATGGCATTGCATCTCATCAAACTCTGTGTCGGCGCCGACTCAATAGACGATCTGCGCGAATGGGTGGCGGAACGCTCACTGCGCGCCATCGCCGCCGGGCTCGAGCCGCATTCGGTGCACACGACGCGCATGGCGCCGAAACGGATGGAGGAGCTGCTTGACGGCGGCTCGCTCTACTGGGTGATCAAGGGGCAGGTGCAGGCGAGGCAGAAGCTGCTCGACATCGAGACCTTCACCGACGGCGAGGGGATTTCGCGCTGCCGCCTGATGCTCGGCCCGGAGGTCATCGAGACGGCCGTGCAGCCGAAGCGTCCGTTCCAGGGCTGGCGTTATTATACTGAGGATGACGTGCCGCGCGACCTGACAAGCCTTGGCGCCGGCGTTGCGGAAATGCCCGCTGATCTTCGCCGCGAACTCACGGACCTTGGTCTGCTGTAAGCCCCGAAAACCGGAGCCGATTTCCGGAAAGGCTTATGCGTGGGTTGAACGTCCTCCGCGCGTCCTTTCGGACGCGCGGCACTCCGCAAGTTCAGCGCAGGCGCAACTGCACCGGCGCGCTGCCGTCCGGCGAGGTCACATGCAGATGGATGCGGGCTTCGGGCTGAGAGTAGCGCCAGGCGCGGGCGCCATGGCAAAGCAGCAGATTGATGAGATCGCGGGTCTTCGGAGACTTCGCCTTCGGCCGCTGCAGGCCGATCTCGGCAAGGCGCAAAGCCGCCTCGTGCAGCGGATGAAGCGATGAGCGCCGCCCTTTGGCCGCCATGCGACGGTCTGAAGGCATTCCTGGAAAATTCTCATTGATCGCCATTGTTTTCCCCGTACGCAATACTGATCGAGTTCAAGAAAAGTGGCCGGAAACGCAAACACCGACTCCGGCCGTCACCGATGCCGCCGGCCATCTTGCAGGCAGCATCGAATAGCTCATTGGGCAGCCGCCCAGCACTTGATGCCGGCCTTCTTCAAGGCCTTGCAGGCGTTGACGGCGTCGCGCTGATCGTCGAAGCCGCCGAAGCGGGCGCGATAAAGCTGGTCACCACCAGCGGCATAGGCGACCGCGAAGGGCTTCGCCGAGGCCAGAGCCTTGCCGCCCTTGCTCTTGGCGCTTTCCAGAAGATCCATGGCCATCTGCCGGCTCGGCGAGACGCCGACCTGCACTACCCAGCCGGTCGGACCGTTGTTGGTTGAAGCCGCACGAGTCGGGGAGGGAGTGGTCGAGGCGGTGGTGACCTCATCGACCGAAGTATCGCCCTGTTCCGGCGGCATGTAGGCGGGTGCCGGCGTCGGTACGGCGACCGATGCCTGCTGCTTGAAGGTCATGGTCTTGACTTTGCTCGGCGCCGGCATCGGCTGCGCCACCAGTGGATTGTCGGATTTCGGCGCAGCGGTCTCAGCATAGGCGACTTCGGTCTCGGCGACCTGATAGCGCGCATCCGGCAGCGGGCCTTTGTGCGGCAGGCTGAGATCTGCAGCCGCTGCCGAAATCGGCGGCTGCGCTGCGGTGATCGTCTTTGCGACCTGCTGTTCAGCCATTTGTGGCTGAGCTTTCTGCTGGGCCTTCTGCGGCTGGACCGGAGCGGGTGTCTCGATCATCGCCGGGGCAGGGGCTGCTTGGGCGATCAGCGCCGACGATCCGCTGCGGCTCGATGCCTTCGGCAGATAACTGGCGATCAGATTGCGCATCTGGGCATCGCGGGCAGGCGTCGACGCTCCGCCGAGAACGACGCCGACGATCGACTTACCGTCGACCTGCACCGAGCTCACCAGATTGAAACCGGCAGCGCGCGTGTAACCGGTCTTGATGCCGTCGACGCCGCGCACCGAACCGACCAGGCGGTTGTGACTGCGGATCGTGCGGCTGCCGAACTTGAAGGCGCGGGTGGAGAAATAGCCGTAATATTGCGGGAAATGCTGGCGAAGGGCGATGCCGAGGCGGGCCTGGTCGCGCGCTGTCGTCATCTGCGCCGTATTCGGCAGGCCGTTGGCATTGCGATAGGTGGTGCGCGTCATGCCGAGCGCATGCGCCTTGGCGGTCATCAGCTGGGCGAAGCGATCCTCGCTGCCGCCGCCCAGCATTTCGCCGAGCGCAGTTGCTGCATCATTGGCCGACAGGGTGACGAGACCGAGAATGCCCTGCTCGACGGTGATCGTGCCGCCGGCGCGAACGCCGAGCTTGGTCGGCGCCTGGGCTGCCGCATGGGCGGAGAAGGGGACCGGCGTATCGAGGCGGATGCGACCCTGCTCCAACGCCTCGAAGGTCATGTAGAGGGTCATCATCTTGGTCAGGGAGGCGGGGTATTGCAGCCGGTCGGCATTCTCACTGTAGAGAACGTTGCCGGTCTTGGCGTCGACGACGATGCCTGCATATTTCGGATTTGCCGCTTCCGCGTCGGCATTCACCGAATCGACCAGGACGATCGTGACGGCCACCGAAAGGATCGCCAGCAACTTTGCGAAAAAGCTGCCGGATCGGGACGATGATACGGAGGAGACTGACCTTGACACTATTCCACTCTTCGCTTGCATTTCAGATATTTGGCACTTCAGATTTTGGCAGGAACCGCACACCTCCCGCCGTACAGTTCGTCTTCTAAAATTACCGGTTGGGCGTTACCAATCCGTTTATGATGAATCGTTTATTTCGCTGTCCGGAGAGCATTTTAGGGACTTGTCGTAGAACGGTTCATAAGACGGCCTTCCACAAAGGTGCGGATAGCGGCATCAATATGTTCCCAGTCGCCGAGATGACTGCTCGAGAAACGGTAGAGAACGCTGAGATCCCTGCCGACCTTGATATCGCGCTGACAATCTCCGCCCGCCGCCTTATCCGGGGCTGACGGCAATATGCAGCGCACCACGTAATCCGGCCCGCCCTTGACGGGCGCCGTCAGCAGCACTTCATCGCCGTACCCCGCATCGGCGCGAAGACGGTGCAGCGTTAGCCCATCGCGGAAGGGCTCGGCCGGGCCCTCGAGCAGATGCGAATAGATCGGTTCCAGCCGCCCGGACATGTCGCGCGACATGGTGCTCTGGGTGATCTGCAGGAAGATCAGCCCGGAGGATTGGGCGATATCGTCGAATCGAAGGTGGTTTTCCTTGCCGTAACCCTGCATCTCAGGCCAGGCGAGGTAGAGATCGACACGCTCGGCGGCGCCTTCGTGCCTTTGACTCGGGAAGCGGATGGCATTCTCGGGGAATTTCACGGTGTCGCGGCCGATGGCCAGCTTGATTTCAACCGTGCTGTCGGTGTTGCCGGCAAGCGAGATATGCCGGCCGAACCAACGGCCGCCAATGCTGATGGCAACAGTCAGGACCGCCAGAACGGCAATCACCGCCATCGTGCGGAGGAGAAACCCCATGGAAAGAAGCGGCTGCTCGTCGGGTGCGCTGTGCGCGGCATGGCTCATGGCGGTTCTTCGGGTTTCGGTCCGCCGCAGGAAGAACATGAGCCGCCGGTACCGATGATGAATCTCATCGCCATGATCGGACCGACAGGGTTAACAATTCGCTAAGATGCTGGTGGGTAGGGCTTGAAAAGGGGCGAGCCGTTCCCGGGACAGCGGGAACGGCTCTTGGGCACCGGTCGGGGACGGGATGCGGGGACTGACCGGGCCGCAGGCAGCAGCCGGCATTGGCCGGCAGGCTGTTCTTACTTGACGCTACCGACCGCGACAGCGCGGCCGTCCTGAAGCTTCGACCAGCGGGCCGGATCGTCGGCGGACTGGCGCTTCAGATAGGTATATTCGGTATCCGACCACAGCAGCACCTTGTTGCGCATGTTGTCGAGGATGAAGTCGCCGTGATCGGTGCGGACCGTCAGCACGGCATGGCCTTCGCCATTCGGCTGCAGCACGACGGTGATCAGCGTGTCGGACGGCGAGAAACCGTCGTCGATCAGCATCTTGCGCTTCAGCAGAGCGTAGTCCTCGCAGTCGCCGACGGTGCGCGGATAGGCCCAGCGCTCTTCGACTCCGTAGATCTGCTCATCCGTCATCGGCTGGATCGTCGAATTGACGGTGTAGTTGACCTTGAGAATTTCTTTCCAACGATCCTCGGTGAGAATGGCCGGTCCGGCATCGCCGCCGACTTCGACACATTCCGTCGGATTCGCCTTGCAGAATTCATAGTGTCCGATCGGCGGGCTGGCATTGCCTGCCAGTGCCATGCTGGCGGGCATCGCCTGTCCCGAACCCGCCATTGCCATCATGATGGCACCGGCCAGAAGGCCGCCTTTCAGGATATTCGCAGTTGTCATTGCCGTCTCCCCGTAAGTTGAGGTGACAATGGCACAGACGTTTTTATCTCACGCAAAATTACGCAATAGAATTAAAGGCTTAGTTGATTTAAATGCCGAGAAAACTTGACTAAAAACAGATTCGAATGCGCATAAAATTTGACGCGGATTTGTCTCGAAATCGATTAAAATTGTAATCCACGCAACAAGGCTTTCGCCCGCGAAAGGGTTACGTTGCCGTCCGTATGTTAAGGAATTTCGTTGAGCCGGGTAAATCTCAGCTGCCGGCCGGCGATCTGCGGCGGCGCGCAGCCGACCGGCGATGTCGCCGGAATGGGCCGATTCGGCCGGTTCAAAAGCAGAATATCGCTCATATCCCCGATTCCGGCGGGAAAATTATTTTTGCTAGATATCGCGGAATCGATCGATGGCGGCGACGATCGCCGCGCTCATATCGGGATTTGCGGTGGAATGGGCAGCATGCGCAAGGATGTTGAGCTCACTTTGCGGCCAGGCGCGGGCCAGTTCCCAGGCGGTGACAAGCGGCGCCTCGATGTCGAACCTTCCCTGCAGCAGGATACCGGGGATGCCGGTGAGCCGCGCGGCGTTCTTCAAAAGCTGGGCGTCCTCCAGCCAGGCGCCATTGCTGAAGTAGTGGGTGATGATGCGGGCCCGCGTCAGCAAATAGGCCGGATCGGCCCAGCGGCGCGGCAGGCCTTGGGGATCGGCGAGCAGAATCGAAGCCGCCTCCCAATCATGCCAGCCGCGCGCCGCCTTGAGGCGCGTCTCCGGGTCGGGATCGTTGAGGAGACGATGATAGGCGGCAACCATGTCCTCATCTCGTTCCTGGCTGCCTGGGGAAACCGCCTGGCGGAAACGGTGCCATTCTTCCGGAAAGAGCGGCGCCATGCCGCGATAGAGCCAGTTGATTTCCGAGCGTCGGGTGGTAGTCACGCCTGACAGGACGATCGCCGCGACCCGCTCTGGATGGGTTTCGGCATAGGCGAGCGCCAGCGTCGAACCCCATGAATTGCCGAAAAGCAGCCAGGTGTGGATGCCGAGACAGGCCCGCAGCCGTTCCATATCGGCAACGAGATGCCAGGTGGTGTTGAGGGAGAGATCAGTTTCGGGATCGGCAGCACTCGGCAGGCTGCGGCCGCAATTGCGCTGATCGAACAGAATGATTCGGTAGGCATCGGGATCGAAATAGCGGCGCGCCGTGGTCGAACAGCCGGAGCCAGGGCCGCCATGAAGCACCAGCACCGGGCGACCCGCCAGATTGCCGCAGGCCTCCCAGTAGATCAGGTTGCCGTCGCCCGTATCGAGCAGACCATGATCATAAGGTTCGATTTCCGGATAGAGAGCTGACATCGGTGCGCCTGCGGTCGAAGCGGACCTTATCCATCATATCGCTGACAAAGGGAAGACGGGCGAGGGCGGGCACTCCGGGACGCAAATCACTGCACAATTTTGGGCAAACGAACTGGATGCCAATCGGTGTCGCAGCTTGTTCCACACATAATATTACCTTCCGACTGGGTGGAACGACTTGCGACAGGAATTCGCGCCTGCTTTCCAAAGCCAGATTTGTTGCCGCTTGCAAATCTCTTGCCGTGAAGTGCAGGCTTTTCAACACGACCTGACCGGGTGCGCACCGGAGGGCAGCGCCATTTTCAGCAGCTGTTAAAGGAATTCCCGCAGCGTCTCGCGGGACTGGATCGATAAGAATTCGATCGCCACACCTTCGACGAAGTGGCGTACGACTCGACCACGCATGTTGCCGAGGCGCACGGCCGTTCCGATCGAAGGGCGCATCTCGACGTCGACGGCAGCGCCCGACAGCGAAAGGTCCATGATACGGCAGGAATAACGCGTGCCGTCCTCGAGCGTCAGCTCGGTCTTCGTGTCGCGCGGCGTCAGACGGTCGTGGCGGCGATCCTCGGGCAGGCCGAGTTCATGCTTGTTGGCAAGCCAGGTGAGCTGGGCCGCGAGTTTCTCGCGTTTCCGATCGGTGGCGTTGATCGACATGGTGAAGCCACGACCATCGATCGTCTGGACGTAACCTTCGACGCGGCCGAGATGGTCGATATAGGCGACGACGCGTTCGTTGGCGCGCGGCCGGCCGGGGCAGGTGACGTACATGTCGCCAGGCGACATGTCGATCACCATGCATTCGAATTCCTCGTAGTTCGCAAGCATCAGCCGGCCCTGCATATTGATGGGCACGCGCTGGAAAACGCCCTGTTCAGGGCGCGGCGCAGGTCGTTGCGTCTGAGCTGGCTGGAACGAGTGCATCAAAGGGCTTCTTCATGAAAATCGCAGAGACCGATCTTTACCCACAATCCATTAACAGAAGGTTGTTTCGCCCAGTCCCGACATAGCGGAAAACGAGTATGCCCGATGTCCTAAAGTGGGACCGTCAGCGAGCCTCCACGCTCAGCAGCTGCGACACCATGCGGCGCATGACCTGCCCGAAATGGATGCTTTTGCCAGCGACGATCCTGTTGATGCGGCGCGGTTCGGCCGGTGCTGGCTTGTCGAATTTTCCGGGCAGCAGCCGGCTGCGGTCGAGTGCCAGGAATTCGAGCGGTACGATCTCCAGCCAGCTCGCGGCCGCTGCCGGCGCGATTGCGCCGAGCAGCCTGTCGCAGGCGCCGTCCGGCGAACGCAGCGGCATCATGATAATCTCGAAGGAGGCCTGATGACCGACGGTGCTGTAGCCGGTGGCGTTGAACAGGGCCGGCATGGCATGGTCCATGACGCCCATCGCCGTGCGTTCGATGTCCGCGAGCTGACCATTTGCCCAGAGAGACGAAAAACGTTCGCCGCGCAGGTCTCGCCCGAAGAGATCACAGATGCGGGTGCCGGCGAGCCGGAAACCGATGTCGCCGCCCTCGCGCCGCTCAAGAATGAACAGACTCTGGAGCAGGTGGGGGACGGCGGAGGGTTCGACCTGTGATTTCAGCGGCGCATCGGCAGCGCCGCGGATACGGTTCCAATAGTCAAAAATTTCGATGGTCGTTTGCACACGCATTTCACACCAACCTGTCCCATTCCGGAGCATTTTCGGGCAGTCATTGCCCTTACAGACTCTACCTTGCGGATTTCATGCCAAATCACGGCGGTTAAGGTTAAGAGATGGTTTCGGTTGAGATGCAGTACCTATCGTGACACTGTCCTGCCATCGCTTCGACTTTCGAAGTTCAGCACAACCTGCCCGGGCCGAGGTCTTTCCCTGGAGTTCCCGGTACGCCGTCCGACCCTTCGGACGGCTTTTTTTTTGACAGTCGCTCCTGTATGGCTGTGGCCTCAACGAGGCGAAACACAGATGAATGAGCAGACGGCCGAGCCGCATAAGGCGCCCGAACCTCCCGAGGTCCAGCCGCCGGCACGGCCACCGCGCGAACCGGTCTTCAACCTTCCACCGGCGCTGTTCTTCAGTCTTTGCCTGCTTGGTGTCATCTATGCGGTGCAGGAGCTGTTGCTGTCCGACGATGCGCTGAACTGGCTGTTCTTCACCTTCGGCTTCGTTCCCGCCCGTTATGTGATTCCGCTGTCGCAGCAGGGGCCGGAGCTGTTCTGGACGCCCGTCACCTATTCGCTGCTGCACGGCAGCGTCCAGCATATCCTCTTTAACGCCTTCTGGCTGATGGCCTTCGGCGCGCCGGTCGTGCGCCGCATCGGGACGCTGCGTTTCGTGCTCTTCTGGGTTTTTTCCGCCGTCGCGTCCGCCGCCCTGCACGCGGTCCTGAACTGGGGGGACGTGTCACTGCTGATCGGCGCGTCGGGCGTCATCTCCGGGCTGATGGGCGCCGCCTGCCGATTCGCCTTTCCGGCCGAACGGCGGCCGATGGCGCCGGCGCATCTCAATCCCCGGCTTTCCATCGTCGAGGCGCTGAAGAGCCGCACCGTCATCATCTTCATGCTGCTCTGGCTGGTCGGCAACGCGCTGATCGCCGTCGGCATCCCGCTCGTCGGCGACAGCGACCAGGCGATTGCCTGGGACGCGCATATCGGCGGCTTTGTCTTCGGCTTCTTGCTGTTTTCGCTGTTTGATCGGGCGCCGCGCCCGCCGGTGATGGAACCTGACGGAACCGAGAAGGATATGTTGCAATCCTGAGCCGGGCAGTGCACCATCAACCTGTCCGCGATGGGGGGAGAAACCGCCGCGGATGCCTGTGACAAGTGTTTCACGGACATAGGAGGTTCGAATGACCAGTTCAGTCAAAGCAATTCTCGACCTGAAGGGCAGGGACGTCATCACTGCCGGGCCGAACACCACCGTCGCCGAGGCGGCCGCCATCCTCAGCAAGAAGAAGATCGGCGCCATCGTCGTCGTCGGCATGGAGAACCGGATTTCGGGGATGTTCACCGAGCGCGATCTCGTGCATGCGATCGCCAAACACGGCAAGGAAGGCCTCGACCAGTCGCTGGCCCAGGTCATGACCGCGAAGGTCTACCGCTGCCATGAGGAAACGACCGTCAACGAGCTGATGGAGCTGATGACCAGCCGCCGTTTCCGTCACGTGCCGGTGGAAAGCAATGGCAAGCTTGCAGGCATCATTTCGATCGGCGACGTGGTGAAATCGCGCATCGCAGAAGTCGAGCGTGAGGCCGAGGAAATCAAGGCCTATATCGCCGGCTGAGGTTCTCGCCGGCTGTGCTTGACCGATGTCGTTGCGGCAAAATCGCTGCAGGCTGTTAGACGGCCTGCATCAGGGGTGGCTGGCGTAGACTTCCTGCATGCGCTTGATCTCGGGGAGCCGGGCTCTGGCTTCCTCGTAGCCGCGTTCGATCGCTTCGCCAGCCCGGTGGAATTCGGAAAGGCCGATATAGCTGAGACGCGGCTGCAGCGAAATATCCGGCGGGTCGCCGGCAAGGCGGGCGCGGGCGATCCTATCCTGGATAATGTTGAAGGCCTGCACCATGACGCCGGTCATACCGAGGCGCGCATAGGGCGCCTCTTCCTGCTTCTGCACTTCCTGCGGAGAGAGGCTGGCATTGTGCCGGACGACGGCCGAGCGGCCGTAGAGATCGTAATTGAGATTGACGGCGACGACGAGCGGCTGCTCGTAGGCGCGGCAGACGGAGACGGGGACGGGATTGACCAACGCCCCGTCGACCAGCGTGCGGTGATTGCTGCGCACCGGCTCGAAAATGCCGGGCAGGGCATAGGAGGCGCGCAGCGCCGTAATCAGCGAACCATTGGCAATCCAGACCTCATGGCCGGTATTGACCTCGGCAGCGACCGCGACGAAAGGCCGGTCGAGATCCTCGACGTTCAGGCCTTCGAGATGTTCCTGCATACGCTTGGTCAGCCGCATGCCGCCGAACAGACCGCTGCCGCCGATGGTGAGGTCGAGGAGACTTGCGATGCGGCGCATCGTCAGCGAGCGCGCGAAGGTTTCGAGTTCATCGAGTTTGCCGGCGAGATAGCAGCCGCCGACCAGCGCGCCGATCGAGGTGCCGGCAATCATGCCGATCTCGACCTTTGCCTCGTCGAGTGCGCGCAGCACACCGATATGGGCCCAGCCGCGGGCAGCGCCACCGCCGAGCGCGAGCGCGATCTTGATTTTCTTTTGAGGCGCCGGAGGCGGGAGCATATCGAGCGTGGTCGACATGCCGGAACCAGAACCCTCGCCTTCAGAGCTTTGACGATGCAGACTCCAGCTCAACATGGCGCTCTCCCCTCCCAGCAGAACACGTGATTTTCGATAGTGTGCCCGATCAGTTTCCAAATGGTATATAGAAGCGGTTTCTGGCGCAATAAGGAGCAAGTACCGGGGAATTCGGGCTATTTTCCGTAGACATCCTGCGGATCGAATTGAAGCTCGTCGTCAACGATGTCAAGCATCGGCTTTCCGTCCTGAAGCGTGATCGTCCGGTAGAAACAGGAGCGGCGGCCGGTGTGACAGGTGGCGTCGTGGCCGGCGACCTCGACTTTCAGCCAGATGGCGTCCTGATCGCAATCGGTGCGGATTTCCTTCACCGTCTGAAGATTGCCGGAGGTCTCGCCCTTCTTCCAGAGCTTGCCGCGCGAACGGCTGAAATAGTGCGCCGTGCCGGTCTGGATGGTCAGCGCCAACGCCTGGGCATTCATATGCGCCACCATCAGCAACTCGCCATCGCCAGCATCGGTGACGATCGCGGTGATCAGGCCGCGGTCGTCGAAACGCGGCGTGAAATCGCCGGCGTCTTCCAACGCCGACTTGTCCTCGGATGGTTGATTGAAGATCAGTTGACTCATCGCGGCCCTCCTGAGGGAGCCGGTATCAGCGGCTCCGCACCATGGTCATGAAACGGGCCTGATCGGCCGGCTCGGTCTTGAACGTTCCCGTAAAGGTGGTCGTCAACGTGGTCGAGCCCTGCTTCTGAACGCCGCGCATCGCCATGCACATGTGTTCGGCCTCGATCAACACGGCGACACCGCGCGGATGCAGCGTATCGTCGATGGCCCGGGCGATCTGCGCGGTCATCGTTTCCTGCGTCTGCAGGCGGCGGCCATAGATCTCAACGACACGGGCAATCTTCGACAGGCCGAGCACACGCCCGTCCGGCATGTAGGCGACGTGGGCCTTGCCGATGATCGGCACCATGTGGTGTTCGCAATGCGAGTAAAACGGGATGTCCTTGACGAGGACCATGTCGTCGTAACCGGCTACCTCCTCGAAGGTGCGGCCGAGCACGTCTTCCGCCGCCATGTCGTAACCGGAAAAGAGTTCTCGGTACGATTTGACGACGCGGGCCGGCGTTTCGAGCAGCCCTTCACGCGTCGGGTCGTCACCGGCCCAGCGCAGCAGAACGCGAACGGCTTCCTCCGCCTCCTGCTGGGAGGGGCGATCCGAGTCTCGGTTCGTCTGCGGAAAATTCTTTACGATGGCGTCCATGAACAATGGTCTCCTGGTCCGCACCGCGGACCGATCTGTCGGAATCGCCACTGGTCAATCCCATGGGGGAATTCATGCACCTTTGGCAGGCTCCGGGGCTTTCAGGGCAAGTTCAGCCCGTCCGGCACGGTTTCCCAATCAAACTTACACGAGGCCATTGCATTTTAATGGCCTTCGAACGACATACATATAGGAAGACGGCCATCGTATGTAAGTATCCTCAGACGACACGGTGTGTTTTTTGTTTTGATGACAATAACGCCCCCATAAAGGCCGATCCGCAGTGATTTTGGAGCGGAAATCCAGCATGGACGATATCTACAACAGCAAAATCCTCGAATTCGCCGGCAATATTCCGTTGACCGGCACGCTTGATGATGCGGATGCGACCGCCCAGGCCTATTCCAAGCTCTGCGGCTCGAAGGTGCGGATCTGGCTGAAGATGGACGGCGATACGGTGACCGGTTTTGCCCATGAGGTGAAGGCCTGCGCGCTCGGCCAGGCCTCGTCCTCGATCATGGCCCGTCATGTCGTCGGCGCCACATCGGGCGAATTGCGCCAGGCACACCAGGACATGCTCGCCATGTTGAAGGCGGATGGAGCGGGGCCACAGGGGCGGTTCGAAGACATGCGCTATCTGCTGCCGGTGCGGGACTATAAGGCCCGCCATGCCTCGACGATGCTGACCTTCGATGCGGTCGTTGACGCGATCGGGCAGATCGAGGCGAAACGGGCGGAAGTTGTCGAGGCGTAACTGACATGTGCGAGTTCTGCGCCCAGCAGGCTGACGATGAGGACGACGGCGGTGCTGCCGGATCGGACAAGCCGCGTGAAAAGGCCGCACGCACTTCCCGCAATTACACCGGTCCGTTCCGCAAGACTCCCGACCGCCTGCTCGGCATGGGTCTCATCCGCCTCTACCAGCTGACGCTGTCCGGCTTTGTCGGCAATTCCTGCCGCCATATCCCGACTTGCTCCGAATATGGCTACGAGTCGATCGCCCGCCACGGTCTGTGGGCCGGCGGCTGGATGACGCTGTTTCGCGTCGGCCGCTGCGGCCCGGGCGGCACCAGCGGTCTCGACCAGGTGCCGGAGATACTCGGCGACGGCTTCCGCTGGTGGACCCCGTGGCGCTATTTCACCCTCGGACGCAAGAGGGGGTGAGCGCCATGACGATGCCCGGCGAATACAGGCGTGCATCGGAAGACTTCGACGGTTATCTCGATGATGTGAGAGCCGATATGCTGATCGACAGCCGCAATGTGGTCTACACCATGACACAAGGGGTCTTTCAGACGTTCCGCCGCCGCCTCGAGGTCGCAGACGCGCTCCGGTTTGCCGATGTGCTGCCGCCGGTGCTGCGCGCGATCTTCGTCGCCGACTGGAATCCCGACGAGGCCAAACGGTCCTTCGAGGATCGCGCGACGATGACGCGGGAGGCGCAGTCACTGCGCGGTGACCATAATTTTTCACCCGACACTGCCATCCGAGACGTGGCGATGGCTGTGCGGAAACATGTTGACGCCGCCGCATTCGACAGGGTGCTGAAGACCTTGCCCGACGGCGCAGAGGAGTTCTGGCGGCCATGAGCACCTTCATCGCCCTTCTGCACAGCATTGTCCTGACGCCCGACCGCCGCGTCATCATGCAGGATTTGCGCGCACTTGCCGAAGAACTCGGTTATCGCGAGCCGCGCACGCTGGTTTCCACGGGCAATCTTGTCTTCGAGGCCGACGAAATGCGGCCGCACGAACTCGAGGTAGCCCTGGAAGAGGGCTTTGAAGAAAAGTTCGGCAAACATGTCGACATCATCGTGCGCAGCGACTGCACCTGGATGGCTCTTTGCAGCACCAATCCCTTCAGGGATGGCAATGGCGACCAGGTGATCGTCCGGGTGATGCGCCTGCCGGTCGACCCGAAGAGGGTGGAGGCGCTGAAACCGCTGATGACGGAGGGACAGCGCATCGCCGTCGTCGGCGGCGATCTCTGGATCGATTTCGCCGGCAAGCCGAGCCAATCCAAGCTGCTTTCGGCGCTGACGACCAAGCGGCTCGGCGTCGGCACGATGCGCAACTGGAACACCGTGTGCGGCCTGACCGAAATGATCATGTAGGCCGGCTTCGTCTTTACTCACGCAGCAAATCTGAGTATCAGGCGGCAGCGAATCCAAGGACGGAGGCGCTGTCGTTGCAACCACCCGCATTCGTTGGCGGGACTGGACAAGGAGAATTTCGATGTCCCAAGCTATTTCCCTGACATTTCCCGATGGTTCCGTGCGCAGCTACGATGCTGGCGCAACCGGCCGGGATGTCGCCGAATCCATTTCCAAGTCGCTTGCCAAGAAGGCGGTCGCCGTTGCAATCGACGGCACCGTGCGCGACCTTTCCGATCCCGTGACGACGGGCAGGATCGAGATCATCACCCGCAATGACGACCGTGCGCTGGAACTTATCCGCCACGACGCGGCGCATGTCATGGCCGAAGCGGTGCAGGAACTCTGGCCCGGCACCCAGGTGACGATCGGCCCGGTCATCGAAAACGGCTTCTATTACGACTTCGCCAAGAACGAGCCCTTCACACTCGACGATCTGCCGAAGATCGAAAAGAAGATGAAGGAGATCATCGCCCGCAACGCCGCCTTCACCAAGCAGGTCTGGTCGCGCGAGAAGGCCAAACAGGTCTTCGCCGACAAGGGCGAGCAGTACAAGGTCGAACTCGTCGACGCGATCCCGGAAGGGCAGGATCTCAAGATCTATTATCAGGGCGATTGGTTCGACCTCTGCCGCGGCCCGCACATGGCCTCGACCGGCCAGATCGGCTCCGCCTTCAAGCTCTTGAAGGTGGCCGGCGCCTATTGGCGTGGCGACAGCAACAATCCGATGCTGAGCCGCATCTACGGTACGGCCTTCGCCGAGCAGTCGGAACTCGACAACTACCTGCATATGCTTGCCGAAGCCGAAAAGCGCGATCACCGCCGCCTCGGCCGCGAAATGGATCTCTTCCATTTCCAGGAAGAGGGGCCGGGCGTCGTCTTCTGGCACGGCAAGGGCTGGCGCGTCTTCCAGACGCTGGTCGCCTATATGCGCCGCCGGCTGGCCGGCGATTATCAGGAAGTCAATGCGCCGCAGGTGCTCGACAAGTCGCTGTGGGAAACCTCCGGTCACTGGGGCTGGTACCGCGACAACATGTTCAAGGTAACGGTTGCCGGCGACGACACCGACGACGACCGCGTCTTTGCGCTGAAGCCGATGAACTGCCCCGGCCATATCCAGATCTTCAAGCACGGGCTGAAATCCTACCGCGAGCTGCCGATCCGGCTTGCCGAATTCGGCAATGTCCACCGCTACGAACCGTCGGGCGCGCTGCACGGGCTGATGCGCGTGCGCGGCTTCACGCAGGACGATGCGCATATCTTCTGCACCGACGAGCAGATGGCGGCCGAATGCCTGAAAATCAACGACCTGATCCTTTCGGTCTACAAGGATTTCGGCTTCGACGAAGTCACCATCAAGCTCTCGACCCGGCCGGACAAGCGTGTCGGTTCGGACGAGCTCTGGGACCGCGCCGAAAGCGTGATGATGGGCGTGCTGGAGACGATCCAGCAGCAGTCGAACGACATCAAGACCGGCATCCTGCCGGGCGAGGGCGCCTTCTATGGGCCGAAGTTCGAATATACGCTGAAGGATGCCATCGGCCGCGAATGGCAGTGCGGCACGACGCAGGTCGATTTCAACCTGCCGGAACGCTTCGGCGCCTTCTATATCGACAGCAACTCCGAAAAAACGCAGCCGGTGATGATCCATCGCGCCATCTGCGGCTCGATGGAGCGCTTCCTCGGCATCCTGATCGAGAACTTCGCCGGCCACATGCCGCTTTGGGTATCGCCGCTTCAGGTGGTTGTCGCAACGATCACCTCGGAAGCCGACGCCTACGGGCTTGAAGTGGCCGAGGCGCTGCGCGAGGCCGGTCTCAACGTCGAAACCGACTTCCGCAACGAGAAGATCAACTACAAGGTCCGCGAGCATTCGGTCACCAAGGTTCCTGTCATCATCGTCTGCGGGAGGAAGGAGGCCGAGGAGCACACGGTCAATATCCGCCGCCTCGGCAGCCAGGAACAGGTTTCGATGGGGCTCGACGCCGCCGTCGAGAGCCTTGCCCTCGAAGCGACACCGCCCGACATTCGTCGCAAGGCCGAAGCAAAAAGGGCCAAGGCGGCCTAAAAATCGCCGGGGTCGGACAGCGCCGGATTCGGCGCTGTCGGAAATCCGATCAAGATCCGTACGGTACCACCATGATCGGGGAACGAATCACCCGACCGCAGTGCGCGTCAAAAAATTCCCTATGCCAATGACGGAACGCGCCTGTGCCAAACGTCTCGGCTGAGCCGAAACCTCGCACGGTAAAATCAATCGAGGCTGGTGTCGTCGCCGCCCTGCGGCACGAGCTGTTCGTAGGAAGGCAGCGGCTCCACCGGAGCCGGCTGGACACCCGGCGGTGTCGGTGTGCCCACAGGCACCTGCTGCACCGTGCGGGCAGCATCCGCCGGAGGCTGCGGCTGCTGGTCCTTCATCAGGACCTCGACATCGGTGTTCCTGCCGGCGACGACGGTGAAATCGCGCTGGTAGATCTTGTCCTTGTTGCGGGCGACGGCGGAATATCCGCCTTCGGCGAGAACCATGGTCGGGAAGGCGCTGACGCTTTCGCCGACGCTGTCGCCGGCCGCCGTCAGGATCGACCATGCCGTATCGGCGATTGCCTCGCCGCCGGCGTCGGAGACCAGCTTGAAGGTGATCTGCGCGGCGCGATGCTGGATCGTCGCTTCGGTCAGCTTGCCGGCCTCGACCTGGATATCGGCGCGGATCACGGCGTTGACGCTGCCATATTCGGAAACGATGTGGTAGGTGCCGGCGTTGAGGCGGACAACGGTATTCGGCGAGACATCGGCCATGACGAGGCCGCGCTCGCCATCGTCGCGCACTTCCGAAGAATAGATCGAGAAGCTCAACTGGTCGGGGCGGATGCGGGCGTCGGTGCCGGAGACGGCATTGAGCAGCAGGCCGCCGGCATCGAGCACCATCACCTGCTTGTCGACCTCGCCTTCAGCGGGCACGGTCAGTTTCTTGGTGACGCCGGCGCGGCCGAAGGAGACGTTGACGAAATAGTCACCGGGTGCGAGCTGGAAGGCGGCAGGCCCGCCCTTGGCGCTGGCGATCAGCGGCAGCTTGCCGTCGGATCCGGCGATCGGGCTGAAGACGTACCAGGAGAGGCCTTCCTCAACCGGCGTGCCGTCCGCTGTCAGCTTCGCTTCCATCGGGATGTCGCGCAGCTTGACCCCTTCGGGCGCCGCGCCGGGCGCGATGAAGGCATCGAGCTTCGGCATCTTCGGCGTCGATTCAAGCTGTTTGAATCCCTTGAAGGCATCCTGAGCGGCGGCGCCGAAGGGCGTCAGTATGATCAGGGCAATGGCAAGGCCGATACGTGCAAAAGGCAAAATGCCAAACATCTGTTTCGTGAACCGATTGACTTCTGAAATCGCAAAGGCCACTTCAAGACCAACGCGATGGCAAATTCAAGACCCACCCTTTGCAGCAGCATAAATAATGAGAGCCTCTCCCGCATGAAATCCGATATCAAGCTGATCGACTACCTCGCCGTGCGCCGCTCCATCCCCGCTTTCCAGATGTGCGAACCAGGCCCTGAAAAGGCCGAGATCGAGGAGATCCTGCGGCTTGCCTCGCGTGTTCCCGATCACGGCAAGATCGCCCCCTGGCGCTTCATCGTCTATCGCGGAGAGCCGCGCGTGCGTCTCGGCGAGGAGCTTCTGACGCTGGCACTTCAGACAAAGCCCGTACTTTCCGAAGAGATGATCCAGGTCGAGCGCAGCCGTTTCACCCGCGCGCCCGTGGTCGTCGCCGTCGTCAGCAAGGCAGGACCGCATATCAAGATCCCTGAATGGGAGCAGTTGATGTCGGCCGGCGCGCTTTGCTTCAACGTCATTCTCGCCGCCAACGCCAATGGTTATGTTGCCAACTGGCTGACGGAGTGGTTCGCCTATGACGAGCGCGCCTATCCGCTGCTCGGCGTCGGTTCGGATGAAAAGGTGGCGGGCTTCATCCATATCGGCTCGACCACATTTCCGGCAATCGAGCGGCCGCGTCCGGAGCTTGCCGATACCGTGACCTGGGTCGGCGGAGACGATTGATGTTCTACACCACCGAGAGCAACCGGCACGGGCTCGCGCATGATCCGTTCAAGGCGATCGTGTCGCCGCGCCCGATCGGCTGGATTGGCAGCAAGGGCAGGGACGGATCGATCAATCTCGCGCCCTATTCTTTCTTCAATGCCGTTGCCGACCGGCCGAAGCTGGTGATGTTTTCTTCCGCCGGACGCAAGCACAGCCAGCGCAATGCGGCCGAGACCGGCGTCTTCACCTGCAATTTCGTCAGCCGCGATCTCGCTGAGAAGATGAACCTCTCCTCGGCGGCGCTGCCCTACGGCGACAGCGAATTCGATTTCGCGGGCCTGACGCCGAAGCAGGCCGAATTGATCGACGCGCCCTATGTCGGCGAGGCTTTCGCGGTACTTGAATGCAAGGTCACGGAGATCATCGAGCCGAAGACGCTGTCGGGGGAACCGTCCGAAAACGTCCTGGTCTTCGGCGAAGTGGTCGGCATCCGTATCGACGAAGCGATCGTCAGGGACGGCCGCCTCGATATGTCGATCGCCAAACCTGTCGCCCGTATGGGCTACATGGATTACAGCGAAGGCAGCGATGTTTTCGAGATGGTCCGGCCGAAGCCACAGCAAGGCTGAGCCGAGCCGTCAAGGCGTACAAAGACTTAAGAAATATGGTGAACCAATCCTAAACCTTTTGCCGCTACGGTCGCAGCATTGAATAGAGCGCGAGGGAATCGCGTTCAAGTGCTGGGGCGTCGCGTGATCGTAGAAGCTTTCCTTCGTTGGATCGAAACGGCCAAGACCGGTGACCGGGCCCGGGCCGCAAACGCCCTCGGGCGCGCCTATCTGCAGTCCGCAATGTCCGCGGACGAGCGGGCGGCGGCCGAAATGGCGATGACCTTTCTTCTCGACGATCCGTCGCCGCGGGTGCGGCTTGGGCTTGCCGAGGCGATCGCCTGGTCACCCGATGCGCCGCGCAACCTGATCCTTTCGCTTGCCGAAGACCAGCCCGAGGTTGCCTGCCATGCTGTGACCTGTTCGCCGCTTTTGAGCGATGCCGATCTGGTCGACCTTGCCGCGCGCGGCAATGGCGCCACCCGCATGCTGATCGCCGCCAGAGCGCATGTGACGCGCCCGGTTTCCGCCGCCCTTGCGGAGGTTGGCGACGAGGAAGAACTGCTCTGCCTGCTCGAGAATGACGGTGCTGTGATTTCCAGCCTTTCGTTGAAACGCATCGCGGAACGGCTCGGCGACTGCTGCGATATCCGCAACCTGCTTCTCGACCGCAGCGATCTTCCCGCAGATGCCCGCCAGCTGCTCACCCAGCATGTCAGCAATGCGCTGATCGGGTTGCCGCTGGCGCAGGCGGCGATCGGCCTGCAGCGGCTTCAGCGCATCAGCCGCGAGGCGACTGAGGCTGCCATCGTCTCGATCGCCGGCGATATCGCCCCGCGCGAAATCCCCGACCTCGTCCAGCATCTGCGCCTCAACGGCCGGCTGACGCCATCCTTCCTGATGCATGCGCTCTGCGCCGGCAAGGTGGACTTCTTCGCCGGCGCGATCGTCGATCTGACCGGCTGCGGCGAGCGCCGCGTGCGTTCGATCCTGGCAACCGGGCGCATGCATGCCGTGCGGGCGCTCTATGAGTCCGCTGGCCTGCCGAGGGAGATCAGCGTGATCTTCGTCGAGGCGACGATGCTGTGGCGCGACGCCGCCAGAAAAGCGCCCGGCAACGTGCTCGGCAATGTCTGCGGCCGTCTTCTCGAAAAATTCCGCCATCACGACGCGCATGGCGCGATCGGCGAGTTGCTCGACATGGTGGAAAAGCTGCACATTAACGAGCAGCGACAATCGGCCCGCGTCTACGCGGCGCTTGCCGCGGCCTAATCAGCCAGCCGCGTCACCACCCAGGAATAGCTGGCGGAGACGAAATGCACCGGCTTGGTGAGTGTGTCCCTGACGCTTCTGCCCGAGGGCAGATGGGCGCGGACCTGCCCGGCGATACCTTCAGCAAAACCGGCGATCCTTCCTGCGGGTTCCTCAGGCGCTGCGACAGCGACCTCGGGCGCAGCGGCAGGCACGGGCGCCGGCTTCGGCGGCTCGGCGGCGGCGATGGCTTTCGGCGCCTCGCACACCGCGATCACTGAGGGATAGTTGACATTCACATAGGTCTTCAGCCGTCGTTCGGCTTCCGCATCGCAGGCGGCAACGGTTTTCCAGCGTTTATCGACCGTCGCGACATAGTTGCACTGGCTGATGGAATCGTCGCAGCCAAGAATGGTCATCGCGATCAGCACCGCTTGCATATTCTGCTTCCTTGATTATTGAGCACATCATCGTCTTAGAGGGCGCAATTCCAACCGAATGAAGGCAACGGCATTAACTCTTCGTCATGTCGGGATTGTGCCCCGCGCCAGCAGAGGAAGTCAGCATGTCCGTGACCATCGCCCTGGAGCCGCCGCGCCAGGAGGGCGTCATCCGCCTTCTCGATCTTTCCGATGCCTATGCGCAATCGCTCTACCCGGCGGAAAGCAACCATCTGGTCGACCTCTCCGTGCTGGAGAAACCTTCGGTGAGCTTCCTCGTCGCGCGCAGCGACGATGTGATCGTCGGCTGCTGCGCGATGGTCGAGGCCGGCGACGGCACGGCGGAGATCAAGCGCATGTTCGTCGATCCCGAGGCGAGGGGGCTGAGGATCGCCAGCGGCCTGATGAATGCGCTCGAAGCAATCGCAGAGAAAAAGGGGCTGACGGCAATCCGGCTCGAAACCGGTATCTACCAGCCCGAGGCAATCGCGCTCTACCGCAAATACGGATATCGGGAAATCGAGCCGTTCGGCGCTTACCTGCCGGATCCGCTCAGCCTGTTCATGGAAAAGCGACTGGGGTAACCGGTCTGCGAAGATATGTTCAGCCTTCGGCGACGCGCGGTACCGGCGGTGGGGCCGGTTCGTCGATGATGATCTGCGGTCCGGTTTCGCTCTTGTCGGCGTTGCGGGCCTCGTGGATCCATTCGCGCCAGATGGCGACGATCAGCGCCATCAGCACCGGGCCGATGAAGAGGCCGAGGAAACCCATCGTCTTGACGCCACCGACGAGGCCGAAGAAGGTCGGCAGGAAGGGCAGCTTGATCGGACCGCCGACGAGTTTCGGCCGCAGGGTCTTGTCGACGATGAAGAGCTCGACCGTCCCCCAGACGAAGAGACCGATGCCGGCGACATGCGAGCCGCTCGCCAGCAGATAGATGGAGACCAGCGTGAAGGAGAGCGGCGCACCGCCCGGTATCAGCGCCATCACGCCCGTCAGAACGCCGAGCGTCACCGGCGAGGGCACGCCGGCAATCCAGTAGGCAAGGCCGAGCACGATGCCTTCGCCGATCGCGATCAACGTCATGCCCATGACGGTGGAGCTGATCGTCGCCGGCACAACGCGGGAAATGCGCTCCCAGCGGTTCGGCAGGATGCGCTCGCCGAGCATATCAATCTGCTTGGAGAAGGAGAAACCGTCGCGATAGACGAAGAACAGCGCGATCAGCATGAAGAGCAGCGTCAGCAGCAGGTGGAAGGCGCCGCCGCCGGCCGCAAGCACGGCGCGATAGATGTTGCCGATATTGGCGCCGCTGACCGCCTGGATGACTTCGCCCAGGGCGCCGGGACTGCCGATATATTTTGTCCAGACTTCATCGAGATAGGCGCCCGCCCAAGGCAGTGCGACGATCCAGTCGGGTGTCGGGGCGCCGGCGCGGTTGGCGTGGATTGCCCAGGTGACCCAGGTGCGCACTTCGCCCGTCGTATAGGTCACCGCAAGCCCGATCGGGATGACCAGGAAGGTGATGATCATGATGATGGCGATGGTTGCGGCGATCGTCGTATTGCCGCCGACGCGAGCAAGAAGCTTGCGGTAGAGAGGCCAGCTGGCAAAGCCGATGACGAGGGCTGCGAGCACCGGCACGAGGAAGCCGTAGAAGAAATAAACGCCGGCGGCGACGACCAGGACCAGCAGCCAGCGCGCCGCCGAAATGGAGGGAATCAGCGGCGTGCGCGTCTGCGCCGACGATCCGAGCCATCGCGGTTCATGATTGCTTTTCTGACGGTCGAACACACCCACGCGCGCCTCTTCTTTTTCTTGTACTCTGGTTATGGGCCATCAACCCGACGGTTTCAAGGTCCGCACCATGAAAGCGTATACAAAGCGTCGCTATTCGACCCTCAGACCCGAGCGTCTTACTGCTGCGGGCGGCGCAGAATCTTGAAGGCATAGAATTGCGTCTTCTGGCTGGCCGAGAAATTATTGTCGGAGCCGAGAATGAGAACATCGGTGCCGTCCTTGGCCTTGCCGAGCGACATGGCCTCGATATTGTCGGGAACGAGGCCGATCGCCCTCAAATCGAGGACCTGGCTCTTGCGGGCGGGGACGACACGCTGGTCGTTTTTGGCGAGGGACGCGATGGCGGATACATCGGTCGCGTCGGCTAGATCCATCATCATGATCTTGATGCTGTTGCCGAAGCCCTGGGCATAACTCCGCTCGACGGCAAGCAGGCGGTGATCGTCGAGGGCGAGCATCTCCGACATGCCGTTGTCATTGCCGCCGTCGGCCTTGGTGGCGGCCTGCGGGATCGGCGAGACCGGGTAGACGTACTCGGCCTTCGGCTCACCGGTGGCGCCGTCGTAGCGGACGATGCGCGAGAGGCTGCCTGACGTCAGCGAGGGGTTCGGGCCGTCCTGATAGAGGGCAGCTTCGATACCGACGAAAACATCGCCGGAGGGCGTGACGGCTAGATCTTCGAAGGCGAGGTTGTCGCGGATGCCGGTCGATTTGTCTGCGGTCGGGGCAAAGCCCTCCGGCAGCTTGAACTCGCGGATGAAGGAACCGTCGGGCGCAGCAACGCGGACGAAGGGCGGAAGCAGCGCCTTGCCGTCGCCTTCACTGCCCCAATAGATGCCGTCCTTGCCGAGGCGGATCGATTCCGGATCGACGGTCCGGGCAGTGAAGGGCTCGCCGTTCTTGTCCTTCAGCGTCACCTGCTTGACGACTGAAACGCCCTTGAGACCGGATGCGTCGACATCGACGTTGAGTTCATAGAAGCGGGCCGGGCCTCTTTCCGAGCGATCGTCGCTGATGGCGAGATAGTGGCCGGTGGCGGCATCGAAATCGAGGCCGGAAATGCCGCCGAATTCGACGCCGTTTTCCATGTGGCCGGTCGGGATGACGAATTCACCGAGATAGGAGAGCGAGATGCCGGCAGCGCAACCGCCAAAGGGGCAGGCGGTCTCAAAGGTGGCGCCGATATCGGTGGCGCTGACGGTGACGGTGCTGGACAGGAAAACGAATGCGGCAGCCGCGAGAAAACGCTTGGTCATGACAAATATCCGGCAAGGGGTTTGAAAACGGTTCGAACCGGCGCCGCCGCTCCCCTAGGGAAGGCGCGCCGACCGCTTCATGCGCCGGTTGTTTGACGGAGTTGTTACGGTTCTTCGTCAGTTCCGTGAAATCGTGAATGCTAAAATGCGGCGCGCCGAACCCGTCTCTATCCGACCGTTTGGCGCGCTCGATGGTATACCCTAGATATCGAGGTTCTCCGCGAAGGCCGCGCGGTCCTGGATGAAGCGGAAACGGGCTTCGGGCTTGGTGCCCATCAGATCGTCGACGGCGGCGCGGGTGCCTTCGAAATCCACCTCGTCGATCAGCACCTTGAGCAGGGTGCGCTTGGACGGATCCATGGTGGTTTCCTTGAGCTGGGCGGGCATCATTTCGCCGAGACCTTTGAAGCGGCTGATCTCGACTTTGGCCTTGCCCTTGAACTCTGTCTGCATCAGCTCGGCGCGATGATTGTCGTCGCGGGCATAGGCGGATTTCGCCCCTTGGGTGATCTTGTAAAGCGGTGGCACGGCGAGGAAGAGGTGGCCGCCGCGCACAAGCTCCGGCATCTCCTGATAGAAGAAGGTGATGAGCAGCGAGGCGATATGGGCGCCGTCGACGTCGGCATCGGTCATGACGATGATGCGCTCGTAGCGCAGGTCTTCGTCGCGATATTTCGACCGCGTGCCGCAGCCGAGAGCCTGGACGAGATCGGCGAGCTGCTGGTTGGCGCCAAGTTTTTCGCGGCCGGCGCTGGCCACGTTGAGGATCTTGCCGCGCAGCGGCAGAATTGCCTGGTTGGCGCGGTTGCGCGCCTGCTTGGCCGAACCGCCTGCCGAATCGCCCTCGACGATGAAGAGTTCGGCACCCACGGCGGTGTTCTGCGAGCAGTCGGCAAGCTTGCCGGGCAAGCGCAATTTGCGCACCGCCGTCTTGCGGTTGACTTCCTTTTCCTTGCGGCGGCGCAGGCGCTCCTCGGCGCGCTCGATCACCCAGTCGAGCAGCTTGGCCGACTCGTTCGGATTGTCGGCAAGGTAATGGTCGAAGGGATCGCGCAACGCGTTCTCGACGATGCGCTGCGCCTCGACGGTCGCAAGCCTGTCCTTGGTCTGGCCGACGAATTCCGGCTCGCGAATGAAGACCGACAGCATGCCGACCGCCGAGATCATCACGTCGTCGGTGGTGATCTGCGCGGCGCGCTTGTTCTGCGTCAGCTCGGCATAGGCCTTCAGGCCCTTGGTCAGCGCGATGCGCAGCCCCGCTTCATGCGTGCCGCCTTCGGTCGTCGGGATGGTGTTGCAATAGGAATGCACCTGCGGATCGCCGCCATACCAGGTGATCGCCCATTCCATCGAGCCGTGGCCGCTCACCTTCTCCGTCTTGCCAGCGAAAATCTCGCGGGTGACGGTGAACTCCTTGCCCATCGTCGCCTGGAGATAGTCCTTCAGGCCGCCGGGGAAGTGGAAGACGGCCTTGTCAGGGACCTCGGAGCCTTCGGGCAACACGCCCGCCTCGCAGCTCCAGCGGATTTCGACGCCGCCGAAGAGATAGGCTTTCGAGCGCGCCATGCGGAAGACGCGGGCGGCATCGAACTTCATGTGATCCCCAAAGATCTGGGGATCTGGATGGAAACGCACGCGGGTGCCGCGGCGATTGTGGACGTCGCCGAGCTCTTCGAGACCGCCCTGCGGCAGGCCGCGGGAGAAGCGCTGGCGGTAGAGCTTGCGGTTTCGCGCCACCTCGACCTCGAGGTCGTCGGAGAGCGCGTTGACGACCGAGACGCCGACGCCGTGCAGGCCGCCCGAGGTCTCATAGGCCTTGCCGTCGAATTTGCCGCCGGCATGCAGCTTGGTCATGATGACTTCGAGCGTCGACTTGCCCGGCACCTGCGGATGGTTCTCGACCGGGATGCCGCGGCCGTTGTCGGAGACGGTGAGGTAACCCTCGAGGTCGAGATAGACCTCGATGAAATTGGCGTGCCCGGCGACCGCCTCGTCCATCGCATTGTCGATGACTTCGGCAAACAGGTGGTGCAGCGCCTTTTCATCGGTGCCGCCGATATACATGCCCGGGCGCATGCGCACCGGCTCGAGGCCTTCAAGGACGCGGATCGACGAGGCACCGTAATCATCCGAGTTCGAGGCGGCGGGCGCCGGACGCGCTGAGGCTCCAGCAGCCGGGGGGGCTGCGGCGGCGACGGGCGCAGCCGTCACCGGCGGCCGCTCGGCCGGAGCGGCAGGCTTCTGCGCCTCCTCGCGTTTTTCAGAGAGGGGCATTCCGGAAAAGAGGTCGTTGCTATCGTCCATGGAGCCGTTCAGATCTTCATCCTGTCTTGGGCGGGCATCCGCCGCCGACCCAAAATCACCGCATTTCATGCCACGTTTGCGAATCAGGCAGATTTTGCCAGAAAGCACCTCTATACGCGACACCGCCTGACTTGGCGGGTTTTTCCCAAATGATTTGCGTTGCCGGGCGCGGAATGGCAAGCGGCGGCAGGCCTCAGGAACCATCCGAATGCGAATGTCCACAAGTCATTGCACCATTATCACCGCAATTGCGGCGTTTTTCTTGTCCGCGGCCATGCTGTCCGCTGTTGGCCCGGCGCAGGCGGCGGATGAGCTGGCGCCTTTCAAGGACGATCTGTTTTCGAAGCAGACCGTGCTGCAGACGGGCGATGACGGCGCCTTCGAGGTTATCGACTATGACGAAATGCGCGATATCAACGGCCGCGACCAGATCCCGCAAAAGCGGGTGCAGCAGAAATATGTGGCGCTCGGCATCCGCAAGGTCCAGGCGGACGAGACGCTGTCTCTCGACGGCATCAAGCTCGATGTCACCAGGGTGGGACCGGCTCAGAGTGCCGCTTTCACGGTGATTTTCATCCACGGGCGCGACGGCGACCGCCGGCTCGGCGCCAACGACTACAGCTTCGGCGGCAATTTCAACCGGCTGAAGAACCTCGTCGCCGGCAATGGCGGCGTTTATTATTCGCCGACCGTCAAGAGCTTCGACAGGAGCGGCGTTGCGGCGATCGCCGGCCTGATCCGCTATGCCAGCGCGCAATCGCCAGGCCGGCCGATCATCCTTTCCTGTGCCTCGATGGGCAGCCAGGTCTGCTGGGGCATTGCGCGCGACAGCGACAGCGTCAAGCGGCTGAAGGGCATGCTGATCATGAGCGGGGTCACCGATCCGGATTTCATCAAGAGCGCCTTCTACAAGGCAAAGCTGCCGCTCTGGTTTGCCCATGGCAGCCGCGACCCGGTCTATGCCGCCTCCGACCAGCAGGCGCTGTTCGAAAGCCTGCACAAGGCAAAATATCCGGCGCGTTTCACGCTGTTTCAGACCGGCAATCACGGGACACCGATCCGGATGATCGACTGGCGCAGGGTGGTGAACTGGATTCTTGCCGGCTAGCGCATCGGTCGGAAATTCGGAGACTATTTTTAGAAAGCACGATGCATGAATTCAAAATGCTACCTTTGCGTGCCTCAAAAGACGCGCGGCGCTGTAGCGGACGATATTCGGCAGAAATATGCGCGGGATCGCAGAGATTCCCCTTACGTCAAGGGCATGATGCTTTTCTTTGCTGCAAGCTTTTGATATTGCCCAAGGCATATGCAGATTGTGGAAGGCCAGCATGACACCTGATGTGCGCCCGCTTGTGGCGGGAAACTGGAAAATGAATGGCATGCGTGCCTCCCTGGATCAGATCAAAGCGATCGCCGAGGGTGTTCGCCCGCCGCTGGCCGACAAGGTCCAGGCGCTGATCTGCCCGCCGACGACGCTGCTCTACGTGGCGACGGCGCTGTGCACCGACAGCCCGCTGGCGATTGGCGCTCAGGACTGCCATCAGAATCCGTCCGGTGCGCATACCGGCGACATCTCGGCCGAGATGATTGCCGATTGTTTCGGCACCTATGTCATCGTCGGCCATTCCGAGCGGCGCACCGACCATGCCGAAACGGATCATCTGGTGCGCGCCAAGGCGGAGGCCGCCTTCGCCGCAGAGCTGACGGCGATCATCTGCATCGGCGAGACCGCGGATGAACGCCGGACAGGCCAGGCGCTTGACGTTATCAAACGCCAGCTTTCCGCCTCCGTTCCCGATGGCGCGACAGCCGAAAATACCGTTATCGCCTACGAGCCGATCTGGGCGATCGGCACCGGTGTGACGCCGACATCAGGCGATGTCGAAAAGGCGCATGCCTTCATGCGGGCAGAGCTTGTGGCCCGCTTCGGCGATGAAGGCCGCAAGATGCGTCTTCTCTACGGCGGCTCGGTCAAGCCGGCCAATGCCCATGAACTGATGGGCATCGCCAATGTCGACGGCGCGCTGATCGGCGGAGCGAGCTTGAAAGCGGCCGACTTCCTCGCCATCTACCGGGCCTATGAGGCGCTGCTCGCCTGAGGCATTTTTTATTCCTGGGTTTATTCCGGGCCGAAGGGCTTGGAATAGATGAAAGCCTCATGTAAAGAGCCGCCAGAATTCTTATTTATGTCCGTCTCCAGGCGGGCAGGACTGGACCCATGCAGACCGTATTGATTGTCATCCATCTCATGATCGTGCTCGCCCTTGTTGGCGTCGTGCTCATCCAGCGCTCTGAAGGCGGCGGCCTCGGTATCGGCGGTGGTTCCGGCTTCATGTCGGCCCGTGGTACGGCCAATGCACTGACGCGCACCACCGCGATCCTCGCGACGCTGTTCTTCCTGACCTCACTCGGCCTCGGCATTCTGACGCGTTATGAAGGCCGCCCGAGCGATATTCTCGACCGGATTCCGGCAACAGGCGGTCAGGGCAACGGCATTCTCGATTCGCTCGGCGGCGCACAGGCTCCGGCAAATCAGCCGGCCGGCAACGGCGTTCCGAGCAGCGGGGCAGCGACGCCCGCACCGCAGGCTCCCGCCGCTCAAGCGCCGGCAACGACTGCTCCAGCAACTCAGGCTCCGGCTGCCACCGCACCGGCGACGACTGCGCCTGCAGCTCCGGCCACGCCGGTGCCGGCTCAGCCTTCCGGCGTCCCGACGGGACAATAAGCCCGGCTTCGACATAAACCGCCGGCAGGCCCAAGGGTCTGCCGGTTTTCTTTTGTTCAGATTCCTGCGCCACGCTCCGAAAGTTCCGGAAAAGAATTTTTGGGGCTGGTGGAATCGTTTTTGAAAAGGTATCCGGTGAATCCCATGGCGCGATACGTATTCATCACTGGCGGCGTGGTTTCCTCTCTCGGAAAAGGAATTGCGGCCGCGGCTCTCGGAGCGTTGCTGCAGGCCCGTGGATATCGGGTTCGGCTTCGCAAGCTCGACCCCTATCTGAACGTGGACCCGGGCACGATGAGCCCGACCCAGCACGGCGAGGTCTTCGTCACCGACGACGGCGCGGAAACCGATCTCGATCTCGGTCACTACGAACGCTTCACGGGGCGTTCGGCGACCAAGACCGACAACATCACCACCGGCCGCATCTACAAGAACATCATCGACAAGGAACGGCGCGGCGACTATCTCGGCGCGACGGTGCAGGTCATTCCGCACGTCACCAACGAGATCAAGGATTTCGTTATCGAGGGCAATGACGACTACGATTTCGTCATCTGCGAGATCGGCGGCACGGTCGGCGACATCGAGGCGATGCCGTTCATGGAGGCGATCCGCCAGCTCGGCAACGACCTGCCGCGCGGCACCGCCGTCTACGTCCACCTGACGCTGATGCCCTATATTCCGGCGGCCGGCGAGCTCAAGACCAAGCCGACGCAGCATTCGGTCAAGGAACTGCAGGCACTCGGCATTCATCCCGATATCCTGCTGGTGCGCGCCGACCGCGAAATTCCGGAAGCCGAACGCCGCAAGCTCTCGCTGTTCTGCAACGTTCGCCCGTCCGCCGTTATCCAGGCGCTCGACGTCGCCAACATCTATGATGTGCCGATAGCCTACCACAAGGAAGGTCTGGACGACGAAGTCCTTGCCGCCTTCGGCATCGAGCCGGCGCCGAAGCCGCGGCTCGACCAGTGGGAAGAGGTCTGCAATCGCATCCGCACGCCGGAGGGCGAGGTGACGATCGCGATCGTCGGCAAATATACCGGCCTCAAGGACGCCTATAAGTCACTGATCGAGGCGCTGCATCACGGCGGCATCGCCAATCGCGTCAAGGTCAACCTCGAATGGATCGAATCCGAGGTCTTCGAAAAGGAAGATCCGGCGCCCTATCTCGAAAAGGTGCACGGCATCCTCGTGCCCGGTGGCTTCGGTGAACGCGGTTCGGAAGGCAAGATCCACGCTGCCCGCTTCGCCCGCGAGCGCAAGGTGCCGTATTTCGGCATCTGCTTCGGCATGCAGATGGCGGTCATCGAGGCGGCGCGCAATCTCGCCGACGTGGCCGGTGCCTCCTCGACCGAATTCGGCGCGACGAAAGAGCCGGTGGTCGGCTTGATGACCGAATGGGTCAAGGGCAACGAATTGCAGAAGCGCACGGCAGCCGGGGATCTCGGCGGCACGATGCGCCTTGGCGCCTACAAGGCGGCGCTGAAGAAGGGCACGAAGATCTCGGATATCTACGGTTCCACCGATATTTCCGAGCGTCACCGCCACCGCTACGAGGTCAATGTCGACTACAAGGACCGGCTCGAAAACTGCGGCCTCGTCTTCTCCGGCATGTCGCCGGACGGCGTGCTGCCGGAGACGATCGAATATCCCGACCATCCCTGGTTCATCGGCGTGCAGTACCACCCGGAACTGAAGAGCCGGCCGCTCGATCCGCATCCGCTATTTGCCAGCTTCATCGAAGCGGCGACGGAACAAAGCCGCCTCGTCTGACGAACGCCAAGACCAGATCGCGCGGTTAGAGCATTTCCGTTTTCTTCGAGTAACGGAAATGCTCTATCTCTTTGTTTTCACGCAATTCCGGACGCAAAACCGCTGCGCACTTTTGCTGGAATTGCTCTGGCGCGATCTGGAAAACATCCGCGCTCGAGCTATCTTGCTTGCATGACCACCGGACGCAGCATCAACGTCTCACGCTTCATCGCAGCACCGCGCGAGCACATCTACCGCGCCTTCCTCGATGCAGAGGCCGTCGCCACCTGGCTTCCGCCCGATTCGATGAAGGGCATCGTCCATGCCTTCGAGGGCAGGGAAGGCGGCGCCTTCAGCATGTCGCTCGTCTATTCCGATGACGAGGCGTCGCAGCCGGGCAAGACCTCCGACAAGACCGACAGATTCGAAGGCCGTTTTGCACGGCTCGTCCCTGACGAAAGCATCGTCTGGGCTACGGTCTTTGATTCCGAAGATGAAGGTTTTTCCGGCGAGATGACGGTCAGCACGACATTGTCGCCCGCCGATGGAGGCACCGATGTGACGATGGTCTGCGACAACATCCCCTCCGGCATTCGCCTCGAAGACAATGAGGAAGGTTGCCGCTCGACGCTCGACAACCTCGCCGCCTTCGTCGGCGGTTGACGGTCGCCGGCAAGGACATGCCCCTGCCGGCGAATTCAACTTTTAGGCAGCGGCCGGCAGCGGCCCGATATAGACCGAACGTGGACGGATCAGCCGGCCGTCGAGCGCCTGTTCACGCGCATGGGCCAGCCATCCGACGGTGCGGCCGATCGCGAAGACGCCGGTGAAGGCCTCACGCGGAAAGCCCAGCGTTTCGAGCAGCAGCGCGGTATAAAATTCGACATTGACGTCGAGCGGCCGGTTCGGCTTGCGTACCTTCAGGATCGCCAATGCAGCAGCCTCCACGGCTTCCGCCAGCGCGCCGCGGGCGCTGTTGACCTGTCCGGTTGATATCAGCGGCCTCAGGGCGCCCTTCAGCGCATCGGCGCGCGGATCGCGGACGCGATAGATGCGGTGGCCGAAGCCCATCAGCCTTTCGCCGCGATCAAGCGCTTCGCCGAGCCACGGGTAAGCATTCTCGGCCGTGCCGATCGCATCCAGCATGTCGAGCACGGGACCGGGCGCGCCGCCATGCAGCGGCCCCTTCAGGGCGCTGAGCGCCGCCAGCACCGAAGAGGTGAGGCCAGCCTGCGTCGAGGCGATGACGCGTGATGCGAAGGTCGAGGCATTGAGGCCATGGTCTGATATCGTCACGAGATAGGCGTCGAGTGCCGCCGTCTGCTCCCTGGTCGGCAATTTTCCGGTCAGCATGCGCAGGATATCGGCGGCCTGCGGCAGCGAGGCGTCGGGCGCGATCGGCTTTTTGCCGCGTTGCAGGCGCAAAACCGCCGGCAGAAAGACCGCGGGTGCGGCCAGAAGGCTGAGCGCGGTATCGAAATCCTCGCCGTCTGGCAGCCGGGCGATCAGCGCCCGCATCGCATCAACAGGAGGCAAGGCGAGCAGGGCGGCATCGGCGGCCTTGATGTGGTCGAACACCCCAGCTCGCGCTTGCGCCAGCCAGTCGCGCAATTCCGCTTCATTGAAGCTTCGCTCCATCAACCCGTCCAGCAACAGGGCAGCGACGCCTTCATAAGTGCCGTCTGCGACCAGATGATCCAGCGATACGCCGCGGATGATCAGTCGCCCCGCTTCGCCATCGACATCCGAGAGCTGCGTTTCGGCGGCAATGACGTCTTCCAAGCCATTTTTCATGTTGTTTTCTCCTTTACGGCACGGATGATCCGACCTAGTCTCATTGACGTCAATCTTGATGCAATTGATCAACATGAGGTTCCGATGTCGTGGCTGACCGCCGAGGAGGCGCTGCAGGCGCTGAAGACCAAGCCGCAGACGCTTTACGCCAATGTCAGCCGCGGGCGCATCCGCGCCAGGCCCGATCCCACCGACCCGCGCCGCAGCCTCTACCAGGCTGCCGACGTACAGCGGCTTGCCGAACGCCATGCCGGGCGCCGCAAGACCGAAACCGTCGCCGCCGAGGCGATCCGCTGGGGCGATCCAGTTCTGTCCTCGGCAATTTCCACTATCATCGGCGGACGGCTTTTCTACCGCGGAAAGGATGCCGCCGGTTTCGCAGAAGTCGCGACGCTGGAGCAGACGGCGGCGCTGCTCTGGAACGGCGCGGAAACACTCTCCTCCGGCAGAGCGACCGGACATGCTTCTCCGTCGCTTCAGGCGGCGTTCCTGGCGCTGGCAGGGCGGGTGACATCGGATCTGCCATCGCTCGGCCGCTCGCAGGCAGCACTTCGCCGCGAAGCAAGTGGCGTTCTCCGTACCGTCGCCGATGCGCTGGCGCCAGGACCTTTCGACCAGCCGCTGCATTTGCGGCTTGCGGCAAGCTGGCAGCGGCCGGATGCTGCCGATTGCCTGCGTCGCGCGCTGGTGCTGCTTGCCGATCACGAACTCAACGCTTCGACCTTTGCGGCGCGGGTCACGGCATCGGCGGGTGCAGCCCTTTCGGCCGTCGTGCTGTCCGGTCTGGCGACGCTGACAGGGCCGTTGCACGGCGCCGCCTGGCAGGGTGTCGACGCCTTGATCGAGACCGCTTCCGCCCTCGGGGCGGAGCAGGCGATCCGCCGCACGCTCGCCCAGGGCAATCGCCTGTCGGCCTTCGGTCATCCGCTCTATCCCGACGGCGATGTCAGGGCTCTGGCGCTGCTTTTGCACTTTGCCTTGCCGCCGCAGTTTGCCGAGATCCGGGAAACCGGCGAGGAGATGGTCGGCGAGAAGGTCAACGTCGATTTCGCGCTTGCCGCAATGGCCGCCGCCTTCGATCTCCCACGGGAGGCGCCAATCATCATTTTCTCGCTTGCCCGTTCCGCCGGCTGGCTTGCGCATGCGATGGAGCAGATCGACAGCGGCGAATTGATCCGGCCGCGGGCGCGTTATGCCGGACCGGTGCTTGAAACGGATAGTAGAACGTAAGAATTCCGCCGGCGATTGCGCCGGTTTGCTTTTTTTGACTAGGGAAATATTTGAATTCGTCTATCATCCCTCACATGGAAGAAGACGGTTGGCGGGTGCTTTCCAAAAGAGCTGTTCCGCACGGTCAAGGGGACTTTCCATGAATACGACGCTTCGCAGCCTTTTTGCCGCCGCACTCGCTGTCGGCCTCATTCCGCATGGGGCGGCCTTTGCGCAGTCTGCCGGCTGCACGGTATCGCGTGATGCCGGCGCCCGCCAGGTGCTCAGTTGTCCAGGTGGCGTCACGGTGACGGCGGAGGCCGGAGCCGCCTACAGTCTCGTCGATCGCAACCGCGACGGCAGCCCTGATTCGGCGTCGCTGCGGCGCAAGGCCATCCTCGTCGATGTCGACAGCACTCAGCACGCGGGTGGTTTCCAGGTCGTGACGCCGCAGGCGATCGCTGCCGTGCGCGGCACCCAATGGGCTGTCGATGTCGCAGGCGGCAAGACCTCGGTGCTGGTCGTCAGAGGCAGCGTCGCAGTCCGCCGGCCGGCAGGCGAGGCGGTGGTGCTGTCGCCGGGCGAGGGCGTCGATGTTACCGGCGGAACCGAACCCCTTGTCGTGCGCCGCTGGCCGGCGCCGCGTGCCGCCGCCCTGCTTGCCCGCCTCGGCCAGTAAATCCCATGAACCATCGTCTGTTGACCGTGATCGCACTGCTGCTCGCCGGTCTTTGGGCGGCTGCTCTCGGTTATACCCATCTCAATGCCGGAAGCGGCTTTCTCGACCGGATAGAGGCCTCGCTTGCCGATATCCGCAGCGTCATCGTCGGGGCGAAAACACCGCCTCCCGTCGTCTCGATCGTTGCGATCGACGACCGCACCGCGGCAGCCCACGGCTATCCGCTCGATCGGGCGACACTTGCGCGCCTCGCCGGCGCGATCACCGCGCTGAAGCCGAAGGCTTTGGCGATCGACATTCTGCTCGTCGATCCGGGGCCGGAGGCGGGCGACGCGGCGCTGACTGCTGCCCTCCGCGGGGGGCCGAGCGTGATTGCGGCTGCGGCCACTTTCGCGCAAAGCAGCCAGCGGGTCACGGATGCGGCCGGTGATCCGCTTGCCGCCATCCCTGAGGCAAACCAGCTTCTCTTGCCGCTTCCGCGCTTTGCCGAGGCAGCTGCGGTCGGCATCGTCAATGTCGCAACCGACCAGACCGGCACGCCGCGCTTCATTCCGCTGATCTCGCGTTCCGCAGACCGGCTGGATCCGGCTTTTCCGCTGCGTGTCGCGTCGGTGGCGCTCGGCGTCGATCCCACCATCGAACCCGATGCCATCATGCTCGGAAAGCTGCGTGTTCCCACCGATATCGGCCAGCGCCTGCCGGTGACCTTTTATGGCGGGCATGGCAGCATCGCCACCTTCAGCGCCGCCGATGCGCTGGATGGCAAGCTTTCGGCGGATGCGGTCACTGGTCGCATCGTCGTCATCGGTTCGACGGTGACTGGCGGCGGCGACGTCTTCCCGACGCCGTTCGATCCCGTCATGCCTGGTGTCGAGGTAATGTCGACCGCGATCACCCATCTCGTCACCGGCGACGGCATGGTACGCGACCATAGGATAAGGCTGATCGATGCCGGCATTGCTGTCGGTCTGACGCTCGTGCTCGTTTCGCTGATTGCCTGGCGCCGCAGTACGGCAGGCTACATCATCATCGTGCTGACGCTGATCGTCTGGGCGATGATCAACCTGTCGGCCTTTGCGCATGGCTACTGGCTGAGTGCGGCGCTGCCGATCGCCGCAGCGCTGCCGCCGGCGCTGATCTTCGCGGCGGCCGAACTCTGGCTCGACCGCGGCCGCGCCCGCCATTTCGCCGAGCAGAGCGCGCTCCTGCAGCGCATCGAGGCGCCCGGCCTCGGCGAGTGGCTGGCGCGCGATCCGAATTTCCTTGCCGCGCCGGTGCGCCAGAACGCCGCCGTCATCTTCATCGACCTCTCGGGTTTCACCGGCCTCAGCGAAAATGTCGGGCCAGTGGCGGTCAGCGAGATGCTGAGCGGCTTCTTCGAACTGATCGACGAAGAGGCGCGCGCCCACGGCGGCGCCATCACCAGCTTCATGGGCGACGGCGCGATGATCTTGTTCGGCTTGCCGGAGCCGGCCAATGACGATGGCGCCCGCGCCGCTGCCTGCGCGGTCAGCCTGTGCGAGCGCACACGGGCCTGGCTTCAAGCCCATGCCGGCTTTGCCCCGAAGAAGATCGGCTTCAAGGTCGGCGCCCATTGCGGCCCGATCGTCGCCTCGCGATTGGGCACCGGCGACCGGCAGCAGATCACGGCGGCGGGAGACACCATCAATGTCGGCAGCCGGCTGATGGAGGTGGCCGCCCGCCATGGCGTCGAACTGGCGCTGAGCGCCGAAATCGTCCGCGCTGCCGGCCCCGATAGCGTGCTCACGCAGTCCGGCCGCATGGAGGGACCGTTGGAAACGGCGCTGCGCGGCCGGGCAAGCCGCATCGACGTCTGGCTGTGGCGTAGCCGTACGCTTTGACAATCGCCGCGGGAGCGGCTAGGAACGGCGCAAATACCCCGCCGGCTGGCTCCGGCCATGGCGCAGCAACGCGCCTGACAGCTCCGAAAGATCGAATCCATGACAGAATTTAACGGCGTCGTCCCGGCGATCGCCAAGGCGTTGCAGAAGCGCGGTTACGCCGAACTCACCCCGGTGCAGAAGGCGATGCTCGATCCGGCGCTTGCCGCTTCCGACGCGCTGGTCTCGGCCCAGACCGGTTCCGGCAAGACCGTCGCCTTCGGCTTGGCGCTGGCGCCGACGCTGCTCGAAGGCAGGGAGCGCTTCGGCAATGCCGGCGCGCCGCTCGCCATCGTTATCGCCCCGACGCGCGAACTTGCCCTGCAGGTCAAGCGTGAGCTCGAATGGCTTTTTGAGATGACTGGCGCGGTGATCGTCAGCTGCGTCGGCGGCATGGACATCCGCAGCGAGCGCCGCTCGCTCGAACGCGGCGCCCATATCGTCGTCGGCACGCCTGGCCGCCTCTGCGACCATATCCGCCGCAGGGCTCTCGACATGTCGGAACTGAAGGCTGCCGTGCTCGACGAGGCCGACGAGATGCTCGATCTCGGCTTCCGCGAGGATCTCGAATTCATCCTGGATGCGGCACCGGACGAACGCCGGACGCTGATGTTTTCGGCAACGGTGCCGGCTGCGATCGCTAAGCTCGCCAAGAGCTACCAGCGCGATGCAGTGCGCATCAGCACCGCGGCCGAGGAAAAGCAGCATATCGACATTGAATATCGCGCGCTCATGGTGGCCCCGAGTGACCGCGAGAATGCGATCATCAACGTGCTGCGCTATTATGAGGCGACCAACGCCATCGTCTTTTGCTCGACGCGCGCTGCCGTCAATCATCTGACCGCGCGCTTCAACAACCGCAATTTCGCCGTGGTGGCGCTGTCCGGCGAGCTGACGCAGAATGAACGCAGCCATGCGCTGCAGGCGATGCGCGACGGGCGCGCCCGGGTCTGCATCGCGACCGACGTTGCCGCCCGCGGCATCGACCTGCCCGGCCTCGATCTCGTCATCCATGCCGACCTGCCGACCAATCCGGAAACGCTGCTGCACCGCAGCGGCCGTACCGGCAGGGCCGGACGCAAGGGCATCAGCGCCATGATTGTGCCGCTGAATGCACGGCGCAAGGCAGAGCGCCTGCTCGAGAATGCCGGTATTTCGGCTGCCTGGGCGCGACCGCCCTCGGCCGAGGAGGTAAGCGAGCGCGACGACGAGCGGCTGCTCGCCGATCCGATCTTCAACGAAACGCCGCAGGAGGAAGAGCAGGGGCTGGTACAGCAGCTTCTCGCCAGCCACGGCGCCGAAAAGCTTGCCGCCGCCTTCCTACGTCTTTACCGCACCAATCATTCGGCGCCGGAAGATCTCATCGAAGTTACCGTGCAGGACGAGCGCAGCCGCAAGCGCCGCGACAATGCCGAGCCCTACGAGCCGGCGCAGAGGGGACCGCGCGAGGATTTCGGCGCCAGCGTCTGGTTCTCTGTCTCGGTTGGGCGCAAGCAGAATGCCGAGCCGCGCTGGCTGATCCCGATGCTCTGCCGCAACGGCAATGTGACGAAGCGCGAGATCGGCGCGATCAAGATGCAGCCTGAGGAAACCTTCGTGGAGATCGCCGCGGCGAGTGCCGAAAGCTTCCAGGCGGCGATTGGACCGAACAAGGCGCTCGAACGCGGCATCCGTGTGACCAGGCTTTCCGGCACGCCGGATTTCAGCCGGGCGCCGTCGCCGAAGCCTTATGCCGGCAAGCCATCCCGTGACGAGCGGCCGGACGATACGTTCCGCGGCGAGCGGCCGAAGAACAAGTTCGGCAAGGGTCCGGGCGGCGGATACGCCGCAGCCGACAATGCAGGCCAGGAGAGACAGGATAGCAAGCCTTGGAGCAAGAAACCGGGCAAGCCTGGCTTCGATGCCCCGAGATCCGACAAACCGAAATTCGACAAGCCGAAATTCGAAGGCGCCAAATATGACGGCAAAGGCGGCGCCGGGCCGAAGGGCAAGTTTTCGAAGAAAAAGCCCGGCTGATTTTGTCGCTGCAGCACCGCGCTGTAATGCTTTGAATTACTGCATAATTTTATCCTTAAAATCGATTCCCATTTAAGGAATTATGCGGTAACCCTTCGCCTATCCTGGCGGAGGGCTTTGGGTCGTATCCCTCAGCGAGGCAAGGATGATGGTGGAAACGGTAATCCTCAGCGTTCCGGTTTTCAGTACGCTCTGCAATGAGGCGTTCAGGCTGCGGCGCGCCGTTTTCGTGCATGAGCAGAAGGTTCCCGAAGCCGAGGAATTCGATGCCGACGATCTCAGCGCCCATCATCTCGTCGCCGTCACGGCGGGCGAGGTCTCCGGCACGCTGCGAGTCATTTACGCCGAAGAACATATGAAGATCGGTCGGGTTGCGGTTGCCGGCCAATGGCGCGGCCGGGGCATTGCGGCTGATATGATCGGGCGCGCGATGGAACTGCATCGCGACGCGCGCGGCAACCGCTTCTATCTCACAGCGCAGGCGGACAAGCTGCCGCTTTACGAGCGTTTCGGCTTCGTTGCCTATGGCGCGGAATTTCTTGACGGTGGCATGCCGCATCTTGCCATGAAGAATTACTGAGCTTCAGCGACGCGTCGTTTCAGGCTTGGGATTTCACGTCAAAGGCAAGCGAACTTGAAAGGTCCCGGTAGGCATCGATCTGTTGCTGCAGCAGCGCGATTTTCTGTTCCACCATGCCAACAGCATCAGCTCCGGCGATGAACCGGCGGGGCAGCTCCGGTTGGTTGACCAGGGTGATCAGCGCTTGGGCGAGTTTTGCGGGATCGCCGCTCTGCTGGCCGTTGGCGGATTTCCAGAATGCCAGGTGTTGGGCGCGTCTTTCGTCGTAGTCGCTGACAGACGACGGAGCATATTGGGTTGATTCATCAGTCAGCAATTCCGTTCGGAAGAAGCCCGGGTTGACGATCATCGTTTCGATACCAAACGGCGCCACTTCGGGCTGCAGCGATTCCATCCAGCCGTCGAGGGCAAACTTCGCGGCAGAGTAAGCGCTGCAGAACTCAAAGCCCAGCAGGCTGGCCGTCGATGAGATCGAGATGATCTTGCCGGATCCCTGCTGGCGCATCACCGGCAGGACAGCGCGGGTGACGCTCATGGGGCCGAGGAGACTACTGGCCAGTTGCAGGTCGATCTGAGCCGGCGTCAGCTCCTCAAAATAGCCTGAGTAGAAGTTCGCGGCATTGTTGACCAATATGTCGATGCGACCAAAGCGTTCGAGTGCGGCCTTGACGGCAGAGTCGGCGTCGGCCGGTCTGGTTACATCCAGCGTGACGACGAGCAGATTTTCCGACTGGCCGATCGCCTTGGCAACGCGCTCCGGATTGCGGCCGGTTGCAACGAGTTTGTCGCCAGCAGCCAGAACCGCCTTTGCGAAGTCCAGGCCCATGCCGCGCCCGGCTCCTGTGATCATCCAAACCTTACTCATCGAATTTTCCTTCATGCTAGATTGTGTGCCGATGCTCTATGCGGTGGCTTTCTGCCGCTGCGCTTCGTGATCATCGTTGATGTTGAACCAGCCGGTGGCCGCCTCGATGACGCCCCAAAGTTTGGCCGGAAGGGCAATTTTCGGGATTGTCGTGGTCCTGATCTCGTTCTCGATCAGCCTCTCATTGCCACTGCGTGAAAGTTCGACCCACTCCGGGTTTATCACCAGCCCTTGGCCTACAGCCACAAGCGAAAGGCCCATATGAAGGGCGCTTTCCGCCTGTTGGGGTGACTTGATCTGGCCAGCGGCGATAACCGGAACGCGCCCCGCTACCCTGGCGGCGATCAGTTCAGCGATAGGACGATCGGCGATGGCTTCGAGTGGTTGGGCTTCGAGTACGCTCGTCAGCGAAGCATGGATGTAGTCCACGCCGCCGTCGATCAGATGCTCGATGAGTTCGTAGGTGTCTTCAATACGAAGGCCGCCCTCTTCAGGTTCTTCGGGCGAGACCCGGTATCCCAGAAGAAACGGACGCGTCGCGTGTGTGCCTATCACCCGCCTCACGTTGCGGACCACGGCGAGCGGAAACCGCATCCGGTTTTCCGGCGTGCCTCCCCATTCGTCGTCGCGATGATTGTAGAGCGGCGAGTAAAAGTTCTGGATCAGGAAGCCGTGGGCCGCATGCAGCTCGACCCCATCGAAGCCGGCTTCGATAGCGCGGCGGGTTGCTTCGCCGAAAGCAGAAATCACATCAAGGATTTCGTCGTGGCTCAGTGCGCGCGTCGTGCCGCCGCCTGGATTGAAAGGACCGGGTGAAACTTGAAGCGAACTGGCGCTAACAATGTCTCCGTCCGGAATAAGCGCCGGCACCGCCTTGCTGCCGGCATGAAAAATTTGAAGAATCGCTGGCGCACCGCCGCTTTTGGCCGCCTCGGCCAGACGCCGGAGGCTTGGGGTGAAGCTGTCATCATAAGAAGCGAATTCGCCCGTGAACCCGATGCCGTTGGCTGAGACATGCGTGCAGCCCGTTAGAACGAGGCCAACGCCGTTCACCCTGCGTCGATAGTAGGACACTTCCTCATCCGAAATTGTTCCGTCGTCATTCGCTGACCACGTCGTCATCGGGGCCATGACGACCCTGTTTCGAAGCGTGATCCCATTGGCGAAAACGAAGGGTTCAAATAGTGCGGGGGTGGCTTCCATCATCAGCGGTCTCTCTTGCATGCCGTTTAAGCGGTTTGTGAAATGACAAGTAGCAATGAAGACAAACGATGATTAGTTGGTATAATCTGCATGAAGTTAGAAATGAGAGAGATAAATGAGGCACGGTGATTTCAGCGAGCTTGCAGCCTTCATCGCCGTCGCCGAGGCCGGAAGCTTTACGCGCGCCTCCGCCAAACTGGGGCTTTCCCAGTCTGCCGTCAGCTACTCAGTCAGGATGTTGGAGCAGAGGCTAGGGGTGCGGCTGATCTCACGCACCACACGAAGCCTATCGCTGACCGATGCGGGAGAGCGTATGCTTCGGAGCCTCCGCCCTGCCTTCGAACACATTGAAAGCGAGATCGCAGCCGTCACCGCACTTCGTGACAAGCCTGCCGGCACCATCCGCATCACGACGTTCCGATATGCCGCCATGAGCGTGCTTTGGCCTGTCATGACAACGTTCTTGGCGGAATACCCGGATATTGAAATGGAGGTCATTCTTGACGAGGGCCTGACGGATATCGTGGCCGGCCGGTTCGATGCCGGTATTCGCATTGGAGAACAGGTTCAAAAAGACATGGTTGCCGTCAGGATCGGCCCTGACCTTCGCATGGCAGTCGTCGGATCGCCGTCCTACTTCCAGAACCGCACAATCCCGATGACGCCCCGCGATCTCGGCGACCACCGGGGTATAAGCTACCGGCAAACCACAGGAGGTGGATTGTATGCCTGGGAGTTCGAGCGCGACGGCGAAGAGCTAGTGGTCAGAATGAACGGGCCGCTTATCATCAACGATAGTTTGATGCTGGAAGCCGCTGCTTTAGATGGGCTCGGGCTTGCCTACACCTTCGAAAGTCAAGTTTCACAATACATTGCAGACGGGCGACTGATCCGAGTCCTCGACGATTGGTGTCAGCCGTTCCCTGGCTATCACCTTTATTACCCAAGCAGACGTCAGCATACGGCCGCGTTTGCGCTCCTCGTCGAGGCGCTTCGTTTCAAAGGCTGACGCTCCTGCCAGGCCTGTCCGGAAGATGGTTGCGTTGGATTGGCGGATTGACCTCAGTCGCGCGGTTGCCCGATAGATGTGAGGTCCCGCCTGTCCTGACTACTGGTGATCCGCGCGGTCATCGCTGACCGCGAAGTCTTAGCTCCATTATTGTCAAGACGCCACCCGACAGGAACATCGCGGCCCTGTGCGGCCCGCTGCATTCAGCGGCACACCGGACCGGGCCAGGCTCTCGTCCGAGCCAGGTTCTAAGCGAGGTTGAAAGGCATCTGTCGGACTGGCTTGCCCGTCAAACGCGAGATGGCATTGGCAAATGCCGGCGCCAAAGGCGGCAGGCCGGGTTCGCCCATGCCTGTCGGTGCATCCGCGCTTGGTACGATACTGACGTCGAACTCCGGCACATCCGTGATCCTTGCCACCGTGAATTCGCTGAAGTTGCTTTGCTCCACAACACCGTCCTTGAGCGTGATTTCCGAGCCGGCAAGGCACGTCGATAAGCCCATGATCGCCGCGCCCTGGACCTGCGCATCCACGGTCCGAGGGTTGACGGCCAGATTGCAGTGCACCCCCGCCGTGACCCGATGCAGCTTGGGCTGTCCATCGATGACAGAGGCTTCCACCACGTAGGCCACCACGGATGAAAAGGATTCGTGCACGGCCACACCCCAGGCCCTGCCTTCTGCCAATGTCCTACTGCCGTAACCGCTCTTGTCTACGGCGAGCTGCAGTGCATCGCGATGACGAGGATGCTCGTTGCCAAACATCTTCATGCGATATGCGACCGGGTCTTGGTCGGTGGCTCGCGCTATATCATCAAGCAAGGTCTCCATCACGAAAGCCGTATGGGTGGAGCCAACGCTGCGCCACCACAGAACCGGCACGTTGGCAACAGGATGATGTACTGTCAGGCGCATGGGAAGCGGATAGGGGCTCCGCATCCCCTCAGTCGTGGCGGCATCGATGCCGTCCTTCACCTGGAACTTCTCGAACACGGTTCCCGTCAGTATGGACTGGCCGACGATGGTGTGGTCCCAGGCCAGCACATTGCCCTCTTTGTCGAAGCCGATGCGAGCGCGGTGAAGGTGCGTTGGACGGTAGTAGCCGCCCCTCATATCGTCCTCGCGGCTCCAGAGCATGCGCACTGGCGCGTTCAGCCCCGCCGCTCTGGCGGCTTTGACTACCTGGCAGGCCTCCATTGCTGTGTCGCTGCTGCTGGAAAAGCGCCGGCCGAAGCCACCACCCGATGTTTGCACGTTCACCACGACCTGTTCCGGCTTGAGGCCGAGCACGTTTGCTGCAACACCGGCATCGAGCCCTGCACTTTGGCTTCCCATCCAGATCTCGGCACGATCGTCGGAAAGCCGAACCGTGCAGTTCAGCGGTTCCATCGCCGCGTGGGCGAGATACGGGAACACGAACTCAGCTTCCAGACTCAAGGGTGCGGTTTCCAATGGCGCCATGTCGGCATCGAACTGGCGCGGGCCGGGGTGATTGGCGATCTCGCGAAACTGGGCAAGTTGCTTTTCACTATCGACCTTTTCGACAGCCGATGTGTCCCACTCCACCTTAAGGGCATCACGGCCCTGAGACGCCTGCCAATATCCGTCGGCCACCACGGCCACACCCTCTGCACCGCGATCCAGCGGTACACGCAAAACAGCTTTAACGCCCTTTACTGAACGTGCTGCGCTGTCGTCCAGGGAGGCTATCTTGGCTCCGAAAACCGGAGGGCGAGCCACCACGGCCGTCAATTGTCCCGGCAGCTTGAAGTCGATGCCAAAACTCTGTTGGCCACTGCTCTTGGCTTGTGCGTCCAGACGCTGGGTGGGTTGGCCGATGATGCGGAAATCCTTCGGGTCCTTCAACGCTATTTTCTGAGGCACGGGCAGGGCCATGGCCGCTTCGGAAAGTTCTCCATAACCGAGCTTGCGGCCATCCGGAGCCAGAACCACACCGGCCTCGGTTCGCAGCGCGGAAACATCCACGTTCCAGCGGTCCGCTGCGGCCGCAAGTAGCATGGCGCGGACGCGGGCACCCAGCTCGCGATACTGCGTAAAGCTGTTCTTGATGGTGTTCGAACCCCCGGTAAGGTGCATGCCGAAGAGCGGATCAACGTAGGCCATGTCATTGGTGCCGAGCTGGCTGCGTACTAAATTCCAGTCCGCGTCGAGTTCTTCGGCAAGGATCATGGGCAATGCCGTTTGGACGCCTTGACCGAACTCCAGCCGGTTGATTGTGACCATAACCTCGCCATTTGGCGCAATTTGAACAAATGCAGAAGGCTGCTCGGTCGGCTTCAGAGCGGTGGGAGCCTCACCCGCGTCGGTGGACTGGGCGGCGGCCAGATGGGGGAAAATGCCGACAGCCAAACCGAGGGTCCCCGTCAGCTTTAGAAAGCTGCGGCGTGGCAACGCCTGGACCGGTGTCGAACGGCCTCGTTCCAGCATGTGCTGCAGCGCACGCGGCAATTCGCTATAATCTATGTTCGGCAACATATGGCGTCTCCTTCAGACAAGATTGCTGGCAGCATCGGCTATGGCGGCGCGGATACGGGTATAAGTTCCGCAACGACAAATATTGCCTTCCATTGCCGTATCTATCTCCGAGGCGGTCGGCTGCGAGCCGGTGGGCAGGGATGCCAGGAACGCCGTGGCGCTCATGATCTGACCGCTCTGACAATAACCGCACTGCGCCACATCGTGCTTTACCCAAGCCGCGTGCACCGCGGTGCCGACGCGGTCGCTGCCGTCGGTCGCTTTTTCTATGGTGGTGATTTTCAGGCCCTCGGCAGCGGAGAGAGGGGTGCTGCAGGAACGGACGGCCTCACCATCCAGATGTATCGTGCACGCGCCGCAAAGCGCGGCGCCGCAACCGAACTTGGTGCCGGTCATGCCGAGCGTGTCGCGCAGGACCCAAAGGATGGGTGTCTCCGGCTCGGCATCGACCTCGTACTGATTGCCGTTGATATCGAGTGTGATCATGGCTGGTCGGTTCTCCTATGTTTCATATGGATGTGCTCGCTGCCTGAGGTCATTCAGCTAATCGTTAGAACTGGCGATCTCTAAGGACAGCGACGGCGACGGGAGTGCCGACGGCAACCTCCAGGACGATAAGACGCCGCGACCAAAGGCCTGCGCTCCGCGGTAACGTTAGCTCGTCCGGCGCCGCCGAATTAGTTGGCGAAACCTGCACGACGTTAGAAAGGCGGCTTCTGAATGCGAAGCAAAAGCACGAGCTGACACGTCAACCCAATACGCGGTCAGCGATGATCAGCCGGGTCGGGTGCCCATCGATCGCCGGCTTGCTCAGCCAAGAGGTTCGCCGCTACTCCGACAGGGACTTCAGGTAAGCGATGATATTTAGCCGATCCTCAGGCTTGGACACGCTCACGGTCATTGTGGTTGTCGGTACAACTTCGCGAGGCGCCGCTAGAAACCGGTCCAACGTCGCCTCGTCCCATACTAATCCCGACGCCTTCATGGCCGCCGAATAGCGGACGCCCTCCACAGAGCCGGCTGCGCGCCCAACAACGCCACCGAGCCCCGGTCCAGCCTTTTTCTGGTCCGTGGTCGAATGACAGGCGGAACAGCGCTGAAACGCTTTTTGTCCCAAGGCGACATCTCCCTCCGCTGCGGCAGGAGCCGTCGCCGACACAAGGATCAAGGTGGAGATCACAACGGAGGCGAAAATTTTTGTCATGCGTGTTCTTCCCGAATACAGGCTTTCGAAGCCCTGAAAGGACGGTGGAGTTGCGCGCGCCAGCGCCGTTGCTGGCAGGCCGCGCTAAAGACCTTAGACCCAAGACGCGCCTCATCTTCTCCGGACATGGCATCGCACTGGAGACGGCGGTTGGTTGGGGACGTTACCTCGCCTCAGCATCGAGCATTAGGCGGTACTATCTGCATGATGTTAGAAATGAGGTTCATAAATGCCCGACAGCCAACGATCGTCGACGAAGGTTGTCCGCCTTGCTTTGCACCAGCTGGACTCAACCCTCTTGATGCCTGCCGCAGCATGCAATCAGTGAAGCTTAAGCTTCCCTCGGAGAGGTTCTGCAGACATCGGTTGCAGCGCGGAAGTTCGCCTATTTAGAAACCGCATTCATAACTTCATGCGAGCAACGACGGCTAATCCAGCCGTTCGTTCTCTGCTATCGCTCCTCACTGCCCATGGTGGATCTTCCACCCAGAAGAACGATCGGCAGTGGAACGTGACAGAGATGCGAACAGGAAGTTCCGCGATGCAACGCAAGCTGGCGGCGATTCTCGCCGGGGACATTGTCGGCTACAGTCGGCTCATGGCGGAAAACGAAGCAACGACGTATGCGGAATTGCGTTCGGTGTTTGACGACGTGATCGATCCAGCGGTCCAGCACCATGGCGGCCGAACATTCAAAAACTCTGGAGATGGCTTTCTCGCAACATTCCCGAGCGTCAACGAAGCGTTGAATGCGGCGGTGGAGATTCAGAACGGGTTCGATACGCGGCCCTTCGAATTTCGGATCGGCATCAATCTGGGTGACGTCATCGAAGACAATGGTGACATGTACGGCGATGGCGTGAATGTCGCTTCGCGCCTTGAGGCAATGGCAGATCCTGGCAGTATCTTTGTTAGTGGTGCGGTGGTCTTGAGTGCTGACCGGGGTCGAGGCGACGAGTTTTTCCGCATTGGACGTCGGTATGCCAAAAACCTTCCTGAACCACTCGATGTCTATGCGGTCACGCGCGCTGGACGACGGAGAAGCAAATGGAGCCGGTACGCGGCTCTTGTCCCGCACGTCAGCGCTCGCCTTGGCTATTGTCTTGGGGCCGCCTCCCTCGTGCTCATCGGGATTGCAATCCAGCCGCTTCCTCTCGCGGCAATGATCGGCCGGATACCGGCTGAGCTTTCGGTGCTTGCCGGCGGCGAACGGGCGGACCCTCGGCCGTCTGTGGCTGTTATGCCTTTCGACAATATGAGCGGCGAGGCAACACAGGCCTACTTTGCCGACGGACTTACGGAAGACATCACGACGGAACTTGCCCGAAACTCTGAGCTTCAGGTGATTGCCCGCAACTCCACTTATGCAATGCGAAACCAGGAAGCCGATATTCGCAAGGTCGGCGAGAAATTGGGTGTGGCGTACGTCGTTGAAGGTAGCGTGCGGCGGGTGGGTGATAAACTCCGCGTCGCGGCTCAACTTATTGACGTTTATAGTGGAGCTCACCTCTGGTCGCGCAGCTACGACCGCCATATCGATGATATATTCACGGTCGAAAGCGAATTAACATCCGAGATTGTTGCCCACCTTGTCTCCTTTGTACGCAAGTCTGAAGCAGCAGAGGCGATGAAACGCCCAACCAAAGATCTGCAGGCCTACGATCTCGTTCTTCAGGCACGTGCTCGCTTCACGCACGATTCAAAAGATGCCGAGGGGCTTCTTTCCGCCCGAGGTCTTTTCCAACGGGCTTTGGAACTAGATCCGGCTTATGCCGTGGCGCGCGCCAATCTCGGTATGACGTATATTTTCGATGTCACACAAAACGTCAGCGGTCACGCCACAGACAGAGACCTTGAGATTGGTTTGAGTGAGGCGCGTCAATCCATCCGACTCGATCCAAATTTGGCGATGGGATATCAGGTGTTGAGTTACGGCTTGGCTGCAAGCGGTGATTACGCTGGTGCTTTGCAAGCTGGACACCGATCGGTGGAACTCAATCCGAACGATCCTGACAGCATGATGGCGCTCGCAAAGGCCCAGGTTCGTTTTGGTGACTACGATGGGGCATTACGGAATGCCGAGCGTGCCCGCCGTCTTCATCCCATAGCTCCCGAATATTATGCTTATGTCCATGGCCAGGCACTTTATGCGGCTGGTCGTAGCGATGAAGCTGCGAGCGTTATTCAAGAGTGCCTGATCCGCGCGCCGCAGGATTCGAACTGCCTGCTCATTCAAACCGCGTTGCAGGCTGGTCGCTCAGAGCTGGACAAGGCCAAGGCAACCATGGCCAATTTGGTCAAAGCAAAGCCCGACTTCTCGCTCGAAACAGAGCGCAACTATCGTCGGTTTGGTGATTCCCCGCTGATGGAGCAGTTTCTGGCAGATCTCGCACGCGCCGAGGCTCCCAAGACGGTCTCGCTTCACCGGCCTGTGTTGCGTTCTTGAATGGCATATGGCACGCCTCATCACGAATAGCCGTTCAGTTCCTTGCGAAAAGCCTGGCTGGGCTTCATTATTTCACCTAAATCGTGGCGTGCATCAATGGCGGGTAATTTCACAACGGCGGCCTGCTCTTGCTATTAAAAACGATGACGCCGTTACAGCGCCGGCAGGAGCAGACGACGATGAAACGCCCGGGCATGTCGCAACCCGATCCGGCCGCCTTCATCGGTGCCAACCTGCCTATATCACCCGTTCCCTCGATCCCCGAGATCTGCCTTCATACGGCAGGGCCTGCGAGCGGGCTCTGGCGGCTTGCCGGTAGCAGAGAGGCCGATCCGCCGCCTTATTGGGCTTATCCCTGGGCCGGCGGCGCCGTGCTAGCCCGCCATCTGCTCGACCAGCCGGAAACGATCGCGGGCCGCCGTGTCTTCGATCTCGGCGCCGGCTCAGGGCTCGTCGCTATCGCGGCGGCAAAGGCTGGAGCGCGCGCGGTTACGGCGGTCGACATCGATGCCAATGCCATTGCCGCGATCGGCCTCAACGCGGCGATCAACGGCGTGGATATCGTAGCCCGGGCCGCCGATATCATCGAGGGGCCGCCACCAGAGACAGATCTCCTCGCGGTCGGCGATCTGTTCTACGACCCCTCACTTGCCCTGCGGGTGATGGCCTTCCTGCGGCGTTGCCAGGCGAGCGGCATCGAGGTGCTGATCGGCGATCCTGAGCGGGCCTACCTACCGCAGGACGAACTCAGGCGAATCGCCACCCATGCGGTTGCGGATTTCGGCGGGGGCACTGGCGGCGGTGCCGTGCTGGCGGGCGTCTTTGCGCTCTCCGGCAAAGCTGAAGGCGAGATTATGCCAGGAGGTCGGGCCGCAACAGCATGACCGGGCAGGGCGCTCCGGCCGGCAATTCCGGCGCATGCGGCGGGCGGATGACAAGGCAGTCGGCTTCGGCGAAGACCTTCATCATCGAGGAATCCTGCTTGCCGAAGGGTTCGGCGAGCCAGCCGCCGGCAGCGGATTTCGAAAGTTTCGCCCTGATATAGTCCTGCCGGTGGTCATTGGCGCGCAGTGTGACCGCCGCCTCCACAGTTGCCTCGCGCTGCACCGGCGGCAGGGAGGCGAGCTTGCGGATCAGCGGCTCCAGGAAGAGCAGCGAACAGACGAGGCTAGAGACCGGATTGCCGGGCAAGCCGAGCACATGCGTCTCGCCGAAGCTGCCGACCATCAGCGGCTTGCCGGGGCGCATGGCGATGCGCCAGAAATCGAGTTGCATGCCGGCCTTGATCAGCGTGGCCTGCACCAGATCATGGTCGCCGACCGAAGCGCCACCGAGCGTGACGATCACATCGACCTTGGCGTCCCGCGCCGTGCCGATCGCCGCGGTGATCTTGGCCTTGTCATCAGGCACGATACCGAGATCGAGCACATCGGCACCGGCTTTGCGGGCAAGCGCTGCAATACCAAACGTATTGGATGCGATGATCTGCGAAGGGCCGGGCGTGCTTCCGGGCGGCAGCAGTTCGTCGCCGGTTGCGAGGATGGCGATCAGCGGGCGCCGCAGCACCTCGACATCGGGCCGGTTCATGCCGGCAGCGACCGTCAGCCGCGAGAAATCGAGCACGGTGCCGGCCGACAGCACGGCTTCGCCTTCGGTGAAATCCTGGCCGCGCGGACGCACATGCTGGCCCTGCCGCACAGGGAAATTGGTTCTGATGCCGCCCTCGATCTTCTCGGCATCCTCCTGCAGCAGGACGCTATCGGCGCCTGGGGGAACAGGCGCGCCGGTGAAGATGCGGACGGCCTCTCCCTGGCTGACGCTTCCCTCGAAGGCGTGGCCGGCGGAAGACGTGCCGATGACCTTCAGCTCGGCGCCCGGCTCCGGCGCGTCTTCGCGGCGTAGCGCATAGCCATCCATGGCGGAGGCATTGAAGGGCGGCTGGGTCAGGCCGGCCGTCAGATCGACGGCCAGGACGCGGCCCTCAGCCTCGTCAAGCGGCAGCGTCTCGGACGCGGCAACGGGCTTTGCGCGAGAGAGCAAGCGGTTCAGGGCCTCGGCAACCGGGAGAAGGTTCATCTTGCCTCCGGATGACGGAAATCGGCGGATTTTCCGCCGGACTTTTCAAGAAGTCTGATGCCGCCGATCTCCATTGCCTTATCGGCCGCCTTGGCCATGTCGTAGATCGTCAGACAAGCGACCGAGACGGCGGTCAGCGCCTCCATCTCCACACCGGTCTTGCCGGTCAGCTTGGCGGTCGCCGTAACGCGCAGGCCGGGCAGGGCGGCATCTTCCTGGATCTCGACCGTGACCTTAGTCAGCATCAGCGGATGGCAGAGCGGAATGAGATCGGCGGTGCGTTTTGCCGCCATGATGCCGGCAAGGCGCGCCGTCCCGATCACATCGCCCTTCTTGGCATTGCCTTGCCGGATGAGAGCGAGCGTTTCCGCCGCCATCTTCACATGGCCCTCGGCAGTGGCGATGCGCACTGTTTCGGTCTTATCGGAGACATCGACCATATGCGCCTCGCCCGAGGCATCGATATGAGTCAGACCGGGCTCTGCGCCGCTCATATCATTCGGCCGCGATGGCGGCTTCGCCAAAGAGCAGCGCGCGGGTGGCGGCCGCCACGTCGTCCTTGCGCATCAGGCTCTCGCCGACAAGGAAAGTATTGATGTCGACGGCCTGCAGGCGCTTGCAATCCGCATGGGTGAAGATGCCGCTTTCGCCGACCAGCAGCCGGTCGTCAGGCACCATGGGGGCAAGCGCCTCGCTGACGCCGAGGCTGACTTCGAAAGTACGCAGATTGCGGTTGTTGATGCCGATGAGCGGCGAAGAAAGCTTCAGCGCCCGCTCCATCTCCTCGGCGTCGTGGACCTCGACCAGCACGTCCATGCCGAGGCCGAAGGCTTCGTCCTGCAGGCGCTCGGCTTCATCGTCCGACAGCGAGGCCATGATCAGCAGGATGCAATCGGCGCCCCAGGCGCGGGCCTCGTGCACCTGATAGGTCTCGAACATGAAATCCTTGCGCAGCGCCGGCAGCGTGCAGGCAGCGCGGGCGGCTGTCAGAAATTCCGGCGCGCCCTGGAAGCTCGGCCTGTCGGTCAGCACCGAAAGGCAGGCGGCACCGCCGGCCTCATAGGCGCTCGCCAGCGACGGCGGATCGAAGTCCGGGCGAATGAGACCCTTCGAGGGGCTTGCCTTCTTGATCTCGGCGATCAGGCCGAAGCGGCCGGCATCACGCTTGGCAACGAGCGCCTTGTGGAAGCCGCGCGGGGCGGACTGATCAGCCTGCATCGCCTTGAGATCGGCAAGCGACACGGTCGCCTTGGCGGCGGCGATCTCCTCGCGCTTGTAGAGTTCGATCTTCTTCAGGATATCGGTCATCGGGCAATCCTAGTCGATATCGTTGGAAACGGCGATGAGTTTGTCGAGAGCGAGCGCAGTAGAGCCGCTATCCAGCGACTGCGTGGCCAGCGTCATGCCGTCGCGGATGGTTGCGACCTTGCCCGCGATGACAAGCGAGGCGGCGGCATTGGCGAGCGAGACATCGCGATAGGCGTTCTTGGCGCCGCCGAGCACCTCGCGAAGGGCCGCGGCGTTGGCGACACCATCACCGCCCTTGATGTCGGCGAGCACGCAAGGGCTGACGCCGAAATCGGCGGGCGAGAGCTCGAAGTTGCGGATCTTGCCGTCTTCGAGCGCCGCAACTTGTGTAATGCCTGTCGTGGTGATCTCGTCGAGGCCGTCGCCATGGACCACCCAGACGCATTCGGAGCCGAGATCGCGCATGACTTCGGCAAGCGGCACCAGCCATTGCGGCGAGAAGACGCCGAGCAGCTGGCGACGGACGCCGGCCGGATTGGAGAGCGGGCCGAGCAGGTTGAAGATCGTGCGCGTGCCGAGTTCGACCCGGGAGGGGCCAACATGACGCATGGCGGAATGATGCATCTGCGCGAACATGAAGCCGACGCCGGCTTCTGCGATGCAGCGGGAGATGATCTCGGGACCGACGTCGAGCTTGACGCCGAGTGCCGCCAGATTGTCGGCCGCGCCCGATTTCGAACTCAGCGCCCGGTTGCCGTGTTTGGCGACGGGAACACCGGCGCCGGCGACGATCAGCGCCGCCAGCGTCGAGATATTGTAGGTGCCGCTGGCATCGCCGCCGGTGCCGACGATGTCGATCGCATCGGCCGGAGCCTCGACGGTCAGCATTTTCGAGCGCATCGCGGTGACGGCGCCGACGATCTCATCGACGGTTTCGCCGCGCACGCGCAACGCCATCAGGAAGCCGCCGATCTGCGAGGGAGTCGCCTGGCCCGACATCAGGATGTCGAAGGCGGCTCGAGCCTCCTCACGCGTCAGCGGCTCGCGGCTTGCGGCCTTGGCCAGGAACGGCTTCAGATCGGTCATAAAGCCTCCTAGCGGACCGTCGCCTGTTCGGCGAGGGTCTGGTTGATCTGCGCGCCATACTGCGTCTGCAGCAGGTTGACCATCTGATCGAGAATATCATCGCCGGCGGCATTCGCCATGGCGGTGATCTGGGCATCGCGGTTGTTCAGCACATCGCCGGTCGGCTGGGTGTTGACCTCGGTGACCTTCAGCAGGATCTGCGTCGAGGGATCGGCGCCGACAGCACTTGCGACCGTGTCGACGGGGCCGGAGAAGGCGGCGGTAATGCCGGCCCGGCCGAGGACCGCATCATCGGTGGAGCGGGTGACGCCGCTCTTGCTCTCGACGGCGATGCCGAGCGGTGTTGCGATATCGGCAAGTGCCGTGCCCTTGGCCGCTTCGGCCTTCAATTCACCGGCCTTCTTGGCGAGTTCGGCCTTCTGCTGCTCCGCCGTCCAGTCTTCGACGGCCTTTTCGTGCACCTCGGCCACCGGGCGCTCGCGATCCGGCGTGATTTCGCGGACGTTGAACCAGACATAGCCGTCGTTGCCGATCGGCAGCGGCGGCGCATCGACGCCGACCTCGGTCTTGAAGGCTTCGCCGAGCAGCTGCTGCTTGGCGGGGAGATCCTTGACCTCCTTGCCGTCCTTGTCGGCGCCGGTCATATCGACGGCGTCGACAGCCACGGCGGTGAGCTTCAGCTGGCCGGCAATGTCCTCGAGCGTGGAACCGCCCGCGCGCAGATCCTCGATGCGATCGTGAACGTTGATCACTTCCTGAGAGGCGTTGGAGAGCGCCAGCTGCTTGCGGATATCCTCCTTCACCTCGTCGAAATTCTTCGTCGTTTCCGGCTTGATGTTGGTGACGCGCAGGATGACGGGGCCGAAGGAGCCATCGACGACAGGCGTCGTGCCGCCATCGCGCGAAACCGCAAAGGCCGCATCGGCAACGGCCTGGTCGGGAACCTTGTCCTTGGTGAACTCGCCGAGCAGCACGTCGCTTGCCGTCTTGCCCTGGTCGGAAACCAGCTGGTCGAAGCTGGTGCCGCCCTTCAGCGCAGTTTCGGCGGCGGCGGCGAGATCCTTGCTGGTGAAGGTCAGCTGTTCGATGGTGCGGCTTTCCGGCGTGCGATAGGTATCCTTGCTCTTGTCGAACGTTTCGTGGATCTGGTCGTCGGTGACGGTCGCCGCATCGGCGATATCGGCGGGCTGCAGCTTGAGATAAACGAGCTTGCGGTATTCCGGCGCCCGATAGCGCTGCTTGACGCCATCAAACCATGTCGCCAGCACGTCGTCGGCAGGCGCCTTGATCGGCTCGATATTGGCGTTGGTCAGCAGCAGGTAGTCGATACTGCGGCTTTCATCGCCATAGAGCTTCAGGGCATCGACCAGCGTCTTCGGGGCCGTGAAACCGTTGGAGATGGCATCGACCACTTGGCTGCGGACAGCGACCTTGCTGCGCTCCTTGATGTAATCGTCCTGGCGGATGCCGGCATTGCGAAGACGCGAGACAAAAAGCTCGCGGTCGAACTGGCCGTTGACCGCCTTGAAAGCCGGATCGTCGGCGATCAGCTGGGCGAGGCGATCCTGCGACAGGCCGAGGTTCATGTCTTCGGCGAGCTGGTCGAGCGAGGCGCCGGCGACGAGCTGGGCGAGCACCTGCTGCTCGATGCCGAAGGCGCGGGCCTGCTCGGGGGTGAGGCGCGTGCCGAACTGCTGGCTGACGCTTGCCACCTGGCGTTGATAGGCGAGGTGGAATTCGTTGACGTCCACATGCTGATCGCCGACGGTCACGACCGTGGTGCTGTTGCTGCCCGTGATCAGCGACCGGGAGACGCCCCAGATGCCGAAGGACGCGACCAGCAGAAGCATCAGCAGCTTGGCGACCCAGGTCTGAGCGGCCCTTCTCAGGATATGGAACATAGAAACGCAAACCTCGCAGTATCATTGACCCGCGCGCGGGCAGACATTCGACGTTCCTTAAAACAAACCCGACAGGAAATGAAGGGTTTGTGACGCGAAAAGCTGCGCGGACCGACGTCAGCGCGGCAGCAGCTTTGCGGCGAACAAAAGATCGGCTCCGGCGGAACCTTTTTGGCCGCCATCTCGTTGAAGCGGCATCCCATGAAACAGGAGCAGACCATGGCAGAATTGAAAACCGCTTCCGCCGAATCCACCGCTGCGCGCGTCAAGGCTGACATAGCAGCAGACGATCTGTCGGCGCAGGTCGCAGCCCTTCGCAACGATCTCTCCCGGCTGACGGAAAGCGTGGTGGCGCTGGGACAGGGGGCAAAGTCGGCGGTAACCGACGAGGCTTCGCTGATGACGGAGCAGCTGCGCGACAAGGTACGCGAAGAACCGCTCATGGCACTCGCGGTGACGGCAGGCATTGCCTACGTGTTCGGCCTGCTCAGCCGCCGTTGAACGGGAATATAGGGTGAAGAAAAGCCGGACGTCATGAACGCCCGGCTTTCAATATTTCTGAGGACAGCAAAAGCTACCGAGGCCAGCTATCGCGACCGGTTCAGCGGCGGATGACGCGCCCGATCGCGATCAGGATGCAGGCACCGACGAAACCGGTGATCAGATAACCCAGCCAACCGGCGAGCGGCTGGATGTGCAACAGACCCAGGATCCAGTTGGCGACAATGGCGCCAATGATGCCGAGCAATATGTTCATGAGCAGGCTCATGCTGCTGCGCATGGCCTTTTCCGCCAGCCATCCGGCGACACCGCCGATAATGATGGCTGCAATCCAACCCACGCCTGCGTCTTCCATGGTTATCTCCCTCCTGGCAAAACGAGTCACAGAATGCACGAAACGAAAGGAAGTTCCACTCCCAGTTACTGAGATTGCTTGCGGGTTCAGCAACTTATGTGACTCACGGCTGCAGCAAGGTGACCGGAGAGTTCAGCGCGTGTGCGGCAATCTGGAATAGGAGGCCGGCAATGGCGAGCATTGCGAATCCGAAAGGCATGATCAGGCTTTTGCTAAACATCTTTCCTCTCCCCTTTTGCGTAAAGCATAAGCGGAAGCGGACGGAGCGCAACTATATTGTTAATAGATAGTTAAGCCTGGCAATTAATTAAAATTCAGTACATTTTGCTTTGTCATAATACTTTCTGATGTCGAAACTCTTCTTCTGCACCCTTCCCGTGTTTGCTGACGGATCTTCTGCAATCTATGCTCTCCAGGCCTTCGGTCTATGCCGCCTCATCAGCGCCGACTGCAGACGCGGCAGCACTCCGTGCTGCCATCTCTCCGGATCGCAAACAGGCGGGCCGCAGCATGAGGCGGCGCTGGTCAAGTGATCGAGCGCCTCAAGGCCAATCCGCCGCCGGCTGGCAGTCAGGTCCGGTGGACGATCAACATGAAGAAGAGGAAGGATGCTGTTGCGACCGTCGCGGCGAAGGCAATCTGGTAGTCCATGTCGTTAACCCCGGTTGGATAGCTCCCGTTAACGCCGATCCACGTCATGGAGTTCCATACCGCCAGTTCGCGCTTATCCCCGCGGATTGATTTTGGCGAGGAGTGCATCATTTTCCTAGAATAGGATGATTTTAGGCCCAGTCGGCCTAAAATCTGAATCCTGTCCTAAATTAAGAGTTAGAGCATGATGTCGTCCGAAAACCGCTCACACTTTTCGGCATCATGCTCTGAATCGCCATTCAATCGGGGAAAACACTTGATGCCAAAAGCTGCAATCGCCATCGCCTGCATCTGCCTGCTGACACTTTCCGGCTGCGGCAATACCGCATACGGGCTGAAGAAGGATGGACAGGAAGCGAGCCACGCCATGGACAACGCGACCCATCGGGTGCTTTCCGCCGGCGCCAAGAAGTGACGCAGGCGACGGAATAAAAAAGCCCGCCTGGGGTGAGGCGGGCTTAGAATAACAGGGAGAATGGACGGATAGACTCCGTCTCAGCTAATAAAGCACTTTCTTAAGCGTGTGGCTTTACGTCATTCGACGTAACCGCGACCGGCAGCGATCCGATGCGATCCATGGTTCTGAAACGAATCAGAGATATCCGGATCGAATCAATGATAGGGATCAGGTCAGAAGTTGCCCCAGTTCTGAGCACGGGCACGGGCGCGAATAATCCGGTATTCGCGACCGCCATAAAGCGAGCCGATTGTCAGTAGAAGCGTCAGAACGTCCCAGATGATATGCATGTTATCCTCTTAGGTTGGACGGTCCCGCCGTCGATCGGTTGAAGATACAATAGCAATCTTTCGAATGTGCTTATATGACAAGAAATCGGGATAAGCGGGAAAGCGGGCAGGGCGCTTCCGCAGAGGAGAGGCGGCATCGCCGTCTTGGAGCAGCAAAGTGAACAGATTACCGGGCGGCGGCTCATGACGATTTTCTCCGTCCGCCACATCACGTCCTATCGTTACGTTAGGGAGGTCGAATTCGGCGAGCATCGCTTGATGTTCCGACCGCGCGACAGTTTCGACCAGCGGCTGATCGAAGCGTCGTTGACGATCTATCCTGAGGAAAGTCATGTGCGCTGGATCCACGATGTTTTCGGCAATTGCGTGGCGCTTGTCGATATTTCGAGGCCGGCGTCCGAGCTTCGTTTCGAAACCTGGATCACGCTCGATCATACGCCGCAGGTCGCCCTGGATCTTAAGGTCGACGACGAAGCCCTGACCTATCCATTCTCCTATGACAAGGATGAGATTGCCGATTTGACGCCGGCGATGCAGCGCCATTATCCCGATCCGAACGACGAGGTCGGACGCTGGGCGCGCCAGTTCGTGCGCCTTGGGCGTCCGACGGAGACCGGCCACCTGCTGATGACGCTCTGTTACGCCATTCGGGAAAGCTTCGTGTATGCGCGGCGCCAGGAACATGGGACGCAGACGCCGGTGCAGACCTTGCAGCTTCGTTCCGGCACCTGCCGGGATTTTGCGCTGCTGATGATGGAGGCGGCACGCATCCTCGGTCTCGCGGCGCGGTTCGTCACGGGTTATGTCTATGTTCCCGACCGGGACGGCTCCACCGTGCTCGGCGGCGGTTCGACGCATGCATGGTGCCAGATCTATCTTCCCGGCGCCGGCTGGACCGAGTTCGATCCGACCAACGGCATCGTCGGTAACCGCGATCTCATTCGTGTCGCCGTTGCCCGCGATCCGCGCCAGGCAGTCCCGTTGAGCGGCAGTTATGACGGGGATGGGAAGGATTTCGACAGCATGACGGTGCAGGTGAACGTCACCACGAGGCAATCTGGCCAGCCACGCGATGACAGTCCCGATCTTGCGGGAACCGGGTAGCGCGATCAGCGTTCTCCACTCACCGCTGCCAAAGCGGAGACGCGACAAGGAAGCCACAATGAAGATACGCGCCGGGTTTCATCTGGGCTACGAATGCATGCAGCCAACGCCGATGCTGCTCGTCCTCAACATCCACCCCTCCCGTCGTGCCGATCTTCTCAGCGATCAGATCCTGACATTCGACCAGCCCATCGAGGCCTGGAGCTATACTGATGTGTTCGGCAATGCCTGCAGCCGGATCGTCGCCCCGCCGGGCCTGACGACGATCTCGACGGAATTCGAGATCTACGACAGCGGCCAGCCCGACATGGTTCCCGATGATGCCGTCCAGCACGCGATCAATGACCTGCCAGACGATGTGCTGGTCTTCCTGCTTGGCAGCCGCTATTGCGACACCGACAGGCTTGCCGATTTCGCCTGGGCGACGTTCTCATCGACGCCGCTCGGCTGGGCGCGCGTCCAGGCGATCTGCGATTTCGTCCATGACCACATCACCTTCGATTACCTGAAGGCCGACGTCCTCAGGACCGCGCATGGCGGCTTCACGGACAAGGCGGGCGTCTGCCGCGACTTTGCCCATCTCGCCATCGCGCTTTGCCGATGCATGAATATCCCAGCCAGATATTGCACGGGCTATCTCGGCGATATCGGCGTTCCGATCGACCCCAATCCGATGGATTTCAGCGCCTGGTTCGAGGTCTTTCTCGGCGGCCACTGGCATACGGTCGACGCCCGCCACAACACGCCGCGGATCGGTAGAATACTAATGGGGACCGGCCGCGACGCCACCGACGTCGCTATGTCGACGGCCTTTGGCCCGGCAACGCTTTCCCGTTTCCAGGTGATCACCGAAGAAGTTCCGCAGGAGACACTCAAGGACGACTGATGGTGGGCGAGGGAGATCCTATGCCTTCTTCAAAAACTCTGTTTTCAGTACCAGACCTTTGACCTGCTTGGTGTTGCACTCGATCTCACCAGGATTATCGGTCAGGCGAATGCCCTTGACCAGGGTTCCGCGTTTCAGCGTCTCCGAAGTTCCCTTGACCTTGAGGTCCTTGATCAGCGTCACGGAATCGCCATCGAGAAGCTGAGTTCCGTTGCTGTCCTTCACAATGATGTCGGCCATAATGTCCCCGCAGTAATTCAAAGTGGTACGGCGTCCTTTGCCCGTCCGAAAAGACGCGCGGCGCTGTGATCCCGGACGGGAAATCATGTTGGCATGGGATAGTCAATGCGAAGGGGCCGGCTAGGCTGATCTTCAGCCCCACGCGACCCTTCTTCAATCAACTCACGCGCAGGTATCCCGAACGCCAGCGATCCCTTACCGGCGACGCCCAGCGGGGGGATAAATGAGCCGGCGCTCATCCGCCACAGCGAAGCTCAGACCAAGGTCCGACCTGTCCCGGACTTCATGCCCATACCAAAGCTTCGGCCGCTGCCATAGATTTTGCGCCTGGCAGAGTTTTGCGGAGTTTTTGCTGTGACTAAGATTATCGTCGCGGGGATGATACTGGCACCGCTTATCTTCTGGGGTTCTGTCGGCGTCCTGATATACGCTTATTTTTCGTGAATATTTTTCCTCGGTCGAAATACTGAATGATCATTCGCATCGGCGGGTGCGGCATCACGGAATTAGGATAATCGAACCGCGCGTTCGGCTGAGGACATCAGGCGCGCTGAATTCCGAAAACCGGAAAGCTTCTATTCCGGTTGTCATGGTTCTAGTTCGCGAGCAACGATCAGTCGGCCGGGATCAAGTGGATCGACGACGGCGAAAATTCGACAGTGGGATCACTTCGATTGGCCGCGGAAGATTGCAACGGCCGCAACGACCAATGCAGCGTTGTCACGCGCAATCGTTCCATCCGGGAGGTGCTTGCCATCTTCAAGGCCGATGCGGGTGGAATAGTGCCGCTCACGCGCCGATCTGACGAAGGGCCAGACAGTCCCGTCGAAACCGTGCAGAAGGATCGGCCGATTGACGCGGCTGCGCTCGAGCACCTCGATGATGCCATCCCTGATATCACATGCGCGCTGTAGATCCTGTTCGTCATCGAGCTCGATCAACAGTCGAAAGACCCGCTCATGATCTTCGAGGCTGGTGTAGCGCTCCGCATCGGCGACCGATGCCAGCCCGACTTCAATCCCGACGCCCTTCTGCCGGAGCAACTGGATGACACCAGGCGCATCGTCTTCCGACAGGTTCACCGACGCATAATCCGGCAGAACGCGCCAGCAGCGGATGGCTTCCCGCGTTTTCTCCCGATCGCCTTCGATCCAGGCGCCTGTGGACACGCCGACCAGTGTCCCCGGACAGACATGGCGGATTGCGCCAACCGTGTCGTCGACAGCGGCAAGGCTCTCCTTGCCATCGGCTCCGCGCGGATGAATGTGGAGCTCCGCGGCACCCGCGGCGACCGAAGCGGCGGCATCGCGCACCATGGCATCGATCGTCAGCGGAATGAGCGGATGGAAATCGCTCGGCCGTGCGCCGTTGATGCAAGCTTGAACGATCATAAAGGAGCCTCGCGCTTGTTGGGCCGCTTAAGACACTGGGTATACCAAAATCTGGAAAATTCGAAGAACCTTGGGGGGCGCCGCTATCACGGCTGTTTCCCTTGCTGCTGCAGCCCCAGTGATATCAAATCAGCCGGGATAGGCGACTGCTGCTTCTGGTCCAGGGTGGAGCTGCGCGAACGCCGAGAGCCTAAAGCGGCTCAATTGGAGGGTTGAAGCAAACCTAACTCGGAGTGACTTCAGCCCTGCAAGGTTGCCGTGTCATGTCAGGACGTCTTTGCGACGCCGGCTCAGAGGACGGCCACGTGATCTCGTGGCAGCGACGTGACGTCAATCTGCCGCCCGACCCCATTCTTAAGTTAATGGCAGTCGCGTCCTGCCGCAGCCTGTACATCATCTCATTGTCGACGCAAAGGAGCAGGCGTGAGGCTCAACGATTACTTTAGAGAAAGCCAACCTCTGACCAGCTGCGCTGCCAGGAGATTAAGGTGTCGGGCCAGGATGGGATTATCGGCAGTGGCCACAGAACGGGATAAAAAGAAAGGTCGGGCGAATGCTCGCGCCGACCTTCTTTGATTGCATCAGCACGGTGCCAGTACATCCGTGGTCACCAGCAAAAGCCATCTGATAGATTGAATTTATGCGCCTCGTGAATTTTCGCAAGGATTAGGGAGGTGCTGATTTAGGGCTAGGTGAGGGAGGCGCAATAACCACGGTACGACGAGAAGTACGACACGCGCTCTGAGGGCGCTAGTTGCTTGGCCGATCCATCCAGTCGATCATCGGGGCGACCGCAAAACGGAAGCCCTACCATAGCGCGCCGCCGGCCTCACCAGCTGGCGGTTTTTCATACGAGGATCAGAGTTATGATAAGCGTAGAACTGCCCGGGCAGAAAGCGGAAATTATCCAACAAAATCAATATAAAATGGCGGAAGAGGTGGGATTCGAACCCACGGTACGGTTTCCCGCACGCCGGTTTTCAAGACCGGTTCCTTAAACCACTCGGACACTCTTCCATCTGATTGAAAGGTTGAGACATCAACATTCTGTTGATTTCTGCCAACCGGCGTTTGCTGCCGATTTGCTACCCAATCACTCGATGGCTGGCTTTTTAGCAGCTTTGATAGCAGCGTCAACTTGCTCTGCAGCATTTGCCGGTATCTTCGCCGATCGCAGTTCCGGCGCATAAATCTTTGCCTCTTTGCGAAACGAAACAGGCAGAGGGGCCTTGTTCCGCACATTGGAAATGACTCGCGTTCGCCCTGGCTTGAGCGTTTACTGTGTTGTGTTGGCGGAGGAAACAAACCATGGCCATGTATCTCACGCGCTTTAGCTACACGCCCGAGACGTGGGCGCGAATGATCGAAAAGCCCGAGGATCGCCGAGAGGCGGCACGCAGTTACATTGAATCCGTGGGCGGAAAGCTCCACGGGTTCTGGTACGCCTTCGGCGAGCATGATGGTTGGAATCTGTGGGAGGCGCCTGATAACGTATCGATGGCGGCAGTCGCGCTTGCTATCGGTGCAGGAGGCGCGCTCAGCTCCATGGAGACCACTGTCCTGCTTAGCGTCGAGGATACGATCGAAGCCTTGGAAAAGGCGAAGTCGATTCGGTATCGCCCACCGGCAGCGTAGGTGGCAGTCCACTGATCTGGGAGATGAGCGTTTCGCGCGTATCACGTTCCCCGGCGCAAGCTCTCCGTGAATTGCACCGGAGACATGAGAGGTCTAGCCCCCGTCGGATCCAAGGCCCTTCGGACCGTTGAGCTGGTTCATATCCTCGCAGAGAGATCGAACCGCCTCCATCGTCACGGCGAGTGCCGACATCAGGATTGCGATGTCGTTGTCTTTATCTGGCTGGGAAAGCGCGAGAGATCGGGCATGCAACTGTTGGCTGACCGTGTCGAGCTGCGTCAGGGTCTCATCGTTCATGGTGATCCTCCAAAGGTCTAAACCTTCAAAGCCTGAGGCGGCCATTTCGTTCCCATGCAGCCGAGAAGAGCCAAATACGCGATCCGCGTTGCATCACATCCAGTCGGCTAGGTGACCTACCCATTCGGCTTGCGTAGGGGTGGAAGCCGCAGGTAGGGATTTTGGGGATCGTAGGATCCCTTCGGTTCACCCTTGCCGGCCCTTACCAGATTGGGCACCAGCTTTCCCTCAGGTCCGAAAATATAGTCGATGCCGGCGCAGAGATGGGCAAGGGAGCGGTAGTTGAAATATTTGAACCAGTCGTTGGCGAGGAAGGCGGCTTCGTCCCACGCTTTTCCGCGGATGCGGTCATATCCTGCCCGCTGCAGATAGGCTTCGCCTGTCCTCCTATCGATGGCGGCGCCGAGGCATAGGTTGCCGGCGATCAGCGACAGGCGGAGCACCTTGAGGGTTTCGGCATCCTTGTTCGATAGAGGCTTCAGGGCCTCGGCGAGATAGAAATTCGTCTGGGGATCATTGGTCATCGTCTTGCGCCAATAGGCTGGAATTTCCTCCGCAGCGGCGGCGACGGTCGATGAGGCTGATATCACCACCAGCAAGATCAAGCTTTTGAAAATTCGACCCATTCTTATGCCCCCAACCCGCGATGAGAGTGCATAGCGTCATATCGCCGGGATAGGCAAGGTAGTGCCGCGCCGCTGCTCGTGAAATACCCGCAGACCGTGTTTCAATATGGAGCTTTTGGGGCGTCCGGAAGCGTCCGGATGTTCACCATATGCCCCGCATCGGCACGTTGATTTCGGGCGTCATTGCGGCGATGGAAGGGCAGACGGGAGGGCTCGCGTTAGTGATTTATAAACCATAATTATTAGAATTGTCGCTATCGCCGCGAAATCGTTCGTAAAATTGCCACGAACTTAACAAGATTAAAGCCTCGTTAGGCGGGCGGGAATAAGGCGGTATTGCCCCAGGATGGGGCAGGCTTCCTTAACCATAACGATCTTTGAGCGGCGTGGGGCACATGAAACTGGAATACGGGGCGGCGTCTTTCGCAACGACAGCACGGTGGCTGGCGATCTCGGCGATGTGTGCAACGGTTGCGGCCTGCGGCACGACACAGGCAGTGCCGAAGAAAAAATCCCACGGCAAAGAATATTTCTCCGAATCCGAATATGGCGTGAAGGCCAGCCCCCGGGTCGCCACCGGCAACAATATCCCCAAGGGCGGCGGCCGCTACATCGTCGGCAACCCCTACGAGGTGAAGGGCAGGTGGTATTACCCGAAGGAAGACTTCGCCTATAACAAGGTCGGCGTCGCCTCCTGGTATGGTTCGGCCTTTCACGGGCGCCTGACGGCGAACGGCGAAGTCTACGATCAGATGCATCTTTCCGCCGCGCATCCGACCTTCCCGCTGCCGAGCTATGCGCGGGTCACCAATCTCGAAAGTGGTTCCTCCGTCATCGTGCGCGTCAACGATCGCGGCCCCTATCACGAAGGCCGCATCATCGACCTTTCCAACAAGACTGCTGACATGCTCGACCTGCAGCACAGCGGCACCGGCAAGGTGCGCGTGCAGTATGTCGGCCGCGCCCGCATGGACGGCCACGACATGCCCTATCTGATGGCCTCCTATTCGCCGAAGGGCAGCCGCATTCCCGGCGTCAATCCGGAAGGGCAGATTGCAACCGGCGTGATGGTCGCCTCCAACAGCCGCAAGATCACCCGAGACCAGCTGCAGAGTTCGGAAGACTACGAGACGCCGTCCAACGTGCCGGTGCCGATGTCGGCAACCTCCTATGCCGGCTCGACGCCGAGCGCACGTTACAACGCAGCACCCGCTCCCGCACCGGCTGCCCATGTTCTGGTCGCGCCATCAGCGCCGTCCTTCAACAATGGCGCGCAGGCCATGGACCAGATGATCGTGCTGCCGGAGATCGGTCCGATGCCCTATGAGCGGCCTCAGAATTCGCTGGCGCTCGGCTACCAGAACGAAGAGGTGAAGACGGTGACCGTCGATCTCGCCTTCGATGCGGTGATGGTGCGCAATGACGGGCTGACGCAGGATTCGATCCTTGCCGCGGCCAAGCGTCATCAGGCCAAATCCGCCGCGCGCTGAGCATGGCATTGCATCGGATTCCCCCTCGCTCTAACCTCCCAACATACGCCGCTCCATAAATGGAAATTGCGATGCTGAAGCCTGCGCTTCGCCTGCTTGCATGCCTGATGCCGCTCGCCACCGGCGCGTTTGCAGCCGATGGCGGTGCCGCCGGTTTCGCCACCAAGGCGGCGCAGGCCTATATGATCGAGGCTGCCACCGGTACGGTGCTTCTCGCCAAGAACGAGGACCAGGGCTTTTCGCCGGCTTCGCTTGCCAAGCTGATGACGATGGATCTCGTTTTCGAGGCGGTGACAAAGGGCCAGATCACGCTCGATACCGAATATCCCGTTTCCGAATACGCCTGGCGGACGGGCGGCGCGCCGTCGCGGACGGCAACGATGTTTGCCAGCTTGAAATCGCGCGTGCGCGTCGAGGACCTGATTAGGGGCGTCGCCATCCAGGGCGCCAATGACAGCTGCATCATCCTCGCCGAAGGCATGGCCGGAAGCGAACAGCAATTTGCCGTTTCGATGACGCGCCGCGCCCGCGAGCTCGGCATGGAGGAGGCAGAGTTCGGCAATTCCACCGGCCTTCCCGACGGCAAGAGCAAGGTGACGGCGCGCGAGATGGTGACGCTTGCCGCTGCCCTGCAGCAGACCTATCCGAACCTCTATCCCTATTTCGTGCAGCCGGATTTTGAGTGGAACAAGATCTTCCAGCGCAACCGCAACCCGCTGCTCGGGCTCGATCTCGGCGCCGATGGGCTGGCGACCGGCTTTACAGAAGGCGAGGGGTATTCGATCGTCGCTTCGGTTGAGCGCGACGGGCGGCGGCTCTTTCTGGCGCTTGCCGGCATCGCTTCCGACAAGGAGCGGACGGAGGAGGCCAAGCGGGTGCTCGAATGGGGACTGACGGCTTTCGAAAACCGGCAGATCTTCGGTGAGAAGGAAGTGATCGGGGCCGCCAGCGTCTATGGCGGCACGGCGCGCACCGTCGATCTCGTCGCCAAGGCGCCGGTCAGCGTCTATATTCCGATCAGCAATCCCGACCGGTTGTCGGCGCGCATCATCTATCGCTGGCCGCTGACGGCGCCGGTCAAGCCGGATACCCAGGCGGGCACGCTCAGGATTTTCGCCGGCAGCCGGCTGCTCAGGGAAGTGCCGCTCTATACCGTGCAGGCGGTCGGCGAGGGCTCGCTCAGCAGCCGGGCGGTCGACGCCATGCTGGAACTCGGCGAATCGCTGTTCTTCTCCTGGCTCTGGGACAAGTCCGCGCCCGGCTGAAAGCCCGGTCCTTTCATGCAATTTGCCGGGAAAGGTGAATATGTCGCCGCGTCGAAAGGTTTTCCTCCCTGATATCTTCGGATAGATAGAAGGAGCAGGGCGCGTGCGGCGCCTGGAATGCGGGAAGTTGTCATTGTCATCCGGTACGGGATTGTTCGTTACGTTTGAAGGCGGGGAAGGCGCTGGGAAATCCACGCAGATCCGCCGCCTCGCCGAGGCACTGAAGGGCGAAGGTCACGACGTGCTGGTGACGCGCGAACCAGGCGGATCGCCGGGCGCCGAAGCCGTGCGCCATGTGCTGTTGTCGGGGGCTGCCGAAGCCTTCGGCACGCGGATGGAGGCGATTCTCTTTGCCGCGGCCCGCAACGACCATGTCGAAGAGGTGATCCGGCCGGCCCTTGCATCAGGCAAAGTCGTGCTCTGCGACCGCTTCATGGATTCCTCCCGCGTCTACCAGGGCGTCACCGGCAATCTCGAGCCCGATTTCATCGAGACACTGCAGCGCATCGCCATCAACGGCGTCATGCCGGATTGCACTGTGATCCTCGACATCCCCGCTAAGGTCGGGCTGGAGCGGGCGCAGAAGCGCGCAGCGGCCGATGCTCCCGATCGCTTCGAGAAGGAGCGGCTGGAAACGCACGAGAAGCGGCGCGAGGCCTTTCTCGATATCGCCGCTCGCGAGCCTGAGCGCTGCCACGTGGTCAACGCCATGCAGACGGAAGAGACGATCGGCGCCGAGATCCTGGCGATAGTCAAACAGCTGCTATCGCCCGCCGGCCGTGCCCGAATGCCGGAAGCCGCACATCATGAGTGAGGCCCAGTATGAGTGAGGAAAGGCCCGGACTGCTCGACGGCGCCATCTGGCCGGGGGAAAATACCAGGTTGTTCGGCCATAAGGAGGCGGAAGCCTTCCTCGCGCAGTCCTACCGTTCCGGCAAGGGCCATCACGCCATCCTGATCGAGGGGCCGGAGGGCATCGGCAAAGCGACGCTCGCCTTCCGCTTCGCCAATCACGTGCTCTCGCATCCCGATCCCGAGACAGCGCCGGAGACGATCGGCGATCCGGATCCCGCCTCTCCCGTCAGCCGGCAGATCGCGTCGGGCGCCTCGCACAATCTCCTGCACCTTGCCCGGCCGGTGGACGAAAAGACCGGCAAGGTGAAATCGGCGATAACTGTCGACGAGGTGCGCCGCGCCGGCAAGTTCTTCTCGCAGACATCCGGCACCGGCAACTGGCGGATCGTCATCATCGATCCGGCCGACGACATGAACCGCAATGCGGCCAACGCCATCCTGAAGATCCTGGAAGAACCGCCGAAGCGGGCGCTGTTCCTGGTGCTCTCGCATGCGCCGGGACGGCTGCTGCCGACAATCCGCTCGCGCTGCCTGCCGCTGAAGCTGGCGCCGCTTGCCGACGATGAACTCGTCGCGGCCCTTGCCCATCTCGGCATATCAGGCGAAGGCGGGGCGGTGCTTTCGGCCGCCAAGGGCAGCGTCGGCGAGGCGCTGAAACTCCTGAACTACGGCGGCGGCGAGATCATCGCCGCCTATGACGAGATGCTTTCCGCCGAGGGACCGACAGCACGCAAGGCAATGCATCGGCTGGCCGACGCGCTCTCGGGGAGGGAAAGCGATACGATTTTCGATTTCTTCGTCAGCCATGTCGGCGATGACATCATGAACCGGGCGCGCGCGGCAGCGGGCGAGGGGCAGATCACTGCTGCGGAGCGGCTGGCGCGGCTCTATTCCGAGATCACCGAACGGCTTACCGTTTCCGATGGCTACAACCTCGACCGCAAGCAGACGATCATCAGCATTCTCACCGATATCAAGCAGCCAGGCCTTTAAAGCGCGTCACCGCTGACACTATTCGGCATCATTCCCTGATCAGCCGGTCAGCAGCTTCAATGCGACAACGGCAAGCGTGGCAGCAAGGACGATGCGGATGGTGCGTTCGTGCAGCTTCGGCGCCAGAAGGCTTCCAATGATGATGCCGGGGATAGAGCCGATCAGCAGGGCAAGCAGCATCGGCCAGTCGATCTCGCCGATCAGCCAATAGCCGGTGCCGCCGATCAAGGTCAGCGGTACCGCATGGACGATATCGGAACCGACGATTTCGCGCACATCGAGCCTGGGATAGAGGACCAACAGGATCGTCACACCCAGCGCGCCGGCGCCGACCGAGGTCAAGGTGACGAGGACGCCGAGAACGAACCCAAGAATGACGGTGAGGGCGAGGATGGTCGTCGGCTTCGGCGGCGTTCGCTCGCCGATGGCGCGGCGCGCCAGTTCAAGGATCGGGCCACGGAAGACCAGCATGATTGCGGTCATGACGAGAAGCCAGCCGAGCGCGGTGGTGATTGTATTGGTCACGCCGATGCTTTTGCGATCGACGCCGGCCAGCAGCCACAGCATCAGCAGGGCGGCCGGCAGGCTGCCGGCTGCGAGGCCGCCGACGATCTTCCAGTTGACGCGCCCATGCATGCCGTGAACGGCGGTACCTGCCGTCTTGGTGATCGCCGCATAGAGAAGATCGGTGCCGACGGCGGTGGCGGGATGGACGCCGAAGAGCAGCACCAGCAGGGGCGTCATCAGCGAACCGCCGCCGACGCCGGTAATGCCGACGAGGGCGCCGACGAACAGGCCGGAAAGCGAATAGAGCGGCTCGAATGTCAAGCAAGCGCCCCCGACGGCGCGGGGCCACGACAAATCCGGTAGATGACAACTAGCACTTGGTTCTTGTCCCGCCCTCTTTCCCAAGACGGGTAGATTGGGCGAGAAGCCGAGTCAAGTTCACGGCCCTATCGTCCCGGAAATCATCGACAGCCGGAAAAGTTGAGGTTTCGCTTGACGGTGACATGCGCTAAGAGCGGCTGACCATTTTTATAGAGTTAGCCGGACATTGGCCGCCATGACAGACAAGACACCCTTCTACATCACCACCGCGATTTCCTACCCTAACGGTAAGCCGCATATCGGCCATGCCTATGAGCTGATCGCGACCGATGCGATGGCGCGTTATCAACGCCTGGATGGCAAGGATGTCTTCTTCCTGACCGGCACCGACGAACACGGCCAGAAGATGCAGCAGACGGCACGCGGCGAGGGGATCACCGCGCAGGCGCTCGCCGACCGCAACTCCGGCGAATTCCTGGCGATGGCTACGCTGCTCAACGCCTCGAATGATGATTTCATCCGCACTACGCAGGAGCGTCATCACGAGACGTCGCGGAACATCTGGAAGCTGATGGCCGACAATGGCGACATCTACAAGGACAGCTATGCCGGCTGGTATTCGGTGCGCGACGAGGCCTATTACCAGGAAAACGAGACGGAGCTGCGCGCCGACGGCGTACGCTACGGGCCGCAGGGCACGCCGGTTGAGTGGGTGGAAGAGGCAAGCTATTTCTTCAAGCTCTCCGAATACCAGGAGAAGCTGCTTGCGCATTATGAGGCGAATCCTGATTTCATCGGTCCGGCCGAGCGCCGCAATGAGGTGATCTCCTTCGTCAAGTCGGGCCTCAAGGACCTCTCGGTCTCGCGCACGACCTTCGACTGGGGCATCAAGGTGCCGAACGATCCCGCGCACGTCATGTATGTCTGGGTCGACGCGCTGACCAACTACATCACCGCAACAGGCTATATCGAGGACAGGAACGGCCCGCGGGCGAAATACTGGCCGGCCGACGTGCACATCATCGGCAAGGACATCATCCGCTTCCACGCCGTCTACTGGCCGGCCTTCCTGATGTCGGCGAAGCTGCCGCTGCCGAAGCGGGTCTTTGCCCACGGCTTTCTGCTCAACAAGGGCGAGAAGATGTCGAAGTCGCTCGGCAACGTCGTCGATCCGGTCAATCTGGTGAACCATTTCGGCCTCGACCAGGTGCGCTACTTCTTCCTGCGCGAAGTCTCCTTCGGCCAGGACGGCAGCTATAGCGAAGAGGCGATCGGCACCCGCATCAACTCCGACCTCGCCAACGGCATCGGCAATCTCGCCAGCCGCTCGCTGTCGATGATCGTCAAGAATTGCGACGGCAAGATCCCGGAATGCGGGGCGCTCAGCGACGAAGACAAGGCGATGCTGGCACAGGTTGACGCTCTGCATGCCTCGACCCGCGAGGATATGGGCAAGCAGCAGATCCACCGGGCGCTCGCCTCGATCATTTCAGTCGTTTCCGAGACCGACCGTTATTTCGCCGGCCAGGCGCCGTGGGCGCTGAAGAAGACCGATCCGGAGCGGATGGGCACGGTGCTCTATGTGACCGCCGAAGTCGTGCGCCAGATTGCCATCCTGCTGCAGCCCTTCATGCCGGAATCATCCGGCAAGCTGCTCGATCTGGTCGCGGCACCTTCAGACAAGCGCGATTTTGCTGCCCTCGGCGAAGCCGGCCGTCTGGTTGCCGGAACGGCGCTCGAAGCGCCGACGCCGGTCTTCCCGCGCTACGTGGCTCCGGAGGCTTGAGGCCGTGCTGATCGACACGCATTGCCATCTTGATTTCGCCGACTTCGAGGCGGAGCGGGACGAGATCGTCTCGCGTGCGCATCAGGCCGGCGTGGCGCAGATGGTGACGATCTCGACGCGGGTGCGCAAGCTCGAGACGCTGCTTGCCATCACAGAGAAGTATCCCTCGGTATTCTGCTCGGTCGGCACGCATCCGAACAATGCCGACGAAGAGCTGGATATCCAGACAGAAGAGCTGGTGCGTCTCGCCAATGCCCATGAGAAGGTGGTGGCGATTGGCGAGGCCGGTCTCGATTATTTCTACGACACGCAGAAGCCTGAGGATCAGCAGACCGGCTTTCGTCGGCATATTGCGGCGGCGCGCGAGACCCAGCTGCCGCTCGTCATCCACAGCCGCAGTGCCGACGAGGACATGGCTGACATACTGACAGAGGAAAGCGGGAATGGGGCCTTCCCCTTCATCCTGCATTGCTTCTCGGCAGGCCCGGAGCTTGCCAAGACCGGTGTTGCGCTCGGCGGCTACATCTCCTTCTCGGGTATCCTGACCTTCCCGAAGTCGGAAGAGCTGCGCGAGATCGCCAGGACGATCCCGCATGAGCGGCTGCTTGTGGAAACAGACGCGCCCTATCTGGCGCCGAAGCGCTGGCGCGGCAAGCGCAACGAGCCGTCCTACGTCGTCAACACGGCAGAGGTGCTCGCCGATACGATCGGCCTTTCCTACGAAGAGGTGGCGCGGATCACGACGGAGAACGCTTTCCGGCTGTTCTCGAAGATGCCGAGGATCTAGAGGCGTGCTCTACCGGCGGCGTTTCACCATTCTCGGCTGTTCGTCGTCACCGGGCGTGCCGCGCATCACCGGCGACTGGGGCGCCTGCAATCCCGACAATCCGAAGAACCGGCGCACGCGCGCAGCCTTCATGGTGCAGCAATTCGCACCGGATGGTGGCGTGACCACCGTCGTCATCGACACCGGGCCGGATTTCCGCGAGCAGATGATCAGGGCAGGGGCCGACCATGTCGACGCCGTGCTCTACAGCCATCCGCATGCCGATCATATTCACGGCATCGACGATCTGCGCGGCTATTTTCACAATACTCGCCGCCGGGTGCCGATCTTTGCCGACCAATTTACGATGGACAGGTTGCGGGAAGCCTTCGGCTATTGCCTGGAAACGCCGCCGGGCAGCAATTATCCGCCGATCGTGCTGCCGATCGTCATTGAAAACCTCGATGAACCCGTCGAAGTCCATGGTCCCGGCGGAACGATCGCCTTCCATCCGCATATCCAGCAGCATGGCGACATCCACTCGCTCGGCTTCCGGATCGGCGATGTGGCTTATTGCAGCGATATCAGCGACTTCCCGCCGCAGACCGTCGAGAAGCTACAAAATCTCGACATGCTGATCATCGACGCGTTGCAATATACCTATCATCCGAGCCATCTGTCGCTGGAACAGTCGCTCGACTGGATCGGCCGGCTGAAGCCGAAACAGGCGATCCTCACCCATATGCACACGCCGCTCGATTACGACGTGGTGATGGCTGAGACGCCGGACTATGTGGTGCCGGCGTATGACCAGATGAGCTTCGAGACCGAGGTCAGGATAGAGGCTTGAGCCCCGTTACTGCATGCCCGGTCACTACATGCAGGGTCACTGCATGTAGGGCAGAACCTCGACGGCGCCGCGGTGGATCATATCGAGCGAGACATAGAGGATGATCAGCAGGCCGACATAGGCGATCCAGCGATGGTTGGTGAGCAACCGGGCGATCAGGTTAGCGGCTATGCCCATCAGCGCGATCGACAGGGCAAGGCCGATGACCAGCACGCTCGGATGTTCGCGCGCGGCACCGGCAACGGCCAGAACGTTATCGAGCGACATCGAAACGTCGGCGATGACGATCTGGGTCGCCGCCTGGAAGAAAGTCTTTTTCGGCGCGCTCTCTGCACCTCCGGCTTCGTGGTTCTCGCCATGGCCGGCGCGAAGCTCGCGCCACATCTTCCAGCAAACCCAGAGCAGCAGCAGGCCGCCGGCCAGCAGCAGGCCGACGATTGCCAGCAGATAGACCGCAACGCTGGCAAAGAGAATGCGCAGAACGGTCGCGGCCACAATGCCGACGATGATCGCCTTGCGGCGTTGCGTGGCCTCGAGGCCGGCAGCGGCAAGACCAATAACCACGGCATTGTCGCCGGCGAGAACGAGGTCGATAGCAATGACCTGCAGCAAAGCCGTCAGACCGGCCGCGGTAAAGATGTCCATGTGAATTATCCCCAATGCGTCAAAGCCGTGCTAGCGTCTCGGAGGTTTTCCGTCAACCGCTGAGGGATTTCGCGAGCGGCGCAATTTGCGACTCCGCGCGCCGAAATGTCAGGCGGCGATGAAACAGCAGGCGATACGGCGGAGCATCGCCATTCCCTTGGAACATTCAACTCGGCCACCGGTTCTTCAAGTCAGGAAACCAGACTTCGGCCAAACTTCGGATTGGCGGGCTGGATCCAGACATCGAGAGGAGAGTCCCATGGGCAGCATTTACAACGATACCAACCCGGCCTTCTCAGGCCCGACAGGCGGCAGCAGCCTTGCTGCATTCTTCGACAACCGATCGGAGGCCGAATCCGCCGTCTCCCGTCTTGAAGACGCGGGCGTGCCGGTTGCGAGAATAAGGCTGATGCCTGGATATGAGGCGGACGGAAAAAATGCCGGCGCGATGAGCGACGACCGCAGCGGCTTCTTCGACGCGCTGGCAGACTTCTTTTTCCCCGACGAGGATCGCGCGGTCTACGCAGAAGGGCTGCGGCGAGGCGGCTTCCTCCTCCAGGTCAATGATATCGATGATGCGCTGTATGAGACCGTCCACGATATTCTGGACGACGAGGGCAGCATCGACATGGATGAGCGGGCAGATCTCTGGTCGTTGGAGGACAGGCAGCAAGGCGCATCCAATACCGGGTTTGCCGGCCAACCCTCGGGCGGCAAATCGTCCGACGATCTCGCCGTGTCCGAGAGCGCATTCGACGATGGGCGCCCGGTGGCAATGCGCGACACCACGCATGGAAGCGCCAAGGTGCGTGCCTATACCTTGCCCGGCATTAGCTCCGAGCCATCGGACGATGCCGATCGGCAATCGCAAAGCCAGTCGCAATCGCAAGGCGGATCTCACCAGAGCCAGGGTTTCCGGCGCGACCACTGATATCATGAGGCCCGGCCGCAATGCCGGGCCTCATTTCCTCTCGCTCACCTATTCGAGGATACGTCCATGCAATCATCCATCAACCGCCACGGCCTTCCGCCAGATCCCGACGAACTGATCGCGGAAGGTGATCCGCCCTTTGCCGACGCCGCTGAACAGACGGCGCGTGAGAAGGCCGACGAGAGCCTGAACGCCCTGCAGCATGAGGTCAGGCTGCTGAATGCCCGCATAGGCATGCTGCGCGAGGACGCCGAGGCGGCGTTGAAAGCCAAAGCCACATCGGTCGATGCCAGCGCCCATGTCCAGCTCGGCGACTATCCCTGGCTGAAACTTGCCGCGGCGATCGGCGCAACCTTCATTGCAGCCAGACTGGTTCGGCGTCTTCCGCTCGGCGTGCTGCTTGCGGGATTTGCCGGTCATCTCTCCGAGGCGAGACCGCGGTGACGATCGTTAATGATGGCTGCCTGGTGCGGAGGAATATCGTTCCAGGCACCGATTGAGTGGACGAACGTCATTGGAGCCGGTGATCGATATGTCAACAAACGCTCATGTCAAAACCAAGCCGGCAATTCCGGCCAAGGTCGCGACGCCGCCAGCGATCGCGAAACGAACCGCATAGGCGATACTCCCCATACTCGCTGCAAGAACGGCTTTCGCAAGAAGATTGGCGAAAGCGGCGACCGCTATGGCGCGAGCGGCGGCGTCTGCAGGCACCTGGATGGATGACAGTTTCGCCACGGCAAGCGTTATCGCATCGAGATCGCCCAGTCCTGTGATGAATGAAAGGGCGATCAGCGACTGAGTTCCAAAGACGATCAAGGTCATTCGCGTCAGGACTGTCACGACCGCGAGAAGGAGTGCGAAGCGCAGCACGACCATCACCTCGAGCGGGTTTCGGGGTGAAAAATCGGTGCTGTCATCCGGGCGTTGCAGCAATGCGGCGAAGCCGCCCGCTATGGCGAGGGTGGCAGCAGCCGGAGCCAGTAATGGAGCAAGCTCCCTGAAAACAGCTGGTGCAATGACGCCGCAAATCAAAAGCACGCGGGCGAGAGAAACGGCTCCCGCCAGCATTGCTCCCGCTGAGAGGAGTGGCGAGAGGGCAGCCATCTGCTTCGACTGACGGGCGAAGGAAAGCGTCAAGGCCGTCGAGGAAACGATGCCGCCACTGGCCCCGGTCAGCAGTATTCCGGCACGGGCGCCGCTCAGCTTGATGAGGATATAACCGGCAAAGGAAACGGCTGCCACCAGGATTGTCATCATCCAAAGCTCGAAAGGATTGATTGTCTGCCAAGGATCAATCGGTTCGTTGGGAAGGATAGGGAGGATGACGATGGTCATCGTCAGCAGGATCAGGGCGGCCCTGAGTTCTAGCCAGGTCAATTGGCGAAGAAATCCATGCAACGGCTCCCGCGCTGCAAGAAGGGCCGTTATTGCCACAGCGCTTGCGGCCGTTACCGTCATATCCGCCACGACCGCGCCAAAGCCCAGCGCAAAGACCGCCAGGGCCGCGATGGTGCCGGTGGCGCTGTAATCCTCTTCTTGTGCCGCCTGCATGCGGCTGAAGAGGAGAACCGTGATGCAAAAGAATATAAAGATAGCTGTCGGCAGAATCGGCCCTGTCACAGGCTGCAGGAAACCGCAGAAGCCGCCGAGGAAACTTGACAGGCCATAGGTGCGGATACCGGCTACTCTTTTGCCCGGCGCAGCCTCACGATCCTGCCAGCCGCGCTCAATGCCGACGAGAATGCCGATTGCAAGCGCCAGGCTGAGGCGCTGGAATGCTTCTGTCGTCACCAATGATGTCATCATCCGATGGGTCCAGACGCGCCGGCCGATTCATCGAAGGCAGCTGCGCCGTATATGCCATTGCTGTTCATCCGTACGCTGCTCCGCAAAGTGCTGACATTCAATCGCGCTTCGCACTTCATCGCTTAGCACAGATCTTTGCCGCTTCGCCCAGCGAATTCCGCTTCCTTCCTGATGAGGACATTCACTATCACGCTCGCGCTTTCGCGGGGGAGCGACCTTGATCTTCGTCAAAGCGCGGCAGACAAGTCTGCGCTATGATAGCTCCAATCATCGGGAGGAGATCAGCCGTGAAAGCGCAATTCCATTTACCGCTGGCCACCTATCCAGACGCAAGCTCGTTCTCGCTCCTTCAGAACGCTGTCGATGTTTCCCTTCACCAGAAGGCCGGTTTGACGGCAAGTATACCGCTGGTCAGGATCGAACCCTTTCAGCCGCGATTTCCATCACTCCTTGACGTAGACAAAATGCGTGCGGAGGCGGAGCGCTTGAGTAAAGACAACGGAACCGTTCTCGGGCAGACGCTCCGTGATTATGCGAAGAAAGCTGAGGTCGAGGTCGAGATCCAGCCATTCGATGCGAGGGAGCCGTTTGTCGCACAAACTCTTGCCGAGCTGTCGCGCGCATATGATCTTTCCATTTTGGAAGCATCTGTGCTGATGAGGCCGCTGATCGAGAGCGTGCTGTTTGAAAGCGGTAGACCGCTCCTGCTTTTTCCCCCGGATAATTTCTGCGGCCGGATCGATGCTATTGCCGTCGCCTGGGATGGAGGAGCCACTGTCGCGCGGGCACTGGCGGGTGCCAGGTTCTTGCTTGAACGGGTCTCGCGTGTCGTCCTGATTTCCGTCACCGATGATAAGCAGATTGACGAGCGCAGCCGAAATCACCTTGCGGCTGCGCTCCGTAAGGCTGGTCTTGCGGTCGATATCGCAGCCGTGCAAGCGAAGGGAAACTCGCTAGCCAGCGTCATTCAAGGCGCAGCCCTGGAACGCAAGGCAGATTTGCTCGTCGCCGGCGCGTTCGGTCATTCGAGGCTGCGCGAATTCATTTTGGGAGGGGTCACACGGTCCCTGTTGACCCGCCTCGAAATGCCCACTGTCCTTTGCCACTGACTGCAGTGCGCGGCGCGTTGCTGATGACCGGAACATCGATCACTTCCAGGGGAAGAGCGGCCTCAGAAGGTCTGATGCGACAACTAACACTTGGGAAGGAATCAATGAACCTGCACAGTGTCTGAAGGCATCGGCTTGGCAAGCTCTTTGAGAATCGCTTCAAGCGCATCGGCCGTCGTTTGCAGGCCGGATGACCGCGCAATTTTCAGTGCCGCACTGCAGTGTGCGGACAATTCGTCCTGCTGGACGTGATTATTCGTCGGGAAAACGATGCCCGCATATTGCGACGGGTTTCCGTCTTCATCCCTGAAACACCGACCGAAGGCGGCCACGGCTACTATTTGCCCGCTTCGATCAAATACCCGATAATCACAGCGATACGGATTTCCTGTGATCACCGATTCTGAAATCGCCTTGGCCACAGATGGCTTGTCGTCCGGGTGAATCCGGTCGAGGTATCGTATGACCGGCAGCCCCGTGAGGGTCTGTTCCGGATCAAGCCCAAAGAGGTTTGCCAGCGCCGAATCCGCATAAACCTTGTCGCTCGCCAAATCCCAAGTGAAAATGCCAGGCTCTTCGGCAAGAGAAAATTCGGACGTTCCGAAAGCTCTGTCGGCAAGGTTCATTCCGCATCCCCAGTCTGCGCGCCAATGCTGCCGGTCGATCACGTCACCCCGGCTCTTGAGAGAATACGACGTGCTCGACCATTTCGCCGCCGATCTTACTGCATAATTCCTCAAATCGGAATCGATTTAAGGATTCCTCGCTTGGCAGGAACCCACGCTTGATGGGTTCGATCTGTGCCGGATGAATGGTAAGCTTGCCACCGAAGCCCCGCGCGAAAGGCGGCCCGAGACCGCCACACAAGCTCGCCACGCGCAGCCAGCAGCGTCGTTTTCTTGACGCGTACGGTGAAGGTGTGCTCCACCTCGGCTTCGACGTTCCAGGATGCGACGAAGCTGACAAGACCGGCGCGAAGGGTTGACGGAAATCATGACGAAAATCGATCTCAATTCTGATCTGGGGGAGGCGTTTGGACCTTGGCGCATGGGTGACGACACGGCGATCCTTGACGTCGTCACCAGTGCCAACATCGCATGTGGCGGCCATGCTGGAGATCCGGCGACCATGGTGGAGACGCTTGCCCTGGCAAGCGAACGGGGTGTCGTCGCCGGGGCCCATCCGGGCTTTGCAGATCGCGAGGGCTTCGGACGACGCCTGATCCCCTTGAGCATCCGGGAGGTGGAGCAGCTTGTCGCGACGCAGACGGGGGCGCTGATGGGAGCTGCGGCTCTGGCGGGCGCCCGCATCCGCTACATCAAGCCGCACGGCGCACTCGCCAATTGGGCGGCCGACGAACGGCCGGTCGCCGATGCCATCATCCGTGCAACCCGAGCAGTCTCGCCGGAACTTGCCATACTGGCGATCTCCGGGACAGAGCTGGAGCATGCGGCGCGCGATGCCGGGATAACCGTCTTCAGCGAGATTTTTGCCGACCGCGGCTACCTCTCCACGGGTCGGCTCGTTCCGCGCAACTTGCCGGGAGCGATGATCGATGATCCCGCGGAGGCGGCAGCAAGATTGATCGGATACCTGTCCAGCGGCCTCATGCCGACCGTCGACGGCGTTCCGATCCCTCTCGATGCGCACTCGATCTGCGTTCATGGGGACAGCCCGGGAGCGCTCGCCATGGCCGTCCACGTGCGCAGGGAACTGCAAAAGGCAGGCATCGAGGTGGCACCATTCCTCCAACCGACAAAGGAAAACAGGTGATGGCCAAAGGCTATCTTATCGCCCCCGTCACCGATCCGGAAGCCAAGGCGCTTCGGGCAGGCGCCACGGATGCGGACTTCATTCTGATCGAAGGCGCCGACTGATTTGTCACAGGACCCGTCCGCATCGTCCGGCAGCGTTCCGAACTACCGCCCGGTGGGCGGGCACGCGGTGCTCGTCGAACTCGGCACGACCATCGATAAACGGATCCACGATCAGGTCGTCAAGTTGGATGCCGCCTTGAAGGCGGCACCTTTTCCAGGATTCGTCGAAGCCGTCCCGGCCTATGCCAGCATTCTCGTATGCTTCGATCCGCTCGTGGCCGATCACCAGACGACGGAGGCGGCCATTGCTGAGCTTCTGGGAGCTGAGGTTCCAGAGACGATTGGAGCGATGCGCGAAGTCGAAGTCTGCTACGATGCTGATCTTGCGCCCGATCTGGCCGCCGTCGCCCAGGCAAGCGGATTATCACCGGAAGACGTTATATCCGCCCATCTCTCTGGCGACTATAGCGTCTTCATGTACGGCTTCGCTCCGGGATATGCCTACCTTGCAGGCGTGCCCAAAGCCATTCAGCAGCCGAGGAAGCCGGCGCCTGTTCGCGGCATCGCCGCCGGAAGCGTGCTGATCGCCGGTCCGCAATGCCTGGTGAGCACGCTCACCATGCCGACCGGCTGGTGGATCATCGGCCGCTCGCCGACGAAGATCCTCGACGCCGCTTCCAACGACCGTCCGTTCCTTTTCGACGTCGGCGACGCGGTGCGTTTCCGCCGCATATCGAGGGCCGAATTCGACGCGAGGTGCCCCGCATGAGCGAAGCCGTCCTTGCAATCAACTTCGCGGGTCCTCACGTTGCGGTCCAGGACGAAGGACGTCACGGATTGATGCGGTATGGCGTTCCGGCCTCCGGTCCGATGGACAGGACCTCGTTTGCAGCCGCCAACGCCGCCATCGGCAATCCTGCCGGTCAGCCGGCAATCGAAGTCTCCATGGGCGGCCTGGTTCTCGACTGCCTGTCGGGGGAAGTTACGTTTGCCGTCGCCGGAGGAGGCTTCATCGTAGAGCACGCCGGCGACAAGCGCGGCGCATGGATGGTCGCCACCTTGAGGGCCGGGGAGCGGCTGGCGATCCGCCCGGGACATTGGGGAAGCTGGACGTATCTGGCCTTCGCCGGTCATATCGAGGCCAAGACCTGGCTGGGCAGCATGTCGACTCACAGTCTTTCCGGCCTCGGCGGCGGGCGCCTTGCAGCCGGTCAGACGGTCACTCTCGCCGATCCGGACGTGCGAGATGATCGAAATGGTCCGATCACATGTCCGGTCATCGCAAGACCACGATCCGAGCTGCGTGTGGTGGTCGGTCCGCAGGACCGGTTCTTCTCGAAAGAAACCTTGTCGAATTTCCTTTCGTCGCCTTTCCGCCTGAGCGACGCCTATGACCGCATGGGAGTACGCCTCCAAGGTCCGTCGCTTGCGCCAAGTGCGGCGCTGGACATGCCGTCGGAAGCGATCGTGCGGGGTTCGGTGCAGGTCGCCGGAGACGGCGTCGCCACTATTCTGCTGGCCGATCACCAGACGACCGGAGGCTATCCCAAGATCGCCACGGTGGTGGATTCGGATCTGGACGCTTTCGTCCAGCTCCGCCCACGCGACCACGTCGGTTTCCTGGCCGTGACGCCGCAGCAGGCGATCGAGCAAATTCGGCTTCGGGCTGTGACGATGTCCCGTTACCTCGCGGCGGTCCGGGAGCGGACTTTGAACACCCGAACATAGGCTGATGAACTGAAGGGCAGGGCGGCGATAGACGCTTGGAGCTGCCGTTAGCTCGAAGTACTGTTCAGAAAATCCAGTTTCAGTTCGGGGGCATCATGGATTTTCTGAATGTCGCGGCGATCGTTTTCTTCCTTCTCGTCTGGGTGGCGGTCGAGCCTTTGATGGCAGCGGGGTGGCCGAGAAGGAACGACAGCCTTTCCGTTGATATGGTGCGCGTTCGCGCGGCCTGGATGCGGGAGGTCCTGACGCGAGACAATAACTTCATCGGCGACGCCGCGATCCTCGGGCACACGATCAATTCGGCATCCTTCTTCGGCTCCGCCAATCTCATTGTCATCGTCGGGCTGAGCGGCGCGCTGTTCATGGAACCGAATTATGGATCGGGTGGCCTGATTGCGATGTTTGCGGCTCAGGACCCCGCGTGGTTTTTCCAGTGCAAGGTCCTGTTGGTCATGGCGACGCTGCTGCGGGGACTATCCGATTTCATATGGGCGGTCCGGCAGATCAACTACTGCCTGGCGGCGATCGGGGCGAGCCCGTCCCGCGATGAAGACAGGGACATCGTCAGTTGGACGAACGCCCTGACCCTGGTTTTGAACCCCGCTCTTCGATCGTTCAGCGTCGGCGTTCGATCTTACTACTTCACCGTCGCAGCCGCCTTCTGGTTCATCGGGCCAATCCCGTTCGCAGTTGCGACCATCCTCAGCGTCGGCGTGTTGATCTGGCGTCAATCCTGGTCGGATGCTGCAAAAGGGATCATGGCCATACGCAAGCTGCTTGACTAGAGCATGATGCCGAAAAGTGTGAGCGGTTTTCGGACGACATCATGCTCTAACTATATAATGTAGCACAGGATTCAGATTTGAGGCCGACCCGGCCTAAAATCATCCTGTTCTAGAGCCGAGCCTTAAGCTGGGCTGAACAGAAGCGATATCTTATTGGCGGTGTACGATGGATCGTCTCGAAGCGATGCGCATGTTGCTGGCCGTCGTCGACGCCGGAAGCATCTCTGCTGGCAGCAGGAAGCTCAACGCGCCCTTACCCAGCGTTAGTCGCAAGGTGGCCGAACTTGAACGACATCTTGGGACAAACCTCATCGTCCGCACCAGCCGCAATCTTCAGCTCACCGATGCCGGGCGCGACTATGTCGACGCCGCCCGAAAGATCATGGCGGATCTCGATGAGGCCGAGCGAAGGGCGTCCGGGGAATACCAGACGCCCAGAGGCGTGCTGACGATCACGATGCCGATCGAATACGGGAGGCGATACGTCCTGCCCGTTGCTCTGAGCTTTATGGACAAATATCCCGAGGTATCGCTGAACCTTCTGTCGCTCGACCGCACGGTCGATCTCGTGTCCGAGCAGGTGGATATAGCGATCCGTCTCGGCGACCTCGCCGACAGCTCGCTCCATGCCGTCAAGGTCGGCGAATTCCGCCTGCTGACCTGCGCGAGTCCTGCCTATCTCAAGCGGCATGGCATGCCAGAGCGTCCCGGCGACCTCATCGATCGCGACGGGATCATCTTCAACAAGCGGACATTCTTCTGGACCTTCGACGTCGACGGCACGCCGATGGAGGCTGTGCCCCGCAACCGGCTGGAGGTGAATACCGCGGCAAACTGTGTTGATGCCGCCGTCGGCGGGGCGGGGATCGCGCGGCTATTCGACTATCAGGTTCCTGAGGAATTGGCGTCTGGCGCGCTCGTCCCCATCCTTCGCGATTTCGACGGCACGCCACAGCCCATTCATATTGTCTACGCGCGCCAGGGGCTTCTCGCCTTGAAGGTACGGGCTTTCGTCGACTGGGCATTGCCGCGGCTGCGGTTGCGATATTTAAACGAGGATAATCAAACATTATCTGAATGATGCGCGAATCTCTTCAACTGTTTGTTCCGGGTTCTGAAGGTGCGGGAAATGGCCGATTCCGGGCAGGACGTCGACTTTTGCACCGATCTTGCCGGCGAACTCGATGCCCATTTCCCTTGCAATGTAGATGTCCTTCTCGCCCCAGATCACCTTCACGGGCGTCTTCAGCCGGGTGAGGTTGGCCTCGAGATGGTGCTGATCGCGGGTGAAATTCGCATAGTAGAGGGTGAAGGCATCCGCTGAAGTCATCCCGTCAAGGCTCCACGAACGGATCATGTCCTGCTGGACGTCAGCCGGCAGATCGAATTGCTCAGCGGGCGAGAGGCCGCGCCTGTGCACGTTCCGCAGGATCTCGTCGCTCGTCTTGTTCATGTAGACCCGGGTCGGCGAAGCGGTGGGCTCGGCTTTGAGGTTCTGCAAATTCTCCCACATGTATTGCGGCCGGTCGAACGGCGCGAAGTCTCCGACGATGATCTGCCTGGCGATCGTCGGCTCGTCGAGAGCAAGCAGCAGGACGGGGAGGGCACCGATGTCAGTCGCGTAGATCACGAGCTTCGACCGGTCGATGCCTGCCCGTTCGATATAGGCCTTCAACACCTGGGCGTACGCCCTCGGCGCATAGGAAAACCGCTCGAAGGCCGGGCGCGACGATTGCCCGTAGCCCGGCCAATCGAAGGCGTGGACGCCGTAGTCGTGAGCAAGCGTTGTCGCGATGTCCTTCCACACCGTCAGCGTTTCCGGAAATCCATGCAGGAAAAGCACGGTGCCTTTTGGAGCGGGGGCGCGGACAACCATCCTCCTCAGCGTGAGGACCTCGTCGATCTCGATGAACTCGATGGCGTCTTGCGCGGCTTCTCCGGAAGCGGAAGCGAAGGCTTCAGCCGTGTGGGAAGACGGAGTTGCTGCGACGGATGCAGCATTTACGATTTTGTCCTTAGACATAGGATGTCCTTTCTGAACGGCCGTCAGCCAAAGCCCAAAAGCCGGCCGTCTCCACAAATAATTGAGCATGGCGTCAGCCCGCGGTAGCCGGAGAAAGTGAGAGGAACCCTCTCGGCGGCGGCAGCTGCAACCCGGCTGCCCAAGGCTGACATCTGAACGAGAGGGTGACTCTCACTTTCCCGAGGTGCCGGCCGGCCGTCGACTCGCCCAAATATCCAGCAGCCGCCGATTTGAGGCAGCTCGTTGGCGTTTGGGGAAGGCAGAGCGTCTGCCGCTATAATATAAGGAAGAGCTGATATGACTGACATTATCCAAAGCAGACAGCGCGACCTATGTGGTCACCAAGGACGTGCCCCTTATCGAACCGGTCCGTTGACCCTCAATGTCATGAAAGGACACGTATCATGGCACTGCTGAACTCTTTGAAACACAGTGATCTATCGCGCCGCTCGCTGCTGTTGGGGAGTGCGGCGGCCGGCATATCAGCCGCTCTCTTTCCACGCACGTCCGAAGCCGCTGATGTCGTCGCCGCCGCGTCCGGGGAGATCCGACCGTTCAAAGTTGAGGTCTCCGATGCGGCACTCGCGGACCTCAGGCGGCGTCTTGCCGAGACCCGCTGGCCCGACGGTGAAACCGTCATGGATCGTTCGCAGGGCGTCCAGCCCGAGAGACTGAAGGAGCTGGTGCGCTACTGGCAGTCGTCCCATGACTGGCGGAAGGCAGAGAGCAGGCTGAACAGTTTTCCGCAGTTTCTGACCAATATCGATGGACTGGACATCCATTTCATCCATGTCCGCTCCCGTCATGAAAACGCGCTGCCGCTGATCATGACTCACGGCTGGCCAGGTTCGGTCTTCGAGCTGCTTAATGTCATCGGGCCGCTCACGGATCCGATGGCGCATGGCGGCAGGGCGGAGGACGCCTTCCATCTGGTGATCCCTTCGATTCCAGGATTCGGTTTCTCCGGGAAACCTCCGGCAACAGGTTGGAACCCCCAGCGGATAGCGGCTGCCTGGGACGTGCTGATGAAGCGACTGAACTATGACCGTTATGTCTCGCAAGGCGGCGACTGGGGCGCGATCATCAGCGACGCCTTGGGTCGCCAGGCGCCCGATGGGCTACTCGCGATCCACGTCAACAGGGTCGAGCGTGCTACGACTTTCCCGTCGGACGCAGCGCAGGCTCTCAAAAATGGAGGGCCGGCTCCTGATAACTTATCTCAGGATGAAAAGGTCGTCTTCGACGAGGCTCGGGACTTCCTCAATAACGGCTTCGGCTACGCAGCGATCATGAGCACGCGGCCTGAAACGATCGGTTACGGCATTGCGGATTCTCCGGTTGGCCTCGCCGCCTGGCTTTACGACAAGATCGCCGACTGGGTGTATACACGCGGCGATCCCGAACAGGCTCTTGGCAAGGATGCCATCCTCGACAACATCACACTGTACTGGCTGACGAATACCGGCCCCTCGAGTGGCCGCATCTATTGGGAAAACGTCATGTCGGGCGCGGCGCTCGCAGCCGTCAAAGTCCCGGTCGCCGTCACAGTGTTTCCCGGAGAGGTCTACAAGCCGCCAAGGCATTGGCTGTCGAAAGCCTATCCGAAGCTCATCTACTACAATCGCACTTCCAAGGGCGGTCACTTCGCCGCCTGGGAGGAGCCAGAACTCTTCTGTCAGGAGATCAGGGAGGGTTTCAGAAGCTTGCGGTCTTAAAGCAGCCTGGCCTTTGATTCGCAGTCTGCGTCCCCCAGACGGGTTCGTCGATTGACGTTGGTCGTGCAACGCTTCACAAAGTCCGAAGTTTCGACCAACCCGGCAAAAGTGACGACAACGTCTCAGGGACCACGGCTACATGCGCATCATCGACGACCGCCATCCCCGCCGCAGAGTGTGCGCATTCCTGACGCTGGTATTTTCAACGCTTCTGCTGGCGAGCGCAAACCCCGCCTCGGCGGCTGAGCCGACCAATTTCTCGGCGCCGATCCGGGTTATTATCGAATTGCCGAATGATGATTCCGGACGAGCGCTGGTCAATCGGATCGTCCCCGGCAATCAGGAACCGGCGCAGCCGGTAGCAGTCTCGCAAGAGGCGGCACCGACTTCGATTGCCACGTCACTACAGGATTTGCGCCAGAGGTTGCTCACACTCGTCGATGCCGTTCCGACTCTTCCCGGGCAGATCCAGTCGGCGATCCGGGTCTTCCAAACGGATGATCGTATCGAACCTGTCGGCCTGATCTTGGCGGTCATACTCTTCGTCGCAGGCGGGTTCGTTGCGCAGCGCCTTGCCTGGTGGTCAGGGCGAGGGCTGCTCCATTTTGTGCTGAACGCGCCTGCCGACACCGTCCGGCAACGGATCAAGCTCCACGCCGCCCGGCTTTCAATGGGTCTTCTCGCCTTGGTCGGTTACCTGATCGGAAGCCTCGGCGCGTTTATCCTCTTTCCATGGCCTGCCGTGTTTCGCGATATCGCGCTCATCCTGCTATCAGCCGCGCTCATGGTGCGCCTTGGCGTGCTTGTCGGCCGTATTGTGATCGCGCCAGGCGCCCGTCTGCCGCATATGCGGCTTCTGACGCTTGTCACCTCGCTTGCCTGGTTCTGGTACTACTGGCTCCTTGGAATCGTCGCAGTGCTGGCGGCTGGCTGGGCCACCATCGAAGTGATCGGGACGATCCGGGCTTCACCCATCTTGGCCGACCTCTTTACCGCAGCATGGCTTGGTGTCGTTTCAATCGCTTTGATCGTCATGATCTGGTTGCGGCACTTTCGTTCTGACGGGCCGCCCGTGAGCCGGCTGGTCTGTGTCGGCTTCAGCGCGAGCATCCTGCTATCGTGGCTGTTATGGGTATCCGGGCTCCGCGGTGCATTCTGGACGGTGATCATCATCACGCTTCTGCCGCTTACCGTTTCGGTGGCTCATGATATCATTCGTCGCATTATTCAATCCGGTGAGGGGCAGGCGGTCGAGGATCCGGCCATCGTCGGATGGTCCGTTGTCATCATGCAAACGCTACGGAACGGTCTCATCGTGGTCGCTGCGCTGCTCATTGCCCGCGCATGGAATGTCAATCTCAGTGACCTTGCCGCTGCCGAAACGGTGACCACGCGTTTGATCCGCGCCGGAATCCGCATTGTTATCGTGCTGCTGGTGACCGACGTTATCTGGAAGCTCGCAAGCACGTTGATCGACAGTCAGATGGCGATGGCGTCGCGAGGCGTGCAGGCGGGACATCAGGAGGGACCCGACGCGCGCCGGCGTCAGCGGTTGAATACCCTCCTTCCCATTCTTCGCAATGTACTGTTCCTGGCGATCGGAGCTGTCGGCTTCCTGATGATCCTGGATGCCGTTGGCATTCAGATCGGACCGCTGCTGGCGGGCGCCGGTGTCGTCGGCATAGCCGTCGGCTTCGGTGCCCAAACACTCGTCAAGGACATCATCTCCGGCGTCTTCTATCTGTTCGACGATGCCTTTCGCATCGGCGAATATATCCAGGCGGCGAAATATAAAGGGACGGTCGAAGGTTTCTCGCTGCGATCGATCCGCTTGCGCCATCACCGCGGTCCGGTCACCATCGTTCCCTTCGGCGAACTGGGCGCGGTGCAAAATCTGAGCCGCGACTGGGTCATCGACATCATTACGCTCACCCTGAACTATGACAGCGATCTTGAGGAGGTCCGCAAGACCATCAAGCGCATCGGCGTTGAGCTTCTGGAGGATGCTGAACTCGGGCCTAACATCATCGAGCCCTTGAAAATGCAAGGGATTGAGCAGATGGCGGACTACGGTGTGCAGATTCGGCTGAAGTTCATGACGAAACCCGGCGAACAGTTCGGCGTTCGCCGAAAGGCGCTCGCCATGCTCAAAAAGACATTCGCGGAAAAAGGCATCCAGTTTGCAACACCGACCGTTCATGTTTCCGGCGGTCCCGCCGATGCCGCGGCAACAGCAGCCGCCTCGGAGCTGCAAAGACCATCGAAAGTCATCTCGACACTTGAGGAATAGCAACGGCGAGCGGACAGGCGAGCTTTCCGTCGAATCCCGTCAAAGCAACACTCTGACCCGGACGTTGCCGTCAAGCGCGCGTCGTCCGAGACACGAGTCTGTTGGCTGGGATTAGCTGTTCTATGAGGGCACGTCCGCCGGTGAACTCGTCGATGTGCTGGATCGTCAAGACGCAAATTCGAGCGGGCGGATTTTAAAAGAGTGGGCCTATGAGATGGATGACGAAGGTATGCCATTGTAATCAAACAGCATCCTTATGTTCCATAATCTATCTTATGCGATGCATGTATGTAGCCGCAAAGTTGAAGTGTCCTGTTTCTGCAAAGTTGGAATGTCACTCTCCCCGGGTTTGGTGACCTGGGAGATTGCGGATGGGACTGATTGCGATGAGCGAGCGTGATTTGCAGCGGATCGAGATTCTATCGAAAGTGATCGCCGGCCGGATGACGATGGTGTCGGCGGCACATCTGCTTGATCTGAGTACGCGCCAGGTGCGTCGTCTGCTGGAGCGGATCAACACGGGTGGTGCGGCGTCGATCCGGCACAAGGCGATCGGCCGGCCGTCGAACAACCGAATCAGCGACGGTGTACGGGATTACGCCGTGACGCTGGTTGGCGAACGCTATGCAGACTTCGGACCAACCTTGGCGGCCGAGAAGCTTGCCGAGCGCGATGGGTTGCGGGTGTCGCGCGAGACGTTGCGCAGCTGGATGGTGGATGCGGGCCTGTGGCTCTCGCGCAAGCAGCGGCGGACGTTTCATCAGCCGCGCTTGCGGCGTGAAGCCTATGGCGAGCTGGTGCAGATCGACGGGTCCGAGCATCGCTGGTTCGAGGACCGCGGTGATCCATGCTCGCTGCTGGTGTTCGTCGACGATGCGACGGGCAAGCTGATGCAGTTGCGCTTCGTGCGCTCGGAAAGCGCCTTCAGCTATTTCGAGGCGCTGGCGCTTTACCTGCGCGATTACGGCGCGCCTGTAGCCTTCTACTCCGACAAGCATTCGGTATTCCGGGTGGCGAAGAAGGACGCCAAGGGTGGCCAGGGCATGACCCAGTTCGGGCGTGCACTGTGTGAGTTAAATATCGAGATTCTTTGCGCAAATTCGAGCCAGGCCAAAGGCCGTGTCGAACGGATGAACCGGACGCTGCAGGATCGGTTGGTCAAGGAATTGCGGCTGGCCGGGATAGCCGACATGGCGGCAGGCAATGCGTTTTTGCCCGGCTTCATGGAAGACTACAACGCACGCTTTGCGATTGCCCCTGCCCGGTCGGAAGACCTGCATCGGCCGATAAATCTGGCGCCGGATCGACTACACGAGATCCTGTGCAAGCGTGAGCAGCGCTATGTCGGGTCGCAGTTGACGTTTTCGTTTGAGCGCCAGCGGATCATGCTGGAAGAGACCGAGGTGACGCGTGGCCTGGTTGGCCGCTATGTCGAGACCTATGCCTATGCCGATGGCCGGCTGGACGTGCGCTGGAAAGGTCATTCCCTGCCCTACAAGACGTTCGATAAGGACCAGCGGGTGACGCATGCGGCGATCACCGAGAACAAGCGGCTCGGCGATGTCCTGGCCTATATCAAGGAGCGTCAGGAGCAACTGCCGGCGCCCAAGGTCAGGACCAACAGCGAGAAGAATGGCTACACGCCGCGGGGCCGCAAGCCGGGTCGGAAGACGGATTTCATGAACGATCCCGCCGTCATTGCCCGACGGCGACAAGCGCTCTCTGGCCTCGATGCGGCGGAATGACTGGCTGCTCCAACTGTCAAAGCTAAAGCCGAAGGGGAGCATCTCACCCGCCCCCTCCCTTCCCTTGCAACCCGGTCCAGCCGGTCCGCTCGGGGGCTTGCCTAAGCGCAAGTGGACATGCCGAGTGTCGCATTTCTAAATAGCTGAAGACGCGCCCAAAGTGACACTTCTACTTTGCACACAAACGGACATTCCAACTTCCCCGCCACAATGTTTGTAAGGGGGTGGGTTCAAGGATGAAGTGCGACTTGCGAAAGATGCCAATGGGTTATCGCTCGCAAGGAAAGCGCAATGAGACACACCTACTCCCATATCGACCTGGATGAACGCCGCAAGATCGCTCGCTGGCGGACGGCCGGCATCAGCGTCGAGATCATCGCCGAGAAACTCGGGCGGCATCGCTCAACGATCTTTCGTGAGCTCAAGCGCAACACGTTCGTCGACAAGCTGATACCGGATCTCAACGGCTATTACTGCGTGACGGCCCATGACATGGCTTGTGAGCGTCGTGCCAAGTTGCGAAAGCTGGCTGAATGCTGCCCTCCTGAAACGGATTATTTCAACGGGGCAAGGTCACGATACCCATGGCCCCATCCACTGACCTAATCCTGATTGGCAACCACTGGCAAACTGCCTTCGTTCGAAAGACGGGTTTCGGTCTGCCGGGCGGCAAAGACGAGGCGGCGCTTTGCGCGGATCGCGTGCCATTGCTGGTCGATCAGGACGCCGATGAGGATCACGCCACCCATGACAGCAAAATTCAACGACGAAGGGATACCAAGTAGATTCACGAGATTCTGCAACTCCTGGAGCAGGACCGTGCCCAGCACGACGCCGACGATCGATCCCTCGCCGCCGCGGAGCGAAAAGCCGCCGAGTACGGCAGCGGCAATCGCGTAGAGTTCGTAGAACTGCCCATGGCTCGCCGGCGAGATCGAGCGCGTGTACATGGCGAAATAAATCGCCGAAAGCGCCGTAAGCAGCCCGCAAATGATATAGGCCGACATGACCATGCGGCCGGTACGGATACCGGAATAGCGGGCCGCCTCCTCGTTCTTCCCGATCGCGTAAAGATAACGCCCGAAGACAGAGCGATGCAGCATGATCCACATGACCACGGCAATGATGACGAGTGCGATGAAAGTGTTGGGAACGCCGTAAAATCGTCCAGCGGTCAGGAATTCGAGGTCGGGGAAATTTTGGCCGAAAGCAAAGCCCGCCGTTCCGTCGGCCGTATAGAAGCGCGCTGCCCCACGATAAATCAGGAGGCCGCAGAGGGTGACGACGAAGGGCTGCAGGTTGAGCCGGGTGATCAGCCAGCCGTGGACGGCACCTATGACCGCGCCGAGCGCGAGAATGAACGGCAGCGCCAGCATCCAGGACATATCCTGGACCGCGATGAAATCGACGAACAGCACGCCGAGAAGCGCTACGAGCGAACCGACGGAAAGCTCGATACCGCCGGTAATGATGACAAAGGCTTGGCCGATCGACAGGATGCCGAACAGGCCGATCAGGTTGGCGGTGTTGGCCAGGTTGATCGGCAGCAGGAACCGCGGATTGATGATGGCGACGACGATGCCGACGACGACGATCAAAAGCAGCAGTCCGAGATCTTTCTTGATCATTCGAGATCCATCCCCGATACTTATTTCTATTGGCCGCAGCCGCTATTTTACCCGTTTGCCGACAGCAAGCAAAAGGACGCTTTCCTGGCTGATTTCGTCCTCTTCCAATATGCCGGCGATCTGGCCCTCGTGCATGACGGCGATGCGGTCAGAAACGCCGATCACCTCTTCCATGTCGCTGGAGATCATCAGGATCGCCACTCCGGCATCGGCAAGCGCTCGCATCAGGCCGTAGATCTCGTTCTTCGCGCCGATATCGATGCCGCGCGTCGGCTCGTCGAAGATCATCACCCTCGGGCTCATCGACAACCATTTGGCAAGCACCACCTTTTGCTGGTTGCCGCCGGACAGAGTGCCGGTTCGCGTCGAAACAGAGGGCGCCTTGATACCAAGGCGAATGCGCTGCTTTTCGGCCGCCGCCCTCTCCCGCTCAGCGGAGAGCATGAAGCGGCTGGAGAGCTTGGGGAGATCGGCAAGGGTTATGTTCTGGGCAATCGGGAAATCAAGAAGAATGCCGTTGCGCTTGCGATCCTCCGGTACCAGGAAAATGCCCCGAGCGACGGCGTCCCGGGCAGACCTGAACGTAATTTGCCGCCCATCCCGCAGAATGGCTCCGCCATAGCTTCGGTCGATGCCGAAGAGTACTTTTGCAAGCTCTGTGCGGCCCGACCCCACGAGCCCTGCAAGCCCCATGATTTCTCCATACCGGATTTCCAGATCAACGGGACGGCCGGGATAGGCCTCGGTGCGCACGCCGCTTGCCTTCAGCGCAACCGAGCCGGGCGAGCGCTGCGGTTTTGCGGTCCGGGCCGCAAGCACCCGTCCGATCATCAGCTTGACCATCTGGTCGTGGCCGATGTCTTTCTTGGCGAGCGTGCCGACAAGCGTGCCATCGCGCAGGACTATGACGCGGTCCGCGACGCGCTCGACCTCGTGAAGGCGATGCGAGATGAAAATTACGCTGATGCCATCCGCTTTCAGCGATTTGATAATGCTCAGGAGCCGCTCGGTTTCGGCCAGCGGCAGGCTGGACGTGGGTTCGTCGAAGATGACGAGCCTAGCGTTGATGGACAGCGCCTTGGCGATTTCCACCATCTGCTGCTCGGCAAGGGAAAGCGATGCCACGGGTGTGTCGGCGGAAAAATGAGCCCCTACCCGCTTCAAAAGCGGCTTCACCATGTCTCGCAGCCGATCGCGATCGACGAGCTTGAAAGGTCCCGCCTTCAGCGGTTCGCGGCCCAGGAAGATATTGGCGGCAACGTCGAGATTCTCAAAGAGATTGAGTTCTTGGTGCACGAAGGCGATGCCGGATGCGATGCTCGATTCGACAGTGAGGAAACGAAGCTCCGTGCCGTCGAGCAGGATCGTGCCCCGGTCGGGGGCGATCACGCCGCCAAGAATCTTCATCAGCGTCGATTTTCCAGCCCCGTTCTCGCCGACGAGGCCGATGACCTCTCCTGGCATGATGTCGATCGACAGGCCCTCAAGCGCAACGACGCCCGGATAGGTCTTGCCAACGCCGGAAAGCGAAAGAAACGGCGTTGCAAGCGCGTCCGGTGACGGGATGTCGGAGCTGTGGTTCATCGCCTGTCCATGGCTGCTGATGCTGTCGGCATGAGACGTCTTTCGCGGCGGCGGCAAGTGCCGCCGCCGCGAAGGAGGGCTATTTTCCAGACATGGCCTTCAGGCTGGCGGCATATTTGTCAACGTCATCCTTGCCGATGATTACCGTCGGGATGATGATCAAGCCGTTGCTGGGAACGCCTGATTTGTCGCCCTTGAGGTAGGCCGCCATCAGCTTCATGCCCTGATAGGCCCATTCGAACGGCTGCTGCACGACTGTCGCTGCGATCGTGCCTTCCTTGACGCCGCCGAGCGTGATCGGATCGTCATCAAAGCCGACAACGGTGATCTGGCCGAGTTTGCCAGCGTCGCGCAGCGCCTCATAAATGCGCGGCGTATTGTAGGAGTAGAAGCCGACCATACAGGTGACGTCGGGGCTGGCCACCAGCGCGTCCTCGACGTTCTTCTTTGCGCGCGTCTGGTCGATATCGTCGCCGCGCACATCTGTCAGCTCGATCTTCGTGCCCTTCAGGCCGTCCTTCATGCCCTGGATGCGTTCTTTGGCATTGTCGGCGCCGAGCAGGCCGACGAAGCCGATGCATTTGCCGCCGTCCGGCATCGCCTTCTTGGCGATTTCGGCGGCCTGCATGCCGGCGTCGATATTCGATGAGCCGATATAGGCGACGCGGTTGGTCTGCGGCGCGTCACTATCGGTCGTGAAGAGAGCAGTCTGCGAGCCGATCTTGTTCAAGCCGTCCGTCTGGGTCTTGGGATCGACCGCGGAGACCATGACCCCCTTGACGCCGGCACTGACCAAGTCTTCCATAAGCCGTTGCTGAACGGCGACAGATGCCTGCTCAGGGTACTTCAGCTCCATCTGGTAGTCTGGCATCTCGCCCTGCGCCTTCTTCACGCCCGCTTCTGCGGCTTTCCAGAAGTCGGATGCGCCGTTGACGACAAATGCAAGTGTCGGTTTGTCGGCCGCATGCGATACGGCAATCGGCGCCGCGCTCAGCATCAACCCGGCGAAGAACAAGGCTGCGTTGCGTTTCAGCTGTTTCATAATACACCTCCCGAGGGGCCGCAGTTGCACGGGCCCGTTTCCGATTTACGGCCGGCCGGATGCGCGCCCCCTCCTAGGGCCGTCGCAAAGCGACGAGTGGCAAAGGTTCCGATCGCTCCCTGACGGTATACAAGAAATTTAATTAGTAAATAGTATTATCAATGCAGATCAAAACATTTCATCGGCAGTGGCTAGGATGGCAATTTTGTACTGGTAACGGCCAATAACTGATAGTGTTGCAGCAATTCCTGCAATTGCCAGCGCTTTCAGATAGATGCTAATATTAATTAGCCGAAACGACGATCAATCCACCCTACCCTATTATCCCGAGCGAGACAGTTTCCACGAATGCGAAAACCCAAGACCCAAAATAAGCCTGCGCGCGTGACGATGATGGACATCGCCGCGGCGGCTGGCTGCTCGCAGGCGGCCGTCTCCTTCGTCCTCAACGACACGCCCGGCACCCGTATCTCACAGCAGACGCGCGATCGCGTATGGGAGGCGGCGCGCGCGCTCGGCTACATGGAGAAGACTTATACGACGAAGGCCTCCTATTCGGGACTGGACAACGTCATCGGTTTCGCCGTGGATCAGCTCGCAACCAGCCCGGAAGCGATCGTTGCGATCGAAGGCGCGCGGCAAGCCTCCTGGAACGCCGGCAATGTCCTTTTGGTAACCCAGACGCTCAGTGATCCCGTCATGGAGCCGAAAGCAATCGAGGCGTTGACGAGCGGAGGCATATCGGCGCTCATATATATGACAATCTACACCCGCCAGGTGGAGATTCCTTCTTATATCTGCAAGCTGAACATCCCGACGGTCCTGCTGAACTGTTATACGGCGGACCATGCCTTTCCCGCCGTGGTGCCGAGCGAGATCGCCGGAGGGCAGAGCTCCACGCGACATCTGATCATGCACGGACACCATCGTATCGCGACGATCACGGGCGAAATCTGGATGCAGGCGGCACAGGACCGGCTGACGGGATATCGCCGCGCGCTGGCGACCGCCGATATACCTTTCGATCCGGAATTGGTCATTGAAGGCGACTGGTCGGCCAGTGCCGGCTATGCCTCCACGATGAAACTGCTTGCTCTGAAAGAGCCGCCCACCGCGATCTTCTGCCAGAACGACCGCACTGCCATCGGGTGCTACGAAGCGCTCAAGGATGCAGGGCTTCGCATTCCCCAGGACATGTCGGTGGTGGGTTATGACGATGAAGAAATTTCACGACATCTCGTACCCCCGTTGACGACTTCGGTCCTTCCGCATCTTGCCATGGGGCAATGGGCGATCGAACATCTCAACCCGGAAAGTGTGCCCGGCAAGCGCTATCCAATTGCGAAGCTCGAATGCTCGCTCGTTAAGCGTCATTCCGTCGCCGCGCCGCGGGCCGAGGCGCGGCAGATCCTCGATGGCGCACATACCTCGCCATAAAACTTGGGTTGCGCCGGGCCACTCATCCGCTGAGTGGCACCTCGCTCGGAACCCTGACGGCGCACATTGGAGGAAGTGGTCGAAATCGCTTCGCGGGCGATAGAACGGGCAGAGTTTGTCCTTGGGCGATAGTTTGCGAACGGTTCCCCCCTGCCCTTGCCTCGTCGCTGACCGAACCACTGATCTCAAATATTCTCAACCGCAGATACAATCTGCGCAGAGTCGACGTTGACGGCGTGTAGATTTGGAGCTAGCTCTATCGCCCATGAAAATCGCAATGGTTCTCGTAGTGGTGATATCGCGCATGGGCAGGACGGTCTGATCGTCCGGCAATAGCCACCCATGCGCCGAAAACAGGTCCCTGACGGGGCCTTTTTTTATGCCCCGTCGCACCTATCACCTCACTCACGACGGAACCCAGATATGACCGGCGAGAAAGCCAACTTGTCCCCCAATACCCCTTCTGATCGTCTCCTGAACGGCGGCGAGATCGTTCTGCAGGCGCTGCGCGACAACGGTGTCGAACACATTTTCGGTTACCCCGGCGCCGCGGTGCTGCCGATCTATGACGAAATCTTCCAACAGGAGGACATCAAACATTTCCTGGTGCGCCATGAGCAAGGTGCCGGACACGCAGCCGAAGGCTATGCCCGCTCGACGGGACGAGTTGGGGTCATGCTGGTGACATCGGGACCAGGCGTTACAAATGCGGTCACGGCGCTGCAGGATGCCCTTATGGACTCCATTCCGATCGTCTGCCTCTCCGGTCAGGTGCCGACAAATCTGATCGGCACGGACGCTTTTCAGGAATGCGATACGGTCGGCATCACCCGCCCCTGCACAAAGCACAATTTCCTGGTCAACCACATCGACAATCTGGCCAAAACGATCCATCTGGCTTTCCGGATTGCGGCGGCCGGTCGACCCGGCCCTGTTCTCGTCGACATGCCGAAGGACGTGCTCTTCGCCAGCGGAACCTACGTCGCACCTGACAAGGTAGCTCTGCTGCCCAGCTACCAGCCCGCAATGCAAGGCGATCAGAACGCGATCCGGGCAGCTGTCGCATTGATGGCCGAAGCCCGGCGCCCCATCATCTATACCGGCGGCGGCGTCATCAATTCGGGACCGGAGGCGTCGCGATTGCTGCGCGAACTCGCCGACCTCACTGGCTTTCCCGTCACCTCCACCGTCATGGGACTTGGAGCCTACCCCGCCACCGGGCCGAACTGGCTGCGAGTCGCCGGACAGAACGGATCGCATGAAGCCAATATGGCAATTGGCGAGTGCGATCTGATGATCGCCATCGGCGCGCGATTTGACGATCTTGCGATCTCGCGCGTCCATGAGTTTTCGCCTAACTCGAAGAAAATCCAGATCGATATCGATGCCTCGTCGATCAACAAACGCGTTCCCGTCGATATCGGCATTCAAGGCGACGCCGCGCATGTGCTGGCGTATATGATCCATGCTTGGCGGTCACTTTCCACCGTCCCCGACCAGAAGCGATTGCGGGCGTGGTGGACACAGATCGATCACTCGCGAACCCACCATTCGTTTTCCTACCAGCGGCTGGACCATGCAATCATGCCGCAACATGCCCTGGAGCGCCTGCATGCGCTGACAAAGCCGTACGACCCCATCATCGCCACGGAGATCGGTCAGCAGATGTGGGTGGCGCGGTTCTTCGGTTTCGACAAACCCAATCGCTGGATTACCTCAGGGGGATTGGGGACCATGGGTTTCGGTCTTCCTGCCGCGCTGGGGGCGCAGCTCGCACATCCCGGACGCCTTGTCATCGACATTGCCGGCGACGCGTCGGTGCAAACGACGATGAAAGAGCTGTCGACGGCGATACAGCATCAAGCGCCGATCAAGATCTTCATCCTGAGCGATGAGCATCCGGGCATGACGCGAGAATGGGGTCAAGTGCCGGATGGCAGTGGTCGATCACGCTCTTATTCGGCTTCGCTGCCCGATTTCACCAAGCTTGCCGAAGCCTATGGCGCCGTCGGCCTTCACTGCGAGAGCCCGAGCGAACTCGACGCCAGGATCGAGGAGATGATCGACGCGGACCGGCCGGTGCTCTTTCATTGTCGGGTTGCGAGGCTCGCCGACACCCTTCGGCAGTGACGGCTGTTGATCGAACACGCCAAAAGCAAGCCGTGCGGTCCCGCGAACCGCACTTCCCGTCTACTCTAGCCGAGTACCTCATGATCGAGACTGGTGTCTCGATCATGTATTTATGCTGTTCTACGGGACCGATTTTCTCTAGCCCGCAGACAAGCCGAATTGCTGGCCGAGGAATACGAGGTACCCGCCCTTCCGATTAAAGATACTGTGTCACAATTCTTTGTTTGAAAGAGCGGCCAAGTCCTCTTTAAGCCGCACCGGTAAATCCATCCGTTCGTGAAGAATGCTCATGACGCCAAGATCACCGTTCTCAAGCTCACGAAAGAATAGGTAGTGATGCTCATAGCGGCTGAAATAGGCCCGACGCCTGATGTCTGCGGGAACCGCCAGACGTTGCGGAAGCTGTCGCCAGATCAGGCGCTCCTCGCATAAACGCTGCAAATAAACATGCAGCCCGAGAATGTACGCATCTGCCTGTTTTTCTCCCCACGCCTCGAAAGTGTCGCGCCAAATCTTGTCCTGCGCGGCGTCAGCGCGTGGATAAAACCGATAAGCTGCCATGCTCAGCGGCGCTTGTTGCGGCGGATAACGTCTTCAGCGGAAACCGCGACAAACTCGCTGTCGTCGGCACGCATCGCGGGTGCAAGTTCCTTTTGCAGGCCATCCCATGCCTCGTCGCGCGTTTGCAAATCGCGTCGGATTAGGGCGCGAATGTACTCGCTCGCATTCTCATAGAGGCCGTCGTCACCGATCTGCTGCTGAATGTGGTCTTGCAGCACGCCGCTGACCTTCACATGAATGCTGCCCGATGCCATCGGCCTACCCTTTCATTCTTCTTCTATCGTGGGATAGCGTAGCATATATTGTCAATATTCATCACCAAGAATTTGATCGTGATATGGTCTCTCGAACCTCACTCGGCAACCTGGCTGTCTCAACGATCTTCTGACCGGGATCATCACAGTCGTTCCGCCACTTGTTTAGTGCTTGCGGGCCTGGGGCAGCAGGTTCATGCTTGTTTCCTATTCTGAGGCCTGCTGGTTGCGGCTGAAATAGCCGTACATCGGGGTTTCGTGAGATGCGTCCGATGGAGTGCAGCGGCTGCGGGTTCGATATTCAGAGCGGTTTTGCTTTCTGTCCGCAATGCGGCGCAAGGCAGCCTATTACCTGCGCCGCCTGCGGCTATGCTTGTCAGCCCGATTTTGCCTTTTGCCCCGGATGTGGCGCGTCGATATCAGGCAAAGTCCAACCCGCATCGAAGCCGAAGATCGAGGCGATATCCTACAAATCAGACAGCGATGCCGACCGGCGGCCCGTGACCGTGCTGTTTGCCGATCTCTGCGGGTTCACGACATTGAGCGAGCAGATCGACCCCGAAGTCATGCGGGTGCTGCAGAACGAATTGTTCGAAGAGATGACCCAGGCGGTCGAAGCCTATGGCGGCTTCGTCGACAAGTTCGTCGGCGATGCGCTGCTGGCGCTGTTCGGCGCGCCGGTCGCTCATGAAGACGATCCGGTCCGGGCGCTTGGTGCCGCACTCGATATGATTGGTCGGGCCACGCAGGTCGGCGAGCGCTGGCACGCACGCGCCGGCGTGCCGCTGCGTCTGCATATCGGCATCAATAGCGGCCCTGTCGTCACCGGTGGCTTCGGTGCGGTCAGTACAAAATCCTATTCCGTGACCGGCGACACGGTGAACACCGCCCAACGCCTGCAATCCATGGCCGGCGAAAACGATATCCTCGTCGGGCCGCTGACCTATCGCCTCACCCGCCACGCCTTTGCCTTCGAGAGTCTCGGCGCGCAGGCGTTGCGAGGCAAAAGCGGAAACGTCCTTGTCCATCGGCTGACAGGGCTGTCGGAAGCGCCGCATACGGCGCGCGGGCTCGAAAGTCTCGGCCTTCAGGCCCCGATGATCGGACGGGATACGGAAATGTCGCGGTTGCTGACATGCCTCGACCTTGCCTGCGGTGGTGCGGCGCAACTTGTCCGGCTGATCGGCGAAGCGGGCATCGGCAAGTCGCGGCTGGTCAACGAATTCGTCGCAATCGCCGGCAGTGCTGCCCGTTTCCAGGGCCTCGCCATCCGCAAAGCGACCTGCTCTCCGCTCGGCGAACAATCCTATGGCACGCTCGGCGCGGTCGTGCGCAGCGCCTATGGCATCGGCGAGCGAGACGATCTCGACAGGGCTCGGCAATTGCTGGCAACGGGGTTCCGGGCGCTCGATCTGACGCAGGAGGAGGTCGAGGGACTTTTGCCGCTCTTTCTGCATGTCCTCGGCCTCGGCGATCCCGATGGCGCTTTGCGGTACATCGAGCCGGAGCAGCTGCGGCGGCAGATCTTCTATGCCGTCCGCACCGTCTTCGAGCGGCGGCTGGCGCAAGGTCCCTTGCTGCTTGTCATCGAGGATCTGCACTGGGCGGACGCCGCCTCGCTGGAAGTGCTTCGCTTCATGATGGACCGGCTGGAGCGCAGCCGGTTGATGCTGCTTGCGATCTACCGGCCGACATCGCAGACCGACCCACTGGACTCCAATCGTGTCAGCGTCACCGTGCAGCGTCTTGCCCCACTCTTTGCGGCCGACGGACAGAAGCTGCTTGCTGCGTTCTTTGGCGTGGATCATGGCAAGTTGCCGGTCACGATGCGCAAGCGCATCCTCGACCGCGCCGGCGGCAATCCGCTTTTCATCGAAGAAATCCTTCGGGTGCTGATCGACATGGGCACGTTGCACAATGACGGCCAGCACTGGCATGTCGCAGCGGAAGACACTGATGTCGATATCCCGGTGAACCTGCAAGCCCTGTTGCTTGCCCGCGTCGATCGTCTGCCACAGGAGATCAGACGGCTGGCGCAAGAGGCGGCGGTGGTCGGCCCGAAGTTCGATACCGCCCTGCTCCGCACCGTCGCCACAGACCCGGCCGCCATCGATGCTGCATTGGATCATCTTTGCGATGCCAATATCATCGAGGAATTGCGCGGGCCCGATGCCGGGCAATCGCCGGGCTATCGCTTCAGCCAGACGCTGATGCACGATGTCATCTACCATAATCTTCTGCTGCAACGGCGCATGGAGCTTCATCAACGGATCGGCCGGGTTCTGGAACGTCAATATGGCGCAGCGCCCGACCGGCCCGAGCATCTGGCGCAGCTCGGCCATCACTTCAGCCTGACCACCGAAAAGGCCAAGGGGGCCACCTATCTGATGGCGGCGGGCGATCTGGCGCGCAAAACCTACGCCAATGACGATGCGATGCGCCTCTACCGTCAGGCCCTTGCGGCCTTCGCAAACGAGGCGGAGGTAACACCAGAGCAACTCGCGCTGCTGGAGCGTCTTGCCGATCTCTGCGGTCCCGCCGGCCTGCGCGACGCTGCCTTGATCCACTATCAGCGAGCGCTTGCGATCCACCGCAACAACAACCCTATCGCCGCAGCGCGGATATTGCGCAAGGTCGGCCGTTTGCATCTCGATGCAGGACGCCGCGATCAAGCGGAGACACATTTGGCCGAAGCCGAAGCGATAATCGCAACAATCGATGCGCCGGTCGAACGTGCACATGTCCTGCAGGAGCGCGGCCATCTGGCCTTCCGCATGGGGGATCAGGCCGCTGCCGCCGAGTGGGCGACGCAGGCACTGCAATGCCTGCAAACGCTGCCGATCGACGGGACCACCGAGGCCGGACGGGAGACAGCGCGAGCGATGGCGGAGGCGCTGAACACCAAGGGTGCGGCCTTTGCGCGGCTCGGACGTCGCCGCGAGGCCGTGCAGGAAGTGGAGCGCAGTCTCTCGGTCGCCGAAAAGGCCGATCTGCAAAGTGCTGCCTGTCGCGCCTATTCCAATCTCGGCGTTCTCTACACGATTGTCGATCCGGCCAACGCCATCAAGATCTGCCGGCGCGGACTGGAGCTTGCGACCCGTATCGGCGATCTCGGCTTCCAGGCGCGGCTTCTCGCCAACCTCGCAGTTGCCTGCTGCACCTTCACCGATCGCTGCGCTGCCGAGGGTGTACCGGCTGCGGAAAAAGCCGTCGAAATCGACCGGGCGCTCGATCAGCGCGACCATCTCTCCGTGCCGCTGATCGTGCTGGGCCAAATTCATCAATGCCACGGGAAGCCGAAGCTAGCCCGTAAGTATTACGAGGAAGCCCTTGAGGTTGCGAAGGAAATTGATGAACCGCAACTGCTCTTTCCGTGCTATGATGGGTTGGCGACGCTCAGCCTTGAGCATGACGACATGGACGAGGCGGAACGGTATTTCACGCTGGCACAGGATGTGTGCATCCGCCACAACCTCGATCCTGGCACGCTCGTCGTCCTGCCGTTTCTCGACTGACTTGTCTTCGTTGCAGTGATCTGCCGGAGATAGATTATGTAATCGATTCAAGAACATAAAAGGAGGAACGAAACATGCAGGAGAACCACGCCGCAAGACCATTGCAGCCGGGAGATCGTGCGCCGAACGTGGTGCTGGATGCAATAACCCGCCAGGGCAAGGTCGCCATCGACGATTTTCGCGGCCAGAAACCAGTGCTCGTCGGCTTGTTCCGCGGACTGCATTGCCCCTTCTGTCGCCGGCAGATTGCCGCCATGGCCGAACTCACCGATGCCTTACAGGAGAAAGGCATCGACAGCCTGACCGTCGTCAACACGCCGATCGACCGCGCTCGCCTCTATTTCCGCTACCATCCGCTTCCCAATCTGCTGGCGGCCTCGGACCCGGAACGGGTATCGCACAGAGCCTTCGGCCTGCCGAATCTTCAGTTCACCGAGGCCGAGAATGACTGGCCGCACAAAATCAGTATGAGTGCGGTGACGTCGATGCGCATCGATTTGCCGGACGAGCTTCCAGCGCCCATGGACCTGATGGCGGCGGTGGACTACCTCGACAAGGCGGACGGCTATGAATTCACCGAGGATGACAAGCAGATGATCGCCACCGGCCATGGCCAACTTGTCGGCGAATTCCTGCTCGATCGGGATGGCGTCGTGCGTTGGTGTTTCACCGAAGTCGAGGAGGATGGCCGCCATATGTTCGGCGGCCCAGCCCCTCGGGAAGTGATGTCTGCGGCGTCGAATATGGCTGTTTGAAGCGAATGATCTTGTACGGCGCGGCGCAGCCGCGCCCATTCCTCTTATCTTGAGGAACAAAACTCGCATGTCGATGTTGTCATTGCGATGGCATGGCCATGGGAGGTACTCATGCGGAAATCTCTTCAGTTCATACTCATCGGCTCGGCGGCCTTAACCGGGTTGACGATCTCGCCGACGATCGCGGCAGCGCAAGAATTGGAGTTGCGTGTCGGCCCCGGTGGCGTCGGCGTTTACGACCGTGATCGCGACCCTGATCGATATGACCGATATGACCGGCGCGGACCACGGGGCTGCGATCCGGACGACGCTCTCGACATCGCACGCAGCGAAGGACTTCGCAGGGCGCAGATCGTCCGCATGTCTCCCCGCAGCATCGTTGTCCAAGGGATGACGCGCCGTGGACCGGAACGAATGACCTTTGCAAACAGGCGAGGCTGCCCGGAAATCTGACCGCTGCGTGAGCAATGAGGCGGACGGCAGCGCCTTCGAGGCCGCGAATGAATGCGGACGGCGGGGCCCTGTTTCCAAACCGGCGCGGAACCTTTGAGCACGTTGGACATTGCGTCCATGCAGCGCCCCGCGCTGCAGGAGCACCATAGGAGGATTCATCATGATGAGCGGTCAATTGAAGGCGCTTCTCGCCGTCCTTGCCGTTGCCGGCTACCAAAACAGAGACAAGATCGGGGAGCTCCTACGGGGCATCCAGAACCCTCAGCAGGCGGGCGCAGGAAACCAGCAGCCCGGTGGGCTTGGGGGCCTTCTTGGCGGACTGGGCGGCTCGGGTGGTCTCGGCGGCCTTCTCGGCGGGCTGACATCCGGCGGTATCGTCAGCGGAGGTCTCGGCGATCTGCTGAAGACATTTCAGCAGAATGGTCACGGTGACAAGGTGGAGTCGTGGGTGCAGCCCGGTCCGAATGCCGACATCGATGACGGCCAGCTCGCGGAAGCACTGGGTCCGGACGTTCTCAACGAGATCGCTGCCAATACCGGCCTTTCTCATCAAGAGATTCTTGGGCGACTGAAGCGCGATCTTCCCAAGGCTGTCGACGACCTGACCCCAAACGGAAAACTGCCCACCGCCGAAGAGGATTTTATGTCTTTCGCGAGGCAATCAACCGCGCGGCCCGGCGCCGTCTAACATCGAGCCGTCTTCGAGGCGCGCCGGCATCACTCCGGAAGTCCCGCCTTGCGGTAGCCGTCGACGAAATGCTCAAGCGCCCGAGCGTCGCGGAATGGCTCGGTCTCCGCCCAGTGGCGGGTTGAAAAATGCGGGTTGGCGACGAGGAACAGCTCGGCCTCGGCGCGAGCCTCGTCGAGCCGGCCAAGTTGGGCAAGACTTGCCGCCAGGAAACGGCGTGAGCTTGTCCGATAGGTCTCGTCCCTGCGCAGCGTCTCGACGGCGGCTTCGTATTGGCCGGCGGCGTATTGCGCCTGGCCGAGCGTTAGATAGTACCAGCTTGCCGGAAACGGGTTCAGCCGGAAGGCCTTGGCGATATGCTCGAGGCCCTCCCCGACCCGCCCGGCCAGCACCGCAATGTCGGATAGTGCCGCAAAGGTGTCGGCCTCGTTCGGGTCGAGTTCGATCGCCTTGGCGAATTCCGCATCCGCCTCGGCAAAGCTGCGCTCATAGGCAAGTAGGTAGGCCAGGATCCAGTGGCAGCCGGCATCATTGGGATCGATCGCGACGGCTTTGCGCGCCAGCTCCAAAGCAAGGCTACGGGTGGGCTGCGTTGGTCCGCCGGAATGAACCTCTCCCATCCAGTGGTTCATGGCAAGCCAGCGATAGGCCTCGGCATAGTCGGGATCGAGGGAAATCGCGCGCGTCAGCATCAGATGCGCTTCCCGCGCCGCCTGCGGCGTATCATCCATCAGCCTGCGCGCCCGCACGCAGAGATCGTAAGCCTCGAGATTTTTGGGCCGATTGCGCGATGGCGGTGCGCGCAGCCGCCCGAGCAGCGCTTCGACGATCTTGCGGGTGACCTCGTCCTGAACGGCGAAGATATCTTCGAGGCTGCGATCGAAGCGTTCCGCCCATAGATGATCGCCACTTGCCGCATCGACCAGCTTAGCGTTGATGCGCACCTGTCCCGCTGCACGTCTTGCGCTTCCCTCCAGCAGGTAGCGCACGCCGAGCTCCTCGGCGATCTCGCCTACGTCCCTCGCCTTTCCCTTGTAGGCGAAGGCCGAGTTGCGGGCGATGACGAACAGGCCCGGCATTCTGGAAAGGTCGGTGATCAGGTCTTCGGTCAGCCCGTCCGCGAAGGATTCCTGCTCGGGATCGTTGCTGATATTCACGAAGGGCAGCACTGCTATCGATGGTTTGTCAGGCAGCGGCAAAGCTTTTCGCTTCACGCCGCCAAGCTGGTTGATGGCCCCTGTGAAGCGGTAGCCCACGCGCGGCACCGTGGAGATCCATTCACCACCATCGGCAGCAGGACCAAGAAGCTTGCGCAGCTGCGCAATCTGGACGGTGAGGTTGCCTTCCTCGACTGCCCTGCCCGGCCACGCCGCGTCCATCAACTCGGCCTTCCCCAAGATTTCGCCGGGCCGTCCGACAAGTGCCGCAAGCAGCTTTACCCCGCGGTGGCCAACGGCAACGGGATCGTCGTTCCGAAGGAGCGTTCCCGCAGCCGGATCAAGCACGAATGGTCCAAAGGCAAAACGCGATCCCTGCATGAAACGCATCCTAGAGTCTTTAGAGCTTGGATGGAACTGTTCGTCCGCTTAGGCCGCGTGGCATCGAGGGCGCGAGCAGTGTAAAGCGTGTTCCAGCGGCTGATGGCGGTGACGACCAAATGATGACTGCCTGAAAATAGAGCGTCGAGGTGACTCCCATGGTTTTCTGGATAGCGGGTGCGGTTGGATTGGTGATCGCTTATCTCTTCGGTTCCACACCCTCGGGCTATCTGGCGGGCAAACTGCTCAGGGGCATCGATATCCGGGAGCATGGCTCCAGATCCACCGGAGCAACGAACGTATTGCGCACGCTCGGCAAATGGCCTGCATTGGTGGTGCTTCTGGTCGACGTCTTGAAAGGTGTGGGCGCAGTCGTCTTTGCCCGCTGGTTTTACCCTTGGCTCTCGACAGTCTCATCGGGCACGCCACCGACAGCGCTTGATCCGCAAAGCTTAGAGCCTTGGGCTGTTTGCCTGGCGGGACTTGCCGTGTTGTTAGGGCATGGCCGTTCGGTCTGGCTCAACTTTACCGGAGGCAAGTCGGTTGCCACGGGGCTCGGCGTGTTGCTGGCGATGTCATGGCCCGTAGGTTTGGGCGCTGTGGCGGTTTTTGGCGTTGCACTGGCGGCCTTCCGGATTGTTTCGCTGAGTTCGATGCTGGCGGCGTTGACGGCCATCGCTCTCGTCTGCGGCTTGGAACAGCCGCTGCCCTATCGGCTGCTGGTGATCGCAGGCGGCATTTACCGTGATTGCCCGCCATCGCACCAACATTCGGCGGCTACTGGCCGGGACGGAGTCTCGTTTGGGCAAGGTCGCCTAGAAGCGAAAACGCACCGCACCATGCACTGCTTACTGCCAGAGGAAGCAGGATTTCAATCTTGCCGGACGATGGCGCCGACCGCATTGACCAGAAGGCGCGCGGCGGTCAGGGCCGACAGGCCGTCAATGTCGGCAGGAGGATAGAGCTCGACAAGGTCGAATCCTGCGATTCTGGCCCGCCTGCCGAGGCCCGCGATCAGGTCGATCACCTCAGTGTAGGTAAGGCCGCCGGGCGTACGCGCCGCCACGCCCGGCATGATGCTGGGATCGAGGCTGTCGCAGTCGAGGGTGACGACGACCCGCGCTCCTTGCGGAATATGCCGGAGAGCGGCTTCGGCCCCCTCGGCATGAATCTCTCGGGCGGTTACGAAGCGGCTGCCGTAGGCCCGCGCCGCTTCGATGTCGGCGAGGCGTGCGCTGCCGACGCTGCGGAGGCCAACCTGGACCATGCCGGCGACATGCGGCATCTCGCTCGCCCGACGCATCGGGCTCGAATAGCCGTGGCGCTCGCCATGCACCTCGTCGCGCCAGTCGATATGGGCGTCGATCTGCAGGATCCAGACCGGCCCGTGATCCGCAAAGCCGGCGAGGAAGGGAATGGTCACGGAACAATCGCCGCCGACCAGGATCGGCGCGGTGGGCATTGACAGGACATCGCGCGTCTTCGCCTCGATCCGGGCTCGGTTGCCGGCATTGTCATGCAGGGTGGTTGGGATGTAGCCGGCGTCGATGCAGGAGACCGGCCTGCCACCGAACAGCGGGCCGCCGAGATCGAAATCCCAGTGCTCGACGAGCCCGGCATCTTCCTGGCTCGCAGCGCGGATGGCATCGGCGGCCAGGGCGTAGCCGCTGCTGTCCTTGCCAGGATAGGTGCTGCCGTGAGCGGCTGCGAAGATCACCACACGGGGCAAACGCCCATCGGCGAGGCGATCGGGAAGGTCGAGAAAGGAAAGTGAGGCGGTCATTTCCTGTAGTCCTGATGATGTCCGGCTGAAATTGCGGTGGTGAGGGCTCGCGGTCGGGGCAAAATGCGATGCTGACCTGTTTAGTCCCTTTGGACGTTTTTGAGAACTTTTTGGGAAAACTTAAGTACGACGCTCCCCTCCTCCTGCAGAATTCATCCTCTTTGACGTTGAGGCTCCCCGGCCCCTCAAACCATACGGTCTGACGAGGACATCTGCATGACTGCCGAAAGCATCACATCAGCGCGCGCGGATCGGATCCCATGGGCCGCGATGGCGGGCATCATCGCGACCGTCACGGTATTCGCCGTGGCACAGGGGCTGACCTATCCGCTGCTCAGCTTCATCCTGGAGCGGCAGGGAACGACATCGGGCCTGATCGGCCTGTCGGCGGCTATGACGCCGTTGGGTTTTATCCTATCCGCGCCCTTCATACCGGCGCTGTCGCGGTGTGTGGGCGGGGCGCGGCTGGCGATCCTGTGTTCGATCCTGGCCGCCCTCACCCTGATTACGATTGCCTGGATGCAGGAGATCTGGGCCTGGATGCCGCTGCGCTTCCTGCTCGGTTTCTTCGCCAATCCGCTTTACGTGATCAGCGAAACCTGGCTGATTTCGATCACGCCGGCGCCGCGCCGGGGCCGGATCATGGGCCTCTATTCATCGATCGTTTCGGGTGGCTTCGCCATCGGCCCGTTATCGCTCGGCCTCGCCGGCACCGAGGGCTGGCCGCCCTTCATGATCGGCATCACGGCCTTTGTTCTCTGCGGCCTGATCGTGCTTGCCGTCGCCCCTCGACTGCCTGAGATGCCTAACCAAGGCGAGGCAACATCGGTCGGCGGCTTCTTCGCACTGGCGCCGCTGCTGTTGTTTGCGGTCTTCACGGCTGCCGCCTTCGAGCAGATCCTGCTTTCACTGTTCGCGGTCTATGGCTCCGCATTCGGCAGCGCCGAGGGACGCATCGCGTCGCTCATCACCTGCTTCATCGCCGGCAATGCCGTGCTGCAGATTTTGCTCGGGCGCGTGGCCGAACGGTTCGGCTCGACGCGGACCATGTTATTCTGCATCCTGGCTTGCCTGGCCGGCTGCCTGCTGCTGCCGTCGGTCTTCACCACGTGGCTTATCTGGCCGCTGCTTTTCGTCTGGGGCGGGGTCTCGTTCGGGATCTACACCCTGTCGCTGATCCAGCTCGGCGAGCGTTTCACCGGCCAGGCCCTGATCGCCGGCAACGCGGCCTTCGCCTTGGTATGGGGCATCGGCGGCATCGGCGGCTCGCCCGCGACAGGACTGGCGATGCAACTGATCGGACATCAGGGTTTGCCATTTTCCCTTGGCTTGCTCAGCTGCGTGCTGGCGGTGTTTCTGATGGCCAGAAAATGTCGGGGCTGATCGGGACATTTGCTCGTGCCGCCCTTCCCCTGGCCTCATCTGCCGACCACCTTCGAAGAATTGTAGTTTAATGCATAACATGTTATATAACATCCAATGCAAATGGAGAGTCGGCATGGTCGAGGATGTGGTCCGGACGCTGGGGTTTCTATGCATGGGCAGCCGGCTGCGTCGCATCGGAGAGCGACTGCAGGCCGATACGCAACAGGTCATCGATGAGGCCGGTCTCGGCATCCAGGCCGGCCAGTATCCGTTCCTTGCAGCAGTCGACCGAGCCGGGCCGCTGACGATCGGCGAGCTTGCGCAGGCGGTGGGCATCACCCAGCCCGGCGCAACGCGGACCACCGGCCAGCTTCTCGAACTCGGTTACGTCGACATGCGGCCGGCGCCGGACGATCAGCGTCGCAGGCTGGTCTCGCTGACCGCCAAGGGACAGGACCTCGTCGATCATTCGAAGAAGGTGATCTGGCCACGCATCGCCGCCGCCGTTGCCGATCTCTGCGGCGATCTCGACGGACCGATCCTCGAGCAGCTGGCCGCCATCGAGGATGGGCTTGCGGCGGCGCCGCTTGCGCGCCGCAGCCCTGTCAAGGAGGAAACATGATGAAACATATTCTCGACCGGCCGATCTGGAGCGCGCTGGAAACCGCACATGCCGATCTCGCAGAAGGCAATGAGAACGCACGGCGATACCCGCCGTCCATCGTCCCCTTTGCGGCGTCCGCCGACGATGCGCCGGAAAGCCTCGACGCCCTGGAGGAGCTCCCGGCGCCGGAGGAGAGCATGATCCTCGTCGAGGCGGGACCGATCGCCATTCCACCGGGCCTGGCTATCGTCACAGAGGCATCGGTGGTCCAGATGGTGGCCGAGCGGCCCCATGAGAGGATTTCAGATCCCCGTATCGAGCCCCTGACGGAGACCGATGCCGCCGACATGCTGGCGCTGGCGACACTGACCAAACCCGGGCCGTTCACCCTGCGAGCCCAGAGCCTCGGCAGCTTCTGGGGGATCAGAAGCGAGGGCCGCCTGGTGGCGATGGCCGGGCAGCGGATGCGGCAGACTGGCTTTGCCGAGCTTAGCGGGCTTTGCACCCATCCCGATTTCCAGGGGCGCGGCCTCGGCACCCGGCTCTTCCGTTTCGTCGCCGGCGAAATCGCATCCACCGGCGACACGGCCTATCTGCATGCCTATGCGGCGAATACCTCGGCCATTTCCCTCTACGAAACGCAGGGCTTCGCTCTTCGCTCGGAAATGAACATGCGCGTGGTCAAACGCCGTTCGTGAGCAGCGCCTACTAGTCCCAACTGCGCCGAGCCCACAACACGATCTCCACCAACCCGTCACCGCCGGCTGCGCAAGACCACGTCTCATCGCCGCCGGCAGTCCAATCTATTTCGTAGCCAGAGTGCACTCCGATTACGCAGGGGTTGTCTGTACCGAACCACGCAAAAAGAGGAGAGCCAGAGGCTCCGGATGCTTCGTCGGCGTCGTTTTCTACTTGCGTTGTGTCGTATGTTTCGCCGTCCAACACAATATCGTCGCCGTCGTCATCATCACGGACGCTGATACCGTGCTGCGCCGACATGCCAAACTTGCTGCGATCGTAGGGGAACCCCGCCATAGTCCAGACTGAGAGGTCCTCCCAGTCGGAGTCGTAAACCCGAGCACCAAAAAAACCGAGGCTGTCACCGACCCGATCGGCTAGTTGGCATAGCTGCAGATCGTTGCCGGAGTCCGAATGCCACCAGCGCCGGCGCGTTACCCAGGTGATCATTCCCGGCCCGAAGACTGACTGGTTGGCCCAACAAGCCGGGATCACCTTAATCGCAAACATTCCACTGCCGAGCCGGCCATCTTCGAAGGCGTGGCCGGAAGTCAGGAGAATTCGGCTGCCCACGAGGAATCCAGTTGCGTAGCTTCCCGAATTGACCCAAGTCCCCGTCGCGTCAAGGGACCACTTCTCCAGCTTGCAGACGGCCGTGTAGGGGTAACGGGTCGGCCGAAGGAAGTCGCGGGACTCGCCGTCGAACACGGTCGAATGATTGTCCCCATCTTGCGTCAAGACCACCGTAGTAGAGAGGCTGACACGACCGCCGCTTGCCGACACTCCAAAGCGCCGAGTTCCCAAAGCGCGCAGCACGCGCGGAAGATACGCTACTGGTATGCCTCGTGGGCGAAAAGCGTCGGCTGATGCCGAGCGGACGCGCTGGGATAGACGTTCCCTCCCAAGAACTCGTTTTCGGCCAAGAACTCGGTTTTGGCGCAATTCGGCGCGCTCCGCCGGCGTGCGCGCAATCGTCGTGCCGGCAGCGTCTTCCTCATCCGCGACAAGCACCCCCTGGAAGATCGGAGAGGATGAATGAAGCTTAAAGGCACGCCCCTCCTGTTTGACAGAGACTTCGCCCGTGGAAAAAAACGCGAATGCATTCTCGTTGACATGTCCCCATGGCCTGGCATCGTCTTCGATGTTTACCTGATCATCGAGATCAACAAGTTCAGCAGTGCTGAGGGGTCTTGTTCCTTCCGCATCCATTGACAGTCCTCCCAAATACTTGGCGCCGGTTAGTTCGCATTTATTGGAATTGTCTGAAAAGCAATGCTGCCGGCGGATGCGCCTACCTGCACGCGCCCACCGAGATCAGGACCAAACCAAGACGAGGCCGATCGTTCCTGCCGCTCAGTTCGAGCGCATCGGGCACGTTGTCGGCATCGCTGACACAACGGTCCGATGACACATGTAAGGTGATGCGATCGGGAAAACGGGACTGATAGCCGCTCAACCCATGGTTTTCTTTCGAGGTTAAGATCACCAGGAAACAACCCAGAAGTCAAGAGCTGGAGGGCATCGATCGGCTATTTTGCCATCGGAATCGAATGCCGCGCCCGCCGATCAAGAAGCTCCTTCAGCGCGTTTTTCTGGTCGTTAGACCGCCGAATGGAGGCAGCCGGAAGCTGAGCCTCCGGCCGGACTGGGCAGAGCGGGCCTCCGATCTGACTGGCCGCCACGATGAAGCGCAGCGGTCGACCCGAACCTATCGTACCACCGCCGGCAGCACTTCGAATTTCCAGAACTTTTCCGGGCTCAAATAGGTCGCGGCAAACGCGCGGATATCCCCGGCGGTGACCTTGCCGTAGCCGCTGAGACTATCGCGTATCCGGTCTAAACGACGCGAATCCTCTTGGGCGTGGTGCAGGTATGCGATCCAATATTCGTTGCTCTGCTGCTGATGCTTCAATGTCTCGACGATGGGTTCCCGGGCGCGCGCGAGCTCGTCTTCGGAGACATCATGCGACCGCAGATCATTGGCGGTCTCGTCGACAAGTGCATAGAAGCGCGCAACCTTTGCCGGGTCGGTCTCGACGTAGAAATATGCGTAGCCGTAGCCGGGAACTCCCCTTGACAGGTCAACGTCGCCCTGCACGGCATAGCTTGCGCCTTCTGCAATGCGAAACTGGTCGATCAGCCTGTTTTGGAAAATCTGCACGGCGATATTGGCGGTGAAGGAGCGCGGCAGATCGGAGAGCAAATCGCCGATGGAAGCCCCTACTGCGGCGGCGGCATTATCTGCCCTACCGCTATGGGTCTGCAAAACGGGCTTCTCGGTCGTCGCCGGAAAACGCACTTCGTCCCGATCGTTGCTCGACGCCGTCTCCGGGCGCGGCGGCAATGCGCCAAAGGTTTCAGCCGTCAGCCGGATTGCGTCGTCCACCGTTACGTCGCCGACGATGGTGATGTCGATCGGGCCATTGGAAACCATAGGCCGGAACAGCGCCTCGAATTCGTCTGGCTTGGCGGCGGACAACTGCGCGCGGTCGGGGAAGGTCCAGCGCGGGTCGCCGGAATGCACGAGACCTGCGAAATCGCGGCTGAAAACGCCACCGGGTGACGCGTCATACTGATCGAGGCCGCTCAAATAGGCCTGCTGCACACGCTTGAATGCCTCGGGGCGATAGGCGGGATCGGAGGTGTATGCGCTCATCAGCTGCAGCTGCGTCGCAAGATCTTCAGTCCGTGTACGACCGTCGAACCGGAAGGAACTGTCGCCGACCGAGAAGTCGACGCCGACAATGTTGGCCGTCAGCGCTTTCTGTATATCCTGGTAATCCATGGCCTTTACGCCAGACAGCACGACGGCCGGGGATGCCCAGATCGCGGCGGAACGGTCGTGCGGCAGGTCCAGCCGACCACGGCCGATATCTTCGCGCACCAGCACTTCGTTGGCACGCAGCCTGGTTGGCTTGACGGTAAGCCGTATGCCGTTGGAAAAGCGCACCATGGTCAAGCCGAGATCTTCAACCGCACGGCGTTCGACCACAGCGCCCGGTTCGCCGAAATGGGTGTAGGGCCAGGCGACGTCAGTTGCACCTGATGGTGCCGAGACGGCAGTGGCATTTGAAGCGTCATAGACTTGCCGAACCGTGTCGGCTCCACCCTCAGGTGATTGGTCCGCCTGTAGCACGACCTGCGGACCGTTGCCGGAGAAAGCACGCTGCAGGGCCCGATTGACCTCGTCCGCCGTGACGCCGTTCGTCATCGTTTCGAACATCGAGAGGTCTTCGGCGGGCGAGGTGAAGACTTGATCGTCATCGACGCTCCTAGCCAGCATGGAAGCAATGTCGGTGGTCATCCGCGTCGCGGCTCCGGCCGCAGCAGCCTGCAGGGCCGAGCGATATTCGCGGATTTCGCGATCGATCTCCGCCTGCGCAACGCCGAACTCCTGGATCCGGCGCTGTTCCTGGTCAATGGCCGTGAGCGCCGCCTGCCATTTGTCCGGCTCCGAATTCGCCGCGATCAGGACGACATGGGCGGAATCGAGGAGATCCTGGGAGCCGACGTCCGCACTGATGAAAGGGGCATTCGCCTTGCTGGCGATGGCGCTCACCCGACGTTTGAGCACCAGGAAACCGAGATCCTCAATAAGCCCAGCGCGGCGCTTGGCGAAGGTGTCAGGCGCGGCGTCATAGGGACGCGTCCAGGCGATCTGTATGCTGGTCATGCCGCCGGGAACGACGATGACCTCGGCGCTTTCGCCCTTCGTCACAAGCGCGCCAAGATCCGCTTTTGTCGGCGCCGGATCCACGGCCTTCCAGTCGCTGAAGCGCTGCCGGATTTCGACTTCCATGGCGGCGGGGTCGATATCGCCCACCACCATCAGCGTTGCCCGATCGGGTCGGTAATTGGCCCGGTAATAATCACGGACGAGGTCCACGGGCGCATTGCTGATAATGTCGGCTTTGCCGATCGGCGCGCGCATGATCGCGCGCTGGCCGGCGAGCAGCGAATTCATGATTCCGAGTGACGCACGATACTGCGGCGTGTCGCGCAACCGCTCCTCCGACAGGATGACGCCGCGTTCGCGATCAAAGGCGCTGGCATCGAGGGTCAGTTCGCTCGCCGTCTCTCGCATCAGCATCAGGCCCGTCGAAATTGTGTCTGCATCGACCTCGGGCAGATCGAGCGCATAGACGGTCTCGTCATAAGAGGTATGGGCATTGGTGTCCGGTCCAAAGGCCAAGCCCTTGCGCTGCAAGATACGGATCATCTCCCCTTCGGCGACATGTGTCGAACCCTTGAAGGCCATGTGCTCGAGAACATGCGCCAGGCCCTGCTGGTCGTCGTTTTCGTCGAGCGAACCGGAGCCAATGCGAAAGCGGATAGCTGCCTGTCCGGGCGGCGTGACATTGCGCATGATCGCAAACCGCATACCGTTGGCGAGCGTGCCAAAATGCACGTCGGACTCGGCTTGGATGTCGCTTTGCGTTTGTGGCCAGGGCACGGACGGGGTGTCCGCATAGGCTGGCAACGCGAAGTTTGCGACAAGCGAGGCCGTCGCAAAAAACCACCACGCCGTGGAGCATTCCATTTTTTTGTCAGACATTCTTGTCCAGGTGATGAGAATGAAGAGGGTAGATGGCGTCAACCTGACTATTCCACAGGTTGCATTCCCCGGCAACTTCCATGTGTGTGAATAAATAAGAAGTCGATAACTCTGCCTAGAACAGGATGATTTTAGGCCCGGTCGGCCTAAAATCTGAATCCTGTTCTCAATTAAAGAGTTAGAGCATGATGTCGTCCGAAAACCGCTCACACTTTTCGGCATCATGCTCTGAGTGTCAGATCATTGTCATCGAACCCGCCTAAAGGATTGCGCCTCGATGCTGTCACCAGGAGGCGCTTTCGATGGCGACATTGGAGCAGGTCGCGTTCCGGGCAGGATGCTCGCTGGCGACTGCAAGCCGCGTGCTCAACCGCAACGGCCCCGCCAGCGACCTGATGGTGCGCAAGGTGCGCCGCGCGGCCGCAGAACTCGGTTATTACTCCGCCGGCCGGCTCGGGCGCAGGCCCGTGGTCGGCGTGCTGATCCCGAGCATCACCAATCCGGTCTTTGCCTCGTCGCTGTCAAGCATCCAAAACCGCATGCTGGTGGCCGGCCACGGCGTCTTGATCGCCCAGTCGAATTACGATCCGGCGCGCGAGGCCGATGCCGTCGCCGCACTCTTGAACGACCGGCCGACCGGGCTGATCCTCACCGTCTGTAACCCCTCCACCAGCAAGGCGCTGCTTGCGAAGCTCCCGCCGACCGTGCTGCTCAACAACCTGCCGACGGCGCAGTTTCCGGCGGCCGTCACCGCCGACAATCGCGGCGCGGGCCGCGAGATCGCGACATTCCTGGTCAGCATGGGCCATCGCCGCATTCTGTTTCTCTCCGGCAATTTCGCGGCCTCCGACCGTGCTCATCTTCGCTACCGCGGTTATCTCGACGCCATGGCGGAGAACGGGCTGACACCCCTCGATGCCGTGCAGATCCCCTTTGTCAGCGGCTATGACCAGCTCGATCTTGGCGTCACGATGAGCGCGCTTGCACCGACGGCGATCATCGCCTCCAACGATCTGCTGGCACTCGGCGTCATCGGCGCGCTGAAGCGCGAGGGGCTGTCGGTGCCTGGGGATGTTTCAGTCGCCGGCTTCGACGGCATCGCCATCGGCCGGCTGATCGATCCGCAGCTGACGACCATCGAAATGCCGGATGCCAGCATGGGGGCGACGGCCGCCTCGCTGCTTCTCGACATGGCGGAGAATGCCGCGCCCGCCCGCCATCTCTACGTCGCCTATACGCTTCGTCGCGGCGGCACGGTGCGCGCCATCTGATGCTTGCGAAACAGGAAGGCCGCCACACGCTCGGCGTAGCGGCCCTGCCCTGTTCTCAGTAAGGAAGACGATCAGCTGCGCGGCAGCATGTCCTCGACGTCAGCGGCTGCGTCGTCAAGCGCTTCCTTCGGTTCGGCCGACTGGTCGACGATGCGCGAGAGGTTGTCGACGATCGTCTGCGTGACCTTGACGCCGTTCGAGCCGGGGAAGGCATACCACGGGATCATCACCGGCATCTGGCTGAGGCCTGCCTGGAACAGCGGGTTCTGCTTGTAGAAGTCGCCGAGATAATCGGCCGATTTCGCGGCGAGCTCGTTGTTCGGGACATAGCCGGTGCCGGGGACGACGACCGAGGCGCCGTAAGGGCCGGCGGCGAATTTGGCAAACTTCCAGGCAGCATCCTGCTTGGCGGCGTCATGCGTCAGGATGACGACGGCGTTGCCGCCGGTCGGCAGATGTCCGTTCACCGGATCGATCAGCGGGATCTTTGCTGTACGCAGATCGAACTTGTTGCCGACATTCTTGATCGTGTTGCGCAGCGCGCCTGTCGTCTGGAACTCGAAACCGACCTTGCCGGCTGCAAAAGCCTGTTCGCCGGCGGCCTTGGTGAACACAGGCATGCCGCCTTCGGTAACCAGGCGATGCAGGACCTCGACGGCCTTCTGGCCTTCCGGACCGTTGAAGGCGACCTTGCTTTCGTCGTCGCTCAGCATCTTGCCGCCGGCGCCGAAGAGCAGTGCCGAAAACATCCAGTCATCGCCCTGCCAGCGGAAATCGATGCCATCGACACCATTGCCGAGAGCCTTGATCTTGCCGCCGAGCGCGATGACCTCATCCCAGGTTTTCGGCGGATTTTCAGGGTCGCCGCCGGCCGCCTTCACGAGATCGGCGTTGTAATACATGATCGGGTTAGAGGTCGCGAAAGCCAGGCCCACCTGCTTGCCCTTGACCTGGGCGAGCTTGAGGATCGTGTCGGAGAAGCCCTGCTCGGCCATGTTGCCGTCCTTCTGGACGAGCGGACCGAGGTCAACGGCGACGTCGCGTTCGTCGAGCATGCGCAGGCGGTTGAGGCCGATGAAGGTGATATCGGGCATTTCGCTGGTGCCGACCTGGCGAAGGATCGTCTGGATGCCTTCTTCATAGGTGGCCGACGGGCTGGCGAACTGGATCTTGATATCGGGATTTTCTTCCATGAACTTCTTCGAGATCGTGTCCATCACGTCCTTGAAGAAGCCCGGCATCGGGTAATGAACCGTCAGCGTCGTCTCGGCGTGCGCGGGAAGCGCGATTGCCATCGAGACGGCCGCTGCGGCGAGAAGCTGGGTGATATGTTTCATCGCTCGTTCTCCTGGGTTGAAACCGGTCAGCCTTTGAGACCGGTCATGGTGATGCCCTCGACGAAGCGCTTCTGCGCAAGCAGGAAGGCGATGACGAGGGGAAGGGTAATGATGAGGGTCGCCGCCATCAGCGCGCCGTAGTCGTCGCCGGCCTCGGCGGCGCGGAAATACATCAGACCGAGCGGCGGCGTGGCGTAGTCCTGCTTGCTGATGACGATCAGCGGCCAGTAGAGATCGTTCCAATGGGCGACGACCGAAAAGATGGCAAAGGCGGTGACCGCCGGCCAGGCATTCGGCACGATGACGCGGGCGACGATGCCAAGTTCCGACATGCCATCGAGACGCGCGGCATGAATCAGATCGTCAGGCATGGCGCGGAAGAACTGCAGGAACATGAAGATCGCGAAGACCGAAATGGTGAAGGGCGCGACAAGGGCGGCATAGCTGTTAAGCAGCGCGGCGCGGTCGAAGGCGACATAGAGCGGCAGCGCGGTCGCATGGATCGGCACCAGCAGGCCGAGCATCACCAGCACCATCATGGCGCGGGCAGCGCCGAAGCGCAGCTTCGCCATGGCGTAGGCGCAAGGGATCGCCACCAGCACCTGGAAGAAGAAGATCAGCCCGCAGACGACGACACCGTTCCACAAGAGCTGCGCCATCGGCACCCGGCTCAGGGCCTTGGTGAAATTCTCGACATAGGTCAGGTGCGCTGGGATCAGCGACAGCGACGAGGTGAAGACGTCGCTTTGGGCCTTGCCTGATGTCGAGATCATGAAGACGTAGGGCGACAGGAAGATCATCGCGCCGAGGGAAAGCAGGGTCAGGCGGATGATCCTGCCGAGGGAAAGAGCGCTCGTCATCATGTGTAATGCACCCGGCGATCGAGAACGCGGTACTGCAGGAACATCAGCACCACCAGGATCAGCAGAAAGACCACCGTCATCGCCGAGGCATAACCGACGCGCAGATAGACGAAGCCTTCCTGGTAGATCGTGAAGAGCAGCACTTCCGACGCCTTGTTCGGGCCGCCGTCGGTCAGCGTCTTCACCGTTTCGAAGACCTTGACTGAATTGGTGATGCTGATGGTGATGACGAAGAGCGTCGTCGGCCCGAGCATCGGCCAGGTCACCAGCAAGAAGCGGTCGAGGGAGGATCTGGCCCCATCCACTTCGGCGGCCGCGTAAAGCTCGCGCGGGATCGCCGTCAATCCGGCGAGGAACAGCACCATGTTGAAACCGGCCGATTGCCAGACGCCGATGATCGACAGGCTGTAAAGCACAGTGCCGGAGCTGCCCAGCCAGTTCGGGCCGGGAAGCCCGACGAGGGCGAGCAGTGCGTTGACCGGGCCGATTGTGGGGTGGAACATATATTGCCAGACGGTCGCCATGGCGACAATCAAGGAGGCGACCGGCAGGAAATAGGCGGTGCGGAAGAAGCTGCGCGCCTTAGTCTCGCTCTCGATCAGCATGGCAATGCCGAGACCGAGAAGGATCGAGACGGGTGCGACGATCGCGGCATAGACCGTTGTATTCCAGAGCGACTTGCGAAACGTCCGGTCAGTGATCAGGTGCGCGTAATTCTCGAAGCCAACGAAACGGAACTTGCCGTAGCCGAGTTCGAAATCGGTGAAGCCGAGCAAGATGACGGCTGCGACCGGCAGAAGCACGAAGAGAAACAGCAGGGCCATCGCCGGCAGCACCAGCATCCAGGCGATGCGGGTCTCGCTGCGCCGATGCGCAACGGCGGCATCGTGTGGCACGGCCATGGAGACGATGCTAGCCATGCGCCCTCTCCCGCTGGGCATCGCTTGCAGCGAGCCCGGCATCGCCTATTGCGAGCCCGGCATTGCCACTGGCAAGCCCGACATCGTTATTGGCGAGCGCGGCATCGGCGGCGCCGAGCCCGGCATCACCAGCAGCAACGCCGCCGGGCAGCCGACTGCCGTCCTCGGCAAAGATCAGGGTACGGCCGGGCGAAAGCCGCAGCCCGACCGGATCGCCGGCAACAAGGCCGGAGGCTTCGGCCGGTTGAACCTTGGCGACGATAGTCTCGCCGATCGCTTCGAGCCGGCAATGGAGGATGACTTCGGAGCCCAAGAATTCGACGCGTTCGATCCGGGCGGCAAGGCCGTCATGCCGGTTCCTGGAAAGAAAGACGAATTCGGGGCGAATGGCGATCGTGACCGGCATCTTTCTGTCGGGTGCATTTTCAAGCGTCAGGCGCAGGCCGCCGCAGAGAATGACGCCGCCTTCGGCAAAGGCCGGCAGCAGGTTGATGCGCGGTTGGCCGATGAAGCGGGCGACCTCGATATGGGCGGGATCGTCATAGATGACCTCAGGGCTGGCGATCTGCAGCAACTTTCCGCCCATCATCACGGCGACGCGGTCGGCCATCGACAGCGCTTCCGCCTGGTCATGAGTGACATAGAGCGTCGGCACGCCGGCGCGGCGATGCAGGTCGACGATCTCGCCGCGGGCGTGGACGCGCAGGTTGGCGTCGAGGTTGGAGAGCGGCTCATCCATCAGGAAGATGCTCGGCTGGCGCACCATGGCGCGGGCAAGCGCCACGCGCTGGCGCTGGCCGCCCGACATCTGGCCGGGCTTGCGGTCGAGCAGGTGGTCGATCTTCAGTGATGTCGCCATATCCCTGACGTCGCGGGCAATCGCCGCACGGGTGGCGCGCTGGCCCGGCATCAACGACCCAATGAAGGGCAGCCGCTGCATTCTCGACAGCCGGCGCATCGCTAAGGGCACGGCGATATTCTGCGAGGCCGTCAGATGCGGATAGAGCGCGTAGGACTGAAAGACCATGGCGATGTTACGGTCGGCTGCCGGAACGCCAGTCATGTCCTGCCCGCCGATCAGGATCTCGCCGCGGTCGGCATGGTCGAGGCCGGCAAGGACGCGCAACAGCGTGCTCTTGCCGCAGCCGGAAGGGCCGACCAGCGCGATGAATTCGCCGGCGGCGACTTCCAGGCTGACGCCATCGAGGATCTGGTTGCCGCCGAAAGCCTTGGCGATGCCGCGAAGCGAGAGCGCGCTCATTCGACGGGTTCCCGCTGCTTCACCGCCTGGGGATAGACCTCGTGCACGACATCGTCGAGCACATGTGCGGTCATGCCGGGAACGGCAACGATCGTACTTTCGACCGAGGTATCGAATTCGTGGACGACCGCACCGATCAAGCGTTCGCCCGGCATCTCGCGCTCCATCTTGTCAATGATGAAGGCGGCCGACGGACCCCATGTCAGCTGGGTGTTGTCGAAGCGACCCTGCCAGGCCCAGTGGAGGTGGCCGCTCGCAAACAGCGCCACGTCATGAGCCGCGATCAGATCATAGAGCCGCCGGCGCTGAGCCGGGCGAACGCTCCAATATCCGGTATCGCCTTCGTCGGGGGCATCGACGAAGAGCGGCTTGTGCGCGAAGAGTGCGACGCGCCGCCCTGCCCTGTCAGAAAGCGCCCGGTGGAGCCATTCGAACTGAGCCTCCTCCTCGTCATCCTCATGACCCAGAAGCAATGAGTTCAATCCGATGAAGCGCCAGCCGGCCGCATCCTCCAGCCAGCGGTCGTCACCGGCAAGGCTGCGCCAGCGGGACAGCCGCTCGGCATTGACGGGCTGGTCCGATCCCTTGAGGTGGCCGACATCGTGATTGCCGGGGACGATCAGCATCGGGATCGACACCTGGCGCATCAGATCCATCGAAAAGGTGATGTCGTCGTCCTTGTCGGCACCGTCGACGGTGAGATCGCCGGTATGGACGATCAGGTCGGCGCCGGTCTCTTCGATCCAGGTCAGAAGCGGCGCCCAGTTGCCGTTGAAATGCGGCTTGTCTGGGCTGAAGTGGGTGTCGGTGATCTGAATGATTTTCATGGGCGCGTCTCCGAGACGTCGGCAGCGCGTCACCCGCGCCCCCTTCTCGTGCCCTCTCTAGAAGGCTCCCATGTCAATCACACACCTGATGTTTTCAGCTGTTTCTCAGTTTTGACATCAATCTGTCATGTAAGAAGAAGGCTGCCCGCCGGAACCGGGGCAGCCTTCTTCTGCATTTGGAATTGAGATCGCGGTGAAATCAGTGCCGTGGCGCGTTGGCGGGAATGGACGACACCGTTGCCGAGACCGGGTCGCTTGCAGGAAAACTGTCCTCGAGGCCCTCGTTGACCTCCTCCTCCAGCGTTTGCCTGTCGCCGGTCGAACGCGCACTCGGCTGACCGATCAAACCCTTGCTGCCTTCGTCGAAATTGCCGTTGCTCAAGGCATCGTACCGATTGATGCTGCCATCTGCTTCACGGTCGGCAAAAGAGGTCAGCTGAACCATCATGACCTTGGCGTGATCGACCGCCGTCGTATCGTCGAGCTCGCCGTGAGAGTTATCAATTTTGACGGAAATCGATTCCCCTCCCTCGCCTAAAAATTCTACGGTGAAAATGTCGCCTGCCTGTGTCACTCGCGTATCGATCAACTGCATGGAAACCTCCTGTGGTCATGCATCTCAACGGCAAGCAAGCTCCGGAGTTCCATTTCAAAGCAAGCGATCGGCCCTCGGGACATGGGCCAGCTCGGAACAAAAAGCGGCTATGCGAGTTCACACGCAGTTCAACAGGTCGCCTCCATGCCGAAATTGCCGCTGTCGCCTTCCGAGAAACGCTCGTTCTCCAATATTCCCGCAGACCAGAAACTCGCATTGATATCGAACTATTCGGAGACGCTGCGCAAGCTCGCCAGATCGACCGAAGCGGTCGGACGGGCCGACATGCTCCCCAAGCTGATCCAGGTGGCGGACGGACTGGACAGTATGGCAACCGCGATTGCCGAGACAGAGGCCGGAGCCGAGGTGATGGCGCGCGCAGCGCGGCTGATCCGGGCGACCGAGGGGATGCTGGCGTCGATGTCCTCGTCATCAGTCGTCCACTAATGTCACCCTTGCGAGAATGACGGGATCAATGCGGCGATACACTTGCCCTTAAGCTTTATGGTTAATTTATTAATAATTCGGGGTTTATAAACGGAACCAGACGGCCTTTTCGAGTGTTGATGGTGCGCCGTGGAGGAACCCTAATGATCCTGAAAATTCTTGCCCCCAAGATCGACGCCGATTGCCATGACACCGGCACTTGGCCCGATGGGATTTTCGCCGAAAACCGCATCGACCTTTCCGCTCGCAGCGACGGGCGCCGTCGCTCGCCGCATGAGCGCGACTACGGCAATGACAGGAAAGTCGAAAATCTGCCGCTCGGCTTCGTCTGACCGTTCCGGGCGTGGCGCGTCACAGCCTGCGAAAGACCAGAACGCCTGATGCCGGCAGCACGGCATCGAGCGCCCCTGCTTTGGCTCTAATTCTTCCGCCGCCGTTGCCGACGTTCCAGCCGCCATATTTGTGAGCATCGGTATTGAAGATCTCCTCCCAGAGATCATCCCCCAGACGTTCGCTATGCAGCCGGTAGCCGTGTTCGAAGGGAGCGTCGTTCAGCGACCCCACGACAAGGAAATCCTCGCCGTCATCCCATCGATGAAAGGCAATCACCCGATTTTCGTCGTGAACCAAGGGGATGGCGATATTGCGCGAGCGAATGGCATCCTGATGGATGCTGAGCGCGATCAGATCGCGATAACAACTGACCATCCCTGCGCCGCTGCCTTCCGCTTCACCGAGAATATTCTCCCGGTTTTCGAGGAAATCATTGTAGCGATAGGGCTTCTGGGCGCCGATTTCCTCGCCCATGAAAAACATCGGCGTCCCCGGCGACAGCAGTGTCATCGCCGCTGCGAACCTCGATCTCGCCTCCGCCCACGCCCGGGTCTCGCCGACAACAGGCGCGAAATTGACCGCGATAACCGCGGTTCGTGCCGATCCTTCACGATTGCCGCAATCGTCATGCGACTGGTTGTAGACCACCTTGGATCGCGCGCTCGTCTGCAACGCGCCGGCAAGAGACGACATGGTCAGCGCCCGCTTGTCTCCGAAACCGGCATTCTTCAACAGCTGCGCCTGTGCGCCGCCGTGATATTCGACGAGGTTGTGATGAAAATCGCCGAACCAGGTCGCATCGAAGCCGAGCCCGTCACCGGTCAGGCTTGGCTCCGTCATCGCCGACCAGTCCGAATAGTCCTCGGCCGTCAGGAAAAGCTGCGGCTTGATCAGCCGCATCGTGCGGGTCCATTGCTTCAGGAATTTGGCGCCAAAAGCGGCAGCCCGATCGGCGCGCCGGCCGTCGGCATGCAGGACCGGATATTGATGGATCGAACTTGTCTGATCGAGCCGGAAACCATCGATATGGCAGACGGAGACGAGAAATGCAGCGCTCGAGATGAAAAGCTGTCGCACGGCTTCCTCATGGAAGCGAGGCGCCCATCCCGTCGAAATGTTGTCGATGTAGCCGCCCCTGGGATCGGCATAGTCCTCGGGACGTCCCTCGTACCAATAGTAGATATTGCGGGTGTGATCGTTGGAATCATAGGCCCATTGCGCCCGCTCGCCATCCGGATCGAAATGGTTGTAACAGACATCAAGGATGACGGCGATGCCGCGCTGGTGGCAGACCTTGACGAACATCTTCAACCGGTCGGTGCCGCCGGCCCCCTGGTCGGCAGCAAAGAAATGCGAGGTGCCGTAGCCCCAGTTGGCCCGGGTCTCGAATTCCGCAATCGGCAGCAATTCCACTGCGTTGACGCCGAGTGCCGAAAGATGCTCGACAAAAGCGATGGCATCATCAAGCGTCCCGGGCGCGGGCTTGCCGAAACCGAGTGCGCCGACATGCAGTTCATAGATCACCAGATCCTCGAGCCGATCAGGAAGCTTTCGGCCGCCAACGAATTCGTCGGCCCAGAACGCCTCGGCCGCAAGCTCCTGCCCGGACGGGAGCACCACCCGCTTGGGGTCGCAGACGACAGAACAGCTTTGCGGTCCGTCCAATGCCGCCGGCGATCCGTGATAGATCGCTCCATCGGGATCGAAGTCTCCCGCGCCGATCTGCATGAGGGACCAGATATCGGTGCGGTAGGCGAGCGATCCATCATCCCTGGTGACGCGGTACATATAGGGCGTGCCGACCATGCTGTCGAAGTCGGAAAGGCCGTGGTCCTCGCCGGTTTCAACGCTCCAGAGGCCATCAACGGTCCTGCGCATCCTGATGGTTGCGACCGTTCCGGTCCCGTCATCGGCGATATAGCCAATGGCGGGATCGGCGAGCACGAGCGCGACGTCCCTGGCATTCGGCGCCCAGACCGAAAAGCGAATGCCGTCTGCACTGTTGCGCCTTTCAACCCGGTTCGCCCCCAGACGGCCGATCCATGTCAGATAATAGGTCTGCGGCGCCATCCCCTGCTGGAGATCGAAGGAGCGTTCGCGACGCGTCGAAGCCTCGTCGTCCATTTCGGTGGCGATCGCCCAAAGGCTTGAAGCGCCGGGTCGATCCAGTTCGATCCCCCAGCGAAAATGCGTGCCGATCTCGTCATCGGGAAAGGGAACCCTGACGACAAAGACATCATAGCCATCCTCGTCACGAGAGCGTTGCATTGGAACAGATGTCCACTCGTTCGAGGGGCGGCCCTGTTCGTCCCAACTGCCGCGGAGACGGACATTGTCGAACGCCATTAATGGCAAGCCGCTGCGAAACCGGAATTGAACATTAACGGTCATCGGATCCTCCAAAACCATGTCGGATTTCGCCAGACTCTGCCTATGGGCCGTCCCACTCGGGCATGATCAGCCGGTCGGACGAGAAAATGCAAGCGCAGATTTTATAATAAATACAATCCGAAACGGGCCACATTCGGAACAATATATCATGGATAACGAGTCATCGCCGCACGATCCTCCTCGTGTATTAAATCGAATTGGCATCAGAAATAGGGATAAGTTCCCATCGCCGATTCCCTCTTAAACTGGGAGAAAAACTTATGGCTCAAGCCGTTAGCATAAACGATATTATTCGTTCCTTTGGAATTGACACGCATATCGACTACACCGACGGAAAATATTCCAACGTCGGAGAAGTTGTTAAAGCACTCGACTATCTTGGCCTTGATACGGTTCGCGATCACGCCCCTAACTCCGCCTCCGATCCCAACGGCCAAACGCATCTCGGCGATGCCGCCGAAGCCGGCGTGCAATTCGTCTTCAGCGCCCAGCGGGAAGTCGACCCCGCCACCGTCGCCCAGCGGCTGCATGATTTCGTGCAGGCCCATCCCGGATCGGTCGTCGGCATTGAAGGCCCGAACGAAGTCAATAACTGGCCGGTCAGCTATCACGGCCTGAGTGGCCAGGCCGCAGCGGTCGCCTATCAGAAGGACCTGTCTGCCGCCGTCAACGCCGACCCCTTGTTGAAAAACATCCCGGTTCTCGGCTTTACCGGATATACGGTCGCTTCCGCCTCCGACTACACGACGATCCACACCTATGCGAAGGATGGCGACCAGCCATATTCATGGCTTTCCCGAGAATCCGGCGTTCAACGCGCTGCCGATCCGGGCAAGCCGCTGGCGATCACCGAGACCGGTTACCACACCTCGCTGACCGCCGACACCAATGGCGGCTGGGAAGGCGTCAGCGAAGCGACGCAGGCAAAGTTCCTGCTCAATACGCTGATGGATGGCGCCGCACTCGGGTCGAAACAGACGTTCATCTACGAGCTGCTGGACGCCTATTCCGATCCGCAGGGCACCAATCAGGAAAAGCATTTCGGCCTTTTTCATCTCGACTATTCCGCCAAGCCGGCTGCGACGGCGATCCACAATCTGACCGAAATCCTTGCGGACGACGGCGCTGCGAGGGCGAGCTTCAGCACGGGGACCCTCAATTATTTAATCGACGGCCTGCCGTCCTCGGCCCGTAGCCTGCTGACGGAAAAATCGGACGGAAGCTACCAGATCACCATCTGGAATGAGCCCGATATCTGGAACCAGTCCACCGACACGGCCATTCAGGCTGCGAACACAGCCGTCAAGGTCAATCTCGGCGCCGACTTCGGCTCCGTGAAGGTCTTCGATCCCCTGACCGGGACGACGGCGATCAAGAGCCTCAGCAACGTCTCGTCGCTGACGGTGGATGTCGTCGACCATCCGCTGATCATTGACATCGAAGGCCGCAGTGCCAGCACGCCGCCGGCCACCGGCCATATCTATGGCGGCACGGGCAACGACATATTCACCGTGAGCAACCCCGCTCAAATCGTCGACGAAAGCCGGGGCGGCGGAACCGATACCGTCATGTCGTCGATCAGCTTCAGCCTCAAGGATACGGCGCATACGATCGGAAACGTCGAGAATCTGACGTTGACCGGCACCGCCAATCTGAACGGCACCGGAAATGGCCTGGCGAATGTCCTCGTCGGCAATTCCGGCAACAATATCCTCGATGGAAGCACCGGCGCCGACCACATGTCGGGGCGCGCCGGCAACGATACTTATGTGGTCGACAATGCCGGCGATTTTGCCGATGAGACAGGCGGATCCGGCAAGGACACCGTCAAGGCTTCGACTTCCTTCAGCCTGGCCGATCTGAAGCGCACGGCCGGAACGATCGAGAACCTTGCCTTGACCGGAACGGCCAATCTTAGCGCGACGGGCAACAACACGTCCAACGTTCTCACCGGCAACGACGGCAGCAACAGTCTCAATGGCGGCAAGGGCGCCGACCAGATGAGCGGCGGGCTCGGCAACGACAAGCTGATCGGCAAAGCCGGCGCGGACATTCTGACCGGAGGCGGAGGGGCCGATTCCTTCGTTTTCGACGTTAAGCCCGACAATGTGAGCATCGACAAGATCCGGGATTTCTCCTCGGCGGCCGGCGACAAGCTGCTGCTCGACCATTCGATTTTCGCCGCACTCAGCCTATCCGGATTTTCGGATGAGAATTTCGTTGTCGGAACGAAAGCGCTCGAAGCTGACGATAGACTGATCTACGACCAGGCCAGCGGCATTCTTTCCTTTGATGCGGATGGAAGTGCCGCGGGTGCGGCAATCCATGTCGCCGATCTCGACAATTCTCCGGCGCTTCACTTCAAGGATTTCGTGCTGATCTGACCCGGCCAGGCCCGTCGCTATTCGACGGCGGGCGGCCGCACCACGTGCGTTTCTAAAGCGCGTCGCGATCTTTCAGATTCGCTCCTTGCGCTTTAACTCTTTGTTTTTACGCATGTCGTTGCCGCAAAACCGCTGCACACTTTTGCGCGACATACTTTAGTCTCCTCTTGCCGGCATGAAATTCCCGGCCACATTCTCCGTTGACGCCACTCGTGCCGCAACGGAGAAGCCTTTGCCCTGGATCGCCTATATCGCCCATTTCATCGCCGCGGCATTTCTGACCAACGGCGTCCCACATTTCGTCAACGGCGTCAGCGGCAGGCCGTTCCGCATCCCATTCGCGCAAGGGGCAAAGCTTGGCTCGCCGACAGCCAATGCCGTCTGGGGCTGGGCGAACTTCCTCATCGCCTTCCTGCTCTTTGCCAATGTCGGGCCGCTCTATATCGGCACGCCGGGCGATACGATCTTCGTGGCGGCCGGCATGCTCGTCACCGGCATTCTGCTCGCCCGCATTTTCGAGGGCGACGCCAGAATGTAACTTGCATAATGATAGTCACTGCTATAGTGACATTAGCCATGCAGCGGACGAGCTTCAGCGACTTCAAATGCCCGGCGGCGCGCGCGCTCGACAGCGTCGGCGACTGGTGGAGCATGCTGATCCTGCGCGACGCCTTCCAGGGGCTTGCGCGCTTCGACGAATTCCAGAAAAGCCTCGGCGTGGCGCCGAACATCCTGACGCGGCGGCTCAAACATCTGACGGAAAAGGGGCTGTTCGAACGGCGGCTCTACCATCAGCGCCCTGCCCGCTACGAATATCTGCTGACGGAAAAGGGCCGTGATTTCTTTCCTGTTCTGATGACGCTGTTTTCCTGGGGAAGCCGGCACATCCCCGAAGAGGACCTCGCCTTTCTCTTGGGCGATGCGGCTTCCGGCAGAGAGCGCGAGACGCTGCTGGTCGATGCGCGCACCGGCGAACAAGTGACACCCGAAAACACCAGCCTGCTTGCAGGCCCCGCCGCCGATGATGAGGTGCACGAGCGGATCGCCCGCATGCGCGCCTGGTATCTCGGCATCGACGCCTAATGCAAAAAGTTACAGCGTCCTTTGCGCGTCTGAAAAACGCGCGGCGCTGTCGGAGGAAAATACAATGGATCGCATCGTTGTCACCGGCATGGGACTTGTCTCGCCACTCGGCACCGGCGTCGAGCCCGCCTGGAAGCGTCTTCTCGACGGCGGTTCCGGGCTGAGGGTGCTGGCGGAGGATATCGTCGGCGAACTCTCGGCCAAGGTCGGCGGTATCGTTCCCGACATCGCTGGGGATGCAGAGGCTGGTTTCGATCCAGACCGTTACATCACGCCCAAGGACCAGAAGAAGATGGACCGCTTCATCCACTTCGCCATGGCGGCGACGGAGCAAGCGGTGAAGCAGGCCGGCTGGATGCCGACCGACGAAGGCGAGCGCGAGCGCACGGCAACGATCATCGCGTCGGGCGTCGGCGGCTTTCCGGCGATCGCCGAAGCGGTGCGGATCGGCGAAACCCGTGGCGTGCGGCGACTGTCGCCTTTCACCGTGCCATCCTTCCTCGTCAACCTTGCCGCCGGGCAGGTCAGCATCCGCTACGGCTTCAAGGGGCCGCTGGGTGCTCCGGTGACGGCCTGTGCGGCCAGCGTCCAGGCGATCGGTGATGCGGCGCGGCTGATCCGCTCCGGCGAAGCGGATGTGGCGATCTGCGGCGGTGCCGAGGCCTGCATCGACAAGGTGAGTCTCGGCGGCTTTGCTGCCGCGCGTGCGCTTTCCACCGGTTTCAACGAGACGCCGGAGCTGGCGTCGCGCCCCTTCGACACGGCGCGCGACGGTTTCGTCATGGGCGAAGGCGCCGGCATCCTGGTCATCGAAACACTGGAGCATGCGCTTGCCCGTGGCGCCACACCGCTCGCCGAACTCGTCGGCTACGGCACGGCGGCGGACGCCTACCACATGACCTCAGGCCCCGAAGACGGCGACGGCGCGCGCCGCGCGATGGAGACGGCACTCAAGCAGGCGAAGATCCCGGCTTCGGAGGTCAGGCATCTGAACGCGCATGCGACCTCGACACCGGTCGGTGACAGGGGCGAGATCGCGGCGATCGGCACGGTCTTCGGCCGCGACGGCGGCATTGCCGTCAGCGCGACAAAATCGGCGACCGGCCACCTGCTTGGCGCCGCCGGCGGGCTGGAAGCGATCTTCACCATCCTTGCGCTGCGCGACCAAATCGCGCCGCCGACCCGCAACCTGGAGCATGCGGATCCGGCCGCCGACGGCATCGATATCGTCGGCAAGACAGCGCGGCCGCTGGTGACGGACTATGCGATTACCAACGGTTTTGGCTTCGGCGGGGTGAATGCCAGCGCTCTCTTCCGGCGCTGGTCGTAAAGTCCGCTTTTCTTGCGCCAGAAATCGCCTACACTTCTGCCTGTCGGGGGATCGTTTCCCTGACAGAGCCGGAGATCAATCCATGCGCGCCTTCTTCGCAGTTCTCATCCTGTGTGCCGCATCCGCCCTCTCCCCCGTATCGGCCCGCGCCGAAGATCCGATCGACACGACGCGGACGATGATCGAGGAACAGATCAAGGCCTTCCTCAAGGACGATGCCGAGACCGCCTATTCCTTCGCCGCCCCCGGCATCAAGGCGATGTATCCCGACAAGAACCTGTTCTTCGCCATGGTGAAGAAGAGCTACGAGCCGGTCTATCATCCCGGCAACTACGCATTCGGGCGCAGCCGCTCGATCGACGACGGCGCGCTGATCTATCACGAGGTGCTGATCTCAGGCCGCGATGGCAAGGACTGGACGGCGATCTACCAGATCATCCGCCAGCCGGACGGCAGCTACAGGATCAACGGCGTGCAGATCGTGCCCAATACCGACAGCAAGGGCATCTGATCAGACTTGACTGATTGGATTAAACGGGTTCGAGATCACCCCTCGCCCATTCCTCCTGCGTTTCCGCCATGAAATCGGCGAAGCGGCTTTCGGCGATCGCTTTGCGGATGCCCTGCATCAGTTCCTGGTAATAAGCGAGATTGTGCCAGGAGAGCAGCATGCCGCCGAGCGCTTCGTTGGAGCGGACGAGATGGTGCAGATAGGCGCGGGAATAGTCGCGCGAGGCAGGGCAGTTCGACTGTTCGTCGAGCGGGCGCATATCCTCGGCATGACGGGCATTACGGATATTGACCTTGCCGCGGCGGGTAAAAGCCAGGCCATGGCGACCGGAACGGGTCGGCATGACGCAGTCGAACATGTCGATGCCGCGAGCGACCGATTTCAGAATATCGTCAGGCGTGCCGACGCCCATGAGGTAACGTGGCTTTTCTGTCGGAAGTACCGGCAGCGTCGTTTCCAGCATCTGCAGCATAACGTCCTGCGGCTCGCCGACGGCAAGGCCGCCGATCGCATATCCCTTGAGGTCGAGCTGGCTCAACGCCTCGGCCGAGCGGATGCGCAGCGCCGGGATATCGCCGCCCTGGACGATTCCGAACATCGCCTTGCCGGGCTGCTCGCCGAAGGCGACCCTGCAGCGCTCGGCCCAGCGCAGCGACATTTCCATGGCGCGCTCGATCTCCTTCGGCTCGGCCGGCAATGCCACGCATTCGTCGAGCTGCATCTGGATATCGGAGCCGAGCAACCCCTGAATTTCTATGGAGCGCTCTGGCGACATGTGATGCAGGCTACCGTCGACATGCGACTTGAAGGTGACGCCCTGTTCGTCGAGCTTGCGCAGGCCGGACAGCGACATGACCTGGAAACCGCCCGAGTCCGTCAGGATCGGATGCTCCCAACGGATCAGCTTATGCAGGCCGCCGAGCCGGGCGACACGCTCGGCCGTCGGGCGCAGCATCAGGTGATAGGTATTGCCGAGAATGATGTCGGCGCCGGTCTCGCGCACCTGGTCGAGATACATGGCCTTAACAGTGCCGACGGTGCCGACCGGCATGAAGGCCGGCGTGCGGATCTCGCCGCGCGGCATGGAAATCTGGCCGAGGCGGGCGCCGGCATCGGTTTTGTCAAGCGTGAATTGGAAGGTCTCGGTCATCTAGTCTTTCCGGAAGAGAAGGCTGGCATCGCCATAGGAATAGAAGCGGTAGCCCGTCTGGATGGCGTGGTCATAGGCGGCGCGCATGGTATCGAGGCCCGAAAAGGCAGAGACCAGCATGAAGAGCGTCGAGCGCGGCAGGTGGAAATTGGTCATCAGCATGTCGACGGCCTTGAAGCGGTAACCCGGCGTGATGAAGATGCCGGTGGCGCCACTCCAGGCGCGGATTTCGCCACTCTCTTCCGCCGCACTTTCAATGAGACGCAGCGAGGTCGTGCCGACGCAGACGATGCGCCCGCCGTCTGCTTTGACGGCGTTCAGCCGTGCAGCCGTCGCAGCGCTGACGGTGCCGCTTTCGAGATGCATCCGGTGATCGGCGGTATCGTCGGCCTTGACGGGCAGGAAGGTGCCGGCGCCGACATGCAGCGTGACGAAATGGCGTTCGATGCCGGCCCTATCGAGCGCCTCGAATAAATTAGGCGTGAAGTGCAGGCCGGCAGTGGGTGCGGCAACGGCGCCCTCCTCGCGGGCATAGATCGTCTGGTAATCGGCGCGGTCGCGCTCGTCCTCGGGGCGCTTGGCGGCGATATAAGGCGGCAGTGGGATATGGCCGACGGCGGCGATCGCCTCGTCAAGCGCGGGGCCTGAGAGATCGAACAGCAGCGTCACCTCGCCGGCCTCGCCCTTCTCCTCGACGGTGGCATCGAGCGAGCCGAGAAAGCAGCTTTCGCCGGAATGGCCGAAGGAGATTCGGTCGCCCTGTTTGATGCGCTTGCCCGGCTTGGCGAAGGCCTTCCAACGATTGGGGCCGATGCGCATGTGCAGCGTTGCGGACACCTGCTGGCCACCGGCGCCGTCGCGATGGCGGATACCCTCGAGCTGGGCGGGAATGACCTTGGTGTCGTTGAAGACCAGCGCATCGCCAGCCCGCAGGAAGGACGTGAGATCGCCGACGCGATAATCAGACAGGTGGCTTTCCACATTCGGATCGACGACGAGCAGGCGCGCGCTGTCGCGCGGCTCGGCGGGCCTCAACGCAATGCGTTCATCGGGCAGATCGAAATCGAAAAGGTCTACGCGCATCAGGGCACTTTCAGGCAAAGCGAAACCCGCCCCCGCGCGGATGACACGCAAGGGCGGGTTTCAGCAGAAATCACAATCAGACGTCGGCGGCAACCCGCATGGAGACGATCGAATCCGGATCGGAAACCGGCTCGCCGCGCTTGATCTTATCGACGTTATCCATGCCTTCGATGACCTGGCCCCAGACGGAATACTGCTTGTTCAGCCAAGGCGCGTCGGTGAAGCAGATGAAGAACTGCGAATTGGCCGAGTTCGGGTTCTGCGAACGGGCCATCGAGCAAGTGCCGCGGGTATGCGTGGTCGCGGAGAATTCGGCCTTCAGATCCGGCTTCGAAGAGCCGCCCATGCCGGCGCGGCCGGGATTGAAGGTTTCCGAGCCCTTCTTGCCGAATTCGACGTCGCCCGTCTGGGCCATGAAATCCTGGATGACGCGGTGGAAGACGACGCCGTCATAGGCCTTCTCGCGGGCGAGTTCCTTGATGCGGGCGACATGCTCCGGGGCAACCTGCGGCAAGAGCTGAATGACAACCTTGCCCTTGGTGGTTTCCAGAATGACGGTGTTTTCGGGATCCTTGATCTCGGCCATTATCTTCTCCTCTAGTTTTCTCTCTTAACTTACTTCTTGCCCAGGGTGACCTTGATCATCCGGTCGGGGCTTTTGACTTCGCCGTTCTGGCCTTCGCCGCGCTTGATCTTGTCGACGTTCTCCATGCCGGAGACGACCTTGCCAACGACGGTGTACTGGCCGTTCAGGAAGGAGCCGTCGGCGAACATGATGAAGAACTGCGAATTGGCGGAATTCGGATCCTGCGAACGAGCCATGCCGACCGTGCCGCGCACGAACGGGGTCTTGGAGAATTCGGCCGGAATATCGGGCAGGTCGGAAGAGCCGGTGCCGGCGAGGCTCGCATCGAAGCCCTTTTCCATGTTGCCGTATTTGACGTCGCCGGTCTGAGCCATGAAGCCGTCAATGACGCGGTGGAAGGCGACGTTGTCGTATTCGCCCTTCTTTGCCAGCGCCTCGATCTGGGCGACATGCTTCGGCGCCACCTCAGGCATGAGCTGGACGACGACAGGGCCGTTCTTCAGCTGGATGGTGAGATAGTGATCGGCCGACTGGGCGAAGGCATCCCCGGCGAAGGAGGCGAGATATAACACGCCGGCAAATGCGAGATAGAAGAGTTTCATATGAGCTCCATTGCGGCGGGTTCCGCCTGGTCTTTGCGCTGGTTAGTCTTTGCGCTTGGATGTGAGGGCTTGCAAAACGGCGGCCGGCACGAAAGCGCTGACATCGCCGCCCATGGCGGCGATCTGGCGGACCAATGTGGCGGTAATGGGCCGCGAGGCCGTGCCCGCCGGCAAAAAGATCGTCTGGAGATCGGGCGCCATCGTCCGGTTCATGCCGGCCATCTGCATTTCGTAATCGAGATCGGTGCCGTCGCGAAGACCGCGGATCAACAGCGTGGCGCCATGGGTGCGGGCGGCATCGACGACCAGATTGTCGAAGGCGACGACCGTGATATCGCCGGTCTTGCCGGGCAGCGCTTGCGCCAGAGAACGGCGGATCAGCTCGGCTCTCTCTTCGAAGGAGAAGAGCGACGCCTTGCCGGGATGGATGCCGATCGCGACGATCACCTTTTCGGCGACGTTCAGCGCCTGGACCAGAACATCCACATGCCCGTTGGTGATCGGGTCGAAGGACCCCGGATAGAAAGCTGTCGTCATGTGGCCCGACCGTTGGTTTGACGCCTTTTGTCACGGATGACGCCTTGCCGCAAGTGATTTGGCCGGGTCCGGCTAGAGCGCCGCGCGTCTTTTCAGACACGTAAAGGACGTTGTGCGTCGGGCGGTTAAACGGTGGATGAATGGCCCGTTCAAGACCGTTTCAGACAGGATCTGCTTAACTCCGATCATCAAAGCAGCCGATGCCATTCCGGCATCAGGCGCTCCCCGAAAGACCAGGTCCATGCTGATCGTGCTCGTTGCACTTGCCGTCGTTTTCTCCCTCGCCGCCGAGATGGCTTATGGCTATTTCGCCGATCGTTACGAGATGAGCTGGGTGCGGTCGGAGCTTGCCGAACATGCGGCGATCGTGCGCGCCCAAGGCCGGCTGCGCGAAAACGGACTTCGAATCTGAACGCCAGATGAACGAGACATTCAAGGAGGCTTCAGATCGCCATTGGTAAACACCCCTCAACATCCGGCGGAACCATTTTCAAACGGATGCGTTCATTCAACCGACCCCATAGATGCGATTAGCGCGGCAGGAAGGACTAAAGATGCCCGGTAAGATTACGATGATTAACGTGCTCTGGATGGTAATGGTCACGGGCATGCTGACCGCAACTGTCGCTCTCTATGATCAGAAGGTCGATACGTCCAAGGTTTATGGTCCCTATGCTTCGGCCCGGACGGCCGTGCTGGGCCAGTACTGAGGGGCGAGAACACAACTCCCCAGGAAAGGAATGCCTATGTTCACGATCTTGACAGTGCTCACCGCCCTCATCAGCGTCATGTTCATCGTGTCTGTGGCCTCGACGATTTCAGCGCTTCGGCGCGAAGGCGAAGAGGTGAAGGCGCTGAACGAAAAACATAGAGCGTTCTGACGTTCCCTTCTCTCCTCTTCCCACCCTTGAGCGGCACCCTTCCGTCGCCAGGGCCATTCAAAGCCGGATGCACCCAGCGTCCGGCTTTTTTCTTTGGGCGTGATCTCAAACCATCCTCGGACTTGAGAAGAAAGGGCGGTCTGAAAAGAAAAGGGCGGCTCGAAGCCGCCCTGTTCATTTGATCATTCCTCGGCTGGCCCGACCGGATCGCCATCGGCAATCGGGCCTTCGTCGCCGCCACCTTCGTCGGCAGCACCTTCCTCGATAGCAGCAGTGCCTTCGGCGACCTCGACAGTCTCTTCCGTCTCGTCCTCCTCCGGCTCGCTGATGCGCTCGACCGAGACGACCTTCTCATCCTTGGCCGTCGAGAAGATGGTGACGCCCTTGGTGGCGCGGCTGGCGATGCGGATGCCGCCGACCGGCACACGGATCAGCTGGCCGCCATCGGAGACCAGCATGATCTGGTCACCGTCATCGACGGGGAAGGCCGCGACCAGTTCGCCGATCTCGCCTGTTTTCGACGTGTCGGTGGCGCGGATACCCTTGCCGCCGCGGCCGGAGATGCGGAAGTCGTAGGAGGACGAACGCTTGCCGAAGCCCTTCTCGGAGACGGTCAGCACGAACTGCTCGAGCTGCTTCAGCTCTTCGTAACGCTCGTCACTCAGCTGTCCCTCCTCGGTGACCTCCTCGCCAACCAGCGCGATCTCCTCGGCCTCGCCCGTTGTCAGGCGCCTGTCGTTGGCGGCGCGCTTCAGATAGGCGGCGCGCTCCCAAGGTTCGGCGTTGACATGGCGCACGATGGTCATCGAGATGATCCGGTCGCCGCCGGCAAGCGTGATGCCGCGCACGCCGATCGAGTTGCGTCCGGCAAAGACCCGGACGTCGTCGACGGAGAAGCGGATGCACTGGCCGAGCGCCGTCGTGAGCAGCACGTCGTCATCTTCGGTGCAGGTCTCGACGGAGAGGATTTCGTCGCCCTCCTCCTCAAGCTTCATGGCGATCTTGCCGTTGCGGTTGACCTGGACGAAGTCCGACAGCTTGTTGCGGCGAACCGTGCCGCGCGTCGTCGAAAACATGACGTCGAGATTGTCCCAGCTCGTCTCGTCCTCGGGCAAGGGCAGGATGGTGGTGATGCGCTCGCCGGGTGCGAGCGGCAGCATATTGATCAGCGCCTTGCCGCGCGAGGTCGGCGTGCCGATCGGCAGGCGCCAGACCTTCTCCTTGTAGACGATGCCGCGCGAGGAGAAGAACAGAACCGGCGTATGGGTATTGACCACGAATAGCCGGCTAACAAAATCCTCATCGCGGGTGGTCATGCCGGAGCGACCTTTGCCACCACGGCGCTGGGCGCGATAAGTGGTGAGCGGCACGCGCTTGATATAACCGAGATGCGAGACGGTGACGACCATGTCCTCGCGGGCGATCAGATCCTCGTCGTCCATTTCGAGGCCGCCATCGACGATCTCGGTGCGGCGCGGCGTGCCGAACTCGTCCCGGACGGCGAGAAGTTCGTCCTTGACGATGGTCTGGATGCGGACGCGCGAGGAGAGAATATCGAGGTAATCCTTGATTTCCTCGCCGATCTTGTTGAGTTCGTCGCCGATTTCGTCGCGGCCAAGGGCCGTCAGGCGGGCGAGGCGCAGTTCGAGGATGGCGCGCGCCTGCTCTTCCGACAGATTGTAGGTCAGGTCGTCATTGATGCGATGGCGCGGATCGTCAATCAGACGGATCAGGCTTTCGACATCTGCCGCCGGCCAGCGGCGGGTCATCAGCTCTTCGCGGGCCGACTGCGGATCGGGCGCCTGGCGGATGACGCGGATGACCTCGTCGATATTGGCGACGGCAATGGCGAGACCGACCAACACATGGGCGCGATCACGCGCCTTGCGAAGCAGGAATTTCGTTCTCCGGCTAACGACTTCTTCGCGGAACGAGACGAAAGCGCGAAGCATGTCGAGCAGGGTCAGCTGTTCGGGCTTGCCGCCGTTCAGCGCCACCATGTTGCAGCCGAAGGACGTCTGCAGCGGCGTATAACGATAAAGCTGATTGAGAATGACTTCGGCATTGGCATCGCGCTTCAGCTCGACGACGACGCGATAACCCTGGCGGTCGGATTCGTCGCGCAGGTCGGAGATGCCCTCGATGCGCTTGTCGCGCACCAGCTCGGCCATCTTCTCGATCATCGTCGCCTTGTTCACCTGATAGGGAATCTCGGTGATGATGATCTGCTCGCGGTCACCGCGCATCGGCTCGATGGCGGCGACGCCGCGCATGATGACGGAGCCGCGGCCGGTCTCATAAGCCGAGCGGATACCGGCACGGCCGAGGATCTTCGCACCCGTCGGGAAATCGGGGCCGGGAATGATCTGGATCAGTTCCGGCAGCTCGATTGCCGGATCGTCGATCAGCGCGATGCAGCCGTCGATGACTTCGGAGAGATTGTGCGGCGGGATGTTGGTCGCCATGCCGACGGCGATGCCGCCGGCGCCGTTGACGAGCAGGTTCGGGAATTTGGCGGGTACCACGACCGGCTCGGAGAGCGTGCCGTCGTAGTTGTCGCGGAAATCGACGGTTTCCTTGTCGAGATCGTCGAGTAGCGAGTGGGCAGCCTTTTCGAGGCGGCATTCGGTATAACGTTCGGCCGCCGGCGGATCACCATCGACCGAACCGAAATTGCCCTGACCGTCGATCAGCGGCAGCCGCAGCGACCAGGGCTGCGCCATGCGGGCGAGCGCATCATAGATCGCGGAATTGCCGTGCGGATGGAATTTACCCATCACGTCACCGGTGACGCGGGCGCATTTGACGTATTTCTTGTTCCAGTCGATGCCGAGCTCGGACATGCCGTAGAGGATGCGCCGGTGCACGGGCTTGAGGCCGTCGCGCACGTCGGGCAGCGCGCGGCTGACGATGACGCTCATGGCGTAATCGAGATACGACCGCTGCATTTCCTCCATGATGGAGATGGGCTCGATGCCTGGCGGGAGCTTCCCGCCGCCGGGGGGTGTTTGCTCAGTCAAAACAGATCACGATCTCTTCTAGAATCACTTGAAGATTTATAGCGGAAAGCCTGTTCCCGCGCCAATTTCACAGCGCGTTTTGAACAGGCTTTTGCGGCTTAAAGACGGTAAAACATACAAGTTACGCGGCCGGACCGGACAAATCCGCCGCAGGCCGCCGCGGGATATTTGCCAAATCGGAATCCCCGCTTCACAATCATAAAAACCACGCACTCATATGGGGTTCCGGAGAGCCGATGGCAAGCGCCGACCAATTGATCAACGCCTTCACGACGCTTCTCGTCACCATCGATCCGCCGGGGCTCGCACCGATCTTTCTGGGGCTGACGACAGGCATGAGCCGCAGTGAGCGCACGCAGGTGGCGCTGCGTGGCTCGACCATCGCCTTCATCATCCTCGCCGTCTTCGCGCTGTTCGGCGCCGGCGTGCTCAGCGTGCTCGGGATTTCGATCGGCGCCTTCCGCATCGCCGGCGGACTGCTGCTATTCTGGATCGCCTTCGAGATGGTGTTCGAGAAGCGCCAGGATCGCAAGGAGAAGGCCACCGAGGTGGCGATCACCAAGGATCATATCGAGAATATCGCCGTCTTTCCCCTCGCCTTGCCGCTGATTGCCGGCCCCGGCGCGATCTCGGCGACGATCCTGCTTGCCGGCACGCTGGCGACATCTGTGGGAAAGGCGCAGCTGATCGGCGTCCTTGCCGCCAATCTGTTGCTGACCTTCCTCATGCTGCTCGTCGCCGAACGGCTGGACCGTTTCCTCGGCGTCACCGGCCGGGCGATCCTGACACGCCTTCTCGGCGTCATCCTCGCCGCCCTTGCCGCACAATTCGTCGTCGACGGCGCGAAATCGGCGCTCAATCTCATCAGCGCGACGCCGCACTGAAATGGCGGCATCTGCCGCGAAATCAAAGAAAAAGAGCATGACGCCATCCAAGGCATCATGCTCTCTCACCTCTTTCACAAAGCCAGCAAAGACTATCGTCAGAACGGGATATCGTCGTCGAGATCCCGCGAGAAGTTACCGCCGCCGCCGCCACCGCCGCGGCTCGGCGATGAGGAGGGAGCCGGGGCGCCGTAGTCGTCGCCATAATCGTTGCCGCCAGCGGCACTGCCACGGCCGCCGCTCGCGCCGCCGCCTTCACCGCGGCCGTCGAGCATCGTCAGCGTCGAACCAAAACCCTGCAGCACCACTTCGGTGCTGTAACGATCCTGGCCCTGCTGGTCCTGCCACTTGCGGGTCTGCAGCTGGCCTTCGATATAGAGCTTGGCGCCCTTCTTCACATATTGCTCGACGACCTTGCAGAGGCCCTCGTTGAAGACGACGACAGTGTGCCATTCGGTCTTCTCACGGCGCTCGCCGGAATTGCGATCGCGCCACGTCTCCGAGGTCGCGATGCGAAGATTGGCGATCGGCCGGCCATCCTGAGTGCGGCGGATTTCGGGGTCTGCACCGACGTTTCCAACCAGAATTACCTTATTCACGCTACCAGCCATACTTCTCACCCTGCCTGCCGCCCTGCCCGGCGGCGTTTAATCGATCGGCGCACCTTAAACCATCACGGACCGCCGATGCGCATGGGCGGCATTTAATCCACATATTTATCCCATCAGAAAGCCGCATGCATTCATCAGGAATTTTGTTCTTTATTTGTTCTAGTTTATCCGTATGATCCTGTCAACAGAATCGAAAACCTTGAGCCCTTGCGGATATTCAGCCTCGACTCGCCCGTCGGCATCACTAAATAAGGGCTGTCATCCAGAAAACCAAAGCAGAGACGATGAGCGAACTGAAGACGATCTCCATCCGCGGCGCGCGCGAGCATAATCTCAAGAGCATCGATCTCGATCTGCCGCGTAACAAGCTGATCGTCATGACCGGGCTGTCGGGTTCCGGCAAATCCTCGCTCGCTTTCGACACGATCTATGCCGAGGGCCAGCGGCGTTATGTCGAGAGCCTGTCGGCCTATGCCCGCCAGTTCCTCGAAATGATGCAGAAGCCCGATGTCGACCAGATCGACGGGCTGTCGCCGGCGATCTCGATCGAGCAGAAGACCACCTCGCGCAACCCGCGCTCGACGGTCGGCACCGTGACCGAGATCTATGACTATATGCGCCTGCTCTTTGCCCGCGTCGGCGTTCCCTATTCGCCGGCGACCGGCCTGCCGATCGAGAGCCAGACCGTCAGCCAGATGGTCGACCGCATCCTCGATTTCGGCGAGGGCACCCGTCTTTATATTCTCGCGCCGCTCGTGCGCGGGCGCAAGGGCGAATACAAGAAGGAACTGGCGGAGCTGATGAAGAAAGGCTTCCAGCGCGTCAAGGTCGACGGCCAGTTCTACGAGATCGCCGAGGCGCCGGTGCTCGACAAGAAATACAAGCACGACATCGACGTGGTGGTCGACCGCATCGTCGTGCGCTCGGATGTCTCGGCGCGGTTGGCGGACAGCTTGGAGACCTGCCTGAAGCTCGCCGACGGGCTGGCGGTCGCCGAATTCGCCGACAAGCCACTGCCACCGGAAGAGACCTCGGCCGGCGGCTCGGCCAACAAGTCGCTGAACGAGACGCATGAGCGCGTGCTGTTTTCGGAGAAATTCGCCTGCCCGGTCTCTGGCTTCACCATTCCCGAGATCGAACCCAGGCTGTTCTCCTTCAACAACCCGTTCGGCGCCTGCCCGACCTGCGATGGCCTCGGCGCCCAGCAGAAGATCGATCCGGATCTCATCGTGCCCGAGCCGGAGCGGACGCTGCGCGACGGGGCGATCGCGCCCTGGGCCAAGTCGACCTCACCCTATTACAATCAGACGCTGGAAGCGCTCGGCAAACATTACGGCTTCAAGCTCGGCACCCGCTGGAACGATCTGTCCGACGAGGCCAAGGACGTGATCCTCAACGGCACCAACGACAAGATCGAGTTCCACTACGCCGACGGCGCCCGTTCCTACACGACCCAGAAGAATTTCGAGGGCATCATCACCAATCTCGAGCGGCGCTGGAAAGAGACCGATTCCGCCTGGGCGCGCGAAGACATCGAGCGCTTCATGTCGGCGGCCCCCTGCCCGGCCTGCAACGGCTTCCGCCTGAAGCCAGAGGCGCTAGCGGTGAAGATCGACACGCTGCATATCGGCGAAGTGACTGGTATGTCGATCCGCGTCGCCCGCGACTGGTTCGAGACACTGCCGGCAAGCTTCAATGCCAAGCAGAACGAGATCGCCGTGCGCATCCTCAAGGAAATCCGCGACCGGTTGCGCTTCCTCAACGATGTCGGCCTGGAATATCTCAGCCTGTCGCGCAATTCCGGCACGCTGTCGGGCGGCGAGAGCCAGCGCATCCGGCTCGCCTCGCAGATCGGCTCAGGACTGACGGGTGTGCTTTACGTGCTCGATGAACCGTCGATTGGCCTGCATCAGCGCGACAATGCCCGGCTGCTCGACACGCTGAAGCACCTGCGCGACATCGGCAACACCGTCATTGTCGTCGAACATGACGAGGATGCGATCCTGTCGGCCGACGACGTCGTCGATATCGGCCCGGCGGCCGGCATTCACGGCGGTGAGGTCATCGCCCATGGTACGCCGCAGGATATCATGGACAGTCCGAACTCGCTGACCGGCAAATATCTCTCCGGCGAACTCGGCGTTCCGGTTCCCGACGAACGCCGCAAGCCGAAGAAGGGCCGCGAGATCAAGGTGGTCGGCGCGCGCGGCAACAATCTGAAGAACGTCACGGCGTCGATCCCGCTCGGGGTGTTCACGGCGGTGACCGGCGTTTCCGGCGGCGGCAAATCCACCTTCCTGATCGAGACGCTTTATAAATCGGCAGCACGGCGCGTCATGGGCGCGCGTGAAAACCCGGCCGATCATGATCGCATCGACGGCTTCGAGCATATCGACAAGGTGATCGACATCGACCAATCGCCGATCGGCCGCACGCCGCGCTCGAACCCGGCGACCTATACCGGCGCCTTCACGCCGATCCGCGACTGGTTCGCCGGCCTGCCGGAGGCGAAGGCACGCGGCTATCAGCCGGGCCGTTTCTCCTTCAACGTCAAGGGCGGGCGCTGCGAAGCCTGCCAGGGCGATGGTGTCATCAAGATCGAGATGCACTTCCTGCCCGATGTCTACGTCACCTGCGACGTCTGCCACGGCAAGCGCTATAACAGAGAGACGCTCGACGTCACCTTCAAGCAGAAATCGATCGCCGAGGTGCTCGACATGACGGTGGAGGAAGGCGTCGATTTCTTCGCGGCGGTGCCTGCCGTGCGCGACAAGCTGCAATCGCTGAAGGATGTCGGTCTCGGTTATATCAAGGTCGGCCAGCAGGCGAATACGCTCTCGGGTGGCGAGGCGCAGCGCGTCAAGCTTGCCAAGGAGCTATCAAAACGCTCGACGGGGCGCACGCTCTACATTCTCGATGAACCGACGACCGGCCTGCATTTCCACGACGTCGCCAAGCTGCTTGAAATGCTGCACGAACTGGTCAACCAGGGTAACTCGGTGGTGGTGATCGAGCACAATCTCGAAGTCATCAAGACGGCCGACTGGGTGCTCGATTTCGGCCCCGAAGGCGGCGACGGCGGCGGTGAGATCGTCGCAACCGGTACGCCCGAAGCGATCGTCAAGGAGAAGCGGTCCTATACCGGACACTTCCTGAAGGAATTGCTGGAGCGACGGCCGGTGAAGAAGGCGGTTGCGGCGGAATGACGATGAGGCCAGCGTCGCCCGATGATCTGGAAACGATCGCGACGCTGACGTCAGCCGCCTATCGGCCCTATACCGAGCTGTTCGGCGCTCCGCCGATCCCGGTGACGGAGGATTACGCGCCGCGGATCGAACGCGGCGAGGTCTGGCTGCGCGAGATCGGCGAGCAAACGGCCGGCCTGGTGGTCGTCGAGCAGCATGCCGATCACCTCATGCTGTTCAACATCGCGGTCTCGCCGGCCTTTCAGGGTGCCGGGCATGGGCTGGCGATGCAGCGCTGGCTGGAGGGCAAGGCGCGGGAATGGGCCGTGCCGGAGATCCAGCTCTACACCAATGCGCGGATGGAGCGGAACATCGCGCTCTACAGCGCCTTCGGGTTTCAGGAAACGGGTCGCCGGCCGAACCCTTATCGGCCAGGATGGACGCTCGTCGATATGACGAAAGAGATCAATGCGGCCTGAGCGGCTGCGAATGGGGAGGACGACATGACGAAATCCGGCACTATCCGCACCGGCATCGGCGGCTGGACCTTCGAGCCCTGGCGCGGGCATTTCTTTCCCGAGAGCCTCAAACAGAAGGACGAGCTGAATTATGCCAGCCGCCAGCTGAAGGTTATCGAGGTCAACGGCACCTATTACAGCACGCAGAAGCCCGCGGTCTTCGCCAAATGGGCGGCTGACGTGCCTGACGGTTTCATCTTTTCGCTGAAGGCGACACGTTTCGTCACCAATCGGCGGGTGCTTGCCGAAGCCGGTGAATCGATGGAGCGGTTTCTGTCATCGGGCATCAGCGAACTCGGCGATCATCTCGGGCCGCTGCTCTGGCAGTTCGCGCCGACCAAGAGGTTCGATGCAGACGATTTCGAAGCCTTCCTGAAGCTGCTGCCGGCAAAACACGACGGGCTGACGCTGCGCCACGTGGTTGAGGTACGGCATGATTCCTTCAAGGTGCCGGAGTTCGTGGCGCTGCTGGCGAAATATGGCGTGGCGCCTGTTTGCGCCGAACATTTCGAATATCCGATGATCGCCGACGTGACGGCCGATTTCGTCTATGCGCGGCTGCAGAAGGGCTCGGACGATATACCGACCTGCTATCCGGAAAAGGACCTGAAGGCCTGGGCAGACCGACTGGAGACCTGGGCCGAGGGCAAAGTTCCTGGTGACCTGCCGCTGATCGATGGAGATCGCAAAGTGAAGGCTGAGCCGCGCGACGTCTTCGCCTTCATGATCCATGAGGGCAAGGTCAATGCGCCGCATGGGGCGATCGCCCTGCAGCAGGCGCTAGCGAAATAGGCGAGGCTGAATAGTCACATAGGGATCGTGACATTGTGGGTATCACATCGTCGGTCACGTGTTCCATGAGGCTGGATATGACGCCTTGCTCGTCGATGGACGAGGGCTTTATTTTTTCCCATCCGCCAGCGCCTCTTTCCGCCGCCGCGGCAGGAGCGATTTGAGGTACCGCCATATCGGCGAGACGGCGTAGCCTGTGACCGGAATTGCGATCAAGCCGACGACGATACCGACGATGCCCGCGCCTGCGGCCTCGACGATCCAGCGCAGCACTGATGCCAGAACGGGAACTGCATGCGCCGTCGCCTCGCCGGCATCATGAATCAGATGCGCAAGGCCGCTGATGCCATAGGCTTCGAGGCCATGAACGATGATGCCGCCGCCGACCCAGATCATGGCCGCCGTTCCGACGATGCCGAGCACTTTCAGAAAATAAGGCATGCCTGTGACGAGCCCCTTCCCGATCGAACGCAAGAAGGCGCCCATCGGAGATGCCGTCCGCACACGCGCCAGCATTAGACCCAGATCATCGGCCTTCACGATAAGCGCCACGCCGCCATAGACCATGATCGTGATCCCCAGTCCAACGACGGCAAGGATGAGGGCCTGCGTGAACATGCTGTCTGACGGCACCGCGGCGAGCGTAATCGCCATGATTTCGGCCGACAGGATGAAATCCGTCTTGATTGCGCCGGCAACCTTCTCGTCTTCTAGCGATTTGGCATCGAGGCTTGTCGTCTCGAGTGCCGATTCATGGGCATGGGCTGCATGCGGCATCACCAGTTCGTAGACTTTTTCCACACCCTCGTAGCAGAGATAAAGCCCGCCGATCATCAGCAGCGGCGTGATCGACTGCGGTGCGACAAGGCTCAGGATCAGTGCTGCCGGAAGCAGGATCAGAAGCTTGTTCTTCAGCGAGCCGAGCGTGATCTTGCCGATGATCGGCAATTCGCGTGCTGCCGAAAATCCGGTGACGTAGCGCGGCGTGACTGCCGCATCATCAATGACGACGCCAGCCGCTTTCGCGCCTGCCTTGGCAGCCTGGCCGGCAATATCGTCGAGCGACGCCGCAGCCACCTTGGCCAATGCCGCGATATCATCAAGAAGGGCGATCAGGCCAATACTCATTCGAGCCTCCGTCGAGAAGACAGACTTACGCAGTAAAAAACGGAAAGCCCGTCAACGAGAGGTGGAATCCTCCGCCCGGACGATGCCACGCAAGGAGCGCGACGACAATGGCCGTTATTCAGCCGGCATCGGGCTCAACCCGCCCTCGTCCAACGGAGGACGGACCCGCTCGTACCCGTTTCTGCGAAACCCGCGACAGAACACTCTGGCCGCATTTACAATTGTAAAACAACCCAACCTGAGCCACGGCCACATAGCGGGTGACGATGCGGATTGCGTCTGCGTTCGAGGTGCAGGAGGCCAGCAGCGGGCAGATCTGCCAGATGGCCGGATCAGCGGCGTCCGCGCTCCTCAATCCTGGCCCATGCGGAATTGCCAGCGCATCGGACCGAAAATCGGAATCGATCGTCGGAAAGCACGATGCGAGAATTGAAAGAGTTAGAGCGTCCTTTGTGCGTCCGAAAGGACGCACCGGCGCTCTAAAGCGGCAATACTTCGGCTGCAAGCTCCTCTGCCGTCAAGCCCTTGCCGGCGCGTTGACCTGCCTCGCCATGCAGCCAGACGCCGGCAGCCGCGGCCTCGAAGGCCGGCAGGCCCTGGGCGAGCAATCCGCCTATGATGCCGGCAAGCACGTCGCCGGAACCGGCGGTGGCAAGCCAGACGGGAGCGTTGGTATTGATGAGCGCACGGCCGTCTGGCGCGGCGATGACGGTATCGGCGCCTTTGTAGATAATCGCGGCATTGGCCCGGCGGGCGGCGGCCAAGGCCTTGTCCACCTTGCCGAGCGCGTCGTCGTCACCGATATCGGGAAAGAGCCGCGCGAATTCGCCTTCGTGCGGCGTCAGCACCAGACGCGGCTCACCCCGGAAAAGATCAAACAGCTGTTGCGGATTGTCCTTGAACGAGGAGATGCCGTCGGCATCGAGCACCAGATGGCGATCGGCAAGGGCCGAGACGAAGCCGCGTGCCCTGGCGCCAATGCCGAAACCGGGGCCGAGGACGAAGGTCTGCAGCCGCTTGTCGGAGAGCCAGTCGCCGAGGTCGGCCTCGTCGTCGATGGCATGCAGCATGACGGCGGTGAGATGCGCAGCATTGGCGGCCATCGCCGCGCGGGGGGCTGCGATCGTCACCAGGCCGGCGCCGGCCTTCAGGCCCGAGATCGCCGACATGCGCGCGGCACCCGTCTTGTCGGCCTCACCTGAGAAGACGACCAGATGACCGCGCTTGTATTTGTGGGTTTCCAGCTGCTCGGCCGGCAGCACGCGCTTCCAGGCATCCGGCGTGTTCTCGGCGATGAGACCGCCCGCCTCAGCCCTGATAATGCGGGCGGGAATGCCGATGTCGAAGATCTCCAATTCACCGCAAAGCTCCCTACCCGGCATTAGGAGATGGCCGGGCTTGCGGGTCATGAAGGTGATGGTATTGCAGGCCCGGAAGGCGGCACCCAGCACCTTGCCGGTACGGCCATCGAGGCCGGAGGGCAGATCGATGGCGAGCACGGGAATAGCGGCCTCGGTGACGCGGCCGATCAGCGCGCGCACATTAGCCGGCACCTCGCGGCTAAGCCCCGCCCCGAACAGGCCATCGATGACGACGTCGCCGGTTTCGGGCCGATAGAGGTCGAGGTTTTGCCCCTGGAGCACGCAACCGGCTCGGGCACGGGCGGCATCGCCCTTCAGCCCGGAGGGATCGCCGAGGTGGAAGAGCGCCACCCTCGCCCCGCTCTCCTGCAGATGACGTGCGGCGACATAGGCGTCGCCGCCATTGTTGCCCGGTCCGCAGAGCACAACGAAGCGCAAAGCTCCGGGATGAAGGCTCAAAGCAGCGGCCGCGACCGCGGCACCTGCCCTCTCCATCAGGCCGAAGGAGTCGATGCCGGATGCGGCAGCGGCCGCATCGACGGCGGCCATTTCGGCAGGCGTGAGAAGAAGGTCGGACAGATGTTTGATCATCACCCTATTCAATCAAAAAACGCCTAAAAAACAACCGCCTAAAATACCAAAGAGAAGGACGCAATTTAAGCATTTGCCTATATTTTCATCTCCTCGAGATGTGTATTCGCAGTTGCGAAAATACCTGACTTTTTCCGTTTCGGATGGGATTTTGATCGGAGACAATGTTTTTTCACCTATTCCGCCCCCAAAACCACATGGAATTCCCCGCAAACGCGCCGGTTTTGACAGAATCGACGTCTTTTTTCGATAAGATGGATTTCAAACTGGCACGATATCTGCATCATATCCGGCGAGCGGGAAAATTCCTGCCATAACAAGAGAAGCGGAGAGACATTTTCTCATGAAAAAGATCGAAGCGATCATTAAGCCTTTCAAGCTGGACGAAGTGAAGGAAGCCCTTCAGGAAGTTGGCCTGCAGGGTATCACGGTCACGGAAGCCAAGGGTTTCGGCCGTCAGAAGGGCCACACGGAACTCTACCGCGGAGCTGAATACGTCGTCGATTTCCTGCCGAAGGTCAAAGTCGAGGTCGTGCTGGCCGACGAGAACGCGGAGGCCGTCATCGATGCGATCCGCAAGGCGGCGCAGACCGGCCGCATCGGCGACGGAAAGATCTTCGTCTCCAATATCGAAGAGGTTATCCGCATCCGCACGGGCGAGACCGGCATCGATGCCATCTGACCACTTTGCCAATCGCGCAAAGTCCGTTACCGTCATCGCCGACCTACACCGTCATCGCAAATCGGAGGAAACTCATTAATGGCGACCGCAAGCGAAATTCTGAAGCAGATCAAGGAGAACGACGTAAAGTTCGTCGATCTGCGTTTCACCGACCCGAAGGGCAAGCTGCAGCATGTGACGATGGACGTTGTCTGCGTCGACGAAGACATGTTCGCTGACGGTGTGATGTTCGACGGCTCCTCGATCGGCGGCTGGAAGGCCATCAACGAGTCCGACATGGTGCTGATGCCCGACACCGAAACGGTGCATATGGACCCGTTCTTCGCCCAGTCGACCATGGTCATCGTCTGCGATATCCTCGATCCGGTCTCCGGCGAGGCCTATAACCGCGATCCGCGCGGTACCGCCAAGAAGGCCGAAGCCTATCTCAAGGCATCCGGCATCGGCGATACGGTCTTCGTCGGCCCGGAAGCCGAATTCTTCGTCTTCGACGACGTCAAGTACAAGGCCGATCCTTATAACACCGGCTTCAAGCTCGATTCGACCGAATTGCCGTCGAATGACGACACCGATTACGAGACCGGCAACCTCGGCCATCGCCCGCGCGTCAAGGGCGGCTATTTCCCGGTTCCCCCCGTCGACAGCGCCCAGGACATGCGTTCGGAAATGCTGACGGTGCTCTCCGAGATGGGCGTCGTCGTTGAAAAGCATCACCATGAAGTTGCCGCCGCCCAGCACGAACTCGGCATCAAGTTCGATACGCTGGTGCGCAACGCCGACAAGATGCAGATCTACAAATATGTCGTGCACCAGGTGGCCAACGCCTATGGCAAGACGGCGACCTTCATGCCGAAGCCGATCTTCGGCGACAACGGCTCGGGCATGCATGTGCACCAGTCGATTTGGAAGGGCGGCAAGCCGACCTTTGCCGGCGACGAATATGCAGGCCTTTCCGAGAGCTGCCTGTTCTATATCGGCGGCATCATCAAGCATGCCAAGGCGATCAACGCCTTCACCAATCCGTCGACGAACTCCTACAAGCGTCTCGTCCCGGGTTACGAAGCCCCTGTGCTGCTCGCCTATTCGGCCCGGAACCGTTCAGCCTCCTGCCGCATTCCGTTCGGCTCCAACCCGAAGGCCAAGCGCGTCGAAGTCCGCTTCCCGGATCCGACTGCCAACCCCTATCTCGCCTTCGCCGCCATGCTGATGGCCGGCCTCGACGGCATCAAGAACAAGATCCATCCGGGCAAGGCCATGGACAAGGATCTCTACGACCTGCCGCCGAAGGAATTGAAGAAGATCCCGACCGTCTGCGGCAGCTTGCGCGAAGCACTCGAAAGCCTCGACAAGGACCGCAAGTTCCTGACGGCTGGCGGCGTCTTCGACGACGACCAGATCGATGCTTTCATCGAACTGAAGATGGCTGAGGTGATGCGTTTTGAAATGACGCCGCATCCGGTCGAATACGACATGTACTATTCGGCCTGATCGGGCCCTGAACACAGAAAGTCCCGGCCCGCCGGGGCTTTCGCCTCCCAGGTCATGGACGCCACTAGGAGGATATGACGTTCATGTGACGAACTCGCGCAAAAATCTTGATTTGCGCGACACCAATCACCAAATTTGGTGATGAAAGGAAGTCGTACCATGAAAGAAAGAGTAGCAAAGTTCAGTATCGGCGAAGTGGTTCGGCACAAGGTTTTTCCGTTTCGCGGCGTCATCTTCGACGTTGATCCTGAGTTCGCGAATACGGAGGAATGGTGGAATTCCATTCCGGCCGAGGTGCGCCCGAGCAGAGACCAGCCCTTCTATCACCTGCTCGCCGAAAATGACGAAAGCGAATATGTCGCCTATGTCTCCGAGCAGAACCTGATGAACGACGAAAGCGGCACGCCGCTTCGCAACCCACAGATCTATCAGATTTTCGATCAGGCCCCGTCAGGGCAGTTCAAACCCAAGATGAGCTTCGCCCACTAGATCGAATGACCGACCGACCGTATAAACAAGGCCTCGCTTCTCCCGGCGAGGCCTTTTCTTTGCGCAACAAAAAACCCGGCGCAAAGCCGGGTTTCTGTCTAGAAATGATGGCAGGATTACTGCGCCTTGGCTGCCTTCTGGGCGTCTTCCAGCTTCTTGCGGGCTTCCTCGGCCTTCTTCTGCATGCTGTCTTGCAGGCTGCGCTGGCTTTCAGCGAGCTTGGATTCGGAAACCGGTTCGCCGTCATAAGCACCGGTGAAGCCTTCAAGCGAAATCTTGATCGGGTTCGGAGCGCGGCGGAAGTTGATCGAGGTGAAGATCACGTCGCTGCCCTTCTTGAGGCTGGCGATCATTGCGTCGGTCAGCGGAATTTCGGCGGTGCACTTGTCCGGCAGGCAGACAGCGTAGTCGAGCTTCTGACCCTTGCCGCCGTCGATCTGCATGATGACGCCGGGAGGAACGAGGCGTGCGGTGGGAACCGAGACCTGCAGGAGCTTGCGGTTGATCTTGCCGGAAACCGAGATCAGGCCGACGGCCGTAACGAGCTGGCCGCCATTGGCGAGGATCAGGTTCTGGACAACACAGATGTCGTTGTCTTCCTGCTTGCTGCAGGTCTTGTACCAGCCGAGCTTCGGCGCTCCTGCTGCCTGTGCCGGGGCATCGGCCGGAGCCTGCGCCGACGCATCCTGTGCGAAGGAGGAGACCGGAGCCGAAGCGCCGAACATCACTGCCAGAACGGACAGTGCTGCCCGCATTTTCTTTTCAGACTTGAACATCATAACGAATTCCGTCTCCTGATATCCGTTCGGAGCAGCGTCTTGCCGCCCCAACCATCGGGTCGTTCGGCACTCCACCTCTTAAAAAAATAAGGCAAATGCATGACCCCGAAACTTCGGGTTCACCTGTTACATCGCAGCGTTCAAGATATCCAGCATTTCTTTGGCAATTTGAGGTGCATTTCGTCGCGATGCCAAAGAAATCGCCGCTCCGTGTTGGAATCGGTCGACCCCATGATAATCTCCGCGGTGAATCATGCCCGTTTTCACGGATCAAGGATTGCCGAATGCTCCGGATCGTCGTCCCCCTCGTCCTCTCGCTGCTGTGCGGCACTGTCGCCGCCGAGCCGCTGCATGGCATCGCGATGCACGGTGAGCCGGCTTTACCGTCAGACTACAAACACTTCCCTTACGTCAATCCCGACGTGAAAAAGGGCGGCAAGATCACCTATGGCGTCGTCGGCACCTTCGACAGCCTCAATCCGTTCATCCTGAAGAGCATGCGCACGACGGCGCGCGGGATGTGGGATCCGGACTACGGCAATCTCGTCTACGAATCGCTGATGCAGCGTTCCAGGGACGAGCCCTTCACGCTCTACGGCCTGCTCGCCGAAACGGTCGAATGGGACGACGACCGGAGCTTCATTCAGTTCAACCTCAATCCGAAGGCGAAATGGGCCGATGGCCAACCGGTGACGCCTGACGATGTGATGTTCACCTTCGAGCTGATGCGCGACAAGGGCCGTGTGCCTTTCGCCAACCGCCTCAACGTCGTCGCCAAGATGGAAAAGGTCGGCGAGCGCAGTGTGCGTTTCACCTTCAACGAGAAGGCCGACCGGGAGACGCCGCTGATCTTCGGTCTCTTCCCGGTGCTGCCGAAACATGCGATCGATCCGGAAACCTTCGACCGTTCGTCGCTGACGCCACCGGTCGGCTCCGGTCCCTACAAGGTGAAGACGGTGAAGCCCGGCGAGAGCATCACCTATGAGCGCGATCCGAACTACTGGGGCAAGGACATTCCCGCCAAGGTCGGCACCGACAATTACGACCAGATCACCGTCCAGTATTTCCTGCAGGATACGACGCTGTTCGAGGCCTTCAAGAAGGGCGATGTCGACATCTATCCCGACGGCAATCCCGGTCATTGGGCCAATGCCTATAATTTCCCCGCCGTCACCTCGGGGGCTGTGATCAAGGACGTGTTCACGCCGAAACTGCCAAGCGGCATGCTCGGCTTCGTGTTCAACACGCGCCGGCCGATCTTTGCCGATCCCAAGGTACGCGAAGGCCTGTCGCTGGTGTTCGATTTCGAATGGGCAAACAAGAACCTCTATTCCGGCGCCTACAAACGTACCCAAAGCTTCTGGCAGAATTCCGAGCTGTCGAGTTTCGGGGTTCCCGCCAATGCGGCCGAGCTTGCCCTGCTCGGGCCGATCAAGGACAAAATTGCGCCGGAGATTCTCGACGGCACCTACAAGCTGCCAGTCACCGACGGCTCCGGCCGCGACCGTAATGTGCTGAAGCAGGCCGTCGAGCAACTGAAACAGGGCGGCTATACGATCCAGGGCGGCAAGATGCTCGATGGCTCCGGCCGCCAGCTCGCCTTCGAGATCATGACGCAGAATGCCGACCAGGAGAAGCTTGCCGTCGCCTATCAGCGTTCACTGCAGACGATCGGCATCGCCGCTTCGATCCGCACGGTCGACGATTCGCAGTATCAGAGCCGGACGAACAGCTTCGACTACGACATGATCATGAAGTCCTACACGTCCTCGCTATCGCCTGGAAACGAACAGCTCGGCCGCTGGTCTTCAGCCGCGAAGACCCGCGAGGGCACCGACAGCTTCGCAGGTGCTGCCGACCCCGATCTCGATGCCTTGATCGATCACCTGCTCAGGGCGCGCTCGGCTGAGGATTTCACCGCGGCGGTGCGCTCCTACGACAGGCTGCTGCTGTCCAGCCATTACGTGCTTCCGCTCTATCATATGGGTCAGCAATGGGTGGCGCGCAGCAAACGCATCGGCCATCCCGACACAGTGCCGCTCTACGGCTACCAGCTGCCGCTGTGGTGGGATACGAGCGCCCAATAAGAAGCAGCCGGACCGCCCCGGCTTGAATGTCTCCCTTGGGAGACGCACAGAATAAGGAAAATCATCATGGAGCGTATCACCATCGACGTCGTCTCGGATGTCGTCTGCCCCTGGTGCTATCTCGGCAAGGCGCGGCTGGAGCTCGCCATCGCCGAGGTGCAGGACCAAATCGGCGTCGACATCAACTGGCGGCCGTACCGGCTCAACCCCGACTATCCAAAGGAAGGCGTCGACCAGAAGAAGGCGCTGGCTGAGAAGCTCGGCGGCGAGGAGCGCGTGGCGCAGGCGCACAAGATGCTCTCCGATTACGGCCGCGAAGTCGGCATCGCCTTCGATTTCGAGGCGATCAAGATCGGCCCGAATACGCTCGATGCGCATCGACTGATCCACTGGGCGATGATCGAAGGCCGCGAGAAGCAGGACAAGGTCGTAGCCGCACTGTTCAAGGCGAATTTCGAGGAAGGCCGCAATGTCGGCGACCATGCGGTGCTGCTCGATATTGCCGACAAGGCCGGCCTCGACCGTTCCGTCATCGCTTCGCTGCTTGCTTCCGAAGCCGATCGCGATCTGATCGTCGCCGAGATCAAGGCCGCGCAGGAGATGGGCGTCAACGGCGTGCCGTTCTTCATCTTCGATCAGCAATACGCCGTCAGCGGCGCACAGACGCCTGACGTCTTGGCAAACGCGTTGCGCGACATCGCCAAGGCGAAGGCTGAGGCGCGATCAGGCCTCAACTGACGTCGACGGCGCCAGGCTCAGCCCAGAACCGGAAGGCATCTCACCTCGGTCTTCACCGAATTGGCAATGAAGCATTCGTCGTGAGCGCGATGATGCAGAGCTTCGAGCTCGCTTAACGACGGCTGTTTCTCACCGTTGAAGACGACATGCGGATGGAGCGTCACGACGGTCATGGCAAGACGGCCCTCGGCATTCTTCTCCATCACACCTTCGGCGGCATCGGTGTAGCTGTCGACGCAAAAGCGCTGTTTGGCGGCGATCGAAAGGAACCAGAGCATGTGGCAGCTGGAGAGCGAGGCGACGAAAGCCTCTTCCGGATCGACGGCATCCTCGGCCGAATAGGGCAGCGGAACGACATGCGAGGACGAGGATGCCTTCACCTCGATGCCGCCGTCGAAGGTCCAGCGGTGGGCACGGCTGTAGCGGTTGTCGGTGAAAGTCTCACCGTCGCGTTGCCAGGCGATCGTTGCGCCGTATGTTCCCATCTCTATCTCCTTTTTCCACGCAATTCCGGACGCAAAACCGCGGCACGCTGTTGCTGGAATTGCTCTATTTCGCGAGTTCCGCCAATTGCGTCATGATAACAGCTGCGCCCTGCAGGCGTTTTTCCGGCGTCGGCAGGTCGCGGGTCAGGAACAGGCTGTGATCGGGGCGGATCTTCGCCATCGTGCCCTGCTTGCCGATATAACCGACGAGGTTTGCCGGGTTGGGGAATTCCTTGTTGCGGAACTGCACGACGACGCCCTTCGGGCCGGCATCGAGCTTTTCGACATTGGCGGTGCGGCAGAGCGACTTGATGTAGACGATCTTCAAGAGATGCTGGACTTCGATCGGCATCGGGCCGAAGCGGTCGATCATCTCGGCGCCGAAGCCATCGATCTCCTTGAGCTCGGTGATTTCGCCGAGACGTCGGTACAGCGCCATCCGCAGATGCAGGTCGGGCACGTAGCCTTCCGGGATCATTACCGTCGTGCCGACCGATATCTGCGGCGACCAGCCGGTATCGTGGATCTCGTCGACACCCTTGACCTCGGCGACCGCCTCTTCCAGCATCTGCTGGTAGAGCTCGAAACCGACCTCCTTGATATGGCCGGACTGCTCCTCGCCGAGCAGATTGCCGGCGCCGCGGATATCGAGGTCGTGGCTTGCCAGCTGGAAGCCGGCGCCGAGCGTATCCAGCGACTGCAGCACCTTGAGACGGCGTTCGGCGGTGGCCGTCAGCACCTTATTAACAGGCAGAGTGAAGAGCGCGAAAGCGCGCACCTTCGAGCGACCGACGCGGCCGCGCAGCTGATAGAGCTGGGCGAGGCCGAACATATCGGCGCGGTGAACGATCAGCGTGTTGGCTGTGGGCACATCGAGACCGGATTCGACGATGGTTGTGGACAACAGCACGTCGTATCGGCCTTCATAAAAGGCGTTCATGATGTCTTCGAGTTCGCCGGCCGGCATCTGGCCATGGGCGATGGCGACCTTCAGCTCCGGCACATCCGATTGCAGGAAGGCATGCACGTCCTCGAGGTCGGCAAGCCTGGGGCAGACATAGAAGCTCTGGCCGCCGCGATAATGCTCGCGCATCAGCGTCTCGCGGATGACCAGGCTGTCGAAGGGCGAGATGAAGGTGCGCACCGCCATGCGGTCGACCGGCGGGGTGGTGATCAGCGACAGTTCGCGCACGCCGGTCATGGCAAGCTGCAGGGTGCGCGGGATCGGCGTTGCCGACAGCGTCAGCACGTGCACGTCGCTTTTCAGCTCCTTCAGCCGCTCCTTGTGCTTGACGCCGAAATGCTGTTCCTCGTCGATGACGAGCAGGCCGAGATTGGCGAATTTGATGCCGGCGCCGAGCAGCGCATGGGTGCCGACGACGATATCGGTCTTGCCTTCCGCCACTTCCTTCTTGGTCAGCGCCAGCTCCTTGGCGCCGACCAGGCGCGAGGCCTGCTGGATACGCACCGGCAGACCGCGGAAACGGTCGGAGAAGGTCTTGAAATGCTGGCGGGAAAGTAGTGTTGTCGGCACGACGATGGCGACCTGGGCGCCGTTCATCGCTGCGACGAAAGCGGCGCGCAGCGCCACTTCCGTCTTGCCGAAGCCGACGTCGCCGCAGACCAGACGGTCCATCGGACGGCCGGCGCCGAGATCGGAGCGCACCGCTTCGATGGCGTTATCCTGGTCCTCGGTCTCGTCATAAGGGAAGCGAGCGGCAAATTCGTCGTAAAGGCCTTCCGGCGTCGTCAGCATCGGCGCATGGCGTGTCAGGCGCTCGGCGGCGATGCGGATCAGCGCATCGGCCATATCGAGCAGGCGCTTCTTGAGCTTGGCCTTGCGCATCTGCCAGGCGCCGCCGCCGAGCTTGTCGAGCTGGGCTTCGGTGCCCTCACCGCCATAGCGCGAGAGGAGATCGATGTTTTCGACCGGCAGGAAGAGCTTGGCCTCGTCGGCATAGTGTAACTCGAGGAAGGCGTGCGGCGCACCGGCGGCCTCCATGGTCGTCAGCCCGACGAAGCGGCCGATGCCGTGTTCGGCATGGACGACGATCGAGCCCTCGTCGAGGCCAGCGACTTCCGAGATGAAGTCGGCTGCGCGCTTGCGGCGCTTGGAGCGGCGCACCATGCGGTCGCCTAATATATCCTGCTCGCCGATGACGACGAGATCGCCGGCCTCGAAGCCGGCTTCGAGACTGAGCACGGCAGCGGCCGCCTCGCCTCTCGCCAGCGAGCCGACATCCTTTAGCGCCTCGATCGGCTTGACCTTTTCCAGGCCGTGTTCGTTCAGCACCTGCAGCAGGCGCTCCAGCGAACCTTCGGTCCAGGCGGTGATGAGCACTTTCGCGCCGGCGGCACGGCGGTCTGCAATATGCTTGACGACGACGTCGAAGATGTTGATGCGTTCGGCATCGCCGCCGCCCTCAGCATTCGAACGGGCCCAGCGCTGGCCCTGGCGGGCGTCGACATTGACGACCCGCCGCGCCTCGCCCTCATGCTCGTTGAAGGGGCTGATGCGGATCGCGCCGAGCGCGTCGAGGGTTTTGACGAAAAGCTTGCTGTCGAGATAGAGCTGGCCCGGCGTCACCGGCTTGTAGGGCGTGCCCTGCGTCATCTGGCCCTTGGCCGGCTGGCCGGAATTCAGGCGGGCGTCGTAATAATCGAAAACGAGCTTGGAGCGCTCTTCTGCTGCCTCACGTACCGTATGGTCGATGACGATACGGAAACTGCTGAGATAATCGAAGACGGTATCGAGCTTCTCGTAGAAGAGCGGCAGCCAGTGCTCCATGCCAGGGTAACGGCGGCCTTCGGAGACGGCGAGATAGAGCGCGTCGTCGCGTGTGGTCGCGCCGAAGGCGGAGAGGTAATTCTTGCGGAAGCGGCTGATCGTATCCGGGGTCAGCGTCACTTCGCTCATCGGGTTGAGATCGAGGGATCGCACCTGCCCTGTCGTGCGCTGGCTGGCCGGATCGAAGCTGCGGATGCTCTCCAGCGTGTCGCCGAAGAAATCGAGGCGGACCGGCTCTTCCGAACCGGGCACGAAGACGTCGAGAATGCCGCCGCGCACGGCATATTCGCCGACCTCGCGAACAGTCGCGACGCGCTCGAAGCCATTGCGTTCCAGACGACCGGCGAGATCGTCCATGCGCAGCTGGTTGCCGGGACGGGCCGAAAAGGTCAGGCTTTCGATGACATCCTGCGGCGCCACCTTCTGCAGCATGGCATTGGCGGTGACGAGCACGATTGCCGCATGCGGCTTCTTGCGATGGGCGATCAGGCCGCCGAGTGCGGCAAGCCGGCGGGCCGAGGTGTCGGCGCTTGGCGAGACGCGGTCATAGGGCAGACAGTCCCAGGCCGGCAGGGTGAGAACCGGAATGTCGGGGGCGACAAAGCCCAGCATCTGTTCGAGATCGGCCATGCGGTGGCCGTCGGACATGACATAGGCGACCGGCTCTCCCGTTCGGGCGAGCTCGGCGAGCAGCAGCGTCTCAAGACCTGCCGGCACATTGCCGATCGTCAGCGGCTCGGCAATGGCCGCAAGCTTCTTCGCATCGAAACCAGGGATCATTCCGGCGTCCTGAGGGGCTTGTCAAAATCGGGCTTGTAGGCGGCGATGCGGGCAAACATCGGTGTCTGGAAACGCTCAGGCACCGGCCATGTTCCCATGATCCAGCGGACGAGATCATTGTCCTCTTCCGCCATGATCGTCTCGAACTCGTCGAGTTCGGCTTCCGACAGAGTCGCGACCTCGGCTTCGGCGAACTGGCCGAAGACCAGATCCATCTCGCGGATGCCGCGGTGCCAGCAGCGGAAAAGGATTCTGCGGCGGCGCGGGTCGAGACCGGCACTCGTGAGCGTGACACCTGTCATGGCATTACCTTCCTGTTGATGCGCCTCTATAGACCCTGGAAAGCGGCTTGTCAGCCTTGCCAATGCCGCATTGTTCATCGCATTTTGGCCGCATGCGCCCCGCCATTCTCGATCCTCTGTTTTCCCCCATTTCGGGCCTTCCGGGCGTCGGCCCGAAAATCGCCGACCTGCTGGTCAAGCTGCTCGGGCGCGAGACGCTGGAGGATTGCCGGGTCATCGACCTGCTCTTCCACGCGCCTTTTTCGCTGATCGACCGGCGCAACCAGCCTGGAATCGCGCGCGCGCCACAAGGCGCGATCGTGACGATCACGGCGCGCGTCGACCGGCACCAGGTGCCGCCGCGCGGCAAAAGCAATATCCCCTACCGCGTCTTCCTGCATGACGAGACCGGCGAACTGACGCTGGTCTTCTTCCGCGGACAGGCGGCGTGGCTGGAAAAGCAGCTGCCTGTTGACGCGGAGGTGACGGTCAGCGGCAAGATCGACTGGTTCAACGGCCGCGCCTCGATGGTGCATCCCGACTATATCGTCAGGGCGGACGAGGCGGAGAGCCTGCCGCTGGTCGAGCCGATCTATCCGCTGACGGCAGGGCTCTCGCCGAAGACGCTGCGCAAGATTATCGACGCCGGCCTGCCGCGTTTTCCCGAGCTGCCGGAATGGATTGACCTGGCCTTGACTGAGAAACAGGGCCTGCCGTCGATCCGCGACAGTTTCCACATGCTGCACGAGCCGCGCGACCCTGGGGATATCGACCCGCAGGCCCCTGCCCGGCGGCGGCTTGCCTATGACGAATTCCTCGCTGGCCAGCTATCGCTGAGCCTGGTGCGGCAGAGGCTGCGCAAGGTAGCGGGCCAGCCGGTGCATGCGACCGGCGTCATCAGCGGCAAGATCCTGAAGCCCTTGCCCTTCTCGCTCACATCAAGCCAGAACGAGGCGATCGCCGAGGTTTTGAAGGATATGGCCGGCAACGAGCGCATGCTGCGGCTGCTGCAGGGCGATGTCGGTTCCGGTAAGACGCTGGTGGCACTGATGGCAATGGCGGCGGTGATCGAGAGCGGCGGCCAGGCCGTGCTGATGGCGCCGACCGAAATCCTGGCGCGGCAGCACCACGCGACGATCTCGAAATTCGCGGCCGCCGCCGGGCTCGGCATCGAGGTGCTGACCGGGCGCACCAAGGGACGCGAACGGGAGGAAATCCTGGAGCGCATCGCCTCGGGTGCTGCCCAGATCATCATCGGCACGCATGCGCTGTTCCAGGATAGCGTCGGCTACGCCAATCTGATGCTTGCCGTCGTCGACGAGCAGCACCGTTTCGGCGTGCATCAGCGCCTGCGGCTGACCGCCAAGGGCCTCTCGCCGCATATGCTTGTCATGACGGCGACGCCGATCCCGCGCACGCTGGTGCTCGCCGCCTTCGGCGATATGGACGTCTCCAAGCTCACCGAAAAGCCGGCCGGCCGCAAGCCGATCCAGACGATCACCGTGCCGATGGAACGGACCGGCGAAATCGTAGGCCGGCTGCAAAGCGCGATCGCCGAGGGTAAGAAGGCCTATTGGATCTGCCCGCTGGTCGAGGAGTCCGAGGAGCTCGACCTGATGTCGGCCGAGGAACGGCACGCGACGCTGGTCGCCGCACTTGGCCCCGGCATCGGCCTCATCCACGGTCGCATGAGCGGACCGGAGAAGGACGCGGCGATGATGGCGTTCAAGAACGGCGAGACCCGGCTGCTCGTCGCCACTACCGTCGTCGAGGTCGGTGTCGACGTGCCGGATGCGACGATCATGGTGATCGAACATGCCGAACGCTTCGGCTTGGCGCAATTGCATCAGCTACGCGGCCGCGTCGGGCGCGGCGACGAGGCCTCGACCTGCATCCTGCTCTACAAGGGGCCGCTCGGCGAGACCGGCCATGCCAGGCTCTCGATCATGCGGGAGACGGAGGATGGCTTCCGCATCGCCGAGGAGGACCTGAAGCTGCGCGGTGAAGGCGAATTGCTCGGCACAAGGCAATCCGGCACGCCGGGTTTCCGCATCGCCAGCCTCGAGGCGCATGCCGACCTGCTGGAGATCGCCCGCAAGGATGCGGCTTACCTCATCGAGCGCGATCCGGAATTGACCACGGAGAGGGGAACGGCGATCCGCACCCTGCTCTATCTTTTCCGCCGCGACGAGGCGATCCGTTTTCTCAGGGCTGGATAAAGCGCGCCGCGGCGCGCTTTAAGGCTTTGTTCTATGCATGTCGTTACCCAAAACCGCTGAACACTTTTGGGCGACATGCATCAATCCGCTTTGGAAACCGCAACCGGCTTCGGCCGCGGCAAATGCTTCTGCTTCGGATCGGCCGGCTTGTGTTCGGGCGCCACAAGCCCGCCTGAAATCAGGAACTTGGCGGCGTCTTCCGGCGACATGTCGAGCATGACGATCTTCTCGCGCGGCACGAAGATGAGGAAGCCGGCTGTCGGTACCGGCGTCGGCGGCAGGAAGACGGCGACCATATCCTGGCCCATGGCATTGAACTTCGAAGCGATTTCGCCCTTGGCGTCGGTGGCGATAAAGATCAGTGCCCAGAGGCCGGGACCCGGATATTCGATAAGGCCGACCTTCTTGAAGGAGTTCGCCTGTTCCTTCAGCACTGTTTCGAAAATCTGCTTCACGCTTCTGTAGATCGTGCGCACCAGCGGCATGCGCTGAACGATCGATTCGCCGAACCGGACGATGCTCTGGCCGATGAGGTTCTTGCCGAGGAAGCCGACGACGGTGATCAGGATAACGGCGGTCAGTAGGCCGAAACCGGGAATGGCGAAATTGAGATAGCTTTCCGGATTCCAGCGCGCCGGAATATAAGGCCTGACCCAGCTGTCCGACCAATGGATGAAGGTCCAGGTCAGCCAGATGGTGATCGCGATCGGCGCGCAGATGATCAGCCCTGCGAGAAAATTATTCCTCAGCCGGGTCGCGACCGGCATTCTGGGGGTGTTGTCGGTCATCGTTTCCTGATGATCTCCATCTCAGTCGTGGACAGGCCGGTATGCCGGCCCTTCCCCCTTGTCCGCAGACCAAAATTGCCAGAATTCGGGGCGTCGCACAATATGTTTCGGCGCGACGGTCCCGGCGTTACAGGCTTATTCCACGGTCACGGATTTCGCCAGGTTGCGCGGCTGGTCGACATCGGTGCCCATGAAGACGGCGGTGTGATAGGCGAGCAGCTGGATCGGCAGCGAGAAGATCATCGGCGCGATGATTTCGTCGACCACAGGCAGGGTGATCGTCGCCATGGTCGGCAGTTTCGAGGCGGCTGTACCGGCCTCGTCGGTGATGAAGATGATGCGGCCGCCGCGGGCTGCGACCTCCTGCATGTTCGAGACGGTCTTTTCGAAGAAACGATCGTAAGGGGCGATGACGATGACAGGCATGTTCTCGTCGATCAGCGCGATCGGTCCGTGCTTCAATTCGCCGGCGGCATAACCCTCGGCATGGATATAGGAGATTTCCTTGAGCTTCAGCGCGCCTTCCATGGCGAGCGGGAAGCTGGTGCCGCGGCCGAGATAGAGCACGTCCTTGCACTTCGACAGCTCGCGCGACAGGCTTTCCATCTGCGGCTGGATAAGGTTCAGCACGCGGCTCATGATGCGCGGCATTTCGGCGAGGTGGCGCACCAGCGCCCTCTCCTCGTCAGCACTCACTGTGCCGCGCGCCTTGCCGGCGCCAATCGCCAGCGCTGCCAGCACGGCAAGCTGGCAGGTGAAGGCCTTGGTCGAGGCGACGCCGATTTCCGGGCCGGCCATGATCGGGAAGACGGCGTCGGATTCGCGCGCGATCGTCGATTCGCGGACATTGACGACGGCGCCGATCTTCAACCCGTTGTCGCGGCAATAGCGCAGCGATGCCAGCGTATCGGCGGTCTCGCCGGACTGCGAGATGAAGAGCGCTGCCTGCGACGGCGACAGCGGCATTTCCCGGTAGCGGAATTCGGACGCGACGTCGATCTCAACCGGCAGGCGGGCATAACGCTCGAACCAGTATTTGCCGACGAGGCCTGCGAGATAGGCGGTGCCGCAGGCCGAGATCGCAAGTCCGGTTGACGCCTTGAAGTCGATCGCGGCGGCATTGGCGCCGATCGTGTTCTCGGCGAAATCGACATAGTGGCTGAGCGCGTGGGAGATGACCTCCGGCTGCTCGTAGATTTCCTTTTCCATGAAATGGCGGTGGTTGCCCTTGTCGACGACATAGGCGGTCGCCTGCGAGATCTGGCGGGCGCGTTTGACGGGCTTGCCGGCGAAATCGAGCACCGCGACACCGTCGCGGGTTAGAACGGCGAAATCGCCGTCGACGAGATAGGTGATCTCGTTGGTGAAGGGCGAGAGCGCAATCGCGTCCGAGCCGAGGAACATCTCGCCGCGGCCGTAGCCGACGGCAAGCGGCGGTCCGGAACGGGCGGCCATGATCGTGCCGGGATGAGCCTTGAGCATAACAGCCAGCGCATAGGCGCCGGTCACCCGGTTCAGCATCTTCAGCATGGCGTCGCGCGGCTCGAGGCCCTCGCGCAGGTATTTTGCCAGCAGATGGGCGACCACCTCAGTGTCGGTCTGGGTCTGGAAGACCGAACCCTCCTCGGTCAGTTCGTCGCGAAGCTCGGAGAAATTCTCGATGATGCCGTTATGGACGACGGCGACACCTTCAACGAAATGCGGATGGGCATTGGTCTCGTTGGGAACGCCGTGGGTCGCCCAGCGCGTGTGGGCGATGCCGACGGTGCCGGGCAGCGGTTCGCTGTCGAGGCGCTTTTCCAGATTGAACAGCTTGCCCTCGGCGCGGCGGCGATCCATCACGCCGTCATGAATGGTGGCGACACCGGCGGAATCGTAACCGCGATATTCGAGACGCTTCAGCGCATCGACCAGGCGCTCGGCCACAGGCGCAGTTCCGACGATCCCCACAATGCCGCACATATAGTATCCCCACTCGAGCATTTCCTGAATCCGGAAATGCTCTTCTGTTTGTCTCTGCGCAATTCCGGACGCAAAACCGCTGCGCACTTTTGCTGGATTGCTTTAGGCTTCGATGACGAGGCCAGTCCTAACGATTCCTGCTTATTTCTCAATCACCTCGGCGGTCACTTTGAATTTCCGCCGGTTACGCAAGGCCTGTCAGGCTTTCGCCTTCTTCGCCGCCTTGATGGCGAGCGCGCGTTCGCGCAGCAGCGTCGCGCGGCCGGGTTTGATCTCCTGCCGGGCGCGGCCGAGCGCCAGCGCGTCGGCCGGAACATCGACGGTGATGACGCTGCCGGAGCCGATATAGGCGCCGTCGCCGATCGTCACCGGCGCGACCAGCGAGGAGTTGGAACCGATGAAGGCGTTTTCGCCGATCACCGTCTCGCTCTTGTTGACGCCGTCATAGTTGCAGGTGATCGTGCCGGCGCCAATATTGCTGCCGGCGCCGATGACGGCATCGCCGATGTAAGTCAGGTGGTTGACCTTGGCGCCCTCGCCCAGCCGGCCGTTCTTGACCTCGCAGAAATTGCCGACCTTCGCGCCGTTGGCGAGATCGGCACCCGGCCGCAGCCGGGCGAAGGGGCCGACGGTCGCACCTTGGCTGACATGGGCGCCTTCGATATGCGAAAAGGCGTGGATGACGGCGCCGCTGTCGATCACCGCGCCGGGGCCGAAGACGACGTTCGGCTCGATCAGCGCATCCTGGCCGATGACGGTATCGTAGGACAGAAAAACCGTTTCCGGCGCGATCATGGTGACGCCAGCCAGCATCATCTCGTGGCGGCGGCGCTCCTGCCAGAAACGCTCGATGACGGCGAGCTCGGCACGGGTGTTGCAGCCGGTCATCTCGATCTCGGGAGCATCGACCGCGGTGACGCGTCCGCCCAGCGAACGGGCGATCTCGACGAGATCGGTCAGATAGAATTCGCCCTTGGCATTGGCATTGCCGATGCGCGTGAGAAGATCGAGCGCCTTTCTGCCGTTGATCGCCATCAGCCCGCTGTTGCACCAGGTGACGGTGCGCTCGGCATCCGTCGCATCTTTCTCCTCGCGGATGGCGATGAGTTCGCCGTCCTTGACGAGCAGGCGGCCGTAGCCGGTCGGGCGGTCGGTGTGGAAGCCGATGACGACGACATCGCTGCCATCGGCAAGGCCCTGGCGGGCGGCTTTGAGCGGTCCGTCGGTCTGGAGCGGCACGTCGCCATAGGTGACGAGGATATCGTCGTAACCCTTGGCGATCGCTTCGCGCGCCGCCAGCACCGCGTGACCGGTGCCGAGGCGTTCCTTCTGCAGATAGGATTCGATGCTGACGCCGCCGATGCTCGCCGCCTTTGCCACATCCTCGGCATCACGGCCGACGACAAGGGCGACGGACGAGATGCCGGCGGAGGCGACCGCCTCGACCACATGGGCGATCATCGGCCGTCCGGCGACCGGATGCAGCACCTTCGATTTCGAAGATTTCATCCGCGTGCTGTCACCGGCGGCAAGGATGACGGCAAGACAAGTGCGTTCCATGATTTGCTCCGCGAATCCGCGCCATGAGGCGGCTTTATCGCCTCATACTGCAAAATTCCCTAAATCGGAATCGATTTAAGGATAAATTATGCAGCCATTCAAAGTGCTGCAGCGTCCTTTGCGGCTCTCGAAAAGACGCGCGGCGCTATCGATAAGCAAAGCCTTCACAAAGGTGAAATTGCGGCCGAAATCGGCCCTGTGACGGCGTCGGAACCGCGGGCCACGAAGGCTTCGTGCACATGAACGCGGCCATCCAGGATGACGTCCTCCATCGCGCGGCGCGCGGCGGCGTTATCGCCGGACACGATCGCATCGACGATGCGCATATGGGTGTCGGCGATATTGGCGAAGCCGTTTTCGGTTGGCGGCGTGCTTATGCGGAACATGCCGACGAGAGCCGCTTCGATGAGGCTGCCGAGCGTCCGCATGAAGGGATTGTGCGAGGCTTCGGCGATCGCCAGGTGAAAACGAAGGTCGGCGAGTGCGAGGCTGTCGGCCGTATGACCGGCCGCCGCCATCTCGAGCGCCAGCCCACGTAACATCTCGATCTCCTCGGCATTCGCCCGCTCGGCGACGAGACCGGCGGCGAAGGGTTCGAAGGCGAGGCGAATATCGTAGAGCTGCAACAGAAACTCTTCCGTCACGCCGTTGTCGAAGTGCCAGGCGATAATCTCGCTGTCGAACATGTTCCAGAGGTTCTTTTCGGTCACGCGCGTGCCGACCCGGGCCTTGGCGACGACCATGCCCTTGGCGGCAAGCGTCTTCATCGTCTCGCGCAAGACGGTGCGGGACACTTTGAAACGTTGCGCCAGTTCTGTATCGCCAGGCAGGATCGAGCCAACGGGATAGGTGCCGGCGACGATCGCCTTGCCAAGTTCGTCGACGACCTGGGCGTGGCTCGTCCGGGTTCTGCGCCCCGTCTTGCGTGTCTCGTCCAATTTGTAGCGCAAGCGATCCGTCTCCCCCTCAGGCGTACCTCTTGTTCAGACTGGAAAGGAACAGGATCGCTTTCTGCATCAGGATGAATGCAAACAGCAGAAGGCCAATCAGGATCTTCGTCCACCAGCTCGACAGCGTGCCGTCGAAGGTGATGTAGGTCTGAATGAGCCCCTGGATCAGGATACCGATTAAGGTTCCTGCCACGAATCCCGCTCCTCCGGTCAGCAGCGTCCCCCCAATGACCACCGCCGCGATGGCATCGAGTTCGACGCCGACTGCTGCAAGAGAATATCCGGCAGAGGTGTACAGCGAAAAAACGATCCCGGAAAGGCCCGCCAGAAAGCCCGACAGCGCATAGATCTGGATTGTCGTGCGGCCGACCGGCACGCCCATCAGCCGCGCCGTCTGCGGACCGCCGCCGAGTGCATAGACGTTGGTGCCGAAGCGGGTGCGCTGGGCGATGAAGATGCCGACGGCAAAGACCAGAAGCATGATACCGCCGATCAGCGTCAGCCGCCCGCCGCCGGGCAGACGGTAATAGAGGCTCGTCAGCGTCGAATAATATTCGTGATCGATCGGGATGCTGTCGATCGAGAGCACGAAGGCCATGCCACGTGCCAGGAACATGCCGGCAAGCGTGACGATGAAGGCCGGCATTTCGAGATAGTGGATGATCGCGCCCATGATGGCGCCGAAGGCGGTGGTGATGACGAGGACGATCGCAAAGGCGAGCAGCGGATGGATCGAGGTGTTTTGCAGGATCACCGCTAGGAAGACACCGGTAAAGGCGATGACCGAGCCGATCGACAGATCGATGCCGCCCGAGATGATGACGAAGGTCATGCCGACGGCAGCGATGCCGAGAAAGGCGTTGTCGGTCAAAAGATTGCCTATGACGCGCGTCGACAGAATGTTCGGATATTGCAGCGCGCAGCCGGCATAGGCGAGCACGAAGATGACGATGGTCGCAAGCAGCGGCAGGTATTTGGAGTTCATTTCGGCTGCTCCCTTCCGCCCTGCCGGCGGCTGGCGAAGATGGCGAGCGATTGAACCGCCGGCGATTGGATGACGAGGATGACGATAATGATGACGGCCTTGATGATCAGGTTGAATTCAGGCGGGAAGCCGGCGGACAGGATGCCGGTATTCACCGCCTGGATGATCATCGCGCCGATCAGCGATCCGAGAATGCTGAAGCGACCGCCGAGCAGCGAATTCCCGCCGACGACGACGGCGAGGATCGCGTCGAGTTCTAGCCAGAGGCCGGCATTGTTGGCATCGGCGCCCTTGATGTCGGCTGCGACGATGATGCCCGCGATCGAGGCGCAGAGACCGCTCAGCATGTAGACCGCCATCAGCAGCACCGGCGTTTGAATGCCGGAGAGCGTGCTGGCGCGGCGATTGATGCCGACGGCCTCGATCAGCATGCCGAGCGCCGTGCGGCGGACAAGCAGGATGACGAGCAGGCCGACGAGAAGCCAGATGACGACAGGCATCGGCAGAAGCAGCAGCGAACCGCTGCCGAAGAAGGTCAGCCCGTCATCGTTGAAGGTCAGGATGGCGCCTTCGGTGATCAGCTGGGCGATGCCGCGGCCGGCCACCATCAGCACCAGCGTGGCGATGATCGGCTGGATATTGAGGACTGCCACCAGGAACCCGTTCCAGACGCCGCAGGCAAGCCCGATCGCAAGCGTTAAGATAATGGTATAAGAAACTGAATTTCCTGAGACAATCGACGAGGCGGCGACGGCGCCGCAGATCGCGATGACCGCACCGACGGACAGGTCGATGCCCTTGGTGGCAATGACCAGCGTCATGCCGATCGCCAGCAGCGCCACCGGCGCGCCGCGGTTCAGCACATCGATCAGGCTGCCATAGAGCCGGCCGTTCTGAACCACAACATTAAAAAACTGCGGTGACGTGATGAAATTCAAGAAAAGAATGACAACAAGCGCAATCAATTGCGGCGCCAGGCGATATGCCAGCGCTTTCAGGGAGGACCTCATGCATCCTCCATCTTGTGTTCGGCGGCGGCAATGGCTTCGACGATGCCGGCAGCGGTGATACGCTCGCCTGTCAGTTCAGCGATATGCTGCCTGTCGCGAAGTACGATGACACGTGAACTATAGGCGACAAGCTCTTCAAGTTCCGAGGAAATCACGATCAGCGACATGCCGCCGGCGCAGAGCTCTTCGATGAGCCGGATGATCTCGGCATGGGCGCCGACATCGATGCCGCGGGTCGGCTCGTCGAGGATCAGAAACTTGGGATTGGTCGCCAGCCAGCGGGCGAGGATCGCCTTCTGCTGATTGCCGCCGGAGAGCAGCCGGATCGGCTTCTCGCGATCGGTGGTGCGGATATCGAGCGCCTTGATGTAGCGGTCGGCAAGCGTGTTCTGCTCGGCGCGCGAGAGCGGCCGCGTCCAGCCGCGGCGGGCCTGCAGTGCAAGTGCGATGTTCTCCCTGATCGACAGGTCGCCGATGATGCCATCGGTCTTGCGGTCCTCGGGGCAAAAGCCGAAACCCTTTGCGATCGCGGCGCGCGGGCTCGAAAGCGTGACCGGCTGGCCGTCAATCGTGGCGCTGCCGCTGTCCGCATGCTCGATGCCGAAAAGCAGTTCGGCGGTTTCGGTTCGGCCGGAGCCGAGCAGTCCTGCAACGCCGACCACCTCTCCGGCGCGCACCTCAAGGTCGAATGGTTTGACCTTGCCGCGTTTGCCGTAGCCTGCAAAATGATATCGGACGTCGCCGGCCGCAAGGCTGCGTTCCCTGACGGTCTCTTCGACATGCGCCAGTTCGCGACCGAGCATCATGGCGATCAGGCCCTGGCGCGGCAGATCGGCGACGTCGCGGGTACCGACGAGCTTGCCGTTGCGCAGCACGGTGATACGGTCGCTGATCGCATAGACCTGCTCGAGAAAATGGGTGATGAAGACGATGCCCAGGCCGCGCTTCTTGAGGTCTTCGATGATGCGGAAGAGCAGCGCCACCTCCTGATTGTCGAGACTTGCTGTGGGCTCATCGAGGATCAGCACCTTGCCTGAGAGATCAACGGCACGGGCGATGGCAACCACCTGCTGGACAGCGACGGAGAAACGGCCAAGTTCGGCGGTGACGTCGATATCGACGCCATAGCCGGCGAGCAGATCGCGCGCCTTGCGGTTCATCGAACGCACGTCGGTCATGCCGAACCGCCTTGGCTGGCGTCCGAGAAAGAGGTTTTCGGCGACGCTCAGATTGGAAAGGAGATTGACCTCCTGATAGACCGTGCCGATACCCAGTTTCTGGGCGGCGAGCGTATTGGCCGGATTGATTTCCTGGCCGTCCAGCGTCAGGCTGCCCTCGTCACGATGGTAGGCGCCGGTGATGCACTTGATCAGCGTCGACTTGCCGGCGCCGTTCTCGCCCAGCAATGCGTGCACCTCGCCTCTGCGGAGCGTGAAATCGACCTTATCCAGCGCCACCGCGCCAGGAAAGAATTTCGATATTCCGGAGGCCGCGAGAACGTTCTCGAAATCGTGAATCATAAGGGTCTGTTTTCCTGATATTGACGGCAAAAGCCGCGCCGCGGCCGGACATGACGTCCCAAGGCGGCAAGGCAGCCCCGCACCGGTCCATGACGGGCCGGTGCGGTTCTACAGCGCCGCCTGGTCTTTTCAGACGCATAGAGGACGCTGTAGCGCTTTGAATTGCTGCATGATTTTATCCCGAAAGCGAATTCCGATTTAAGGAATTATGCAGCAGTGTCACATCAGATCAGTAGCCCTGACCCTTCTTCTCTTCGAAGACCTTCATCGGCTCGTCGGCAGGCGTGTAGAGCTTGGACTCGGTCTGGATCCACTTGGCCGGAGCCTTCTTGTCCTTCAGATAGGCATCGAGCGCATCGAAGGCCGGACCTGCCATATTCGGCGTCAGCTCGACCGTGGCATTGGCCTCGCCTTCGGACATCGCCTTGAAAATATCCGGCACGGCGTCGATGGAGACGACGAGGATATCCTTGCCAGGCTTCAGGCCGGCTTCCTTGATCGCCTGGATGGCGCCGACGGCCATGTCGTCGTTATGGGCGTAGAGAGCGCAGATATCCTTGCCGCCATTCTCGGCCTTCAGGAAGCTTTCCATGACTTCCTTGCCCTTGGTGCGGGTGAAGTCACCGGTCTGGCTGCGAACGATCTTGAGGTTGTCGTGGCCGGCAAGGGCCTCTTCGAAGCCCTTCTTGCGGGCGATCGCCGGCGACGAACCGGTGGTGCCCTGAAGTTCAACGACATTGCACTTCTTGTCGCCGACGGTCTTGACCAAGAAGTCGCCTGCGACCTTGCCTTCGTGGACCAGGTCCGACGTAACCGCCGTCAGGTAGAGATCGTCGGGAGCCTTGATGGTACGGTCGAGAAGGATGACCGGAATCTTGGCTTCCTTGGCTTCCTTGAGAACGTCGTCCCAGCCGGTTTCAACGACCGGAGCAATGAGAATGGCATCGACGCCCTGAGCAATGAAGGAGCGCAAAGCCTTGATCTGGTTTTCCTGCTTCTGCTGCGCATCGGCAAACTTCAGATCGATGCCGCGCTTCTTGGCCTGCTCCTTGGTTACGGTCGTTTCAGCCGCACGCCAGCCCGATTCCGAGCCGATCTGCGAGAAGCCGACGGTGAGGCCGGCGGCCGAAGCCGAACCGAACATGCAGGCAGCCAGAATCGTGGCACTCAAAAGTGCAGTCTTCAATTTCATGATTTCCTCCCAATGCCGCATCTCGCGGCGCAGGGTCAAAAAATCATATAGTATTACTTTTGTAAATCGGAATCTTGGGATGCGCTGCAGCAAAAAAAGAGCGCCCACAAGGGCGCTCTTCGCATCTGCGAGATGGCTACGGGACTATTTACCCGGCAGCTTATCGTCGACGCCTTCGACATAGAAGTTCATGCCGAGCAGGGTGCCGTCATCGGCCTTCTCGCCGGCCTTCAGCCAGGGCGTTCCGTCCTGCTTGTTGATCGGTCCGGTGAAGGGATGCAGTTCGCCTGACTTGATCTTGGCTTCGGTTTCCTCGGCCATCTTCTTCACGTCGTCGGGCATGTTGGTATAAGGCGCCATCTTCAGGATGCCGTCCTTCAGGCCGTCCCAGCTCTGCTCTGACTTCCAGGTGCCGTCCAGAAGAGCGTGAACGCGCTTGGAGTAGTATGTCCCCCAAGTGTCGACGATTGCCGTCAGCTGAGCCTTCGGGCCTGCTGCGATCATGTCGGAGGCCTGGCCGAAGGCGTGGATGCCGCGTTCTTCGGCGACCTGCATCGGCGCGGTCGTGTCGGTGTGCTGCGTCAAGACGTCGACGCCCTGGTCGACCATCGCCTTGGCGGCATCGGCTTCCTTGCCGGGGTCGAACCAGGTGTTGACCCAGATGACCTTCAGCTTGAAGCTCGGATCGACCGACTTGGCGCCCTGCTCGAAGGAGTTGATGCCCATCACGACTTCAGGGATCGGGAAGGAGGCGATGTAGGCCGCCCCGTGATTCTTCGAGGTCTTGGCGGCGATCTGGCCGAGGATATAGCGGCCTTCATAGAAGCGTGAATTGTAGGTCGCAAGGTTCGGGCCGGCCTTGTAGCCGGTGCCATGCTCGAACTTGACGTCCGGGAACTTGGCGGCGACCTTCACCGTCGCATCCATGAAGCCGAAGGACGTCGTGAAGATCAGTTTGCAGCCGGAACGGGCAAGGCGCTCGATGGCGCGCTCGGCATCCGGGCCTTCCGGTACGTTTTCGAGGTAAGGCGTATCGATCTTGTCGCCGAACTCGGCCTGGACCTGCTGGCGGCCGAGATCGTGGGCCTGCGAATAACCGCCGTCGGTATGCGAACCGACATAGACGAAGCAGACCTTCGTCTTGTCCGCGGCTTGAGCGGCGGAAGAGATGCCGATCACGGCGGCAGCCGAGGCGGCAAGTGTGAATGCTAACTTCTTCATGATGACCCCTGTTGGTTTGAAGTTATTGCGGAAACCCGTCTTTATGTTGTTGCTTTATCGCTCCGGCACGAAGGCTTTTCCGAGCGCCGCGGGCGTATTGATCAACGTCGTGCGCCGATTATGAGAAATGATGACCAGAACCACAATAGTCGCGGCATAGGGCAGCATCGAGAGGAACTGCGAGGGAATGCCGAGACCGAAGGCCTGCGCGTGAAGCTGCAGGATGGTGACCGCGCCAAACAGATAACCGCCGGCAAAGACCCGCCATGGCCGCCAGGAGGCGAAGACCACCAGCGCCAGCGTGATCCAGCCGCGGCCGGCCGACATGTTCTCGGCCCATTGCGGCGTGTAGACGAGCGAAAGCTGCGCGCCGGCAAGACCGGCGCAGGCACCGCCGAACATCACCGCCAGATACCGCGTGCGGATGACGTGAATACCGAGCGCGTGGGCCGAACCGTGATTGTCGCCGATCGCCCTGAGCTTCAGCCCGGTCCGGCTGCGGAACAGGAACCAGCTGACGCCGACCACGAGCGCGATCGACAGGTAGAAGATCAGATCCTGGCTGAAGAGAACATGGCCAACGACCGGAATATCCGACAGGACCGGAATGACGATCTCTCCCAGCCTGATGCCCTGCACGCTGACATAGGCTTCGCCAAGCATGCCTGAGGCGCCGAGGCCGAGAAGGGTGAGCGCCAGTCCGGTTGCCACCTGGTTCGCCACCAGCGTCAGCGTCAGGAAGGCAAACAGCAGAGAGAAAAGCGCGCCTGCCGCAATGCCGCAGACAATGCCGACATAGGGCGAGCCCGACATCTGCGCGCCGGCAAAAGCGGCGACCGCGCCCATGATCATCATGCCCTCGACACCGAGATTGAGAACGCCGGAGCGCTCGGTCACCAGTTCGCCGAGTGCGGCGATGACGAGCGGCGTGGAGGCGGTGATAACAGTCAGCAGAATGGCTTCGAAGATGCTCATGCCGCCCCGCCCCTTAGCCGCGACCAGACAATGCGGATTTTGTAATAGATCAGCGTATCGCAGGAGAGCACGAAGAAGAGCAGCAGACCCTGAAAGACGCGGGTGACCTTGTCAGAAACGCCGAGCGAAAGCTGTGCTGCCTCGCCCCCGAGATAGGTCAGCGCCAGCACCAGGCCGGATGCGATGATGCCGAGCGGATTGAGGCGGCCGAGGAAGGCGACGATGATGGCAGTGAAGCCGTAGCCCGGCGAGATCGCCGGCTGCAGGTGGCCGATCGAGCCCGAGACCTCGGCTATCCCGGCAAGGCCGGCCAGAGCGCCCGAGAAGAGAAAGCTGAACCAGATCATCTTCTTGGAGGAGAAACCGGCAAAGCGCCCTGCCCGTTCCGATTGGCCGAGCACGACGATCTCGAAGCCTTTCAGCGTATAGCGCAGCATGAACCAGACGCCGATTGCGGCGACAATGGCGAAGATGAAGGCCCAATGGGCTCGGCCCGATTCCTCCCAGATCGCCGGCAGCACCGCTTCCGGCGCGAAATCGCGCGAGACTGGAAAGTTGAAGCCATTCGGATCGCGCCAGGCGCCGCGAATCAGCCAGTCAAGGAAGAGCTGGGCGATATAGACCAGCATCAGTGACGTCAGGATCTCATTGGTGTTGAAATGCGCCTTCAGCAGCGCCGGAATGGCGGCAAAAAGCGCACCGCCGAGCGCACCAAGAATCAGCATCAGCGGCAGCACGAGCGGCGAATGCCAGTCGTAAAAGACGATCGGCAGATAGGAGCCGGTGATGGCGCCGATGGTGAACTGGCCTTCAGCACCGATATTCCAGTTGTTCGAGCGATAACAGACGGCCAGGCCGACGGCGATCAGGATCAGGGGCGCGGCCTTGATCGCCAGCTCGTGCAGCGACCAGACCTCGAGCAGCGGCTCGATGAAGAAGGCGTCGAGTGCCTCGACCGGGTCCTTGCCGAGCATGGCGAACATGATGGCGCCGAATACCAGCGTCAGGACAAGAGCAAGCAGCGGCGAGACGAAGGCGAAGACCTTCGAGACGTCGGGCCGTTTTTCAAGTTCAATGCGCATGCGGCGCCTCCGGGGGAGAGCTGCTCTCGTGCAGTCCGCCCATCAGCAGTCCGATCCTTTCCCGCGTCAGTTCGCCGGCCGGGAACGGGCGGGAAAGACGGCCTTCGCAGATGACGGCAATATCGGTCGCCACTTCGAAGATCTCGTCGAGATCCTGGCTGATGACGACGACGGCCGAACCAGCTCTTGCGAGATCGACGAGTGCCTGGCGAATGCGGCTTGCAGCCCCGGCATCGACGCCCCAGGTCGGCTGATTGACGACGAGTACTGCCGGCTGACGGTCGAGTTCGCGCCCGACGATAAACTTCTGCAGGTTGCCGCCTGACAGGGAGCCGGCGGCCGGATCATCGCCGCTCTTGCGGACATCCATCGCCTCGGAAATGCGCCTTGCGGCGGATTTCACTGCAGCGTGGCGGATGATGCCGAGCAGGCCCAGAAACGCCTTGCGGTCCGACTGGCTACGGGCAAGGACGAGATTGTCGGACAGTTTCATGGCGGAGACGGCGGCATGGCCATGGCGCTCCTCCGGCACGAAGCCGGCGCCGAGAAGACGGCGGGCGGTAATGCCCTGATTGCCCACGTGCTTTTTGCGGATGACGATCGCATCGGCTGAGGCAACCGGATATTCGCCGGACAATGCGTCGAAGAGCTCGCTCTGGCCGTTGCCCGCGACCCCGGCAATGGCGAGGATCTCGCCCGAGCGGACCGCCATCGACACATCGCGCAGCGGCATGGCGAAGGGCGTGCGCGCGGAGACGGAAAGGTTGGCGACGGCAAGCTGGATCTCGCCCTTGTCGCTACGCTCCGGATGCGTCACGGTCGCCACTTCGCTGCCGACCATCATGCGGGCGAGCGAGGCCGGCGTTTCCCGTTTCGGATCGCAGGCGCCGGTCACGCGGCCATGGCGCAGGACGGTGGCGCGATCGCAGATGCGCTGCACTTCCTCCAGCCGGTGGCTGATATAAAGAACCGAACGCCCCTCGGCGCGCAGCTTGAACAGCGTCTCGAACAGCTTGTCGGCCTCTTGCGGGGTCAGCACCGAGGTCGGCTCGTCGAGGATGATGAGCTTCGGGTTCTGCAGCAGAGCGCGGACGATCTCGATACGCTGGCGCTCGCCGACCGAGAGATCGGCGACATGGGCATGCGGATCGAGCGGCAGGCCGTAGGCGACCGATAGCGCCCTCGCCTCCTCGGCGATTTTGTCGATCGGGATGGCGTCATCGAGCGACAGGGCGATGTTTTCGGCAACCGTCAGCGCCTCGAACAGCGAAAAATGCTGGAAGACCATGCCGATGCCGAGCTTGCGGGCTTCACCGGGCGACGCGATCGCAACCGGCTGGCCCTGCCAGAGGATATGCCCCCCCGTCGGCTCGAGAACGCCGAACAGCATCTTCACCAGGGTGGATTTGCCTGCACCATTTTCGCCGAGAAGCGCATGAATTTCGCCCGGCGCGATATCGAGATCGATTTCATTGCAGGCTGCAAAGCCACCGAAGAACTTCGTCAGCTTCTGGACCGATAATAACGCGCCGGAATCCGGCACATTCAATGGCGACACGTTCCCCTCATTTCTTCTGCCAACCGGTCCGTTCGGATCTCATGGAATCAGCAGCGTCGTTCCTGTTGTTTTTCTTGTTTCCAGATCCGCATGAGCCCGCCCAACCTCACGCAGCGGATAGGTTTGATTGATATTGATACGCACTTTGTTGCTTTGCACAATATCAAATAGCGCTTTCGCACTGTCGATCAGTTCCTGGCGCGCGGCGATGTAGGTGAAGAGCGTCGGCCGCGTCGCAAAGAGCGAGCCCCTCTGCGCCAGCATTGCGAGGGTGAAATTCTCGATTGGCCCGGAGGATTGGCCGAAGGAGGCAAAAAGGCCGCGCGGCTTCAAGCAGTCAAGCGACTGTGGAAAAGTATCGCGGCCGATCGAATCGTAGACGACATCCACGCCCTTGCCGCCGGTGATGTCGCGGACACGGTCGACGAAGCTGTCGCTCTTGTAGTTGATCACATGGTCGTAGCCATGGGCGAGCGCCAGCTCGATCTTGTCTTCCGAGCCCGCCGTGCCGATGACGGTGGCGCCGAGCGCCTTTGCCCACTGGCCGGCGATCAGACCGACGCCGCCGGCAGCGGCGTGGAACAGCAGGACCGTCTGCGGGCCGACCTTGAAGGTGCGGTTCAAGAGATATTCGGCGGTCATGCCCTTCAGCATCATCGCCGCCGCCGTTTCGAGCTCGATGCCGTCAGGCACCTGCACCAGATGCCGCGTCTCGATATTGCGTTCAGCGCTATAGGCGCCATCGGCGCCGGCATAGGCGACACGGTCGCCGACGTTGAAATCCTCGACGCCAGGGCCGACCGATGTCACGGTGCCGGCACCCTCCTTGCCGGTGACGAAGGGCAGATGCGGCGTCTTGTAAGTGCCGTTGCGGAAATAGACGTCGATGAAATTAAGCCCGACCGCCGCCTGCCTGATCTGCACTTCGCCCGTCGACGGCGGCGGAAGATCAATCTCGACATAGTCGAAAACCTCCGGCCCGCCCGTCCTCGAAAATGAAACAGCCTGCGTTTTGGTCATCTGCCTATCCTAAGCTTCGCGTCCAAGGGCGGGGAAGAATTGCAGCACCGCGCCGATGACGTATAGATAGGCTCCGGTCACGATAAAGAGAATGAGCGCCCATTCGGGCGTGTCGAAATGCATCAGCAACGAAAAAATGCCGAGCGCCGACCACAGGAAAAAGACGCCGAGGTTGAGCGGGCGCAGCCTTTTGACCCGGACCGGGTGGAGGAAATTGATCGGCAGGAAGGTCAGCACCACCGAGACGATGACAACAGTGAGCGCCGTTGTGGCGCTGGCATCGATGACGAACAGCGTGAAGACGATCATGTTCCAGACGACGGGAAAGCCGGAGAAGAAATACTCGTCCGTCTTCATGCCCATATCGGCATAATAGATGGCGCTGGAGACGACGATCATGCCGGCGGCGACGAAGGACCAGGGCTCGCCGATCATGCCGCTCTGATAAAGCGCGAAGGCCGGCAGAAGCACATAGGTGACGTAATCGATGATATTGTCGAGCGTATCGCCCGACCAGTTCGGCAGCACTTCCTTGACGCGCACCTTACGGGCGATCGGCCCGTCTATGCCGTCAACCAGAAGGGCGAGGCCCAGCCACCAGAACATGTCGATGAAGCGGTGCTCGGCGGCGGCAACGACGCCGAGAAAGGCAAGAAAGGAGCCGGATGCCGTCAGGATATGGACGGAAAAGGCGCGCATCTCCGCATAAGGAACACGCTTGTAGTTGAAAATCTTCATATTCCCCCGACCGCCCTATCGCGCTCGCCCCGGCAAGCATCTTTTTTTCCCCACCATCGCCGAACCCTGTTGCTGAATCGGGTTCGACGCCGTAGGTCTTTGTTGTCGCACCGTTTTTGCCGAAAACCGGCATCCGTTTCCGGCGTGCTGCTCTAATATGCATCCTTTGCCGGGCTTCGCCAGCGGGAAATACGACATTCCCCGCCAGCCATTGAATCCTGACAATGACATGCATATTTCCCTTTAGAAGCGTCGCGTGGAATGGAATGCCTTTAATTCCGGCCCGATTTGTAATATCTCGCTCGCATCCAACTGTTCATCCGACGAAACGGGATCCGCTACCGAAATGAACGCGCCTGCAAAGACCGAAGACTTCGCCCAGTCCATCCCCGCCGGCGTCTATGCCGAGACGGTGCTCGATGTCACGCACTATACCGACCGGCTCTTCCGCTTCACGATGACCCGGCCGCAGGGTTTCCGTTTCCGGTCCGGTGAATTCGCGATGATCGGCCTGATGGTCGAGGGCAAGCCGGTCTTCCGCGCCTATTCGATCGCGAGCCCCGCCTGGGCCGAAGAGCTTGAATTTTTCTCGATCAAGGTGCCGGACGGTCCGCTCACCTCACATCTGCAGGCGATCAAGCCGGGCGACCAGGTGCTGATGCGCAAGAAGCCGACGGGCACGCTGGTGCTCGATGCGCTGACGCCCGGCCGTCGTCTCTACATGTTCTCGACGGGAACGGGCATTGCGCCTTTCGCCAGCCTGATCCGCGATCCTGAGACCTATGAGAAGTTCGAGGAAGTCATCCTCACCCACACGACACGCGATGTCGCCGAGCTGAAATACGGCTTCGACCTCGTGCACGAGATCCAGAATGACGAGCTGCTGAAGGAAGTCGTCGGCGACAAGCTGCGCCACTATCCGACAGTCACGCGCGAGGATTTCGAATATCGTGGCCGCATCACCGACCTGATCTCCTCCGGCAAGCTGTTCACCGATCTCGGCGTGCCGCCGCTCGACCCGGCAATCGACCGCGGCATGATCTGTGGTTCCTCGGCGATGCTGAAGGATACCAAGGAACTGCTCGAAAAGGCAGGCCTCGATGAAGGCGCCAACAGCAAGCCTGCCGAATTCGTCATCGAGCGCGCTTTCGTCGGCTAAAGCATTTCTGACAAATGGACCTATGGCGGCTCCGGAAACGGAGCCGTTTCTACAGCGCCGCGCGTCTTTCAGACGCGCAAAGGACGCTGTAGCGCTTTGAATGCTGCATAATTCCTTAAACCGATTTCGGTTTAAGGAATTATGCAGGGGTCTGGCTGAGGTAATCGATCAGCACCGCCATGGTGGCGCGCGCTTCATCCGGCCTGCCCTGATGGATGGCGCGGATGACGGCGACGTGCAGCGAGATAGCGCGATCCATGCGCTCCGGGCTTGCCTTGGAGTACCAGAGGCGACGCGAATGCGTCTGCACCGGGCCGAGTGCTGCCGTGATGAAGCCGTTCGGGCAGGCATCTTCAAGGATTTCGTCGAAGGCCTTGTCGGCAGCAAAGAAGCCGGCGAGATCGCCGGTGACGGCGCATTCCTCCATCGCGCGGGCGCAGTCGATGAGGCGCGCGCGCTGTTCGTCGCTCGCATGTTCAGCAACAAGGCTTGCCGCAATCGGCTCCAGTTCGCGGCGCACCTGCATGACATTGCCATGATCGTTGGGCGCGATCTCGGCGACCTGCAGCCCGACGCGCGGCTTCACCAGGATCAGCCCCTGCCAGGCAAGCTTCTGGATCGCCTCGCGCACTGGCGTGCGCCCGTGGCCCGCCATATCGATCAGCTGCTTTTCAGTGACCAGCGCGCCGGGCTTCAGCGCCAGCGTCACGATCAGATGCTCCAGCGCGAGATAGGCAAGATGGCTCTGTGAAGTCTGCAATACGGAGCTCCGTCGCCAAGTCTGATATATCACATAGTGACACGGTCAAAAACCGAAGACAAGTCGGCATTGAAATATCAGAATAGAGACAGATAGATAACATAGGGGAGGCTGCCGAAAACCGGCAAGACATTGACGTCTGCGCCGCAAAGGCTCGTGCCACCCGCCCCGGCCTGCTGAGGCACACCGCCTCGCCTACGTCATCAGGCCGGCACTACCCCTTGGTCACCCCTTGCGAAAAGCCCGGCTGGAAACCGAGATCGAATTTTGACAAGGGTCTTTTGCATTGGCGAACAGATAGCCATCGGCTTTATGGATGGTACCGAACTTGAGGCCATTCTCCGCGCAACGCCTGCAAAAAGCCTCGACATCCTCCACGTCGAAGACCAACTTGACGGTGGATTGACCGCTCCGCTGTCCCTTGGCGGCCTGATGAAGCATGATATTCGCACCGCCGTCCTGAGTGACCAGTTCAATGATCCTGTCGCCAGGCAGGCTGGTCACCTTGAAACCGAAGTGCTTCTCATAAAAGCGCGCCGTTTCCTCGACATTCCCAGCGTAGATCACCAGCCTGTTGAGCGGCATGATACTGACCTCCGATAGCGCTTTCGTTCGATTCACAAGAGTAGAGGGACATCACGCGTTTTGCCATGGCGCATTATTCGTGTCGCAGCGCCTCGATGGGGTTCAACTGCGCTGCCCTTCTGGCTGGGAAATAGCCGAAGATCATGCCGATTGCCGCGGAGAACAGGAAGGCGACGGCGACCATGAGCGGGCTGAAGACGAAGGGTACTTTCAGCAGCGTCACCGCGCCGAAACCGAGGCTCAGGCCCAGCACGATGCCGGTGATGCCGCCGAACAGCGACAGTGCCACCGCCTCGACCAGGAACTGGGTGAGCACCTGGTTTTCGAGCGCGCCGATCGCCAGGCGGATGCCGATCTCGCGGGTGCGCTCGGTGACGGAGACCAGCATGATGTTCATGATGCCGATGCCGCCAACGAGCAGGCTGATCGCGGCGACGGCGCCGAGGAGGCCGGTCAGCAGCGTCGTCGTGCCGGTCATCGCCTCGGCGATCTGCGTCATGTCGTTGACGTTGAAATCGTCCTGGCGGCCGGGCACGATCTTGCGGCGCTCGCGCAGGAGATTTTCGACATCGGACTGCACCTTGGCTGTGGAGACGCCGTCGCGCGCCGAGATGATGATCTGCGGCACGTTGCTGTTGCCGCTGATGCGTCGCTGGAACACCTTGACCGGCATGATGACGACGTCGTCCTGGTCATTGCCCATGCCGGACTGGCCGCGCTTGGCAAGCACGCCGATGACGGGGCATGAGACCTTGCCGACGCGGATCTGCTGTCCTGTCGGGTCGGCGCTGCCGAAGAGCTGTGAGCGCACCGTCTCGCCGATGATGCAGCGCGCCTGGCCGCGTTCCTCGGCGGGAAGAAAATTGCGACCGAGCGCGAGATTCCAGTCCTGTGCGATGAAATAGTCGTTGGTGGTGCCGGAGACGCTGGTCGAATGGTTCTGGCCACCGAAAATCACGGTCGCTGTGGACTGGTTGAGCGGCGCCACCGCCCTGAGGCCGCCGATCTGGTCGCGGATGGCCGCGACGTCCTTGACGCTAAAGCGCTTGGCCTCGGAGCTCGCCCGGCCGGGGCCGAACTGGCCAGGACGGACGAACAGCATGTTGGTGCCGAGCCGCGACAGCTCGGTCGAGACCTGCGCGGTGGTGCCGTTGCCGATCGTCACCAGCGCGATGACCGCTGCAACGCCGATGACGACACCAAGCACGGTCAGGAACGAGCGCAGCATGTTGCGGCTGATGGCCCGCAGCGCCAGCTTCAGCGTCTCAAAGAACATGATCCGCCCTCCTCCGGTGCTCGACTTCCGTCTCCAGCTTGCCGTCGACGAAACGCAGCAGCCGCTGGGCATAGGCGGCAATATCGGGCTCGTGGGTGACCATGACGATGGTGATGCCTTGCTCGCGGTTCAGCCGCGTCATCAGATCCATGATTTCGACGCTGGTCTTCGTATCGAGATTGCCTGTGGGCTCATCGGCGAGGAGCAGTGCCGGCTCGGTGACGATGGCGCGGGCGATAGCGACGCGCTGCTGCTGGCCGCCTGACAGTTCCTGTGTCTTATGATGTTCGCGACCGGTGAGGCCGACCAGTGCCAGCGCCTCGCGAGCCCTTTCGCGGCGCTCGCGCACCGCCATGCCGCGATAGATCAGCGGCAGTTCGACATTTTCGACGGCCGAGGTACGCGACAGGAGATTGAAGCCCTGGAAGACGAAGCCGAGCATGTGGCGGCGCAGCAGCGTCAGCTGGCTGCGGTCGAAGCCGCTGGTCGGAATACCTTCGAAGATGTAGTCGCCGGCACTCGGCACGTCGAGGCAGCCGAGAATGTTCATGGCCGTCGACTTGCCGGAGCCAGACGGCCCCATGATCGCGACGAATTCATGGGCGTTGATCGCAAGGTCGACGTGGTCGAGCGCGCGGATTGCCGCCTCGCCCTCGCCGTAAATTTTCGAGACCTGTCTGAATTCGATGAGCGGCGGGCTTGCCATCCGTCTCTCCGCCTAGTTCGTACGCGTCGTGGCGTCGGTCACCAGTGCGTCGTTTTCCCTGATGTCGCCGGAGACGACCTGGGTGAACTGGCCGTCGGATGAGCCGACCTGGATGACAACAGGCGCCGGGCGACCGTTGCGCAGCACCCAGACACGGCGTTCAGCGCCCTTCAGCGCCGGGCCGGCATTGTTGTTGCGCTGGCGCGGCGGGCCGAAGATGCCGAAAATACCGCGGCCGCGCCTTTCCGCCTGGGCCGGGGCGTAGCGCAGCGCAGCGTTCGGCACCATCAGCGTATCCTTGACGGCCTCGACGGTGACGTCGGCCGTCGCCGTCATGCCGGGGCGCAGCAGCAGATCGGCATTGTCGACGGATAGGACCGCCTTGTAGGTTACGACATTGTTGACCACTTCAGAGGCGAAGCGGATCTGCTCGATCTCGGCGGGAAAGGTCCGGTCGGGATAGGCGTCGACCGTGAATTTCGCCTTCTGCCCGACGGCGATCTGGCCGACATCGGCCTCGTCGACATCGACCTGCAGCTCCATCTTCTTCAGGTCGCCGGCGATGGTAAAAAGAATCGGCGCCGAGAGCGAGGCTGCGACCGTGGCGCCCGGATTGACGGAGCGGGTGAGGATGACGCCGTCGATCGGCGAGATGATCTTCGCCTTGGCGAGATTGACTTCGGCAAGCTGCAGGTCGGCCTCCGCGGCAAGGACCTCGGCCTCGTTGATCTGTTTGGCGGCGACGGCAGAATCATATTTGTAGCTGGCGTCATCGAGGCTCTGCTGGGTGGAGACATTGCTCCTGACCAGACTTTTCAGCCGCTCGAGCGAGGTGCCTGCCGATTGCATATCGGCATTGGCCTTGACGACGTTCGCCTTGGCCGAATTGAGCTTGGCGCGCGAGCTCTTCACATCGGCCTCGAGCTTGTTGGTATCGAGGAGAGCGAGCACTTCGCCCGATTTGACCGTGCTGTTGTAATCGACATTGACGTCGCGAACCGTGCCGGACAGCTCGCTCGATATATCCACCTGCTCGGTCGGCTGCACGGAGCCGGTGGCGGTGACGAGCACCGTCAGGTCACCGCGTTTTGCCGGCTGGGTGTCATAGCTCAATTCGCTTTGCCCACGACCCATGTAGACGTAAGCGGCGACTGCGGCAGCAGCGATGAGGATCAGCAGGATGAGCAGGCGTCCGCGCCAGCGGCTGCGCTTGCCCTGCCGTCCCGATGCAGCAAGGATCGCGGCGAGATCGGACGCTGCGCCTGTCTTTGCTCCGGTTTCGCTGCCGCTTACGATTTTGTTCATGTCGTCCTCAATCAGTCAGTGGCCGCTTGCGGCCTCTGCGACGAAATAATCACAACGCAGATGAACCGGCGATTAGCGTTGCCGCCGAACTGGCACGGAATTGCAGATGGGTGAAATGAAATATTGGTAAGGAAAGTCAAGTTTCGGTGCGCCTGTGCATGTCGCGCAAAACTGTGCCGCGGTTTTGCGATGATGACATGCGGCAAACCAAAGACCTAAAGCGCGATCGCGACGCGCTTTGGCGCCCGTCAGTTCGCATCCTCGGCAAATTGGCCCGCGCCGGGCAAGGGATGCAGCCACGGTTCACGCCGCTTGATCCAGACCTCATAGCTAGGCGCAAGGTCGGTCGGTGGAGTGTCCAGGGACCCCAAGCGAAGTTCCGCCTCATCTTCCCTGAGGCAGAAAAGCCTGCCGCCGCAGACGGGGCAGAAGCTGCGACCGGCGAAGGTGGCGATCTCGCCGCTGTGGGAAAAAGCCTGACGCGGCCAGACCGCAAAGAAGACGAAGGCGGAGCCGCTCGATTTGCGGCAATCGGCGCAGTGGCAGAGGCCGACGCGAAGCGGCTCGCCTTCCACCCTGTAGGCGACCGCGCCGCAAAGGCAGCTTCCGGTTCGGATCCCCATGGCGCCCGTCAGGCGTCGAGATTAGTCGGCAGGCCCGGTGGGCGCCGCTTTGCCGCCATCAACAGGTCGAGTTCGGTTGCGGACGGGCCGAACTTCTCGTAGAGGCGCTTTGCCTCCTTGTCGTCGAGCCGATATTTCCTGGCAAATTCGCCGATGCTGTAGGGGCGGCCACGCAACACTCTCCGCGCCGGGGTCGCCGTATTCGGTGCGTCGGTCATGGTTTTCTCCTTTTCGTCAGGTACCCTTTAAGCTAGAGCGACCCGTCGATTTGGAAAGAGCCCGTAAGCCGCATAGCGGCTTCCGGCATGGATGGATGCGGTTGTTTTCCTGGAACCTTTTCGTCGACATGCGTATTTTTTGATCGAGGTTGCGGGCCGCGCCAAGCGGACGCGGCGATGCTGGAGAACATCGGGATTTTTCCGCTTTCTCCCGGTGGCCAACGCACTGGCAGGCGAGCTCCCTACCCGCCCGGTTCGCTTCCTTATCCGGTTCTTTTCGAGCGGAGATCACGAAATATTAAAATGCGGAACGCATGCGCCGGAGCGAGGTTTTCCCATTGAGGTCGACGTGGCCTCGTTCAACAACCAAGGAGAACCGAATGGCAAACCAAGGTGGATCCCATGAACAGCACGTCAAGGCTGGGCAGCAGAGTCACAAGAACGACTCGAATGCCCGCAACGCCTCAGCCGGCCGCGACGCGCAGTCCAGCGGAACCCGCGGCGGCAGCCAAGAACAGCATGTAAAGGCTGGTCAACAAAGCCACAAGAACAGCCACTAAAGCTGTTCTGATATGAATTAGGCTCGCGCTTCGGCGCGGGCTTTTCTTTGTCGAGTCGCTACGACTAGGGATCGACCGCTGCCGGGAAGCCGATCTGTCCTCAATCAGTATTCGGGCGTGTTGCGCGTAGACGCGTCCCGCGAGTGGCCGCCGTCATTCCATCCTGAACCGGGTGTGGCAGGTCGTGCAGGTCTGTAGCATGAGGTGGAACGCGTGTTCCGCCGGCATCGTCGACAGGTCGTGCTCGTTGCGGACGTGAGTGCCGAAAGGACCGCCGCCGATCGCCTCTCCGGGTTTCATGCGCATGCTGGCAGTCATCGGCCCGGGGTTCTTCTGCGCGGCGGTATCCAGCGCGACGGCATAGTCGCGCAGGTCGTTGGCGATACGGTCGAACCGGTCGCGCTCGTTAAGGATGTTCGGTCCGGCCTTCGACTGCCGACTGTCGGCCGCGGACGCGAAATGTGCAGAGAGAACGCCTCCGGACCTGTCGCGGATGGTGTCGGCCGCCCATTTGAACTCGCTGGCCTTGTAGGTTGTCGAATCCTTGAACATTCCGGAGATCGTCTTTGCCGCCGCGGCCATGGCTTTCATGTCCGCCTGCCGAATGGCGACAACGTCCTCCTCGGCAGAAACGATGGCCGCCGTAATCAGGACCGCCGCCATGAAGGCGAACAGTCCGAATTTGTTCGCGTCAGCTGTTAATCTCATCGACGCCGCCGCCTGGATTGGTGACCATGATGCTGAAAAAAAATATCCGATGCCGCGACCGGATATCCGTCTTTATCTGGGCAGCAAGAGGGCGAATGCGCGGCCCGCCGGGCGGCCATCTTCTCATAGCTCTCGGCGCAACGGCGACAGGCGTCGACGCAGCTCTGCATATCGCCGGCCCGTTCCTTGGCTCAGTCAGCGCGGATTTTGACGCATTCCCGGCTTCCAATCGACGGTTGATCTGCAGCACTCAGATCTTTTGGCAACGGGGTAATGAGAAAGCATTAACCGTCGCCGGTTAGTCTGCGCCTCTCGCTCGGAGAGGATCGATGAAGAGTGGCTACTCGCTCGCCCAGATAGGACTCCACTGGCTCGTCGCCTTCATGGTGCCGGTCCAGTATCTGACCGGCGGTAGCATCGAGAGAACCCATCACGCCGTCCACATGGGTCTCACGCCATCCTATTGGGACGTCGTCCAGCACCAGCTTCACAACTATGCGGGAATGGTGATCGGCCTGCTGATGGGCCTGCGGCTGGTTCTTCGTCTCCTTCAACTGCCAGAAACCAGCGGGCCGGGCTCATGGGCCGGGCGGGCCGCGAAGGCGCTTCACTACGGCTTCTACGTCGCAATCATCGGACAGGCCTGCATGGGGTTCGTCGCGAGCTATCTCTCGTTCGCCATTGCGCCGTATCACGTGATCGGGTCGAGGATTATCCTGGCGATGGTCGCGCTGCACCTCGCCGCAGCGACCTGGCACACACTGGTCGCCCGTGACGAGACGGTCGACCGCATGGTGTTCTCGCGCCAGAAGCGGTCAGCCGAGAATTTCTAGAGTGGCCAGCGTCAGCACGACATAGCGGTCGGACTTGGCGGCGAACACCAGGATCGTGAACGGGATGATGTTCGTGCCACATAAAGAGCTAGAACATTCACGACAGATGAGTTGCAATTGAAATCGAGCTGCTTTGCATGTAGTTCGAGGAGCATGGGCAAGATGTACCGAATCGCAATGAGCAAGATGCTCGTGATGATGCGGCTGGTGATCATCGTATCACTGGCGGGGTACTCTCTGTCGAACGCCAGCGCCGCCATGCATGGCTCCTCGGTCCCCGAAATGGCAGCGGTCGTGTCCGAAACCGATGCTGCGCAGCATCACGATGGTCATGACATGACCAAGATGGCTGTCCATGACCATTCCCAAGGCGAGGCCAGCGCTAACGCAGATGGCGTATCGAAGCCCGTCAAGCAAGAATGCTGCAAGGATTTCTGTGGCGGGCTCGGCATTATCTGTGAAGGCCAGGATGTCGGCGGACCGGTCGTAACCTCGATCCGGCAATTCATCGACGACCGGACGACCCTTGGCGAACTGCCGACCCTTAACCGTCCCCCGAATATCTGAATAGAGACGCACCCGCTTGATCGGGTCTAGTCGGACGCTTGCCTGCTTCTGGGCGAGCGCTCTGTAGGCTATCTCCTATTCGGACATTTCAAAATGAAACCCTCGCTTTTCGTGGTGGGGCTGCCGCTTGTTGCCGGTGGCTGCGCATCCACGCTTCCTCCCGACGTGGTGGCGTTTCCCACCGCGGTCGTTCAGCCGTCCGCGCTTCCGGCGGCATACAGGTCGCCGATCACAGGTTACGTCGCCCGCCAGCCGGTCGATCCCAAACCCTGGCGCAGACAGAACGATCTGCAGTCTCCCATGAATGGAGACGGCTCATGATCGGCACCACAAGACTGATCGCGGCGCTGGCATTCCCGCTCGCCTTGAGCGGCTGCGTTACAGGCGCCGACTATTCCCGCAAAGAGGCGGGCTTCGCCTCCGTTGCCAACAAAACCGCCATTGTCACGGCGAAAGAGACCGTCTGGATCCAGAACCAGAACCAGGCCCGATCGGCGGCCGCGCAGGTCAAAAGTCTGCTTGCTCGGACGAAGCCTCTCGACGTCGAGACGGCCGTCCAGATCGCGCTGCTCAACAACAAGGGCCTCCAGGCCGCCTATGCCGATCTTGGCGACAGCGCCGCCGACGCTTGGCAGTCGACGATGTTCATCAACCCGACCGTCTCCATCGGCACGACCGGGATCGGAACTCCGGAACTGCAGGCGTTCAAAACGATCGAAGGGATGATCACGACGAACATCCTGGCTCTCGCCACGAAGAACAAGGACATAGCGATCGCCGACACCCGCTTCCGGCAGGCGCAATTGATCGCGGCGGTGAAGACGCTTCAGGTCGCCGCTGACACCCGGCGCGCCTTTATCGGTGCGGTCGCCTCATGGGAGAATGTCGGGCAGCTCCAGCACGCCCAGGCGACTGCCGATGCAGCCTCCGAACTCGCCGAGAAACTCGGCGAGACAGGCGCAATGGCCAAGGGCGCCCAGGCCCGTGAACATGTCTTCGTCGCCGAACTCGCCGGGGAAACGGCGAAGGCCCGCTTGTCCGCCCGTCTTGCCAAGGAGGAGTTGACGCGGCTGATGGGCCTCTGGGGCTCCGATCTGGACTACCAGGTTCCGAACAGCCTGCCGCCGCTCCCCAAGTCCGTTGTCAGACGCGATACCATCGAGGCCGAGGCTCTCAGGGACCGCATCGACCTGCAGATCGCTAAGCTCGACCTTGAGGCCACGGCCAGATCCTACGGCCTCACCGAGGCGACGCGCTATGTCAGCGACCTTGAGATCCTGACTGGTTTCGAAACGGAACGGGAAATCGAGGACGACGAGAAGAAAACGCGAACCACTGCGCAGGTCGAGCTTGAGTTCGCCATCCCGATCTTCGACACCGGCAAGGCCCGGATGCGCAAGTCCGAGCTGGTCTACATGCGGGCGGCGAACCTCTTGGCGGAGAAAGCCGTCAACGTCCGCTCGGAAGCACGCTCCGCCTACGAGGCTTACCGCTCGAACTACGATATCGCGCGGCACTACCGCAACAGCGTCGTGCCGCTGCGCACCAAGGTCGAGGAGGAATCCCTGCTGACCTACAACGGCATGATCTCGAACACCTTCGAGCTGCTGACAGACACCCGCGACAAGATCAACTCCACCCTGCTTTCCGTCAACGCGAAGCGAGATTTCTGGCTCGCCGAAGCCGATCTGGCGCCTGCGATCTACGGCGGCGGCGCGACGAAGGCGTCGGCAGAGACCGAGGTCGCCGCTGCTTCCGAAAGCAGCGCTGGCGGCGGTCATTGAGAAAGGACACACCATGTTCAACAGACGACAACTTTTTGGAGCCAGCGCCGCTCTGCTCACCACAGCCGCCTGGACGAAGACGTCGGCGATGGGTCTGCCCGACGCTCCAACCATGGAATCGGCGGACATGCAGCCGCCACTCCACCCTACCTCCGGCCCGGACTATCAGCCCGTGGTCACCCTCAACGGCTGGACCCTGCCGCACAGGATGAATAATGGCGTCAAGGAGTTCCACCTCGTCGCCGAACCGGTCGAACGCGAAATGTCGGACGGCATGACCGCCTATCTGTGGGGCTACAACGGACAGTCACCGGGACCGACGATCGAGGCTGTCGAGGGAGATCGCGTCCGCATCTTCGTCACCAACAAGCTGCCCGAGCACACGACGATCCACTGGCACGGCATGATCCTACCATCGGGCATGGACGGCGTCGGCGGCCTGACGCAGCCGCATATTCCCGTCGGCAAGACCTATGTCTACGAGTTCGACCTCGTGAAATCCGGCACCTTCATGTACCACCCGCATTCCGACGAGATGGTGCAGATGGCCATGGGCATGATGGGTTTCTTCGTGATCCATCCGAAAGATCCCAACTTCATGCGCGTCGACCGGGACTTCGTCTTCCTGCTCAACGCCTATGACATCGACCCCGGCTCCTACGTGCCGCGGATCATGGAGATGACCGACTTCAACATGTGGTGCTGGAACAGCCGCGTGTTCCCGGACATCAGCCCTCTGGTCGTGTCCAGGAATGACCGGGTGCGCGTCCGGGTCGGCAACCTGACGATGACCAATCATCCGGTCCACATGCATGGCTACGATTTCGAAGTGACCGGCACCGACGGCGGCTGGGTACGGCCGGAAGCACGGTGGCCGGAGGTGAGCATCGACATCCCCGTCGGCGCGATGCGTGCCTACGAGTTCGACGCCAGGTATCTCGGCGACTGGGCGATCCACTGCCACAAGTCGCACCACACGATGAACGCCATGGGTCATGACATTCCAACCTTCATCGGTGCGGACAAGTCGAAGGTCGCCGAAAAGATCAGGAAGCTGCAGCCGGAATACATGCCCATGGGCACCAAGGGCATGGCCGACATGGGCGAAATGGAAATGCCCATCCCCGAGAACACCGTTCCGATGATGACCGGCTGGGGGCCACATGGTCCGATCGAAATGGGCGGCATGTTCTCGGTCGTGAAAGTCCGCGAGGGGATCTCGGCAGACGATTACTCAGATCCCGGCTGGTACGAAAACCCGCCCGGAACGCAGGCCTGGGAGTGGACCGGAGAACTTCCGGACGCGACCAAGGCCAAAGACGCGAAAACGCAAATCACGCCGAAGCCGACAAACGGCTGAGGTCCGATCTCAACATCGAAAAGGAATGACGGATGAAGAATTATCTCATGGCACTGGCCCTCGCAGCACTCGCGTCGCCAGCACTTGCCTCAGGCAATCATACCGGTGGCCACGGCGAGAAGATGGCTATCGGAGAACCCGGCGATAAGGCCAAGGCGACACAGACCATCCGCGTCACGATGAAGGAAACCGACGACGGAAAGATGCTGTTTACCCCCGCGGCCTTCAACGTCCGCAAAGGGCAGACGGTCAAGATCGCGATCAAGAATGCCGGAACCGTCGACCACGAATTCGTGCTCGATCAGGAAGACAAGATCCTGGAGCACAAGAAGGTCATGGAGAAGTTCCCGGAAATGGAACATGCCGACGCCAACTCCATCCGTCTTCCGGCTGGCCAATCCGGCGAGATCGTCTGGAAGTTCACCACCGACGGCGAGTTCAAGTTCGCCTGCCTGATCCCCGGTCACTACGAAGCCGGCATGCATGGCGACGTCACCGTCGCCGGCAAGTAATCTGCAACAAAGGAGCTACACGCATGAAAACTGCAATGATCAAAATCGGCCTCGCCGCCCTGCTCTGCGCCAGCGCAGCCTTCGGCGCATTCGCCGAGGAATTCACCAAGGGTGTCGTCAACAAGGTCGACACAAAGGCAAATAAGGTCACCATCAAACATGAGGACCTGAAGAACCTCGACATGCCCGCGATGACGATGGTCTTCCGCGTCGAAGACCCGGCTCTGATCGAAAAACTGAAAGAAGGCGCCAATGTCGAGTTCGTTGCCGAGCGTGTGAATGGCAAGCTGACCGTCACCAATGTAAAATAGCCACCTCCTGCCGCCCGGGTCGATCCGGGCGGCGGGACATCGAGGAGCGCAGACGATGCACGGAAGAAGAAGTTTCATTGCAATGGCGGGCTCTGCCCTGGTGTTCCTGAGCGGAAAGGCTCGTGCCACGGCGCCGGCAAAAATGACTGTCTACAAGGACCCGAATTGCGGTTGCTGCCACGAATGGGCGAAGGCAATGGCAGAGGCGGGTTATTCCGTCGATCTCCACAACACCGACGACCTTGCCGCAGTCAAGGCACGGCTTCGCGTGCCTGCCGAAATGGAAGGATGCCATACCGCTGCCGTCGAGGAATACTACCTCGAGGGACATGTTCCGCTCGAGGCCGTGCAGCGCCTGCTCCGAGAGCGGCCCCGGGTCCGAGGACTGTCGGTGCCGGGGATGCCGTCCGGCTCATTGGGAATGGGTGTCGATCCGGCCGCGGTCTATGACGTCTATGCGATCCCCTCGGGAACCGGCGCGCCATACGTGTTTATGGAGGTTCGTCCCCGGAAGGCCTGACGCCTCGATCAATCAAGCCCGAGCTCGGCGGTTTATCGAAGATCTGGACCTCGGCGCGTCGCCGACAAGGCGAAGTTCGCGCATGCGAATTGGGAGCGCACGACTGGAAGCTGACGAGCGGTTTGTCACAGCCTATTAGGACAGAGGCCGCCGTTCGCACCTCGAAGTGCAGTTCACACGGTCTCTTCAAGGAACAATAATAGCCATGGCTAGAAAGCCGCTTTCTCGAAGGTATTCGACCAGTTCGGAAAATGGGATCATGGCGATGGTGAAGAGAGAATCTCTTGATGTCACCAGCAGCGCCCGGTTGGAAATCACCGGAGCCTGCCCCCACTCAAAATTGGAGAAATTGGGCCAGAACAACGGTGTGCGCCGGGCGTATTCCGCATATGGCTCAGCGAAGAGGTGAGACAAATATACAGCCTCCCGCTTCGCCGTATATCTGAACACAAGATAGGCGAGCAGCGTGAAAATTGCGGTGATAAGCAGACTTCCAAACACCAGGCAGACGCCGCTGATCATGCAGAGCGAAAAGAGATAAAGAGGGTTGCGCGTGATCGAATAGGGTCCCTGGGTCACAAGCGCGGAATTCTTTCGACCTCCAATATAGATGGTCGACCAGATTCGTCCGATTATGCCAAAAGCGATCAACAATGTTCCAAACTGAGCGAGCAGTGTGAGAAAAAGGCTTTCAGGTCCGAAGCCCGGATGCGCGATAAGCTGGAAGGTGACAAAGACAACGGTCAGCACCCAAAAGGCCCAAATTCGCCGCTTCTGCTTGAAGGGGCGGTCAGAGGAAGTCGCATAAGCCATCATTATTTCCGATCTCTATAAAGTCTTCGAAACGCTCTGCAGGCATGCCTGCAGAGCGAGGTTGAATTCGGGGGCCGAGGCAACAATCAGCTATCCGCAATCCCTCTGTTTGCAGGGATGCTTTTCCTGAGCGCGCCACTCCTTGACGAGTTGGCGGCGGTTTCCCGGATAGTGATCGTCCAGGAAACTGACGGTCATGACGTGGTCAGCTTGGAAGATGCGAAAGTCGCCCTGCAGTTCGCACCAACCCGCGATAAATCGCTGTGAATCAATGAATCCCAGCATGATTGGCCATATGTTTCTTTCGGACGCAGCCCCGCTTTGATCTGCGTGCGTGATGCGGATCTTTCGCTGCTCGCGCATCGCTCGCCTGACCTGCGCCAGATCAAGCACCGATGAACCTTTTTCAGAACGACCAACAAAGAACGTGTTGTCGTCCAAGCCCCGTCGCAGGTCGGGGGGAAGCACACCGCCAATTTTTGCGAGCGCGTTTTGAACAGCGTGCGCCAAAGCATCGTCTGTGTGCCGACTAACCCACTGCGCGCCAGCGACAAGCGCCTGGATCTCTTCTTCCGTGAAAGACAGAGGCGGCAAAAGGAAGCCCGGCTGCAGTATGTAGCCGACCCCGGGCTCTCCATCGATATCCGCGCCCATGGCCTGCAGCGTCACGATGTCACGACGGATGGTCCGCAGCGAAACGCCGAGCTCGCGCGCAAGCGTCAAGCCGGCCACCGTTCCGCGGTGACGACGAAGAACTTGCATCAGGTCAAATAATCGATGGCTTCGTGACACGCTCACTCCATCACGACGAGGGCTTTTCCGGCGAGCTTCCGTCCGGACTCAAGAGCCGTGATGAGTGGAATGGCTTCGCTGAGGGGCACGATCTCGGCGATAGGAAGGCGAAGATTTTCGTCCTTGGCGGCACGAGCGATTCTATCGAGGATCTCGGACCTCGGTGTGCACACCACAACCTTCAGCCTTCGGTTGAACAGCGACCGAATGAATTTTCCCGGCGTGGGATTGAGGTCGACGAACCGGCCATTCTGACGCAAGAGCCCAAGCCCCACTGCGTCCGTCATCGTCGCAGACGTGTCGTAGACCACATCGAAACGCTCGCGAACCGTCGACAAATCAGTTGTCCGATAGTCGAACACGTTTTGAACGCCGAGGGCCCGCGCCCGTTCCGTCGCTACCGCGCTGCAACTGCCCGAGACCTTTGCGCCCAGAATCTGCGCGATCTGCACAGCCGCTTCGCCCACCGCACCGGTACAGCCATTGATGAAGACGTGCTCGCCGGCAGTTAGCTTCGCTTTGTCGACTAGCCCGTTCCAAGCAGTGGCTCCAGGCGTTCCGAGACACGCCGCCTCCTCAAACGAAACGGTGTCGGGCTTCTTAGCCAAGAAGCTGTCCTTGGTGACGACAGCCTCTCCCAGGGCGCCGCTCTCCTTGAACCGGGCAAGACCGAACACGGCATCGCCGATCTTGAAGCGCGTCACCCCTTCACCGACCGAAATGATCGTCCCGGAAATATCAATCCCCATTGCACGAGGAAAAGCCCTCCCCGTAACGATCTTCATCCGTCCCGCCCGCAGCTTCCAATCGATGGGATTGATCGCTGCGAACTTGATCTTGACCGCCACTTGTCCTTTACCAGGCGAAGCCAGTTCGAACTCCTCGAGCCGCATCAGATCGGGGCCGCCGTACTGGTGATATTGAATGCGTTTCATAGTGGGCCATTCTTCCTGTTTGCTGAAGGCACGACTGTGACGGTGGCAGCCGCCGCGAGCCCGGGCAGCGCCAGCGGCCCGATGACCAGGCGACCTCCCCTGCCCGCGTTTGACGGGGATGCTTGGGGATCGCATGGACATCCGCGGAGGCATTTTCCGGCGTCGCCGCGAAGTCTGATGACCATGGCTTTTCTGAATTCCGTCACGTCGAGCAGGTTAGACCACCACGGTGCCAGATTCTGGCACCATCGTTGGTGTGAGGTCGTCCGCTTGCAGATCAAGCGGCCGAGCAGCGATCTTCGGGAGGGATTGCCGCCACCGGTCACCGCAATCCACACCCATCAGGAGCGGCTGTTCATGCGCTCGAACAGGGCTTCGCCCATCCGGCGCGTGTCGGCGGAGATGCCGACAAGGATCTCATCCTTATCCGCTTCAAGCTGCGCCAGCGCATCGGCAGCGAACTCTTCCGAGGAGACCACCATGCGGCTTGCGGTGCCTTCGCTGCGCGTACCACCGCCGAGAGCGGTATCGACGATCGGTGGCGCGACCTCGATCACCCGAATTGCTGTCGATTTCAACTGATGGCGCAGGCTGAGCGTAAAGGAGTGGATCGCGGCCTTCGTGGCGCAATAGACCGGGACATCGGCCATCGGCGAAAAGGCGAGGCCCGAGCTGACGTTGATGATGAACGCATGCTCTTGCTGCCTCAAGGTGGCGAGCAGTTCGGCGATCAGATGGATCGGTGCCGTAAGATTGATCGTTACTTCCTGATCGAGAGTGTCGATCGCCGGATCGGTATTGAAATCGCGCCGATGCTGAACGCCGGCGTTGTTGACGACGACGTTGAGTGCCGGATGCTCCACCTTCAGCCATTCGACCATAGAACGGCGGCTCTCGCCGTTGGCAACGTCGCAAATGCGGGTGATCAGCGCAGGCACGTCCTCCTGTGCCTTCCGGAGCGCGGCTTCGCTTCTACCGCAAATGATGACGTGATTGCCCTTTTCGGAAAGGCGCCGCGCGAGCGCAAAACCGATGCCGGTTGCGCCGCCAGTAATGAGAATTGTGTTTCCTGAGAGCTTCAAGGTCGTCCATCCTTCCAACAGTTGAGAAGGTGCGCCGACGATGACGTGGTTATCAGCGGACACACCTTTGCGACCGGCAAGCCGGTCTCGGGTGTCGCGGATACCCTTGGAGGGAGAATTGCCGTCCCTTGAGACGGCGACCGGGCTACCATCCGGTCAGCACTCTTTCGACAGGCCGTTCGTAGCAGAATGCCGATCATACCGCAATCAGTCGCCATGTTCCCTCGCCCCGGGTTACGCCGCTCGTTGACTTGAGCGATGACGGATGTGCGTTTCAGCCACCTTTCCAGCAGAGCGCCGTAAGAGCAAAAGGCTGCGTCGCGGGCCGAACCTCCACCCGTGACCTGCATTGATGATTCACGCTCATAAGTTCATGCGATTTGCGGCGCCTAATCATGGTTGGGTACGCGCTCTATATTCAGAACATGAGATCGGGAAGCGGTACCACGACTGTAGCCAAACTGAGCGGAGAGCGACGATGAACTGGTCGGATGACGAGCTTAGCAAAATCGATCAGGCCGACGATTTGAAAATCGCGCCGTTCCGGGACGATGGCGCCACCTATGGCACCCCGACCTGGATCTGGGAGGTTGTCGTCGATGGTTCGCTCTACGTGCGCGGCTACCATGGTCAGAAGTCCCGCTGGTATCAGGCGGCGGTCCACCAGAAGGCTGGGCGGATCGTTGCCGCCGGCATGACACGCACGGTCGCCTTCGAGCCTGTCGACGGCCCGATCAACGATCGCATCGACGACGCCTATCGCGCAAATACGGCAAGAGCCAGTATCTCGCGCCGATGGTCAGCGCCCGAGCACGCGCGGCAACCGTCCGGATCACGCCGCGTGAGGAAACTGCCTGACGGCGGTCGGATCCGGATGGCGTCGTCGGTAGCCATCCAAACCAACTCGAGCAAAGGAGACGCAAGATGATCAAGCGCACACTCGGCCAGGGCCTGGAAGTCTCCGCTTTGTCGCTGGGCGCCATGGGCTATGGCAAGGCCCGCGAGCTTCCCGACCGGGCCGAGATGATCGACCTGCTTCGCACCGCCGTCGAACGCGGCATGGATTTCTTCGACACCGCTGAAGTCTACGGGCCCTGGACGAACGAGGAGATGGTGGGCGAGGCGTTTGCTCCGGTTCGCGACAAGGTCAAGATCGCTACGAAGTTCGGCTGGGACATCGATCAGGAGACGGGCGAGCACCGCGGTGGCGTCAACAGCAAGCCGGCGCAGATCCGCCGTGCCATCGAGGGCAGCCTAAAGCGCCTGCGCACCGACCACATCGACCTCTACTATCAGCATCGGGTCGATCCGGACGTGCCGATGGAAGATGTGGCCGGGACGGTCAAGGAGCTGATCGCCGAGGGCAAGGTGCGGTGGTTCGGCCTGTCCGAAGCCGGTGCCCAATCGATACGCCGGGCGCATGCGGTACAGCCGGTTACCGCGTTGCAGAGCGAATATTCCTTGTGGACCCGCGAGCCGGAAGCGGAAATCATCCCGACGATTGAAGAGCTCGGCATTGGGCTCGTGCCTTTCAGCCCTCTCGGCAAGGGATTTCTGACCGGCAAGATCGACCTCAACACCACATTCGACAGTTCCGATATCCGCGCGGGAATCCCCCGCTTCTCCGAGACAGCGCGTCTTGCCAATCTGAAGCTGGTGGAGCTGATCGGCAAGATCGGCGAGAAGCATGGTGCGACGCCGGCCCAGGTCGCGCTAGCCTGGCTGCTGGCGCAGAAGCCCTGGATTGTTCCGCTGTTCGGCACACGCAAGCTCGAACGGTTCGAAGAGAATATCGGCGCGCTGAACGTCACCTTGGACAAGGCCGATCTCGATGAGATCGAGCAGACCAACATCGTCATTCAGGGAGCTCGTTATCCCGAAGAAATGCTGCGTCGATCCGGTCTCTAGCGGCACATTCTGCGGCAGCCAATACCACAGCAACCTGCTTCGACGCTGACGACGAGCGCATTGCGGCTTTTGTCGTTGCGCCGTTGCAGGCCCATTCCAGGCGATGCCGGAACAACCGAGTTGGAAGGATATCATCATGAAACGAATTTTGGCCGCCACGGCAATCTCGCTCACGATGGGCGAGCCTGTCATGGCCCAGGAAGGAAGTGGAGGCGGAGCCATGCCGGCAAGTGCTTCATCATTGTCGGTCAGCGATATCCAGTCCGTATCGCCCGCTCTTGGCCGATACGCTGAAGAGGACTTGCTCGGAAACCTGTGGCAGCGGCCGCAACTGTCACGTCGCGATCGCAGCATCGTCACTCTGGCCGTGCTAATCGCCCGAAACCAGGCAATCGATCTGAAGCACTACGTCGACGTCGCTCTCGATAGCGGGGTGACCTCGACGGAGGTCTCCGAGATCATCACGCATCTGGCTTTCTACGCGGGCTGGTCGAACGCGATGTCGGCAGTCGCCGCGACCAAGGACGTCTTCAAAGACCGGGGCATCACCACCGATCAGCTGCCTGCGGCCTCTCCGCAACTGCTGCCACTCAACGAGGAAGCCGAGCGCCAACGCGCCACCGGCGTCGAGACGAACGTCGGTCCGATCTCTCCGGGCCTTGTGCAGTTCACAACCGACCCGCTGTTCCTCGATCTCTGGCAGCGGCCGGGCCTTGCACCGCGAGACCGCAGCCTCGTGACGGTCAGCTCGCTGATCGCATCGGGCCAGAGCGCTCAGATCACCTATCACCTCAACCGCGCCATGGATAACGGCCTGACCGCCGATGAAGCCGGCGAGGTCGTTGCCCATACGGCCTTCTACGCCGGCTGGCCGAACGCCTTCTCTGCATCGTCGGTTGTCGGAGAGGTGCTGCGTAGCCGGGCGAAGTGAAGCTCCAGCCTGCAGCAAAAGCACGCCGGTCCGGCGCAAAGGAGTCCGGCGTGCCTGCTGCTCCAGAGTTGATTGCTACCATTTCATAGGCAGGCGTTTATGATGGGCGTCGGTCTATGAGGAGGAATCATCATTGGAGCGCCAGAATATCAACGACCTGATGGTGTTCCTGGTGGTTGCGAGGGAGCGCAGTTTCACCAAAGCTGCAGCTAAGTTCGGCGTCTCGCAGTCGGCGCTGAGCCATACGCTCCGTCAGCTCGAGCAGCGGCTGGGCGTGCGGCTGCTGACAAGGACGACGCGCAGCGTCTCACCGACCGAGGCAGGCGAACGGATGCTGCAGAGCATCGGTCCGCTTTTCGACGAGATCGGATCTGCGCTCGATGGGCTCAACATTCTTCGGGACCAGCCGGCTGGAACCGTCCGGCTGACCGCCGGCGACTACCAGATCGAGTGCTACATATGGCCGAAGCTTCGAACCTTTCTCCAACAATATCCCGACATCAGGCTCGAACTGGACGTGAACTACGGTCTGCAGGACATCGTCAGTGAAGGCTACGACGCGGGCGTGCGCTTCGGCGAACAGATCGCCAAGGACATGATCTCGGTGAGGATCGGGCCGGATGTTCGCTTCGCGGTCGTCGCCGCAGAATCCTACTTTGCCTCACGCGATATTCCAACACATCCGAAGGACCTCATGCAACACAGGTGCATCAATCTGCGCCTGCCCACCTATGGCGGTCTCTATGCCTGGGAGTTCGAAGAGAACGGCCGCGAGATCAAGGTTCGGGTGGACGGACAGCTGGTCTTCAACACGATCTACAACGTTCTTGAGGCGGCTCTCGACGGCTTCGGCTTTGCCTATGTCCCGGAAGATATCGCCAAGCTCCATCTCGGAACTGGTCGTCTCCACCGGTTTCTGGAAGATTTTTCTCCCTATTGGGAGGGCTTCCATCTCTACTACCCAAGCCGACGCCAGTCTTCGCCCGCCTTTTCCCTTCTCGTGAACGCGTTGCGTTATTCAACGTAAGCGGCTGCGACGACAGAGTGGCGAGCCGCTTTCTTGCACCGTTGCGCGGCTCCTGCGGGAAATAAAGCGCAAAGGGATCCGCTTCAGACGACGAAACGCTTCGGCAATTCGGTGGCAAGCGCATCGATCGCCAGTCGCGACCGCAACGGCAGATATTGGGTGGTTGGCCACACAGCGTAGCATTCCATCGCCGCCCTCGGCCGATCGGTCCAGAGTTCGACCAATTCGCCTGCCTGCACGCGGTCATGGATCAGCCAGTAGGGAAGCCAAGCCAGGCCCATGCCGTCGACGGCGGCATCGGCGATCACTTCGAGATCGTCAAAGCGCAGTCTTGACGTGACCGACAGGTCGATGAGAGCACCGGTCGCATCGGGAAGCTGCCAAATCAGGCCATGATCGTTGCGCCAGAATACCAGCGTGTCATGTTCTGACAGATCCGACAGAGAACGCGGCTCCCCTCGTGCGGCAAGATAGGCTGGAGAGGCGCATAGCGCCTTGCGTGGGCTGGCCAGTCGCCGCGCGTGGAGCGCGGTTCCGTTGCCTAGAACGCCATTGCGCACCGCCAGGTCGAAGCCGTCGGCGATCAAATCGATCCGGCGGTCACTGAAGCTGAGTTCGAGTTCAAGCTTTTCGTGCTGGCGCGCATAGGCACGCAGGATGGGCGCGGCGCAGTAGCGCCCAAACAAGACGGGCAGCGACACGCGCAACCTGCCGACGACCTCGCGCCGGCCGGATTCCAGGAGAGATTCGCCCGCGCGCAATTCCTCGATCGCACGCACACAGCGCTCGTAATATTGCTGACCATCCTCGGTCAGGCTCTGCGTCCGCGTGGTCCTGTGAAACAACCGGACGCCCAGGCGCTCCTCGAGACGCGCGATGGCCTTACCGACCGCGGAGCGCGTCAACGACAATCGCTCGGCAGCTTTGGCAAAGCCGCCCGTCTCGACCGCCTCGACAAAGACTTGCACTCCATCAAACCTGTCTCTCACCAAGCGGATCCTCGCGAAGAGCGGCCCTTCGATTGGAGAACCTCAGGAACCAAAGAAGAGAAAAACGATTTCTAATCGTCAACTGCATTCTACGATATAAGGCCGGCCAAGCAAACGATATTTCGTGGCAACCGCGACCTAAGCAAGCCGGACATATGGCAAAACATCGCCCGCCGTTCGCGCGCTATCTCATCAACGGAAGGACGGCAATTGCTGGTATCCATCGTCTATGACAGCGGCTACGGCCATACCGCGCGTGTCGCCGAGGCGGTTACCGAAGGCGTACGGGAAGTGGATGGAATCGAGGCGAAACTGGTCGCCGTCGCGGATGGCGCGATGGACTGGTACGCGCTGGAACGCAGCGACGCCATTATCTTCGGGTCGCCGACCTATAACGGCCTCATCAGCGCCAAGCTCAAGCAGTTCTTCGAGGACTCCACCAAAGCGGCCTGGTCGGAGCTGAAGTGGCGCAACAAGATCGCTGCCGGTTTCACCAACTCCGGAGCCCAGCACGGCGACAAGCTGAACTCGCTCGTATCGATGGCGCTGTTTGCCGCGCAACACGGCATGATCTGGGTCGGTCTCGATCTGATGCCGGGCAACAGCAGCAGCACAGGCAGCACAGACGACCTCAACCGGCTCGGGAGCTGGCTTGGCGTCATGACCCAATCGAACATTGATCAGGCGCCGGATGTCACGCCTGCCGGGAGCGACCTTAAGACCGCGGGCTATCTCGGTCATCGCGTCGCCGAGACCGTGCGCCGGTTTCAACCCGCCTGATCCATCTTTTCCAACCAAGGAATCCTGCCATGAAACTGCTTTGCCTCGATATTCCCCAACCCGGCGCCAGCCTGGAAAAGTACCAGCCGCATATGTCGGATGAAGCCCGACACGCCTGGCAGATGTACAAGGGCGGCATCATCCGCGACATCTATTTCCGCCAGGATCGTCCGGGTGTCGCCATCATCGCCGAATGCGAATCGGTCGAAGCCGCCAAGCAGGCCCTGAGCGAATTCCCGCTGGCCAAGGCCGGGCTTATCGACTGGGAGGTCATCCCGCTTGGCCCCTTCCTCAACTGGGAATCACTGTTTGCTTCAGGCAACGCCTGAGATTCCCCGTCCGCGATACAACGGAACAGTTTGCGCCCGATCGCCAATTCGGCAGGCGCAGCAGAGCCTACGAGCGCATGTTGAAGAGCGATATGAAGTCCGCGTCCTCATAGACATGGCCTCGCTCAATTCCTGAGGAGCCAAGACAATGGCAAATAACATCAAGCCCATCCTTTGCGTGGTCACCAGCCATCCGATCAGAGGCGATACCGGCGAGCCGACCGGCTTTGCGATGGTCGAACTCACGCATCCACTCGAGGTTTTCCGCGCGGCCGGCATCCCGACCGAGATCGCCTCGATCCGGGGCGGCCATCCGCCGATCGACTTCTTCGACCTCACCGATCCGGTCAACGCCCGCTTCTGGAAGGACCGCGAGTTCCGCGATGCGCTCGCCCACTCGCTCATCCTCGACGAACTCGATCCCGCTCGCTACTCAGCGGTGTTCTTCGCCGGCGGTCATGGCACGATGTGGGATTTCGCCGACAGCCCGGCTGTGCAACGCGTCATCCGCGATATCTACGAAACCGGCGGCATCGTCTCGGCGGTCTGCCACGGCCCCGCGGCATTGGTGAACGCAACGCTCTCGGACGGCAGCCATTTAGTCGCGGGCAAGAAGCTCGCCTCGTTCACGGACGAGGAAGAGGCGGAGGTCAAGTACACCAAGGTCGTGCCTTATCTGCTGGCAACGACTCTCAAGGAGCGAGGCGCGTTGCATCAGTCGGCGCCGAACTGGACGGAGAAGGTGGTGGTCGATGGCCGTCTGATCACAGGTCAGAACCCCGCGTCTGCACACGGCGTCGGCCAAGCGATCGTCGATCAACTCACCCAGAAGTCCTGACCGAAGGAATTCACCAATGAAGATCATCGCAATCGAAGAGCATGTCCTGCCCGATGAGGTGAAGCATGGGTGGAACACGATCCCCGGCGCCGACGACGGAACGCTTGGGCTCAATCCGGGTCTGCTCGGCGAACGACTGGCGGATATTGGAGAGCAGCGGCTGGCTCTGATGGACGAGACCGGCGTCGATGTGCAGGTTCTCTCGTTGACGACCCCGGGTCTCAACAATCTCGGCCATCACGGCGTCGATCTTGCTCGTCGCGCCAACGACATTCTGGCCGAGGCTGTTTCGGCTCACCCATCCCGCTTCCAGGCGATGGCAGCTCTCTCCTTTGCGCAGCCGGACGAGGCGGCGCGAGAGCTGCGGCGGGCCGTCGAGGAACTCGGCTGCAAGGGTGCCGTTCTGTTCGGCCGGGTCGGCGACAAGAATCTCGATCACATGATCTTCGAGCCAACATTCGCCAGCGCGGCGGAACTCAATGTCCCGCTCCTGATTCATCCGCAGATCCCGCAGACGAGTATTCGCGATACTTATTATACGGGCTTCGGCGCCCCCATCGATCTCGCCCTGTCCACGTTTGCCCTCGGATGGCATTTCGAGGCAGGCATCCAGTTCGTGCGTCTGATCCTGGGCGGCGTCTTTGACCGTCACCCGAACCTCCAGGTCATCCTCGGGCACTGGGGTGAGCTGGTGCTGTTTTATCTCGAGCGGCTCGTCATGCTGGATCGGGTGTCCAAACTCAAGCGGCCCTTCCTCGACTATGTCCGCAACAATCTCTATCTGACGGCCAGCGGCATGTTCAGCCCGGCCTATTTGCGGCAGGCGATCGATGCCGTCGGCGTGGACCGCATCCTGTTCTCGACAGACTACCCATACCAGTATCGGCCCGGAGGCGAGGCGCGGCGATTTGTCGACGATCTGGAGCTCGACGCCGCCGACAAGGCGAAGTTCGCGCATGCGAATTGGGAGCGCCTGACTGGAAGCTGACGAGCGGTTCAGCCCATCAGGACAGGCGCCGGCCGTCCTCGCCGAAGAGGTGCAGCACATCGGGATCGAGATGCAGCGGCAGGCTGTCGCCCGATTTCATCCGCTGCTGGCCGGCAAAGACCGCGATCAGTTTCTTCCCGCCTGCGTCGGCGTGGACGACGGTCTCCGAGCCCAGTTCCTCGACAAGGGTGATGCGGGTGTCCAGCCTGCCCGCTGAGCCCTCATCGGCAAGGGTGATGTGTTGCGGCCGGATGCCGATGCTGACCCTTTCGCCCGTCGGGCGTGCCTCCTTGGCAATCACCGAGAGACGATGGCCGCCGACGGTTTCGACCTCAGCGAAACCGCCCTCGTGACCGACAATCGCACCTTCGAGAAAATTCATGTGCGGCGCGCCGATGAAGCCGGCGACGAAGCGGTTGGCCGGCTTGTTGTACAGTTCCAGCGGTGTTCCCACCTGCTCGATCCTGCCGCCTCTCAGCACGACGATGCGGTCGGCCAGCGTCATCGCCTCGACCTGATCGTGGGTGACATAGATCATCGTCGCCTTCAGGCGGGCGTGAAGAGCCGCCAGTTCGGCCCGCATGCTGACCCTGAGTTCGGCGTCGAGATTGGATAGCGGCTCGTCGAGCAGGAAGGCATCCGGCCGCCGCACGATGGCGCGGCCGATCGCCACGCGCTGGCGCTGTCCGCCGGAGAGCTGGCCCGGACGGCGCTGCAGGAAAGGCTCGATCTCCAGCATGCGCGCAGCGTCCATGATGCGCGCTTCGATCTCGGCTTTGGCCACCTTGGTGTTCTCGAGCCCGAAGGCGAGGTTTTCCCTGACACTCATATGCGGATAGAGCGCATAGGACTGGAAGACCATGGCCAGGCCGCGATCGGCGGCGCTGATAGCGGTAACATCCTTGCCGTCGATGGCAATGTTGCCGCCAGTCGGCTTATCGAGGCCGGCGATGAGGCGCAGCAGCGTCGATTTCCCGCAGCCGGAAGGGCCGACGAAAGCGACGAACTCGCCGTCGTTGACATGAAGCGAGACATCGCGAATGACCTCGACGGCGCCGAAATTCTTGACGATGTTCCTGAGCTCTAGCCCGCTCATGCACTCTCCTGTTTTCTTTTCTTAAGGTGGCCTATTTGAGCCCCGAGCCGGCGATGCCTGTGGTGATGAAGCGCTGCAGGAAGACGAAGATCAGCACGACCGGGATCATCGAGACGACGGTCATGGCGAGGATGTAGTGCCATTGCACGTTGAGCTCGCCGGCATAGACGTTGAGGCCGACCTGCAGCGTATAGAGTTCCTTGCGCGAGAGCACGATCAGTGGCCAGAGAAAGTCGTTCCAGCGCCAGACGACCGAAAAGATCGCCAACACCGCCAGAGCCGGCGCCGACAGCGGCAGGATGATGCGCCAGTAGATCTGCCATTCGCTGGCCTTGTCCATGCGAGCAGCGTCGAGCAATTCGTCGGGGATCGTCAGCATGTATTGCCGAAGCAGGAAGACCCCCGTCGGGGTGGCGACCGTCGGCAGGATGACGCCCCACAGGCTGTCGAAGAGGTTCAGCGTGCCGATGACGGAATAGAGCGGCACGACGATGACCGAAAGCGGCACCATCAGCGTCGCCAGGATCATCAGCATGACGGCGGTGCGGCCGGGGAACTGGTATTTCGACAGCGCGAAAGCGGCCATGGAATTGACGAGCAGCGTAATGGCCGTCGCCACGACGGTGACGAAAACGGAGTTGCGCAGGAACAGGAAGAAATCGAAGCGCTGGAAAGGTTCGGTGTAGTTGCCGCCGGCGAATTCGACCTGGCGCACCGGCGTGCGGTCCTTGATATTCGCCTTGACGATTTCGCCCGGCTGTTTCGGATCGACCATCTGGCCGATGATGCCGATGCGGCGGACTTCAGCGAGCACACGCGTGCTGCCATCCGGCATTGCGACATTATAGAGCGGCAACGGCTTGTCGTATCCCGGCACCACTGCCTGTTCGGTGACATAGGGCAGGAAGGAGGGCGGGAACTCGGCAAGGGCCGCCGGCGTCTTGAAGGAGGAGAAGACCAGCCAGACGGCCGGGCCGAACATCAGGAAGACGCCTGAGATCAGCCAGATCCAGGTGACGACATCCGTCCAGTGCCAGCCTCGGCCGCGGCGGCGGAGCAGAAACGCAGAGACTGCGCTCATCGGCGTGCTCCCTTCTTCTCGTTGCGGCTACTGACGCCGAGCTGGACCAGCGTCAGGATGACGAGCACGATGCCCATCAGGATCGAGGCGGCGGAAGCCAGCCCCGGATTGCGCAGCGAACTCGCAAAGCCGGTCTCGTAGATATACTGGGTGATGTACATGGTGCTGGTGCCCGGCCCGCCGCCGGTCAAAACGAAGACCTCGTCAAAGATCTGCACGGCGCGGATCAGCGCCAAGACCAGCACGACGATGAGGTTCGGCATCAGAAGCGGCAGGGTGATGCGCCGGAAGATGCGGGTCGGACGGGCGCTGTCCATTGCCGCCGCCTCGTAGAGATCCCGCGGGATCGCTTGGAGGCCGGCGAGCAGGATCAGCGCATAAAAGCCCATATGCGCCCAGACCGAGACGAAGACGGCGAAGAAGAAGGCCCAGAAACGATCGCTGAGCCAGGAGAAGGGTTCGAAGCCGAAGGGGCTCAGCGCATAGTTCAAAAGGCCCTCGCGCTGCAGGATCCATTTCCAGATCAAGCCGACGACCACGGGCGACAGCAGCACCGGAAAAAAGAAGACGGCGCGCCAGAAGCCGCGATTGGAAAGCTCGCGGTTGAGGATCAGCGCCGTTGCGAGCGCTGCGATCAGCATCAACGTCACCTGGAAGACGACGAAGACGGCGGTGTTGCGCACGGCCGCCCAGAAGGTGTCGGCCGCGCAGGTCGAAGGGTCGAGATAGCTGCCGCAATCGAAGAGGATGCGGTACTGGTCGGCGCCGACATAGGTCCTGTTCTGCAGGAAGATGGCGCTGCCGCTCGTCGTCGAATAGATGAAGTTGATCACCAGCGGCAGCAGCACGAAGACGGTGAAGATCAGCATGTTGGGCGCCAGGAAGACGCCCGCCATGCCGTTCAGCCCCGTCAGTTTCTGCCAGCCGCGCATGGGAATATCGACGAGCCCCATGGCAAGCCGGACAGGCGCAAGGAGCGCCTGCCGCAGACCGGTTTTGACAGGTGGTTCAGAAGAAGCCGTCTTCGCCGTCATCTGTTCTTCCGTCAGTTGCCGGCGACCTTGGCCTTGATGTCCTCGTCGATGCGGGCATAGGCGTCATCGAGCTTCATTTCGCCGGCGATCACCTGGCTGATGCGGGCGACGATGGCGCTGTAATAGGCGTCCGACCACTTCCAGCCCGGCAGCTTCATGGCGGGTGCCGCCGTCTGGCCGGCCGCTTCGACGAAGGCCTTCAGCGCCGCCTGCACATGCGGATTGTCGGTCTTGAAGTCCATCTGGCCGGCGGCGACGCCCTTATGCGCCGGAATGAACAGGCTGCGTTCGGCAAATTCCTTCTGCACGTCGGCACCTGCCAGGTAATCCATCACCTTGGCGACGTCCTTCGGGTTCTTGGTGTATTTGACGGCAACCAGACCGGCGCCGCCCTGCATGCCGGAGCATGCGACCGAACCGCAGGGGCTGCCCGCCATCACCCAGTCGAAATTGTCGCCAATCTTCTGGGCGAAGCCCGAAACCTGCCAACTGCCCGAATAAAGATAGGCAAGGCCGCCATTGATGAAGTCCTCGGCGGCGGAGCGGTAGGTGGTGCCGGCAGCACTCACCCAGACATCCTTGTTGATGGTGCCGTCCTCGTTCCACTTGACGAAGCGGCTGAGGAAGTCCTTGGCGCCCTGATCGATCGGCGCCGGCTTGCCGTCGGCGGCGATGTAGTTGGCGCCGTAGGAGATATTCGGGCCGGAGACGCGGTGGCCGGAGCGGTCGATCGCCATGGCGAAGACCTTCTGGCTGTCGGCGACCTTCTTGGCCGCCGCCGCCCAGTCGTCCCAGGTGGCTTTCGGGCCGGGAATTTCGACGCCTGCCTGCTCGAACAGCGTCTTGTTGACGAAGCCGCCGGTCAGCGTCAGCTGCGTCATGAAGCCGGTGATGGCATTCGATCCGTCCGGACGCATCCAGTCGGCCTGAGCGCCGAAATTGTCGTCCCAATATTTCGCGTCGGTGAGGTAGGGCCGAAGATCGAGCCAGTGCTGCGCCGGCGCCTTCAGATTGGTGAGGCGGGCGATATCCGGCCCCTGCCCGGCTTCGAGCTGCACCGGCAGCTGTTCCTTGACGACGTCGTAGGAGACCTCGTCGAGGATGACGTTGACGTCGGGATTGGCCTTGGAGAAGCGCGAGAGCAGGTCCTTGATCACCTCGCCTTCGCCGCCGTCGGAATACCACATGATGCGCACGTCACCGGCATGGGCGGCAACGGAACTCAAGAGAACTGCAGCAAAAGCCGCGCCGATCGATTTCATTCTGGTCATTTTTTCCTCCTCTGATCGATCAATTCCTGCGTCCGGCCGGTCCTCCACCTGCCGGACACGTCGTCTACGAGGCCGCGCGCCGAGGCTGCCTGCCTGCCTATCTTCAGATGTACCGCGTCTCCCCGCACCGACCAGTCCGTCGGGCGAAGAATACGGCCTTCGGCGCGCACGGTGCCGTCTTCTTCGAAGACGACCCGGCCATAATCCGGATCGATAACGATCAATGCACCCTCGTCGTCGCGGCGGGCCGAAAGCGTGGCGAAACGCGCCTGCATGCCGTCAAGGCCAGCCTCGCGCCCGACATCGGAGAGACGGACGATCCAGCGGCCCTTGCGGCCAGCCAGCCGCAGCTCGATATCCGTCGTCGGGCCTTGCTTTACCGGCTCCAGTGCTTCGTTGCCGATCAGCATCGCAATCCCGTTGCCGGAGCGGGCGAGCGCCAGATTACCGTCGACCAACGTGTCGTCGAAGGCCTCGAGCGGGAACCAGGCATGGGTGAAATCCGGCTGGCCCTCATGGATCTCGAAATCGAGGATCGCCAGATCGCGATACTGATGCACGCGCGGCAACGTTCCGCAGCCACCCCAGAAGCTCGGCCGGCCGTAACCGAACTGGATGGTTTCGCCGGGATGGTTGATCCAGATCTGCGCTTCCGGCCGATCGCCCAAGCGCAGATGCAGCACCGTCTCCTGGTAGCCCCAGGCGCCGGGACGATAATGGGCGATGGTACCGAGCGCGGTGTCACGGGTCTTATAGTGATAGAGCGCGGCGAAACGGTTTTCGCCCTGGGAAAAGGTCCATTCCTGCGCGTCGTCGGACTGATGCGCCGCAATCGCCGCAAGCGCTTCTGGAAAACGCAAGCCATGATCGCGAATGCAGACGGCAAGCTGCGGCAAAGCGTGGACACGCCGGCCGTACCAGCCGCGGCCCCAGAGCAGCCGAGCAATGGCGGAGAGTTCGACCGAGCGGCCGGGGCGCAGCGTATGTTCGTAGGAGCGGCCCTGGCTGCCGGTCAGCATGCCGTGATGGGCCGAGCGGGCGACGATCTCCATCAGGCGGACGATGCTGGCACTCGCCCGGTTGCGAATCGTCTCGTCCGGCGCACAGGCGGCCAGCGCCGTCAGCCCCTTGAGATCGATCGGAAAATAGGGAACGGAATTCCACTCGGCCATTTCCCAGCGCTCGAAATGATCGAGCCAGGCGCGGACACGTTCTTCGCCGACCTGCATCTGCTCGGCGCCGGTGCGGCCGGAACGGACGAAGACGGCATCGGGGAAAAGCCTGCCGCCGAGATAGGCGGCGGTATGGAAGAGAAGCGCGTGGTTTTCCGAGAAATACCACTGAACGTCGTTGCCAGGCTCATCCATCCAGTAGCGGTAATTGAGGACGGCGTGCTCGATCCTGTCGCGCAGCTCGGGTGACAACAGATCACTCCAGCGCGTATAGGCAAAGAGCAGCGGCACCAGCACGAAATCGGCGCAGTCGTGGCAATCCTCGATGACCGGCAGCATGGCCGAGATCATCGCCTCGGTTTCCTCGCCGCCCTGCCCCAGCGCAAGGCGCGCGAAAGCGCAGACCGTGTCGGGCTCGGAATGGGCGGCGACCTCAGCCAGCGCCTCGGCGACGCGGTCCTCCAGTGCGGCAGGCGCTTCTCCCTGGCGTTGGGGATGACAGATCTCGACGCCGAGCGTGCGACCGAGCGAGAGCTCGCCTGTTTTGAAGGTGATCCGGAAATGGCGGAAATCGGCGGGCATATCAGCCGAGGTGCCGAGCTCCAGCTTGGTTGCTCCCGCTTCCAGCTCGAAATGATAGTCGAAGCGCTCGATCGACATGAAGTCGCCTTCGATCTCGACATGGCAGCTCAGCGCCACCGGCAGCGGCACGGGGAAGAGGATCGTCACATCTTCGCCGAGATAGGCGGTGCGGTCGAAGCGCATGCCCTCGAGGATCGCCTCCAGCGCATCCGCATCGCCCGCAGCGATGGGAACGGGCACGGCGGTTTCAACTTCCGGTCCTTCGACATAATCCAGCTGGAAATAGAAACGGACGTCGCGCTCGGCGAGATCGTCGAAATAGACGCGGATCTCGTTGAGGCCGGCCGCCAGTTCGACTTCGAACAGCTGCTCGGCTTCGAGATTGCGCTGGTAAGGCGCCATGAAGCCCTGCTCGCGGCCATTAACGAAGAGGATCGCACCGCCGCAGGTCGACAGGCGAAGCGTCGCGGCCCCAGCAGACTGGACATCGAGGAAGGTGCGCGCCCAGCAGCCGATGCGTGTCGGGCGGAACCAGAAGCCGGAGAGATCGACACGCGGGGAAGCAAAGGGAAGCCACCAGCGGACAGCTTCGAATTCGGCAGCCGGTTGCGGCCGCCGGCCGGAGAAGGATTTTTTGAATTCGGTGCGGCAGGGATATTCATGCGGAATGAAGTTCTTCGTCTTGGTGACGAAGAAGAAGGGATCCATGCTGCCGTCCATCGGACGGTCGTCGACGTCATAGCGCTCCTGCCACAGGTTGGCGAGCTGCCAGTAGACGATAGGGCTATCCTTCGCCGTTGCGCGGCGGAGATGGGATTGCTGCTCAGTGGTCATATTTCAGCCCGCCCTAGAACAGCTAGAGCATGATGTCGTCCGAAAACCGCTCACACTTTTCGGCGTCATGCTCGATCCTTGAGACGCCGGGTAAAACGCCGACGCATGGACTGGCCGTCTAGCCACATTTCAAAGCCTCCCTGCTCTGCCGCTTGTCGCGGACTCCTCAGGCAACAATTGTGCATAGGCATTCCATTTGCGCAATCTGAAAGATTTTTGCATAGTAGTTGGGAGCGAGGAGATGACATGGCGGCGGAAGAGAAAAAAGGCAGGCGCACGCGCCTCGACGACATTGCCGCCCGATGCGGCGTCTCGATCAGCACGGTGTCGCGGGCGCTGGCCGGCGAAAAGGGCGTCAGACCGGAGATTCGCAAGTTGGTGCTGGAAACGGCAAGTGCGGTCAGCTACGCCCTGCCGGCGAGCGTTGCCGGCAAGAAGATCATGCTCGTCGCCTCCGGCGCGGCAATGATCGACTATGTCCGCAACCAGTTCACGCTCTATGTGCTCGAAGGATTGAATGCGCGCGCAGCCGCCCTCGGCATCGAACTGGCGATGCGCCCTATCGCCGACAAGGGGGATGAAGCCCGCGTCGTCGCCGAGATGCGTAATGATCCGAGCTTCGGCGGCATGCTGATCCTGACCGTCGACGAAGAGGAGATGCTGGCAGCGGCCGCCGATCTCGGAAAGCCCGTGGTGCTGGTCAATAGCGACGATCCCTATATGCGGCTTTCGAGTGTAACGCCCTGCAACCGCTCGGCCTCCTTCATTGCCGCCGAGCGGCTGATCAAGGCGGGGCATCAACGTATCCTGTTCATGCTGAGGCCGGGGCGACGGACGATCGAGCGGCGTCTGGAGGGTTGGCGCGATGCCCTGCAGCATCATGGGCTGACGGCCGATGCCGATCTGGTGCTCGAGGTCGACGACTGGCTGCCGGAACTCGGCGCGGAAGCGGTCACCCGTCTCGTCCGCGAGAAAGGCCTTTCCTTCACCGCCATCCTGACGGCGGGCGACAGTCTTGCCAATGGCGCGGTGCGCGGATTGCAGGCGATGGGTTATGCCGTACCGCAGGACATCTCGGTCATGGGCATAGACGACCTGCCGCAGTCAGCCTTTCTCAATCCGCCGCTGTCGACGGTGCATATTCCGATGCGCGAACTCGGCGCCACCGCGCTCGATCTGCTGCGCGACATGATGCTCGGCCTTGCGGCGCCGCGGCGACGGGTCGAGCTCGCCTGCCATCTCGTGGAAAGGGGTAGCGTTGCAGCGGTCAGGCACGTGCCTGCCGCAACGGAAGGTCGCTGAGGAGCCACGTCACTAAGTGCATGGCGTTGATTCTAGTCGATTCAATGTCATCTTCGACGCCTCGGCCCGGGAGATTGCAGAGACCGCCCCTCATCCGGCTGCCGCCACCTTCTCCCTGTAAACGGGGCGAAGGGGATATGCCGCGACCTCTCCGTTCCCACCTCGCTCTCTCAGGGCACGTCCCCTCGCCCCGTTTTTACGGGGAGAGGGTTAGGGTGAGGGGCAGCTATCCGCGCAAACCGGACAGCAGTGGCACAAGGCCGAGGGATATCAAGCCTCGATAAAACTCGCCTCAAACAGCTCTCGCGCATAGGCATCATGCGTGGTGCCGGCCTGTAGATCCGCTTTGGTGAGTTCGTCGACGAAGCAACCGTTCTTCATGATCAACACCCGGTCGCACATATGGCCGATGACCGCGAGGTCGTGACTGACAAGCAGATAGGTCAGTCCCTTTTCCTCGCGCTGATCGGCAAGCAGGTTGAGGATCTCGGCCTGGACCGAGACATCGAGCGCCGATGTCGGCTCGTCGAGCAACAGGATGGGCGGCGACAGGATCAGGGCCCGGGCGATTGCCACCCTCTGTCTCTGACCGCCGGAAAGCTCATGCGGAAAACGGTTTGTGAAGCTCGCCGGCAAACCCACCTGGATCAACGCCCTCTCGACCTTCGACCAGATATCCGAATGGCGCATGGCGCGCAGCGGCTCGGCCAAGGCGGTGCCGATACGATGGCGCGGATGCAGGGATCCGTATGGGTCCTGAAACACCATCTGAGCGAATTTCAGCTCCTCGCGGGAGCGCTTCTTGCCGATCGGTTTGCCGCCAAGCTCGATGTGACCGGTCCAACCGGCCTCCATGCCGGCGAGGCAACGCAGCACCGTCGATTTGCCGCATCCCGATTCTCCGACAATGCCAAGGGTCTCCCCCTGGTTGACCTGAAAACTGATGCCCCTGACGACATGGTTGCTAGTCTTGCCAGAGGCAAAGACGACATCGAGGTCACGCACATTGATCATTGCGCCGTCTCCAGATCGAGTTTCGTCCTGTCGAGGACTGCAAGCCGGCGAACCGGATTCCTCGGGTCGGGCAGCGCAGCGATCAGCCCGCGGGTATAGGGATGGCGCGCCTCCTCGAGACGGGTCAGCGTTTCCACGATCCGGCCGGCATACATGACGATGATGCGCTCGCAAAAAGCTGCCACCATGCGAATGTCGTGGCTGATCAACAGCAGTCCGGAATTATTCTCGCGCACCAACTCATCGAGCAGCAGCAGCACGTCCTTGCGGACGCTGACATCAAGCGCCGAGGTCGGCTCGTCGGCGATGACAAGCTTCGGCCGCGCCAGCAGCATCATGGCGATCATCACGCGCTGGCCCATGCCGCCCGATATCTGGTGCGGATAAAGCGCCATGACCCGCTCCGGATCGCTGATGCGCACGCGCTCCAGCATGGCGCGGGCAGCCTCATGCGCCTGTTTCTTATGAAGACCGAGGTGAAGGCGGGCGGCTTCGGCGATCTGCTTACCGATCGAAAGCACCGGATTCAGCGAATAGCGCGGATCCTGCATGATCAGCGCGATGTCCTTGCCGCGCAGCGCGCCCATCTGACGCTCACTCTTTGAAAGCAACGGATCGCCGCTAAGATCCATGCGTTCGGCCGAGACCACCGCGGCCGGCGGCAAAAGGCGCATGATCGCGCGACCTGTCGTCGATTTGCCGGAACCGGATTCGCCGACAATCCCGACGCGTTCGCGCCCGACGTCGAAACTGACATTAGAGACGGCGGGTACGGCGCCTCGGCCGAAACGGACGGTCAATCCTTCGACGGAAAGAACGGGCTGCAGATTACGATCTTGCATGGCGGGGATCCAAAAGGTCGCGCAGAGCATCTCCGGCGATGTTGAAGGCAAGGCTGGTGAGGAGGATGGCGATACCCGGCATCACGGCGACCCACCAATAATCGAGCATGAACTTGCGGCCGCTGGAGATCATCGCGCCCCATTCCGGCGCCGGCGGCTGGGCGCCAAGCCCGAGGAAGCCAAGCGAAGCTGCCGTCAGAATGATGCCCGCCATGTTGAGCGTCAGCCGAACGATGACGGAGGGAACGCACATTGGCGCGATATAGAGGAGAAGAATGCGCATCGGCGAGGCGCCATAAAGGCGGGCGGCGACCACATAGTCGGCGTTTCTGACGACAAGGGCCTCGGCGCGCGCGAGTCTCGCAATCGGCGGCCATGCGGTCAACGAGATCGCGATGATTGCCGTGGTCAAGCCGGCGCCGAGTGCCGCAGCAAAAGCCAAAGCCAGGATCAGCGACGGGAAAGACAGAACGATATCGGTGGCGCGCATCAGCAGCGCATCGGTGCGCCCTCCGAAGAAACCGGCGACGACGCCGATCAACAGGCCAATCGGGCCGACGATCAAGGAGATCGACAGCACGGTCTGGATGGTGATGCGCGTGCCGAAGATGAGGCGGCTCAAGATGTCCCGGCCGAATTCGTCCGTGCCTGCCAGATGCGCGAGGCTCGGCGGCTGCAAGGCATCGCCAAGCGACTGTATGACCGGATCGTAGGGCGCCAGGAGCGGCGCGAAGATCGCGATCAAGCAAAGCAGACCAAGGATGACGAAACCGGCAAGACCAAGCGGCTCGTGGGCCAATTTGCGGCCGGCGCGCGCAAACGAAGCCGCGATACGGCTCGACACACTTGGAGGGCGGATCTGAATCTCGCTGCGGATGACGTCACTCATCGGGCCGCCTCCCGCATACGCGGATCAAAGACGGCGTAAGCGACGTCGGCCAGGAAGTTCAACAACATGAAAATGAATCCCACAATGATGGTGCCGGCGACGATGGCGTTCATGTCGCCGATCATCAGCGCGTTCGTCATGTACTGGCCGATGCCAGGCCAGGAGAAAACGATCTCGGTCACGACAGCGCCTTCGAGCAGACCGCCATAGGAAATGGCAAGGATGGTGATCAGCTGCACCGCAATGTTCGGCAGGACGTGGTGCCAGATCGTGCCGAGCGGGCTCACACCCTTGGCTCGGGCCGCGATGACATAATCCTGGCTTAACTGCTCCAGGGTGAAGCTGCGTGTCATGCGCGTGATGTAGGCCATCGCCGCATAGGCGAGGATGACGGCCGGCAGAATGATATGGCCGAGCGCATTCCAGAAGATTTCGGTCTCGCCCTGCAGCAGGCTGTCGACCAACAACAGGCCGGTGCGCGGTGTGACGAGGCCTTCGTAAAAGACATCGATCCTGCCCGGCCCGCCGACCCAGTTGAGGCCCGCATAGAAGATGACCAGCCCGACGATGCCGAACCAGAAAACCGGGATCGAATGACCGACGAGCGCGACCACCCGGGCCGTCTTGTCGATGAAGCTGTCGCGAAACAGCGCCGCCACCAGCCCGAGCGGGACACCGACGAAGGTCGAAATGATTACCGCCAGCGTCGCAAGTTCGAACGTCGCCGGAAACGCCTGGGCGAGGTCCGAAGAGACGGGATTGCCGGTGAGGACAGCCGTGCCGAAATCACCATGCGCCAGCCCGTTCAGATAGAGGAAAAACTGCTGGTAGATCGGCAGATCGAGCCCCAGGCGTGCCCGCATCGCCGCATAGGCGGCGGGATCGGCGAGCTCGCCGACGATCGCGCCAACCGGATCGGTGGGCAAGACGCGGCCGATCACGAAGGTCACACATAAGAGGATGAACAGGCTGACCAGCAAATGCGCCAGGCGTCGGCCAAATTCGGCTACGGAGAGTTCCTTCATGATCGGCTGTCCTGGGAGTATTACTGGGTTTCGACCTTGGTGACGTTCTCGAGACGCGTCAGCTGAGACGGATGCCCCACATATCCCTCGACCTTGCTGTTGAGGACGATCGGCTCAAAGCGCTCGAAGAGCGGAAGCACCGCCGGCTTCTGTTCGACGAACATCTTCTGCATCTGAACATAGAGTTCGCCACGCTTCTTGGCGTCCGGCTCCATCGATGCTTTCGCGGTCAGCGCCGTGAGCTCCGGGATGTCCCAGGCCGAGCGCCAGACGAAATTGCCGGCATTGTTGGCTTCCTTCGAATTGTCGGGATTAGAGGAAAACTGCTCCATCGAGCCGAGCACGTTCGGCATATAAGCGCTGGTCTGCGGGATCAGCAGATCGAAATCCCTAGCGCGATGGGCGGCGATGATTTCCGAGCCGTTGCCCTGCTGGATGTCGATCTTGATGCCAACTTGAGCAAGCGATGCCTGGATGGCGGTGGCAAGATCGATGCGCGGCGTTTGCGCGATGGTCTTCAGCGTCAGCGAAAAGCCGTCCTTGAAGCCTGCCTCGCTCAGCAGCTGCTTCGACTTTTCGACGTCGAGATGCCAATCGGGGTTCGGGATGGCATATTCGAAATTCTCCGGAACGGGAACGTTTCTCGCCCGGCCGTAAGGGCCCATGATCGTCTTTTCGATGCCCTTGTAGTCGATGCCGTAGGCGATGGCTTCGCGAACCTTCGGATTGGCGAGGTATTTGTTGCCGGCATTCATCGACAGCACGTAGAAACCGCCCGTCGGAATACGCTGGATGGCAAAGCCCTTCTTGGTCTGGAACGTCGCGAGATCCGATGCGGTCAAGGCGCTGGCAATATCGATATCGCCGCGTTCGAGCATCAGCCGCTCGACCTGGCTTTCAGGCACATGCCGGACGATGACGCGACGCATCTTCGGCGTGCCGGCCATATAGTCCTTGTTGGCGTCGAGGATCACCAGTTCGTTCGGAGACCAGCGATTGAGGGTGAACGGACCTGAGCCGGCAGAATGCGTTCGCATCCACGCATTTCCGTAGTCGTTATCGACGGCGTGGCTCTCGACCTCGACGCTGTCGACCACGCTGGTCGTCGTCGTTGTCAGCCGATAGAGCAGAAGCTCTGCCGTCACCTGGTCGGAGAGATCGATCCGCACCGTCTGATCGTCGACGGCCTTGACGAGCTTTTCGACATTGTCCTTGTCGTAGCCGACGCGCTTGAGGTTAGCGGCGGCGGCCTGGTCCATTTTCAGGAGCCGCGCCAGTGAATAGACAACATCCTTCGAGGTGACCGGGTTACCGGAGGCGAAATTGGCCTTGCGCAGCGTAAAGGTGATGCCCTTGTCGTCGATCTTCCAGCTTTCCGCCAGTTGTGGAAGGATCTTACCATCAGCCGTACTGGCGACCAGCCGATCGTACAGATTCGACATGATCTCGACCGCCTTGCCTTCGGTCGCCTGCTGCGGATCGAGCGACAAAACCTGGGCCAGCGAAGTGCCAATCACCAGCTGGTCCTGCGGCGTGGCGGCCTGCAGCTGCGCTGCCGATATCGTCAGGGCGCCGATGACGGCACCGACGAACAAGCTCTTAGAAAAATGCTTCATTGTGACTCCTCCCTGGATTACTATAGGAAACATATTATGTCGTCCGTATGTCGTATTATGATTTAACGAAGTCCGATAAGATTGACAAGTCCCGGGCGACAGAGACTTGATGCGAAGGGATTGGGGGAGCCGAAATGACGACACTCAGCCGGGGCCGGCAAAGACTGGCGCAACAGGTTATCGATCAGCTGCGGGCGCAAATCGAAACGGGGAAGCTGCGCGTCGGCGACCAGCTGCCGACCGAGCCGCAGCTTGAAGCGACATTCGGCGTCAGCCGCACCGTGGTGCGCGAGGCGATAGCCGATCTGAGGTCGGCTGGCTTCGTCAAGCCGATCCAGGGCAAAGGCGTCTTCGTCGCGGATCCGAAGGCGCATTCGATGCTTTCCTTAACACCAGTGGAAATCAAGAGCATTCCGGAAACCCTGGAATTGCTGGAGTTTCGCATGGCCGCCGAGGGTGAAGCGGCGGCGATCGCCGCCTATCGCCGCACCGCCGAGCAGGAAGCGGCGATCCGCGAAGCCAACCGCAGGATGGCGAACCTGATCGAGACGGGACAGCAGACGGTGGAGGCGGATTATGCCTTCCACATGGCAATCGCCGCCGCTACGAACAACCGATTCTATGTTGCCGTCTTGCGCCAATTCGGCCCAAAAGCCATTCCCCGCGGCCAATTTCCGACGCTTCCCGAGGCCAATGACCGCGACTATCTTCAGAAGGTCTATGCCGAACATGTCGAGATCCTGTCAGCGATCGCCGACCAGGATCCGGAGCGGGCGAGACAGGCAATGCGGGCGCATATGCTGGCCAGCCAACGCCGTTATCGCATGCTCGCGGAGCAGCAATAGGGCTCGACACTCTTCGAAATTCATATTATGTCATATGACATTGGATAATTTTGAAAGAGACTCAAATGTATCTGGGAACACAGGTCGCCGCGCGGGACGACGACGATTATCGTATCTTCGCGCAACTGGGCGTGAAGCATATCAATGCCGACCCGCCGGGGAAGCCGAGCAGCTGGACGCTCTCCGATCTCGAGCGCCATCGCGACAAGGTCGAAAGCTTCGGCCTGATCCTCGACATGATCCAGTTGCCGCTGCCCTCGCAGCCGATCGAGAAGGCTTCCTATCCTGATATCCTGCTTGCCGGCCCCGAGCGCGACAGACAGATCGACGCCGTCTGCAAGCTGATTGAGAATACCGCCGCCGCCGGCATTCCTGCGGTGAAGTACAATCTCAACCTGATCGGCATTCCCCGTACGCCGGATGAGCCGGGACGCGGCGGATCTCTGAATGCGAGCTTCCGCTGGGACAAGACGGATCAGCAGGCCGAGCCCGGCCTTGCCGGTGTGCTTTCCGAAGATGAGAACTGGGAACGGATCGATTATTTCCTGGAACGCGTCGTTCCTGTCGCTGCAAGCAATCGCGTCCGGCTCGCCTGCCATCCGCACGATCCCCATACGCCGCCGGGCTATCGCGGTGTCACGCGGGTGCTGGGTACGGTGGAAGGCCTGAAAAAATTCGTGCTGATGCGCGAAAACCCCTATCACGGCCTCAATTTCTGCCAGGGTTCGATCGGCGAGATGCTGGAAAATCCCGGCAAGGAAATCGACGATGTCATCCGCTGGTTCGGCCAGCGCGGCAAGATCTTCAATGTTCACTTCCGCAACATTCGCGGCGGCAAGCTGTCCTTCATGGAGACCTTCCCCGAAGAAGGCGACATGGACATGGTCCGCTCGGCCAGGATCTACAAGGAGGTGGGCTTCAAATACATGCTGATGCCCGACCATGTGCCGACCGTCAGCGGCAAGGATCCAACCGCCACCGCATTTGCCTTCTGCTACGGCTATATCGCCGCACTTCTGCAAGTGCTCGACAGCGAGTGACCCGGTTTTCAACACGTAAGAAGTAGGACTTCATGATGAACCCGATTGAATTGAAGAAGGCCGTCGGTAGTGGTCTCCTGTCGTTTCCGGTTACGCATTTCGACGATCAACTGAAATTTGACGAAGCGAAGTACCGCCGCCATGTCGAGTGGCTTGCAGGTTATGACGCCGCTGCACTGTTTGCCGCCGGCGGCACCGGTGAATTCTTCTCGCTTAATCCGGCCGAGATTCCGCAGGTGATCCGGGCCGCCAAGGCATCGGCCGGCAAGACGCCGATCATTTCGGGAACCGGCTACGGCACGTCGCTCGCCATCGAGATCGCAGTCGCTGCCGAGAAGGCCGGAGCGGACGGACTGCTGCTGCTGCCGCCCTATCTGATGTTTGCCGAACAGGCGGGACTCATCGCTCACGTCAAGGCAGTTTGCCAATCGGTCGGCATCGGCGTCATCGTCTACAACCGCGACAACGCCGTCCTGACCGCCGACAGCATCGCGCGCCTGGCGGAGGAATGCCCGAACCTGATCGGCTTCAAGGACGGCGTCGGCGATGTCGACAAGGTGATCGAGATCACCACCCTGCTTGGCGACCGTCTCGTCTATGTCGGCGGCATGCCGACCCACGAGGTTTATGCCCAGGCCTATTTCGCCGCAGGCGTGACGACCTATTCATCGGCCGTGTTCAACTTTGTGCCTGCCCTTGCCCAGCGCTTTTACGGCGCCTTGCGCACCGGCGATCAGGCAACAGTCGACGAGATCCTCAAGGGCTTCTTCTTCCCCTTCGTCGCCTTGCGCAACCGCAAGAAGGGATATGCCGTCTCGATCATCAAGGCCGGCCTTCGCGTCCTCGGGCAGAACCCAGGCCCCGTGCGCCCGCCTCTGACGGATCTTACCCAGGAAGAGCTCGCGCTGCTGGAAAAGATCGTCCAGGCCAACGGCGTCACACGGATCGCGGCGGAATAATATATCGCGGCAGTAGGCCGCCGGGGTGGCCCGGCGGCTGTTCGCACCAACGACGGACATCGGCTCCGCTTGGATAGACGACCGCTACGGGGCCGGAAGCGGCGCGTCTGTTATCGGGGCGAGTTCAGCAGAAGCTGACATTCGGCATTCGACCCCACGTCGGACATTCGCGCGTTATAATCTGGTATGCATTGCGCCGGATCTACACCATCATCGATCCTGAATAGTTGTCGATTTGGCATTCATGGGCGCAAAACCAAACTGTGCCTTGAAGGCTCGGCTGAAGGCTGCTTCGGAATCATAGCCCACTTGCCTGGCGACCGACCCAACCTTGGCATCAGGCTGGCGCATCAAGCCCAAGGCGAGCGTCAGCCGCCAGCGGCTGTGGTAGGAAAGTGGCGCTTCTTTCACCAATGCTGTAAATCGCGCCGCGAAGCCGGACCGGGACAGGCCCGCCACCCGAGCCAGATCGAGCACGGTCCAGCGCCGATAAGGTTCGTCGTGGATGGCCTTGAGCGCGCGGCTGATGCGCGCATCCCCGAGCGCTCCAAGCCAGCCGACATTGCCGCCCCGCTCGATCCGCACCCAGCTACGCAGGATACTGATCACCAGCACGTCGATCAGCCGTGAAATCATGATGGACGCGCCGGGATACACCTCCTGGGCTTCCTTCATCATGAAGTAGCCAAGGCCCTCGGCCCATCCGGCGGTCTCGCCGCTGGCTTTTGGAATGTGAATGACCGACGGCAGTGCCGATACGAGCCAGGGCACGGAAGCGCTTTCGAACCGAAAGGCTCCGGCGATAAGCTTGGTCTGTTGGCCGCCTCCGCCGTGGGAGACATTGAGTTTTTCGGCGGTAACCTGCGCCGCCATCAGGGCTGCCAAGTCAGCCTCAGTCGCACACTCGCCATCGCTCAAGCCGTGTCCAAGCCCACGCGGCAGCATGATCAGATCGCCAGTTGCCACCTGCAAGGCATGGCCCTGATCGTTCACAACCGTCAGGCCCCCTTCGAGCACGATGAAGAAATAAGCCGCTCCTGGATGAAAGCGTAGCGCCCATGGTTGGCTGAGCTCGAGTGTAAAGACGATTTCGCCATGCAGGCTGACCATGGCCAAAATCTGGGAGAGCAGATCCACCCGAGAGGCGAGCATGATCGCATTTTTGGACGATGGAGCATGCATTGCGGGGCTCAGGTCATGGTGATCCATCTCGGTAAGCCCTAGTTTTGTTTTGTCTTCAAAGAGGAATTATCTGGCAGTTCAAGTGTTTCCGCGAAGGCAAGGCCATCCTGGTCTTCCTGCCGTCGTTTAGGTGATAGCATTGCAGATTATCCGAATTAAGCAATCGCGCTGATGCGCCCTATAGGAGCTCTCCAAATGAAATCTCTTCTTATGTCCGCCCTGATGCTGACGACCGCCATGCTTGGTGCTGCACCCGCAAGGGCCCAGCCGGCTCTCCCGGATCAAACAATTAAGAATATCGTTCTTGTCCACGGCGCCTTCGTTGACGAAACCAGTTGGGACGGCGTCGCTGCAATCCTGACCGCCAAGGGCTACAAGGTGACTGCGGTAAAGAACCCATTGACCTCGCTTGCTGACGACGTCGCTGCCACCAATGCGGTGCTGGATGCGCAAAATGGCCCGGTTGTCCTGGTGGGCCATTCCTGGGGTGGCGTGGTGATCGGCGAGGCGGGCGACAACGCCAAGGTGGCATCACTCGTCTATGTCTCGGCCTTTGCGCCTGAGAAAGGTGAAACCATCACAGCATTGGCAGCCAGCGGTCCGGCAACCCCCGGAGCGGCGGCCATTCGGCCCGACGCAAAGGGTTACTTGACCATCGATCCTGCAGTATTCCCCAGTGCAGTGGCGGGCGACCTGCCGAAGAAGATCGGTGAACATCTGGCAGCGAACCAGATGCCGATCAACCACACTGCCTTCGATGCGCCTGCTGAGGTCGCGGCATGGCACGACAAGCCAAGCTGGTACGTCCTGAGCTCCAAGGACCTCGTCCTTGATCCCCACGCACAGGCTTTCTTTGCCGAACGGATGAAGGCCAAGGTGACGACGGTCGAGGGTAGCCACGCCTCGCTGGCCTCGCACGCCAAGGAAGTGGCTGCGGTCATAGAAGCGGCCGCAGGAGCAAAGTAGCCCTCGTCAACCGATGCTATCGCCCGCCTAGCGGTGGTCGGTAGCATCGATGTGCAACGATCCCAGTTCGCAGGGTCGCACTCGCAGCGCTGACCCCATATCACTGGCAACACTGTGATATTAGCGACTTTCAAACTGGCCGTCTTAACGCGTCTCCGGCCGCGGCGAATAGCTCGAGGAAAGCCCCGGCCACTGCCCACACGCCATGGCCTCGGACAGCGCAACACCGGAAACCGCCGGAGTAGGACTCAGCCATCACGCCCCCTCACCGCCCATGAGGCGGTATCATGATCGGGGTGCTGGTTGTTGCTCTCCTTGATCGCCGCGGCCCAGTCGGCGCCGTTGTTTTCGGTCGCACCGGTATTTTCTATGCCCGTGATCGTATCGAACCATGCCACCATGTTCTCGGTGCAGGTACTGGCAAGCGGCGCGAAGGCGTGCGGATCGTCAAGCGAACCGATCATCAGGTTGGTGCGACCGTTTTCGAGGTGGTGGAAGAACAATGGCGTGCCGCAATTGGCGCAGAAGCCGCGCTCGACAATCTCCGAACTCTTCCAGATGCTTGGCTTGCCGCGTGTCCAGCTGAGCGCATCATCGGGCGCGGCGACGAGCGCGGCAAAGATGTTGCCCGAGGCTTTCTGGCACATGCGGCAATGGCAGAGATGCGAATTGTCAAACATGGCGGTTGCGTGGTAGCGCACGGCACCACACTGGCAGCCGCCGCTCACCTCCATCTCGATGCGTTTCATTTTTTCTCCTCCTTCAAGAGGCGGGTTTGGGCCTAATCTCTTTTAGGTTTTCGTCACTTTCCCGCTGACCGAAGCTGTCTTGCGGCCTTAGTGGTACGTCACGACGGGATTGAACACCCTTTGCAGGAAGGGCCTGAGAGCTGCCTGCATGTGGTTCCTCGGAATTTGATGTCCACACTCAAAGACGTGAAGCGTCGCCAGGACTCCGGCATTGGACAGAGCTTTTGAGAAGAGTTCGGCATGGGCAACCGGAGCACGGTCGTCATGCTTTCCATGCAGCAATAGCGTCTCAGACCGAACTTCGGGCGCATAATGCAAAGCAGAGCGAGCCAGAAAGGCCTCTCTCGATAGGCCCGCCTCTTTCTCGATAGCCCACCGCAAACCGTCTGAACTCTCGTGATAAGCGACTTCAAGATCGTAGACGCCGCTGGATAGAATGACTGCTCGCAGATCAGAAACCTGGGTGGCGACCATTGCCGATGCAACGGCACCACGACTGTTTCCATAGAGAACAATTCGGTTAGGATCGACGGAAGGCTGGTCCCGCAGGAAGGCGAGAGCAGCTATGATCGCTTGCTGGGTTTTGGGACCGCAGAAATCTGAAGGGCCATCTGACGCCCCAAAACCGGGCTGCGAGACTGCCGCAGCAGTAATATTCAAACCAGAACAGAACCGAAGCAACGCGCCGCTGGCGACCGCCTCTCTCCCTCCAAGCAGACGGCCACCCTGATTGCCGTGGACAAATAGGATTGCTCCTGCGGGCGTTTCGCTTGCGGCTTGAGCTTGAAAAAGCTCAACCGTGGCTCCGTCACCCCGGTCAATGAGATGTCGAGTTACTACCGGCATAACCACCATCAGGTTTTCGCGTGCCGGACAGACAATAGTGCAACTTCTGGCATTGGCAACGTCCGGTGGCGGGGGATATCGTTGAGAAACCAAATGGCCTAGCCGCTCATCCGTCTGTTTCGGTCTTTTGAGCAAACAGGGGCTGGTTATCCGCCCTATTCATTGGCCACCGAGTAGGCAGCAGCAAGTTCCTTGGCCAAGGCTTCAAGGGCTTCCGGGTAAGCTACGTCAACACATTGAAGTTTGGCGTATCGCGCTGCCTCTAACATTTCCCTCTTGTCGCGGATCGAACGCTCCACAAATTTCTCGATGATCAAAGCCGCCGATTGAGTGGCGTCCTTGTAGGCGGCTTCTTCCATCATGCGGGCACGTAAGAAGTCGTCTTCTGCGTACAGGAACACGGTTCTAACGAGGCTTGGGTCGAGTTTCGTCATATACTCTGGCCGTAGTGCTGACCCTTCAAGTATGAAGGGCTTCAAAAGCCGCCTCTGATTTTCGATGATCTGACATATGTACGGCCACATATTCTCGTGGTGAACCTTCAAAAACCAATGCACGGTATCATCGGAGAGACGTGAATAATATTCAGCTACCTGGGGACGGAGCGTCGGCCACGGTCTACCGGGGTGGCGGCCCAATTTGTCGGTGGAAATGAGTTCCCTACCAAGCGAGACAGCCAAGTTCTTTGCCAGTGTGGATTTTCCAACATGCGAACTGCCACCAATCAAAATCCCCAAGTGGTGTTGCTGCATTCTCTGACCTCCAATATCGCGATCAATTGGTGACTAATATTCGCAGTTGATGACTGCTCTTGGCGAATTGCCAGCGCTCCACGGCTGGTCGCGTTGCCGTGCATTCGCGGAGCCATTTCCAGAAGGAAAACTTCAGATAGAGCGCAGCTGGTGATTTAAAGTGCCGGAAGCTGGCTAGACCGGCGGCATCAGTCAATCGTCAAACAAGAACGGCCTGAAGATTTCCGGAGTTATGCGGCAAATACCACCAATGGCAGTTTATGGTCTGGGGAGTAGAGGCGTTGGTCATGCCGCCAGAACGTGTGAATAGCCGCCCGTGCCCTGCGAGAGGCGGGCGAGGAACGGAGAGGTCGCGGCATGCCCCTTCCCCCTCAGGCGGGGTCCGAAGGACGGGTCGAGACCTGTGGCTCGACCCCGGCAAAAGTGGCCGCAGCCGGATGAGGGGCAGGATTCGGCGATCTCCTGGGCCGAGGATTCGCATGCCCCATTCTTGCGTCTACAGCGCCACACCAGTGCCGCGATCGAAGACATGCACCTGATCACTCGTAATGCTTGCCTCGAACACGGCGCCGTAGCGGGCGGGATATTCGCCGTCGACGATGGCGGTCACCTGCTGTCCGGCAAGGTCGAAGACCACGTGGGTCTGGGCGCCTGTCGGTTCCACCAGCATCGTCCGGCCGGCGAGCGGCGTGCCGGCGGCGACACCGGGAACGAGATGTTCGGGACGCAGGCCGATGGTGATGGCCTGGCCGGCCTTGACCTTGCGGTCCGGCGCGATGCGGATCGCCGTGCCGTCGCTGAGACGAGCAGCAGGCCCACCATTTTCTCCGTCGACCGTGCCTTCGAGCATGTTCATTGCCGGCGATCCTATGAAGGCGGCGACGAAGAGATTGGCGGGCTTCCTGTAGAGTTCGAGCGGCGTGCCCTGCTGTTCCACCCTGCCCTGATTGAGAACGACGATGCGGTCGGCAAGCGTCATCGCTTCGATCTGGTCATGGGTGACATAGATCGAGGTCGTCCTGACCTTCTGGTGCAGCGTCTTGATTTCCGAGCGCATCTGCACGCGCAGCTTGGCATCGAGGTTGGACAGTGGCTCGTCGAACAGGAAGACGGCGGGATTGCGCACGACGGCACGGCCCATGGCGACGCGCTGGCGCTGGCCACCGGAAAGCTGGGCCGGCTTGCGGTCGAGGAGTTCGGCGAGATCCAGCATGCGGGCGGCCTCGGCCACCCGGGCCTCGATCTGGGGTTTAGCAACGCCGGCGAGCTTCAGATTGAAGCCCATGTTTTCAGCAACCGTCATGTGCGGATAGAGCGCGTAGGATTGGAAGACCATGGCGATGTTGCGTTCGCGCGGCGTCATAGCGTTGACGACCTTGCCGCCGATGGCGATGTCGCCATCAGTAATCTCCTCGAGGCCGGCGATCATCCGCAGCAGCGTCGATTTTCCGCAACCGGACGGGCCGACGAGCGCGACGAATTCTCCGTCCTCAATACCAAGCGAGATGCCGTGGATGACGTCGACGGCGCCATAGGTCTTGCTGATATCGGTGAGTTCAACGGATGCCATGATTGCACCTCCAATGGTTCGGGCTCAGGACTTCACGGCGCCGGCGGTCAGACCGGCGATGATGTGTCTCTGGGCGACGAAAAAGACGATGATGGTGGGAAGGATGGTCAGCGTGATGAAGGCCAGCACCAGCTGCCACTCCGTGCCGTACTCGCCGCGATAGACCATGATGCCGAGCGGCCAGGGATATTTCGATTCCGAGTTCAGCATGATCAGCGGCAGGATGTAGCTGTTCCAGCTGCCGACGAAGGAAATGATGCTGACGGTGGCGACGATCGGCCGGGAAAGCGGCAGCGAGATATGCCAGAAGAAGCGGAGATAACCGCAACCGTCGACGAAAGCCGCCTGAAACAATTCTTCCGGAAGGTTGCGGAAATAGTTTCGAAACAGCAGGATGCTCATGCCAAGGCCGAAGGCCACCTGCGGCAGCACCACGCCCCAATAGGTATCGAGCAGGCCGAGATCGCGGATGCGGATGAAGAGCGGCAGGATCGCGGTTGCCGCCGGAAACATCAGGCCGAGCAGGAAATAATTGAGCAGGAACGACGATCCGAAGAACCGGACATGGGCAAAGGCGAAAGCCGCCATCGACGAGACGATCAGCGTCAGGAGGACGGTAAGCGACGCGATCACAAGCGAATTGCCGATCTGCAGCCAGTAGCGTTCACCGAAAAGAATGTCGGTATAGTTTGCCCATTGCCACTCTGTCGGCAGGCCGAAGGGATTGGTGCGCAGGTCACCCAGCGTCTTGAAGCCGCCGAGCGCCGTCGTCAGCAACGGCACGAGCACGATTGCGGCAATCAGGCTCAGCGACACGTAGAGATAGACGCGTGTGGAAGTGCTCATGCGGATGGAAGAGCTCATATCAGTCATGGCGCATGAATATCCTTTTGTAACCGAAGGCGAGCGTCACGCAGATGATGAAGAGCACGACGCCGACGGCGCTGCCGAGGCCGACCTGCATGCGCATGACGCCGTAGGTGTAGAGGAAGGTGACCATCGTCTGCGTGGAGTTGGACGGCCCGCCGCCCGTCAGCGGCATGATCATGTCGAAGAGCTGCAGCGAGCCGACGACGGCAAAGAAGATGGAAAGACGCAAGGTCGACCCGAGCAGCGGCAACGTGACGTAACGGAACTTCTGCCAGCCCGTGGCGCCGTCGATTTCGGCGGCCTCCAGCACGCTCTTGTCGACGGATTGCAGGCCGGCGATGAACAGCATCATGTGGAAGCCGAAATATTTCCAGACGATGACGCCAAGCACGGCATAGATCGCCACATCCTTGTCGGCGAGCACATAGGGGTTGGCGAAGCCGAAGAAGTTGGAAACGGCGGCAAACAGGCCATAGTCGCCATCATAGACGAAGCGCCAGATAAGACCCGCGGCAACGTCCGCCAGCACATAGGGCAGGAAGAAGATCAGGCGGTAGCCGACGACACCCGGAATGCGGTGCGCCAGCATGGTGGCGAGCCAGATGGCGAGCGGCACCTGGATGCAGATCGAGATCACGATGATCAGGCCGTTATTGACCAGCGCCTGGGTGAAAGCCGCATTTCGAAACAGAACCTGGAAATTGCGCAGCGCGATGAACTCAGTCGGCGTGCCGTAGCCGTTCCACTTGTAGAGGCTGTACCAGGCCGCCTCGCCCATCGGCATGATGACGAAGAGCGTGAAAAGCAGCAGCGCCGGCGGCAGGAAGATCAACAGCACCGCCAGCCGGTCATGAGCGACCGAGCTCTTGCTGTTTGCGGCTCTTTTTGCCGGCCTGGCGGCAGTGGTTATCGATGGGACTGAAATATTGGCCATGGGTCCTGCTTTCGCATCTCGTCGGCAGCAATGCTGGCGCTCCCGCTCTTCAGCGGAGCGCCAGGAAGGGTCTGCAGGCGCTGGTTATTGTTCCAGCTCGAAAGCGTCCTGGATCATCTGGGCGCCGTCCTTGGAATTCATCTGACCGGAGACGATTTCCACCGACACGTCATTGACGACGCGGCCGACCGCCGCACCGAGATCCTGGTCGAAATAGTTCTGATGCCAGGTGGAAGCGGCCAGCTGTTTTGCCGATTCGGCAAGCAGCGGGTTGGTGACGCCGTCACCGGCGCCGACGGCAACGGGCAGAAGCATGCCTGATTTGGCCATCGCCCGTTCATTGTCCGCATTCGTCAGGAAGGCGAGGAAATCGATCGCTTCCTTGGATGCCTTCTTGGTGACAGCCCAGCCGTTCAGACCGCCAAGCGTATCGGTCGGCTTGCCGGCGCCGCCATCGACCGCCGGGAAGGCGAAACGGCCGATATTTTCGGGTGCGAGACCTTTGCCGTCGCCGGCATTCTTGCGCTGATTGGCCTCGGTATTTTCAAAGCCGAGGATGATCGCAGCCTTGCCGTCACCGAAAACGCCGAGCGCCTGCGGCCAGGTCGAGCCGAGATAGCCAGGCTGGAACGGTTCGAGCTTTCCGAGTTCGGCGAGGTCGTCGCCGGCCTTGATGATTGCGGGATCGAGGAAACCTTCGCCTTGGCCGGTCTTTGCCGCTTCGAAGACCTTCTGTCCGCCTTCGCGCATGACGAGATAGCTCCAGTAGAAGTGGATCGGCCATTTTTCACCGCCGCCGCCGGCGATCGGCACGATGCCGGCTGCCTTGATCTTCTTCACCGTGTCGAGAAAATCAGCCCAGTTCTTGATGTCCTCGGCCTTGACGCCGGCCTTGGCAAACAGCTCCTTGTTGTAGAAAAAGCTGACCAGACCGACCTTATAGGGAATAGCCCAGGTCTTGCCGTCGAATGTCAGGCCGCTGACCGAAGCCGGGCTATAGGCGCCGCGCAGTTTGCCGCCATCGGCATCGAGGGCCGGCGTCACATCCTGGAGCGCGCCGGTCTCGGACTGCTGCTTCAAGACGCCACCGCCCCAGCTGAAAAAGAAATCCGGCACGTCGTCGGACTGCAGCAATGTCGGAAGCTTGGCCTTGAAGGCCTCATTTTCGAGAAACTGCATCTGGATATCGACGTCAGGGTGCTGGGCTTCGTATTTCTTGACGATGTCTTCCCAGGCCGCGACATATTTCGGGTCGAGCTCGAGATGCAGCCACTTGACCACCGTCGTCGCCGAGGCAGCACCTGCTCCGGCCAGCAACATGCCGGCAGCCGCGGCCATGGATGCGATACGCCTGCCGCGAAGAGCGGCGCTCTTGAACCTAAAAGTCATGATTTTTCCTCCCAGGGGGCTATCCTCACAATTTTTCCCCTATGCGGATTAATTCAACGGAGCTTTGAGACAATGTCAACCCAATGCCTCTATTTTTATCAAATGCGCTTGACAGGACCGCCGAATTGCCCGCTATTTATTTCGTAACCCGTTAAAAATATTTGGGTTCCGCCCCAACGAAACGCTCGCCTGGCTAGTTCCAATGAAGACCGCAGATCCAGAATTAATGCGCGCGATCAATCGCTTGAACGTGCTCGATACCGTCCGGCGCCATGGTCCGATCTCGCGGATAGAGATCAGCGAGCGAACCGAACTTTCCACAACGACCGTTTCGGCCATCACCGCCTCGCTGCTCGACGACGGCCTCATCCTGCCGCGTCACGAAGGCGATATCCGCAATGAGGCCGTGCGCGGACGGCCGCGGGTGATGCTGGAGCTCAATCCCGATGCCGCCCGCGTGGTGGGCGCCAAGATCGCCGCCAACAGGATGGTCTTCGTCGTCACCAATTTCCGCGGCGACGTGCTGTCGAAGCTCGCCTTGCCGATTCGCATCGATCGGCAGCCGATCGGCGTCATCGCCGATCTGGTCGAGGATGGGGTCAGGCGCTGCGTCCTCGATGCCGGGCTTTCGCTGGAGGATGTCGACAGCGTCTGCCTCGGCTTTCCAGGCGTCATCGAGCACCGCACCGGCTACATAAGAAGCAGCCCGATCTTTCGCGACACCAATGTCGATTTCGCCGCCGAAATGTCGACGCGGCTGGCGACGCCGACCATTGTCGAAAGCGACGCCCACGCCATTACGCTTGGCCATCACTGGTTCGGCAAGGCCCGCGATCTCGAGGATATGGTGCTGATTTCGCTCGAACAGACGCTGGGTCTCGGGGTCCTGCACGGCAACAGCCTGTTTCGCGGCGCCGGCGGCCTCAGCCACAATCTCGGCGACCTCGTGCTCGGCATGGGACCGAATGGCGTCGTCCGGCTCTTCAGCCAGGCCGGCGAAAGCGCGATCCTCGGCGAACAGCAGGCCGACGGGCGTTTTGCCGAAGCGATCCGTCTCGGCCGCGGCATGAACCATGCCCAGGCACTGATCAAGGCCGATGACGACCGGCTGATCAGTGCCGCCATCCGCGCCGGCGAAGCGGTCGGATTGACCATTGCCAACATCGTCACGCTGTTTGCGCCGCCGCGGGTCATTCTTGTGGGGTCGAGCCTAGCGCTCGGCGAACCCTTTCTCAACAGCCTGCGCGATGCTTATGCGCTCGCCATTCCACCGTCGCTGCGCGGCGTGAGCGAACTCGTCTTCGACGATTCGACCGATGATTTCTGGGCGCAGGGTGCCGCTGCGGTGGCGCTTTACGAACTCTACGAATCGCCCTGGAGCACGACGGGGCCGGCGCTCTGACGGGCGCCACAATCAACATCAATGGCACGATCAATGGAGGAATTCATGGACAAGGTCGGTATCGGCATCATCGGATGCGGCAATATTTCGGGCGCCTATCTCACGGCGATGGCATCCTTTCCCATTCTCGACATCCGCGGCGTCGCCGATCTCAACCGGGAGCTGGCGGAAGCAAAGGCGGCGGAGTTTAATGTTCCCGTCAAGACCGTCGAGGAGCTTTTCGCCGATCCCAAGGTCGAGATCATCGTCAATCTGACGATCCCGAAGGCCCATGTTGCCGTGGCGTTGCAGGCGCTTGAGGCCGGCAAGCATACCTATTCAGAAAAGCCGCTCGGGATTAATTTCGAGGAAGGGAAAAAATTGGCGGAAGCCGCCAAAACGAGGAATCTTCGCATCGGCGCTGCCCCCGACACCTTCCTCGGCGGCGGCCACCAGACGGCCCGCACCCTGATCGACAAGGGCGTCATCGGCCAACCGGTCGGCGGCTCGGCAACCTTCATGTGCCCGGGCCATGAGCGCTGGCATCCGAACCCGACCTTCTTTTACGAAGTCGGTGGCGGGCCGATGCTCGATATGGGTCCCTATTACATCACCGATCTCGTCAATCTTCTCGGACCTGTTTCACAAGTTGCGGGTTTTGCGACGACGCCGCGATCGGAACGGCTGATCACCAGCGAACCGCGCAATGGCGAGCGTATTCCCGTGCACGTGCCGACCCATGTCACCGGCATGATGGCCTTTGCCAATGGCGCCGTCGTCCAGATCGCCATGAGCTTCGATGTCGCCGGCCACAGGCATGTGCCGCTGGAAATCTACGGAACCGAGGGCACGCTGATCGTTCCCGATCCGAACAAGTTCGCCGGCCCCGTGGAATATCTGAAGAAGGGCGGTCCGTTCGAGGACCAGCCGGTCACAGCACCCTATGCCGACGGCAATTATCGCTCGCTCGGCGTCGCCGACATGGCGCATGCGATCCGCTCCAACCGGCCGCACCGCGCCAATGGCGATCTGGCGCTGCATGTGCTCGAGGTCATGGAAGCGTTCCACACCGCTGCCGCAACCGGCCGGACGGTCACGATCACCACGGCAACGGAGCGCCCTGCCCCCTTGTCCGATTCCATCGTCGACGGACGGCTGGCGAAATAAGTTTCAGGAGGAAAGACTATGCGTGAAGCACTGATCGTTTGGGGCGGCTGGAGCGGGCATGAACCGCAGGAGTGCGCCGAAATCATCAAGACCATGCTCGAGGAAGACGGCTTCAAGGTCTATCTCGAGCACGGCACCGAGGCCCTTGCCGACCCTTCCGTCCATGATCTCAGCCTTGTCGTCCCGATCATGACGATGTCGAAGATCGAGAAGGAGGAGGTCAAGAACCTCGCGACGGCGATCGAAAGCGGCGTCGGTATCGCCGGCTATCACGGCGGCGCAGGCGATGCCTTCCGCGACTCCGTCGACTACCAGTTCATCATCGGCGGCCAGTGGGTGGCTCACCCCGGCAACATCATCGACTATACCGTCAACATCACCCGGCCCGACGATCCGCTCATGGAAGGGATCGCCGATTTCCCCTATACGTCAGAGCAATATTACATGCATGTCGACCCCTCGAACGAGGTTCTGGCGACGACGAGGTTCACCGGCGATCACGCCTACTGGATCGACGGCGTCGTCATGCCTGTCGTCTGGAAACGGAAATACGGCAAGGGCCGCGTCTTCTATTCCTCGCTCGGCCATCAAGCCAAGGAATTCGACGTTCCCCAGATGAAGACCATCTTCCGCCGCGGCGCCAACTGGGCTGCGCGGTGAGGCCGTCTGGTTCGTAGGTATCCAAGAAAGGCCCCTCCCCACAAGGGGGAGGGGCTAAGATGCCGCACCGCTTGCGATAACCTCTATCGCAATAATCCGTAGAACGGTCACAGCGAGCAAGAGCTCGCTTTTGTTGCTGGCGCCGGCCGCGGCTTAGCCCCTCCCCCTTGTGGGGAGGGGTTTTGGCTGGTCTCAGCCGATGATCAATGCCGTCCCGTAGAGCCCCAGCGCAAACACCGTATGAGCCAGCAGGTTGAAGCACCGGACCTTGTTCGGGGTCGGATGTTTGGAGGCAGCCCAGCCGATGCCGAGGCCCGGCTGCAGCAGGAACCACCCTGCCCCCACGGTGACGATGCCGAAGATCCAGGCGGGAAGAAATGTCGGGTCCGCCAGCCAGGCTGAGCCCATGATGATGGCGAAGATCACCCCATAGAGAAGGCCGACGGCGTAGTGGCTGATCCAGCCGAGCGCCAGTTCATTGGCATAGGGCTCGGCGTCGGCAATGCTCTCGTGAAAGACCTTGCCGCGGCGGAGGTGCCAGAACCATCGTCCCACAGGTGCCCAGTTGGGGGCCGCCTGGCCGAACTGGGTGAGCAGGATCGCCCAGAGGTCCATGAGGATGGTTGCGCCGGCGCCGATCACCAGGCCGCGCCACAGAATATCGAACATTGGGAATCACCGGAAAGCGTTGCGATTGCAGGACGCTACAAAATCATCGCAGACGCGCCGGCGCAATGGCTCCGGTGAATTCAAAGGCCACATAAGGGAAGGATTCCGAGGCTAATCCGCTTGCGGTCCGCCCTCGCCCTCAGTTTCTCCCGCGCCATTGCCGATATCGCCGCTGATATCCTCGGCAAACTTCCGCATCAGCCGCACGAGTTCATTGAAGTCGTGTTCCTCCCAGCTCTCGAAGATGGCGCGGCCCATCCGCTCGCGGGCGATGTCGATGCGATCGGTCATTGCCTTGCCCTTCGGGCTGATGACCGCCTCGCGCACGCGGCGGTCGGCGGTATTTCCGCGACGCTCCACCAGATCGAGGCTTTCGAGCTTGGCGACCTGACGGCTGACGGTGGTGTAGTCGCGCCCGGCGCGGTCGGCGAGTTCGACCACCCCGATGGGACCGAGCCGTTCTATCGTGACGAGCAGCGGAAACAGCGCGCGATCGAGCGAAATCCCCGCCTCCCGGACCATCTGCTCATCGCGCTGCGGGCGGTTCATGACGCTGACGATCTCGATCAAAGCCCCATGCAGTTCGCGCAGTTTTCCGCTAATATGTGTATTTTGCACATTCTTTGTTGACGTCATGCCGATTCTCCTATTATGTGCATAATACACATATGGAGAAATCAATGACAGAAAATTCCACAGTCGACGTGCTGATATCAGGCGCCGGTGCGGCCGGCCTGACGCTGGCGATCGAGCTGGCGCGACGGGGCGTATCCTTCCGCCTGATCGAAAAATTGAACGATCCATTCCGCGGCTCGCGCGGCAAGGGTATTCAGCCGAGAAGCCAGGAGGTGTTCGAAGATCTCGGCATTCTCGACCGGATCGTCGCCCAAGGCGGCGCCTATCCCCGGCAGCGGGAATATCGTGACGACGGCAGCTTCAGCGAATCCGACGCCGTGGTGGGTGGGGAGCCGACGCCGGCCGAGCCCTATCATCTTTCCTTGATGGTGCCGCAGTTCCTGACCGAAAGGGTGATGCGCGAGCGCCTGCTCGAGCTGGGGCACCGGCCCGAATTTGCCAGCGAGCTCATCGCCTTCGAACAGGACGAGACGGGCGTGACCGCGCGGCTTAAGGGCATATCCGGCGAAGAGACCATCCGCGTGCGCTGGCTCGTCGGCGCCGATGGTGGCCGCAGCTTCGTGCGCCATGCGCTGGATATCGGCTTTCCCGGCAAGACGCTGGGCGTGCGCGCCATCGTCGCCGATGTGATTCTGACGGGATTGGACCGCGACGTATGGCATCGCTTCGGCGATGGCGACATGCAGCGACAGATCGCCATTTGCCCGCTGGCGGGAACGGACCTGTTCCAGATCCAAGGGCCAATCCCGCTCGATGGCGAGGTCGATCTCTCCGCGGCAGGCTTGGCCGCCCTGGTGAAGGAGCGCACCGGCCGCAACGACATTGAAGTCCACTCGGTCTCCTGGGCGTCGGCCTTCCACATGAATGCCCGGCTTGCCGATCGCTACCGGCTCGGCCGCGTGTTCCTGGTCGGCGATGCCGCCCATACGCATCCGCCGACCGGCGGACAGGGTCTGAATACCAGCGTTCAGGACGCCTATAATCTCGGATGGAAACTGGCGGCGGCGGCGGCAGGCGCCCCCGACGCGCTGCTCGACAGCTATGAGGAAGAGCGCCGCCCGGTCGCCGCCGCCATGCTCGGTCTGGCGACCAATCTTCTCGACGCCCTGAAGCGAGGCGAGATGCGGCGCGGCCGCGAGGTCCATCAACTCGATATCGGCTATCCCTCCTCCTCCTTCGCGCTGGAAAAGCCGGAGCGGAGCGCCGGCCTGCTTGCGGGAGACCGTGCGCCCGATGCGCCGCTCAGAGGTGTGGGCGGCCAGCCGACGCGCCTGTTCGAACTGTTCAGAGGCGCGCACTGGACGCTGCTGGGCTACGAGGCCGAGCAAGCCTCCGTTCCGCCGCGTCCAGGTCTGCACATCCACAGGATCGGCCGGCGCGGAGACGTCATCGACGAAGGCGGGCATTTCCGTGAAGCCTACGGTCTGGCATCGGGCGACTGGGTGCTCGTGCGTCCGGACGGCTATGTCGGCGCCATCATTGCCTCCGCTCACGCCTGGGCGCTGGAAGCCTATCTCGCAAATGTCGGCCTTGCTGCATAAGCGGCAACGCAAAGCGCCACGGCGTCACCGGCGCGTCTGAAAACCGGCACGCTGCTGAGGCCTGGCCGCGGGAAACCGCCGCGATCGCGGCGCGCGCCGGAGAAGCGCGTCGACGCGGATTTCTCAGGGCGACCGCCCGCGCGCACCGTCCTAGCCCCAATCAGAGAGAAATGTGATGAGCGACGAACTGCGTCCGATCGATGCCGCCGCAAGTGCCGCGTCGCAGCGGCTTGACTGGCGGCTGATGCTGCCAGTTTTCATCGTCGTCAGCCTCGATGCCGCCAGCAGCGGCGCCATTCTGCCGATCCTGCCTTTCTACCTCAGGACTCTCGGGGCGTCGCCGCTCGTTCTCGGGCTTGTCCTCGCTGCGGAAGCGCTCAGCCAGTTCGTTGCCGCTCCCTGGCTGGGGCAACTTTCCGACCGTTACGGCCGCAAGAGGGTCCTGCTCGCCAGCCAGGCCGGGGCGCTCATCAGCCTCTTGCTGCTGGCGCTTGCCAATAGCGTCGTCTTTGTGCTGCTGGCGCGGATCCTGCTCGGCCTGACCGCAGCCAACTTCTCGGCTGCGGCAGCCTATGCCGCCGACAACAGCAGCCCCGCCACCCGGCGTCAGGCCATCGGCATTTTGAGTGCCGGCCTCGGCCTCGGCGGAATGCTCGGACCGAGCTTTTCCGGCTACCTCGCCGATATTTCCCTGACGGCGCCGATCTGGGTCGCACTTGCCCTATCGGCGACCAGCATGCTGGTGACCGGGCTTTGGCTGAAAGGCGCTCATGCACCCGGCCGGTTCGGCAACGACAGCGCAGCGGATGAGGCGGTCGGCGAGAAGGTTTCATTTCGACCCCTCCTCGCCTCGCCGGTCATCCGCGTCCTCGTCGTCGTTCTTCTCTGCCACTATTTCTCATACGGGATGTTCAGTTCGCAGCTCGCCGTTTTTCTGGCGGATACATTCACCTGGAATGAACATGCGTTCGGCCCGAAGGAGCTGGGTTACCTTCTCACCGCCGACGGCGCGATCAACATCCTGGTCCAGCTTTTCCTCCTCACGTGGCTCGGCGGCATTTTCTCTGAACGAGGCCTGATCGTCCTGGTCTTTATCATTCTCTCGATTGGTTATGTCACGGCCGGCCTGGCGAGCGACATCGCCACCCTCGCCTTCGCCGTTCTTTGCATCAGCACCGGCGTGGCATTGGCGCGGCCGACATTCGTTGCGGCGCTCTCCGTGCACGTACCGCAGCAACGCCAGGGCATCGTCATGGGAGCAACGCAGTCGCTTGTCGCCGTCACCGACATCGTCACGCCGGTCCTTGCCGGCGTCATTCTCGGGCAGAGCTTGTATGGCGCATGGATCGGTGCGGTGGTGGCGATCGCATTGGCCGGGGCCGTCATTGCCCACAGCCGGCTGCCCCAGATCGATCCGGAGACAAATGCTGCAGGCGGCTGATGCCGGGCCTGGATGGCCGATGTTTCAGAGAGCGTCGCGCTCGTATCGCGGCGCCCACCCGCGGGCCATCCCGCGGCTCATCACACTTTCCGCCAGCGCCAATTGCCGGCGGAGATGTTTGCAGTCATCGAGCAGCGAGCGTATCGCCGCCTTGGCATTGTCGTCATGCCAGGCAAGCACGGCTTCGACTTCCCACGCTTGATCGGGCCAGGTTTGTTCGGGGCCAGCTTGTTCGGGGGATGCCCGATCGGATTCCAAGGTCCTTGCCGGCCGCATCAGTTCAGCGCCAACGGCAATTGAACCGGACGCGGCAATGGCGGCAGCGGCCGGCTGAGTTCGACCTTTCTCTGCCAGGCGGCACGTCGCTGTTGATCTCGCTCGCGGGCTGCGCGGGACGCTTCGACAAGCGCGAGGGCGTTGGCGATCACCTGTTCCGTATGCGTCATGATCATCTCCAATGTTCCTGTTTTGTTCTAAGTTAGAACTTTGGCAGGAAAAGTCAAGCGCCGGGACGATCTGGCTGAGGACAGGCGTTGACAGCCGGGACTGGCGTCGAAGCGCGGCCGATAGTCAGTCCGCTGCTTCTATGACCGCGATGCCGGCTTCCTGCGCAGCCCTGATGAAGGCCGCCCGCACATGTTCCGGTGGGAGATCGCCGATAATCGCATCCAGGCACGATTTGACGGCCTCGAAATACTCTTCGCCGTCGTCCACCGGCCAGTCGCGCAGGAGCGTGCGCGCGGCGTCCCACACAGAGTTAATAACGGCATAATGGCCAAGCCCCATTGAGGCCAAGCCGACCGGTCGAAAATGTGCCGTCTGTCTCACTTTGCTACAGCTTTTCCCAATTTCGGTGGAGCTTATGGGTACGATGCAAATTGCGTGCCGTTGGCGGGCCGCGTCACCAGCCGAAGCGTGGCCCTACGGGACTTGAACTTCAGCGAGGCTCGCAGTGTAGACGTTCCTCTTCGTCCCCTCCAGATCCCCTGCAGCCGGTGCTTTTGAGAACATGGAGCTTGAAGTGGAGTCCTGCGATCAGTCATTAAGCGACTGATTATGGTAAATATCGGGCTTTCCATCCCACGCCTGCTGATTAAAACTCAGTCTTTCCTTTTATACTCTATAAGGATTACAGCAACTCATATGCATTGCTGGAAGCAAGAACCTCTCTAATCATTCATCGATTGTGCCAGAGGTGGACGGAGTTTCATCCGGGTCGTACAATGCGATCTATCCTGCACGCGGCGGATCTGGGAGGAGCGCGCGATGCCTATCTTCATGGACCGGCACTTTCTTGAAGGAACGTCAGCGGCTGACGTTGCTCAGGCACATCGCATGGATCTCGACATTCAGGACAAGTACGGCGTCAAGTTCCTGACCTATTGGTTCGATCAGCGGCGCGGGACCGCCTTCTGCCTCGTGGATGCGCCGGATGCGGAAACTGCGCAATGTGTGCATCGCGAGGCACACGGCTTCGTCGCCGCCGAGATCGTCGAGGTTGCCCTGTCAGCGGTCGAGGCTTTTCTAGGCCGAATTCATGACCCTGAGCCGGCGCCCGGCCAATCCTCCGCTCAGGTGGATCCCGGCCACCGGGCAATCCTCTTTACCGACATCGTCGGATCGACAGCGATGACATCGCGCCTCGGCGACCGGATTGCGACCGAAATGGTCCGCGCCCATGACTCTATCGTGCGCCGATGCCTCAGCCAGAATTCAGGCCGGGAGGTGAAACACACCGGCGACGGCATCATGGCGGCCTTCGCCGCGACAACGGCAGCCGTCGAATGCGCCATGGCGATCCAGCGGGAATTCGAGCGTTACAACGGCGGAAACACCGAGCCGATTCATATCCGCATCGGACTGGACTGCGGCGAGCCGGTCGAGGACAGCAACGACCTCTTCGGCTCGACCGTGCAACTTGCCGCGCGACTCTGTGCGGCAGCCTCCAGCGACCAGATCCTCGTCTCGGAGAATATTTTTCGGGAATACGGCGCCGCCGATCTCTTCGCTCACGCAACGCGCCGACGGTTCAAGGGGTTTTCGAAGCCCATGCTGGTGTTCGGATGCAAGTGGGCGGATGCCGGCGTAAATTAAGATCAGTTGAGATCCGACACCCGCATAGCCAGTTGCCTCCAGGCAGGGCTTGCCGCGGCGCTTTGTGGCCAAGAAATAGGCGATCATCAAAGCATGGCGCGCAAAACTGTGCCGCGGTTTTGCGACAACGACATACGGCCTTGAGGAATTGGCGACCCGGATCTCACGACCTTTGATCGGAAGCGGCATTCGCGATCTGCACCCGGCAATCAAAATAGTTCAAGACCGATGTCGGTTTCCGGCAGGCTCATGCGTCGTCACGATAGGAAGCCGAAGAAATTTGCCCAAGCAAGGAAACGGATGCGATGACAATCACGATCACAGCATTTGAACGATCGCCCGATGGCGGCAAGGGACTGGCGCGCGATACGCGCGTTCGCTGGGCGCTCGAAGAAGTGGGGCAGCCTTATGAGGTTCGTCTTCTTTCCTTCGCAGAGATGAAGACGCCTGATCATCTGGCCATCCATCCCTTCGGTCAGATCCCCACCTATGAGGAAGGTTCTCTCTCGCTGTTCGAGACCGGCTCGATCGTCTTTCATCTTGCCGAGCAGCATGCGGGCCTGCTTCCCAGGGATCGCGATGCCCGCGCCCGCGCGATCACGTGGATGTTTGCCGCACTGAACACCGTCGAGCCGCCAATCCTCGAATTGATGACGGCAAGAATATTCGAAGCTGACAAGCCTTGGAGCGAGGAGCGCTTGCCGTTGGTCAAGGACCGTGTTCGCGCTCGGCTGGACCAACTCTCGGCTTACCTAGGCGTCGCCGACTGGCTCGATGATGCGTTCAGCGCGGGCGATCTGTTGATGGTATCCGTGCTGCTGCGATTGAGAATGTCAGGCATTTTGGACGAATATCAAAACCTGGCTGCCTATGTCGCGCGCGGGGAAGCACGGCCCGCTTATGCCAGGGCTTTTGCCGCGCAATTTGCGATCAACGCCCCATTAACCAGCCGAAACATGAGCTGATAAGGCCGAGCCGACAGCGGGCTTAAAAGCAGGAAGCGCCGAGCATTTGACCAATGCTCGGCGCTTCCTGCTTGACGCTTTTGGCGTCAACTTCTATGCAATGAAACGGCCGCTTGGATCGTTTACCGACTGGCCAACTTCCTCGCTATGCTCCAACTCACCTCAATCCGGCTATGGCTGCGCGCTTATGCGTCGACGACCTATGCATTGCCCATATGTTGGTTCATCAGCCGCTCGAATTTGGGGCCGCCCTCGACCTTCGCCAACACGCCCGACATCTTCAGAAAACGCCGGAAATTCTCGCGCGCAGCGCTCAGCGGGAAACGCCCGTTGGCGGTATCTCTGCACGCCTTCAACAGCGTGTCATATGCCAAACCCCGTTTGTCCTCCGGCCACCCGTCCAGAACATCGAAGATTTCATCGAGGCACGTGACCTCATCGATGAAATGTTGGCGATGAAGCAGAATCGGATCAAACCGAGTTGACGACATAGTATCCTCCCATTTATATTACTTTTTTATGCTCTAATTTTACTGAAAAACCACGATTTGTTCAAGTCAAAATCGCGTCCGCTTGGCTATTAACTTCGTGCAACTACTTCCATAACGACAGAATAACCCGATCAGATTAGACTTAAGCGTCTTTGATCACCGGTTGAGGGTCGACGCATCACGAATATAGATTGTTTGATCAATCGCGCGAATGTTTCAGGTCAAGCGAGCGTGATCAAACGTGCCAGAAGTTTCGTATATTCTCGTGTTGGCATGGTAGATTGCGACCATGACAACCTTGCGAGGAGACGTTCAGATGAACCGATTTTTTACATTGGTAGCGGGAGTGCTGATTGGCGTGTCCGCGTTCACGTCTTCCTGCACAACGCCGGCAAGGCAGGATCACCAGGATTTTCAATATCAACGGGATAGCTCAACAAACCCGGCATGCGCGGATGGGTTCAGACCCAGCAATGCCCGCTCGTGCAGTTATTGAAAGGCATAGAGCCGGAAATTGGTTTTGCGTCTGAGGCGGCACGCGACAGCAATGGGACCGGTCGGGAACTCCTAAGCCTGCTTCACCGTTATGTGATCGGGTCACAGTTGGCCCGATCCTAAACAGGAGAACGGTTCCCCATGAACAATTTGATCTGGCTTGTCGGCGCTGTCGTTATCGTGCTCGCGATTTTGAGCTTCTTCGGCTTCCGCTGATTGCAGGCTAAGTAAAGTGCGGGGTTCAGCCGCGCCTTCTCCTGCCAGCGATCAGAGGGACGATGATATCCTCTGCGCCGATGGATCGATCGGGATTGGGAGCGCTTGTCCTTCTTGGCCGGGCTGGGCCGATATTTGCACGTCGAGCGGCGTTGCGCCGAGTGCTGCTGCAATGTCTTCAGCCCGCTTCCTGAAAGCGTCGGGCTCGAATCGAGACTCCCGCCGTTTCTTCGACTATCCGCAGAATGACGTGTGATCAGCGCCAAAAGTAGATGATCACCCCCTCGGTCTTCCTTTACAATCAGTCGTTTCGGCCTCCCAAGGCAGATCGTAAGGGAAAATCGATGGATCGCCTTGTTGGCGCAGACAAAGCGGCACAATCGCAGAAGCGGCCGGTAGAAGCGGATCGGCCGGAGGGCTTGGCGCGGGATTTAGCGGCCATCAAAGTCGGCGACTGTCTGCTGGGATACAAGGCCGTCCAGCGCCGCATGCGGGCCAGCCGTTGGAACCATTTCCGCGGCAGGATGCGCGAGATCGAAAAATTGATCCGGCATCGCCACGGAGACATTGTGCCCGAGGCCGATGACGCATTGATCTATGTCGAGGTAATCGCCGGCCTCGCCCTTGTCGAATTCAAGGAAGAGTTCGTCGATGTGGTGCTCGGCTGGGCGGCGCGATGGCTGCCATGGGCCGGGAAAGCCCAGATAGAGGAAGTCATCTACGAGCGGACAAAGCTGCGCTTTTCTGACTTGTCCGCCGACGCGCTCGGCCACGCTCTGCACTTAAGCTACGCGGAACGGAGCGCCCTCAATATTCGCACCATCGGCGCCTTCGACGTGCCGAAGCGGAAAAGAGCAAAACTTCAAAAGGAAAAGCGACGCCAGCGGGACCGAGCGCGAAAAGAGGAGCAGCGCCGTGCCGCCGGCGCGCTTTCCAGAGCCGACTATCTCGCCAATTCTTTCAGCCAGGCGCGCCCCTGGGAGGCTTTCGGCATCAGCCGCCGGACCTGGGAACGCCGCGGCAAACCAATGCCGGATCCGGAGACGATATCGGACTGCGGTTCGATCTCGCTCGCCGCCTAGGTCAAGAGCCTTCCCATTTTAGCCAGGTGGTCTGAACCAGGTATTCATTGCCTTTTGCAGACCATCCTGCGTCCTGTCGCCCACCCACGCCACATATCCATCGGGCCGGATCAACAGCGCGGTCGGCGCGGAGACGACACCCAGCGCAGGCAGCTCAAATGCACCGTCATATCTGGCGTCGACCAACGTGATGCGGTCCGACCACGACGCGATGTCTAAGCTGCCGGGCGCGCCAAGATTCAAGAGTATTGGCCGCGCATCTCGGAGCAACGCGAAGACACGCACGGGACCATCTGATGTGACTAGGTCGAGGTCAGGCATGCGGCGGCCGAGCAGCGGATGCCCGTCGCCGAGGTCGTAATGGATACCGAGTCCGGACATCTCGGCCGCGATGCGTTTGCGCGGCTCCTCCATGCCGAGCAGCTCCGTGACGATGTCTCGCAAGGCTTCGGTGCGATCATCGGTGCGCTGCAATGCGACCTGCGCCATCGTCGTGCGCAACACGCGGGCCGCAACCGGATGCCGCTCGGCGTGATAGGTGTCGAGCAAGGCGTCAGGCGACGTGCCTTTCACCACCTGGGCCAATTTCCAACCGAGATTGACGGCATCCTGGACGCCCGTGTTGAGGCCCTGCCCGCCGACCGGAGAATGCACATGGGCGGCATCGCCAGCGAGGAAAACCCGGCCCTTGCGGTAGGCCGTTGCCTGCCTTGATATGTCGGTGAATCTGGAAATCCAGTTGACGCGATGGAGTCCGTAATCCGTTCCGAATGCAGCAATGAGCGCTTCTTTGAGGTCGCCGAGCGTCGGTTCAGTCGTCGCGCCGGCATTTTTCTCCGGCACCATCAGGCCGATCGGACCCTCTTTGGCAAAGACGATCTTGCCGTCGTGGATTTCGTACTCCTCCCTGCCGAAGGCATAGATACCAAGGGCCGTACGATGGATGCCCAATGGCGGCTCTTCTTCCATCTCCACTTCGGCGAGAATGTTGCCGGTCGTCGGATCCCATCCTGGAAATTCGATGCCGGCAGCTTTGCGAACCAGACTGCGGCCTCCATCGCAGCCGACGAGATAGCCTGCCCTGAGCTGGGAAGCATCGGAGAGTTCAAGGGTGACGCCGGTATCGTCCTGCGCGAAACCCGTTACCTCAAGGCTGCGATAGATCGGCACCGCCAGCTCGCCGACCCAGGCGGCCAGAATGCGCTCGATATGCTTCTGCCGCAGCGCCAGCCCATAATTGTGCCGGGTCGGAAAATCGCTGATATCCAGACGGGTGACCGCGAACCCCGTGACCTGGGCTATCTGCCCTTCCGCGAGGAACCGGTCGACGATGCCCCGCTGATCGAGAACCTCGAGCGTGCGCGCACTCAGACCGCCGGCCCGCGTACCGGCAAGCTCCTGGTTGGGTCGCCGTTCGACAATGGCGACATCGACGCCAGCCAAGGCCAGCTCGCCTGCCAGCATCATGCCCGTCGGCCCTGCCCCGACAACCACGACTGCATGTTCCCTCATCCGCAGACTCCCTCATTTCAATGGTTCCAACGCGACATCCCAGGGCTCCAGAGACCTGGCCCCACTGCTTTCTCCCCATCCAATCGGCCCATCCAATCGGCCCTGCGCAGATACCGATTTTCTCTGTCGCAGGTTGTTCTCCCTATAAATATAGATCCATACTGGTTGGAAGGACTTGCGACAGGATTTCAGGCTTGCTCTCCAAAGCCCTATTCGCTGCCACTTGCGGGTCGCTTGCTGTGGAGCCCAAGCTTTTCAACACGACCTGACCGGGTGGGCGGCGCGGGATGCGGCGGGAGCAATCAATTCCTTGGAAAGACGTATCTCACTGCGGAGCTGGAGCTTTTTGCGGAATCGTCTCGGCCGCTGGTCGCTCAGACGGATCGGCGGGATGGCCATAGATTGTGTACATGGCCCCGGCTAGAACGCCCAAGACGAGAAGAGCCAGGACGTAGAACATCATGCCGCGGATTGCCGTCTTCGGTGTCTCGTCCATCAAGATCTCCAAGATTACTCAGCGGTCAAATTCAATGCGAGCGCTTTTGGTTCCGACGCGGAGGTTGTTCAAGTGAGCAGCCATTCACGGAACGATCCAGTCCGGATCTGGTTTACCTCACATCCTGGTTGCTATGGAGGTCACCATGTGGGCCATCCTGATCGGAGCCGCTCTCATCATCGGCGGACTTCTTTTTCTCTTTACCTCGGCGCTTGGTCGAAGACCGAGTGATCCGCATCAAATGCCGCAAGGCGGCACCACGCTGGAACCACGGCGCCAAGGCCTCAGGTTCCTCGGGATATCCAAAAACTGGCCGGCGCTGGCCGTTATCGCAATCGGTGCACTTCTATTGGCTTTTGGTGGATATTCATGACATCCGACAGTCCTTGGCCGCCTTAGCTCCTTCGGCAAAAACCCGGCTTTCACCGGGTTTTTGTTTAGGCACTACCAAGTCTGGCGACCGGTCCAGTCATCGATGTCGCGTCTGATACGGTCCTTTTCGATGCCATAACGCTCCTGGATCTTGCCTTCCAGCTGGTCGCGCTTGCCGGCGATTTGGTCAAGATCATCGTCAGTGAGTTTACCCCACTGCTCCTTGATCTTGCCCTTCGCCTGCTTCCAGTTTCCTTCGATCCGATTCCAATCCATGGTCGATTTCTCCTCTCTGTTGATGAGAAGAAAACGGACCGCAGTGGAAGTTGGTTCCTGTGTATCAGCGGATTTCCGCGAAGCTCAATTCCTGCGGCAGACGCAAGGCGCTGCCCATGTCGAATATCCACACCCTAATGAAGAAAACCATAAATAATTCGTGAAGAACGAATAGATGTATAAACTATTTATTTATGCATGAAGCAAATATTCCTCCGTTCTTGTGCTATACTGTGCTACGGGGAGAAGAACAATGGCACTCGATGTATTCGTGAACCTCTACAATTTAGGTGGCCTGGACGCACTTAACGTTTCTCTGCGAAGCCTGCCGGATGACGAAAGGCTTGGCGCTTTACTCTCGCTTGAGAAGATAGGGTACGAAGTGATCTGGAATGCCCAGAGAAAGCCGGCTTCTGCATATGTGTGGAGCGGGCCGAACGAGAACTAGTTGCCAGATGGGACAAAGACCTATCACGACAATGGGGGTGAGTCCTCACGACCTTGTGTCTCCCGTCACCCGCTCAAAAGAGAGATGTTCCATCCTCCCATCGATTCGAAGGAAGCGAGGGCGATCATGATCCGATCCCAGATAGCCGACGCACAAACCGTGTTGAGCGACGAAGAAGTCTCCCTCTGCCAGAGAGTGTTTGACCACATCAGCTCGATGCGACAAATCACAACAGACACCGAGCGCGAAGATCTGGCTCGGCGGGTTATCCATTCGTACCAGCATGGGGTGAAGGATGAGGGCGCGTTACTTCGGCTCCTGATCTAAGGTCGCGGCAACTATCTTGACGACTAGAAATGGTGAGAGCGTCGGGGTTCGAACCCGAGATCTACTGATCAAAAGTCAGTTGTATCATGACTTAAATCACTGATTTTACTTTATTGTTTAGCGTTAATTTTCAACTGTGCGTAAAAATGTGTGTACGACAAGCGGAAATTTTCCCGTTATTTGTGGTGTGCGATCAATTCCGGCCTCGGCCGCCTCCCCAAAAAATTTCCTAGATATTTAGTCCCGGCATTTGATGGAGCGGATCGAAGGTGAAGCGCTCGAGTTGTGAAGCCCATGCTTTGCAAATGAACTCGTAGGGTGTGAGGCCTTGATGGTTCGGTTCATCCTCTCGACTTGACCGCGGATGTCTCGGCTTGGTCGTGCGCTGCTCGATATCGCTAGTGGCGCAGGTGTATTCGAAGGCATGGCCCAGATGCGTTCGCCATTGGCGATCGCTTCTTTGATCAGCGGCACAGCCGACCCTCCTTTTGAGATTTTTAAGCTTTACTAACGAGGTGTGCAGTGCCACCAGGCAGATCGCCTGAGCGACGTATTCCCTCGTGCGATGCTGCGCATGTAGGTCGCCTTTGTTGGTCGCGCGAGCAACGACTTTCGTCATTCCCACCAAGTGCTTGCAGGATAAACGAGATCTGTTCACCAAGGCCCTCTTCAGCATTCCCGGCGTTCCGAGCCCACTCCTCGACGAGGACCGGGTGGTAGAAAGGCACGAACGCATTCATCGCACTTCGGGCAGCTATGGCTGCATCGATGACACTAAAATTGCCGGCGTCTGCCCCTTCTTCGATAATATTTTCGATGATCGCCACAAGACGAGCGCTATGGGCGCTAATAACTGGCCAGCTCTGCGCCGTTGCAGCGACGATCAAGTCATGGACCGGCTTCTCTTCAACGAAGTTCTTTCTTCTCTCCTCATGGAGCAGCTTGAAAAGACTTTCGAGCTTCTCGTGAGCCGGCGCCTCTTGCCGGGCGACTGCATCCGCCAACCGAGTAGCTTTCTCGATGAACCGGCCGCAGATCGACTTGTTGATCGCTGCCCTCGACGGGAAGAACCGGTAGATGTTGGCACTGCTCATCCCGAGGCATGTTGCGATATCTGCGACAGATGTCTTCTGGTAACCGATGCGGCGAAAATGCTCTTCCGCCACATCGAGGATACGCTCGCGCCACATTTCGACTTCAGTGCCCGAGCGGCCCTGTGGGATCACGATACGTGGCACGGACGCCCCTATTCTGCCGCCAGCGCTATCGGCCGCGCCTGATGTTCGGCCGCTTCCTCTTTCTCAACTGCTTTGGGTGGTTTGATCCGAAACCACACAGCATAGAGGGCCGGAAGGAAGAGCAGGATCATCACGGTGCCTGCCGCCGTTCCGCCGATCAGGGTATAGGCCATCGACCCCCAGAACACTGAGTGGGTCAGAGGTATGAATGCCAGGATCGCCGCGAGTGCAGTCAGGATAACAGGTCTTGTTCGCTGGACGGTCGCTTCGATCACGGCATGGTAGTCGTCGAGCCCTGCCGCCTGGTTCTCCTTGATCTGCTCTGTCAAGATAAGCGTGTTTCGCATCAGTATGCCTGCGAGCCCGATCAAGCCGAGGATGGCGTTGAAGCCGAAGGGTTGATTGAACAGCAGCAAGGTCGGAACCACCCCGGCAAGACCAAGCGGTGCGGTCAGCATCACCATTGTCATTGTCGAGAGACTGCGAACCTGCAGGATGATGATGATCAACATGGCAGCAATCATCAGCGGGAAAACCTGCGCAAGCGCAACATTGGCCTTCAATGACTCCTCGATGTTGCCGCCCATTTCGATACGGTATCCAACGGGAAGCGATGCGATCAGCGGCTGGAGGGCCTTCATGACCTGTTGCGAAACCTCCGGTGGCTGCGTCGCCTCGTTGATATCAGACCTTATAGTGATGACCGGGGTCCGGTCACGACGCTTCAAGATCGGCTCTTCGAAGCGGATCTCGGAATGCCCGATCTGATCGAGGGGAACCTGGCGGCCATCCCGGCTCATCAGCGAAAAGTCGGCAAGTCGTGACGGGTCGAGGCGGTTTTCGCCAGCACTTCGAGCAACGACAGGCACGTTGCGGATGTTGTCGCGCACTTGCGTGACAGGGATGCCGGTGAGCAGCATCTGCATCTGCTGGGCAGCCTCCGATGGAGAAAGACCAATCAGATTGAGCCTTTCCTGGTCGGGGACAAATCGCAGAACAGGTGTTCGGTTGCCCCAGTCACGGTTGGCTTGGCGGACATCGGGAACGGTCTTCATAATCGCCAGAGCCTGCTCGGAAATCTTATAGAGTTCATCCTGATCAGGCCCCATGATCCGGAACTCGACCGGGAACGGCGTGTACGGACCAAACACGAGCTGGGTGACGCGCACAGAAGCTTCGGGAACAAGACCCTCGGAAATAGCGGCACGAAGGCGGTGCTTCAGTTCTTCGCGCGCATGGGCATCAGGCGTGAGCACGACCACTTTGGCGAAGGCGGGATCCGGCAATTCCGGTGCCATAGCAAAGAAGAACCGGGGTGCGCCCTGCCCTACGTAACTTGTGACGATGTTGGTCTCGGGTTGGGTCTGTAGCCAGTCTTCAACCTTCTTAACCGCGGATGTCGTCGCCTCGATGCTGGTGCCCTCGGGCATGCGCACTTCAACCAGCACCTCCGGGCGATCCGATGTCGGGAAGAATTGCTGTTTCACGCCGCCCATCCCAACAACCGAAACGGCCATGGTGATGCCTACCACGGCGCAGACCATGAACTTATGGCGGACAGCGAACTCGATGACGGAACGCAGACGACGGTAATTCGGCGTGTCATAGATGGCGTGATGACCGCCCTCGACCGGCTTGATGTTCGGCAGCATCTTGACGCCAAGGTAGGGCGTGAAGGTAACAGCCACGATCCAGGATACGATCAGGGCAAAACCGACGACCCAGAAGATGTTACCGGCATATTCGCCGGCCGTTGATTTTGCGAACCCCACGGGCATCAGCCCGATGATCGTCACCAGCGTGCCCGACAGCATTGGCGCCGCAGTATGGCTCCAGGCATAGGCGGCCGCCTTGATGCGGTCCATGCCCTCTTCCATCTTCACGACCATCACCTCGATGGCGATGATGGCATCGTCCACAAGAAGGCCCAGCGCAAGGATCAAAGCGCCGAGCGTGATGCGGTCGAAGAAGCGCCCGGTTTCCAGCATGATGAGAAAGACCACGGCAAGTGTGAGCGGCACAGCAAGCGCGACGACAATGCCGACGCGCCAGCCGAGTGCGACTAGACTTACGAACAGCACGACGCCAAGCGCCATGGCGAACTTGAGCATGAACTCGCCGACGGCCTCCTCGATATTGACAGCCTGATCGCTGACCTTGGTGAGCGTCATCCCCAGCGGCAGTGTCTCCGCGATCGCGGCGGATCGAGCCTCAAGCGCTTTTCCGAGATCAAGTCCGTTCCATCCCGCCTGCATTACGGCACCCAACATAATTGTTGGCTCGCCTTCATGGCGGATAATGTAGGTGGCAGGATCTTGATAACCGCGCCGTACATCCGCGATATCGGAGAGTTTCAAAGTCCGGCCAGCGGCCACGATCGGCGTGTCGGCAATCGCTTGCACACTGTTATAGGCTCCGTCGAACCGTATGAAGACCTGTGGCCCCCTTGTGTCAATCGAGCCGGCGGGTGTGACCGTGTTCTGTCGCTGCAAAGCAGCAGCGATATCTTGCGCCGATATGCCGAGTGTCGCGAGCTTCGCGTAGGAGAACTCGACGAAAATCTGCTCGGGACGTTCCCCGACGATGTTGATTTTCTTGATGCCAGGAACATGCAGCAGGTCCTGCCGGATGACCTCGGCCTGCCGCACGAGATCGCGCATCGGCAGTCCCTTTGCCTTCAATGCATAGAGACCGAAGCTCACATCGGAGTATTCATCGTTGACAAATGGCCCGATGACGCCCGGAGGGAGATTGCGGGCTTCGTCACTAAGCTTCTTGCGCGCCTGATAGAATTCTTCTGCCACGGCACTTGCCGGGGTGTTATCCTTGAGGGTGACCGTCAGGAAGGCGTAGCCCGGTCGGGTTGTCGTCTCGACGCGGTCGTACCATGTGAGTTCCTGAATGCGCTTTTCAAGCGGCTCGGCGACAAGGTCCTGCATTTCACGGGCAGTGGCACCTGGCCAGACCGAAGTAACAGTTAGGGTCTTGATTGTGAAAGACGGATCTTCGGCGCGCCCCAGCTTGACGAAGGCGTAGGCGCCAGCGGCGGCCAGCAGCACAATAAAGAACAGGGTGATGGCACGTTCGCGTACGGCGATGGCTGACAGATTGAAGTTCATCACTTTTTCGCCTCTTGCTGCGAGGCAATCCTGATGACCGCGCCGTCGGCGAGGAGATGCGCGCCCAGTGCTACAACCTGCTCTCCAGTTCCAATTCCCGTAACGAATGCCATCTCCTCGCCAATCCGCTGAACTTTGACCGGAGTGAACTTCACCGTTGATGTTGTGCCGTTGACGACCCACACTCCGGTGCGATTACCGTCATCCAGAATTGCGCCCACTGGTATAGCAACCTCCGACTGGCGGTCAGCATCGAGAATTCTAATCGTCACTGTCGAGCCAAGCGGGGCGGAAGCCGCATCGCCTTCGAGAACATAACGCGCCTCGTAGGTACGGGTTTGCGGATCGGCGGAATCCGAGATCTGCCGAAGTTTGGCCTTTCCGCTTAAACTTCCGCCTCCATAGACGCTGGTCTGCGCTTCGGAGCCAATCTTGGGCCGCAGAGTCTCCGGAAGCCAGACAACAGCCTCGCGCGGGCCTGCCTGCGCCAGTTGAACGACGGTCTGGCCCGCTGCCACGACTTGTCCCGGATCTCCAAGGGTCTGGGTTATGGTTCCATCAGCGTCGGCAACAAGAAGCGTGTATGCAGTCCCATTTTCGGCCACTTTGGCGTCGGCTTCTGCTGCAGCAAGCTGAGCAGAGGCTGTGTCGAGCGCTGCTTTTGCCTGTTCATAACGCTGCGGAGTAGCTGCCAAGCCATTTTTTACCAGCGCCGCATAGCGCTTTTCGTCTGCTTGCGCCTGAACTAAGACAGCGCGTGCTGCGGTAACGGTATTACGCTTTGCTGTCAGCGCGAGTTGGAGATCGGTCTCGTCAATGCGCATCAGCGCCTGGCCTTGCCTCACCTGCTGCCCCACGTCGACCATCCGCTCGACGATTTTGCCGGGAACACGAAAACCAAGGTTGCTTTGTACCCGGGAAGCGACAGTGCCTGTGAAAGAGCGCTCAGCCGCACCGGTGGTCGTTGCCTCCACCACTCTTACGAGTGGTGACGCTGTTCTTGGATCAGCGGCCACCGCTTCCTGCTTGGTGGGTTCAAAAACCACGAAAAAGGCCCCGGCTGCGCCGGCCGCTGCCACGAGACCTACGAAAGTCAGGACAAGTTTGCGTTTCATTTTGAGTTTCTCTTCTTGACGGGCGACATGGATGATTTAGATTGCGATCTAAATCTATTTTTGTTATAGATGTCAAACAAAATCTAATCGGAGGTCGATATGAGAGTGAGCCGGGCACAGGCTGAGGAGAACCGCGAAACGGTGATCAACGTCGCAAGCCGTCTGTTCCGAGAACATGGCTTCGATGGAATTGGGCTGAAGGATCTGATGAAAGGGGCCGGCCTGACCCAGGGAGGTTTCTACAAGCAGTTCGCGTCGAAGGACGACCTCGCCGCACTAGCATCGCGGCGTGCGATGGAAAGCGCCACACAGAGATGGTCCGCAGCGGCTGCAAACAGCTCCGAGCCCCTTGAGGCAGTCATGGCGTTCTACCTTTCATCGGACCACAGAGGCGAAAAGTCAGAAGGCTGCCCACTTGTGGCGCTTGGATCGGACGCGGCTCGCCAGAGCAAAGAGGTCAGGCGCCCATTTGAAGACGGGATCCGGGCTCACTTCGAGGTTCTGGATGAACTGATGGCCAGCGATACGAGCTCTAGTCCCAGCGGCAGGGCGATGGCCATACTGTCTCTCATGGTGGGCGCCGTTACGCTGTCGCGGATCATGGAAGACGAGGACCTTTCACGAGACATCCTTAACGCAGCGGCCGGCGAAGTCAGGCGCATTGCGCGCGGCGACGATGTCGCTGAAGGCTAAGCCGGGTTCAATGACCTGGCGCGGAAAAGTGCCGAAGTTTAGCTCCCGCCCTGGCAAGGTGAGTGTGTCCTAAGGCTCCTGCATAAGCCGCATGTTTAGAGAACAGGCCCTTACCGCATCATCGGTCAAGAGGCTGACGGCATGCCTATTTTTGCAGTGAAGACAGGTGGAAGAAAGATGCGTCGTATCGTTGTCACAGGAATGGGAGCTGTCAGCCCACTTGGTGCGAATGTCGGGATATCACGGTCGCCCCTGCTTGCGGGTCAAAGCGGTATCCGTCGACTGCCTGACGATATCGTCGGAGACCTCCTTTTTGCACGTAAGTCGCAGACAGCCTACCCGACTTTTACAAGACGCAGTTCATCACACAGAAAGAAGTGATTTCCATGAACAAGAACAATCTTGGCGTAGCCTTGGTGACTGGGGCATCCACCGGCATCGGGTATGCAACGGCCGCAGCCCTGCAGAACGCGGGCTTTCGCGTGTTCGGAACCAGCCGCCGCCTCGCAACCCAGAGGAGCGACGGTGTATCCATGCTGACATGCGACGTGACCGACGACGCGTCGGTGGCGAAATTGGTTGATGACGTGCTAGCAGAGGCCGGCCGCATCGATCTTCTTGTCAATAATGCTGGCATGGGGCTGCTTGGTGGCGCGGAGGAGTCCTCAATGACCCAGGTTAAGTCGTTGTTCGACGTGAACGTCTTCGGCGTTTTCCGTGTGACCAACGCGGTGTTGCCGGTAATGCGACGCCAAGGGAAGGGCAGAATCGTGAATTTGAGCTCGGTACAGGGGTTCATCCCCGCTCCCTATTTCGCGCTCTACTCGTCGACCAAACATGCCATCGAGGGTTATTCCGAATCGCTCGATCACGAATTGCGCGCCTTCGGCATTCGCGTTTCGCTGGTCGAGCCAGCCTACACCCGGACGTCGTTCGAAGACAATCTCGCCAAGCCGGATCAGGTGCTCGATATATATGACTCTGCGCGCGCTGGCATGAATGTAGTCGTGCAGAAAGCAATGGAAATAGGCGACGCGCCCGACGTGGTGGCCAAGGCAATTATTGCCGCTGCGACTGATCCCGCTCCAAAGAGGCGTTATGCGGCCGGAAAAATGGCACGCCAGGTCAGTTTTCTGCGCCGCTTCGTCCCTGCATTCGCATTCGACAAGAGCCTCCGAAAACAACTCGGGCTGCCGGTCTGAAACCGACGACATCCTGTTCCGCTTAATGAACAGGCGCGGTAGATTCGAACCTTGTCACCGAAGACCGTATGCGAGGTCATTTAACCCCCCTCAGACTGTGCGAGACATGTGTGAGGGTATTATAGCCGATATTTTGGCCAATCCAAGGTTTTAAGCCGTTGAAATCGTTGGTGAGAGCGTCGGGGTTCGAACCCGAGACCTACTGATTAAAAGTCAGTTGCTCTACCAGCTGAGCTACGCTCTCCCTCTCCGCGGGTGTGACCACCCCGGCTGGAAGTGGGCGGAACATAGGCAGGCGACCCATTGCGGTCAACCGAAAAATTTGCCTTTTTCCGGCGGTCGGCACATTTCTTGCGAGCGCGAGGGTGTCTTGTCTTGCGCGCGCAAAAAGGTGATTGGCAATCCCGGGTCTGCAAAGCTAGGAACATCACGCAGATTGCAGCCGGAGAGAATGCGTGTCGATTGCCGATATTTCCTTGTGGAGCGCGTTGATTGCCGGGGCGCTTTCCTTTCTGTCGCCCTGCGTGCTTCCCCTCGTCCCGCCCTATCTCTGTTATATGGCCGGCATTTCGGTCGAGCAGTTCCGCGGCGGCGGTGCGGTTGCGGTGGCACCCGACATCAGGCGCGGTGTGTTCTTCTCGGCACTGCTCTTTACGCTCGGCTTTGCCACCGTCTTCGTGGCGCTCGGCGCCGGTGCTTCCAGCATCGGCATGGCGCTTCGCCAGCATCTCGACCTCTTGTCGAAGATCGGCGGGCTGATCATCATCGTCATGGGGCTGAACTTCCTCGGCCTCTTTCGAATCGGGGTACTTGCCCGCGAGGCGCGCTTCCAGAGCAGCGGCAAGCCGGCGACACTGACGGGCGCCTATATCATGGGCCTTGCCTTCGCCTTCGGCTGGACGCCCTGCATCGGCCCGGTGCTTGGCGCCATCCTCGGCGTTGCCGCCTCGCGTGAGACGGTCGGCTCCGGCGCCGGGCTGCTCGCCATCTATTCGCTCGGCCTTGCCATCCCCTTCTGGATCGCCGCCGGCTTTTCCGGCGCCTTCATGCGCTTCCTGTCGCGCTTCCGCCGCCATCTCGGCACGGTGGAAAAGGTTATGGGCGTCTTCCTGGTGCTTACCGGCCTCGCCTTCCTGTTCGGATGGGTCAGCAATGTGGCGATCTGGTTCCAGCAGACCTTTCCAATCTTGATGCAGATCGGCTAGGCCACGCGTTGCCGTGTTTCCAGGCCATGTAGGTGGCGGTATCGGAAGCCGCCGCGAGATCGGCTTCGTCGCTTCCTCCCGCGCCGTCGGTCGTCGTGTGTAGGAGCCGACGGGCAATGCGGCTTTTGCGGGGCCTTTCGGGAAAAGCGTCCCACGTTTCGGGATCGCTCATTGGTCAAGGGGACGCTCCTCCGCGTGCTGAGAATATCTGGCATCCGCACGCCGACGCTGCCATAAATGAGCTTCATCGAGGGAGGTATCATGATGCAGAAGAATGCGCCGGACTTCAGCCTTGAGGGCAAGGTGACGTTGGTGACAGGAGCGAGCCGTGGCATCGGTCGAGCTTGCGCGCTTGCCTGTGCCGCAGCAGGTTCCGATATTGTTTTGGGGGTCCGCGATGTCGCAGCGTCGGCGAGCCTGGTTGCTGAACTGGAGGGCGCGGGACGAAAAGTTCTGCCCGTTGAACTGGACATTCCCAATAAGGCCCATATCGCACAAGCGGTCGACGCGGCGCTTACCACGTTCGGTCGGATCGACGTCCTCGTCAACAACGTCGGCGTGGCTCCGGGCAATCTCGCGGAACTCGTCGAGGAGAAGGACCTTGACGAGATACTCGATGTCAACATCAAGGGCACCTTTCTGATGACGCAGGCTGTGGGCCGGCACATGATCAAGCGCAATGGGGGCCGGATCATCAACATCAGCTCACAGGCTGGCACCGTGGCACTGCGCGGCGAGGCAATCTATTGCATGAGCAAGGCGGCAATTAATCACCTCACGCGCTGCCTTGCAGCCGAATGGGCACGCTATGATGTCACTGTAAACACCGTATCGCCGACGTTCATCCACACCGATGGTACAGCACCATTTCTATCCGATGCCGACAATCGCGAAGCGACGCTCGGTCACATTCCACTCGGCCGGATCGGTGAAACCGATGATGTGGTGGGTGCCGTGGTCTTCCTGGCATCGCCGGCTGCGAGCCTCATCACCGGCGCGAATCTGCTAGTGGACGGTGGATGGTCCGTCGCCTGAGATCGAAGCGCCCCTGCGCCGCAAGTCCTGTCCAGACAAGAACAACGATTTTGCCGGACAAGGATCGTCCTACGTCATCGGCAAAGGCGCTGGCCATCTAAGATTTCGACCAGCATTAATGGCCGCGCCCCGCCTCTCATGCAAACTGGCCACGAATTCGGCCCGGAGCGAAAGAGCGGTCGAGCCGAAAGACCGTCACCGAGGAGTTCGGCCTCTTCGGCGACTTGCGGACGCCGATGAGGGATCTACATTCCCTGGATGAAAACCTTCGAATCCGACAACGGCTCTCGGCAGAATACGCTTCGTCAGGTGCTGCGAAGGCTCGACAGGGCCGACGGCAGGCAGGCGGTCGCCTTTCGGCTGGTATTTGCTGCCATTGACATCGCCATTCTCGCCTTCTTCCTGCTCGGCCCGTACCTGCGATCCGGCCCGTCCTATCTGATTATCGACTATGCGATAGCAGTGTGGATCGCCGCCGAGATGATCGGCCGGGCGGTCGCCGCATCCTCTGTGCGCGAGTGGATTCGGCGGCCGATGACCTGGATCGACTTCGTGGTGCTGGCCACGCTGTTGCTGCCGGACCTGCTCTTCAATTTCGCTTTCCTGCGGATCATGCGGTTCTGGGCGATCGGCACGAGTCCGCTGCTCAAGGACTTGCTGCGCAAGGCCGGCTATTTATACCTTCTCGACGTCGTCCGGGCGGTGATCAATCTCCTTGTGTTCCTCTTCATGGCAACCGGGTTCGTCTATACGTCCTTCTTCTACAACAGGGAGGGAGGCGAAGGATTCGTCGATGCGCTATACTTCACGGTCGCGACTGTGACGACGACGGGATTCGGAGACATCACGCTTCCGGGAACGCTGGGCAAGCTCACTTCCGTTGTGACGATGATCGTCGGCATCTCCCTATTCGTCAGGCTTGCTCAGGCAGTCGTCCGGCCTCACAAAGTAACCTATTCCTGTCACCGATGCGGCCTTCAGCGCCATGACGCCGACGCCGTTCATTGCAAGGCGTGCGGAGAGGTCTTGAACATACCGGACGAGGGATCGTGACCGTCGACCCTGGCTAGAGCATTTGTGGCGAGCCCATTCACAGGCTTGCCGCATTCGCTGATCTGATCAACTCCGCGCTCATCAGCACGCCGCCGGAAGTAAAAAGCAAGGCCCGCACCTATGCCGTGGTATGGCTTGCCCTGTCCCTCGGCCCCACCCGCTCTTATCCCTCGACCCAATCGATCGCAAACACGCCTCCATGTAGCGTCGTCGATGCCGTGTTTAAGGCGGCGGTCAGAAGGAGACGAACATGAACCTTGAGACAAAGATGAGCCTGGACAACACCGCACACACCGGCAGACCTCGGCTCGACGAATTGGTTCCGTCGCGCTACGCGGTGCAGGTCGGCGAGATTGAGGTGCTGGTGGTCAGCGATGGCGTGCTACCGCTCCCAACCGCGATGCTGGGACACAACATCGACCCCGCCGTCCGAGCGGCCTGGCTGAAAGACATGTTCCTGCCGCAGGACGCCTTCGACTGGGCACTGAACGTGGTCGTGGTGCGCAGCGGCGACCAGACCATACTCCTCGACGCCGGGCTGGGGCTCGACCCGGACTTGCACCTGCCGCGGGCCGGGCAGCTGATCAAACGACTGGAGGCCGCCGGCATCGATCTTGCGTCGGTGACCGACGTGGTCCTGACCCACATGCACATGGACCACATTGGCGGGCTGCTCGTCGACGGGGTGAAGGACCAGCTGCGTCCGGACCTGCGGATCCACGTGGCGGCCGCCGAGGTCAAGTTCTGGGAGGCGCCCGATTTCTCCCGGGTCTCCATGCCACCGGGGTTCCCGGACGCGCTTCGGGCGACCGCCAAGCGGTTCGCCAAAGAGTATCGCAGCTATTTCAGGCTGTTCGATGATGAGTATGAGGTGGCGCCGGGCGTGGTCGTCCATCGCACCGGCGGCCACACCCCCGGGCACAGCGTGGTCCGCGTGGCCTCAGGCGGCGACCGGCTGATGTTTGCCGGCGACGCCGTGTTTGCGGTCGGGTTCGAACACCCCGACTGGTACAATGGCTTCGAACACGACCCCGAGGAGGCAGTCCGCGTTCGCCTCCGTCTTCTCAGGGAACTGGCGGATACCGGCGAGCAGTTGGTGGCTACTCACCTGCCGTTCCCGTCTGTCGGCCGGGTGGCGGCCGACGGCGACGCCTTTCGCTGGGTAGCGGCCTTCTGGGACTACTGATCGCTTGTCGGGTTGGATCGTAGAGCGTGTACTCAGTGAGTCCACGCTCTATCGATTTGTTTTTGCGCAATTCCGGACGCAAAAACCGCTACACACTTTTGCTGGAATTGCTCTTGTTTCTTCGCAATTCCGGACGCAAAAACCGCTACACACTTTTGCTGGAATTGCTTAAGTCAGATCCTGACCCGCCGACCATCCCCGCGCACTGGAAGACCTCTTGGCCGATATCGTCAGCCTGCTTTTGCCGTTCTTCGGCCTGATCCTGATCGGTTACATCGCCGCTAAGGCGACCAAGCAGCCGGCCGAAGCACTCGGCTGGCTGAACACTTTCATCATTTATGCCGCCCTGCCCGCTCTGTTCTTCAAGCTCGTCTCGCGCACGCCGATCGAAGAACTGACGCGCGTCGATTTCATTGTCACCGATATCGCGGCGACCTATGCGGTCTTCATCCTGCTTTTCGTCATCGGCCGTGTCGTGCGCGGCAATTCGCTTGCCGATTGCACCATCCAGTCCTTTGCCGGCGCCTATGGCAATATCGGCTATATGGGGCCGGGCCTGGCGCTCTTGGCGCTTGGCGAAGGCGCGGCCGTGCCGGTGGCGCTGATCATCTGCTTCGAGAACGCGCTGCATTTCATCGTGGCGCCGGCGCTGATGGCAGCGGCCGGCGACGACAAGCGTTCGGCAGGCCAGCTCGTCGCCGATATCGTCCGGAAGGTCGCGCTGCATCCCTTCATCCTGTCGACGGCGCTGGGCTTTGCTGTGGCCGCCTTGCACATCGACCAGCCGCCGGCGTTTCAGCGCCTCGTCGATTACCTCGCCCAGGCTGCAGCTCCATGCGCGCTCTTTGCCATGGGCGTGACGCTGGCGCTCCGGCCGCTGAAGCGGATCCCGGCTGAGATCTCCTATATCGTGCCGGCGAAGCTGATCCTGCATCCGATCGCAGTTTTCGTTGCGCTGACAGCGATTGGTGGTTTCGAGCCTGTGTGGATCCAGGCGGCCGTGCTGCTCGCCTCACTGCCGACGGCGACCAACGTCTTCGTTATCGGCCAGCAATATGGCGTCTGGCAGGAGCGCGCCTCGGCAACGATCCTGATCACGACGGTGTTTTCGGTGGTGAGCGTTTCGCTCTGGCTGATCGTGATCCGATCAGGCCTTCTTCCGCTTCAACTTTTCCCGTAGCGCATCCGGAATATCGCGGAAACCGCGGCCTGGCTCGATGCCCTCGCGCATGACGATGTTGCGCAGCGGCGGTATGGCCGAAAGGATATGCAGGCCGGCAGTCCGGAGCATCTGGACGGGCAGGAAATCCGAGAGCAGCGAGCGGTTGAGAATATCCACGCTTGCCGTGCGCGTCATGATGTCGGCGCGGCGCCTGCGGTCAAAGCTTTCTCCGGCATCGGCCGGCACCGGCAATTCCGCCCTGTCGCACAGGATATCGGCAAGCGCCATGATATCGCGCAGGCTGAGGTTCAGCCCCTGCGCCCCGATCGGCGGGAAGACATGGGCGGCCTCGCCGATGAGCGCGATGCGTCCCTTGCCGAAACGATGCGCCATCATGCCGGACAACGGCCAGACCTGGACGCCCTCCTCGACATCAACCTTGCCGAGCATGGACTGCATGCGTGCCTCGACAAGAGCGCCGAGTTCGGCAAGCGGCAATTCTGCGCGGCTCGCCGCCTCGGCGGGATCCTGCACCCAGACGAGGCTGGAGCGGCTTCCCGGCAGCGGCACCTGGGTGAAGGGGCCGTGTTTGGTGTGGAATTCGGTCGAGATGTTCTGGTGCGGCAGCGAATGGGCGAAATTCAGCACCATGGCCGATTGCGGATAGGACCAGTTGCGCACGGTAATGCCTGAGGTCTCGCGCAGCTTCGAGCCGCGGCCATCGGCGCCGACGGCAAAATCGGCCGACAGCGTCTCGCCGCCGGCAAGCGTGATCGAGACTGAAACGGCTGATATGTCGATCGATTCGGCCATATCGGTGAAACGGGTGATATTGCCCTCGCCGGCCGCAGCTTCTTCCAAAATGCCGGTCAGCGCCTTGTTGGGGAAATTGTAGCCGAAGGCATCGAGGCCGACCTCGGCGGCGCGGAAGGTGGTCGTCGGCGCGCGCAGCAGCCGATCGGTGCCGTCGACGATGCGCATGCTGGTGAGAGGGGCGGCTGCGGGGCGGAGCTTTTCCCAGAGCGTCAGGCGGTCGAGGAAGCGGATCGACTGATCCATCAGCGCCGTGGTGCGCCGATCCTCTTTCGGAGCGATGGGTGCCACCAGCGCCACGTTGCGACCGCCGCGCGCAAGCGCGATTGCGGCGATCATGCCGGCGAGACCGCCACCGATCACCGCCACTTCGAATCTCTTCATGCTACCGTTCCGTCATTCTAAAGCATGTCGTTATCGCAAAACCGCTGCACACTTTTGCGCGACATGCTCTGCAACGACGAACCGGTCGCTTATGCGGCCGGCTTCGCCTGACGGCGCCAACTATAGCCCTTGCCGGCGTCGGCGTCACGCACCGCCGGCTGATAATGATGGGGAATGGCGGGAAGACGGTTTTCGCCAAGCCGCTTCAGCGCCGTGGCGTTGGTGACGGAAAAGCTGTCGATGCCGACGCGCAGCATCAGCGGCACCTGATCGATCAGCACGTCGCCGACGGCGCGCAGCTCGTTGGTGTAGCCGAGGCGCTGGCGCAGCAGTGAGGCATGGCTGAAGGCGCGGCCGTCGTTGAAAGCCGGAAAGGCGACGGCGACGATCTCGAGGCGATAGAGATAGGGCTCCAGCCGGCGCACATCGTCAGCCGGCTTGATCAGCACGCCGAGGCCGACATCGTTGCTTTCGTCGGCCTTGGCGATCAGCTCGTCGAGGCCGAGCAGCGGCTTCTGCTCCTCGGTCGCCTTCACCTCGTCGGTCTCGATCACCCAGGGATCGTTTTCGACAAAACCGGTTTCTCTCCAGATCTTCGTCATCATCCCCTCCTTATGCCGCTTCGGCGGCCGAGCCGTAGAGCGCAGTCTTGAACGGCTGCGGCCCGACACGGCGATAGGCGGCGAGGAAGTTCTCGGAATGATCGAGGCGCAGGCCGAGATAGGTGTCGACGATCGTCTCGATCGCGTCGGTCACCCGGTCCGGCTCGAAGCCGCGGCCGATGATTTCGCCGATCGAGGTATGTTCGTCGCCGGAGCCGCCGAGCGTGATCTGGTAGAGTTCGGCGCCTTTCTTCTCGACACCGAGCAGGCCGATATGGCCGACATGGTGATGGCCGCAGGCATTGATGCAGCCGGAGATCTTGATCTTCAGCTCGCCGATCTCGGCCTGGCGTTCGGCATCGCCGAAGCGGCGGGAGATTTCCTGCGCCAGCGGAATGGAGCGCGCATTGGCGAGCGCGCAGTAGTCCAGCCCGGGACAGGCAATGATATCGGTGATCAGGCCGGCATTGGCTTCGGCCAGATTGATGGCGACGAGGCCGCGATAGACGGCTTCGAGATCGGCAAGCGCCACATGCGGCAGGATCAGGTTCTGCTCATGGCTGACGCGGATTTCGTCGAAGGCATATTCCTCGGCGAGATCGGCGATCGCATCCATCTGCGCATCCGAGGCATCGCCCGGAATGCCGCCGATCGGCTTCAGCGAGATCGTCACCATGCCGTAATCGGGGTTCTTGTGCGGCTGCACGTTCTGCTGAACCCAGCGGGAGAAACCGGAATCGGCCTTCTTCCAGCGGGCAAGGTTTTCCCAGCCTTCGGCGCGTTCGGGCAGAGCCGGCGGCGCGAAGTAGGCAGCGATCGACTGGACGTCCTTTTCCGGCAGCTTGAGCTCGGTATCCTTCAGCGCGGCGAATTCGGCTTCCACCTGGCGCGTCAGCTCCTCGGTGCCGGTTTCGTGCACGAGGATCTTGATGCGGGCCTTGTATTTGTTGTCGCGGCGGCCGTGCAGATTGTACACGCGCACGATGGCCGTGGTGTAGGAGAGCAGGTCTTCCTCGGGCAGGAAGTCGCGGATCAGCTTGGCGATCATCGGCGTACGGCCCTGGCCGCCGCCGACATAGACGGCAAAGCCGATCTCGCCCTTGTCGTTCGTCTTCACGTGCAGGCCGATATCATGGACCTGGATTGCGGCGCGGTCACGCTCGGCGCCGGTGACGGCGATCTTGAACTTGCGCGGCAGGAAGGAAAATTCCGGGTGGACCGACGACCACTGGCGCAGGATTTCGGCGTAAGGACGCGGATCGGCGATCTCATCGGCGGCGGCACCGGCGAAGTGATCGGCCGTGACGTTTCTGATGCAGTTGCCCGAGGTCTGCAGCGCATGCATCTCGACGCTGGCAAGATCGGCGAGCGCATCTGGAATATCGGACAGTTTCGGCCAGTTGAACTGCAGGTTCTGGCGCGTGGTGAAGTGGCCATAGCCGCGGTCATAGGTGCGGGCGATATGGGCGAGCATGCGCAGCTGGCGCGCGCTCAGCGTGCCATAGGGAATGGCGATGCGCAGCATGTAGGCGTGGAGCTGCAGGTAGACGCCGTTCATCAGGCGCAGCGGCTTGAACGCGTCCTCGGCGAGCTCGCCGGAAAGGCGGCGCTGGACCTGATCGCGAAACTGCTCGACGCGCTCGGTAACAAAGGCATGGTCAAATTCGTCGTAACGGTACATCGTCTTCCTCAGACTGCAATGAATTCGGGATCGGCAGGAGCGTAGCCCGGGGCATATTCCATGGTCGGGCCCTGTGCGCGGATGCGCTCGCGAAGGCGAAGCGGCCAGAGAATGCCGTTGGTTTCCTGAACGTCGACGACGGCGACGTCAACGACCTCGTTGTCGGCATAGGATTTTTTGCCGATCGCCTCCAGCGCCGCAACGGCCTCGGCATGACGGGCAACGAGCGCCTCCTGCAGCGAGGTGGACCACTTCCCATTCGCATCCAGCCAGACGGCAATGCCGTCCGTCAGCCGGTTGGCGGTCAGAACCTTGTCACCCATATTCAGCTCCTTGCAAGTTCCTCGAGCCGGGCGTTTGCGCGCACCAGGGGCTCGGACAGTTCGAAATTGGCGCCGGCGACCGCATCGCCGATAATGACCATGACAGGCCCGGTTAATTCGTCGCGGTGCTGCAGATCGGGCAGATCGGCGAGCGTGCCATGCAGCAGGCGGCGATCGGCGCGGCTGGCATTTTCGATGACGGCGACGGTGGTCTCAGACGGAATGCCCGCCTGCATCAGCCGCTCGGCGACGGAGGCGGCAACCGTGCGGCCCATATAGACGGCGATCGTCGCGCCGGAAACGGCAAGGCTTGCCCAATCGGGCAGCACGTCGCCGGTAAGATCATGGCCGGTGGTAAAGACCAGCGAGGAGGCAACGCCGCGCAGCGTCAGCGGCAGCTCGAAATCGGCAGCGGCGGCGAAAGCCGAGGTGATGCCCGGCACGACCTCATAGGTGATGCCAGCAGCGCGCAGTGCGGCCATCTCCTCCCCTGCCCGGCCATAGACCAGGGGATCGCCGGATTTCAGACGGACGACGCGCTTGCCCTGACGACCGAGATCGACCAGCAGGTCGTTGATCTCTTCCTGGGACTTCGAGTGGCAGCCCTTGCGCTTGCCGACGGAAAGCCGCTCGGCATCCCGGCGGCCCATATCGACGATCGCCTGCGGCACCAGCGCGTCATAGACGATGACATCGGCTTCCATCATCACGCGCTGGGCGCGCAGCGTCAGCAGATCCTCGGCACCCGGACCGGCGCCGACCAGCCAGACGTGACCGGCGACCTTGTCCATCGCCTGCAGCAGCCGATCGACGGCATGGCGGGCCTGCGGCAGGTTGCCGTTGGCGATCGCATCGGCAACGGCACCGGAAAAGAAGCGGCGCCAAAAGACCCGGCGGGAGACGCCTCTGGGAATCAGTTGTTCGACGGCCTTGCGGTAGCTCGTCGCCAGACCGGCAAGACGGCCGAGCGAGGGCGAAAGAAGCTGGTCGATCTGCGCGCGGATCATCTGCGCCAGAACCGGCCCTGCCCCTTCGGTACCGATCGCAACGGCGACGGGGGCGCGGTTGACCAGCGCCGGCGTGAAGAAATCGCAGTAATCGGGCTGATCGACGGCATTGGCCGGAATTCTGGCAGCGCGGGCGGCATCGACGATGCTGCGGTCGTCGGCTTCATTGCCGGTTGCGGCGAAGACGAGTGCTGAACCCTCGACCTGTTCGGCGGAGAAGGCAGCGCGCACGGTCTCGATGCGGTTGGCAATCAGGAAGGCGTGGTAATCGGCTTCCGGCCGGTCGGCATAGGCAATGATCCGCGCCTTTGTGTTCAGCAGCAGCCGCACCTTGGCGAAAGCTTCGTCGCCATTGCCGAAGACAGCCGTCTTCTGGCCTTCCACGCGAAAGAAGGCGGGAAATACCGAAAGCTGTTCAGTCTTGGGAGGCATCATCAATCCACTTCGAAGTTGCCGGAATATGCCCTTGATCGACAAGGGATTGAAGGAACAGAAATTCGAAAGCCCAAGCAAGCAGGTATTCTTTTGCTCGTGCCGTCAATGATTTGAGAAAAGTCACCCGTGCTGCCAAAAAGCCGCATATTCCCAGCCCGCTTGCTGCAGCGCAGTATAAAGCCTGTGACAAAAGACGTCCACCGATGCTTCGCGCATTTCACTCGCGCCGCCAAGGCGATAGACTGAGGAAAACTGGAGGGCCCCCATGCCTGATAAGACCATTGCCTCCCGCCTGCTTCAGGTCATGGAAGACGATATCCTGCCGCTGACGGAGCGTGGCGTTTCGCTTGGCAACAAGGTGTTCGGTGCGGCGATCCTGCGGAAATCCGATCTTTCGCTTGTCGTCGCCGAGACCAATAACGAGCTGGAGAACCCGCTCTGGCACGGCGAGGTGCATACGCTGAAGCGTTTCTACGAGCTTGGTGACAAGCCGCCGACCAAGGATCTGATCTTCCTTTCGACGCACGAACCCTGCACCATGTGCATGTCGGCGATCACATGGGCGGGCTTCGACAATTTCTACTATTTCTTCAGCCACGAGGATTCGCGCGACGCCTTCGCCATTCCGCACGACCTGAAGATCCTGAAGGAAGTCTTCGGGCTTGAACCCGGCGGCTACCGCAGGCAAAACGCCTTCTGGAACAGCTTTGCCATCGCCGATCTCGTCGAGACCGAGGAGGCTCCGCTGAAGACCGCGCTGCAGACACAGACCGCCCGCATCAAGGCGCGCTACGACGCGCTGTCGACCAGCTACCAGTCGTCGAAGAGCGCCAACGACATTCCACTGAACTGAGGGCCATTGAACTGAGGGCCTCTGAACTGAAGCCTGCTGAACCGAGGCAACATGGAACCTTCCAAAGACATTTCGCGACTGATCGAGATCATGGCGGCGCTACGCCATCCCGAAACCGGCTGCCCCTGGGACATCGTGCAGAGTTTCGAGACGATCAAGCCCTATACGATCGAAGAGGCCTATGAGGTCTCCGATGCGATCGAGCGCGGCGACATGGACGATCTCTGCGACGAACTGGGCGATCTGCTGCTGCAGGTGGTCTTTCACGCCCGCATGGCCGAGGAGGCCGGCGAATTTTCCTTCGGCGACGTGGTCAACGCCATCACCGCCAAGATGATCCGCCGCCATCCGCACGTCTTTGCTCGCTCGGCGGCGGATACGCCAGACGCGGTGAAGATACAATGGGACGAGATCAAGCAGGCGGAGAAACGCGAGCGCGCCGAGCGGCGCTCACGGCGCGGCATCACCGAGGATTTCAACAGCGGGTTCCTCGGCTCGGTGCAGCGCAGCTTCCCGGCTCTAACAGAAGCCCTGAAGCTGCAGGAACGCGCCGCCAAGGTCGGCTTCGACTGGTCAGCACCCGAGCCGATCCTCGACAAGATCGAGGAGGAGATCGGCGAATTGCGGGTGGCACTTAAGGAAGGCGATCAGGCAAAGGTCAGCGACGAGCTCGGCGACCTGATCTTCGCGGTCGTCAATATCGGCCGGCATGTGAAGGCCGATCCGGAACAGGCAGTGCGCGGAACGAATACGAAATTCCGGCGTCGCTTCAGCCATATAGAACATGTTCTTGAAGCAGAAGGTGAGACGCTGAAAGACGCGACGCTGGAGCGGATGGAGGAAATCTGGCAGGCGGCGAAGGCGATCGAGAGAGCTGTGACGTCGGGGGCTGAGTGAGCGGAACGTTGCCACATCTTCCTTCTCCCCGGCGGGGAGAAGATGCCGGCAGGCAGATGAGGGGGTGAGCGACGACAGGAGCGAATGCGCTGAGCGCAAGCGAAGGGCAATGAAGGGCGTGCCGCGTGGCCCCCTCATCCGACCCTTCGGGCCACCGACCGGGGTCGAGCCACGGGTCTCGACCCGTCCTTCGGACCCCCGAGGGGAGAAGGGAACGCCTTACCGCTCCCAATCTTCCTTTGAAGACTTCGGGCCGTTGCCGATACGGCGCTCGAGTTCGGTTGCCTCGGTTTCGGAGAGGCGCAGATCGAGGGTGATCGTGCCGTCCTCATTGTCCTCGCGGCCGTCGACGATTGCATGATCGTAAAGCCAGGGCAGCAGCGCCAGCTTGTCGACCGGAAGGCGGATCGTCGCCACGGTCATCACGCCGGACAGTCTGCGGCTGATCTCTTCCATCAGCGTGTCGACGCCCTCGCCGCTGACGGCTGAAACCGCCACCACATTGCTGGCGCCGGCCGATTTTTGCACCATGGCATCGTGCACCTCAGGCTCCAGCCGGTCGATCTTGTTCCAGACCTCGATCAGACGCTTTTCGGCTTCGGCCTCGTCGATGCCGAGGTCGTTCAGGATGCGCATCACGTCGGAGCTCTGCGCCTGGTTGTCGGCATCGGACATGTCACGGACATGCAGAATGAGATCGGCTTCCAGCACCTCTTCCAGCGTCGCCCGGAAGGCGGCGACCAGATGGGTCGGCAGGTCGGAGATGAAGCCGACGGTGTCCGACAGGATGACGGTGCGGCCGTGTGGCAGTTTCATGCGCCGAAGCGTCGGGTCGAGCGTGGCAAAGAGCATGTCTTCGGCCAGCACGCCGGCGCCGGTGATGCGGTTGAACAGCGTCGACTTGCCGGCATTGGTATAGCCGACCAGCGCCACGATCGGATGCGGCACCTTGCGGCGCTTGGCACGGTGGAGCTGGCGGGTGCGCACGACCTGCTCCAGCTCGCGTTCGAGCTTGATGATGCGGTCCTGCAGCATCCGTCGGTCGGCTTCGATCTGGGTTTCGCCGGGGCCGCCCATGAAGCCGCCGCCGCCGCGCTGGCGTTCAAGGTGGGTCCAGCTTCGGACCAGGCGGCCCTTCTGATAATTCAGATGAGCGAGATCGACCTGCAGCGTGCCTTCCTTGGTAGAGGCGCGGCGGCCGAAGATTTCGAGGATGAGGCCCGTCCGGTCGATGACCTTGGCGTTCCATTCCTTTTCGAGGTTGCGCTGCTGCACCGGCGTCAACGGGTGATCGACGATGACGAGACCGGAATCACGCTCATCGAGCAGTGCCTTGATCTCCTCGATCTTGCCGGTGCCGAGCAATGTGGCCGGTCTCGGATCATTGACCGGGACGATCGAGCCATTGACGACATCGAGGTCGATCGCCTGAGCAAGGCCCGTCGCCTCTTCGAGACGGCTTTCCGGCGTGCGGGTCGAGGCCGATTCACTCTGGCCGCCGCGACTGCGCGATTTCAGAACCGGCACGACGACAGTCGCGCGCATGTCGTCCCTGTGCTTGGCGGCCTCAGGGATGATCGAATCGTTCTTGGTATCGCGTGTCGAAATGACGGCTGATCCTGTTAGGACGCTGCTTCTTCGCTCTCGAACATCTGCATGGGCTGGCCCGGCATGATCGTCGAGATCGCATGCTTATACACGAGCTGCGAATGGCCGTCACGGCGAAGAAGAACACAGAAATTGTCAAAAGACGTAACAACGCCCGTGAGTTTCACGCCGTTGATCAGAAAGATTGTCAGGGAAATCTTTTGCTTGCGAACAGTATTGAGAAATAAGTCCTGAAGATTCTGAGAACGTTCCGCCATCGCGCCGCTTCTTTCTTTATTGCCGACCTGATCTGGCCGGTAGAATATCAATCAACCTCACCATGCGAAGACCGGTGGCATCCTCGTTCCACCTGTCCAGCAAATCTTGGTATCAAATCACAATCTTTTCCGCAACGTCGAAAAAGGCTTCTCGGACTTTCTGCGAAACGCTGCCCGGATGGCCGTTGGCAATGGCCTGACCATCGACGGAAACGACCGGAAAACAAATGCTTGTGGCTGCAGTGAGGAAGACTTCGCGGGCTGCGAGCATCTCCGAAACGGAGAAGCTCCGCTCGGCGATCTTCAACCCCAACCTGGCTGCGACATCCATCAGAGTGGTGCGGGTAATGCCGCGCAGAATGCCGTGTTCGGCCGGGCGCGTCACCAGCGTTCCATCAGGATCGACGATCCAGACATTGGTCGCCGCCCCTTCCTTCACCATGCCGTCGCCGTCGACATAGATCGCTTCCTGGGCGCCGGCCTCCTTGGCCTGCTGGCGGGCCATGGCATTCGGCAAGAGGCCGACGGACTTGATGTCGACGCGGTCCCAGCGATTGTCGACAAGGGTGATCGCCTTGATGCCGTTGGCGTTCTTGGCAGCGATGATCTTGGCATCGGTGCTCTTGGCGGTGATCACCAGAGAAGGCGGCGTTCCCTCCGCCGGGAAAACATGATCGCGGCGGGCGACGCCGCGCGTCACCTGCATATAGAAAAGCCCGTTGCGGACATGGTTGCGGCGCAGCGTCTCGCGAATGACCTGCGTCAGCGCCGCCCGGCCCATCGGCCAGGCGATGCGCAACTCACTAAGCGAACGGTCGAGACGGTTCAGATGGCGCGTGAGGTCGACGATATAGCCGTGGCGCACTTCGCAGACCTCGTAGACGCCGTCGGCAAACTGGTAGCCGCGATCCTCGATATGCACGCTGGCATCGGAATGCTTGACGTAACGGCCATTCACATAGGCAATTCTCGGCATGGGAAACCTGGTCTTCCGGAAAGCAATATAGGACGCGGCGCGGCATCGGCCGCGCCGGATACAATCAGACGCCGAGCGACTTCAGCTTGCGGTGCAGCGCCGAACGCTCCATGCCGACGAATTCCGCAGTGCGTGAGATATTGCCGCCGAAGCGGTTGATCTGGGCGATCAGGTAGTCCTTCTCGAACATCTCGCGGGCTTCGCGCAGCGGCAGCGTCATGATGTGATAGTCGTTCTTGGCCGACACTTTCGGCAGCATGTCGCCGAGATCGGTCGGCAGCATGTCGGCGGTGATCGGCGCATCCGGGCCGTCGGTGCGGGCAAGGATCATCAGCCGCTCGATATTGTTGCGCAGCTGGCGGATGTTGCCGGGCCAATCATGCGCCTGCAGCACCGCCATGGCGTCGTCGCCGATGCGGCGCGGACGGATGCCGGCCTGCTCGGATATCTGGCGCATCAACTGATCGACGAGGAAGGGAATGTCCTCGCGCCGTTCGGCCAACGCCGGCACGCGCACCGGGACGACGGCAAGGCGATGATAGAGATCCTCGCGGAACCAGCCCTCGGCGATGCGGCTCTCGAGATTATAGGCGGTCGAGGAGATGATGCGGACATCGACCTTGACGCGCTTGGAGCCGCCGACGCGCTCGAACTGCTGATCGACCAGGACGCGGAGGATCTTGTTCTGCGTTTCGCGCGGCATTTCGCCGACTTCGTCGAGATAGAGGATACCGCGATGAGCTTCCTCGAGCGCGCCGATCTTGCGCGCCTGGCCGGGCGTACCCTCGGTGCCGAACAGCGCCACCTCCATGCGTTCGGGCGTGATGTTGGCGGCGTTGATCGCAACGAAGGGGCCGTTGGCGCGGGCCGACTTCTTGTGGATCATCCGCGCCACCAGCTCCTTGCCGGAGCCAGAGGCGCCGAGGATCATGATGCGGCTGTTGGTCGGCGAGACCTTCTCGATCGTCTGGCGCAGCTGCGAAACGGCGACCGAGGTGCCGATCAGCTCCAGCGCGTCGCCGGTGCGGCGTTTCAGCTCGGAAACCTCGCGTTTCAGCTTGGAATTCTCCAGCGCACGTTCGGCGATCAGGATCAGCCGGTCGGCCTTGAAGGGCTTCTCGATGAAATCGAAGGCGCCGCGCTTGATCGCCGAGACGGCGGTCTCGATGTTGCCATGGCCTGATATCATCACGATGGGCAATTCCGGATGGCGGGTCTTGATCTCGTCGAGCAGCGACAGACCATCAAGCTTGCTGCCCTGCATCCAGATATCGAGGAAGATCAGCCGCGGTACGCGATCGGAAATCGCCGCCAGCGCGCTGTCGCTGTCATGGGCCGTGCGCGTCTCGTGCCCTTCATCCGAGAGAATGCCGGAAACGATCTCGCGAATATCGTGCTCATCGTCGACGACGAGAATATCAGAGGCCATAAACGCTTTCCTTGTCATTGGCTGCGGGGGCAGCAGGCGTCGGATCCAGGCGTGGCAGATGCACGCGGATCATGGCCCCTCTTCCCCGGTCAAAATCGGCGGGCGCATCATGCAGCTCGAGCTGCCCGCCATGTTCCTCGATGATCTTCTTGACGATGGCGAGGCCGAGGCCGGTGCCCTTCTCGCGCATCGTCATATAGGGTTCCAGAATGCTGTGGCGGTTCTCCACCGGCAGGCCGCGGCCATTGTCGATCACGTCGACGGTGAAGCGGTCGCGGCCGGTATCGAGTGCGGCGCGGACGAGAATCTTGCGTTCGTCCCGCTCGTCGCTCGGAACGGCCTCGATCGATTCCACGGCATTCTTGATGAGATTTCCGAAGGCCTGGCCGAGCATGCGGCTGTCGAACAGGCCCTCCAGTGGCTGGTCGCCGAAATCCTGCTCGAAGGTGACGTGATGGTTGCCCATCTCACGCAGGAAAATCGCGTCGCGCAGGATATTGCGCAGGTCGCTCGGCTCCTTGGTCGGCTTCGGCATGCGCGCAAAGGCGGAGAATTCGTCGACCATGCGGCCGATATCGCCGACCTGGCGGATGATCGTATCCGTGCACTGGTCGAAGACGGTCCGGTCACCCGGGTCGATCTGCTTGCCGTAGCGGCGCTGGATACGCTCGGCGGACAGCTGGATCGGCGTCAGCGGGTTCTTGATCTCATGGGCGATGCGCCTGGCCACGTCGCCCCAGGCGGTCGAGCGCTGGGCGATGACGAGATCGGTGATGTCGTCGAGCGTGATCACGTAGGATTCGCTCATGTCGCGCACTTCCTCGCGGGTGACCTGCACGCTCAACGTCCTCACAGTACCGCCGCGCACGAGGGCGATCTGCTTGCGGAAATCGCCGCGATAACGCACCGCCGCCTCGGTCAGCACTTGATCGACCTCCGGCGCGATGTCGACCAGCTGCTTTCCGAGCATTTCGTCGGCCGACAGCGACATCAGCGTCTCGGCCGAACTGTTGACGATGGCGATGCGGCGGTCCTGCTCGACGCCGATGACGGCGGCGGTGACGCCCGACAGCACCGCCTCGATGAAGCGGCGGCGGTCGTCGACCTCGTCCTTGGCCTCGAGGATCTCGTCGCGCTGCGTGCGGATTTCCGAAATCATCTTGTTGAAGGTGCGCGAGAGATTGGCCACGTCACCGTCGACGGCATGCACCGGCACGACGATATCCATATTGCCCGATGCAACGCTGTCGGCCGCCGTGATCAGCAGGCGGATCGGTCGGACGATGCGGTCGGCAACGGCGATCGCGGTCCAGATCGCCGCCAGGAGCACGATCAGCGCGAAGCCAATATAGAGCACGGCAAAGGCGACTTGCAGCGAGAAGCGGTTGGCCTCCATCGAGCGGTATTCGGTGGCGTTCTCCTCCATCATGCGCATGGCGCCCATGACCTTGGGATCGACGGCGCGCACCGTATAGAGGAAGGTGCCCTGGATGGCATCGAGCTTGATGATGGCGCCGACGAGATTGGTGACACCGGGCGGGATCAGCGTCGGCTGGCCGGCGGCGGCCTTTTCCAGCGCGTCCTGCGGAATGGCCGGCAGCGGCTTTTCGGTGGCGATATCGGCCTGGACGATCACCGAGCCGTCGCGCTCGACGAGGAAGGCGCCGAGCAGGCCGCGGCCCCTCGCCTGGCGGGTCATCAGATCGGCAAAGCCCGTCCTGTCGAGGCTGTAGAGCGCGCGGTTGCGCTCGAGGTCGTTGGCCATGGAGACCGTCTGCCCCTGCAGGTAGCTGGCATTCTCCATCATGTAGGCTTGGCCGATATTGCGCGACGAGCTGACGATCGACTGGGTGCGCAGGGCAAACCAGCGATCAAGGCCGGCATTCAGCGTAATACTGGCGAAGATGGCGACGAGGATCGCCGGCGTGATCGCGACGATCGAAAAGAGTACGACGATGCGGATATGCAGGCGGGCTGCGGCACGGCCGCGGGTGCGCGCCTTCAGCAGCCTAGCCACCTCGCGAGCAATCAAGGCGAGCAGCGTCAGGACAAAGAAGGAATTGACGATCACCGAGGTGATGACGACATGCGACGTCGGCGCGATTGGCGTCAGGCCGAGCAGCACGAAAAGCGTGGCTGTGGCGCAGAGAAGCGCGCCGCCGGCGAGCACGAGGCCGGGCACGGCAAAAAGGGCGCGGCGATCGGTCACCGTCGTCACCGTCTCGCCCGCCGCCGCCGGCGATACCCCATCCTGCGTCATTCGGCCTCTCTTCGGACGACACCTGCCGCCCTCGCCGTCCGATCGAAAACCAAGCAACGCCGGCTTAAAAAAGCCAGCGCTGCAACGACTCGATCGGGAGCGAATGTCCAAAACCCTTGCGTGACCTTTAAGCAACGCATTGTGGCGAAAATGCAACGCGTCTCGCCACATTGTCAAGCCGTGCTTCCCTCGACGAGCCTTAATCTGGCCCGTCGAGCGAGGCTTCTGTCCTCTAGAACCGACGTGGTCCTTCGGGCTTGTTTCCGACGATCGTGTCGATCCGGTCCAGCACGTCCGACGTCATCTTCTCTCGGTGTGAGAGGGCCGCGAGATTGTCCTGCAGCTGGCTCGCGCGCGAGGCTCCAAGAATGACCGTCGAGACGTTCCGGTTGGCAAGGCACCACAAAAGAGCGAGATGCGTGATCGATATCCCGATCTCGTCCGCGAGCTTTGCGAGTTCGCCAACTTGTTTGAGTTGGGCAAGGCCGGCATCACTGGACCACTTTTCCTTCAGCCATTCGTAGCCCGGCAGGTTCATACGGCTGTCGGCCGGCACACCGTTATTGTACTTGCCGGTCAGGACGCCCGAGGCGAGCGGCGACCAGATGGTGGTGCCAAGGCCGATCAGGTCATAGAGCGGCAAATAGTCGGACTCGACCTTCTGGCGTTCGAAGATGTTGTACTGCGGCTGCTCCATGGTCGGCGGCGTGATGCGCAAATCCCGGGCAACGGCGTAGGCTTCGGTCAATTGCTGCGCCGACCATTCCGACGTGCCCCAATAGAGCACCTTGCCCTGGGCGACGAGATCGTGCATCGCCCGGACTGTTTCCTCGATCGGCGTGTCGATATCCGGGCGGTGGCAGAAGTAAAGGTCGAGGTAGTCGACCTTAAGCCGCTTGAGCGCTGCGTGGCAGGCGTCGGTCACATGCTTGCGCGACAGGCCGCGTTGCGTCGGCTTCTGGCCTCCCCAGAAGACCTTGCTGGAGACGACGAAGCTGTCACGGCTCCAGCCAAGCCTGCTGAGCGCCTCGCCCATCACGATCTCGGACTTGCCGCTCTCGTATCCTTCGGCATTGTCGAAGAAGTTGACCCCATTGTCGTAGGCAAGCTTCATGAGGTCAACGGCGTCGCCTCCATTGACCTGCTTGCCGAACGTCACCCATGAGCCGAAGGAGAACTCGCTCACCTTCAGGCCCGACTTTCCCAAACGTCGATATTCCATCATGCAACTCCCGCAAATTATGAATATGTGCCGGTCTGTCACCGGGGTCGGCGTCGCCCGATTGATCGACGACCGATTCGCGTAATCTATGGCATGCGCAACGATATGCGAGGCTCAGCCCGCAAGTTGACCAAAACACGATGTCGCAGTTCCCGTCAGCCCCGACCGTAAAGAAAAAGGGCGCTCCACGACATCAGTCGGAGCGCCCCGTGGCATGCGATCGACGACGTTTGCGGCGGAGGTCGACGGCAGCAACGGCAGAATGATGAGATTCGGAACGGATAGGCAACATGCGATAGAAATCGGCGACGTTATCGCCCGCTGATTGATCGTGTCGTCCACCGGATATCCACAGCTTATCCACAGGCACGGCGACGACGACCGCAGCAACTTCAATGACATTCGCCTGGCGTCAAATCACTGCTCACAAATGCTTATGTGACTGTTGAATGACACCGCATTTTTGTTTGTCTGGATATAAACCGCGACTTGGCTCAGATAGGCTCACCTCTCCTCCCGACCGTGGCGGCGGACGCCGGGAGGGGTGGGCGGTGGGCAACATGAGGGCCCGCCGCCTTCTTTTTATAGCGCCCCGAGCGAGCTCAGGCGGTGCGGGAGCTCCTGTAGACCGAGACGCCAAGTTCCCTGATCTTCTTGCGCAAGGTGTTGCGGTTGAGACCGAGAAGATCGGCCGCCTTGATCTGGTTCTAAAGGGCTGTACGTCAACCGTTCGCGCCTCGACAGATGCTTGTTCAAATGCGGCTGGAGGCACAAAAGCGCTCCACCCGCATTGACGTGCCGCGCCATGTGACGTGCAACTTGGCTTACTGCCCGTTCTGCTTGCGCATAGCGTCAGCAATCTGGGCCTTGACGGCGTCGAGGCCGAAGCTTGCGCCCTTTTGCATCGGCGGAAATTCGATCGCGGACTTTGCTAGTTCCTCGACCTTCTGCTGAACGAGGACGAAGCGCCAGAACTCGAATTTGTACCATTCGAAATATTCCTGCGAACCGACATTGCCCTTGAGGAAGGCAGTCCGCTCGAACGGATCGAGGCGCAGGTTCACCACGGTCGGCGCACCCAGTTTCACCGTATTGCCGATCCAGCCGTCCGGCTGTTCCATGAAGGTATATTTGTAGTCGTCGATGCGGGCTGCGCCAAGCGTGCTTTCGGCGAAGTACCAGATTTCATGGCGGTTCGACGGACCGGTTGCGCTGAGCAGGCTGGTCTGGTCGTAGCCGTCCAGGTGCACCTTGTAGGTCTGGCCGTTCAGTTCCTTGCCCGCTCTCAGTTCGACGGCGATATTGGTGTTGCCGGCAGCGGCAACGAGGGTGGGGAACCAGTCGAGGCCGGACATCATGCCGTTGCAGATCGAGCCGGCGGGAACATGTCCGGGCCAGCGGATCATTGCCGGGGCGCGGAAGCCGCCTTCATAGGTCGTTCCCTTGCCGCCGAAGAACGGAGTCTGCCCGCCATCCGGCCAGGTGAAGTTTTCGGTGCCGTTGTCGGTGGTGAATATGACGATCGTGTTCTCGTCCTGGCCCATATCCTTCAGCTTCTGCATGGTGGCGCCGACGATGTCGTCGAGCTGGGCCATGCCGGCCTCATGAATGGTCCAGCCATTCTCCGAGTTGCGCATGCTCTCGTACTTCTCGGAGAGGTGGGTGACGATGTGCATTCTGGTCGGATTGAGCCAGAGGAAGAACGGCTTGCCGTCGTCCTTGGCCTTGTCGATGAACTTGAAGGAGAGATCCCGAATTTCATCGTCCACCGTCTCCATCCGCTTGGGATAAAGCGTGCCGGCATCCTCGATCTTCTGTTTGCCGATCTTGCCCCAGCGCGGTTGCTCGGTCGGGTCATCGACTTCGGTCGCCCAGGAGTGGACCATGTTGCGCGGGCCGACGACGTTCAGCAGGTCCTTGGGATAGCCGGGATGAGCCGGGTCTTCCATCGCATCGAGATGATAAAGGTAGCCGAAGAACTCATCGAAGCCATGAACCGTTGGCAGGAACTCATTGAGATCGCCAAGATGGTTCTTGCCGAATTGACCCGTGGCGTAGCCCAGGGACCTCAGCACGGTGGCAATGGTTGGCGCCGCAGCAGGAAGGCCGACGGGCGAGCCAGCCTGGCCGACCGTGGTCATGCCGGTGCGAATGGGAAGCTCGCCGGTGATGAAGTTCGCTCGCCCTGCCGTGCAGCTCGCCTCGGCATAGTAGTCGGTAAAGAGCATCCCCTCTGCCGCAAGCTTGTCGAGATGTGGGGTACGACCGGCCATCATGCCGCGATTGTAGGCGCCGATATTCCAGATGCCGACGTCATCGGCCATGATGACCACTATGTTGGGTTTTTTGCCCGTGGCTTGGGCCATGGCTTTCCGGCTCATGGTGGTGCTCGCAGCCGTGCCAATCGCCGACATGGCGAGCAAAGATCCGCCGGTTAGCAAGATATCCCGCCTCGTTGGAGTCGCGTTCTCTGTCATGCCCATTTCTCCCTTTTTTGGTCAGGCGAAGCAAAGCTCATCGCTGCAACAGATGCTGGATACAGTCCGACCCGAGGTTCTCGAATGCTCTGTTGAGATAGCCGTGTGAAAGTGAATGCGCGTTGAGAATAACAGGGCCTGTCGGCTTGCCTGGACGCGTACATAAGGCATAACGAATATAAGGAGAGCAAGTATCTTACGGTAACCTACAGGCGAAACCGCCGATAGGCAGGAACCAATGTCCGGGCGAAGTAGTCCCAGAAACACCGACTGCGTGAAAGGCGACATCGCCCATATCGGAAATCGGTAGCTTGGCTTGTCATGGTCGCCCGCCGACCCGGCGAACTCGGTCAGGGCGCGGGCCCTGCGAGGCCCGCGCCCTGACGCTGACTATATTTGCGGCGGCCCGACCTTGACCGTCAGTTTGTCGAGCGTGCCCGTGAACCGGAAAGGCACCTGATAGTCCTTGTCGTCGACTGGTGAGCGGGTATCTATGCCCACATCGAAGGGTTCGTCGATCGTCGCCAGGAAGGGGATGGTGTGCGGGATCGCCTGTTTGGCCACCTCGGCGCCATCGACACTCAGGACGCCAGTGCCACCCTTGGCGAAGCCCGGCCCTTCGTAGGTGAAATCGAAGACGACACTGTGCTTTCCGGGTGTGAGCGCGTCCGGGCTTTCCCAGCGGAACCGCTCCAGCCCCAGCAGGTTATAGGAGAAGACCGGCTTTCCCTTCAGCAGATACAGGCCGTAGCCGCCGAAACGGCCTCCGAGCGTGTTGATGACGCCTTCCCCTCCGCCTTCGGGAACCTCCACCTCGGCCGTGATCGTATAGGACCGGCTCAACAGGCTGGGCGCCGCGGAGGGAGGCAGGCCGGACAGTTCGCCGGTGTAGACAAACGTGTCACGCCCGGCGGTGGTGCTCGGCGTGCCGCCGAACCGCGTGGCAACAGAGTTGTCGAGCGGGAACACCTGGTACTTAGCGGCCTCCACCAGGAACAGGTCCTGCATCTCCTTGAGCTTGGCCGGTTCCTTGGCGGCGACATCATCGAACTGCGAGAAGTCCTTGGTTAGATCGTAGAGTTCCCAGTTGTAACCGTTGAGGACATTAGGGAGTTTCCCAAGACCAAGCAGCCATGGCCCAGCGGCGGGCGTGGTAGAGGCGATCCAACCGTCGTGGTAGATAGCGCGGTTGCCGAACATCTCGAAATACTGGGTCTCACGTGCAGAGGGTACATCCTTTGCCCCCTTCGCCCAGGTGTAGGTCATACTGACGCCTTCGATCGGCTTCTGCGCGATACCATTTACGGTCTGCGGTGCTTCGATCCCGGCCGCTTCAAGGATTGTCGGTACGATGTCGATCACGTGGTGGAATTGGCTGCGGATGCCGCCCTTGTCCGTGATGTGGCCAGGCCAGGACATTGCTATTCCCTGACGGGTGCCGCCGAAGTGCGAGGCAATCTGCTTGGTCCACTTGAAGGGCGTGTCAAAGGCCCACGACCAGGCGACCGACATATGCGGGGTCGTTGTGTCGGATCCCCACGCGTCATAGAACTTCAACTGCTCGGCGACAGGCATGTTGATCCCCTGGATCGCTGCCAAGTCAAAAGCAGTGCCGACGGTGGAGCCCTCCGCGCTGGTGCCATTGTCGCCCTCGATGTAGATGATGAGAGTGTTGTCGAGTTTGCCCTGGTTGCGCACTTCATCGATTACCCGACCGATCTCGTTGTCGGCATAGGCGACATATGCGGCGTAAACCTCTGCCTGGCGTGCGAACATCTTCTTCTCGTCAGGGTTCAGTGTGTCCCACTTCGGCAGGTCATCCGGCCACTGCGTCAGTTGGGCGCTCTCCGGTATCACCCCGAGCCGCTTCTGGTTGGCGAATATCTCGTCACGCATGGCGTTCCAGCCGCCGTCGAACTTGCCCTTGAACTTATCAATCCATTCCTTGGTCGGATGGTGCGGGGCGTGGGTCGCTCCCGGTGCGTAGTAGAGGAAAAACGGCTTCTCAGGTGTCGCTGCATTGGTATGGCGCAGGTAGTCGATGGCCTCGTCAGCCATGGCGGTGGTCAGGTTGTAACCGGGCTGGTCTTTCCAGGGAAAGATCTGTGAGTGATCGCGGAAGAGCCAAGGCGTCCACTGGTTGGTTTCGCCGCCCATAAAGCCATAGAAGTAGTCAAAGCCCATGCCCGAGGGCCATTGATCAAATGGACCCGACGTCGAATAGTTGTAGGTAGGGGTATTGTGGTTCTTGCCGAACCACGATGTGGCGTAGCCGTGGTTCTTGAGGATGTTCCCGATCGTGGCGTTGTCTGGACCGAGTATTGAATCGTAACCCGGAAAACCGGTTGCCTGTTCGGCGATTACCCCGAAGCCCACCGAATGGTGGTTGCGCCCGGTAATCAGTGCTGCGCGCGTGGGCGAACAGAGCGCAGTGGAGTGGAATTGTGTGTAGCGCAACCCATTTGCCGCGATCTGATCGAGCGTCGGCGTCGGGATGACCCCTCCAAAGGTCCCCGCGACACCGTAGCCCGCGTCGTCGGTTATTATCAGGAGGACGTTCGGAGCGCCCTTCGACGGCACCACGGTTGGCGACCACCAGGACTTCGAGTCCTTGGCGTCCAAGTTGATCGTGCCGCCAAACGCCGGTGGTGCCGCCGGCAGCGACTGGCCATCGATGGTCGACGTGGCGCTGGGTGAACCGGGCGCCCCGGTGACTTCTTGGGCGGCGGTTGGAAAGGCCGAAAAACAACTGGCGGCGAGCACTGCTAAGTAAACGCGCGTATTCATTGTTGATTGCTCCCTTTTGGACCCAACGTGAAAAGGCGGAGCGAGCAATACTGTCCCGCTCTCAATGATGCTCGCATGGGCCGGCGAAAGTCAGATCGGCCGACGTATCCATCAGCTTAGCGATGAGATTGAAGATAGTGGCAGGTTGCTACCAACGCGTCGCGTATATTACTGTAACCTACTATAAGAACCGTGGCTCTGAGGGGTAGTTATATAGGTGGACGGGCGGGACACGCACCCGTACGTGAACGGCAATAACCTGCGGGAATGACAAAATGACATCCGACGTGCGCGCAACCGACGACACGGGATTTTCAGGCCTGGTCTGGGTGGCCGGACGAACCTTCACCATGGGATCGAACGAGCATTATCCGGAGGAAGCGCCTGCTCATCCGGTAGCCGTCGACGGCTTCTGGATCGACGCCACTCCTGTCACCAACCGGCAGTTCGCCTCGTTCGTCAAAGCCACCGGACATGTAACTGTCGCTGAAAGGGCTCCCCGTGCCGAGGACTATCCTGGAGCGCTTCCCAAAATGCTGCGAGCCGGATCTCTGGTGTTCATGCCACCGAAAGCCATCGTCGGCCCCGACATTACCCAGTGGTGGTCGTTCAAGTTCGGCGCGGACTGGCGACACCCTTACGGCGGTCGCACCGACATCCGCGGCAAGCTCGATCATCCCGTCGTTCATATCGCCTATAGCGACGCCAAGGCCTATGCGGCCTGGGCGGGAAAAGATCTGCCGACCGAGGCAGAGTGGGAACTGGCGGCGCGCGGCGGCCTTGATGATGCGGAATTTGCCTGGGGCGACGAGTTGAACCCGGAAGGAAAACTTATGGCCAACACCTGGCAGGGCACCTTCCCTACGCTGAGCACAAAGCCAGCCGATGCGGACAGAACGTCCCCGGTCGGATCCTTTCCATCAAACGGCTACGGCATCTACGACATGATCGGCAATGTCTGGGAATGGACCTCCGACTTCTGGTCGACACGCCATCCCGAGCCTGCCAGCCATTCATGCTGCATCCCCAGCAATCCCCGCGGAGGAGACGCCGACGCCAGCTACGATCCGCGGCTGCCTGACATCAGGATCCCGCGGCGCGTGCTCAAGGGCGGGTCCCACCTCTGCGCGCCGAACTACTGCAGGCGCTATCGTCCCGCCGCCAGACATGCCGAGCCTGAGGACACGTCCACAAGTCATGTCGGCTTTAGATGTGTCAAGCGCGCGTGAGGCGGCGTCATAGCGACATGACGCGTCGGCGGAATAAATCCCACTGTCATCCAGATCAGAGTCGCGTCCAGACCTGCGATTGGCAGAACACTTTCATGACGCAGCCTTTCATGGTGACGGTATTGCCGGAGACGCTCATGACCCCGTCATAGGTCTTCTTGGCATCGGGATCGGTTATCTTTCCGGAATAGCGGCCGTCCTTGCCGTTGAAGGTGCCGATCCGCTCTCCGGCATGCTTGCCCGTTTTCAACGTGATGCAGTAACCGTCGCCGCAAGGGGCGATCGCAGCCGTCGTTCCAACCTCAGTCTTCCAATTGCCGATAATTGGTTCGGCGGCATGTGCCAACCCTGCAGATAGGGCCAGCGCAGCAACGATTGTGACAAGACCGTTCATGACGTATCCTTCGTGGTCCGCAAGTTATGGGCGTACTCCCGTCGATTGCGGTTAGCGACGGCAGCGGGAAACTGGAGTGATACCTGTCGAACATGCTTTGAACGGCGGATTCCGATTTCGTTGCCGTTCCCTACTGTAAACTACGTTGCTTCCGCCCTATTCTGGAGCATCATGCACCACTTATAATGCGATGCGACCGCTGGACTTGCAGAGCCGCCTTGGAGGTAGGATGGATGGATTACGACACACGCTTCGCCAAACGCATCTTTCCAGCCAGCGCCAAAACCATCGATTCACTGGCCGCCCGTGACGATAACTTCCGCGAACTCTGTGCCGACTTCTCCATTGCAGATGAACTGAGGAGAAAATGGGAAACATCCTCCGCCCCGGAGCGAAATGAGCGCCACGCGGAATGCCTCGAACTCGTGGAGACGTTGCGCAACGAGATCGAAGCCGCTCTGGAAAGTGCCAGTGTGATCGTGATCAAGCTTCTCCCTCGCCGTTGAGGACCAGACTCTGGCGCCAAAGATATTCGCTCGAATAGAGGTTTGCGCGTATCATACGGTAGTATCTGTCAATCCGGCGCAACGGCAGCGGGACAATCACTCGTTCGGCCGTTGCCCGGAAATCAGGTCCGCAACACGGTCTTCAATGTGACTGTCGGAGCGAACGCGGATCAACAGTGCATACTGTATGTTACTGGCGCGCTCGCGGTACTCGCCCTACCCTCCCCGAATAAAACGGCCCACATCACGCGGGATCGATTGCGGGGGGGAATCGAGATGAAAAGCAGCATCCTGACTTTGGCTGCCCTATTAGGCGGCACTGCGCTTACATTTTTTTCCATGGCGGGACGAGTGCGTCAGCTCAAGTCATCAATGGAACACCCGGCACGCCGAGTGCGACGATCACAATCGACGGCCGACAGATCCCGCCGCCGCCAGGGCAGTTTGGCGGCATGACAAATCTCGACGCGCTTCAGTCGACGCCATACTGGCAGCCGCAAGTTGTGCCGCCCAAGGGTGCGGCAAACGTCTTGCTGATCTTGACCGATGACGTCGGATTTGCGGCCCCGAGCACGTTCGGCGGCGTCATTCCGACGCCAACGCTCGACCGGATTGCCAACATAGGTCTGCGCTACACGAACTTCCATACGACATCGCTGTGTTCCCCCACACGCGCCGCTCTCATCACGGGCCGCAATCATCATTCAGTCGGCTTTGGTGTGATCAGCGAGGCGTCGACCGGTTATCCGGGCTACGACAGTGTCATTACCGCGGACAAGGACACGATCGGCACGATCCTCAAGGCAAATGGTTATGCAACGTCATGGTTCGGCAAGAATCACAATACCCCATCTTTCCAAACCAGTCAGGCGGGTCCCTTCGATCAATGGCCCATCGGAATGGGATTTGAATATTTCTATGGCTCTGTCAGCGGCGAGACCAACCAGTGGCAACCGGACCTCTACCGCAATACCACGCGTGTCTATCCCTATCTGAACAACCCCACTTACAACCTGACGACGGACATGGCGGACGACGCCATCAACTATCTCAACCAACTCAATCAGCTCGATCCCAAGAAACCATTCTTCCTCTACTATGCACCGGGCGGGACTCATGCGCCTCATCACCCGACCCCCGAGTGGATCAAAAAGATCAGCGACTTGCATCTGTTCGACAAGGGATGGAATGCGCTGCGCGACCAAATCTTCGCCAACCAAAAGAGGCTTGGAGTTGTCCCTCAGGATGCGCAACTGACACCCTGGCCGGATAAGCTCATCAAGCCGTGGGACGTCCTTTCGGCTGATGAGAAGAAGCTTTTCATCCACCAGGCCGACGTCTACGCAGCCTACCTCGCCTATACCGACAATGAAATCGGCCGGGTCGTCAAAGCGGTCGAGGACATGGGCAAGCTCGATGACACGCTGATTATCTTTATCAGCGGCGACAACGGCGCGAGCGCGGAAGGCTCCCCGGCTGGAACGCCAAACGAGATGACTTTCTTCAACGGCGTCGACGTGCCCGTCCAGGACCAGCTCAAATTCTACGACGCCTGGGGGTCGGCGTTGACCTATCCGCACTATTCAGTCGGCTGGGCCTGGGCTTTCGATACGCCCTTCAAATGGACCAAGCAGGTCGCTTCCTATTTTGGGGGCATTCGTAACGGCATGGCCATCGCATGGCCAGGCCACATCAAAGATCCGGGTGGGGTGCGCAACCAGTTCCACCATGTCATCGACATCGTCCCGACGATCTTGGAAGCGACGGGCATCCGTGCTCCTGATGCAGTCAATGGGATCACCCAGACGCCGATCGAAGGCGTGAGCCTGGCCGACACATTCGACAAGGCAAACGCCGATGCGCCATCGAAACATTCGACCCAATATTTCGAGATGTTCGGCAATCGCGCAATCTATCACGATGGGTGGATCGCCTCCACATTGCCCTATCGGGAACCTTGGAACGGAACGGCTCCGATCCCGAAAGACATCGTCAACGGCGTGACCTGGGAGTTGTTCGACCTGTCCAAGGACTGGACGCAAAACAATGATCTGGCGGCCGTCAATCCCGGCAAGCTGAAGGAGTTGCAGGATTTGTTCTGGATCGAGGCCGCGAAGTACCAGGTTCTGCCGCTGGACGCCTCGGCCTTGACGCGGTTCATCCTCCCGCGACCGAGCATCGTCGCCGGACGCAATGACTTCATCTACACGAAACCCATCGTCGGCGTGCCCCTTGGGACGGCACCGAGCATCCTCAACAAGTCCTTCACGATCACGGCCGATATCGATGTGCCCGCGGGCGGCGGCAACGGCATGCTTGTGACCGCGGGCGGGCGCTTCGGGGGATGGGGCTTCTACCTGCTCAACGGGAAGCCAGTCTTTGTCTATGACCTATTGGACCTCGCCCGGCCAAGGGTGGATGGCGCAGCGGCATTGACGCCTGGAAAGCACAATCTCGTCTTCTCCTTCAAGTCCGATGGGCCCGGCCTCGGCAAAGGTGGCAAGGGGACAATCACGATCGACGGCGCCGAGGCGGCAAGCGGGACCTTCCCAAACACCATTCCCTTTGCTCTCGAAGCGAGTGAAACCTTTGATATCGGCTCCGACACGGGAACCGGTGTCGACGATAACGACTACCAGGCACCGTTCGCCTTCGACGGCAAGCTGACCAGCTTGAAGATAGAACTTCAGCCGCACCCTTGAGGCAAGAGGTTCAGCGCAGAGCGCCCCGTCGCCAAGGCGGCCCGTGCCGAAAGTGGACGTTGACCTAGGCCCGGGGATTCTGCGCCATGAACACAGCTCACCGACGCATGCTTCTGACCCTGTTCGCGATCGCAGAAGGTGCGACGGGGCTGGGGCTTGTCGTGGCGCCGTCGATGCTCTTCCTTCTGCTGTTTGAGACAAGGCAGGTCGCTTCGGAGACACCACTGATCGCGCGGATCTGCGGTGCGGCGCTGCTCGCTCTTGCCACAGCAAGCTGGGGTGGGCGTGACGCCGAAGACAGGCGAGGCACCCTGGGGCTCCTCGTCGGAGTGGCGCTCTACAATTTCCTGACCACGGCCGTCTTGACCTATTCCGCCCTCGTTCTGGAGATGATCGGTATCCTATTGTGGCCCGCGATCCTCTATCACGCGGCGACTTCCCTGTGGTGCTTGCTCGCTGTCTGGCGGGCGCGTTAGACCGAGTCGTCGTGGCTCCTTGGGTGGTCATTTACGGCTTTGGCCGCTTCGGGCGCGGGCTGCTACGGGGCGGTGAAGACGCGATGTCCGCTTCTGCGGTTCACGCGCCTGGAGTCCCCTTCCCTCGATCTGCGAAGTTGTCGAACGGGCTCGATGTAGTGCCTTTGATGGACGAGGATCGGTTTCTGCGGTAGGTTACAAAAGAGATCGTTAATAAAATCTCCGGTAGTCGCGTCCCTCAAGAGCGGGTGAGGAGCAAGTCGTGCAGGATACATTGCCATCACGGCGTGATATCGCGCCGGATTCGACGCGCCCACCCCCGACCCACGATGATGTTCGGGCCCAGCTTAATCGAATCATTACCAGCCCGCAATTTCCGCATATCGGTCGGAGTGCTGCATTTCTTACCTATGCCGTGGAGGAGACGCTTGCAGGCCGCGCAGACCGGATCAAGGGTTACTCTATCGCCGTCGAGGTCTTCAAGCGCTCCAACGGCTTCACGCAGGATGATCCGGTTGTGCGGATCGAGGCCGGAAGGCTCAGGCGGGTGCTCGAGCGCTATTATTTTACAGCAGGTCAACACGATCCGATCCGAATAGACATTCCGAAAGGCGGTTACGTGCCGACCTTTGCCTGGAACAATCCGAGTGCTGACAATTCCGATGCTGAAGATCAAAGTCTGCCGTCGGAGCGCGCCGGTTCCCTTTTTCCCGGCTTAAGACGGCATCTGTGGGCAGTGGCCCTTGGATTGATTGTGATCGTGGGCGGCGCTGCAGCCCTGGCTGGCTTGACCTCCATTCGATTTGGCTCGATCTGGCCCTTCGCGACTGCCGACATAACGGCATCTGATGGGCCGACATTGGTGATCGCTCCATTTGCTAATCTCGGCGATGGTCCTCAGGCGGAACTCTATACGACGGGCCTGACCGAGGAACTTCTCACTGCCCTTCCCCGCTTCAAGGAGATCAAGGTCTTCGGTCGCGAGACATCCAGATCGTTGCCGCCAGAGGTGGAGACATCGCGGATTCGCGGGGAACTTGGCGCACGCTTCCTGCTGGCAGGCGGTGTTCGCGTCTCCGGAAGCCGAGTCCGTGTGACGGCACGTCTGCTCGACACGCAGACCGATGAGATCCTCTGGTCGCAGACCTACGACGATGACATCGGCGTCCGCGACCTGTTCACCATCCAGTCGGACGTCGCAAACAAGGTTGCGACCGCCGTGGCACAGCCCTATGGCATCATGGCCCAGGCCGATGTCTCCAATCCGCCGCCTGACGATCTTGGCAGCTACAGCTGCACGCTGAGCTTTTATGCTTATCGTGCCGAGTTGAGCATCGAGCGGCACGGAGAGGTTCGTAATTGCCTCGAAAGTGCTGTCGCCCGCTATCCATCCTTTGCGACCGCCTGGGCGATGTTGTCCATCCTCTACCTCGACGAGGATCGTTTCAGGTTCAACCGAAAGCCCATTTCGTCCACGCCGATAGATCGCAGCTTTCAAGCCGCCCGCCGTGCCGTTCAACTGGATCCCAGCAACACCCGCGCCCTTCAGGCGTTGATGACAGCGTTGTTTTTCAGCCAGCGGGTTTCGGAGGCACTTCAGATCGGCGAACGGGCACTGGCGACCAATCCGAACGACACCGAATTGCTGGCAGAATTTGGTACCCGGCTGGCGATGAGCGGGGAGTGGCAGCGCGGGGCAGCGCTGCTGGATCGTGCCATTGCTCTCAACCCTGCCGGCGGCGGCTACTATCGCGGAACGCGCGCACTCGCAGCCTACATGCTGCACGACGACAAGACCGCGGTCATCGAGATCAGGCAGGCGGACCTGCAGAAGTTCCCGCTATTCCATGCGGTGGCTGCCGTCATCTACGTCGACGCCGGAATGATCGAGGACGCCCGCAGCGAGGCCGCGCGGTTCAACGAAATGAGACCCGACTTCATTGCGAACATCGTGGCCGAACTCAAGGTGCGCAATTTCCAGCCACAGGACCGGGCGCGGATGATTGCCGATCTGCGAACGGCCGGGCTTCCTGCGCTGGACGAGGTGCAGGCGACGATGTCGCTGCCGATCGACGGCTCCAAGGCCCTTCAGCCGCGGTAGCGCTACTGTCAGGACAACTGGCACAGAACATACCCGATGTTACACGCGCACGCCGTCGTCTCCGTGTAGGCTGTGGTCGCTGATAATCGTTCTTTCATACTCGATACCCAGGGAGCGACCTCAGTCGTCCGACCAAACCATCTAGAAGGGATTCGTCGATGACCAAAGCACCCCAGCGAGCCTTGCACCCTGCCGTGGCGGCGGTGTCTTCCGCGGCACTCGGCTTGATGATCACCTTGGGATCCGGATCGGCTGCAAGCGCGGCCGACGCAGACGCCAAGAAGCTCGTGAAAACCATGTCCGACTACCTCGCCGCAGAAAAGGCGATCTCCTTTTCGTATGACACCAACCTGGAGGTCGTCACCGTCGACCATCAGAAGCTTCTGCTGGCAAGTTCCGGCAAGATCGAAATGGGCCGGCCGGATAAACTCCGGGTTACCCGGTTTGGCGGGTTCGCCAACGTTGAGGTCACATTCGACGGCAAGACGCTCTCGCTGCTCGGCAAGAATGCCAACCTCTATGCCCAGGTAGAAGTTCCAGGCACCGTAGATCACCTGATCGACGAATTGCGGGACAAGCTCCACAGACCCGTTCCGGGTGCCGATCTTCTGCTCCCGGATGCCTATGACGAGCTGATGCGGGACGTGGTCGACGTCAAGGACCTCGGCAGCGGGGTGATCGGCGGCGTCGAATGCGACCACCTTGCATTCCGCACCAAGGAAGTCGACTGGCAGATATGGATCGCTCAGGGCGAACATCCGTATCCCTGTCGATATGTCATCACCGCAAGTCAGGTGGATCAAGGCCCACAATACAGCATCCAGATCAGTGACTGGAAGACAGGCACCGATGTCGTTGCCAACGATTTCGGTTTCAAAAACACTACGAACGCCAAGAAAGTCGACCTGACGAAGCTTGCCGATATCGACGAGCTTCCTGATCACTTTGCCATGGGAGGCACCAAATGACCGTCGTGAGAAAACTGAAACTTCTGCTGCTCGCTGCGGCGATCGGCGTGTCCGGCCTCGAACTTGGAAACGGGCTTTCGATCCCGGGATTGAACGGCGTTTTCACGCCAGCGGAGGCCAGGGTCGGCCGGCCGATGACGCCGGTGAGTGTCGCTGGAGTTGCGCGCCGCTCGGTCCGGCGTTGCGCCGTCGGCGTCTATAATTGCTAGAAAATAGGCCCGGCGAACGCATTCGACAACCGCCCAGCATGAGGGAAATCGGCGAACCCCGAACTGCAGACCTGACGTCGGCAGGACAAGCGCGGGCAATGCCACAGACGGACAGATGCTACTGTAACATACTTATCCGCAGGCGGGTGTTGCGCCAAAGTTGAACGGAGATCGATGATATGTCTCGATTCGTCGGCGACCACGATGGAGACCGACAAAGCAGGGGGACTTTCATGACGGCTTTTCTTCTACGCGCTGCGGTCCTTTGCGCGGGTCTCGTGGCCACCTCGCCCGGCTGGGCAGCCGATCCGACGCCGCTAACACCCGATGCAAAAGTAGTCGAGAGCCCGAGCGGTTGGACCTTCACCGTCGCGCCGTATTTCTGGATGGCAGGGATTTCCGGAGACATTGCACAGTTCGGATTGCCGGAGGTTCATATCGACTCCGATTTCGACGACATCCTGCAGAACCTCGATTTCGCCTTCATGGCCGCGGCTGAAGCGCGATACGACCGCTTCAGCATCTTCGGCGACATCATTTACACCAAGCTTGGCGCAGACGCGAATACGCCGCTTGGCATTCTCGCCGACAGCGTCGACGTCACCTCGAAGACCTTCGCCGGACTTCTCGGGGTCGGCTACTCGGTGCTGGAGGACCAGTCGGGACACCTCGATGTCGTCGGCGGCATCCGGGTGTGGTCGGTCGACACCAACATCTCCTTCAATGGCGGGATCCTCGGTGGCGTCGAGCAAGATGACAGCGCGACCTGGGTCGACGGTCTAGTGGGCGTCCGAGGCAACTACTTCTTCACGCCGGAGATCTATCTGACTGGATGGGGTCTCGTCGGCGCCGGCGGCGCGGATCTCGACTGGGATGTGGCGCTCGCGCTCGGCTACAAGTTCACCGACACGATCTCGGCCGTTGCGGGATACCGCGCACTCGGCGTCGATTACGACAACGACGGCTTTGTCTTCGACGTCGTCCAGCAGGGTCCGATCCTCGGCGTCGTCATCCACTTCTGAGAACGCCGTCTGGGACAGCAGATCGAGTTTGGTACGGTGGAGACGTCAATGAAGCTCATGGCTTTTCGGCGGATACCGCTTGTCGCGGTGCATGGAACGCTGATGGATGAGGATCGCAGGGCGATCTTCCCCGTGCTCACCGCAGCATCGTGCAAGCCCGAATACGCTCAGGCGGTGCGGGAACTCCTGTAGACCGAGACGCCAAGTTCCCTGATCTTCTTGCGCAAGGTGTTGCGGTTCAGACCGAGAAGATCGGCGGCTTTGATCTGGTTGCCGCGCGTCGCCGTCAGTGCGGCGAGGATCAGCGGATATTCCATTTCCGTCAGCACACGATCATAGAGGCCGGGCGGCGGCAGATTGTCCCCGAAGCCTGCGAAGTAGCTGCGCATATTCTCTTCGACGGCTTGCGCGATCGTCATCGAGCCGCTGCGGATCGGCCCCTTGTCGATCGGGCTGTCGGGCACGTCGGAGCGCAGTTCCGCATCGATGATCTCGCGGGTGATGACATCCTGCGGATAGAGCGCCATCAGACGGCGGATGAGGTTTTCCAGCTCGCGGACGTTGCCCGGCCAGGCATAGGCCTTCATCAGTTCCAGGGCTTCCTGATCGAAGCGCTTGGAGCCAAGACCTTCCTTTTCCGCCTGCTGGATGAAATGGCGCACCAGGTCGGGAATGTCCTCGGCGCGGTCGCGCAGCGGCGGCAGGCGCAGCGGCACGACGTTGAGGCGGTAATAGAGATCCTCGCGGAAGAGGCCCTGGTTGATCGCCTGCTTCAGGTCCTTGTTGGTGGCGGCGACGATGCGCACATCGGTGCGGATCGGCGTGCGGCCGCCGACGGTGGTATATTCGCCCTGCTGCAGGACGCGCAGTAGCCGTGTCTGGGCGTCCATCGGCATGTCGCCGATCTCGTCGAGGAAGAGCGTGCCGCCTTCGGCCTGCTCGAAGCGGCCGGTCGAGCGGGTCTGCGCGCCGGTGAAGGCGCCCTTCTCGTGGCCGAAGAGTTCGGATTCGATCAGGTCGCGCGGGATCGCCGCCATGTTGATTGCGACGAACGGGCCGTTGCGGCGCTTGCCGTAGTCGTGCAGCGCGCGGGCGACGAGTTCCTTGCCGGTGCCGGATTCGCCGGTGATCATCAGCGTCAGGTCAGTCTGCATCAGGCGGGCGAGCACGCGGTAGATTTCCTGCATCGCCGCCGACCGGCCGACGAGAGGCATGCCGTCCTGCATGTCGTCTTCAAGCTTGGCGGGCTTGCGCTTCGGCTCGGCGAGCGCCCGGCCGATGATGCCGATCAGTTCGGTGAGATCGAAGGGCTTCGGGAGATAGTCGTAAGCGCCCTTCTCCGAGGCCTTGATGGCGGTCATGAAGGTGTTCTGGGCGCTCATGACGAGGACGGGCAGGTCGGGCCGCGCCTTCTTGATGCGCGGCAGCAGATCGAAAGCGTTCTCGTCGGGCATCACCACATCGGTGACGACCAGATCGCCCTCGCCTGCCGAAATCCAGCGCCAGAGGGTAGCGGCGTTGGAGGTGATGCGAACGTCATAGCCGGCGCGGCTCAAGGCCTGGTTGAGCACGGTCCGGATGGCCGCATCATCATCTGCAACGAGGATCGTGGCTGTCATCGAGAAGGTCCTGTCGAGCTTGCTATAGAGGCGTCCTCGAGCGAGGCGTCCTTCGACGCCGGCATGAGAACGCGGAATGTCGTGCGGCTGTTCTGGCTGTCGCATTCGATGATGCCGCCGTGATCGCCGATGATCTTGGCGACCAGCGCCAGTCCGAGGCCGCTGCCGTTCGGCTTGGTGGTGATGAAGGGATCGAAGAGATGCGGCACCAGATCGAGTGGGACGCCGGGGCCGTTATCGTGGACGCAGAATTCCAGCGGCAGCGAGATCTTTTCGCGCGTGCCGGCAACCGAAAGACGGATGCCGGGGCGATAGGCCGTCGTCAGCATGATTTCGCCGTCCGGCCGATCGCCGACCGCTTCGGCGGCGTTTTTCACCAGATTGAGGAAGACCTGGACGAGCTGGTCGCGATTGGCATAGACGGCCGGCAGCGACGGGTCGTAACTCTCGGTGACGCGGATGTTGCGGGCAAAACCCGCCTTGGCGACGGCCTTCACATGATCGAGCACGGAATGAATGTTGACCGGCATGCGGTCGACAGGCCGTTCGTCGGAAAAGACTTCCATCCGATCGACCAGCGAGACGATGCGGTCGGTTTCGTCGCAGATCAGCCGGGTCAGCGCCCGATCGTCGTCGACCGCAGACTGTTCGAGCAACTGCGCCGCGCCGCGTATACCGGAGAGCGGGTTCTTGATCTCATGCGCCAGCATCGAGGCAAGGCCGGTCACCGAGCGGGCGGCGGCGCGATGCGTCAGCTGCCGGTCGATCTTGTCGGCCATCGAGCGTTCCTGGAAGACGATGACAACGGCGCCGGGTTCACTGAGCACCGGGGCGACATAGAGATCGACGAGCTTGTCCTGGCCAAGGCGGGGCGAACTCAGGTCGACGCGATATTCGTTGACCGGCGCCTTTCGCTCCCGCACCTGATCGATCAGGGCAAGCAGCGGGCTGCCGAAGGGAATGAAGGTCGAAATCCGGTAACGCGCCAGATGCGAGGCGCTGGCGCCGAAGAAGGCCTCCGCTTCCCAATTGGCGAAAACGACGAAGCCGGATTCGTCGACCATGACGACGGGGTTCTGGATAGCGTTCAGCACGGCCATGGCGACGGTTCCGCCGGCGTGATCGGACGGAGATGTCATATCCTTCGTCATGCCGCCTCCCGGCTGTCGACAATACTTGCCGCAAGCGCATCGTAAAGGCGCGCGGCCACCTCGCGCGGGTCGCGCGAGGTCATGATCTCCGCCTTTTCAGCGCCTGACAGATCAGGCGCGAAACGCTGGAGATACCAGCCAAGGTGCTTGCGGGCGTGGCGGATCGCCACCGCTTCGCCGTAGAAATCCAGCATCATCCGGTAATGCTCTACGGCGATCTCGGCGATCTTCAGGGATTGCGGTGCGGGCGCACCTGATATGGTGCCGGCATGCCACGGCCTGCCCTGGCAGCCCCTGCCGATCATCACGGCATCGGCGCCGGAGCGGCGCAAAATTTCCTGCGCATCGCCTGCGGTTTCGACATCGCCATTGGCGATCAGCGGAATGGAGATCACCTCGCGGACGGCGCGTATCGCGTCCCAATCGGCCCGGCCTTCATAGAATTGCATGCGGGTGCGCCCATGAATGGTCACAAGCTGGATGCCGGCGGCCTCGGCGCGGCGCGCAATGTCAGGCGCATTGATGGAATTCTCGTCCCAGCCGAGGCGCATCTTCAACGTCACCGGAATGTCGACCGCCTTGACCGTCGCCTCGATGAGACCGAGCGCATGATCGGGATCGCGCATCAGCGCCGAGCCGGAATAACCGCCAATCACCTTCTTTGCCGGACAGCCCATGTTGATGTCGATGATATCGGCGCCGTGATCGGCGGCGATCTTGGCGGCCTCCGCCATCCAATGCGCCTCGCGCCCGGCAAGCTGCACCATATGCGGCCGGAAGCCAGCAGCCCGCAGCCGCGACCAGGATTCGGCCGTGTCATTGACCAGCTCCCGGCTCGCCACCATTTCGGTGACGACGAGGCCGGCGCCGAAGCGCCACGCAAGCTCGCGGAAGGGCATATCCGTGACGCCGGACATCGGCGCCAGCACAACGCGGTTCCGCACGGACACGGGTCCGATTCGGAAAGGCGCTGCGAGGTCCTTGGAAATCAAATGATTATCTTTCGGGCACACAATAGAACTGCATTATTTTTAGCCATTATTCCCTAGCTTGCCAAGGGGGCTGCGATGGGAATTGATATTTTTCGGGCAGATGCTGGAAAAGGCCAAAGCAAGACGTTAGAGCACTCGGGTCAATTCCGCATATTTTAGGGGATTTATGCTGCAAATGCCTTCAAAGCAACCGATATCGGCTGGAATTGTCATCGTGGCCGCCGGCCGTGGCGAGCGCGCGGGATCTTCCACGGAAGGCCCCAAGCAGTATCGCATGATCGGCGGCAAGCCTGTTATCGTGCATACGCTTGAAAACTTCATGACATGGGAAGCGGCAACCCAGATCGTCGTCGTCATTCATCCCGATGACGAGGCGCTGTTTGCAAGAGCCTTCCGCCACATCATCTCGGCAACGCCGATCGAAACGGTACATGGCGGCGCCACCCGGCAGCAATCCGTGCTTGCCGGCCTCAGATACCTCAAGGACAAGCAAATCAGCCACGTTCTGATCCACGATGCCGTGCGGCCGTTCTTCGATCATGTGCTTCTGGACCGCATTGCCGAGAGCCTTGACGCCGGCGCACAGGCGGTCCTGCCGGCGATCCCGGTCACCGATACCCTGAAACGCGCCGACAGCGCCGGCACCGTGCTGACGACGGTTTCACGCGAGCATCTCTACGCGGCGCAGACGCCGCAATCCTTCGCCTTCGAAACGATCCTCGAGGCGCATGAGAAGGCGGCGGCGAGCGGACGAAGGGACTTCACCGACGATGCCTCGATCGCCGAATGGCTGGGCATTCCGGTGACGATCGTGGAGGGCACCGCCGACAACGTCAAACTGACGGTCAAGAACGATATCGCCATGGCCGACGACAAGCTGTCGACTTCGCTGCTTCCGGACGTGCGCACCGGCAACGGCTACGACGTGCACCAGCTCGTAGCCGGCGATGGCGTGACACTTTGCGGCGTGTTCATTCCGCATGATCAGAAGCTGAAAGGTCACTCGGATGCCGACGTCGCGCTGCATGCGCTGACGGACGCGTTGCTCGCCACCTGCGGCGCCGGCGATATCGGCGATCATTTCCCGCCGTCCGATCCGCAATGGAAGGGCGCGCCTTCGCGGATCTTCATCGAGCATGCCGCCCGGATCGTGCGCGAGCGCGGCGGCACGATCATGAATGCCGACGTCTCGCTGATCGCCGAGGCGCCGAAGGTCGGCCCGCATCGCCAAGCCATGCGGACAAAACTATCGGACTATCTCGGCATCGATATCGAGCGCTGCTCGGTCAAGGCAACGACCAATGAGACGATCGGCTTCGTCGGCCGGCGCGAAGGCATCGCGGCGATCGCGACTGCCACCGTTGTCTATCGCGGAAGGAAATGATGAGCCTTTTTCCTCAGGATATAATTTCGATGGCGGAAGCGATCATCCGCGACTTCACGGCTGCCGGGCTGATGGTCTCGACCGCCGAATCCTGCACCGGCGGGCTGATCGCCGGGGCGCTGACGGACATATCGGGCTCCTCCGCCGTCGTCGATCGCGGCTTCGTCACCTATACGAATACCGCGAAGATCGAGATGCTCGGCGTGCAGGCGGAAACGCTGCTGCGCCTCGGGGCGGTCTCCGAGGAAACGGCGCGGCAGATGGTGCATGGCGCCCTCTTCCGCTCTCGCGCCGAGATCGCCGTTGCCGTCACCGGCATTGCCGGCCCCGGCGGCGGATCGGCGGAAAAGCCGGTCGGCCTCGTGCATCTCGCCGCCAAATCGCGCGCCGGCGCGCTCATCCATCGGAAAATGCTCTATGGCGATATCGGCCGCAGCGAGGTTCGGCTGGCGACGATTAGGACGGCGCTGGAGATGGTGCGCTCGCTCCTTGCCGCCTGACGCGGGTTCGTTCATCAAGCCGGCGTGTAGATCCTGTTTGCCCTGGTCTCGAAGGCTTCGGTGAACATGCGGAAGGCGCGGTCGAACATCGAGCCCATCAACGCGCCGAGAATGCGGCTCTTGAACTCGTAGTCGATGAAGAAATCGACGGTGCAGCCGCCGGACGGCGTCTCGGCGAAGTGCCAGCGATTGTCGAGATATTTGAACGGGCCATCGATATATTTGACCTCGATGACGTGCTCGGCCCGATTCAGCAGCACCTGCGTCGTGAAGGTCTCGCGGATCGCCTTATAGCCGACCGTCATGTCGGCGACGAGCAGGATCTTACCGTCGCGCTCCTTGCGGCTTCGGATGGCCAGCGCTTCGCAGAGCGGCAGGAATTCCGGATAGCGCTCGACATCGGCGACGAGGTCGAACATCTGGTCGGGCGTGTGCGGTACGGGACGGTGCGTTTCGAATTGCGGCATAGGCGGCAATTAATCGGGCCGGCCGAGAAGATCAAGAAGCTCGCGCATCTGGCGGCGGGATTTTAGCTGAAGAACCGGCACGTCAGGGCCATGTGCGGCGATGCCAGCGACGAGCCGCGGCGCAAACTTCTCCTCGAAGGTCCAGATGAAGCGGAGGAATTCCCAATCGACCTTCTCGATACAGCCCGGCGCCATTTCGGGGCGAGTGCGGCCGATCCATTTCGCCCACCGGCTGATTCACCCCAGATACAGAGAAGCCGCGGCATGCGGACCCAGAGGACGAGATCGGTGCACGGCAGCCGAATGTCCAGGGATGACGGGTTCGTCCCGTCCATGATCCAGCGTTCTTCGAGAATCCGGCTGGCGATGATATTTCTCTGCTCGACCCTGTCGCGCACCACCCAGCCGGGAAGCCAAAATACGTCGCGATCGAGCGAAATGTAGGAAAGCCCGAAGCGCTTGGCAATCTTCAGCGATAGCGTGGATTTGCCGCCGCCCGAGCAACCCATGACGAGGATGCGGCGGGCTGTGCGAATATGCTCCGCAGCCTGTTCGAGATCGGTGATCTGCTGACGCGGCGGCAAGTCTACTCTCTGATCCATCATGCAACCCCCTCGAGCCAGACGTGCGTTTCGCCGGCGCGACTCAAGCGCTAAGAGCGGCGAACCGGTTAGCTGCTTTGCGCGATCTTATGTTGACGGTGGAATTTGCAAGCCCGTAATCCTGAAGTGCTACCTCGATCAGAGGTGCGGCATCACGCTCGAAATTCCAGATATAGGCAAGCGCGTCCAGCGAGAGGCGTTCGGGGCAGCCGGCAGGCAGTTCGGGACGGTTGCGCCCAAAATAACGGAATGTTCTCGAGACCGCGCCGTACAGGCATGCATATCTGGGCAGCCGAAGCCAAATGACGGCGTCTGCGCGCGGCAGGCGAAGACGGAAGGAGCTGAGGCCGGTCCCATCCATGATCCAGCGTTGTTCCGCCACCGCCTTGACGATCCGGCGGTCGATCTCGTCGCGCGGTCTCTTTCTCCAGCCCGGTTGCCAGTAGAAGTCGCGGTCCATGGAGATGTAGTCAAGGTCGAGCATTCGCGCGAGCCGCTTTGCGAGCGTGCTCTTGCCGCTGCCGGGGCAGCCGATCACCAGGATACGGTTGGCTTCGATCAGCGGCGATTTCAATCCGGAGGTGATGTTCATCGTCGGCCTCCCAAAGAAAAACCACGGCGAAAATCGCCGCGGTTCAATCAAAAAGCAAGTGCCGGATGTTACTTGGCTGCCATCAACAGCCTCTTTTCGCGCGTCGCTCTCAGCCGGGCTAAATCGTCCACAGGCGGACATGCACCCAGGCGGGCCGTCAGTTGTAGCACAGCTGAATTTTCGAACCTGACCACGCAACGTGCCGTATCAAATATGAACCGAAGGCTGTTGCGTCTCCCTCGCCATGGTGAGCCAATAGAAATAAAACGAGAATCCCATACAATGCTCTTTATATCCCGTCGATACTCAATTTATTGAAATAGTATAATTATGAATAATCTAGAACATATCCAATAATATCTCTTGCCCGCTCCCTATTCACAACATATACATTGCCGAAAATTATAGGTGCGGCACGAATGAGCTTCCTGACAGAGCATTTTATCAGAAACGCACAAGATATACTTTCGGTCGGGAGCATACCGTTAGACTCGAAATTTCTACGGGCTGAGTTTTTGTCCGACCACCGATTGAAGAGCAGGCAATTCCTCTGCGATTTGTTCCCCAAGGGTGGTGTCGGCGCCGAGTTTGGCGTGTTCACCGGATTGTTCTCGACCATTCTGCTTGACCGGGCCAAACCGAAGTCCGCCTATTTCGTCGACCCTTGGTGGTTGATTTTCGGAAATTTCTATCCGGACTGGGGCATCTATACCGCCAATGGCCGGTTATCGACGAGCCGCGCCCACGATGTGGCCTCGCGACGTATCAAAAGGTCTGCGCAAGGCGCAAACGTATCGGTCCATGTCGACTATTCGGTGCCTTTCCTAGAGCAGCTTCCCGACGACCATCTCGACTGGGTCTATCTGGATTCTTCGCACTCTTATGATGGCACGGTCGAGGAGCTCAAAGTGCTGAAGCGTAAAGTCAAATCGGGCGGTATCATTGCCGGCGACGATTGGCACGACGCTCTCGATCATGCCCATAGTGGCGTCGCGGTCGCCGTTCGCGAAGCCGTCGGCGCTGGCGCGTTCGAGATGATCGGCAGTTATCCCGCGTTGCAATGGGCGATCCGACGGCCCTAAGCTGACATTGCAGTTGCATTTTTGATTTGCTGGACACTTGGCGAAGGCCGCTCGCTCGCGAGAGCCGCCAGCGTGCTTCTCGCCGCTGCCGGGACAGCCGATCACCAGGATACGGTGGTTCGATGAGCGTCGATTTCAAGCCGCAGGTGATGTTCATCATCGACTGCCCAAAGAAAAACCGCGACGAAAATCGCCGCGGTTCAATCAAAAGGCAAATGCCGGATGTTACTCGGCCGCCATCAACAGCTTCTTCTCACGCGCTGCTCTCAGCCGGGCAAAGTCGTCGCCGGCATGGTGAGAAGAGCGTGTCAGCGGGCTGGAGGCGACCATCAGGAAGCCCTTGCTGTAGGCGACGGTCTCATAAGACTTGAACTCGTCGGGGGTGACGAAGCTTTCGACCTTGTGGTGCTTGCGGGTCGGCTGCAGGTACTGGCCGATCGTCAGGAAGTCGACATCGGCTGTGCGCAGATCGTCCATCAGCTGCAGGACTTCGTTTCGCTCTTCGCCAAGACCGACCATGATGCCCGATTTGGTGAACATGGTGGGATCCAGTTCCTTCACCCGCTGCAGCAGGCGAACGGAATGGAAGTAACGGGCGCCGGGGCGAACGGTCAGATAGTTGCCGGGCACCGTTTCCATATTATGGTTGAAGACGTCGGGCTTGGCGGCAACGACGCGTTCCAGCGCACCCGGCTTCTTCAGGAAGTCGGGCGTCAGGATCTCGATCGTCGTCATCGGCGAAGCGGCACGGATCGCCCAGATCACCTTTTCGAAGTGTTCGGCGCCGCCGTCCTCCAGGTCGTCACGGTCGACCGAGGTGATGACGACGTGGGATAGGCCCATCTCCTTGACCGCCTTGGCGACATTCTCCGGCTCGGCCATGTCGAGCGCATTCGGCTTGCCGGTGGCGACGTTGCAGAAGGCGCAGGCGCGGGTACAGATCTCGCCCATGATCATGAAGGTCGCGTGCTTCTTGTCCCAGCACTCGCCGATATTCGGGCAGCCGGCCTCCTCGCAGACCGTGACGAGCTTGTGCTCCTTCACGATCGCGCGCGTCTCGGCATAACCCTTGGAGGTCGGCGCCTTGACGCGAATCCAGTCCGGCTTGCGCATGACTTCCGTATCAGGCCGATGCGCCTTCTCGGGATGCCGCACGCGCTTGGCGTCGGGATTGATCGTATCGAGGATCGTCACCATTGCAGTTTCAGCTTTCTACCGCCCCTATGCGGCAAATCATCTAAAGAGCATCGCGTCAAATCGGATTAATGCGACGCTCTTTAAGTCTTTGTTTTATGCAAGTCGTTATCCCAAAACCGCTGCACACTTTTGGGCGACATGCATTAGCGCCGCACCAGCCGCGCAAGGAATATCAACAGGCAGGCGCCGAGGAAACCCGTCACGAAGTAACCGAGCCGTCCGCCGACCACCTCGACATGGAACTGCGCAAGGACAGCGCTTGCGACGACCGAACCGACGATGCCGAGCACGATGTTCAGGAAAATCCCGTATCGCGCTTCCATCAGCTTGCCGGCGAGCCAGCCCGCAAGCCCGCCGATGATGATTGCCGAAATCCAGCCGACGCTTTCCATACCCTGCCCTCAGTTCCGCCTCAAGCGACCGCTCTGGCGATCAGAACCACGATGATGGCGCCGACGGTGGCGTGGATGATCTGCACGACCAGCGCATTTTCAATGCCCAGCGAAATGCCGAGCGCGCTGAACAGATAACCGCCGACAAAGGCGCCGATGATGCCGCTCAGCAGGCATCTTATCAGCCCGCCGCCACCGACGACCAGGCTTGCGAGGAAGCCTGCAACCAGGCCGATCAGCAAAAATACCAGCAACGCCTGCGTCTCCATAGACATGATGATTTCCTTTCGTTTTTTCCACCCCAGCGGAGTGGCTTTCCACTCCTGGGGGATGGCCCACCCCGAGGGGATGGATTCTCCACCCCGGGATAAAGGGCAGCTTCGGAAATTCTCAAGCGTTCAGCACACGGCCGTAAGCATCGAGCACCGCTTCCTTCATCGTTTCGGACACGGTCGGATGCGGGAAGATGGTGTGCATCAGCTCTTCCTCGGTCGTTTCGAGGTTCATCGCGACGACGAAGCCCTGAATGAGTTCGGTGACTTCGGCGCCGACCATGTGGGCGCCGAGCAGCTCACCGGTCTTCTTGTCGAAGATCACCTTCACCATGCCCTGGTCTTCGCCGAGCGCGATCGCCTTGCCGTTCGCTGCGAAGGAGAAGCGGCCGACGCGGATGTCGCGGCCCAGTTCCTTGGCTTTGGCTTCGGTGATGCCGACGGAGGCGACCTGCGGGTTGCAATAGGTGCAGCCCGGGACCTTGCCCTTGTCGGTCGGATGGACATTCGGCAGGCCTGCAATCTTTTCGACGCAGACGACGCCCTCATGCTCTGCCTTGTGCGCCAGCATCGGCGGGCCGGCGACATCGCCGATCGCATAGATGCCGGCGACATTGGTCTTGCCGTAACCATCGATGACGACGCAGCCGCGGTCTGTCTTGACGCCGAGTGCCTCGAGACCGAGGTTTTCGATATTGCCCTGAACGCCGACGGCCGAAATCAGCCGGTCGGCAGTGATCTGCTGCACCTTGCCATCGGCCGTCTCGACATGGGCGGTAACGCTGTTCGTGGCCTTGTCGACCTTCGAGACCTTGGCGCTGGTGAAGATCTTGAGGCCGCGCTTTTCAAGCTGCTTGCGGGCGATCGCCGTTATCTCGGCATCCTCGACCGGCATGATGGTCGGCATGACTTCGACGACGGTCACATCGACGCCCATCGAGCGATAGAAGCTGGCGAATTCGATGCCGATCGCGCCGGAGCCCATAACGATCAGCGACTTCGGCAGCACATTCGGCTTCAGCGCCTCGAAATAGGTCCAGATCAGCTTGCCGTCCGGCTCGATGCCGGGCAGCGCGCGCGGGCGGGCGCCGGTGGCGATGATGATGTGCTTGGCGGTATAGGTGCCTTCGCCGCTCTTGACGTTCTTCGGCAGCGGATGCTGCGGCTCGACGACCGGCTTCGACGACTTGCCGACGACGATCTCGCCGGGCTTGGTGATCTTCGCCTCGCCCCAGATGATGTCGATCTTGTTCTTCTTCATCAGGAAGCCGACGCCGGCATTCAGTCGGGCGGAGACGGCGCGCGAGCGGCCGACGACGGCTTTGGCATCCGGCTTGACCGTGCCTTCGAGAACGAGGCCGTAATCCTTGAAGTGATTGGCGTGGTCAAGCACCTCGGCCGAGCGCAGCAGCGCCTTGGTCGGGATGCAGCCCCAGTTCAGGCAGATGCCGCCCATATGCTCGCGCTCGACGATCGCGGTCTTGAGGCCGAGCTGGCTGGCACGAATGGCGGCGACATAGCCGCCGGGACCCGAGCCGATGATGATGACGTCGTAGGATTCAGCCATGTGTTTCCTGCCTTTGTTACGCTGCGCTGCGGGTCATGAGCACCCACGCGTGTCTCTTGCTGTTTTCGAAGAGCGGCACGGCATCGGCGCGCGCAGCCTCCAGGAATCCGTTTCTTCCATAAAGCGACAAAGCCGCTTCGTTGTCGCTTGCGGTGATCAGGCTGACGGGCCTCCGATCGGCCCTTTCGATCTGATCGTCCAGCAGCCTGCGTCCGATGCCGATGCCGCGCAGATGGCGATAGACGCCGAGACTGCCGATGAACCAGCTTCCTACAACCGCTTTCTGCAAGGCGAGCATCGGTGCGGTTGCCGGAATCGTCGCCTCGATATCGCCTATCCCCTCACCCAGCGCATGGCCGATCGCCACACCCGCGACCTCGCCATAGGCCTCGGCGATGACGGCATCCCGCCAGCCGCCGACAGCTTTCTCCTGGCTCATCTTCAGCCGCCCCCGCTCCAGCGGCGTGTCGCTCACGCCGTTTTCCATATCGGCAAACCAGAGCCAGGAGGCAAAACCGCGCGATGCGATATCCGCCAGAATCGCCAGCTCCGAGGCATCCCGCCGTGAGGCCTGCCGGAGGGCGATGAAGGAGGCCATGGTCAGATCCCCAGCATCATCCGCACGATCGATTCCAGCCCGCGTCCGAGCGCACGCGTATTGTCCGCATCAAGGTGAATGCCATCGATCGGTGTGGTCTTGGCAACGGAATTGCCGTCGAAGAAGCCACAACCGAGTTCGTCGGCAAGATCACGATAAAGCGTTGCAAGCTTTGCCGATTCCTCGATACCGCCGGGAAAGGATGCTGCGAAGGGCACATTGCCCGTCGCGCGGATCGCCGGCGGCGCCACGATCAGAATCTCCGGCCCATCGAATTCGAAGGGCCAGGCATGATTGCGGATCAGCCGCACGAGCCGGCTGATGCCCTGGCATGCGGCAAAGGCGGAGCCTGCCACAACCGGCTTCATGTCATTGGTGCCGAGCAGAAGGATGACGAGGTCGAGCGGCGCATGCGTCTGCAGGATCGTCGGCAGAATGCGCGCACCGTTGCGGTCGCAATCGGCGAGATGGTCGTCGAAAGCGGTGGTGCGACCGTTCAGGCCTTCGGCAATGACGCGGGCCTCACTGCCGAGCGCTGCCTGAAGCACGCTCGGCCAGCGATTCTTGTAGTCATGACGGCCGATCGTCTCGGCGTCATAACCCCAGGTCAGCGAGTCACCATAGCAAAGAACGGTCTTGGTCATTTCCGCCTCCGTGCCGCTATCAGACAAGCATGCCCATCGGGTTCTCGATGTAGCCCTTGAAGGCCTGGAGCAGCTCGGCGCCGAGCGCGCCGTCGACGCAGCGATGGTCGGTCGAGAGCGTGACGGACATCACGGTGGCAATCGTCATTTCGCCCTTCTTGACGACAACCCGCTGTTCGCCGGCGCCGACCGCGAGGATCGTCGCATGCGGCGGGTTGACGACGGCTGCGAAGTTCTTCACGCCCATCATGCCCATGTTCGAGACCGAACTGGTGCCGCCCTGATATTCCTCAGGCTTCAGCTTGCGGTCCTTGGCCCGCTTGCCGAGATCGCGCATCTCGTTGGAGATCGTCGACAGGGTCTTTTCCTCGGCCTTGCGGATGATCGGGGTGATCAGGCCGCCGGGGATCGAGACAGCAACGCCGACATCGGCGTGCTTGTGCTTGACCATGTTGCTCTCGGTCCAGGAGACATTGGCATCCGGAACGTCGCGCAGCGCCAGCGCCATGGCCTTGATGACCATGTCGTTGACCGAGAGCTTGTAGGCCGGAGCGTTGTCCTTGCGCGGAGCCGCATCGTTCAGCTGGGCACGCAGCGCCAGCAATGCATCGAGCTCGCAATCGACGCTGACGTAGAAATGCGGGATCGTCTGCTTGGATTCGACCAGGCGCCTGGCGATCGTCTTGCGCATGCCGTCATGCGGAACGAGCTCGTAGGAGCCCGGTTCGAAGAGCTTGAGCACGGCTTCTTCGGACGCGCCTTTCGGCGCGGCGGCCGGAGCCGGAGCTGCGGAGGCTTGCGGAGCGGAAGCAGCAGCGGCAGGGGCTGCGGCCTTGGCGCCACCACCGGCAACGGCGGCTTCGATGTCGCTCTTGACGACGCGGCCGTGCGGGCCGGAGCCTGCGACTGCCGAAAGGTCGATACCGGCTTCCTTGGCCAACCTGCGGGCAAGCGGCGAAGAGAAGGTGCGGCTGCCATCAGATGAAGCCGAGGCGGTTGCGGCAGCGGGCGCGGGCGCCGCAGCCGGAGTAGACTGGGCCGGAGCCGCTGCAGCCTCGGCCTTCGGCGCGGCTGCCCCGTCAGCTTTCGGTGCCGGAGCGGCGGAACCCGCACTGCTTGCGGCAGCAGAGACATCCTCGCCATCGGCGGCGAGAACCGCAATCAGCGCATTGACCTTGACGCCTTCGGTGCCGGCGGCAACGACGAGCTTGGCGACCGTGCCTTCATCGACGGCTTCGACTTCCATCGTCGCCTTGTCGGTCTCGATCTCGGCGATCACATCGCCAGACTTGACCTTGTCGCCTTCCTTGACCAGCCATTTGGAAAGATTGCCTTCCTCCATGGTCGGAGAGAGGGCGGGCATCGTGATATTGATCGGCATCGAAACACCCTCCCCTTATTTGTAGCAAACAGCCTTCACCGCATCGACCACTTCGCCGACGTTCGGAAGGGCGAGCTTTTCGAGATTGGCGGCGTAAGGCATCGGAACGTCCTTGCCTGCGATCGTCAGGATCGGCGCATCGAGATAATCGAAGGCCTGCTGCATGACGCGAGTGGCGATTTCGGTGCCGACGGAGGACTGCGGATAACCTTCCTCGACGGTGACGAGACGGCCGGTCTTCTTCACCGATTCGATGACAGTCGGTAGGTCCATCGGGCGGATGGTGCGAAGGTCGATCAGTTCGACGTCGATGCCGAGCTTTTCGAGTTCGGCGACAGCCTTGGTCGCATAGCTCATGCCGATGCCGAAGGAGACCACGGTGACGTCCTTGCCCGGACGATGGATGCGGGCCTTGCCGATCGGCAGAACGAAATTGTCGAGCTTCGGCACATCGAAGTGCTGGCCGTAGAGAATTTCGTTTTCGAGGAAGATGACCGGGTTCGGATCGCGGATCGCAGCCTTCAGCAGGCCCTTGGCGTCGGATGCCGTATAGGGCATGACGACCTTCAGGCCGGGGATTGCGCTGTACCAGGCTGCATAATCCTGGCTGTGCTGGGCGCCGACGCGAGCCGCAGCACCATTCGGGCCGCGGAAGACGATCGGAGCACCCATCTGGCCGCCGGACATATAGAGCGTCTTGGCGGCGGAGTTGATGATCTGGTCGATCGCCTGCATGGCGAAGTTGAAGGTCATGAATTCGACGATCGGCCGAAGACCGGCCATTGCGGCACCGACGCCGACGCCGGCAAAGCCATGCTCGGTAATCGGTGTATCGACGACGCGGCGGGGGCCGAATTCCTGCAGCAGCCCCTGCGTGACCTTGTAAGCGCCCTGGTATTCGGCGACTTCCTCGCCCATGACGAAGACGTTTTCGTCGGCGCGCATTTCTTCGGCCATGGCGTCGCGGAGCGCTTCGCGCACGGTGGTCGACACCATTTCGGTGCCGGCCGGGATTTCGGGGTCATTCGGAACGACAGCCTTCGGCTCGGCCGGAAGCGGTGCGGAGGCAGAACCGGTGTTGGTCGGCTTCTCTTCCTGGGCAACCGCAGGCGCTGCCGCGGCCGCCGGCTTGGCGGCGGAAATGTCCGAAGCGGATTCGCCGTCCTGCAGCAGCACGGCGATCTTGGTATTGACCTTGACGCCTTCGGTGCCGGCATCGACGAGCAGCTTGCCGATGATCCCTTCATCGACGGCTTCGACTTCCATCGTCGCCTTGTCGGTTTCGATTTCGGCAATCACGTCGCCGGAGGTGACTTTGTCACCTTCCTGCTTCAGCCATTTGGACAGTGTGCCTTCTTCCATGGTCGGAGAGAGGGCGGGCATGAGGATATCGATAGGCATGGGTTCCCTCCCCGATTAGAGCAGAATGTCGGTATAGAGCTCGGATGCATCCGGCTCCGGATCGGCCTGGGCGAAATCGGCGCTGTCGGCGACGATGTCGCGGACATCCTTGTCGATCGCCTTCAGATCGTCTTCGGAAGCCCAGCCCTTTTCGACGAGGCGTGCCTTCACCTGTTCGATCGGGTCATGCTCGGAGCGCATCTTCTGCACTTCGTCCTTGGAGCGATACTTCGCCGGGTCGGACATGGAGTGACCGCGATAACGATAGGTCAGCATTTCGAGAATGATCGGGCCCTTGCCGGAACGGCAATGTTCGAGCGCCTCGTCGGCCGCAGCCTTGACGGCGCGGACGTCCATGCCATCGACCTGAATGCCGGGGATGCCAAAGCCGGATCCGCGAAGCGAGTAGTTCGACTGTGCGGTGGCGCGCGCGGTCGACGTACCCATGGCGTAACGGTTGTTCTCGACGATATAGACGATCGGCAGCTTCCAGAGAGCAGCCATGTTGAAGCTCTCGTAGACCTGGCCCTGGTTGGCAGCGCCGTCGCCGAAATAGGCGATGGAGACATTATCGTTGCCGCGGTAGCGGTTTGCGAAGGCAAGACCCGTTCCAAGCGAGACCTGGGCACCGACGATGCCGTGACCGCCATAGAAATGCTTCTCCTTCGAGAACATGTGCATCGAGCCGCCCTTGCCGTGGGAATAGCCGCTGCGACGCCCGGTCAGTTCCGCCATGACGCCGCGCGCTTCCATGCCGGTTGCCAGCATGTGGCCATGGTCGCGATAGGCGGTGATGACCTGGTCGCCTTCCTTCTGCGCCATCTGCATGCCGACGACGACAGCTTCCTGACCGATGTAGAGGTGACAAAAGCCGCCGATGAAGCCCATGCCGTAAAGCTGACCGGCCTTCTCCTCGAAGCGGCGGATCAGCAGCATCTCGCGATAGGCCTTGAGCTCTTCATTGCGATCGAAGTCGGCTACAGGACCTCCATTCGATGCTTTGGCTGCCGGTTTTGCTGCAGTTTTGCGGCTGGAAACGGTCGCGGTCTTTCGCGGCGCCATTCAACCCTCCCTATGGGTTTGTCGTTTCTTGGTCGCGCGTACCATAGGGAAGAAATATGACCGCAGCAATGCCATAATTGCATGGCTCGTATTCGGCGCTAAATTATTGGAAAAGCTATGAAAATTCCAATTAACCTGTTTCCGGTTAATTGGAATAGTGGTTGAATATGACGATCTCGTCCGCGCGCGACATATTGAGCTGATAACGCGCTTTTTCGTCCAACATATCCTTGTCGAGCGAGCCGTCACTGAGGAGCGCGACCTGATTTTCCAGATGTTCGCGCTTCGCCTTCAAGACTGCAAGCTCTTTTTCACGCGCAACACGCTGATGCTCGAACGACTCCGTTGCGCGCAGGCCGTAATCGCCATGAATGCAATGATAACCGAAATAGGAGAGGAAGGCGACCGTCATGGCCGGAATGACGAAGCGACCGATCTTTCTCTTCTTATGATGCTTTGTCCACATACACGCATGCTCTTGAACGCATTACCAATTCGTTCAATCTAACGCGCAGAGATTAACCGTTCGTTGACTCTAAAAACCGCGCAATAAAAAACCCGCGCCGGCAAGGCGCGGGTCAAACCATTGGAAATCAGATCCGATCAGCCGCGAATGATCGAGCGGCCGGCATACTGGGCCTGCGGGCCGAGGCCCTCTTCGATGCGGATCAGCTGGTTGTACTTGGCAAGACGGTCGGAACGCGACAGCGAGCCGGTCTTGATCTGACCGCAGTTGGTGGCGACCGCGAGATCGGCGATGGTCGAATCTTCGGTCTCTCCGGAGCGGTGGGACATGACGGCGGTGTAAGCCGCCTTGTGCGCCGTGTTGACGGCATCGAGCGTTTCCGTCAGCGAGCCGATCTGGTTGACCTTGACGAGGATCGAGTTGGCGACGCCCATGCGGATGCCGTCGCGAAGACGGGCGGAGTTGGTAACGAAGAGATCGTCGCCGACGAGCTGGGTCTTCTTGCCGGCCAGGTCGGTCAGCGTCTTCCAGCCGTCCCAGTCGTCTTCGGCCATGCCGTCCTCGATCGAGATGATCGGATACTTGGCGGCGAGTTCGGCCAGATATTCGGCCATGGCGCCCGATTCCAGCGTGCGGCCTTCACCTTCGAGAACGTATTTGCCGTCCTTGAAGAATTCGGTTGAGGCGCAGTCGAGGCCGAGGTAGATGTCCTCGCCCGGCTTGTAGCCGGCTTTCTCGATCGACTTGACGATGAAGTCGAGGGCTTCCGAAGCGCTCTTCAGACCCGGTGCGAAACCGCCTTCGTCGCCGACATTGGTGTTATGGCCCTGCGCGGCAAGTTCCTTGCGCAGCGTATGGAAGACTTCCGACCCCATGCGCACGGCTTCGGCGATCGAATCGGCGCCGACCGGCAGGATCATGAACTCCTGGAAATCGATCGGATTGTCGGCATGGGCGCCGCCGTTGATGATGTTCATCATCGGTACCGGCAGCAGGCTGGCGGAAGCGCCGCCGACATAACGGTAGAGCGGCAGGCCGGACGCCTGGGCGGCAGCCTTGGCGACGGCGAGCGACACGCCGAGGATGGCGTTGGCGCCGAGGCGCGACTTGTTCGGCGTGCCGTCCAGCTCGATCATGATGTTGTCGATCTGGATCTGGTTCTCGGCGTCGATGCCACCGATCGCGTCGAAGATCTCGGTGTTGGCGGCTTCCACCGCTTTTTCGACACCCTTGCCCAGGTAGCGCTTGCCGCCGTCGCGCAGCTCGACCGCCTCATGCGCACCCGTCGAGGCGCCCGAGGGAACGGCCGCGCGGCCCATGCTGCCATCTTCGAGATAGACATCGACTTCGACGGTGGGGTTGCCACGGCTATCGAGAATCTCGCGGGCAATGATATCGGTGATTGCAGTCATGGGTTCTTCCTGCTCGGTGGGTGATAAGTCGGTTCGAAACCTGTCTTAGTCGAAGGCGTGCAAATTACAATGCTGCAATTTCCAGCCTTCGAACCAGCGTTCGGATCTCGCCTAAAGCGCGTCGCGATCTTTCAGATTCGCTTGCCACGCTTTAGGTCTTTGGCTTTCCGCATGTCGTTGTCGCAAAACCGCTGCACACTTTTTCGCGACATGCCTATAGCACGATCATGTCAGGCTGTTGAACGTCAAGCCTTGGCGACCGCATCGAAGGCAAGCAGCTTTTCAAGCAGCCGCGGCATGTCCTTGAGATAGACCATGTTGGGGCCGTCCGAAGGTGCATTGTCGGGGTCCTGGTGGGTTTCGACGAAGACGCCGGCAATACCGGCAGCCACTGCTGCGCGCGCCAGTGTTTCCACGAATTCCCGCTGACCGCCGGAGGAATCGCCCTGCCCGCCCGGCTGCGCCACGGAATGGGTGGCATCGAAGATAACGGGCGCGCCCATAGCCGCCATGATCGGCAGCGAACGCATGTCGGAAACCAGCGTATTATAACCGAAGGAGGCGCCGCGCTCGCACAGCAGCACGTTCGGATTGCCGCTGGCATTGAGCTTCCTCAGGACGTTCTTCATGTCCCAGGGAGCGAGGAACTGGCCCTTCTTGACATTGACGACGCGGCCGGTCTTGGCGGCGGCGATGAGAAGGTCGGTCTGTCGGCAAAGGAAGGCCGGGATCTGCAGGACGTCGACGACCTTTGCCACCTCGGCGCATTGCTCGGCGGTATGAACGTCGGTCAGGACAGGAAAGCCGAATTCCTTCTTGAGGTCGGCAAAGACCTCCATGCCCTTTTCGATTCCGATGCCGCGTTCAGCCGAGAGCGAGGTGCGGTTCGCCTTGTCGAAGGAGCTCTTGTAGACGAGGCCGATGCCGAGCTTTCCGCAAAGCTCTTTCAGCGTACCGGCAACCATAAAGGCGTGGTCGCGGCTCTCCATCTGGCAGGGACCGGCAATCAGCGACAGGCGGCCGGTATTGGAAAAGGTGACCTGGCCTTGGCCTTCGCCGATCTTGACTTCGGAATTCGTCTCAGTGCTCATCGTGTCTCCTCGAAGGCGAAGAGCGTGCCCTGCCCGGGCGCGGGCTTCACCAGAATGCGATTGTTCTTGCGCGTGTATGTCACCCCGTTAGCAGCCAAATGCGCTTCTGTCACGGCAAGATCAGCGACAATGAAGAGGATTGCCCGGCCACGCAGGCCGCGATCGGCGGATGAGCCTGCGATCTCGAAATAGGCTTCCAGCCCTTCCGGCGTCATCAGGCTGATTTTCACGTTCGACGCCGCGACATTGACGCCGAAACCGGTTTTCTCGACTGCCGCTTGCGCCACGGCAAGGCCGACGAAGGCGGCGAAAGCGGCGGCATCAGGCGCGCAGAGCGCGATCTCGGCAATGCCGGTGACGCCATTGGCATGCGTTTCCAGCGCGCCGCGGTCGGCCGGCAGCGGATTGACGCGCTCGACGCTGAAAAGGAAGAGATCGGGCGCGCGCAAGTCGCCGGCAAAGGCCAGCTTGAAACCGGCAATGCTCTCGGAACCGTCCGGCATCGTCATCGGCCGGGTGAACTGCAGCATCTCGCCGGCGCTCGATCCGTTGCCGACGAAGTTCTGATGATCGATGCTGGCATCCTTACTACCGAAGGCAAGCCCCGAAAGTCCCTCCTCGCCGCAGCGGAAGCGGAAGGCCCGGTTGCGGGCGGTGAAGACATTGCCTAGGCGCGCCGATGCCTCGCTCTCCTCGACACTCGCAATCCCCAGCGGTTCCAGATAGGTCTTGTCAGCAAAAAAGACGCAGGCGTTTTCCGTTCCGAAGCGATGGCGTGCATCGGCGGCAACGGTGAAGCCGAGCTTGCCGAGCCTCTCGCGCGCCAGATCGATATTGACGACGGGCAGCACGACATGATCCAGCGGGTGCGGTTTGGCGGAATGCTCGTTCATGATATCCCTCCTGGAAACGGCAAGAGATGTGCGACGGCGCGCCCCTCAATGCAAGAGATGTGTCCCAATCCGGCGAATGAAAATAAAAATCTCAACGAGTTGGCACCAAGTTTTACGGAAATTTAGCTACTTGCGGAACACATATGGAACATATAGTGTCTGTTCTGGATTTGTTTCAATCACGAGGTCACAACGTCGATGCTCACGCGCAAACAACAGGAGCTTCTCCTTTTCATTCATGAGCGCATGAAGGAATCCGGCGTTCCGCCATCTTTCGACGAAATGAAGGATGCCCTGGACCTCGCCTCCAAGTCCGGGATTCACCGGCTGATTACGGCGCTCGAGGAACGTGGCTTCATTCGCCGCCTACCGAATCGCGCCCGCGCGCTCGAGGTCATCAAGCTTCCGGAAGCCTACAGCCCCAGCATTCAGCCCCGGCGCGGCTTTTCGCCGAGCGTCATCGAGGGCAGCCTTGGCAAGCCGCAGCCGGTCGCTAATCCTGCTCCCGCAAAACCCGTCGCCGACAACGGCAACTCGGTCTCCGTGCCGGTCATGGGCCGTATCGCCGCCGGCGTTCCGATCTCGGCGATCCAGAACAACACCCACGACATCGTCGTTCCTGCCGACATGCTCGGTTCCGGTGAACATTATGCGCTGGAGGTCAAAGGCGATTCGATGATCGACGCCGGCATTTTCGACGGCGACACCGTGATCATTCGCAACGGCAGCACCGCAAGCCCTGGCGACATCGTCGTTGCTCTCGTCGACGACGAGGAAGCGACACTCAAGCGCTTCCGCCGCAAGGGCGCCTCGATCGCACTGGAAGCGGCCAACCCGGCCTACGAGACCCGGATTTTCGGGCCGGATCGCGTCAAGGTTCAGGGCAAGCTCGTCGGCCTCATTCGCCGCTATCACTGACATCAGGCAGTCCGGATTCGGCAAAACTGTTGCTGCGCCAATCATAGGCGCGATGCCGCATCCACGGCCGCGACAATGCATCGAATGCGGTTGCGACCTCCAGGCCGGCGTCGGCGAAGCGCAACTCGACGGAACCGGTCCTGCGCAGCGTTTCGCCGGTGAAGAGCGTCGCCCCTGAGCGGCAGCTGTTGAAGCGCAGTCGGACCGACGTCACGACGATATCGGCCGCATCGCATGCCGGACCGAGATAGGCGGCGTTATCGATGACAGCAACCACATGACCATTGCCAAGCCTTGATGTGCACCAGGCCTTCTTGACGCAGGAAAAGCGGTTTGCTTCACCACCAGCTGCAGCCGCCCGCATCGCCGACCTTGCTTCGTTCTGCTGATCGCGGGAAAGCCTGACGCGGCGGTCTTCTCCCTCCGGCGGGATAGCAGGACCCTCCAGCATCTTCGGCGGGTGATGCGTCGGCAGGACCAGCGCTCTCTGCCACTGGTCGAAGATGAAATCCGGCGGTCTTTCACGGTTGGACGCCATGGCCGCCGCCTCGACGATTGCGACGAGACCACCATCCTCCGAAATCACCAGATCCGGCGGCCGGGGAGCCGGCAGAAGCAGCAGGATGAGCGTCGAGACCACGATGATCGATGTGCCGATATGGCGCAGCCGGGTGCGGAGCAGCGTCAGCAGCAGAAAGCCTGCGACGGCTATCGCGAAATACCAGGCGGGCAAGCGGCCGATGCCGATATCGCCACCCCAGCCGGACACCGTCTTTGCGACAGCGATCACCAGATCGAGGCCGAATCCGACGACCTTCCAAGGCAAAACGTCCAGACCGAAAGGCATGAGCAGCATCGCCAGCAGGCCAGCCGGCATGATGATGAAGGAGATGATCGGCATCGTCGCGAGGTTTGCCGGCAGGCCGTAGGCGGTCAGGCGATGAAAATGCTCGATGGAAAACAGCGCGGTGGAAAAGCCGCCGATCAGCGAGGTCAGAAAGACGCCGCCGAAGAAACCCGCAACCGTAACGATGGGCCGAAACACCGGCAGCTTCAGGAAGGCGTTTTCGCGGACGCGCCGGTCCTTCCACAGCTGATAGCCCGATACCAGCGCCAAGGTCGCGGCAAAGGACATCTGGAAGCTCGGACCCAAGACCTCGGACGGTGAAATGGCGAGGATGACAAGCGCAGAGAGAGCGACATTGCGCAGGCTGATCGACGGCCGGTCGAAGAAGACGGCAATCAACATGATGGCCATCATGATGAATGCGCGTTCGGCCGAGACCGCAAAGCCGGAAATCAGGAAATAGGCGGTGACGGCGATGAGCGCGCCGGCAGCAGCAATCTTCTTGGTCGGATAGGCCTGGGCGACGCCGGGAAAGAGGCTGAGCAGCATCCGGAAACCGACGAAGAAGATGCCGGCAGACAGTGCCATGTTGAGGCCGGAGATGGCGATGATATGAGCCAGACCGGACTGGCGCAGCGCCTCCGTCGTCTCATTCGAGATTGCGCGCCGCTCGTCCGTCACCAGAGCAGCGGCGAAAGCGCCGGTGTCGCCGGGCAGGATCGACCTTATGCGGTCACCGATACCGCTGCGCAGCCGGTAGAGTCCTTCGAGCAGCGCTTCCGTTGTCGATCTGGCCGCCTGCGGACCTGCCTGCAAATCGACCTTTGTCGGCGCACCGTAGAAGAAGCCGTTGGCGCCGATGCCATCGAAATAAGCACCGAAGGAGAAGTCGTTGAGCTCAGGAAGCGCTGGACCTGCCGGCGGCGTCAGCCGTGCCCTGCCGGTGATAATGTCACCGATCTCGAAGGGCACATCCGCGCCGCGGGCGATCGCGGTTATGCGCCCCGGCGGCCGCTTCACCTCCGGTGCCTCAGTGTCGGTGACGGCAAGAATATAGCGCCACCGCCCGCGACCATCGCCTTCGCGCCGCTCGACACGGCCGGTCACCGTCGTCGTCACGGCGGAATCGAGGATCACGGTCGAGGCCCGCCGGCTCTCGAGCTGCGCAGACACCACGCCGCAGGCCACAAGCGCAAGCGCCAGCAGCGTTGCCCGCAATGCCGCCCGGCTGCGGCTGGCGATGAGAACCGCGACGATCAGCACCAATAGGCAGAGCAGCGATGCTACCAGCGGGAAGTCCGATGCCGCTAGAAACCAGAAGGCTGAGCCGGCGCCGAGGAAGACCGGCGAGAACAGCAGCAGACGGCCGTGGTCCGCCTCTTCGCCCAGTATGCGCATGCCGGCACGCAGTGATTGCGAGGCTGCTGCCGGCAACCGGTGGCGCCACGGTGTCGCCGACTGCGTCCTTGCCGGCCGCGTCACCACGACAGGCGAAGAAAAACCGGCGGAGTCGGCAAGGCCGGCGCCTGCTTCCGGCCGCAATTCGACTGTCGTCAACTCCTGCATGTGCCGCCCAAGGTCATCCGCCCAGGCAGGCAGAATGCAACCACCAATCAAATCCGGCAAGAATAATCGATTGAAAAGTGAGGGAAAATTGAAAGAGCCAAAAGAGCAGTCGAATCATCGGCTTCCGATATGCACGCGGCTCATCGCTGCAGTGCCTAAAAGGTGATACTGCAATGCACAAAATGCCATCACGGTAACTTGGCATTAGCCTCGCGATCATATAGCTATCGGTGAGGACGCTTAACCCCTATGGCGCTTTTATGGCGCCACCGCCATTTCGGAGGATCAGCATGACGGATCAAAGCGCTACAATAAAAATCGGTGACAAATCAGTCGACCTTGCCGTTAAAAGCGGCACGATCGGCCCGAGCGTCATCGATATCGGTGCCCTCTACAAGAACACGGCTTCCTTCACCTACGATCCGGGTTTCACGTCGACTGCATCCTGTGAATCGAAAATCACCTACATCGACGGCGACGAAGGTGTCCTGCTGCATCGCGGCTATCCGATCGAGCAGCTCGCCGAACATGGCGACTTCCTCGAGGTCTGCTACCTCTTGCTTTACGGCGAACTGCCGACCACCGTGCAGAAGAAGGATTTCGATTATCGCGTCACGCACCACACCATGGTGCACGAGCAGATGAGCCGCTTCTTTACCGGCTTCCGCCGCGATGCGCATCCTATGGCCGTCATGTGCGGCTGCGTCGGCGCGCTGTCGGCCTTCTACCACGACTCCACAGACATCACCGATCCGCACCAGCGCATGGTCGCCAGCCTGCGCATGATCGCCAAGATGCCGACGCTTGCCGCCATGGCCTACAAGTACCATATCGGCCAGCCCTTCGTTTACCCGAAGAACGACCTCGACTACGCCTCGAACTTCCTGCGCATGTGTTTTGCCGTGCCGTGCGAGGAATATGTGGTCAATCCAGTGCTTGCCCGCGCCATGGACCGCATCTTCATCCTGCATGCCGATCATGAGCAGAACGCCTCGACCTCGACCGTCCGTCTCGCCGGTTCGTCGGGCGCCAACCCGTTCGCCTGCATCGCCGCCGGCATCGCCTGCCTCTGGGGCCCCGCGCATGGCGGCGCCAACGAAGCAGCGCTCAACATGCTGAATGAGATCGGCTCGGTCGACCACATTCCGGAATATATCGCCCGCGCCAAAGACAAGAACGATCCGTTCCGCCTGATGGGCTTCGGTCACCGCGTCTACAAGAACTACGATCCGCGCGCCAAGATCATGCAGAAGACGACGCATGAAGTGCTCGGCGAACTCGGCATCAAGGATGATCCGTTGCTCGAAGTGGCGATGGAGCTGGAGCGCATCGCGCTCACCGACGAATATTTCATCGAAAAGAAGCTCTATCCGAACATCGACTTCTATTCCGGCATCACGCTGAAGGCGCTGGGCTTCCCCACGACCATGTTCACCGTGCTCTTCGCTCTCGCCCGCACCGTCGGCTGGATCGCGCAGTGGAACGAGATGATCGAGGATCCGGAACAGCGCATCGGCCGTCCGCGCCAGCTCTATGTCGGCGAACCGAAGCGCGACTACATTCCGGTTTCGAAGCGCTGATCGCTTCAGAAAGAACCCAAAAGAAAACCCGGTCAGAAACGACCGGGTTTTTTCTTTTTCAGTACGTCGAGAAGGATCTCGGCGGCGTGCTCGCCGGGCGGCTTTTCGGTCTGCATGCTTTGCCAGACGAGATCGTAACCCTCGTTCATCGCCTTCAGTTGGAACGTATCGGCCGACAGCCGCTCCATCCAACGCGCCAGGCTGGCGCCGCGGACCACCTCGTTCAGATATTCCGGCACGACGGCATAATCGGCGATGATATTCGGCAATGCGCCCGTCCATACCTTGATGCGCGGGCTCAGTAGGCGGATGATCCAATCCGTCTTGTAGGCGGACACCGTCGGCACGCCGGCAAGGGCGAGTTCGAGGATCACCGTGCCGGAGGCTGCCATCGCCGCATCCGCTTCGGCAAAGGCTTTCCATTTCTGCGCCGACCCGACCACCACTTCAGGCGGCGTGGCCCAGCCTGCGACGAGACCCTTCACCAACGCTTCGTTGTGCGGCACGGTCGGCAGCAGGAAGCGCATCGGGCCGTTGCGGGCGACGAGTTCTTTGGCCGCATCCTCGAAGAACGGCAGGAGCTTGGCAACTTCGGAGGATCTTGACCCAGGAAGCATCAGGATCGTCTTGCCCGCCGCTCGCCCGGCGCGCAGCCGCCGCGCTTCGAGCAGCGCCGGATCGGCGATCAGGCGATGGCCGACATAGGTGGTCTCCGGCCCGCCGAGCGTGCGCATGACCGCCGGCTCGAAGGGCAGGACGGCGAGCACATGATCGACATAGGCGAGCATGCGCGTGGCGCGATATTCCTTCCAGGCCCAGACGCTCGGACAGACATAATTGACGACAGGCAGATCGGGCAGCGCGGTGCGGACACGCTTGGCGACGCGATGGGTGAAATCCGGGCTGTCGATGATGAGAAGAATATCGGGCCTTGCGGCGATGATGGCAGCCGTCGTCTGTCGGATCAGCTTATAGAGCTTTGGCAGCCGGCTCAGCACCTGGGTGATGCCCATGATCGACAGCTCAGAGAAATCGAACAGAGATCGCAAGCCTTCCGCCTGCAGCCCCTCGCCGCCGACGCCGACGAGTTCCACCGGTCCGCTATGAATCCGCTTCAGGGCGGCGATGAGATCGGCACCGAGCAGATCCCCCGACACCTCACCCGCAATGACGGCGATCTTCAGCGGCGCCCCGTTCATTCGAGCCCCCATGCCGGCAGGCCGCGATCGATGCCGCAGACGAAAAGCCCGGCCTCATCGGCGGCTTTGATGACGGCGGCGCGATCGAGCACCAGCGAGCGGCCGGCCTCTACGGCGACGCCGGCAAGGCCGGCTTTCCTCGCGTTCAAGACCGTGGAAACGCCGATCGCCGGCAGGTCGGCACGGATATCCTGTTGCGGCTTGCAGAGCTTGACAAGTGCGCCGCGGCGGCGCGGCGAGATGCGCCCGGCGGCTCTGAGACCCGCGACACGCTCCAGCATCTCGTCCGTGCCCTCAAGACCCTCCAGCGCGACGATACGCCCGCCGATGGCGACGGCGCCCTGGCCGACATCGAGCCGGCCGAGCATTTCGGCGGCTTCCGCCGCGCGGTTGATATCGCGCCGGTCTTCTTCGCCCGGTATCGCCGTGCCGAGCGGGCCGACGGCGGCAAGAAGGTCGGGGGCGATCTCATGGGCACCAACGACACGCCGGCCGTTTCCCTCGATCAGCCGGATCACCATCTGCAGCACCGTATCGTCGCCGCCGGATAGCAAGGTGCGGATCGCGGCCGGCATCTTCATCAGAGTGCGCAGCGTCGGGCGCACCTCGCGCCATTCCGGCCGGCGCCGCACGCTGCCGGACATGACGACACGGCCGATGCCGTAGCGGTTCAAGAGGCCCTCGAGAGCTGCAAAATCGCCGATGCCGATGACGGCATGGTCATACCCTTCCCAGCGCCGGTCGCTTTCATCCTTCAGCGCAACGATGACGGGATTTTCGCCCGCCGCGCGCGCAGCTTCCGCGACATAGGAAGGCAGAAGGCCGCCGCCGGCGATGATCGCCAGCCGGCCCGCAGCGGTGTCGCCGGAAAGAGTCACGGACTAGCCCTTCTGTCCTCGGGTCGGCGAGGACAAGGCGCGGTCGCTGTCGGCGGCGATGAAATCGAGGATGTGGACCGCCTGCTCGCAATCGGCATATTCTTCGCGGATGGCGGCGGCGTTTTCGCGGACCGAGCCCGTTCCTTCGAAGATCGACTTGTAGGCGCGGCGCACTCTGTGAATGACGGCGCGGTCGACGCCGGCACGCGTCATGCCGACGACGTTGAGGCCGCTCAGCAGCCCGGGATTGCCGTTCAGCATGCCGTAGGGAATGACGTCGTAACTCACTGCCGAGAGCCCGCCGACGAAGGCCTGACGGCCGACGCGGGTGAACTGGTGAACGGCCGAGCCGCCGCCCAGGATGACGCGATCCTCGATGACGACATGACCGGCGAGCATGACGTTGTTCGACATGATCACGTGATTGCCGACCCGGCAGTCGTGTGCGACATGGGAATTGGCTAGGAAGAGGTTGTTGTCGCCGACGATCGTCTGGCCGCCGAAATCGGCCGTGCCGGTGTTCATCGTCACGCCTTCGCGGATCGTGCAGTTGGCGCCGACCGTCAGCGTCGTTTCCTCGCCGCCGTGATGCACGCTCTGCGGATCGCCGCCGACGACCGCCATCGGGAAGATGCGCGTGCCCTTGCCGATCACGGTGCGGCCGGTAACGACCGCATGCGACAAAAGCTCGACATTCGCATGCAGGACGACGTGCGACCCGACATGGCAGAAGGGACCGATCTTGACGCCCTCACCGATAACAGCACCGTCTTCGACGACAGCCATCGGATGAATGCGGGCGCTTTCGGCGATAGTGCTCATGCCTGATCCTTACGAACGATCATCGCGCCGATATCCGCTTCGGCGACAAGCGCGCCGTCGACCTTGGCATCGCAATGGAATTTCCAGATATTGCCGCGCTGCTTGTGCTTCCTGACATGGAATTCAACACGATCGCCGGGCACGACGGGCTTGCGGAAGCGTGCATTTTCGATGGTCATGAAATAGACGAGGTTGCCGGGCTGGCCATCCTTCTTGGCACAGATCGCACCAGCGGTCTGAGCCATGCCCTCAATCAAGAGAACGCCGGGCATGATCGGAGCTTCCGGAAAATGGCCAGTGAAATGCGGTTCGTTCACGGTGACGTTCTTGATGCCAATCGCTGTGTTGTCGCCGTCGATCTCGATGATCTTGTCGACCATGAGAAACGGGTAGCGATGCGGCAGCAGTTTCATGATCTCGATGATGTCAGCCGAAGAAAGCGTTGTCGTGGCTTCCTCAGTCATTTTGCTCGCCTCCAGGTTTCTTCCCGCGCACTCTGGTCTTGGACATCATTTGCGCGACATCTCTCAGATAGTCATTTAGCGGACGCGCCGGTGTGCCACCATATTGTCCGCCGGCGGCAAGATCGGTCATGATACCGCTTTGGGCGGCGATCTGCACGCCGTCGCCGATCGTCACATGCCCCTTGATGCCGACCTGGCCGCCGATCTGAACGCCATTGCCGATCTTCGCGCTGCCGGCGATGCCGACCTGCGCGACGATGGCGCAATGGCGACCGATCTGAACGTTGTGGCCGATCTGTACCTGGTTGTCGATCTTGGTGCCTTCGCCAATCACCGTATCGTCCATGGCGCCACGGTCGATCGTGGTGTTGGCACCGATCTCGACATTATCCTGAATGATCACCCGGCCGATCTGGACGATCTTGATCATGCCGCGCGGACCCGGCGCATAACCGAAACCATCTTGGCCGATGCGGGCGCCGTTGTGGATGATGACGCCATTGCCGAGCAGCGCGCAGAGAATGCTCGCGCCGGCCGCAATCGAACAATCCCGGCCAATCTTGACATTCGGGCCGATGATGCTGTGCGCACCGATACGCGTCCCTTCGCCAATCTCGGCATGCGCACCGATGACGGCCATCGGCTCGACGATCACGCCCTTTTCAAGCTTGGCGCTCGGATCGATCACCGCGCTTGGCGCAATTTCGCTTTCACCGGAAAAGGCGACCGGGCGCAATGCCGCGGGATAGAACAGGCCGCCCGCCATCGCGAAGGCCGCATGCGGATTGGACGACAGGATGACCGGGATACGTTGGGGTACCAGATCGGCGAGCGCCTTGTCGCAGATCACCGCCGAGGCTTCGCATGTCGCCAGCTCATCGCGGCTGCGGCGCGACAGGATATAACAGACATCGCCTGCCCGTGCCCGGCTGATGGGGGCAACGGACCTGACGACAACACCGGCATGGTCGGAATTAACAAGCTCCGCCCCAAGAAACTCTGCCAGCTCAGCGAGCTTCAGACCTTCATGGGGCAGAAAAAAAACGTTTTGCTCCATCGGCAATGCTCCAGAACGGAATTGAGTCTTACAGTTCCGGACTGCCGATATCAGAATTGGTTGTTGATGCCAAACTTGAAGTTCTGTGTCTTGTCGAAGTCTTCCTTGAGGACCGGGATTGCGTAATCCAGACGCAATGCACCGAAGGGAGACTGCCAGACGACACCGACACCGACGGAAGCGCGCAGGGAGGCGTCTTCGCCGTCGATGCCGTCGCCCCTCAGGTCAACGTCGTTGCCGAACAACGTGCCGGCGTCGGCGAAGACCGCGCCGCGCAGGTTGAAGTCACGCGGGAAGCCGGGCATCGGGAAAGTCGCTTCGGCCGACGCTGTGAAATAAGTCGTACCGCCCAGCGGATCGTCGTTGGTACCGGAAACGCGCGGGCCGATACCCTTGTTTTCGAAGCCACGAATGTCACCGTTGGTCAGCGTGAACTGGTCGAAGACGTTCAGATGGTCGCCAAAGCCGATGACATAACCCGCCGAAGCCGAGACCGAACCGATGATATCGGCATCGTCGGCGAGCAGACGGTAGTAACGCGCCTTGCCGTAGAGCTTGTAGAACTGCGAGTCACCGCCGAGACCGGCAATTTCCTGCGTCGCCGTCGCATAGATGCCTTCGCGTGGCAGGACCGTATCGTCGAGGGTGTTGTACGTCAGCGTCTGCGAGACGGAAGAACGTGTCCACGGGCTGTCCTCAACGAGGTGCTGATACGGAGCAGACAGATCGGAAAGATCGCTGTTATCAGCATCATACTTCATCTGCTTGTAGTTATAACGGAAGGTCGTCGCCAGATCCTCGGTAATCGGCGCGGTGACGCGCAGGACGACACTGGTTTCCTCGTAATCGTAGTTGTCATTGCTCGACGTTTCGCTGCGGTTGACGTCGAAGCCTGCCGCCAGACGGTAGCCAAGGAAATAAGGCTCGGTGAAGCTGACGCCGTAGGCGCGCGAGCCTTCCTGACCGCCGCCGGCCGAAACGCGGATGTACTGGCCGCGGCCGAGGAAGTTCTTTTCCTCGATCGAGGCTTCGAGCAACAGACCGTCGCCGCCGGCGGCATAACCCGCGCCGACACCGAACGAACCGGTCGACTGATCCTGCACGTCGACGACCACCACGACACGGTCCGGGGAGCTGCCCGGCTGGGTGGAGATGTTGACCGAGGAGAAATAGCCGAGAGCTTCGAGGCGACGCTTGGCCTTGGTGATCATCTGCTGATTGAAGGCGTCGCCTTCGCTCATGTCGAATTCGCGGCGGATGACGTAGTCGCGCGTGCGGCTGTTGCCGCGGATCTCGATGCGCTCGACATAGGCGCGCTCGCCCTGGTCGACCAGATATTCGACACCGATCGTGTTGTTGTTGAGGTCGCGGTTGCCGCGCGGCGTGACGCGCGCAAAGGGATAACCTGCAGACGCCACCTGATCAGAGATCGCCTCGATCGACTTCTGCACTTCCTTGGCGTTGTAGACCTGGCCTTCGCGGGTGCGCACGAGCGGCTGCAGCTGGTCGGAGCCAACGCCTTCAACGGTCGACTGGACGGTCACTGGTCCGAAGTCGTAACGCTGGCCTTCCTCGATGTTGAAGGTGAGCGTGTATTTGTTGGTCGCATCGTCGAAGGTGGCATCGGAAGAGACGATGCGCATGTCGGCATAGCCGCGATTGTAATAGAACTGGCGCAGCGCTTCTTCGTCGGCGTGGAGCTTGTCTTCGTTGTAGACATCCTTGCGGGTCAGGAACGACAGGAAGTTCGAACGCTTGGTATTGATGACAGCAGCCAGGCGACCGGCGCTATAGGCATTGTTGCCGACGAAGTTGATCGAATCGATCTTGGTGCGGTCACCTTCGTTGATGACGAAGGCGAGGTTGACGCGGCCTTCACCGAGCGGCACCACCTGCGTCGTGACTTCGACCTCGCTACGGCCCGTGGCAGCGTAAGCTTCCTTGATCGACTGGATGTCGGATTGGATCTGGGTGTCGCTGTAAGGACCGGCAGCGTGGGTCTGGACGATCGTCGCGAGCTTGTCGTCCTTGATCTTGCGGTTGCCGTTGAAGACGACCTGATTGACGAGCTGGGCTTCCTGGACGTTGACGACGAGCGTGCTTCCGGAGACCGAGATCTTGACGTCGGAGAAGTAACCCGTCCCGTAGAGCTGCTTGACCGAGGCATCGATATCGCTGTTCGAAAAACTCTTTCCGGGAGCGATGGTGAGGTTCGACCGAACGGCTTCCGCGCCGACACGGCTTGCGCCGCGCACATCGATGCGCTGGATAACCGCGGCCTCAGCGGCCGTAGCGGAAACGAACGTCAAAGCACCTGCGCCCGAAGCAACAACACTAGCAGACAGCGCAACCGCCGATACTGCGTTCAAAAACTTTGAACCAGCCTTCATTTCACCCATTACCTTTTGTTTCCCTCGTCCCCGGTTCCAGGAGAACCCGATTCCGGTCACGTGTGTCGTTTTACCCGCTTTTGACATACAAGCAAGGCAGGTCGTTAATTTCTGTTTACTTCATTTGCAAGCGTGACCCATTCGCCACTACAGCCTTGAAACATCGTAAATAAATAGTAATTATCCTCGCCTTGCTCGTTTACCCTCTCAACGAGCCAATGTCGTTCCAGGTCGTGAAAACCATCAATGTCAGTATCATCGCCAGGCCGATGCGAAAGGCAATTTCCTGGGCCGAAGAGCCCAGCGGTTTTCCCCTCACCGCTTCCACCGCATAGAACATCAGATGGCCGCCATCAAGTACCGGAACCGGCATCAGGTTAAGCAATCCTATCGAAACAGAAAGCACCGCCGCAAGCTGCAACACTGCGCCTATCCCAAGCGACGCCATCTGGCCCGAGGCTTGCGCCACGCGGATCGGCCCACCCAATTGATCGGCGCGCATCGTTCCGCTGAAGATGTTGCCGATATATTTGAAGGTGCCGGTAACGATATCCCGGGTCTGGAGCACAGCCTCACGCAGCGCCTGGAGCGGCGTATAGGTCTGCAGGCGGAAATTGCCGGCCTGCTGGTTGGTGACGATGCCGATCTGGCCGAGCTCGACCTTGTTGCCGAACTGGTCAGTCGTGTCGACGCGTTGCGGCACCATCGGCAGATCGAGCTTCTGGCCGGCGCGCTCGATGGTCACGACGATCTTCTGGCTCGGCCGGATGCTGACATAGCGGCGCACGTCGTCGAAGGTCTCGACCTTGCCGCCATCGATGGCGACCAACAGATCGCCTGGAAGGATGCCAGCGGCAGCCGCGGCGCCATCAGGCTTGACCTCGGCAACGACAGGATCGGCGATCGTGCGGCCATAGACCGAGAAAAGAATGGTGAAGATGGCGATCGCCAGCAGAAAATTGGCGATCGGGCCAGCCGCGACGGTTGCAGCGCGTTTCCACAGCTTGGCGCCGGCAAAGGAGCGCGCCCTGTCCTCCTCGGACATGGCGGCGATCTTGTCGGTGTCAGGCTTGCTCGAGGCATCCTCGTCGCCGAAGAACCGGACGTAGCCGCCAAGCGGGATCACCGAGATCTTCCAACGCGTTCCGTGGCGGTCGGTGAAGCCGAATATCTCCGGACCGAAGCCGACGGAAAAGGCAAGGATGCGAATGCCGCTCCAACGCCCGACGAGGTAATGGCCCATCTCATGCACGAAGACGAGCAGTGACAGCACGAGGATGAAGGTAACGATATTCCCCATCAAAAATGCGTATATGCCGCTCAGCGTTTCCATGAGTGCCTTCCGTCAGACTGCCGCGTTGTCAGAGCCCGAACAATGCCGCGCCGAGCGACGTCATTCCGGTCCCCTTTATCAGGGAAAAAAGCCCTGCAAGCAAGAACGCCGAAAAACAGGCAAAAATCAGTCCGTCGACGCGGTCCATGACGCCACCATGGCCCGGAATGAGACGGCTCGAATCCTTGACGCCGAATCTCCGCTTGATGAACGATTCGAAAAGATCGCCGGACTGGCTGCAAACCGAGAGAACAAGCGCTGCGAAGGCGGCGATGATTTCAGCGCCTGGAAGCAGAAAATGGATGAGAACGACGCCGGCTGCGACTGCCGAAACGGCGCCGCCGATTGCGCCAGACCAGGTCTTTCCCGGCGAGATCGACGGAGCAAGCTTCGGTCCTCCGAGCGCCCGGCCGACGAAATAGGCAAGGATATCGGTCGCCCAGACGGCGGCAAAAACGAAGAGCATGGCGTAAAGGCCAGGCCGGTCATCGCTTCTGATCGCGGCAAGCGCCAGGCCGGTGGCGCCGGCATAAAACAGGCCCACTGGCAACCAGCGGCTCGTGCCGTGCAGGATGACCAGGGCTATGCCGACGGCAGTGACGCCGACCAGCATGCCGGCGGCGAATTCGAAATTGCCGACAAGCACGAGGAAGGCGATCGCCGCCTCGCCGATCCAGCCGACGGCATTGACGACCCAATCCCGCGCGATGCCTGTTATTTTCGACCATTCATAGTAGATCAGCAGGCCAATGACGACCGCCAGGATACGGAAGGCAAGGCCGCCATACCAGGTGGCGGCAAGAACGATGGCCGCAAGAATCAGTCCTGAAACGATGCGGAGCTTCAATTCCTGCTGCATCAGGTGCCGACCGCAGCCGCCTGCGACGACAGGCCGCCGAAGCGCCGGTCGCGAGAGGCGAATGTCTCGAGCGCCGAGCGGAAGATCTCAGGGCTGAAATCCGGCCAGTATTCCGGAAGGAAGATGAATTCCGAATAGGCGGCCTGCCAGAGGAGGAAGTTGGAAAGCCGCTCTTCGCCGCTGGTGCGGATAATGAGATCCGGGTCGGGGATACCTGCCGTATCGAGACGGGCGTTGATCAGCGCGGGTGTAATATCCTGCGCCCTCAGGCGGCCGGCCTCGACATCCCTGGCGAGGCTCACCACGGCGCGGGCGATCTCGTCGCGCGAACCGTAGTTGAAGGCGATGACGAGCGTCAGTGACGTGTTGTCCTTGGTCGTCTCCTCCGCCTCCAGCAGCAGGCCGAGAATGTCGCTGCGCAGGCTGTGGCGGTCGCCGATCACCTTGATCCGCACGTTCTGGCGATGGAGCTCGGCGAGGTCGCGCCGGATGAAAGCCTTGAGCAGGCCGAGCAGATCGGAGACCTCGGCTTCGGGCCGGCGCCAGTTCTCCGAGGAGAAGGCAAAGAGGGTCAGATATTTTATGCCGGCCGCACCGGCGGCGCGTACTGTCTCGCGCACCGCCTCGACGCCCTTGCGATGGCCCATCGTGCGCGGCAGACCACGCTGCTTGGCCCAACGGCCATTGCCGTCCATGATGATGGCAACATGCTCTGGCACAGTCACAAATATAGATTCCGACATTTCCCGTCCGGTCTTTCCAGGCAAAGGCACAGATCCACTAGACCTGCATGATTTCCTTTTCCTTCTCGCCAAGCAAGCGGTCGATTTCGGAAATCGTCTCGTCCGTCATCTTCTGTACACGTTCCGACTGCGCCCGGCTCTCGTCCTGGCCGATGACGCCATCCTTTTCGGCTTTCTTCAGGCCGTCCATGCCGTCGCGGCGGACATGGCGAATCGCCACCTTGCTCTTTTCGGCATAGTCGTGCGCCACCTTGACGAGCGATTTGCGGCGCTCCTCATTCAGTTCCGGCAGCGGAATGCGCAGGTTCTGCCCGTCGACGATCGGGTTGAGGCCGAGATTGGATTCGCGGATGCCGCGCTCGACGGCACTGACCATCGATTTGTCCCAGACGGAAACCGACAGCATGCGCGGCTCGGGCACTGTAATGTTGGCGACCTGGTTCAGCGGCATGCGGGAACCATAGGCCTCGATCGTCACTGGGTCGAGGATGTTGGCCGAAGCACGGCCGGTGCGCAGCGATGCGATGTCGCTCTTGAATGCGGAAATCGCGCCGTCCATGCGGCGCTTCAGTTCCTTGATGTCGATACCTTCACTCATGTCGATGCTCCCGTCTGGCGAGGGCTGCGCCGAAACCGCGGCGCAGCTTTATCAGTTGTCGGAGACGATGGTCTTGAGGCCACCGCCCGTCAAGATTTCAGCAAAACCACCCTTCTCGTGGATCGAGAAGACGATGATCGGAATGGAATTTTCCCTGGCGAGCGCCACGGCGGCAACGTCCATCACCGCAAGCCCCCTGTCCAGCACTTCCTGGTGCGTCAAGCGGTCGAGGCGAGTCGCATCGGGATATTTCTTCGGGTCGGCGGTGTAGATGCCGTCCACCTGCGTGCCCTTGAAGATCGCTTCCGCGCCCATTTCGGCGGCGCGAAGTGCTGCGGCGGAATCGGTGGTGAAGAAGGGGTTGCCGGTGCCGCCGGCAAAAATCACCACGCGTCCCATCGACAGATGATAAAGGGTTGCGCGCTGCGAAAAGCTCTCGCAGATCTCGGGCATGGAAATGGCCGAAAGCACCACCGTATCGATGTTCAGCTTGCGCAGCGAGGTCGCCAGCGCCAGCGCGTTGATGATGGTGCCGAGCATGCCCATATGGTCGCCGGTAACCCGGTCGCCACCCTTGGACGCCACCGCGACACCGCGGAAGATATTGCCGCCACCGACGACGACGCCGACTTCCACGCCCATATGCCGTGCCTCGGCGATGTCGGATGCAATGCGGTCCGCCACCGTCACATCGATCCCGAAACCTTGGCCACCCATGAGCGCTTCGCCGGAAGCCTTGAGTAGAACGCGTTTATAGACAGGCTCTAAAGACATCTTGGCTCCTCGTAAATTGCCGTGAATGCCCGATACACGAAGGGCACCGCGTTGTCACGCGATGCCCTTCGTGTTTTCCCAATTATGGCTGGAAGATCAACCCTTGACGGCAGCCGCAACTTCGGCCGCGAAGTCGGTCTCTTCCTTCTCGACGCCTTCGCCGAGCAGCAGACGGGCCATGCCGGCAACTTCGATCGGCGCGCCAACGGCCTTTTCAGCTTCCTTGATGGCGGCGGCGACCGTCAGATCCGGATTGATGACGAAAGCCTGCGAGAGAAGAGCGACTTCCTCGAAGAACTTGCGCATGCGGCCTTCGACCATCTTTTCGATGATATTGTCAGGCTTGCCGGAAGCGCGCGACTGCTCGATGAAGACGTTGCGCTCGCGCTCGGCGACGGCGGCATCGACTTCTTCCGGGCGGATCGCCAGCGGCGCGGTCGCTGCGATGTGCATGGCGACCTGACGGCCGATGGCGTTCAGGGCTTCCTTGTCGCCGGTCGACTTCAGCGCCACGAGAACGCCGAGCTTGCCGAGGCCGTCGGAAACAGCATTGTGGATATAGGTGGCGACGACGCCGTCCTCGACCGAGAGAGCGGTCGAACGGCGCAGGTTCATGTTCTCGCCGATCGTTGCGATCGCATCCTTGATCGTGTCGGAAACGGACTTGCCGGATGCCGGGTAGGTCGCAGCGGCAACGGCGTCGACAGTGCCGTCGGTCGAGACGGCGACCTTGGCGATGCCGCGGACGAGTTCCTGGAAGGCATCGTTACGGGCGACGAAGTCGGTTTCGGAATTGACTTCGACGACGACGGCCTTGGTGCCCTGGCTCGAAACGCCGATGAGGCCTTCGGCAGCGGTACGGCCGGACTTCTTGTCGGCCTTGGCGATGCCCTTGGCGCGCAGCCAGTCGATCGCCGCTTCCATGTCGCCACCGGTTTCAGCAAGAGCCTTCTTGCAGTCCATCATGCCTGCGCCGGTCTTTTCGCGCAGTTCCTTCACCATTGCAGCCGTAATCTCGCTCATTAGCTTCCTCTTGTCGGTTCATACGGTGGGCCGTAAAGCGCGGCTCAGCACCGGATTGAGGCACGAAATGTACCTGTATGTATGACAGCGTGATGAAGACGCGCCATAACGAAACTTCTCAGGCGAAGAGCCTGATGCCCTCGCCCTGAAACAGGCAAGGCCGCCGAACTTCGATGAGTCGCAAGCGGCCTTTCCCAGTCTCTGCAAGCCTAGTCTCTGCAAGCATTGGCGGATCTTTCGATCCGCCCGCTTTCATCAGCCTTCGGCTGCTTCCTCGAGAGCCGGTTCGACCGGAAGCTCGGAGGATGCGCCGAGATCGCGGCCGGAAGAGCCCTGCTGACGCGCGATACCGTCGATGGCGGCGCGGGAAATCAGCTCGCAGTAAAGAGCGATCGCGCGCGATGCGTCGTCGTTACCCGGGATCGGATAGTCGATCAGGTCCGGATCGCAGTTCGAATCGATGATGGCGACAACCGGGATGCCGAGGCGCTTAGCTTCGTCGATCGCGATTTTTTCCTTGTTGGTGTCGATGATGAACATCAGGTCAGGCGTGCCGCCCATATCGCGGATACCGCCGAGGGCCTTGTCGAGCTTTTCACGCTCGCGCTCGAGGTTCAGGCGTTCCTTCTTGGTGAAGCCCTGGGCTTCGCCGTTCAGGATCTCGTCGAGCTTGCGCAGGCGCTGGATCGAGTTGGAGATCGTCTTCCAGTTCGTCATCATGCCGCCGAGCCAGCGCGAGTTGACGTAGTACTGGGCCGAGCGCTTGGCGCTGTCGGCAATGATCTCAGACGCCTGGCGCTTGGTGCCGACGAAGAGAACGCGGCCGCCGCGGGCAACGGTGTCGCTGACGACTTGAAGGGCGCGCGACAGCATCGGAACGGTCTGGGCCAGATCGATGATGTGAATGTTGTTGCGATCGCCGAAGATGTACGGCTTCATCTTCGGGTTCCAGCGATGCGTCTGGTGGCCGAAGTGGACGCCTGCCTCAAGAAGCTGGCGCATAGAAAAATCAGGCAATGCCATGCCTTGTTACTCCTTTTCCGGTTGAACCTCCGCAAGGCGAACAGCACCCTCTTCGAGGATGCCACCGGGCGGAACAGCCCGGATTTCTCCCGGACGATCCCATGCCTTACGTGTGGAATGCCGGTGCCCATACATTCGATTTGGCGCAAAAGCAAGGCTTATGCCGAAAAAACCTGGCTCAGCTTGCCAGCGTCGGCAGCAGCGACAGCATGACGCCTGCGTCCGGCATCGGCAGGATGGCATCGACCTCGGCCGGCAGCAGGGTGCCAATCGCGCTGTCAGCGTTGCCGGTGGCGGTCCCCAGCGGACCGCGGAAGCCGTGTCTCGTCCAGGCAAGTTCCTGGAGCTTCGGGCTGGACAGCGCTTCGATCAGCCGGTTGGCATTCTCGTCGACGACGATCAGCGGATGCGCTGAATAGACGGTCGGGCGCGGATAGAGCACCACCGGCTTTGCGCCGGCACTCGCCCTGATGCGGTCCCAGCGTGCGGGATCGGCGAGGATCCATTCGACGAGCTGGTTCTCATAGCCGACGATCATCGGCTCACCGCCGAGGCCGCCTGCGAGATACTGGTCGAAAAGTTTGCCTGACGACGGCGACTTGAAGCCCATGTTGCGGAAGATCGCCTGCACCTTGCCGCCGAAGGTTGCGAGGTCGCTTGATGTCGCGACATTGCCGCTGAACAGGCTGAGCACCAGGCCGGCAAACATGAAGCCGGAGTTCGAGCGGTTGGGATCGGTCGAGACGATGCGAGCGCGGCCATAGAGCGAATTGACGCCGAGCTTCGACCAGTCGGATCCGGCAAGGATCGCATCAAGCAGCGCCTTGAGGTCGAGCTGATGATGGCCCTCGTTCGTCACCGTCACCAATCCCGCTTTCATCAATCCATCGACAACGGGCTGCCAGGAATAGACGACGATCGGCGTGTTCAGCACGACGCGGTCGTTGCGGATAGAAATGCCGTTCTGCCTGGCGATATCGACCATGATCGAGGAGGACGGCCAGAGGAATTGCGGATGCTGCGACAGCAGCGCCTGTTCGCGGACCATCTCGACGGAGCCGGCCACGCGGCTGTCCACCGTCAATCCGTATCCGCCGAGCGCCCTGACGACGTCGGGGTCGGCGAGGAAGGCCTCCTTCTCGCCGCCGACGAAGCCGAACAACGTCGTGCGGCTGCCGAGCAGGCCCTGCAATTCCGGCCGATCCCGGACGGCGAAATAACCGCCGGTGCCGACGACGCCGGCTCCGAGCAGTCCCACTCCAAAGGCGCGACGAGAAAGGGCCATCAGCGTCCGATATCCTCTTTGAGCGATGCCTGGATGAGGCGCAGATCTGTGTCGAGCGTGCCGAGTTCCTCGTCGACCAAGCTGTCCGCATAGTGGACGAAGGCCTCTTCAAGCTTGACCAGCACGGTTCGGACCTCCTCCAGCTGCTTGGGGTCTGGAACGCGCTTGGCCTCGATGACGGCAAAACCCTCCGCCACCTCGGCGGCACGCGGCAGATAGTAGGAAAGGAACCGCCGCACGGCATTGGCGCTTTCGGGCTTGGCCTCGACCTTGCGAAAGACATCGGCGGCGATTTCCGCGAGATGGCGGACAGCGGCTGCCATCTGCTTGTCACCGATCGCATCCGCGGCAGTCTCCAGGCGTTCGGCAAAGGGAGCGGCGGCCTCCAGCAGGTCGCGGGCAAAGGCAAAGCGTCCGCTGCCGATGCTCTTGATATCGAGGCCTTCGAACAGCCGGCGCGGCGCAAGCAGAATGACGAGGCCGGCAAAGACCAGAAGGGCTATGATGGCGGCGATCCAGAAGGGCATGCCGGCGGCAAAACTCAAGAGCGGCACGGTGATTGCCGCAGCCAGTCCCGCCACGATCCAGTTGCCGTCATTGCCGAGCCAGTTGCGCATGCCTGTCCTAATTGTAGCCTCGCGCCGTGCGGAAGGCGGTGGCGAGATCCGAACCGCCGTCGAACACGCGCGCTGAGGTCAGCTTGGCGAGGCTGTCGAGCTGGGTCTTGTCGGCATCGCCGAATGTGATGCCGAAGATCGGCACATGTGGCTCCGTCGCGTTCCATGCGCGCATGAAAGCCTGGCTTTGATCATCGGACTTGCCGTCGGTCATGATGACGATGGCAGGCAGATAGGTCGAGAGCCTGTCGGTTCGGGCAATCTGCTGCAGGGCCCGTTCGGCGCAGGCATACATGTTGGTGCCGCCATCGGCCTTCTGTCGGGAAATCTCGTTCAGCAGCCCTTCCTGCTCCAGCGGGTTTCCACTCGCCATGAAGGTGTTGCGCACGCTGCCGTCGAAAGGAATGACGATGATCTGATCGGCGGGCGACCATTGCACCAGCACCTTGCTCGCTTCATCTGGTGTCAACAGGAAACGCATCGCCTTCTGCAGCTGGTCCTCGCCGTCACCCTGCATCGAGCCGGAAAAATCGAGGCAGAGCGCGGTCAGCGACGGCTTGCGCAGTGCTGCCTGATAAAGGGTGAGCGCCTGGCGGATGACGCCCGCCTCCGGCATGCGGATCGCCGTCACGAGCCGGGCGGGATCGAAATTCCAGCTTGGGTTCGGTTTTGCGGCAACGCCGGTCAGCGGAATGCGCCGGCCCGTATCGGCGATGCGCTGCTGCACCGGGGCCGAGCTCAGATAGGCGAGCAGATCGTTGAAGAAGGTCTGGACTTCTGGCCCGCGGCCGTGATCGACGAAACCAATCGGCGAATCCGCCATGGCCACACCATCGGCCGGATAGATGGCGTAAAGCGGTTCCTGCGACAGGGCGGCGAGCTTGTCGTTGGTTTCCTTCAGCACCGCCTCGTAATTCCACATCGCGTCATAGATCGTGCCCTTGCCGGCGGATTCGACATAGAGATCGGCAAGCCAGCCGGAGGAGCCGGAAGAGCGCACGACACCTGAAAGCAGCGACCGGACGCTCTCCTGGACGTGTCTGTCGTCGAGATCGCCGGGTTCGATTACCGGCTTGTTGCCGAGCGCGCTCGACAGCATGGCGAGATAGGCGCTTGCGCCCGAATTGGATTGCGTCGCCGAGGTCATCAGGAACTTCAGTGATCCGCTCTCGACAGCAGCGAGAATGTCTTTCATGAAGACATCCTTGCCGATCCAGCCGAGCTGCTGCGCCTTCGACCTGCGCACGCCCAAGACCACCGGCGTCTGAGCGATCGAGGTCAGGCTCTTGACGCGGCGCTTGGTGTCGAACATGTCGACCCAGACGCTGGAGGCCGGCCAAACCGCATCCTGCGCGACGCCCTGGTCACTCTGCAGCGCCAGGCCGATATCGAGCGTGCCTTCATATTTGAAAGTGCAGGTGGCGTTCTTCTGCTTGCAGAATTCCTCGACGATCGGCTGCAGAACGGTATTCTCCGATCCCGAGACGATCGAGAAGTCCGGCCCCTGGCCGAAGGGATTGCAGCCGGCAAGGGGCAGAGCGGCAAGAAGTGCCAGGCCTGAAAGCAGTGCTCGCATCGTCATCTTGCCGATCACGCCTGGGTCATCGCCTTCTTGAGTTCGATCGTCATCTGCTCCATCTGCTGCTCGGCGAGCGCCCGCATCCGCCGGCCCTCCTCCTGAACCTGCAGCACGCCTGATATCGTGTCGATCAGATCCCTGTTCGCCTTGGCGAGCGTGTCGATATCGACGATGCCGCGCTGCGACTGTTGCTCGATGGCGATCGCCTGATCCTTCATCATCTCGGATGCCTGGCGGATCATGTCGTTGGTGGCGTCGGTCACCGCCTTCTGCAGGTCGAGCGCCGATTTCTGCCGCGTCAGGCCGAGCAGGATCACCATCTTCTGCTTCCAGGCCGGCACCGTCAGCGCCGAAGTCGCCTGCAGGTTCTCGATCAGCGTTTCGTCGCCCGCCTGAACGATGCGGATCTGCGGCAATTGCTGGATACCGAGCTGGCGGGCCTGCTGCAGGTAGAAGACCCGTTTTTCCAGCCGGTCGAGCGCCTGCAGGCTGTCCTGATAGGTCTGCGCCTCCAGCATGCCGCCGCCGGGGCCTGTTGCCGCCGCCTCGGCTTGCGCCTTCAGCCTCGGCAGCTCGACGCTGCGAAAACGCTCGGCGAAAGTCTTGCCGGCCTGGACATAGGCCTCGAGCCGCATGATCGATTGCCGGGTTTCCTCATGCAGGTCGTCGAGCAGCGCGATGTCGCGCCTCAGCGTATCCTTGTGACGGTCGAGCTCGAGGCCGATCCGGTCGATCTGGCCGGCCACGTCCTCGAATTCCGCCTTGAAGCGTTCGAGCCGGGCCTTCGCCGAGAGAAACATGCGACTGAGGAAACCCTTATCCTTCAATGATGCCGGATCGAGGCTCTTCGATTTGAGGATGATGTCGGTCAGCAAGCGGCCGACATCGCCGAGGTCCTTGTTGCGGACTTCGCGCAGGATCCTGTCGGCATAATCGCTGACCGCCTGCTGGGCGCGGTCACCATAGACCGAGATGCCGGCGCGGTCGGTGATATTGATGCTATCGGAAATGCGGGCAATTTCCGCCGGATCGGCGACGACAACCGGCAGGGCGGCATTTTGAACAGTCGCGAGATCGGTATCGGCCATGGTTCGGGCTTTCAAGCTTGCGATGCGTAATGATCCACGCAGTCTAAAAGATAGACGTCATCGCAATGGCTTGCCCGCTAGGATCGCACCGACCCGAAAAGCAGGACGACAGACGGCGACTCAGTCATCGCTGATCGCCGAACCATAGTGAATTTTATGATACAGTTTTATGACAGGCGAGATCTCGTCGCCTACTTGCAAACCTCGGCCTTGCGGTCGAGGAGCTCCAGCTTGGCGAGCTTGCCGGTCAGGACGAAATCGCCGTAGTCCATCGTCAGATCGCGGGTGATACCGTTCTCATAGAGCTTGAAGGACATGCGGTAGACTGGCAAAGCATCGGATTTCGCATTCTCGTTGAAATAGGCGATCGTCACCGGCCAGAAGGCCGTCTTGGAAAAGGCGCCGGCATTGCCGGCATCGGCTTCCTCGGCGATCGGTGTCTCCTGCTTGCCGACGATCGTCGTCGTCGCCAGCGACTTGTCGCCGTCATCGGAACCGTCGAAGACGCGCGCCTCGAAGAAGCGCTTGCCGTCCTTGGCGTGCTGGATCACATCGAGCATATGTTCAGTGGGAAAACGGCTTTCTGCGAGCTGTAGCTCACGGTTCGCCGGCTGCTTGAGGTCGACCTTGACACCATCCGGCTGGTCCTGCGCCGCACCGTTGACCTCCTTGTCGAGCTGCTCGTCGGTGAAGGATTTGGTGTCGAAGGTGAACTTGCCGTCCTTCAGGTTCTCGAAGGTCTTGGTCTGCTGGTCGCTGACACGCACGCTGTCGCCGGTGTCGATCTGCGTCACGAAGCGGAAATTGGTGGTGAAGCCCTGGCAATAGCTGCCGTCGAACTCATAGACCATGCGACCATACATGCCAGCGATGCCGGAGCGGTCCGAAGCGTCCTTCAGTTCCAGATCGTAGACCGCGCGATGTGCGACGAGGCCGGTCGCGATCGCAGCGCTAACCGCGGGCGCAGCCGCCCATGCATTGGCGGAAACGCTGGCGAGAAGCAGAGCGACAAGACTCGATCGGAACATTCATTAACTCCTGTTGGACTCGGTCGCGATGTTATAAGAACGCTTTCGGCCAAATCGAGGCTCGAAACTGTCATATTAAAGATTCTAGTCTTGATGCATAATTTTTGAAGAATTGACAACAAAAGCGGAGACGAAAATGTCCGATGAAATTGCAGCGCGCCTGATTGAGATGGGGATAACCCTGCCCGAAGCAGCAGCGCCTGCTGCAAATTACGTTCCCTATGTCATCAGCGGCAATCTTCTCTACATCTCCGGCCAGCTGCCGCTCGAAGGCGGCAAGATCGCCGTATCGGGCCATCTCGGCAAAACCGTCGACGTTGCAACGGGCCAGCGCGGCGCAGAACTCTGCGCCATCAACATCCTTGCCCAGGCGAAGGCGGCACTTGGCGGCAATCTCGGCCGTATCCGGCGCGTCATCAAGCTGAACGGTTTCGTCGCCTCGGCGCCCGACTTCGTCGAGCAGCATCTCGTCATCAACGGCGCTTCAAACCTGATTGCCGGCGTGCTTGGCGAAGCCGGCAAACATGCGCGTGCCGCTGTCGGCATGGCCGCCCTGCCGCTGAATGCCGCCGTCGAGATAGACGCTATCATGGAAATCGCAGAATGACCAATGTTGCCTGGATCAGGGACCTGCCGGTCGCCCATCGCGGCTATCACGATCTCAACACGCATGTCTGGGAAAACACACTGTCCGCCTTCTCGCGCGCCGTCGAAGCGGGTTTTGCGATCGAATGCGACCTGCACTACGCCTCCGACGGCGTACCGGTCATCTTTCACGACGAGGACCTGCAGCGCCTGTGCAACCTCCACGGCGACATCCGCGAGCGCACGTCCCGGGAACTCGGACTGATCGCCATTGGCGGCACGAGCGACAAGATGCCGACGCTGCGCCAGCTCCTCGACCTCGTCAAGGGCAAGGTGCCGCTGGTGCTGGAGCTCAAGGGCCGCGAGGCCGACGACGAAGGTTTCGCCGAGGCTGTTCTCGAGGTGCTCGAAGGCTATGAGGGCAAGGTGGCGCTGATGAGTTTTGACCACTGGCTGCTGCGCGATCTGAAGGCGCTTGGCTCACCCTACCCACTCGGGCTGACGGCCGACGGCAACACGCCGGAGGCGTTCAAGACACATGCGAAGGCGATGGAGATCGGTCTCGATTTCATCTCTTATCATTATGGCGACCTGCCGAACCCCTTTATCACCAGCCAACGCGAAAAGGGCATTCCTGTCATCACCTGGACGGTGCGTGACGAAGGGGCGCGTCGGCTTACATTTGCAAACGCAGACCAGATGACCTTCGAAGGCTTCGATCCGCGTGTGGTTGCTTGACGCTCGCTTTTTGGCCAAGATCATGCGCAGACTGAGACAGAGCCGAAACCATCCTCCCACAGGCTTCGCATTTGTCCCATGACTGACGAACTATCCATTCGCGTCGAACGCTCCTTCACCGCGATTTCCCCGGAGAGCTGGGCCAAGCTTTCCGGAGCGTCGAAGACCTGCGCTACGATTGCCTACAACCCTTTCGTTTCACACGCCTTTTTATCGTCGCTGGAAGAATCCGGTTCGGCCGACGCAGAGACGGGATGGCTCGGCCACCACCTGCTGCTCGAGACCGAGCGCGGCGAGTTGATCGGCGCCCTGCCCGGCTATCTCAAGAACCACAGCCAGGGCGAATATGTTTTCGACCACGGCTGGGCCGACGCCTTCGAGCGGGCCGGCGGGCGTTATTATCCGAAACTTCAGTGCTCGATCCCGTTCACCCCGGCGACAGGCCCGCGTCTTCTTGTCGCCGAGGGGCTGCAGCGGCTGCCGATCCAGAGCGCGATCGCCGAAAGCCTGAAGGAGGTCGTGCGGCGGCTCGGCATCTCCTCGGCCCACATCACCTTCGTGCCGGACGAAGAGATCGGCGTCTTCGAGATGGACGGCTATCTGCACCGCACCGACCAGCAGTTCCATTTCATCAATGACGGCTATGCCAATCACGAGGAATTTCTCGAAACGCTTGCCTCGCGCAAACGCAAGGCGTTGCGCAAGGAGCGCCACGCCGCACTCGAAAACGGTATCAGCATCGACTGGCTGACCGGCCGCGACCTGACGGAACGCATCTGGGACCAGTTCTTCAAGTTTTACATGGATACTGGCGGGCGCAAGTGGGGCCGGCCCTACCTCACCCGCAAGTTCTACTCGTTGATCGGCGAGCGCATGGCTGACGACATCCTGCTCGTCATGGCCAAGCGCGACGGGCGCTATATCGCCGGCGCGATCAACTTCATCGGCGGCGAGACGCTCTACGGCCGTCATTGGGGCTGCATCGAGGACCATCCCTTCCTGCATTTCGAGGTCTGCTATCATCAGGCGATCGACTTCGCCCTTTCGAAAGGGCTGAAACGTGTCGAGGCCGGCGCCCAGGGCGAACACAAGCTCGCCCGCGGCTATCTGCCGGTGACGACGCATTCCGCCCATTATGTCGCTCATGCCGGTCTTCGCCGGGCGATCGGCGATTATCTCGCGCGCGAGCGCGCCGATGTCGAACAGATGAGCGAGCTGTTGACCGAGCACAGTCCTTTCCGCAAGGGCGAGCGTCTGCAGGAGGATTGACGCCGCCGCACCGGCCGCGCTACCCGATCAACGACGCATATTCCTTAAATCGGAATCGATTTAAGGATAAAACTATGCAGCAATTCAAAGTGCGACAGCGTCCTTTGCGCGTTTGAAAAGACGCACGGCGCTGTGAAAAACGAGGAGATTCGTGATGACCAGCCCGGCCGCTTATGACGACAACAACATCTTCGCCAAGATCCTCCGCGGCGAAATCCCCTCGCACCGGGTTTACGAGGATGAGCATACCATCGCCTTCATGGATGTGATGCCGCAGGCGCCGGGCCATGTGCTCGTCCTTCCCAAGGCGCCGTCGCGCAATCTCCTCGATGCCGATCCAGCCACCCTCACCCATGCGATATCAGTCGTCCAGAAGATCGCCAATGCGGTGAAGGACGTCTTCGACGCCGATGGCGTGTTCATCGCCCAGTTCAACGAACCGGCCGCCGGGCAAACGGTGTTCCATCTGCACTTCCACGTCATCCCGCGGCATGAGGGCGCGGCCCTCAAGCCGCATTCCGGCAAGATGGAGGATGGTGCCGTGCTTGCGGCCAATGCCGAAAAGATCAGGGCCGCGCTGGCGTAGGGTCAACACCTGTCGATTTCAGAGAATTCAATCCAGACAATCATTTGGAACAAGATCATGATCCGCCACACGGTCGCATTCCGACTTAAGCACAAATCCGGCTCGGCTGAAGAAAAGTCATTCCTCGCCGACGCGCTGGTGCTTGCCAATATCCCGAGCGTGCGAAATTTCGAGCAGCTTCGGCAGACGAGCCGGAAAAACGATTTCACCTTCGGCTTCTCGATGGAGTTCGACGATCAGGCTGGCTATGACGTCTATAACGTCCATCCACTGCATGTTGCCTTCGTGCGCGACCGCTGGGTGCCCGAGGTCGCCGATTTTCTCGAGATCGACTACACCAGGCTCTGAAGAGTGGGCAGGGTTCAGAAAACGAAAAAGGCCGCTGAGAACGCGGCCTTTTCCAATTCGGTGACGGTATCTTACTTCTTGCGTGGAACCTTCGGAACCGCGCTTCCCTTCTTCGGGGCGTCGCGGACCTCAGGCTCGGCCTGCGGCACCGCTTTGGCGCGGGTCTTGCGGGCCGCCTTGGTCTTCAGCTCGCCGTCATCCCCATCATCGCCTTCGGGATGCACGACCTCGGCTTCGGGCTTCGGCTTGATCGGCGCCGTTTCCGAGATGGCTTCGAGCACGATGCCCGGCTTGCCGTCTTCCTTCGGGCCGACGGTGACGTTGACGACACCGCCCTTCTTCAGCTTGCCGAAGAGGATTTCGTTGGCGAGCGGCTTCTTGATCGTATCCTGGATGACGCGAGCAAGCGGGCGGGCGCCCATCTTCTCGTCGTAACCCTTTTCCGCCAGCCAGGCGATCGCATCCTCGTGCAGGTCGAAGGTGACGTTCCTTTCGGAAAGCTGGGCCTCCAGCTGCATGATGAACTTCTGCACGACCTTGTGGATGACGGCCGTCGGCAACGCCGCGAAAGGAATGATCGCGTCGAGACGGTTGCGGAATTCCGGCGTGAACAGACGGGTCAGCGCCTCCTCGTCCTCGCCGGTGCGCTTGGACGAACCGAAGCCGATCGCCGCCTTGGCCATTTCGGATGCGCCCGCATTGGTCGTCATGATCAGGATGACGTTGCGGAAATCGATCTTCTTGCCGTTATGGTCGGTCAGCGTGCCGTGGTCCATGACCTGCAGCAGGATATTGTAGATGTCGGGATGCGCCTTCTCGATTTCGTCGAGCAGCACCACGCAATGCGGGTGCTGATCGACGCCATCTGTGAGAAGGCCGCCCTGGTCGAAGCCGACATAGCCGGGAGGCGCGCCGAGCAGACGCGAAACCGTGTGCCGCTCCATATATTCCGACATGTCGAAACGCAGGAGTTCGACGCCGAGCGACGATGCCAGCTGTTTTGCCACCTCGGTCTTGCCGACGCCGGTCGGACCGGAGAAGACATAGGCGCCGATCGGCTTGTTCGGCTCACGAAGGCCGGCGCGCGCCAGCTTGATCGAGGTCGAAAGCGCTTCGATGGCGATATCCTGGCCGTAGACGACCGAGCGCAGTTCCTTCTCGAGATTGGCAAGCACGGCTTCATCGTCCTTGGAGACGGTCTTCGGCGGAATGCGCGCCATCGTCGCGACCGTCGCCTCGATCTCCTTTTCGGTGATCAGCTTGCGGCGCTTGGACGGCGGCAGCAGCATCTGCGCCGCACCGGTTTCGTCGATCACGTCGATCGCCTTGTCGGGCAGTTTGCGGTCAGAGATGTAGCGGGCCGACAATTCGACGGCCGACTTGATGGCGTCGTTCGAATAACGCAGGTGGTGATACTCTTCGAAATAGGGCTTCAAGCCCTTCATGATCTCGATCGCATCTTCGATCGACGGCTCGCTGACGTCGATCTTCTGGAAACGACGGACCAGCGCCCGATCCTTCTCGAAGAACTGGCGGTATTCCTTGTAGGTGGTCGAACCAATGCAGCGAATCGCGCCCGATGACAGGGCCGGCTTCAGCAGGTTCGATGCATCCATTGCGCCGCCTGAGGTGGCGCCGGCGCCGATCACCGTGTGGATCTCGTCGATAAAGAGCACGGCGCCCGGATATTCTTCCAGTTCCTTGACGACCTGCTTCAGGCGTTCCTCGAAATCGCCGCGGTAGCGCGTGCCGGCCAAGAGCGTGCCCATGTCGAGCGAAAAGATCGTTGCATCGGCGAGCGCTTCCGGAACCTTGCCTTCGACGATGCGCTTGGCAAGGCCTTCGGCGATCGCCGTCTTGCCGACGCCGGGATCACCGACATAGAGCGGATTGTTCTTCGAACGACGGCACAGGATCTGGATCGTGCGGCTCACTTCGGCGTGACGGCCGATCAGCGGATCGATCTTGCCGCCCTTGGCTTTCTCGTTGAGATTGACGCAATAGGCCTTGAGCGCGTCCTGCTGCTTTTTGGGGCCGCCCTCTTCCTCGCCGCCGCGCGCCGTCGGCTTGCTGCTTTCGGCTTCGTCCTCGGCGCCGCGCGGGGGACGCGCTTCCGAAACGCCCGGGCGCTTGCCGATGCCGTGGGAGATATAGTTGACGGCATCGTAGCGGGTCATCTCCTGCTCCTGCAGGAAATAAGCGGCGTGGCTTTCGCGCTCGGCGAAGATCGCGACGAGCACGTTGGCGCCGGTCACCTCTTCGCGGCCGGACGACTGCACGTGGATGACGGCACGCTGGATGACGCGCTGGAAGCCGGAGGTCGGCTTCGAATCCTCGTCATAACCGGTGATCAGGTTGGAAAGTTCGTTATCGACATATTCGACGAGCGTCTTGCGCAGCGCGTCGAGATCGACATTGCAGGCACCCATGACCGCGGCCGCATCGGCATCGTCGATCAGGGCGAGCAGCAAATGCTCGAGCGTCGCATATTCGTGGTGCCGCTCGTTGGCAAAGGTCAGTGCCTGATGGAGCGCCTTCTCTAAACTAGGCGAAAATGTTGGCACGTTCAGATCCTCACTTCTTTTCCATGACGCATTGCAGCGGATGCTGGTGCTGCCGGGCGAAGTCCATCACCTGGCTGACCTTCGTTTCCGCTACCTCGTATGTGAATATTCCGCATTCGCCGACGCCGTGGTTATGGACATGGAGCATGATGCGGGTGGCACTTTCACGATCCTTCTGAAAAAAACGCTCCAGAATATGGATGACGAATTCCATGGGAGTGTAGTCGTCATTCAAAAGCAGCACACGATAAAGATTGGGCTTCTTGGTCTTCGGCTTGGTGCGCGTGATGACCGAGGTTCGATTTGCGTTGTCCCCGTTCCTTTCGCTGTCGTTCTGCATCCGGATCGGCTTTGCGATCATTGTCATTCATTCCTCAAGCAATCCAGCGGAGCATGGGAGGGTGCTTTTCCCGCCGAATATCTGAAACACTAACTTAGTTCATAATAGGCTGATTTTAAGCCCCCTGTCAGACACTGCAATCAAGAAATGGCCGGCATGCACGGGAAAGACCAAAAAAGTCCCCGGTCGATCCCATGCGGGCGCTGCAGCGAAAGTGGAAACAAAAAGACCGGCTACAGATGCGTAGCCGGTCTTCATTTTTCAATATGTAGCGCAGGTTGCGCCTTTGAAATCAGTTCAGGCAGCAGCAGGCGTCGCCGCCGACACCGACTTGGGAGTCTTGACGACGGCAGCGGCGATCGGTGCCTCATAGGGCTTGTAGGCTGATTTGGCGAGATCGGCATACATCTCACTGAGCTTCGTCGTCTCGGAGACAAAGCCTTCAAAATACGCCTTGACGAAGCTCGTCTGCAGCTCGAAGGCAGCCTCAAAGCTCTTGACGCCGGCCAGCGTTTCGAAATGCGTCACCGCGTCCTGAAAGGATTTCTTCGAATATTCAGTGGCTTCTGCGGCGATTGCCTGAAAGCCCTTGGACGTGTCGGTATAGGTCTTCAGGGCCGTGTCGACGGCTTCCTTGCTCTTCTTGTTGGCGTCTTCAAAGTTGAACATGAGCCATCCTCCGTTGGGCTGTTGGTGGCGGCAGGGTAGCTGCAATGCACAAATAGTCAAGTAGTCTTGTGCGCCGCAAAACATCCAGGAGTTGCATTACAATAATATAACAAAGCCCACGCGCCGGGGCACGTACGTCTTTAACTGATTTTGCTAAAATATATCAGAATGCCGCAACCGGAAGTTTTGAATAAATTCTCGTTGCGAATCGAAAAAACGAAAAAAGGACCGAACAGATCGCACCGTTCGGTCCTTTTGAAGCTTTCGAGCACGATCAGAGATCGACGTCGAGGATCGCCATCGAGAAGTTGTAGGAGCGATCGCCGTCCTCGTCATCGATATAGACGACACCCAGAAATTCTTCGCCGAGATAGACTTCCGCAGAATCATCCTTGCGCGGACGCGCCTTGACGATCATCTGCGGATTGAACATGCGCTTGAAATAGGCGTCGAGCTTCTTGATTTCTTCTGGCTTCACTCTGTCATCTCCGTAAGCAGTCTTGATTGGCCGCTTCTTGCACAGGAAATGCAGCGGTGTAAAGGCAAGGTTGCCGTTTGCTCATGGCTCTCCCTGCTCGGATCCCGCCGACTTTTCCTATCCTTGTTTCCAACGGGCGCTCAGATATCGGCGCCGATCACCTGGTCCATGTTGCGCGACGGCTCGGAACAACCGGCCTCGCCGACGACCTTGGCCGGCACACCCGCGACTGTCTTTTTGGGCGGCACCGCCTTCAATACGACGGAGCCGGCGGCGACGCGTGAGCAATAGCCGATCTCGATATTGCCGAGGATCTTCGCACCGGCGCCGATCATGACGCCGGAGCCGATCTTCGGATGGCGGTCGGCGCCCTCCTTGCCGGTGCCGCCGAGTGTGACACCGTGCAGGATCGAGACGTTGTCGCCGATGACGGCCGTCTCGCCGACGACGAGTCCGGTGGCGTGGTCGAGAAAGATGCCCTTGCCGATACGGGCGGCCGGATTGATGTCGGTCTGGAAGACGCTGGAGGAGCGGCTCTGCAGATAGAGCGCGAAATCGCGCCGGCCGCGGTTCAAGAGCCAATGGGCCAGACGATGTGTCTGCAGCGCATGGAAGCCCTTGAAATAAAGCACCGCCTCCATGAAGCGCAGGCATGCGGGATCGCGGTCATAGATCGCCTGGATATCGACGCGCAGAATGGAGCTCCAGTCAGGCCAGTCGAGGAGCATTTCCTCGAAGGTCTGGCGAAGCAGGTTCGCCTGCATGTCGGGGTGATCGAGACGTTCGCAGATGCGGTGGATGACGCATTCCTCGAGCGAATGGTAGTTGATCACGGTAGAATAAAGGAAGGCGGCGAGAACCGGGTCCCGTTCGGCGGCGAGCCGGGCTTCCTCGCGCAGACTGTCCCAGATGGGATCCATCACCTTCAGCGGATGGCCTGTGTCAAAAGCACGAATGTCAGTCTTTGCGACCATCGCCGCTCTCCTCGCTGCCAGCCGGAATGCCGTTTTCGGAATGCCAATATATAGAGGAAAACGCCAATAACATAAATGGGTGCCGTCGCCATGGTTTTTTAGCATGGTTTTTTCGGCATCACGATGTTGTCAGCGATGGGCGACCCTTGCATAGAAGGCCAGCACCGCCTGCTTGAAAACCCTGTCGCCGACGGCGAGCATATGATCGCGGCCCGGAATATCGAGCGCTTCGGCATTCCGCATCAGCGCCGCCAATTCCTGCGGCGAGCCGGCGATATCATCCTTGGTGCCGACGCCGATCAGCGTCGGCATGTCGAGCTTGGCCATATCGGAGCGGGCGACGAGATCGCGCGAGCCGCGGATGCAATCGGCAAGGGCGACCCGGTCGCTCTTCGTCTGCTCGGCGAAGGCGCGGAACATGCGGCCGCGGGCATGCGTCACCGCGTCCAGCGAGGGCGCCAGCAGCGCATCGGCGATCGGGTCCCAGTCGCCGACGCCGTCGGTCATGCCGATGCCGAGGCCGCCGAGGACCAACGAACGGACGCGATGCGGATTGGCAAGCGCGGCGAAGACGGAAATGCGCGCGCCCATCGAATAGCCCATGACATTGGCTTCGGGGATGCCAAGATGGTCGAGCAGCGCGATCGCATCGTCGGCCATGACCCATGGACGATAGGCTTCGGCATCGTGCGGCTTGTCGCTTGCGCCGTGGCCGCGATTGTCCATGGCGATCACCCGGTAGCCGGCATCGCCAAGCGTCTTCAGCCAGCCCGGATGCACCCAGTTGACGTTTGCGGTCGAGGCAAAGCCGTGGATCAACAACACCGGCACACCGGCCGGATCGCCCTCATCGAAGAAGGCGAGCTGCAATCCATCATGGGTGAAGCTTGAAAATGCGGGTGTATTCAGGTTCATCGGGCCTTCCTTTTGGCGCGACCATAGTCGAGCAGCCTTTCATCGTGAAGCCAAAAACTGTGGCTAAAAACTGTGCCCGGCGCGGCGGTTTGGCTCTACACATTTGCGGCGAAGGCTTATAAGGTTCGCGCACATTTCAAAGCATTCGGAGAGCGACATGGCCGGCCACAACATTCCCCACTTCCAGAACGACGGCGGTCACCGCGTTATCGAAGTCGGCGTCAAGGAATTCATGTGCACCGGCGCTTCGGCTCCCTTCGATCATCCGCATATCTTCATCGACATGGGCGACGACAACGAGAAGGTCTGTTCCTACTGCTCGACGCTCTATCGCTTCAATTCCGCGCTCAAGCCCAGCCAGACCAATCCGGCCGGATGCGTTTTCCACGTGAAGGCGGCGTAGTCAGCCCAGATCCGGATCGGACGGGCAATGCCGGTCGAACATGCCGCCATCATCGGCGCCGGAATATCAGGGCTGACAACTGCCCTTGTGCTTTCGCGCCGGGGCATCAGTTCAGAGATCTTCGAGCAGGCGGGCGAACTCACCGACGTCGGCGCCGGATTGCAGGTTTCGCCGAACGCTTCGCGCATCCTTGCCGAACTCGGTATCCTTGAAGGACTGTCAAAGGTCTGGCTCGAGCCGGACGCGATCCGGCTGATATCGGGTGGGTCGCTGCGCCAGCTCGCGGCGGTGCCGGCCGGCAAATTCGCGCGGGAACGCTGGGGCGCTCCCTATGGCGTCCTGCATCGCACCACATTGCAGAAAGCGCTTTTGGATGCGGTTAGGGCCGATCCGCTCTGCCGGCTTCACCTTGGCGTGCGGATGGATTCGACCCTACCGCCTTTCGAGCGGGCTGCCGATGTTGTGATCGGCGCTGACGGCGTCTGGTCGAAGCTTCGGCAATCCATTCCGGGTAGCCCCTCGCCGCGCTTTTCCGGCAATATCGCCTACCGTTTTACGATTGCCGAAACTGAGGCGCCGGGTTTCCTCGACCGGGCAAGCGTTTCGGCTTTTCTCGGCGGTTCGGCGCATCTCGTCTGCTATCCGCTGAGGGAGACCGGCAGCTTCAACATGGTGGCGATCACCGCCGGCAATATCGCGCCGCAGGCCTGGCAAAGCGAAGCGACGGCCGAGCAGCGGGCGCAGCTGCGGGCGCACCTTTCCGGCTGGAACACCGCGATCGTCTCGCTGCTCGACAGAAATAGGAAGCTGACGTTCTGGCCGCTGTTCGAAACCACATCAGGCGCATGGCAGGACGGCCGCAGGACGGTTCTGATCGGCGACGCAGCGCATGCGATGATGCCTTTTGCCGCCCAGGGAGCGGCGATGGCGATCGAAGACGCCTACGAACTGGCCGCGTTTCTTTCGAACCGTTCCGTGGCGGATGCGCTGTCGCTGTTCGAAAGACATCGGGCGCCGCGCATCGCCAAGCTTCGCCAGCGCGGCGCCTTCAACCGGTTTGCCTATCATGCGAAAGGGCCGATCCGGATCGGCCGCGATCTCGTGCTCGGCCTCAAGCCGCCGCTAAGCCTGGCGGCGGATCTCGACTGGATCTACGGCTATCGGGCTCTGCGTCTGCCATAGAGCGCTGCAAGCGACAGCGCCCCAGGCGTCCGATCAGACCGCGCTTGCGGCGGCAAAACCCCGTTCGATATCGGCCTTGAGGTCGGCCACGTCCTCGATGCCGATCTGGAGGCGAATGACCGGACCGTCCGCCGGCGCCTTGGCGACCTTGCGATCGTTGAGATAGGCGTGCAAAGCGAGGCTTTCATAGCCGCCCCAGGAATAGCCGAGACCGAAAATCCTGAGCGCGTCGAGGAAGGCATGCGCCTTTGCTCTGGACTTTTCGGGACCTTCAGCGGCCAGCACGAAGGAAAAGATGCCGCTGGCGCCTTTGAAATCGCGCTTCCAGAGATGGTGAGAGGGGAAGCTCGGCAGGGCCGGATGCAGCACGCGGGCGACATCCTCCCTGCCCTCCAGCCATTCTGCGATAGCAAGCGCGCTTTCATAATGTCGCTCAAGGCGCAGGCCCATGGTGCGCAATCCGCGCAGGATCTGATAGGCGTCATCGGGTGCGCCGCAGATGCCGAGCACACCGTTCGATTCCTTCAGCCGCTCCCAGTGCTCGGCATTGGCCGAAACCGTTCCGAGCAGAATGTCGGAATGGCCGGACGGATATTTCGTCGATGCGTGGATCGAGATGTCGACGCCGTGATCGAGCGGCCTGAAATAGAGCGGCGTCGCCCAGGTATTGTCCATCATGACGACGGCGCCGTGGCGGTGCGCAACCGCCGAGATCGCCGGAATATCCTGCATTTCGAAGGTATTGGAGCCCGGAGCCTCGGTATGGACGAGCTTGGTGTTCGGCCGGAAAAGCGCCTCGATGCCTGCGCCGACCGCCGGGTCATAATATTCCACCTCGACGCCGAGGCGCTTCAGCATCGTGTCGCAGAAATGGCGCGTCGGGCCATAGACCGAATCGACCACCAGCGCATGATCGCCGGCAGCGACGAAACCCAGGAACGGAATGGTGACGGCCGCAAGGCCCGAGGGCACGAGGATCGTGCCGGCCGAGCCTTCGAGTGCGTCGATCGCCTCGCAGAGCGCATCCGTCGTCGGTGTGCCGCGCGTTCCGTAGGTGTATTTCTGCGTGCGCGTCTCCATCGCCCGCGCATTCGGAAACAACACCGTCGAGGCATGCACGACCGGCGGATTAATGAAGCCGTGATAGTCGAAAGGGTCGTTGCCGATATGGGTCAGGCGGGTGTTGATGCCGGCATTCTGCAGCAAGCTGTCTTTGTCTTTCATGTCGGGAATAGCCTTTGGCGACGGAGACGCAAAACCGGACTTTTGGACGCCCCGCCATATCAGGTCAACCCCTAGGAGTTGATCGCCGGCGACGTAGCGAAGCGGTGGAAGCCACGATTTTCGCGTTATTTTTCCGCAATCAGGCGCCTATTTCATAGCCAAGTGCCCACGAACGCAGCGCAATCTACCAAAATGCTGAAATTTGCCGCAATTATTGACCGCGACACTTGACCATGGTGACATTTGCGACTGTGATAGAACAACTCGCGCCGGGAGGGTGTCGAGAAAATGGGGAGGCGGCAGAGTTTTTCGGCCGGAACTTCCCACAAGAAAATACAAGACAACGGAAAAGGTTGGGAAAAAATGAAGAACAAGCTTCTGTCCGCAACGATCGGCGCAGCAGTTTTCGCTCTTGGCGCTTCGGCTGCTTCGGCCACGACACTCACGGATGTCAAGGCAAAGGGTTTCGTTCAGTGCGGCGTCAATACCGGCCTTACCGGCTTTGCCGCACCTGACGCTTCCGGCAATTGGGCCGGCTTCGACGTCGACTTCTGCAAGGCCGTCGCTTCGGCCGTGTTCGGCGACCCCACCAAGGTCAAGTACACGCCGACAAACGCGAAGGAACGCTTCACCGCTCTGCAGTCCGGTGAAATCGACGTTCTCTCGCGTAACACCACCTGGACAATCAATCGCGACACCGCACTCGGCTTCAACTTCCGTCCTGTCACCTATTATGACGGCCAGGGCTTCATGGTGCGCAAGAGCCTGAACGTGAAGTCGGCTCTCGAACTCTCCGGCGCCGCAGTCTGCGTACAGTCGGGCACGACCACCGAATTGAACCTCGCCGATTACTTCAAGACGAACAATCTGCAGTACAATCCGGTCGTCTTCGAAAACCTTCCTGAGGTCAACGCGGCCTACGACGCCGGTCGTTGCGACGTTTACACGACCGACCAATCCGGTCTCTATTCGTTGCGTCTGACGCTGAAGAACCCCGACGAACACGTCATCCTTCCTGAGATCATCTCCAAGGAGCCGCTTGGCCCGGCCGTCCGTCAAGGTGATGATCAGTGGTTCGATATCGTTTCCTGGACGGCTTATGCGCTGATCAATGCCGAAGAGTTCGGCATCACCCAGGCAAATGTCGACGAGATGAAGAATTCGCCGAATCCTGATATCAAGCGCTTCCTCGGCAGCGAGACCGACACCAAGATTGGCACCGATCTCGGCCTGACCAATGATTGGGCTGCCAACGTCATCAAGGGCGTCGGCAATTATGGCGAAATCTTCGAGCGCAACATCGGCCAGGGCAGCCCGCTCAAGATCGCACGCGGCTTGAATGCTCTCTGGAGCAAGGGCGGCATCCAGTACGCACCGCCGGTTCGTTAGTCGAGCTTTGGCATGAAATCCCGGGAAGGCGGCCGAGCCGCCCTCCCATCTTCCAAAAAAGCAAAAAGAAAGCCCGAAAACGGGCACAAGGGGATTGGCGCGGCATGACGCATGAGGCTGTGGATACGACACCTTTGCATGGCACCGGCTGGAGTTTCCGGTCGGCAATGTACGACCCGAAATACCGGAGCATATTTTTCCAGGTTCTAACAATCGCTGTTCTCGTGGGCATTGTGTGGTGGGTGGCCCACAACACGGCCGTGAACCTTGCCCGCAGCAATACGGCATCGGGTTTCGGCTTTCTTCGCGGTCGCGCCGGTTTCGAAATCGGCCAGTCGCTGATCAGCTTTTCGAGTGACTCGACTTATGCGCGTGCACTTGTCGTCGGCATTCTGAATACCTTGCTAGTGGCGGTGACCGGTATCTTCACGGCGACCATCATCGGCTTCCTGATCGGGATCGGCCGGCTGTCGCACAATTGGCTGATTGCCAAGCTCTGCACGGTCTATGTCGAGGTTTTCCGCAACATTCCGCCGCTGCTGGTCATCTTTTTCTGGTATCTCGGCGTTCTCTCCGTTTTGCCCCAGCCGCGCGAGTCGGTGGGTCTGCCGTTCAGCATGTTCCTCAACAACAGAGGACTGGCCTTCCCGAAGCCGATCTTCGAGACAGGCATGATAGCGGTCGGCATCGCCCTGGTGATTGCGATTGTCGCCACCATCATCATCGCGCGTTGGGCCCACAAACGCCAAGCCGCAACCGGCCAGCCGTTCCACACCGTATGGACGTCGATCGCACTGATCGTCGGCTTGCCATTGCTGGTCTTCGTCGTCTCCGGCTTTCCGCTCACTTTCGACGTTCCGGTTGCTGGAAAATTCAACCTCACGGGCGGCTCCGTCGTCGGCCCCGAATTCATGTCGCTGTTTCTCGCTCTGTCCTTCTATACCGCCTCGTTCATCGCCGAGATCGTTCGCGGCGGCATTCGCGGCGTTCCAAAGGGACAATCCGAGGCAGCCGGCGCGCTGGGGCTGCATCCGTCGAGCGTGACGAGACTTGTCGTGGTGCCGCAGGCGCTGCGCATCATCATCCCGCCGCTGACGAGCCAGTACCTGAACCTGACCAAGAACTCCTCACTCGCCATCGCGATCGGTTTCTCGGATCTCGTTGCCGTCGGTGGCACGATCCTCAATCAGAGCGGTCAAGCGATCGAGATCGTCTGCATCTGGGGTATCGTCTATCTCAGCTTGAGCATTCTCACGTCGCTGTTCATGAATTGGTTCAATGCCAAGATGGCACTGGTGGAGAGATAAGATGTCGGTCGCCGATAAACCCTTCGTCAGAACGTCCATCCTTGCCGCCGAACCGCCGCCCCCCGGCGAGAGGGGAGCCGTCGCCTGGATACGCCGCAATCTCCTGGCAACCCCGAAGGACGTGATCCTGACAATCCTGGCTCTTGCGCTCATCGCATGGGCCGTGCCGCATCTCGTCAACTGGCTGTTCATTCAGGCCGTATGGTCCGGGCCGGACCGCACATTCTGCGCGACGACGATCCAGGGCGGCATCCAGCCTGACGGCTGGAGTGGTGCATGCTGGGCCTTCATCAGCGCCAAGTACGATCAGTTTATATTCGGCCGCTATCCGCTCGATGAGCGTTGGAGACCGGCGATCGTCGGGATCCTGTTCATTCTGCTGCTGGTTCCGATGCTCATCCCTTCGGCGCCGCGCAAGGGCCTGAACGCCATTCTTCTGTTCGCCGTCCTGCCGGTCCTCGCCTTCTGGCTTCTTCACGGCGGCTTCGGCCTCGAAGTGGTGGACACTCCGCTCTGGGGCGGGTTGATGGTGACGCTCGTCCTGTCCTTTGTCGGTATTGCCGTATCCTTACCATGCGGCATTCTGCTTGCGCTGGGGCGCCGCTCGAAGATGCCCGTCATCCGGATGCTCTGCGTTACCTTCATCGAGGTCATTCGAGGCGTTCCGCTGATCACCGTTCTGTTCATGGCAAGTGTCATGCTGCCGCTCTTCCTTCCCACAGGCTGGAACGTGGACAAACTGCTTCGGGCGCTGATCGGTGTGTCAATCTTCACCTCGGCCTATATGGCGGAAGTGATCCGCGGCGGCCTTCAGGCGATCCCGAAGGGACAATTCGAAGGCGCCGATTCGCTTGGCCTCGGCTATTGGCAAAAGACCCGGCTGATCATCATGCCGCAGGCCATCAAGCTGGTCATCCCGAGCATCGTGAACACCTTCATCGGAACCTTCAAGGACACGTCGCTGGTCACCATTATCGGCATGTTCGATCTGCTTGGCATCGTCAAGCTGAACTTCTCCGATGCCAACTGGGCAAGCGCCGTCACGCCGATCACGGGTCTGATCTTCGCGGGCTTCATCTTCTGGCTGTTCTGCTTCGGCATGTCGCGCTATTCAGGCTTCATGGAACGCCATCTCGATACCGGCCACAAACGATAAGAACGCTAAAACGATAAGAATGAGGGAAAATATTATGGCTGAAGCTCCAGCGAAAAAGCTCACCGTTTCCGCGACGGAAGTGGCGGTCGAGATCGTCAACATGAACAAGTGGTACGGCGATTTCCACGTGCTGCGCGACATCAACCTGAAGGTCATGCGCGGCGAGCGCATCGTCATCGCCGGCCCGTCGGGCTCCGGCAAGTCGACAATGATCCGCTGCATCAACCGCCTGGAAGAGCATCAGAAGGGTCGCATCATTGTCGACGGCACCGAACTCACCAACGACCTGAAAAAGATCGACGAGGTGCGGCGCGAAGTCGGCATGGTGTTCCAGCACTTCAACCTCTTCCCGCATCTGACGATCCTCGAAAACTGCACACTGGCGCCGATCTGGGTGCGCAAGATGCCGAAGAAGCAGGCCGAGGAAGTGGCCATGCATTTTCTGAAGCGGGTCAAGATCCCGGAGCAGGCCAACAAATATCCGGGACAGCTTTCCGGCGGCCAGCAGCAGCGCGTGGCGATCGCCCGGTCGCTGTGCATGAACCCGAAGATCATGCTGTTCGACGAGCCGACCTCCGCACTCGATCCCGAAATGATCAAGGAAGTGCTCGACACCATGGTGGGGCTTGCCGAGGAAGGCATGACCATGCTCTGCGTCACGCATGAAATGGGCTTTGCCCGCCAGGTCGCCAACCGGGTTATCTTCATGGACCAGGGCCAAATCGTCGAACAGAACGAACCGGCTGCCTTCTTCGATAACCCGCAGCACGAACGCACCAAGCTGTTCCTCAGCCAGATCCTGCACTAAAGCGCGTTGCGACCTTTCAGATTCGCTCCTCGCGCTTTAGGTCTTTGTTGTTACGCATGTCGTTGTCGCAAAACCGCTACACAGTTTTGCGCGACATGCTTTAGATCGAAGCATCCTTTGAAAAAGACCCGCCGAGCCGCTGGCTCGGCGGGTTTTGTATGTTCAGCGGGAAGCTGTCGCCTGCAGCAAACTGCAGAGACCGGCAAGGCCGGAATCACCGCCGGAGGCGGAGATGTCGGCGCAACGGACGAGCATCTTGCGCTGGTCATTGGCAGGCCTGCTGCGGAAGACCTCCAGAGTACGTGCCTGCGACGCGCTGAGGGTGGTGCCGGGCGTAGCCGTGGCATTGCCACCAGCTTCATCTAACCCGCCGATGGCGAGATTGGCATCGACGCCATTACCGCTGCCGACCGAGGCCGTGGCCTTGGTATCGATTCCGTCGGAACCGCCGGTGCGCGCATTCAGATAGGCATCAACGCCGCGCCCGCCGCCGAGCCGGCCGTTAGCGTCTGCGTCGACACCGTTGCCGCCGCCGGCATTGGCGGTCGCATCGGCATTGACGCCGTTCGAGCCGCCCACGGAAGCATCGGCATCGGCACTGATGCCGCTCCCGCCGCCAGTCGAAGCCCCGACATCGGCGCTGACAGCATCGCCGGCATTCACCGACACGCCGACATCGAGCGCGCGCGCAACGCTTACCGGCATGGCAAGGAGGGCGCAGGCGGATGCGAGCACTGCAATGGAGAGTCTATTGTGGTTATGGGTCATGTTTTCCTCCGTTTCCATTCCGCCGAACGATCTGCCCGGCAGTCGAAAATCGAGGAACGCGCGTGCCTTCGATCGATCAGACGCCTGCAACTACAGGACGTCCATGGCAAGGCAACGTGAAGGGATGACGAATGTTTCATAACACGGCGCGGCAAGTCGGTTCGGCGGCGTGCGATGATGTTTCACGGTTATTGAAATACGAATTATCTGACAGACTGTGCCAGAAGCAAACATATCTCGCAGCGCCTGGAGAGCCGACGGAGTATTTCCTCCCCCATTGCGCCAGGAAACTTAGAGCCAGCAAGCAAATCTCAGTTCGCGATAAGATTGGCCGTGATTGATCCATTTGCAGCGTTTTCGTGCAAATCGACTACACCCTTCCCCCGAATTGACTTTTCCACCTCCGATTTAGATTACTAAAAATAACTCCCCTTCCGTCTGGATATATCAAGCGGGAAGTCCATGTTTCAGCTTGTTCTCATCTGATGGAACTGGAGTTTTAGAATGGGCATTTTCGACAAGATCAAACATGCAATTTTCGGAGAGGCGAAAGCAGCCGAACCTGTTGCCCCCGGCGCACCAAAGACAGAGCCGGCGCAAGCGCCTGCCTCACCGTCGGCAGCGCCCAGTCCGACGCCCGCGGCCCCTGCCCCGCAGAGCAAGCCGGCCGCCACGGCCACCGCTCCAGGCACAGTCGATATCGTCCCGATCCTTGACGCGGCAGTGAAGAAGAGCGGCCAGAAGCTCGATTGGCGCCGCTCGATCGTCGACCTGATGAAAGCCGTTGGGATGGATGCGAGCCTGACCGAGCGCAAGGAACTTGCCGCCGAACTCGGCTATACCGGCGACAGCAACGATTCCGCAAAAATGAATATGTGGCTGCACAAGGCGCTGATGAAGCGGCTTTCGGAAAATGGCGGTAAAGTACCCGCCGATCTCCTGGATTGATCGATGACGCATAGCTGCCGCCATGTCTGTGGCGGCAGCTATGCGGGTAACGTCTCGGGCAGATGCGGACGCCGGAACGAGGCGTCCGCTTGCCCGCAGGCACTGGAACCAATAACGTTCGGCTCGATACTTCGATAATCGATCAAGGGAGAATTAAATCCGATGAGATTGATGGCAGTCGTTGGTGTTGCACTTAGCCTTGCCTGTATTTCGGCCGCAGAATCTCCTTCAAATTATCAATCCTATAGCGGCATTCGGGTCGATACCGACCCGGCCCTCCTGGCTCGATACGATAAGGCACTGCAACGCTGCGTGCCGGAGGCAAGCTCGTGGCGACGAGGCTCGCCGGACCCGCGAAGCCTGTATTACAATGCGGCTCTCAGAAATTGCCTCTATAGGCGCAGCTTCGTCGACAGAGGCGTCTACGCCTACCCCATCCCCCAGATCTACTTCGATCATTTCCTGGATCGCTGAGAAGAGCCGCGCAGTTCCACCGCCATATGCCTTCAAACAAAAAACCCGCCATTTTGGCGGGGTTGTCTTCAATCGCGATGCAGCCATTCAAAGCGCTACAGCGTCTTTTGCGCGCCTTAAAGGACGCACGGCGCTGTCGTCAGCGTTTGCCGCCAGCTGGTGGCCGACCCTTGCCTGCCGGGCGATTGCCGCTTCCGGACGAGGTCTTTGCGTCATTGCCCTGACCGAAGTTGGTGCCGCCGAGATGGCCACCGCCGCTGGTATTGGCAACCTGGCGCTGCGCTTTGCGCAACAGTGCCTCTGCATTGGTCTTGCTCATGAAATTCTCCTCAATGGCTGGAAAACCCAGCCGGAATGCCGCCACTGACATCCGCGGTCAAAGACCGAAGGCATATCAGGCAGCGACGATGGGTGTTTGGCGGAGGCTTGCGTCGATCAAAGAATTGCCTGCGTTCATGACGATTCCCCCTCAACCGGCATGATAATCACCCTCCGGCGGCTGCCGGACGGCGCAGAAATCGATTTTGAAAGGAAAGATCAGCTGGGACGCCAGGGCGCAAACCAAGCTCGACAAGCAATTTCGATAGAAGAATCAATAGGACGGCAATGTGTTTAAAACAAGTTCCCGGCTTCTGGCGGGAGAGGCATTGCCGACTGCTTTTGCCAGAGGATGATCATACTGCAGTTCCGGTTGGAACACTTCTTGCAGAGTTACTAATATGTTTATGATGCAAGGACCAAATGTCATGAATCGGTACACATCGCATCAGTTTCCCGCACTGAGGATCCTCATGAGCGGCCAAGATAAATACAGCGTGGTCCGGACCCTCGGCGACGCGGCCACCATGCTCATTTCCGAATGGCCTGGGGATGATGGCGAGGAGTATGTCGTGGCGGTGAGGACATGCCTCGACGCCATTCGCGGCACCACGCCCCCAAACGCCGCACGGGAAGCGCTGATGAGAGCGGCTGATGAAGCCGGCATCCGCTACCTCTCGGTCGTTCACTGAGATCACTGCCTGGATCCGGCAGGACGCAATAGGCGCGCAGCCGACGCTGATCGCCGAAGCCGAATACACGGGCTTGAACGGATGGCGGAAAGCTGCAGCCCGCCTCGTATAAGGACTGGGGAGGTGCGGGATGCACCGGGTTCTATGAGCCCCTCCCAGATCGAGCCGCGACCGCCAGCCCTGTTACGGGCTGGATGGTTTCATCCGCGCGAAGAAAGTCACCGTGACGTTCCGTCCGGGGCGGCCTGCTGCAGACAGACTAACTGCCGCAGCGGTCCCTTGACGGAATCTTTGCTTCTCGACTTTGGTTTCTGCCCAACTCACAGCCTGTCCTGGCGCTTCTCCTGGGACATCAGTTGGCTGGCGAATGCAGCGGAGAGCGCGTCGTCGGCATATCCAAACGTACCGGCTGTTTTGACCTCCATAGCGGCACGCATCAACGCACCCAGCGCGGCCCGCGCGAAAGAGCCGCCGACACTCACGCGGCGTACTCCGACGCTCGACAGTTCGGCAACCGAGTACTTTCGCCCTTTCAAACCCATGACCACGTTGACTGGCTTGTCCACGGCCCCACAAACGGTTCTGATTGCCTCGATATCAGGCAAGCCGGGAGCGTAAAGCACATCTGCCCCAGCGGCCGAAAATGCTTGCAGCCGTTCGATGGTGTCGTCCAGATCGGGTCTCTCCCAAAGATAATTCTCCGCCCGCGCTGTTAGAAGGAAAGGCAGACCGCGTGCGACCTCTGCTGCAGCATGGATGCGCTCGACGGCTTGCGACAGCTCGTAGATCGGGGCAGCAGGATTGCCTGTTGCGTCTTCGATTGATCCGCCTACAAGTCCGGTTTCACAGGCCAAGCGGATGGTTTCCGCGCAGGTTTCTGGCGACGCACCGAAGCCATCTTCAAGATCGGCAGAGACAGGAAGATCAGCAGCGCCAACGATCTCGGCGGCGTTCTCAAGGATCTCATCCCGTCCAAGGCTCGCAAATGAATCCAACTTGCCTTTGGAAAAGGCGTAACCCGCGCTGGTCGTCGCGAGCGCCTCGAAGCCAAGGCTCGCGAGAAGGCGAGCCGAACCGGCGTCCCATGGGTTGGGGATGACAAAAGCCCTATCGCCCTGGTGAAGCGCCTTCAGTCGCTCAAACTTGCCCCTTTGATCCATAAGGCCTCCCCTCGCCCGTCACTGAAGGTGAGACTAACACCACGAGAACGAAATGTGAACACGCTCCGCGAACTTGCTTTGGAGAGAATAGCGACGATGGCTCTTGGGGCGCCTTTCAGTCAGTCTCACGGGCCGTCCGGCGGCTGCGACTCATGGCGCGACCGGATGCGGCATATGGACGAGAAATCTCCATGCGTCCAGGGCTGCCTGCGGGCATCTTTAAGGCGACGCTGCCCAAAATTGCTAATTTCAGAAAAAAATGTCGATTCTGTCTTTGACGGGAGGAATCCAGTCACGCCCACTAGGTTTTTCTAATGTTTTCAATAGAGGCGTTTCGCTATAGTTGCAGAAAGAATAATTCGCGGTAAGCGAGACATATATTTTGCCACAATTTGGGCGACTCGAAATTCACCAAATATTTCAAAACGTAACTTCAGATCGATTTGGATAATGTGGCAGCAATATGGCTATGTTTCTCAAGCACTTACTGTCTCGTTGCTGTTGCACCCTCCAAAACGTCGCCCTATAACCTGCCGCCGTAACGCCTGATTAACTAAAAATATTAACCGGCAAAGACAACGCTAAGGTTGAGGAACAAGACCATGACGACATACTACGTAGCTTCGAGCAGCAGCGGCGGCGGTAACGGCAGTGCCACGTCTCCTTTTCACACGATCAGCGACGCGATGGCGTCGGACCTTAAGCCCGGCGACGAGGTTGTGGTGCGCGCCGGCGTCTATAATGAGTCGGTGAACATGTACAAGGATGGTTCCGCCGCCGGCTACATTACCTTGCGGTCGGAGGTACCGGGTGGAGCGGTGATCCACTCAGCGTCGGGCGGCGCAAATGGTATTAACATCACTGCTAACTATGTGGCGGTCGAGGGCTTCGAGGTCTACGGGAGCGCTTCGCACGGCATTGTTGGTGATGGCGTCCACCATGTGAGGATCGCCAATAACGTTTCCCACGACAACGGTGCGTCCGGCATCGCCTTCGCCGGATCCGACTTCATCACGATCGAAGGGAACGAGACTTACAAAAATGCGAGTTCTGGCTGGTTTTCAGGCATCTCTCTCTACCAGAACCGGAATATCACCGGGGCGCCGGACGATGGCAGCTTCCGCAACATCATCCGGAACAACATCTCGCACGACAACGTCACGAAGTCGGGTGCGCACACCGATGGCAACGGCATCATCATCGACGATTTCCAGAGCACGCAGACGAGCGGTCATCCGAACTACACGTTTAAGACCCTGGTCGATAACAACCTCGTCTATGAGAACGGCAGCAAAGGCATCCAAGTTACCTGGAGCGACTCCGTCACGGTGAAAAACAACACCGCATACCACAACAATCAGGACCTGCTGAACGACGGCACCTGGCGCGGCGAACTCAGCAACGCGCAGTCGAGCAACAACACCTGGATCAACAACATCGCCGTAGCCGACCCGTCGGTGAACAAGAACAACACTGCGGTCGATAACACGTCGTACGGCGGCTATACCAACGCCAACGTCGTCTGGGCCAACAACGACACCTACAACGGCACGGCCGGCCAGGCCTCGGTCAAGACCGACGGCGGCAACGCTATGCCGAGCACGGCGAACGGCAACAAGCTCGGCATCGACCCGAAATTCCTGGGAGCAGCGAGCGACAACTTCCACCTCGGCTCCGGCTCGGCAGCGATCGACGGCGGAACCGCCAAGTACGGCGTCGGCTCGGTCGATCTGGACGGCCACGCTCGCGTCGTTGGAACTGTCGATATGGGTGCCTACGAATCGGGCTCCAGTGCGACACCGGGAACGCCAACCACCCCGACGGAACCGACAACGCCAACCACGCCGACGAATCCGACAACGCCAACCACCCCGACGGAACCGACAACGCCGACCACGCCGACGCAACCGACAACGCCAACGGCGCCGACAAAGGAATTCATCGGCACCAACGGTAACGACATCCTGCCGCACACCGGCCAGTCCAACGGCGGCAACGAAATCTTCAAGGGTCTCGGCGGTAGTGACGTGTTGAAGGGCGGGGCCGGCGCGGACGTGCTCGACGGCGGTACTGGCAATGACACGGCCAGCTATGCGGGCTCCGACGCGGTCAACGTCAACTTGGCGACTAAGGTCGCATCGGGCGGTCAGGCGACCGGCGACAAGATCGCCGGCATCGAAAACTTGACCGGCTCAAGCTCCAACGACGTACTGACCGGCGGCAACGGCGGCGGCAACGTTCTCACTGGCGGGGCTGGCGCGGACAAGCTGGACGGCGGCGCCGGCAATGATGTCCTCATTGGTGGTGCCGGAAAGGACATTATGACCGGTGGCATCGGTGAGGATACGTTTATCTTGAAGGCACCGACGGAAACCGGATCCGGCTTGAACCGCGACGTCATCACCGACTTCCAGCACGGCGTCGATAAGATCGACATCTCGGCGATCGATGCGAATGGCTCTGCGGCGGGCAATGGTACCTTCCATTTCCAGGCACAGGAGAATGCCTTGTTCGATCACAAGGCTGGCGCGCTCGCTTGGCACTATGACGACCAAGCCGGATCCGCGAGCGATGTTACCGTTATCCAGGCCGACACGAACGGCGACGGCATCCATGACTTCGAGGTTCAGCTGAAGGGCCTCGTCCACCTGGGGGCAGGCGATTTTCTCCTGTAACGATAGCGTTGTGGCGGTCGTCCGATCGCCACAACACGCTGGCCGCAAAAGTCGGCTACTTCGGCGCGCGGATGAGGGAGCCCCATCCGCGCGCTGCGATTTTTCGGCAGGCGTCAGCCGGCCTTTCGGGCCGGCTTTGCGTAAACCGATAGCTCGTCAGAACGCCTCACCTCCCGCCATCAGGCGTATCGACGATCGTAGCGCGGATAGAATCAACTCCGACGAATTTCAGGCTGACAGGTCGCCAAGGACCTTTAGAATATGCTCTCGGATCGCGATGGCCGTTTTTCCCGGTGATGCGGAAGTGACGTCGAGCACCAATGTGTTTGGGTGGAGTGGATCGAAAACCCCCGCCCTCCGACTGCGATCCCTCGAGGCTGCCACATCCGTGGATTTCAACCTTTGGCGTCGCTCGGGGTTCGAAACCCGGCGAGCCAGCTCCTCTTCATCACACAGCAATCGCACCGGCACCAAAACGGCGTCGCAGGCTTCGGCAGCACCGGCGACCTGTTGAAAGGTACGAAGGCTCCGCTCATCACCCTCCAAGCCGGCATGCGTGAAAATGAAATTGGCGGACGGCGCGTAAGCGGTGATTGCATCAAGGACGGTTTGTCGAACTCGACCTGTAAACTCCCATATTCCCTTTGGAAGCGGGGCCGTTCCATCCTCATCCAGCAGACGCAGAATCGGGTTGTTGACCCAGTGGTTGTCGACAATTTTTGCCGAAACCATGGCGCTCAACTCTTTCGCGATGGTCAACTTCCCAACGCCCGGGAAGCCTATGAGCACGATGCGGACACCCATCTTTCGCGACACCTACATAGTTTTCGTTGATAATCATGTCGCCCGAAGACATGGCCGTAAATGCGTGTTCCAATCGGATAGACGGTCCACGGCCCAGCAACTTCGTTTTACGGAAGCCGCTCTACCTGTTTGGCGAACGGCATGCTGCATGGATGGACACTTGAAAAATGGCGACCCCTGCAGGAATCGAACCTGCGACAACCTGCTTAGAAGGCAGGTGCTCTATCCAGCTGAGCTAAGGGGCCGTCTGGTGGCCGCGTTCGGAAAGCGCGGCCGGATGCGGCATATCTGGACGAGAAATCTCAATGCGTCCAGGGCTGCGTGCGGGTATAGCGGAAATTGTCGGGATAGGCGACAACCTGGCGTGTCGGGTCCTTCGGCGCGATGACCCGGTATTCGATGCCGTTGCGCTGCGCATAGGCTTCGGCGAGTTCCTGCGTTTCGAAGGTGAGCTTCACCTGCTGGCGCATGTCGCCGGAGGATGTGTAGCCCATGATCGGATCGATCTTGCGCGGCGACTCCTGATCGAATTCGAGCACCCAGAGATGGGTCTTGGCCTTGCCGGACTGCATGGCGGTCTTGGCTGGACGATAGATCTTGGCAGACATGACTGCGGCGTCTCCGACTATGCGGGCAGCGCCCGCCTTTCATGGTCTCAATCTCGTTGCCGACCCGTGCCGGGCCTTTTGCATCATCGTTGAAGATAACGCAAAGAGATGAATTTTGCTTAGCCGCGAATCCCCGCTTTTTCAAGAAAAAAGGCGGTATACAACGCGGCTGGCGACTCCATAACGAACCGATGCGTTTGGGAAACAAGGATATCGACGGACATGGCGGCAGCCATCTCTTGAAACCCTCGGATTTCCACCCGGATTGCGCAATATTACCGATTGTCTCATGTTTTGATCACAACCCGATTGCCGCTGCCAGCCCTCGGCACTAGTTTACGGCTCAATGGCTTTCAGTGGATTTGCATTCATGATCAAACGTTCGGCGGAATTCAATGCCATTGTGATTGGGGCGAGCATCACGGCGTTCTTCTACGTTGCCATCAGCTACGCCCAATATATCGGCCTGATCGCTCACGGTTGAAGCAGCCTTGTCCTGACGTACAATTGCGCCAGGCAGACCGACTCGTGCGCCCGGCAAGCAGACCGGCGACCTATCAAGATTTTTCTGTCTTGCATCCACAGGTCCGGCGAGAAATCTTCGGCTACAGCTGGATTTATGGGTTGCGACGGCGAAGTGAACCGTGTATCTCCCCTGCCATTCACGGCACGGAGTGTAGCGCAGTCTGGTAGCGCATCTGGTTTGGGACCAGAGGGTCGGGAGTTCGAATCTCTCCACTCCGACCATTCAATATCCCGATATTTCGAATTCCTTGACAGGCGCACCGCTGCTCGCGGTCGCGCGCGTTACTTCGCCTTCTTCGTCGTCGTGGCGCTGACGATCCTGTCGCCAGGCTTGATTCCCAGTTTGGCGACGATGCCGGCATTGAGTTCGACGACGTATTTCACCGCGCTCATCGAATCGATGATGTCGCGCGAATAGGGCACTGCCTTTTCCTTGATGTGGCGAATCGTGCCGGTGTCGTCGGCAAAAAGCATATCGAGCGGCAGGATGGTGTTTTCCATCCACATGGTGACGCGCCGTGGCTCGTCGAAATCGAAGATCATGCCGGCATCGTCGGCCATAACCTTGCGAAACATCAGGCCGTGGGCGCGCTGATCAGGGGTCGAGGCAATCTCGACGGTGAAATGCAGCACCTTGCCCGCAGCGGTCTGGATGAGCAACGGCTCCTTGTCGAACCGCATCTGCTCCTCGGCCAAAGCCGGCAGCGCGACCATGAAAAAAAGCGCCAAGATGGCGCTTCTGATGGCATGAAACAGGACAAGGCCGTGCATATCAGTGCGACCGGCTGGCCGGGCTCGGAGCGTCGGGATGGATTTCAGCGGCCATCAGGCCCTTTTCGCCGTCGCCGAAGCGGACGAGGACCACTTGGCCGGGGCGCAGTTCCGTCAGGCCGAAACGGCGGAGCGTTTCCATGTGCACGAAGATATCTTCCGTGCCCTCGCCGCGCGTCAGGAAGCCGAAGCCCTTGGTGCGGTTGAACCACTTGACCAGCGCACGCTCGAGCCCGCTCGTCGCGGTGACCTGCACATGGGTACGCACCGGCGGCAGCTGCGAGGGATGAACCGCGGTCGACTGGTCCATCGAGAGGATCTTGAAAGCCTGGTAGCCACGCTCGCGGCGCTGAATGAGTGCGACGATGCGCGTTCCCTCGAGGATCGTCTGGTAACCGTCGCGACGCAGGCAGGTCACGTGCAGGAGAACATCCTGCAAGCCGTTGTCGGGCACGATGAAGCCGAAACCCTTGGCGACGTCGAACCACTTGACGACGCCGGTGATTTCAACAAGATCGACCGCCTCTCCCGATAGCTCGTCGAGGTCGGAGTATTCGTTCGATGAAATCCTATCAGCCATTGTCGCCAGCCCCTCGAATACGCGTCACACTGTTACGGTTAACTGATTCTTCAAATCAAGATTAACATCTTGGTAACGGATAAGCGCAAGTCCTAGTTTTCGGTTATTCCCAGCTGCACATTTTATAAAGATGACTTGCCCGAAGCTGACCTCGGCTCGCTGAAAAAAGCCAGCCCCAATAAAGGAGTAGATAGAATGCGTTATCTCCACACAATGGTACGCGTCAAAGACCTAGACGCCTCGCTCGCCTTTTATACCACGCTGTTCGGGCTGGAGGAGATTCGCCGCCACGAAAACGAGAAAGGCCGCTTCACCCTGGTTTTTCTGGCTGCTCGCGACGATCTCGACCGTGCGCGCAGCGAAAAAGCTCCTTGCCTCGAACTGACCTACAACTGGGACACGGAAGATTATAGCGGAGGACGCAATTTCGGCCACCTCGCTTATGAGGTCGACGATATTTACGCCACCTGCCAGAATCTGATGGACAACGGCGTCACTATCAACCGGCCGCCGCGCGACGGCAACATGGCCTTCGTGCGCTCGCCCGACGGCATCTCGATCGAAATCCTGCAAAAGGGCAGCCCGCTTCCGGCCGCCGAACCCTGGGCCTCGATGGGCAATACCGGCGCCTGGTAAGGGTTTTCGCCGCAAGGCTTTTGCGAGGCTTGCGGCTTTTTCGATTTCGGGTCCGGCCGGCGCCTCGGCGCTTGCCGCGATCCGGCCCCGCAGGCAATCTCCTGGCGACTCGAAGCGGAAGAGAAGCGTTTTTCGCCGATTTTCCGCATCAACTGGAGACGTCGCTTGCGTAACATGCAGATGCGGATGCCCGTAACGGGCGCTTTGCTAATCGCCACCTCGGTGCTGGCGCTGTCCGGCTGCGCGTCGGACAAGAAGGCGCTCGATTCGACAGCGGTGGTTCCGGCGGCGCAAGCCGCAGCACCACAGCTTGCCACGGCAGGACCTGCAAGCCCTGCCCCACGTTCGGTCTATACAGATCCCCGGCTCGTCAACGTCTCCGGCGCCCAAGGCGCGCCTCAGGTCGTGGCACAAGATCCGAATGCCGCCGCCCCGCCCGCCGGTTCGGCAACGGCGGCGCCTGCCAATATCGGCGGGCTGGTCCTGCAGTCGACCCGGATCAACGCGCAGGCGGTGAGCATCTTTTCCGATCACCAACCGGCACCGCAGAACAACAGCACGTCCACCGTCATTCAGCCGCAGGCCTATGCGCCGGTGGAAGGTGCAGCACCGGCGCGAAGCAGCGTCTACAGCCAGCCACCCGTGCCCACACAGCCGGCAGAACCGGTGCTGCCGCAGCAATCCTCGCAGAATAGCAGCACGCAGCTTGCGCCCGTGCAAACGGCGTCGCTGACGACGGGCAGCATTCCGGCCTCGACGATGAATGCGCTCTACAGCGCGCCGAAGCAGAACCTGCTCGGCAGTCTTTCCGGCCTGCTGCACAAGGCGGCCCTGCCCGGCATGACGCGTATCGCGCCGAACGGGCTGGATCTCCAGAACGACAAGGTCGAGGTCGGCTGCTTCAAGCCTGACCTGCTAAAAGTGATCAAGACGGTCGAAAGCCATTTCGGCCGACCTGTTATCGTCACCTCCGGCTATCGCGACGAAGAGCACAACCGCCTCGTCGGCGGCGCTGACGAATCGATGCACAAGAGCTGCGAGGCCGCCGACATCCAGATCGACGGCGTGACGAAATGGGATATCGCCGCCTATATCCGCTCGTTGCCGGACCGCGGCGGCGTTGGCACATACTGCCACACGGATTCGGTCCACCTCGATACCGGCAAAACCCGCGACTGGAACTGGGGCTGCGGCGGCAAACGCGCGCCGATAACGACCGCAAGAGCGATCTGACCACCGCGCGATTTTCGCATTACGTTACGGCAGCACCGCCTCGTCTCGATAAAGAAACCACCGGCAGCCTATTGATTCAGCATCAATAATCGGCTTCTCGAGCGCACTCGGATTTCCTGTCATTTTTTTGAAAGAAACCGCAATTGCCGCTTGCGGGATTCAAAACGCCTGACTATAAGGGCGCCACCACGAAGGAAGCGCCCTTCGTCTATCGGTTAGGACACCAGATTTTCATTCTGGGAAGAGGGGTTCGACTCCCCTAGGGCGTGCCACTTTTTCTCCACATAGAAGCCATCACATCCGCTTGCAGAAGCCGGCGCGCGCTCCTATTTTAACGAGGCTGGCTGCGCGCCCTTCGTCTATCGGTTAGGACGACAGATTCTCATTCTGTAAAGAGGGGTTCGACTCCCCTAGGGCGTACCATCGGGCTTGGGTAATGGCGCCTAAACCAGTCCGCTGGCTTATCTTTCCCGGCACCGTTGCCTCATGATACCAGGTTTTTCCACAGCCGAAATAAATCGGCGAAAACGATGATTTTTTCGCGCCTTGGCGCTTGCGGCTTTCGAAGGTGCTGACTATAAGGGCGCCACCACGAAGGAAGCGCCCTTCGTCTATCGGTTAGGACACCAGATTTTCATTCTGGGAAGAGGGGTTCGACTCCCCTAGGGCGTGCCACTTTTCTTCCAGAAATTTATCCATCTATTCGGGCCAGATCAGCGGCCTTATTTGCCCGCTTGTGCCTCTCCTTCTGCGCAGGCCTCGCGTAACTTCCGCGCTCTGTGACCATGGTAAGTGGTGTGCTTCGGTCGTTCGGAGCGCCGATCACCGCTCTGGCCGGCAGAGGCTGGAGAGATGCTTCTCATCCGACTTCCGCAACTGGCACTTTAATCTGGCGTCTATGAGATGAAGAAAGCGGCGTGATCGATGGTCACGTCGCTTTCGTATGAGCAGCCATGCAATGCGCCGGCTCGCGATTTCTTATCTGGAAGGCAGAGCTCGCGCTTCAAGTCTTTGCTGACAAGTGAGGCGGCTAGAACAGGATGATTTTAGGCCTGGTCGACCTAAAATCTGAATCTGTTCTAAATCATATAATTAGCGCATGATGTCGCCCGAAAACCGCTTACACTTTTCGGCATCATGCTCTAGCCGGTCTATTGGCGCACGATCTCGCACCGCAGATACTTTCGATCTGCGGTGCGAGATGACTGTCGGAATACCGTGTTTTTAAGCCGACTCGATCAGCGCGCAGACCTTGTCGACGATCTCCATCTCCATGTCCGGATAGATGGGAAGGCAGAGCACCTGTTGTGCGGCCTCGGTTGCGACCGGCAGGTTCGAGGGCTGCGAGGAAGGCAGGCTGCGGTACATCGAGAAGCTTGAAATCAGCGGATAGAAATAGCGGCGCGGATGAATGCTGTTTTCCTTCAGCCGTTCATAGAGCCCATCGCGTGAAATGGGATAGTCAGGGCGTACGAGGATCGGGAAATAAGAGAAGTTGGAGACGGTCTCGCCGGAACGGTTCAGGCATTCTATGCCGGCCACGCCGCGGAGCCGCTCACGATATGCACTGTCGATCAACCCACGCCTTTCGAGCGCGAGCTTGATGTATTTCAGCTGCAACAGGCCGAGCGCAGCGTTGAACTCACTCATCTTGCCGTTCGTGCCTGGCGCCACCACGGTCACTTCGTCGACGTAACCGAAGTTCTTCAGCTGGTCGATGCGGGTCTTTGTCTTGACATCAGGGCAGATGATGGCCCCGCCTTCGAATGTGTTGAAAACCTTCGTCGCATGGAAGCTCAGGATGGAAAGGTCGCCGTGATTGAGAATGCTTCCCCGCTCGTCTTCCACGCCGAAGGAATGGGCGGCGTCATAGATGACCTTCAGATTGTAGAGATCGGCGATCTTCTGGATAGCATCGACGTCGCAAGGGTGGCCGTAGCAATGCACCGGCATGATCGCCGTCGTCTGCTGCGTGATCGCCGCCTCAATCTTCGCTGGATCGACATTGAGCGTCACCGGATCGATGTCGACGAAGACGGGCTTTAAGCCGTTCCAGAGAAGCGAATGCGAAGTGGCCACGAAGGAATAAGGCGTGGTGATGACTTCGCCCGTGACGCGGAGCGCCTGAAGCGCCGTCAGCAGCGCGACCGTGGCGTTGGAAAAGAGGCTGATGTGCTTCACGCCGAGATGGTTGCAGAGCTCCTGCTCCAGCTGCTGGTGGAATGGCCCGCCATTGGTCAGGACGCGATTGTTCCAGATCGCTTCCAGCGACGGAATGAATTCTTCGAGCGGCGGCAGGCTGGGCTTCGTTACATAGATCTTTTCGTTTTTCATGACGCCGTCCAGGAGGTTGGGCATTATCGCGCAATGGGCCTGGTACGAACATCACGGCTTAACCTGTTCCCAGGCTGACCAGAACATGATGCCGAAAAGTGTGAGCGGTTTTCGGGCGACATCATGCTCTAATTATATGATTTAGAACAGGATTCAGATTTCAGGCCGATCGGGCCTAAAATCATCCTGTTCTAGCGAAGTTCCTGCCAACAGTGTGGCGCAAGCTTCACGTCCAATAGTCGGCACCCAAACCAGCCCGAATGCCGTTTCGTGAATCATGGAGACGGCGGCCATGCACGAAGGACGATTCCTTGACGATCAATCAGCCCATTTCCGCTCTGCCGGCCGGTCTTCCTGATCTGGCGCTTCTCACGGAGAAAGCTGCCGGCACGGGGTCCGTCATTGTCTATCAGCCTTATCTCGACCCTTCGCAGCGCAGCCAGGTGGACTCGGCTGCCGTGCCGCTCGACATCTCGTTCAATACGCAGGCTACGACCCGCGAATATGAGCTCTTCCTCATCCTGCATCAGCATCACGAGGCGATCGGCCTCGGCGACGACGTGTTCTGGGGGCTGCTCTCCAGCAAATTCGAGATGAAGTCGGTGACGAGCTTCCCGTCCTTTGTCACGGAGGCGGAAAAGGCCAGAGCGGAAGGTGCGGACGCCTATCTTTACAATCCGCTGATCGGCCACGCGGCGATCTACAGCAACGTCTGGGAACATTCGCTGCTTGGCGGTCATCCCGGCATGGACCCGATCTTCCTGCATATCCAGGAGCTCGGTCATCCGATCGCGCCGCCGCAGGACAAGACTGCCTTCATGTTCTGCAACTATTTTTGCGGCAACCGGAAATTCTGGTCCGGGTATTTCGCCTTTTGCGAACGCATTCTCGAATCACTGGAAAACCAAGCGCACGCCGGCACGCCGGCGGGGACCGCCTATGCCGGTGTGGCTCACTACTCACGCGATGCCAACGCGAAGATGCGCCCCTTCGTGATCGAGCGTCTGCTCGGGCTCTATGTCCAGCAGGCTGCCGCCTCCGGAATGAAGATCGCCGCCTTCGTACCGACCGTTGCCGATTTCGAATGGAAGTTCGGTGTCCGCCTCGGCCGTATGCTGCATGGTCTCTTCGCCGCCAAGGAAGCCTTTCTGCAGAGCCGTGACCAGGCTCTCCTGACCTCGTGGCAGGAAGGCCGCCAGCCGCTGATCAAGCAGCCGCACCTGATCTGGGGCGCTGATGATCCGCCGGCCTGGATGCCGCGCGGCCAATTCATCGGCCGCCGCGAATTGATGCGCGCCTATGCTCCGCAGGCTTCAGGCGCCTCTCCAGTGCCGCAGCAACCGGTACGGACGGAAAGGCCCGCAATACCCGCCGCGCCGAAGATCGAGCAGCCGCTCCGCAACCCGTTGCAACCCTTTGCCGGCGGATGGCAGGCGCACAAGGACCGTCATTGCATCTGGATCGTGACGCCCGCCAACTACAATCACAGCCACGCCTTCGACGAAGTCGCGCTCGGCCTGCAGGGCGCCTTCGAGGAACTCGGCGGCTCGGCACCGATTGTCCGCGACATGAACGCGTTCGCCGGCCGTGCGCCGATCATCTACGGCGGCAACCTTCTCCCAGCCGAAATCGTCAGCCATCTGCCGAAGGACAGCGTCGTCATCAATCTTGAGCAGGTGTCCGAAGAAAGCATCTGGATCAATTCGCGCTACACCTCGATCCTGAAGTCGCTTCCGGTTCTCGACTACAGCCCGCGTAACCGGGAAAATCTCGCCGCCAAGGGCATTGATCATGCTGGCGTGCTCGAAATCGGCTATAGCCGCTGCCTCAGCCAAATAAAGCACGCCCCCGTCAAAGATATCGACGTGCTCTTCTACGGCTCGATGAACGAACGCCGCCACCATATCCTGAAGACGCTGGAGCAAGGCGGGCTCAAGGTCGCGCACCTCTTCAACATCTATGGCGCGGAACGCGATGCGGCGATTGCCCGTTCCAAGATCGTCATCAACATTCATCATTATGCGAGCGGCGTCTTCGAGATCGTGCGCATTTCCTATCTGCTCGCTAATCGCGTCTGCGTGCTGACCGAAGGCGATATCCGCGACCCGGATCTCCAGCCCTTTAGCGGCGGCCTGGCGGTCGAGCCCTATGACAAGATGATCGAGCGCTGCCACAAGCTGATCGCAGATATCGCCGAGCGTGATTCCATCGCCGCGAAGGGCTTTGCGGCCATGCAAAGCCGGTCGCAAGCGGACATGCTGATGAGCGTCATGACCGCCGGGTGTACCTGACGAAACTCTCTTCCGACTGGCAGATTACCGCGCCGGAGCCGCGTCGCAGACGCGCAGCTGGATGCGGCGCGCGCCCTGATAGTGGTCGGCACCGAGCGAACCGGCGACATGGAGGCTGGCGCCGCGTGAATTGATGAGAAGATTGCCGAGCGCGGTATCGGCGGCGCGGAAGGCGATGCCGTCGAGTCGCGATCCGTCCATGGCCTCCAGCGTCACCTTCACATGTTTCTCGCCGACCAGGCGGGCATCGCGCAGACGATGCGCCGGCACGGCGAAGAGCGGCTGGGCGTGGCCAGAGCCATAGGGGCCGGCGGCCTCCAGGCGGTCGATGAGTTCGAGGGTGGCACCGCTTGCACCGATCGCGCCGTCGATCTTCAGCGTCTCGTTGGCGACAAGGCTGGCCACGGTCTTTGTGGCCTTCTCCGTGAAGAAGGTCCGCAGCCTGCCGAGATTGGCGCGCTCGACCGTCAACCCCGCGGCCATGGCGTGGCCGCCGCCTTTGACGAGGATCCCCTCATCGACCGCAGCCCGGACCATCCTGCCCATATCGAAGCCGTTGATCGAGCGGCCCGAGCCGGTGCCGCGGCCGGAGGGATCGAAGGCGATCGCGAAGGCGGGCCGTTTGAACTTTTCCTTCAGCCGCGCCGCAATCAGCCCGACGATGCCGGGATGCCATTTCTCATGGGCGGTAACGATGACGGATGCGCCCTCGCCGTCGCCATATTCGGCGAGCGCCTCGGCTTCCGCCTCCTGCAGCATGATGGCCTCCATCGCCTGGCGTTCGCGGTTGAGCTCGTCGAGGCGCTGCGCGATCACCTCCGCCTCGCCGGCGTCGTCGAGCGTCAGCAGGCGGCTTCCGAGTGCTGCATCGCCGATCCGCCCGCCGGCATTGATGCGCGGACCGATCAGGAAGCCGAAATGATAGGGTGTCACCGGGCCTGCAAGCCCCGCCTTGCGGAAGAGTGCGGCAAGCCCGGCATTGCTCTGGTGCCGGGCAGCGACCAGGCCCTTCACCACATAGGCGCGGTTGAGGCCCTTCAGCGGCACGACATCGCAGACCGTTGCAAGTGCGACGATATCCAGCCATTGCAGCAAGTCGATCGCCAGGATGCGCTTGTTGCCGGCCGCACGCAGCAGCCTGAGCGTTGCGACCAGGACCATGAAGACAACGCCGGCCGCGCAGAGATGCCCCTGCCCCGAGAGATCGTCCTCACGGTTCGGGTTGACGAGGGCATGACAGGGCGGCAGTTCATGTGTCACCTGGTGGTGATCGATGACGACGACGTCGATATTGCGCACGGCAGCGGCGGCTAGCGCCTCGTGACTGGTGGAGCCGCAATCGACAGTGACGATCAGCTGGGCGCCATTGTCGATCAACTGATTGATCGCCGCCGGATTGGGGCCATAACCTTCGAAGACGCGATCGGGAATATAGATATTCGCCCTGACGCCGAAATGGCTGAGAAAACGGTACATCAGCGCCGAGGAGGCCGCGCCGTCGACATCGTAGTCGCCGAAGATCGCGACGCTCTCGCCGCGCTCGATGGCACTCACCAGGCGGATTGCGGCCTTTTCGCAATCGGTCAGCTTATGGGGATCGGGCATCAGGCTGCGGATCGTCGGATCGAGGAATTCGATCGCCTCGTCCACTGTCACGCCGCGCCCGGCGAGCACCCGGGCGATCAGATCCGGCAATCCATGGATCTGCGACATGGCCAGCGCGCGGTTCTGCCCTGCCTGGTCGAGCCGCGCCACCCAGCGATTGTCGAGCACTGATTTCTCCACACCGAGAAACGCGCGCTGTACCGGATCGACGAGATCTGCCATGCCACACTCCGCTGACTTCATCTGCTCTTTCTACAGGAGCAGCGGAGATAACATAGCGATGGATTTGCAGACACGGGTTTTTACCAAAACACCGCCCAGATGATCATGGCGATGCCGGCGAACTGCACCAGCAGGAACGAAAACAGCGTCAGCAGAATAGCCCAGTTGCGGCCTTCCGTGTTTTCCTCGTCATCAGCCTCATCAGAGACCTCTTGAGGAATTTCACGATAGGCCGGCTTGAGGATTTCCTCAAGCATATCAGGATGGTTCGGCGGCACGTCGCTCGGGTAGCCATACCCCTTCCCGGCGTGGCTGTCCTTACTCATGAAATTCTCCACCCAGACGACTCACCATCTTAGGTTTAGTTATATCAATATTTCGGTATCTGTTAATATAGGCTTCTGTAACGGAAGGTTGAACAAATAACAGAAAAACCGCCCTGCAGAGACAGGGCGGCTCAACGGTCCTCCGGGACGGGAAAAAAGCTCAGCCTTCCTCTTTCGGCCGTTCGATGCGAATGACCTGCGGCTCGCCGAAGAGATAACCTTCCGACTTGATCGAGGCGACCGCCCTGCGCACCGATTCTTCCGTCGTTGCGTGGGTGACGAGAATGATCGTCTGGTGGTGCGATGGCGCCAGGTGCTGTTTGGAGCGCTGGACGATCGATTCCAGCGAAATGTTGTTTTCCGCCATGCGGGTTGCGACACTGGCAAAGACACCGGTGCGGTCGAGCACGGTCAGGCGGATGAAATAGCCGCCCTCGTGGCTCTGCATCTGCGCCTTGCGGTAGGGTTCCAGCGTCGTTGCGGGATGGCCGAGCACCGGCACGCGCTGGGCACCCGGCTGGCTCTTGGCGATATCGGCGATATCGCCGAGCACGGACGAGGCCGTGGCATTGCCGCCGGCGCCGGGGCCGACCATCAGCAGTTCGCCGAGTACGTCGGATTCGATCGCCACCGCATTGGTGACGCCGTCGACCTGGGCGATGACCGAATCGACCGGCACCATGGTGGGATGGACGCGCTGCTCGATGCCGGTATCGGTGCGCTGGGCAACGCCTAAGAGTTTGATGCGATAACCGAGCTCGGCGGCAGCGTGGATATCCTCGATCGAGATATTGGTGATGCCTTCGAGATAGATGTCGTCGGCCGCGATCTGATTGCCGAAGGCGAGCGTCGTCAGGATGGAAAGCTTGTGGGCCGTGTCGTTGCCCTCGATATCGAAGGCCGGATCAGCCTCGGCATAACCCAGCCGCTGCGCTTCCTTGAGGCATTCGGCGAAGGAAAGCCCCTCCTTCTCCATCTTGGTCAGGATGTAATTGCAGGTGCCGTTCATGATGCCATAGATGCGCGACACGGAATTGCCCGTCAGCGATTCACGCAGCGCCTTGATGACCGGGATACCGCCAGCGACCGCCGCCTCGAAGTTCAGCAGCGACCCCTTCTCCTCGGCGATCGTCGCAAGCTCGACGCCGTGATAGGCAAGCAGCGCCTTGTTGGCTGTCACGACATGGAGACCACGCTGGAGTGCGGCGCGTACAGAGATGTTGGCAGCTCCTTCGGCGCCGCCCATCAGCTCGACGAAGACGTCGATATCGCCCTTTTCGGCAAGCTCTTCCGGCCGGTCGAACCAGGTGACGGTGGAAAGATCGATGCCGCGGTCCCTCGCCTTGTCACGCGCGGAAACCGCCGTGATGGTGATCGGACGTCCGCAGGTGACGGCAAGCTCGTTGCTCTTCTGCTGAATGATGCGGACAAGCGAGGCGCCAACGGTGCCCAAGCCCGCAATGCCGATTTTGAGGGCATCTGCCATGGATCGATCCTGAAATGTCTGTGTGGCGGCAGCCGCTTGACGCGGCTGCCCAACGGTTGGATTAGCGGTGTGCGTTCAGCGAGATGACGTTGTGCATTGTCTCGTCAGCCGTCGACATGAACTTCTTGATGTTGCGCGCAGCCTGGCGGATACGGTGTTCGTTCTCGACAAGTGCCAGACGGACGTAGTCGTCGCCCATCTCGCCGAATCCGATGCCCGGGGCAACGGCGACGTCGGCCTTCTCGACCAGCAGCTTGGAGAATTCCAGCGAACCGAGGTGACGGAACTTTTCCGGGATCTTCGCCCAGGCAAACATGGTGGCAGCCGGCGGCGGCACCTCGAACCCGGCCTTGCCGAAGCTTTCGACCATGACATCGCGACGGCGCTTATAGACGTTGCGGACTTCCGCAATGTCGGAGCCGTCGCCGTTCAGCGCGTGTGTCGCCGCCACCTGGATCGGCGTGAAGGCGCCGTAGTCGAGATAGGACTTGACGCGGGTGAGCGCGGCGATCAGCCGCTCGTTACCGACAGCAAAGCCCATTCGCCAGCCGGGCATGGAGAAGGTCTTCGACATCGAGGTGAACTCGACGGTCACGTCCATTGCGCCTGGCACTTCGAGAACCGACGGCGGCGGAGCGCCGTCGAAGTAGATCTCCGAATAGGCAAGGTCGGAAAGCACGATGATGTCATGCTTTTTCGCAAAGGCGATGACGTCCTTGTAGAAATCGAGCGTCGCGACAAAGGCCGTCGGGTTCGAGGGGTAGTTGAGGATCAGCGCTAAGGGCTTCGGAATCGAATGCCGGACCGCGCGTTCGAGCGGCTCGAAGAAGCTTGCATCCGGCTCCACCGACATGGAACGGATCACGCCGCCCGCCATCAGGAAGCCGAAGGCGTGGATCGGATAGGTGGGGTTCGGGCAGAGGATCACGTCGCCAGGCGCGGTGATTGCCTGCGCCATGTTGGCGAAGCCTTCCTTGGAGCCCAAGGTGGCGACCACCTGCGTATCCGGGTTGAGCTTGACGCCGAAACGGCGGGCGTAATAGGCGGCCTGGGCGCGGCGCAGGCCTGGAATGCCCTTGGAAGAGGAATAACGGTGCGTGCGCGGATCCTGCACGACTTCGCACAGCTTGTCGACGATCGACTGGGGAGTGGGAAGGTCGGGGTTTCCCATGCCGAGATCGATGATATCGGCGCCGCCCGCTCGCGCGCTTGCTTTCAAACGGTTGACCTGTTCGAAAACATAAGGCGGCAAACGCCGGACTTTGTGAAACTCTTCCATCTCATTCCCCATGGAAAGGCGGCATTTCGGGCCGCAATCGAAGTTCGTTCCGTCTCCCGGCGGCTGCGACACGAACTTCAGAATCGCAACGCCGTATTCATCAGACCCAAGCGACGCGGCAAATCTTTGACGGAAAGGCCGCGTAATGCGCTTTATCGGGAAAATTGTATCTTCCGATCCATCCGGAAGGCTTTGCGTCCAAATTGCCTGAAAGGCAAGGTCTATTTGGAGATTTCGGAGAGCGTATCAGTGCCGTGCTCGGCGGCGAGACGCCGCATTTCGGTGACCTTGGCCTGATATTCGGCTTCCGAGATTGTGCCGGCCTTGCGCCGAGCGGCAAGTGCCGTCAGCTGATGCTGCAGTTCGGCAGCCTGCTCGTCGCTCATCTGGACGTTGGCGGCCGTCAGCGGCGCGCCGAAATTCGGATAGCCGTCCGGCGACTTCGCAAGGCCGCCTTCGACCGCCTCGCCCTTGGTGGTCGGCATGACGACGGCGGTCGGCGCCGCTCGCTTGGCAGCGGCAGCGGCCTTTTGTTCCGCCGTCAGATTGCATCCGGCAAGGGCCATCGCCGCCGCGGCGCAGATCAGTGCGGTGCGGTTGAAGGTTGCGATGCGCCGAATGCCGTTCTTCGTCATGCCTCAAATCCAGTTTTGACTGCTTCGACTGTTAAATTTGTCGCAGCCACAAAGCAATAGCATGAGCCGATGCGGGTGGAACTTGTTTTCTCGTTCGATCACGATGTACAACGAACGGATAAAAAGAGTGGTGCTGCCGCCGGAGGAAATGGTGACCGACAGCAAGCAGGAGAATGGCGGCAAGGCCGGCTTCGACGCGACCGATCTCGATCCCTATCTGTTGAAGGATCCTGAGGCCATGGCGATGAATTTCGCCCGGGCGCTCGAAAATCTCGGACAAGCAGCGTCTGCCTGGCTTGCGCCGCGCGAACGCGGCGAGATCACCGAAAGCACCGTCGATCCGATGACCGACATGGTCAAGACGCTTTCCAAGGTCACCGAATACTGGATTTCCGATCCGCGCCGCACCTTCGAGGCACAGACGCAGCTGATGTCCTCGTTCTTCGGCATCTGGATGCGCTCGATGCAGCGAATGCAGGGCGATCCCACGCCTCCCGAGCCGGACACCCGCAAGGACAAGCGCTTCTCGGACGAGGACTGGCAAAAGAATCCGTTCTTCGATTTTCTCCGCCAGGTCTATTTCGTCACGGCCGACTGGGTGGAAAAGATGGTGTCGGAGACCGATGGCCTCGACGAGCACACCAAGCACAAGGCCGGCTTCTACGTGAAGCAGATCACGGCAGCGCTTTCGCCGACCAATTTCATCGCCACCAATCCGCAGCTCTACCGCGAGACGATCGCGACCAGCGGCGCCAATCTGGTGCGTGGGATGAAGATGCTCGCCGAGGATATCGCTGCCGGACATGGCGACCTTCGTCTTCGTCAGACCGACATGACGAAATTCGCCGTCGGCCGCGACATGGCGCTGACACCAGGCAAGGTAATCGCCCAGAACGACATCTGCCAGATCATCCAGTATGAGGCTTCGACCGAAACCGTGCTGAAGCGGCCGCTGCTGATCTGCCCGCCCTGGATCAACAAGTTCTATATTCTCGACCTCAACCCGCAAAAATCCTTCATCAAATGGTGCGTCGACCAGGGTCAGACGGTCTTCGTCATTTCCTGGGTCAACCCGGATGCGCGCCACGCCGAGAAGGACTGGACGGCCTATGCCCGCGAGGGCATCGATTTCGCGCTTGATACAATCGAGAAGGCGACCGGCGAGAAGGACGTCAACGCCGTCGGCTACTGCGTCGGCGGCACGTTGCTGGCCGCGACACTGGCGCTGCATGCCAAGGAGAAGAACAAGCGCATCAAGACCGCGACACTCTTCACCACCCAGGTCGATTTCACCCATGCCGGCGACCTCAAGGTCTTTGTCGACGAGGAGCAGCTTGAATCGCTCGAAGAGCATATGCAGGCGGCCGGCTATCTCGACGGCACGAAGATGTCGATGGCCTTCAACATGCTGCGCGCCTCGGAACTGATCTGGCCTTATTTCGTCAACAACTACCTCAAGGGCCAGGATCCCCTGCCCTTCGACCTCTTGTTCTGGAACGCCGATTCGACCCGCATGGCGGCGGCAAACCATGCCTTCTATCTGCGCAATTGCTATCTCAACAATGCGCTGACGCAGAACGAGATGATCCTCGATGGCAAGCCCGTGTCGCTGAAGGACGTGAAGATCCCGATCTATAATCTCGCCACCCGCGAGGATCACATCGCACCTGCCAAGTCCGTCTTCCTCGGCAGCCGGTTCTTCGGCGGCAAGGTGGAATTCGTCGTGACCGGCTCGGGACATATAGCCGGCGTCGTCAACCCGCCCGACAGGAAGAAGTATCAATTCTGGACGGGCGGCCCCGCCAAGGGCGACTACGAGACCTGGCTCGACCAGGCGACGGAGACTCCGGGATCATGGTGGCCGCATTGGCAGACCTGGATCGAGACGCATGACGGCAGACGCGTGCCCGCCCGCAAACCCGGCGGCGATGCGTTGAACGCGATCGAGGAAGCGCCGGGAAGTTATGTGATGGAGCGCGCCTGAGAAGCCCAACGCATCTCTTTTTGAGACGTCGTGAGAAACTGCAACGCCGCGTAAACAAATTAGAAACCATAATTCGTCATCCTTGCGAGACAGTCGGACGTCGTGGGTGGTCTAAATTCGGCCCATTTGCGCCTGTACCGGCCCCGGCGAAGTTAAGTCAGTCAGTGCCGCCGGCCTGCGTAGCGAGTTTGAAAGACGAGTGTAGTATGGCGTGTGCGGTCGGGACGTTCGATGACGTCACCCTTCTTGGCGGATCTGCTTTCCGTTGGCGCAGATCTCGCGGTTTCCTTTACGGTGTTGTCGGCGCCGGATTTCTGACCTCCACATGGCTGATCGCGACCTTCGCGACGATGCACTCGATAGCCACTCCCTATTCTCCGTCCGATCGCCTGGCACAGGTCGGCACTGCGCCGAAGGTGGCTCCGTCACCGCGCCATGAGCGGCTGATCCATGTCGGCAAGGCCGACCGGCTGGCCGCCTTCGATGCGAAGCCGAGGGTACCGCTGACGGCGAGCCTCATTCAATCCCATGCCGAAAAGACCGCCGCCGCTTCAACGGCGCTCGCGGTTCTCGCCAAAAACAATCGGCTCGCCATGGCTGCAGAGCAGCCGGTGGTGGCCGCGATTTCCGACAGCGTCAAATTCCGCAAGGACGATGTGATCGCGCCGCCGCCGGTCGAGCTCGCCTCGGCAGAGACGGAAGAAGACGACGGCAACCGGATCATCGTTCCCTCGAAGGAGGCCGTCGCCGCAGCCGAACTCCCGGCTCTGCTTGCGCTTGCCGATGCTGGATCCGGGCAAATCGCGCCGGCTCCGGTTGAGCCGACCACACCTCCTGTCAAAACGGCCTCCATTCCTGCATCGGAACCTGCACCGGTGGTCGTTGCTGCCGCCGACGACGCGCCACCCTTCGATCTCGTGCTGGCGCCGGATGAAGGTTCGGTGCCGTTGCCGATGGCACGTCCTGATGGCCTCGTCGGCAAACCGGCGCCGGCCGCCAAGGGTACGCAGCGCGCTGGCGAGCCTGCTCTTGCCTATGCCCAGCCGAACTCGCCGATCGAGGATGACGAGGACGACGCAGTACCGCGCTACGACAAGCCGGTCTTCTCGCCGAAGCTGCGCGCAGGCGTGGCGATCTACGACATCGAAAACAGCACCGTCTATCTGCCGAACGGCGAGCGGCTCGAGGCCCATTCCGGGCTCGGCAAGATGCGTGACAACCCGCGTTTCGTTAACAAGAAGATGCGCGGACCGACGCCGCCGCACACCTATGTCCTCACCATGCGCGAGAGCCTTTTCCATGGCGTCGAGGCGCTGCGGCTGACGCCGGTCGAGGGTTCGGACGCCATCTATGATCGTGTCGGCCTGCTGGCTCACACCTACATGCTCGGCAAGAACGGCGATTCCAACGGCTGTGTCTCCTTCAAGGACTACCGCCGTTTCCTCGCCGCCTACAAGCGTGGCGACATCAAGCAGCTCGTGGTGGTTCCCCGGCTGAACGACAAACCGTCTTCGACCTTTGCTTCGCTGTTTTCGCGACGCAGCTGAGGATTGAAGAGCGCACTGCCGCTTGCCCGGCCGCGGACGTTACTTCAACCAGGCTGCGATTCGCTCCACCGCCTCGGCGATCTCCGCTTGCGAGCCTGCATAGGACAGACGCAGCGTTCGATTTCCCTCCAGCGGATCGAAATCCAGACCGGGCGTTGCGGCGACGTCGATTTCCGCGAGCATGCGTCTGGCAAAGCCCATGCTGTCATTGGTGAAGCGGGTGACGTCGAGATAGGCGTAGAACGCACCGTCCATCGGCGACGCGATCGAAAACCCGATCTGCGGCAGTCGCCGCATCAGCAAGTCGCGGTTGTTGGCATAGCTCGCCTTATAACGATCGAGCTCGGCGCCAGCGCCAAGAGCGGCCGTGGCGGCGATCTGGGAGAGCTCGGGCGGGGAGATGTAGAGGCTCTGCGCCACCCGCTCGATCGGCCGCACCAGGCGTTCCGGCAGCACCATCCAGCCGATTCGCCAACCGGTCATGCAATAATATTTGGAGAAGGAGTTGATGACGATCGCCTCGTCGGTCAGTTCCAGCGCGCTCGTCTCCTCGCCGGCGAAGGTCAGCCCGTGGTAGATTTCATCGGAGATGAAGGCGATGGAATGGGCCGCACAGTAATCCGAAAGCGCCTTCAGCCCATCGCGGCCGGTCACCGTGCCGGTCGGGTTGGCGGGGCTTGCGAGCAGCACGCCTTTCAGCGTCATGCCGCTTTCCTTCTGCGCCGCTTCGAGGCTTTGCGGCGTCAGGGTGAAGTGGGTCTCAGCCGTTACGGGCACTTCGAGGACCTTCAGACCCAGCGCGCCAAGGATATTGCGATAGGCGGGATAACCGGGTCTTGCGATCGCCACCGCATCGCCGGCATCGAAGAGCGACAGGAAGGAGAGATTGAAGCCCGCCGAGGAACCGGTGGTGATGGCGATACGCGTGGGATCGATCTCCAAGCCGTGGCGATCCTTGTAGTGCCAGGCGAGCGCCGATTTCAGCCGCGCCGTTCCAAGCGCATCGGTATAACCGATCCGGCCTTCGGTAAGGGCTGTGCGCGCCGCTTCGAGTGCTGCTTGAGGTGCCGGATGCGAGGGCTGACCGACCGCCATCGAGATCACGGGATGGCCGGCGGCACGCCGCTTCGTCGCCTCCGCCAAGACGTCCATGGCATGAAAAGGCTCGACTTCGCTGCGTTTCGATATGGAAAACAAGATCGTTTCTCGCTCAGCTTCTTCAATGGCGGCCCGACAATTGCCGCATTAATCGGCTCATCACAATCCCGCGAGGGCCGCGCGGGGATGAAAAATTCCTGTTTGAGCAGAACCGAACGCACCGTACCTTGACGCGACGCATTCAAGTCCATTAACCCGGCGACGGCCTTCTCGACGAAGAGACGACCATACCGCCGATGACGAGGATATCATGGCATTCTTCCCGAAGACCTTCACCGCACTGGCGCTTGCCGCATCGATCGCCCTTCCGCTTCCGGCGGCAGCGCTCGACGACCAGCAGAAGAAGGAGTTCGGCGAATTCATCAAGCAATACCTGATCGAGAATCCCGAGATCATGCTGGAAGTCCAGGATGCGCTGCAGAAGAAGCAGGAAGCCCAGCGCCTGGTGAAGGCCAATATGGCGATCGAAGAGAACACCACCGACATCTTCGATTCGAAGAACGACGTCACGCTCGGCAATCCCAAGGGTGATGTCACTGTCGTCGAATTCTTCGATTATAATTGCAGCTACTGCCGTCATGCGCTTCCCGACATGCAGGCTATGCTGAAGAAGGACAAGAACGTCCGTTTCGTCCTCAAGGAATTCCCGATCCTCGGGCCGGATTCGGTCGCCGCCCACAAGGTGGCCGACGCCTTCCGCAAGCTGGCACCGGAGAAATATGCCGATTTCCACGTCGCCCTTCTCGGCACCGAAGGCCGTGCCTCAGACGAAACAGCGATCGCGGTCGCCGCTTCGCTCGGCGTCAAGGAGGACAAGATCCGCGCCGAGATGGCAAAGAGCCCGAATGACGGAATCGTCCAGGCGACCTACCAGCTCGCCTCCACTCTCGGCATCAGCGGCACGCCGTCCTATGTGATCGGCAACGAATTGGTACCGGGCGCCGTCGGGCTCGACGATCTCGAAGCCAAGGTCAAGAACATGCGCAGCTGCGGCAAGACCGCCTGCTGAGCAAATCAAAGCGCGTCGCAATCTTTCAGTTTGCGCTCCTCGCGCTTTGGATATTTATGTTTGCGCATGTCATTGTCGCAAAACCGTTGCACACTTTTGCGCGACATGCTTGAGCTCCCGGCAGCCCATCAAATCGCCAAAATCGAAGTGTTTCAACCATGTGGACAAATGTGGCACGATTGCCGCTGGCTAATCCGTAAGGGCTTTCATTCAGCCTTCGCGGAGTCTATAGGTTGCCGTCGTACATTTTACGGAACATTCGATGACGCAAACGATTTTTGTCCTGAACGGGCCCAACCTGAACATGCTGGGTAAACGAGAGCCCGGCATTTATGGCGGCAAGACGCTCAAGGACATCGAGGCAGATTGCAAGGCCGCAGGCCGCGAACTCGGCCTCGATATCGACTTCCGCCAGAGTAACCACGAAGGCACGCTCGTCGACTGGTTCCATGAGGCGGACGAAAAGGCCGTGGGCGTTGCCATCAATGCAGGCGCCTATACGCATACATCGGTCGCGCTGCACGATGCGATCCGCGCTATTTCCATTCCCGTCGTCGAGCTCCACATATCCAACGTGCATGCACGGGAAGAATTCCGCCACAAGTCGATGATCGCGCCGGCATGCAAAGGCGTGATCTGTGGCTTCGGGCCTCACAGCTACATCCTGGCGCTCCACGCGCTGAAGAACATCACGGCATAAGAAGAAGACAGGGCAACACCATGGCTGAAAAGAAATCGGGTATCGACCAGGCACTGATCCGCGATCTCGCCAATATTCTCAACGAAACGGATCTGACGGAGATCGAGGTCGAGCAGGATGACCTGCGCATCCGCGTTTCGCGCGCCGGCACGCCGCAATATGTCCAGGCGCCGATCGCAGCACCTGGTTATGCCGCGCCTGCAGCCGCCGCTGCGGCAGCCGCTGCCGCCCCGGCCGCAGCTCCCGGCCGCAACCCGGCCAATGTGGTCAATGCACCGATGGTGGGCACCGTCTATATGGCGCCGGCTCCGGGCGCGCGTCCGTTCATCGAAGTCGGCGCAACCGTAAAGGAAGGCCAGACGCTGATCATCATCGAGGCGATGAAGACGATGAACCAGATCCCTTCGCCGAAATCAGGCAAGATAACCGAGATCCTCGTCGATGACGGACATCCCGTCGAATACGGCCAAGCCCTCGTCGTCATCGAATAGGCCCATGCCCATGATTTCGAAAATCCTCATCGCCAATCGCGGGGAAATCGCCCTTCGCGTGCTCCGGGCCTGCAAGGAGCTCGGCATCGCCTGCGTCGCGGTTCATTCCACCGCCGACGCCGATGCCATGCATGTGCGCCTTGCCGACGAGAGTGTCTGCATCGGCCCGCCCTCCTCGCGTGAGAGCTATCTCAACATCCACCAGATCGTCGCCGCCTGCGAGATCACCGGCGCTGACGCCGTGCATCCGGGCTACGGCTTTCTGTCGGAGAATGCCAAGTTCGCCGATATCCTCGAAGCCCACGGCATCACCTTTATCGGACCGACGGCGGACCATATCCGCATCATGGGCGATAAGATCACCGCGAAGACGACGGCACTGGAACTTGGCATTCCCGTCGTTCCAGGCTCGGACGGCGAAGTGAAGACCGAAGAGGATGCGCTGAAGACAGCCGCCGAAATCGGCTATCCCGTGCTGATCAAGGCAACGGCCGGCGGCGGCGGACGCGGCATGAAAGTCGCCAAGAGCGAGGCCGACGTGATCGAGGCCTGGTCGACGGCGCGCACGGAAGCGGCAGCCGCCTTCGGCAACGATGCCGTCTATATGGAAAAATATCTCGGCAAACCGCGCCACATCGAAATCCAGGTGTTTGGCGATGGCGAAGGAAATGCCATCCATCTCGGCGAGCGCGACTGCTCGCTGCAGCGCCGCCATCAGAAGGTCTGGGAAGAGGCGAATTCGCCGGCGCTCAACGTCGAGCAGCGCATGAAGATCGGCCAGATCTGCGCCGACGCCATGAAGAAGCTGAAATATCGCGGTGCCGGCACGATCGAATTCCTCTATGAGAACGGCGAGTTCTATTTCATCGAAATGAACACCCGCCTGCAGGTGGAGCATCCGATAACGGAAGCGATCACCGGCATCGACCTGGTGCATGAGCAGATCCGCGTCGCTTCCGGCGGTGGTCTCTCGGTGACGCAGGACGAAGTGCATTTTTCCGGTCACGCCATCGAGTGCCGCATCAATGCCGAGCACCCGCGCACCTTCGTGCCTTCGCCCGGCACCATTACGCATTTCCACGCGCCGGGCGGCCTTGGCGTGCGCATCGATTCCGGTGCCTATCAGGGCTACAAGATCCCCCCTTATTACGACAGCCTCATCGGCAAGCTGATCGTGCATGGCCGTACCCGCGTCGAATGCATGATGCGCCTGCGCCGGGCGCTCGACGAATTTGTCGTCGACGGCATCAATACGACGCTGCCGTTGTTCCAGGATCTCGTCTCCAACCAGGATATCGCCAACGGCGACTACGACATCCACTGGCTGGAACACTACCTCGCCAACACACCGGCGGCATAGGACGGGAATGGCATCGCGCAGGAAGTCACCAGGCATCACCCCTGAAATTCTCCTGCGCGCCTATTCCATCGGCCTCTTCCCGATGGCCGAATCCGCCGACGACCCGGAGATCTTCTGGGTCGAGCCGGAACTGCGCGGCGTGCTGCCGCTCGACCATTTCCATGTGTCGAAGAGCCTTGCCAAGACGGTGCGCAAGAAATCCTTCGAGATCCGTTTCGATCACGCGTTCGATCAGGTCATCGCGGCCTGTGCGGAGGAAACATCCGGGCGCCCAAGCACCTGGATCAACAGGACGATCAGATCACTTTATTCGACGCTCTTCGACATGGGCCATGCCCATACGGTCGAAGCCTGGGAGGGCGATGAGCTGGTCGGCGGCCTCTACGGCGTCTCGCTCGGCTCGGCCTTCTTCGGCGAAAGCATGTTTTCGCGCCGGACGGATGCCTCGAAGATCTGCCTCGTCCATCTCGTCGACCGGCTGCGGGAAAGGGGCTTCACCCTGCTCGACACCCAGTTCACCACCGAGCACCTGAAGACGTTCGGGGCGATCGATGTTCCGAAGGCCGACTATGCCGAGATGCTTTCTGCAGCGATGGAGTCGCCGCACCTTAAGTTTTAATCGCGATCAATTCGTCCATGCGTTGATTTATCAGCCGATTTGGCTAGGTTTGCAAAATGCAACGGGGGATAGAATTTTGAAACGATATTTTGCAGCCGCGATCCTTTTGACCTTGTTTGCCGGTCAAGCCGGCGCACGCCCATATCAGGACATGTTCCCGAACAGGACCGATTTTTCCGACGCGGAAAAGCCGTTGCTGGAGAAGCTTGATTTCCAGCAGGGCGTGATCAAGCTGCCTGAAGCCAAGGCAACGCTGAACGTGCCCGCCGACTTCTACTATCTCAGCCCTGCCGACACGAAGAGGGTGCTCGTCGACATCTGGGGAAATCCTCCGGCGGCGGCGGAGGGAACGATGGGGATGATCTTCCCGGCGAAATACGCACCGACCGATGTCGAGGCCTGGGGCTCAATCGTGGAATACAGCGCCGACGGCTACGTCTCGGATGTCGACGCCGCCACGACGAATTACGACGAATTGCTGCAAAACATCAAAGATTCCATCAGAGAAAACAACGTCGAACGCGAAAAGCAGGGTTTTCAGAAGATCACGCTTGTCGGCTGGGCTTCCACGCCGCACTACGACACATCGGCGCATGCCATGCATTGGGCGCGTGATCTGGTGTTCGGCGATGACACGCAGGCACAGCACACGCTGAACTATTCCGTGCGCGTGCTCGGCCGCCAGGGTGTATTCCAATTCGACTTCGTCGCCGGCCTCGCTCAGTTGAAGGAGATCGAGGACGTCATTCCGTCCGTCACCAAGCTCGTGCAGTTCGACAAGGGAATGGCCTATACCGACTACGTCGAAGGTGACAAGATCGCGGCCTATGGGATGGCGGGAATGATTGCTGCGGGCGCGGGCGCCAAGATTGCCGCCAAGGTGGGATTGCTGGCACTCGCCCTCGCCTTCTTCAAAAAGGCCGGCGTCCTCGTCTTCATCGTGTTCGCGGGTGCGCTTCGCTTTGCCAAGGGCCTTTTCAGCAGGAACAAGACACCCACCGCATAGGCTCACCCAGGCTACTGCGTAATTCAACGTGTTACAGCGCCGCGCGTCTGAAAAGACCTGCGGCACTGTAAGGCGTGATGAGAGGTGTTAGCGGGCTGTCGCCTTGGTACCGTCAGGAGCCGGGACGTCCGAGGTCGTCTTGCAGTCTTTCAGCCAGACGTCGTAGATCGGGTGCTCGACGGCATTGAGGCCGGGGCTGGCGGCAAACATCCAGCCGGTGAAGATGCGGCGGATCTTGCGGTCGAGGGTGATCTCGTCGACCTCGACGAAACCGTCGATCTTCTGCGCTTCCGACTGATCGCGCGAATAACAGGCCTTCGGTGTCACCTGCAGCGCGCCGAACTGTACCGTCTCATTGACATAAACGTCGAACGTCGTGATGCGGCCGGTGATCTTGTCGAGACCGGAGAAGACGGCAACCGGATTTTCGATGCGTGCGGCATTTGCCGCAACTGGCGGAAGCAGGGCCGAGAGCGCCAGCAGCGATCCGGCGGCACGCAGGACCTTGTTCCGCGTGAAGAGCGTCATGTGTACCCGTCTCCAGACATTTTCAGTTCACGGCCGCGGTCAAGCGCGGCCAACCTGCGGGTAAAGGTCAATTGTGGCCAAAAGCCGGGTCTTGGGATCGCCCGGTCGGGCCGTCTCAGTTGCCCGGCGTCCAGGCGTCATAATCGCCGGTGACGCGCGGACGTTCGCCCGGAACGGCGATGGAGCCCGGCGGACGATAGGCCTGCGGCGAACCGGTGTGGTTGGGACGGTGTGCCTTCTGCCATTCCTTGGCGACGTAGGTTTCTTTGGACGGGGGAACATCGGTGCGATGATGCATCCAGCCATGCCAGCCCGGAGGAATGGCGGAGGCTTCGGCATAACCCTTGTAGATCACCCAGCGCTTCGGCAGACCATAGGAAGACATGCCGCCTTCGTAGTAGACATTGCCGAATTCATCCTCGCCGACGCGCTTGCCAAAACGCCAGGTCGCAAAACGCGTGCCCATCGTCTGACCGTTCCACCAGGTAAAGGTCTGAACCAGAAGATTCCACATGTCTTTTCCTTGTGCCCGCCAGATGCGAGCCAAACCAGAATTCGTTTCCTCGCTTATGCCGTCGTCAAGCCGAATTGTCCAGCGATTCCACGACAGCCACGGGTCATTTCAAAGCCATCTTGAAGCCCAGATGCGAGGGCTTGAAGCCCAGCCTTTCATAGAAACGATGGGCATCCCTACGCACCGCATTCGAGGTCAACGCTACCCGCCTGATACCGCGGCCTTTTGCCTCGGCTATGGCGAACTCGATCATCGCGGCACCGATCCCCTGCCCGCGCATATCGGCACGCGTCTGCACCGCCTCGATGATCATCGCCGAGGAGCCACGGCCAGTGAGCGAGGTCGTCACCATCGTCTGGAACGTGCCGACGACCTCGCCGCCGCGCTCTGCAACGTAAAGCGTCTGGTCGGACGAAGCCTCGATGACGGCGAAGGCCCTGAGATAATCCGGGAAGGCTTCAGCTTCCGTGGTATCGCCATGACCGCCAAGCGCATCGGCGGCAAACATTGCCACAAGCGCCGGCAGATCTTCCCTGCTTGCCTGGCGAACGACAATGTTGGGCAACTCGACCACCACGGCTTCAATGCCCTTCGAGCGGCTTTTCAAAGATCAGCGCCGGAATGCCGGATTGCCCGGCTCCGCTATTCTCGTTGCGGCCGATCTCGGTGAAGCCGTGCGTGAGATAGAAGGCGATCGCCGCCGCATTCTGCGGCTCGACTTCGAGACGCATGATCTCCGCATCCGGGAAGCAGGTTTCGAGCTCGGCGAAGATATCGCGGCCGATGCCCTGGCGCTGCAGCGCCGGCCTGACGTAGAGGAGATGCAGCATGACCGTCTTCGTCAGTGCCTGCGACATTGCCGCATAACCCATGCCGCCGATATTGCGGCCGTCGTCGGCAACGAGGAATTCGGCATCCTTTCGCATCAGCCGCGCCTTCAGCGCCGCCGGCGAAAAGAGATGGATGATCAGATCATCGACCTTGGTTGCGCCATGCAGGCCGTCATAGGTGGCGTGAAAGCTCTCCGCCAGCAGGGCGCGCACCTTCTCCAGGTCGCGCTCACCGGCGGTGCGGACGAAATACACCGCTTATTCCTCGATGCCGAGCTTCGCCTTGACGAGGGCCTGGACAGCCTGCGGATTGGCCTTGCCGCCGGTCGCTTTCATCACCTGGCCGACGAACCATGCTGCCATGGTCGGCTTCGCCTTGACCTTTTCGACCTGATCGGGATTGGCGGCGATGATCTCGTCTACGGCCTTTTCGATCGCGCCGGTATCCGTCACCTGCTTCATGCCGCGCGCCTCGACGATCTCGGCGGGATCGCCGCCCTCGGTGAGCACGATCTCGAAGAGATCCTTGGCGATCTTGCCGGATATGGTTCCCGCCTTGATGAGATCGATGATGGCGCCGAGCCGGGCCGGCGAAACCGGCGTCTGCTCGATGTCCTTGCCGGTGCGGTTCAGGGCGCCGAGCAGATCGTTGATCACCCAGTTGGCGGCCATCTTGCCGTCACGGCCTTCGGCGACTGCTTCGTAATAGTCGGCGATCGCCTTTTCGGAAACGAGCACCGAGGCGTCGTAGATCGACAGGCCGAGCTCACGCACGAAGCGCTCCTTCTTGTCGTCGGGCAGTTCCGGCAGATCGGCTTCGAGCGCCTTGACGAAGGCATCGTCGAATTCGAGCGGCAGCAGATCCGGATCGGGGAAATAACGATAGTCGTGCGCATCCTCCTTGGAGCGCATCGAGCGCGTCTCGCCCTTGTTCGGGTCGAAGAGGCGGGTCTCCTGATCGATCTTGCCGCCTTCCTCCAGAATGCCGATCTGGCGGCGAGCTTCATATTCGATCGCCTGGCCGATGAAGCGGATGGAGTTAACGTTCTTGATCTCGCAACGCGTGCCGAAACCCTCGCCCGGACGGCGGACCGAGACGTTGACGTCGGCGCGCATCGAACCTTCGTCCATGTTGCCGTCGCAGGTGCCGAGATAGCGCACGATCGAGCGCAGCTTGGTCATGTAGGCCTTGGCCTCGTCGGACGAGCGCATGTCAGGCTTGGAGACGATCTCCATCAGTGCGACGCCGGAACGGTTGAGATCGACATAAGACATGGTGGCGTGCTGGTCGTGCATCGACTTGCCGGCATCCTGCTCCAGATGCAGGCGCTCGATGCCGATCTCGATGTCTTCGAACTGGCCCTGGCGATCGGGCCCGAGTGAAATGACGATCTTGCCCTCGCCGACGATCGGATCCTTGAACTGCGAGATCTGATAGCCCTGCGGCAAGTCGGGATAGAAATAGTTCTTGCGATCAAAGAGCGAGCGCTTGTTGATCTGGGCTTTCAGGCCGAGGCCGGTGCGAACAGCCTGCTTGACGCATTCCTCGTTGATGACGGGCAGCATGCCGGGCATGGCGGCGTCGACCATCGAGACGTTCGAATTCTGCGGCTTGCCGAATTCCGTCGAAGCGCCGGAGAAGAGCTTCGAATTGGACAGCACCTGGGCATGGACTTCCATGCCGACGATGACTTCCCAGTCGCCGGTAGCGCCGGGGATGAAGCGTTTCGGATCAGGCGTGCGGACGTCGACAAGGGTCATCTGATGCTCTTTGCAGGCTGTTCTTTTCCATTGGTGAGGTAAAGGAAATGGCGTGCCGGTGCAAGGCTTTCGCCGTGGTCCGCATCGCCGTTTTGCCGTTCGTTAACGCAGCCACGGTAGGGTTTCCCGATGACGACGATCGATATTATCAAATCGGCCTTGTTGTTTCTGGCGCTGAACCTCTTGGTGTTCTCGATCTATTTCATGGACAAGCAGGCGGCGCGCCACGGCAGGTGGCGCATCAGCGAGCGCACGCTTCTCATCCTTGCGCTGATCGGCGGCAGCCTTGGCGCGCTGGCTGCACAGCAGTTGCTGCGGCACAAGACGAGAAAGGAGCCGTTCCGGTCAATCCTGGCGGCGATCCTCATCCTGCACGGCGCACTGATTGCTGTGATGGCCTTCCTGCCGCAATGGAGCCCTCTCCTTCTTTAGGATTTTTGAAGCATCAGAATTCCAGCCCATACGCACCTTGGCTATCCGAAACGAGCTGTTTCGTCAGTCCAACGGAGGGCACGTCACGGTCGAGCTTCGGATTGTAGGCAACCGAGAGCCAATGAATGCTGTAGCCGTGCTTCTGGAAGAAGCCGATCGCCTCGCTATTGCCGGAATGGGTCTGCATCGCCGCCTTCTCGAGGCCCTGATCGGCGATCTCCTTTTCGACACGGACGAGAAGGGCCGAACCGAGGCCCTGGCGGGTGAAGGCGGGATCGATCCAGAAATCCGAGATGGTTTCGTCCAATCCTTCGCGCGCCGCCCAGCCTGCGACCTGGCCGTTCTGTTCGACGACGGTGATGGTCAACCAGTCGTTTTCCACGAAGTTCCGAAAGGCGTTGCGCGCTGCATCGATCATCGCGTCCGATTCGCCGATCGACGCCATCGCATTTTGCCAGGCCCTCAGCCCGATCTCGCTCAACAGCTCCGCTTCACCGTCGCGGGCATTGCGAATGTGGATCAACGACACCTCCGCGTTACCCCTCAACTAGACCATTGAGTCGCGGAATTTACCAGTACCTCCAAAGGGATGATCGACCAAAAGTAAGGTTTTCGACGGGTTTTGACCTGAGACCACGCTCTTGACCGAATTTTCCGGGCTGAATAATAAACCCTATCGAGGTGTTTTATGTTGAGCCTGCCTGAGACCCGGTAAAGGCCCTGCCCGCAAGTTCGCTTGCGCGCATGGGCCCGAAAAAACGAAGCCCTGACGTTCGAATGAGCGCCAGATCGTTTTTGTGCGCCCTGCCGGGCGCGACACCGGATCTCAACACATGGACATTTCTCGCACGGAGCAGCGCATCCTGCATCTCATGGCCCAGGGCGGCCGCATTGAAATTACCCGCGACGACGACAGGAAGATCGAGGCGGTCAGTTGTTTCACCCGCGACGGCTGGCTCTATCCCGGCGTCGACCTCGATCTCTTTCGCAGGCTGAAGCGGCTAAGGGCAATCAAGTCGTCAGGCGGCCAGCCCTACCGGATCACCGAAAGAGGGCTGAGGCTGGTCAGGTCGCAGCTGAACAACAGGTAATAGTGGCACTCCTGACCGCGTCTCGAACGGGCGCGGTCAGGGGTATCGCCTCAAGCCTTTGCGGAGAGTTCCGTCCGCATCGCCGACCACTCGTCGGCCATCGTGCCCGTGCCGCGCGTCCTGCCGGCGCGGCGATACCAGTAATCGGCATTCCAGTCATCGCCCTCGATGCGATGGCAAAGGGCGTGCCCCCAGTCGAACGGCTGTTCGCCTTCGTGGTGTTGGCAGATGTCGTGGACCGATTGCCAATCCGCGCCCATGGTGAAACCGCCGGCAGCAAGACGATCAATTGCCTCGATCAATCGCACAAGATCACTGTTCGCCATAAGACCTCCTTGCTGGTTCCCGCTATCGGTCAACCAACCGCTTCTCCAGATGGACCTTTTCAAGTTCCACGCCCATGCTCTCGGAAAATTCGCGGCCGCGCCAAACAATGGTGAAGCCGCAGCGTTCGTAGAGCCGGATCGCGCCCTCATTCCCGGCATGCGTGTCGAGCCTGGCAATCGCCAACCCCTCTGAGGCCATCACCTCACACAAATGAAGCAGGAGAGCCCGGCCGACGCCCTTACCCTGATGATCGGGATGCACCCAGAGGTCGGACATATAGTTCGGTTGGTTTTCACGCGCGCCCCAGCCGACGATCGTCTCGCCCCGTTCGGCAACGAAGATCTCACCTTTCGTTTCCTCAGGAAAGATGGCGAACTCGTGCCGCACCCTGGCGATCACATCGGGATCGAGATAGCTGTCCCCGAAGGCATCGCTTGCGGCCCATGCGGCAAAGCCGAGGGCGCCGACCACCTCGTGGTCGGCAGCCGCTATCTTTCGGATCGTTAGGTCCGTTACCACCACTTGGCCGGCGTAAACCGGCCGGCCGCCTGCTCGATGACATGAGCGGTCTTGAAGAGGGTTTCTTCATCGAAGGGCTTGCCGATCAACTGCAGGCCGAGCGGCAGGCCCTTGTGATCGAGGCCGGCGGGCACGGCGATGCCGGGCAGGCCCGCCATGTTGACCGTCACCGTGAAGATGTCGTTCAGATACATCTTCACCGGATCGGCGGCGAGATTCTCATCGGCAACGCCGAAGGCCGACGACGGCGTTGCCGGCGTCAGGATGGCGTCGACGCCGGCGTCGAAGGCGAGTTCGAAATCACGCTTGATCAGCGTGCGGACCTTCTGGGCGCGGATGTAATAGGCGTCGTAATAACCGGCCGACAGCACATAGGTGCCGATCATGATGCGGCGCTTGACTTCCTTGCCGAAGCCCGCGGCCCGCGTCTTCTCATACATGTCGACGATATCCTTGCCGTCGACACGCAGGCCGTAGCGCACGCCGTCGTAGCGCGCGAGGTTCGAAGATGCCTCGGCCGGAGCGACGATGTAATAGGCCGGAAGGGCGTATTTGGTGTGCGGCAGCGAGATGTCGACGATTTCGGCACCGGCATCCTTCAGCCAGGCAATGCCCTGGCGCCAGAGGGTTTCGATCTCGTCGGGCATGCCGTCGACACGGTATTCGTTCGGGATGCCGATCTTCATGCCCCTCAGCGACTGGCCGAGGACTGCCTCATAATCCGGCACCGGCAGATCCACCGATGTCGTGTCCTTCGCGTCGACGCTTGCCATCGACTTCAAAAGGATCGCGGCATCGCGCACGTCGCGCGCGATCGGGCCTGCCTGATCAAGCGAGGAGGCGAAGGCAACGGTGCCCCAGCGCGAGCAGCGGCCATAGGTCGGCTTGATGCCGACGGTGCCGGTGAAGGCGGCCGGCTGGCGGATCGAGCCGCCGGTATCGGTCGCGGTTGCGCCGGCGCAAAGATGCGCGGCGACGGCTGAAGCCGAACCGCCGGAGGAGCCGCCGGGCACGAGCTGCTGGTTGGAGCCTGCGGCACGCCAGGGATTGATCACCGCGCCGTAATGCGAAGTCTCGTTGGAGGAGCCCATGGCGAACTCATCCATGTTCAGCTTGCCGAGCATAACGGCGCCGTCATCCCAGAGGTTCTGCGTCACGGTCGATTCATAACGCGGCTCGAAACCATCGAGAATGTGGCTGCAGGCCTGGGTGTGAACGCCGACGGTGGCAAAGAGATCCTTGATGCCGAGCGGAATGCCTTCGAGGTCGCCCGCCTTGCCGGCGGCGATGCGCTCGTCGGAGTTCTTCGCCATGACGCGGGCGAGATCCGGCGTGACCTTTATATAGGCGTTCAGCCGGCCATTGGCCGCATCGATCGCCGAGATATAGGCTTCGGTCAGCTCGATCGCGGTGATTTCCTTGGCGCGCAGCTTCTGGCGGGCTTCGGCAATGGTCAGGCTGGTGAGTTCGCTCATTGTGTTTTCGCTTCAGATCTGGAAATGGCAACAGGGTCGGAAAGAGGCTTCGAAGCCTTATTCGACGACTTTCGGCACCAGGAAAAAATTGTGGTCGGTGACGGGCGCATTGGCGACGATATCGGCTGCCTTGCTGCCGTCGGTCACCTCATCGGTCCGCTTCTTCATCGCCATCGGGGTAACCGAGGTCATCGCCTCGACGCCGTCGACATTCACTTCGGAGAGTTGCTCGACGAAGCCAAGGATGCCGTTCAGCTCGCCGACCATGCGATTTGCCTCGTCCTCGGAGACGGCAATACGGGCAAGGCGGGCGACGCGCTTCACGGTGGCAAGATCGACGGACATGGCATTCTCCGGATAGGATTTTCCTACCCGCTATAAAGACCATGTCCGCCGTGTGCAACGGGGTTTCGTCAGATCGACAGGCTCTCGGAAGGCTTGATTGCCTTCACATCCGTCGTCGATCCCTCCATGCCGGCAACGAATTTTTCGGCCGTCTGCTCGATGATCGGGAAGGTGCCGTAATGGCAGGGGATCGCGGTCTTGAAGTTGAAATAACGCCGGCAGGCAAGTGCTGCCACCGCGCCGCCCATGGTGAAGCGGTCGCCGACCGGCACGAAGCCGATATCAGGCTGGTGCAATTCGTTGATCAGCGCCATGTCGGAGAAGATGTCGGTGTCGCCCATGGCAAGGATCGAGGCTTCGTCGTCGAAATGCAGCATCAGGCCGTTGGCGTTGCCGAGCGCATGCGAGACGCCGTCCTCGGTGATCTGGGCGGAGGAATGCAGTGCATTGGTGAAGGTCGCCGAGAAGCTGCCGAGCGCGATCGTGCCGCCGGTATTGCCCATCTCTATCTTGTCGACGCCCTTGGAGCCGAGCCAAGCGGCGAGATCGGCATTGGCGAGAACGACGGCGCCGGTTTCCTTGGCGAGCGCCACGGTATCGCCGACATGATCGCCATGCCCATGCGTCAGCAGGATGTGGGTGATGCCTGCGGAAACATCCTTGATATCCTGGCCGGAAAAGGAGGCGTTATAGCTGAGGAATGGGTCGAGCAGGATCTTCGCCTTTGCTGTCTCGATGCGGAAGGCGGAATGGCCGAGCCAGGTGATCTTCATGAAATGTCTCCTTTATTACGTGATGCAAAGCCGGTTTCGATGCCACATCAAAGAATGAGGGCATGATGTCGTCCGAAAACCGCTCACACTTTTCGGCGTCATGCCCTAAGGACATATCTTATGCGGCCGCAAAGAAAAGCGGCGGCGACTTCAATTTGTTTTGACGGGATGAAACGGCGATGACGGTGCTGACAATCGAGGAAATGGCCGACACTCTTGCCCCGCGACAGGCAATTGCCGGCCTCGATCTCGGCACCAAGACGATCGGGCTTTCGATGTCCGATCTCGGACGGCGCTTCGCCACGCCGCGCACGGTGATCCGCCGCGTCAAGTTCACCATCGATGCCCAGGCGCTGCTGGATTTCGCGATAGCGGAAAAGGTCGCAGGCTTTATCATCGGCCTGCCGATGAACATGGATGGATCGGCAGGTCCGCGCGTGCAGGCGACGCGCGCCTTCGTGCGCAATATGGAGCAGAAGACAGCGCTGCCCTTCGTCTACTGGGATGAGCGGCTTTCGACGGTTGCGGCCGAACGGACGCTGCTCGAAATGGACGTTTCGCGCGCCAAGCGGGCCGAACGGATTGATTCGGCCGCGGCAAGCTTCATTCTTCAGGGCGCGCTCGACAGGCTTTCCTTGCTGGCAAGGTCTGATGGAGATGAATTCAGCGCCTGACGTGCCTTCCACCAAGCGATGATCGACTTGCGCTTGCGCAGGCCAAGGATGGCGAAGACGACGAGGCTGTCCACCGCGATCGCGCGGGCAACGAGCGGCGGGATGGTCTCCGGCGGAATGCCGAGCGCCTTGCCATAAAGCTCGAAGGTCAGGTCATGGACCTGCCGCGTGAACATGAAGATGCCGAAACTCATGTCATAATAGGAGAGCCAGTACCATCCGCCCAGAAAGACGATGGGGCCGGCCCAGAAGATCAGAAACCACTTCATGCGGCCTCTCCTCCATGCTTGCGTGCCACGGGCAGATCGAGGGAGACCAACCAGATCGACAATGCCATGATGCAAAGCACCAGCGCGGGAATTGCGATATCCAGCGCCAGGACTGCGAAAAACATCATCGCCGTCATGAGAAACGCGGCTTTAGCGATCTTGGTTCCCATGGGAGTCAACTCGGGGCTTCTACTCATACATCTCTGCTCACAGCCACACTGTCGGCTCAACCAGCCCCACGCAACGTAAACCATTTGTTAAGGTTAACGCGGCGCCCGCCCCCTGTGGATGAGGCAGGTGTCAGCCGTAGACGCCGCGCACGATGCGCTTCAGCGCCGTCGCCGCCTTCTCCCAGTCCTTTGATGTCTTCAGCGACAGGCCGGCGCATTGCCCGCCGGCTGCGGCGGCCAGTACGAGGTGCTGGATCGCCGCGATGACGACGGCGTTGACGGCAGCCGCATCCACGCCCTTCGGTGGCGCCAGCGAGCCGCGCATGCGCTCCAGCCACAGGGCGAGCGCCTTCGAACGCGCCTCGGACAGCCGCCTCACCTGTTCGGTGTTTTCCGAAATCTCCCAGGCGAGGATGCGGCGCATCAGCGGATCGTTTCTCAAGGCGTCGAGGAGGAGAAGCGACAGCCGCTCCATCAGGTCGCCATAGGTGAGCAGAAACATGCCGCCGGCGTCTTCCGGGATGCGATCCTTCACCCATGTGCCGAGATCGGCGCCGATCGCCTCTACCAAGCCGTCGAGGCCGCCGTAATAGCGATAGATCAGCTGCTTGTCGCAACCGGCGCGGCGGGCAACCGCATTGATGCCGAAATTCTGGAAGCCTTCCTCGGCCAGCAGGCCCTTGGCGGCGGCAAGGATTGCGCGCTCGGTGGCCCCGCGATCACGCACGCGCCGTTCCGGCTCTCCACCGACCCCGGGTGAATTTTCAAGATTTACCGCTTCATTCAGCATGACCGACCCTTCCCCGCTGTCACCAATCGGTGAGTAGCGGGGAGGCTTCATGCAATCAATCCTATCTCCTTGGGAAGATTGTGGATATTCCAGCCAGACCGATGATTGTCCGTCGAACGGATGTGGAAAGCTGCACGCTGGGCTGATCGGATCCGTTCAGAAATCTCATCCTGGCGGTTGATCGTGATGGACGAACCCGGCATAGCTGCATTATGAACAAATCTAATAATCTCCGCTAAGGCCCTGCAATGGTGAACTATATCGAAGCCTCTACCGCGCCCCCGAAGAATACGGGCGCCATCCGGCTTTATGACGCTGAAGCATTCGAGGGTATGCGCAGGGCATGCCAGTTGACCGCGCGCTGCCTCGATGCGCTTGCCGACATCGTCAAGCCCGGCCTGCTGACCGATGAGATCGACCGGTTCGTCTTCGATTTCGGCATGGATCACGGCGCCTATCCGGCGACGCTGAATTATCGCGGCTACACCAAATCGACCTGCACCTCGATCAATCACGTCGTCTGCCATGGCATTCCGAACGACAAGCCGCTGCGTGACGGCGATATCGTCAATATCGACGTCACCTTCGTGCTCGACGGCTGGCATGGCGATTCCAGCCGGATGTATCCCGTCGGCGTCGTGAAGCGTGCTGCCGAGCGACTGCTCGAGGTCACCTATGAATCCCTGATGCGCGGCATTGCCGCCGTCAGGCCGGGCGCCCGTACTGGCGCGATCGGCGAGGCGATCCAGACCTATGCAGAGGCCGAGCGCTGTTCGGTGGTGCGCGATTTCTGCGGCCATGGCGTCGGCCGGCTGTTCCACGATTCGCCGAATATCCTGCATTACGGCCGCGCCAACGAGGGGCCGGAGCTGCGCGAGGGCATGATCTTCACCATCGAGCCGATGATCAACCTTGGCCGGCCGCATGTGAAGGTGCTGGCCGACGGCTGGACGGCGGTCACCCGCGACCGCTCGCTGTCGGCGCAGTACGAACATACCGTCGGCGTCACTTCCGATGGCTGCGAGATCTTCACGCTGTCGCCGGGTGGGCTCGACCGCCCCGGTCTGCCATCGCACAACGGGTGACGATTCGATGGCGAAAGGCCCCGTTTCGACATCTTCCGACGACGAGCTGCCTTTCGAGACGCAAGAGCCCATTGCCGCCGACGAACGCTCGTTTTTTGGCGGACGGCCGCAAAAATCGTCCGTGCCAAATGCAAGGACCGCCCTGCCCGCCTCGCTCGCCGTCCCTGAGCATTATCACGGCCATCGCGAGCGGTTGCGCGATCGCTTCCGCGAGCTGGGCGACACCGCGCTTGCCGACTACGAAATCCTCGAGCTGCTGCTTTTTCGCCTGATCCCGCGGCGCGACACCAAGCCGATCGCCAAGGCGCTGATCGAGCGGTTCGGCTCGCTCTCCGGTGTCTTCGGTGCGCCTCAGGCGCTGCTGACCGAGGTAAAGGGCGTCGGCGAGGCCGTGGCGCTCGACCTGAAGCTGATCTCGACTGTCGCCCACCGGACCTTGAAGAGCGAGCTCAGGAGCAAACAGGTCCTGTCCTCGTGGTCTTCGGTCATCCAGTATTGCCATGCCGCCATGGCGCACGAGACCCGCGAACAATTCCGCATTCTCTTCCTCGACAAGCGCAATGTACTGGTCGCCGATGAGGTGCAAGGCCGCGGCACGGTCGACCACACGCCGGTCTATCCGCGCGAGGTGGTGAAATGCGCGCTCGAGCTTTCGGCAACGGCGATGATCCTCGTCCACAACCATCCCTCCGGCGACCCGACACCGTCACGCGCCGACATCGACATGACAAAGGTGATCATCGATGCCGCCAAGGCGCTCGATATCACCGTCCACGACCACGTCATCATCGGCAAGGATGGCCATGTCAGCCTGAAGGGGCTGAAGCTGATCTGAAAGGCACAGGTGCGGCGGAATCGGCGGCCGTAAAACAATCTGTAACATTGACCGGCTAACGATGGACGGGCGACATTTTGCGTTGCAAAATGATTCCTTTCCAATCCGGGGCTTGATGATGCTTCAGTACGATCTCGTTGTGGTGGGCAGCGGTCCCGCAGGGCGCCGCGGCGCGATCCAGGCGGCAAAACTCGGCAAGAAAGTGCTTGTCATCGAGCAGGGCAAACGCGTCGGCGGCGTGTCCGTGCATACCGGCACCATTCCTTCCAAAACACTGCGCGAGACCGCACTCAATCTTTCCGGCTGGCGCGAACGCGGCTTCTATGGCCGGTCTTACCGCGTCAAGGAAGAGATCAGTGCAGATGACCTGCGCCGCCGCCTGCTGATTACGCTCAACCACGAGGTCGAGGTGCTGGAACACCAGTTCGCCCGCAACCGCGTGCAGCATATTCGCGGCAAGGCGAGCTTCATCGATGCGTCGACGCTGCAGGTGATCAAGGATGACGGCGAGACCACGCAGGTCACCGGCGCCAGCGTGCTGCTTGCCGTCGGCACAAAGCCGTTCCGCCCAGATTACATACCCTTCGACGGCAAGACCGTTCTCGACAGCGACGAACTGCTCGACATCCAGGACCTGCCGCGCTCGATGGTCGTCATCGGCGCTGGCGTCATCGGCATCGAATATGCGACGATCTTCAGCGCGCTCGACACCGCCGTCACCGTGATCGACCCGAAGGCGACAATGCTCGACTTCATCGACAAGGAAATCATCGAGGATTTTACCTACCAGCTGCGCGACCGCAACATGAAGCTGCTGCTCGGCCAGAAGGCCGACAAGGTGGAGAGGCTCGAAAACGGCAAAGTCGAACTGACGCTCGACAGTGGCCGGCGCCTGACGACCGACATGGTGCTTTTCGCCGCCGGCCGCATGGGGGCGACTGATGCGCTGAACCTTCAGGCTATCGGCCTCGAAGCCGACAGTCGCGGCCGTCTCAAGGTCAATCCGGAAACCTTCCAGACATCGGTTGCCAACATCTACGCCGCCGGCGACGTCGTCGGCTTTCCGAGCCTTGCCTCGACCTCGATGGAACAGGGCCGCATCGCTGCCCGCGTCGCGGTCGGCGCGGTCGCCAAGGAGCCGCCGAAATATTTCCCCTATGGCATCTATGCCGTGCCGGAGATTTCGACCTGCGGCCTGACCGAAGAGGAGATGAAGGAGCGCGGCATTCCCTATGAATGCGGCATCGCCCGCTTCCGCGAGACGTCGCGCGGTCATATCATGGGCCTCGACACCGGGCTTCTGAAACTGATCTTCTCGCTGAAGACGCGCCGCCTGCTCGGCGTGCATATCGTCGGCGAAGGCGCCACCGAGCTGGTGCATATCGGCCAGGCGGTGCTCAATCTCAAAGGGACCGTCGAATATTTCGTCGAAAACACCTTTAACTACCCGACGCTCGCCGAAGCCTACAAGATCGCTGGGCTCGATGCCTGGAACCGGATGGGCGACATCAAGTCGGAACTCTAAGGTGCGTCGCGTAAACGGCAGAGCTGTCGTCTAAATCCGGCCGCCAAAACGGAGCCGAATGACATTGCGCATCATTTCGCTGAACGCATGGGGCGGCAGGCTGCATGAGGCCCTGATTGCCTACGTTACCGAGGCCGATCCGGATGTGCTGTGCCTGCAGGAGGTGCTGCGGGCGCCGGGTACGGGCTGCGGCTGGTCGGTCTATCGGGACGGCGATGTCGAGTTGCCGCAGCGCTTCAATCTCTTTACCGAAATCAGCACCGCCCTGCCCGGCCACGACGGCTTCTTCTGCCCGACCTCGAAAGGCGAGCTTTTCGATGGCGATACCGTCATTGCCGCCGAATTCGGGCTGGCGACCTTCGTGCGTAAAACGCATTCCGTCATCGCCCAGGGGCTGGATTTCGTGCATGGCCGTTTTTCCGCCGATGGCTGGGGCGAACATCCGCGGCCGCGAAACGCCCATTGCATCCGCCTCTTCAGCCATGAGCACGCTTCTACCGCGACCATCGCCCACATGCATGGCCTGCGCGATCCCGCAGGCAAGGGCGATACCGCAGCGCGCGGAGAACAGGCCGCAGCGCTGGTCGGGCTCATCCAGCGCGTCTGGCCCGGCAATGAAAGGCTCGTCGTCTGCGGCGATTTCAACGTGCTGCCCGACAGCGCGACCTTTGCGATTCTCGCCAGACTCGGACTTTCGGATCTCGTCACCGGAAACGGTCTTGTAGACACGCGAACCTCCTACTATCTGAAGCAGGGCCGCTTTGCCGACTACATGCTGGTGACCCCAGGGGTGAAGGTTGCCAAATTCGAGGTGGTCAAGGCGCCCGAAGTCTCCGACCATCGCGCATTGCTGCTCGATATCGGGTAGTATATTGAGGAATGATACACTTCGCGAAGCGTTTGCGCGCCTTGCCGTTTTTTGCGCCTTAGTTTGAACCCTCATAAATGGCATTGATACGCCGTGCCTGCCATATGCCTTCAACGCCATTTTGCCCTCGGGCAAAAGCTTCTAAAGAAAGATAGATACTCTTGTCCCATGTCTTAGAAGCTGCGCGCCGACGTTTTCAGCTGATCCTGATCAAGCCGTCGCACTATGACGATGACGGCTACGTCATCCGCTGGTGGCGGGCGATGATCCCCTCCAATTCGCTTGCGGCTCTTTATGGCATCGCCGCCGAATGCGCGGAGCGCAAGGTGCTCGGAGACGATACGGCGATCGACATCACCGTCATCGACGAGACCAATACGCGGATTGATGTCGCCGGACTGATGGCGCAGTTCAAGCGTCACGACAATTTCGGCATGATCGCGCTCGTCGGCGTCCAGACCAACCAATATCCGCGCGCCCTCGATATCGCCCGGCCGTTCCGAGATGCCGGCCTGCCGGTTTCGATCGGCGGCTTTCATGTTTCCGGCTGCCTGTCGATGCTGGATGGCCAGGCGGTCGGGCTCGACGCCTGCCGCGACATGGGCATCTCGATGTTTGCCGGCGAGGCCGAGGGCCGGCTCGACATGGTGCTGCGCGATGCCGCGGCCGGCGAACTGAAGCCGCTCTACAATTTCATGAACGACCTTCCCGGCATCGGCGGCACGCCGGTTCCCTTCCTGCCGAAGGACAATATCCAGCGCACGCTCGGGCTCAGCACCAGCTTCGATGCCGGGCGCGGCTGCCCCTATCAGTGCTCGTTCTGCACCATCATCAATGTGCAGGGACGCAAGTCGCGCTTCCGTTCGGCCGACGATGTCGAAAAGCTGGTGCGGATGAACTGGGCGCAGGGCATCCACAAATTCTTCATCACCGACGACAATTTCGCCCGCAACAAGGATTGGGAAGCGATCTTCGACCGGCTGATCGAGCTCAAGGAGCGGGACGGCATTCCGCTCGGCCTGATGATCCAGGTCGACACGCTCTGCCACAAGATCCCTAACTTCATCGAGAAATCCAGGCGCGCCGGTGTCACCCGCGTCTTCATCGGCCTCGAAAACGTCAATCCGGACAATCTGACCGCCGCCAAGAAGAACCAGAACAAGATCACCGAATACCGCAAGATGCTGCTCGCCTGGAAGGCACAGGGTATCATGACGCTTGCCGGTTATATCTTGGGCTTCCCGGCTGATACGCCGGAATCGATCCGCCGCGACATCGCGATCATCCAGGAAGAGCTGCCGCTCGACGTCATCGAATTCTTCATCCTGACGCCGCTGCCCGGTTCCGAGGACCATCAGGTCCTGTGGAAGAAGGGCATCGAAATGGATGCCGATCTCAATATCTACGATGTCGAGCACGTCTGCACCGCGCATCCCAAAATGAGCAAGCAGGAATGGGAAGACATCTACCACGAGGCCTGGTCGCTCTATTATTCGCGCGATCATATGAAGACGCTGCTGCGCCGCGCCGTGGCGACCGGGGTACCGCTCGCAAGGCTCGTCAAGGTTCTCGTCTCCTTCGCGACCACCGTGCCGCTGGAAAACGTGCATCCGCTGCAAAGCGGCCTGCTGCGCCTGAAGACGCCGGGAGAGCGGCGCCCGGACCTGCCGCGCGAGAATCCGCTGGTCTTCTGGCCGCGTTTTGCCTGGGAAACCTTCAGAAAACATGCTTCGCTCGCCGGCACGATCATTGGCCTGACGATTTCGGCATTCCTGATTTCAAGGGATGCGAAGTCGAAGACCTATATGGATCAGGCCCTGACGCCTGTTGCCGACGACGAAGAGGAAACGCTCCACCTCTTCACACAGACCGCCGGCGGTGCCGCAGCCGTCAGCCATGTCAGGAAAGTCGCGCAATTGACCGCGCATTGAGCGGCAATTCTTGCAACGGCGGCTGACGCCCGAAAACATGGGCGGCATCAAACTCTAAGCCAATGCATGTCGCTAAAGCGCGTCGCATGAATCAAGTTTGACAACGCGCTTTGAACGCTCCGACTTTGGTGGCCGTTTAAGCGACTTGGATCATCTTGGTCGTCTCGGCCACTTGCAGCGTGTCGACGAATTCGACGATCTTGACCGGTTTCCCATCTCGGAAATGGATCTTGTCGACGAATTCCGTATGGAAGCTCACGCCCGATGGGATGTGCCTGACCTCGCCTTCGCGGTGGGCAAAGACCATATGCTCATCTTCGTCCACATAGATGCCGGCTGTCCTGATATTCGATAGATCCCACACTGTGATAAGCTGCGTTATCGCTTGGCGAAAAGCATGCCCGCTTGATTCAGTCGAAAAAGGCGCCATCCGTGTACTGCCGACCATGCGAAATGTGCAATCCTCGCCGATCAGCGCCAGCGTAGCTTCGACATCGCCGCGGTCACGCACAGCATAGATTTCTTCGACGAGCTTCTTCATGTCATACTTTGCAGTCATTTTCAGGTCCCTCCACCATCAGCGAAATTTGCATCTAATTATACTTTAATGCAACTATTTGTTGTTCCGAACGAATAGGCACAATGGAGTAGGCGGCGAGAATGAACTGCCCCGGATAATAGAAAAAGGCCCCGCACGATGGCGAGGCCTTCCAAACTTCTGAACTGAAAAGCGATTATTCGGCGCTTTCGTCAGCCGCCTTCTTCTTCGGAGCAGCCTTCTTCTTCGGTGCGGCTTCTTCGCCTTCACCGGCGTCAGCTGCTTCGGCCTTGGCGGCAGCCTTCTTCTTCGGCGCGGCCTTCTTGGTCTCGGCCTTGGCCTCGCCTTCTTCCTCGGCGAGCAGCTCTTCCTTCGTCACCTTCTTGTCGGTGACGTCGATTTCGGTCAGCAGATGATCGATGACCTTCTCTTCGAAGATCGGTGCACGGATCGAAGCGGCGGCACCCGGCTGGCTGCGGAAGAATTCCAGGATCTGCTTTTCCTGGCCCGGATACTGGCGCAGCTGATCGTAAATGGCGCGCTGCATCTCGTCTTCGCTGACCTCGACGCCGGCCTTTTCGCCGATTTCGGAGAGTACGAGGCCAAGGCGAACGCGGCGCTCGGCGAGCGTCTTGTATTCCTCGCGAGCCTTCTCCTCGGTCGTGTCTTCGTCCTCGAAGGTCTTGCCGGACTGGGCGAGGTCGTTGTTCACCTGGCTCCAGATGCCGTTATATTCGGCGTCGACGAGCGAGTTCGGGGTCTCGAACTTGTACATTTCGTCGAGCTGGTCGAGGATCTGACGCTTCAGCTTCTGGCGGGTCAGCGAGCCGTACTGTGATTCGATCTGGCCACGGACGATTTCCTTCAGGCGATCGGCGGATTCGATGCCGAGCTTGGAGGCGAGTTCGTCGTTGATCTCGACATCGGCAGGTGCTGCGACTTCCTTGACTGACACGTCGAAGGTCGCTTCCTTGCCGGCGAGGTTTTTGGCCGGGTAGTCGGCCGGGAAGGTCACGGTGATGGTCTTCTCAACGCCGGCCTTGACGCCAACGAGCTGGTCTTCGAAGCCCGGAATGAAGCGGCCGGAGCCGAGCACCAGTTCGGCGCCCTGGTCGGTACCACCTTCGAAGGCTTCGCCGTCAACCTTGCCGACGTAATCCATGGTGATGCGGTCGCCGTTCGCGGCCTTGCCGGTCTTGGTCTCGTAGGCGCGGGCGCTTTCGGCGACCTTCAGGACCTGCTCGTTGACTTCGTCGTCCGAGATGTCGATGACTTCGCGCGTGACCTTGATGCCCTTGACCGACTTCAGTTCGATCGGCGGCAGCACTTCATAGGAGAGCGTGAATTCGAAATCCTGCTCGGCGGCGAGGATCTTGTCGGCTTCGTCCTTGTCTTCCGTCATGGCGATTTCCGGCTGCGTGGCCGACTTCTCGCCGCGGCTGGACAGGATGGCGGCCGGCTGCTCGCGAACGATCTCGTTGACGAGATCGGCCATGATCGACTTGCCGTAAACCTTCTTCAGGTGAGCAGCGGGTACCTTGCCCGGACGGAAGCCGTTGATGCGAACCTTGTCCTTCACATCGGCAAGACGCTCATTCATCTTGTCTTGCATGTCCTTGGCCGGGATTACGACCTTGATTTCGCGCTTCAGCCCTTCAGCGAGCGTTTCGATAACCTGCATGTCTTCCTACCTTCATTTCGTGGCGGCCGTGCCCAGACGCCGTTCGTTTCGATGAGCACGACGCCGGCGATCCTGCCGCGCGTGGCTTTTCCCAATTCCTGTATCATTCCACCCAAAGGGGAACGGCACTCGCGGGCTATTCGGGACAACTCTCGGCTGCCCTAAGCCAACCGATTTCAGTCTCCCGCCTGCAAACAGCTTGGTGCGGGTAGAGAGACTTGAACTCCCACGCCTTGCGGCACCAGAACCTAAATCTGGCGTGTCTACCAATTTCACCATACCCGCGTTCACAAAACCGCATGCCTATGCCTGCGCATGAGGCCTTCCGGAGCGCGGCGTCTCTATATCACCCGATTTGGTCGAGGCAAAGGAAAAATGAACGGCAAATGACAGGGGACTTGCGGCCCTGGAGCCGCCCTCCTCCGAAGTGCCGTCGGATCAGTAAAGCGGCTCGTCGTAAACCGGCTTGCCGTCAACGAGAAGGCTGCGGATTTGCGCGCTTCCCGCCGCCGAGACACGCACTGATATTGCGACATTGCCGTCGTTGCGGACCTCCTCGATCGGCTTGCCCTTGCCTTCAGGAACGTAGTAGCGCTCGATGCCGTATTCGACACGCATGCTGTCGCCGGCGGCAAGTCCGCCGCTATAAAATGGCAGGCTGCGCAGGATCACCGTCTCCGGCTGCGGAGGCAGCTCGTGGAAGGACGATTCGGTGACGGTCCAGAAACCGTCCTCCTGCTTCTTCAACCGGACCCATAGCACCCGTTCGCCGGCCTCGGCCGGAATCCCGCCGGAAACCGTCTGAACCGGCACTGAGGAAATGTCGTAGTTCAAGACGACATAATCGCCGCGCAAGAAATCGCGCGGATCGACGGGCGCCGTCTTCAGCAGTACCTCGGCGCCGTCGCTGAGGATGGACGCCCGGCTCTGGATGATCGTGCCGAGGATAAGGGTCTGCAGACCGGCGACGATGATGGCCGAAAGCAGATAGCCCTTACCGGATTGCAGCCTTGCCATGAACGAGCTCATGCGCGTTCCCCCTGGGCATTCGCCGAAAACCGCCGTTCGAGACGGATGACCATCCAGGCGACCAGCGCGACCACGAGACCGGAGAAGAGGAAGAGGCTCGACGTACCAAGGATCGAGCCGACGGTGACGGAGGCGAGATAGAGCATTTCCGCGGCGAAGGTCGTATAGGCGAGATATCGCACCGCGCCGTTATCTCTGCCGTGCAGGGCGATCGCCAGCACGGAAGCGGCAAGCGTCGCCACTCCGAGCACCACCAGCCGCCAGCCATCCTCGATCTCGATATGCAGCAGCAGGAAGCCGATCGCGGCGACAAGGAAGCTGTAGAAGGCCGGCGCCGCACCGGCGCTCCTGACCAAGGAGGCAATACGCGGGAGCGGCACCGCCGTCAGGACAAAGGCCGCCATTCCGCCGATCGCGAAGGCGAGCGCCACGGCGATCTCCTCATAAAGAGTGTAGAGCCAGGCGAGCCAGCCGATCAGCAGCAGATAGGCCAGATGGCGGGCCCGCTCGGCGCCGGTATACCGCACCAGCCCGATGACGATCACCGCCATGAGAGGTGCCATCCAGGGATCGAACCCTATCCAATGCGTGTCGTTGTTCTCAAGATAAACAGCAAACGACGCCCAGGAGAGGAAGCCCGCGACGACCGCCACGGCGCCCGAACGGAACAGAATCGCCGAGATCGTCGCGATCGCGAACCAGAGATACATCACCGTCTGCTCGTCGCCGGAGAGGTGATACATCTGCCCGACCAGCGAGATGGCGCCGCCGAAACTCATCGCGCCGATGACCAGCAAGCCACCTGCGGCCGCTGTCGCGCCGTGGGCAAGCATCCGGGCAGCGGCGATATGCACCAACCAGATCAGGGCAAGGATGCCGCCGACGCGGACAAGGCGCGGGATAGCTTCCCAGTTGGAGGCGACGACCAGCAGGATGGCAGCGGCAAGCAGCACCGCCGCCAGCGCCATCAGCACCCTGCCGAGGCTGAAGCTTGCCGGGCGGCTGTCATATTCGGCGAGAAGCGCACCTGCCGTTTCCTGCGCGAGCAGGCCCTTGCCCACCCAGAGCGAGAGATCCCGCTCCAATCTGCCGCGATACATGCTCAACCCCTTGATTTCCGCAACGTCGACTGCGGCGCTGCGGCTCACGCCGTTATAGACGCAGCACGGGTGTTCGCAAACGCTGTTGCGATAAATATACAAGTTCCTCATTGGTCTAAATAGTATCGAGTGTTAACCGGCCGCTAACGTCATAAGCGCTAATATAAGCCTATGGACGGAGAGGCATGCGATCCTTGCATGTCCCCCATGAATTTATTGCACTGCACAATACTCATTAGTCATACTATTGATTAGGACATCGAAGCGCGGGGATGGCGCCCCGGCCCGGCTCCAGTCGGATGCCCGCGGATGCTTTGTCCGTGACGAGATTCGCAGCCGCGCACTCCTCCTCCCAGCGCGCTGCGATAGACTGGCAACACTCCTCCTCCCAGTTGTCAGTCACCATAACACGCCCGCCGGATCCTCCCCCGGCGGGCGTTTTTGCTTAGCCAAAGCTGTATTAAAGCATTGGCGGCTTGAGGGTTTTCGTCGGATGGCGCCGTCATGCCACATTGTCGTCACGCCGCCCCACCAACTCTGCGAAGGGATGGGCGACATCCATCCGAAGCGGAACGCCTCTTTGTAGCGGAAGGACGGGCGGAACTAGCGGAGGGAGCAGCGCTTTCCGCTGTGGCACCCCATTCGCCCCTCCAATTTGAACTGCTTTCCTAAAGGTCATTCTGCCTATTCGTTGACCAAAAAGCGGTAAGTCTGCGTCAAATACCCTCTGAGCAATGCATGCTTTGCATGGGTGATCTGAAAACTTGGCTGTTTTAGTCTTTCGCGCCGCAACATATATTCTGGTCATCAAATAGAGGTCAGCGCCGATCGGTGGCTGCTGGCAGATGAAACCCTCGGAAAGGGGCTTAACATGAACTTCTCTCGCTCTTTCAATAACTGGCGCAAGTATCGTCAGACCGTCACGGAACTCGGCCGCATGACCAACCGCGAATTGCACGATCTCGGCATCGACCGTTCGGACATCCATCGCGTTGCCCGTGAGGCTTCTGCCCGCTAATTCAAGGCGATCGCTGCTCCTCCCAAGCACGATTGTTCTCGATCGAAACGCCCGCTGTACCCACAGCGGGCGTTTTCTTTTATCTGCACATGGTGGGCGCGGCGGCTGCAGGTTTTTCCGCTTGATTAGCCCGCTCAAAAAATATTCATCGCCTAATTGTCGAGCATCACATTGCACAATTGCATGGCAGACGCCTTTTATTTGCACTGCACAATAGGACGGTTCTCGCCTATATAAACATCAACCGCAGAGAGATAGCGATCCCGCCGTCCCGCGGACATAGGAAGAAGACAATGAACCCGATCCGCATTGCAAAAAGCTGGCTCAGCTACCGTCGTACGCTCAACGAACTCGGCGGCCTTTCCAACCAGACCCTGTCCGATATCGGCGTTAGCCGCTACGACATCCGCAATATTGCATCCCGCTCGTTCCGCTAATAGCGAGTACGATGCTTCCAAGACGGCGCCACGAAGGCGCCGTTTTTGATTCCGGGGTGCTGGGCCACGAAGGCGCCGTTTTTGATTTCGGGGTGCTGGGCCACGAAGGCGCCGTTTTTGATTCCGGGGTGTTGGATCGCACCGGCCGACATGATATCAGCCCGGGATGAACACGATCTCCTCCTATTCCCCTATCCACGTCGTCGGCGGCGGGCTTGCCGGTTCGGAAGCCGCTTGGCAGATCGCCAGTTCCGGCGTTCCGGTCATCCTGCATGAAATGCGCGGGGTGCGCGGCACGGATGCGCACAAAACCGACGGCCTTGCCGAACTTGTCTGCTCCAATTCCTTCCGGTCCGACGATGCCACCAGCAATGCCGTTGGCGTCATCCATGCAGAGATGCGCATGGCGGGCTCGCTGATCATGGCCGCTGCCGATCGGTGCCAGGTACCGGCCGGCGGTGCGCTCGCCGTCGATCGTGACGGCTTCTCCGAGGCGGTGACCAAGGCGGTTCATGACCACCCGCTCATCACCGTTGTGCGCGAAGAGATCACCGGCCTGCCACCACGCGACTGGGATCTTGCCATCGTTGCCACCGGACCGCTGACGGCGCCGTCGCTCGCGAGCGCCATCCAGGCGGAAACCGGCGAGGATTCGCTCGCCTTCTTCGACGCCATCGCGCCGATCGTCTACCGCGAGAGCATCGACATGGATATCTGCTGGTATCAGTCGCGCTACGACAAGGTCGGGCCCGGCGGCACCGGCAAAGATTACATCAACTGCCCGATGGACGAGGCGCAATACAATGCCTTCGTCGACGCGCTGATATCAGGCGACACGGTCGGTTTCAAGGAATGGGAGGGCACGCCTTATTTCGACGGCTGCCTGCCGATCGAGGTGATGGCCGAACGCGGCCGCGAGACGCTGCGCCACGGGCCGATGAAGCCGATGGGGCTGACGAACGCGCATAATCCGACGGTCAAGGCCTATGCCGTCGTGCAGCTGCGGCAGGACAATGCGCTCGGCACGCTCTACAATATGGTCGGCTTCCAAACGAAGCTGAAATATGGCGCGCAAGCGGATATCTTCCGGATGATCCCGGGTCTGGAAAATGCGGAATTTGCCCGTCTCGGCGGCCTGCACCGCAATACCTATATTAACTCCCCCACCCTGCTCGACCGGTCACTGACGCTGAAATCGCGGCCCGGCCTGCGTTTTGCCGGCCAGATCACCGGCTGTGAGGGTTATGTGGAAAGCGCCAGCGTCGGGCTGATGGCCGGGCGTTTCGCCGCCGCAGAACGCAAGGGCGAGGCGATCTCGCTACCGCCGGCGACGACGGCGCTCGGCTCGCTGCTCGGTCATATCACCGGTGGGCACATAGTCACCGACGAGGAGCCGGGCAAACGATCGTTCCAGCCGATGAACATCAATTTCGGGCTGTTTCCGGAGCTCCAGCCGGGTTCGATCGTCAAACCTGAAGGCGTCAAGCGCTTCCGCGGCAAGGACAAGACGATCATGAAGCGGCAGTTGATCGCGCGGCGCGCCCTTGCCGACTGCGCGACCTGGCTCGGTCAAGAATCGACGCTTGCCGAAAGCGCCTGACCGGCGTTTTCAAGCGCGTCGCATCGGACCCCGCTCATGCGACCCGCTTGAAGTCTTTGCTTTTATGCTTGCCGTCCCGGCAAACCGCTGCACACTTTGGGCGACATGCATTACTGCTTGTTCGCCGCCGAAATATTGCCGGGCGGCAGATCCTTATCCGGCTCGGCGATATAATTGCCGAGCAGCCAGAGCGAAACCTCCGAGGCTTCCTTGGCGGAAGCGAATTCGAAATCGCCGTTGTGATAGGGTGCATCGAGGAAGTCGATCACCAGTCCCCTGCCCGTTTCCGATCCCACGACGCGCACCCGACCCGGCTCGATCAGATGGCAGGCGAAATGGCGCGACATGTTGCGCATGAAGCCCGCCTTGTTGTCGTGCAGGCGCACGAAGACGGCCTGGCCGTTTTCCGTCGCCTGCAGCTGACGGATCGCCTCGTTCGGAAAAGCGCGACCGAATTCGATGATGGCGAGGCCCGTGTCATGCAGGCCGTCTTCCTTGTTCTGCGCGGCCATGCGCGTTGCCACGAAAGCAATGAAAATGACGATGGCGAAAAGGACGCACCAGACGATAATGCCCACGCCGAGTCTCCGTTCAAAGGGTAGCGGTGGAAGCCTTGTAACGCGCGAGACTTGCGCGAATTTGACCGATATCAGATTTTTCGGCGTGCTGCAGCCAGCCCCATCCGCAGTTGGCGGCGCCATTGCGGCGGCTGCAGCGGCCGGTCAAACAGCAAGGCGCCCCGTTTCTGCGCCCTGATGAGCACCGGTTCGGCAAGCGTCGCCGGCAGGAAGGCTGGAAAAACAGTCGGCGCAATCGACCCCGCCGCCCTCGCCTTTGCCAGATGTTCGCGACCGAGACCGGCGAAGGCCTCGATGGCGGCAGAGATGCGCGGCCTGTCTTTTCCGGCGAGGAAGGCATCGCGGTCAAGACCGGTGGCGGACAGGATCTGCAGCGGAATATAGATCTGGCCGCGGCGGCGATGCAGCGGCATCAGCAGCAACAGCCCGGCGACCGCCTGGGCAACGCCGGCATGACCGGCGGCGTCGGCCGAGCATGCGGCCTCCTCCGGCGAAAGCACGAGGCTTGCGAGCTGGATCAGGGCGGATGCCGTTTCGCCGGCATAGCCTTCAAGCGAAAGACGTGTCTCCATCGGATCGTCATAGAGATCGAAGGTGCGGGCCTCGATCATGTCGATCAGCGTCTTGCGCGGCAGGCGGTGCGTTTCGATTGCGGTCAGAAGCGCCGCGGCGACGGGATTGGCCGCCGTCGAGCCGTGTGCGCTGCCCTCCAGAAGATCGTGCCAATATTGTAGCCGCACCTCCCCGGGCAACGGCTCGTGCACGAGATCGCGGATGCGGGCAAGCTCGGCATTGAAGGCATAGAGAGCCGCAAGCGCGCCGCGCTTCTCCTCCGGCGACAGCAGACAGGCGAGATAGCGGTCGCGATCGCTGTCACGCAGCATCGCCAGGCAGATCTCCTGGTTCGTCGCAATATGCGCCTCAGTCATCGTCAGACCGCAATCAACGCCGCGGCGACGGCACGTTGCTCGGCGAGCATGATATTGAAGGTGCGCACTGCAGCGCCGGTGCTCATCGGATCGGAGGAGATGCCGCGCGATTTCAGCGCCAGCTTCAATTCCTCGGGCAGGCGGCGGAGCTCGGTTCCCGTACCGACGAGCAGAACCTCGATGTCGGCCGCCTCATCAAGCACGCGGCGGAAATTTTCAGGCGACAGCGGTTTCGACATATCCATGTCCCAGCCATGAATGCCGGAGGGCAGGCAAAGGATGGAGCCACGATGCGACATGTCGGCAAAGCGAAAGCCGCCATTGCCGTAAGCATCGATCGGAGCGCGCCCGGGGAAATGCGCCGCGCGGATTTCTATGCCTTTTGCCATGTTTTCAAACCACCGTGCCGGATTTTACACCAGCATCCGTCTTGTTGCTCTCTTCCCCGTCGGGAGCCTCCGGCCGCAGCCGGAAGACGATCAAGACAGGAGCGGCGATATAGATCGAAGAGAAAGTGCCGAGAGCGACGCCAAAGAGCATCGCAAAGGTGAAGGAGCGGATGACTTCGCCCCCAAAGAGAAAGAGCGCCAGCAAGGCGGTCAGCGTCGTCGCCGCGGTCAGAACGGTGCGCGACAGCGTCTGGTTGATCGAGGCATCGATCAGGATCGGCAGCGGCATCTTCTTGTATCGCTTGAGATTCTCGCGCATTCGGTCATAGACCACGACCGTGTCGTTCAGGGAATAACCGACGACGGTCAACACGGCGGCGATGCTCGTCAGGTTGAACTCGATACCGGTGAGGACGAAGAGACCAAGCATGATGATGACGTCGTGCAGCGTTGCGACGATGGCACCGACCGCGAACTGCCATTCGAAGCGGATCCAGATGTAGATCAGGATCGCCGCAAGTGCTGCAAGCATGCCGAGCGTCGCCATCATCGTCAATTCGCCCGAGATGGCGGGTCCGACGACGTCAACGCGGCGAAAGTCATAGTCCTCCTGGAGCTCGCCACGCACCAGCGTCGCCGCCGACTGCTCGGCATTCTCGCCGCCGCCCTGGGAAGCGATGCGGATCCGCGCGTTCGACGGTCCGCCCGCGCGCTCGACGCGGACGTCGCCGAGGTTGAGATCATTGAGGCGCGAGTGGAGATCGGCGATATCGGCATTGCCCTGTTTCGCCGTCACCTCGATCAGCGAACCGCCGGTAAAATCGATGCCGAGATGCAGGCCGACGGTGGCAAAGGCGGCCATGGCGATCAGCGAGATGACCGCCGACGCCGTAAAGACATAGCGGCGGATTCCCATGAAGCGGATATTGGCGTGTTCGAAAAGATGCGCCAGAACGCTCTTTGGCAGATGTCGGGGATGGCGCGCGCTCAGCCAGACGGCAACGATCGAGCGCGTCAGCGTGAAAGCCGTGAAAACAGTCGTCAGGATGCCGACCGCCAGCGTCACCGCGAAACCGCGGATGGATTCGCTGCCGAGGAAAAAGAGGATGATGGCGGCGATGAAGATCGTCACATTCGCGTCGATGATCGTTGCAAATGCGCGTGAGAAACCGCGGCCGACGGCCTCCGCAAAGGAATGGGTGATCTTCTCCTCTTCGCGGATACGCTCGTAGATTAGAACGTTCGAGTCGACGGCCATGCCGACAATCAGCACGATACCGGCAATCCCGGGCAAGGTGAGCGTCGCGCCGGCAAGGCTCAGCACCGCGACGATGAGGATCAGGTTGAAGAAGAGCGAGACGACGGCGATGACGCCGAGGATGCGATAGAGCGCGATCATCAGTGCCGCGACCAGCACGACGGCGACGAGACCGGCAACAAGGCCGCTGAAGATGGAATCGGCGCCGAATCTCGGGCTGACGCTGCGTTCCTCAACGCTGGTCAGCGTCGCCGGCAAGGCACCGGCGCGCAGCATGATCGCAAGGTCGCGGACGCCATCTTCGGAGAAGTTTGCGGTAATCCGACCCTCACCGCCGGCGATCGCCGCATCGATGACCGGTGACGACATCACCTGGTCGTCGAAGACGATGGCCAGGTGCTTGCCGATATTCTGCCCCGTCGCCTGCGCCAGCCGCTGCGTACCTTCCGCATCGAGACGGTAGGCAATCGCGGTATCCTGCGTCTGTTGATCGACGACAGGCTCGATATCGACCATGTTGCTGCCGGTGACGAAAGCCGTGCGATCGACCAGATAAGGTACTGGCGGATCGTCAAGGGAATAGAGCACCTGCGATGTCGCCGGCCAGCGGCCGTTCAGCGCCTCCTGCCCCGACATGCTTTCGTCGATCAGATGAAAGGAAAGCTTGGCCGGCTGGTTGAGGATGTTCTTCAGCCGCTCAGCATCGACCGATCCCAGCACCTGCACGACAATGCGGTCGGCGCCATCGGGGCGAACGAGGAAATCATCATAGCCGAATCCCGCGATGCGGCGGCCAACGATATCGAGCGACCGGGTCCGCGCGGAGGCAACGTCAGCGGTAATGCCGGCGTCAGAAATCTGCAGCGAGAGCTGCCCCTCCTCGCCCTGCTGCAGCGCTACCTCAGGTCCCGCATGTCCGCCAGCCGTCGTCAAAGGCTTCAAGAGATCGACCGCCGCTTGTGTCTGGGCCGGATCGGTGATGCGGACGGTGACGGTCTGGTCATTGCCGGTCAGCCCGGTATAGCGGATGCCGGCGCCGCGCAGCGCGTTGCGCACATTCGCGACCACCTCTTCCAGGCGGTCCTTGACAATATCGGAACGCTCGACCTTCAGAACGATATGCGAGCCGCCCTGCAGGTCGAGACCAAGCATTACGCGGTCGTGCCGCAACCAGTCTGGCAGGGAGGATCGCTGCGCCTCAGTCAGCAGATTGGGCGCAGCAATGGCAATGGCCGCAAACGCGGCCAGCCAAATCAGAAGTGTTTTCCAGCGGGAAAAATGCAACATTCTCTCGACGATCTTCCGATCCGGCGGTCCTGCCGTTATCGCTTGTTACGCCGCGTCGGCCTTGACCGGTTCACCCTTGACGCGAATTTCGGAGATGCCGCTGCGGACGATGCGCACGCGCACGCCATCAGCGATCTCGACTTCGACTTCCTTTTCGTCGACGACCTTGGTGACCTTGCCGACGAGACCGCCGCCGGTGACGACCTGGTCGCCGCGACGAATTGCCTTCAGGGTCTCCTCACGCTTTTTTGCCTGTGCGCGCTGCGGACGGATCAGCAGGAAGTACCAGACGACCATCAGTGGCACGAACAGGATGATCATTTCGAAACCGGAACCGCCGAATCCCGTTGCAGTATCGGTCGCGCTCTGGGCGAACGCCGGGGTGATGAACATGCTAAACTCCTCAGGCTTGGGCGGCGGAACTCCGCCTCTCTTTTCAGGTTGCCGGACTATAGTTACCGCTTCGATGAATGCAACAGAAACAGCCGGAAACAGTACCGATTCCGCTGCCTCATAACCTTTCCGCCGTCAAAACGCCATGCTAAAGCGCGTCGCATCGAACTTGATAGATGCGACGCGCTTTAGCTCTTTTGTTTTCAAGCATGTCGTTATCCCGGAACCGCTCCACACTTCCGGGCGACATGCATTAGCGGCATCGAAAGATCAAAGCGGATTCCCGCAGTGAGAAATCAGGAGGCCACCGATGACCGAGGAAATCAACACAGCCCTGCTCGCCGAACTGAGACGGCTCGCAGACGCCGTCGAGCGTCTTGCCGGACCGGCACCTGCCCTCAACGACTGGGATGCTGCCGACTGTTTCGTCTGGGCGCCTTTGCGCCAGCATCTGCAGCCGGTCACGAGACCGAACCGGGTGGCGTTGAAGCTCATCCGCGGCGTCGATCACGTGCGCGACATCCTGCATGAGAATACGGTGCGTTTCGCCGAGGGTTATGCCGCCAACAATGTGCTGCTCTGGGGCGCGCGCGGCATGGGCAAATCCTCGCTGGTCAAGGCCGTGCACGAGGATGTCAGGCGCGAAAGCAGCGTCTTGCTGAAACTGGTCGAAGTCCATCGCGAGGATATCGCCACCCTCCCCCATCTGCTCGACCTCCTGAAGGACACGCCGTACCGCGTGATCGTCTTTTGCGACGATCTCTCCTTCGATCACGATGACACCGCTTACAAATCGCTGAAGGCAGCACTCGACGGCGGCGTCGAGGGGCGGCCGGACAATGTGCTCTTTTACGCCACCTCCAACCGGCGCCATCTCCTGCCGCGCCACATGATGGAAAACGAGCAGTCGACGGCGATCAATCCGTCGGAGGCGGTCGAGGAAAAGGTTTCGCTTTCCGACCGCTTCGGCCTCTGGCTCGGCTTCCACAAATGCAGCCAGGAGGATTATCTCGGCATGATCGACGGCTATGCCGATCACTTCAAGCTCGGGCTCGAACGCGACAAGATGCATGCCGAGGCGCTGGAATGGGCAACGACGCGCGGCGCACGCTCCGGCCGCGTCGCCTGGCAGTATATCCAGGACCTAGCCGGGCGTATGCGCGTTCACATCGACCGGGACTAGAGCGGGTCGCTTCAATCCGAAATCACGCGACGCGTTTTAGGTCTTTGTCGTTTATCCCAAAACCGCTGCGCACTTTTGCGCGACATCCATTAAATGACAAAAGCCCGGCTGGTGGCCGGGCTTTTGCGTTTCCTGGTACGCTATACCTATTCCAGGAAAGTCATCGGGTTGACCGGGGACGCGTCCTTGCGCACCTCGAAATGGACCTGCGGCTGCTTGACGTCGCCGCTCATGCCGGAGACGGCGACGGTCTGGCCGCGCTGGATCTTCTGGCCGCGGGTGACGCTCAGCGTGTCGGCGTTGCCGTAGACGGTGACGGTGCCGTCGTCGTGACGGACGAGAACCGTGTTGCCGAGTTCCTTCAGGCCGTTGCCGGCATAAATGACGACGCCGTTTTCAGCGGCCTTGATCGGCGTGCCCTGCGGTACCGAGATGTCGATGCCGTCATTGCGGTTGCCGTTGACGTTGGCGCCGTATGAGGCAATGACCTGGCCGCGCACCGGCCAACGGTATTTGCCGATGCCGGTCGATTCCGGTGCGGCGGAGCTGACGTCCGACTTCTTCTCGGCATCGTCGACGGTCTGGGTGGCGGCCGGTGCCTTATAGGGCTGCACGGAAGCCGTCTGCTGGGCTGCTGCCGGCTGAGTCGGCTTCGGATCGACCTTCTCGGCCGGGATCGAGGCGGTCTTGATATTGTCGGCGGTGCCGTTCGGGATCTTCAGGGCCTGACCGATGCGGAGCGAGCTGGCCGAAAGATTGTTGGCGGCCTTCAGGTCATCGACATTGCTGCCGGTCGCCTTGGCGATCTTTGCCAGGGAATCGCCTTGCTTGACGACATAGGTGCCGGCAGGCGCCTTCGGATCCTTGCCGGCGCCGGCGGGAAGCTTGCCGGTGGCATCGGCACTCGCCAGCGTCTTGTCGCGGGCCGAATTGGCGCCTGGAATGACGGCAACGTTCTGCTCAGGCGCCTTCGGCGCCTCCGGCATCTTGCCGGGCTTGGAAAGGTCAGCCGCCTGCGATGCCGCCTTGGCGGCATTGCCGCCGTTGAAGGTCGGGATGAGGATCGCCTGGCCTGGCTGGGCGGCAGATGCCGTCTTCAGATCATTGACGCGCAGGATTTCCTTTTCCGGAACGCCGAAACGCCTGGAGAGCGTGGCGATGCTTTCACCCGGACGCAGCGTCACCGAAGGCGCGTTGGTCGCGGACCAGCCGGAAACCTTCGGCGTCGTGCCGGTCGTCAGCGTATCGGGCATCACCTTGGGTGCCGCCGGCGCCACCAAACGGGGCTTTTCGGCCTGCGGCGCAGCTGGGAAAGGCTGGGCGAGCGCGACTTCCTTTTCCCGCTGCCGGGACGGAGCAACGGCCGTCGGCGCGGCCAGCTCTGAACGCTGCACCGTGACCGGCGCGGAAGCGAGACGTGCGCTCGAGCTCGACGTGCGTGTCGGATCGTAACCCTGGCGTGCGGGATAAGGCTGGTTCAGTGCGTCATTGCCGCCGCCGTAGCCCGACTGGCTGGCAACGGCCGAACCGCCGAGATCGGCGCGCGGCACCGGATCGCCCTGAGAACCGTTGATATTCCTGCGCGGAATGGAACTTGTGGTGATCTGGTCCTGCCCGGAGGAGGAAAACAAGCCGCCAAACCGTGTCACATCGGAACTGCAGCCCGTTGCGGCACTTGCCAGCAGGCCAACAACCAGAAGATTACCGGCCGACTTCCCGAACTTTGGCGAAAGACTGAAACGCATGACTCGACCCACTGAGAACGCAACCATTTGTGAGTCTATTAAAACGCGTTAGTATTACCACGCGGTTAAGATGCTGGAATCAGTGCGATATTTTTGAGAAGTTGATAACCATAGGCTTACGGGTGAAAAATCGTAGTGCGCAGAGCATGATGCCGAAAACTGCGAGCGGCTTTTCTGATTGTGATGCATATTCAGATTTCAGGCCGATCCGGCCGGAAACATTTACGCCTACGGCAGCGAGGCCCTACAACAGCGAAGCAAGACGCGGAACGATCGGCAGATAGGGTGCTTCGAACAGTTCCTCGCGTTCGAAACGGCTGCCGGTTTTCGTCAGCCGCACCATGCGACACTCGTTCTCGGAAATCATGAGCGGCGCGATCATCGAGCCGCCGGAAACGAGCTGGTCGGTATAAAAGCGCGGCATCGCGTTGAAGGCCGCCGTCACCAGGATGCGGTCGAAGGTGCCCTCGCCCTGCATGCCGGCACTGCCGTCGGCATGGCGAATGATGACGCTGCGCAGACCAAGCGATTCCATGCGCCGCTGCGCTGCCGTCGTCAGCGTCTTGTAGCGGTCGATGGACAGGACACGCTCGGCCATGCGGCCCATGACGGCGGCGGTAAAGCCGCTTCCGGTGCCGATCTCCAGGACGCGCTGGCCCGGCTTGAGCTTCAAGTGATGCAGGATGCGGACGGCAAAATCGATGCCTTCAAGGAAGGAACCGCATTCGATCGGTATCGTCCGGCTCGAATAGGCGTCGTCGGCAAATTGCGGCGGCACAAACAGTGAGCGCTGCGTCTGCTCGACCGCCGTCAGCAGATCGAGGTCGGAGATGCCTTCGGCACGCAATCTGAGGACGAGCGCAGCAAAGCCCTCCTTCTCCGCCAGTCTTGCCGTCAAACTTGTGCTCCGTATCCCAAGGCCCGCGCCACGCGGTCCGTCACGGAATAATCGGTCAGATCCAGTTTCAAAGGCGTTACCGAAATCTTATTATGCTTCAGGGCGTGAATATCGGTGCCTTCAACGAAGGCGCCGGCGCGTTCGCCAAACTTCAGCCAGTAGTAAGGAAAGCCCCGGCCGTCGGAGCGGGCGTCGACCTGCAGATTGAAGGCGAGCTTGCCCTGCATGGTCACCTCGGCGCCATTGACTTCGTCGGGACGGCAGTTCGGGAAGTTGAGATTGAGGAACGTACCCTCCGGCAGGTCCAGGACCATCAGCTTTTCCAGAAGAGCCGGCGCATGCGTCTCGCAGACCTCCCAGGGCACGATGCGCGCGCCATCCTCATAGAGATAGGCCTGGCTCAGCGCAAACGAGCGCACGCCCTGCATCGTGCCTTCGATGGCGCCGGCGATCGTGCCGGAATAGGTCACGTCGTCGGCAACGTTCGAGCCTGAATTGACGCCGGACAGGACCAGATCCGGTTTGATGTCCATCACCTGCCTGATGCCCATGATGACGCAATCGGTCGGCGTGCCGCGCAGGGCGAAATGCTTTTCGGAAATCTTGCGCAGCCGCAGAGGTTCAGAGAGGCTCAGCGAATGGGCAAGGCCGCTCTGGTCGGTCTCGGGCGCCACGATCCAGACATCGTCGGACAGCGTGCGCGCGATCCGCTCCAGCGCGGCAAGGCCTTCGGCGTGAATGCCATCGTCATTCGTAAGCAGGATGCGCATCGCCTCAAGCCGCCCGTTCGATTTTGGTCAATCCGCCCATATAAGGCAGCAAAACGTCCGGAATCGTGACGGAACCATCCTCGTTCAGATAATTTTCAAGGACGGCGATCAGGCAGCGGCCGACGGCCGTGCCGGAACCGTTCAGCGTGTGGACGAACCTGTTGCTCTTGTCTTCCTTGCCGCGGTAGCGCGCGTTCATTCGGCGACCCTGAAAATCGCCGCAGACCGAGCAGGAGGAGATTTCACGGAAGGCATTCTGCCCGGGCAGCCAGACTTCGAGATCGTAGGTCTTGCGCGAGCCGAAGCCCATGTCGCCGGTGCAAAGCGTCATGGTGCGGAAATGCAGGCCGAGGCGTTTCAGCACTTCCTCGGCGCAAGCGGTCATGCGTTCATGCTCGGCAACGGCGCTCTCGGCATCAGTGATCGAAACGAGCTCGCATTTCCAGAACTGATGCTGGCGCAGCATGCCGCGCGTATCGCGGCCGGCGGAGCCCGCTTCCGAGCGGAAGGACGGCGTCAGCGCGGTGAAGCGGAGCGGCAGCTTCTCCTGATCGAGGATTTCTTCGCGCACCAGATTGGTCAGCGTCACTTCAGCCGTCGGAATCAACCAGCGGCCGTCCGTCGTCCTGAAGAGATCGTCGGCGAATTTCGGCAGCTGGGCGGTGCCATAGACGGCCTCGTCGCGCACCATCAGCGGCGAGCTGACTTCGGTATAGCCGTGCTCGCTGGTGTGGAGATCGATCATGAACTGGCCGAGCGCGCGCTCGAGCCTGGCGAGCGGCCCGGTCAGAACCGTGAAGCGTGAGCCGGAGAGCTTGGCGGCGCGCTCGAAATCCATATAGCCGAGCGCTTCGCCGATTTCGAAGTGCTCCTTCGGCGCGTGGTTCCAGCGCGGCTTTTCGCCGACGGTGCGGGTGACGACATTGTCATGCTCGTCCTTGCCGACCGGAACGTCGTCGAAGGGGATGTTCGGGATGCGCGAGAGCGCGTCATTGAGTTCGGCCGTCAGTTGCCGGTCTTCTTCCTCGATCGCCGGCAGGAGAGTTTTGAATTCGGCGACCTCGGCCTTCAGCTTCTCGGCAAGCTCGCTATTCTTTTGGGCCATCGCCGCACCAATTTCCTTGGAGGCGAGGTTGCGGCGGGACAGCAAGTCCTGCGCCTTCTGCACGGCGGAGCGCCGCTTTTCATCGAGGGCAACGAGAGTTTGGGCCAGAGGCTCCGCGCCGCGCTTGGCAAGGGCGGCATCGAGCGCTTCGGGATTCTCACGGATCCATTTGATATCGAGCATCGTCGTTCCAGGTCGTTGCAACAGAGGTGGCCCGGCCAAAGCCTGATCGGACCTCGACCGGATGTTAAGCAGCGTTCACAAAGGGGGATTGGGATCGCCGCTCAGACGCTGTCCGTCTTGGCAACGTCCGCGGATCCGGTGTCCTTTTCGACCGCCTGCCGGGCACGCTGGCGCTCCACGAGTCGCGCCGCATAGATGGAAATCTCGTAGAGAAGGATCGTCGGTATCGCAAGGCCGATCTGGGACATCGGATCCGGCGGCGTCAGCACGGCGGCGACGACGAAGGCGAGGACGATGGCAAATTTGCGCTTTTCGGCGAGCCATTGCGACGTCAGAAGACCGACACGGGCAAGCAGCGTGGTGACGACGGGAAGCTGGAAAACGAGGCCGAAGGAGAAGACCAGCGTCATGATCAGGCTCAGATATTCCGAAACCTTCGGCATCAGCGAGATTGCTATCTCGTCATGACCGGGCGCCTGCTGCATCGACAGGAAGAACCACATGACCATTGGCGTGAAGAAGAAATAGACGAGCGCGCCGCCCATCAGGAACAGGACCGGCGAGGCGATCAGAAACGGCAGGAAAGCCTGGCGCTCATTCTTGTAGAGACCCGGCGCCACGAACTTGTAGACCTGGGCAGCGATGATCGGGAAAGCGACCACAAGGCCGCCGAACATCGCCACCTTGACCTGGGTGAAGAAGAATTCCTGCGGCGCGGTGTAGATGAGCTGGGCCTTCTCGACGTCGAGATGCGCCCACTGAACCGCTGTCTTGTAGGGAATGACCAGATAGTTGAAGAGATGCTTGGCAAAAAAGAAGCATGCGATGAAAGCGACGAAAAACGCGCCGATCGACCACATCAGCCGCGTGCGCAGCTCCATCAGGTGCTCGATCAACGGCTGCGGCTTGTCTTCGATATCACCGCTCATGCCTCGTCCTTCTTCGTCTGCGCCGGCTTCTTCGGCGTTGCAGGCTTCCTGGCTGCCGTCGTGCGTTTCGGCTTTTCCACCGGCACGGCAACGGCAGCCGCAGCATCGAGCTTATCGGCAGCCTTGACGCGCGGCTTGCGCACGGCCTTCGGCTTGGCGGCAACCATATCAGCCTGCACGATCGCTGCTGCGACGGGTTCCGACGGCGCAGGTGTCGCGACCAATGGCGGTGTTTCCGGCAGGCTCATCGACGGCGTCGGGGCTGCAACAGCATCGGGCGGCACTTCGGTCTTGTTCTCCGTGACCGTGGTCGCCTTCTGCAGGTCGGCCTTGATCTCGTTGCCCATCTGGCGAAGCGGGTTCATCGCCTCGCGTAGGCTGTTGACCGGGTTGAGCTTCTGGGCGTCGCTGATCGTCTGGCGGACATCGTCAAGCTCGGCTTCGCGCAACGCTTCATCGAACTGCGCACGGAATTCACCCGCCACCTTGCGGGCGCGTTGCGTCATCTTGCCGAAAGCGCGCAGCATCGGCGGCAAATCCTTGGGACCGACGACCACGATCAGTACGACCGCGATGACCAAAAGCTCGGTCCAGCCAATATCGAACATGCAAGGCTCCTGGACGGGAAGCGCGGGGGCTGCGCTTTTTCCCGGACTTGGTTACTTCGTTTCGTCGGCCTTGTGATCGACGGTCTTTGCCGTGTCCGGCGCGTCTTCGTCCGTCATGCCCTTCTTGAAGCTCTTGATGCCCTTGGCAACGTCGCCCATCAGTTCCGGAATCTTGCCGCGACCGAACAACAACAGCACGATGACCAGAACGATCAACCAGTGCCACATGCTAAAACCACCCATTACGCTAACTCCCTGTTTCTATGTTCCCACGATGTAAGGATTTCCGACACCGTTTCCAACATCAAGCCCTTTGGATTGAGCTTAATGTCACGGTATCGCCCTTTGTGACAAGCCATCGACCCATCGAAAAGTGCTGGCTCCATTGTTTTCGCCATGCATGGCAAAAGCAAGACGCAAGCCCCTCAATCTTCAGAGGTGCCGCGCGGCGCCAACAACCCCAGTTCCTCGAGGTCCATCTGGGTGATCGGGTCTTCGTCCTCGGTCAGTTCGTCGTTCATCAACGGCGAGGGAATATTGAAGTTCGCCGGAATCCGGCCTGACAGCAAGCCCGCTCCCTTCAACTCTTCGAGACCGGGCAGGTCACGCAGCTCTTCGAGACCGAAATGGTCGAGGAAATCGCGGGTCGTGCCCAATGTCACCGGCCGGCCCGGTGTGCGCCGGCGGCCACGAAACCGCACCCAGCCGGCTTCCATCAGCACGTCGAGCGTGCCGCGCGAGGTCTGGACGCCTCGGATATCCTCGATTTCGGCACGTGTCACCGGCTGGTGATAGGCGATGATCGCCAGCACTTCCAGTGCAGCGCGCGAAAGCTTTTTCACCTCATTGTCATCACGGCGGATGACGAAGGACAGGTCGGCGGCGGTGCGGAAGGCCCAGGCGCCTTCGACCTGCACGAGATTGACGCCCCGCGGCGCATATTGCTCCTTCAGGCGCAGCATGATTGCATGCACGTCGGTCTTTTCGGGCAGGCGCTCCGCGAGGAAGCCTTCGGAGACCGGCTGCGAGGAGGCGAAGACCAGCGCCTCGGCGATGCGCTCGGCCTCGATCTCGGCCTGCAGGTCGCGGCCCCTGTCTTCGAAATCGCCTTCGAAATCTTCTTCGCCCCTCAGGTCGATCAAACCGGCCGCTCCTGTTCCACCACCTGCAGCGTGGCATGTTTCGGACCGCGGCGCATGTATATCGGCTGAAAGGCGCCGTCCTGGCGGATTTCGAGCTTGCCCTCGCGCACCAGCTCCAACGAGGCGGCAAAAGCGCTGGCGATTGCCGTGACGCGTTCCTCGGGCGCTGCGAGATAACGCAGCAGATAATGTTCCATCGCCGTCCAGTCACCGATCTCGCCTATCATCTGGGTCAGCAGCTCGCGGGCATCGGTCAGCGACCAGACGGTGCGCCGTTCGATCGTCACCTGGGTGACGGCATGGCGCTGGCGCAGCGCCGCATAGGCGGTCAGGAGATCGTAAAGGCTCGCCGCATAGGCGGATTGCTGCCGGTCGGGAATATGCTCGGGCGCGCCGCGCACGAAGATATCGCGGCCGAGGCGGTTGCGGTTGACGAGGCCGTCTGCCGCCTGGCGCATGGCTTCGAGACGTTTCAGGCGGAAGGCGAGTGTTGCCGCCAGTTCCTCGCCGGAAGGGCCGTCATCCTTGACCTGCTGGGGAATGAGCAGCTTCGACTTGAGATAGGCAAGCCAGGCTGCCATGACGAGATAGTCGGCGGCAAGCTCGATGCGGATACGCCGGGCGCTTTCGATGAACAGCAGATATTGCTCGGCCAGCGCAAGCACCGAAATGCGCGACAGGTCGACCTTCTGGTTGCGAGCGAGATAGAGCAACAGGTCGAGCGGGCCTTCGAAGCCGGCGACGTCGATCACCAGCGCCGGCTCGTGGCTGGCGCGCTCGGCACCGTTATCCTGCCACAACTTGTCCATCGGCGTCGCCGCCTGCGGACGTTCCGTGCCCTTGACCGTGCTCACCTAGCTGCTCCCTTACGATCACACCGTCGCAAACATCGCCTCGAATTCCGCCCTCAATTCCGCTTCATCGGCAATATCCGGCGCCGCGAAGCCTGCTTCCACCGCTTTTGCGCGGGCAAGCGATATGCCGGCGAGCGGCGGAACATTTGCCACGACATCTAGCATCTCGTCCATATTGCCGTTGCAATGCAGCACGATATCGCATCCGCCTGCAATGATATTCGCCGCGCGTTCACCGATCGTGCCGGAAAGAGCATTCATCGAGCTGTCGTCGGAGAGCAGCAGACCGTTAAAGCCGATGTGTTCGCGGATGATCCCGTCGATCACCTTGCGCGAGGTCGTCGCCGGATTGTCCGGGTCGATGGCGGCGAAAACGACATGACAGGTCATCGCCATCAACTCGTCCTTCATCGCGACAAAGGGCGGGAAATCATGGAGCTCCAGCTCATCGCGCGAGACGGTGACGACAGGCAGCTCCAGATGTGAATCCGCAAAGCCGCGACCGTGGCCGGGCATATGCTTCATCACAGGCAATAGGCCGCCGGCCTTCAGCCCTGCGGCAGCCGCTTTCCCCATCGCGATGACGGTTTCGGGATCGCCGCCATAGGCGCGGTCACCGATGACCTTGCTGCTGCCCTCGACGGGCACATCGAGCACCGGCAGGCAATCAACATCGATGCCGAGGCTCGAAAGGTCGAAGGCGTGCAGCCGCGACATCAGCCAGGCGGCGCGTAGGCCGAGCACGCGATCGCGGCGATAGAGATCGCCGAGCGCCTGGCCGGAAGGATAACGCGCCAGAACGGGGGGGCGGATGCGCTGAACGCGGCCGCCCTCCTGGTCGATCAGCACCGGTGCATGCCAGCCGACACTGTCGCGCAGTTCGGCGACGAGATCGGTGATCTGCCGTGCTTCGGAGATGTTGCGCCCGAAGAGGATGAAGCCCCAGGGCCGTTCGCCCCGGTAAAAGGCTTTCTCTTCGGATGTGAGGGCAAGGCCGCTGCAGCCAAGGATCATCGCTTTTGATTCGGTCATGTGAGAATCATAGACGGCGCCCGGCCAAATGCGAGCAAGGTCGGGCCTGATGCACAAAAAAGAGCGGCGGGCCGATCCGGCCCGCCGCTCTCATATTCTATTCAAAAAACCGATCTACTTGGAGATCAGGCAGCTTCCGCCCGCCGCACGATACTGTTCGCAGAGTGCTGCGGCCTCGTCCTTGGAACCGGCCGGAATGCGGACACGGTAGAAAGTACCCTTGCCGGCGATATCGGCCCTGCGGATCTCATGGCTGCGGCCGCCAAGCACGCTGGCGAATTTCTTCGACAGATTGGCGTAGGATTTGGTCGCCTCGTCTTCCGAAGGCAGTGAGGCGATCTGGATGCCGTAGCCGCCGGCGGATGCGGCCTGCAGTGGCTTTGCGGCGACGGGAGCTGCGGCCGCGACCTCAGTCGTCTTCGACTGCTGTACGGGCGGCCGGACATTGCCCTTCTCGGTGACGGTGCCAACGACGTTGACGGGCTGGTCGGCCGGACGCGCGGTCGGAATCGGCGCGGTATCGGCAATCGCGGAGGACTTGACCGGGCGCACCGGCGGAGCGACCGGGGCGGAATTTGCGGCCTGCGCATCGGCACTGCCGGCGAGCGGCGGCTGTACCGGCGCAGTTTCGGCGGGGGCTGCAGTACGGGTATCGGCGGAAGCAACCTCGGCGCTTGCCGGGAAGCTTGCGGCCGTTCCGCCGACTGGAGGCACGGGCGAGGTCGATTGCGCGGACGGGGTCGACTGGGCCGTCAACGGCGGCTGAGCCGGCGGCGTCGGCTGGGCAGACGGCGTCGCCTGGGCAGACTGTGTCGCCTGGGCAGACTGTGTCGCCTGGGCAGACTGTGTCGCCTGAGCAGACGGCGTCGGCTGATCGACGGGCGCCGGCTCCTCGCGGGCAACCAACGTACCGTCAGGCTTGACGATCATCGTACGGACCTTGCGCGGCGAAACAGACGGCGTCTTGTCGGCGTCGCTTGCCGAAGCGTTATCGGCATTGCCCTGGTTCGGCAGCAGACGCGGATCCTCCGTCTCACCGACCGCAGTCGGCGTGACCTGATCATCGGCGTTGGCGTTCTCGTCGTCTTCAGGCAGCGATTCCGGTGTCAGCGTGCGCTGGACAACATCGACGGGCGCCTCGTCGGAAGAGACGAGCGCCTTCTGCTTCGGCTCTTCGGCAGAACCCGCAACACGGTCGTAAACGGCCTTATCCTGGTTCGGCACGGTCTTGCCGCCAGGATTTTCCGGAACGACCTTGACCGGCTCCTTATCGGCGGTGATCACGCGCGGCTCGCCGGACGCGACAATGCCGAGCCCCTCGCCGTTCCAGACGGAGGAATAGACACCATAACCGACACCGGCGAAGACCACGAGCACGACGGCCCCGGCAAGCAGCCGGCGCATCGACCGGGCGCGGCTGAAATCAGCGGCCTGGCTTGCCGATTCGATACGAACCTCGGAGGTCTCGCGGCGCTCGACCGGCTCACGCACGCTGCGGCGGAAATCCTCCTCCAGCGCCCGTTCGAAATCATCGAGGCCATCGGCGATGGTGGGCTTGACCGGCTGTGCCGCGGCCGCAGCCGTATCCCGGACTGGCGTCGGCGTTTGCCGCGGCTTGGCCGGTTCAAAGAAGCTGGCGATCTCTGCGTCGAGATCGAAATCGAAATCAGCAGTTTTCGCGACCGGCGCGGGCTGCTCGACCGGCGGCAGCGTCGGCACGTGCATGTCGTCGACGGTCTCGGGACGATCCTCCGGATCGGAGATCATCGCCGGATCGAATGGCAGGTCTTCGGTGGAGTCGGAGGCAGCCGCCCAGTTAAAAGCCGGAGCCGGAGCTGGAGCCTGTGGCTCGGGAACAAAGGCCGGAGCGGACCGTGCGGGGGCAGCGGCCTGCTGGAAAGCAGGAGCTGGCGGCTCAGGCGCAAAAACAGGCGCGGGCCGAGGAGTAGCGACGGCAGCGGCCGGCTGGGGAGCATGTGCTGGCGGCGCTGGCTGCGGCGCTGGCTCGGCCGGCTCGGAGAAATCGAGATCGGCGAGTTCCAGCTCGATGCCGGCAAGATCCAGCTCGAAATCATGGCCGGCAAAGGGGTCGTCGGCTTCCGGCACCGGCTGCGGCGCCCGCGAATATGCCGTTGCGGCAGGCTGAGGCGCAACGACCTCGGCAAGCTGCGGCGCGATCGGCCTTGCGGCTTCGGCAGCATAGACCGGAGCCGGTTCGATCAGAGCAGTCGGGACGGGTGCTGCGGCGAGCGGTGCGGGCGCGATCACCTTGGGCTCGACAGGTGCGACGGCCATGGGGGCAGCAGAAACGGGCGCTGCCTCGATCGATGCGGGCTGCGGCGAGACGGGCGTCGGATTGGCACGTTGCGGCACCGGATAACGCGAGACGTCGGCGAGCAGATCGTCAAGATCGAAAGTGCCGGCGGTGTGCGGAACATCAGGCACGACCTCGGTCAGCGCGGCATCGGCCTGGATCTCGCCTTCGACGGCGGCGGCGATTAGATCGAAACCGGCATCGGACCCGAAATCCTGCAGCTCTTCCTCGATCTCGACGAATTCTTCGGCCTCGGCAGTCTCTTCCGATGCGATCACTTCATCATGGCGATCGAGCTCGGCGGGGAAGCCAAGCGACGGTGAAGCGGATTCGAATTCCTCGGAAGGCTCGATAGCGGCGACGGCCGCCGGCGGCTCGATGACAGGTTGCGGTTCGACCACAGGAAGATCGGCGGACGGTGCCTCTGCAACCGGTGCTGCGACCGTTTCGGCCACAGGCTCCGGCAAAACAACCGGCTCCTCGCGCTTCGGTGCATGGAAATTGGCAAGCGGCAGCCTGATGCTGGCAGCCGACCATTGCGGCGCCTTGGCGGGCTGCGGCAGCGAAGAAACGGGTGCTGCGCCGATCGACAGCTCGAGCTCCTCGATCAGGTCGCGCGCACCGCCGAAGGCCGATTGCACCGATGCCTCGGGCTCGGGGGAAAGCTGCTCCGCCCAGTCGGCGGCGGATGCGTCCCCATTCCCTGCGGCGGGCAAAGCTACTTCTTCTTCAGCCTCGACTTCTTCAGCCTCCACGGGGGCGACGGAAACCGGCTCCGGAACCTCCGCACGTTCGGCGGCGGGAGAAGCGTCGAGGACGGGCTCGACGTAATCTTCAGGAGTGACATCATCAGAGATCGGCTCGGCGGGCCGGTCGAGCTCTGCGAGCGGACGTGGCGAATCGTAGCGATCGAACTCGCGCCCAAGCTCATCTTCGAGATCGAGGGCGGGCTCGCGGCGTGCGGTCTCAGTCACCGTATTCGCCGCAACACGCGGCTCGAAGCCGACGATCCGGGCAAGTTCAGCCAACGGATCATCGTCGGCAAACAGATCGTTTTTTCCGCGCGTATCATACGCAAGTTGTTTATCAGCCATGCCTATTCCCACTCGCAAACGCCAACGCTCAAATGCCAGCGCATTGTGGGGAAATGGTGACGTTATCGCATTTCGTCCGGTGCGGCAGTGCCTGTAATGGCGAGTCCCGACTTCAAAACCGACGCGACGGCGTACACCAGCCCAAGTCTGGCAATACTTGATTCTCGGTTTTTATCATTAACAAATCGTAATTCTGGCTGATCTTTACCTTTGTTCCAGTGCGCATGGAAGGAACTGGCGAGGTCGTAGAGGTAAAAAGCGACGCGATGTGGCTCCTGCGACTGGGCCGCAGCATCGACGATACGCGGGAATTCAGCAAGCTTGGCGACGAGCTGCAATTCGGCCGGATCGCCAATGCCTGCAACAGTTTGCGCGAGATTCTCGGGCGAAACATCGAGGTCGGGAAAAGCCTCCCTCGCCTGCCGGAAGACCGACATGCAGCGAGCATGCGCATATTGCACGTAGAAGACTGGATTATCTTTCGATTGTTCCGTCACTTTGGCGAAATCGAAGTCGAGCGGTTCGGAATTCTTGCGGTAAAGCATCATGAACCGGACCGAATCACGGCCGACTTCTTCGACGACGTCCCGAAGCGTGACGAAATCGCCTGAGCGTTTCGACATCTTCACCGGCTCGCCGTTGCGATAGAGCTTGACGAGCTGGCAGAGCAGCACCGTCAGCTTCGCCTTGCCGTCCGAAACGCCGCGTGCAACCGCTTCCAGGCGCTTGACGTAACCGCCATGGTCGGCGCCAAGCACGTAGATCATCTCGTCGAAACCACGGTCGAACTTGTTCTTGAAGTAGGCGACGTCGGCGGCGAAATAGGTATAGGAGCCATCCGACTTGATCAGCGGCCGGTCGATATCGTCGCCCACCTCGGTCGAACGGAACAGTGTCTGTTCGCGATCCTCCCAGTCCTCGGGAAGCTGACCCTTCGGCGGCGGCAGCGTGCCCTTGTAGACGTAACCCTTGAAGGTCAGGTCGTTGATCGCCGTGCGGATCGCGGCTGCACCATTGGCATGCAGGGTGCGCTCGGAGAAGAAGACGTCGTGATGGACGTTCAGCGCCGCCAGATCGTCGCGGATCATCACCATCATCGCATCGATGGTGCGATCCTTGACGATCGGCATCCATTGGTCTTCCGGCATGTTGTGCAGCCGCACGCCGTAATCGGCGGCAAGCGACTGACCGACGGGCACGAGATAGTCGCCGGGATAGAGACCCGAGGGGATTTCGCCGATCTTTTCGCCGAGCGCTTCGCGATAGCGCAGGAAGACGGAACGAGCGAGCACGTCGATCTGCGAGCCGGCATCGTTGATGTAATATTCCTTCTCGACGCCGTAACCGGCAAAAGCCAGCAGGTTGGCGAGCGCGTCGCCGACGACGGCGCCACGGCAATGGCCGACATGCATGGGGCCGGTCGGATTGGCCGAGACATATTCGACGTTGACCTTCTTGCCCTTGCCAAGCGTCGAGCGGCCGTAATCGGTGCCGGCGCCGATCATCGAGGCGAGCAACCGCTGCCAGTAGCCGACGGCGAGACGGATGTTGATGAAGCCGGGACCCGCGACCGAGACGTCGGCGACGTCAGCATCCTCCTTGAGCTTGGCGATGATGACGTCGGCCAGCGCGCGCGGGTTGGTTCCGAGCGGTTTTGCCAGCACCATTGCGGCATTGGTCGCCACATCGCCATGGCTCGCGTCACGCGGCGGCTCGACGGTGATGCGGCCGAAATCGAGCTCGGATCGCTTTTCCCTGACCAGATCGATCTGTTCAAGGGCGGTTTTGATCCTGGCTTCGAAGTCGGTAAAAAGGTTCATCGCACTCTTCCATGCATAGGCTGTGCCAAAGGCTCAAATCGGCCCTCGGCGTGGGCGACCGCTGCCTATCGCAAATCCGGAGTGTGGTCAAACAACCGCCTGTGGGCGCTGATGGCATAGGTGTCGGTCATGCCGGCGAGATAATCGCCGACATGGCGAGCCTTCGGCGCGTCGGACAGGCCGGCGATATGATCGACCCAGTAATGGCTTTGCATCTCCTTCGGATTGGCCATGTAGGCGGCAAAAAGATCGGTGACGATCTGGGCGGCGCCGGCACGGATGCGCATGATATCGGGATTGCGGTAGATGCGTTTGAAGAGCATCGCCTTGATCTGCCTGTCGGTCTCGGCCATTCCCTCGGAAAAGCTGGCGATAACCTGGCCGGCACCGCGGATGTCGGCTGCGCTCTCAGGGCGCAAGAGCGACAGGCGCTGTTGCGCGACGCCGATCACGTCTTCCACCATGCGGGTAATCTGACGGCGCATGATCTCATGGGTGAAGCGGCTGGCCTCCAGATGCGGATATCGCTCCCGCACCTCGGCCATCAGCGCGGCAAGAAACGGGATTTCCTCCAGCATGTCGAAAGTCAGATAACCGGAACGCAGGCCATCGTCGATATCGTGGGTATTATAGGCAATGTCGTCCGCGATCGCCGCCACCTGGGCCTCGAGGCTGGCATAGGTTGCAAGCTCGAGATCGTGCAGTTCGCAATAATCGAGGATCGGTTGAGGAACGGGGCCGCGCGTCCCGACTCCATCCGGCGTCAGAAGCGGACCATTGTGCTTGACGAGACCTTCGAGGCTTTCCCATGTCAGGTTGATGCCGTCGAATTCAGCATAACGCCTCTCCAGTTTGGTCACGATGCGCAGCGATTGGGCATTGTGGTCGAAGCCGCCATAGGGCAGCAGCACCTCGTGCAACGCGTCCTCGCCGGTATGACCGAACGGCGTGTGGCCGAAATCGTGCACGAGCGCCACGCCCTCGGCCAGATCCTCGTCGAGCTTCAGGGCGCGGGCAAGAGCGCGGGCGATCTGCGCCACCTCGATCGTATGCGTCAGCCGGGTGCGGTAATGATCGCCGTCCTGGGCGATGAAGACCTGGGTTTTGTGTTTCAGCCGCCGGAAGGCTGTGGTGTGGACGATGCGGTCGCGGTCGCGCTGGAAATCGGAGCGCGTCGGGCTGCCGTCCTCCTGATAGAGCCGTCCGCGCGTCGTCCAGGGGTCGGCCGCATAGACCGCCCTTTCACTGCTGCCGAAACCCAAAGCACGCGTATCGATCGTCATTCTTCACCGTCATCCTGCATGTTGCCGCATCTGCCCATTGACGCCGCTTATCGCTCTTCATACCTATAGCTCGATGAAACGGCAAAGAGGCGCTTTCTTAATCGCTTCGGCGCATCATCGCCTTTTCGCGAAGATCATGGTAAGTTTGTTTGATATCAGGCATTTGAACATTCAAGTGCCAAAACCCATTCTCTCCGGATCTTGACCCCGGCAGGAGGAAACATGACGGATACAAGTGTAACCCTTTCAGATGCCGCGGCAAAGCGTATCGCTGCGATCGTCGGCGCCGAAGCCGGCAAGAGCGCCTTGCGCGTTTCCGTCGAAGGCGGCGGCTGTTCGGGCTTTTCCTACAAGTTCGATCTTGCCGACAGCGCTGATGACGACGACATCATCGTCGAAAAGAACGATGCCAAGGTGCTGATCGACAGCCTTTCGCTCGTCTACATGGCGGGCTCGGAGATCGACTTCGTCGACAATCTGCTTGGCCAATCCTTCCAGATCAAGAACCCGAATGCGGTGGCAAGCTGCGGCTGTGGCACCAGTTTCTCGATTTGAACGTCTAAACGCACGGACTCCCCCTCAAACCGGCCGAAGAATTCCTTCCGGCCGGTTTATCGTCTTGTCCGCCGGTGAAAGACCGCGATAAAAGAAGCGCACTAAAGCGCGCTGCATCGACGCTGATTCATGCGGTGCGCTTTAGCTCTTTGTTTTTTATGCCTGTCGTTATCCCAGTACCGCTGCACACTTCTGGGCGACATGCATTATGCGGAACGGGACAGAGCCATGAAGATCGCGACCTGGAACATCAACGGCGTCAAGGCGCGCATCGACAATCTCACGCAATGGCTCAAGGATTCCGATCCGGATATCGTCTGCCTGCAGGAGATCAAGACGGTCGACGAAGGTTTCCCGCGGCTGGAGATCGAGGCGCTCGGGTATCATGTCGAGACGCACGGCCAGAAGGGCTTCAATGGCGTCGCGATCCTCTCTAAGAGTTCACCTTTCGAAGTGAACCGCGGCCTGCCAGGCGATCCGCTGGACGAACAGGCGCGTTTCCTCGAAGCGGCGTTCACGCTGTCCGACATGCGCATCCTGCGCGTCTGCTGCATCTACCTGCCGAACGGCAATCCTGTCGAAACGGAGAAATATCCCTACAAGCTCGCCTGGATGGAGCGCCTGCGGACGTTCGCGGCCGAACGGCTGGCCTATGAGGACATGCTGGTTCTTGCCGGCGATTACAATGTCATCCCGGAACCGCACGACTGCTTCGATCCCAAGGTCTGGGAAAACGATGCGCTGTTTCTGCCGCAGACGCGGGAGGCGTTCCGCAGGCTCGAAAATCTCGGGCTGACGGATGCGGTGCGCGCGACGACGGATGCGACGCAGTTCTATTCCTTCTGGGATTATCAGGCTGGCGCCTGGCCGAAGAACAACGGCATCCGTATCGACCATCTGCTGCTGTCGCCGGAAGCTGCCGACCGGATGACATCGGCTGCGATCGAAAAACATGTGCGGGCCTGGGAAAAGCCGTCCGACCACGTGCCTGTCATCGCTTATTTCGATTTCGCGGGCTGAGCGCCCGATAGGCGCTTAGTCGTCGGAACCGCTCGCGATGGTGTGCGAGAGGGATACCGCCGTGCGGCGGTCGGCCTCGTTCGCAACCGAGAAGGCCTGCTCCTGCAGCGCTTCCATCCAGCTGCAGTCCTTGGGCTTGCAGCGGTCGAGTGCTGCCGTCATCAGCGCCAGACCGCGGGCCGTCTGGCCTTCATCGAACAGAATATTGCCGAAGACCGCCATGGCGCCGGGATGGCCGCTCTTGCGTGCCTGGTTCAGCCATTTCTTCGCCTGCTGCGGGCTGGCATTGCCGCCCTCGCCGGCCAGCATCATCTGCGCCAGCTGGAACTGCGCCTCGGGGACGCCAAAGGTGGAAGCCACCTGGAAATAAAGTTGGCGCGCCTGGCTGAGGTCGATCCTGACCGGACTGCCGGCAATGCCGTGCTTGTAATAGCTGGCGAGCGAGAGCAGCGCATTGACAAAGAAGCCGGTATCTTCCGAGCCGGGTTCGACGCCCTGCTGGGCAATCTCGCTGTAGATCTTGAAGGCTTCGAAATCGTCCTGCGTGACACCGTCACCATCGGCATACATGTTGGCGAGCGCCCAGCGCGAGCCGGTGTGGCCCTTTTCGGCGGCGTATTTATAGGCTTCGACCGCCTCTTCCTTCTGGCCGTTCTTATAGGCTTTGAAGCCGAACTTGAAGAGATCGAAGGGTCCGGATTCCTTGCTGACGCCACCTTTGATGTCGAATGCACGGCACGGACCGGACAGTGCCAGCGCTACGGCTATCGACATGCCCATCAGCATGAATTTGAACAGTTTGAACTCGGACGTCACCATTTCAACCGATTTCTTTCGCTCATCTCAGGCAGGCGGCAACGGCGCTCGCACCGTGCATCCCGCGGATGTATTTCTTCGAGGCGAGCGATCCCGCGGCGAGCTCCATGGCTCCTTTACCCGCGTCGCATCCAGCCCACTGGCCTTTTCTCAAAGGGGATATTCTCAGTCCATCCTTCAGAACCACCCGGCTCCCGGCATGGCTCGACTGCAATCTCCGTGGCACTCTTTCGGCAGGTGCGGTATTCGCCTTCCCGCCTTTATCGCATTCGTAAACGGTAAATGTGACGAAACCGGTATCGACATTTTCGGCAAAGCCGGGCTGCTCATCCGAGCGGGTCGAAAACAGCGACAATGAACGGATCGACGACTTCATCGCGAGGCCGGATTGGCGGCCGGAACTGCCTTGTTCGGAAAGCGAAACGACCGCAATCAAACGAATGTCGCCAATCGCGCCGTACGATCTGATGTACCCGGAAAAAAATCGACCCATGCTACTATTTACACGCACCGTACGCCTGCCATCTCCTCGCCTGCAAATAGCGCTGCGCCCTCTTTGTGGCGGGAAATGGACAAATTCACCCCACCGCCACCATACGCCAAACGTCGTAAAAATGTGTTGCTGAATCGTCACAAATTGGAACGTCGATTTGTCTTGCCGACCGCCCAAAGAAAAGCCCGGCAAACTGCCGGGCTTGAAGACTTCTACTTGGATCGCAGGATCAGAACTTGACCTTTACGCTGGTGGAAAGAGCCGCCACCAGATCGTCGCCGAAGGAATAGGAGACGTCGTTGCCATAGGTCCGGCCATTATAGACGTAGGTGCCGGATTCCCCGCCGGTCATGATGCCGAGCGCGCCGGCCAGACGCCACTCGACATTCTCCACCGGCGTATAGGAGACACCTGCGCCGAGCGTCCATGTGTCGGTCTGAGCGCCGTAGCCCTGGCTCGTGCCGCGATCCCAGGTCAGGCTGAGGGCGCCGGCCCATTGCTCATTGAACTTGTGGCCGACGCCGCCGCTGATCGTCCAGCCGTCGCGATAGAAGAGATCGAGCGAGGTGAGCTGGCTGCTGGCGGAGCAGGCGACGACGCCCTTGGTGGCCTTCGGGCAGAAGGCGATCGACTGCAGCACGCTCCAGTTCGTCCACTTGACCGAACCAAAGGCGAGCCAGTCGGGCGCAATGCCGCTCTGCAGCTTGAGTTCGACGGAATCCGGCGCCTCAGCCGAACCATAGACCGGCGTCACCACACCGAGGTAGGGATTGGCAGGATTGGCGGCCTTCGGCACCTCGGTCAGGTCGACCGTGCCGGTGAGATCGTCATACTTGACCTTGCTGTTGTAGACCAGGCTGGCGCGGAAGGCATATTCCTCGATTTCGTAGGCGATACCCGCCCGCCATCCCATGGCCTGGTCGGCAAGATCCAGACGGCCGGTGCCGTCATAGACCAGCGCGGCCGCCCCTGTGATCGGCGCGACGAGGCGTGTCTTGAAACCATCGACCGTCTGATAGAAGCCGCCGCCGATCAGGCGAAGCTGGCCGGGGCCCATATCGAAACGATAGGAGCAGGTGGCGCCGTAGTTGCGGGTGCTGATCTTGGTTTCGATGTTGTCGTTGACGCCCAGCCAATCAGCGCCGGGATTGGTGTGTGCACCGAAGGGTGTCGAAAAATCGCCCATGCAGTCGATGGAGTCGCCGAGACCAACCTTCACCCCGAGATAGGGGATCCAGTAATCCTCGGTATCATCCGCCGTGGTCGAACCGCCGCCAATGCCGTTCGTGCCGAGGCCATCGGTGGCATCGGTGTCCTTGACGTTCTTCAGCTTGCGCTGCGGCATGACATAGGTCGCGCCGGACTGGACGGCGAACCTCGAATTGTCGAAGAGAAGGTCGATATTGTATCCGCCGCGCTCCAGACCACCGGCGAAGGACGGCGATGCAAGCGACGAAAGAAGAACGAGCGATGTTATGCCCTTGGAAAACCTACGAGATGCCATTGTGTCTCCCCCACTCCAGCAATTGATGTGACCCCACTCTAGTAAGCGTTCGCGTGATATGGCAACGCGCCCCACGGCAGCGCTCCCAGGCATTGCAGTGGCTAACTTACGTAAAGAAATTGACGGACACGTCAAAAAACCTGGTTAATAAAATTTTATTCCAGGCTTATCGAATTTCAGGTGGGCTTTTGGGTTTTCATTCCAAACATTGCAGAAGCTGTATCAATCCGACAACAGTGGCAGTTTTCGCCCGCTGGAGGTTCGCATGAGAGCAATCCACAGGATGAAATGCTGAAAAGTGCCGTTTAACGCGCGAACCGCACGAATCACAACAAAAAAAGACGCGCCGGCGGAGGGCGCGTCTTTGAAATAACTTACCAAATGGGTCCGTGAACTTACCCGGCTTCGCTCATCCGGGAAAGAGCGGTCCTCAGGCTTGCGATCTGCCCCTTCAGTTCCTCAAGCCGATCGCGCTCGGCCTCGACCACTTCGGGATTGGCGTTGGCGACGAACTTCTCGTTGGAGAGCTTGCCGTCGATGCGGGAGATCTCGCCTTCCATCTTGGCAATCGCTTTTTCCAAACGAGCCTTTTCGGCGGAAAGGTCGATCAGATTGCCGAGCGGCAGGCAGATGGTCGCTTCAGCGACGACGATCTGAGCGGCACCCTTGGGCGCATCGTCAGCCAGCGATATCGCCTCGACGCGTGCAAGTCGCTTGATGGCGGCGTCGTGGCGGAACAGCCTTTCACGCGTCAGGTTGTTGGCCTTGACGACGACGAGCGGCGCTGTTGCCGACGGCGGCACATTCATTTCGGCGCGCACCGAGCGGATGCCGGAGACAAGATCGATCAGCCAGTTGATCTCGTCGGCGGCCCCGTCGTCGGCATAGGACGGCGCCGGCCATTCGGCATGGCAGACCAGTGTGTCGCGCTCTTTGCCTTCGCCTGCCGTATGGGCCCAGAGCTCTTCGGTCATGAAGGGCATGAAGGGATGCAGCAGCTTGTAGATCTCTTCGAGAATATAAGCGCTGCAGGCCTGGGCTTCGGCCTTGGCGCCCTCGTCCTCGCCATTGAAGACCGGCTTCAAAAGCTCGAGATACCAGTCGCAGACCTCGTTCCAGACGAAGCGATAGAGCGCGCCGGCAGCATCGTTGAAGCGGAAGGCTTCGAGTGCTTCCGTAACGTCACGTTCCGTACGGGCAAGTTCCGTCAGGATCCAGCGATTGATGGTGAGTTCGGCGGCTTCCGGTACGAAATGCGGGTCGCTCTTCGCGCCGTTCATCTCGGCGAAGCGCGTGGCGTTCCAGAGCTTGGTGCCGAAATTGCGGTAGCCGGCGATGCGGGCCGGATCGAGCTTCACGTCGCGGCCCTGCGCCGCCATGATCGCCAGGGTGAATCGCAGCGCATCGGCGCCATATTCGTCGATCAGTTCCAAGGGATCGATGACGTTGCCCTTCGATTTCGACATCTTCTGCCCGTTCTTGTCGCGCACTAGCGCGTGAACATAGACGGTCTGGAAGGGCTCGACGGGTTCGCCATCCTCGTCCTTCATGAAGTGCAGGCCCATCATCATCATGCGGGCGACCCAGAAGAAGATGATGTCGAAGCCGGTGACAAGAACGTTGGTCGGGTAATAACGTGCAAGCTCCGGCGTCTCGTCCGGCCAGCCGAGCGTCGAGAAGGGCCAGAGTGCTGAGGAGAACCAGGTGTCGAGCACGTCCTCGTCACGCGTCAGGATCTCGCCCGGCTTGAAGTTTTCGAGCAGATCCTCGACATAGGCCTTCATCGGCCCCTCATGCGAGAGGTAATGCTGGATCGCCGCCTGCAGCGCCTCTTCCTCAGTCTTTTCGACGAAGACCTGACCGTCCGGGCCGTACCAGGCGGGAATCTGGTGACCCCACCAGAGCTGACGGGAGACGCACCAGGGCTGGATGTTTTCCATCCATTCGTAATAGGTCTTGTCCCAACTCTTCGGCACCATCCTGGTGCGACCTTCGCGGACCGAGGCGATCGCCGGTTCGGCGAGCGTCTTGGCGTCGACATACCATTGTTCGGTCAGCCGCGGCTCGATCGGCACGCCGCCGCGGTCGCCGTGCGGGACCATGTGCTTGTGCGGTTCGATCTTGTCGAGAAGGCCGGCCTCTTCGAAAATCTCGACGATGACCTTGCGCGCATAGAAGCGGTCCTGCCCTTCCAGGCGGTCCCAGGCGCCATGCAGTGCCGCCGGATTGTCGAGGCCTTCGAGGAAATCCTCATTGTCCTTGATGGTGATCGTGCCGTCGATATTCAGGATGTTGATCGAGCGCAGGCCTGCCCGCTTGCCGACGTCAAAGTCGTTGAAGTCATGCGCCGGCGTGATCTTGACGGCACCGGTACCTGCCGTCGGATCGGCGTAGCTGTCAGCAACGACCGGAATGCGGCGGCCGACGATCGGCAGGATGACATGCTTGCCGATGATCGACTTGTAACGCTCGTCCTCCGGATTGACGGCAACACCGGTATCGCCCAGCATCGTTTCCGGACGCGTGGTGGCAACGACCAGATAGTCGCGCGTTTCCCATTCGGTCGGCTTGCCTTCCTCGTCGAAAGCGATCGGGTACTGGTAGGTGACACCCGGCTCGAGCGGATAACGAAGATGCCAGAGATTGCCCTTGACCTCATGCTGTTCGACTTCAAGGTCGGAGATCGCCGTCAGCAGCTTCGGATCCCAGTTGACGAGGCGCTTGTCCTTGTAGATCAACCCTTCCTTGTAGAGCGTGACGAAAACTTCGAGAACGGCCTTCGACAGGCCCTCGTCCATGGTGAAACGTTCACGCGACCAGTCGCATGATGCACCCAGGCGCTTCAGCTGGTTGAAGATCAGGCCGCCCGATTCAGCCTTCCACTCCCAGACCTTGTCGATGAAGGCTTCACGGCCCATGTCGCGGCGGCTGGGCAGCTGCTGTTCCATCAGCTTGCGCTCGACGACCATCTGCGTGGCGATGCCGGCGTGGTCCATGCCCGGCTGCCAGAGCACGTCCTTGCCGCGCATCCGCTCGAAGCGGACCAGTATGTCCTGCAGCGTGTTGTTCAGCGCATGGCCCATGTGCAGCGAACCGGTGACGTTCGGCGGCGGGATCACGATGGTGAAGGTCTCAGCCCCGGGCCTGGCGTTCGCGCCGGCACGGAAGGCATCCGCCTCGTCCCATATCGCGGCGATTTTCGGTTCGACGGCGGCGGAATCATAGGTCTTGTCGAGCATTTTCTGACCAATTTCGAGGTTCGAGGGTGGCGTTTGTAAATAGGATGGTCACGGCCAAGTCAATAAAAAAGCCGCCCCGGAGACCGGAGCGGCTTTTCAGGAAAAAGCAATCCGATCAGCGGCGCGGGCCGCGCGCCACGCGCTCGATTTCTTCGCGCACCAACCGCTCGACCAGTGTCGGCAGATTATCATCAAGCCATTCGCGTAGCATCGGGCGCAGCATGTCCTCTGCGATCTCGTCCAGCGACCGGCGCTCTGCGCCGTCGATTGCCGCGGCGAGTTCCTCGAAGGAGCGGCTGATCTGCAGGCCGGCATCCTCGGAAAGCAGCGTCGGCTGGACCTCGTCCATAACGCTCGGCAGGAAACGCTCGGTCGAAGACTGAGCGGGCTCCATAGCCGGCGGCGCTGTTTCGACGGCAGGCGCCGACTCGGCGACGGCCACCCCAGGCGTTTCCTCAAGCACCGGCTCGGCTGGCCGCTGGATCGCAACATGCTGAGTGGGCGCTGCGGCAGCGGGGAAAATAGGCTGTGGTGGCGGTGCTGCGGCGCGCGGCGGTTCCGGCATCACGGCCGGCTGCGGTTCGGGCTGACGGAAGCCGCTCGGAATTTCACGCAGGGCCTGACCGGCCTGCACGGCGCTGCGCTCGGAGGCGGCGCGCACGCGGGCGGCGACATCGGCAAGCGACAGCGCGCGGGCCGGTACTTCTGCTTCGGGGGCGGTGCCGGCCGAATTGGCGGCGACGAAACGCGGATCGGAGGAGCGCATGACCGGCTCGGGGAATTCCACGCCGGCATAGGTGTCGTCGACCGTCAGATGTATTTCGGAGCCGTTCTCATCCTCGTCGGCGCCGTAGACCGGCGGCAGGGATGCGGAAATCGCCTTGCCGGCGCCGGGCTCATTGCTTTCGATAATCTGGCGGATGGAGGCCAGAATTTCTTCCATGGACGGTTCACGCGCTACACTTGGCTGAGCCATTTCTATCCCCGTTATCCCAAAACAACGACCGGATGGTGTGGAGCATTCATCCGAATCACCACGACCTTAGAATACCCCAGGCGTGAAAAAAATCATCGCGAATCAAATGAATGCCGCCATGCACAGTTTTGTTACCCAATGTTTGCCACCCGCAAAGCCTGTCGCGTTTTTGCGGCGGCGACATCCATGAAACAGAACTTTAGCGCACAGCCTCCATCCGGTCCGCCGTGGTCGCGTCAACGTAAATGATGTTTGTGAAGGCTTTCCAGCGGCATCGATAAAAAACGGGCGCCGATGGCGCCCGTCGCTGAATTTCGTCGATAAGAACGATGTCAGAAAACGAATTCGCGCGCCTTGGCGAAACCCGGCAGCGGCTTGACCGAGGCATTGAAGAAGACATTTTCCGAAACGGCGCCCCGCTCGGCGACAAAGACCTTGGCGCGGGCGGCATTGCCATAACCTTCGACCGTGATCAGGCGGCCACCATCGCGCAATTGACCGAGAAGGGCCGCCGGAACCTCTTCGACGGCGCCGTTGACGAAGATCAGATCATAAGGAGCGCCGGCAGCGTAGCCATTTTCGAGCAGGCCCGTCACGACTTCAACCTTGGCGTAGCCGGCAAGCTGCGCCTTTGCCTCGGCGGCCAGCGTCTCGTCGCATTCAAGCGCGATGACGGAGCCGGCAATGATCGACAGCAGCGCCGATGTGTAACCCGTGCCGCAACCGACTTCGAGCACGAAATCATCCTTGGTGATCGCGGCCAGCTGCAGCAGCTTGGCGAGTGGCGACGCCTCCATCAGGAAGCGGGCCGGCTTTCCCGGTGCAGCGGCGGAGATCTCGACATCGTTGTCGATATAAGCCAGCAGCTTCGCCTTCTCCGGCACAAAAGTCTCACGCGGCACCGTGAGAAACGCCGTCAGCACGGAATGCGAGGTAACGTCCGTCGTGCGAACCTGGGTATCGACCATCTTTGCGCGCGCTGCTTCGAAATCCATCATGTCCTCTCGCTCTTAAAAAGCGGTTCCTGTCCCTCGTCTCTTAATCTCCGCCACGGATGCTTTCAAGGCTTGGCAGCCGCCGGCGAAAAGAATCCGGCCGGCGCCTCTTCCGTGCCACAGAAGACAGGATGGACGTTGCAACTCCAGCGTGGAACCTTCCGCCCCTTCATGTTATGATCTCCATCGGAGGAAATAGGAGGAGCAGGCCATGTCTGCGATTTTCGAATATTTCACGCTGTTCGACTTTTTCATCGTCGCAGCGCTCATTGGCATATTCTGCTGCGGGCTGCTGGACGGCGAAACGACCTGGAGGCGATAGGGCGCCGAAGCGCACTCGGAGATATCCCCCGCATCGCGTCTGCGGCAATTCATGTCGGCGAGCGCTGGTCTGACATGCGTTCTTTCCTTTTGAAATCCAGCCCTCGACAGCCGCATACGCATTAACGTTACGTCAACCATTATGTTGCAGCGCCCTCACCTCCCGCTATGGGTGTGCGCATGCAAACCTTTCTGATCCAATCGCGCGGTATAGAAGCGCTTCACTACAACGCCGAGGTCCGCCTGCTGCTGATCAAATACAGCAACGGCGACATTCGCAGCTTCACCCGCATATCGCCGCAGGGCATGCGACGGCTACTTGGCGTCGGCCCCGAAATCGATGACGGGCCTGAATTGAGCGATCTGGAATATCAGGCTGAAATCCGCAAAGGCGGCATGAGGGCACTCTACCGCCTCACGGGAATCAATCCGCCACAGTTCGATTTTTCGCCCGGCCAGCGGGTCTGGTAGCATCGCAAACGCCGATGCCGCACCGCCAGCAGCGTTTCGTATAGATTCTGTACATGTGGAATTTGTTGGAGGCCTCGCCCGGAATTGAACCGGGGTACAAGGATTTGCAGTCCTCTGCGTCACCACTCCGCCACGAGGCCTCACGCGCTCGTTATCTGAGCCGTGGCGAGCGTTTAGAATGATCGTAAGGAAATCGCAAGAGGGCATTTCGGAAAAACGCTATTCCGCGGTTGCCGAAACGACCATTTTTCCATCCCGAAACGGAGCGGGCGCGGGCTGGAATTTCCACGGCCGTGACGATGCCCCATTTCCTGCCAATGATGGCATTTGAAACAAATTCTTGACTTGACTTCGATCACCGTCCGGGACTCAATTACCACGGGAGGGTATAGGAGCTTGAGATGGATTGGGCTGCCCTCAAATCGAAGCGCGTGCGTGCAGCATACGACGCCGAAACCCGGGATCTGCATGTAAAATTCCCTGGTTCTCCGCCGGTGAAACATGCGGATATTCCGCCGCACGTCCACCAGAACCTGCTGGAAACGGACGATCCATATTTCTATTACCAGTACTATATAGCGCCGTCTCGCGTATCACCGGGCCCTCGACAACCGGCCTCCGTGGCGTCCTACGCAGTGAAGCTCGTCCTTCTCCTTGCCGCCTTGAGCCTGCTGATGACGACCGGCCTCGATCCGGACCACGGCGGAACTTTCGAGGAAAGCGAACTCAGATCCAACTAGACGCGAATTTGCAGCCCAATCTCAAGGCCTGCGACAAGGCGGCTGGTTCCGGCGTCGAAATTGTCGCTCCTGTTCTGAGAACGGTAGCGCCGATTGTCCCGCTCACGGTCGTTCCTCCCATCGCGCTCATTCCGGCCGTTGAAATTGCGATAGTTGCGAGGCCCGTTGTAGCTGCCGCCTTGACCGTGATCGACCACGCAGCCTTCGGGACGGCGACAGATGCCGCGAGCGTCGAAACCGCCGCTGTCTACCTGGGCCTCGGCAGAGATGCCTGACAGAAGTGCCGCTGCCGACAGGACGACAACAAAAGATACCTTCATTTCCTCACCTGGACCATTGTGACGCGATTTTGCATTTTACATTCCATAAACCACGAATGCGAAAAGCGACCCACAGTTCCACGCCCTCCTTGCCGATCAGCCAGCCGGTTTTCGCCGCCTGTGCCACCAGACCGCCAGCCGCCGCCGAAGCCGGCGCGCGAACGGCAGATCGTGCGAGAGCACGAGGAAGCCGAGCGGCAGCATCCAGAAGCCGAGGATGGGCAGGAAACCCAACACGCCGCAGAAAATGAGGGCCATGCCGAGCGCCATCCGCGCGATGCGCGAGCGTGGCATGCCGATGCTGAAAGAGCCGAGCACAAGCCTGCCGCTTGCATGATCGATGCCGAAGCGCACTGCCCGTGCCTTGCGCTTCTCGCCGCTTCTCGTCTCCTGACGATCATTCACGTTTGTCATTCCCCAGAGATGGGCGCAGGCACCCCAAATACAAGTTCATTTCACTTTTTTGAAAAAACCGCTTGGCAAATCGGGAAAGCGTTTGTATTAGCCCACTCACACCGCGCCAAGCAGTGATCCCTGGTAGCTCAGCGGTAGAGCATTCGACTGTTAATCGACAGGTCGCCGGTTCGAATCCGGCCCGGGGAGCCATTTTTCAAGTAATCGCCTGTTTCGTTGATAAATCCGAAAGCAGGCGTTTTCGTCCCCACTGTCCCTCCCCGCTTTTGAATGCTCCCATGAGGGCTTTTCGCGTTGGGCATCGCGGACAACGCGCTTTTTGCGACGGGTAGGCATTCACTAGCCAACCAAACGCCGGCGGTGTACAGCAAGGCCATGGCGCTAGATCCTGAAAAAGCATTTTTAGATTACAGTGCGGCAGACTGCAGCGTGCAGTTCTGGACCGCCAACGCACCGGCCGTGCAATTCACGTCTTTGGAAGCCGCCGTCAGGTTCGCAAAAGACCATGGCGGCAGGTGGGAAGAGATTGAGATAACTGTCCATCTGCCGCGCGAGGACATCGTATTCGCCACCGGAAAAGTGCATCAACTCATTGACGCTTTGCCAGGTGACCTCCGGAAAAAACGGTAATGGGGTAGATTGGCAGTCAAATAAGAACCGGCTGGCGAGGTCAGCATCTGGATCTGCCTCACTCGTGCCCTTCATCGTCGGCAATCCAGCCAGCGTCAAATCGGTCGAGCCCTCTGATCCGCTATGGCGATGACCGCTTAAGGAGCGCCTGCCAGTCGCTCCGCACGATCCCGCTTCTTGGACGGGCAAAGAGACGGCCACCTTTAATAGCTGCACGAACGGCCGTCGCCGGGTCGGAATCCATCGGCGCAGGCCGGGTTCATTGAATCTCCCGGCTGATATCCCGATGCCGAGCCATATGAATTCGGCGGTGTCGAGCAGGCCGAAGTCATGGTGGCAAGACTGATTGCTCCGGCTGCTACAAATGCCCGAAATTTGTTCATCGATGCCTCTCCAGTTTAGGCTGTGACCGAGTGACGAGAGCTTCTGCTCTCTCCTGCCAAGATCACCTTGTCCCTCAAGATATGGCGCTCTCATCGCCGGACGTCAGCTCCGAACGCAAGATTCTTATCGATCTCGATCAGTCCGCATGAGGATCGTCGATGACCAAGCCGGCCGGGAACAAAGACCGTGGTTCAAAGTTGAGTGGCATCAACCACGTAACGTCAGTTTCTGACAGGAGGTCTTTCATGGGTCGCGGTATTCTGCTTTGGCTGCTTGGTGTTCCACTGCCGATCATCATCCTTCTTGCTCTGTTTATGCGATAGGGACAGATCATGTCGGTTTCAATGACAGGTTCCGGAGAGATTGCTACTCCGGTCGAATCCTCCAAATCCGCCATGACATGGGGGCCTATCTTCGGAGGCGCCGCTGCTGCCATCGGAGTGACCCTCATTCTTTTGCTGCTTGGATCCGGGGTGGGGTTGACGATGGTGTCGCCCTGGTCGGGGCAAAGCAGCTCGCTCGGCACGGTCGGGGTGACGGCAGCGATCTGGCTCGTTGTCGTCCAATGGCTCTCCTCCGGGCTCGGAGGCTATATCACCGGCCGGCTGCGCACGAAGTGGGCGGCTGTCCATACCGACGAGGTATTCTTCCGCGACACCGCGCATGGCTTCATCAGCTGGGCGCTGGCGACGATCTTCGTCGCCGGATTTCTAGCCTCGTCGCTGACCTCTCTTGCCGGTGCGGGCGCACAAGCCGTCGGCTCGGCAGCCACCGCCGCAGGTACGGCGGCGTCATCGACGGCATCGGCCGCGGATCTGCCCACCGCCTATTTTACCGACGCTTTGCTGCGTCCTGAACAGGCCCGTGCAGGAGCAACATCCGATGATACTGCTGCAACGGCCGAGGTCTCCCGCATCCTCCTCAACGGTGCTGCCGCCGGCCAGATCCCGGATGACGACAAGGCCTATCTTGCCACCATCGTCTCTGCTCGCACCGGTCTTTCCGAAGCCGATGCACGCACTCGGGTCGACACCGTGCTGAAGCGCATCGACGACGCCAAGGTCGCCGCGCAGAAAGCCGCCGATGAAGCACGCAAGGCTGCCTCCACCACGGCATTGCTCGGCGCGTTGTCACTTCTGATCGGGGCTTTCATCGCTGCTGCCGCCGCAGCGTTTGGTGGGTCGCAACGCGACGAAGAGGAAGATCTCATCATTACCTCCCGGATCTAAGATCGATGGAAATCGGGGCGCAGGGTCGAAAGGCCACGCGCCCCCTTTATGTAGGGCCATCCCCGGCTCTGCTGTGGTTGGATCATCGTCTGCCCCCAGGCCTTTTTCTCAGTGGCGGTTTATTTCGCATTGAGCGGAACATGTGGCCGTTGGGGAGCTTCGGTTAGGTAAAACCCTTTCCGGAGAATATAGATGGCCAAGAAGACCTCCCAAACCTCGCCCTCGGACAAAGCAACGATCCATGATCAGAAACTGCAGCGAGGTGCAGGCGGCGAGCTTCATCAGTTTGCCGAAGACGGCATGCCGGTGCTGACCACAGCGCAAGGTGGCCCCGTTTCCGACGATCAGAATACGCTTCGCGTTGGCGCCCGTGGCCCTGCCCTCATCGACGACTTCCACTTCCGTGAGAAGATCTTTCATTTCGACCACGAGCGCATTCCCGAGCGGGTGGTGCATGCGCGCGGTTACGGCGCCCATGGCTACTTCGAAACATATGAATCCCTGGCCGCCTATACCCGGGCCGATCTTTTCCAGCGGCCCGGCGAAAAGACGCCGGCCTTTGTCCGGTTTTCGACCGTTGCCGGCAGCAAGGGTTCCTTCGATCTGGCGCGTGACGTGCGTGGCTTCGCAGTGAAGATCTACACCCAGCAGGGGAATTGGGATCTGGTCGGCAACAACATCCCGGTCTTCTTCATTCAGGATGCGATCAAATTTCCCGACGTCATCCATTCCGTAAAACCGGAACCCGACAAGGAATTTCCACAGGCGCAGTCGGCGCATGACAATTTCTGGGACTTCATCACCCTCACGCCTGAAAGCATGCACATGATCATGTGGGTGATGTCGGACCGGGCCATTCCGCGATCGTTCCGCTTCATGGAGGGTTTCGGCGTTCACACCTTCCGCTTCGTCAATGCAGCGGATGAATCGACCTTCGTCAAATTCCATTGGAAACCGAAGCTCGGGCTGCAGTCCGTCGCCTGGAACGAGGCAGTCAAGATCAATGGGGCCGATCCGGATTTCCATCGCCGCGACCTCTGGCAGTCGATCCAGTCGGGAGCCTTCCCGGAATGGGAGCTCTGTGTGCAGCTTTTCGATCAGGACTTCGCCGACACGTTCGACTTCGACATCCTCGATCCGACGAAGCTCATCCCGGAGGAGATCCTTCCGGTCAAACCGATCGGCCGTCTCGTGCTCGACCGAATGCCCGAGAATTTCTTTGCGGAGACCGAGCAGGTCGCGTTCATGACGCAGAATGTTCCTCCCGGCATTGACTTCAGCAATGATCCGCTGCTGCAGGGACGAAACTTCTCCTATCTCGATACGCAGTTGAAACGTCTGGGCGGTCCGAATTTCACCCATCTGCCGATCAACGCGCCGAAGTGTCCCTTCCACAATTTTCAGCAGGATGGCCACATGGCGATGCGCAATCCTGTCGGACGCGTCAATTACCAGCCGAATTCCTGGAATCAGGGGCCGCGGGAATCCCCGGCTCAGGGCTACCGGCACTTCCCGGCCGAGGAGCAGGGTCCCAAGGTTCGGCTGCGGCCGGAAAGCTTTGCCGATCATTACAGCCAGGCCCGACAGTTCTACATCAGCCAGACTCCGCCAGAGCAACGCCATATCGCTGCGTCGCTGATCTTCGAACTGAGCAAGGTCGAAACGCCGGTCATTCGTGAGCGTATGGTCTCGCATCTGATGAACATCGATGAGACGCTGGCCAGCAAGGTCGGCCACGCACTCGGCTTCAAATCGATGCCGAAGCCTGCCGATGCCGCCATGCCGACGAGGCAGGATCTCGAGCCGTCGCCGGCGCTCAGCATCATAGAGCAAGGTCCGAAGCGGTTCGAAGGACGCAAGCTCGGCATTCTTGTCAGCGATGGCGCTGATGCCGCTATCTTCAAGGCGCTGCTTGCCGAGATCACCGAGCAGAGGGCAACGTTCGAGGTGATCGCGCCAAAGATCGGCGGCGTGACACTCTCGGACGGCAATTGGATCGAGGCGCATCAGATGATCGACGGCGGACCTTCGGTGCTTTACGACGCCGTCGCCCTCCTCCCCTCAGCCGAGGGAACCGGCGATCTGCTGAAGGAGGCCACGGCCCGCGATTTCGTGGCGGATGCCTTCGTGCACTGCAAGTTCATCGGTTATGTAGAAACAGCGCTGCCGCTCATGCAGAAGGCCGGAATTGCCGATTCCCTGGATGAGGGCGTCATTGCGCTCGGAGCGGCGAAAGATGTCAGCGTCTTCATCAAGGCGCTTGGCAAACTGCGGATCTGGGGTCGGGAGCCATCGGTCAAATTGAATTGACCGTCTCGTCGTCATCTCCGCACGAGAGTGGTTAGTCGTCAGAATAAAACCCGCGGAAACGCGGGTTTTATGTCGTTGGCCGAGCCCTATTTATTGAGCTGAGGTGATGGAAGCTGCTCCATCTTCAGTTTTACGCGCTGTGGAGAGCCGTATGCGCTGGCACTTTCGACAGATCTCTGACTTGGCCGTCCTATGGGCAGGCCATCGTGTGGTCCCTGTCACGCTGATCGCGTTCACAGCCATTTGGACGGCAGTGGGTCTCAGCTTTTCCTTCCCAAGGCAGTGGTTTCTGCTGACTAATATGGTCGGTACCCTCATTATATTTTTTATCTTGCTGTTGGTGCAGCACTCCCAAAACCGGGACATGACGGCGCTCCATGCCAAGCTCGACGAACTGATCCGATCGAGCGAGGCAGGAAACCACTGGATTGCGGCTGAGAAGAAAGATGCCGACGCGATAGAGGGAATGCGCCAGCAACACCACGGCCAAACTTCAGAGACCTCGACCTAAAGCACGTCGCACTCGTTCAGATTCGCTCCTCGCGCTTTAGGTCTTTGTTTTACGCATGTCGCGCAAAACCGCTTCACAGTTTTGCGCGACATGCCTTAGGCAGACGCTGCCTCTGCGGCAGATTTCTCATCCGCCTTTTCCTCAACGCATTCGGCTTTCTCGGCGAGGGTCTTGCTCATTTCCCGGAGTTCGCTCTCGTCCAGCTTTTCGATGCCGACAAACTTGTTGGCCGCCTGGCTCGTCAGGATGAGTTCGTCAAGTTTGGCCTGCAGAGCCTTTCCGTCACGGTTCTGGCTGTTCTGCAACACAAACACCATCAGGAAGGTAATGATGGTCGTAGTGGTGTTGATCACGAGCTGCCAGGTTTCTGAATAGCCGAAAAAAGGGCCGGAAACCGCCCAGACAAGGACCAGCGCCAAAGCCGCTACGAAGGTGAACGGCTTTCCCGAGAGATCGGCGACGGCGGTCGCAAAGGAAGAGAAGAAGTTGGATTTGTTCGACATCTGAAAGGCCTCATTGGGTCGCAGCGTCAATGCTGTCAATCGACAACATCAACTCCACATCTGGCCCGAAGTTCCTCGCGCCGCCGAGCTCAATCCCAGCAGTCGGACGCCCATCCGTTTGCACCATCGAAAAACATTGTGCACCGCAGCAACCTTTTCGTAGAGTGACGCGTTTAGTTCAGCATCACCGCCATCCCGGCTGCTGATTGGCGGAGACTTTTATGAGATCTATGTCAGACACCCTCGCACGCCTTGCTGCGCTGCGAGGAACCCTTCGCGCCCAACCTATGCAGGAAGACGCCGATATCGTCGCCTTGGACGCATTTGGCTCAAACCCAGGCGCCTTAGCGGCCTACACCTATTTGCCGTCGAAGCGCGGGAAAGACATGCCCCTGGTCGTCGTCCTGCACGGCTGCACCCAGACTGCCGCCGGCTATGATATCGGATCGGGGTGGTCGCGATTGGCCGAGGATTATGGCTTTGCGCTGCTGTTTCCCGAGCAGCGAAGGGCAAACAATCCAAATCTCTGCTTCAATTGGTTCAACCCGGAGGACATCCGCCGGGATCACGGCGAGGTCTTTTCCATTCGCCAGATGATCGCAAAAGTCGTTGCGGAACACGGTATCGACAGCAGGCGCGTGTTCGTGACCGGGCTTTCGGCCGGCGGCGCCATGACAGCCGCCATGCTCGCCACCTATCCGGAGGTTTTTGCGGGCGGCGCGATCATTGCCGGCCTGCCATATGCAAGTGCTGCAACTATTCCCGAGGCGTTCGACCGAATGCGCGGCCATGGCGGCCCGACTGCCAAAGAGCTGGAACGGCGGTTGAGAAACGCTTCAGGGCACAAGGGCCGATGGCCGACATTAGCAATATGGCAGGGAACCGCAGACAGAACCGTCGTGCCATCCAATGCGAATGCGATCGTGGAGCAATGGAAAAATATCCACGGCGTCGACGCATCGCCGGCGCGCGTCGAAGATATCGGACGACATCAGCGAAAGGTTTGGACCGATGCTCACGGTGTCGAAGTGATCGAGCTCTATACGATTGCCGGGATGGATCACGGCACGCCACTCGATGTCGGCACCGGCTACGGAGCAAGCGGCCCCTTCATGCTTGATGTCGGAATTTCCTCGACCGTCGAAATTGCCAGATCCTGGGGTCTGGTTCCCTCATTTGAAAAGCGGCGCAACGCGAAACCCTCTGCGCAACCGGAAAACGCCGCAGACCCATTCGGCACAGGTAGCGATCGTGGCGGCATTCAGAAGGTCATTGAAGATGCCCTCCGGTCCGCTGGGCTGATGCGCTAATCGCAGGGCATCGCACGGCGATCGGCGAGATTACCACTATCGGTTTTGAGACTTGGGCAGTGGTCCGTTTTGATGGCTGAAGACGAGTTCGCTCTGGACGTCTTGCTGAAACTGCAGCACCCGCTGACCGACATCGCTCTCCGGCATCCCGGCCGCCAGAAGCTGATCGGCAAGCCTGCGGCATTCGGCCTTCCAGAATTCTATCGCATCTGCGCCATGCCGCCGGCCGAGTTCGCGAGCGCAGCGCTCAATATTCGCAGTTCCGGTTCCAGCGGGAAAGGCAATAATTCTGCCTTCATTGGCGCCGGCAGGCCGGCGGGTCATTTCAGTAGCCATCGAACACAGGTTCCATTGATCCTGTTCGTTGTCTACGGGACTATGGTTAATGCTTTCTATTTGCTGCAGTAAGAAGATCAATCAGGTGGAATTTTGGCGGGCCACAACGTCACCAGACGATCGGATGGGTTTTGCCAGTGAGCACGTTCACGAACCCCTCCGGCGCCAGCTCCGAGGGCGCGACCAGGACCCAGCGCCAGGGCGAGCAGGTCAGCGTCGCAAACGACAGGCGTTCGGGAAATCCCGGCCACCATCGGGGCGAGAAGGTCGGCTCGTACATCCAGTCGATCCCGGCGCCGGCCGCATAAAGGGCCTGCATCTCCGCATCGAGCACTTCGGCAGAACGCGCCGTCATCAGGCCGCCAACCTCGTAGCGGACGCGGGCGAGAATCTTGCCGCCGGAGACCAGCGCCCAGCCGCCCTGCTGCTCGTTCAGGGCATTGACTGATATCGCCATCGCCTCGTCCGATGAGCCGACAGTCCAGATATTGTGCTTGTCGTGCCCGAGCGTGGAAGCGAGCGCCGTCTCCGGCGTGCGTGGTCCGGTGCCCAGCCAGAACATCCTGGAGACCTTGGCCTCCCCGGAGAACCGGTCGACAATCGAGAATTTGGTGACATTGCGCGCGGGATCCCGCTGTACGGCGCCATCCTCCACCGACAATTCCATGGTGATGAAATCGTCGTGCCAGTGAAACGGCCGCAAAAGTGCTGCGTTGACCGTGGTCCGGTTCGACGGCGCCTCGATACGGAAATCGTCAGCCGTGACCGTCCTGTCCATTTTCACGGTGCGCGTCGCCCATTGCGGCCAATCGATTTCAGGACGCACGCCAATGAAGGTCGCACCCTCGGACACGGGACGCCCGTCCGCCCATACTTTTTCGATCGACAGGCTGGCGACGTCGCTGAGAAGAACAAAATCGGCGAAACGGCCCGGTGCGATCGATCCGACCCACGGCGTCAGCCGCATATGGCGTGCCGGATTGAGGGTGACGCACTGGATGGCTGTCTCCGGCGCAAGGCCGTTTTCAATGGCGAGGCGGACATTGTGGTCGGTCGCACCGATTTTCAGTGTGTCCGAGGCGCTGCGGTCGTCGGTCACCAGAGCGATCTGCGACCAGTCCGTCAGCCCCTTGTCGATCAGCCCGCGGATGACCTCCGGCAGGGAATGCGGCCTGAGCTCGATGAAAAGACCGTGGAGGAGCTTCTGCCAGATCTCATCGAGAAACCAGCCTTCGTGATCGGAGGCGAGACCCGCTGCGGCGAACGCATTGATCGAGGCCATGTCGCGCAGTCCGGCACCATGGCCTTCGACCACGCCGCGCTGCTCGAAAGTCGCGCCGATCATGCCCCAGAGACGATCGTAGGAAGGATTGCCGGGATCGGATATGGACGGCCAGTCCATGACCTCGTCGAGCCCGGCGACCATCAGGCTTTCGGAAAGGAAGGCCTTCTGCTCATCGTAGCCGAACCAGCCGCCACCCCACTCGTAGGCGGTCGGAGGGACGGCGGAGCCCGGCAGGGGAAAGATTTTCATCGGCGATCCGCGCCGGCGCGCCTCCAGCCAGAATTCCAGATTGCGGGCGCCGTTGACGTTAGAAAATTCGTGGCTCGCCTCGCATGTCCAGGTCACGCCATGCGGCATCACCAGAGCCGCCTCCCACTCAGGCGTCAGATGGGAGCTTTCAATATGTTTATGCGCCTCGCCGAAGCCCGGCACGGCCGCAAGATCCGGCTCGGAGAACCGTTCGCTCACCTCGCCTGCGTAACTGCCGGCGGGGCCGACATAGGCGATCCGGCGCCCCTTGATGACGATCTCCTGATCGTCGAGCCATGTCCTCGAATGGACATCAAGCAACCTGCCCACTCGCAACAGCCTGTCGGCGGGCCGGCGTCCGAGCGCCGTCAGCACAAGATCCTGGCGCGTCAGAACCTCGTCGGACGCGTTGATCAGCAGATCGTCGGGAAGAGCAGTGCGTGAAGTGGCCATGAATGAAATGCCCGTAAGATGCTGGAACCGCCGGACCGTAAAGACCACACGCCGATGTGTAAAGCGATGCTCCGGTCTTGGAAAATTCCCGGCACAAGAGCGTATTTGCCCAATTATTGAGCTTGCGACCCGGCCGATCAAAAAATAGTATCCCTCAAATCCAGGGGGTATGATCCCGATTATCAACGCCGTTTTTCACAGAAGGACATTGCTCATGAAGGCCAGCCATTTTGCCCGAATCCTGTCTCTTGCGCTGCTGGCCGCCATCGGCGGCACCGCTGCCGCACATGCGCAATCGAAGACGCTGACCATCTCCTGGTGGGGCTATAACGGCGAGAAGATGAATGCGAACATCATCACGCCCTTCAAGAAGATCTGTGGCTGCGAGATCGTGTTCGAGACCGGCAACAATGCCGACCGGCTCAACAAGCTGAAATTGCGCGATGGCAAGGGCGTCGATGTCATCTATCTCACCGACAGCTTCTCGCAGCTCGGTATCGAACAGGGATTGTTCCAGGAAGTCGATGCGTCGAAGATCCCCAACCTCGCGGATATCTACGAGCTGGGCAAGGCTCCTCAGGGCAAATATGGTCCCGCCTACACGATTGGGCGCGTCGGCATCGTCTATGATTCCGCCAAGGTCAATCCGCCGATCACCGCCTGGGGCGACCTGTGGCGCGACGACCTGAAAAGCTCCGTCTCCCTGCCCGGCATCACCACTACGGCCGGCCCGCTGGTCGTGCTGGAAGCCGGCAAGCATGGCGGCGCGGATGCCTATGAAGACACCGACAAGGCCTTCTCGGAAATCGAGGCGCTGAAGCCCAATGTCGTCAAGAACTACAACACCGGCTCGGAGCTGGTGAACCTGATATCAACAGGCGAAGTGCGCGTAGCGCTGGCCCAGGACTTTACCCTGGCATCGATGCAGGCGGCCGTTCCGACGATGACATGGGCGAAGCTCAAGGACGGCGACATCGCGACGCTGAACACCGTCAACATCCCAAAGGGTTCCGAAAATGTCGAACTCGCCCATCAGTTCATCAACTTCATCCTGTCCAAAGAAGTCCAGCAGGCTGAAGCCGAACAAGGCGTCGACGCGCCAATCTCGACAAAGGTCAGCCTGACGCCGGACCAGGCGAAGATCTGGACCTATGGCCCGGATATGGTCGCAAGCCTCACCCGCATCGACTATGCCAAGATGAATGCTGCCAAGGCCGACTGGATCGATCGCTGGAACGAAGTCTTCGGTCAGTAAGTGCCTGATATCCCGGCCTGACCTGAGGCCAGTTGACTGCCAGACATGGAAGTGCCGCACATTCGAATCCGAGATGCGGCGCTCCCGATATCAGGACATGCCACGAGTTTTAAGATGAAGCATTTTGCCAGATGGGGATTGACGATGCCAGCGACGATTGCGGTCGTTGTGCTTCTCATCGTTCCCGTGGCCATCACCATCGCCGCGACGTTTGCGGAACCGAAGGGCGTGTTTGCGCCCTATGTGACATTCTTCAGCAGCGGTTTTCGGCGGGCGGTTCTTTATCGGACGCTGGAAGTCGCCCTGGTCACGACGGCGATCTCCCTCACCGTGGGTTTCATCACCGCCTATGTCATCGCGCAGATGCCCGGTCGCGCAAAGAGCATCATGATCATCGCGGCGGTTTTTCCGTTGCTGACCGGCGTTGTCGTCCGATCCTTCGCATGGCTGATCATTCTCGGGAAGAACGGCATCCTGAACGCCATGCTGATCTCGACCGGCATCGTCAGTGAGCCGCTTTCGATGCTTTACACCGAAGGCTCGGTGATCGTCGCAATGGTCTATCTCTTCGTTCCCCTGATGATCCTGACGCTGGTCGGGGTGCTTGAAGGCATCCCGCGCGATCTGATCGATGCCTCCGCCTCGCTCGGCGCGAGACCGCTGATGACATTCTTTCAGGTGATCCTGCCGCTCGCGACACCCGGCCTCATCGTCGGCGCGGTCCTGGTCTTCACCGGCAGCTTCACCTCCTATGCGACACCACAACTGCTCGGCGGAGAAAAGCAGATGATGATGGGGACCTTCCTCTACCAGCGCGCCATGGTGACTTTCGACTGGGTGGGCGCATCGACGATTGCCGCCATCATGGTGGTGCTGACGCTCGGCGTCGTCCTCATCATGAGCCGCATCGCACGCCGGCTCAATCCGATGGCGGTGTGATGGACAGGCGCATTCACCCGATCCTTGCCGCCTTCGCGGCCTGCGTTTTCTTCTTCCTGCTGGCGCCGCTCGTCATCATCATCGGTGCAGCCGTCAGCGACACGACCTATCTGACTTTCCCGCCGCAGGGCCTGACATTGCGATGGTTCGTCAATATCTTCGAGATCGAGGCCTTCCGCACGACCGCGCTCACCAGCCTGCAGGTCGCCTTTTTCGGCACGGCGCTGTCCCTGCTGATCGGCGTCCCGGCGGCCTATGCGATCAACCGCTACCGGGTGGAATTGCCGCGCTGGCTTTCCACCATTTTCGTCCTGCCGATCCTGGTGCCGGAGATCGTCTTCGGCTTCTCGCTGATGAAATCGGTCACGATAGGCCTCGGGCTGCCGATCTTCATCAGCCTGCTTGTCGGCCATGCCCTGCTGATCCTGCCCTATTCGGTGCGTGTCGTCGGCGCCAGCCTGGCGGCCTTCGATTTTTCCGTCGAGGAGGCGGCGATCAGCCTGGGTTGTTCGCCGCTGAAGACCTTCCTGACCGTGGTCCTGCCGAATATCCGCGCCGGGGTCATTGCCGCCTTCATCCTCGCCTTCATCACCTCGATCAACGACGTGTCGGTTTCGGTCTTCCTGACCGGGCCGGGCATCTCGACGCTGCCGATCCAGATCCTTGCACATATGGAACAGTTCTTCGATCCGACGATCGCATCGGTATCGGTGCTGCTGATGTTCGTGACAGTCGGCGTCATGGCCATCGTCGAAGCCACGCTCGGTCTCACCTTCCTGACAAAGTAGAACACTCTTGACCGTATCCCTCACCATCGATTCTATCTCCGCCCATTACGGTAGCACGCAGGTGCTCAAGGACCTGTCGATCTCAGTCATGGCCGGGGAGCTGGTGTCCCTGCTCGGCTCCAGCGGCTGCGGAAAGACGACGACATTGCGCCTCGTGGCCGGTTTTCTGCAGCCGAGCAGCGGCAGCATCAAGCTCGGCGAGCGCGACCTGACCGGCCTTCCCGCGCATGCGCGCGACATCGGCCTGGTCTTTCAGAACTACGCGCTTTTTCCCCATCTGAGCGTCCAGGACAATGTTGCCTTCGGCCTGAGGCAGCGTCGCATTCCCCAGCCGGAACGGGCGAAAAGAACGATGGCGATGTTGGACCGCGTCGGCCTTTCGGCCTTCGCCGACCGGCTGCCATCGGCCCTGTCAGGCGGCCAGAAACAGCGCGTGGCTCTCGCCCGGGCACTGGTCATCGAGCCTCCGCTTCTGATGTTCGACGAGCCGCTTTCCAATCTGGATGCAAAGCTCAGGATCGACATGCGCGTCGAAATCAGACAGCTCCAACGCGCCAACGGCACGACATCACTTTACGTCACCCACGATCAGGAGGAGGCATTCTCGATCTCCGACAGGGTGGCGATCATGAATGCCGGGCGCATCATGCAGCTCGATGCGCCGGAGGTGCTGTATCGCCAGCCGGCCAATGCTTTCGTCGCTCGCTTCGTCGGATTCGAGAACCTGATCGGCATGAAGGTGACCGCGCGCAACGGCGCGCTTGTGACCGCCGAAACAACGGGCGGAGCGCGGCTGCAGCTGTCCCAGGAAACATTCGGGCCGATCAAGGACGACTTCGTGCTGGCCTGCCGTGCAGACGGTCTTGCCGTCAGCCGTGACGGTGATGGCATCGCGGCCGTGCTCGGCACGCGCACCTATCTCGGCCGGGCCTATCAGTACAAATGCACGACAGCCGCGGGAGAGATCACCGCCAATGGGGCGCTGTCCGATCCACTGGAAACAGGGGCGTCCGCCGTGCTGACACCTGTAGCAGAGCAATGCTGCATTCTCGATCCGGAAGATTGAAACGCTGAGGAGAGACGATGACTAGTGCCATGGACCAAGATATCGATGCCGTTCTTGCCCATGTGGACCAATGCCTCGACGGTAGCCTGGCGCGGCTTTTCGAGCTGATCCGCATTCCGAGCGTCTCGACAGACCCGGCCTATCGCGATCACTGCCGGGCTGCTGCCGAATGGTTGAGCCGGGATCTGACTGCGATCGGCTTCGAAGCATCGGTGCGCAAAACGACGGGCCATCCGATGGTCGTCGCCCATGAAAAGGCGGCGTCCGGACCGCATCTGCTGTTTTACGGCCATTACGATGTCCAGCCGGTCGATCCGCTGGCGCTGTGGACGAGCGATCCGTTCGAGCCGCGCATGGAAGCCATGCCGAATGGCGATACCGCGATTGTGGCGCGCGGCGCGTCCGACGACAAGGGACAGTTGATGACCTTCGTCGAAGCCTGCCGCGCCTGGAAGAGCGTCACCGGAAAACTGCCGGTGCAGGTGAGTATGCTGTTCGAAGGCGAGGAAGAGGCCGGCAGCCCGAGCCTCGCACCCTTTCTGGATGCCACGGCGGACGAGTTGAAGGCCGATGCGGTTTTCGTCTGCGACACGGATATGTGGGATCGCGAAACGCCAGCCGTCACGACGATGCTGCGCGGTATCTACACCACGGAAATCGAGGTCACCTGCGCCAATCTAGACCTGCATTCCGGCATGTTCGGCAATGCCGCGCGCAATCCGCTGCAAGTGCTGTCAGACGTCGTTTCGAGCCTGCGGCGAGCCGATGGCGGCGTTGCGGTCGAGGGGTTCTATGATGGCGTGAAAGAGCTCCCCGACGCCATCAAGGCGTTGTGGAAAAGACTGCCTTTCGACGAGGAGGCCTTTCTCGGCGATATCGGCCTGAAAGATCCGGCCGGCGAGGCAGGCCGTTCCGTCCTCGAACAGATCTGGGCGCGGCCGAGCTGCGAGATCAACGGTATGATTGGCGGCTATACAGGCGAAGGCTTCAAGACGGTCATTCCGGCGAAGGCAAGCGCCAAGATTTCGTTTCGCCTGGTTGAAGGACAGTATCCCCAGGCGATCCGCGATGCCTTCCAGCGGCACGTGCGCGCACGTATCCCCAGGGATTGTTCGGTCAACTTCAGGGATTACGGGCTTTCGCCGGCAACCGTCATGCCGATCGATAGTCCGTTTCTCACCAGGACGCTTCAGGCGCTTTCGACAGAATGGCAATGCGAAGCTGCCCTTGCCGGCACGGGAGGCTCGATCCCCATCGTCGGCGACTTCAAACGCCGGCTCGGATGCGATGCCCTCCTGGTCGGCTTCGCCCGCTTCGACAACCGCGTCCACAGCCCGAACGAAAAATACGATCTCTCCAGCTTCCATAAAGGCATACGATCCTGGGTTCGCATCTTGGCGGCCCTCGCCGACTGACGCTGTAGCACTTTGAATTGCTGCGTAATTTATCCTTCGAACGATTCCGATTTGAGGAATTATGCCGTAGGCTGTGGTGCGGCCAGCGCACCCTGCTGATGCTGCAGGCCGAGAATAACGGACAATCCCACATCCCCATCGACACCGAGGCAGCAGAGACCACCGATGACGATAACCGCTCCCCACGATTTCCTGAAAAGCCTGTTCGACGCGGCGGTTCGCGCCGCCGATCCGCTGACCGGCATCAAGGCGCATCTGCCCGATAGGCCGAAGGGAAGGACCGTGGTGATCGGCGCCGGTAAGGGCGCGGCGCAGATGGCGCAGGCGCTCGAAAGCGTCTGGGACGGAGCGCTCGAGGGTCTGGTGGTCACCCGCTATGGCTATGGCTGCGAGACACGCGGCATCGAGATCATCGAGGCCGCCCATCCGGTACCCGATGCGACGGGGCTTGCCGCCGCAACGCGGCTGATGGAGACGGTGAACGGATTGACGGAAGACGATCTGGTGATCGCGCTGATCTGCGGCGGCGGCTCGGCGCTGCTGCCCGCTCCGCCGGACGGACTGACCCTCGAAGACGAGATTGCACTCAACGAAATGCTGCTTGCCTCGGGCGCGCCGATTTCGGCGATGAATGTCGTGCGCAAGCATCTCTCCACCATCAAGGGCGGAAGACTTGCAGCAGCGACCAAAGCGAGGGTCGTCAGTCTGATCGTCTCCGACATTCCCGGCGACAACCCGGCCCATGTCGCCTCCGGGCCGACGGTCCCTGATGGTTCGACACGGCACGATGCGCGCGAGATCATCCGGCAATACGGATTGCAGCTGCCGCAGGCCGCACTCGACCATCTGAACTCGCCGAAGGCCGATGCACCGCGGCCCGACGATCCTGTCTTCGCAGGCCACGAGTATCATATTATCGCCTCGGCCGGCGTGTCGCTGGAGGCCGCGGCGGCCCTGGCGAAATCGCAGGGGATCGAGCCGGCGATCCTTTCAGATGCGATGGAGGGGGAATCGCGTGACGTGGCGCTGGTGCATGCGGCGATTGCCCGCGAGGTGTCAGCCCGCGACAGGCCGTTTTCCAAGCCGGTCGTCATCCTTTCCGGCGGCGAGACGACGGTGACGCTGAAAGCGAAAGGTGGCAAGGGCGGACGCAACGGCGAATTCGCGCTCGCCATGGCGCTTGCGATCGACGGACAGGAGGGCATTCATATCCTCGCCGCCGACACGGACGGGATCGACGGCTCGCAGGATAATGCCGGCGCCTTTGCCGATGGCGGCACGGCAAGGCGCCTTCGCGCCGCAGGGCTCGATCCGCGCCGGCTGCTCGACGGCAATGACAGCTATTCTGGCTTTGCGGCCACCGGTGATCTCTTCGAAACCGGCCCGACCGGAACCAATGTCAATGATTTCAGGGCCATCCTGATCCGTTAGGACGCGGCGGCGCTGGCGGATCAGGTCTCGATCCGCCCCTGCTCGACCAGCCAGCCGACTGATTCCTGCACCGACTGCAGGGAGGTGTATCTTGGGACGTAACCCAGCAGGCGTCCCGCTTTTGCGATCGAACAATTCGGGCTGCGGGCAATATGTTCCCAGGTCGCCTTCGCATCCTCAGCCGTCTGACTTTCGGCCCAGGCGTCGAATGGGGCGAAGCTGAGTTTCGGCTCGTGCCCGAACCAGCGAGACATGGATTCGGCATAGCCGCGAAGGGTCAATGCCTGCTCCGAAACCGCGTGGAAACTTTCGCCGGTCGACGCATTCCAGTTGGCGATCGCATCCATGAACATCGCCGCCACGTCATCGGCATGGACGTGATGAACGGTCTCCAAGCCGAAATGAGGCAGCGCCAGGGTCTCTCCGCGGGCAAGGGTTGAAAAGACCTGCAGGTTGAAATTGCCGGCCGGATTGAGCGGCGCCCAGCCGGGACCGACAATATGCCCGGGATGGATGATGGTTGCCGGAAATCCGCTAAGCCTTGCCTGCTGCAGCAGGTAGGTTTCGATCGCCGCCTTCTGCGTCCCGTAATCGCCGAAGGGAGATTTCGGCGCCTCTTCCAGTGTCGGCACGGCAGTCGAGTGGCCATGCGTCCAGATCGTGCCGGTATGCAGGAAGTGACCGACATGGCCCGACAGCGCCGTCAGCAGATGCTCTGCACTTTCCAGCGAGAAGCAGATCATGTCGATGACGATGTCGGCTTTCACAGCACGCACGGCCGGGCCGAAATCACCCGTCCGCTCCATGGCGGCCCGATCCATCTGACGCCGATCGACGGCAGCCCAGGCGTGGTTTGCCGTATAAGGCTTTGCCGTGCCGCGGCTGATCGTGACGACGTCGTGACCGGCTTCCACCAGACGGGGAACGAGATAGGTTCCGACATGGCCCGTTGCCCCGATTACCAAAACCCGCATCATCGTTCCTCCCTTGGTATTTCCGTGTCGAATATGCTGCGCCCTCAGGTGATCCTGCAAGCAGACTTTTCGTGATCAAAGGGCTGGACCGCGCCCCTATCGATTCTTGAACACTAGGCAGGTGCCGCCGTGTTTGCGGATCTGGCTGCAGAGGTTGTTGGCTTCTATGCGTGTCTGCCGGCCGATGCGGGCGGCATAACGTGGGCGAAAACCGAAGCTGCGATCGCGCTGGCGCAGGATCAGCGGCTGCTCCGCATTCAGGGGCGCGGGCAGACCCTGCACGGCATCGAGAAACATGCGCCGGGCCACCGCGACATTCGCATTCGCCGCAAGCTGGACGCCCCAGGGCGCCCACTCACCCTCCTGACGCCAGGGCGGCGTCTCCTTCAACGTCCGTCTCTCCGCAAGCGCCACGCAAGCATCGAGGAAGGACTTGTCCTTGTCGAGCGGAGCGGCGGCATCTTCCGGCGGGTTATCCTTCCATTCCTCGACTGAATGCGCGGTGATTGCCAGGACGTAGCCGCGCGTCTCGTAAGGTAATCTCCCTGACGTAAGGTAAGATGAAAGTCCGTTTTCGCCGGCATTATAGGCGGCGGCGGCAAGGCCGAGATTGCCGAAACGATTGCGCAATTCGTCAAGATATTGCGCCGATTTCCGCAGGGCTTCCAACACCTGGTAGCTGTCTTCAAGACCGCGCAGTTTCGCCGTTCCGGGCATGAATTGTGCAATCCCCTGCGCTCCCTTGAAGCTGACAGCATCGGGGCGAAAGGTGCTTTCCCGCCAGATGAGACGGGCGAAATAATCCGGCGGCAATTGATTGGCGCTGGCGAAATGCTCGATCGCGACGCAAAGGTCGCGGTTGAAACTATCTCTCCGGATGCAGAGCGTCTCACCCGAACCCGCCGCCGAAGGACCTGAATAGAGACAGGCCGGCGCCCCAGCGCTTCCTTCCGGCTGAGCCATGATCGTGTCCACTTGGGAAAACAGAAGACAGAGCGAAAGCATGGCCTTGGCCGATCTCTTCCCAATGTCGGACTGACGTTTTCGGCGTGTCATCGGATCTCATGAGGTTTGAACGTCCATCGCGATGCTGGATTCTAGATACCATCGATCAAGGCGCGACGCTTCCCCATTTCCATATCTGCACTTCAGTTGTTGGCACGGACGGTCACAGGTTTCTAATTTCGCCATCGATTTTGGAACAAACATATTCGACCTGCCATGGTCGTAGCGTCATCCTGTTTGCCAGGAAATCCCGAGCAAACGAGGATACGCAGATGATTGATCTCCACTACTGGCCGACGCCGAACGGCAAGAAGCTTTCGATCTTCCTGGAGGAAACCGGCACACCCTACCGGCTGGTGCCGGTCAATATCGGCCGGGGCGACCAGTTCAAGCCTGATTATCTCAGACTCAACCCCAATCACCGCATGCCTGCCATCGTCGACCACGAGCCTGCCGATGGCGGCGGTCCGTTGAGCGTCTTCGAATCCGGCGCCATCCTCTTCTACCTCGCCGAAAAGACCGGCAAATTCTGGCCGCAGGATCTGCGCGGCAAATACGAGGTCACGCAATGGGTGATCTGGCAGATGGCCAACCAGGGGCCGAAACTCGGCGAGGCCGGTCATTTCCGTCGCCTTGGCGATCGCGAAGGCGACCAGTCCTATGCGGTGCGGCGCTTCACCGACGAAGCCAACCGTCTCTACGGCGTTCTCAACATGCGGCTACGCGACCGGCGCTTCCTTGCCGGCGACGAATTCACCATCGCCGATATCGTCAGCTATCCCTGGACCGTCAACTGGCAGGCGCAGGGTCAGGACATCGCCGAATTCAAGCATTTCAAGCGATGGTTCGAGGAGGTCAGCGCAAGACCTGGCGTCCAGCGCGGCCTTGCGGTCGGCGCCGATCTTAGCACCGACAACAGCAAGCTCTCAGAAGAGGAACAGGCACGCATCCGCAAGATCCTCTACAACCAGCGCGCCCTTCCCGTTCCGGATTGAGCATCGGCTGCAATAGCTCTTGCACCGTCATCGCGGCAAAGGATATCCATAGTGACAACCGAGCCCGCAGCCAGCCAAAGGCCGGTTCCCGCTTCGCGGCGTTCCAGATCACCTGCCCGCGGATCCTGACGGTTTGGGCAGCGGCTGGCGTTGCGACTTGGGGTGTGGCCAGCAATGACGAGACCTGTAATCGGCATCATCGGGAACGCCCGCATCGTCGAAAGCCGATTTGCGGCCCAGCTTGTCGGAGAAAATAATCTGCGAGCCGTGGCCGATGTCGCCGAAGCCTTGCCGCTGATGTTTGCCGGCAATCCTAAACTGACCGATATCACGGAGCTGCTGGCCATCGTCGATGGCGTTCTACTGACGGGCGCCAGGGCCAATGTCCATCCCAGCCGCTTCAACATGGTGCCGGATCCCAAGCATGAGCCATACGACGAGGATCGTGACGAGCTGGCACTGCCGTTGATCGAAGCCTGTGTTGCACGGGGCGTTCCTGTCTTCGGCATATGCCGAGGTTTTCAGGAAATGAACGTCGCGGCCGGCGGCTCGTTGCATCCTGAAATCCGGGAATTGCCAGGACGCATGAACCACCGGATGCCGCGCCTGGAGACCGGCGAGATCCATCCCGATCCCGCCATCGTTTTCGGCGATCGTCACGATGTTCGACTTACCCAGGACGGGATGTTTGCGCGCATCCTCGGCCGGGAGACGATCCGGGTTAACTCCCTGCATGGACAGGGCATCCTCGAACTTGGCGAGAGGGTCGTTGCCGAAGGCATAGCCGAGGACGGGACGATCGAGGCGATACGGTTCAAAGACGCGCCGGGATTTGCGCTCGGCGTGCAATGGCATGCCGAATACGATCCCCAAACCAACCCTGTTAATCGTGCGCTGTTTCAGGCATTCGGCGATGCGGTGAGAGCCCATAAAGCCATCGCTTAGTCTGATCAGTAAAAAGCCGCCGCGAAGTGCTTTCGCGGCGGCTTGTGGAATGGCTTGAAAGCAGCAGTCAGGCCGTCGGCTGCTTGGTCTTCCTGAGATAGGGCAGAACCGTATCGAAGGAGCCGAAACGCGTAATCGCGTCTTCGTTGGAAACCGCGGCGGTGATGATGACGTCCTCGCCCTGGTTCCAGTTCGCTGGTGTCGCCACCTGGTGCTTGGCCGTCAGTTGGATGGAGTCGATGGCGCGCAGGATCTCATTGAAATTGCGGCCCGTCGTCATCGGATAGGTCAGGATCAGCTTGATCTTCTTGTCGGGACCGATGATGAAGACCGAACGCACCGTCGCGTTGTCGGCAGGCGTGCGGCCTTCCGAGCTCTCGCCGGCGCCGGCCGGCAGCATGTCGTAGAGCTTGGCGACTTTGAGGTCCTTGTCACCGATCAAGGGATATTCAACGTCGAAGCCGGTGGCGGTCTTGATGTCGTTCTTCCACTTGGCATGGCTTTCCACAGGATCGACGGAGATGCCGATGACCTTGGCCCCACGCTTGGAAAATTCCCCCGCCAAGCCGGCCATGGCGCCGAGTTCGGTCGTGCAAACAGGCGTGAAATTCTTCGGATGCGAGAACAGGACGGCCCAGCCGTTGCCGATCCACTCATGGAAGCTGATCGGTCCCTGGGTGGTGTCGGCGGTAAAATCGGGGGCAATATCGTTGATGCGTAAGCTCATGGTCGGCCCTCCAAAGCCTTGTGTTCAATGTTGTTCGTCTCAAATCGAGGCCATGGGATCCGTCCGCCGGAAGCGGTCGCGAGATTGCGGTCAACAGGATCGCACCGGCCGAAGGTAAAAACTTCCCATTCCAGGATTTTAAGTAAGTTATATACCACGATCACCGAAGGCATGCTCTTTCGATTTCCGGCCTGCTCCGGCATTATTTTTCCGGCAAGTGCGCGCGACGAAGAGACCGATGGTTTTTCCATCGGTCTCGTCAAAAGCGGCAGGAGAACCGCCCGCCGCTCGCTTAGGCGGCCTGGACGGATTTGATCCTGTCGATGCCGCCGACAACATGCGCGAAATCGTCCCACACACCCTGGGCGCCCTTCTGCCATTCCTCGAAGGCTTCCGGCTTCAAGAGCTTTCCGCCGTTGGCAAGCGCCGTCTCGACGGATTTGGACTCGTCGTCGACGATCAGCTGGTTGAAATAGGCGGCCCCTTCGCTGGAGGCCTGCTGGAACACCGCCTTCTGCTCATCATTGAGACCGGCCCAGAAGGTCGAGGCATAATAGATGACGCCGGATGCCCAGATGTGACCGGTCTCGGTCATGTCAGGCACGACCTCATAGAGCTTGAAGCCGGCATAGGCCGATTTGGTCAGATCCATCGCGTCGGCGACACCGGTTGCGAGCGCATTATAGGTCTCGGTGATCGGAATGCCGATCGGCGTCGTGCCGAATGCGCTCCAGAGCTTGGTGTGCAGCGGGCTCTGGATGACACGAATGCGCTTGCCCTTGAGCTGCTCCGGCCGCGTCACCGGTTCCTTGGTCAGGAGATGGCGGGCGCCGTAATTGATGAAATCCCCGACGACGAAATTCTGCGCCTGCAGTTTCTGCTTGAGATCGGCGCCGACATCGCCGCCAACGGTCCGGCGGACATGGTCGGCATCGCGGAAGAGGAAAGGCAGATCGAGGATCTGCAGTTCCGGCGCCCAGCCGGAGAGCGATGAGACCGTCGAAAGGCTGGCCTGGATGGAGCCGAGGCGCACGCCTTCGGCCACTTCCTTCTCGCCGCCGAGCGCACCGTTTCTGACGATATTGAACTTGAACTGGCCGGGAAGCTTCGCTTCGACCAATTCGCCGATCTTCACCCAGATCTTCGTTTCCGGCTTGTCGTCGCCGAGCAGCGAAGCGATCGTGATCGTCGTCGTGCGGGCAGCGGCTGTGCGGACGTAAGCGGGCGCTGCAAGCGCCGTTCCGGCGAGAGCTGCGGTCTTCAGGAAATTGCGTCGGTTGAGATTGTCCATGGGGTTGTCCTGTTTACTAGGAGATGATGGCCCAAGCGCAGAGGATTGCGAGCGAGACCAGGAGGGCGAGCAGATAGGGAACCACCGCCCGAAAGAGCTCTGAGGCGGGAATGCGCGTGACGCCGCTGACGACGAAGATCAGCATGCCGAGGGGCGGCGTCAGCCCGTGGATCATCAGGTTGACGACGATGATCACGCCGAACTGGATGGGATCGATGCCGGCGGCAACCGCTGCCGGCAGCAGGATCGGGCCGAAGAGCAGGATCGCGGCGCCGATATCGAGAACGAGACCGACGACCAGCAGAATGACATTCGACAGCAGGATGACCGCAATCGCGCTGCCACCGAGTGCTGTCGTCAGATGCGAGATCAGCCCGGACACGTCGTCGACCGCCAGCAGGAAAGCAAAGGGGCCGGCCGTGCCAATGAGGAGACCGATCGCTGCCGCCTCCACAGCCGCCTGACGAAAAGCGGCATAAAGTGAAATAATGCCGAGGCGCGCGCCGATGCCGAGCAGCAGTGTGTAGAAAGCTGCAAGCGCTGCCGCCTCTGTGGTCGTGACGATGCCGATGCGGATGCCGACGACGACGATGACGCCGAGCCCGAAGGCCGGAATCGCCTGGACCGCCGATTGCCAGCGCTGTCTGGCGTTTGCGCGAGGCAAAGGCACCTGTTCGCTGACTGTCAGATGGATAGCGACTGCCAGGCATATGGCCATCAGGCCGCCGGCGAAGAAGCCGCCGACGAGCAGCGAGCCGACGGAAAGATTGGTCGCGGTGGCAAGGATCAGGAAGGCGATCGACGGCGGGATGACATTATCGAGAACCGATGTCGAGGCGATGATCGCCGCCGCCTGCGCCGGCCGATAGCCGTGTTTGACCAGCTCGGGCTGGAAGGTCGATGCGCCGAAAGCGGCATTTGCGACCGACGAGCCGGAGGCGCCGGAAAAGAGAACGCTGGTGAGCAGTGTCGTCTGCGCCAGTCCGGCCCTGCGGTGGCCGACCATGGCGGCGGCGAAGCGCACAAGCTGGTTGGCGACGCCGGAGGCAGTGAGGAGACCGCCAGCGAGCAGGAAGAACGGAATGGCGAGCAGCAGGAATTTTGATATGCCGGTGACGGTGGCTGAGACGATCGCCGGCTCCGGCAGGCTGCTGCCGAAGGCGATGACGACATAGGCTGCGGCAAGAAAGGCGTGCGGTAGCGGCGCAGCAAGCACGAGACCGATTGCCGCGATCAGCCCGAGGAAGATGCTCGGCGGCCAATCGAGATCGAGCGCGACATGCGGGATACCGGCATAGAGCGCAACGCCGACGGCAAGCGAGATCACAACCGGCAGGATCTTGCCTTCGGCGATGCGCTGCAGAAGCAGCACGACGAGGATCAGCGCGCCGCCGGCGCCGAGGAAGCCGAAGCGGATCCATTCCGGCACGCCGAGCGTCGGTGAGACGCCGCCGAGCATCGTCATGATCTCGCTGCCGCCGAAGCTCAGAATCAGTGCCGAAAGCACCGTGAAAACATCGGCGCCGATCGGCGTGACCTTCTGCAGGCTTTCCGGCAGCATCTTGACGAAGACGTCGAGGCGCATGGCAAGCGCGCTGTTAAGGCTGAGCGGCGCGCCGAGCGCGATCAGGCCCACATGCAGCCAGATGCCGAGATCCTCGGCACCAATGAAGCCGGCGCTGAAGAAATAGCGCAGGCAGACTGTGACGAGCACCATCAAGAGCAGCACGGCCAGAACGAGGGCCGCGGCAATGCCGAGAATCGCCTCGATCGCCCGCAGCAGGCGCGCTGCCACCCCGCTGTCCGGAGCAGCCCGTTCGATCGGATGAAATTCACTGGTGGCCACAAAACTTACCTTCTGGCGAGAGGATCAAGCATTCTTGACGGTCGAAAGATCGCGATCGAAGAGCGTCGACCAAGTGTAGTTGCGCGCCTTCGAGACCTCCCTGCTGACATCGAGCCGCGGCAGCACCTTTTCGCCGAAACGATAGGCTTCCTCAAGCAGCGGCATGCCAGAAAGAATAAAAGTATCGACGCCCGCCTTCTGATAGGCTTCGAGCGTGCGCAGAACCGTATCCGGCGAACCGACGATCGCCGTGCCAGGGCCAGGCCTCACCAAGCCAATGCCGGCCCAGAGGTTCGGCGCGACTTCGAGATCGCGCAGATTTTCGGGCTTGAGGCCGCCATGCAATGCGGTCATGCGCTGCTGGCCGACGGAATCGCTTCTTGCGACGAAGCGCTGGTTGGCGGTGATTGCGGCGTCGTCCATGCGGCCATAGAGATCGGCCGCCGCTTCCCAGGCCTTTTCGTCGGTGTCGCGAACGATGACATAGAGGCGGATGCCATATTCCAGTTCACGCCCGTATTGGGCAGCCCGTGCCTTCACTGCTTCGACCTTCTCGCCGATCTGGGCGGGCGTCTCGCCCCAGGAGAGATAGGTGTCCACATGTCTTGCCGCGACATCCAATGCCTTGTCCGACGAGCCGCCGAACCAGAGCGGCGGCGGTGCGATGCTTTCGCCGACCGGCAAGGCCAGCTTGGCGCCATCCGTCGAGAAATATTTGCCCTGATGGGTGACGCTCTCGCCGGCAAAGAGCCGGTGCCAAAGCTGAAGATATTCCTCCGCCATGTCATAGCGCTCGTCATGCGGCAACATCATCCCATAGGCGCCGAGCATCTTGGCGTCGCCGGAGACGACATTGATCAGCAACCGGCCGCGGGCAAATTCCTGGAAGGTCGCCGCCATCTTGGCAAGCAATGTCGGCGCGACGAGGCCGGGATGGATGGCGACGAGAAAACGCAGCCGCTCGGTGTGAGCAAGCAGCGCACTCGCCAGCACCCAGACGTCGTGGGCGCCCGTCGCAAACAGGGCGCCGGTGTAGCCCAAATGGTCATAGGCCTGGGCAAGCTGCTTGTAGTAGCCGTAGTCGACTTGACGTGAGCCTTCCGGCTGCCAGGGATAGGCGCCGTCGGGCGCGCACATGTACCAGAAAACGTTCATCGCCTGATTCCTTCGTTATCTCGTCGTTTCCGGGCGTTTCAGCACGATGGCCTTGTCGAAATGGCCGTGGCGCAGCAGCGTGTCGGCCTCTTCCTGTTGTTCGGCAATGATCTCGTCGTCGATCGGAAACACCGTGAAGTCGCGCGAGCGCACCACCTTTTCCCAGGCGTCGAAATCCGTTCCGCCGCGGTCGCCAGATGCAAGAAGCCGGGCGGCGGCACGCGGATCGGCAGCGATCTCGACGCCGATCCGGCTGAGCTCGGAGACGATTGCCCGGATCTCCGCCGCCGAAAGGCCGTTCCGCTCCAATGTCCAGAACAGCGAACGGTTGGGAATGGCCGCGCCGCGGCGGACGATCGGCTTGACGTCATCGCGCTCGAGCGCCTTTTCGAGACGTGGCGACATGGCGACCCAGGCATCGACGCGCCCTTCGAGCAGGTCGGCGAGCGAATCGCGCGCGCCGCTTTCGACCCGCTCGACATCGGGCAGGCTCATCCCCTCACCTTCGAGGCTGCGGGCCAGGAGATAGGTGTGAAAAGAACCGTCGATCAGCGAGATCCGGCGGTCTTTTAGCTCAGCGACGGAGCCGATCGGACTGTCGCTCCTGACGAAGATGGCGCCGTTGGCCGGGCGCGGCGCGGAGGCAGCGATATATTCGACGCCGAGTCCGCGCATATCCGCCTCGATCGGCGGCGTCGAGCCGGTGCCGCCGAGATCGATGTCGCCACTTTCCAGCAGCGCCGCCGTATCACGGCCTTCGGCATAGGAGACGAATATCGGCTGCAGATCAGCGAAGGCGCCGGGCCAGAGCCGCGCGAGACGAAGATGCAGATTATTGGGATGAACACCAATTTTCATTCTGTACGACCGATAAGGTGGCTCATAGCAGTCAATTTACTTTTTTATAAATTGATTGCGAGGAAGCGATTGTCGTCTGCAGGAGAAAATCACCTTTGAAATCCCATAAAATCGATAGGCAATGAAATCTTTTACCAGATCGAGCGAAGTGAGCGAGCCGGAGTTGAAAATTCAGCGCCGTCACTTTACTTTTTTATAGAACCTTCAAGGACGACACCGTTGACGAAGCCCGTTTCCTCAAGAGTCTGCCGCGATGTCGGCGCAGCAAGCGAATTGCTGAAGCTGATCGCCAACGCCAACCGCCTGGCGATCGTCTGCTATCTCATGGAGACGGAAGCCTCGGTCTCGGCGATGGAGGACGAACTCGGTATCCGCCAGCCGACGCTTTCCCAGCAGTTGAGCGAGCTTCGCGGGGCCGGTGTGATCGAAGGACGCCGCGACGGCAAGGCGATCGTCTATCGCGTCATTGACCCGCGCGTCGAGACGATCGTGCAAACTCTGCGGGACATGTTCTCTGGCCTCGACGATGTCACCGGGCGCTTCGGAATGACGAAGCTGCCGGTCGACGAAATGATGTTCGATTGAACCTGGGATGATCGACCTCTATACCTGGATCACGCCGAATGGGCTCAAAGTATCTATCGCGCTCGAAGAGTTTGGCCTTTCCTATCGTCCCCATGCGATCGACATCACCAAGGGGGAGCAATTCCTGCAGGATTTTCTCGCCATCAATCCGGGCGGCAAGATTCCTGTTATCATCGATCACGAGACCGGCATTACGCTTGCCGAATCCGGCGCCATCCTGCTCTACCTCGCCGAAAAGACCGGCCGCTTCCTGCCGCGGCAGGGTGCCGCCCGGCATCACACGATCGAATGGCTGATGTGGCAGATGGGCGGTTTCGGGCCGACGCTCGGTCACGCCCATTATTTCCTGACCTACAACAGCGGCGAAGCGCCATTCGCGGAGGATCTCTTTCGCAGGGACACCCGCCGCCTGTACGAGACGCTGAACGCGCGGCTCGAAGGCCGCGACTATCTCGTCGACGATTATTCCATCGCCGACATGGCGGTCTGGCCTTGGGTATCCCGGTTTCAGCGTCACAAGATCGACCTGAACGCCTTCCCTTATGTCAGGCGATGGTATCTCAGGCTTGCCGCACGGCCACAGGTCAAGCGCGGTTACGCCATTCCTCATTTCACATCCGAAATACCGCAGCCCTGAAGAGACCTTGCCCGTCAGCAATGCTTCGCCAGTTTTCTCCGGCTAAGCTACGTGGTGTATTGCTTCCGCCCGAAAGTGCGGCAGTTTGATTATTTTTTGCGCACACCTATTTGTGCACACTTTTCAGGCGAACACCTTGCCAAAATTGCTGCAGTGCGTCATGAATAGAACAATGACGCATCTCGATCTGACAATTCTGGTGATCGACGAAAATGCCATACGCGCCTCCATCATCGAAGAAGGACTGCGCGAGGCAGGGCATGTGCGCGTCACCGTGGTCCACGAGGTCAACGGCATCGCGCGAATCATCGAAACGCTGATGCCCGACGTGATCATCATCGATATCGAGAATCCCAACCGCGACATGATGGAGCATCTGTTCCAGCTGACGCGCACGGTCAGCCGCCCGATCGCCATGTTCGTCGACCGCTCCGACACGGCCTCGATCGAGGCTGCCGTCGATGCGGGCGTCTCGGCCTATATCGTCGACGGATTGAAGAAGGAACGGGTCAAACCGATCCTCGACATGGCCGTCAGCCGCTTCAATGCCTTCAACCGGCTACGGCGAGAGCTTGCCGATGCCCGCTCCGCGCTGGAGGAACGCAAGCTGGTCGAGCGCGCCAAGGGCATATTGATGAAGATGCGCGGCCTGTCGGAGGAAGAGGCTTTCGCCCTGCTGCGCCAGACAGCGATGAACGAAAAGAAGAAGATGTCGGAAATCGCCCAGAGCGTCGTCACTGCCGCGGGGCTGTTGATGTAATGGCCGACCTGATGAATTTCCGGAGGAAACCGGAGTGGATATGATGACAACGACCTCCAACTCCGGCGGCGACATGCCCTCGCCCGTGCGGGTGAACAACGAAGGACCGAAAGTACTGCGGGCCGGTTTCATTCCGCTCGTCGATGCATCGGTGCTGATTGCGGCCGCAGAATTCGGCTTCGCGCGGAAGGAAGGCCTGACGCTCGACCTCGTCAAGGACGTCTCCTGGGCGAATGTGCGTGACCGCCTGGCATTCCGCCAGTTCGACATTGCCCACATGCTGTCGCCGATGCCCGTCGCCTCCATGCTTGGCCTCGGCTCCAATCCCTCACCGACGATCACGCCATTTTCGCTGGGGCGCGGCGGCAACGCGATCACGCTGTCGACTCGGCTCTTCGACAGGATGCGGGATGAAGCAGGATTGCCGGAAACGGCAAGCGCGCTCGACAATGCCCGCGCCCTGGCAAAAACATTGGCGGCAATGAAGGCCCGCGGCGAGCCGCTGCCGACTTTCGGGGTCACCTATCCCTTCTCCTCGCACAATTACGAATTCCGCTACTGGCTGGCGGCCGGCGGCATCGATCCCGACAAGGACGTCAGGCTTGTCGTGGTGCCGCCGCCCATGACTTCGGATGCGCTGGCAGCCGGTGCGATCGACGGTTTCTGCGTCGGTGCGCCGTGGAACATGGTCGCTTCCGAGCGCGGCGTCGGCCGCATCGTTGCCGCCAAGCAGGATATCTGGCCGTCGGCACCGGAAAAGGTAATCGGCATGCGGCCGGACTGGGCGGAAAGCCATCCGGAAACCGTTTCCCGGCTGATCGTGGCCCTCGACGCGGCAGCCCAGTGGTGCGACCGGCCGGAAAATCACGACGCGCTGGCGGCAGCTCTTGCCGACCCGCGCTATATCGCTGCCCCCGTCGAGATTATTCGCCGTGTGCTCGCCGGCGAATTCAGCCTCGACGCAAAGGGTAACCGCCGCATCATCGCCGATTATTTCATGTTCCATTCCGGCTTCGCCAATTATCCCCGGCCGAGCCAGGCGCTGTGGATTTACAGCCAGATGATCCGCTGGGGACAGGCCGAGGTCAGCCTTAACATGGCAAGGGCCGCAGCATCCGCCTACCGCCCAGATCTCTATCGCACGGCTCTCGGTGACGATAACGCACCCGAAGATGCCGATATCCGCATCGAAGGCAGTGACGTGGGCGACCGTTTCATGGACGGCCACGTCTTCGACCCGGCGAGGCTGCCGGACTATGTCGCAGGTTTTGCCGTCAAAAGCGCCCTCCCCTTCATTTCCGACGACGAGGTCTAACCGATGCCGGCCTGCACAAAACGCCAGCAAGCATCTGCCCGCCTCACGACAAGCGCACAAAATATTTGCATGAGCGGGTGGCGGCCTGAAAAACAAGCAGGCGGCACGTTTCGTAAAATATTATTTGTATTCAGTGACTTGACCGCATACCACCAAACTGGCACACAGTTTGCATGGTCTTTATAGCGCCGGTCAATGACGATCAGCGCAGAATGAGCGCGCGATAGACGCTCACGGAAGACACAGAGATTGCTCTTCAGATTGAAGAGGTAGGTTTTAGCTTGAGCAATCCGGCCAACGGATTGCCTCCAGGCAAATGGGCCAGAAGGCCCAAGAATTCGGCGTCCAACGGCGGGCGCCACCAGCAAAGCCGCTGATCAGGATATTTCGCGCACCTCGTGTATGCGCGTCCTGACCAGCGGCTTTTTGTTTTAACCCTCAGCGATGGATCGGCACGACCTTGTCGGGCCCCGGAGAAGTTATGTCTGTCATCGAGAAAGCACAGCCCATGTCGGCCGGCGAACCAGCCAAAGCATTGTGGATCTCCACTGTAGCCTTCACCCTCTGTTTTGCCGTGTGGACGATCTTCGCGATCATCGGCATTCGCATCAAGCAGGACCTCGGGTTGAACGAGGCCGAGTTCGGATTGCTGGTCGGCACCCCCGTCCTTACCGGCTCGCTCGTGCGCATCGTTCTTGGCATCTGGACGGGGCGCTATGGCGGCCGTCTTGTTTACACGCTCACCATGCTGGCCGCCGCATTGGCGACCTTCCTGCTCTCCTACGCCCAGACTTATACGCAGATGTTGATCGCCGGCCTCGGCGTCGGCCTGGCCGGCGGTTCCTTTGCGGTCGGTGTCGCCTATGTCTCGCCTTTCTTCCCGGCGGAGAAACAGGGAACCGCACTCGGCATCTTCGGTGCCGGCAATGTTGGCGCAGCCGTAACCAAATTCGCCGCCCCCTTCGTGCTGCTCGCATGGGGCTGGCAGGCGGTTGCGGAGATCTGGGCCGTCTGTCTGGCGCTGATGGCAATCGTCTTCTGGTTCACCACGACCGATGATCCGGCCTACCGCCTCCGCCGCGAACGCCGCGTCGCCTCCAGGAGTTTTGCGGAGGAATTCGCGCCGCTGCAGAACGTCCAGGTCTGGCGCTTCTCGCTCTACTATTTCTTCGCCTTCGGGGGCTTCGTCGCCCTGTCGCTGTGGCTGCCGCGCTACCTGGTCGGCGTCTACGGCTTCAACCTGGAAACCGCCGGCATGATCGCGGCCGCCTACTCGATTCCGGGCAGCATCTTCCGCGCCTTCGGCGGCGTACTGTCGGACAAGAAGGGCGCGCGCAGCGTGATGTATACGATGCTTGCCGTATCGGCCGTGGCCACCCTTATCCTTTCGCTTCCGGCTGCTTCTGGGGTCGGGACGGGTCCGGCATTCGGTATCACCCCCGTTATCTTCATCGTCGTCATCTTCGTGCTCGGGTTCTTCATGAGCCTCGGCAAGGCTGCCGTCTACAAGCACATTCCGGTCTACTACCCCGAAAACGTCGGCGCCGTCGGCGGTATCGTCGGGATGATGGGCGGCCTTGGCGGCTTCATCCTTCCGATCGCCTTTGGCCTCCTCAAGGACATGACCGGCCTTTGGTCCAGCTGTTTCCTGCTGCTCTTCGCGATCGTCGTGATCTCTCTCATCTGGATGCACCTGTCCGTCAAGCAACTGTCGCGCCAAGGGCACTCGGCGCCCCTGGCTGCAACCTGATCAAGGACCTGGAAATATGACCGAAAAACTTGTCATCATCGGCAATGGCATGGCGCCCGGGCGCATGCTGGAGCACCTCTTCGAGCAGGCGCCGGGTCGCTATGAAGTTACGATCTTCAATGCCGAGCCGCGCGTCAATTACGACCGCATCATGCTGTCGCCGGTTCTCTCAGGAGAAAAGGACTACGAACAGATCATCATTCACGGCGACGGCTGGTATATCAAGCATGGCATCATGCTCTACAAGGGCCACAAGATCGTCAACATCGATCGCGCCGCCAAGACCGTCACCTCCGACCACGGCGTCACCGAAAGCTACGACAAGCTGGTGATCGCAACCGGGTCCGTGCCCTTCATCATTCCCGTTCCCGGCAAAGATCTGCCCGGCGTCATCACCTATCGCGATCTCGATGACGTGCAGGCGATGCTGCTTGCCGCTCAGTCGCGCGAAAAGGCTGTCGTCATCGGCGGCGGCCTGCTTGGCCTGGAAGCGGCCGCCGGCCTTGCCCAGCGCGGCATGGACGTTACCGTCCTGCACGTCATGCCGACCCTGATGGAGCGTCAGCTCGACCCCGCCGCTGGCTATCTGCTGCAGAAGGCGGTCGAGGAACGCGGCATCAAGGTCATCTGCAAGGCCAATACCAAGGCGATCGTCGGCAACGGCAAGGTCGAGGGCATCGAGCTTGACGACGGCCGCATCATCCCGGCAACACTGGTCGTCATGGCCGTCGGCATTCGTCCGAGTGTCGGCCTGGCGAAGGACGCCGGCATTGCGGTCAATCGCGGCATCGTCGTCGATGCCGGCATGCAGACCTCGGATGGCGATATTCTCGCGCTCGGCGAATGCGCCGAGGTGGGCGGCATGGTCTATGGCCTCGTTGCGCCGCTCTATGAAATGGCCCGTATCGCCGCCGCGCATCTCTCCGGCGATCGCTCGCCCGCCTTCGTTCACGCGGATACGCCGACCAAGCTCAAGGTCACCGGCATCGAGCTTTATTCACTCGGCGATTTCGCCGACGGCGACGACCGCGAAGAGATCGTGCTGCGCGATGCTTCAGCCGGCGTCTATAAGCGCCTGGTGCTCAAGGACAATAAGATCATCGGCACCGTGCTTTACGGCGAGACCGCTGATGGTGCCTGGTTCAACGACCTGAAGAAGAAAGCGACCGATATTTCGGAGATGCGAGAGACGCTGATCTTCGGACAGGCCTATCAGGGAGGGTCGCCGCTGGACCCTATGGCGGCCGTTGCAGCCTTGCCGGATGACGCGGAGATCTGTGGCTGCAACGGCGTATGTAAGGGCAAAATCACCTCGACGATTTCGGGCAAAGGGCTGACGTCGCTCGACGACGTGCGCGCCCATACCAAGGCATCCGCTTCGTGCGGCTCCTGCACCGGCCTCGTCGAACAACTCATGGCACTGACGCTCGGCGACAGCTATAACCCGGCTGCCGTCCAGCCGATGTGCACCTGCACCGAACTCGGCCATGACGATGTCCGCCGCCTGATCAAGGCCAAGGGTCTGAAGAGCATTCCTGCCGTCATGCAGGAGCTCGAGTGGAAGACTTCCTGCGGCTGCGCCAAATGTCGGCCGGCGCTCAACTATTACCTCGTCTGCGACTGGCCCGACGAATATGCCGATGACTACCAGTCGCGTTTCATCAATGAGCGCGTGCACGCCAACATCCAGAAGGACGGCACCTACTCCGTCGTTCCGCGCATGTGGGGCGGCGTCACCAATTCGAACGAGCTGCGCGCCATCGCCGATGTCGTCGACAAGTTCGAGATTCCGATGGTGAAGGTCACCGGCGGCCAGCGCATCGACTTGCTCGGCATCGAGAAGGAAGACCTGCCCGCCGTCTGGGCCGATCTCGGCAAGGCCGGCTTCGTCTCCGGCCAGGCTTATGCCAAGGGTCTGCGCACGGTGAAGACCTGCGTCGGCTCTGACTGGTGTCGCTTCGGCACGCAGGATTCCACCGGTCTCGGCATCCGCATCGAGAGGTTCATGTGGGGCTCCTGGACGCCGGCCAAACTGAAGATGGCCGTGTCCGGCTGCCCGCGCAACTGCGCGGAAGCAACCTGCAAGGACATCGGCGTGATCTGCGTGGATTCCGGTTTCGAGATCCATTTCGCCGGCGCAGCCGGTCTCGACATCAAGGGCACCGAGGTCCTCGGGCTTGTCCGGACCGAGGACGAGGCGCTGGAGCATATTGTGGCACTGACGCAGATGTACCGCGAGCAGGCCCGCTATCTCGAGCGCATCTACAAGTGGGCCAAGCGCGTCGGCCTGGATGAAATCCGCCGCCAGATCATGGGCGATGCCGAAAAGCGCAAGGCTTATTACGAGCGCTTCGTCTTCAGCCAGAAATTTGCCCAGGTCGATCCCTGGTCGGAGCGTGTCTCCGGCAAGGACAAGCACGAGTTCAAGCCGATGGCGACGATCGGCTATCCGCAGGCTGCAGAATAAGGAGATGGATATGAACTGGATCGCAATCGGTGACATCTCCGATATCCCGCTGCGCGGGGCGCGTTGCGTGAAGACGCCGCAGGGCAAGATCGCCGTCTTCCGCACGGCCGAAAACGAGGTCTTCGCCATCGAGGACCACTGCCCGCACAAAGGCGGCCCGCTCTCCCAGGGCATCGTCCACGCCAAGGCGGTCACCTGCCCGCTGCACAACTGGGTGATCTCGCTGGAAACAGGCAAGGCGCTCGGCGCCGACGAAGGCGAGGTCCGGACGATACCGGTGCTGAACGAAGACGGCAGGCTGTTCATCGCCTTGGAAAGCCTGATGATGGCGGCGGAATAGATGGCGGCTGAGGTCAAGACCACCTGTCCCTATTGCGGTGTCGGCTGCGGCGTTCTCGCCACGATCGACGAGGCCGGCGCAGTCAGCGTCAAAGGAGATCCCGAGCATCCGTCGAATTTCGGCCGGCTCTGCTCGAAGGGTTCTGCCCTTGCCGAAACCATCGACCTCGATGGCCGGCTTCTCCATCCCGAGATCGGAGGCGAACGGAGCGACTGGGACGAAGCGCTTGATCTGGTCGCCCGGCGTTTTTCTGAAACGATCGCCGAACACGGGCCGGATTCGGTTGCCTTCTACGTCTCGGGCCAGTTGCTGACCGAGGATTACTACGTTGCCAACAAACTGATGAAGGGCTTCATCGGCTCCGGTAATATCGACACCAATTCAAGGCTCTGCATGTCCTCCTCCGTGGCGGGGCATCGCCGTGCCTTCGGCGCCGATACGGTGCCCGGGACCTATGAGGATATCGAGCTTGCGGATCTGGTGGTCCTGACCGGATCCAACCTTGCCTGGTGTCATCCCGTCATCTACCAGCGGCTTGCCGCCGCCAAGACCGCGCGGCCAAACATGCGGATCGTCGTCATCGATCCGCGCCGGACGATGACATGCGACATTGCCGACCTGCACCTCGCCATCCGTCCGGACGGCGACGTCGCGCTGTTCATGGGACTGCTTGCCCATCTCGCGACAAGTCCGGCAATCGACCAGAATTATATCGCCGCCCATACCGAAGGTTTCGCCGAAGCTTTTGCGGCGGCCGCCGCGCTTGATATCAACGATCTCCTGGAACGGACTGGCCTGCCGACCATGCAGATCAGGGAGTTCTTCCGCCTGTTCGAGACGACGCCTAAGGTCGTGACCTGCTACAGCCAGGGCGTCAACCAATCCTCCTCCGGCACCGACAAGGTCAATGCAATCCTCAACTGCCACCTAGCGACTGGTCGCATCGGCCGTCCCGGCATGGGACCGTTCTCGCTGACCGGCCAGCCGAACGCCATGGGCGGGCGCGAGGTCGGCGGTCTCGCCAATATGCTTGCCGCCCATATGGCGATCGAGAATGCGGAAGATCGGGATCGCGTGCAGCGCTTCTGGAACTCGCCCGTCATCGCCGCAAAGCCCGGCCTGAAGGCGGTCGACATGTTCCGTGCCGTGGCCGACGGGCGCATCAAGGCGCTCTGGATCATGGCGACCAATCCCGTCGTCTCGATGCCGGATGCCGACAGCGTCGAAAGTGCGATCGCCGCCTGTCCCTTCGTCGTCGTGTCGGACATCCTGAAAGAGACGGATACGACCCGGCACGCAGATGTGCTTCTGCCCTCGCTCGGCTGGGGCGAGAAGGATGGCACCGTCACCAATTCCGAACGGCGCATTTCAAGGCAACGGCGGTTTCTCGACATCCCCGGCGACTCAAGGGCCGACTGGTGGCAGCTTGCAGAAGTCGGACGCCGCATGGGATTTGCTGCCGCCTTCGATTTTGATGCGCCGGACGCAATCTTTGCGGAGCACGCCGCGCTTTCCGCCTTCGAAAATAACGGCAGCCGCGATTTCGACATCGGCGCGCGCGCCGGCATGAGCGGCGGCGCCTATGACGAACTATCGCCCTTTCAGTGGCCGCACGCCGCAGGGACCGCACCGGGCGTCACCCGCTTCTTTGCCGAGGGCGGTTTCTTCCATCCCGATAGCAAGGCGCGCTTCGTCGCGGTCAAACCGCCCGCAACCGATCGCACCAATGCCGAGTACCCCTTCACGCTGAATACCGGCCGCATCCGCGACCAGTGGCACACGATGACGCGAACCGGAAAGAGCGCGCGGCTTTCTGCCCATATCGCCGAACCCTTTGCGGAAATCCATCCGCGCGACGCGATCGAGACCGGTATATCCAGCGCCGGCCTCGTCGAAATCGACAGCCCGCACGGCAAGGCAATCGTTAGGGCGCTGGTCACCGATCGTCAGGCACGCGGCGGCATCTTTGCGCCGATGCACTGGAACGACCAGTTCGCCGCAAGAGCGCGGATCGACGCCGTGGTCGCACCGATAACCGATCCTGTTTCCGGCCAGCCGGCATCGAAGAACGTTGCCGTCGCCGTCCGGCCGTTCCGCGCCACCCATTACGGTTTCGCCGTCTCCGCCACAAAACCCGCCACGCCTGACGCCGCCTATTGGGCGCTGGCAAAAGCCGCCGGCGGCTGGCGGCTGGAGCTTGCTTTCGGCGAAAACGTCGAAGACTGGACGGCCTGGTGCCGCGCGGTTTTCGCCATTCCGGCCGAGATCGAACCGCTTGGTTATGCCGACCGGCAATCCGGCGACCTCAGGCTCGCCTTCTTCGATGGCGAGGTCCTGCTTGCCGCGCTGTTTCTCGCCCGCGAGCCCGTCGCCGTCGCGCGCAACTGGGCGATCTCGCAGCTTTCAGCCTCGCATGGCGACCTCAGGAAACGCTTTGCGCTCGTTGCAGGCCGTCCCGGCGCCGGCAGGCCGGATCCGGGTGCAACCGTCTGCTCCTGCTTCAGTGTCGGGGTCAACCAGATCGCTGCTGCCGTGCGCGGCGGATGTCAGAGCGTCGAGGAGGTCGGCAAGGAAACGAGCGCTGGAACCAATTGCGGCTCCTGCCGCAGCGAAATCGGCAGGATCATCGATCGCTGTCTTGCCGCAGCCGCGGAGTGAACCGCGTAAAAGCAAGCAGGACGCAGCCGGAGCACTGTCAGCCCGCGTTCGGGACGATCAGCATCCTGTGATCGGGGGAGATGCGGACCGATATCTCGTCATAGGATGAGAGGGTCGGGTGCGGCGTCTCCATCTTGTGGTGATGTGTTGCCGTGATGACCATAACGTCGGCACCCGCCGCCTCGCCGGCAGTGATGCCGGCTGCGACATCCTCGAAGACCAAGCAATCCTGAGTACTGACACCGAGGCGCTCGGCTCCCAGAATATAACATTGCGGGTCGGGTTTTCCGACCTTCACGTCCTCAGCCGTCACCATGAATCTCGGCACCGGCAAGCCTGCTGCCTCCAGTCGCCGGTGAGCAAGGTGCAACGGCGAGGAGGTGACGATCGCCCAGCGATCCGGGGGCAATGAACTCAGAAAGGTCGCGGCGCCAGGAATGGCAACGACATCGCTGACATCGGCGATTTCAGCCTCGGTCACCAGTCTTGATTCATGTTCGGGATCGACTCCTGGCAGGTTCAGCCGGGTGATCGTGTCAATGCCGCGCGATCCATGCATCTTCGGCAAAAAGGTGGCGACATCGAGCCCATGGCGCCTTGCCCAGTCACTCCATGCACGCTCGGCCGCATGGATCGAATTGAGGATGGTGCCGTCCATATCGAACAGGAAGGCGGCATAGGGCTTCTCGAAGCCGCGGGGCATCGGCATAGTCAAAAGGCTGAATCCTTCAGGGAAAGAGTCGAACGGTGGTCGCTGTCTCGATGAAACGGCAAATCATTGCGTTTTGCAAGCTTTCGGGAGGATGGCGGTAACGCCTCCCAACCGCCTTCGCCTAGAAGGCCGCCGTACCGGAAGTGACGATCAAGTCGCAGGAAAGCCTGAGGCCAATCGGGTCGTGGCAGAGGTCATCGGCACCATCGGCGAGTTCCAGTGCGGCCGAAGCATCGGCGCGCAGGTAGGCTTGCGTAGTCGGATCGACGCGCATCGGAGCGGCGGTCCAGAGCGAGGGACGGCTGACGTCGATTGCGGAAATTTTAGCCTTGTCATTCCTGACGGCGTAGGAGGCGACCACCATGCCGCTCAGCGTCAAGGTGAGTGCAAGTACGATCTGGAGACCGAGATCTGCGGCTTCGCGAAAGGAGATGAACATAGCGGCCTCATGCCACGGTTTTTTAGTATCTCCGCATGCAAGTAGGACATGCGCTGGCGCCGATCCAGCGCCATCGCCTGTTAAGGTTTACGCATAACCATGCCGGGTACGCAGCCAGGCTTGAATGCAGGTTTTCGGCAAATTTCGGAACAATGATTCCATCAGGCAGTTACCCCTGGGTCATCCAAGATGAAAATCCAAGGAGGATATCCCATGTCTAAGTCCCTTATCGCCGCTTCGCTGTTTGCGATCGGCATGGCATCGTCAGCCTTTGCCCAGTCGAACCCCGATCCAGTCGGGCCGACGAATGGCGGCTCGACTGATCCGAGTTCGGGTACCTATTCATCCGACTACACCAACGATGACAACGGCATTCGTCCGGTACCGGTCGATCCGACAACGACTCAGAGTATCGGCCAGCCGAGGACGATGGAATGCCCCGGCATGCCGCAACAGATGTCCGGCGTCGACACGCGCGGCGGCCAGAGCGGCGCATCAATCAGCGAAGCCTGCCGCGAATACGACAACTAAGCGACAGACTGCCGCTCTCAAAAGAGGCCGGTTCACGCCGGCCTTTTTTATGTCGAATGCCATGGCAAGCTTTTCCCGCCGGATGAAACTTTTGATCCGTGTGTTCCGTACATCCATAGCAGGTTGAAAAGAACACGAACGGAACGGCTTCATTGGCAAAGGACACGGCAAAACCTGTTATCCTCTGGTTTCGCAAGGACTTGCGCCTTGACGACAACCGGGCTCTCCATGCCGTCCATCGCTCCGGACGGCCGGTCATTCCTCTCTATATAAGCGAACCGGAGTCAGCAGGCACCGGTCCGCTGGGCGCTGCGCAGGCCTGGTGGCTGCATCATTCGCTGGAAGCGCTCGACGGGTCGCTGCGTGAGCAGCAAGGGCGGCTAGTGCTGGCAAGCGGCGAAGCGCTCGAGGTGCTCTGCGCCTTCATCAGGGAGAGCGGTGCCGAAGCCGTCTTTTGGAACCGGCGCTACGATCCAGCCGGAATCTCCATCGACGCCCATATCAAGCACGAACTGGAAAAGCAGGCGATCGAGGCAAGAAGCTTTGGGGGCCAGTTGCTGCACGAACCTTCCCGGCTGATGACCGGCAACGGCACGCCCTATCGCGTCTACACGCCATTCTGGCGCGCGCTGGAGGGCGGCGGCGAACCGGAGCAGCCGCTGGAGGCGCCAGCAAAACTTCGGATTGCGTCGCAACTTCCGAAATCAGAAGCGCTGGAAAGCTGGAAGCTGCTCCCGACGAAACCGGACTGGGCGGTCGATTTTACCGATCTCTGGACGCCCGGCGAAGATGGCGCGCATGAGAAGCTGCGTGCCTTCATCGAAGACGCGCTCGACGGCTACAAGGAAATCCGAGACTATCCTGCGAGACCCGCGACCTCGCTGCTGTCGCCACACCTGGCGTTCGGCGAGATCTCCCCTGCCCGCATCTGGGATGCCACACGCGGCCTGTCGAAACGGGTGGCAGCGGCCGATGTCGTGCATTTTCGCAAGGAGATCGCCTGGCGCGAATTCTCCTATCATCTACTCTTCCACTTCCCGCGTCTTGCCTCGAACAACTGGAACGAGCGTTTCGACGGCTTCGAATGGCGCAACGACGACGACGATTTCAAGGCGTGGCGCCGCGGTATGACCGGCTATCCGATCGTCGATGCCGGCATGCGCCAGCTCTGGCGCCATGGCTGGATGCACAATCGCGTGCGCATGATCGTCGCCTCCTTCCTCATCAAGGATCTGCTGATCGACTGGCGTCGGGGCGAAGCCTGGTTCCGGGATACGCTTGTTGATGCCGACCCCGCCAACAATGCCGCAAGCTGGCAATGGGTGGCGGGCTCGGGAGCCGATGCCTCGCCGTTTTTCCGCATCTTCAATCCGGTGCTGCAGGGCGAAAAATTTGATCCCGACGGCAACTATGTCAGGACCTATGTGCCGGAGCTTCGAGGGCTCGGGGCAAAATACATCCACCGGCCGTTCGAGGCGCCGAAGAGCATGCTCGACGAGGCCGGCATCGCGCTTGGCCAAACTTATCCGAAACCGATCGTCGATCACGCGAACGCCCGCAACCGGGCGCTCGCCGCATACAACGCAACAAGGGATGCCGCATGAACGCGCACTTCCGTCCCGTTCCACGCCGGCTGAAGATCGCCATCATCGGCTCCGGAATCTCAGGCGCCTCCGCAGCCTGGGCGCTGTGTCAGGTGCACGACCTTACGCTTTATGAAAGCCAAGCACGGGCCGGAGGCCATACGGCGACGGTCGACGTGGATTACGACGGGGTTCAAATTGCGGTCGATACCGGCTTCATCGTCTATAACGAACTGAATTACCCAAATCTGACGGCGCTATTTGCCGAGCTCGGCATTGCGACGCATGCAAGCGATATGAGCTTTTCGCTCTCGCTCGATCGCGGCAGGCTGGAATGGAGCGGCGGCGGGCTGTCCTCGATCTTTGCGCAAAAGCGCAACCTGCTGCGGCCATCGTTTCTATGGATGATCCGCGAGATTCTGCGCTTCAACCGCAGTTGCCTCGAAGATCGCGCCGCCGGCCATCTCGCCTCGCGCTCGATCGGCGATTATCTCGACTGGCGCGGCTTCTCGCCCGGTTTCACCAACAACTATCTCGTGCCGATGGCGGCGGCGATCTGGTCGACACCATCAACCCGCCTGCTGCAGTTTCCCGCCGAGCATTTCGTCAATTTCTTCGACAATCACCGGCTGATCTATCGCCGGCAGCACCCGTGGCGCACAGTGACTGGCGGCAGCCGCACCTATCTCGACCGGCTGCTTCGGCCGCTCGGCGAACGCGTGAAACTTTCCTGCGGCGTGCGCAGCGTCATCCGCTCCGAGCGCGGCGTCACGATCATCGACGAGACGGGCATCGAACACCCGTTCGACAAGGTGATCTTCGCCTGCCACAGCGATCAGACAGCCCGCCTGCTCGCCGATGCCACCGGCCTGGAAAGCAGGTTGCTCGCCGCCATCCCCTATCAGCCGAACCGCGTCGTCCTGCACCGCGACCAATCGCTGATGCCGCAGCGGCGCAAGGTTTGGGCCTCATGGAACTATCTCCGTTCAAGCCGTGAAGATGGAAACGCGAATGTCGCCGTGACTTACTGGATGAACCGGCTGCAAGGCATCGACGATAAATTCCCGCTATTCGTGACCCTCAATCCCGACCGCGAGCCGGACCCCCATAAGGTGTTTGCCGAGTTCACCTATGACCATCCGCAGTTCTCGGCGGACGCTATGGCCGCACAGCGGGCGCTTGTCACCATTCAAGGACAGAGCAATTGCTATTTCGCCGGCGCCTGGATGGGATACGGTTTCCATGAAGATGGTCTCGTTTCCGGCCTGGCGGCGGCAGAAGCCTTGGGCGGGATCATACCCTGGCGGACTGCCCGAACTTGGGAACCTCAACCGGACGTGGCGGCATGACAGGGCGCGGCGAAAAACGTGGCATGAACGCGGTAGCCAACGGTGCCCCACCGGATGCCGCCGCCGCGCTCTATGTCGGCGAGATCATGCATCAACGGATGAAACCGTTCGGCCATCGCTTCCGCTACCGCGTCTTCTCGCTGCTTGTCGATCTCGACAGACTGGATGAGGCCGGCGGGTTATCGGTGCTGTTTTCCGTCAATGGGCTCAACCTCGTCTCGTTTCACGAGAGGGACCATGCCGGTGCCAGCGACACATCACTGCGCGCCTATGCCGACCGGCTGCTCACTAAGGCGGGGCTCGACCGCGCGGACAGGATCCTGCTCGTCTGCTATCCCCGAATTCTCGGCTATGTCTTCAATCCGCTCTCAGTCTATCACGCCTATGATGCCGGCGGCGCAGTCGTCGCGATGATCTATGAGGTGCGCAACACCTTCGGTGAGCGGCACAGCTATATCTGCCCCGTCGGCCATGGCGAGATTTGGGAAAGCGGGCTTCGCCAGAGCTGCGACAAGCTCTTCCACGTCTCCCCCTTCATCGGCATGGCGGCGCGCTATCATTTCCGCATGCTGGCGCCCGGCGCCGAAATCCGCTGGCGCATCCTTGAAACCGACAGCGAAGGCCCGCTTCTCTCGGCGACATTTTCCGGACAGCAGGTGCCTTTGACCAGCGCCTCGCTGCTGGGCTTGACGGCGCGCATCCCCTTCCTCACCTTCAAGATCATCGCCGGCATCCATTGGGAAGCGTTGAAATTGTGGCTGAAGGGCGCGCGCTACGTCAGGCGTCCGGCGCCCCCGCCTGAAGTCAGCGTCCGCCAAACCCGCCCGCTTGCGGAAGCAGCGGAATGACATTAGCGTTCGATGCAATGGCCGGGGGGCGGCCGCGCGTATCATCATGGGTGCTTCGTCCCTAACCGGCAGAAAAATGCTGGAGGAGGAGGAGAAATGAGCAAGGCGCAGGACTGGAATCTGCTGGCCCGTGACGCGGTGACGCTGACGGGGGAAAACATATCCCGCATGGTGAAGGGTCTGCCCTTCAAGGCAAAGCTGGCGCTGCGCGGACTTCTGCATATGCAGCACGGTTCGCTTGCCGTTACCCTTCCCGACGGCCGCAGGCTGCTGGTCGAGGGCAAGAAGGCCGGGCCAAAGGCGGCGCTCAGCCTCCACAACTGGAACCTTGCCTATCGGGCGCTGACGAGCGGCACGATCGGGGTCGCCGAAACCTATATGGACGGCGATTGGGACAGCCCGGACATCGCCGCCTTCCTCGAACTCTTCCTCGTCAACGGCGAGGCCGCGTTCAGCTATGCGCATGGCAAGGGCGGTCTTGGCCGCCTCTTCGAGCGCGTCCGCCATTGGATGAATGCCAATACCAAAACGGGTTCGAAGCGCAATATTTCCGCCCATTACGATCTCGGCAACGATTTCTACAGGGAATGGCTCGATCCGAGCATGACCTATTCCTCTGCACTCTATTCCACCGGCGCCAACGATCTGCAATCGGCCCAGAACGCCAAATACCGGGCGCTTGCCGAGGCGACGGGCATCGGGCCTGGCGACCATGTGCTGGAGATCGGCTGCGGCTGGGGCGGTTTTGCCGAATTTGCCGCAAGCGAGCTGAACTGCAAAGTGACGGGGCTAACGATCAGCCGCGAGCAGCTCGCCTTTGCCGAGGAGCGCATCCACAAGGCCGGCCTCGATGATCGCGTGGAATTCCGCTTCCAGGATTACCGCGATGAAGCAGGGCTCTACGACCGGATCGTTTCGATCGAGATGTTCGAAGCGGTCGGCGAAAAATACTGGCCGTCCTATTTCTCCAAGCTCAGTCAATGTCTGAAGCCGGGCGGCAAGGCTGGCTTGCAGATCATCACCATCCGGCCGGAATCCTTCGACCAGTATCGCAGCAACCCTGACTTCATCCAGAAATATGTCTTTCCCGGCGGCATGCTGCCGACGCGCAATCATTTGGCCGAACTCGCCGGCAAGGTCGACCTGTCACTGGTCAAGGACTTCGGCTTCGGGCTCGACTACGCCCGCACGCTTGCCGAATGGCGCGAGCGTTTCTGGTCGGTCTGGGAACGCATCCGCCCGATGGGCTTCGACGAGCGTTTCAAGCGGCTCTGGGAATTCTATCTGTTCTATTGCGAGGCCGGCTTCCGCGCCCGCAATATCGATGTGCGCCAGGTCGTGTTCTCGCGCCGTTGATCATTCCGCCGCATGCGGCGTCACCGGACGGTGACCAGACAATGGCGGCCGCTCGCGCCAGCCGGTCATGCGGTTCACCAGCGCGAAATAAGAGCCATAAGGGAGCAGGCGCGCGAGTTTCAGCATGGTGGTGAAGCGCTTCGGGAAAGTGATCTCGAAGGCCTGCGATTTCAACCCGGCAGCAATCTCCCGGGCGGCATCCTCGACCGATACCAGGGCCGGCATCGGAAAGGCATTTTTCCTCGTCGCCGGCGTATCGACGAAGCCCGGGCTGACGAGCTGGATGCGGATGCCCATCTTGTCGAGATCGAATTTCAGGCTTTCGGCCATATTGATCAGCGCCGCCTTGGTGGCGCCATAGGCTGCCCCTGTCGGCAGACCGCCATAGCCGGTGACGGAGGAAACGATGGCGATCTGTCCCTGCCCTTTCGCCTTCATATGGCGGATCGCGGGCAACAGACAGTTGACGACGCCGGAAAGATTGACGGCAAAGCTCTTTTCGAAATCGGTGCGGTTCAGGTCCTCGGCGTGGACCGGCAGGTAGACGCCGGCATTGAGGATCGCCATGGCGAGCGTCCCGTGCTCATATTCGATGGAGGCCATGACATGTTCCATGTCCTCGGCATCGGTGACGTCGCCGTCGAGAACGACAATGCCGCCGGAAAGGCCGCTGGCTTCGGCCTGCAGCTCCACCAGCTTTTCGTGACGTCTGGCGGTGACGGCGACCTTGTATCCTTCGGCGGCGAGCTTTAACGCCAGCGCCCGGCCGATGCCTGAACTCGCGCCCGAAATCCAGACGATTCCATGTTCGGGATGGGCAATGAAATCACGCATGACATGTTCCTCCGGGCCGCCTGATCAACACGAAAACAGGTCCGGAAGTTTCTCTGCTCCTCCCGGATTTAGGGCTCTATCACACCATTGTGGCTGCTTTCAGCCGATCAGGTCGCCGATCATCTGACGAAAGGATCCGGTGAGCTTGATCGGCCCGTCCGAAACGGCAAAGGCGATGCAAGGCCTGTCCTTTTCGGCGACCGGCCGGTGGTCGACCGTCTCGTCGGCAATGGAGATGTCGCCGGGACCGAAACGGCCGCGTTCATCGTTGAAGGCGCCGTCGAGGATGAGGATCAGTTCCATGCCTTTATGGGTGTGCGCCGGCAAGGCGCGGCCCGGCCGGATCCACATCAGGCTGACCTCGCAGCCGTCCATGTCGAGCGAATATTCCCTGAAACCGGGCAATCGCCGGCGCCAGGGCACATCCTCGGCCTCGAAGCCCAAGAGCGCGCGCAACGCTTGAGGAAACAGCGCATTTTCCGGCCGCGCGGCCGTCTGCGGCGCCGGGACGGGAGACGCAGAGGAAAAGATCGCCGCAAGCCGCCCGTCGCGATCGGCAATGGCGAGTTCAGGCGCGTTTTCCAGAGCCTCCCCGGCCAGCAGCTCGAGGCTGTTCACCAGGCTGCGATTATCGGGTTTCATTTCGAGATGAGACTGCACCAGCACACGCGCCGGCTCGGGCAAGGAGCCGGCAACATAATGCGCCATCAATGCATCGATCGTGTCGATCTGCTCGTGAACCATGTCGGTTTTGGTCACGCCCTGTTGCCGCGCTCCGTTTTCGCTTTGTCGTCATCCGTACGGGGAAAGTCAATCTTCGGATCACCCCTCACACCGCTGGATTGCGGGCCATGCGTCATTTCGGGGGAGGAAAGCCAAATTTTATCGCGTCCGACAGAGGTGTGGAATAGCTTTTCTTGCCAACTCAGCCTTGTGAAGGGAAAAGACCGTTCCTAAAGTAAGAGTTCGAATAGAGGCAGATTCCATGACCTTCCACCCCTCCGTCCTTGAAGCCATCGGCAACACGCCCCTGATCAAACTCAAGGGTGCCTCAGAGGTGACCGGCTGCACCATTCTCGGCAAGGCGGAGTTCCTGAACCCCGGCCAGTCGGTGAAGGATCGCGCCGCGCTCTACATCATCCATGACGCAGAGCGGAAGGGATTGCTTCGTCCGGGCGGCGTCATCGTCGAGGGTACGGCCGGCAATACCGGCATCGGGCTGACGCTGGTCGCCAAGGCGCTCGGTTATCGCACCGTCATCGTCATCCCGGAAACGCAGAGCCAGGAAAAGAAAGACGCGCTGAAGCTGCTCGGCGCTGAACTCGTCGAAGTACCCGCCGTTGCCTACAAGAACCCGAACAATTACGTGAAGGTGTCCGGGCGGCTCGCAGAGCAGCTGGCGAAGACCGAGCCGAACGGGGCGATCTGGGCAAACCAGTTCGACAACGTCGCCAACCGTCAGGCGCATATCGAAACAACCGCCAAGGAAATCTGGAAAGACACCGACGGTAAGGTCGACGGCTTCATCTGCTCAGTCGGCTCCGGTGGCACACTGGCAGGCGTGGCTGCCGGCCTCAAGGCTTTCAAGGCAGACGTCAAGATCGGCATCGCCGATCCCGACGGCGCCGCGCTCTATGAATTCTACCAGAACGGCGCGCTGAAATCGGAGGGATCCTCGATCACCGAGGGCATCGGCCAGGGCCGTATCACCGCCAATCTCGAAGGCTTCACGCCCGATTTCGCCTATCGGATTTCCGATGCCGAAGCGCTTCCCTATCTCTTCGACCTTGTCGAGAACGAGGGTCTCTGCCTCGGCGGCTCGACAGCGATCAACATTGCCGGCGCTGTCAATCTCGCCCGGGATCTTGGACCTGGTCACACGGTGGTGACGATTCTCTGCGATTACGGCAACCGCTATCAGTCTAAGCTCTTCAACCCGGATTTCCTCACCTCGAAGGGGCTGCCCGTTCCGGGCTGGATGGCCAAGTCGCCCGATATCCACGTTCCCTACGAACCCGTGTGAGAGCCCATGCCCATCAATGCCCTCTATCGTGACGACTTCTATCTCTCGACGTGCGAGGCGGTCGTCATCGCCATTCACGAAGACGGGGGCATTGAACTGGACCAGACCTGCTTCTATGCGACATCAGGTGGCCAGCCTGGTGACACCGGCCAGCTTGAACGTGCCGACGGCACTAAGATCGCGCTCGGTCAGACGAAGCATGGTCCAAGCAAAGATGTCATCATCCATGTGCCGCTCGAAAACGAGCCGCGGCCTGCGGTCGGCGAGACGCTGGTGTTGCATGTCGACTGGCCGCGCCGTTACAGGCTGATGCGCATGCACACGGCCTGCCACCTGCTTTCCGTCGTCTGCTCCTATCCGATCACCGGGGCTGCCGTTGGCGAGGAGGAGAGCCGCGTCGACTTCGACATGGCCGAAACGATCGACAAGGACGAGGTGACGACCAAACTGATGGAACTGGTCGAGCAGAACCATCCGGTCTATCTGCAATGGATCACCGACGAGGAGCTTACGGCCAATCCCGACATCGTCAAATCGAAGAACGTGCGCCCGCCGATGGGGCTCGGGCGCGTCAGCCTCGTCTGCATCGGCGAGAACTCCTCGATTGACAGCCAACCCTGCGGCGGCACACATGTCTCCGAGACTCAGGAAGTCGGCCGGATCCATATCGCCAAAATCGAGAAGAAGGGCAAAGAGAACCGGCGCTTCCGCATCCGCTTCGGCACGCCCAGCGACGAAGCCTGACCATCAAGGGAGACCATAATGAGTGAGACCAAGAGCCGTTTCGTCGTTTCGGCTGACTGGCTGCAGTCCGAGCTCGGCAAAGCTGACCTGCGCGTGCTGGACGCCTCCTTCTATCTGCCGGCGCAGAAGCGCGATGCCGATGCCGAATATGCGGCCGGCCATATTCCCGGCGCCATTCGCTTCGATCAGGACAAGATCGCCGATCATTCGACATCGCTGCCGCACACGATCCCCTCGCCCGATTATTTCGCCGCCGAAGTCGGCCGGCTCGGCATCAGCGAGAATGATCGGATCGTCGTCTATGACGGCATCGGCCTGTTCGCCTCGCCGCGCGTCTGGTGGCTGTTCCGGGTGATGGGCGCGAAGAACGTCTTCGTTCTCGACGGCGGTCTCGACGGCTGGAAGGCCGAGGGCCGTCCGCTGGAAACCACGGCGCCCAAGCATGTGCCGGCGACCTTTACGCCGAATTTCGATGAAAGCCGCGTGGTGACGCTCGATACGATGCGCGACATCGTTTCCAGCGCCGCGATGCAGATCGCCGATGCCCGCAGCGCCGGCCGCTTCGCAGCCGCCGAACCCGAACCGCGTGCCGGCATGCGCTCCGGCCATATGCCCGGCGCCCGCAGCCTGCCGTCCGGCGTCTTCGCCAACCAGGGTCGATTCAAGTCGCTGCCCGAACTCAAGCAGACGATCGAAGATGCCGGCATCGATCTGTCCAAGCCTGTCGTCACGTCCTGCGGCTCGGGAATCACCGCCGCCATCATCACGTTGGCGCTGGAATCGCTCGGCCATCACGACAACAAGCTTTATGACGGCTCGTGGAGCGAATGGGGCAGCCGTGACGATACGCCCATCGTCACCGGTCCGCCGACGCCGGTCAAAGCCTGATCGCCATGGGGAAGACACCCGCTTCGCTGAAAGCTCATATCACCCGGCTCGAAATGACGGCGCCGCCGAAGGCAAGCATGCCGGTGCCCGTCAATATCCAGACGGCGATCATGCGCGCTCCCGAGATCCCATTGCCCTTCTACCGCTATCTCTACCGGCAGGTGGGTGCGCGCTGGCAATGGGTGGATCGGTTGCGCATGAGCGACGAGCAGCTTGCCGAGACGCTGAACGACAAGCGCAACAATATCAGCGTTCTCTACGTGAACGGCGCCCCCGCCGGCTTCTACGAATATTTCTGCGAAGACGAGGATATGATCGAGCTCAGCCACTTCGGCCTGATCGAACATGCGCTCGGTCTCGGCATCGGCAAATGGTTCCTGCTGCAGGCGCTCTATGCCATCTGGTCGCTCAATCCGAAGCGGGTCACCACCACCACCAACAATCTCGACCATCCGCGTGCGCTGCAGCTGTACCAGATGTACGGCTTCTCCCCCGTTTCGACCGGCACCGGCATTGTCCGGCCGCTCAGCGACAAGGAGCTTCTGGAGATAGCGCGGAAAAGCTGACGGCTTCTTTCCTGACGTAAGGGGAGATGGCTAACGTTGCGTCAGGCTGTTCGGGCGGCGCGGGTCGTTGCGGCGCTCGAAATCGAGCGTGCGGCCCGACTGTTCCTTCAGTTCCGCCACTTCCCGGCGCAGAGCCCTGAGCTCTTCCAGTATTTCTGCATTCTGTTGCGCCAGCAGCGCGAGATCGACGTCGGCCAAGGGGCTCTCCTTTCGCCTTACAGCGTTCGAACAGAAGATACGCCGCTTTTCGCTCCCCGGCGATCTCATATGCAGACGCAGGCAAGAATCGGGTGGCTTGCGCGCTCGTCCAGGTGCATTTCATGGCAATCACAAAGGAGGTGGCATGAAAGAGGCCGCGCCCGTTGAGAGAACGGATCACTGAGATGCAGATGATGATCGAGGGACAGTCACACTTCCAGCCTTTCGGCTTATCCTATTGGGGTTTCGAAGATCTCAATAAGGGAGTTGGAAGCATGACTGCCTCTTATGAATACCATATCGGGGTCGACTACCACAAATCCTACAGCCACCTGGTGGTTCAGGACAGCAGCGGCAAGACGCTGAGATCCGGCCGGGTGAAGAACGACCGACAGTCGCTCGGCGGGTTTCTCGAACGCTATCGGGAGAACTCGCATGCGGTTGTCGAAGCGACGCGCAACTGGATGGTGATGTACGACTGGCTCGACGACATTTGTGATGATGTCGTTCTCGCTCATCCGCTGAAGGTCAAGGCGATCGCCGACGCCAAGATCAAGACCGACAAGATCGACGCGACGGTGCTGGCACATCTGCTCAGAGCCGATCTGGTACCCGAAGCCTGGGCGCCAAGCGAGAGATCGCGGGACCTTCGCGTCGCGCTGCGCGAGCGGATGTTTTACGTGCGCCTGCGCACGATGACCAAGAACCGCATCGTCACGGTGTTCGACCGCTATCCGGAGCAGACGGCGCAATTGAAGAAGCTTGGCGACCTGTTTGGCAAGGCCGGCCGCGTCCAGCTGGCTCAAGTGAACGTCTCTGAGATCGACCGCATCCAGATTGACCAGGGTCTCGCCTTCATCGGCGACATCGACATGCGGATCAAACAGTCGGAAGCAACGATCCGGGCGATGACCAAGGCCAATGCCAACGTCAAGCTGTTGAAGACGATCCCCGGCATCGGCGAGTTCTTCGCCCGGCTGATCGATGCGGAGATCGACGACATATCGCGGTTCCGCCACTCGAAGAAGCTTGCCGCCTATGCCGGGCTTGTGCCGTCGACCCATTCCTCCGGCGGCAAGACCTTCCACGGCAAGATCATCAAGCAGGGCAACAAGTGGCTGCGCTGGGCCTTCGTCGAAGCCGTCGCTCCTGCCATCGCCAGCGATCCACAGCTGCGCGCCCAATACGAGCATCTGAAGATCAAAGGAATAAACAAGGCGCGGGTGGCGATTGCGCGCAAGCTTTTGACGATCACCTTCCAGATCCTGCGTGACCAGCGCGCCTACGAGCCGCGCGGCGAAAGCACCATGGAAGGCGCGTCGACGATATCCCGGTTGTCCTGATGGCAGTCTAGCGAGCCCGGCAGGACTGGGCTGCGCTTCTCAAGGAGAATGGGAAACCGGGAGCCGAACGCCACTCTGTGACCGAAGCCAGAAGCGGCATCAGGTCACGCATTGGAGAATGGTTCAAGAACCGAAGGACGGAAACAACCTGTCCAGCGGAAGGAAGAGACTTTAGCCGATCGGCACGAACGCCGGTCAAGAACCAACCGAACCCAAGGAAAAGCCGCCAAATGCAGGTGTTTTGCCCCTTGAGTTCTTTCATTGGAGATCTGCCATGACCGCCATTCGTTTTGTTGCCATGCCGACGACCGACGCCGAACACCTCTGGAACGGCGGCTGCGACGCCTATGACAGGCTGCCCGAGACGATCGTTTCCGATGGTCCCGGTCATCCCTGCCGCCATTGCCTTCAGAATATCGATGCCGGCGAGGCGTTGCTGGTCTTCGCCTACCGGCCCTTCCCCGAACTGCAGCCCTATGCCGAAACCGGCCCGATCTTCCTGCACAAGCAGCCTTGTGCACGCTATACCGCCGAAGAGATCATGCCTCCGGTGCTGACGACGAGCCGTGACTTCATCGTCCGCGGCTACAGCGAGAACGACCGCATCGTCTACGGCACCGGCGCGGTGACTGCTATCGGCGATATTCCAGCCTATGGCGAAGAGTTGCTGGGACGATCTGATATCGCCTATGTGCATGTGCGCTCAGCGCGCAACAACTGCTTCCAATGCCGGATCGACAAGGTAAAGGCGCCGGCCCTGGCGGAGGCTGGCGCCTAACCTAGAGTCAGCTAGCTTACGCTACGTTCAGAACGCTCTCCGGCGCAAAGGCTTCGTAGCCCAGTGCGTCGGCGACCGGCTTGCTGGTGATGCGGCCCTTGTGCACGTTGAGGCCGTTCCTGAGATGCTTGTCTTCGGCGATGGCGCGCAGGCCGCGATCGGCAAGCGCCAGGCCATGAACCAATGTGGCATTGTTCAGCGCGTGCGCCGAGGTGACCGGCACGGCGCCCGGCATGTTGGCGACGCAATAATGCACGACGCCGTCGACTTCATAGGTCGGATCGGAATGGGTCGTCGCATGCGAGGTCTCGAAGCAGCCGCCCTGGTCGATGGCGACATCGACGATGACGGAGCCTTTCTTCATGCCGGAGAGCATCTCGCGGGTGACGAGCTTCGGAGCGGCAGCGCCCGGGATCAGCACGGCGCCGATAATGAGATCGGCCGAGAAGACTTCCTCCTCCAGCGCCTGGATGCTGGAATAACGCGTGTGGATGCGGCCCGAGAAGATATCGTCAAGCTGGCGCAGGCGCGGCAGCGACTTGTCGAGGATGCTGACATCGGCGCCGAGGCCGGCAGCCATCCTGGCGGCATGCAGGCCGACAACGCCGCCGCCGATGACCGCGACCTTGGCCGGCAACACGCCGGGTACACCGCCGAGCAGGACGCCGAGGCCGCCATTGGCCTTCTGCAGCGCGGTCGCTCCCGCCTGGATCGACAGGCGTCCGGCGACCTCCGACATCGGCGCCAGCAACGGCAAGCCGCCGCGCTCGTCGGTCACCGTCTCATAGGCGATCGCGGTGACGCCGGAGGCGATGAGACCCTTGGTCTGTTCGGGATCCGGCGCCAGATGCAGATAGGTGTAGAGAAGCTGGCCGTCACGGAGCTGCGCCCATTCGGCGGGCTGCGGCTCCTTCACCTTGACGATCATGTCGCACTTTTCGAAGATATCCTTGGCGGAGGCGGCGATCTTCGCGCCGGCCGCGGCATAGGCGGCATCATCAGCGCCGATACCGACGCCCGCTTTGGTCTCCACCCAGACCTCGTGGCCGTGGGCAACATATTCGCGCACCGAAGCCGGCATCAGACCGACGCGATATTCATGATTCTTGATTTCCTTCGGGCAACCGACACGCATGCGCGTTCCTCTCAATTTTATCTCCGCGGCGGCGGATTTTTCAGATGAGGAATCCAACCATCAAGGCAGTGAAATGTCCTTGCAAAGACGATTTGCGAAGACGCGATTTTTCGGCGATTATTGCAGTCTTTCTATCTTTCTTCGAAGGTTCTTCGAATGGCCGATCTCGACACCATCGATCTTGCGATTCTTAAGGCGCTGCAGGCCAATGCCCGCATGACCAATGCCGAGCTTGCCGAAAGGATTGGACTGTCGCCTTCGGCCTGTTCGCGCCGGCTTGATATCTTGGAAAGAAGCGGCGTCATCGGCGGCTACCATGCGCGGCTTTCACACAAGGCGCTCGACTACAAGATGATCGCCATCGTGCATATCTCGCTCTCCGGCCAGTTCGCCAAGACGCTGGCGGAATTCGAGGCGGCGGTGAAGCTCTGTCCGAACGTGCTCGTCTGTTACCTGATGTCGGGCGAATACGACTATATCCTCAGGGTCGCCGCCCGTGATCTCGAGGACTATGAGCGCATCCACCGCGACTGGCTGTCGGCCCTTCCCCACGTCGTCAAGATCAATTCCAGCTTCGCGCTCAGAGAAATCATCGACAAGCCGAATGTCGGCCTTTGAGGCCTTGCATCTTTGCCGAAAGCCTGTCCAGACTTTCGATGCGCGCGGGCGTTTCCCGCTCATTGGCAAGTCATGACATCGAAGACCCACGGCTATATTTTCGCCCTGTTGGCGCTCACCATCTTTTCGCTGCAGGACGCCATCTCGAAACATCTGGCGACAGCCTATCCGCCGATCTTCGTGACGATGATCCGCTACTGGGCCTTCGCACTTTTCACGATCATCCTCGCGTCGAAGATGCGCGGCGGGATCAAGGCGACGGCCCGCACCAAACGCCCCTTCCTGCAGGTGACGCGCGGCGTTCTGCTTGCGGTTCAGGTGGTTCTGGCCATCACCTGTTTTGCCGTGATCGGCCTTGCCCGTTCACAGGCGATCTTTTCCGCGACGCCGATCCTGATCGCTCTGCTGGCGATGCCGATCCTCGGCGAACGGGTCGGGTGGCGGCGGTGGGCAGCGATCGGCGCCGGACTTTTCGGAGTGTTGCTGATCCTGAAGCCGGAAGGCGAATTTTTCGACCTCAAGCTGCTTCTCGCCGTCATTTCCTGCTTCAACTTCGCCTTCTACGTTATCGCCACCCGCCTGGTCAGCCGCTACGATTCGTCGATGACCAGCTTCTTCTATACCGGCGTCGTCGGCGGCGTCACGATGACGCTGGTTGGGCCGTTCTACTGGAGCTGGATGGCGCCGGCCGACTGGGGCTGGATGGCGCTCGTCTGCATGACCAGCATCTCCAGCCATTATTTCCTGATCCGCGCCTACGATGTTCTCGATGCCGCCGCCGTCCAACCGCTGACCTATCTGTCACTTGTCTACGCCTCTATCATCGGCATGGTGATCTATGGCGAAACGCTCAGCTTCAACATGATCGTCGGCTCGGCGATCGTGGTCGCCGCCGGCATCTTCACCGTCTGGCGCGAACATGTGGTGGGACGCAGAGCGGCGGCCGCCAATTGACGGTTTCACTGCAATTTTAGCCAAGCCCCTAAAACCATTTCAATTTTCCGGCGCTATGCTCCCCGGCTATACCAAGGGAGACAGTATGACCCGCAACTTGAAAATCACGGCCCGAAAGGCCGACCGGAAAAGCTGCCGCGTGTTCGGCCATGTCAAATATCTGAACAGCCAGGTGGATGCCCGCATCCTCAACTTATCGCCAACCGGTGCCGCCCTGGAGATGAAAGGGCCGCTCCATGCCGCCTCCGGCAGCAAGGTGCGCATCGAGGCCGAAAACCTCGGGCTGCTCGAAGGCGTCATCCGCTGGAAGCACAATGGCCGCGTCGGCATCCAGTTCGACGTGAATTCGAATGCACGGGCACAGATCTCCTCCTATTTCCGCTTTTTCCATAAGGAAATGCGGCCAGTACTGGCAGTACGCCCGCTGGTTAGAACCGCCGCCAACGTCGAGCGGACGCCTCACTCAGCGACATCGACGCCAAACCCGTAAGGTTGCCCGGTCTTTGCGCCGAAGGAGCGGCTGAGATCGCTCCAACGGCTACAGTTGAAACTGACCGCAGAGGGTGACCGTGGCCTTACGTCCGCGGCAGCCTGGCGCCGAGTAACTGTACCATAAGTTGCACTTCAGAGCCATGACGCTTTTCCGGCGGATTGTTTTGACGTCCTGTCATTTTCGCAGTGTACTCCTCGCCAAATCGTCCTAATTCTGACGGGCCGGACGATGCATGATCCTGAAGGAGAGTTTCCATGTCTTCCATTTTCGATGTTGGCGTAATGAGCCGCCGTTCCCTGCTCGGCGGCCTCGCCGCCACTTCCGCCCTGGTGCTGCTGCATCCTTTCAGCGCCCGCGCTAGCGCCAACCAGGCGCATCTGAGGCTGATGGAAACGACCGACATTCACGTCAACGTCTTCCCCTATGACTATTACGCCGACAAGCCGAACGACACGATGGGCCTTTCGCGCACCGGGACGATCATCGACGGCATCCGCGCCGAGGCCGTCAACTCGCTGCTGATCGACAATGGCGACGTGCTGCAGGGCAATCCGATGGGCGACTATATGGCCTATCAGCACGGTATGAAGGACGGCGACGTCCATCCGGTGATCAAGGCGATGAACACGCTCGGCTATACGGTCGGCACGCTCGGCAATCACGAGTTCAACTACGGCCTCGACTTCATGTTCAAGGTCCTATCAGGCGCGAACTTCCCCTTCGTCTGCGCCAACCTGACCAAGGGCCAGCTCGCCTCCGACCCGAAGCAGGACGATCTCTTCTTCAAGCCCTACATCATCGTCGAAAAGCAGATAAGGGACGGCGCCGGCAACGAAAGCCCCGTCAAGATCGGCTTCATCGGTTTCGTACCGCCGCAGATCATGCTCTGGGATATCAAGAACCTCGAAGGCAAGGCGCAGACACGCGATATCGTCGAGGCCGCCAAGGCCTGGGTTCCCGCCATGAAGGAAGCCGGGGCCGATATCGTGATTGCGCTATCGCACTCCGGCATCGATGGCAGCGCACCGTCCGAAAAGATGGAAAACGCCTCGCTGCACCTCGCCGCCGTCGATGGGATCGACGCGATCTTCACCGGCCACCAGCATCTCGTCTTCCCCGGCCCGAAGAGCTGGGACGGCGTCACCAATGCCGATCCCGTCAAGGGCACGCTGCATGGCAAGCCCGCCGTGATGGCCGGCTTCTGGGGCTCGCATCTCGGCCTTATCGACCTGCTGCTCGAAAAGGACGGCAACAGCTGGAAGATCGTCGATTTCACCTCGGAAGCACGGCCGATCTACCATCGCGACGACAAAAAGAAGGTGGTTGCCGACTACGCCGACAAGAAGGAAGTGGTCGAAGCCGCCAAGGCCGAGCACGAGGCGACACTTACCTATGTTCGCACCCCGGTCGGCAAGACGTCCGCACCGCTCTACTCCTACTTCGCGCTGGTCGCCGACGATCCCTCAGTGCAGGTCGTCTCACAGGCGCAGACCTGGTACATCAAGCAAATGCTCGCCGACACCAAGTTCAAGGATCTGCCGGTGCTTTCGGCGGCGGCTCCCTTCAAGGCCGGCGGTCGCGGCGGCGCCGACTACTATACCGACGTTCCGGCTGGCGATATCGCCATCAAGAACGTCGCCGACCTCTATCTCTATCCGAACACGGTGCAGGCTGTTGCCATCACCGGCGCCCAGGTGAAGAACTGGCTCGAAATGTCAGCCGGCATGTTCAATCACATCGAGGCGGGCTCGAAGGATGCGGCGCTGCTCAACAACGATTTCCCATCCTACAATTTCGACGTGATCGACGGCGTCACCTACCAGATCGACCTGTCGCAGCCGCCGAAATATGATTCATCAGGCAAGCCGATCAATCCGGACGCTAACCGCATCCAAAACCTCGCCTTCAATGGCAAGCCGATCGATCCGGCTCAAAAGTTCGTCGTCGTCTCGAACAACTACCGCGCCGGCGGCGGCGGCAATTTCCCTGAGATCACCGCTGATAAGGTGATCTTCCAGGCGCCGGATACCAACCGCGACGTCATCGTCCGCTATATCCATGATCAGGGCACGATCAATCCGTCGGCTGACGCAAACTGGACCTTCAAGCCGCTCCCGGGCACGACCGCGACCTTCGAAAGCGGCCCGAAGGCGAGGCAGTTCCTCGCTGAGGTCAAGAGCGTGAAGATCGAGGATGCCGGCGAAGGGGCCGACGGTTTCTCAAAGTTCAGGCTGGTTCTTTAGGCGAAAGAAATGTCGGGGAAGGCGCGGCGTCCGCGCCTTCGTCATTCGGCCGCAAGCGGCGTAGCGGGTTCAGACAGTTCCGCCATCTGCGCATGAAAATCGGCTGCGCGCGGGCAGGCGGAAAGCCGCGTGCGGAACGCGTCGATCATCCAGGTGGCGGCAGGTCCGGGCGGGTTGGCGAGCTGGCGTACCGAATATATCGGATACTCTCCCTGTTCGTAGGCATCCAGATCGAGATGGACGAGCGTGCCGCTCACGAGATCGTCATGGATCAGCGGCGCCGGAAGGCCGCCCCAGCCAAGACCGGCCTTGATGAGCTGGCGCTTCGTTGCGATATCGCTGACGCGCCACGTCTTGTAGGAGAGAACGTTGAAATCGCGCCCCTTCGTCCGGCCCGACGCATCGGTGACGACGAGCTGCACTTCCTCGCGCACGTCGCCCAGCGTCAGCGGCCGAGCGATCCCGGCAAGCGGGTGGTTGCGCGCGGCAACGGGCAGCATGAAGGAATGACCGATCCGTTCCGTGACAATCGAATCGTCCTGCTGGACGATTGCACCACCTATTCCGATGGTCGCCTTGCCGCTCAGGACGAGATCCATGACCATTCCGAGCTCGCCGACGTTGAGGCTCAGCGAAACGGAGGGAAACATTTCGCGGAATTCCCGGAGCACGTCGACAACCGCGCGTGAGGGCACCATGACACTGATGGCGACGGAAACCTCCGCTTCGAGCCCTTCCCTCAGGCTCTTGACGCGCGCCCGCATGACTTGCAGGTCGCCCAGAATGCGCCGCGCATCCTCCAGCATTGCCTTGCCGGCCTCCGTCAGCTTCGGCTGGCGCGCGCCGGAGCGCTCGAAAAGCGGCACTTCAAGCTGCGCCTCCAGGTTGGCGATCGTATAGCTCACGACCGACTGCGCACGGTTCAGCGCCCGCGAAGCGGCCGAGAAGCTGCCGGTCTCGGCAACGGTCAGAAACACCTGCAATTGGTCCAGAGTCGGGTTCGGCAGCATTTTCTATCCATTCCATCGATAGTTTCGATCGACATTATCACCGTTTTTTCGATAGCTGGCCAGACCTATTTTCCTCATCGAGACTGCGGCTCACCTCCCAGCAACGGGCCGTCAAATTCAATTCGAAAGGAAATGCACCATGTCGTCCATCCTTCTTCTGACGTCCAGCCCGCGTGCCGAATCGCTGTCGACGCCGATCGCCGTCGATCTCGCCGAAAAGCTGAAGAGCCAGAACCCGGGCAGCGTCGTCGTTCGCCGCGACCTTGCCGCCAACCCGCTGCCGCATATCGATGACCTCTTCACCGGTGCGATCCGCAAGCCGCCCGAGGCCCGTACCGCTGAGGAAACCGTGGCCGTCGAGACCTCCGACAAACTGGTCAACGAACTGCTTGCCGCCGACACCATCGTCATCAGCACCGGCCTCATCAACTTCAACATCTATTCGTCGCTGAAGACCTGGATCGACAACGTCGCCCGCGCCGGCCTGACCTTCAAGTACACGGAAAGCGGCCCGGTCGGCCTCGCAACCGGTAAGAAGGTTTATGTGGTGCTCGCCTCGGGTGGCGTCTACTCGCAGGGCCCGGCCGCTCCCTTGAACCATGCCGTACCGTACCTGAAGTCGGTTCTCGGCTTCCTCGGCATCACCGATATCGAGACCATCTATGTCGAAGGCCTGGCCTTCGGTCCGGAAGCGGCCGAAAAGGCTATCGACGCCGCCAAGTCGCGCGTCCAGGAAATTGCACTGGCCGCCTGATCGGCTCTTCAACGCTTCATGGAACGGCCGGCTTTTGCCGGCCGTTTTTCATTTATCGATACCGGCGACAAAATCCCGGACCGTCGCCAGGATTTCGGCCGAGAGTTCCTCATCGGACGAAATCCTGGCAAGGCCGACCCCGCCGGTCATCATCGCGAAGGCCATGATCGCCCTGCGCCGCCGTTCGCGATCGTCCGCTCCCGCGGCCTTGCTCGCCAATGACGCGAAATTACGCCTGAGCCCGTCCGTCGCAATCCCCCGCGCCTTCTCGCCGCTGCGTGATATATCGGAGGTCAGCGCGGCAAAAGGGCAGCCTTCACCGGGATTGTCGCGATGATAGGCGCTCACATAACGATCGGCGACATCGGCAGCCGTCATCTCCGCCGGGTTCACCCCCTCGGCCTCCAGTTTGCGTCCCCATGAATCGAAAGCGGACTGGATCGCCTCGGCGACCAGATCGTCGCGGGAGGCGAAATGCTTGTAGAACCCGCCGACGGTCAGTCCCGCTTCCTTCATCAGGTCGGCGACGCCAATACCTTCGAGCCCCTCCTCGCGCAGCCGCTTCGATGCGGTCTCGACAATCTTCTCGTGCGTCTTCTGCTTTTCCAGCTGCGAACGGCCCATCGGAAATCTCCCCGGCACTGCCTCTTGACTCATGTAGATTATCATCATAATCCTTATAGATAACGATCATAATCCAGATCGTTGCCAATTCCAAGAGGAGCATGAATCATGCGTCTAAGAAACAAGGTCGCCCTGATCACCGGCGGAAACAGCGGCATCGGTCTTGCGACCGCCAGGGTCTTCATCGACGAGGGTGCCAGGGTGGTGATCACCGGCCGCAACCCGGAAACGCTCGCTGCCGCCGAAAAGGCACTGGGAGCCGGCGTATTGGCGCTGAAGGTCGATGTCACCGATGCCGCCGCCACCGAGAAGGCCTTTGCGGAAGCCGCCGGAAAGGTCGGCAAGTTCGACATCGTCTTCGCCAATGCCGGCATCGGCGGGGCGACGCCGCTCGGCGAGACATCACCGGCGCAGTTCAACCAGATCATCAGCACCAATCTCACGGCGGTTTTCTTCACCGTGCAATCGGCACTGCCGCATCTCAATGACGGCGCTTCGGTGATCCTCAACGGTTCCGTGCATGCGGTGCTCGGCGCTCCCGGCTGGTCGGCCTATGCGGCGACCAAGGCGGCGGTCCGCGCGATGACGCGCAATATGGCGTCCGAGCTTGCGCCACGCGGCATTCGCGTCAATCAAGTGACGCCCGGCGGCACGAAGACGCCGATCTGGTCGCCGATGGCCCAGACGGAAGACGCGATGTCGGCGCTCGAGGCCCGCATCGGCGGCATGAGCCCGCTCGGCCGCATGAGCGAAGCCGACGAAATCGCCAAGGCAGCGCTTTATCTGGCCTCGGATGATGCGGCCAATGTCACCGGCATCGAGATCACCGTCGACGGCGGCATGACGAGCGCGCCATCCGGCGCCAAGATCTTCCGCGCCGCCTGAGCGAGCCGGGCCGAGCAAGTCAAACTTGCCCGGCCCCGCGCCAATTTCGTTTCTATTTTCTCCTGGGACGCTCTGCTTAGCTCTGACGCGTCGCGCGGTGGGCAAGACGAAACAGGACGATTGCCAAATTCAGGACGGCAAGCAGAAGCAGTACACAGAGCATGGTCTGAATGCCGGAGGAAACGATCAGATTGCCGGCCACCAACGGAAAGCCGAAGACGCCGACGATATAGGCCAGCGAGAATAACAGAAGCGATTGAGGCATAAGGCCAGCTGGAGCCTCATTTGCAGCCAGGCCGTTGATGACGGAATAGGTCAATCCATAGCCCACCCCCAGCATCACTGCGCCTCCTAGATAGGCAAGCTGATTTGATGTCAGCATCAGGAACAGCACGATCGATGCCAGCGTCAGACTTGTCAGGATCAGAAGCGAATAGAGTGGGTCTTTCTTGACCACATATCCCGCCACGAACAGCCGGCTCAGAATCGCGGCGGACATGAAGCCGATGAAGAACAGGGAGTAGTCGAACCCATGCGCCTTGGCGTAGCTGGTCTGAAAGCTGGACAGCCCGCCGAAAATCGCGCCGCCGATACCGACCATAATGATGGAATAGATGGCCCGCGAGCCGATCACCTGACGCGCTGAGCCAAATGAGATCTTGTTGACATGAGGCAAAATCTTGCCGGCATTGGTCAGCCGGATATGGAGCAAAAAGTAAAGCGCACCGCCAGCAAGACTGGAAAGGAACGCAAATGCGAAGGCCGCCTCGATCGGCATCGACCAGCCTGTGGCAATGCGGCCAATGATCGGTCCGGCGCCGATGCCCGACATCATCGATCCCGAAAGCAGAGCAAAAAACCTGATCCGATGTTCGGGTTCGACGATCGCGGCGACCAGAATGGGTCCGAGCGCATAGAAGGTGCCCCAGCCTATGCCGAGGATGAAACCGACCGCCATCAGGCTCAGCCCAGCTGAGGGAATCATGGCAAATCCCAGCGCTGACGCGGCAAGAAATAGTCCCGAGACAGCCACCGCCCGCGCCGAACCGATGGCATCCGCGATGTGGCCGGACAGAATCACGAGAATGACGGTGCTGACAGTCGCAGCCGAAATGATCAGGCCGGCCAGAGCCTCATCACCGCCACGCTGGCCCACCAGCACCGGGATCAGAAAGGTCACGCCATAGGCGATCGAAAGAAGAAATCCTCCGATACACAAAGCGGTAAACTCGCCGCCATCGACTTTCTTCCGTGCAATTGAATCACTCATGTCTCCACGCCCCTCGCAGGAAAACTGATCTGGGATATTTCCGCAATGGAGATCACGTTTGCATTTTACGAACAAGCCGTTTTTATATTGCTCATAACCTATTGAAAAGACATAGATCGATAGACAGATGTTTCGGTTTAAGCAACATCCTCAACATCCTCAACATCCCCGGCCGCCGCGCTGTATCGATCGATGACTAGGAAGCCCGCTCCCGACGTCCGCGACCTCGCACGCCATCAGCATCGATGCGAATTCTCGAGGAATAGCTATGGGGCTGGCCGGGCTAACTCAGTTAGCCGGGCTAACTGAGTTCGCCGGGCTAACTGAGTTAGCCGAGCTAACTGAGTTTCACGACGCCGGAGCGGCCGACGACGCAGTTGCGGCCGCTCTTCTTTGCCGCGTAGAGCCTGCCGTCGGCAGCCGTCAGCACGGCGGTGAAATCGACGCCGTCCTCATCGGCGGTCGCAACGCCGATACTGACCGTGACCGGCCTGTCATCCGGCGTTTTGACGCTGGTCGCGATCGTCCAACGCAGTCGCTCGGCAAGCAACAGACCTTCTTCGTGGTCGGTGCCCGGACAAACGGCAACGAATTCCTCACCGCCGAAGCGGAAAACGCGGTCGCTGGAACGCAGCGTCGTACCGAGCCGAGCGGCTATCGCCTTCAGCACCTCGTCGCCCTGGAGATGGCCGTAGCCGTCATTGACATCCTTGAAGTGATCGGCGTCGATAATGAGGACGGTAGCGAACAACCCCTGCTTCAGTGCCTCCAGCAGCATCAGCGGCGCTTCCATTTCCATGCGCGTCCGATCGTAGACGCCAGTGAGCATGTCGCGGCCGGTGCGCTCAAGAAGATCGTTGTAGCGCTCGCGAAACGTCAGGTCGCCGAATACGTCGCTAATCGAGCGTGCGGACCCGGCTACGCCGATACGGCGAACACGATACTCATAGATCGCAAACATCGCCGCATAGAGGCAGACGGCAAGCATTTTCGCCTTCCATCCGCCCCAGAATGCGGCGATCGGCACATCCAGGAAGTAATGCAGCGCGGCGAAGAAGCCGATCTGGTCAAAGGTCAGCAGCACGAAGCCCGAAATCAGGAAACGCAGGACGACGCGGCGGCGGAAGAAATCGCCGAGTTTTTCGTAAAGCAGGATGATGCCGAGCGAATCGACATAGAGCAGCGCCGTGCCCCAGACCATCAGCCAGCCCATCTCCTTGAGAAAATCGACGTCAGGCGTGTGGTTGGTCGACATCTGCAGCGGCTGGTGCAACTGCAGCACCCAGGCAATACCGACGGTGAGCAGGTTGCCGAGGAACAGGCCGTAGATCGGCTGGCGCACCGTCGCCGCATCCTCCTGCAGGTAAAGCATCAGGATCATCATCAGCTTGCCGGAAAAGAAGATCGATGAGCCCGGCGACACATCGCCAAACGGCAGCGAGACGTAGAAGACCGCCGCCAGATAGGTCTCCATGAAATGCATGACGCCGAGCGCCGTCAGGAAAACCCCGAGACCGAGCCGATGACGGAAATGCAGAAGCGTCACCATCAGCACGAAATAGGCGATGGCTTCGACGACGAAGAGAAGGAGGTTGAGTGTCTCCATCATGAGACCTCGGCTCCGGACGTTCGGCCTCCTGCTGGCGCGGTGATCGCGACAACGAATCCTTTGGTCAATCGTCCGAAACAGTCAAACACGGGGGTGTCCTGCAAATCCTGCAGGCGATACCTTTCACCGCAATCCTTTAAGATTGCGTGAGTGAGAACGCGCTTGCTGGAGAGCACCCGGATCACACACAGGAATAGTTACAGCCGGTATCAAGGACCTATGCCCGGATCCCGATTTCAGACCTGACGAAGCTTCTCGCCGTCACCAAAGAGCGACGAACCATGCTGATCGATAATCTGCTGCGCCTTGCGCACCGTGCATTCGATCGCATCGTCGGAGGAGGTAAACAGATCGGCGCGGATGAAATTGCGCACCAGCACCTCGTCGCCGACCTTCTTTTCGATGCGGCCGGCCAGGCGATACTGGCTGCCCTCCCTACGCGGCTCTGCATAGATCGTGCAATCGCCGTAAAGCTGCGGCTCGCCGGAAGGGCCTGCCGATTCCGTCGCCGGTTTGCTGCCGCCGGAGAACATCGAAAAGATATTTGAAATGAACGAAGCCATGCTCCGCCTTTAGCACGGCGATATCGCTGTCGCCAAGTCAAATGATCAGGTTGGCGAGGATCTCGTTTTCGGTAATATCCTCGTAACCCATGCCGGCTGCTTCGAAATTTCCGATCAGCCGGGCGAAATTCTCAGGCGCCTTGGTTTCGATGCCGATCAGAATCGAGCCGAAGTTGCGCGCCGATTTCTTCAGATATTCGAAGCGGGCGATATCGTCGTCGGGGCCGAGCAGATTGAGGAAATCCCGGAGTGCGCCAGGGCGCTGCGCGAGCCGCAGGATGAAGTATTTCTTCAGCCCTGCGTAACGCATGGCTCTTTCCTTTACGTCAGGCAGACGCTCGAAATCGAAATTGCCGCCGGAGACGACGGCAACGATGGTCTTGCCGCGGATTGCTTGGCCGTCCATCGCGGCGATCGCCGTCAGCGACAGGGCGCCGGCTGGCTCCAGCACGACGCCCTCGACATTCAGCATCTCCTGAATGGTGACGCAGATGGCGTTCTCCGGCATCAGTTGCACCTGCTCGGTCGGAAAATCGCGAAGGGCCGCGAAATTCAGGTCGCCGATGCGCGCCACTGCGGCGCCATCAACGAAATTGTCGACCTTGGGAAGCGTCGTCACCGCGCCCGCCTCGATGCTGCGCTTAAGGCTCGGCGCGCCGGCTGGCTCAGTGAAGACGAAAGCCGATTTCGGCACCGTGCCGTCGAGATAACCGGTGATGCCGGCAGCAAGTCCACCGCCGCCGACCGGCAGGACGACCATGTCCGGCACCGTGCCCTCCGGCAGTTGCTGCATGATTTCGGCGGCCACCGTCGCCTGACCCTCGATGATGTCGGCATGGTCGAAGGGCGGCACCATGACGCCTCCGACTGCCTCCACATGTTCGCGCGCGGCCTGGTAGCACTGGTCGAAGAAGTCGCCGAACAGCCGGATGGTGATGAATTCGGCGCCGAACATGCGGGTCTTGTCGATCTTCTGTTGCGGTGTCGTCACCGGCATGAAGACGACGCCCGGCACGCCGAAATGGCGGCAGACGAAAGCAAAGCCCTGGGCGTGATTGCCGGCCGAGGCGCAGACGAAGGTCTTGCCGGCAGCACCCTGCCCGATCGCCTTGCGGAAGAAATTGAAGGCGCCGCGGATCTTGTAGGAGCGCACCGGCGACAGATCTTCGCGCTTCAGCCAGATATCGGCCCCGTAGCGGGCCGAAAGATGATCATTGAGTTGCAGCGGCGTTGCCGGAAACAGGCTGCGCATCGCCTCTTCGGCGCTTTCGACATCGAGTTTCGTCACGGGCGTGGTCCATTCTCTCAATTAGCCACCGCCGCTATGGCACAGGCCAACCGGCAAAAGAAAGCCCGTTTCGGCCGTTTCCGGTTCGCTCCCGGACCGGATCGCTCCGAAGAAGGCTTTCTTAAGCCAATCGCGAATTGGCGGCACATGAACTGATTTTAACTGTCAATGAAAAGGGCGGCCACTTATATGAAGCTATGATGATCTTTAAATTCGCAAAACCGCTCGCCTGGCTGCTGCTCGCCTTCATCATCTTCGTCACGGTTTCGCCGATCGGAGAGAGGCCGGATACAGTCACGATGGTCGATGTTGACCGCGCGGTTGCCTATCTACTTCTCGGCCTCGCCTTCGCGCTTTCCTATCCGAAACAATGGAAAACGGTGGCCGTGCTGCTGATCGTCGGCGCATTCGCCATCGAATGGCTGCAATATTTCGCGCCGACCCGCCATCCGCGCCTGCATGACGCGAGCATCAAGGCGATGGGTACAGCCCTCGGTCTGCTGGCTGGCTGGGTGATTAACAAATGGCGCGATACGAAGGCGCCAAACGCCCTTCCGTTCGCAGAACGCTGAATATCAGCGGGATCGGCTAGAAAGCGCGTAATTGCACTGCCCAGAAGAACAGTGGTATCGCGGCCATCGCAGTTCCGAGAACAAGCGCGACACTGGTCTTGAAGACGCGGATGCGCCTAGTCCTTGCCCCACTCCAATCGTAAACCATCGTCTTACTCCCACAAGACAACACTTACTCCACCGCCGCGGCGCAATCCTTGCACCGAAAATGCCATATGCAAGCAATAGCGCGCTTTTATCCACAATATACACGCATAATACAAGCATATTCGAACGGGATTATAAAGGTGGTGCGGGCGACGGGGGTCGAACCCGTACAGCCAAGGCCGAGGGATTTTAAGTCCCTTGCGTCTACCAGTTTCGCCACGCCCGCTTGCGGCGTTTTCAATATCTTGCGTCATGGGCGATGGGAAGAGCCGCAAGCCGTAAAAATCATGCCTGTCTTGGCCAGTTGCACCGCCGAATGATCCGTCACACATTTTCCGCCGGAAAGCCGCGACCGATCAAGGGGCCCGGTCTGTCGCGGGAGAAACGGAAAAGACGCGGCGAGCCTCACGCCCGCCGCGCCTTTATCATTTCAGTGCCGAAGATCAGGCGAGCTTGGCGGCAAGCTTGGCGATGTGGGCGCCCTGATATTTCGCGCCTTCCAGCTCGATCTCGGAAGGCTGGCGCGAGCCGTCGCCGTTGGTGATGGTGGAAGCGCCGTAGGGCGAGCCGCCCTTGACTTCCTCGGTGCCCATCTGGCCCTGGAAGGCGTAAGGCAGGCCGGCAACAACCATGCCCTGGTGCAGGAAGGTGGGGATGAAGCCGAGGATGGTCGATTCCTGGCCGCCGTGCTGGGTGGCCGAGGAGGTGAAGACCGAACCGAGCTTGCCGACGAGTTTGCCGGCGAACCAGAGTCCGCCCGTCTGATCCCAGAAGTTACGCATCTGCGAGGCGACCGTGCCGAAGCGGGTGCCGGCGCCGACGATGATCGCATCGTAGTCGGCCAGTTCGTCGACGGTGGCGATCGGAGCCGCCTGATCGACCTTGTAGTAGGAAGCCTTGGCGACGTCTTCCGGAACCAGTTCCGGAACGCGCTTGACGGTAACCTCGGCACCGGCCGACTTCGCGCCTTCGGCAACGGCGTAGGCCATGGTTTCGATATGGCCGTAAGCCGAATAATAAAGGACGAGAACCTTCGCCATCTTCAATCTCCCTTGGAGCACTGGTTGAATTTCGTGACCGAGGGAGTTCTATCAGCGCCTATATCCGAACACAGCCATGCCATGAAGAACTCAGTGTTCAGCATCCGTAGACGAAAATTCACTTGCGTTTTCATTTCAGCAAAAATGAACCTATCGCCGAACAGCATTCAGATTTCCGGCTGGCTCGGCCTGAAATCTGAATGCTGTGCCCGCTTGCATTTTTCGGCATCATGCTCTGGCTGTTTGCAAAGCGGCCGAACGGCACTACCTATTCACCAGCCTCAGATCACGGAACATCCCATGAGCCAAGACATCGTCGTCACCGCCGCCATGCTCGCCATCGGCGACGAACTTCTTTCCGGCCGCACCAAGGACAAAAATATCGGCCATCTCGCCGATCTGCTCACGCTTTCCGGCATCGATCTCAAGGAGGTGCGCATCGTCGCCGACGACGAGGAGGCGATCGTCGAGGCGCTGAACGCGCTTCGCGGCAAATATGATTACGTCTTCACCTCGGGCGGTATCGGGCCGACGCATGACGACATCACCGCCGATGCCATCTCCAAGGCTTTCGGCGTGCCTTGCGAATATGACGAAGTGGCAATGACGCTGCTTGCCGAGATGTACCGGCGCCGCGAGATGGAATTCACCGAAGCGCGCCAACGCATGGCGCGCATGCCGCGAGGGGCGGTGCATATCGCCAATCCGGTCTCGACCGCGCCGGGCTTCATCATCGGCAACGTCCATGTCATGGCCGGCGTGCCGCAGGTGTTCCAGGCAATGGTCGACAATGTGCTGCCGACGCTTCGAACCGGCACGCCGGTGCTTTCGCTCGCCATCGCCTGCCCTTACGGCGAAGGCGAGATCGGCACGCCCTTGACCGCGATCCAGAAGGCACATCCGGAAACCAGCATCGGCTCCTACCCGCGCTATGTCGGCCAGAAATTCTCGACCGAGATCGTCGTACGCGGTCGCTCGCAGGCGGTAATCGACGCGGCCGGCGCCGAAGTCCGGGAGATGATCGACGCCATCCGCCAGAGGAAGGACATCGCCGAAAACCATTCCGCCGAGGCTTGAGGGAAACGCCGGAACTCAGGACCATCCTTGATCCCCATCAAGGAACAGCAGAACGGTCCGGTGCATTCCTTTCCTCGCGCAAGCCATTTCAGCGCAAGGAGAATTGATATGTCTTACAAAACCATTCTCGCCATTCTCGATACATCAGACAATAGCGGCGCGGTTGCCGATTTCGCCTTTGCCATGGCCGCTGAAAGCGGCGCCCATGTGATCGGCCTGCATGCCGAAATCATCTCCGCCGTGCCGCTGGTGGCGCCGATGGAAATCCCCGATCCCGTCGCCGTGCAGGCGCTGCAGGACATGGCGCATAGCGAAACGATTGCGGTCGAGCGTATCTTCAGGGCGAAAGCGGAGGCATCAGGCGCTTCCTCCGAGTGGCGCAGCTTTGCCACATCAACCGGATACGGCTCCGCACCGCTGATCGAAAGTGCGCGCAGCGCCGACCTCTTAATCGCCTCACAGGCCGACCCGGCCAGACCTTCCGACAGCCACGTCGACGTCGACAGTTTCCTCTTCGAAAGCGGCCGGCCGGTGCTGATGATCCCCTATATCATCCGCCAGCCGAAGCCGATCAAGCGCGTGCTTATCGCCTGGAACGGCTCGAAGGAGGCGGCGCGCGCGACCTTCGACGCGCTGCCGATCCTCAAAGCCGCCGACGAGGTGGAGATCTTTTCGGTCGATCCGGCCGACACGGCGCTGCAATCGCCGCTGACCGCAGGTGCCGACATCGCCGCGACGCTTGCGCGTCATGGCGTGAAGACGACGCTTTCGACGGCGCAAAGTGTGGACAAAAGCGCATCCCATGTCATCGAAAACAGGCTTTCGGACAGCAGCATCGATCTTCTCGTCATGGGCGCCTATACGCATTCCTGGCTCTGGCAGATGATCTTTGGTGGCACGACCAAGACCCTGCTGCAATCGATGACGGCGCTGACCCTGTTATCGCGTTGATTGGCTGCTCTTGCCTTTTGCCGGCAAATCCCGCTAATTGCGGCGACCGATGACAGCTTCGAGCCTCGGCCCCATCTCGCGCAGTTCCGGCTGCGCGATTTGCGTTTTGCCAATCGCCGCTTCAAGCCCGTCCGGTCGCCGGCAAACGGCGTGTCGTTTTTTCATGCCGCGGAGCAGCCCGATGTCCCTTCCCGATAAAGCCTTTCCCGTTTCCTGGGATCAGTTCCACCGCGATGCGCGCGCGCTTGCCTGGCGGCTTGCCGGCCTTGATCAGACGTTCAAGGCGATCGTCTGCATCACCCGCGGCGGCCTCGTTCCGGCTGCGATCATTTCGCGCGAACTGAACATCCGGCTGATCGAGACCGTCTGCGTCGCGTCCTATCATGACTATGTGAACCAGGGGGACATGGTGCTGCTCAAGGGAATAGCGCCCGAACTTCAGGAAAATGGCGGCGAAGGCGTTCTCGTCGTCGACGACCTGACGGATACCGGCAAGACCGCCGCACAGGTGCGCGCCATGCTGCCGAAGGCACATTTCGCCTGCGTCTATGCCAAGCCGAAGGGCGTACCGACCGTCGACACCTTCATCACCGAGGTGAGCCAGGATACCTGGATCTACTTCCCCTGGGACATGGGCTTCACCTATCAGGAGCCGATCGCCAAGGGCGCGCGCTGATCGCCACCGATCGCAACGCGCAACCTTCGCATTTACTACTTGAAATTGTTCCAGATTTTGTCGGCGAGGTTTTCTGAATCCGCTATCGGGATCTGCACATCTATTTTATCTTATTCGCATAAACACTGCATAATTCCTTAAATCGGAATCGATTTAAGGATAAAATTATGCAGAAATTCAAAGTGTTACAGCGTCCTTAGCGCGTCTAAAGAAGACGCGCGGCGCTGTAAGAAGCTGCGAATCGCGTCAAATTGCGCTTAAAGCGTGCAACAAACGATGCGATATAAGGAAGCAAGATGGCGCGGTGGGGGCATATAGGAGCGGTTGTGACCGTCGGGTTGGCGACCTTTCTATTTCCGCTGGCGCCTGTCCGCGCTGAGCCTGCCTACATTCCCCTCGTGCGCGACTATGTCGAGAAGCGGATCCGACCAATAGTGGAAACGCCATTGGTGCTGAACGCCATTGCCGAGCAGAACGCGAAATTCGACAATGTCAGCGAAATGGATATGCGCGTGCTCGACGAGACCTACCGGTCGGAGGTCGATCAGCACCACCTGCATATGGTCAAGCTGCTGCTCGACAAATCCGTGTCGCACTATCTGAAAGCCAGGCAGGACGCCTCGCAAGGGGTGATCGTCGAGTTTTTCGTCATTGACTCGCATGGGCTGAATGTCGGGCAGAGCACCATCACCGCCGACTATTGGCAGGGCGACGAGGAGAAATATCTCAGAACCTTCGCCAACAGCTCCCGGGAGATCTTCATCGACCGGGCCGAACGCAACGAATCCACCCAGAATCTCGAAACGCAGGCGAGCTTCGTCGTCATGGACGAAGAGAACAGGCCGATTGGCGTCGCCATCGCTACCATCGCCATCGATGCGCTCTAAAGCGCGTCGCAATCTTTCAGATTCGCTCCCCGCGCTTTAGGTCTTTATTTCCAACGCTCGTCGTTACCGCAAAACCGCTTTACAGTTTTGCGCGACATGCTCTCAGGGCGCTGATTTCCTCTGCGAATCGCCATGCGCATTTGCGCCGGAAATGCCATCACAAGATTTGCCGCAGGACGCTTTTTTGCCGTTCCGACCTTTTCCTTAGCCGGCAACACCTGCAAGCCATTGTAATTTCAGCGCTCCCCGGCTTTCCCCAATCTCCACAGGCGCATCCACAACATGTTGTGGTTAGCAATCAATTAAAAGCCAGCCCTTGACGGAATCAGCTGTTTCAAACTTTACTGTTCCTGATGTTGCGGCGGCGACAGGACCGGAGGTAACGAGCCCGGTTCCCTTTTGAAAATTAGGACGCAGAATCAGGGCGATGGACCGGGAACGGTTCAGGCCTGACAGGGTTTTTGCGCGGTTTTCAGCCTCCAAAAAAAGTGACATTGGGACTGGCGATAATAAGCTGTTAATACTATATTTAGTGTTTGCAGCCACCATCACCACAAGATACAGGAAGGTCATCTCCGGATGACACCCCTGTCACGATACGGAAACGAGACTGGCTGCGCGACGACAAAGTGCCGCCGGATAGGAATTTTGCGCCGAGGTCGCGGGGACCGGGCGCCAACACGAGGTCAAGACCATGCGCATCGAACGTCGTTTCACGAAGGCCGGCCAAGGCGCCTATGCGGATATCGAATTCCGCAAGGCGACGAGCGAGATCAAGAACCCTGACGGTTCGGTCGTGTTCCGCCTCGAGAATATCGATGTTCCCGCGCAGTTCTCCCAGGTCGCGACCGACGTTCTGGCGCAGAAGTATTTCCGCAAGGCCGGCGTTCCCACTCGGCTGAAGAAGGTCGAGGAAAACGACGTTCCTTCCTTCCTGTGGCGCTCCGTTCCCGACGATGCTGCGCTGAAGGCCCTGTCCAAGGACGAGCAGACCGGCTCCGAAATCGATGCGCGCCAGGTCTTCGACCGTCTTGCCGGCACCTGGACCTATTGGGGCTGGAAGGGCGGCTATTTCTCCTCCGAGGAAGATGCCTCGGCCTTCAAGGACGAGCTTGCCTATATGCTCGCCACCCAGCGCGTCGCCCCGAACTCGCCGCAGTGGTTCAACACCGGCCTGCACTGGGCCTACGGCATCGATGGTCCCGGCCAGGGCCATTTCTACGTCGATCCCTTCACCGGCAAGCTGACCAAGTCCAAGTCGGCCTATGAACACCCGCAGCCGCATGCCTGCTTCATCCAGTCTGTCGAGGACGATCTCGTCAACGAAGGCGGCATCATGGACCTTTGGGTGCGTGAGGCGCGCCTGTTCAAATACGGCTCCGGTACCGGCTCCAACTTCTCGATGCTGCGCGGCGAAGGCGAAAAGCTTTCCGGCGGCGGCCGCTCCTCCGGCCTGATGAGCTTCCTGAAGATCGGCGACCGCGCCGCCGGCGCCATCAAATCGGGCGGCACGACGCGCCGCGCCGCCAAGATGGTGGTCGTCGACATCGACCATCCCGATATCGAGGAATACATCAACTGGAAGGTCAAGGAAGAGCAGAAGGTCGCAGCCCTCGTCACCGGCTCCAAGGTCGTCGCCAAGCATCTGAAGGCGATCATGAAGGCCTGCTTCAACTGCGAAGGCGGTGACAACGGCGATTGCTACGATCCCAACAAGAACCCTGCCCTGAAGCGCGAAATCCGCGCCGCCAAGAAGGACCAGGTTCCCGAGAACTACGTCCAGCGCGTCATCCAGTTCGCCCGCCAGGGCTACAAGGATCTCCAATTCAAGACCTACGACACGGATTGGGATTCGGAAGCCTACCTCACGGTATCCGGCCAGAACTCCAACAACTCCGTCTCGATCAAGGACGACTTCCTGCGCGCCGTCGAGAATGATGGCGAATGGAACCTGACCGCCCGCAAGGACGGCCGGGTGATGAAGACGCTGAAGGCCCGCGATCTCTGGGAAACCATTTCCTACGCCGCCTGGGCTTCGGCCGATCCGGGCATCCATTTCAACACGACGATGAACGACTGGCACACTTCGCCGGCCGGCGGCCCGATCCGCGGCTCGAACCCGTGCTCGGAATACATGTTCCTCGACGACACGGCCTGCAACCTTGCCTCGCTGAACCTGCTGCAGTTCAAGGACAAGGCCACCAAGCGCATCAACATCGCCGATTACGAACATGCGGTTCGCCTGTGGACCGTCGTGCTCGAAGTCTCGGTCATGATGGCGCAGTTCCCGTCGAAGCGCATTGCCGAACTCTCCTACGAATACCGCACGCTCGGCCTTGGCTACGCCAATATCGGCGGCCTGCTGATGTCGTCAGGCATTCCCTATGACTCCACTGAGGCCCGCGCCATCGCAGGGTCGCTGACCGCGATCATGACCGGCATCTGCTATGCGACCTCGGCCGAAATGGCTGCCGAGCTCGGCCCGTTCCCGAATTTCGCGCCGAACCGCGAGAGCATGCTCAAAGTCATTCGCAACCATCGCCGTGCGGCGCATGGCGAGAGCTCCGGCTATGAAGCGCTGTCGATCAACCCGGTCGCGCTGATCCATTCGGAAAACCCAGACCAGGATCTCGTCGCCCACGCCAAATCGGCCTGGGACAAGGCGCTCGAGCTTGGTGAACAGCATGGCTACCGCAATGCCCAGGTCTCGGTCATCGCGCCCACAGGCACGATCGGTCTCGTCATGGATTGCGACACCACCGGCATCGAGCCCGACTTTGCCCTCGTCAAGTTCAAGAAGCTCGCCGGCGGCGGCTACTTCAAGATCATCAACCGCGCCGTGCCCGACGCGCTGCGCACGCTCGGCTATTCGGAAAGCCAGATCGCCGAGATCGAAGCCTATGCTGTCGGCCACGGCAATCTGAACCAGGCGCCGGCGATCAATCCGTCGACGCTGAAGACCAAGGGCTTCACCGACGAAAAGGTCGAAGCCGTCAATGCCGCGCTGAAGAGCGCCTTCGACATCAAGTTCGTCTTCAACCAGTGGACGCTCGGCGCCGACTTCCTGAAGGATACGCTGAAGGTTTCCGACGAACAGCTCGCCGACATGAGCTTCAGCCTGCTCGACCATATCGGCTTCTCGAAGAAGGACATCGAAGCCGCCAACATCCATGTCTGCGGCGCGATGACGCTGGAAGGCGCGCCCTTCCTCAAGGCGGAACACCTGCCGGTCTTCGATTGCGCTAATCCTTGCGGCAAGATCGGCAAGCGCTACCTCTCGGTGGAAAGCCATATCCGCATGATGGCGGCTGCCCAGCCGTTCATCTCGGGTGCGATTTCCAAGACGATCAACATGCCGAACGAGGCGACCGTCGAGGATTGCAAGAACGCCTACATGCTCTCCTGGAAGCTTGGCCTCAAGGCCAACGCGCTCTATCGCGACGGCTCGAAGCTGTCGCAGCCGCTTAATTCCTCGCTGATCGAGGACGAAGACGACGAGGATGCGCTGGAGGAACTGCTGCAGGCGCCCCTCGCCGCCCAGGCCGTCACCGTCACCGAGAAGATCATCGAGCGGGTGATCGAGCGTGTTTCCCGCGAACGCGAGAAGCTGCCGAACCGCCGCCAGGGCTATACCCAGAAGGCCGCCGTCGGCGGACATAAGGTCTATCTCCGCACCGGCGAATTCGGCGACGGCCGCATCGGCGAGATCTTCATCGACATGCACAAGGAAGGCGCTGCCTTCCGTGCGATGATGAACAATTTCGCCATCGCCATCTCGCTCGGCCTGCAATATGGCGTGCCGCTCGAAGAATATGTCGAGGCTTTCACCTTCACCAAGTTCGAGCCGGCCGGCATGGTCATCGGCAATGACGCGATCAAGAACGCCACCTCGATCCTCGACTATGTCTTCCGCGAGCTTGCCGTCTCCTATCTCGGCCGCCACGACCTGGCGCATGTCGATACGTCGGACTTCTCGAACACGGCACTCGGCAAGGGCATCCAGGAAGGCAAGACCAACCTGCTCTCCACCGGCTGGACCCGCGGCTACAAGCCGACGCTGGTGTCCGGCACCGGCGGCGAACGCCAGGCAGGCGAACCCAAGGGTGCGGCCACCGCCGCCCCTGCCCGCGCCGCCTCCACCGGCACTGTGACTGCCTTTGCAGGCAGCGCTGCCCGCAAGCTGGAGTCGACGATTGCCGTCTCCACCTCCGAAATCGTCGCCTTCAAGCGCGATTACGAGGAGCGCGCCAAGGAATTGGCGGAAGAGATCGCCGAAGAGGTGACCGAGGAACTCACCAGCGACGCAACGGCCTTGTTCTCCGACAAGGCGGCAGCGGACGCAGCAACGGCGAAATCCGAGGCCAAGAAGCGGGAAGCCGAACGCCGCCAGCGCTCGATCATGCAGGGCTATACCGGCAACATGTGCTCGGAGTGCCAGAACTTCACGATGGTGCGGAATGGCACCTGCGAGAAGTGCGATACCTGCGGTGCAACGAGTGGGTGCAGCTGAGTAGGCTCTTCCTATTCTTTCTTCAGCTCTAAAAATATCGTGGGAGGTCCGGGCAACCGGGCCTCTCATACTTTCATAAACAATATTGAAATTGGAACTTTGAGGCCCCTTCAGCTTCGCGGCCGAAGGGAGCCAAAAACAGCCGATCATCGTACCGGGCGATACGTTCGTTCTTCCTCAGGCTTAATGTAGGATTTTCGACTGCTGGGGCAATCTCGCCGGATCCCGCTGGCCTCGCTTTAGCCGGCCCCCGGCCTTCGTTTAAAAGGGAAGAAAGTCGAACAGGCGCTTGCTGGCCCTCGCCGCCCAAGCCGGCTTCACGCTTCCGGCAACCAATGGCGGGCCGGACGATGGAGCCAAGGGCGATTGATAGAACCGGTTGAGCATCGCGTCGCACACGTAGTGCCCCCAGTTCGTCAGATGCTCCGTCTCCTTCGCACCCAGGAAATGGAGATAGGTGCCGACCTCCGAGGGAACGACCGACGACGGCGGCAGCGTGTAGGACGCGTAGGGCTTGAGCTCGACGTCCTTGCTGTCGATCGACCAATAGACGCCGCGCGTTCTCGCGCGCAGAGCCGATTTCGCGAGATCGTCGAGGCCAAGCCTATCAGCCTGTTTTGCGGCCTTGAAGCCACCGATCAGGTCTCGGCGCCTCAACGACCGCACCTGATTGTCGGTCGTATCGAGAACGCGCTTGAGCTGGGAGAGATAGTTCCAGTATCCGCGGCTCGAGGATCGCCAAGGCGCCCCGGCATCGCTGACAAGCAGGCAGTCGCAGCGTTTCAGCGCCGGCTCGATACCATGATTGTCTTAAACGCCGCCGTCGCTCAATATTGCCCTGCCCGGAGCAACCGGTTCGCCAACGGTATCATCGAGCTTTTCCCTCTTCCAGGAAAACTGCGACAGGTCCAATCGCAGCGGTGACAGCACGGGCGGGAATGCCGCCGAAGCGGCAACCGCGGTCGCGAGCGAAAGTGTCGGATGAAACGACACCCCGATCCTGTAATCCGCGAGATAGCGGTTCGACATCCGGAAGAGTGAACCGGTGCTGAGATTGCTGGAGCAAAATACGAACCAAGGCGATCTCGGAAGATCGCTCAGGCTTGGTGATTTTCCGTCGAAGAGATGCCGCTCGTAGAGTTTAGCGGCTTCCTCCGCCGCGCTCGAGAAGGGGTTGAACACGCCCTTCAGGAAGCACGGCCCATCCGCGAACACCTGACTGAAGGCCAGAATGCGATTGAGGTATTCAGTCTTGAAGTTGACGGCGACCTCGTTCTCGAAGATCAGCCGTGGCCACACATAGGCTAGCAGGCCGGATGCGATAGATCCGCCCGAGACCGACGAAATCATGTCGAGCTTCGCCAAAAGACCGGCCTCGTTGAGCCTGGAAAGCGATCCTGCATGGAAAAGCATGGCCCGATAGCCTCCGCCCGAAAGGCAAAGGCCGAGTTGATAGCGCTCCACAGGCTTCTCGGGTTCGCCGGGTCCCGACAAGACCGTGTTTTCGTCGGGTTGGTCGTCTTCTGACATGCTCGGCCTCACTCAAAAATATGAATTTCCCACAGATCCCGTCCTTCAGACTACCGCACCTCGCCCGTGGACCGGCGATCCTTACTCTTCATACCTGTTGGAATTGGCATCGCATTTGTGCCACATCTTATCGCTCTCGGGTCCATCGTTATGGCCATAGCACCAGTCGACGCGATCGAGCAGCGGACCGATCTGATCGCGTCGTTTGCAGGCCCGCTCCGTCTCGATGCCGTAGCGATCGGTGCGGCCGCGGCAGATGTCGTCCAGTCCTGTCCACTGATGGATCAACCGATTGCTATACGCTCTCTGCTCCCTCATTCCTGTCCTCGGACTTGATCCGAGTTTTATCGCAATGAAGCTACGGTTTCACGCGGTCAGGATGCGCCGCCTGAAATGCCGGCAGTTTGGCGCATTTGGCGTCGATATCGACGATGCCTTTGAAAGCGGTCATATCTACTCCCCAGCGGCGGGCGTTGTAGACCTGTGGAACCAGACAGAGATCCGCCATCGTCGGCCTGTCGCCAAAGTTGAATGCTCCATCAAATTCGCCGATCGTGGCTTCCAGTTTGCGCAGTCCGTCGGCAATGAAATGCTTCATCCATTCCTCGCGGGCATCGGCCTTATCCGTCATGGTCATCAGATGCGACACGACATGCAAGTTGCAGATCGGATGGATGTCCATGGCGACCGCATAGGCAAGGGCGCGGACTTTCTGGCGATCGGCAATGTCAGGTGGCAACAATCCGCATTCCGGCCGAAGCTCGGCCAGATATTCGATGATTGCCAGCGACTGGGTCAGTGTTTTCCCGTCGATCACCAATGTCGGCACGAAGCCCTGCGGGTTGAGCGTGAGATAGTCCGGCGTCCTGTGCGCGCCCTCCAGCAGGTTGATGGGCACGGTCTTATAATCGATGCCCAAGAGATTGAGCGCGATGCGGACGCGATAGCTCGCCGATGATCGCCAGTAGTCGTAAAGAACGACCTCGTTCATCGCGGGTCGGCCCGTTGGTATTTTTCGACAGTCTGCTCGATCGCCCCGAAGATCGAATGACCGGCCTTATCCTTCATCTCTATGCGGACCTGATCCCCGAACTTCATGAAGGGAGTCCTCGGGGATCCGGTGTCGATGGCCTCGATCATCCTGAGTTCGGCGATGCAGGAGTAGCCGTCTCCTCCCTCTTCCACCGGCTTGCCGGGGCCGCCGTCGAGCTTGTTGGACACTGTTCCCGAGCCGATAATCGTTCCGGCCAGGAGGTTACGGGTTTTGGCGGCATGGGCGATCAGTTGGCCAAAATCGAAGGTCATGTCGATACCGGCGTTGGCTTTGCCGAATGGCTTGCCGTTCAAGCTCACCAGCAGCGGAAGATGTAGCTTGCCGCCGTCCCAGGCCTCTCCGAGCTCGTCCGGCGTCACCGCGACCGGAGAAAATGCCGATGCCGGCTTCGACTGGAAGAAACCAAATCCCTTTGCCAGTTCGCCCGGGATCAGACCGCGCAGCGACACGTCGTTGACGAGCATCAGCAGGCGGATGGCGCCGCGCGCCGCTTCCGGGCTGCAACCCATGTCAACGTCGCCGGTGATGACCGCGACCTCGCCTTCCATGTCGATCCCGTAAGCCTCGTCAACCGCCACGATCGGATCGCGCGGCGCGAGGAAAGCGTCCGACCCGCCTTGATAGATCAGCGGATCGGTCCAGAAGCTTGCAGGCATCTCGGCGCCGCGCGCCTTACGCACCAGTTCGACATGGTTGACGTAAGCGGAACCATCGGCCCATTGGTAGGCCCGCGGCAAAGGTGACGTAGCGTCATGTTCGTGAAACCGGATCGTCGGCTGGGCTCCGGTCTCGACGCCTTCGGCAATCAGCTGAAGTCTCGGAGCCACATGCTCCCAGTCGTCGAGCGCCGCCTGCAGGGTCCGGGCAATGTGACCGACCTCCGAACAGCGGGTCAGGTCGCGGGAAACGACGACGAGCCGGCCGTCCCTCGTGGAGTCCTTCAAGGTCGCAAGCTTCATATCTTGATTCCAGTGCCGGAGGGTGTCTTTGCTTGATGCATCACTTGAGCCCGGGGGTTCCGTCGAATTTGCGTTCCAGGCCGTCCCAACATTCGAGGTAATTTTCCTGCAGCGTTTCCAGTTCGGCTGCGTATTTGGTCAGTTGCTGCGGGTACCTGGTCTCGAACATGAAGGCCATGGTGTGATCAAGCTTCACGGGCTTGAGTTCGGTGTTGGATGCCTTTTCGAAGGCGAGCGCATCCGGCCCATGGGGAAGCATCATGTTGTGCAGGCTCATACCGCCCGGCACGAAGCCCTCCTCCTTGGCGTCATATTGGCCGTGGATCAGGCCCATGAACTCGCTCATGATGTTGCGGTGGTACCAAGGCGGACGGAAGGTGTGTTCGGCGACCAGCCAGCGCGGCGGAAAAATCACGAAATCGACATTTGCCGTGCCGGCATCTTCGGTGGGCGCGGTCAGTACCGAAAAGATCGACGGATCGGGATGGTCGAAGCTGATGGCGCCGACCGGAGAAAATGTCCGCAGGTCGTATTTGAACGGGGCGTAATTGCCGTGCCAGGCGACCACATCGAGGGGCGAGTGGCCGATGTCGGTGACATAGAATTTTCCGCACCACTTCACATGCACGCGGCAAGGCGTTTCCTTATCCTCGAAAGCGGCAACGGGTGTCTTGAAGTCGCGCGGATTTGCCAGGCAGTTGGCGCCGATCGGTCCGCGGTCCGGCAGGGTGAATTTCGCGCCGTAGTTCTCGCATATATATCCACGCCAGACCGTCTGCTCGCCGCCCTTCAGAATCTTGAACATCATGCCGCGCGGGATGAGGCATATTTCCAGGGGCTCGACATCCATGATGCCCATTTCGGTGAACACTTTGATGGCGCCGAGCTGCGGCACAATCAGCAGTTCACCGTCGGCGTTGAAGAAGTAGTCGTCGACCATGTCCTCATTGAAGACGTAGGCATGGGCTGACATCCCCACCTGGGTGGTGGCATCGCCTGCCGTCGTGACGGTCCGCACCCCCTCGAGAAACGTCAGCTTCTCCGAGGGTGCGGGGATGGGATCCCAGCGAAGCTGGCCGAGCGGAAGCGAATGTTCGTCCAGGCACGGCGCGGTTTTCCAGAGCGGATAAGACGCGTTGGAGAAGCGGCGGGTATGACGCACGCTCGGGCGAATGCGATAAAGCCAGGATCTTTCGTTCGTGCCGCGCGGCGCGGTGAACGGCGAGCCGGAAAGCTGCTCGGCATAAAGGCCGTAATTGCATTTCTGCGGACTGTTCTGGCCCTGCGGCAAGGCGCCGGGCAGCGACTCGGTTTCGAAGTCATTGCCGAATCCCGGCATATATTTCAGCTTGTTTGCCGTCGCGGCTTCACCGTCGGACGTCTGGATCGATGTCTGGTCCATTGCTCAACTCCTCCCCGAAAACTCCGCAGCGTCGCGCGTCTGAAAAGACGCGCAGCGCTTTAGAGTTTACTCCGCTGCAGTACCGATGACACCACGCTTGATCTGATCGGCCTCAATCGACTCGAAAAGAGCGCGGAAATTGCCTTCGCCGAAGCCCTCGTCGCCCTTGCGCTGGATGAATTCGAAGAAGATCGGGCCGATGACTGTTTTGGAGAAGATCTGCAGCAGGATCTTCGTCATGCCGCCATTCACCACACCTTCGCCATCGATGAGGATGCCGTGTTTCTTCATGCGTTCGACCGGTTCACTATGACCGTTCACGCGTTCATAGGACATGTCGTAATAGGTCTCCGGCGGACCCGGCATGAAGCGCAGGCCGTTGTCGGACAGCCTGTCGGTGGCGTCGTAGATATCCTCCGTTCCAACGGCGATGTGCTGGATGCCCTCGCCCCGGTACTTCTTCAGATATTCCTCGATCTGGCTGGTGTCGTCCTTCGATTCATTCAGCGGAATGCGGATCTTGCCGCAGGGCGAGGTGATGGCGCGGCTCACCAGACCGGTGATGCGGCCGTCGATATCGAAGAAGTGGATCTGCTTGAAATTGAACAGGTTGCGGTAAAAATCCCACCACTTGTCCATGTTGCCGCGGAAGACGTTGTGCGTCAGATGGTCGAGATAATAGAAGCCGATCCCCTGGGGATGCGGGTTGCGCTCGCCAAACCAGTCGAACTCGGCTTCATAAGCCGATCCCTTTGCCCCATAGGTCTCGACGAAATAGAGCAGCGAGCCGCCAATGCCGACAATTGTCGGGACGTCGAGCGCCTTGTCGTCCCCTTCATAGGGAACAGCACCTTTTGACACCGCGTGATCGAAGGCGTGTTTGGCGTCCACGACGCGCCATGCCATCGATGGCGCACAGGGGCCATGATTTGCGACGAAACGGGCGGCATGACTGCCGGGTTCGGCGTTCAGCAGATAGTTGATGTCACCTTGTCGCCAGACGGTGATGTCTTTCGTCTTGTGCCTGGCGACCACGACGTAGCCCATGCGTGTGAAGAGCTCGCGCAGTTTCTCGGGCTCGGGATGGGCGAATTCGACGAATTCGAAGCCGTCGGTACCGGCCGGATTGTCGGCGGTGATTTCCGAGGGCGGCGCATCATGTGGGAAGGGACCCATTTTCTTTCCTCCAGAGGAGATTGCATTTCTATGCAAAGTGTGACCCAAAACGCGTGCAAAGTTCTTGCATTCTTCATGCTCCGGGAAGAGATTATGCACGATCCGTGAGTGTTTTGGAGGTTTCGCGCAATGGATGAACCGCTCGACAAATTGGATTTGCGCCTGCTCCAGGAACTTCAAAAGGACGGCAGGCTGACGAACAACGAATTGGGGGAGCGGATCGCGCTTTCACCGTCGCAATGCTCGCGGCGGAGGACGAGACTGGAGGCTGAGGGATATATCCTGAGCTACCGCGCCTACCTCGATCGGCAGAAGCTGGGTCTGGATATGCTGGTGGTCATTTCCGTGACACTTGCGACCCACAACAGAGACAATGCCCGCCGATTTTCGCAACTGATCAACGGCTTGCCGGAAGTTCTCGAAGCCTATGCGCTGACCGGTGAAATGGATTATCATCTGACGGTCGCGACCCGCGGGCTCGCCGACCTCTCGAAATTCGTCAACGACGTTCTGCTGCCCCACGAGTCGGTGCAGCATGTGAAGACGTCGATCGTGCTCGACACGCTGAAGACATTCGAAGGCTTTCCGGTGCTCATGCCGGGCCATTGACATGGCGACAAACATCGCCCTGCGCAGGCGCATCTAAATCAGAGCGGCAATTCGGTCGAGAATTTCAGCTCGCGCAGCACAAAGCTCGAGACGACGGTGCGCACATGCGGGTTGCGCATGAGATAGCGGGTCATGAAGGCTTCGTAGCTTTCTACGTCCCTTGCCCTTATCTTCAGCATGTAGTCGAAGGCGCCGGATAGGGCGTAACATTCCATAATTTCCGGCCGCTCCAGCACCACCGAAGCAAAAGACGCGACGGCCTCTTCGTGGTGATCCTCCAGCGTCACATGCGCGATGACGCAGAGCTTGAGATCGAGTTTGCCAGGATCGAGCAGCGTCACACGCTTGCGGATGACGCCGTCGGCTTCCAGCTCCTGGATCTTCCGCCAGGCCGAACTCTGCGACATGCCGGCCTTTTCCGCCAGGTCTGCCAGCGAAAGGCTGCCGTCGGCCTGGACGAGTTGCAGAAGCTTGTGGCGAAAATTCCCAGGTTCTTTCATTTTCCGTATCACATTCGGGAAGATTTGCCATCACTATGGCAATAGCCAGCATGAAAGAAAAGAAAATCCTCCAAACTCGGATCATAATGGCAGGAATAGCGCCGTGCCTGGGAGGATCAGCCTATGACCAAGGAAAGCAGCTACACCGCCAAACTGCCCGGTCCGGACGGTTTGTATGACTACACTCCTGACGAAGATGCGATATGGGGTGAACTCTACCGGCGTCAGATGAAACTGCTGGCCGATACCGCCTGCCGCGAATATCTGGACGGCGTCAAAATGCTGGGGCTGAAGCCCGATAAGGTGCCGCAGCTTCTCGACGTGAACAGACGCCTGAACGAGACTACCGGCTTCGGTGTGGAAGGCGTGCCGGCGCTCATTCCGCCGTCGCGCTTTTATGAACTTCTGTCGCAAGGCAAATTCCCGCTTGCAACCTTCCTGCGCCGTCGCGAGCATATCGACTATATCGAGGAACCGGACCTGTTCCACGAGGTCTTCGGCCACTGCCCCATGCTCACCAACCAGAGCTATGCCAATTTCGTCCGGCATTTTGGCGAAACGGCCGTCCGCCTCGGCAAGGGCTATTCATGGCATCTGTTCCGCATCTTCTGGTTCACTGTCGAATTCGGCCTGATCAATACGCCGCAGGGTCGCCGCTGCTTCGGCGCAGGCATCGTCTCATCGCCAAGTGAGGCGAAGGCGGCAATGGAAGGCAAGGCGTGCGAATTCCGGCCGTTCGATCTGCTGAGCGTGCTGAGGACGCCCTACCGGATCGATATCCTCCAGCCGATTTACTATGTCATCGACAGCTTCGCCGATCTTGAAGCGATCGTGGAGCAGGATATCGAGGCCACGATCCTCAAGGCAAAATCGCTGGGTGATTTCGCCCCGGCCTTCGAGGCCAAAGCGTCGTGAACTATTGGCGATCAGGCTGCAGGCACAGGCCTCACTTCGGCGTGGCTGAACTTCGACTGACGAAGTCCACCAAGACACCGGGCTTGACCATGCCGGCCAGTTCTTCGGCATCCCAGTTCGTCAGCCGCACGCAACCGTGGGAGCCAACCTTGTCGATGAGCTTCGGTTCCGGTGTCCCATGGATTCCATAGGTCGGCTCGGTTAGATCGATCCAGACCGTACCAACAGGACCGTTCGGCCCTTTCGGGATCGTCAGGACCTTGTCGTTCTTTCCCTGCTTGAAGTTGCGCTTTGGATCGTATCTGTAGACCGGCATCCTCGCGACGCCCTTGACCTTGTGCTTCCCTGATGGCGCCGGATTGTCTTCGCTGCCGATCGTCGCGGGATAGACTGCAAGCAGTGATCCGTCCGCGGCAAAGGCCAGCACCTGCCCCGTCTTCTTGTTGGCTTCGATCTTCTTGACCTTTCCTTCCCGTGGAGGACCGGGGGTCACGACCCACACCGTATCGCCCGGAGCGAACTGCGAACCCGGGTTGAGCGCGTTTACCAGATCGATACCCATGTGGAACCGCTCGGATAACTTCTCGGCAACGCTCGTATACCCCAAGCTCTCCATCTTCGCCTTCTCGCCATAGTCTTCGGGGATCCTGTTAACGAGACCCTTGGCATCCTCTGCCGAGACGACATAGCTTTCAACGATCGGGGCAACGATGGCGGCATTGCCTTCCAGGCGGGAGACGACTTCTGGATCCAGCCTCCCATCGACAGGAAGCTTGTTCATAGCCTCGAAACCGGCCACGGCCTTGTTGACGTTCTCGCCGTATCGGCCATCGATCTCGCCTGGAGACGAGCCTGCACGATCGAGCAGGACCTGAAGGCGGACGATCGCCGGGTCTGGATCTGCGGGCTTGGGCTTCTCTGCCTCAATGGAAGCAATCGAAGCGTTGTTGATTGCTTCGGGTCGGAGCTCCCGCGCGGCGGCGCCGCCAATGGAGATGGTGAGAGCGAGCAGCGACATCGGCAGGGCTGTTTTCATGGACAACAAATGGCTGGAGCCGGAACTTGTTCCACTGCGCGAGAGCGGCTGGAGAATTTCGGCGACAGCGACGTTTTCAGGGAACCGCCGGCTTCTGTTCACGATGATTTCAATGTCCAGCCTCAGCAAATTCGGTACAACCGCCATTTGATCCGAAGGAGCTCGTGAATGCCACGCGAGAGCGTCAACGACCTGATGGCCTTTCTGGCGGTCGCCCGGGAGAAGAACTTTACGCGAGCGGCTGCGAAGCTGGGCGTGTCTCAATCGGCGCTCAGTCACATTGTCCGCCAGCTCGAGACGCGGCTCGGAATCCGGCTTCTGACCCGTACCACGCGGGCCGTGTCGCTCACCGACGCTGGAGAACGGTTGTTCCTAGGCGTGGGGCCTCACTTCGATGAGATCGAGGCGCAACTTGAAACCATCACCGAGTTCAGGGAAAAGCCAGCCGGGAACATCCGCATCACGGCATCAGACCACGCAATAAGGTGGATCATCTGGCCGAAGCTCCAGCGCTTCCTACCGAACAACCCTGACATCAAGGTGGAGCTGATACGCGAAAACGGGCTGTCCGACATCGTGACGGAGCGCTTCGACGGGGGCGTCCGGATGGGGGAGCAGGTGGCGAAAGACATGATCTCGACACGCATCGGGCCTGATTTCCCTTTTGCCGTCGTCGGCGCGCCCTCATATTTCGACGGCAAGGGGGTTCCGGAGCATCCGCAGGACCTCGTTCGCCACAACTGCATCAACGAACGCCTGCCCACATATGGCGGCTTCTGGGCATGGGAGTTCGAAGATAACGGGAAAGAGATCAGGATCAGGGTCGAGGGACAGCTTGCCTTCAATAACTCCTATCAGAGTGTGGAAGCGGCGCTGGAAGGACTTGGCCTGGCATACGTACCGGAAGACGTCGCTCTTCCTCATATCGCGGAGGGCCGTCTTAGACGCGTGCTGGAAGCCTTTTCGCCACCCTGGGATGGCTACCATCTCTACTATCCCAGCAGAAGGCAGTCCTCTCCGGCTTTCGTGGCGCTCGTGGACGCCCTGCGCCACCGAGCCTGAGATCGGAACCGAGGCAACGGCAAGCAGCTGTCACGGCGTCTTCGCGTATTTCCTGGTTTCGCGCGATCTTGCCGTGCGACGGGCCGGCCTCAGTTCCTCGATCGTCGGCAGCCACCACTCGGCGTTCTGAACCGGAAGCATTTTCGCGGGCCAGGTGCGGATGAGTTCTTCGAATGTGGGCACCCGCCAACATCCCCAGACGTGATCCTCGGTAACGCCGGGATAAAAGTCCGCAACGACATCCGGGTCGACCAGTTCGCCTGAGATTTCGGTAAAAACGACGATTCCATAGGCGGTGACCACGGGACGCCCTATCGGCGGCAGGTCGTCGCTCTGAAGCGGGTAACGGTGACGCTTTCGTTCCGCAGAGCGGAGTTTGCTGCGCATATCCTGTTCGGTCCCCTTCCGCTCCTCGGCCCGACGTCGTCTTTCCTCCGGCTCGTTTCTGCGAGCCGCTGCCTCAATATCGAGCCATCTGCGTCGGAGTTCCTCATAGGACCGGAAAGGAACGTGCCATATCCTGAGATCGCCGTCCCACCGTGAGAATGGCACCTCGCGCAATTCGTCGACAACGGTCTTCGAATAAGGCGTGCGGATTCGGAAGCCTGCCTTGCCGAGTTCAAGATATGGACTGCCGATGGGATCGAAGGCGAAGGCGTCGCGTCCCTTCGCATCCGCATGGGCGTCGGCCTCGGCCTCGATCTCGGCAAGCCATCGTCCGATGCGGCGGGACGCCGTCCGCCCGGGAACGAACCAGGCCTTGCGGGCATCGCTCCAGCGGGCACGGGGGAAGCGTCTTCGGAATTGCTCGACGGTCATCCTGTCGTAAGGGAAAGAAATGTCCACGCCGGGCTTCGCACCGTCTTCGACGGACGGCGCCTTGTCATGATCAGCGGCGGATTTCGTTTCGGTCATGGAAGGAGAACGCTCACGCGCAGCGATCGGTTTCCAATGAGGCGCTCGGCTGGCGACCCTCTCAGTGAATTGTCTTCGACCGTTTCTCGGCATGCGAGATGTCATCGAGCGTCGCAATCAGCTTTTCGAACTCGTTCAAGACACGATTGAACTCGGCGTCCTGCATGTTGACGATTTCCGGTATCGTCGAGGACACGGACGCAATCAGCCTGTCGATCCAAACGCAGCGCTCGGCCGGCACATTTGCGAGAACCTCCCGCCGATGCGTCTTCAGCTCGCGGAGGATGCGAATGATAAGGGCTCCCCGGTCCGCTCGGCTCAAGAGCGGAAGCCTTGTCTGCGCCTGCTGGATTTCTGTTATCAGCGCCGTTGCCATCCCTGATCTCCAACACTCTAATACAACCCGGTATCACAACCGTAGCGTTTGCAACACGGACTTTAGTCCGGGTGACTAGGTCGTGCAATTGGGTAGGCACCATGCGACCACATCAGTTGCTCGTCGCAACGAGATCCGACATGTCGCAGCTGCGCCGTGGTCCTTCCCATGGTTGATACGTATTGTCTTCCGGTCGATACGACTTGTAGCGAGCGGCGCACCGGGCTGCCGCCTGTGCATTCACTTTCGAGCCGACGCCTTCATCGGCCTCGGCGACAGTCGGCTGGAACGGCGAAGAGCATTCGCGGGTCTCACCGCTATAGGACCGATAGCTGTTGGTCGCGGGATTGAATGAGCGATAACGTTCCCCACACCAGGCAAGATGCGCGGCCGAAAGTCTGGGCTGCGGGGTCTGAAGTTCGGCTGGCGGGCGAGCCGAATCCGGCCTCGCCGCTGACGCCATGCTGGCCGACGCCTCGGTCACATAGCTGGAATAGAGAGGCGCAATTCGTTCATAGTGCTGCTGCCGAGGATCGACTTTCACCGGCGTCGTCGTCCATAGATCGCGCGCTGCGAGCTCCTTGAAGGCGTGAGGCTCGGAATCCGCCACGACATAGGATGCGACAGATGCGGCAGCGACGCAGGCCCCGACCGAGCTTACGATGCCGAAGGCAACGGATGCGATGGCTTTCATCGTCCCGACCCCTGCTGTTGAGCCTGTGGAACCCAGACGCGGCCGGCGGCACTGCTATGTCGGCCGCCGGTGGCGACAAGCACGGCGAGAATGCCGGCGATTGCCAGCAGGATGGCGATCAGCGGCAAGGCCAGACCACGGGATTTCTCTTCGGAATAGATCATGGGTCCTCTCCTCGTTGGCGCTCCGGCGGCGGAGGTCGCCGCCGGGGGCATCGGCTGTTTTTGGCCGCACGAAGACGCTGCCGTCGGTCGTGCGGCGGTTCCCGGACTTTGAGCGATGATTTCCGGATGGAGGACGCGGCGGAGGCCGCGTGTAGGATCAGATTACTTGATAACCTGGATCACCTTGCGGGACGACGGTTCGACGATGACACGTTCATCATTGACCACCGCGTAAGCATAAGTCGGGTCATCCGGAATAGGCGTCACGACAACCGTCGCCGGCAGGGGCTGGCCGACGACAACCTTCTCCTTCACGACCACGCGCGCCGATGGTGCCGGAGCCTCGCGGACATAGGTGATGACCTTTTGCGGCGGCGGATCGATCGCCGTACCCACGACTGCGCCGGCAACGCCGCCGACAGCAGCGCCAACGGGGCCGCCGACGATCGCCCCAGTGATCGCGCCACCGGCCGCACCGTTGACGGTCGAGGACTGGGCGAATGCGACGCCCGACATGAGGGTCGCGGCAGTTGCCGCACCGACGATAAGCTTGGAGAGCATTTTTTCCTCCTTCTGTTTGAGAGCGGCCTTCGCGACCGCTGCCAACCAACTAGCTGGAGGCAAGGTCGTTCCACGCCTCAGACCTCAGTCTGATCGATCCCGGCCTTTGGTCCCAAACCCATTCCAAGGCCCGTTGCCGACGCTATTTCAAGATCGAGAAGCCGCATAATCGCGGCATAAGCAGGAGATCGAAGGAGATGGCGCGATCCAACCGCCGGGAAGCCGGACGCAGGCGCCTGGCAATGCGCCTGCCGCATATGCGGAAGTTGATCATGGAAGCGCGCGACCCCTGGCAGTTCGAACTCTTCGAAGCCTATCAGATGGCAGTCGAAGCCCGCGACTCCGTTCGAAGGCGACGGTTCAATCCGAACCTGGTGCTAGAGTACGACGAAACCTGTTTGGTGATCGAGCGGCACGTCATCCGCGCGATAGAGGAAGCCTCCTACGCGCACCCGTTGAAGTCCGACGAGCCGTCATACCCGGGCGGATAGATCTTTTGGACCTTCCGGCCGACGGAATCGCCTGATTGAGACGACAGCCTGCGCCACGGAGTCTTATGGTGCGCGGCCGGCGACGATGAGCGCGCTCATGCCGCCGCAAGGACGGGCTCCGTAGCGCGATTCCACGCGCTCGGCCACCTGAGCGACGATTTCCGACATACGCTCCTCCGGCGCCCGCCGTTCGATCTCTCCCTTGAGCGGAGTGCCTTGGCAGAACGCCGTAGCCACCTCGCGCGCGGTGGCCGCGACTGACGTCGATGCGACCCGATCGCAGGATACCGCGTCAAACCCCGCCGAAGTCAGTTGCGCCTTGATCGGATCGGGGTCGAAGTAGGAATATGGCAAGCGCCTGAAAAAATCCGGCGGATCCGACGGGAAGAGGCTTCCCAGGCATTCGTCCACACATCTTGCGAAGTCGTTGGCCTCGATTGAATCCCACGTCGAGAACAGAAAACGACCGCCGCTGCGCAACACTCTTTTAGCCTCGCCATAAGCCCTCAGCTTATCAGGAAAGAACATCACGCCGAACTGGCAGACGACAAGATCGAACATCGAGGACGCGAACGGGAGATTTTGCGCATCCGCGTGCATCCAGTGAGTCCGCAACATCGTCAGCGATGGTGCGCCAACGTCAATCATCGCCTGGCTGAGATCGGTGGCAACGATCTCCGTTGCAGGATCAAGCGTCGCCCGCAGGGCACGTGTCAAGGTGCCTGTCCCTGCAGCGACCTCGAGAACGCTGCCCGGCTTCAATTTCTCGGCGACGATCGCCATCTCCGAGGCATAGGGCTCGAAGAGAATCGGCACGAGATAGCTATCGTAAAATTCGGCGACGCCTTCCTCGAACGGCTGGAGAGAAGCGACAGATGCGGCGCGGGCGCTGCCTTCGAAGTCCATGGAAATCATCACACACAAGCCTCCAAACCCAAGTCGGTCGGCCAGGAAATATGCCTGAATCTGCTGATGTCTACGGGGTCAGACCTTGGTCCCAACCTCCTCCGACCGAAGTCCCTGAGGTGGAACGCGCATCGGACTCGTGCCGTTTCGAACGATACTGAAGGAGATCCGAACATGAACCAGCGTCATAGATCCCGAGTGAATGACGCCTGTAACGCGTCCGTCTTCGCCCTTGTTATCGTTCTGGCCGCCCTTCTCTACGTCTTCGGCGCAGCCATATCAGGCGATACCGTCGGATTGACCCAGAGCATAAGAGGCGCCGAGGTCTTCGACACCAGGAATGTGCCCTGACGCTGTTTGGAAAAACTCTAAAGACGCGGTAGGTTAGTCGACAAGTCTCTTGCCGGTATCAAAATGAATTGGCTTCGCCGCTGGAATGCCCGCTCGCTCGCCTCCCAGTTCTTCATCGCGGGTGGGCTCATATCGATCGCCGCCATGTTCGTGGTGGGTTTTTTTGTAAGCCACCTGATAGAGGAGGCCGTCATCCACAACTCAGGCGCAGCGACGGCGCTTTATGTGGACAGCGTGATCGCGCCGCTACTTCCCGATATGCAAACAGAGTCATTGCTGGATGAAGCGAGTGCTCAAGCTCTGGACGAGACACTCGGTCAGGGCGCGCTCGGCAAGCGCCTTGTTTCGTTCAAGCTGTGGCGAAGCGACGGCACCATCCTCTACTCGAACGAGAAGGAGCTGGTGGGCAGGAAGTTTGCGGTAAGCGACAAGCTGCAGAGGGCATTCGCAGGATCTCTCGTCGCGCGCTACGAGATTGCCAGCGATCCGGAAAGCGACAACGAGCGCGCGCTCGGCAAGCCGCTCATGGAAATCTATAACCCTGTGCTCCAGCCATGGTCCGGACAGGCGGTTGCCGTCCTCGAGTTCTACGAGACAGCAGAAGGACTAGGGGATAGTCTGGCGCATGCAAGGCTCCGGAGCTGGGGCGCTGTCGCCGCTCTGACTGCGACCTTTTTCCTTGTCCTCTCAGTCCTGGTGTTCCGCGGTAGCCGCACAATAGAGGCGCAGCGCAAGGATCTCAAAGAACGGGTCGATGAACTGTCTGCACTGTTAACAGAAAACCGCGGGCTCCAACGACGGCTGCAGCGCGCCTCCCAGCGGGCGGCAGCGCTGAACGAAACTTATTTGCGCAGCATCGGTGCCGATCTGCACGACGGTCCGGCCCAGCACATCGCCTATGCCTCATTGAGGCTAGACAGCGACGTGTTGATCAATGCGTCCACCCAGCCCGAAGCGCGTGAAAGGGAGCTTGCCTGGATACGCTCGAGCCTTGCTGAGGCTATGACGGAGATCCGCAATATTTGCAGCGGGCTGGTGCTTCCGCAGATCGAGAAATCGTCAATCAGCGAGATCGTGATGCGGATCGTCGACGCGCATCAACATAAGACCGAAACGCTCGTAGAAACGATGGTCGACGAAGATGGACCGGAACTTCCTCCTGCCGTGAAGATCTGTATCTATCGCTTCATTCAGGAGGCCCTGAATAATGCCTACCGCCACGGTGGCGGCGTTCAGCAGGCCGTCAGCGCTGTCTCGCGCAAGGGTCATGTTCGTGTCGAAGTCAGCGATCACGGCGACGGCTTCGATCCGACCGAGGTGAGACCAACGAGCCTCGGCCTCGTGGGGTTGCGGGAGCGCGTCGACAGCCTGGGAGGATCCTTCGACATCAAGACAGGCGAAGAAGGAACGATCGTGACCATGATCTTCGAGCCAATGGAAGTGGGAGAGTAGCGATGACATCAATCACCATCGGCGTCGTGGACGATCATCCGCTTTTTCGAGAGGGTGTAACGCGCAGCCTGTCGGAGATCAGCGGCTTTATCGTCGTTGGTGAGGGAGCCAGTAGTGACGACGCGGCGATGATCGCCTCGGACAACCACCCCGACATCATGCTTCTCGATGTCTCGATGCCCGGCGGCGGGCTGTCTGCGATCAGTGACGTCCTGGCGCGGAGCCCCACAACGAAAGTGCTGATGTTGACGGTATCCGAGGAAGTGGACACCTTGCTGGGAGCTCTGCAACGGGGCGCGATGGGTTATGTTCTGAAAGGTGTCGGTTCGCGTGGCCTCGCCGAAGCAATCCAAACCGTCCTGCGTGGCTCGCGATATATCTCGCCGACGATGTCTGCAAAGGTCATGGAGAATTCGCTGCATGGCGGAACCTCCGACAAAAACAGTCTGACGCCACGGGAGCGCGAGGTGATGGATCTTGTCGCCCAAGGCTTGTCAAACAAGCATATCGGCTTGCGTCTCAGCCTGCAGGAAAAGACGGTGAAGCACCATATGACCCAGATTCTGAGCAAGCTTGGTGCCTCGAACAGGACTGAAGCGGCTCTGCAATGGCGCGAACGGCGCTGAAAGCAGTTATTGCCCGACTATCACGCTTTAGCGAAGAAAGCGGCTCAGCCGGCGGGCATCGTTGGCCGTCGCCTGTCGATTTATGATCGTCCGGCCCTTTGAGTCCTTCATAATGTATCGACCGCGCTGCAGGACTTCAGTGATGCCATTCGAATGACGGACGTCGATCGAGCCATCGGACGCTGCCGTCGCTCTCGTTCCCGATCCTACTGACGACCCTGAAGAAGAGGAAGAGGATCCCGTGCTGCTGGTGGAACTCCCACCATTGCCATTCCCTGAGCCATTGCTGCTGTTGCTGCTGCCACCACCATTGCTATTGCCATTCCCTCCCCCGTTGCCGGTGCCGCCGCTGTTGCCATTCCCTCCCCCATTACCGTTGCCGTTCCCACCACCGTTGCCATTCCCATTGTTGCCGTCTTTTGCCTGCGCGCGTTCCACCGCCAGAACAGGAAGGAAACCGCCGAGATTCAATGTGGCTGGTGATGCGGCAGCGACGATGGCGACGGCCGCGCTGCCGCTCAATCTCAGAAAATCGCGTTTCCGGATATTCATGCCATGGCCTCGTTCGTCCGTTCGCCGTTTCCCAGGCAATATATGACGCATAAGATTTCTCGCTGTTCCGAAGACAGATTGCAACCGACCTAGGTAGTAGGCGCCGGCAAGACTTTGGTCCGGCTTACTTGATTGCCATACTCGGCGTCCAGAAAAGTCCGAGCGATCGCAAGCCCAGAGTTACTCGCTTCTCCATCTCTGCTGCTCTGTGAGGCGAGGAAGCATTTCTATGGAACTTCTCCCTTCGTCGTCGCTTTGTTTGTCGAAGTGCAACAGAGGAAACCCCGATGGCAAACCCGAATGAATCCCCCGCAGTCCAGTCCATGCGAAAAGAGCAGGCAGAGCAGCGGAAGCAGACCCGAAAAGGCGAACTCGACAAAGCAATCGAGGACACCTTTCCGGCGTCCGATCCGGTGTCAGCCACCCACACCTCAATTCCCGCCGGCCGCAGCGACGTCGAGGCGGCTGAGCGCGTGAAGCGAGAGCCCGATCCCACCAAGCTGGAGGACGAGTTTCCGCTCGTGGATCAAACCCTGCGCTCGACCGGTGAAACTGCCCGCTCCTCCGATGTCGATCGCCAGGAAATGCGCGCGCTTCAGAAAGAAGCCGGTCGTGTGGCCGAATCCGCTTCGGATCTGGCTTCTGGAACAGCCCGCCTGGCAAAGGCGGAGGCTCGCACATTCGTCCACGACCTCGAGGATCGCATACGCCGGCAGCCGCTCACAGCGGTCGCGATCGTCGCCGGCATCGCCTTCGTCTTCGGTGCGACGCGTTGAGGAGCCAAGTGACAGTCGCACCCCGAGAGGATTCGACCGGCGGGACATTACGGTGTGGAGAGCCGCCTCTATTGGGACGATTGGGACGATTGCGGGCGGGGATTTCCTGAGGCGGAAACCCAGGCGCGCTTCTAGAGCCCGTCTGTGCTTCGATTTCCGAGGGCATCGTGAAAATCGCAACCTATAACGTCAACGGCATTAATGGACGGCTGCAGATCCTGCTGCGCTGGCTCAAGGAGGACGCTCCTGATGTGGTCTGCCTCCAGGAACTGAAGACAGACGACGCCGGGTTTCCACGAAAGGAGATCGAACGGGCCGGCTACGGCGCCGTCTGGCACGGACAGAGATCCTGGAACGGGGTGGCCATCCTGGCGAAGGGCAAAACCCCGACCCTGACGCGGCGCGGTCTTCCCGGCGATCCTGATGATACCCACAGCCGGTATATCGAAGCTGTCGTCGACGGTATCCTGATCGGATGCCTCTATCTTCCGAACGGAAATCCGTTCCCAGGAGCAAAGTTCGATTACAAGCTTCGCTGGTTCCGTCGCCTGCACGAATACGCCATCGAACTCCTCGATATCGGGGTGCCTTCGATCCTCGCCGGCGACTTCAACGTGATGCCGACGGAGATCGACGTATACAAACCGGAACGCTGGCTGGACGATGCGCTTTTCAGACCGGAAGTGCGCAAGGCCTATGCTCATCTCGTCGCCCAGGGCTGGACCGACGCCGTCAGAGAGCTGCATCCAGAGGAGCGGATCTACACCTTCTGGAAATACTGGCGGAACAGCTTCGAACGTGACGCAGGGCTTCGGATCGACCACTTCCTGCTCAGTCCGGCAATCGCCCCGTGGCTTCGATCGGCGACCGTCCGGCGAAAGCCACGCGGCTGGGAGCATACGAGCGATCACGCGCCGGTCATGATCGAGCTCGACGTTTCCGAGGCGGAAGCCGACCTATGAGCGGCGGGCGAGGGAACCTGTCATGTCGCCGAGAGTTAGCTTTTAAAGCGCGGATGCGAAGGACCTGCCCCGCAATTATCCAACCGAAGTGACCGATATGAACGAAAGCAAGAACTACCTGAACACCGACGAGATCCAGGCCGACGATCAGTTGTCGCCGAAGCCGATCGAAGGAAAGGATCCGCCAAGGCGGGTGCGCAGAAGCGAGGAAGCCATCGCCGAAGGCTCTGACAATACCGAGCGCGTCCGGGTTCCCCCTCCCGTTGCGAATCCGGATTGATCGAGCGGATTGCCCTTCTCGAAGGCAATCCTATCACTGGCATCGCCTCATTCGTCTGCGCCCAGATCGTAGATGCGGCCTGTCAGCCAGGCTGGCCAGTCTCGCTCGAAGAAGGACCTGGCGCTTTCATCCAGCGTGCGGTTCGCACGCGTTGAAAGCCTGATCTCATCGCCATCAAGCCGAACGACGATCTGCTCCTCGCGATGCGCTTCGCGTTCCTTCCGGAAACGATAATCCTGCAACGGCGCTGCGCTCGCAAGCGGTAGAGATTCGCCCTCCGCATCGCATATTGCGCGCGCGCCACGGCTGCCTCCTCCATTGCGAATGAAGAAATCAAGCGCGCTGAGCACGGCTTCCGAGGCGAGCGCCATATGCCGCCATTGCACGCCTCGAACCGCCTCCGCTGCGCGACCATAGGCAATGCCGCCGGCGCGAATTTCAGCGTTCAGTTTCCGCGCTTCGATCAAGGCTCGGCCTACGCCCTCCTGATCGCAGATGATGCCAGCCTTCTCGCTCATTCGTGCCTGCACTGCCAAGCGGATTGATTTGACGGTGAGCGCGCTCTCCTTGCGAAGGCCGGCAAAGAGGTCGGCGATGCCCGCCTCTGCGATATCGGTTATATCCCCCGTGGGGTGCCTCTTCGCCCTGAGGCTCGCGCTGATGTGCTCGGCCGCCCGGGTGCCGAAGACTTGCCCGGCATTGAGCGCCGCTCCACCCGGTCTCGTCACGCCGTGGGTGCCCGCCGCTTCTCCGATCGCGTAACAGCCACCGAGATTGCTGCGGCCCCAGGTATCGACCATGATGCCGCCGTTCATGTGCTGATTGTTGACCGCAAATTCCAGCGGCTCTTCGGCAATATCGATCTTGTAGCGGCGGTAGAGCTCGATCGCGAGCGGGTTCATATGCTTCAAACGATCGATCGGCATGTCCTGGTCGGCGCCGGCCTTGCCGAGATATTCGCGGACGTCTTCATCCAGTCTTTCCAGGCTGAACGGCAGATCGCCCGGCACGGATAGGGGATTGCGATTGAAATCCATAAAGACGCGCCGCCCTGCGGCGGTTTCGCTAGAGATGGCAAGGTCGACCAGGCTTGACCCGAAGTCGAGCATGCGCGTCGCGTGAAATGGCCACTGATAGCCTTTGCGGAAGACATTCGACGCCAGCTCCTGCGTGCTGCGGTAATATTCTGCCAGGAAGTGGTGCTCGGCGCCTTCGCTATCGAGCGAGTAGATATGCGGGATCGCCTGGACGTAGGTGCCGGACAGATTCCATGGGAACCCTTCCCTGCGCGTGCCGATCCCAAACTGGCTTTCGGTCAGGTTGACGAGCTCGACGCCTGCCTCGAGCGCCAATCCGAGAGAGCCGAAGCAACCGTTGGGATAAACGCTGTCGCGATAAAGTTCGCCCGGCCCGCCTGCGGCGAGCACGATCACGCCACTGACGAACAGCGCGGTGCCCAGCGGGTTCTCCTCCGTGCGGTCGCTGGCGCGCATGGCGAGTATGCCGACAACATGGCGGTCAGCGCCATCGCCCCCGGTGAGGATTTTTACAGCGGTGGTCTGGTTATAGAACGGCACTCCGAGCCGGATCGCCTCCTCGGCCAGCACCTTGACCATCAGGCGCGAGGTGCGCGGGCCGCAGCTGGTGGCGCGGCCGACCTCGTCATGGTCGGTCTGATATCTGAGCGTCCCGCCAAGCCGATCCTGCGGCAGCGCCAGACCCAGGAACTGAAGCGACGCCATCATCCGCGACGAACCCACAGCCTCGACATAGGCCGTATCCTCGTCCATTGCGCCGCCGCTGCGGATGGCTCGGGCCATCGCCTTGTAATTGTCGCCCTGATCCGCCGTATTTGCAGTGTGAAGGGTCTGCTTATCGGATCCCGAACAGGCCGAGGTTCCACCCCACGCGCTTTGGCTGACGATGATGACAGCATCGCCACGCCGCTTCATTTCCACCGCGGCTCGCAGACCTGCCGCGCCGGATCCGACAACGACGCAACCAGCCCGATAGATCGGCACCTCGACGTCGGCGAGCCGGATCACTTCCGAAGGGGCTGGCTCGGTTGGAAGCCACGGCATGTCGACATCGGTCAGTGCGTCAAGAATTTCCTGCGGAACGTCTATGGTCATTGGCGTTCAACCCAGCGGGATGTCGACCCAGCGCTTTTGCCGGGAGGACTCCATGCATGCGTCGACGATCTGGCAGATGTGGTGGCCGGTATCGAATGTCGGCCACATCGGCCTGTTTGCAACGATCGAGCGGATCACCTCGGCCACCTCGATGATCTTGCTTTCATTGTAGCCTAGGCCGAAATTCGGCAGAGGAAGGAAAGCCCTGAAGGTGGGGGTCTCCGGACCCACGTCGATCTCCCGGAAACCGCGCCGCCCCGTCCGGTCGTCGTTGGAGTAGAAGCGCAGCCGGTTTATCTCGTCATAGGTATAGGCGATGCTGCCTTTCGTTCCATAGATTTCGTAGGTCTGCATGAACTTGCGGCCGGTCGCGACACGGCTGAAATCGACGATCCCGCCGGCGCCGTTCTCGAACCGACACAGCAGGTTCGTCGCATCGGGATTGGTGATATCAGCCCAGGACTCATTGCCTGACAGTTTCACTTGCTCGCCATAGGCAAGGCCCTCGACGACAGGCCTACGCGGCGTCACAATGAGATTGTCGGCGATCAGCGAACTGACGCGGCCGACCAGGAAATCCATGAAGCTGAAGATGTGCGAACCGGTATCACCGACAATCCCGGTCGGCGCAAGCTTTCCGTCGGCGCGCCACATAAAGGGCGCGCTCGGATCGCCATACATGTCGACGTGCTGGCAGCCGCGGAACAGCTTGATCTCGCCGATTTCGCCGGATTGAATGACGTCTTTCGCCAGATCATGGACGGGATTGCGAGGAAAGGCGTGTCCAACGCGGGTAATGACACCCTTCGCCCGGGCGATGTCGGCCAGTTCCCGCGCCTCGGCGGCGGTGTTTGCCAACGGCTTCTCGCAATAGACATGTTTGCCGGCCAGCAAGGCCGCCTTGGCCACCTGGTAGTGAAGGTGGTCAGGCAGGCAGATATCGATCAGATCGACATCCGGATCCGCGACCGCGAGATTCCAATCCTGAAGAATTCTTGCACCCGGCGCCCTGTGGGAAAGATCACCGGCTGTCTTCGAGGGACCTTCGACAAGAGCGACGATCCGTGCCGTTCCGTCCGACACTCCGAAGAAATGCGGAAAGGTCTGATACGCCATCGTGTGGACCTTTCCCATCCAGCCCGAGGCGCCAAGCACTGCAACTCTGACTTCAGACATTGTCGTCTCTCCTCTCGGCATGGCTTACCGGATTTCGGTGCGGGCCCGAGGCCTCGCATCGTTGCGTTCGTAGGCGAAGATGGTGGGGGCAAGTGCCGGCAAGCCCCGGATGAGGTCCGATCCCTTTTCGCTGACCATGATCGTCGGCGCGTTGGTATTGCATGACGGCACGCGCGGCATGACGGATGAATCGCAGACCCTGAGGCCTTCAAGGCCATGGACCTTGAGATCAAGCCCGACAACCGCGTCAGGCCCTCTCCCCATCTTGCAGGTGCCGACTGGATGATGGTCGGTCTTTGCGTTGGCGCAGCCGTAGTCGATAAGCTGTTCGTCGGTCATGACCTTCGGTCCGGGAAGCCTTTCGGCCATGACAAAGGGCTTCAGCGCCGCCTGCTGCATGATCTCGCGGGCGATCTTGAGCCCCTCCAGGGACATCGTCCTGTCATGGGGATCGGACCAGTAGTTGGGGTCGATCAATGGAGAGGCGGCCGGGTCCGAGGATGACAGACGGACTGTCCCCCGCGAGCGCGGATGCAGATAGGCTGAGTTAAGCGTGACACCGGCATTCTTGAGCCGTTCGACACCCGCTTCGATGCCTGAACCCAGACCAAGGTGGAACTGGATATCAGGAGAACGGGCTTCGGGATCGGCATACCAGAAGCCGCCGGTCTCGAAGAGCGACGAGGCGACAGGACCGGTCCGGAACAGGACGTATTGAATCCCGGCCCAAAGTGTCCGGTGGAGTTTTGCGACGCCATCATAGGTGTGATCGCCCGTGCATTCGGCGATGACGAAAAGATCCAGGTGATCCTGGAGGTTACCGCCGACACCCGGCAGATCGTGGAGCACCTTGACGCCCACCGACCGCAGATGATCGGCCGGTCCTATGCCGGACTGCAAAAGCAGCTTCGGCGATCCGATTGCGCCCGACGAAACCAATACTTCGCGTTCGGCGCGCACGATCTCCAAGCCGCGCGAGGTCACGATCTCGACGCCTGTCGCACGGCCTCCCTCCAGGAGGATCCGCGCGACGCGCGCGCCCGTCCGGACCGTCAGGTTCTTCCGGTCCTTGATCGGCGAGAGATAGGCGAGCGAAGCCGACGACCGGCGGCGGTTGCGCTGCGTGAGCTGATAAAATCCCACTCCGGCCTGCTGGCGTCCGTTGAAGTCGTGATTATAGGGAATGCCGAGCTCCTGCCCTGCGCGGATATAGGCGTCGCAGATCGGCAACGGCGCAGCCGGCATCGAGACACCCAGCGGACCGCCATAGGAGTGATAGTCGTCAGCGAAGCGCTGATTGTCCTCCGCGCGTTTGAAATAGGGAAGGATCGAACGGTAGTCCCAGCCCTCGCAGCCGTCTTCGCGGGCCCAGAGGTCATAATCCACCGCGTTTCCGCGCGTGTAGAGCTGTGCGTTGATGGACGAGCCGCCGCCGATGACTTTCGCCTGCGTATAACGAAGCACGCGGCCTTTCATGTGTTTCTGAGGAACGGTTTCCCAACCCCAGCTGGCGACGCCTTTGGTCATCTTGGCGAAGCCCGCTGGCATGTGAAAGAGCGGATTCCAGTCGCCTCCGCCCGCTTCAAGCAGGAGTACGCTGACATCGGGATCTTCGCTCAGCCGGCTTGCCAACACGCATCCTGCAGGCCCGGCGCCGGTGATGATATAGTCGAAACCCATCTTACTGTCCTATTTTGTCCGTTCGGTCTGCCAGCGCGCGTCTCATGCCTGCAAGTCCTTCGATGCGATGTGATCTGCCACTCTCAGCGCTTGGGCGGCCACGGTGAGCGCGGGATTCACCGCAGCCGATGTCGGGAGGAAACTCGCGTCGACGACGAAGAGGTTTTCGTGATCATAAGCCCGGCAATACGCGTCGAGCGGCGCAGCCGCGGGATCGTTTCCGATCCGGATCGTTCCGCACTGATGGGAGGGCGTGCGCTTGTCGAAGGGTCTCGACAGCACGATCGGAAATCCAATCGACTTCAGTATAGCCTTCAGCTTGGCGACAAGTGCGAGATGGGCGTCCCAATTGGTTCGCTGCCATTGGAGAATAATCCGATCTCCATCCACCTTGACGCGGCTTTCGGGATTGGGAACGTCCTCGCTCATCGCATAGAAGTCGATGGCATGGCCCGTGATGAAGCGCAGAAGCCACTCCGGAGCCTGCGGCAGAGAGCCTTTGAGAACCTTTTCAGAGATGCGACCGAGGAGCTGCACGTTGCCGAGGGGTGGTCCACCCTCCCCGTCGGAGAGATAGAAGTCGTTGAAAGCAAACGTCTTCTGGTAGATGGAGGTATTCCTGAACCGCGGAGAGACCCCGATGACGGCGGACGCATTGTGATTCATGAAGTTGCGGCCAACCTGGTCGGAAGAGTTCGCCAGCCCCTTTGGGAAGCGGTCGTTTTTCGAACGCAGCAAAAGCACTGATGATTGGACCGCCCCAGCGGAGAGGATCACGATCTCAGGCGAAACAGTCACCGTCTGCCCGTTCTTGATGTAGGTCACCCGGTCGATCCGGCTCCCCGCTCCCGTGTCGAGCCTCGTCACACGTGCATTGGTTTCAAGCCGCACGTTCTCGTGTCTCAGCGCTACTGAGAGGGCTGCGGTCTCGGCATCCATCTTGCCGTCGCGTGCGTTTGGATGCGCATCCCAGGGCGTGCGTGCTTTGGAGAGCCAGGCGTCAAGATCCAGGCCGAGCGGTAGGGAAAACGGATGCAGGCCTTTCTGCTTGAGGCGCGCCCTGATATCGGCAATCGGCGCCTCGTCCGGGATGGGCGGGTACTCGTAGGCCGCCGAGTGGTACGGTTCCGTGGGATCTTCGCCCAGACTGCCGCGGACCTGGTACATGCGTTCCGCCCGGCAATACCACGGCTCCAGCACCTCATACGGAAACGGCCAGGCCGGCGACACACCCTCCCGGTGCTCGATCACTTCGAAATCTTGGCTGCGATAGCGCGACAATACTGCGCCATAGAACTTCGAATTCCCGCCGACATTGTAATAATTGCCGGGATTGAACCCCTTGCCGTTCGCCTCATACCAGGTTTCCTTCGGACGAAAATGTCCCCGCTGGAAGATCGCGCGTTGGTCGCGGTTGACCGGAAGGTCGGCGATATGCTCGCCGGCTTCGAGGATCAATATCTGCGCACCTGTCACGGCCAGGCCGGCCGCGACCGTGGCGCCGCCGACGCCTGAACCGATGATGACGATGTCAGGTGAACTGCTCATGTTAGCACCTGGCCATCACCCGATCCGCGCCTGGCTCTCGGGATCGAAGAAGACGGCCTTATCGAGATTGAATGCGAGGCGGGTGTTTTGTCCTGGAGCGATGCCGGTATCGGCGCGCAGGCGAGCGACGACGGATTTGCCGCCGAGCTTGGTGACGGCGAAGGTGTCGGAGCCGGCCGGTTCGACCACCTCGATCAGGCAATCGCCCTCGGTCAGCGAGCGCGCCTTGCGGTCGGCGCCATCGGGATCGGTCAAGGCCTCCGGCCGGATGCCGAAGATCACCTGTCTGCCGGTATAGGCGGTCAGGCCGTCATTGCCTGAGATGACGGGGAGCCTCAGCGGGGCGGCATTCGGCCGCTCCAGCGAGACTTCGAGCCCGCCGGCGCCGTTTTCGACGGTGGCGTTGAGCAGGTTCATCGCCGGCGAGCCCATGAAGTCGGCGACGAAGATATTGGAGGGGCTGTTATAGATCTCGGCCGGCGTGCCGAACTGCTGCAGCACGCCATCCTTCAGCACGGCGATCTTGGTCGCCAGCGTCATCGCCTCGATCTGGTCATGGGTGACATAGACGAAGGTGGTGCCCATGCGCTGGTGCAGCCGCTTGATCTCGGTGCGCATGTCGACGCGCAGCTTGGCATCGAGATTGGAGAGCGGCTCGTCGAACAGGAAGACCTGCGGATTGCGCACCAGCGCCCGGCCCATGGCGACACGCTGGCGCTGGCCACCGGAGAGCTGGCTCGGCTTGCGGTCAAGCAGATGACCGATCTGCAGCATGTCGGAGACTTGGCCGATCGCCTTGACACGCTCCTCCTTCGGCACACCGCGGATCTCCATGCCGAAGGCGATGTTGCCGGCCACCGTCATGTTCGGATAGAGCGCATAGGACTGGAACACCATGGCGATGTCGCGCTTGGAGGGATGCAGCCCGCTGATGTCGCGCCCGTCGATCTTGATATCGCCAGAGGTGATCGTCTCCAGCCCGGCAATGGTGTTGAGCAGCGTCGACTTGCCGCAGCCGGACGGGCCGACCAGCACGAGAAAGCCGCCCTTTTCGAGTTCGAGGTCGATCCCCTTGAGAATGTCGACGGCGCCGAAGCGCTTTCTGAGACCGGAGATTTCGAGGAAGGCCATGGATTACCCTTTGACAGCGCCCGCCATCAGACCGCGCACGAAGTAGCGGCCGGCGAGGATATAGACGATGAGCGTCGGCACGGCTGCGATCATCGCAGCCGCCATGTTGACATTGTATTCGACCACCCCGGTCGAGGTGTTGACGACGTTGTTCAGCGCCACCGTCATCGGCATGGATTCACCGGTGCCGGCATAGGCAGAGGCAAACAGGAAGTCGTTCCAGATATTGGTGAACTGGTAGATCACCGTGACGACGATGATCGGCAGCGAGTTCGGCAGCATGATGCGGCGGAAGATCTGGAAGAAGCTGGCGCCATCGACCTGGGCGGCCCGCACCAGCTCGGTCGGAAAGGCCTCGTAGAAATTGCGGAAGAACAGCGTCGTGAAGCCCAAGCCATAGACGACATGGACGAAGACCAGATTGACGGTCGGATTGCCGAAGCCGAAGTTCCAGCCCGTGGCATTCTGCAGTGTGGCGCCGAAGCGGCCGAGGCTGCCGAGGATCGTTGCCATCGGCAGCAGCACCGACTGGAACGGGATGAAGCAGGCAAACAGCATCAGCCCGAACACCAGCGTGTGGCCGGGAAAGCGCCATTTGGTGAGGACATAGCCGTTCAGCGCCCCCATGATGGTGGAGATCGCGACAGCCGGCACGACCATCTTGATCGAGTTCCAGAAGTAGCCCTTGATGCCGGCGCAGGTGAGCCCCACGCAGGTCTCACCCCAGGCCTTGATCCAGGGATCGAAGGTCGGCGATTGCGGCAGCGCCAGCATGTTGCCGTTCTGGATCTCGTCCATGGTCTTGAACGAGGTCGTCAGCATGACGAAGAGCGGCATCAGGTAGAGGACGGCAAAGACCAGCAGCAGGCCGTAGATGACGGTGCGGCCGATCCAGCGGGTGTTGTTGCTGTTCTGCGAGGTTGCTGTCGGAGACGTCACGCTGCTCATCGCGCCTTCTCCTTCAGTTCGGAATAGAGATAGGGCACGATGATCGCCGAGATGGTCATCAGCATGATGATGGCGCTGGCCGAGCCGACGGCCATCTCGTTGCGCTTGAAAGTGTATTCGTACATGAAGTTGGACGGCAGCCAGGCCGAGCCGCCGGGACCGCCCGAGGTCAGCGCCACCACCAGGTCATAGGACTTGATCGCCATATGGGCGAGCACGATGAAGGCGGACAGAAAGATCGGCCGCAGCAGCGGGATGACGATGCGCCGATAGAGCTGGAATGGCGAGGCGCCGTCGATCTGGGCGGCCTTCATGATCTCGCCGTCGATGCCGCGCAGGCCCGCCAGGAACATCGCCATGACGAAGCCCGACGCCTGCCAGACGCCGGCGATGACGACGGTGTAGATGACGAAGTCCTTGTTCTTGATCCAGTCGAAGTGGAAGCTCGTCCAGCCAAAATGGTGCAGCGTCTGTTCCAGCCCAAGGCCAGGATCGAGGAACCATTTCCAGGCAACCCCCGTGACAATGAAGGAGAGCGCCATCGGATAGAGGAAGATCGGCCTCAGCAGCCCCTCGCCGCGGATCTTCTGGTCGAGCAGGATGGCGAGGAAGAGACCGAGCACCAGGCAGATGCCGATATAGAGGAAGCCGAAGATCGCCATGTTGGTGATCGAGGTGTACCAGGAGGACGGCGGATCGCTCTCGAAGGTCCAGCGCCACAGCCGCTGATAGGCGCGCGCGCCGGTCAGCGCATAGGAGGGAAAGGTCTTGGAATTGGTGAACGACAGATAGGCCGTCCAGACGATGAAGCCGTAGACGAAGATGATGGTGATGACGAAGCTCGGCGCCAAGACGATCTTCGGCAGCGCATCCTGCAGCCGGCCCCTCAACGAGATCCCCGTCGATTGCCTCGGCGTCAAAACCGGATCGGTGGTCGCAACGGTGCTCATGGAATGTCATCTCCTGCCTGCATGATCGTCCGGGCAATCGGCCCTGCATGATCATCCCGTATGATCGCGGAGCCTGAAGCTTCCCCGCCAGCAGGCGGGGAAGCATTTTTAGTCGACAGTGATCTCAGCGGGCGTCGTCGATCGCCTGGACGAGCTGCTTGACGGCTTCGTCGGAGGTCTTGATCTGGCCGTGGACGAACTTCGAGACGACATCCTTATAGGCATTGGCGATCGCCGGCGGTGCGCCATAGCCTTGCGCCAGCGAGCCGAACAGCGTGCCGCCTTCATTGGCTGCCTTCAGGTCGGCGATGCCCTTCTTGCCGCAAGCGTCGAAGTCGGTATCGGGAACGTCGGTACGGGCCGGCACCGAACCCTTGACGACGTTGAAGGCCGACTGGAAGCTCTTCGACAGCGTTGCCGTCGCCAGCGCCACCTGGGCAGCCTTGCGGTCGTCGGGAACGTTGAACATGCCGAACATGTCGGAGTTGTAGACCACGCTGCCGTCGGTGCCGGGGAAGCGGTAGCACAGGAAGTCGGTGTCCGGCGTCTTCTTGGCGGCGACGAATTCGCCCTTGGCCCAGTCACCCATCACCTGCACCAACGCGTCACCCTTGATGACCATGGCGGTTGCCAGGTTCCAGTCACGGCCCGAGAAGTTCGGGTCGACATATTTGATGATCGTCGCCAGATTGTCGAAGGACTTCTTCATCGTGTCGGACTTCAGCGATTCCTCGTCGAGGTCGTTGAAGGCCTTCTTGTAGAACTCCGGACCACCGGTCGACAGCACGATGGAATCGAACATCGTCGCTTCCTGCCAGTTCTGGCCGCCAAGGGCGAGCGGGATGACGCCAGCGGCCTTGGCCTTGTCGAGCAGTGCGATCAGCTCGTCGAAGGTCTTCGGCTGGGTGCCGCCGATCTTGTCCATCACAGCCTTGTTGATCCACAGCCAGTTGACCGAGTGGACGTTAACAGGGGCAGCAACCCACTTGCCGTCATAGACCGAGAACTTCTGCAGCGCTGCCGGAACCGACTTGTCCCAGCCTTCCTTCTTCGCCGTCTCCGTCAGATCGCCCATGACACCGGCCTGGGCATAATCGAGCACGGTATAACCGAGCATCTGCGAGGCTGTCGGATAGGTGCCGGCCGCAACCATCGCCTTCAGCGCCGTCATCGCCGCATCGCCGCCACCGCCGGCAACCGGAACGTCCTTCCAGGCAAAACCTTCCTTCGAAAGATCCTGCTTCAATACGTTCAGCGCCGCTGCCTCCCCACCTGACGTCCACCAGTGCAGCATCTGTACTTCCTTCACGTCGGCTGCGCGTGCGGACACGCTGGCGCCCGCCAGAGCCAATGCGATCATTGCGGTCGTGGTCAAAAACCTGTTCATCGAAGAACCTCCCAGTTCAAGTTTGGAAGATGCGGGACCCATTCCCGCACCAATCACCCGCCCTCCCCGGGCGTAGTCTCGTTGCCGTTACAGCGCCGCGCGTCTTCAGACGCGCAAAGGACGCTGTAACACTTTGAATCTACACATCGTGCTTTCCGAAAATCGATTCCGATTTTCGGGCCGATGCGTTAGGCCAGCTTTTCCGTCTGCGGCATCCACCAGCTGGTGCGTTTGCCGATATGCATGTTGAGTGTCTTGGTCTCGGTGTAATCTTCGACCGCATGGCGGCCGAGTTCGCGACCAAGGCCGCTTTGCTTGTAACCGCCGAAGGGAAGTTCCGAGGCGCCGTCCATGAAGGTGTTCATCCAGACCGTGCCCGCCCGCACCGATCGGCCGATCGTCAGGCACGTGTCGAAATCGCGGCTCCAGACACCGGCCGACAGGCCGTATTCGATGGAATTCGCAATCTTGATGGCTTCGGCGGATGTCTCGAATGTCAGGACCGAAAGCACCGGACCAAAGACTTCCTCGCGCGCCACGGCCATATCAGGGGTGACCTCTTCGAGGATCGTCGGCGACATGAACTGCCCCATGCCGAGGTCGAGCGTCTCGCCGCCATGGGCAAGCCGGGCACCGCTGCTCCTCGCGCCGGCGACGTATCCCGATATCTTCTCCAGGTGCTGCGGCGTGATGATGGCGCCGACCTGCGTCGAAGGGTCGAGCGGATCGCCGACCTTCACTGCCTTCGACAATTCGGCAATCCGCTTGACGACATCGGAAGCGATTGATTTGTGCAGGATCAGCCGCGAGCCGGCATTGCAGCACTCGCCGGCATTGAAGTATGCGCCGAAGACCGCGGCATCGATGAAGGCATCCAGATCGGCATCCGGGAACACGATCTGCGGGTTCTTCCCACCCAGTTCCAGCGAGACCTTTTTCAGCGTCTGTGCGGCATTCGACATCGTCAGCTTTCCGACACCGGTCGAGCCGGTGAAGGACACCATGTCGACGTCGGGATGAGACGTCATGACCGCGCCGACCTCTGGTCCCGTGCCGGTGACAATGTTGACGACGCCATCCGGAATGCCGGCCTCCTGCAGGATCTCTCCCAGCACCAGCGTCGATCCTGAGGTCAGCTCCGAGGGCTTGACGACAGTCGTGCAGCCAGCGGCCAAGGCGAACGGCAACTTCTGGCCGACGATCAGGAACGGAAAGTTCCAAGGCGTGATGATCGACACCACGCCGATCGCTTCGCGCAAGACGACGCCGAGTGTGCCATCGCCGAGCGTGTTATAGCTTTCACCATGGAGGTCGCGAGCAAGAGCCGCCGCATAGCGCCAAATGTCAACGGAGCCTGCAATTTCTCCCCGTACCTGCGTGATCGGCTTTCCTGCCTCGATAGCATCGAGAAATGCCAGCTCCTCTGCACGCGCCGCGATCAAATCGGCAGCCTTAAGCAGGATGGCGGAACGTTCGGAAGCGGTCATCCGAGGCCACGGCCCGAGGTCGAAGGCCTTGCGTGCCGCAGCGATCGCACGCTCGGCGTCCTTCTTGCTGCCGGTCGGAAACCGGCTGACCACGACACCATGGCTCGGCGCGACACGCTCGATCGGATCGGAGGCACCAGCCTCCCATCTGCCATCGATGAGCATCTTGAAATCACGCGCTTTGTGGTCGCTGAGCGCGGTGGGGTTGACGAGAACCGTCATTACCATTCTCCCTTGAACGTTGCCGGGCGCTTCTCGCTGAATGATGCGACGCCCTCCTTCAGATCGCCGGTCTTCGCAGCGAGGATCGAGCCGAGGGCTTCGACCGCGGTTCCATTGTCTTCGCCGTTCGCCGATGCGATCATCAACTTCGCGATCTCGGTCGCAGCCGGCCCCCTTGCGGCGATCCGCTGCGCATATTCCCTGGCGGCGGCGAGCGCGTTTCCTGTGGGAACAACCGCGTCTACGATCCCGAGCAGGCGTGCCTCCTCGGCGGTGAATATCTCGCCGCCCAAGGCCATACGCCGGACAGCCTGCGCCCCGAACCGGCGCACAAGACGCTGGGTCCCGGACCAGCCCGGAACCATTCCAAGGCCGGTCTCCGGCAAACCGATCTTGATCTGTTCCTCGGCGAGGCGAATGTCCGCAACCCCAGCAAGTTCAAGCCCTCCTCCGAGGGCATGGCCATTCAGAGCCGCGACCAGCGGCACCCTGAGCGTCGCCAGCCTTTCGAAGATACGGTGGCCGTGCCGAACCCAGAGATGACCGAACTCCTGAGGCAACATTCCGCCCCAGGCCTTGATATCGCCTCCGGCGGAAAAGCCCTTTCCTTCGCCTGTGAGAATGGCAGCGCGCACATTGGCGTTGGCCTCCACCTCGTCGGCCGCGTCTGCCAACGCCTTGAGCATGTCGAGGTCGAGCGCGTTCAGCTTCTCCGGACGAGAAATCGTCAGCGTCGCAACATGTCCATCGACGTCAATTCTGACTGTTCCGCTAACCATGGAAGCTGCCCTCCAGCGTCCGTGCCCCTTTGGCTGGAAGCGACAGGCTGATGTTTGCTTCCCGGAAGAGCGCGGCGTCCATGACCTTCATGTCGGGCGCGATGACCAGCGGAAATTCCGACTGATCGAGGATCTGAGACTGGAGATCGACGCCGGGCGCAATCTCGGTGAGGACGATACCACCAGGCGTCAGCTTCATCACGCACCGCTCGGTGACATAGGTGATCTCCTGCCCCTGCTCGATCGCGCGCCTGCCGCTGAAAGTGACATGTTCGACCGCGTTCACGAGCTTCTTCAGCTTGCCTTCCTTCTCGATGAGAAGAGCTCCATCGGCGATCGAAAGCTTCGCTCCGGCATTGAACATGCCTGAGAATACGATCTTCTTCGCCCGCGCCGTGATGTCGACGAAGCCTCCGGCGCCAGCCGTCACATGCGGCCGGAAGGAAAGCTTGGAGACGTTGACCGAACCGTCTTTGCCGATCTCGAGGAAGGACAGCAGCGATGCATCGAAGCCTGCACCCTGGAAATAGGTGAACTGATAGGGAGACGGCATGTAGGCGTCGGCGTTGGAGGCGCAGCCAAAGGCGAAGTCGAGCAGCGGCACCCCACCGACCGCGCCTTGCTCGATGACCCAGGTGACCGCGCCGTGGAGCCCTTCCTCCAGCAGAATTCGTGGCACGTTGGCCGATATGCCGAAGCCGAGATTGACGCAGCTTCCCGCCTGAAGTTCCTGCGCGACACGACGCGCAATGACTTTCTGAACATTGAACTCCGGAACGCTGAAACTATCGAGCGGGCGGAAGATCTCCCCCGAAATCGCGGGATCGTATTGCGTCTGCGTCGTCTGCTTCTGTTCCGGATCGACGATCACATAATCGACCAGCATTCCAGGCACCCGGACGTCATGGGGTTTCAGTGAGCCTTCCTTGGTGATCCGCTTGACCTGCGCGATGACGATGCCGCCGTTGTTGCGTGCGGCAAGCGCCTGATCGAGGCCGCCGAGATAGGCGCCTTCATGTTCGTATGTGAGGTTGCCGCGCTCGTCGGCGGTGGTGGCGCGGATGATGGCGACCTCAGGGATGATCGAGGGAAAGAACAGCCAGTCGTCGTCCTCGAAGCGCACGCGTTTGACCACCGGATGCTCCGAAGCCAGGCCGTTCATCGCGCAACCCTGCCGCTCGGGATCGACGAATGTATCGATGCCGATCTTGGTCAGAACGCCCGGCCGCTTCGCGGCGGCCTCGCGATGAATATCGAAGAGGATACCCGAGGGAATGTTGTAGGCCGGGATTTCGTTGTTGGTGATCATTTGCCAGATCAGCGGCGGCTCAGATGACGATGGACCGGACGGATAGGAACCACCGATGATGCGCTTGAGCAGGCCCTTCTTGGCGATATGATCGACACCCTTGATGCCGCTCATGTCGCCGGCGGCGATGGGGTGAAGGGTCGTGATATCACGAGGGTGGCCGGTCGCATCGAAACGTTCGCCAATCGCCTTCAGCATGAGGTCCGGGCAACCGAGACCGCTCGAGGAAGACACCGTTACAACAGCGCCATCCGGGATCTGCGCGGCGGCTTCGGTCGGGGTGAGATGCTTCTTCATTGGCGTTACTCAGAGTCCTGTTTCGATTTTATGCTCTTGCGGGCTCCGCAGCTCTCGCGAACAACCAGCCGAACCGCTGTTATCACCGTCTCCGCCTCGGCCTTGCCCGCATTGATCTGCTTGAGAAGCAGCTGCGCGCCGCGGCGCCCAATGCCCTGCGGATCGACCGAAACCGTCGTGAGCGCGGGAACCGCCGCCTGAGCCTCGATGACGTCGTCGAAACCCACGACCGCGAAGTCGGAGCCGGGCTCCAGACGGCGCGCACGCAATCCATCGCAAACACCAAAGGCTACGGCATCGTTGAAGCAGACGGCTGCCGTGGGCCTATCGGCAAGAGCGATTGCTTTTCCGATCGCCTCTACCCCGCCGGCTCGCGAAGGCGCCGACGAGATGACAAGCTCTTGGTGATAGTCGAGCCCGGCTGCCTCTATGCCGCTTCGGTAACCGGCAAGGCGGTCGTCGAAGACAGCGGTGTCGGGAAAGCCGCCGAGAAAAGCGATGCGCTTGTGACCGAGCTCCGACAGGTGCTTGACCGCCGACATCATGCCGGCCCGGTTGTCGGAGACGACGGACGAGACCTTGGCACCAGGCAGGTTTCTGACGACGACCACCACCGGAATCCCTGCGGCGACGAGTGGTTTGAAATCTGCGGCATCGGTGGCGCGCGCCGGCGACACGATGAGCCCCGAAATGCCATGTTCCCGCATCGATGCGACAACCTCGCGCTGCCTGTCGATGCTCTCGCTGGTGTTAGACAGGAACTGCACGAATCCGGCCGACTGAACGACCACATCGACGCCGACCGCCAGTTCCGCGAAGAAGCTGTTCGTCAGGTCGTTCACGACGACCCCGATGATCCTCGATTTGGCACTGGCTTGGCGAAGATTGGCTGCGCCGCGATTGTAGACGTAGCCCAGTTCGCGCATCACCGCATTGACCTTGGCACGCGTCCCCTCATTGACCAGGGAGGAGCCCTGAAGCACCAGCGAAACCGTCGATTTGGAGACGCCTGCGGCCTTCGCAATGTCAATGACGGTTACCCGCGCCTTTGTCACATCTTCCTCCCGGCGCCAACATCGAGCGATCGCCTTAAATATTTGGAACGTTCCAATTCTGTCAAGTGAAATTTATACATACTGTTATCAATTAGGAGCATCTGCGGCAAATTTCCGCCTCCCCGATTGCCGAAATCTCATCCTTTAAATTGGAACGATCTAAAGATGATCATGACTGAGAGGCATCTGTCGATATTTTTCGACCTGCAAAATCGTGCGTGGTGCACGACCGACCGATGCATTGGCAGCAAAAATGTGGAAGATTCAGGCTCGCCCGGTATTTCTGTCGAAGCGATCAATGCGGCCCAATCGGCGGACCTTCTGGCAAAAGCAGGAAGGGTTTCTATTCTGTGTTAACAGACGTTGTAACAAGCCCAGTGGAGACCATGGTGACATGAAATTGCGCGCCGAGCTGAGCCTTCTGCCGCCACGCGAACAAGCACGGCGCTTGGCAGCCGTCGCCGCGTTTTTGGTCACGCAAATCGAGCACACCGAACCTTACGCCCCCGAAGCAGAGGCCGCCTTGGCGGCAATCCGCAATTGGGGTGGTGGCGGACGCCTGAGTGGCCGAGACTTCACCGATCTCGTCTACAGCGACGATGAGCGCGGGACGCTCCGTCGGCTCTCCGAGGCGGTCGGAAAGCCCAGCGAAGACGGCTGGAACGCGCTGACGACGGCAACCATGTACGTCGCCTGGCTTGTTTACCAGGAGACCGGTGAGCCCATGCCGAGTGACGTCAACGAGGTCGGAGAGGACAGCCTTGACCTTCTAGACGAGCAATTGGCCAAACTCGGCTGAAGTCCACTCGCCACTCGCCGTTCCTCGCCGTAATTATTTCATGGCTCACATAACCGTCCGCGTTGCCTAGCGGACCTTCATCGGTTTCGTCTCGAGCGGAATGAGAGGCTTGTAAGAAGCGCCTCCGAGTTCCCTAACGTGCTCCTGCTTCGCCCGGCCGATCAACTCGCTGTCCTGGAGACACCTGGCGGCGGCGGCGGCCATCACCTTGCCGGCCTGGAGCATTCCCTTATGGGCATAGGAGGTCTTTCCCTGCGCAACCATCTGCCAGCTATGTGGAGGTGTTCCGTAGGCTGATGTCGCCATATAGACCTGTCCGGTGGGAACGATCCAGCTGACGTCGCCGACGTCGGTCGAACCGTGCAGAAAGGTTGGCTTTTCTACGAGTTCGTTGACATGTTCGGAGAGGATCGTCCCGCGCTTTTCAATGCGGGCTTGAACGTCCCTCGGAAAAGTCCTCTGGATCTCCGCTGCGAACTCCTTCTCGCTGTTCGAAAAGGACACTCCGCCGATCTTGCCGAGCTCCTGGTGAAGCACACCCGCCAACGTGGCGTTCGGTATGAGGTCGGCAGAGGCTGCATCGAAGGTGATTTCGACCTCCGTTCCCGTCATCAGAGCCGCTCCGCGAGCCACGTCCTTGACCCGTTCGGTGATGTCCCGCACCTGATCCATCAGCGGCGCGCGGACTTTGTAGAGTACTTCGGCCTGCGACTGCACGACATTGGGCGCCTTTCCGCCGGTATCCGTTATCGCATAGTGAATTCTGCCGTCCTGGACGATGTGCTCGCGCAGGAAATTTGCCCCGACATTCATCAGCTCGACTGCATCGAGCGCGCTTCGCCCGAGATGGGGCTCGAAGCCCGCATGTGCGCTCACACCACGGAAAGTGAAGTAGACCTGGTTCGTCGCCAGCATTCTTGCATGGTAGGCGAGGTTCTCATCCCACGGGTGCCATGTGAAGGCGACGTCGACGCCATCGAACAATCCCTCTCGGGCCATGAAGGCCTTTCCGCCGCCGCCTTCTTCGGCAGGACAGCCGTAGAAGCGGACCGTACCGGCAAGCCCGAGCTCGTCCTTGCAGGCTTTAAGCGCCATGGCGGCGGCCAGGGAGCCGACACCCAGCAGATTATGTCCGCATCCATGACCGTTACCGCCGGGGACGACGGGCTTGTATCCAACAACGTCGCCCTCCTGGCTGAGATTGGGAAGCGCATCGAACTCGCCCAGGATCGCCACGACGGGTTGTCCCTCGCCATAGCTTGCGACGAAAGCCGTCTCGATGCCGCCGGCTCGGCGCTCGACGGCGAACCCCTCCGCTTCGAGAACGTCGGCGAGCAGTGCGGCCGACTTGTACTCTTCATATCGGATTTCGGCGAAGGACCAGATTTCATTGGCTGCCGACTGCAGCCCTTCCGCCTTGTCGGTGACCACGCGCTCGATGATGTCGATATATGTCATTTCACCAGTCCTGGAATTGCTTGATCGGCGACCAGTTCGTCCTTGCTTCCGGTCGGAAGCGTCGCCGCCACGGCGAAGGTCACCACAGCGCAGCCGATCATCGCCAGGAAGGCTGTCTGATAGTTCTGGTCTGTGGCGTGCAGGATGGCTCCGATCGCTGTCGGCGAGACGAAGGATCCGATCTGAGCGAGGGAATTGATCAGGCCCGTCGCGGTCCCCACTGAGTGACTGGGGTAGTGCTTCATGATCGTCACGAACACGCTGATCGAGATCGCATTCAGGAAGACGTTTGAAACTGTGAGATAGAAGAAGGCCAGCGGGATGGATGTGGCGTTGGCCATCAGATAGATGAACACCGCCGACACCAGGGCGCCGATGCAGATGAGGTACTTTTCCTTCTTGTGGAAATAGCGGTCGAGCAGCCAGCCGCAAAACAGGAAGGACAGGAAGCCGAGCGTCGGCGGGATCGCCGAATATGCGCCCATCGACATCATGCTCATGCCCTTGACCTTCACCCAATAGGACGGGAGCCAGGACTGGAGACCCCAAAACACGATGTTGGTGAAGAAGTAGCAGAGAGCGATCTTCCAGGTCAGTGCGTTCTTGAGCAGAGCCGTGATCCGGGCTTTTTCCGACTTTCCCGTCTTCGGGCCGGCGGAGATCGAACCCGCGCCGACCACGGGTTTCATGACCAGATAGAGCGCAATTGCAAGAACCAGTCCGACCAGGCCGAGGGTGACGAACATGACTCGCCAGTTGAAGTAGGCGATCAACGCCGTGGTTACCAGCGAGCCTACGGCGAAGCCCACGGACGCTCCCGACTGAATGACCGATTTCGGCCTGGCCATGCTCTCCTTTTTGAAGTTCTCGGTTATGGCGACGGAGCTTCCCGCCGGGAAGACAGCCTCGCCCATTCCGACCAGAGCGCGCGACACGGCGAGCCCCATGGCGGAACCGACGGCGCCGCACGCGATCGTTCCGAGCGACCAGATGCCGACCGCTGAGGTCAAGACCGAGCGGGTTCCCAGCCGATCGACAAGATATCCTCCGACGAGCTGGGTCAGAGAATAGGCGAGAAAGAATGCGCTGATGATCATCCCGGACTGTTCGGAGGTCAGGTGGAACTCGTCGACGATCGGAATGATGGCGATGTTGATCGCGGTCTTGTCGAGGAACCCGACGACCCAGCAGATGAACAACATCGCGACAATGATGTGCCTGCGCTTGATTTGACTAAGCATGGAATGCTCCCCTTTTGAGCGTTTATAAAACATGCTTAATATGTGAGCAGCCGTTTTTGGATGTTGAAACACACATCACACTCGGTTTATTTGTGTGAAAAGACACAGGGCCGCCATATGACGATCATGGACGAAATCGAGAGTTCGCTTTTGCTTTTGTCGAGCCGACCGCTCGTAAGCTGGCGGCGAGCTTCGGGTCGACCGACGATTCCGGACACCGACGCGTCGGAACCTACAATCACCTTCAGCCACCGCCGCGACGAAGACGATGCCATATTGACCGCCGATATTTCCTATTTTGCAGGGGCCGTCTGCGAGGTGCGGATTCCCGGCGCCCACTATGAAACCGTCTTCGCCCGCCTACAGAAGATAGTGCTTAGCGCAGTCATCCGCTTTCAGAACCGCGCGGTCCAGGCCATGAATGCCATCAATCGCAATGTCCTCGATTCTCTCGATCCGAACGAGATCAACATGAACGCGATCGAGCAGACGCTCAGTGTGATAGCCGAGAGCGATGCTGGCGTACTGAGACTTTACAACGAGGCGTCGGGTCTCCTCATTCCGGTGTCGCAGGTCGGCTTCGACGACGATTATTACAATTATCGCACCACGCCTCAAGAATCGATCTCCGGCAGCGTGTTCTCGACCGGAACGCCCGTCCTGCTGAACTCGCCCGACGATATCAGGGACGCTCATGCGAACCTGCGTCCGCCGAACGTTCGCTTCCTGTCCGAACAGCGGCTCTCTCATAGCCTTATCTGCGTTCCCATCAGGACGGACACGACGACGCTGGGAACGCTGACGGTCATGTCCTTTCGGGAGGGGTCCTCCTATGGTGAATTCAGCGTAAGCCTGCTTGCAGCCGTGGCGACGCAGCTTGCCATCGCCTACAAGAAGTCGCAGGCCTACGAGCTGGCCGTCCGATCGAATGAAAGCATCAACCGGATGCGGCTGGAGATCGAAAAGCGCAATGCGGAGCTGGCGCGCTCGCTCTCGGCCCATAACGACATCCTCTCCATCTTCACGCACCACCGGCCCCTCGGCGAACATCTCGAGGAAATAGCGACGCATTACGGCATCGATTTCCACTACGCCGATATTTTTGGAACGACGTTCGGCTCCAAGGAATGGAACGAGCCGAAGACCACGGAGGTCGTCCTCGTGCATCCCGTCCGTGTCGCCGACGACGTCGTCGGAACCTTCCATTTCGAGCGCGGCGACAATGCAAGCTACTGCGCTGCGATCCTCGGCGTGGTTTCCGCTTTCGTCGCGCTGGAAATTGTCCGCAGCGCGTCACAGGACGAAATCCTCAACAGCAAGAGACGGAAGCACTTCGAGGCCTTGGGAAGGGATGATCTCGTCACGTCCGGCGGAGCCGTCCGGTTCGGCTTTCAGATCAGGAAGTACTGCCAGATCATCTTTGTCAGGCACGAGCAGCAGAGCGCCCAGAACCAGAGCCTGTTCCTGCAGAGAACGCTGCAGCAGGCATTGAAGGCGGCGACGATCCGCAACCAGCTGTCGTTCTATACGGACGAAGGCGTCTTCCTGCTGTTCTGCGCTGCCACCGAGGAAACCCTGAGGACGAACCTGGAATCCATCGGCGACCAGGCGGTTGCGGCGGGATGGTGTTGCGGGGCGAGCCTGATTCAAAGCGCGCCCCATCGTTATCCCGAAGCCGCCGTCCAGGCTGTCGAGGCCGCGCATCTCATGAGCATGCGGCATCGGGCGGGCATCCTCATGCACAGCGAGACCGGCATAGACAGACTGCTACGCAAACAATCCGCTGCTGATATCCTCGAATTCGCAGATCAGATACTCGCTCCCTTCGAGAATGAAGCAAACGGCGGCGCCCTTCTAAGGACGCTGGAAATCTACATCGAGAGCGGAAAATCAGCGTCCAAGGCAGCGGCCTCCCTCGGCATACACACCAACACCCTCTATCAAAGGCTGCAGCGGGCGCAGCTATTGATGGGCAAGGACATTGACAACAAGGACGATTATCTGCTGCTCAGCCTGGCGTTCCATCTGAAGTCGACATACGGTTCGCCGCAGCCTTCCGGCAGAAGCAAAGCAGCTTCCGCTTGAACGCTGGTTCGCCTATCGCAAACGACAGAAGAATTCCGGATCAGGCGTGTGCTCCAGGTTTCCGTCGAGCAATTCCCGCCGATAGACATTAGCGAAACTTTATCGTTTCTGACGAATGCTACGGATACGTGCAACGCGCCAGATCTGAAGCAGGGCCGGATGATGTCACACTCGTTTGAATCCATTCTGGAGAGCCTGCCTCAGGGCATTGTTCTGCTTGATCCTGCAGGTACGGTGACGGCTTTCAATTCACGCACGCTTGATATTCTCGGCCTTCCGCAAGGAGCCATCCGCAAAGGCATGAATATCGACGGATTGCCGGGCACCGCAGACTGCCGTGCGGTGGCATCCCGGCGGTCGACGGTCGGTGGACGGCCCACGTCTCAGTTTGCCCTTTCCGACGGAGGGATGGTCTCGTTGACCTGCGCCCCATCGAGGGATGGAGGCTGGATCCTCAGTTACGAAGACATCTCGACTCTCATTCGGGTCGAAGACAGCCTCACCGAACAACATCGCCGGTTCGACGCAGCCCTCAGCAACATGCCGCATGGGCTGTGCATGTTCGATTCGACCAAGAACCTGATATTGTGCAACGCCTCCTACGCGCGGATGTACAATCTGCCGGACCTTCTGACGCAACCGGGAACGCCGCTTGTGGATATCCTGGCCTATCGTAGCCGGGAGGGAAATGGCCCGGCCGATACCACTACCTATTTTGACGTGGTCTTTGAAGCGACAGCCCGCGGTGCGCCGGCCAGCCAGAACATCGTCCTGGCCGATGGGCGCGTTATCAAGATCACCCACAATCCGATGCAAAACGGTGGATACGTGGCCACCCATGAGGACGTCACCAAGACCGTTCGACTTGCCGAAGAGTTGCGCCGGCATCACGATCAGCTCGAAGCAACAGTGCAAAGCCGCACGGCGGAAGTCGAGCGCCAGGCACGGGAACTCGAGCGCATGCTGGCGCAGGAGCGGAACATCAACGAATTACAGCGGCAATTCGTGGCGATGGCATCCCATGAATTCAGGACCCCGCTGGCAATCATCGACGCCGCTGCCCAGCGGCTGCTGCGAAAAAGGGGGGCGATCGAGCCCGAATTTCTCAGCGACAAGGTCGATCAAATCCGCGCATCGGTGAACCGGATTGTCGATCTCATGGAGAGCATCCTGTCAGCGGGACGCCTCGATACCGGCAAGATCGATATCAATTACGACGCCTGCGCATTGAGATCATTGATAAAAACCTGTTGTGATCGGCAGTCGACGATCGCAAAGTCGCACAGCTTTGTGTTGGACATCGATGGGCTGCCGGAGTTCATCGATGCCGATCCCCGCACTTTGGCACAGGTCTTTACCAACCTGCTTTCCAATGCCGTCAAATACGCGCCTGGAACCTCCGAAATTCGCGTCACGGCATGGACAGAGACGGGAAACGTTAAAGTTTCCATCAGCGATGACGGGGTGGGGATCGATCCAGAAGACGTGCCCCGGCTGTTCCAGCGCTATTTTCGTGCCCGGACCTCGACTGGGATTGCCGGAACGGGTATCGGCCTCAACCTGGTGAAGCAGATCGTTGAACTGCATAGCGGCTCGATAGAGGTTCGAAGCGCAAGAGGATGCGGATCGACATTTACCATAACCCTTCCCATCAAGAGAAGTGGTAACGCTTCCGCGACCAATGACGCTGCCTGATGTTTCAGGATTGCTGTCCTGCATATCTACCCTATCCTTCTCACAATAGAGGAGGATCATGCCATGGCTTTCATTCACACCCCCAATGCATCCGCCAGCGAGAAGACGACGTCGATGTATGCGTCGGCCGAGGCGAATTATGGTTATCTGCCGAACATGTACCGGGCCTTCGGCCATCGGCCTGAGGTGATGGAGAGCTGGGCAGCGCTGCTTTCGAGCATTCGCGGCCATATGAGCTTGCGGCGCTACGAACTGGTGACGCTGGCGGCCGCCAAGGAGCTTAAATCCTCGTATTGCATGCTGGCGCACGGCTCGGTGCTGCTGCGCGAGGGTTTCACCAGCGACGGGCTGACGGCTGTTGTCAACGAGACGGAGAAGGCGCCGATCGATGCCGGCGAGCGCGCGATCATGGCCTTTGCCGCCAAGGTGGCGCGCGATGCGACGTCGGTGACGCAGCAGGATATAGACGGCCTGAAGAAACACGGGCTGAGCGATGCCGATGTCTTCGACGTCACGGCTGCGGCAGCGGCCCGGTGTTTCTTCTCGAAAATGCTGGATGCGCTGGGTGCTGCACCCGACCATGCCTATATCGAGCGGCTGGAGCCGAATGTGCGAAAGACGCTCAGCGTCGGCCGAGAGGTCGAGCGGCCCCTGGCGCCGTCACCGTCTCGCGCGCAATGATGTGATAACGGAGGCGCCAGGACGCCTGGTCCTGCGGCCCCTATTCCTGCGGTTTGTCCGCAAAATACCGGATCGCAAACTCGGCGATATTCTGGCTCGACCGATCGGCATCGTCGAGCAGCGAGGGAAACAGCTGCCACTGATGCGGCATGCCCGGCCAGACCTCGGTGGTGACATCCACTCCCGCCTGGCGCGCCTTGTCGGCGAGCCGTAGCGTATCATCCAGCAGCACTTCGCCGGAGCCGACCTGCAGCAGCAGCGGTGGAAAGCCGGCCATGTCGGCATAGAGCGGTGATGCCTGGGGATCGGTCGGAGACCGGCTGCGGAGATAGGTCTTGCGCAGCGTCTCGATCTCAGCCTTGCCGAGCAGTGGGTCGTTTCCGGCATTTGATGTCATCGAGCCGCCCGTCGCGGCAAGATCGGTGATGGGGCTCAGGGCAATTACGGCCGCCGGCAGCGGTTTCGCCGCCTGCATCTGCCGCAGCACCGTCTCGATCGCGATATTGCCGCCGGCGCCATCTCCGGCGACGACGATGTTCTCGTTGCGATAGCCGTTGTCGAGAAGCCAACGATAGGCCGTCAGTGCGTCGTTGATCTGCGCGGGATAAGCATATTCGGGCATCAACCGATATTCGACGAGAAGAACGTCGCTGGACGCGGCCTTGGCGAGAGATCCCGCGAGCAGGCTGTGCGTGCGGATCGAGCCGCTGGAAAAGCCGCCGCCATGAACATAGAGGATCACCCTTTGGCCGATCGGATGATGAAGACGGGCAGGCCACATCAACTCGGCATCGACGCCGTCGGCATCGACTTGCCGAACCTGGATGCGCGTTGGCCCCGGCGTCGTCTCCATCAGCGTCCTGAAGGCTGTCCGCCGCTGCTGCAGGCTATCGGCGCCGGCAAAGTGATCCTTCCAGAGGCCGATGAATTTTTCGACCTGCTCGCGCGAGATTTGGCTTTGCGGTCCGATGTCTCGCCCGGCCGCCGCCGAGGCGAGCAGCATCAGCGCAACCAACGCGGGAAACAGACCGCTGGGCCGCTTTGGTCCTCTTCGATTGGCAGTTGGCAAAATCCGACGGTTCATCAACCTCTCCCGATGATGCGGGCCATGACGGCCATGGCAGTATCTTTGGCCAGTTCACGCGTCGGAGTCAAAAGGGTGACGGATGCGAATCCCGACCTTTTTACTCGGCTCTCATCGCGTCGATGACTGCTCTGAAGCCTGCCGACATGTGGCGACGGCTCGGATAATAGAGATAGAGCGGTTCCTCCGGCTGGGACCAGTCGTCCAGCACCTTAATCAGTTCGCCGCTGGCGATCGCCTTCTCCACGCGCGGCTCCCAGATATAGGCAAGGCCGACACCGCCGAGTGCTGCTTGCATCATCAGTTCGTGGTCGTCGAGCGACAGCGGTCCGGTCGGCTGAAAGCTGACGGTCTGGCCATCCTTCTCGAATTCCCATGCATAGCGCGCACCTGACGGAAACATGTTCTGAATGCAGAGATGGCGCTTGAGTTCGTGGGGTATCGTCGGCTTCGGCCGGGTCTCGAAATAGGCGGGCGAACCGACGACGACCAAGCGGATGCGCGGCTTGATGCGCAGCGCGATCATGCCCTCGGTGACGCGCTCGCCGAAGCGGATGCCGGCATCGAAGCCCTCCTCGACGATATCGACCAGCCTGTCGGTCGCGTTGATCTCCAGCTGCAAATGGGGATTGCTTTTGAGCAACGGGCCGATGATGCGGCCGATGACGAAGGGGCCGATCGAGTTCGGCACATTAATCCTCACCTTGCCGAACGGCGTATCGCGGTAGCGGTTCAGGGCATCGAGCGCTGCTGCCATCTCGCCGAAGGCCGGATCGAGATGCGAGACCAGGAGTTCGCCGGCCTCGGTCAGCGAGACGCTGCGCGTCGTGCGGTTGAGCAGGCGAACGCCGATCCGGTCTTCGAGATTGAGCACGGCATGACTGATTGCGGAAGCGGTGACGCCCCGCTCCTCACCCGCCTTGCGGAAGCTCTTATGCCGCGCGACAGCCGCGAAGGCCGCAAGTTCGGACAGTTCGGTGGCTCTCATTACTGAAATTCACTCATCATAGTTTCAAGAATAACAAATCTTATACAGCAACAGATTTTCGGTCAAATTCAACCCGTCAGCAAAGAGATGCGACGCCAACCGAACAGTTATCGAGAGGAATTCGTCATGAAAGTCTGGTTCATCACTGGTGCATCCCGCGGCTTCGGCGCGCTGATGACCAAGGAAGCCCTTGCATCAGGCGATGCCGTCATCGCCACCGCCCGCAACCCGAAGACCGTGACCGAGCAGTTCGGTGATCATCCGAACCTACTTGCCGTCGCCCTCGACGTCACCAACGAGACGCAGGCGAAAGAGGCTGCGGCTGCCGGCATCGCCCGCTTCGGCCGCATCGATGTTCTCGCCAACAATGCCGGCTACGGCCTGCTCGGCGCTGTCGAGGAAGCAACTGCCGAAGAGATCGAAAGGCTCTATGCCACGAACGTCTTCGGGCTCCTGAAGGTGACGCGCGCCGTGCTGCCCTATATGCGCCGCCAGCGCTCCGGCCACATCCTGAACTTTTCCTCGATCGGCGGTTACTTCGGCTATCCCGGCTGGGGCGTCTACGGCTCGACGAAGTTCGCTGTCGAAGGCCTGTCCGAATCGATGGCCGCCGAACTCGAACCTTTCGGCATCAAGGTGACGATCGTCGAGCCCGGCTTCTTCCGCACCGACTTCCTCGCCGACACGTCGTTGGCGATCAGCCCGGCCTCCATCGCCGATTACGAAGGCACGCCGGCCGGCAACATGCGCAGTTTCGCCGCCGACGCCAACCATGCCCAGCCCGGCAATCCCGCCAGGCTCGCCACCGGCATCATGACGATGGTCAACTCGGCCAATCCGCCGCTGCGGATGCCGTTCGGCAGCGACACGGTGGCCGTCATCGAGCAGCAGCATGCCAGCGTCGAAAAGGAACTTGCCGCTTGGCGCGAGCTCGCTCTGTCCACGGATTTTCCAAGCGATGCAACGGACTTGGCCTGAAGGGCACTGCCCGCCGCATCCCAGATCTCGGGATGCGGCGGCAGCGCCGCTGTGACCGCAGGAAAACGCATGATGCGGCAAATTAGCATTCGCCTCACGCCGGGAATGACCTAGATCTAGGTTCGATCACCACCATGAAGAGGCGAGCATGTCCATCAAGTCCATCTGCATCTATGGCGCTGGCGCACTCGGCGGCGCTATCGCCGTCAAGCTTGCGAGCCAAGCCGGAAACGACGCCACCATCTCCGTCGTCGCGCGTGGAGCCCATCTCGACGCCATCCGCGACAACGGTCTCAGCCTGCGCGAAGCCAATGCGGAAAAGCCGCTCAATGTCCGCCTCATCGCGACCGACGATCCCAAGACATTGCCGCCGCAGGATCTCGTCATTACCGGCCTCAAGGGGCATCAGCTGGCACCCGCTGCCGAAGGCATTACAAGCCTCCTTAAGGAAGGTACCCGCGTCGTCATGATCCTTAACGGCATTCCGTGGTGGTATTTTCACCGCGATACCCAGAGCCGGCATGCCGAGCTGCAGTTCGACGAGCTCGATCCCGGCGGCAGGCTTTGGCGGCTGATCGGGCCGGAACGGGTCATCGGCTGCGTCGCTTATCAAGGCGCAGAGGTGATCAATCCCGGTGAGATCCAGCTTGCCAACAACGGCCGCTTCGTGCTCGGCGAGCCCTCGGGCGAGATCTCGCCCGATCTCGAGGCGATCGCCGCGGTACTGACCGACGCCGGCCTCAACATCACGACCACGCCTGTTATCCGCGACGAGATCTGGAGCAAGCTGATGGGCAATACCGCCTTCAACCCGATCAGCGCGCTGACCAGGGCGCTGATGACCGACATTATGGCAGATCCAGCACTTTCGACCACAGTCGGCAAGGTGATGAACGAGGTCCGCGCCGTCGGCGAGGCCTTGGGCGCGCGTTTCAGCATGACCGTCGAGCAGCGGCTCGAACAATCGCGCCATATCGGCGCCGTACGCACGTCGATGCTGCAGGATCTGATCGGCGGCAAGGCGCTCGAAATCACGCCGCTGGTCGGCATGGTGGTGGCGCTCGGACGCCTGAGTGCCGTGCCGACGCCGGTCTCGGAAACGATCCTGGCGCTGGTGACGCAATTGGATCGGGAAAACCAGCGCGGCAGCTGATCGCAGAGGGAAAGGCGGCCGGGAAAGCCCGGCCGCCTTCACTTACTTTCCGACCTGCTCGGCCCAGTTCGGCGCCTTGCCGCCGCCATCGAGGAAGGTCATTGCCATATTCGCCATAAGGGGCGAGGCGAAAGTCTCGTAGTGGGTGAGATCGGGCAGGATCGCCAGCCGGTTCTTCGACATGTTTTCCCGCATCCAGCCCGCATCGCGCAGACCGCCGCCGAGCTTGTGGTAGAAGTCGACCATATGCTCGGGCCGGATCATATCGGCATCGCCATAGATCAGCATAACCGGCATGGTGAGCTTGGCGACGGCATCGCTATAGTCGATGGGTTCGCGCATCAGTGCGCCCATGGCGTCGAGCAGCTTCGGAAATTCGGAAACGTCAGGCGCCACCGCCTTGTAGGAGAGGAACATCGGCGTGTCCTTCATCATGTCGGCCATACCGGCGCCGACGGCCGCCTGCTGCGGCAGCATCTCCGGGAAGAAGCCGTTCTGCGCATAGGGCGCCGAGAGTATCACCAGCCGGCGCACCCGGTCAGGTGCATTCGCCGCCATGTTCAGCGCCACCCCGCCGCCGAAGGAATAACCGAAGACGTCGAGCTCGTCGTAGCCGAGTTGCTTCACCAGGATCGCGAGATCGGCGCCGATGGCCGGAAGCTCGATCGGCCGCTTACCGAGCGGGGTGCGGCCATGGCCCTGCAGATCGACGGCAATCACCTGCCGGTGGTCGGTGAAAACAGGCATGACGGGCGCGAACATCTCGATCTGCCCAAGGCCGCCGTGAAGGAGCAGCAGCGGTTCGCCCTCTCCACGGATCTCGTAATAATAATCGATGCCGTTGACCGGCACGCTTCCCTTCCTGACGATCGGCGCTACGGCCTTGTTGTCCTCGCTCGCCGGCGTGCCACCGTCAGCACCTGATATATCGGGCGCGGCCAGGAATGCGGCAGCCGTTGCGATCATCGAAATCAGCGTCATTTTCGACATGTCCTTGCTCCGTGTTTGCGTCGATACCGCAAGGACGGCGGCGATCATGCTTTTCCGACACCGCGCTTCGAAATTTCTCGCATCGGCCTTTATGCCATTCCTATATTTTCGTGCCCCGCCCCGAATGGATTTCCTATCGCAAGCGGCAGTAGCCTTTCGCCATCACTGCAAAGGTCAAATGCCATGCGAAATGTCATGTCCTTCGGTTTTCGGCCCCCTCGTCCATACAGGATCACCCACGGCAGCCGGCAGATGCGTGAGAAGCGCACCGCCCAGGCGCTGATGGTCTTCGGCGTAGTGCTCGCCTGCGTCGAACTCTATGTCGTTCTCGGCGTGCTCTGAGGTCACTATGGAAACGGCGAGAATGCCGCGTCTTGCCGGTGCGATCACCGCCCTTGTCACGCCGTTCTACAATGGCGACCTCGACAGGTCGGCGCTTCGGGCGCTTGTGGAATGGCAGATCCTCGGCGGCGTCGACGGGCTAGTCGTCGGCTCGACAACGGGGGAAGGCCCGACGCTTTCGCCGCAGGAACGCGCCGAGGTGATCAACCTCAGCAATCGGTCTGCGGCCGGCCGCGTCCCCGTCATCGCCGCCACCGGCACCAATTCCACCGAAAGCACGATCGCGCTCACCCGTGAGGCGGAAGCGCTCGGCGCCGCTGCAGCACTCGTCACCGTGCCCTATTATCCCAAGCCTGGGCAGAAAGGCATCGTACACCACTTCGAGCAGGTGGCGGCGGCGAGCGGACTGCCTGTCATCGTCGACCATGCGCCGGCGCAGACGGCGAGCGATCTTTCGACGGAAACGCTTGGCAGACTGGCCTCCATCCCGGGAATCTTTGGCATCCGCGACGCCTCGGGCGACATCGCTCGCTTCGTCGGCCTTTCGGCCATCCTGCGGCAGCGCTTCCGCTTCTTTTCCGGGCACGATCCTTCCGCGCTCGCCTTCACCATCGCCGGCGGCGACGGCATGATCTCGTCAGGCGCCAATGTGGTGCCGCGGCTCTTCACCTCGATGCAGCAGGCGGCCCGGGCCGGGAACCTTTCGGCCGCGCATTCGCTGCAGGACCGGTTGCTGCCACTGATATCAGCGCTCGGGCCGGAGGGCGATCCGGCGAGGATCAAGTGTGCACTGCGGCTGGTGCGCGGGCTGAAGGCCGAGCTTCGCCTTCCGCTTGTCGCCGCCGAGCCGGATCTGTGTTTGGCCATCGGCGCGGCGCTTGCGCCTTTCCTTGACGAAAGCAGCGCGGGCTCGACGCTATCCCTTTATATTTTTGTCTTGGACGCCAAATGGAAACCCTATCCGCCCTGGCTTATCTTTTGAGGTGTGACACCGCCGCACCATCGAGCGGCGGTTGCGTGAGACTTCGAAAGGACAAACCGATGTCATACCGGACTGAACCGAGTGCCGAGAGCGACCCGCTGCAACGCAGCCACCTCAGCACCTTCGCCGCCGATCCCTCCTATCCGATGCTCTCCGGCCTTGCCGCCATTGCGCCCCGCCTTGCGGCAGCGATGGCCTGTGCCGGGCTGGTGCAGATGACCTTCAACCTCATCTCCCGCTGAACCATCAGGACCGAAGGATCATCACAATGGCAAACGCACAGCAACGCCGCAGCCTGCCTTCTGCAGCGCCCTCGCCTTCTGCCCGCTCACCGTCGGCCGCGACAGAAGCGGCCGCTGGATCGTCCACGATCGCGATGGCCTCGTCGGCGGGCTCTTCATCAATGAGGCGGCCGCCCTCCATTTCGCTGCAGGGGAATGCAACTGCCCCCCGGCTGATATCCATAGGGCGGCCGCAGGCATGGTGCTCGAATTCGCGCCCTTTGCGCGCGGTACCGCGAATATGCACTAAATCTTACCGTGCTCCCGCCGTTTTCACCCGGCGGGAGCACGAAGACGTAAGCTGAAGAGCCGATTTCCAACTTTTCCTTAACCGGCATGCTGGTAAAATCCTGGCGCAGAGACTTCAGACGCCGCGAGACCGATGAAACCGAATTTCCGCTTCACCCATTACGATCTCAAGGAACAACGCGCCGGAACGATCATCGAGGTGTCGTTGAATGCGGTGAACAATGTCCGCCTGATGACGGCGCCGAATTTCCAGCGATTCACCGAGGTTCTCGATTTCAAATATATCGGCGGCGTGGCACGCAAATCACCGGTCAAGATCGCCGTTCCGGAAAGCGGCCACTGGCATGTCGTCGTTGATATGGAAGGTCACCACGGGCTGGCGGAATCGTCCGTCAAGGTGATCGCCGCCCCGGCAAATCAGAAGACGCCCCGCGCCTCCTGACGTTTCGCCAGGTTTCAGCGCGGATTGCGCTCCTTGCGAAGCTTCGCCCACCATTCCAGCCGCTTGCGGATATCGCGCTCGAAGCCGCGTTCCGGCGGATCGTAGAAGATCTGGCGGCCCATCTTCTCCGGGAAATAATCCTGGCCGGAAAAGGCATCCGGCTCATCGTGATCGTAGCGATAACCCTCGCCGTACCCCTCGCCCTTCATCAGCTTGGTCGGCGCATTGAGGATATGCTTCGGCGGCAGCAACGAGCCGTTCTGCTTTGCCGCCTGGCTTGCCGCCTTGAAGGCGGTGTAGACGGCATTCGACTTCGGCGCGGTGGCGAGATAGACGCAGGCCTGGGCCAGCGCCAGTTCACCTTCCGGCGAGCCGAGATACTCATAGGCATCCTTGGCGGCATTGCAGATCACCAGCGCCTGCGGGTCGGCAAGACCGATATCCTCCACCGCCATGCGCACCAGCCGCCGGCCGAGATAGAGCGGATCCTCGCCGGCATCGAACATACGGGCGAGATAGTAGAGCGCGGCATCGGGATCCGAGCCGCGTACGGATTTATGCAGCGCCGAGATCAGATTGTAGTGGCCATCCTGCGCCTTGTCGTAGACCGGGGCACGGCGCTGGACGATGCGCGTCAGGCCTTCCGTGTCGAAGCTCTCGCCTTCGCGCGCCGCACGCCAGACTTCTTCGGCGAGCGTCAGCACCGCGCGGCCGTCGCCGTCGGCCATGCGGATCAGGCTGACGCGGGCATCCTCCGTCAACGGCAGCGGCTTCTGCTCGATCGCCTCGGCACGCTTCAGTAGTTCCTCGAGGCTCTCCTCGTCATGCGACTTGAAGGTGAGCACACGGGCCCGTGACAGCAGAGCGGCGTTGAGCTCGAAGGATGGGTTCTCGGTGGTGGCGCCGACGAGGATGACGGTGCCATCTTCCATGACGGGCAGGAAACTGTCCTGCTGAGCGCGGTTGAAACGATGGATCTCATCGACGAAGAGCAGCGTCTGACGGCCGTCCATACGCCGCAAACGGGCTGTCTCGAACACCTTCTTCAGATCGGCGACGCCGGAGAAGATCGCCGATATCTGCTCGAAGGCCAGGCCCGCCTCGCCCGAAAGCAGCCGTGCCACCGTGGTCTTGCCGGTGCCGGGCGGACCCCAGAAGATCATCGAGCCGAGCGAACCGTTTTCGATCATCCTTTTCAGCACGCCATCCTCACCGGTCAGGTGTTCCTGACCGGTGACATCGGCAAGCGTCTTCGGCCGCAGCCGGTCGGCAAGCGGCCGCCTGGCAGCGACCTCCTCCGGAACACGCGGCGCGAAGAGATCGTTGCTCATCGGAAAAATTGCCGGATGCGCTGGCCGTCGCGCTCTATCTCGACCCGCCAGAGGCCGGGGTCGCTATCGGCGATCTGAGACAGTTCGCTGGTCGACTTCACATCCGTGCCGTTGATCGAGACGATGATATCCTTCGGTTCGAAGCCGAGACGGGCAGCAGGCGAATCGTCCTTCACCTCGGATACGACGACGCCTGCCGATTCCGGCGGCATGCGCAGCTCGTCGGCGACCCGGGGCGACAGGTTCTCGACGACGGCGCCGGTAAACGGCGTATGCCCGCCGATCGTGCGCTGGTCGCGCGGCGAGGTTTCCGGGGCACGGGCGAGCGTCAGCGGCAGTTGCTCCTCGCGGCCATTCTCGACGACGGTGAGGTTGACCGATTTGCCGAGACCCGCCGTCGTCAGGCGGTAGAGCAGCGCATCCGGATGTTCGACGGAAATTCCGTCGACGGCGGTGACGATTTCTCCGGCCTTTAGCCCGGCCTTGGCCGCCGGCCCGCCTTCCGAAACCTTGACGACGAGCGCGCCGCGGGCCTTGTTCAGCCCCAGCGCCTCAGCCACTTCCGAGGTCACGGCATCGAAGCTCGCGCCGACATAGGGCCGTTCGAAGGATTTGACGCCGGCATCGGCAGAAGTGAGGAAAACCTTGACCAGATTGGCAGGGATGGCGAAACCGATACCGTTCGAGCCGCCGCCGCGCGAGAAGATCGCCGTGTTGATGCCGATCAGTTCGCCCTTCATGTTCATCAATGCGCCGCCGGAATTGCCGGGATTGATCGAGGCATCGGTCTGGATGAAGAAGCCGAATTCGTTCCTGACCACCTGGTTGCGGGCAAGTGCTGAGACGATACCGCTGGTCACCGTCTGGCCGACGCCGAAGGGGTTGCCGATCGCCAGCACGAGATCGCCGACCTCGACCGTGTCGGAATTGCCGATCGGCAATGTCGGGAAGCTTTCCTTGGTGTCGATCTTCAGCACGGCGAGATCGACACGGTCGTCGCGCAGCACCACCTTGCAGGGGAACTCGCGGCCATCCGACAGCGCAATCTTGATGTCATCGGCGCCTTCGACGACGTGATTGTTGGTCACGACAGTGCCGTTCGCCTCAACGATGACGCCGGAACCGAGCGATGACTGCTTCTCCGAACGGTTCGGCATCTGCTGGCCGAAAAACTGCTCGAAGAAAGGGTCGCCTGCAAAGGGCGACTGCCGCTGAACGATCTTTTCCGCATAGACGTTGACGACGGCGCCTGACGTCTGTTTGACGAGCGGCGCGAAGGAGAGCTGCATCTGCATCTGGCTCTCGGGTACGGTCTTTGCCGTCTGCGCATGGGCCGCAGCCGGCAGAACGAGCATGAGAGCGAATAGCGAGACGGAGGCGCGCTTGAACAGGCCTTGCATGGGTATCCCTTTTGAATCCTCTTGAGGAACGTTTTAGAGCATGATGCCGAAAAGTGTGAGCGGTTTTCGGACGACATCATGCTCTAACTATTTAATTGTGAACAGGATTCAGATTTTAGGCCGACCGGCCTAAAATCATCCTGTTCTGCGGCCCGACGCTAGAAAGGAAAGAGGGCGGAAGCATGGAAGAACAAGGCAAGGGGACGTCTTGGAAACCGGTTGAAGTCATTATGAATTTGATTCAGGAAGATTGGCCATGCAGCTGATATCAAAAGCCAAAAACTGGGCGAAGTCACTGAAGCGTGACATCGTGGCCCTATGGCTTGCAGCCCGCGATCCCCGCGTGCCGTGGCATGCCAAAGTCGTGGCCGGCGCCGTTGCCGCCTACGCGCTGTCGCCCATCGATCTCATCCCCGATTTCATTCCCATCCTCGGCTATCTCGACGATCTCCTCATCTTGCCGCTCGGCATCATGCTGGCGATCCGGCTCGTTCCGGCAGAGGTGATGAACGAGCTTCGCACGGAGGCGACAAGGCGCATCGAGCGTCCCTCTGGCCGGGTCGGACTGATCTTCATCCTTGCCGTATGGCTCATCTGCATCATCTTCCTGGCTCTGGCACTGCGCAAGCTCGCCTGACCGGCGGCAATAGGAACATATGAATGATCACGACAAGAACGACGACAGCGGCCCTCGGCTTTGCGATCCTGCTCATTGCATCGCACCTGGCACAGGCAGCAAGCTTCGATTGCGATGCTAAGGAATTGAAGCCGGATGAAAAAGCGATCTGCGACAACCGTGCGCTCAACGATGCCGACGTGAAGATGGTGACGACCTTCGAGCTGCTCTCCGGCCTGCTGGCGATGGGTTCGCGCGGAACATTGCAGGACGAACAGACAACCTGGCTGAAGAAACGGCAGGAATGCGGGGCGGATGCGGCCTGCATCAAGGCTACCTATGACGAGCGGCTGAAGCAGCTCGGCGAGACTTATAAAAACATCAACCGGCCGCTCTAGAACAGGATGATTTTAGGCCGGGTCGGCCTAAAATCTGAATCCTGTTCTACATTATAGAGTGAGAGCATGATGTCGTCCGAAAACCGCTCACACTTTTCGGCATCATGCTCTGAAGCGACCGGTCGGTAGAGCCGCTGACTCTTAATCAGCGGGTCGTAGGCTGAAGCTGTTCAGCGGGCGTTCAGATCGCGCACGGCGCCGCGATCAGCGCTCGTTGCAAAGGCCGCGTAGGCCTTCAGGGCGGTCGTGACGTTGCGCTTGCGCACTTCTGTGGGATACCAGCCCTTGGCGTCCTGCTCGGCGCGGCGTGCGGCGAGTTCGGTCTCGCTGACACGCAGGCTGATGGTGCGGTTGGGGATGTCGATGTCGATCATGTCACCTTCGCGCACCAGGCCGATCGTGCCGCCATTTGCCGCTTCCGGCGAGGCATGGCCGATCGAGAGGCCGGAGGTGCCGCCGGAGAAGCGGCCGTCGGTGATGAGCGCGCAGGCCTTGCCGAGGCCCTTCGACTTCAGATAGCTGGTCGGATAGAGCATTTCCTGCATGCCCGGGCCGCCCTTCGGGCCTTCGTAGCGGATGACGACGACGTCGCCGGCCTTGACCTCGTTGGCAAGGATCGCCTTAACGGAGGCATCCTGGCTTTCGAAGACGCGGGCGGGGCCGGAGAATTTCAGGATCGATTCATCGACGCCAGCGGTCTTGACGATGCAGCCGTCGATCGCAAGGTTGCCCTTGAGCACGGCAAGACCACCATCCTTGGAGAAAGGATGCTCGACCGAGCGAATGACGCCGTTTTCGCGGTCGGTGTCGAGTTCGTCCCAGCGGGCCTCCTGGCTGAAGGCGACCTGGGTGGGAATGCCACCCGGGGCGGCACGATAGAATTTACGGACAGTTTCGCTGTTGGTGCGGGTGATATCCCAGCGATCGATCGCGTCGCCCAGCGTTTCTGCATGCACGGTCGGGCAATCGCGATTCAAGAGACCGCCCTTGTCGAGTTCGCCGAGGATCGACATGATGCCGCCGGCGCGATGGACGTCTTCCATATGAACATCGCTCTTGGCGGGGGCGACCTTCGACAGGCACGGCACGCGGCGCGACAGCGCGTCGATATCGGCCATAGTGAAATCGATCTCGCCTTCATGGGCGGCGGCAAGAATGTGCAGGACCGTATTGGTGGAACCGCCCATGGCGATATCGAGCGTCATGGCATTCTCGAAGGCCTGCTTGGAGGCAATGGTACGCGGCAGCGCCTTGACGTCATCCTGCTCGTAATAACGGCGGGCGAGATCGACAATAAGATGACCGGCCTCCACGAAGAGGCGCTTGCGGTCGAGATGGGTGGCAAGCGTCGAGCCGTTGCCGGGCAGCGACAGGCCGAGGGCTTCCGTCAGGCAGTTCATCGAATTGGCCGTGAACATGCCGGAGCAGGAACCACAGGTCGGACAGGCCGAGCGTTCGATGGTCTGGACGTCCTCGTCGCTGATCTTGTCATCGGCTGCGGCAACCATGGCGTCGACGAGGTCGAGTGCATGCGTCTTGCCGTGCATCACGACCTTACCGGCTTCCATCGGACCGCCCGAGACGAAGACCGTCGGGATATTGAGGCGCAGCGACGCCATCAGCATGCCGGGAGTGATCTTGTCGCAGTTGGAGATGCAGACCATGGCGTCGGCGCAATGGGCATTGACCATGTATTCGACGCTGTCGGCGATGAGCTCGCGCGAGGGCAGCGAATAAAGCATGCCGTCATGACCCATGGCGATGCCGTCATCGACGGCGATCGTGTTGAATTCCTTGGCGACACCGCCAGCCGCCTCGATCTCGCGGGCAACGAGCTGGCCGAGGTCCTTCAGGTGCACGTGACCGGGCACGAACTGGGTGAAGGAATTCACCACCGCGATGATCGGCTTGCCGAAATCCGAATCCTTCATGCCCGTGGCGCGCCAAAGGCCGCGGGCGCCCGCCATGTTGCGGCCATGGGTCGTGGTTCTGGAACGGTAAACTGGCATCGGTGTCTTCCTCAACGTGTCGGAATTATCAGGCGAAGCCGGGCGGCATGGAGCCTGCAGGCCGGGCAAACGCTGCTTTTTGGAATTGTCCTAATCCAATCGACGGGGGCTGTCACTACCGTGAAGGCCAAATCCGGTACGCCATGGGCCAAGCGCCAGGAGGCCCATCGATCATATACGCTACGGCGCGACGTTTCGTTACAGCCTATTCCATCACGGCCGAACACAAAAAATTGGCTTCACCTCTGTGATATTCAAGGCTTAGACACTCATCCGAACATGCGGGCGGGTCGTTTAAAGACTATATTGCAGAAATCCGCCCAGGAGATTTCGACATGCCAAGCTATCGCCCACCGAAGATCGCGTCATCAGAGATCACGCCACGCCAGATCTATGTGCGCCGTCGTGAATTCCTCGGCGCGGCAGCACTTGGCGCCATGGCGCTCTACAGCGCCGGCAAGGCGAGCGCTGCGGCCCTCTCCGCCGTTGAGAGCAAATACAAGGTCGACGAGAAGGCGACGCCGATCAAGGACGTCACGACCTACAATAATTTCTATGAGTTCGGCCTCGACAAGGGCGATCCCGCAGCACTTTCCGGCGATTTCAAGCCGCTGCCCTGGACGGTCAAGGTCGACGGCATGGTCAACAAGCCAGGTACCTTCGACCTCGAGGCGCTGATGAAGGAATTCCCGATCGAGGAGCGCACCTACCGGATGCGCTGCGTCGAGGCCTGGTCAATGGTCATCCCCTGGGACGGCTTTCCGCTGGCATCGCTGCTCGACAAGGTGGAGCCACTCGGCAGCGCCAAATACGTCGCCTTCGAAACTGTCGTGCGGCCGGAGGAGATGCCTGGGCAGAAAGGCTTCTTCCAGTCGCTCGACTGGCCCTATGTCGAGGGTCTGCGCCTGGACGAGGCGCGCCATCCGCTGACGTTGCTTGCCGTCGGGCTCTATGGCGAAACGCTGCCGAACCAGAACGGCGCGCCGATCCGGCTCGTCGTGCCGTGGAAATACGGCTTCAAGGGCATCAAATCGATCGTCAGGATCACACTCACCGACCAGCAGCCCAAGAATACCTGGCAGGTCACCAATCCGCAGGAATACGGCTTCTACGCCAACGTCAATCCAGCGGTCGACCATCCCCGCTGGAGCCAGGCGAGCGAACGGCGCATCGGCGAAAGCGGCTTCTTCGGCGCCAGCCGCCACCCCACCCTGCCCTTCAACGGTTATGCCGACGAGGTGGCAAGCCTTTATGCCGGCATGGACCTGAAGGCGAATTTCTGATGGCGGAACTGTCGCTCGCCATCCCGAAGCGCTGGCAACCCGCCTCCGTCTGGCTGCTTTATGTCGTCGGGCTCGTGCCTGCGGCCTGGACTTTCTATCTCGGAGCGACCGATCAGCTCGGCGCCGATCCAGTCAAGACCTTCGAGCTCTTCCTCGGCATCTGGACGATCCGTTTCCTAATCCTGACCCTTGCCGTTTCCCCTGCCCGTGAGCTCTTCGGCTGGAACTATCTGCGCTATCGCCGCGCGCTTGGCCTGCTGACTTTCTACTACGCGCTGATGCATTTCACCGTCTACATGGTGCTTGACCAGGCGATGGATATTTCCGCCGTCATCAACGACGTACTGAAGCGCCCCTTCATCATGTTCGGCATGGCCGGGCTTGCGATGCTCATTCCGCTGGCGCTGACATCCAACAATCTCTCGATCCGCCGCCTCGGCAAGAACTGGATCTGGCTACATCGCCTCGTCTATATCATCGCCGCCTGCGGGGCGTTGCACTTCGCGCTCTCGACCAAGATCCTCGACCTCGAGCAATATATCTATGTCGGGCTGATCATCGCGCTCATCCTCTACCGCTCCTACCGGCCGATCGCACGCAACAGGCAGAAGGGCAAAGGGCGGACGCGCAATCGCGCAGTAGCGTCTGTTTCGTGAGACGGCAGGTTTAGCGCATAACCCCGAAAATCGGAATCGATTTTCGGGGTTATGCGCAGATTCAAAGTGATAGAGCGTCCTTAGCGCGTCTGAAAAGACGCGCGGCGCTCTAGCGGCGAGCACGCAATGCAGCCCGACGTGCGGGATCGAAGGCGCAGGCCGCAGCTATGCCGATTGCATAAGCCAGCATGTTCCAAAGCGAAAATACCCGGCCAAGCAGCAGGGCGCCCGCCGTAGTCAGCCGAAAGGCGTCGAGCCAGGGCGTGTGATAAAGCCGGAACAATTCCACTGAGATCGCTATGAACAGCGCCGTGACAGCAATTGCTGCCGGCCGTGACCTCACGACAAAGAGCGCCACGAGCAGATAGACCATCGCTCCCCAGAGTGCCGATCCACCATATTTGACGACGATAAAAGGCAGATCGGCCGCATAGCCAAATCTGCGGAGCACCAGCCCGAGAACGATAACGAGAAACAGGGCGGCCAGACGAAGGAGCTGCGGAGAGCGAGTCTGAATGATTTTGCGCAATGGAGCCGGTCCCGTCACTATATCAGAAACAAAAACAGCCGGGCTTTGCAGCCCGGCTGTTCTGTTTCCGCCGGAGCGGAAGATTAAGCGGCGACAGCCTGCTCTTCGGCAGCGACGCGGGCCTTGTCGGCTGCGCCCTTGGCATAGGCATCGCGGTCCACGAATTCGATCACAGCCATGGCGGCATTGTCGCCTTGGCGGAAGCCGGCCTTCATGATGCGCAGGTAGCCGCCGTTGCGGGTGGCGTAGCGCGTTGCGATCGTGTCGAACAGCTTCGAGACGACAGCGGCATCGCGGATCTGCGAGATCGCCTGACGGCGAGCGTGCAGGTCGCCGCGCTTGCCGAGGGTGACGAGCTTCTCGACGATCGGACGGATTTCCTTGGCCTTCGGCAGGGTCGTGACGATCTGCTCGTGGGTAATCAGCGAAGCCGCCATGTTGGCGAACATCGCCTTGCGGTGGCTTGCAGTTCTATTCAGCTTGCGGCCGGCTTTACCATGGCGCATTGCTATTCTCCTTTAATGCAGGTGCCCTTACGCTAAGTGGGCCTGCCGTTTCCTGGCACATGCAGGCGATCGGCCTGCTGTTTGACGGGGAAAGGCAGCCGAAAGAGCCTGCCTTTTGTTTTCTCAGTATTGGTCTTCGTAACGCTTGGCGAGATCTTCGATGTTCTCGGGCGGCCATGCCGGCACTTCCATGCCGAGGTGCAGGCCCATGGAAGCGAGAACTTCCTTGATTTCGTTCAGCGACTTGCGACCAAAATTCGGTGTGCGGAGCATTTCTGCTTCGGTCTTCTGAATGAGGTCGCCGATGTAGACGATGTTGTCGTTCTTCAGGCAGTTTGCCGAACGGACCGACAGTTCGAGTTCGTCCACCTTCTTCAGGAGAGCCGGGTTGAAAGCGAGTTCGGTGACTGCTTCCTCTTCGGTTTCCTTCTGCGGCTCGTCGAAGTTGACGAAGACGCCAAGCTGATCCTGGAGAATGCGCGCCGCAAAAGCGACGGCGTCTTCGCCGGTGATCGAGCCATCGGTTTCGATGGTCATGTTCAGCTTGTCGTAGTCGAGAACCTGTCCTTCGCGGGTATTTTCAACCTTGTAGGACACCTTCTTGACCGGCGAATAGAGGCTGTCGACCGGGATGAGACCGATCGGAGCATCTTCCGCACGATTGCGTTCGGCCGGAACGTAGCCCTTGCCGTTGTTGACGGTGAATTCCATGCGGATCTCGGCACCCTCGTCGAGCGTGCAGATGACATGCTCGGGGTTGAGGATTTCGATATCGCCGACCGTCTGAATGTCGCCAGCCGTGACAACGCCAGGGCCCTGCTTACGCACGACCATGCGCTTTGCGTCGTCGCCATCCATCTTGATGGCGATTTCCTTGATGTTGAGCACGATGTCCGTCACGTCTTCGCGGACGCCCGGAATCGAGGAGAATTCATGCAGCACGCCGTCGATCTGCACCGCCGTGACGGCAGCACCGCGCAGCGAGGAGAGCAGAACGCGACGAAGCGCGTTGCCGAGGGTGAGGCCGAAGCCGCGCTCCAGCGGTTCGGCAACAAGCGTCGCCCTGGTGCGCGAGCTCGAAGAGAACTCCACCTTATTCGGCTTGATCAGTTCCTGCCAGTTCTTCTGAATCATGAGTTTGCCTTCCGTTCGTTGCCACCATCCAATCGTGGCAACCGAGCTTGAAAACCACCGGGAGCGCGAAGGCGCTCACCGGTGACGAGAGCGATGATCAGACGCGGCGCTTCTTGCGCGGACGGCAGCCATTGTGCGGGATCGGGGTCACGTCGCGGATGGACGTGATCATGAAACCTGCAGCCTGGAGCGCGCGCAGAGCCGATTCACGACCCGAACCCGGACCGCAAACTTCGACTTCCAGCGACTTCATGCCGTGCTCCTGGGCCTTCTTGGCGCAGTCTTCGGCAGCGATCTGGGCGGCGAACGGGGTCGACTTGCGCGAGCCCTTGAAGCCCTTGGCGCCAGCCGACGACCAGGCGATCGCATTGCCCTGCGCGTCGGTGATGGTGATCATCGTGTTGTTGAAGGTCGAGTTGACGTGAGCGACACCCGACGAGATGTTCTTGCGCTCGCGACGGCGAACGCGGACGGCTTCCTTAGCCATGGTATTCCTTTCGTTGATCTCTTCACCGCCGTAATGCCAGCGGCTACACCGGAACGGCGCCTATATGGTCCCGCTCCAAACTCAAAAGAGGCCGGCGCAGACCGCCAGCCTCCCCACCCCGGTTTCCCGGAAATTACTTCTTCTTGCCAGCGATTGCCTTTGCCGGACCCTTGCGGGTGCGGGCATTGGTGTGCGTGCGCTGACCGCGAACCGGAAGGCCGCGGCGATGACGCAGGCCGCGGTAGCAGCCGAGGTCCATCAGACGCTTGATGTTCATCGCGGTATCACGACGAAGATCGCCTTCAACCTGATAGTCGCGGTCGATGGCTTCGCGGATCTGAAGGACTTCTGCGTCCGTCAGCTGATGCACACGACGTTCGGCCGGGATACCGACCTTTTCGACGATTTCCTGTGCGAATTTCGGACCGATCCCGTGAATGTAGGTCAGCGCGATAACAACGCGCTTCGCAGTCGGGATGTTGACGCCAGCGATACGTGCCACGCCTGTTCTCCTTGCATTCCAGTTGCCATCCGGCAAGTGGGCTTCGTTATGCGGCTCTTGAGAACCGCCCGTTCAGATTTACGTCCGTAACATGTCAAAACGACCGCACCCGGACTTCCCTGGGAAATCCGCGCCGATCGCATGGAATGTCGCGAGTTGGCGCGGTGTTTAGCGGAATCACTGCTGAAAAGCAACCGTTCCGCCAAGTTTATTTTCAAAGCCTTAAAGCTTGGAAAGAATGCTTTCGACCTCGGCCGTCACCTGATCGATCTCTGCCATGCCGTCCACGGACTTGAGCTTGCCCTTGGCATGGTAATAGCCGATCAGCGGCGAGGTTTCCTTGTAGTAGACCTGCAGCCGAGCCGTCATGGTCTCCGGGGTGTCATCGGGACGGCGCTTGAAGTGCGTCGAACCGCACTTGTCGCAGACGCCCTCAGCAGCCGGAACCTTATCGGTATCGTGATAGACGCTGCCACACTGTGCACAGGAGTAGCGACCGGCAACACGTCGGATCAACTCGTCATCATCGACACGAAATTCAATGACGACAGAGAGGCCGAGACCCTTTGCCTTCAGCATCGCCTCGGTGGCATCAGCCTGGACGAGCGTCCTGGGGAAGCCGTCGAGAATGAAGCCGTTGGCGCAATCGGGTTGATCGATGCGCTCTGAAACGATGGCAATGACGATCTCATCCGAGACGAGCTTGCCGGCGTCCATAACCGCCTTCGCGCGCTTGCCGACATCCGTGCCGGCGTTAACCGCTGCACGCAGCATGTCCCCCGTGGAAAGCTGCGGAATGCCGTGCTTTTCCACGATCCGCTGGGCCTGGGTTCCCTTACCCGCGCCCGGCGGCCCCAAAAGGATAAGTCTCATCGCCCCCTCTTTCCTCCACGCAACTTCGATTTCTTGATCAGGCCTTCGTATTGCTGCGCGATCAGGTGACCCTGGATCTGTGCAACGGTATCAAGAGTTACGCTAACCACGATCAAAAGCGAAGTCCCACCAAGGGCTAATGGAATGCCGGTTTGCGACACCAGAATCTCTGGGAGAATGCAGACGAAGACGAGATAGATCGCGCCGATCACCGTAATGCGGGTCAGCACGTAGTCGATATATTCGGCGGTGCGCTCGCCCGGACGGATGCCGGGAATGAAGCCGCCATGCTTCTTCAAATTGTCGGCCGTGTCCTTCGGATTGAAGACGATGGCCGTATAGAAGAAGGCGAAGAAGGCGATCAGCGCGCCGTACAGCACCATGTAGAGCGGCTGGCCATGGCCGAGGGCGGCGACGATCGATGTCGCCCAGGAAGGCATTGCCGTGGTGTTGGCGAAACCCGCGACCGTTGCCGGCAGCAGCAGCAGCGACGACGCGAAGATCGCCGGAATGACACCTGAAGTGTTGAGCTTCAGCGGCAGGTGCGAGGTATCGCCCTGGAACATCCGATTACCAACCTGACGCTTCGGATACTGAATCAGCAGCCGGCGCTGGGCGCGCTCGACGAAGACGATGATGCCGATGACGGCGATCGCGACGATGATGACGAGCAGAATGAGGAAGGTCGACAACGCACCGGTGCGGCCGAGTTCGAGCGTGCCGGCAAGAGCTGTGGGAAGGCCGGCGGCGATGCCGGCGAAAATGATCAGCGAGATGCCGTTGCCGATGCCGCGCGAGGTGATCTGCTCGCCGAGCCACATCAGGAACATCGTGCCGCCGAGCAGCGTCAGAACGGTGGAAACACGGAAGAACCAGCCCGGCTCGACGACGAGACCCTGGCCGCTTTCAAGGCCGGCGGCAATGCCATAGGCCTGAAGCGCACCGAGGATGACGGTACCATAGCGGGTATACTGGTTGATGATCTTACGGCCCTGCTCGCCTTCCTTCTTGAGGTTTTCTAGCGCGGGCACGACCGAGGTCATGAGCTGCACGATGATCGAAGCGGAGATATAGGGCATGATGCCGAGCGCGAAGATCGCCATGCGCTGAACAGCGCCGCCCGAGAACATGTTGAAAAGGCCGAGAATGCCGCCTGACTGGCCACGGAAAGCCTGGGCATAGGCTTCGGGATTGAGACCCGGAAGCGGAATATGCGTGCCGAGTCGGTAGACGAGGAGAGCTGCCAGTGTGAACCACAGGCGCTTCTTCAAATCCTCGGCTTTGGCGAAGGTCGAAAAATTGAGGTTGGATGCCAATTGTTCCGCTGCAGAAGCCATGCGTTTCTCCGCGCTACCAATTCCGGCGTCTCTGGGGACAGACCGGACCCGGAATCAGTATGAAATTATTCAAAACCGGGCTCAGGACGGATTGCGGCGCAACCCCTTGCCTCACCCTTGTTTTCGAGTCTTACCGGCATGACGCGGGCGCGCCAGCCAAGTTTTTGTGAGGCCCACATATGGGAGCAAAATCGCCCGGTGTGAAGCACCCCGGGCGATATATCATCAGATTATTTATTCGGCTGCAGCCGGAGCCGAAAGCAGCGTCACGGTACCGCCGGCCTTTTCGATCTTCTCGACGGCAGGCTTGGAGGCACCTGCAACGACGATGGTGATCTTGGCCTTGATCTCGCCGTCGGCGAGAACGCGAACGCCGTCCTTGACGCGGCGGATGACACCAGCAGCCTTGAGGGCAGCTGCGTCAACGGTCGTCTTGGCATCGAGCTTGCCGGCGTCGATCGCCGTCTGGATACGGGCCAGCGACACGACAACAAAATCGGAAGCGAAAATGTTGTTGAAGCCGCGCTTCGGCAGGCGACGATAGATCGGCATCTGGCCGCCTTCGAAGCCGTTGATGGCGACGCCCGAGCGGGACTTCTGACCCTTTACGCCGCGACCACCTGTCTTGCCCGAGCCCGAACCGATACCGCGGCCGAGGCGCTTGCGGCTGTGGGTCGAGCCTTCGTTGTCCTTAATTTCATTGAGTTTCATGAGCGTTTCCTCCGTCTCACTTCTCGTCGACGACGCGAACGAGATGCTGGACAGCACGGATCATGCCACGAACCGAAGGAGTATCCTCCAGCGTGCGGCGACGGTGCATCTTGTTCAGTCCGAGACCGATCAGCGTGCGCTGCTGGACGTCCGGACGGCGGATCGGGCTGCCGATCTGTTCGATCGTGACAGTCTTCGCTTCAGCCTTCTTGGTAGCCTTGGCCATCTGTCAAACTCCTCTTATTCTTCAGAGGCGTTGCCGGAGGCGCCACGACGAGCCTGCAGCGTTGCATACTTGATGCCGCGCTGAGCTGCGATGTCCTTCGGGTGAACCTGGTGCTTCAGAGCGTCGAAGGTGGCGCGAACCATGTTGTAGGGGTTCGACGAACCGGTCGACTTGGCGACGACGTCGTGCATGCCGAGTGTTTCGAATACGGCGCGCATCGGACCGCCGGCGATGATGCCGGTACCGACCTTGGCCGAGCGCAGCAGAACCTTGCCGGCGCCATGGCGGCCATGAACGTCGTGATGCAGCGTACGGCCGTCACGCAGCGGTACGAAGATCAGCTCGCGCTTGGCGGCTTCGGTTGCCTTGCGGATAGCTTCCGGCACTTCACGTGCCTTGCCATGGCCGAAGCCGACGCGGCCCTTCTGGTCGCCGACGACGACGAGTGCTGCGAAACCGAAACGACGGCCGCCCTTGACGACCTTGGCGACGCGGTTGATCGCGACAAGCTTGTCGACGAATTCGCTATCGCGCTCTTCACGGCTCTGGCGGTCGTCCCGCTGCGGCCTTCTTTCCTGTGCCATTGTCCTCTTCCTTTTTCTTTTCCGGGTGCAATCGGCAAACAAATGTGGACCGCATCAGCCTCCCCTTTCGGAGAGTGCCTGCGGTCCGGCGAAAATCCGGCCGGCGCTTGAGGCGTCCGGCCGGAAACTGATCAGAAGGTGAGACCGCCTTCGCGGGCCGCTTCGGCGAGAGCCTTGATGCGGCCGTGATAGATGAAGGCGCCACGGTCGAACACGACTTCCGTAACACCGGCCTTGGAGGCGCGCTCTGCGAGGAGCTTGCCTACAATGGTAGCGGCGGCGGTATCGGCACCGGTCTTCAGAGAACCGCGCAGATCCTTCTCGAGGGTGGAGGCAGACGCAAGCGTCTTGCCGGCCACGTCATCGATGACCTGGGCGTAGATGTTCTTCGAGGAGCGATGAACCGACAGGCGCGGACGGCCATTGGCCACCGACTTGAGATGACGGCGCACGCGGTTGGCACGACGTGCAAGTGCTTCTTTCCTGCTAGCCATTTCGCGTGATCCTTACTTCTTCTTGCCTTCTTTGCGGACGATCCGCTCGTCAGCGTACTTGACGCCCTTGCCCTTGTAAGGCTCGGGACCGCGATATTCGCGGATTTCGGCGGCAACCTGACCGACCTGCTGCTTGTTGATGCCGCTGACGACGATTTCCGTCGGCTTCGGAACAACGATCGAGATACCGACCGGCGGCTCGTAGATCACGTCGTGGCTGAAACCGAGGGCCAGCTGCAGGTTCTTGCCCTGCATGGCGGCACGGTAACCAACGCCGTTGATTTCAAGCTTGCGCTCGAAACCGTCCTTGACGCCCTTGAAGATGCCTTCGATCATCGTGCGGGACATGCCCCACTTTGCGCGCGCATCCTTGGTCTGGTTCACCGGCGTCACGACGACGGCGTTATTTTCAAGCTTGAGGCTGATTTCGTCGTTAGCAACGAAAAACAGCTCGCCCTTCGGGCCCTTTGCAGTCACCTTCTGGCCATCGACCGTAGCCGTGATCCCAGCAGGCACCTGAACGGGCTTTTTACCGATACGAGACATGTTTCAATCCTGTCTGTTCGCTATGGAGATCCCTGCCCGATCTTAGAAGACCGAGCAAAGAACCTCGCCACCAACGTTCTGTTCGCGAGCCTGGTGATCGGCCATCACACCCTTCGGAGTCGAAAGGATGGTGATGCCGAGACCGTTCGCGACCTGCGGAATGGACTTGACCGAGACATAAACCCGGCGGCCCGGCTTGGACACACGGCCGATCTCACGGATCACCGATGCGCCTTCATAATATTTCAGCTCGATGCTGAGTTCCGACTTGCCATTGCCGAAATCGACAACGGAATAGCCACGGATGTAGCCTTCGGACTGCAGAACATCGAGAACACGTGCACGGAGCTTCGAAGCAGGCGTCGAGATCGACGACTTGCGGCGGGAAGCGCCGTTACGGATGCGAGTGAGCATATCGCCCAACGGATCAGTCATTGTCATGTAACCTGCTCCTTACCAGCTCGACTTGACGATACCCGGCACCTTGCCGAGATTGCCGAGTTCACGCAGCGCAATACGCGACATGCGCAGTTTGCGGTAATATGCGCGCGGACGCCCCGAAACTTCGCAACGGTTGCGAATGCGGGTCTTCGATCCATCACGCGGCAGGGATGCCAGCTTGATCGAGGCCTTGAACCGCTCTTCGATCGGAAGAGCCTGGTTCATGATGATCGCCTTCAAACCAGCCCGCTTAGCGGCCTGGTTGGCGACCGTAGTACGGCGGCGCTTGTTCTTTTCAACTGCGCTTGTCTTCGCCATGTCAGGTTCCTTTTCTACGCTCGTCGTTACGGTTATTGACGGAACGGGAAGCTGAACTCTTTCAGAAGAGCCCGTGCTTCGTCGTCGGTCGTCGCCGTCGTGCAAACGATGATGTCCATGCCCCACATCTGATCAACCTTATCGTAGTTGATCTCAGGGAACACAATGTGCTCCTTGATGCCCATGGCGAAGTTGCCACGGCCGTCAAAGCTCTTCGGGTTCAGGCCGCGGAAGTCGCGAACGCGCGGGAGCGCGATATTCACGAGACGGTCCATGAACTCGTACATGCGGGCGCCGCGCAGGGTGACCTTCGCGCCGATCGGCATCTGTTCGCGGACCTTGAAGCCTGCGATAGAGTTACGTGCGCGGGTGATGACCGGCTTCTGGCCGGCGATCGCTGCGAGGTCGGCGGCAGCTACCGTCGGCTTCTTCGAGTCAGCGGTTGCTTCGCCGACACCCATGTTGATCACGATCTTGTCGAGCTTCGGGATCATCATCTCGTTGGCGTAGGAGAACTGCTCCTGCATCGCCTTGCGGATGCGCTCGACATATTCCTTCTTGAGCCGCGGCTCATATTTTGCCTCAGCCATCGATCACTTCTCCAGAACGCTTGGCCACACGGACCTTCTTGCCGTCAACAACCTTGAAACCGACGCGGGTCGGCTTGCCGTCCTTGTCGATGATTGCAACGTTGGACAGGTGAACCGGGGCTTCCTTGTTGATGATGCCGGCTTCCTGGGTCTGCGTCTGGCGCTGGTGGCGCTTGACGACGTTGACGCCACGAACAACGGCACGATCTTCCTTCGGCATGACCTGGACAACTTCGCCGGTACGGCCCTTGTCCTTGCCAGCGAGCATGACGACCTTGTCGCCCTTACGAATCTTCTGCATCGCTTCGCTCCTTACAGTACTTCGGGAGCCAGCGAGATGATCTTCATGTGGTTCTTGGCGCGAAGTTCGCGCGGAACCGGTCCGAAGATACGGGTGCCGATCGGCTCTTTCTTGTTGTCGATGAGGACTGCTGCGTTGGTGTCGAAGCGGATGACGGAGCCATCCGGACGACGGATGTCCTTGGCGGTGCGAACAACAACCGCCTTCATCACGTCACCCTTCTTCACACGGCCGCGCGGGATCGCTTCCTTGATCGAAACGACGATGACGTCGCCGATCGAGGCATACTTGCGCTTCGAGCCGCCCAGCACCTTGATGCACATGACACGACGTGCGCCGGAATTATCCGCGACGTCGAGGTTTGTTTGCATCTGAATCATATCAGGTCGCCTTCTTGGTTTACCGGAATGGTTGGGCTAGCCCCCTACTCCGGCTTATGAAAATTTTCGCCGGCCGAGCTGCCATGACGACAGCACAGACGCGGCAATAGCTGAATAGCGCGGGATCGATCGTGCCAGGGTGGTTTCCCGAACGGGACCTTCCGTGCGCTCAAAGCAAAAGAACGCCCGGCATTCGAGCGTTCTGACGCTGCTTCATACAGATATTTCGGCGAGACGCAAGGCCTCGCGCAAAATTCTGTTACTTGCTCTGGGCGGAAATCACCGTCCAGCGCTTGTCCTTGGAGATCGGCGCGCATTCCTCGATGGATACGGTATCGCCGATCTTGTACTGGTTGTTCTCGTCGTGGGCCTTGTACTTCTTGGAACGACGAACGGTCTTCTGGAGCAGCGGGTGAGCGAAACGACGCTCGACACGAACCACTACCGTCTTCTCGTTCTTGTCGCCAACGACGACGCCCTGCAGGATGCGCTTCGGCATATTTTTCTTCCTTTAGGCCTTAACTTCTGCCGCCTTCTGGCGGGCAATGGTTTTCACGCGGGCGATGTCCTTGCGGACTTCGTTGATGCGCGAGGACTTTTCGAGCTGGCCGGTTGCCTTCTGAAAGCGCAGGTTGAACTGCTCCTTCTTCAGCTTGGCAAGCTCGTCCTTGAGTTGGTCAGCGCTGAACGCGCGAACGTCTGAGGCTTTCATGAGCTCAATCCCTTACTCTGCAATGCGCTGAACGAAGCGCGTCTTGACCGAGAGCTTGGCAGAGCCGAGGCGAAGCGCCTCACGGGCGATTTCTTCGCTGACACCGTCGATCTCGAACATCATACGGCCGGGCTTGACCTTGCATGCCCAGTATTCAACGGAGCCCTTACCCTTACCCATACGGACTTCGGTCGGCTTTGCGGTTACCGGAACGTCCGGGAACACGCGGATCCATACACGGCCGGCGCGCTTCATATAACGCGTGATCGCGCGGCGGGCCGCTTCGATCTCGCGCGCGTTGACGCGGTTGGGTTCCTGTGCCTTCAGGCCGAATTCGCCGAATGCCAGGTCAGAACCGCCCTTGGCGACGCCCTTGATGCGGCCCTTGAACTGCTTGCGGTACTTGGTACGCTTTGGCTGCAACATTTTCTTATTCTCCGAACTTCTCTGCCACGCGCGCTATCAAGCGTTGTCGCGGCGACGGTCTCTGTCGCGGTCACGATCACGGCTTGCCGGACCCTGGGCGTCACCTTCCATCGCACGGCGCTCGGAAGCCATCGGATCATGCTCAAGGATTTCGCCCTTGAAGATCCAGACCTTGATGCCGCAGATGCCGAATGCGGTTTCTGCTTCAGCCGTACCGTAGTCGATGTCGGCGCGCAGCGTGTGCAACGGCACACGACCTTCGCGGTACCATTCCGTACGGGCGATTTCAGCGCCGCCGAGACGGCCGGCGCAGGTGATCTTGATGCCTTCGGCGCCAAGACGCATCGCCGACTGAACGGCACGCTTCATGGCGCGGCGGAAAGCCACGCGACGCTCGAGCTGCTGGGCGATCGACTGAGCGACCAGCGTCGCATCGACTTCGGGCTTACGCACTTCGACGATGTTGAGGTGCGTTTCCGAATTCGTCATCTCCGACAGCTTCTTGCGAAGCTTGTCGATGTCTGCGCCCTTGCGGCCGATGATCAGGCCCGGACGTGCCGAGTGGATCGTGACGCGGCACTTCTTGTGCGGACGCTCGATGACCACCTTGGAGATCCCGGCCTGCTTCAGTTCGCTCATGACGAACTTGCGCATCTTCAGGTCTTCGTGCAGCAGCTGGCCGTACTCGGCATTGTCCGCAAACCAGCGGCTATCCCAGGTACGGTTGATGCCGAGGCGGAAACCGATTGGATTGATTTTCTGACCCATTATGCGGCCTCCTCTGCTGCCTGCACTTCACGAACGACGATCGTCAGGTGCGCGAAGGGCTTTTCAATGCGCGACGCACGACCGCGGCCACGAGCGTGGAAACGCTTCATGACGATCGACTTGCCCACATAGGCCTCGGCGACAACCAGCGAGTCGACGTCGAGATCGTGGTTGTTCTCGGCGTTGGCGATCGCAGATTCGAGCGTCTTCTTGACGGCGCCTGCGATGCGCTTGCGGGAGAACTCCAGCTCAGCGAGTGCACGCTCAACCTTCTTGCCACGGATAGCCGCAGCAACCAGGTTGAGCTTCTGGGGGCTGACGCGGAGCGTGCGGGCGACTGCTTGCGCCTCGTTGTCCTTCAGCCGGCGTTCGGCTTTTGCCTTGCCCATTGTTACTTCCTCTTCGCCTTCTTGTCCGCGCCGTGACCGTAGTAGGTGCGGGTCGGAGAGAACTCACCGAATTTGTGGCCGACCATGTCTTCATTGACGCTGACCGGGATATGCTTGCTGCCGTTGTAGACGCCGAAGGTAAGACCGACGAACTGCGGCAGGATCGTGGAGCGACGGCTCCAGATCTTGATCACTTCACTGCGACCGCCTTCACGAACCTTCTCAGCCTTCTTGAGAAGATAGCCGTCAACGAACGGACCTTTCCATACTGAACGAGCCATTGGAGACTTCCTCTCTTACTTCTTACGCTGATGACGCGAGCGCATGATCATCTTGTCGGTCGACTTGTTCGACCGGGTGCGCTTGCCCTTGGTCGGCTTGCCCCACGGTGTCACCGGATGGCGACCACCGGAGGTGCGGCCTTCACCACCGCCGTGCGGATGGTCGACCGGGTTCATGACAACACCGCGGTTATGCGGACGCTTGCCGCGCCAAACGGTACGACCTGCCTTGCCGTCGTTGATGTTGGCGTGGTCAGGGTTGGAGACGGCGCCGATCGAAGCAAGGCAGGAGCCATGAACGAGACGCTGTTCACCGGAGTTCAGGCGAAGGATCGCCATCCCCTGGTCGCGGCCGACGAGCTGTGCGTAGCCACCGGCGGAGCGAGCGATCTGACCACCCTTGCCCGGCTTCATTTCCACATTGTGGATGATGGAGCCGACCGGGATGAACTGCAGCGGCATGGTGTTGCCGGGCTTGACGTCGACAGCCTTCTCGGAAGCGATAACCTTGTCACCGGCAGCGAGGCGCTGAGGAGCGAGGATATAAGCCTTTTCGCCGTCAGCATAGTTCACCAGCGCGATGAAAGCCGTGCGGTTCGGATCGTATTCGATACGCTCGACCGTGCCTTCGATGTCGAACTTGCGACGCTTGAAGTCGATCAGACGATAGGTGCGCTTGTGACCGCCGCCGATGAAGCGGGCGGTGATGCGACCGAGGTTGTTACGACCGCCGCTCTTGGTCAGACCTTCCGTCAGCGCCTTGACCGGCTTGCCCTTGTAGAGGGCCGAGCGGTCGACGATGACCAGCTGGCGCTGGCTCGGGGTGATCGGATTGAATGTTTTCAATGCCATTTTCTTATACCTCAGAGACCGGTGGAGACGTCGATCGTCTGGCCTTCAGCCAGCGTCACAACAGCCTTCTTCACGTCCTTCTGCTTGCCGACGAAACCGCGGAACCGCTTGGTCTTGCCTTTGCGCAGCAGAGTGTTGACAGCCGTAACCTTGACGCCAAACAGCGCCTCGACCGCAGCCTTGATTTCCGGCTTCGTCGCCTGCTTGGCGACATTGAAAACAACCTGGTTGTTTTCGGATACCAGCGTGGACTTTTCGGTGATCGCCGGAGAGACGATCACATCGTAGTGGCGAAGATCGGTCACTTGAATCGCTCCTCTAGCGCTTCAACCGCAGCCTTGGAAAGCACGAGCTTGCCGCGGCGCACGATGTCGTAAACGTTGATGCCCTGGATCGGCAGAACATCGATGTTCGGGATGTTCTGAGCTGCAAGCTTGAAGTTGCCATCAAGCTCTGCGCCGCCGATGAAGAGGGCGTTGGTCAGGCCGAGCGTCTCGAAAACGGACGCGAGCGACTTGGTCTTGGCTTCAGCGGCAACCAGGTTGTCGATGACGATGACGTCATCGGCCTTGATCTTGGCCGAAAGGGCGTGGCGAAGGCCAAGTGCACGAACCTTCTTCGGAAGATCGTGCTCGTGGCTGCGGACGACCGGGCCGTGAGCCTTGCCGCCGCCGCGGAACTGCGGAGCGCGAGCCGAATGGTGGCGGGCGCGGCCCGTACCCTTCTGCTTGTACATCTTGGCACCGGTGCGCGAAACTTCAGCGCGGCCCTTAGCCTTGTGCGTCCCCTGCTGCTTCTTGGCAAGCTGCCAGCGGATGACGCGGGCGAGAATGTCTTCACGGGGCTCGAGGCCGAAAATCGCGTCCGAAAGGGAAACCTTCCCGGCGTCTTTTCCCTCGAGGGTCTTGACGTTGAATTCCATTGATCTGGCTCCCTTACTTCGCGGCCGACTTGACGGCGTCGCGCACGATGATCCAAGCACCCTTGGAACCAGGAACAGCACCCTTGATCAGGATCAGACCACGATCTTCGTCGGTCGAAACCACTTCCAGGTTCTGCGTCGTGACGCGCGTCTGGCCCATGTGACCAGCCATCTTCTTGTTCTTGAAAACCTTGCCCGGATCCTGGCGCGAGCCGGTCGAACCGTGCGAGCGGTGCGAAACCGACACACCGTGCGTGGCACGCAGACCGCCGAAACCGTGGCGCTTCATGGCGCCGGCAAAACCTTTACCGATCGTCGTGCCCGTCACGTCGACCAGCTGGCCAGCTGCGAAGTGGCCCGCCTTGATCTCCGTGCCGATCTCCAGCAGGTTGTCTTCCGAAACGCGGAATTCCGTGACCTTGGCCTTCGGCTCGACGTTGGCAATGGCAAAGTTGCCGCGCATCGCCTTCGACGTGTTTTTTACCTTCGCCTGGCCGGCACCGAGCTGAACTGCGGTATAGCCATTCTTTTCGACAGTGCGCGTGGCAACGACCTGGACGGCCTCCATGCGCAGTACCGTTACCGGGACATGCTCGCCGGCGTCGTTATAGACGCGGGTCATTCCCACCTTCTGTGCAATCACACCTGAACGCATCGGTTCAATCCTTCTCACTCAGCCCGAAGACCCGAGGTCTCAGAGCTTGATCTCAACATCGACACCGGCGGCGAGATCGAGCTTCATCAGCGCGTCTACCGTCTGCGGGGTCGGGTCAACGATATCGAGAAGGCGCTTATGCGTGCGCATCTCGAACTGTTCGCGGCTCTTCTTGTCGATATGCGGGGACCGGTTGACCGTAAACTTCTCGATGCGGGTCGGAAGCGGAACGGGGCCCCGGACGCTTGCACCGGTGCGCTTAGCCGTCGATACGATCTCACGCGTGGAGGCGTCGAGAATCCGGTGATCGAACGCCTTCAGGCGGATGCGGATATTCTGGCCGTTCATTCGACTTTATCCTTGTGTCTGTTATCCGCGTGTCACCATTCAGGGACACGACTTACCTTCAGTTACGTTAGCGGGCCACCGGTTTCAAAGATCGAGAGGGACACCGAGATCGATGTCCCTATCCTTTCCTTGGGCCTGTGGCCCAGCCGCTAATTACTCGACGATGCTCGCGACGATACCGGCGCCGACGGTGCGGCCGCCTTCGCGGATGGCGAAACGCAGCTTTTCTTCCATCGCGATCGGAACGATCAGCTCGACCGATACCGTGACGTTGTCGCCCGGCATAACCATCTCCGTGCCTTCCGGCAGCGTCACAATGCCCGTCACGTCGGTCGTGCGGAAGTAGAACTGCGGACGGTAGTTGGTGAAGAACGGCGTATGACGGCCACCCTCTTCCTTCGTCAGGATGTAGGCTTCAGCCATGAACTTCTTGTGCGGCTTGACCGAACCCGGCTTGCACAGAATCTGGCCACGCTCAACGCCGTCACGGGTGACGCCGCGGATCAGCGCACCGATGTTGTCGCCAGCCTGGCCCTGATCGAGCAGCTTGCGGAACATTTCAACGCCGGTCACCGTCGTCTTCGTCGTCGGACGGATGCCGACGATCTCGACTTCTTCGCCAACCTTGACAATGCCACGCTCGACGCGGCCGGTCACAACCGTGCCGCGGCCCGAGATCGAGAACACGTCTTCGATCGGCAGCAGGAACGGCAGGTTGATCGGACGCTCAGGCGTCGGGATATAGGCGTCGACAGCAGCCATCAGCTCGCGGATAGAATCCTCGCCGATCTTCTTGTCCGAATCTTCGAGAGCAGCAAGCGCCGAACCCTTGATGATCGGAATGTCGTCGCCCGGAAAGTCGTAGGACGACAGCAGTTCGCGAACTTCGAGCTCGACCAGTTCGAGAAGCTCGGCGTCGTCAACCTGGTCGACCTTGTTCAGGAACACCACGATCGCCGGAACGCCGACCTGGCGGGCCAGCAGGATGTGTTCGCGCGTCTGCGGCATCGGGCCGTCAGCGGCCGAGCACACCAGGATCGCGCCGTCCATCTGGGCAGCACCGGTGATCATGTTCTTGACGTAGTCGGCGTGGCCGGGGCAGTCAACGTGCGCGTAGTGGCGGGCCGGCGTCTCATACTCAACGTGCGCCGTCGAGATGGTGATGCCACGGGCCTTTTCTTCCGGAGCCGCGTCGATCTGATCGTACGCCTTGTACTCACCGAAGTACTTCGTGATCGCTGCCGTCAGAGACGTCTTGCCGTGGTCAACGTGGCCAATCGTGCCAATGTTGACGTGCGGCTTGTTGCGCTCAAACTTACTCTTTCCCATTTTCGGGTCTCCATTTTGCTAGTCCCCGAAGGGATCTAATTCTTGTTATCGGTCAATTGGTATTCCGGTCACTTCTGACCGGAATACTTTGCCTGGATTTCAGTTGCGACGTTCGACGGGACCGGCGAATAGTGATCGAAGGTCATCGTGTACTGGGCGCGGCCCTGGGACATGGAGCGCAGGTTGTCGACGTACTTGAACATGTTCGCGAGCGGGACGTTCGCGTTGATGACGACGGCGATACCGCGGCTTTCCTGGCCCTGGATCTGACCGCGACGGGAGTTCAGGTCGCCGATAACGTCGCCGACATAATCTTCCGGGGTGACGACTTCGACCTTCATCATCGGCTCGAGCAGCTGAGCGCCGGCCTTCTTGGCTGCTTCACGGAAGCAGGCACGCGATGCGATTTCGAAGGCGAGAACCGAGGAGTCGACGTCGTGGAAGGCGCCATCGATGAGGGTCGCCTTGACGCCGAGCATCGGGAAGCCTGCGAGCGGACCCGAAGACAGAACGCTTTCGATGCCCTTCTGGACGCCGGGGATGTATTCCTTCGGTACGGAACCGCCGACGATCTTCGATTCGAACTTGAATTCGTCGCCTTCCGGGTTCGGTTCGAAGACGATCTTGACGCGCGCGAACTGGCCGGTACCACCGGACTGCTTCTTGTGCGTGTAGTCTTCTTCATGCGTCCGGGTGATGGTTTCGCGGTAGGCAACCTGCGGCGCGCCGACAGTTGCTTCGACCTTGAATTCACGACGCATGCGGTCGACGATGATGTCGAGATGCAGTTCGCCCATGCCGGCGATGATGGTCTGGCCGGATTCCTGGTCGGTCTTGACGCGGAAGGACGGATCTTCAGCAGCCAGGCGGTTGAGCGCGAGGCCCATCTTTTCCTGGTCGCCCTTGGTCTTCGGCTCGATGGCGATCTGGATGACCGGCTCCGGGAATTCCATGCGCTCGAGGATAACCGGCTTCAGCGGATCGCAGAGCGTGTCGCCCGTCGTGGTTTCCTTGAGGCCGGCGAGAGCGACGATGTCGCCTGCGAAGGCTTCTTCGATGTCTTCACGCGAGTTGGAGTGCATCTGCAGCATACGGCCGACGCGCTCGCGCTTATCCTTGACCGTGTTGATGACCGACGCACCCTTTTCGAGCTTGCCAGAGTAGATGCGGGCGAAGGTCAGCGAACCGACGAAGGGGTCGTTCATGATCTTGAAGGCGAGCATGGAAAGCGGCTCGCTGTCGTCGGCATGACGCTCGATTTCGGCTTCCGTCTTGAAGTCGATGCCCTTGATCGCCGGGATGTCCATCGGCGACGGCAAGTAGTCAACAACGGCGTCGAGCAGCGGCTGCACGCCCTTGTTCTTGAAGGCAGTGCCGCAGAACATCGGGTGGAACTTGACGTCGATCGTGCCGCGGCGAACCAGCGCACGGATCTGATCGTTATCGGGCAGAATGCCTTCGAGGTAAGCTTCGGTGGCGGCTTCGTCGATGTCGACGACCGTCTCGATCAGCTTTTCGCGATATTCTTCAGCCTTGGCCTTCATGTCCTCGGGGATCTCGACGACATCCCACTGGGCGCCGAGCGACTCGTCGCGCCAGATGAGTGCGTTCATCTCGACCAGGTCGATGACGCCCTTGAATTCGGTTTCTGCACCGATCGGCAGCTGCATGACGACAGCCGTTGCACCGAGACGGGTCTTGATCATCTCGACGGAGCGGTAGAAGTCCGCACCGGTCTTGTCCATCTTGTTGCAGAAGATCATCCGCGGGACATTGTACTTTTCGGCCTGGCGCCAGACGGTCTCCGTCTGCGGCTCAACACCGGCGTTGGCGTCGAGCAGCGCGATGGCGCCGTCAAGAACGCGCAGCGAACGCTCGACTTCAATGGTGAAGTCGACGTGGCCTGGAGTGTCGATGATGTTGAAGCGGCGCATTTTGCCGTCACGGCCCTTCCAATAGGTCGTGGTGGCAGCAGAGGTGATCGTGATGCCACGCTCCTGCTCCTGCTCCATCCAGTCCATGGTGGCTGCGCCGTCGTGGACTTCGCCGATCTTGTGCGACTTGCCGGTGTAATAAAGAATACGCTCGGTGGTCGTGGTCTTGCCGGCGTCGATATGCGCCATGATACCGAAATTACGGTAGTCTTCGATCTTATATTCGCGAGCCATTGTGGACTGCCTTTCGATACCGTTCGGAATTACCAGCGATAGTGCGAGAACGCGCGGTTGGCGTCAGCCATCTTGTGCGTGTCTTCGCGCTTCTTGACGGCGGAGCCGCGGTTGTTGGACGCATCGAGCAGTTCGCCGGAAAGGCGGTCAACCATAGTCGTTTCATTGCGCTTGCGGGCAGCAGCGATCAGCCAGCGAATAGCAAGAGCCTGGCGGCGCTCCGGACGAACATCGACGGGGACCTGATAGGTCGCACCACCGACACGACGCGAGCGAACTTCAACGTGCGGGGCAATGTTCTCAAGCGCCGAATGGAAAACCGTGAGCGGCTCCTGCTTGGACTTGCCGTGGACAACGTCGAACGCACCGTAGACGATGTTTTCAGCGACGGACTTCTTGCCGTCGAGCATGATGGCATTCATGAACTTGGTGACGACGAGATCGCCGAACTTCGGGTCCGGATTGATCTCGCGCTTTTCTGCTTTATGACGTCTGGACATAGTTTTGTCTCTTCAACCGTTAAGGCGCTTCATGACGCGGAGGACCTCGCGCAGCGCCGGATTATTCAAAAACCGAATTACTTCGGACGCTTCGCACCGTACTTGGAGCGGCGCTGCTTGCGGTTCTTGACACCCTGGGTATCGAGAACGCCGCGGATGATGTGATAACGGACACCCGGAAGGTCCTTAACGCGGCCGCCACGGATCATGACGACAGAGTGTTCCTGAAGGTTGTGACCTTCGCCGGGGATGTAACCAATGACTTCGAAGCCGTTGGTCAGGCGGATCTTTGCGACCTTACGCAGAGCCGAGTTCGGCTTCTTCGGCGTCGTCGTGTAGACGCGCGTGCAAACGCCGCGCTTCTGCGGGTTCTCCTGGAGTGCGGGAACCTTGTTACGCTTTACGTTCGCCTGGCGAGGCTTGCGGATCAGCTGGTTTACGGTAGGCATTCAACCATCCCTTACGTTTTATCTCAGTACCCTTGCGGGCTTGAACTCGCGCCGTCTCCGGCAGTGACGCACTTTCCGTCAATGCGCAAAATATGGCCCGATCCGCTTCCGCAGATGGACCACAAGGAGCAGAGGACGCAAAAATATGCGTCGTGCGTGCAGCATCATGACTTCAACGTGCGTTTAGAACCTTGTTTGAGGTGAACTTCAGGGCGCGTCGCCCCGAACAGCCAAGCCTCACATGGGATCTGATGGCCGGGGTACTACTGGTTTCCACCCGTCTCGTCAAGGCCGGTTAAGAAATAAACTCGCCGTATCGCCTTGATATGGCGACCGAACGCCCTGTTTCATCCTTCTAGACGAATTCACGGCTATGCACCAAGATAAAAACTTGGGCATTGCAGCAAAAGCAGTTAAGGAATCAGCAATTGCGGCGTTCGGCCCTCACAGCAGGATTCGAGCGACCGAATCGTCAAAGAGCCGAAGGACAGGCGATGATCACGACACCTGATAACGACAATAATTTCGACGGCCCGATGATCTTCATCATCATCGGCAAGGGCTACGAGTCCGACGCCAGCGAAGGCATCGACCTGCATATCATGCTGAAGGCGCCTGACGACGACACCGCCGTACGCGAAGCCTTGAACGCCCTCGCCGAGGAAGGCTTCATCGAGGCCGATCTCGACCAGATCGGCATGCTGACCGAGGTCCCGGCCGAAGAGCCGCACGCATCTGCCTATCAGGGCGCCGTCGAAGGCGAAGTCGCGATCATCCGGTTCAACTGAAGGGAGCCGCCGCTGACGCTGTCAAGGCAGCCTAAACGGAAGCAGCGCCTCCCTCCCCGCCAGACCAATCAGAACAGATAAAACAAAAACCGCCCGGATCGCTCCGGGCGGTTTTTCAATTCGTCGACTTCAGCCGCGGATTATTCCGCAGCCGGAGCCTTTTCGGCCATGTCCTGCAGCATCGGCGTGGCAACGGCTGCGCCGGAGCCCTTGCGGCGCTCTTCGAGGATCATCTCGTCGCGCGACGTAGCGATGCGGCGGATCTGGGTCATGGTGCCGCCAGTACCGGCCGGGATGAGGCGACCGACGATGACATTTTCCTTCAGACCCTGCAGGCCGTCGGTCTTGCCGGCGATTGCAGCTTCCGTCAGCACCTTGGTCGTTTCCTGGAAGGACGCGGCCGAGATGAAGGACGGGGTCTGCAGCGACGCCTTGGTGATACCGAGAAGAACCGGATCGCCGTAGGCTGGCTTCTTGCCCTGCTCGATCAGGTGATCGTTGACGTCTTCGAGCTCGATCCGGTCGACATTGTCGCCGACGATATAGGTCGAGTCGCCTGCATCGGTGATTTCCACCTTCTGCAGCATCTGACGGACAATCACCTCGATGTGCTTGTCGTTGATGACGACGCCCTGCAGGCGGTAGACTTCCTGGATCTCGTTGACGAGGTAGGAGGCTAGAGCCTCCACGCCCTTGATCGCCAGGATGTCGTGCGGAGCCGGATTACCGTCGAGGATGTAGTCACCCTTTTCGATATAGTCGCCTTCCTGAAGGTGGAAGGGCTTGCCCTTCGGGATCAGGTATTCGACAGGCTCGACACCGTCTTCCGCCGGCTCGATGATGACGCGACGCTTGTTCTTGTAGTCGCGGCCGAGGCGGATCGTACCATCGATCTCTGCGATGATGGCGTGGTCCTTCGGACGGCGGGCTTCGAACAGCTCGGCAACACGCGGCAGACCGCCGGTGATGTCCTTGGTCTTGGCGCTTTCGAGCGGCGAACGGGCGAGAACGTCACCCTGGGAGACCTTCGTGCCCGGCTCGACCGACAGGATCGCATCGACCGAGAGAAAGAAGCGGGCGTCACCACCACGGGACAGCTTCGCGATATTGCCGCTGGCATCCTTGATGACGATCGCTGGCTTGAGGTCTGAGCCGCGCGGGGTCGAACGCCAGTCGATGACCTGACGCTTGGTGATGCCGGTCGATTCGTCGGTCGCTTCCAGAACGGAGAGACCGTCGACCAGATCTTCAAACTGAACGGTACCGGCCACTTCCGTCATCATTGGACGGGTGTAGGGGTCCCACTCTGCCAGGCGCTGGCCGCGCTTGACCTTGTCGCCTTCGTCGACATGCAGCTTCGAACCGTATGCCACCCGCTGCGACGACCGCTCGACACCACGTTCGTCCAAGATCTGAACGGTCATGTTGCGGCCCATGGCAACGAGGTTGCCATCGGAGTTGCGCAGGATGTTGCGGTTCTTGATCTGCACCGTACCTTCGTACGAGGCTTCGAGGAACGACTGGTCGACCACGGTTGCCGTACCGCCAAGGTGGAAGGTACGCATGGTGAGCTGGGTGCCCGGCTCGCCGATCGACTGAGCAGCGATGACGCCGACGGCTTCGCCCATATTGACCGGCGTACCGCGCGCGAGGTCGCGGCCGTAGCAGACCGAGCAGACGCCCGTCTGGATTTCGCAGGTCAGTGCCGAGCGGATGCGGATCGACTGGATGCCGGCCTTCTCGATTTCGACGACGTCGGGCTCGAGGATCATCCTGCCGGCATCGACGATGCGCTCACCCGTGACCGGATGATCGATGTCGTCGAGCGCCGTGCGGCCGAGGATACGGGCGCCGATCGAGGCAACCACCTGGCCGGCATCGACGATGGCGGTCATGGTGAGGCCCGTCTGCGTTCCGCAATCGACATGCGTGACGATGCAATCCTGCGCGACGTCGACGAGACGGCGGGTCAGGTAGCCGGAGTTGGCGGTCTTCAAGGCGGTGTCTGCCAGACCCTTACGGGCGCCGTGCGTCGAGTTGAAGTACTCGTTGACGGTCAGGCCTTCCTTGAAGTTCGAGATGATCGGGGTCTCGATGATTTCGCCCGACGGCTTGGCCATGAGGCCACGCATGCCGCCCAGCTGGCGCATCTGGTTCGGAGAACCGCGGGCACCGGAGTGGCTCATCATGTAGATCGAGTTCATCGGCTTCTGGCGACCGGTCTTCTCATCGAATTCGACCGCCTTGATGCGCGCCATCATCTCTTCGGCGACCTTTTCGGTCGCCTTGCCCCAGGCGTCGACAACCTTGTTGTACTTCTCGCCCTGGGTGATGAGGCCGTCATTGTACTGCTGCTCGTATTCCTTCACCAGATTTTCGGTGTCGGCAACGATCTTGGCCTTGGCATCCGGAATGACCATGTCGTCCTTGCCGAACGAAATGCCGGCGCGGCAGGCATGGGCGAAGCCGAGCTGCATGATGCGGTCGCAGAAAATGACCGTGTCCTTCTGGCCGCAATGGCGATAGACCGTGTCGATCATCTTCGAGATGTTCTTCTTGGTCATTTCCTGGTTGCAGATATCGAAGGGCACCTTGCCGTTCTTCGGCAACAGTTCACCGATTAGCAGACGGCCAGGCGTCGTCTCATAGATCTTCGAGTAAGGCTTGCCATCCTCGTCGACCGACTTGAAGCGGCCGCGGATCTTGGTGTGCAGCGTCACGACCTTGCTTTCGAGAGCGTGATGCAGCTCGCCGAGATCGGAGAAGGCCATGCCTTCGCCCGGCTCGTTCTGGTTGAGGATCGACAGATAGTAGAGGCCGAGAACCATGTCCTGCGAGGGAACGATGATCGGCGCGCCGTTGGCCGGGTGCAGGATGTTGTTGGTCGACATCATCAGCACGCGGGCTTCGAGCTGGGCTTCGAGCGACAGCGGCACGTGAACGGCCATCTGGTCACCGTCGAAGTCGGCGTTGAAGGCCGTGCAGACGAGCGGATGCAGCTGGATCGCCTTGCCTTCGACCAGGATAGGTTCGAAGGCCTGGATGCCCAGGCGGTGCAGCGTCGGTGCGCGGTTCAACAGAACCGGATGCTCGCGAATGACCTCGTCGAGGATATCCCAGACCTCAGGCTTTTCCTTTTCGACCAACTTCTTGGCCTGCTTGACGGTCGAGGAGTAACCCTTGGCGTCGAGGCGGGCATAGATGAACGGCTTGAAAAGCTCGAGCGCCATCTTCTTCGGCAGGCCGCACTGATGCAACTTCAGTTCCGGACCGGTGACGATGACCGAACGGCCGGAATAGTCGACGCGCTTGCCGAGCAGGTTCTGGCGGAAGCGGCCCTGCTTGCCCTTCAGCATGTCGGAGAGCGACTTCAGCGGACGCTTGTTGGCGCCGGTGATGACTCGGCCGCGACGGCCGTTGTCGAACAGCGCGTCAACGGATTCCTGCAGCATGCGCTTTTCGTTGCGGATGATGATGCCAGGCGCACGAAGCTCGATCAGGCGCTTCAGACGGTTGTTACGGTTGATGACGCGGCGGTAGAGATCGTTCAGATCCGACGTCGCGAAACGGCCGCCGTCGAGCGGAACCAGCGGACGCAAGTCCGGCGGGATGACCGGAACGACCTTCATGATCATCCATTCCGGACGGTTGCCCGACTCCATGAAGTTCTCGACGATCTTCAGGCGCTTCATCAGCTTCTTCTGCTTGAGATCCGACGTAGTGTCGGCAAGCTCGGCGCGCAGGTCGCCAGCGATCTTCTCGAGGTTCATCGAGGCCAGCATCTCGTAGATCGCCTCGGCGCCGATCATCGCGGTGAACTGGTCTTCGCCGTATTCGTCGACGGCGAGCATGTACTCTTCTTCCGAGAGGAGCTGGTGCTCCTTCAGGGCGGTCAGGCCCGGCTCGGTGACGATGTAGTTTTCGAAGTAGAGGACGCGCTCGACATCCTTCAGCGTCATGTCGAGCAGCGTCGAAATGCGGCTCGGCAGCGACTTCAGGAACCAGATGTGGGCAACGGGAGCGGCGAGCTCGATATGGCCCATGCGCTCACGGCGAACGCGCGACAGCGTGACTTCGACGCCGCACTTTTCGCAGATGATGCCCTTGTACTTCATGCGCTTGTACTTGCCGCACAGGCATTCGTAGTCCTTGATCGGCCCGAAGATGCGCGCACAGAACAGACCGTCGCGTTCCGGCTTGAACGTACGGTAGTTGATGGTTTCCGGCTTCTTGATCTCACCGTAAGACCAGGAGAGGATCTTCTCCGGAGACGCGATCGAAATCCGAATAGAATCGAAATTCTGTGCAGGCACCTGCGGATTGAAAAGATTCATGACCTCTTGGTTCATGCCTGTCTCCTTCATGGGCTAAACGCCCTTAAAATGCGATGGTCGGCGGCAAATTCCCGGGAGCCGCCTCCCTCGCTTAAACGAGAATAACCGCTAGATGCGGCGAAACTTCCCTTCCGGGCCGACACGGATACGGCGCCCGGCGGGACCGGCGTGCGCCGCATTGGCAGCGCACGCCCTATCAAGTGCTTACTCGGCCGCGTCGGGCAGCTGAGCTGCCTGCGCCTCGTCAAGCTTGGTGTTCTCGAGCTCGACGCTGAGGCCCAGCGAGCGCATTTCCTTGACGAGAACGTTGAAGCTTTCCGGAATACCGGCTTCGAACGTGTCGTCTCCGCGGACAATGGCTTCGTAGACCTTGGTGCGGCCGGCGACGTCGTCCGACTTCACCGTCAGCATTTCCTGCAGCGTGTAGGCCGCGCCGTATGCTTCGAGCGCCCAGACTTCCATTTCGCCGAAGCGCTGACCGCCGAACTGCGCCTTGCCGCCCAGCGGCTGCTGGGTCACGAGCGAGTAAGGACCGATCGAACGAGCATGGATCTTATCGTCGACCAAGTGGTTGAGCTTCAGCATGTAGATGTAGCCCACGGTCACCTGGCGGTCGAACTGCTCGCCGGTACGGCCGTCATAGAGCGTCGACTGACCGCTATCCTTGAGACCCGCCAGACGCAGCATGTCGTTGACGTCGGCTTCGTTCGCGCCGTCGAAAACAGGCGTCGCAATCGAAACGCCGCGCTTCCACTGGTCGGCGAGACGCAGAACCGAGTCATCGTCGAACTCATGGACCTGTTCGGCCTTCGGGCCGGTACCGACGACATCGCCGATGGTCTTGCGCAGCGGCTCAATGTTGCCATTGGCCTTGTATGCATCGATCAGTTCGCCGATCTGGCGACCCATGCCGGCGCAAGCCCAACCCAGATGCGTTTCGAGGATCTGACCGACGTTCATGCGCGAAGGCACGCCGAGCGGGTTCAGAACGACGTCGACATGCGTGCCGTCTTCGAGGAACGGCATGTCTTCCACCGGCACAATGCGCGAGACGACGCCCTTGTTCCCGTGACGGCCGGCCATCTTGTCGCCCGGCTGGATCTTGCGCTTTACGGCGACGAAGACCTTGACCATCTTCATGACGCCAGGAGGCATTTCATCGCCGCGCTGGACCTTTTCGACCTTGTCCATGAAGCGCTGTTCAAGGCGCGACTTGGATTCGTCGTACTGACCGCGGAGCGCTTCGAGCTCGCTCTGGACCTTTTCATCTTCGACCGCGAACATCCACCACTGCGAGCGGGGGTATTCGGAGACGACGGCGTTCGAAAGCTCACTGCCCTTCTTGAAGCCCTTCGGACCGGCAATAGAAGCCTGGCCGCGCAGCATCTCGATCAGACGGCCGTAGACGTTACGGTCGAGGATCGCCTGCTCGTCGTCACGGTCCTTTGCCAGACGCTCGATTTCCTCGCGCTCGATCGCCATTGCGCGCTCGTCCTTTTCAACGCCGTGGCGGTTGAAGACGCGAACTTCGACGATCGTGCCATAGGTGCCGGGCGGCATGCGCATCGAGGTATCACGCACGTCGGAGGCCTTTTCGCCGAAGATGGCGCGCAGAAGCTTTTCTTCCGGCGTCATCGGGCTTTCGCCCTTCGGTGTGATCTTGCCGACGAGGATATCGCCCGGCTGAACTTCGGCGCCGATATAGACGATGCCGGCTTCGTCGAGGTTCTTCAGCGCTTCTTCCGAAACGTTCGGAATATCGCGGGTGATTTCCTCAGGACCAAGCTTGGTGTCGCGCGCCATCACTTCGAATTCCTCGATGTGGATGGAGGTGAACACGTCGTCGGCAACGATACGCTCGGAGAGCAGGATCGAGTCTTCGTAGTTGTAGCCGTTCCAAGGCATGAACGCGACGAGCGCGTTGCGGCCGAGCGCCAGGTCGCCGAGATCGGTCGACGGGCCGTCGGCGAGGATGTCGCCGCGGTTGACCTCGTCACCGACGGTGACCAGCGGGCGCTGGTTGACGCAGGTGTTCTGGTTCGAACGCTGGAACTTCTGCAGGCGGTAGATATCGACGCCGGATTTGCCGGCTTCGAGGTCTTCCGTGGCGCGGATAACGATACGCGTCGCGTCGACCTGGTCAACCACGCCGCCGCGACGGGCGCCGATGGCGGCGCCGGAGTCACGGGCGACGACCGGCTCCATGCCGGTACCGACGAACGGAGCTTCGGCACGCAGCAGCGGCACTGCCTGACGCTGCATGTTCGAGCCCATGAGCGCGCGGTTGGCGTCGTCGTTTTCCAGGAACGGGATGAGAGCGGCTGCGACCGAAACGACCTGCTTCGGCGAGACGTCCATCAGGTTCATGCTGTCGCGCGGGGCGAGCATAACTTCACCGGCATGACGGCAGACGACGAATTCGTCGACGAAGGAACCGTCAGCGTTCATCTCGGCGTTGGCCTGGGCGACGTAGTACTTCGCCTCTTCCATGGCGGAGAGGTAGAGCACGTCGTTCGTCACCTTGCCGTCGACGATGCGGCGGTACGGGCTTTCGATGAAGCCGTACTTGTTGACGCGGGCAAAGGTCGCAAGCGAGTTGATGAGACCGATGTTCGGGCCTTCCGGCGTTTCAATCGGGCAGATGCGGCCATAGTGGGTCGGATGCACGTCGCGGACTTCGAAGCCGGCGCGCTCACGGGTCAGACCGCCCGGGCCAAGAGCCGAAAGACGGCGCTTGTGGGTGATTTCCGAGAGCGGGTTGACCTGGTCCATGAACTGCGAGAGCTGCGAGGAACCGAAGAATTCGCGAACGGCAGCGGCGGCCGGCTTGGCGTTGATCAGGTCCTGCGGCATGACCGTGTCGATCTCGATCGAGGACATGCGTTCCTTGATCGCGCGCTCCATGCGCAGCAGGCCGAGACGGTACTGGTTTTCCATCAGCTCGCCGACCGAACGGACGCGGCGGTTGCCGAGGTTGTCGATGTCGTCGATCTCGCCCTTGCCATCGCGCAATTCGACCAGCATCCTGACCACGGCCAGAATGTCGTCCTTGCGCAGGATGCGGACGGTGTCTTCGACGGTCAGGTCGAGGCGCATGTTCATCTTGACGCGGCCGACGGCGGAGAGGTCGTAACGCTCCGCATCGAAGAACAGCGAGTTGAACATGGCTTCGGCCGATTCCATGGTCGGCGGCTCACCCGGACGCATGACACGGTAGATGTCGAACAGAGCGTCCTGACGGTTCTCGTTCTTGTCGGCTGTCAGCGTGTTGCGGATATAGGCGCCGACATTGATGTGATCGATGCCGAGAACCGGGATCTCGTCGAAACCGTTCGCCAGGATGATGCCAAGCGTCTTCTCGTCGATTTCGTCGCCGGCCTCGAGGTAGATCTCACCCGTCGAGTAGTTGACGATGTCGCCGGCAAGGTAATTGCCGTAAAGATCGTCGTCGGCGGCCTTGAGTGCCTTCAGGCCCTTGTCGGAAAGCTGGCGCAGCAGGCGCGGAGTCAGCTTCTTGCCGGCTTCGACGACGACTTCGCCGGTATCGGCGTCGACCATCTCGGTGATCGCTTTGGCACCCTTCAGCGTTTCCGGCTTGAAGGGAATGCGCCAGCCTTCGCCGTCGCGCTTGTAGAGCGACTTCGTGTAGAAGGTGTCGAGGATTTCCTCGCCGTCCATGCCGAGCGCCATCAGCAGCGACGTCACAGGGATCTTGCGGCGGCGGTCGATACGGGCGTAGACGATGTCCTTGGCGTCAAATTCGATATCGAGCCAGGAACCGCGATAGGGGATGACGCGCGCAGCAAAGAGCAGCTTGCCGGAAGAATGGCTCTTGCCCTTGTCATGGTCGAAGAAGACGCCCGGCGAACGGTGCATCTGGGAGACGATCACGCGCTCGGTGCCGTTGACAATGAACGTGCCGTTGTTGGTCATGAGCGGCATGTCGCCCATGTAAACGGACTGTTCCTTGATGTCCTTGATCGACTTCGCGCCGGTATCCTCGTCGATATCGAACACGATGAGGCGCAGCGTCACCTTCAGCGGCGCGGCATAGGTCAGGTCGCGCTGACGGCATTCGTCAACGTCGAACTTCGGCGGTTCGAACTCGTAGGACACGAATTCCAGCATCGATGCGCCGGAGAAATCGGTGATCGGGAAAACCGACTTGAAAACGGCCTGAAGACCTTCGTCGGGTCGGCCGCCCTTCGGCTCTTCAACCATTAGAAACTGGTCGTAGGACGCCTTCTGAACCTCGATGAGGTTCGGCATTTCTGCGACTTCGGGGATCTTACCAAAAAACTTGCGTACGCGCCTGCGACCGTTGAACGAAAGGGTCTGAGCCATCGTCGCTCCTTCAAAATCTTGCACCCGGGCCTGCAACGGACGGGAACCGATGGCCAGTCGATCCCGTCAATCAATGAGTAGTTCAATCTCGTCCGACTCCAGAAAACGCTCAGCTCGGATTGCTGTGCTGCCCTCGGTGCGAGACCATCCTTTTGAAGAACCCATTACCCAAAAGCCGTTTCGACGCGGCTTTTGGGTAATTCGTTCAGAAAAACGGCAAATGGGAGGCAGTAGAAATACTGCCTCCCAAAAGCAGTTTAAGATTACTTGACGTCGGCCTTGGCGCCAGCGTCTTCAAGCTTCTTCTTGATGTCAGCGGCTTCAGCCTTGTTGACGCCTTCCTTGACAGCCTTCGGAGCGGCTTCAACGAGATCCTTGGCTTCCTTGAGGCCGAGACCAGTGATGGCGCGGACTTCCTTGATGACGTTGATCTTGTTGGCACCAGCTTCGACGAGGATGACGTCGAATTCGGTCTTTTCTTCTTCAACGACAGCAGCAGCGGCACCACCGGCAGCGGCAGCAACAGCTACCGGAGCAGCAGCGGAAACGCCCCACTTTTCTTCAAGAAGCTTCGACAGTTCTGCAGCTTCCAGAACGGTCAGCGAGGAGAGGTCGTCAACGATCTTTGCGAGATCAGCCATTTTACTAGTTCCTTTTGTTCGGTTCGAACCGGTTGATTATAAACAGCGAAAAACCGCCTTACGCGGCTTCGTCCTTCTTGGCGTAGGCCGCAAACACGCGGGCAAGCTGGCTTGCCGGTGCTGCAACAACCCCAGCGATGCGGGTAGCCGGTGTCTGGATCATGCCCAGCAGCTTCGCACGCAACTCATCGAGCGAAGGCAGGGTCGCAAGCGACTTGACTGCATCGGCGTTGAGCGTGGTTGTTCCCATGGCGCCGCCCAGAACAATGATCTTGTCATTGGTCTTGGCGAAATCCATGACGACTTTCGGAGCGGTGATCGGATCGGTGCTGTATGCAATCAGCGTCTGACCCTTGAAGAGATTGGACATCCCTTCCGCTTCCGTACCCTGAAGGGCGATCTTGGCCAGGCGGTTCTTCGCGACTTTGACGGTGCCGCCAGCTGCGCGCATCTTCGAACGAAAATCGTTCATTTGCGCGACTGTAGCACCAGCATAGTGGGCCACGACAACTGAGCCCGAAGCCTTGAAGACTTCGTTCAGTTCCGTGACGAATTCGCGTTTTTCCGCTCTTTCCACTGCCTATCTCCAGTTGGCGGGACCAAAAACGGGCCCGCCGGTTGCCTTTTGCCTCCTGGGATCATGCGAGATCCCAAGCGACGCTTGAGGATCCTGTCCCCCCGCGCTCTCGCGCCAATCAAGGCTAAAGAGGCACAAGGCATCCAAGGCTCGAACCGAGTTCCTAGAAGCGAACTTCATGCAATTCGGGTCTTACCCGTCTCATGCAGGCAAAGTGATTAAGGGAAAACCACCTGCAATCTCGGACAGGATTCCGGATTTCTCCGGAATATTCCGGCCCCTTGCGAGGCCGGAAATTCAGTCGCCGGACTTAAAGCCCGGCAATAAACTTATGCAGCCGGCGCACCGGTGACCGAGCCGGGCTCGATCTTGACGCCCGGACCCATGGTCGAGGAAATCGCCACGCGCTTGACGTAGTTGCCCTTGGCGCCCGCCGGCTTCGCCTTGATGACGGCGTCAGCAAAGGCGCGGATGTTTTCTTCCAGAGCCTTGGCGTCGAAAGAGGCCTTGCCGATGCCAGCATGGACGATGCCAGCCTTCTCGACGCGGAACTCGACAGCGCCGCCCTTGGAAGCCTTGACAGCTCCGGCGACGTCCATGGTGACGGTGCCTACCTTCGGGTTCGGCATCATGCCGCGAGGGCCGAGAACCTTACCGAGACGGCCGACGAGCGGCATCATGTCCGGGGTGGCGATGCAGCGATCGAATTCGATCTTGCCGCCCTGGACGATTTCGACGAGCTCTTCGGCGCCGACGATATCGGCACCGGCAGCCTTGGCTTCGTCAGCCTTGGCGCCACGAGCAAAGACGGCAACGCGAACCGTACGGCCGGTGCCGTTCGGCAGGTTAACGACGCCGCGAACCATCTGGTCCGCATGGCGCGGGTCAACGCCGAGGTTCATCGAGACTTCGATGGTTTCGTCGAACTTGGCGACAGCCCGTTCCTTGACCATGCCGATGGCCAGAGTCAGAGCGTAGAGCTTGGTGGGATCAACACCTTCGTTGATCTTCTGCGTGCGCTTACCAGCCATGATCTTAACCCACCACTTCCAGGCCCATGGCGCGGGCAGAGCCCTCGATCATCGCCATTGCACCTTCGATATCCGCTGCGTTCAGATCCTTCATCTTGGCTTCTGCGATCGACTTGATCTGAGCCTTGGTGAGGGAGCCGGCCTTGGCGCCCTTGCCGGGCGTCTTGGAACCGGATGTGATCTTCGCTTCCTTCTTCAGCCAGTAGCTGACCGGCGGCTGCTTCATCGCGAAGGTGAAGGACTTGTCCTGGTAATAGGTAATGACGACCGGGATCGGCATGCCCTTTTCCATTTCCTGCGTGGCGGCATTGAACGCCTTGCAGAATTCCATGATGTTAATGCCACGCTGACCAAGCGCCGGACCAATCGGCGGGGACGGGTTTGCCGATCCTGCCTTGACCTGAAGCTTGAGCTGGCCTGCAACTTTCTTAGCCATATCTCTCTGCCTTTCATGAACGGCCGGTCGCCCGGCCCGTGATGCCGGATCTCTCCGGCGGCTGCGGTTGCGTGGTGCGGATCATTAGGGTCCGGCTAAGACCCCCTCACCTTCCACGCGGGTGCGGACAACGTCCGCAGGAAACAGGCCGCAAGGGCCAGCCTCCAGTTTCTGCAATCAGACCTTCTCGACCTGAGCGTATTCCAGCTCGACCGGCGTTGCGCGGCCGAAGATCGACACTTCCACCTTCAGGCGCGAACGCTCTTCGTCCACATCCTGAACCGTGCCATTGAACGACGCGAATGGGCCGTCGGAAACGCGGACCTGCTCGCCGATCTCGAAGGTAATGGATGCCTTCGGCCGCTCGACACCTTCCTGGACCTGACCGAGAATGCGCTCGGCTTCATAATCCGGAATCGGAACGGGCTTATTGTCAGAGCCGAGGAAACCTGTGACCTTCGGCGTATTCTTGATCAGGTGGTAAGCTTCGTCCGTCAGATTGGCACGAACCATGACATAGCCCGGGAAGAACTTGCGCTCGGAATCGACCTTGCGGCCGCGACGCACTTCCACCACCTTTTCGGTCGGCACGAGGATCTTCTCGAACAGGTGCTCAAGCCCCTTCTGGCGAGCCTTGTTCTCGATATCTTCAGCCACCTTCTTTTCAAAATTAGAATATGCGTGGACGATGTACCAACGTGCCGCCATTTTCATCTCCACCCGTATCAGTTGCCGGTATTCAGCACGAAGCTCAGAGCCCAGCCGATCAGCTGGTCAGCGGCAAAGAAAAACAGCGCGGCGAAAACCACCATCACCAGCACCATGACCGTCGAGATCATGGTCTCGCGGCGCGATGGCCATGTAACTTTAGACGTCTCGGAGCGAACCTGCTGCAGAAACGCAAACGGATTGGATTTGGATGCCATCGACTGCCCACGCAATTACGGCGCGTAAAGCTGAAACTATCAGCCCCACGCACCGCGTGTCTGTTGAACCCTAAATAAACACCGATTTCCGAATACACAAGGGGGAAACCGAAGTTTAACGAAATTAGTTACCACCAATCAATCCCCGGCCGGAAATGCCGCGAGCATATCCGCGCTGTCCCGCATCAAGGAAAATGGCAGGGGCAGTAGGGCTCGAACCTACGACCTGCGGTTTTGGAGACCGCCGCTCTACCAACTGAGCTATACCCCTTCATACCGATCATTCAGCGCCTGAGCCAAGGCCCGCAAATCGCTGCTGAAAAGCATGGCGCTCCCTTTAAGACGACGACACGGGATTGGCAAGCACGATTTTCGATTTTCAAAGCCATTCTCCTGATATGCGAAGATCGGCTTTTCAATCGCGTGGCCAAGATCCGTTCAGACCTTCACATATTTCCGCCAATCGTGCTCTTCCCTGAAGCCCAGCACCTCGCGGATCTTGCGGTTGGAGAGCAGGCTCTCATATTCGCCGATCTCGCGGGTGAAAGGCACGTTCGGAAAGAATCGCTTCGCAAGCTCCTTCGATGGCGTATTGGCCGAGACAGTGTCATTAGCGGCATTGAAGACCTGATAGCCGAGGCCGTCCTTCTCGATGCAGAGATGGCAGATCTGCCCGAGGTCGCGGGCGTCGATATAGCTCCAGGCGATGCGCTTACGCATCTCGGGATTGGCGAAATAGGTCGGAAACCTCTCGTATTCGTGCGGCTCAATGACATTGCCTATGCGCAGCGCATAGATGTCGAAGCCGGAACGCTCGGCAAAGGCGCGCGCCGTCTTTTCGTTGACCACCTTGGAAAGGCCGTAGGAATCCATCGGATTGACGTCGTAGTCCTCCTCCAGCGGGAACTGGTGGAAATCGCGATGGCCTTCGGCGAAGCAGACGCCGTAGGTCGTCTCGCTCGATGCGACGATGATCTTCCTGATGCCGAGCTTCACCGCCGCCTCGATGACATTATAGGTGCCCATCGTGTTGATGCGGAAGGTTTCGTTATCAGGCTTGATCAGGATGCGCGGGATGGCGGCGAAATGTACGACGGCGTCGAAGGGCTGCACGCCCCTGCCCGCATCGAGATCGGGAAAATCGCGATGCATCGAAAGCGCGTTGAACACCTGACCGCTATCGGTGATGTCGGCGATGAGATTGGTGACACCGGGGCTATCCAGCGGCACAAGATCGAGGTTGTGAACCTCGTAGCCGGCATTGACGAGCCATGGCACAGCATGGCGACCTGCCTTGCCCGAACCGCCCGTGAACAGAATACGTCTCTTCATGGAATATCCTCCGCGTCATGAAATCGGAGGCATAGATAGACGCTTCCGCGCGAAGAGCAAGCGAGCGTCATGCAAGGGTTCACCCCCGCGTCGCCAGGAGCATCCTATCCGGGAGCACCTGGCCGATCATTTCCGATCATCGCAGAACCCTGCGATATTCGGCAAAGGTCGTCACTTGACGACACTTACCTCGCCAATCTGCACGACGGCAGACTGAACAACTTCTTGCGGTATTGCAGCGATGAAAAACATCGTGAAAACATACATCGCGAATATCGTCGCAGCGAATGTGGCCTTTGGAATCATCCGGGCTCTCCTCTTTGCAAGAAGGAGTCTGGACTACAATGGTCCAATCACAAACCGGTTTCTGAACGTGAGATGAACAAAATACTGTGACAGGCCAATTTAACGGTATTTTTACAACACCTGTTAAACCTACAGGAAGCCATCAAAATGAAAAACCCCGCTGTTTCCAGCGGGGTCTTCATAATTGCGGATAACTCGAAAGTTACTCGACGATCGACGCGACGATGCCGGCGCCGACGGTGCGGCCGCCTTCGCGGATGGCGAAACGCAGCTTTTCTTCCATCGCGATCGGAACGATCAGCTCGACCGATACCGTGACGTTGTCGCCCGGCATAACCATCTCCGTGCCTTCCGGCAGCGTCACAATGCCCGTCACGTCGGTCGTGCGGAAGTAGAACTGCGGACGGTAGTTGGTGAAGAACGGCGTATGACGGCCACCCTCTTCCTTCGTCAGGATGTAGGCTTCAGCCATGAACTTCTTGTGCGGCTTGACCGAACCCGGCTTGCACAGAATCTGGCCACGCTCAACGCCGTCACGGGTGACGCCGCGGATCAGCGCACCGATGTTGTCGCCAGCCTGGCCCTGATCGAGCAGCTTGCGGAACATTTCAACGCCGGTCACCGTCGTCTTCGTCGTCGGACGGATGCCGACGATCTCGACTTCTTCGCCAACCTTGACAATGCCACGCTCGACGCGGCCGGTCACAACCGTGCCGCGGCCCGAGATCGAGAACACGTCTTCGATCGGCAGCAGGAACGGCAGGTTGATCGGACGCTCAGGCGTCGGGATATAGGCGTCGACAGCAGCCATCAGCTCGCGGATAGAATCCTCGCCGATCTTCTTGTCCGAATCTTCGAGAGCAGCAAGCGCCGAACCCTTGATGATCGGAATGTCGTCGCCCGGAAAGTCGTAGGACGACAGCAGTTCGCGAACTTCGAGCTCGACCAGTTCGAGAAGCTCGGCGTCGTCAACCTGGTCGACCTTGTTCAGGAACACCACGATCGCCGGAACGCCGACCTGGCGGGCCAGCAGGATGTGTTCGCGCGTCTGCGGCATCGGGCCGTCAGCGGCCGAGCACACCAGGATCGCGCCGTCCATCTGGGCAGCACCGGTGATCATGTTCTTGACGTAGTCGGCGTGGCCGGGGCAGTCAACGTGCGCGTAGTGGCGGGCCGGCGTCTCATACTCAACGTGCGCCGTCGAGATGGTGATGCCACGGGCCTTTTCTTCCGGAGCCGCGTCGATCTGATCGTACGCCTTGTACTCACCGAAGTACTTCGTGATCGCTGCCGTCAGAGACGTCTTGCCGTGGTCAACGTGGCCAATCGTGCCAATGTTGACGTGCGGCTTGTTGCGCTCAAACTTACTCTTTCCCATTTGAATGCTTCCTGTGAACGAAAATGGTGGCCCCGGCGAACCGGTTTAGTGCCGCCGTTTAAGGCTTTCGGCGACATTGCGCAAGACTTAATTGCAGACGCCAAACTTGGCCTGACAGCGCATATGGGAGACAATTCGCCGCCTGCAAGGCGATTCGCCAAAGCCCCCTCGAAAATCGCTGAAATCTTAGAGAAAATCGCATGGACCGCCTGAGACGCGCCATAGACGTTCGGCGTCGAGCGCCCTTCCCTGCCAGCCAATAACCGCAATCGTCCGCTTCTGCGCCCGCGCCGGAGACATCTCGGGATAACCGCTGGAGCGGTAGTATGAAGTAGCTTAACGGAAACTGGAGCGGGTAGCGGGAATCGAACCCGCGTATTCAGCTTGGAAGGCTGCTGCTCTACCATTGAGCTATACCCGCGGGGTGGTCCGATCCGATGACGAATGGTGGAGAGAGTTGGATTTGAACCAACGTAGGCTGAGCCAACGGATTTACAGTCCGTCCCCTTTAACCACTCGGGCATCTCTCCAGTTTTCGTCCGGATCGCAAGACCAAGTTCGTCAGACTTCGAAGCGTTGCCGCCCGTCGTCTGCGCCGCGTATATGACCGGAGCATTTCAGTCTGTCAACACGATGACAACGGAAAAAACACGAAAAATTTCATTCGCCACCGAAAGCCGGCATATGAAAGAAAGCCTATGCGGCAGCGAGCGCCATGGCTATAAAGCTGCATGAGCAAAGACAACAAATCCGGCGGCAAGACCGCGACAGACCCATCCGCCAAGGATACGCATTACGCCACTCTGCGGCGCGCCCACCGTGACGCCAAGCGCGAACGCGGGGAGATTCCAACGCCTCAGCCGCAGAAGCGAAAGCGCGGCGGCGAAGACTGGAAGCCGCCGGCGCTTGCGCCCGACCAGGTGCATCTCTATGGCCTGCATACGGTGCGCGCGGCGCTCGACAATCCCGAGCGCAAGAAGATCAAGCTGTTCGTGACGCAGAACGCGCTCGCGCGCCTCGAAGTCGACGTCGAGGCGCTCGGCATTCCCTTCGAGATCGTTTCGCCGCAGGAGATCGACAAGGTGCTCGGCCCCGAGGCGATCCATCAGGGCGTGATGCTGGAAACACGGCCGCTTCCGGTACGCCGACTCGAAGCGCTGAAGGACAGCCCTCTCCTGCTCGTCCTCGATCAGGTGACCGATCCGCACAATGTCGGCGCGATCATGCGCTCGGCCGTCGCCTTCAATGCGGGTGCGGTAATCACCACGCAGCGACATAGCCCGACCGAATCGGGCGTGCTCGCCAAGTCGGCCTCCGGCGCGCTGGAACTGATACCTTATATACAGGTTACCAATCTCGCCGATGCGCTCGGTGAATTGCACAAGCTCGGCTTCTCCACCATCGGCCTCGATTCGGAAGGGCCGGCGCCGCTCGAAGGCACCTTCTCCGGTGAGAAAGTGGCGCTGGTGCTCGGCTCCGAGGGCAAGGGGCTTCGGCAGAAGACGCGGGAAACTGTCAACGCACTTGCCCGTCTCGACATGCCGGGCGCAATCAAATCGCTCAACGTCTCGAATGCGGCGGCGATCGCACTTTATGCGGCGCGGCTCCACCTGAAGGCATAGGCCGGCCGCAGCAAGGGCTGCCGGTCGGTCCGTCCATCGGGCTGCGCGCCGTATCACCTGCATAGGCCACTTCGACGGGATAGACGATGATCCGTGACATACAGCGCCGCGCGTCTTTTCAGACGCGCAATCGATTCGGATTTAAGCAATTGTGCAGGAGTTCGATCCGGGCGACAAATGGAAACGGACACGCACAACGCTCGTGCAACGCCCGACCGATGCCAGAAAAATCCACTTTTGCCTTGGAATGACGCCCCGGAGCACTATGATCGGGCAATGATCGGTCGTAGCGACCGGCTCAGAAGTAAGAAGGAACGATCCCTATCATGGCCATTCGACCGCTGATTTTCGGTATCCTTTTCATTGCGGTCTTCGTCGTGATTATCATCAGCATCATTTGGGTGGACACGTCGCACCCCATCCACCAGCCCGATCCTCTGTCGCCGACGGCGCCCGGCCCCGCGACGCCGGGACAGGTGCAATAATACTGGCAGGAACGCCGACGGCGATCATGCGTTAATCCCGGAATCGAACGAGGATTGAACGCTTATGCGCATAATGATCGCCGTCGTCGCCTTCATGGTCGCCTCCGTGCTTAGCATCGCAATGATGTCGCCCTCCGGCGCCGGGCAGACCGGCCATGGCGATCGGATCGAGGCGAGCGTCAACGAACCCGTCACTCATTAAAATAACGGCCCGGGTGATCCGGGCCGTTATTGTCAGCTGCGGTAGAGCCAGAACGGCATACCGCGATCACGATCACGCCACTCGCGGCGCTCCTGCCAACGCTCGGCACGCCACCGCCGCCAGTGACGGCGATCGTCGCGCCAGTCGGACCGGCGCCAATCGCGCCCATCGCGCCAGCTTCGGTCGTCACGGTCGCGATCACCTCGCCAGCCACGGTCGTCGCGGTCGGGATCACGTCGCCAGCCATCGCGAATTTGAACGATATCGCTCTGCGCCGCTACCGCCGGCCGCTCGGCCGGCATGGCGGCCGCCGGTGCGACGGACGCGAAAGCCGCACCGACGGAAATGGTTGCGGCGAGAAGAAGATGTGCGAGCTTCATGGCTGTTTCCTCATTGATGATGAGGCGAAGATAAGCGGGCGCGGCTGAATTGGCGGTGAAGCAGCCCTTCAGACGCGGTTCATCAAGCGATACGTGCCGATTTGAAAAAATCTGCCGGTGCGATCGAGCCAAGCAGCAGTGAACCCCGGCTATGAGTTGGCAGGCCGTATCGCGCGGAAAGATGGTGTAGCTAACCGGAGAACCAGTCCGCCTTCGTTCCTGACGGAACTACGGCGCGACAGCCTCCGCTGCTCTCTTCGGCTCGCCGAGCCGAGCTCAAAGAGCGTAGGCTGGTGCCCCCGCCAGGGTTCGAACCCGGGACCCCCTGATTACAAATCAGGTGCTCTACCAACTGAGCTACAAGGGCAATAATTGCCCAACTAGCAGATTCTGTGATTCTGTAAAGGGAAAATCCGCGGCCGCGCGGACAGGTCGGCTGCAGCTCAAAACGCTTCGCGATAGAAAACGTCCTTGTCGCGCAAGGCCTTTATCCTTTAGCTAGGGCAGCATCATAAAGGGCATTGCATGGGCCGTTCATTTCAGACGCTTTCCTTTCTCGCCTCACCAACGACGGAGGCGCTTGCCGCGCGCGAGGAGTTGATTCGCATCTATGGTGACGTACCGGCTGACGAAGCCGACGTCATTGTCGCACTCGGCGGCGACGGTTTCATGCTGCAGACGCTGCACAGCACCATGAACTCCGGCAAGCTGGTTTACGGCATGAATCGCGGCTCGGTCGGCTTCCTGATGAACGACTATCGCACCGACCGGCTTCAGGAGCGCATCTGCGTCGCCGTCGAAAACGTCTTCCGGCCATTGCAGATGACGACGGCCAACGCCGACGGCACCAACTCGACGGCGCTCGCTATCAACGAGGTCTATCTTTTTCGCCAGTCCTATCAGGCTGCGAATCTGAGGGTCATGGTGGACGGGCGCGTTCGTCTGGAGGAACTGATCTGCGACGGGCTGATGGTGGCGACACCTGCCGGATCGACGGCTTATAATCTTTCCGCCCATGGCCCGATCCTGCCACTCGAGGCGCCGCTGCTTGCCATGACGCCGGTCAGCGCTTTCAGGCCGCGGCGCTGGAGGGGCGCTCTGCTTCCGAACAAGGTGACCGTCGATATCGACATTCTCGAGCCGGAGAAGCGACCGGTGAACGCAGTGGCCGACAATACCGAGGTCAAGTCGGTGCTGCATATCCGCATCGCCCAGTCGGAGCATGTGACGGCGCGCATCCTTTCTGATCCCGACCGCTCCTGGTCCGACCGTATTCTCGCAGAGCAGTTCAAGGATTGAGACGATGGCAATGCGACGGATATTGTTGACCAGCCTCCTGCTTGCGGGTTGGAGCATTGCAGCGGCGGCCGCGCCGGCGCAGGATGCCCTCCTGCCGGCATCGGTGATTTTCGCGACCAGCACCGGCTACTGGGAGGACGACGGCAACGCACCGGCGGTCGAGCGGGTGCCGACGGGCGCCGAGAGCGTCGCCAACCCCGAGGGAAAGGCCGCGCAGCGCCACGGCTACTACAAGCTCTTTGCCGTCCGCCAGCCGGACAGGACCTCGAAGGTCTACCTGCAGCAGATTGCCCAGACCGAGACCGGCCCGGCGATCGCCTCGACCATCGAGCTGCAGGAGTTCAGCGACTTGAAACCTTACGTTACCGATATACGCCCCGAGAATTCGAACGGCATCATTAAGGAACCGGGGCTCTTCGCCACGGTCTATCTGAAGACCGATCCTGCCGCGGAGCCAGATGGCTGGACAGTGCTGATCGACGAATTCGGCGACATCACCGTGGAGAAGGCGACGAATTGAACGGCGCGGAATCGTTCAGAGAGGCATCCGAGAAATGAAACTCGGCTTTCGCGATGGCGTCCTCTACGACAAGAAAAGGTCGAACTGGGACGCAGCCGGCCCCAGGCCCATCAGTTGGTCCCTCTGGTATCCCGCTGCCGATGACACGCGGGAAAGCGAGATACCGGAAAGAAGCTGGTTCCAGAAAGCGGCTGTCGCCCGTGATGCACCCATCCGGCCGGAAGCCGTGCCCTATCCCCTCGTGCTGTTGTCGCATGGTACCGGCGGATCCGCGGCCGGGCTGGAATGGCTGGCGCGACGCCTGGTCGATCGCGGATTTGCAGCGCTCGGCGTCAGCCATCACGGCAATACCGGCATCGAGCCCTATCGCGCTGAAGGCTTTGCCTGCCTTTGGGAGCGGGCGCCTGACCTAAGCTACATGCTCGACCACCGCGACGAGTGGCTCAGCGATCTCTCTGGCCATATCGATACGAATAGTGTCTTCGCAGCGGGATTTTCGGCCGGAGCCTATAGCGTGATGCTGCTTCTTGGAGCCGTCGCCCAGTTCTCGCAGTTCGAACCATCGAGGATGAAGCCGGGTGGCGCGCGTGGACCCTGGGAATTTCCCGACCTTGCCGATCATATCCCGGCATTGCTGCGCACCAGCGATGTGTTTCGCGATTCATGGTCCCACATGTCGAAGTCCTACCGAGACGACAGAATCAAGGCCGCGCTCGTTTGCGCACCGGGTCGGTCCGTTCTCGGTTTCAGCGAGGAAAGCCTGAAAGCTGTCGATGCGCCCGCCCTTATCCTGGTCGGTGATGCCGACAGGGCGGCTCCGGCCGAAGAATGCTCATCATGGCTGCATGCGCGGCTGCGGCGCAGCGCCCTTAGAATCTTCGGTGACGGCCTTGGACATTATGTCTTTGTGCCGGAGGGCACCGCGCTCGGCCTCGCCTTTGCGGCAGAACTCTTTACCGATCCCCCCGGCATCGAGCGCGCAGCCATTCATGACGAGATTGCCGATCTGTCGGCAGCGCTGTTTCAAGACAGCGGCATCCGCGCGGAAAAGGCCACGAATTGAGGATGCCCTCGGGGAACGAAGACGCATTGCTCCGCGCAGGTGACATGCATGCGAATTCTGTCGCCGCTCCTACTCTTTCACCCTGTCGCCGGCGAAGGTTTCCTTCATCGCGCGCAAGATGATGACTGCCGAGGCCGCGCCTGGATCGATGTGTCCGAGCGATCTCTCGCCGAGCCGGGCCGCCCTTCCCCGGGTTGCGACCATGGAACGGGTCGAATTCGCGCCGGTTTCGGCCGCCTCCAGTATGCTGGTCCACATTTCGAGGCTCCCGGCCGCCCGCGCCCGTGCAGTAACGGCGGCTTCGGTCGCGGGAATCCAGGCATCGAGCATCGTCTTGTCGCCGCGCTGGCCCTTTCCGCGCTCGCTGATACCGGCTGTCATCGCCTCAACAATCGCCGCCTGATCGGCAGTTGAAAGGTGTTCGTCCTGTTTCAGGACTTGGGCGGCCCTGCGAAATGCCGTGGCGTAAAGCGGTCCGGTGGATGCACCGACGGCATTCAGAAAGGCTGCCGCCGCCGACGTGAACACCTCCGACGGAAGCATGTGGTCGAGGTCGAGTTTCGCGAGTTCCCCGTTCACCGCCGTGAAGCCGAGCACCATGGTGATTCCATGATCGGCGTCGCCGATGGCCCCGTCCAAATCCGAGAGACGGTCCTTCTCCGCCGCGATCGCAACGGAGATGCGATGAAACATCCTGCTAAGGTGGCGCGCCGCGCTTTCCGACATCATGATCCTCCCAGTTCGAGCAGGATGCGGCCCGTGTCAGCCGGGCGCATCTCTTATACCTTCAGTTCGCGACCCGCAGGAACGCGGTATCGCAAGGATGATGCAACAATTCCGTCAATTCCTGATCGAGGTGCAAGATCGATATCGATGCACCGACCATGTCGAGCGAGGTGCAATAGTGTCCCACCCAATTCGCCTCTATCACGATGCCTTTCGCACTCAGCCGCTGCTCGACACGTCGGAAGAGAATATAGAGCTCCATCAGCGGCGTTGCGCCGAAGGAATTGACCAATACTGCGACGCGGTCGCCCGATGCCGGCTTCATTTCCGCGAATATGCGATCCATCACCCGATCGGTGATTTCATCGGCGGTCATCATCTTTTCGCGAATGACGCCGGGTTCACCATGGATGCCCATGCCGATCTCAATGTCGTCGGGGCCAATTTCAAAGTTGTGGCGACGGGTCTGGGGAAGCGAGCACGGTTCCAATGCAACGCCCATCGTAAACGTCCGTGCATTGGCCTTGCGCGTCGCCGTTTCGCAGGCGACAAGCGACAGACCACGGTCGCAGGCCGCTCCGGCGACCTTGAAGATGAAGAAATTGCCGGCGACGCCGCGCCGGCCCTCCCTGTCTTCCAGCGGCGATGAGGCGATGTCGTCCGTCGTCACGACCGTGCGGACCGCGATGTTTTCCTCCGCCGCCATCTCGGCTGCCATCTCGAAATTCATGACGTCGCCGGCATAGTTGCCGTAGACGAAAAGCACACCCTCTCCGCCGGACGCCGCCCTGGTACATTCAAGGATCGGGCCGGGAGGCGGCGACGAGAAGATATTGCCGACAGCAACGGCATCGGCAAGACCCTTCCCGACATAGCCGAAGAACGCAGGCTCGTGTCCCGTGCCGCCGCCGATCACAAGACCGACCTTGCCGGCGCGCGGTCCCGTCCGGGCAACGAGCGCACGGTGAGAACTGTCGACCGGCTCGAGATAGGCAGCATGTGCCTTCACTGCCCCATAGAGCATTTCCTCGACGACCTCGTCGGGATTGTTCAGAAATTTCTTGATGTGAGTGCGAAAACCGGTCGCTGGCGGCGTGCCATTCTCGACCCTCGGGCGCTGCAAAAGCTTCTGGTCGACCTCGGTCACACCGTCCGCATGTAGGATGCCGCGGCCCGTCGCGGCATCGGTGATCAGCACGTTGACATAGCCGCCACGAAGGGCTGCGAGGATTGCCGGCACCTTGTCGAAACCGCCGGCGACAGCGATACGCAGACCGATCTTCTTCAGCATGTCGAGTGATATTCCGATCGTGCGGTCGTCCAGCGGCCCCGCGACCGGGCGGCCCTGCCCGTCGATGAAACGTCCGGCGACGATGCCTGCGGCATCTTTCGCCAGATATTGCTGCAACGATACCGATTCGAAGAATCCGCTGGTATGGATGGTCGAATTCGGGCGCATGGAGGCGATACCGAAAATCACCTTGTTGGCGTGTGAAAGCGCCTCGAACTGACTTTCGATCAATGGCTCACGCAACAGGATATTGCGGACATCAGGAGCGGATACGATCGCCGGAGCTGCGATATTGATCAGCCGCGCGTCCACGGCATCGGCAAAGGCCGCGGCGCAAAGTTCGGGTGTATATGCGAATGTCGCACTGGTTCCGCCGGTTGCCTGGACCACGGTGACGTCCTGCAGGCCGGTTATCGAGGTCTGCTCACCGACCGCCATGACCGTACGGCCCCAGACGACGGCCAGCGTATCACCGGATTTCAAAAGCCTCTGCAGCGCCTGAGCGCCTGCGCGCCCGAGACGGTCGATGAGCGGGCGGGTATTGTCGTCGCTCGGAACGACGAGACAGTCCTGCAGACCGAAATGCCGTTTCAACTCCTGAGCAATCGTCAGCGAACTCAGGCGCGACGGCTCGATGGAGATATTGACGATACCGCGGGCGCGCGCATCGGCGAGATAACTGTTCACCGTTGCCCGCGAAATTCCCATGGTTTCGGCAATGTCGCCCTGCGTCATGCCGTCCTCATAATAGAGCCAGCAGGCCCAGACATAGGGATCATCGCCAAACCGCAGCGGGATGGGCTCAGACGCATCGTCGGCGCTGTTTCGCACGCTACCGTTCTTCCGCGCTGATGATGTCTTGACGGTCATCCTGTCTGGCTTCCCTGCGAGGTTCAAATCGCCCGCGAAGATGAGCGTAAAGGCTCCGCTTTTCAACATTCTCCCGCACAATGATTTCGGGCTGCCAAAGCGGCTGGAAAGATAATGCTCGGGAGGATCACGGGCTCTCGCCAAAGCCCGCTGTTTTTCATGCGGATGGCCGAAGCCTTGCCTCTACGCCAAGTGCGAGCGACTGGAGGATCAGCGCGCAGGAAGTGGCGCCAGCATCCAGAACACCAAGCGAACGTTCGCCAAGCCTGCTTGCCCGGCCGATCCTGGCCACCAGATCGCGGGTGCTGTCCCGGCCGGCCTCCGCGGCCGCGACGAGGATATTCAGCGATTCCGCAAACGACTTTCCATCGCTATTGGCCAGATCGAACGCCTCTATGGCGGGCACGAGCGTATCGAGAAGGGTCTTGTCGCCGACTTTCGCGGATCCGATCGCTTGAATACCTTCAAGACCATTGTGCAGCATTGCGCTGAACATCCCCGCATCGATCTGTGCAGCCTCTTCGATCGTTTCAGCGAACTGAATGAACATGACGCCATAGAGCGGTCCCATGGACCCGCCGATTTCCGTCATCAGCACCGTGCCGAGCGTGTCGAGAGCTTCTGCGAGCGACATGTCTGCGCCCTTGATCCGTTCGGCTGCCATGCCAAATCCCTTGGCCATGTTAACCCCGTGATCGCCATCGCCGATCTTGCCGTCAATCTCGCTGAGATAAGCGCGATTCTCGATGATCCGATCCGCGAGCGAGAAAACGATGTCACCCGAGGAAGCGTTGTCAAATTGCTGCATTCGCCTGTCTCCCATCAAGGCATTGCCGGGCAGTGGACATCGACGTCGAGTAGCGTCTTCAACTCGTCGTCAAGCGCCATGACGGTCAGCGTCGCACCGACCATTTCCAACGAGGTGAAGTAATTTCCGATATAGGTCTTGTAGATTTTCAGTCCGCGCCCGGTAATCTCGGTTTCGATCGTGTCGTGAAGGATATAGAGTTCGTTCAAGGGCGTCGCGCCAAGGCCGGAGACGATGACGGCCACCTCGGTTCCGGATGTCAGGCCGTGATCGTCCAGAACGATCTTGGCCATTTCGCGTGCGACCTCGGCGGCAGGCTTCAGCGGCTCGACCCGAACCCCCGGCTCGCCATGATGGCCAATGCCGACCTCCATCGTGCCCGGCGCAATCTGGAAGTTGGGATGCCCGACGGCAGGCAGCGTGCAGGGACCGAGGCCGATGCCGATGGAGCGGCAGTTGTCGATCGCCCTTTGCGCTGTCGCCTGCACTTCCTCGAGGCTCGCCCCCTGCTCCGCCTTGGCGCCTGCGCATTTCCACATGAATATCTCGCCGGCGACGCCACGTCGCTTCTCGCGCTCGTCCGGTCCGGCCGAACATACATCGTCATTGGCAACGACGGTCGCGATCCTGATGCCCTCCTTGGCGGCGAGCTTGATCGCCATCTTCACGTTCATGTTGTCACCGGCATAATTGCCGTAGAGGCAGACGACGCCGTTGCCGCCATTGGCTTCGCGCGCGGCATCGAGAAAACTCTTGGCCGTCGGCGACGAAAACAGCTCACCCACCGCGACGGCATCCAGCATGTTGCGTCCGGTATAGCCGATAAAGGCGGGCTCATGGCCGGAACCGCCACCGGTGATGACGCCGACCTTGCCCGCGACGGGCGCATGGCGCGCAACGATGACGCGCGGATTGCCGTTGCCGAGCCTGACCATATCCGAATGCGCCTTGACGAAGCCCTTGACCGTATCCTCGACGACCTCGTCCGGATTGTTGATAAACCGCTGCATGCTTCCTCCTGTTTTCCGCGTGTCAGACAATGGTATAGCCGCCATCGACCAGAAGATCCGCGCCGTTGATCATCTCGGCGCCGCTCGATGCCAGAAACACCGCCGCCGCAGCAATCTCCTCGGGATAGGCGAAGCGTCCCGTCGGGATGCGCTTCTTCAGCTCCTCTCCGCGCGGGTTATCCCAGGCCTTTCTTCCGAGCTCGGTCAGAACCACTGTCGGCGAAATCGTATTGACGGTTATGCCGTGTTTCCCCCACTCGGCGGCGAGCGTCTTGGAAAGGCCGATGACGCCGAATTTGGAGGCGCAATAAGCCACGTGCTGACCGATAGCGACCGTGCCGGCCTGCGAGGCGATATTGATGATCCTGCCGCCCTTGCCGGCCTTGAGCATGACCCGGCCTACAGCCTGTGAGACGAGAAACGTTCCCTTGAGATTGATGTCGATGGTTCTGTCCCAGGCCTCCAGGGTGAGATCCTCGGCGGGGGCGAGCATCGCGACACCGGCGCTGTTGACGACGATGTCGATATGGGCGAAGGCCGCCTGCGCCGCAGCGATGACGGCTTCCACCGATTGCGGGTTGGAAACGTCGCAGACGAAGGATTTCGCGCCATTTCCGAGGGCGTCGGCCTTGGATTTCGCGACGGTTTCATTGATGTCGATCACGCCGACGACCGCACCCTTGGCGGCAAATGCCGATGCGATGGCATCGCCGATGCCGGAGGCGCCGCCCGTTACCAGGGCGACCTTGCCGCCCAGCGAAAAATTCAGATCAATCTGTTTTGAATCGGTCATAGATCTTTTCCCGGCTTGTCTGAGAAATGGGGCGGGCGAACCCGCCCCACACAATGGATTATTTACGTGTCGCGAGCAGCTTGTCGACGTTGTCGGCCGTCACCGGCGTCCACGGCACATTGTAGTTCTTGTCCTTGCCGTCGTTCCACGGCATGTCTTTGTAGGTCGCCCAGATATCGGACTGCGGCTTGTAGTTGCCCTTCTTGGCGTGGACGATGGCAAGGTCGAGAGCGCCCTGAGCCTGTGCACGTGCGTCCTGCAGGATCGACGTCATCTCGCCGGCCTTGACGGCGCGAAGAGCGTCGGTGATGCCGTCGATGCCCGCAATCGCAAAGCTCTTCTCGTCGAGCCCCGCAGCCTTGATCGCCTCGATGGCGCCGAGCGCCATCTCGTCGTTCTGGCCGATGACGCCGTTGATCTGTTTCGGGTGCGCGGTCAACCAGTTCTCCATCAGCGTCTGCGCTTCGGCACGTGACCAGTTCGCCGTCTGGTCTTCGAGGACCTTCACGTCAGGGCATTCGGCGAGCGCCTTCTTATTGCCTTCCAGGCGCGAGATCTGTGCAGACTGACCGACCGGGCCTTCGAGGATGACGACATTGCCCTTGCAGCCGAGCTTGTCGAGGACGGTCTTGGCTTCCATATAACCCGAAATGGTGTCGTCGGAACCGACATAGGAAGTCAGCAGGTCGGAATTGACGCGGGTGTTCGAACCGATTACCGGAATACCGGCATCCGCCGCCGACTGTACGGCTGCTGCGCCTGCATCGACGTCGATCGGTGCAAAGATGATCGCATTGTATTTCTGCGTGACCATCGTCTTGAACTGATCCTGCTGAACCAGCGCGTCATAGCGACCGTCGAAAACAGTCAGCTCGACCTCGCCGCTCTTGACGGCCGGGTGCTCCTGCATCGCTGCCGCCCAGATCTGCATGAACTCCGCATTGAGGCCGTAAGGGGCTGCCCCGATCTTGATCTTTTCCTGGGCCACGGCCGACGAGGCCAGCAAGGCAGTTGCCGAAGCAAGCACAATCATAAGCTTTATCATTTCAATCTCCTCCACTTTAAGTTTTAGCGGCCGGCATGGCTCGCCTCTGCAACGGGCCGGCAGGGGCCGGCACGGTTTCCGATGGGGCTCAGGCCCCGTAAGTTCGCTTCTGGTCGAGCATCACGGCGCCGACGATCAGGGCACCTTTCAGCACCTGCTGGTAGTAGGATTGGATCCCCATCAGATCGAGGCCGTTGTTCATGACGCCGATGATGAGCGCGCCGATCAGCGTGCCCGTCACCCGGCCGACACCGCCCGACAGACTTGTGCCGCCGATGACGACCGCCGCAATCGCGTCCAGCTCATAGGCAATGCCCGCCTGCGGCAAGGCCGATCCCGTCCGGGCGCTGAGCAGCATGCCGGCAAGACCGGCAAGACCGCCGGAAATGACATAGACAATGAAACGGATGCGGCCGATGTCGATACCGGAGGTCTTCGCCGCATGCGGATTGCCTCCAACGGCATAGATGTAGCGGCCAAAGCGCGTCCGGCTGAGGATCCACCACGAAGCCGCGAAAACAACGGCGAGAATGATGACGGGGGCCGGAATGCCGAAGACGTCGCCGGTGCCGATCCACCGGAAGGCCGGCGTCAGCGCGGGAACGGGGCGACCGCCGCCATAGATCAGCGTCAAGCCGCGCGCGGCCGAAAGCATGCCAAGAGTGGCGACGAAGGCCGGAACGGAAAATCGCGAGACGATCGCCCCCGATATCGCGCCGCAGGCAACGCCGACCAGAATGCCGACCGCAAGTCCGATGGCCACCGGATAGGGCGCACCGGCGATCGCCGCCGTGGCAGAGGTCGTCGAGAAGCTGGCGCTGACAATACCGGCAAGCGCCACGACGGAACCGACCGAAAGATCGATGCCGCGCGTCAGGATCACGAAAGTCATGCCGATGGCAAGCACGCCGTTGATCGAAGTCTGCAGCAGCACATTGGAAATATTGCCGCCGGTCAGGAAGAACTCGTTCGAGAACGAAAGGACCACCACGAGAAGCAGAAAAGCGAGAAAGATACCGTATTCCTGAATCAACAGCCGCCGCCGATCCGAACTGAACCAGCCGCCGGCATTGCTCTCGTCGCTCTCTGACACTCTTGCTCGCTCCTCTGGCGCCGTACGGATGACCTGATCCTGATCAGGTCGATAGGTGGACGAGTGATTGGGCATCCGTTTCCTCCCGGCTGTAAATTCCCGCGCTCCTGCCGGCGCGCATCACCATGATACGGTCCGACATGCCCAGAACTTCGTCGATCTCCGATGAGATCATCACGACCGTTCCGCCGGCCGCGGCAAAATCACAGATGATGCGGTAGATTTCGCGCTTGGCGCCGACATCGACACCACGTGTCGGCTCATCGAGGAGCAGCACCTTCGGATTGCGCAGAAACCATTTTCCGAGCACCACTTTCTGCTGATTGCCGCCTGACAGGCCCGAGACAGGCATGGTGTCGCGGGCGGCCTTGATCTGAAATTGCGCCTGTATCCGGCGGCTGGCCTCGGCCTCGCGACGGCGGCTCATGGCAAAGGAAGGGCTCATCTCCGGTAAGCTTGCCATACAGATGTTGGCACGAACGGAGTCGGAGAGATTGAGCCCCGTGAGCTTGCGATCCTCCGTCACCAGCGCCAGGCCACTTGCCATCGCATCCGCCGGCTTCGACACGGAGATGCGGGCACCGTCGACGACGATCCTGCCGTCGGAAGATTTTTCGAGGCCAAAAAGGCAATTGAAGATCTCGGTTCGCCCCGAGCCCATCAGCCCGTAGATGCCGAAGATCTCGCCCTTGCGGGCGGAGAAGGAAATATCCTCGATCTTGTTCGGGCAACTAAGGGCCGTAACCTCAAGGCCGGTTTCGGATGTCGGCGTGTTGGTCTTGACATATTCCTCGGCCAGCTCCCGGCCAACGATCATCCGGATGAGATCAGGACGGCTGATCTGCTTGAGATCTCCGCTGCCGACATAGGCGCCGTCGCGAAATACGGTATAGGAATCGGCGATCTGGAAGATTTCCGAAAGCCGGTGCGAGACATAGACGATGCCGCGTCCCTGCGCCTTCAGGCGCCGGATGGCCGCGAAGAGCTGCTGAGCCTCTTTCTCACCGATTGCCGAGGTTGGCTCGTCCATGAAGATGACCTCGGCATCGTGGCTTAGAGCCTTGGCGATCTCGACGAGCTGCATCTGCGCAACGGAGAGGTTCATCATGTATTGGGTGGCGCGGATATCGAATTCGAGATCGTCGAGAAGCCCTTGGGCGGACCGATTCATCGTCCGGAAATCGATACCGCCGAAACGTGTCGAGGGCTCGCGGCCGAGATAGATGTTTTCCGCCACCGTCATGTGCGGAACCGGGCTCAGTTCCTGCTCGATGATGGCAATGCCGGAGGCGAGCGCGTCGGCGGGGCTGGCAAAGTCCACTTCCTTGCCACGACGGCGGATCGAGCCAGCATCGCGATTATGGATACCCATGAGGATCTTGAGAAAGGTCGACTTGCCTGCGCCGTTACCGCCGCAAAGTGCGTGGACCGAGCCGGCGCGAAGTTCGAAGCGGCCGTCACGCAATGCAGCGACACCACCAAAGGACTTCTTCAGCCCTTCCACATCCAGCAAAAGCTCCACCCTCTTCTCCTCCACGCATGCACCGGCAACCGATTGGCGGGAGCCGATCGACATCGGTGATCTCCAGCCCCGATATCAATTGTGACATTATTCGACACAGACTCGACAAATGTCAAGTCAGTGTCGAACATATAAATGTGAGGGCGGCTCAGCGGACCTTCCGCCGAAAACGTCAAGGCGATCGATCGATGAGGTGAAACGATAAGTTCTTACGCCGAACCAGAGCTATGATCGCCTCGAAGATCGAGCCGCTGAAGCGGGCCGGGCTGCCAGCCTTCCAAAACAAAAAAAGCCCCGTCTCCGGGGCTTTGTTATTTCAATCCATCGTCAATCCGATCAGTCGACATCCTCGACGACCGCGTCGGCGGCGCCGCTGATGCGGTGAGCGAGTGCAGCTTCCATGAACTCGTTCAGGTCGCCGTCGAGAACGTCGTCCGGCGCGCTGCTGGCAACGCCGGTGCGCAAGTCTTTGACCATCTGATAGGGCTGCAGCACGTAGGAGCGGATCTGGTGGCCCCAGCCGATCTCGGTCTTGGAAGCGGCTTCGGCGCTGGCAGCGTCCTCGCGCTTCTTCAGTTCGGCTTCATACATGCGGGCACGCAGCATGTCCCAGGCCTTGGCACGGTTCTTGTGCTGCGAGCGCTCCTGCTGGCACTGCACGACGATACCGGTCGGGATATGCGTGATGCGTACGGCCGAGTCAGTGGTGTTGACGTGCTGACCACCGGCGCCCGACGAACGATAGGTATCGATGCGGCAGTCGCTTTCGTTGATCTCGATCTGGATCGAGTCGTCGACAACCGGATAGACCCAGATCGACGAGAAGGAGGTGTGGCGACGCGCATTGCTGTCGTAGGGCGAGATCCGCACCAGCCGGTGCACGCCCGATTCCGTCTTCAGCCAGCCATAGGCATTGTGGCCCTTGACGAGCAGGGTCGCGGACTTGATGCCCGCCTCTTCGCCGTCATGGACTTCGAGAAGCTCGACCTTGAAGCGCTGGCGTTCGGCCCAGCGGGTGTACATGCGCAAAAGCATGTTCGCCCAGTCCTGACTTTCGGTGCCGCCGGCGCCGGAATGGACTTCGAGATAGGTGTCGTTGCCATCGGCTTCGCCGGAGAGCATGGCTTCCACCTGGCGGCGCCCTGCCTCGGCCTTCAAGGCCTTCAGCGTGTCTTCGGCTTCCTTGACGACGCTCTGGTCGCCCTCTTCCTCGCCAAGTTCGATCAGCTCGATATTGTCGTTCAGCTGCTGTTCGAGCTGCTTGACGCCGTTGATGCCGTCATCGAGCTGCTGGCGTTCGCGCATCAGTTTCTGCGCTTCGGAAGCGTCGTTCCAGAGGTTCGGATCCTCTGCCTTGTTGTTCAACCAGTCCAGCCGTCTTATCGCCTGGTCCCAGTCAAAGATGCCTCCTCAGCAGGGTGATAGCCTGCTTGGTTTCATCGACCACGTTTTCGATTTCCGCTCGCATTTTCCTGCTTCTCTGTCTCGGTCTTCTTCAGGTGCTGGTGACATAGAGACGCCCGCCGCGGATGTAAAGGGCCGCGGCGGGCGTGCAAAATTCAGGCCTCGGTCAGAACAGGCCGGGCGTGCCGGTCTGGACGGCCTGGTTCGCCTGCGGCGAGGTCTTCAGGATTTCCTCCGGCGCCATGGTGCTGTCCATGCCGATCACGGAGAAGCTGTCGGCCGGGCCGGTGCCGGGCTTGAAGGCCTCGACGATGGTGTTCGGATCGCCGTCGCCAGCCGCCATGCCGGTCTTGCGGTCGATCGAAATCAGGTTCATGCCTGATGGAATGACGAACTTCGATTCCGGCGTGTCCTTGACGGCAGCCTGCATGAATTCGTTGAAGATCGGGGCGGACAAGACGCCACCGGTGCCGCCGCGGCCGAGCGGGGCCGGCGTATCGAAGCCCATATAGAGGCCGGCGACCAGATCCGGGGTGAAGCCGACGAACCAGGCATCCTTCTCGTCGTTGGTGGTGCCGGTCTTTCCGGCGACGTCGCGACCGCCGAGATCGATCTTGCCGGCCGCGGTGCCGCGCTGGATGACGCCCTGCATCATCGAGGTGATCTGGTACGCGGTCATCGGGTCGAGAACGGTTTCGCGGTTGTCAACGACATTCGGCTCTTCCTGGTTCTGCCAGTCACCGGCATTGCAGCCCTCGCACAGACGCTCCTCATGCTTGAAGATCGTCTTGCCGTAGCGGTCCTGGATGCGGTCGATCAATGTCGGCTTGATCTGCTTGCCGCCATTGGCGATGACCGAATAGGCCGAGACCATGCGCAATACCGTCGTGTCGCCGGCGCCGAGCGACATGGAGAGAACCGGCAGCATGTGATCATAGATGCCGAAGCGCTCGGCATATTCGGCGACGATGTTCATGCCGAGATCGTTGGCGAGGCGCACCGTCATCAGGTTGCGCGAATGCTCGATGCCCGAACGCAGCGTCGACGGGCCGCCGGATTCGCCGCCGTAGTTTTCCGGCCTCCAGACCTGGCCGCCCGAGACGATTTCGATCGGCGCGTCCATGATGACCGAAGCCGGCGTATAACCATTGTCCATCGCCGCCGCGTAGACGAAAGGCTTGAACGAGGAGCCCGGCTGGCGCATCGCCTGGGTGGCGCGGTTGAATTCGGACTGGGCGTAGGAGAAGCCACCGACCATGGCGAGCACGCGGCCGGTCTTCGGATCCATGGCGACCAGGCCACCTTGCACCTTCGGCGGCTGCTGCAGGCGATAGGAGGTCGACGCGTCGTCACCGAGCTTTGCGACATAGACAACGTCACCGGGGGACACGGCGCCGACCGGCGATTTCGTGGTCTTGCGGGCGCCGTCGGCCGAACGGAAGGCCCACTGCATATTCTTGGCGTCGATCGTGCCACGTTGACGGTCGGCCGCAACCTTGCCGCTGCCATCCTTGGCCGGCTGCAGGCCGATGTCGACGGTCGAGTCGGATACCGCGAGCACGACGGCAAGCCGCCATTCCGGCACGTCGGACAGGGTGGGAATATCGGCTAGCGCCTTGCCCCAATCACCGCTTGCATCGATCTGCTTGATCGGGCCGTGGAAACCGCGGCGCTCGTCGTAAGTGACCAGACCGTCCTGCAGCGCCTTGCGGGCAGCGAGCTGCATCTGCGGATCGAGCGACGTGCGCACCGAAAGGCCGCCCTCATAGAGGACCTTTTCGCCGTACTGGTCGATCAACTGGCGGCGCACGGCTTCGGCGAAATAATCCGAAGCAAAGAGCGAAGGGCCGGTGGTGCGGGCGGTGACGCCAAGCGGCTGCTTCTTGGCTTCCTCACCGTCAGGCTGGCTGACATAACCGTTCTCGACCATGCGGTCGATCACCCAGTTGCGGCGCTCGAGCGCAGCTTCCGGATGGCGGAACGGATGATAATTGGCAGGACCTTTCGGCAGCGATGCCAGATAGGCGGCTTCGGCGACGGTCAGTTCGGTGACGGATTTGTTAAAATAGGTGAGTGCTGCGCCGGCGATGCCATAGGAATTCAGACCGAAGAAGATCTCGTTCAGGTAGAGTTCGAGGATCTTGTCCTTGCTGTAGGCCTGCTCGATACGGAAGGAAAGGATCGCTTCCTTGATCTTGCGGTCGATCGTCTGGTCCGAGCTCAAAAGGAAGTTCTTGGCCACCTGCTGGGTGATTGTCGAGGCACCGACCGGGCGGCGACCGGAACCGAAATTCTGCAGGTTGACGAGAATTGCGCGGCCGAGGCCGGTGAGATCAACGCCCGGATGATTGTAGAAATTCTTGTCTTCGGCCGACAGGAAAGCGGCCTTTACGCGGTCGGGAATGGCCTGGATCGGCAGGAAGAGACGCTTTTCCTTGGCGTATTCGGCCATCAAAGCGCCGTTGCCGGCATGGACGCGGGTGGTCACCGGCGGCGCATAGCTGTTCAGAACGGCATAGTCCGGGAGATCCTTCGCGACATTGGCGAGATAGATGGCAATACCCGCCGCCGCGACCAGAAACAGGACGCAGGCCATTCCGAAGAAATATCCAAAAAGTCTAACCATATTTTCAGCTACCGGTCTCTTCGATCTTCAATCGGCGCAGCCGCAACGATTGTACAGATCAAGGCAATTTGCACGTTGCGCGGCTTACTCCATGAGCGCTATCGCCACAAGCCGATTCCGCGCCTCAGGCTGTGAAACATAAGCCGGAGTAACGGCGCGAATGTGAGCAAAATAGGGCTGTCTGCGCCGCATTCACCGCTGCCGCAGCGTTTCATTAGAACTGTCACATCCAAGCAACGCCCGCCCCCGCCGCCAATCTGAGGCATCTTGCTCAGAACTTGATTCAGGAGAAGCACTTCAAGTCTTTGTTTTTATGCATGTCGTCGAACTGCAACCACTAAAGATTTTGGAGCGCGTGTATTAGCCGCCATTCGCCATGACGGCGGCACGGTATCGCTTGACTGCGTCGGTCAAGAGACCGGCGATCTTGCCGCGCCAGGCCTCGTCGAGCAGCAACTTCTCATCCTCGGCATTCGAGAGGAACCCGATCTCGAGAAGGATCGAGGGCACGTCAGGGGCCTGAAGCACGCGGAAGCCGGCGTGACGGTGCGGATTGTTGATAGTGCCGACCTGATCCTTGAAAGAATTCAGCACGCTCTCGGCCAGCGAGATCGAGAAGGCCTGCGTCTCGCGCCGCGTCAGATCGAGCAGGATGTCGGCAACCTCGGGCGGCTCGGCGACCGTCTCCTTGCCGGCGATCTGGTCGGAGAGGTTTTCACGTTCGGCAAGGTCGGCGGCGAGCTTGTCGGATGCCTTGTCGGAGATCGTGTAGACGGTAGCACCGCGGATATCCTTCTGCTTCAGCGTATCGGCATGCAGCGAAATGAAGAGGCCGGCATGGTTCTGGCGGGCGATCAGCACACGCTGCGAAAGCGACAGGAACTCGTCGTCCTCGCGCGTCAGGAAAGCCTTGATGCCCGGTTCCTTGTTCAGCCGGTCGGTCAACGCCTTGGCGAAGGCAAGCGTCACCTGCTTTTCCTCGGTCTTGGTGTCGACGCCGATCGCGCCGGTGTCGATGCCGCCATGGCCGGCGTCGACGGCGATGACGAAATCGCCGGGGGCAGCTTTTTCCGGTGCCGGAATGGCGCTCGTCGTCTGAGCCGCCTCAGTCCGATCGCTCCAGGATTGCGTCTTCACCAGTTCGGCAAAGGCCTTCTTGTCGATCATCTCCGCATCGAGCACGAGGCGATGGCCGTTGCCCGTCTCATCGGCCTGCACCTTGGCAAGCGCCAGCTTCACCGGCCCTGCCGTCGTCAGCACGATGCGGGCGCTCTCTTCGTCCATCTTGCCGTAGCGGATATCCTTGAACAGGCCGCGGGCGGCAAGATCTTTCGCCGGAAAACCGAAGGCGGTCGCCGGCAAGTCAACGACGATGCGTTCCGGATTGGCGATATAATGCACCGAGAAGCGCGGCTCGCGATCGAAATCGATGACGATGCGCGTCCTTGCATCGTCGCCGACGATGCGCGCGCCATAGGCAAGCAGCGGATCCCTGGCCTCGACGGAGCTGGCAGCGGCTGGCAGGAGACTGGCCGCCAAAAGCGCCGCCAGAACCCGCCTTGCGATTGTCGATCGCCGCGCTGCGGATTTCGCCGCGATCCGAGCCCTCTTAAACAATAAACCGCCACACCCTATTTGTATTGCGATGGACCCGACGCGGCTGCGGCCAACGTCCCTGTGACGAAACACCCGTTGCAGCCTGCCGAATCGCGATCACTTTATCCCCAGCTTCTATGCGTTGCGAAATCCATCAATATTATGGCACATTTGGCTTTTCCCTTGCTATTGTGACACAGAAAACATACAACGAATTTCAGGGTAAAGTGTTGACGGGATAGAGTCGCCGCGAAGGCTGCCAGCCAGATCAGGACCTGGCGCCACACCGGTCATCGTCCGCCGTCTCATGCGCTTAATCCCTAGAACTGGATCCTGATTTTCCGGCTTATTGTCGGAATTCATTGGTGGATCAGCCACCACGCTCTCAGGGAGCAAACTCATCGGACCCGAACGGGTCTTCGTATTTGTCGATCACGCTTGGTTGTTGATGGTTTCGCAGCAGGTTTTATCTGAAGTGTACAGGCCCCGGACCGAAATGGTTCCGGCTGCGGTCTGGCTGCTGCCCTCCCCCTCGCATCAGGCGCGACTTTCATTATCCGGCGCGGCCACTGCGGACCGCATTCTTTCTGTCTCAACAGCAGTCGGGAATGCGCTCTCGCGGCCACGCCGAGGAGCACAGCTTACATGGCAGACAAAATGCTTATCGATGCGTCTCACGAGGAAGAGACGCGCGTCGTTGTCGTTCGCGGGAACCGCATAGAAGAATTTGACTTCGAGTCCCAGCACAAGAAGCAGATCCGCGGCAACATCTATCTTGCAAAGGTAACGAGGGTCGAGCCCTCGCTGCAAGCCGCCTTCGTCGATTACGGCGGCAACCGGCACGGCTTCCTGGCCTTTGCCGAAATCCATCCCGACTATTATCAGATACCGCTTGCCGACCGTCAGGCATTGCTTCGGGCGGAAGCCGAGGAGCATCGCCGCGACGAGGACGTCGAGCATGTCGAAACCGCACCGATGGTCGATCTTTCCAAGCAGGATCAGCCGGATGTCGGCATCGTGCCGGCAGAGGCGCCGGAAACGGCAGCGGTAACGGAAGAGACGGCAACGGTAGAGACAGCGGCGTCGCCCGCGGCCGCCGAGGAAGCGCCTGCGAAGAAGGCAAGGCCGCGCCGCAGCCGCAAGAAGGTCGTAGAACCGGCCGCCGAAACGACCGCGACCGAAGACGCTGTTCCGACAGACGTTGAAGCCGAAGGCGCTTCGACCGTCGACAATGAGGATGACGGCTCGCCCGGCGGCGCGATGGCCGCGATGGTGGAAACCGACTCGATCTCCGAAGACGTCGATACCAGCAAGCGTCGCCACGATGATGACGACGATGATGACGATCACGGCGAAGAGGAAGTCATCGAATCCGTCGGCGCCGAAGACGCGATGGAAGAAGTGCCGGACCGCGTACAGCGCAAGCCGCGCAAGCAGTACCGCATTCAGGAAGTCATCAAGCGCCGCCAGATCCTGCTCGTGCAGGTCGCCAAGGAAGAGCGCGGCAACAAGGGTGCAGCCCTTACCACCTATCTCTCGCTCGCCGGCCGCTATTCCGTCCTGATGCCGAACACGGCGCGCGGTGGCGGCATTTCCCGCAAGATCACCAACCCTGCCGACCGCAAGCGCCTGAAGGAAATCGCGCGCCTGCTCGAGGTGCCGCAGGGCATGGGCGTCATTCTTCGCACCGCCGGTGCCAACCGCACAAAGGTCGAGGTCAAGCGTGACTTCGAATATCTGATGCGCCTGTGGGAGAATGTGCGCACGCTGACGCTGGCGTCCACCGCTCCCTGCCTCGTCTATGAGGAAGGCTCGCTGATCAAGCGCTCGATCCGCGACCTCTACAACAAGGATATCAGCGAAGTCATCGTTTCCGGTGAAGAAGGCTATCGTGAAGCGAAAGACTTCATGAAGATGCTGATGCCGAGCCATGCCAAGGTGGTTCAGCCCTACCGCGACATCCACCCGATCTTCTCGCGCTCCGGCATCGAAGCTCAGCTCGACCGCATGCTGCAGCCGCAGGTGACGCTAAAGTCCGGCGGCTACCTGATCATGAACCAGACCGAAGCGCTGGTCTCGATCGACGTCAACTCCGGCCGCTCGACCCGCGAACATTCGATCGAAGACACCGCGCTGCAGACGAATCTCGAGGCTGCAGACGAAGTCGCCCGCCAGCTTCGCCTTCGCGACCTTGCCGGCCTGATCGTCATCGACTTCATCGACATGGAAGAGAAGCGCAACAACCGCGCTGTCGAGAAGAAGCTGAAGGAATGCCTGAAGAACGATCGCGCCCGCATCCAGGTCGGGCGGATCTCGCATTTCGGCCTGCTCGAAATGTCGCGACAGCGCATCCGCGCGTCGGTTCTCGAATCCACCACGCAGGTCTGCTCGCATTGTGGCGGCACCGGCCATGTGCGCTCGCAGTCCTCCGTCGCCCTGCATGTCCTGCGCGGTATCGAGGAATATCTGCTGAAGAACACCACGCACAACATCACCGTGCGCACCACGCCTGACATCGCGCTCTACCTGCTCAACCACAAGCGCCAGACGATCATCGATTACGAAAGCCGTTTCGGCGTCGCTATCGTCATCGATGCGGACGGTTCGGTCGGCGCACAGCATTTCGCGATCGATCGCGGCGACCCGGTGGAAAACCCGGTCAAGATCGAAACTCTCTTCAACTTCGCGGCCATTCCCGCGGATGACGACGACGACATCGTCATCGAAGTGGATGAGGAGGAAGACGAGGAACTCGAGGAAAAACCGGCCGTTGCCGAACGGCCCGTCGCAGCACGCTCGGAAGGCGAAGCTGACGGCAACCGCAAGCGCAAGCGCCGCAGGCGCCGCCGTGGCCGCAACGGCAATGCCGAGCAGCCGGCATCGGCAGCAGGCGAAGCCGGCGACGAGGATGAGGACGGTGACGACGAGGGCAGCGAAGGTGATGAAAACACCGAAGCTACGCCCGAGACACGCGCTGAAAGCGAGGAATCGCAGCGCCGCAAGCGGCGCCGTCGCGGCAAGCGTGGCGGCCGTCGCAATCGCGCCGAAGATGGCTCCGAACTGACAGCTGGCGAAGCCGGTGAAGACAATGGCGGCGACGAGGACGAAGGCGACGACGTTTCGAACGAGGGCGCTCCGAGCGAAGCCGTAGCGGTCGAGGCAATTGCCGAGCAGGCCGACGCAGGCCAGGCCGCGATGGCAGCCGTCGAGAGCGCAACCGTCATAACCGAAGATGTGAAGCCTGCCCGCAGCCGCGGCCGCCGCAAACCGGCCGCAGCGCCGGTTGAGGAACCGGTTGCCGAGACTGCACCTGTGGCTGAGGCCGAACCGGAATTGGTTGAAGCCTCCGCCGATCTCGAAACATCCGTTCAGGAAGAGGCAAAGCCGGTTCGCGCCAACCGCGAATCCAACATCTCTTCCTCCGAGCCGACGGTGAAATCCACCCGCGTCGAGAATGGCGAAGGCGATGACGGCAAGCCGAAGAAAGCCGGTTGGTGGCAACGCCGTGGCTTCTTCTGAACGCTGATTTTCGGACGTAAACACTGAAATCCGGCCGCGGCGACGCGGCCGGATTTTTGTTTATGGCGATGACATCGTCGCCGAGCTTGAACTGCCGTGACGTGGATGTGTATCTTTATGATAATCATACACTTGAGGCGCGATCGCGGACGAATATCGGTATCGATGATGCCTTGCTCGACGCGGCAATGACCGCCACGGGATTGGCGACAAAAAAGGCCATCGTTGACCGGGCCTTGCGAAGTCTCGTTGAGAGCACCGCCGGAAAAATGCGATCGCAGATCTCGCAGGGATAGGCTGGGAAGGCGACCTCGGCGCGATACGTCGCGACCGGCCGGACGATAAACTGTGATCGTCGTCGACAGGGTCCGATGGTCGAGCGTCTCAGCCTCAGGACCGCCTCAGCCCACTTGCGATCAGGCAGCCGGCGGATAGAGCAGGTCGACGATGTAGCTGGCGTCGAAGCGGGAATCGAGCATGCCGTAGGTGGAGCGCCAGCCGCCGGCAAGACGCGTCTCGATGAAGGCATCGGCAATGCGCCCAGCGCCCAGCCGATAGAGTTCGGCAGCACCGGCGGCAAGCGCCAGCTGCTCAACGAGCAGGCGCGCGGCGCCCTCATCCTGTTCACACAGCGCGATTGCGGCGCGCAGCACGTCGATCGTCTTCTTGCCGGCAGGGCCGAGATCACGGGCTAGGCCGGCGAAGACCGTTTCGAACAGATCCTTGCCGCGGTTGAGCACGCGCAGCACGTCGAGCGCCATGACGTTCCCGGAGCCTTCCCAGATGGCGTTGACGGGAGCCTCGCGGTAGTGGCGGGCGATCGGGCGTTCTTCGATATAGCCATTGCCGCCGATGCATTCCATCGCCTCGTAGATCAGCGCGGGCGCGATCTTGCAGCACCAGTATTTGGCGACCGGCGTCATGACGCGGGCATAGGCCGCCTCCTCGGCATTGCCACGCGCCTTGTCAAAGGCGTCGGCTAGACGGAAGGACAGTGCCGTCGCGGCGGCGACGTCGAGCGCCATGTCGGCGAGCACGCGCGTCATGATCGGTTGGTTGACGAGCATCTTGCCGAAGACGCTGCGGCCGCGGGTGTGGTGCACGGCTTCGGCGAGCGAGGCGCGCATGATGCCTGACGAGGCCAGCGCGCAGTCGAGCCGGGTCAACGTCACCATGTCAAGGATCGTGCGGATGCCGGCATCCGGACCACCGAGCAGGAAACCGAAGGTGTCTGTAAACTCAACCTCGGAAGAGGCGTTGGAGCGGTTGCCGACCTTGTCCTTCAGCCGCTGAAACTGCAGCCCGTTGGCGGAACCATCCTCCAGAAGGCGTGGCACGAGAAAGCAGCCCATGCCCTCCTTCGTCTGCGCCAGCATGATGAAGGCATCGCTCATCGGCGCGGACATGAACCACTTGTGCCCGGACAGCCGGTAGATGCCCTCGCTGACCTTTTCGGCAGCGCTCCTGTTGGCGCGCACATCCGTGCCGCCCTGCTTTTCCGTCATGCCCATGCCGATGGTCACGGCGGATTTCTGCATGGCGGGCTTGTTCGACGAATCATATTTGCGCGAGAGAATTTTGGGCGCCCAGTCCTTCTGGACCGCGGGCGAGGCCGAGAGTGCCGCAACGGAGGCGCTCGTCATCGTCAGCGGGCAGAGATGGCCGGATTCCAGCTGCGATGTCAGATAAAACCGCGCGGCGCGAACCTTATGGGCCTCGTCCTTGGCATCGGTATCGGCTTGGGGATCCCAGACGGAGGAATGCAGGCCGACCGACATGGAGCGGCGCATCAGCGCATGCCAGGCGGGGTGAAACTCGACGACGTCGACGCGTTCACCGCGCGGACCGTGGGTGCGCAGCTGCGGCGCGCCCTGGTTCGCCATGCGCGCCATCTCCTGCGCCTCCGGCGAGGTGACGTAGCGGCCCATGTTTTCCAGGTCTTCGCGGATGCCGCGCGGCAGGGCAGCCGTCAGGTCGACGATCAGCGGATCGGACCGATAGGCGTTGATGCCGGACCACAGGCTCGGCTGGTTGAGTTCTGCGAGTTTGTCGTCAGTCCGGTTGGCGGAGGTCATAATTCGCTTCTAGTGTAAGAACCCGGCAAAGGGAAACCGGAAGTTATGATTCGGTTCATTCTGCTCTATCGGAATTCGAGCGAAAATGCATGGGGACATAAGCCTTTGCCCACAGCACATGCTTGCCCCAGCGGGCAGCACTCTTTATAGACCCGCCAGAGACAGCAAGAGGCAGGGTCATGGTCTTTTTCCCCCACCGCCACCTCATCGGCATCAAGGGCCTCACCGAGCAGGATATTACCTATCTTCTCGACAAGGCGGATGAGGCCGTCAAGATCAGCCGCCAGAGAGAGAAGAAGACGTCGACGCTGCGCGGGCTGACGCAGATCAACCTCTTCTTCGAGGCATCGACCCGCACGCAGGCCTCCTTCGAGCTTGCCGGCAAACGGCTCGGCGCCGACGTCATGAACATGTCGGTCGGCAATTCCTCGGTGAAGAAAGGCGAAACGCTGATCGACACGGCGATGACGCTGAATGCGATGCGCCCCGATGTGCTGGTGATCCGCCATTCGAGCGCCGGTGCGGCCGCCCTTCTCGCCCAGAAGGTTTCCTGCTCGGTTGTCAATGCCGGCGACGGGCAGCACGAACATCCGACCCAGGCACTGCTCGACGCGCTGACGATCCGCCGCGCCAAGGGCAAGCTGTCGCGCATCATCGTGGCGATCTGCGGCGACGTACTGCATTCGCGGGTGGCGCGCTCCAATATCCTGCTGCTCAACGCCATGGGCGCCCGCGTCCGTGTCGTCGCGCCTGCGACCCTCCTGCCCGCCGGCATCGCCGAGATGGGCGTCGAGGTCTTTCATTCGATGCAGGAAGGGCTGAAGGACGCCGACGTCGTGATGATGCTGCGGCTGCAGCGCGAACGCATGTCCGGCGCCTTCGTGCCTTCGGTGCGCGAATACTATCACTTCTACGGGCTCGATGCCGAAACGCTGAAGGCGGCGAAGGACGACGCGCTGGTCATGCATCCAGGCCCGATGAACCGCGGCGTCGAAATCGCTTCGGAAGTGGCGGACGGGCCGCAGAGCGTGATCGCCGAACAGGTGGAGATGGGGGTCGCGGTGCGCATGGCCGTCATGGAGACGCTGCTCGTCTCGCAGAACCAGGGTCCCCGAAGCGATGGAATGATGGCATGAGCAACCCGATCGTCCTCAAGAACGTCCGCATCATCGACCCCTCGCGCAATCTCGACGAAGTCGGGACGATCATCGCCGAAAACGGCGTGATTCTTGCCGCCGGCGGCGAGGCGCAGAACCAGGGTGCACCGGAAGGCGCCGTCATCCGCGACTGCACGGGCCTTGTCGCGACGCCCGGGCTCGTCGATGCGCGCGTCCATGTTGGCGAACCCGGCGGCGAACACCGCGAAACGATCGCCTCGGCGAGCCGGGCGGCGGCGGCCGGCGGCGTCACCTCAATCATCATGATGCCGGACACCGATCCGATCATAGACGACATCGCGCTCGTCGAATTCGTCAAGAAGACGGCGCGGGATACGGCCGCCGTCAACGTCTATCCGGCGGCCGCCATCACCAAGGGCCTTGCCGGCGAAGAGATGACGGAGATCGGCCTCTTGATGCAGGCAGGCGCCGTCGCCTTCACCGATGCCCATTCCAGCGTCCACGACACGCAGGTGCTGCGCCGGATCATGACCTATGCGCGCGAATTCGGCGCCGTCATCTCCTGCGAAACGCGCGACAAATATCTCGGCGCCAACGGCGTCATGCATGAGGGGCTTTTCGCCAGTTGGCTCGGGCTCTCCGGCATTCCGAGGGAAGCCGAACTCATCCCGCTCGAACGCGATCTCAGGATCGCGCAGCTGACGCGCGGCCGTTATCACGCCGCGATGATCTCGGTGCCGGAATCGGTCGAGGCGATCGAACGCGCCCGCAGCCGCGGCGCCAAGGTGACCTGCGGCATCTCGATCAACAATCTGGCGCTCAACGAAAACGACATCGGCGAATACCGCACCTTCTTCAAGCTCTATCCACCGCTGCGCCCGGAAGATGACCGGGTGGCCATGGCCGACGCCCTTGCAAGCGGCGCGATCGATATCATCGTCTCTTCGCACGACCCGCAGGATGTCGATACGAAGCGCCTGCCCTTTGGCGAGGCGGAGGACGGCGCGATCGGCCTCGAAACCATGCTGGCGGCAGCCCTCAGGCTTCACCATGGCGGCCAGGTGAGTCTGATGCGCCTGATCGACGCCATGTCCACCCGCCCCGCGCAAATCTTCGGCCTCGCGGCCGGCACGTTGAAGCCGGGCGCTGCGGCCGATATCACGCTGATCGATCTCGATGAGCCTTGGCTTGTCGCCAAAGACATGCTTCTCTCCCGCTCGAAGAATACGCCGTTTGAGGATGCGCGTTTCAGCGGGCGGGCGGTCGCGACATACGTCTCGGGAAAGCTTGTCCACGCACTCTAGAGCAATTCCTGATTTCTCTGAGTGACGGAAATGCTCTATCTTTTGGTTTTTACGCAATTCCGGACGCAAAACCGCTGCGCAGTTTTGCTGGAATTGCTCTAGAACAGGATGACTTTAGGCTGCGTCGGCCTAAAATCTGAATCCTGTTCTAAATTAAATAGTTAGAGCATGACGTCGTCCGAAAACCGCTCACAGTTTTCGGCATCATGCTCTAGGATCGACACCATCGCCGTCCATCCCCCAGCGGGAGAAGGCTGACTCGAGGATAGGCCACGGAGGGGCTGAGGGGGCATATGTTATCCAATCTGATGTCATGGCAGATCACGCTGCCGATCGCGCTTGCCGCCGCCGTTATCGGCTATCTCTTCGGCTCGATCCCCTTCGGCCTGATCCTGACGCGAGCCGCCGGCCTCGGCGACGTGCGCAGCATCGGTTCCGGCAATATCGGCGCAACCAATGTGCTCAGAACAGGAAACCGGACGCTTGCCGCGGCGACGCTGCTGCTCGATGCGCTGAAAGCATCGGCCGCAGCCTGGATCGTCGGCTACTTCCTCGGTGAGGAGGCCGCGATCATCGCCGGCTTTTTCGCTTTCATCGGCCATCTCTTCCCCGTCTGGATCGGCTTCAAGGGCGGCAAGGGTGTCGCCACCTATATCGGCACCCTGCTCGGCGTGGCGCCGATCATGGTCGTGCTCTTCGCCGCCGTCTGGCTGGCGGTCGCCTTCACCACCCGCTACTCCTCACTGTCAGCGTTGATTGCCATGCTTGTCATTCCGGTTGCGCTGTGGATACTGGGTAACGAAAAGGTTGCAGCTGTCATGGCGATCATGACCCTCATCTCCTACTGGAAGCATAAGGCGAATATTTCGCGCCTGATGGGCGGGACGGAAAGCAAGATCGGGGCAAAGGGATAATGGATGCGCTGAGCGCCGGACCAAAAGGCGTTGTTCTGACCGAACGGCAAAGAATTGCTTGGTTGCGCCTCATCCGTTCCGACAATATTGGCCCTGCCACCTTTCGCGACCTCATCAATCATTTCGGTTCGGCTGAGGCAGCACTTGCCGCACTGCCGGAGCTTTCGGCGCGCGGCGGCGCCACGCGGGCAATCCGCATCGCCAGCGAGGCCGAGGCGCATCGGGAACTCGAGGCGGCGCGTCGCTTCGGCGCCCGCTTCGTCGGCATCGGCGAGCCGGACTACCCGCAAGCGCTGAAGCAGATCGACGGCGCGCCGCCGCTTCTGGCCGTTAAGGGCGCGCTTGCCGCCGCCAACCGACCGGCCGTCGGCATCGTCGGCTCGCGCAATGCCTCGATCGCAGGCGCGAAATTCGCGGCGATGGTAGCACGCGACTGCGGCCGGGCTGGATATACCGTGGTCTCCGGCCTGGCGCGCGGCATCGATACTGCAGCCCACCGGGCAAGCCTCGACACAGGCACGATCGCCGCCCTTGCCGGCGGCCTCGACCAGCCCTACCCGCCGGAGAATATCGGCCTGCTCGAGGAGATAACCAGCGGCAACGGCCTGGCGGTGAGCGAAATGCCCTTCGGCTGGGAGCCCCGTGCCCGCGACTTTCCGCGCCGCAACCGGCTGATCGCCGGCATCGGGCTTGGCCTCGTCGTCATCGAAGCGGCGGCGCGTTCGGGCTCGCTGATCACGGCAAGGCTTGCCGGCGAGTTCGGCCGCCTGGTGTTTGCCGTGCCCGGCTCACCGCTCGATCCGCGCTGCCATGGCACCAACGGCCTGCTGAAGGACGGTGCTTCGATCGTCACCGCACCCGCCGATGTCATCGAGGCCCTGGCGCCGCTTGCGCAATTCGACCTGTTCCCGTCATCGATGGCGGAGGAGCCTGCGCCTGGCGGCAAGTCCATATCGGTACCACCCGGCGATTCCGATCGAAACCGCATCATCGATGCGCTCGGGCCGACGCCGGTCGAGATCGACGACGTCATCCGTCATACCGGCCTCTCGGCATCCGCGGTCTATCTCATCCTTCTGGAGCTTGATATTGCCGGCAGGCTGCACCGGCAGCAGGGCGGCCTCGTCTCGCTTTCCGATTGAACCTTGCGCGACATCAGGCGGCGGCTACGCGAATTGCCGAACCCTGTGTCGAAAAACCTTTGATAACCTATCTAAAATTGTATTTTGCCGATAATCTCCCCTCGGCTGCAACAGATGCAAGAGGTAAAATTGTAGCAAACCCCTTGACCGCGGCGATTTCCCTGTCCATGTCGGAGGGCCGATATCCAAGTTGCGGTATGTGTTGCGCTGGTTTCAACGCTGGCGTCGCTTCCTTTTTAGAGAATCATCATGAATGTTGTAGTGGTGGAATCGCCTGCCAAGGCCAAGACGATCAATAAGTATCTGGGTCCGGGATACAAAGTGCTCGCCTCCTTCGGCCATGTGCGCGATCTGCCTGCCAAGGATGGCTCAGTCCTCCCCGATCAGGATTTCGAAATGCTTTGGGAGGTCGACAGCGCCTCCGCCAAGCGGATGAAGGACATTGCCGACGCGGTGAAATCCGCCGACGGCCTGTTTCTCGCAACCGACCCGGATCGCGAAGGCGAAGCGATTTCCTGGCACGTTCTCGACATGCTGAACAAGAAGCGCGTGCTGAACGGCAAGCCGGTCAAGCGCGTCGTCTTCAATGCGATCACCAAGAAGGCGGTGCTCGACGCGATGGCCGATCCGCGCGACATCGACGTGCCGCTGGTCGACGCTTATCTCGCGCGCCGCGCGCTCGACTATCTCGTCGGCTTCAATCTTTCGCCGGTGCTGTGGCGCAAGCTGCCCGGCGCACGGTCGGCCGGCCGCGTTCAGTCGGTGGCACTTCGCCTGGTCTGCGATCGCGAATCCGAGATCGAGCGCTTCATTTCCGAAGAGTACTGGAACATCTCGGCGCTTCTGAAGACGCCGCGCGGCGACGAGTTCGAGGCAAGGCTGGTTTCGGCGAACGGCAAACGGCTGCAGCCACGCGCGATTGGCAACGGTGAGGATGCCGGCCGGCTGAAGGCACTGCTCGAAGGTGCGAGCTATGTCGTCGATACGGTCGAGGCGAAGCCGGTCAAGCGCAACCCGGGACCGCCGTTTACGACCTCGACGCTGCAGCAGGCCGCCTCCTCCAATCTCGGCTTCTCCGCCTCGCGCACCATGCAGATTGCGCAGAGGCTCTATGAGGGTGTCGATATCGGCGGCGAGACGGTCGGTCTCATCACCTATATGCGAACCGACGGCGTTCAGATGGCGCCCGAGGCGATCGATGCGGCACGCAGCGCCATCGTCGACCAGTTCGGCGAACGCTACATGCCGGAAAAGCCGCGCTTCTACTCGACCAAGGCGAAGAACGCCCAGGAGGCGCACGAGGCGATCCGTCCGACCGATTTCTATCGTTCGCCCGACCGTGTGCGCAAATTCCTCGATGCCGATCAGATCCGGCTCTACGAGTTGATCTGGAAGCGCGGTATCGCCAGCCAGATGGCGTCGGCCGAGATCGAGCGCACGACGGCTGAAATCACCGCTGACAACAAGGGCGAGAAGGCCGGGCTTCGCGCCGTCGGTTCCGTGATCCGCTTCGACGGCTTCATCGCCGCCTATACCGACCAGAAGGAGGATGGCGAGCAGAGCGACGACGGCGACGAGGATGGCCGCCTGCCGGAGATCATTGCGCGCGAAACGCTCGCCAAGCAGAAGATCAATTCGACCCAGCATTTCACCGAGCCGCCGCCGCGTTATTCGGAAGCCTCGCTCATCAAGAAGATGGAAGAGCTCGGCATCGGCCGCCCCTCCACCTATGCTGCGACCCTCGCGACATTACGCGACCGCGACTATGTGACGATCGACAAGCGCAAGCTGATCCCGCAGGCCAAGGGCCGGCTGGTGACGGCTTTCCTCGAAAGCTTCTTCACCAAATATGTCGAATACGACTTCACCGCCGACCTTGAGGAAAAGCTCGACCGGATTTCGGCCGGCGAGTTGAACTGGAAGCAGGTGCTGCGCGATTTCTGGAAGGATTTCTTCGCCCAGATCGAGGACACCAAGGAGCTGCGCGTCACCAATGTGCTCGATTCACTGAACGAGGCGCTGGCACCACTCGTCTTCCCGAAACGGGAAGACGGCAGCGATCCCAGAATCTGCCAGGTCTGCGGTACCGGAAACCTGTCGCTGAAGCTCGGCAAATATGGCGCCTTCGTCGGCTGTTCGAACTATCCGGAATGCAACTACACCCGCCAGCTCTCTTCTGAAAACGGCGGAGAAGCAGACGGCGCAGCACTTAACGAGCCGAAGAACCTCGGCACCGATCCGACTACCGGCGAGGACCTGACGCTGCGTTCCGGCCGCTTCGGCCCCTATATCCAGCGCGGCGACGGCAAGGAAGCCAAACGCGCTTCGCTGCCGAAGGGCTGGAAGCCCGAGGACATCGATTATGAAAAGGCGATGGCGCTGATCTCGCTGCCGCGCGATATCGGCAAACATCCTGAAACGGGCAAGATGATCTCGTCCGGTATCGGCCGCTATGGGCCGTTCCTCCTCCATGACGGTTCCTATGCCAATCTGGAAACCGTCGAGGACGTGTTCTCGGTCGGCCTCAACCGTGCCGTGACTGTTATCGCCGAAAAGGCGAAACAGGCCCCGGGCCGGGGCGGGCGCGGCACGCCGGCGGCGCTGAAGACCCTCGGTGATCATCCTGATGGCGGCGCCATCACCGTTCGCGACGGCAAGTACGGCCCCTATGTCAACTGGGGCAAGATCAACGCCACACTGCCGAAGGGCAAAGATCCCCAGGCGATCACCGTCGAGGAGGCGCTTGCGCTGATCGCCGAAAAGGCCGGCAAGGCACCTGTGGGCAAGGCGGCCAAGGCGAAAGCCAAGCCGAAGGCGGCAGCCGCCGAAGCCAAGGCCACCAAGACGGCCGCCAAGCCGAAGGCAACGAAGGCGAAAGCGCCCACGAAATCGAAAAAGAGCTGACGTGAGCAGGATACCGCGCGACAGAACGAACCCTGCGGGCAAGCGTCCGGGCAAGATCGGCCGCGCCGGCAAGGATGCCCCCGCCGTCGAGCCGCTGAACATCGTCCATGGCGCGCTGCCTTCGCGCGAGGTGATCCTGCGCTTCATAGCCGATCACCCGCAGAAAGCGTCCAAACGCGAACTCGCCAAGGCTTTCGGCCTGAAGGGCGACAACCGTGTCGAACTCAAGCACATGCTGCAGGAGCTCGAGCAGGAAGGCATGCTGCAGAAGAACCGCAAGTCGCTGATCCGTCCCGGTGCGCTGCCGCCCGTCACGGTTCTCGATATCACCACGCGCGACAAGGATGGCGATCTGATCGGCCGGCCGGCGGAATGGCCGGAAGACCAGGGCGTAGCACCCGCCGTCGCCATCCGCCAGCAATCACCCGCAGGCCGCCAGGGTAAGGGCAAGGCGCCCGTCGCCGGGCTCGGCGACCGCATCCTGGCAAAGATCTTCCCGGCTGTCGACCGCGGCGGTCCGGCCTATACTGCGCGGATCATCAAGGTGATCGACAGGCGCCGCGGCGCCTCGATGGGCGTCTTCCGCACTGCGCCAGGCGGCGGCGGCCGGCTGCTGCCGATCGAACGGCGCGGCGAGGAGATGGTGATCGATCCCGACTTCACTGGCGGCGCCACGGACGGCGATCTGGTCGAAGTCGAAATCGCCCGCCTCGGCCGTTTCGGCCTGCCGCGCGCCAAGGTGCTTTCCGTCGTCGGTTCCGTCGGTTCGGAAAAGGCGATCTCGATGATCGCGATCCATGCGCACGGCATCCCGCATGTCTTCCCGCCGGCCGTTATCGCCGAGGCGGAAGCCGCAAAACCGGCCAGCATGTCGCATCGCGAGGATTGGCGCGACGTGCCGCTGATCACCATCGACCCGGCCGATGCAAAGGACCATGACGACGCCGTTTATGCCGAGCTCGACCCCTCGCCCGACAATCCCGGCGGCGTCATCGTCACCGTCGCGATTGCCGACGTCTCCTGGTATGTCCGCCCGAATTCGCCGCTCGACCGCGAGGCGCTGAAGCGCGGCAACTCGGTCTATTTCCCCGATCGCGTCGTGCCGATGCTGCCGGAGCGCATCTCCAACGATCTCTGCTCGCTGAAGGAAGGCGTCGACCGTCCGGCGCTCGCCGTGCGCATGAGCTTTTCCGGGGACGGCCGCAAGATCGGCCACACTTTCTATCGCATCATGATGAAGAGCGCGGCCAAGCTGTCCTACCAGCAGGCCCAGGCAGCGATCGACGGCAAACCGGACGATCAGACCGGCCCGATGCTCGAGCCGATCCTGAAGCCGCTCTGGCACGCCTATGAGGTGATGAAGCGCGGACGCGACCGGCGCCAGCCGCTGGAACTCGACATGCCGGAGCGCAAGATCCTGCTGAAGCCCGACGGCACGGTCGACCGGGTCGTCGTGCCGCCACGGCTCGACGCGCACAAGCTGATCGAAGAGATGATGATCCAGGCAAACGTCTGCGCCGCCGAGACGCTGGAAAAGAAACGCCAGCCGCTGATCTACCGCATTCATGACGGCCCGACGCTTGCCAAGCAGGAGATCCTGCGTGAGTTCCTGGCCACGCTCGGCATCTCGCTAGCCAAGGGCGGCAACATGCGCGCCAACAACTTCAACGGCATCTTGGCGAAGGCGGACGGCACGCCGCACCAGACCATGGTCAACGAGATGGTGCTGCGTTCGCAGAGCCAGGCGATCTACGGCCCCGAGAATATCGGCCATTTCGGCCTCAACCTGATGAAATACGCCCACTTCACCTCGCCGATCCGCCGCTATGCCGATCTCATCGTGCATCGCGCCCTCGTCGGCTCGCTCGGTTTCGGCGAAGGCGGCATCACGCCCGACGAAGAGGCGGCGCTCGACGATATCGCCGCCGAAATCTCGACCTTCGAGCGCCGGGCGATGGCAGCCGAGCGCGAGACCGTCGACCGGCTGATCGCGCATCACCTCAGCGGTCGCGTCGGCGAGGAGTTTGCCGGACGGGTCTCGGGCGTGACGAAATCGGGGCTTTTTGTCGCCCTGCCGGACTATGGCGCCGACGGTTTCGTCCCTATATCTACGCTCGGCACTGATTATTTCATCTATGACGAGGCGCATCAGGCACTCTCGGGTGAACGAACAGGGCTCGGTTATCGCCTGGGCGACAGCGTCACCGTAAAGCTTGCCGAAGCGATCCCGCTTGCCGGCGCGCTGCGTTTCGAGATGATCAGCGAGGGCCGCGAGATGCCGGCGGCGGTGCGCTCCTTCCACAAGGCGGGCCGCCGCGACAGAGGCCAGGTCCGCAAGAAACCTGGAACAAGGCCGCCACGCGGACGCCACTAAGGCATCGCGCCGAAAGCGGACGCTGGTTTTCGGCAAAAGCGCTGCAACAACGAAAAGATCGCTAGCGTTGGGCCTGGTTCACAAAACGAATCCGATGCTTTCGGTCTGAAAGAGGAACATGCGATGAGCACACCGACCGATCCGGTTGCCCGCTACGGGGATACGCCCGAGGTCGAGCGTCCGCTTGGGCGCTCCATCATGCGCGGGCTGATGAACCGCTGCCCGGCCTGCGGCAACGGCAAGCTCTTTCGTGCCTTCCTGAAACCGGTCGATCATTGCGCGGCCTGCGGCGAGGCGATGCATCACCAACGCGCAGACGACCTGCCGCCCTATATCGTCATCCTCGTCCTCGGCCACGTCGTGGTCGGCGGCTATATGCTGACCGACATGACCTTCGTGCTGCCGGTCTGGGTGCATCTCACCATCTGGGCACCGATCACCATCATCACCGCGCTTGCCTCGATCCAGCCGATCAAGGGCGGGGTCATCGGTCTGCAATGGGCGCTGCGCATGCACGGCTTCGGTGGCGAGAGTGACGGTCCGGACGATTATGACATCCCCGGCCGGCCGAATTAGCGCCTTCACCTTCCAGACATATTTAACGTGTAGTGGCAGCCCTCCACCGACCACCACCCGAATGCGAGAGCCGAAGATCCTCAAGACCTGACATGGTAAGCATTTCTTGCCCGAACGGGCTTTACATTCCGCAGATGGTCACTCACATCGGAAATACTGCGAAGCGGCATCCGTCACCTGGATTTGGCACGTCTGTGTCTATCTATCTGACGGGAATCGGCCGATTCGTTCGCGCAGCTTTCTAAGGATGGATAAATGTCTCAGCCGAGAACCGGCACACCGGGCGATGTCGAAGAAATCCATTGGCCTTCTCTGGTGGCAGCCATCTCGTCCATATCAGCCGTTGGCATAGCAATCGGCCTCGGTCTCCCGCTTCTCAGCATCATCCTCGAAAAACGCGGCATCTCGTCCACCCTGATCGGGCTCAACACGGCGATGGCCGGGGTCGCGGCGATGGCCGCCGCACCTGTTACCACCAAGCTCGCCCATAAATACGGCGTTGCGCCGACAATGCTCTGGGCCGTGCTGATTTCGGCGCTGAGCGCGCTCGGTTTCTACTACGCCCAGGATTTCTGGATGTGGTTTCCACTGCGTTTCGCCTTCCATGGCGCGACGACGACGCTGTTCATCCTCTCCGAATTCTGGATCAACGCCGCTTCGCCGCCTTCCAAGCGCGGTTTCGTGCTTGGCATCTATGCGACGGTGCTTTCCCTTGGCTTCGCGGCCGGACCTCTGCTCTTTTCGGTCCTCGGCAGCGATGGCATCTTCCCCTTCCTGATCGGCGCCGCCGCCATCCTGCTTGCGGCCATCCCCATCTTCATCGCCCGCGACGAGAGCCCCGTGCTCGAGGAAAAACCGGAGCTGCACTTCATGCGCTACGTTTTCCTGGTGCCGACGGCGACGGCGGCGGTCTTCATCTTCGGCGCGGTCGAAGCCGGTGGGCTGTCGCTTTTTCCGATCTTTGCCGTGCGCGCCCATTTTACCGAATCGCAGGCCGCGCTGCTGCTCACCATGATGGGCGTCGGCAACGTCATCTTTCAGATCCCGCTCGGCCTGCTTTCCGACCGCATCGCCGACAAGCGGCCGCTTCTGGCCGGCATGGCGCTGATGGGCTTCATCGGCTCGATGATGTTGCCGCTGTTGCTCAACAACTGGCTGCTGATGGCCGGGCTCCTGCTTTTCTGGGGCGGCTGCGTCTCAGGCCTCTATACGGTCGGCCTCAGCCATCTCGGCTCGCGGCTGACGGGCTCCGATCTTGCGGCGGCCAATGCTGCCTTCGTCTTCTGTTATGCGATGGGAACCGTGGCCGGGCCGCAGGCGATCGGCGCGGCGATCGATGTCGCTGGAAATAACGGTTTTGCCTGGGCGATTGCCGCTTTCTTCGGTCTTTACGCCCTACTTTCCGGCATCAGACTGATGTTCATTCGAAAACGGGCTTGACTTTTCGGGCGGGATTCGTAGTTTCGCGCCAGGATTTGCCGTGGAGCCCATCCGGCTTCCACGGCTTTCATTTTCTTAAAGGCAGGACGACCATGGCCAAGGCTACAACAATCAAGATCAAGCTGCTGTCGACAGCCGACACCGGTTTCTTCTACGTCACCACGAAGAACAGCCGCACGATGACGGACAAGATGACGAAGACGAAGTACGACCCGGTTGCAAAGAAGCATGTCGAGTTCAAGGAAACCAAGATCAAGTAATCACTTGGCCTGACGGATTTCACAAAAGCGCGCACCTTCGGGTTGCGCGTTTTTTGTTGTCCGGCTTTATGGTTTTCAAGATGATAGCGCAAACAGACAAAACGCCGCCCTTCCATCTTCGGGAAGTGGCGGCGTTTTCGTGAAAGGGGGTCGGCCAGCATGCAAAACGGCACGAGGAACCGCTATAACTTGCCTACTAGCCGACCGACCCCACGACCCAGGAGATGCGGCGGACCTGAGCATCATGGGGTATCGACAACTCCTCAACGGGAGCGCTTCTCTTATGAGCCGATAATTTGCGCAAAAATGAAAGAAAATCAACAAATTCTTAATGATGAATTTTCTCATCTTGATTCTATGGTTAAAAGTCCAGATTTGGGACATACAAAGTTTTGTCGTCTCTGCTTTGGATCGAAGCGTAGTGCCTGCTCTTTTCAAGAAATTCGACAATATAACTTAATAACTTACGCCACCCCTCCCCTTACGTGAGGTGACGCCGCCGCAATCTATTTGACCCTGTCGGCGGCAGGCATTTTTTATAGTCTTCATTTCATTTTGAGCTACGGCCTGACTCTTTCAAGACTATCGCGCGGCAACACATCCGCGGCAACGCGGCGAGTCCATTTTTGGGCTATTGGGCTGCAAATTTTTCGCCCCGCAGTGCACAGGCGAAGATTAAAGATCGGTAACAATTCGCTTACCGCAGTGGAAAACCCGCAAATGGCGCGCATGGCGGCAAGTGATTCGTCACGCGGCCGCGGCGACCACACGGTTGCGGCCGGTATTCTTGGCCTCGTAAAGAGCCAGATCCGCCTGTTTCATCAGTTGGTCCGGAGTCAGCACCTGCGCAATACGCGAGGCGATCCCGAAGGAAGCAGTGACGTTCAGCGCTTCCCCGGCGTGTTTCAGCATGAAGGGAGCGTTTTCGATCGCCGCACGCAGGCGCTCGGCGACGGCGGCGGCAATTTCCGGCGAGGTGTCGGGCATCACGACAACGAATTCCTCTCCACCGTAGCGGCAGGCGAGATCGGCCCCGCGGATGGTCGAACGGACGCGATTTGCGAATTCCCGCAGCACCTCGTCGCCACCGTCATGGCCGTAGGTGTCGTTCACATGCTTGAAGCGGTCGATATCGGTGATCAGCACCGAAAGCGGCCGGCCCCGCGCCATCGAACGGTTGAAGAGCACGTTCAGGTGATTGTCGAGATAGCGCCGGTTATAAAGGCCGGTCAGAGGATCGGTCACGGCAAGTTCGATCGTCTGCTTGACGCTGGCGCGCAGGCGGTCGTTGTAGCGCTTGCGGCGGATCTGCGTCAGGCTGCGGGCGACCAGTTCGTTGGGATCGACCGGGCGGATGATGTAGTCGTTGACGCCGAGATCGAGCGCGCGCACGACCATGTCGTCAGCGCCCTGCTCGGTGATGATCAGGATCGGCAAGAAGCGGGTGCGCTCCAGCGAGCGCAGCTGCGAGCAGAGGCGAAGCGGATCGTAGTCGTCGAAGTTGGCGTTGACGATGACGAGATCGAACGCGCTTTCGGCCGCCTCGAAGAGGGCGGCCTGCGGATCGGAGAGGGCAAGCACGTCGGCGACGGGCTTCAGCGCCTTGATGATACGCTCCTGCGAATTGGCGCGTCCGTCGACGAGCAGGACCTGAGCGGTCTCGTCGGCGCGGCCCTCGCCTGCCCGCGTGAGGTCATCTATGCCCATCGTGTGGGCGGTGTCGGCGCGGATGCGCAGCTCATCGCTCAACGTCTTCAGCCGCAGCAGGCTCTTCACCCGGGAGATCAGCTGCAGATCGTTGACCGGCTTGGTGAGAAAATCGTCGGCACCAGCCTTCAGGCCGCGTACACGATCGGTCGGCTGGTCGAGCGCGGTGACCATGACGACTGGAATATGGGCGGTCTTCTGGCTGGCCTTCAGCCGCTCGCAGACCTCGAAACCATCTATGCCGGGCATCATGATGTCGAGCAGGATGAGATCGACCTGGTTGCGCTCGCAGATCGCCAGTGCCGTGTAGCCGTCCGCTGCGGTCATCACGTCGAAATACTCCGCAAGCAGCCGCGCTTCGAGCAGCTTCACGTTGGCCGGAATATCGTCAACCACCAGTATTCGCGCAGTCATAAGCGTCTTTCCGATGCGTCAGGCATCGCCCAGATAGGTCTTGATCGTCTCGATGAATTTCGGAACCGAGATCGGCTTTGAAACATAGGCCTCGCAGCCGCCTTGGCGGATCCGCTCCTCGTCCCCCTTCATCGCGAAAGCCGTAACGGCGATGACGGGAATCACGTGCAGCTCGTCGTCTTCCTTCAGCCATTTCGTAACTTCGAGGCCGGAGACCTCGGGAAGCTGAATATCCATCAGAATGAGGTCGGGGCGATGCTTGCGTGCCAGATCGAGCGCCTCCATGCCGTTTCTGGTCTGGATCGTCGTATAGCCGGACGCCTCGATGAGGTCGCGAAAGAGCTTCATGTTGAGCTCGTTATCTTCTACAATCATCACCTGTTTGGGCATGACAAGCTGTCCCTACGTCCGTTCGCGCAGCGGTTCGTCCCATGAGAAAGGCACATGCGGACAAATAGCTCGTGAAACCGATAGCGCACGCTACCGGTATTTGGTTGAAGAAAAGGTAACTTACCCAGCGAAATGCAAAGCAACTTCAAGACTTCGAAACAACAGGCTGCCGACCCGCACGAAACGGCGATCGCCGTGCTCGGCTGGCTTGCCGACGATCCCGAGATGTTCGGCCGCTTTCTCGCGCTGACGGGTGTGGCGCCTGGCCAGGTGCGCAACGCCGTCAACGATCCCGGATTCCTCGCCGGCCTGATGGATTTCCTGATGAACCATGAACCGACGGCGATGGCCTTCTGCGCGGCGAGCGGGATCAACCCAGAGACGGTGACGGCGGCCTGGCAACATTTTTCTTCGCCGGGCCTCGATTCCGGAGAATACTGACCGTGGCCTCCGGAGAATTCGACATCTCGCATATCCGACTCGGCGAGCGGCCGTTGATCGTCTGTGACGTCGACGACGTCGTGTTGCAGTTCATCGGTCCCTTCCAGCTTTTCCTTCAGAGCCGGGGCCACGCGTTTCTGCCGCGATCGTTCCGGCTTCATGGCAACATCGTCTCGCAAGCCGACGGCGTGGAGATCGAAGATCAAGAGGTCAGCCGGCTGATCGAGGAATTCTTCGAGGCCCAAGAGCTTTGGCAGACGCCGCTCGACCGTGTGGTCGAAACGCTCGACCGACTTTCTGAAGAGGCCGACATCCTTTTCCTGACAGCCATGCAGCCGCGGTTCCAGGACCAGCGCCGTCGCCTGCTGGACAGGATGGGCCTGCTCTTTCCGCTGCTTGCCACCGAACAACCCAAGGGGCCGATCGTTCACGCATTGCATGCCAGCCGCTCCCTTCCCGTCGTCTTCATTGATGATATGGCGCGCAATCTGCATTCCGTTAGGGAACACGTCGCCGATTGCCTGCTGATTCATCTGATGCCGAACTCGCCCGTCCATCGTTTCGCACCGGCGGCGGCCGACGACATCACCCGCGCCACCGACTGGACGCATGCGGCCGAGCTCATCGAGGCGCATCTTGTTTCCGCCACCTTCACGCGCGCAGTTCCAGCCGCATGAGCGGACGGCCGTCCTTGCGCCGCGCTACTGTCTCGAAACCGGCCGCATCGAAGATCGCCGTCGAGCCGATGCAGAGCGTCACTGATTTCGACTGCTTCACATGATCGATCGGACAGGCTTCGAGTAGCCGTGCTCCCTGGCGCCGCGCATGGTCGATCGCGCCGGCGAGCAGGCGGTGGCTCATTCCCTTGCCGCGCAGTTTGGGCAGCAGGAAGAAGCAACTGACGGCCCAGATAGATGGATCATGCGCATCTCCCTCTTCCAGCGGCCGCGAGACGGTGCGCGGCGAATTGAACTGCGGTACGTCGTGGCGCGGCCCGACCTGCACCCAGGCGACTGGCGCGCCCTCAGCATAACAGAGGATGCCAGGCGGCGGACCCGCGTTAATCCGTCCCCGCATATGCGCCTTGCGTTCGTCGGCCGCCCTCTCAGTCCTTATCGCATGCGGCAGGCGCAGCGCCACGCACCAGCAATTATAGAACGCACCCTGCGGCCCGAACACGATTTCGAAATCGTCCCAGCGTTCTGGCGTTACCGGCTCGAAACGAAGATCGTTATCCAAAGGCAAAGCTCCCGCCCTCTCTTGAGACTCGGAAGCTTAAGGCGTAATGTCTCGGCGTTCAATCTTTGTTCTCATCATGACGCCCGCGCCTGACAAGACACCCGGCTTCTGTCGCGACTGCCTTGCCGAGCAGAAGGGCGAGGCGCGCCGTTGCGTTTCCTGCGGCAGCCCCCGTCTCGTGCGCCATCGCGAACTCTATGCATTGACGCTTGCACATATCGATTGCGACGCCTTCTACGCAGCGGTGGAGAAACGCGACAATCCGGAGCTTGCCGACAAGCCTGTCATCATCGGTGGCGGCAAACGCGGTGTGGTTTCCACTGCCTGCTATATCGCCCGTATCCACGGCGTGCGTTCGGCCATGCCGATGTTCAAGGCGCTGGAGGCATGCCCTGAGGCGATCGTCATCCGCCCCGACATGGAGAAATATGTCCGGGTCGGGCGCCAGGTGCGCGCAATGATGCAGGATCTGACGCCGCTGGTGCAGCCGCTATCGATCGACGAGGCCTTCCTCGAGCTTGGGGGAACCGAGAGGCTGCATCACGATCCGCCGGCGCGCACGCTCGCCAAATTCGCCCGCCGTGTCGAAAGAGAGATCGGCATCACCGTTTCGGTCGGGCTTTCCTATTGCAAATTCCTCGCCAAGGTCGCCTCAGACCTGCAGAAGCCGCGCGGCTTTTCCGTCATCGGCCGTGAGGAAGCGGTCGAGTTTCTGGCGCCGCGTCCCGTCACCACGATCTGGGGCGTCGGCAAGGCCTTTGCGGCGACGCTGGAGGCGGACGGCATCCGTACCATCAGCCAATTGCAGCAGATGGAGGAAAACGACCTGATGCGCCGCTACGGCAGTATCGGCCAGCGGCTCGCACGCCTGTCGCGCGGCATCGATGACCGCGAAGTGCATCTCAATGATGCCGCCAAGAGCGTTTCGTCCGAGACCACCTTCTTCGATGACATCTCGCGTTATGACGATCTGGTGCCGATCCTGCGCAACCTCTCCGAAAAGGTCTCCTGGCGGCTGAAGAAAAACGGCATTGCCGGCCAGACCGTGGTTCTGAAGATGAAGAGCGCCGATTTCAAATCGCGCACCCGCAACCGCAAGCTCGAGGACCCGACCCAGCTTGCCGACAAGATCTTCCGCACCGGGCTCGAGCTTCTCGAAAAAGAGACTGACGGGACGAAGTTCCGCCTGATCGGCATCGGCGTCACCGACCTCGGCGATGCCGCCCGCGCCGATCCGCCCGATCTGATCGACCAGCAATCGGGCCGGCGAGCGGCGGCCGAAGCGGCGATGGACAAGCTGCGCGACAAGTTCGGCAAGCGGACGGTCGAGACCGGCTATACATTCGGCAACAGCAAGCGCGATCACTAACGCGTGAGGCCTGCCGGCCAGGCGGCCTATAAAATCTTCCTTAAACTTCGTCCCATAATGTGCCGGGCAAGTATTGCGTATGGTTGGGTATCATGTTCTCGCGTCTTGTCTTCGGCCTCGGCTTGCTGTCGGCCACCGCACTCGTGCACCCCGCTCTTGCCGCGGATGCTGCGCGCACGCTGCAGATCTTCGTCTCGAAGGACAAGCAGTCGCTTGCGGTCTATGATGGCACCGAGGTCGTCGCGACCTCGAAGGTCTCGACCGGCAAGGACGGCCACACGACGCCAAGCGGCATCTTCTCGGTGCTGGAAAAGCAGAAATACCACGAATCCAATCTCTATTCGGCGGCCCCGATGCCGTTCATGCAAAGGCTGACCTGGTCCGGCATTGCTCTTCACGAATCCAATTCCGTGCCGCGTTATCCGGCCTCGCATGGCTGCGTGCGCATGCCCGGCGCCTTCGCAAAAATGCTCTATGGGATGACGGATCCCGGTGTCCCCGTCATTATCAGCGACGGTGAACTGGTGCCGCAGCCGATCGATCATCCGACCCTTTTCCATCCGGATGCACCGGCGGCGATGCCGCTGCTTTCGGATGTCGAACTGCGGCCCTCCATGCCCGACAGCCCCGAGAAGCCGGTGCAGGTGGCGATGAACGATACCGCTGCGATGCCCATGCCGGCAGCGCAGCCGATTGCGGCGCCCGAACCCGAGCCGCCGTCCGAGCCGATCAGCATGCTCGTCACACGCCGGACGTTGCGCGAGACGGTGATCGACATCCAGGCCCTGCTCAACCAGCTCGGCTTTTCCGCCGGCAATCCGGACGGCTTGCTCGGTCCGTCGACCGTGCAGGCGATCAAGACTTTCAAGACGCTGCGGCCGGCGGAATTTGCTGCCGACAGGAGCCTGGTCTCCGACACGCTCCTCAGAGAAATCTATGCCGCGGCTGGCAAGGGCGAGCCGCCGAACGGCGTCATCATGGTACGGCAGGCCTTCAAGCCGATCTTCGAAGCGCCGGTGACGATCGCCGATCCGGGACTGGCGCTCGGCACACATTTCTTCACGCTGCATGCGGTCGATGAAAAGGCCGGCACGGCCGACTGGCTCGGCATCACGCTCGAGAACAATCTCTCCCGCGCGACGATGAAGCGGCTCGGCATCACCAATCAGGAAAGCTCGATCATTACAGGCAAGCCGATCGCCCGTTCGCTCAGCCGGATTACCATCCCCGATGAGACCCGCCGCAAGATCGACGCCCTCATCGCGCCCGGCTCGACGCTGACGATCTCCGATACCGGCCTCGGCCGGGAGACCGGCGAAGGCACGGATTTCATCACAATCACCCGTGGGTGATGGTCATCACGCTAATGCGTGTCGCCAAAAGTGCGCAGCGGTTTTGTGATAACGACATGCATAAATCAAAGTTAAAGCGCGTCGCATGAATCCGGATTGTCGCGACGCGCTCTAGGCTGATCAGACAAGCTCGACGTCGACGACGCCGGGGGCGGCACGAAGGGCGGCGGCGATCTCCGGCGTGATGCGGTATTTCTCCGGCAGCGCCACTTCCACCTCGCGCTTGCCCTCCTCCTTGATGACGATGAAGGAAACGAGGCCATCACCCTTGGCGTTCAAATGGCCGGCAACCATTCTCAGCGGTCCGGAATCGCGGACATAGACGCGTAGCGCCTTCTGCATCTGCAGCGACTTTTCCTCCAGCGACTGGATCGTCTGGATGCGCAGGCCGATACCCTCCGGCCGCTCCTCGCCGGTCGCGGTCAGCACGAAGGATTTGCCCGACTCCAACACGTCGCGATACTGGTTCAGCATTTCCGAAAACAGCACCGCTTCGAACTGGCCCGAAGAATCGGAGAAGACGATGATGCCCATCTTGTTGCCGGTGCGGGTCTTGCGCTCCTGCTTCGAGATGACGGTACCGGCAAGGCGCGCATTGGCCGCGCCCTGTTTGATGGCGGCGGAAAACTCGGCAAAGGTCTGCACCCGCATCTTCTGCAGGATGTTGTTGTAGGAATCGAGCGGGTGGGCTGTGAGATAGAAGCCCAGCACCTGGAATTCCTTAAGCAGCCGCTCGGAGGGGAGCCAGGGCGAGAACGGCGGCAGGGAGATCTTCTCAGGCCCCGACGTCAACGTACTGCCGAAAATGTCCGACTGGCCGCTCAGCTTGTTCTCCTGGGCGCGCTGGGCATAACCGAGAATGCGGTCGAGGCCGGCTGCTAGCTGGGCGCGGTCCATGTCGAAACAATCGAAGGCGCCGGCATAGATCAGGCTTTCGAGCACGCGACGATTGACCTGACGCGGATCGATGCGCAGGCAGAAATCCTCGATGCTGGCAAAGGGCTTGTCGCCACGCACCTCGACGATATGGTCGACGGCGGATTCGCCCACGCCCTTGAGGGCGGCGAGCGCGTAATAGATGCGGTTGTTGCCGGTCTCGAAATGGCGGAAGGAAGTCTGCACCGAGGGCGCGATCACCTCGATGCCGAGTCGCTTGGCATCCTGGCGGAAATCATTGACCTTTTCCGTGTTGGACATGTCGAGCGTCATTGAGGCGGCGAGGAATTCGACCGGATAATGCGCCTTCATGTAGGCCGTCTGGTAGGAGACGATGGCATAGGCGGCGGCATGCGACTTGTTGAAGCCGTAGTTGGCGAACTTCGCCAGCAGTTCAAAGATATTGTCGGCCTGCGGCTTCGATACGCCATTCTTGACGGCGCCAACGACGAAGCGTTCGCGCTGCTGGTCCATCTCGGCCTTGATCTTCTTACCCATGGCGCGACGCAGAAGGTCGGCTTCCCCCAGCGAATAGCCGGACAGAACCTGGGCGATCTGCATCACCTGTTCCTGATAGACGATGACGCCCTGGGTTTCCTTGAGCAGGTGGTCGATCATCGGATGGATCGATTCCAGCTCTTCGTCGCCGTGCTTGCGGGCATTGTAGGTGGGGATGTTCTCCATCGGGCCCGGACGGTAGAGCGCCACCAGCGCGATGATGTCCTCGATGCAGTCCGGCTTCATGCCGATCAGTGCCTTGCGCATGCCGGCACTTTCCACCTGGAACACGCCGACCGTCTCGCCGCGCGACAGCATCTCGTAGGTCTTCTTGTCGTCGAGAGGAATGGCTGCGAGATCGACCTTAACGCCGAGCTTGGCGACGAAATCAACCGCGACCTTCAGCACGGTCAGCGTCTTCAGGCCGAGGAAGTCGAACTTGACGAGGCCCGCCTGCTCCACCCATTTCATGTTGAATTGGGTGACCGGCATGTCCGAGCGCGGATCGCGATACATCGGCACCAGCTTGGAAAGCGGCCGGTCACCAATGACGATGCCGGCGGCATGGGTCGAGGCATGGCGGTAAAGCCCCTCGATCTTCTGGGCGATGTCGAGCAGCCGCGCGACAACAGGTTCTTTCGCCGCCTCCTCCTGCAGCTTCGGCTCCTCCTCGATCGCCTTGGACAGCGGCGTCGGATTGGCGGGATTGTTCGGCACGAGTTTGCAGATCTTGTCGACCTGGCCATAGGGCATTTCCAGCACGCGGCCGACGTCGCGAAGGGCGGCGCGCGCCTGCAGCGAACCGAAGGTGATGATCTGCGCCACCTGCTCGCGGCCATACTTGGCCTGAACATAGCGGATCACCTCTTCGCGGCGGTCCTGGCAGAAGTCGATGTCGAAGTCGGGCATCGAGACGCGTTCCGGATTAAGGAAGCGCTCGAAGAGCAGCGAAAAACGCAGCGGATCGACGTCGGTGATCGTCAATGCATAGGCGACCAGCGAACCGGCGCCCGAACCGCGGCCGGGACCGACCGGAATGTCGTGCTGCTTGGCCCATTTGATGAAGTCGGCAACGATCAGGAAGTAGCCGGGAAAACGCATGCGCTCGATGACGCTGAGCTCGAATTCCAGCCGCTCGCGATAATCCTTCTCCTCGTAACCCGGCGACATGCCGAGCGTCGAAAGCCGCATGTCCAGCCCTTCGACCGCCTGGCGGCGCAGTTCGCTCGCCTCGGCGCGTTCGGCCTCCTCCGCATCGTCGGTCGCACCGGTGAAACGTGGCAGGATCGGCTTTCGCGTCTTCAGCACGAAGGAGCAGCGCTTGGCGATCTCGATCGTATTTTCCAGCGCTTCCGGCAGGTCGGCGAAGAGCTTGGCCATCTCGGCCCGGCTCTTCAGATAGTGATCCGGCGTCAGGCGAAAACGGCTGTCGTCGGAGACGATGGCGTTGTGCGCGACCGCCATCAGCGCATCATGGGCGTCGTAATCGTCGCGTGTCGGAAAGAAAGCCTCGTTGGTCGCAACCAGCGGCAGGTCGTGGGCATAGGCGAGCCCGACAATCTTCTGCTCGTGCCGCTTGTCGTAAGTGCCGTGCCGCTGCAGCTCGACATAGAGCCTGTCGCCGAAGAGACGCTTCAGCGTCAGCAGCCGGGCTTCCGCCTGAGCGGGATGGCCTTCCTTGACCGCCACGTCGACCGGCCCGGTCAGGGCGCCGCTCAATGCGATCAGCCCTTCCGTGCCTGCCTCCTCCAGCCAGGAGGTGCTGATATGAACGGCCTGATTGCTTTCGCCGCTGAGATAAGCCCGACTGACGAGATCGACCAGCCGTTCGTAACCGGCATCCGTCGCGGCGAGAAGAACGATCGCCGGCAGCTTGACCAGGGCCTGCTGGCCGCCGCGCTTTTCCGTTTCCAACCCGTCTTCCATGTCGATAGAGACCTGGCAGCCGATGATCGGCTGCAGGCCGTCCTCCATCGCCTTTTGGGAGAATTCGAGGGCGACGAACAGATTGTTGGTGTCGGTAATCGCAATCGCCGGCTGGCTGTCGCCGGTCGCCTTGTAGAGGATCTTCTTCAGCGGCAGCGCGCCCTCGAGAAGCGAATAGGCGGAATGGACCCTGAGGTGGATGAAACCCGGCGTGCCGCCGGTCGCCTCACCCGTTGAACCCTTTACCGTATCCGCCATGACATGCCTTCCCAATCACCCGAATGAATCGGACGCATTGTCGGCATAGAGGGCGATGATGTCCAGAAGAAGTCCCGCATCCGGACCGCATGATTGCCATGCGGTCCCCTGAAAACTTTAGAGCGCCATGACGATGAGCGAGAAGCTGGCAACGAACATTGCGATGGAGGTGAATGCTGCGATATCACGGATCATGTCAGTCATCGGGCTCTCCTTTACTCGTTATGTTTTCAATTTGTTCCATGTATGTTCCGTTGTCAACAGGAATCTTTTCCTTCTTTCTTGTGTTTGAAAAATGTCGTGATGCGCATCTGCGAGTCGCCAGTACCCGATGAGATGGGCGGCAGCTGTCCCTTCTGGCCTCCCATAGATCGGCCTGGCGCCGAGACGGCCAGCCTCCTCGAGCCGACCCGTTTATTTCGGATCTATGTTCCTCTTTTGTTCTTTACACATAGCAGCATATTTGCCAGCATCGGGCTGAGAGGAGAATGACATGTTCGATATTACGATGCTGAACGAATTCGTCGTGGAGGCAAAGGCTGCGACCTATGTCGGCGGCGGCGTGGCGCGCGCGCCCTGCCGGCCGAGTTCCCACGATATCGGTTACGAACGCGGCGACTGGCGCTATCTCGACAGCTATTTCGGCGGGACCGATTTCGCCGGGCAGGAAGTGGTGTGGCTTGCCGACGAGCCCGTCTGGGCGATGAATTATTTTGGCTGCGTCATTGCGCCGAAGCTCATCGACGGCACAGCGGCCGGGACGGTGATCAAGGCTGCACTTTCGGCGATGTATCGAGAGGGCCGGTTTCTTGGCGGAATGGAATTCGACCATCCGCTTGGCCGCTATATCGACCGCAGCGAAGGCGGTTGCGAGCGGTTCAGCGGCCACGAATGCATCATGGTCGATGGCCAGAAGGCCTATGCGCTCGATTACCGCGGCGGGCTGATTGTGCCCTAATCGCAGCCTTAAAACGCGTCGCGTCAATCTGGAATCAGGCGATGCGCTTTAAGTCTCTGATTTATGCATGTCGTTATCGCAAAACCGCTGCAGGCTTTTGGGCGACATACATCAGAAATCGACGATCTTGCCGTCGGAGATCGTCACGCGCCGATCCATGCGGCGGGCGAGCTCGTGATTATGGGTGGCGATGAGAGCAGCAAGGCCGGACTGCCGCACCAACGCTTCCAGCGCATCGAAGACGTAGCTTGCCGTTTCGGGATCGAGATTGCCAGTCGGCTCGTCGGCAAAAAGTAGGGTCGGCGCATTAGCGACGGCGCGGGCAATCGCAACGCGCTGCTGCTCGCCGCCGGAAAGCTCGCCCGGGCGATGCGAGCCACGATGGCCGATGCGCATATAATCGAGAAGCTGGCCGGCCCGCTCTCCGGCTTCCTTCCAGGACAGCCCGGCGATCAGTTGCGGCATCATGATATTTTCGAGCGCCGAGAATTCCGGCAGCAGGTGGTGGAACTGGTAGACGAAGCCGATTTCGCTGCGACGGATCGCGGTGCGTTTCTCGTCGCTCAGGCCGTCACAGGCATGACCGTTGATGTTGACTTCACCGCCGTCCGGATGCTCCAGCAGGCCGGCGATATGTAGCAGCGTCGATTTGCCGGTGCCGGAGGGCGCGACAAGAGCGACGATCTCGCCCTTCGACATCGAAAAATCCGCGCCCTTCAGAATCGGGAGCAGCGTATCGCCCTGCCCGTAATGGCGCTCGACGCCGGTAAGCTTGAGAACGACGTTGCGTTTCATGAAGGCGGCATTCCTTATTCGTAGCGCAGGGCCTGCACCGGATCGAGCCTGGAGGCACGCCAGGCCGGGAAAATGGTCGCGATGAAGGAGAGCGTCAGCGCCATGACGACGATCGAGATCGTTTCGCTGAGATCCATCTCGGCCGGCAGCTGGCTGAGGAAATAGACCTGCGGATTGAAGAGCACGGTGCCTGAGATCCAGGAGAAGAACTGGCGGATGGATTCGATGTTGACGCAGACGAGGACGCCGAGCAGAACGCCGGCAATGGTACCGACAATGCCGATCGCCGCCCCGGTCATGAAGAAGATGCGCATGATCGCACCGGCGCTGGCGCCCATGGTGCGCAGGATGGCGATATCGCTGCCCTTGTCCTTCACCAGCATGATGAGGCCGGAGATGATGTTCAGCGCCGCCACGAGAACGATCAGCGTCAGGATCATGAACATGACGTTGCGCTCGACCTGCAGCGCCGAGAAGAAGGTCTGGTTGCGCTGGCGCCAGTCGGTGATGGCGATCTGGCGGCCGGCCGCTTCCTCCACCTTGGGCCTTAGATTGTCGATATCGTCGGGGTTGTCGACGAAGAGCTCGATCGACTGCACCAGTCCCTCGGCATTGAAAAAGAGCTGCGCTTCCTCGAGCGGCATGAAGATGATCGAGGAGTCATATTCCGACATGCCGATCTCGAAGAGCCCGGAGATCTTGTAGGACTTGATGCGCGGATTGACGCCCATCGGCGTGATGTCGCCTTCCGGCGAGGTCAGCGTGATCAGGTCGCCGACGCGCAGACCGAGCTGGTCGGCCATGCGGGTGCCGATCAGCACGCCTTCGCCGGAGGCATAGCCCACCATGTCGCCTGATTTGATGTTGTCGGAGATCGTCTTGAGCTTGGTTAGGTCCTCGGCGCGGGCGCCGCGCACCAGCGCACCGGTGCTACCGCCAGCCTGGGCGGAGGCAAGCACCTGGCCTTCCACTAGGGGTAGCGCCATCTTGATGCCGGGTACGGAGGCGAGCTTGCCGCTGAGGACAGGATAATCGGTGAAGGGGCCGTCGACCGGCTGGACGATCATGTGGCCGTTGATGCCGAGGATACGCGAGACGAGCTCGGTGCGGAAGCCGTTCATGACCGCCATGACGATGATCAGCGTCGCAACACCCAGCATGATACCGACGAAGGAGAAGCCGGCGATGACTGAAATGAAGGCCTCCTTGCGGCGGGCGCGCAGATAACGCCACGCCACGAGGCGTTCAAAGGTGGAAAATGGCTTGCCAGCCGGACCCAAGCCGGATTTTGAACTCCGGTCCACTGCTGCCTCTGCCATTTCGCCTCCGTTTCCTTAAGCCACGAACCGATTGATCGCCGCTTCGATGGTCATCGTTTCGCGGGCGCCGGTCCTGCGGTCCTTCACCTCAACTTCGCCGTTTGCGACCGCGCGCGGGCCGGCGATGATCTGGACAGGCACACCGATCAGGTCGGCGGTCGCGAATTTGGTGCCGGCCCGGTCGTCGGTATCGTCATAGAGCACATCCTTGCCGGCCTTGTTCAGCGCGGCATAGATCAGCTCGCAGGTATCGTCGCAGGCCTGATCGCCCGCCTTCATGTTGATCACAACGATATCGAAGGGCGCGACCGATGCCGGCCAGATGATTCCGTTATCATCATGCGATGCTTCGATGATGGCGGGAACAAGGCGTGTCGGGCCGATACCGTAGGAACCCATGTGAACGAAGTGTTCCTTGCCATCAGGTCCCTGCACTTTCGCGCCCATCGGCTCGGAATATTTCGTGCCGAAATAGAAGATGTGGCCGACCTCGATGCCGCGTGCCGACAGGCGGTCGCCTTCGGGAACGGCGTTGAAGGCCGCCTCGTCGTGCATTTCCGAGGTCGCCGCGTAGAGCGAGGTCCACTTGTCGAAGATCGCCTGCAAACCGTCGACACTGTCGAAATCGGTGTGTTCACCAGGAATATCGAAACCGACGAAATCCTTGTGGCAGAAGACCTCAGATTCGCCGGTGTCGGCGAGGATGATGAATTCATGGCTGAGTTTGCCACCGATCGGGCCGGTATCGGCGCGCATCGGGATGGCGCGCAGGCCGAGCCGGTCGAAGGTTCTGAGATAGGCGGCGAACATCTTGTTATAGGAATGCTCCGCCGCTTCGCTCGTCAGATCGAAGGAATAGGCATCCTTCATCATGAATTCGCGCGAGCGCATGGTGCCGAAGCGCGGACGGATCTCGTCACGGAACTTCAGCTGGATATGATAGAGATTGAGCGGCAAGTCCTTGTAGGACTTGACGGAGGAGCGGAAAATATCCGTCACCATCTCTTCGTTGGTGGGGCCGTAGAGCATCGGCCGATCCTGACGGTCCTTGATGCGCAGCATCTCCTTGCCGTAGGCGTCATAACGGCCGCTTTCCTGCCAGAGCTCGGCGGATTGCAAAGTCGGCATCGAAAGCTCGATGGCGCCTGCGCGGTTCTGCTCTTCGCGGATAATGGCGTTGACCTTGTCGAGCACACGTTTGCCAAGCGGCAGCCAGGAATAGATGCCCTGCGACTGCTGGCGGATCATGCCGGCGCGCAGCATCAGCCGGTGGGAGACGATTTCCGCCTCCTTGGGGTTTTCCTTGAGGATGGGCATGAAATAGCGGGACAGACGCATGGCGGATTCCGGAGCAGTTGAGATCCCGCAGCAGGCGGAATCGAAGGCAAGTGTTGATGTGGGAGCGTTCATAGCCGCTTCGCGGCAGGAAGGAAACCCGCAACGGATGTCGGCAACCTCCCGGAAGCGCATGTTCGCACCCGCAAAATGAAAGGGCATGAAAAAGCGCGTGTTTATAAGGACTTGAACGAAAATCTTGTCAACAGAAAAATTTTGCTAGAGTGTAGCAAAAATGCAAAAAAGCTGATGACAAAGCCCAATGTTTGAGCTAGTTTTAGCTCACAAAACAGGCAGGGAGTTAAATTCTTGCCGAATTCGCGGTCAAGTCTTGGGAGGATCAGATCTTAGGCGCGCTCGTCGCAGCCCCGGCAACGGTTACAGATCACGCGATACTTAAAACAAGGCTTTTAGCCTTGTTTTTTTTTGGCTTTTCGGCCTCGCCCCATGCAAAAATCCCGCCGACTTCCGTAACGGGATGATCCTCATTCCGTTACGCGAGCTCTTTGCCGCAACAGCATGACGCTGGTATGACGAAGTTCGCTTTCATTAAGCTTACATCTGCTCAAAGTTTGAGCAAAAGCCACAGTTCAATAGAAGCTGGGGCCGAGTTGCGGCAGTGCGTCGAAGCCCCAGCCGAAATAGGTGTCGCAGACGTACCAGAGACCGTAGATCAGAGCCGAAATCAGCGTCGTCAGCGAAAACACGAAAGCGGCGCGAAACCGGGTGGGCGCGCTCGGAACGGTGCCGAGCACGACGTCGTTGTCGTCCGCCTGGGTGCGCAGGCCGATCGGCAGGACGGCAAAAAGCGTCATCCACCAGATGATGAAGTAGACGGCAAATCCCTGAAGAAAGATCTGGAGCATTATGGTTCCCGTTGATGCCGCGCTGATATCGCGTCCTTATACGGCGGAATAGCGACCAACTCAAAGCGGGCGAAACGTTTACAGCGCCGCGCGTCCTTTAGACGCGCAAAGGACGCTGTAACACTTTGAAGTGCTGCATAATTTTATCCTTAAATCGATCCCGATTTAAGGAATTATGCAGTAGCCGCCTTCGGGTCACTCTGCCGCAGCAGGGCTCAGGCCTGTTCGAGTTCGATCAGCGTGCCGAAGAAATCCTTGGGATGCAGAAAGAGCACCGGCTTGCCATGGGCGCCGGTTTTCGGTTGGCCGTCGCCGAGCACCCTGGCGCCCGCCTCTACCAGCCGGTCACGGGCGAGAAGAATATCGTCCACCTCGTAGCAGATGTGGTGCATGCCGCCGGACGGGTTCTTTTCGAGGAAGGCTGCGATCGGCGAGGTATTCCCAAGCGGCTGCAGCAATTCGACCTTGGTGTTCGGCAATTCGACGAAAACGACGGTGACGCCATGCTCCGGCAGAGCCTGCGGCTGCGATACGGCAGCACCCAGCGTATCGCGATAGGCCGCCGTCGCCGCTGCCAGATCTGGCACGGCAATGGCGATATGGTTGACCCGGCCGAGCATGGTCAGACCCTGGTGACGAAGGCGGTGACAACGGGCTTCTTGCCCCAGGCTTGGTTCGCAGCCGAGCGAATGGCGCGGCGCACGGCCTCCTGCAGCATGTCGATATCCTTGCGACGGGCGCGCGGAATGCTCTCGATGGCGCTGATCGCGGCGTCGAAGAGCGTGTCCTCCATCTCCTCGCCCTCGTCGTCATAGACCGGCAGGCCGATCGAAACGAGATCGGGATCGCCGACGATGTCATAGCGCGCGTCGAGCACGACGTTGACCGCGACATGACCGACATAGGAGAGCTTCTTGCGCTCGCCGATACCCATCTCGTCGAAATCGCCAATCAGCGTGCCGTCCTTATAGATGCGGCCATGCGGCGCCTCGCCGATCACCTCGACGGGACCGGGCGCCAGCCGCAGGATATCGCCGTTGCGCACGCGCGGCACCACGGCGATGCCGGATTGCTCGGCAAGTTCCTTGTGCGCCGTCAGATGTGTTGCCTCGCCATGCACCGGCACGACGATCTTCGGCCGCGTCCACTCATACATCCGCTGCAACTCGTTGCGGCGCGGATGACCGGAAACGTGGACGAGCGCCTCGGTATCGGTGATGATGTGCACACCTTGCTCGACGAGCCCGTTCTTGATGTCCTGGATCGCCTTCTCGTTGCCGGGAATGGCGCGCGAGGAAAAGACGACGATATCGCCTGCCGCAAACGCCACATTGCGCATCTCGTCGCGGGAGAGCTTGGCAAGTGCCGCCCGCGCCTCGCCCTGGCTTCCGGTCAGGATGACGACGACCTTGTCGCGCGGGATATAGCCGTATTCATCCTCGGAGATGAAGGGCTTTACGCCTTCCATCAGGCCGATGTCCTGGGCGACGTTGACGACGCGCTTCAGTGAACTGCCGAGCAGCAGCACTTCGCGGCCAGCCGCCTCGGCAGCCTCGGCAACGGTGCGGATACGCCCGACATTCGACGAGAAGGTGGTGATCGCCACCCTGCCCTCGGCATTCTCGATGATCTTGCGCAGGCTTTCGGACACATCCTTCTCAGAGGGCGAAACACCGTCGCGCAGCGCATTGGTGGAATCGCACATCAGCGCCAGCACGCCCTCGTCGCCGAGCTGGCGGAAACGTGTCTCGTCGGTCAGCGGCCCGAGCGAAGGCTCGTGGTCGATCTTCCAGTCGCCGGTATGGATAACATTGCCGACCGGCGTGCGGATCATCAGCGACATCGGCTCGGGGATCGAATGGTTGACGGCGACGCCTTCGATGCTGAAGGGGCCGACATTGATCGTATCGCCTGCCTTGAACGGCGTCACCGGCACTTCGCCGATCTTAGCCTTCTCGAAATTGCGCTTGGCTTCCAACAGACCGGCGGTAAAACCAGAGGCATAGACCGGCACGTTGAGGCCGGGCCAGAGGTCAGCGAGCGCACCATAATGGTCTTCATGCGCATGGGTGATGATGATCGCCTTGAGGTTCTTTCGTTCGCTGGCGAGGAAGCGGATATCGGGCAATACGAGGTCGACACCCGGCAGATCTGGCCCCGGAAAAGTGACGCCACAATCGACCATGATCCACTGGCGATGCTCGGGCGGGCCGTAGCCGTAGAGAGCGAGATTCATGCCAATCTCACCGACACCGCCCAGAGGCAGGAATACCAGTTCGTCCTGTTTCGCCATAATTTTCGTTTGTTCCGCTATCCAAAAAACACATCACCGGCAGCAATGGGCATTATCCTGCCAGCGCCAGTATCGAGCATCAACAAGCCATTATCATCAATTCCGGCGAATTGTCCGGAAATCGATCGGTCCGGCAAATTGACCGTAATCTTTTCGCCGATGCCGCAGGCGATCGCGCGCCAGAGCGCCGTGATCTCGCTGATGCCGCGGCCCTCGTCCCATATTTCAAGCACTTCCGCCGTGGCGGCGAAGAGATGCGCGAAGAGTTCCTCCGGCGACGCCGCACTTCCCTGCTGACGCAGGCAGGTGACGGGGTAGAGCGGATTGTCCGGCATCACAGAGATATTGATGCCAATGCCTACGATCAGCGCGTAACGTCCGTCCGGTAGCCCCTCACCTTCGACGAGAATGCCGCAGGTCTTCTTTCGACCGACGAGAATATCGTTCGGCCATTTGACCTCGAGCGGTTCGGCGCCCAGTGGCAGCACCCTGCGGATCGCCTGGTGCACTGCAACGGCGATCGCCAGCGGCAGGGAGCTCAGGCGTTCCATCGGGGCCGGGTCGATCAGAAGAAGAGAAGCGTAGAGATTGCCGCGCTCGGAAACCCAGAGCCTGCCGCGGCGGCCGCGGCCGCCCGTCTGCCTTTCGGCGGTCACCCAGAGATTGCCGCCATCGCCTGCCCGAGCCCGGGCGAGGCATTCGCTGTTGGTAGACGATGTTTCCGACAGAGCCTCGTGCCTGAAATCGCCGAGCGATATCCGGCGCCGTCCGTCGGAAGCCATCAAAAGAGCGTCGCGGCGGCAAGCTCTGCCGCGCCGCCGATCGGGCCGCCGATGAGGACATAGGCGGTGACGAAGAGACCGGAGAGACCGAAGACCAGACGCAGCGCTCCGGAGACACGGGCGAATTCGCCGGTCGCCTCATCGAACCACATCAGCTTGATGACGCGCAGATAGTAGTAGGCGCCGACGACCGAGGCGAGAACGCCGATGATGGCGAGCGCATAGAGCTTGGCTTCGATAGCGGCAACGAAGACGAAGTACTTCGCGAAGAATCCGGCGAGCGGCGGGATGCCGGCGAGCGAGAACATCAACGCTGTCAGCACCACGGCCATGAACGGGTTCGTTGTGGAGAGGCCGGCGAGATCATCAACATTTTCGACAACGGTGCCGTCCTTGCGGCGCATCGACATGATGATCGCAAAGGTGCCGAGCGTCATGACCATGTAGATGACCATGTAAAGCATGACGCCGGTGACGCCGGTCTGGTTGCCGGCAGCAAGGCCGACCAGCGCATAACCCATGTGACCGATCGAGGAATAGGCCATCAGCCGCTTGATGTTCTTCTGGCCGATCGCGGCAAACGAGCCGAGCAGCATCGAGGCGATCGAGATGAAGACGACGACCTGCTGCCAGTCCGCCAGAACCGGCTGGAAAGCGGTGATGACGATGCGGGTCATCATCGCCATGGCAGCAACCTTGGGTGCTGCGGCAAGGAATGCGGTGACCGGTGTCGGCGCGCCTTCGTAAACATCCGGCGTCCACATATGGAAGGGAACGGCCGAGATCTTGAAGGCGATGCCGGCGAGGATGAAGACCAAGCCGAAGATCAGGCCGAGCGAACGCGCGCCCTCGACGGACAGCGCCTGGGCGATTTCGGAGAAGTGGGTGTGGCCGGTGAAGCCGTAGACCAGCGACATGCCATAGAGCAGCATGCCGGAGGAGAGCGCTCCGAGGACGAAATATTTCAGGCCGGCTTCGGTCGATTTCAGGCTGTCACGGTTGATCGCGGCGACGACGTAGAGCGCCAGCGACTGCAGTTCCAGCGCCAGATAGAGCGAAATCAGGTCGTTGGCCGAGATCATCAGCAGGATGCCGAGGGTCGCGAGCACCAGGAGAACCGGGAACTCGAACTTGTCGAGCTGATTTTCGCGGGCGTGGCCGATCGACATGAATATGGCGACCAGCGACCCGATCAGCGCCACCAGCTTCATGAAGCGCGAGAAGCCGTCCGCCATGTAGACCCCGCCATAGGCAAGGCCTTCTGCCGGCACGAAGAGCAGCCACAGGCCGGAGGCCAGGAGCAGGACGATGGCCAGGCCGGTGACGACAAGGCCCGACCGCTCGCCGGAGAAGACGCCGACCATCAACAGGACAAGGGCGCCGACCGCGAGGATGAGCTCCGGCGCGGAAAGATGCAGACTGAGGAGAATTGTTTCAGCGGTCATGTCCAATAAGTCCCGTCATCATTTCATAGACAGCGCAACATTCTGCGCTGCGTGCACGGCGGCCGTGTAGTTGTTGACCAGCAGATCCACCGAGGCAGCCGTCGCATCGAAGACCGGAGCCGGGTAAACGCCGAAGAAGATGGTCAGCGCAACCAGCGGGTAGAGGATCAGCTGCTCGCGTCTGGAAAGATCGAGCAGCGCCTTCAGCTTCTCCTTCTCCAGCGTACCGAAGATCACACGGCGATAAAGCCAGAGCGCGTAGGCTGCCGAGAGGATGACGCCGGTGGCGGCAAAGAGCGCTACCCAGGTATTGACCCGGAAGACACCGATCAGCGTCAGGAATTCGCCGACGAAGCCCGACGTGCCGGGAAGCCCGACATTGGCCATGGTGAAGACCATCATTGCCACGGCATATTTCGGCATGTTGTTGACGAGGCCGCCATAGGCGTTGATCTCGCGGGTGTGGGTGCGGTCGTAGACGACGCCGACGCAGAGGAAGAGCGCGCCGGAGACGATGCCGTGCGAGAGCATCTGGAAGATCGAGCCCTGAACGCCCTGCATGTTGGCGGCAAAGATGCCCATGGTCACGTAGCCCATGTGCGCCACGGAGGAATAGGCGATCAGCTTCTTGATATCGTCCTGCATCATCGCCACCAGGGAGGTGTAGATGATGGCGATGACGGACATGGCAAAGACGAGCGGCGCGAAATAATCGGACGCGACCGGGAACATGCCGAGCGAGAAACGGATGAGACCGTAGCCGCCGAGCTTCAGCAGCACGCCGGCCAGGATCACCGAGCCAGCCGTCGGCGCCTGAACGTGGGCATCGGGAAGCCAGGTGTGGACCGGCCACATCGGCATCTTCACCGCGAAGGAGGCGAAGAAAGCAAGCCATAACCAGGTCTGCAGCGACGGCGGGAACTTGTAGGCGAGCAGCGCGGTGATGTCGGTCGTGCCGGCCTGCCAGTACATCGCCATGATGGCGAGCAGCATCAGCACCGAGCCGAGCAGCGTATAGAGGAAGAACTTGTAGCTCGCATAGACGCGGTCCTTGCCGCCCCAGACACCGATGATCAGGAACATCGGAATGAGGCCCGCCTCGAAGAAGACGTAGAAGAGCACGATATCGAGCGAGACGAAGACGCCGATCATCATCGTTTCGAGGATGAGGAAGGCGATCATGTATTCCTTCAGGCGCTTCTCGATCGAGAGCCAGCTCGCCAGCACACAGAAGGGCATGAGGAAGGTCGACAGGATGACGAACAGCATCGAGATGCCGTCGATGCCGACGTGGTAGCCAATGCCGGTGCCGAGCCAGTTATGCTTCTCGAGCATCTGGAAGCCCGGATTGGCATTGTCGAAGCCGATCCAGATGAAGAGCGAGACGACGAAGGTGAAGACGGTGGTGATCAGCGAGATCCACAGCACGTTCTTCCGGCCGGTTTCGCTCTCGCCGTTCATCAATAGCAGGAGCACCACGCCGACCAGCGGCAGGAAGGTGACCGTTGAAAGAATAGGCCAATCGGTCATCAGAAGGAACTCCCGAGCATCATCCAGGTAACGAGCGCCGCAATGCCGATCAGCATGGCGAAGGCGTAGTGATAGAGGTAACCGGTCTGCAGGCGAACCACGCGATCGGTGACGGCGACGACGCGGGCGGCGACGCCGTTCGGGCCGTAGGTGTCGATGACGCCGACATCACCCTTCTTCCACAGGAAGCGGCCGAGTGCCTTGGCGGAGCGGACGAAGAGGAAGTCATAGAGCTCGTCGAAATACCACTTGTTCAACAGGAACTGGTAGAGCACGCGGTGCTGCTGCGCCAGGATGCGCGGCGTTTGCGGCGAGCGGATATACATGTACCAGGCGGTGACAAAGCCGAGGATCATAGCGATGAAGGGGCTCAAGCCGACGAGCGCCGGAACATGGTGGAACTCTTCGAGAAGTTCGTTCTCGGCGCCGGTGAAGAGCGCACCCTTCCAGAACTCGGCATATTCCTCGCCGTAGAAGCGACCTTCGAAGATAACACCAGCAAGCACTGCGCCGATCGCCAGGAGATAGAGCGGCACCAGCATGACCTGCGGCGACTCGTGGACATGATGCATCACCTCGTGCGAGGCGCGCGGCTTGCCGAAGAAGGTCATGAAGATCAGGCGCCAGGAATAGAAGCTCGTAAAGAGAGCCGCAATGACCAGCAGCGAGAAGGCGAAGCCCGAGACCGGCGAATGCGATGCATAGGTCGCCTCGATGATCACGTCCTTGGAGAAGAAGCCGGCAAAACCGATCGGCGTGAAGGGAATGCCAAAACCGGTGATCGCCAGCGTGCCTATGATCATCAGCACGGCAGTCACTTTAATATGCGGCCACAGGCCGCCCATGTAGCGCATGTCCTGCTCGCCATCGACGGCATGGATGACCGAGCCGGCGCAGAGGAAGAGCAGCGCCTTGAAGAAGGCGTGCGTGAAGAGATGGAAGATGGCTGCGCCGTAGGCCCCGGCTCCGAGCGCCACGAACATGTAGCCGAGCTGCGAGCAAGTGGAATAGGCGATGACACGCTTGATGTCGTTCTGCACGAGGGCGACGGTTGCCGCGAAGAAGGCGGTGATGGCGCCGATCACGGTGACGACAACCAGCGCATCCGGCGACAGTTCGAAGAGCGGCGACATGCGGGCGACGAGGAAGACGCCGGCGGTGACCATGGTGGCGGCATGGATGAGGGCCGAGACCGGGGTCGGGCCTTCCATGGCGTCAGGCAGCCAGGTGTGCAGCAGGAACTGCGCCGACTTGCCCATCGCGCCCATGAAGAGCAGCAGGCAGACGCCGGTCAGCGCATGCGCCTTGTCGAGCTGCATGCCGAAGAGATTGAGGATCACCTCGCCCGCTTCGCCGCCGCCTTCATGCGGGGCGAAGTTCGAGGCATTGGCGAAGATCGTGTCGAGGTTGATCGAGCCGAACAGCACGAAGACGCCAGCAATGCCGAGCACGAAGCCGAAGTCGCCGACGCGGTTGACGATGAAGGCCTTCATCGCCGCGGCCGTCGCCGACGGCTTCTTGAACCAGAAACCGATCAGCAGATAGGAGGCGAGACCGACGCCTTCCCAGCCGAAGAACATCTGGGCAAGGTTGTCAGCGGTCACCAGCATCAGCATGGCGAAGGTGAAGAGCGAGAGATAGGCGAAGAAGCGCGGGCGATGCGGATCGGTGTGCATGTAGCCGATCGAATAGACATGCACCAGCGTCGAGACCGTGTTGACGACGATCAGCATCACGGACGTCAGCGTATCCACGCGCAGCGACCAGGAGACGTCGATGCCGCCGGACTGGATCCAGCGCAGCACCTCGACCTTGATCGGGCCACCTTCGGCATGGCCCATGCCGACGGTGAAGAAGACGACCCAGGACAGGATGGCGGCGATGATCATCAGGCCGCTGGTGACATATTCCGAAGCCTTGGCGCCGATGGCGCGGCCGAACAGGCCGGCGACGATCGCACCGATCAAGGGAAGAAAGACGATAGCCTTATAGAGGAACATGAGCCACTCAGCCCTTCATCATATTGACGTCTTCGACCGCGATCGAGCCGCGGTTGCGGTAGAAGACAACGAGAATTGCAAGACCGATCGCCGCTTCGGCAGCCGCGACCGTCAGGATGAACAGCGCGAAGACCTGGCCGACGATGTCGTTCAGGAAGGAGGAGAAGGCGACCATGTTGATGTTGACGGCGAGCAGGATCAGTTCGATCGACATCAGGATGACGATGACGTTCTTCCGGTTCAGGAAGATGCCGAAGACGCCGAGCGTGAAGAGGATGGCGCTGACCGTCAGGTAGTGGGAAAGTCCGATGACCATGTTCTTTGTTCCTTGACCTGCCTTTAGACGCCCTGCCCGGGCTTGACCGAAACCACCTCGACGGCGGTGGCGGGCGTGCGGGCAACCTGCCTGGGAATATTCTGCCGCTTGATGTTGGTGCGATGCCGCAGCGTCAGCACGATCGCGCCGATCATGGCGACCAGGAGCACCAGACCGGCGATCTGGAAGAAATAGACGTAGTTGGTGTAGAGCACGTCGCCGAGAGCGGCGGTATTGGTGCGCTCGCTCAGTGCCGGGATCGGCATGGCGACTGATTTGGCGATCTCAGGCGAGATGACGCTGCCGCCGATGACGACGATCAGTTCGGCCGCGAGGATCACCCCGATCAGCCCGCCGATCGGCGCATATTCGAGAACGCCGGCCCTCAGTTCGGTGAAGTCGATATCGAGCATCATCACCACGAAGAGGAAGAGGACGGCGACGGCGCCGACATAGACGACAAGCAGGATCATCGCCAGGAATTCGGCACCGAGCAGCAGGAAGAGGCCAGCCGCATTGAAGAACACCAGGATCAGGAAGAGAACCGAGTGAACCGGGTTCTTCGCCCAGATGACCATGAACGCCGACGCCACCGCGACAAAGGCGAAAAGATAGAAAAATAGAGCCTGCAGACCCATGTTGGTGCCTTTTTCATCTTCCCCCGGGCAGCCGGGAGTTTCCCTGCGCGATGGAGCTTTCCCTGGCGCTAACCGGCAAAGCTCCTGTGCATATTGACCGCGACAGGAGCACCTGCGCTCCATCGCGGCATTTCAAAATCTCAATCAACGATACGGCGAGTCGATCGCGATGTTGCGAGCGATTTCGCGCTCCCACCGGTCTCCGTTATCCAGAAGCCGCGCCTTGTCGAAATAGAGCTCTTCGCGGGTTTCCGTCGCAAATTCGAAATTCGGGCCTTCGACGATCGCGTCGACCGGGCAGGCTTCCTGGCAGAAGCCGCAATAGATGCACTTCACCATGTCGATGTCGTAGCGCACCGTGCGGCGCGTGCCGTCATTGCGGCGGGGACCCGCCTCGATGGTGATCGCCTGGGCAGGACAGATCGCCTCGCAGAGCTTGCAGGCGATGCAGCGTTCCTCGCCGTTCGGATAACGGCGCAGCGCATGCTCGCCGCGGAAACGCGGGGAGACCGGACCCTTTTCGAAGGGATAGTTGATCGTCGCCTTCTGGCGGAAGAAATAGCGCATCGACAGAAAGAACGCGCCGACGAATTCCTTGAGAAACAGCGAGCTGATGGAGCCGGATAAGCTTGCCATCTTCAACCTCCAATTTTGCCGAAAACGAGAGCGGACACCATCATGCCCAACCCATCAGTTTCAGCACGAATGCAACGATGACGACCATGGCGAGCGACAGCGGCAGGAAGACCTTCCAGCCGAGGCGCATGAGCTGGTCGTAGCGGTAGCGCGGAACGAAGGCCTTGACCATCGCGAACATGAAGAACACGAAGCAGGCCTTCAGCGTGAACCAGATGATGCCCGGGACCCAGTTGAGGATCCAGATATCGACCGGGGGCAGCCAGCCGCCGAGGAAGAGGATCGTCGTCAGCGCGCACATCAGGCAGACGGCCGCATATTCGCCGAGCATGAACATCATGTATGGCGAGGAGCCGTATTCAACCATGAAGCCGGCAACGAGTTCCGATTCAGCTTCCGGAAGGTCGAAGGGCGGACGGTTCGTCTCGGCGAGTGCCGAAATGAAGAAGATAATGAACATCGGGAACAGCGACAGCCAGTGCCAGTCGAGGAACGACGCCGGCAGGCCGAGCATGGTGCCGAGGCCGGTGTGCTGCGCATTGACGATATCGGTCAGGTTCAGCGAGCCGACGCAGAGAAGCACAGTGACGATGACGAAGCCGATCGAGACTTCATAGGACACCATCTGTGCCGCCGAGCGCAGCGCGCCGAGGAACGGATACTTCGAGTTCGAAGCCCAGCCGCCCATGATGATGCCGTAAACCTCGAGCGAGGAAATCGCGAAAATATAGAGGATGCCGACATTGATGTTGGCGATCACCCATCCGTCGGCCAACGGCACCACCGCCCAGGTGGAAAGCGCCAGAAGCACCGTCACCAGCGGGGCAAGCAGGAACACCGCCTTGTTGGCGCCGGCCGGAATGATCGGCTCCTTGAAGACGAACTTCAAAAGATCGGCGAAGGACTGGAACAGGCCGAAGGGACCGACGACGTTCGGGCCGCGGCGCAGCTGCACGGCCGCCCAGATCTTGCGGTCGGCGAGCAGCACATAGGCGATGAAGACGAGCAGGCAGACGAGAAGCAGCAGCGACTGACCGATCATGATGATCGCCGGCCAGACATAGGTCGAAAAGAAAGAATCCATAGTCCCCTGCCCTTACTCTGCCGCGACTTTGAAGTTGTTGCGGGCCAATGCCGAGCACTCCGCCATGACAGCCGAGGCACGCGCTATCGGGTTCGTCAAATAGAAGTCTTTCACCGGCGACGCAAACCCGGATTTGTTCATCTTGCCGGCTTTTTTCGCAACTGCGGCAATTTGGGCGCTATCGGTTTCGGCGATCTCGTCGATGGCGGCGAAATGCGGGAAAGCGGCATAGAGCCGGACACGCAATTCGCTGAGCGAATCGAAGGGAAGCTTCTTGCCGAGCACGTCGGAAAGGGCGCGGATGATCGCCCAGTCCTCGCGGGCGTCACCCGGCGCAAAACCTGCGCGGTTGCCCATCTGGACGCGGCCTTCGGTGTTGACCCAGGTGCCGGACTTTTCGGTATAGGCTGCCGCCGGCAGGATGACGTCGGCATGGTGCGCGCCGTTATCGCCATGCGAGCCGATATAGACGGTGAGCTTGGCCTTCTTGGCGGTGAAGTCGAGTTCGTCTGCACCGAGCAGGAAGAGCACGTCCATTGCCGTCAGCATCTCGGCGGCATTGACGCCCTTGGCGCCCGGCACGAAGCCGAGGTCAAGACCGCCGACGCGCGAGGCAGCGGTATGGAGGACGGCAAAGCCGTTCCAGCCTTCGACGACCGCGCCGACCGAACCGGCGAGCTTGGCAGCACTGGCGAGAACGCCGGCGCCATCGGTGCGCGACAGCGCGCCCTGGCCGATGATGATCATCGGCTTGGCGGCATTCTTCAGCACGTCGGCGAAGGCGTGAGTGCCGTCGACCAGATCCTTCAGCGTGTCGGGACCGCCGCCGAGGTAATCATAGCTGTATCGCAGTTCGCCCGGCTCGCCGATCACGCCGATCGGGAACTTGCCGCGGCGCCAGCGCTTGCGGATGCGGGCGTTGAGGATGGCGGCCTCGAAGCGTGGATTGGCGCCGATGATCAGCAGCGCGTCGGCCTGGTCAATGCCCGATATGGTCGGGTTGAAGAGATAGCTTGCGCGGCCGAGCGACGGATCGAGTGCCGCCCCATCCTGGCGACAGTCGAGATTGACCGATCCCAGCGATTTCACCAGTTCGGAGAGCGCATACATTTCCTCGACGGAAGCGAGGTCGCCTGATATCGCGCCGATCTTTTCGCCCGAGGTGGCGCCGACGGCGGCCTTGATGGCGCCAAAGGCTTCGGCCCAGGTAGCGGGCTGCAGGCGGCCGTCGCGGCGAACATAAGGCCGGTCGAGGCGCTGGGTCTTCAGGCCGTCCCAGATGAAGCGGCTTTTGTCGGAAATCCACTCTTCATTGATCGTCTCATTGACACGCGGCAGAATGCGCATGACTTCGCGGCCGCGGGTATCGACGCGGATCGCCGAACCGACGGCATCCATGACGTCGATCGATTCAGTCTTGTTCAATTCCCACGGGCGCGCGGTGAAGGCGAAGGGCTTCGAGGTGAGCGCGCCGACCGGGCAAAGGTCGACGACATTGCCCTGCAGCTCGGAGGTCATCGCCTGTTCGAGATAGGTGGTGATCTCGGCATCCTCGCCGCGGCCGATCAGGCCGAGTTCGGAAATGCCGGCAACTTCGGTGGTGAAGCGGACGCAGCGCGTGCAGTGGATGCAGCGGTTCATCACCGTCTTGACGAGCGGGCCGATATACTTGTCCTCGACGGCGCGCTTGTCTTCCTGATAGCGCGAGGTGTCGATGCCAAAGGCCATCGCCTGGTCCTGCAGGTCGCATTCGCCGCCCTGGTCGCAGATCGGGCAATCGAGCGGATGGTTGATCAGCAGGAATTCCATCACGCCTTCGCGGGCCTTCTTGACCATCGGCGTGTTGGTGAAGACCTCTGGCAGTTCGCCGTTCGGGCCGCCGCGGATGTCGCGCACGCTCATGGCGCAGGAAGCCTGCGGCTTCGGCGGGCCACCCTTTACCTCGACGAGGCACATGCGGCAATTGCCGGCAACCGACAGGCGCTCGTGGAAGCAGAAGCGCGGAACCTCGGCGCCGGCATCCTCACACGCCTGCAATAGCGTGAAATGATCCGGAACTTCGATCTCGTTGCCGTCAATCTTCAGTTTTGCCATCGTCGCTCAGTCCTGTTTCCCGTTTGCCTGATGACGGCAAACAAACCTATTTTTGCAACACTCTCATTGCCAAGCCGGATCTTTCGTCCTGCCGACATCTGATGTCGCCCAAATTCTCTGTCGCGCGTTCCAGACCCGGAACCCGCACCGGCATCTGCAGCTCGAGGTCCCCGCCCGTCCGCCGATCTGCCCATCCTTCCGGCCGATTGCACGGCCGGACAGTTCATTTCTTCCTACGGCCCCGTCCTGCCAGAATTTTCGCCTGACCGGTCCAGTCGTCACGGCCGATGCGGCCGTTAAAGCCGAGTTCGGCGTCGAGCCGGGCGATTTCCTCGTCGGTCCAGGCGGCGATCTCAGCGAAGTTGCGAATGCCCTTGGCATTCAGCACCTGCTCCAGCTTCGGGCCGATGCCGGCGATCAGCTTCAAATCGTCGGCCTTCCTACGCGCAACCGGTTTTGCCTTCACAGCCGGCTTCGGCTGGCTGGCCTTCGATTGGTTTGCTGGCTTCGTTTGGCTGGCTGGGATCGGCTCGCTGACCGGCTTGACAACAGTCAGTGTCGGCCTTGCCTTCTTCTCGGCCGGCGGCTTGGTGAAAGCCCTGACATCCGGGCGAATATTTTCCGGCCGGATATCGACATCGGGCTTCAGTTCGTCCGGCGGCGTGTCATCGAGGGCGGCCGCGACCTTGCCGGTCGTTTCCAGGGCGCTCTGGAAGGCACCGAAGAAGGCGCCCGCCATCTGGGTCGAGAAACCGAAGCCGATCGCCGTTGCGGCGGCAAAGGCTGCAGCGGGATGCGCCATCAGCGGATGCACCGGCATCGCCCGTGCATTTTCCAGCATCTCGGCGGCAAGACGGCCGAAACCGGCCGCGAAATCGGCGACTTCTTCCTTTTTCCCAGCCTTGGATGCATTGTCCGCCATGATTATTCAGCCGCCTCCAGAACCGCGCCGTGATCGAGGGCGCTCGCCGTATACTGGTCGATGCGCTTTTCGATCTCCGGACGGAAATTACGGATCAGACCCTGCACCGGCCATGCAGCGGCGTCGCCGAGCGCACAGATGGTATGGCCTTCGATCTGCTTCGTCACCTGGAACAGCATGTCGATTTCGCGTTTCTGGGCATTGCCCTTGGCCATGCGCTCCATCACGCGCCACATCCAGCCGGTGCCTTCGCGGCAGGGCGTGCACTGGCCGCAGCTCTCATGCTTGAAGAAGGCGGAGATGCGAGCTATCGCCTTGATGACGTCGGTGGACTTGTCCATGACGATCGCGGCGGCCGTGCCGAAGGAAGATCCGACGCCGCGCAGGCCGTCGAAATCCATCGGGCAGTCGATGATGTCCTTTGCCGGAACGATCGGGCAGGATGCCCCGCCCGGAATGACGGCAAGCAGGTTATCCCAGCCGCCGCGGATGCCGCCGGCATGGCGGTCGACCAGTTCGCGGAAGGTGATGCCCATTTCCTCTTCGACGGTGCACGGCTTGTTGACGTGGCCGGAGAGCATGAACAGCTTGGTGCCGACATTGTTCGGACGGCCGATGGCCGAGAACCAGCCGGCGCCGCGGCGCAGGATCGTCGGCGCAACAGCGATCGATTCGACATTGTTGACCGTCGTCGGGCAGCCGTAGAGGCCCATATTGGCCGGGAACGGCGGCTTCAGGCGCGGCTGGCCCTTCTTGCCTTCGAGGCTTTCGAGCAGCGCGGTTTCCTCGCCGCAGATATAGGCGCCGGCGCCGTGGTGGACGAAGATGTCCATGTCCCAGCCAAGCTTGTTATTCTTACCGAGCAGGCCATAATCATAGCATTCGTCGATCGCCGCCTGCAGCGCCTCACGTTCGCGGATATATTCGCCGCGCACATAGATGTAGGCCGCATTGGCACCCATGGCGAAGCTCGCGATGACACAGCCTTCGATCAGCGTATGCGGATCGTGGCGCATGATGTCGCGGTCCTTGCAGGTGCCGGGCTCCGATTCGTCGGCATTGACGACGAGATAGTGCGGACGGCCGTCGCTTTCCTTCGGCATGAAGGACCATTTGAGACCTGTGGGGAAACCGGCGCCGCCACGACCGCGAAGACCAGACGCCTTCATCTCGTTGATGATCCAGTCGCGGCCCCTTTCGAGGATCTGCTTGGTGCCGTCCCAATGGCCGCGGCTCATCGCGCCCTTCAGGGATTTGTCCTTGAGGCCGTAGATGTTGGTAAAGATGCGGTCTTTATCTTGTAACATGCTTCACCTCTTACCGCGGCTTCTTGCCGAAGACCTTGATATATTCCGCTTCCCCGCCCTTGGCGAGCGCCTTGGCCTGCTTGACCCAGTCATCGCGCTCGATGCGGCCGCGGAAGTTCAGGTACCCGTCGACCCATTCGCGTTCGGCCTTCTTCCAGCCTGCGACTTGCGCGAAGGTGAAGATGCCGATTTCGTTCAACGTCGCCTCGATTTTCGGGCCGACACCCGAGATCATCTTCAGATCATCCGGTGCGGCGGGCTTTTCGATTCCGGCCGGACGGTTCTTGTCGGTCAGGGCAGGCTTTGCCGCCGGAGCAGCCTCGGCCTTGACGACAGCCTTCGGCGCCGGTTCGGCGGCCGCAGTGCCTGATATCGGCTGCTGCTCGGCAGCCTTTGCGTTTTTCGCAGCCGCCTTCGGCGCCGTTGCCGGCGTCTTCAGGGCAGCATTGGTCTCGGCATCGGTGCTCTTCGGGCGGGCGGCCTCGGAGGGCGGAACCGGAGCGCGGTCGACCGGAGCCGACACGGTTTCGGCATCGGCCTTCTTGGCGCGCGCCCTTGCCTTCGGCTCTTCGGTCGTCAGCGAGGTCGGGCCGCCTTCAGGCGCCGAAAACACCCGGTCGATCTGCGTGCCGGGCTTGATGCTGGCGCCATTGCCGGCGGCAAAGACGTCGATGATCTCTTCGAGACGCTCGGGCGTCAGGTCCTCATAGGTGTCCTTGCCGATCATCACCATCGGGGCGTTGACGCAGGCCCCGAGACATTCGACCTCTTCCCAGGACAGCGTGCCTTCCGCATTGCGCTCGAAGGCATGGGCATGGATCTTGCTCTTGCAGACCGACATCAGCGCTTCCGAGCCGCGCAGCATGCAGGGCGTCGTGCCGCAGACCTGGACATGGGCGCGCGTTCCCACAGGATGCAGCTGGAACTGCGTATAGAAGGTCGCGACCTCGAGCACGCGGATATAGGCCATGTCGAGCATGTCGGCGATCTTTTCGATCGCCGCGCGCGTGACCCAGCCGTCCTGCTCCTGCGCCCGCATCAACAGCGGAATGACCGCCGATTGCTGGCGGCCGGCGGGGTATTTCTGGATCGTCTTGTCCGCCCAGACCGCATTCTCATCGCTGAAGGCGAATGCGGCAGGCTGGAATTGATCTTCGGCTAATCGACGAACGGACATTCTTCCTCACGCCTTGTCAGTTTAGGGTTCCACACCGCGAAGCGGTCAAAGACTGCATTTCGCAGGCATAGGCCGACTGGTCTTTTTGCATAAACACTACGAATTTGCTGCCGTTCGGAATGGCAGCCTTGATCTGATAGCCCTTGGACAAAAGCTCGCCCATGGACGATTGCTGCGCCGGCGGCGTCTCTTCCTTATGGCCCAGCGGCGTGCCGAGGCTATCGGACTCCTGAGCCGAAACCCCGGATGCCGAAAGAAGAATTGCGACGGCCAGCGGCAGAAGCTGCATCAGCGGTCCACCTCACCGAAGACGATGTCGAGCGAGCCGAGCACGGCCGCGACGTCGGCAAGCTGATGGCCGCGGCACATGAAGTCCATCGCCTGCAGATGGGCGTAGCCCGGAGCGCGGATCTTGCAGCGATAGGGCTTGTTGGTGCCATCTGAGACGAGATAGACGCCGAACTCACCCTTCGGCGCCTCGACGGCGGCGTAAACCTCGCCGGCCGGCACGTGGTAGCCTTCGGTATAGAGTTTGAAGTGGTGGATCAGCGCTTCCATCGAGCGCTTCATCTCGCCGCGCTTCGGCGGCACGACCTTGCCGTCGATCGACGAGAAGGGACCGGTCTTCGCATCCGAGAGCAGGCGGTTGACGCATTGCTTCATGATGCGGACCGACTCGCGCATCTCGATCATACGGATCAGATAGCGGTCGTAGTTGTCGCCATTCTTGCCGATCGGGATGTCGAATTCGAGATCGGAATAACATTCATAGGGCTGGGCGCGACGCAGATCCCAGGCTGCACCCGAACCGCGCACCATGACGCCGGAGAAGCCCCAGGCCCAGCATTCCTCCAGCGAGACGACGCCGATATCGACGTTGCGCTGCTTGAAGATACGGTTGCCGGTCAACAGGTTGTCGATGTCGTCCAGCGCCTTCAGGAACGGGTCGCACCAGTTACCGATATCCTGCACGAGCTGTTCGGGCAGGTCCTGGTGGACGCCACCCGGACGGAAATAGGCGGCGTGCATGCGTGAGCCGCTGGCGCGCTCGTAGAACACCATCAGCTTTTCACGCTCTTCGAAGCCCCAGAGCGGCGGCGTCAGCGCGCCGACGTCCATGGCCTGCGTCGTGACGTTCAGAAGGTGCGAGAGGATGCGGCCGATTTCCGAATAGAGAACGCGGATCAGCTGGCCGCGAATCGGGATCTCGATGCCGAGCAGCTTTTCGACGGCCATCGCAAAGGCATGTTCCTGGTTCATCGGCGCGACGTAGTCGAGACGATCGAAATAGGGCACGGCCTGAAGATAGGTCTTTGTCTCGATCAGCTTCTCGGTGCCGCGATGCAAAAGGCCGATATGCGGATCGACACGCTCCACAATTTCGCCGTCAAGCTCCAGGACAAGACGAAGAACGCCGTGCGCCGCCGGATGCTGCGGTCCGAAGTTGATGTTGAAGTTGCGGACGTTATGTTCTGTCATGGCGATGGGCTCGCGTTCTCAGATAACCAGTGAATGGCGGGCTAAGCCCACCAGCCGCCTTGAATTTATTGCTTCGCTTTTTCGTCGCCGGGCAGCACATACTCCGTGCCTTCCCAGGGCGACATAAAGTCGAAGTTGCGGAATTCCTGCTTCAGCTCAACCGGCTCGTAAACGACGCGCTTTGCCGCGTCGTCGTAACGCACTTCGACAAAACCGGTGGTCGGGAAGTCCTTGCGCAACGGATGGCCTTCGAAGCCGTAATCCGTCAGGATGCGGCGCAGGTCCGGATGGCCGGTGAAGAGCACGCCATACATGTCCCAGGTCTCGCGCTCGAACCAGTCGGCACCCGGATAGACGGGGCAGGCCGACGGAACCGGCGTATCTTCATCCGTTGCGACCTTGACGCGGATGCGCAGGTTCTTCTTCGGCGACAGCAGGTGGTAGACGACGTCGAATCGCAGCTCGCGCTGCGGCCAGTCGACGCCGCAAATATCGATCAGGTTGACGAAACCGCATTTGGCGTCGTCGCGCAGGAAGGTCAGAAGCGCGAGCAGGTTTTCACCCGTCGTCGTCAGCGTCAGCTCGCCATACTTCATCTGCGATGCGGCGATCAGATTGCCGCGCGCTTCGCCAAGGTAGGACGCAAGCTCAGTCAGGGCTTCACTCATATGCCTTGTCCTTAACCCTTAGCGTTCGATCGTGCCGGTACGCCGGATCTTCTTCTGCAGCAGAAGCACGCCATAAAGCAGCGCCTCTGCCGTGGGGGGACAGCCCGGCACGTAGATGTCGATCGGCACGATGCGGTCGCAACCGCGTACCACCGAGTAGGAATAGTGATAATAGCCGCCGCCATTGGCGCAGGAGCCCATCGAGATGACATAACGCGGCTCGGGCATCTGGTCGTAGACCTTACGCAGCGCCGGCGCCATCTTGTTGGTCAGCGTGCCGGCGACGATCATCACGTCGGACTGGCGCGGCGAAGCGCGCGGCGCAAAACCGAAGCGCTCGACGTCGTAACGCGGCATCGACAGCTGCATCATTTCGACGGCGCAGCAGGCAAGGCCGAAGGTCATCCACATCAGCGAGCCGGTGCGGGCCCAGTTGATCAGCTCGTCGGTCGAGGTAACGAGAAAACCCTTGTCGGCGAGCTCGTTGTTGATCTCACCGAAAAATGGGTCGTTGCTGCCGATCGGCTTGCCGGTCGAGGGATCGATGATCCCCTTTGGCTGCTCTGCAACGAGCGGCTGATTGCTCACAGGGGCTACTCCCATTCCAGGGCTCCCTTCTTCCATTCATAGATAAAGCCGATGGTCAGCACGAGAAGGAAGACCATCATGGACCAGAAGCCGAACCAGCCGATGGCGCCGAAGGAGACGGCCCAGGGGAAGAGGAAGGCGACTTCGAGGTCGAAGATGATGAAGAGGATCGACACGAGGTAGAAACGGATGTCGAACTTCATACGCGCGTCGTCGAAAGCGTTGAAGCCGCATTCGTAAGCCGAGAGCTTTTCCGAATCGGGCGCTTTGAAAGCCACGGCAAACGGCGCGATGAGTAGCGCCAGGCCGATGACAAGCGCAATAGCAATGAAGATAGCGATTGGAATATAAGAACTGAGTAGTTCAGTCATCATGTTCATCCCTGCTTGCCGGAGACGCCAGGCGGCGCATTTGGGCAAATGCCCGGCAAGCGAACGTGCGTTGCAACAAGCCGTGGTTAGCGCAGCCGAAGCCCCGGCGCAAGACTTTTACAGAAGCAATTCGACGAGTATCCGAGGGACACTATCAAGCACATGCAACGATGTCGCGACAAATCCGCGCAAGCCGCTTCGGCGCGCATGCCTGACCACTGGAAACTGCATAGCTTTCAAGAGAAATGGCGCGAGTGACGGGGCTCGAACCCGCGACCTCCGGCGTGACAGGCCGGCACTCTAACCGACTGAGCTACACCCGCGCATTGACCGGCCATTTTGCGGCCGCGAGGAAGAAGTGAACCGGACAAACGACAAATCGCATTTGCGTTTTACAAGACTTGAAATGGCGCGAGTGACGGGGCTCGAACCCGCGACCTCCGGCGTGACAGGCCGGCACTCTAACCAACTGAGCTACACCCGCAATTCATTTCAAGCAGTCCGGATGCCTTCGCACCCTCTCCAAAACGGCTGCCCGTTTCGATGAGCGGCTAACTACGGGGTTCGCCTTTTAGTGTCAAGCAGGTTTGGAGACAAAACCATGACAGTCCGTGAAATGTTTCGGCGGGTTGGGTGCCTGACGAACAAAAGTCGGCACTTCCGTCTTCCGCAGCGGTGCCCAGGCGCAGACGCAGCGCCTTCGAAACGGAGATGCTCGCCGCCCTCCCCTCACTTTTCCACAGCCGAGCCGAACCTAAGCGGCATTGCAAGACTCGGGACCACCACCAAAAAAATCAAAAAATCTTCACAAACACTCTTGCGGTTTTGCCGCGATCCGCATAGATCACGGCCACCAACGCGGCAGGCCGATCCGGCTTCGTTTGCGATGGGCGATTAGCTCAGTTGGTAGAGCGCCTCGTTTACACCGAGGATGTCGGGAGTTCGAGTCTCTCATCGCCCACCATTTCCAAACTTCCCTGCTGCTTGTTCATCAGACTTAGACTCCCGAATTAGCTCGCTAATCCGATCAGGATCTGCGCAAGGTGTTTTGTCAGGAGACACCTCATGAAAACCGTTGCGATCATCTCTACGCTGCTTCTCGCCAGCGTGGCTGCGCCGCCGTGCATTGCCAGAGAGCCGGCGCAAGAGGTGTTCCTGTCTGCCGGGGATCAGGCGATTACAACCTCGGGAGAAACCCCGGCGCGTGAAGCCAGAACATATCTCCTGAGAATGCAGTCCGATCTGCCGATTAATTTTTCGGTCGATGCCGACAATTCTGCCTGCAGCTTGGAAATCAGCAAAGCCAGCCAGCGCGGCGTCTTAAGTACAATCAGCCGATTCCCCGCGTCTTTCAGAGACAGCGGTCAAAGTGGCGATAAATATACGTTTTCGTTTTTCCAAAACCGCGTTTCATTTATGAGCGGCGCCCGATGCGCCTTCTCATTTTCTCTCACTCAGATGTGACTATGTGATTGGGTGATGGGCATCCCTCGCCGTTTGGAGGACGCCCATCGTCTGCCATTTCATGGCGATTACATCCACGCCGAAAACCCACCCGCTGCCTATCGGTTCGTCACGACCCTCCCTATCCGGCGAACCGGCTGGCCAATGCCCCGTGCGGCGGCACGCCACGGTCGGAGTTGTTGGCAGGACTGCGTTCTCGAAGCGGCATCCGGCAAGACGTTCCGGCGCAGCTAGGCGTCACGCCCGTCAGCTTCAGAAGCGCCCCATCCCGGCAGCGCTCCACAAAACGGACTACTGCCAGCCGCCGCGCCTCCTCCTATTGGGCGAATGGATAGGGGGCGGCAAAAGTGGCAGTATTCGTCGCCCGGAAAGTCTCCGCGCTTGAAGGTTCATCACGCCTGGAGGTGTGCCATGAGGACCCTGCGCTCCGCATTGACGCTGTGCATCGCGATTGCCCTTGGCACGCCAAGTGCCACATACGTCGCCCTGCCCGGATATGCATTCAAGACGAATCCAAATTGCCAGCGCCACCAACCGAAGACGAAATTCGACAAGAGGTGCGACTGGCCGAGAGTGGGCTTCAAGGACTTTACGCCCCCGCTTGTGACCGTGCTTGGGATCTGAGGATCTTGGAACGGCGCCGGATGCGCTTTCTCATTTTCTCCGACTGAGATGTGAGAGCGTGATCGGGGTAATGAGCATCCCGCTGTCCGGTGGGTGCTCATCGCCCACCATTCATCCCTTCGCCAGTTCTTTATCCACAGCGGAAACCAGCCGCGAATCATCTGCCGTCACGTCAGGCGCGAAGCGGGCGGCGACTTTGCCGTCGCGGCCGATCAGGAATTTTTCGAAGTTCCAGAGGACGTCGTCCTCATCTCCGCCTGTCATGCCGTGGGATTTCAGGCGTTCGCGCATCGGCCCGTCGCCCGTCGTCGCGACACCCGACTTGGTCAGCTGCCGGTAAAGCGGGTGCTGGGCTTCGCCCTTGACCGAGATCTTCGAGAAAATCGGGAAGGTGACGTCATAGGTGCTGGTGCAGAAATCGAGGATCTCGGCATCGGTGCCAGGCTCCTGGCCCTTGAAGTCGTTGGCGGGAAAGGCGGCGATAACGAAGCCGCGCTCGCGCTTTTCGCCGTAGAGCTTTTCCAGTCCCTCATATTGCGGCGTAAGGCCGCATTTCGAGGCGACATTGACGACCAGAAGCACCCGGCCCTTGTATTCGTTGAGCGTGGTCTCGCGACCATCCACAGTCTTGACCGGGATATCCAGCACATTGCCCGTCACGGGAACCTCCAATTTCGTAGGAATATGTTTCGCCCAAGCTTAGCGATATCGCCGCCGTTGTCATCAGCGTCGGGATCAACTTGGCTTCCACAGGACGCCGGTGCGGCTTCCGGCCGCACCGGGCCTTAGCACCTCAGGCGGGAGACGTTTCCTTCACGTCGTCGAGCAGGAAGTGCACGACGAGATAATCCGTCTTGTAATGGCGGCCGCTGTCCGACACGGAATCGACGCTGCCGCCGTCCTTCGGGTGCCAGGCGTGGTAATGGGGATTGGTGGTGATCAGCGTGATGGCCTTGCCATCTCTTTCGCCAAGCCGGAAGCGCATCTCGGCGAGCGGCCAGATCCGCTCGTAATCCTGCATGGTGATTCGCGCCTTCAACGCCTTGCGCTGCAGCGGCGCTTCGCCGGCCTCGGCTGGTGTTTCCAACATCACCTCCTCAGCTCCGCTGATGATGGCGTTGAATTCTTCAGGCCACATGCGTCTCATGAAATCGCTCCTCCCGAGGCTTTTTCGTCAGTTCACAGATGGAACTTAGCGGTTTGTTCGAAAGAAGCAAATTCCTGTCATGCGGTTGTCATCGGTGCCGGCTGCTCCTACCTTCCCGTCAAACCGCATCAGGGCCGCCAGTCGCCCGCAATCCCGAGATCAGAGATGAAGACACGTGAAGAAAGGCAGGCGCTCCGGGCGAGCATGCCGCGCACTCCGCTCAGCGCCCATCATATGGAAAACGCCCGGCTACTGCCGGATCGCGGCGAATTGCTTTATCGGATCCCGAACGGCGGCATCGGCGTCGAGGTCGGGGCAGCCTTCGGCGAATATACGGCGGAGATCCTGGAGAAGAATCGCCCGGCGCAGCTCTACCTCATCGATCCCTGGTCGATGGATCGCTACAGCTCCGGGCTAGACGCGATCCACTCGAATTTCGCGGCCGAGATCGCGGCCGGCCGGCTGCATCTGATGCAAGGCACATCGCTCGACAAGCTTGCCGAATTCGAGGACGATTTTCTCGACTGGGTCTATATCGATACCGACCATTCCTTCGAGCTCACCTGGCAGGAACTCCTGCTCTGCGACAAGAAGGTGAAGCGGACGGGGCGTATTGCCGGGCATGATTTCTGCACCGGCAATACGGTGAAGCCGATCGTCTACGGCGTCGTCGAGGCGGTCACCAAGTTCTGCAAGGATTACGGCTGGCAATTCGAGTTCCTGACGGTCGAATCGCACGCGCATTTTTCCTATTGCCTGAAGCGGCTCTGATCAGCTCACACTTTACCGAAATATTGCTCGTCGCTGACCTTTTCCATCCAGTCGACGTGGCTGCCGTCCAGCGCCTCATGGATGGCGATATGCGTCATCGCCGTATCCGGGGCAGCACCATGCCAGTGTTTTTCGCCCGGCGAGAACCAGACGGTATCGCCAGCGCGGATCTCGCGGATGTCCCCGCCCCAGCTCTGGGCGAGGCCCTTGCCTGATGTCACGATCAGCGTCTGGCCGAGCGGATGCGTATGCCAAGCCGTGCGGGCGCCGGGTTCGAAGGTGACGGAGACCGCCCTCGCCCGTGCCGGCGCCGGCGTTTCCATCAGCGGATCCTGGCGAACGGCGCCGGTGAAATAGTCAGCCGGTGGCTTCGTCGAGGGGCGAGAGCCGGCGGTTTTGATCTCCATGATCTGTCCTTTTCCATCCATTGCGGTTGAAGCCTTATATCGAGACGATATTTCATCGAGGCGACCAATCAAAGCCGGATCGGCAATTGCCGCGGAGTCACCCGCCTGATAGTTCCAGTGGCTTTCATCACCAAGGCGCGTCGCATCGTCTTTGATTCATGCGATGCGCTTTGGCTCTTTGTTTTTATGCATGTCGTTATCCCCACACACTTCCGGGCGACATGCAGTAGGGAGGATTTTTCATGAAACACCATGCATTCGGCCGCATGCCCTTCACCGTCACCAATGTCGGCTTCGGCGCCTGGCAGATCGGCGGCTCCTGGGGCGATATCAGCGAGGCCGACGGACGCGCGGCGCTGAATGCCGCGCTCGATGCCGGCATGACATTCATCGATACGGCAGATGTCTATGGCGACGGCCGCTCGGAAAAGATCATTGCCGACGTCCTGAAGGCGCGTGGGGCCAAGCGCCCGATGGTCGCCACCAAGGCGGGCCGCCGCCTCAACCCGCATGTCGCGGAAGGCTACACCAAGGCTAACCTTGAAGGCTTCATCGACCGCAGCCTCACGAATCTAGCCGTCGGCAGTCTCGACCTCGTGCAGCTCCACTGCCCGCCGCGCGAGGTGCTTTACCAGCCGGAGGTCTTCGATGGCCTGAACGAGCTGCAGAAGGCCGGCAAGATCAAGGGTTACGGCGTCAGCGTCGAAAAGGTCGAGGACGGCCTGAAGGCGATCGAATATCCCGGCGTCGTCAGCATCCAGATCATCTACAACATTTTCCGCCAGCGCCCCGACCATCTGTTCTTCCAGGAAGCGCGCCGCAAGAACTTGGCGATTATCGCCCGCGTGCCGCTCGCCAGCGGTCTTCTCTCCGGCAAGATCACCCAGGACACGCACTTCGCCAGCGACGACCACCGCAATTTCAACCGCAACGGCGAAGCCTTCGATGTCGGCGAGACCTTTGCCGGGGTGCCGTTCGAGATCGGCCTGCAGGCGGTGGAAGAGGTGCGCAAGCTGGTGCCGCAGGGCGCCACCATGGCCGCCTTCGCGCTCCGCTGGATCCTGATGAGCGATGCCGTTACCGTCGTCATCCCCGGAGCGCGTAACGCCGAGCAGGCCAGGGCCAACGCGGCCGCCGCCGACCTTGCGCCGCTTTCGGCCGATGTCATGGCAGCAACGCGCGAGATCTACGAGCGGCTGATCGCGCCGCATGTGCATCAGCGCTGGTAGGCCGTCGGACATTTCGAAACCAAAAATGGCCGGGCGAAAACCCGGCCATTTTCATGTCATCGATCCGTCAAGGTCAGTTGGTGGGCTCAGTTCGTGCCGACGAGATCGACCGGAAAGAACAGGGTCTCGCCGGAGGAGTCGCTGACGCCGTCATTGTCGGTGACCGCGTAGGCCTTGCCCGATGCGTCGAAGGTGAAGCCTTCAAGCTTGTCCAGCACATAGCCATTGGTCGCGGTCTTCAGTTCGCCGAGGAAGTCATGGGCTTCGGTCTTCTTGACGACCGGCAACTCGCCGCCGAGCTTGGCAGGCTTCAGCTCCGATATCGCGACCTTGTAGAGCTTCTTCAGCCTGGCGGCATCGCCGACGAGATTGTCGCGCTCGATGATGTAGACGCTGTCGCCCTGGGCGGAAATTTCCGACAGGCCGACCCAGCCGCTTTCCGTCTTGTCGAGCGGATAGCGCACAGCACCCCATTCCTTCTTCTTCGGATTGTAGGAGACGAGCTTGACGAAGCCCTTCTCGTCATCGCTCCACTCACGCTGGACCGCCATCCAGAGCGTCGTATCGTCGCCGGTGCCGACAATGGTCACGCCTTCGAAGCCGTAGCGGATTTCGTTGGCGACGAGCTCCTTCGGCAGGGCGATCTCGGCCTTGATGTCACCCTTGGCATTGACGTTGTAGAGGGCGTGCGGGACGAGCCGCTCGCTGTAACCTTCCGAGGCGAGCCAGAAGGAGCCGTCGGCAGCAGCCGCAATACCTTCGATGTCGAGCTTCTGGGCCGGGGCGCCATCACGCTTGACGACGAGAGCGTCGGTGATGACGGCCGGCTTCTTGCTGGCATCGATCGTGTAGATCGTCGGCTGCGAGCCCAGAACGCTGTCGCTGACGGCGTAGAGCATGCCCGGCTTGCCCGGAACGGCGGCGAGACCCGAAAGGGCTGCAAAGCCGATCGGATTGCCATCCTTCTCGGCGGAGACGATCTGCGGATAGGCCTTTTCGCCTTCCGAGCGCTCGTAGATCATCACATGCGAGCGCGCGCCGCCATCCTTGCCGAGGTCAAGCTCGTTGGCGGTCGCAAAAAGATTGCGCTTAGGGATGGCGATCGCGCCTTCCGGCGAAATGCCGGATGGCAACAGCTGGACAAGCTCGGGATCAGCTCCGGTATCCTTATAGACGCCGACGACCGAAGCGCGCTCGGCGAGCAGGAAGAAATACTGATCGTCGCCGAACTTGGCGGCTTCAAGGCCTTCGGGCTCGACGCCCTTCGATCCCGACCGGCTTTCCGGATAGTGGCCGATATGGGCGACGGCGCGTTCGAAGGATGCGCCCGATTCGTAGAGAAGCTTGCCCGTCTTGTCGAAGATGGTGAAGCCGCGCGAGCCGCCCTGGTAGTCGCCTTCATTGGCGACGACGAGGCGGTTGTCGTCCAGCCACTTCACGGCGTCGGGCTCGCGTAGCACACCCTTGGCTTCGCCTGAGAATTTCAGGGCGCCGTCACGCTTGGTGTCGATGCCCGTGAGATCGACGCTGCCGGCGGAGAAATGCGTCTTCACTTCAGCCGTGTTGGCGTCGATGATGACGATTTCGTTGTTCTCCTGCAATGTCAGGGCAATCTCGTTCAGGCCGTTGAAGGCGACGAATTCCGGTTCCGGATCCTCAGGAGCGACGCCGGCAAGCCCGGCCAGCGCGACGTGCTTGATGGTGCCGCAATCGACGGTGCCGTTCTTGACCTGGAAGACGACGAGGTCGCCAGCCGGCATTTGCGGGATCTTGCCGTCATTGACCTTTTCGTCGCGCTCGTTTTCGATCGCGATGGTGCCGAGCGTCTTGTCCTTGTTGAGGGCGATCGAATCCGGCTGGCCGCCGAGATCGCAGCTGTTTTCGATCTTCTTGGTCGCTACGTCGACGATCGCGAGACGGCCCGAGGGCTTCGCCTTGCTTTCGGAGGTGTTGATGGCAACGAGCGCCTTGCCGGCGCTGGAGGTGACCGATGTCGGCTCGCCGTCCATCATCACCGCACCGCCGGCCTTCGGAGCCTTGGCATCGGTAATGTCGATGAAGCCGATCGCGCCGAGCGGGCTGTCGCTATAGATCAGCGTGTTGCCGTCGTCGGTCGCTGAGATGATTTCGGCGGAGCTCACCGAAAGCTTGTCCTTGTCAGCCGGCAGGTTCTGCGCAACCGGAAAGGAAGCGACGCGGTTGAAAACCGGTTCGGCCGTGGCCGGAAAGGCGACGGATGCGAGAAGCGCGGCAGCGAGCGCTGCCTTGCGCGATGAAATTGTCATGAAATCCCCCAATGTGTCGAACATTCGAAACAGGAGTTTTCTGCGGGAGCGGCATGACAGAGGCATGACAGATGCGACATTTTGTACCTGAGCGCGTCAGGCTGGTTTGCGCTCTCTGCGCATCTCGTTTCGCATGATGAAGAGCGAAGCAGACAGGATGAGAGCCGCTCCCAGCCAGAGGTAACCCGCCGGCGCGTAGCCAAAGAACAGCCAACCGGCCAGAACGTTCAACGGCAGCTTCAGATCGTCGAACGGCTGGACGTAGGCGGCATCCGCTGCGGCATAGGCAAGCGTCAGGAAATACTGCGCTGCTGCGGTCAGCAGCCCCGCCAGCAGGAACAGGGCAAGTGTTGCACCCGTCGGTACTGCAAAACCTGCCATAAGCGCCAGCCCGCCGTTTATCGGCGTCAGCAGAACGAGCAGCCAGACGGTGATCGTCTCCGGTCGTTCAATGCCAGTCAGGCTCTTGGTGATCAGCGACGAGGCGCCCCACAGCAGCGCCGAGAGCACAGGCAAGAGTGCCGCCCAGCCAAAGCCGTCCGACCATGGCTGCAGGATGATCATGGCTCCGGTGAAACCCGCTGCCGTCGCTGCCCAGCGAGCCGGGCCGACGCGTTCACCCAGGAAAAGCCGGGCGCCCAGAATGATGAAGAAGGGCGAGGTCATCACCAGTGCGATCGCCTGCCAGATCGGTACGGCGGCAAGGCCGGCGACCCAGGCCTCGACACCGAGCGCGGCAAGCGCGACGCGCACGAGGTGACGCCAGGGATAGTGCGTGCGCATCGCCGCAAGGCCGAGCCTCTTGAGGAACGGCAGCGAAAACAGGAAGGCGAAGCCATATTGCCAGAAGGCTGCCGACGCCGAGGGAAAGGCAAGCTTCATCGTCAGCCATTGGGTGACGACGTTGAGAAGCGAAAAAGCAATGCCGGCAAGCACCATCCAGAGTGCACCGACAACGGCCCGGGACGGCGAGACTGCAAGGGAAGTCTGATTCATGTCTTTCATCCAGAACAGGGACCAACATAAATCAGGACGCATGAGGCACGGACACGAGCGACATGGCGGATCCCTGCCCTTCGCACGACCGACACTCATTCTCTTCCATCCGGACTTTAACCCTCGGCTCCGGAATCGCACCGGATCTGCTGACCCCTCCCCCGCTTGGACACAAGGGAAGGCGCTCGCGGGCTCGAGCCGAAACCCTTACCGCCGGTGGGGAGTTTCACCCCGCCCTGAGAACGGAAATGTCGTAGATCAAAGCCCGCGCGGCGGCAAGAGTGCTCTCAGATCAAAAAAGTAGAGCATGATGTCGTCCGAAAACCGCTCACACTTTTCGGCATCATGCTCTGAAGCAAAAGGGGTCCGGCAAAGCCGAACCCCTCTCAAATCCTGCACAACCGGTCTCGTTTCCGGCTGACGGATAATATCAGATCAGCCGTTGACGGCGTCCTTCAGGCCCTTGCCGGGCGTGAATTTTGGCACGTTGCGAGCCGGAATGTCGACTTCAGCGCCCGTCGACGGATTACGGCCCTTCGTTGCGGCACGATGAGAAACGGTGAAGCTGCCGAAACCCGCGAGGCGGATGTCGCCCTTGTTCTTGAGTTCAGCCTGGACAACGTCGAAAACCGCGTCAACAGCGGAAGCCGCGTCGGACTTCGTCAGTCCTGCCTTTTCGGCTACTGCGGACACGAGTTCATTCTTGTTCATGTTTCCACCCCTTTCTAAATGGTATGAAACGACTCAAAAGTAAGCTAGGCGCAGAATAGGTTTCATCAGGCCCGCCGAAAACCCAAAAGCCCTGCAAATCAAGGAAAAGCAAGCGTCTACATGACGTTTTCACAAAAAAGGCTGGCGTTTCCGCCAGCCTTTTTGCGTGTTTTGGGCCAATTGGGCATAAATGTGGCAAAGGCCACTCAATGCGCTATGGTTGCGCCTGTCTCATCGAGGCCTTCGACCGATGTGATGACCGGCGTTTCCACCGTGCCGTCCCATTCAATCGGCTCCGGCCGCCGGATCAGCGCATGCTTGATCACCTCGCCCATGCGGGATACCGGGATGATCTCCATGTTGTTCTTCACGTTATCAGGAATCTCCGCCAGGTCCTTGGCGTTTTCCTCCGGAATCAGCACCTTCTTGATGCCGCCGCGAAGCGCTGCGAGCAGCTTTTCCTTGAGACCGCCGATCGGCAGCACACGGCCGCGAAGGGTGATTTCACCGGTCATGGCGACATGCCTGTCCACAGGGATGCCGGTCATGATCGAGACGATCGCTGTTGCCATGGCGACGCCGGCCGAGGGGCCATCCTTCGGCGTTGCACCTTCCGGCACGTGCACGTGGATGTCGCTCTTGTCGAAGCGCGGCGGCTCGATGCCGAAATCGACAGCGCGCGAGCGGACATAGGAGGCCGCTGCCGAGATCGATTCCTTCATGACTTCCTTCAGATTGCCGGTGACCGTCATGCGGCCCTTGCCCGGCATCATCACACCTTCGATGGTCAGCAGCTCGCCACCGACTTCCGTCCAGGCAAGACCGGTCACGACGCCGACCTGATCCTCGCCCTCTGCTTCGCCATGGCGGAAGCGCGGGACGCCCAGGTAGTCGGAGATGTTGGCCGCCGTCACATGAACGGCCTTCGTCTTGCCCTTGATGATCTCAGTGACCGCCTTGCGGGCGAGTTTCATCAGTTCGCGTTCGAAGTTGCGGACGCCGGCTTCACGGGTGTACTGCTGGCTGATCGCCATCAGGGCGTCGTCGCTGACCGAGAATTCTTCCGGCTGCAACGCATGTTCCTTGATGGCCTTCGGCAGCAGGTGCCGCTTGGCGATTTCGCGCTTTTCATCCTCGGTGTAGCCGGCGATACGGATGATCTCCATGCGGTCCATCAGGGGCGCTGGAATATTCAGCGTATTCGCCGTCGTGATGAACATCACATCCGACAGGTCGTATTCGACTTCCAGATAGTGGTCCATGAAAGTCATGTTCTGCGCCGGATCGAGCACTTCCAGCAGGGCCGAGGACGGATCGCCGCGATAGTCCTGGCCGAGCTTGTCGATCTCGTCGAGCAGGAAGAGCGGGTTGGACTTCTTCGCCTTCTTCATCGACTGGATGACCTTGCCGGGCATCGAGCCGATATAGGTGCGGCGGTGACCGCGGATTTCGGCTTCGTCACGAACGCCGCCAAGCGCCATGCGGACATACTCACGGCCGGTCGCCTTGGCGATCGACTGGGCGAGCGAGGTCTTGCCGACACCCGGAGGACCGACGAGGCAGAGGATCGGGCCCTTGATCTTGGTGGCACGGGCCTGCACGGCCAGATATTCGACGATGCGCTCCTTGACCTTGTCGAGACCGAAGTGATCGGCTTCGAGGATCTTCTCGGCATTGTTGAGGTCGGCCTTGATCTTCGACTTCTTGCCCCAGGGAATGCCGAGCAGCCAGTCCAGATAATTGCGCACGACGGTGGCTTCCGCCGACATCGGGCTCATCTGGCGCAGCTTCTTCAGCTCCGCATCGGCCTTTTCACGGGCTTCCTTGGACAGCTTGGTCTTGGAGATGCGCTCTTCCAGTTCGCTCATCTCGTCGCGGCCTTCCTCGCCGTCGCCGAGTTCCTTCTGGATCGCCTTCATCTGTTCATTCAGGTAATACTCGCGCTGGGTCTTCTCCATCTGGCGCTTGACGCGCGAGCGGATGCGCTTTTCGACCTGCAGGACCGAGATCTCGCCTTCCATGAAGCCGAGGGCCTTTTCGAGGCGCTGCTTGACGCTGGTGGTCTCCAGCATCTCCTGCTTCTCGGTGATCTTGATCGACAGATGCGAAGCGACCGTATCGGCGAGCTTGGAATAGTCGTCGATCTGGCTGGCGGCGCCGACCACTTCGGGCGAAATCTTCTTGTTGAGCTTCACGTAGCTCTCGAATTCGGAGACGACCGAACGCGACAGGGCTTCCAGTTCGACCGGATCGTCATGCGGCTCCTCGAGCACATGGCCGAGCGCCTCATAGAAATCCTCGCGGCTGGTATAGGTGTCGATCTCGGCGCGGGCGCGACCTTCCACCAGAACCTTCACGGTGCCGTCGGGCAGCTTCAAGAGCTGCAACACGTTCGCCACGGTGCCGACATTGTGGATCGCGGAAGGATCCGGATCGTCGTCGCTGGCGTTGATCTGCGTCACCAGCATGATCTGCTTGTCGGAACCCATGACCTCTTCGAGCGCACGGATCGACTTTTCCCGTCCGACGAACAGCGGCACGATCATATGCGGGAAAACCACGATGTCGCGCAGGGGCAGAACAGGGTAGGCAGTGCTGCTCGCTACAGACGTTTTCTTCGTCATTTTATGTCCTTTCCATCGTCCCGTTGCCGGGCTCTCTGCACGGCCGCTTGGGACCGGCCGGCACTCTCACTTGTTGCTACAAGTGGAGGTTCTGACTACGCTTTTCAAGCCACGCTAACGCCCGCGTCCCTCGGATGTGACAGCTTTATTACAACGGAACACCAACACTATGAAGCGCGTGGCTGGACCGGCGCTTACCACTTCCGACCCGGCTAAAATGCAAACGCCAGCAAGAGGTTTACGGAATCATTGCATCATTGCCAAACACTACCCCTTGCGCAACATCGGCAAAGGTAATTTCGGTTCCAACCGGCAAATACTAACAGCGCTTCGCATGGTTTTTCAAATAGAAAGGGGCCTGCCGATGGCAAGCCCCCAAAATAATCATACGAAAGCCGTAAGGTCACGCCGAAGCGTTGGCCTTTTCTTCCTGGCGATCGGCATAGATGTAAAGCGGACGGGCCGAACCGCGCACCACTTCCTCGGAGATGACGACCTCGCGCACGCCTTCCAGCGTCGGCAGTTCGAACATGGTGTCGAGCAGGATCTTCTCCATGATCGAGCGAAGGCCGCGAGCGCCGGTCTTGCGTACGATCGCCTTGCGGGCGATTTCGCGCAGAGCGTCCTCGTGGAAGTTCAGTTCCACGTCTTCCATCTCGAACAGCCGCTGATACTGCTTGATCAGCGCATTCTTCGGCTCGGACAGGATCTGGATCAGCGCATCCTCGTCGAGGTCCTCGAGCGTCGCCAGAACCGGCAGACGGCCGATGAACTCGGGGATGAGGCCGAACTTGACTAGGTCTTCCGGCTCCAGTTCGCGCAGGACCTCGCCGACGCGGCGGTCATCCTGCGACTTGACAGAGGCGCCGAAGCCGATCGAGGTCTTCTCGCCACGGGCAGAGATGATCTTGTCGAGGCCGGCAAAAGCGCCGCCGCAGATGAACAGGATGTTCGTCGTGTCGACCTGCAGGAATTCCTGCTGCGGGTGCTTGCGGCCGCCCTGCGGCGGAACGGAAGCGACCGTGCCTTCCATGATCTTCAGCAGCGCCTGCTGCACGCCCTCGCCCGAGACGTCGCGGGTGATCGACGGGTTGTCGGACTTGCGCGAAATCTTGTCGACTTCGTCGATGTAGACGATGCCGCGCTGCGCACGCTCGACGTTGTAGTCGGCCGACTGCAGCAGCTTCAGGATGATGTTTTCGACATCCTCGCCGACATAACCGGCCTCTGTCAACGTCGTCGCATCAGCCATGGTGAAGGGAACGTCGATGATGCGGGCGAGGGTCTGGGCAAGATAGGTCTTGCCGCAGCCGGTCGGGCCGACGAGCATGATGTTCGACTTCGCCAGCTCGACTTCGCCGTTTTTGGAGGCGTGCGCCAGGCGCTTGTAATGGTTGTGCACAGCGACTGACAGGATCTTCTTCGCCTGCCGCTGGCCGATGACGTATTCGTCGAGGACCTTGATGATGTCCTGGGGCGTCGGAACGCCGTCGCGGGACTTGACCATCGAGGACTTGTTCTCCTCGCGGATGATGTCCATGCACAATTCGACGCATTCATCGCAGATGAAGACGGTCGGTCCGGCAATCAGTTTCCGGACTTCGTGCTGGCTCTTTCCGCAGAACGAACAATAGAGAGTGTTCTTGGAGTCGCCGCCGTTGCTGCCGCTGACCTTGCTCATATCATTTTCCTTCCAGCACGCCGCATTTCAAGGCGAAATCGCGGTCCACTCTATCAGCTCCTGGCGGCACTCCGTTTCCGGAGCCTTTGCCGAGAAGGGCTTCAGGGGGTACGAACCGGGGCCAACCAATCATGTCGTGGTCCCGGCGGCAACGAATTCCCCTTCGAATGCCGAATGCTATGTCATAAAAATTCAACATAGCATTAATAGCTACTATTAGCGTCTTCGTCGCCGTATGAAAGCCCTTGTTCAATCACAAATGGGATAGAACTGTGGCGACAAAAACACCATCCCTATTAATTACTAGGCCTGTTCGCCTTCCATTTCGAGGCGCGACGTCAGAACCTTGTCGATCACGCCCCAGCTCTGGGCTTCGTCCGCATCCATGAAATGGTCACGATCGAGCGTCTTTTCAACTTCTTCGTAGGTGCGGCCGGTGTGCTTGACATAGACCTCGTTCAGGCGGCGCTTCATTTTGAGGATGTCGCGGGCGTGCCGCTCGATGTCCGAGGCCTGCCCCTGGAAGCCGCCCGAGGGCTGATGCACCATGATGCGGGAATTCGGCGTGGCAAAGCGCATGTCCTTGTGGCCGGCAGCCAGCAGCAGCGAGCCCATGGATGCGGCCTGGCCGATGCAGAGCGTCGAAACCGCGGGCTTGATGAACTGCATCGTATCGTAGATCGCCATGCCGGCGGTGACGACGCCACCGGGCGAATTGATGTAGAGCGCGATTTCCTTCTTCGGGTTTTCGGCCTCGAGGAAGAGCAGCTGGGCGCAGACGAGCGTCGCCATATGGTCTTCGACGGCACCCGTCAGAAAGATGATGCGTTCCTTCAACAGGCGGGAATAGATGTCGTAGGAGCGTTCACCGCGATTGGTCTGTTCCACGACCATCGGCACGAGGGCCATTGCGGTATCGACTGGGTTTCTCATGTGCGTCCTTTGTCAACGTCTCGCCGGCCGGCGCCGGGAATCAAAGAAAAATGTCTTACCCCTACATAGAGTGTCCCGGCCCTCCTCTTCAAGACACGCATGAGGATAACGTTAAGAAGGTGGGGCAAGGCGGCTCCTGGTAGCGTCTTTCCGCCAAAAGCCTTTTAACGACGAGTCCTCGGCATGATCTCCCCCGGCTTTTCTCCATGACAGGATGAAGGAAGGCTTACTCTATTCGACCGTGCTCATACACGTTTACCCAACGGAAAGCCTACCGGCAGATATCGGCCTGAAACAATGCCGCAGCGCAGCGACATTAAGGAAGTGGCGAGCTTCCTCGGCAAGGATGCGAACGGACAGACAAGGGGTTGCTGCCGTGTTCAATATTGCTACAGGTCTCGCCATCTGGTGTTCAGAGGCCATGACGCTCGCTTTGGTGCTGTTCGTCGCCTGGCGCCATAACGTCAGGAACGAGGCCTATCTCTATTGGGGCTTGGGCTTCCTCCTGACCGGCATGGGCTTTGCGATGGTCGCGCTACGCGGCGAAATCCCCAGCGTGCTTTCCATAGAGGCGGGCAATGCCATCGCCCTGCTCGGCCAGAGCGCCTGGGTGGCGGGTTTTCTGGCGCTTGACCGCAAGCGGATCGAATGGTGGGCGCTGCTGCCGCCGGTCATCTGGCTCGCCGGGGTCTTCCTGCCCTGGGTCAACAGCGATTATTCAAACCGGGTGGTACTCTATAACCTTGCTTCAGCGACGGGTGCGACGGCACTTGCCATGGCGGTCGCCGCCGGCGACATGCGCCGCGAGCGTACCCGCGTCAAGCTGATGGGCGTGTTCGTCATCCAGGGCTGCCTGTGCTTCGGCTCGGCGCTGATGATGGCGCTGACTCTGCCGAGCGATATCGAGGCGACCAATCTCGGCGGCGCCTCCGCCATGGCCAGCGCCTTCCTGCTCACCATCGCCTTCGCGTTCACCTGCCGGCTGATCATGGAGCGCTCCGAACGGCACCTGCGTGCGCTCACCTTGACCGATTCGCTGACCGGCGTGCTCAACCGCCGCGGCCTGCTCGGCTATTTCGACGCCACCAGGGAAAAAGCCCATGACGACCAGCGCCAGGTCGCGGTGTTGCTTTTCGATCTCGACCATTTCAAGCGCGTCAATGACCGTTTCGGCCACCAGTCCGGTGATGCCGTGCTTACCGCCTTCGCGCGGATGGCCCGCCAGTATATTCCAAACAACATCTTCGGCCGCATGGGCGGCGAGGAATTTGCCGCCTTCGCCGCGGTCGCGGACCAGACGGAAGCCGAGGCGATCGCCGAAGCGATCCGCACCGAATTCTGCCGTCTGCCCGTCAGCACCGGCGAAGCGATCGTTCCAGTCACGGTCAGCATCGGCATCGCGCTTGCCTCCTCGATCGAAGCCAATATCGATAAACTGATCTCAGCCGCCGACCGGGCGCTCTATGCGGCGAAGGCTGCCGGCCGGAACTGCACGGTCACCTTCGGCGAAGCGGAGGCCGCAGCCCCGGCACCGGCCACGCCGAGCAGCACCGCCGGCGAACTCGTGCCGACGGTCGACGACCAGGTCGAGGCGCTACGACGCATGGGTACGCTGTCACGGGCGGGGTAATCCGGGATCCCTCACCCCGCATCTTTCCGAGGCTCGGCAAATCCGCTAAGCCTCGGGGCATGATGATCCCATCCTTTCTCTCGATCGACCGCGCCAACCGTCATGTCTCGCTGGACGGCCGCAACCCGGCCTTCTACAGCAACCCGAATGCCGTCTATGCCGCACTTCACGCCCATTGCCCAACCTTCTACTGGAGTGAGCAGAAGCAGTGGTTCTTCACAGGCTACGACCATGTGAACGGCCTGCTGCGCGATCGCCGCTTCGGCCGGCAGATCCTGCATATCGCCAGCCGCGAGGAGCTCGGCCTTGCCGAGCCGATGCCGCATCTTGCCAGTTTCGATCTCTCGGAACGTTATTCCCTGCTCGAACTCGAACCGCCGGAGCACACGCGGCTGCGCACGCTCGTCAACCGCGCCTTCGTTTCCCGCCATGTCGAGAAGATGAAACCGGAGCTTGCCGAACTCGCCAATCGGCTGATCGACAGTTTCGCGGAGAAGCGTGAGGTCGAGCTGCTCTCGGCCTTTGCCGACATCATCCCGGTGACGATGATCGCCCGCATGATCGGCATTCCCGAAGAGATGGGGCCGCAACTGCTTACCTGGTCACACGCCTATGTCCGCATGTACATGTTCGGCCGTACGCGCGAGCAGGAGGAAGAGGCCGAACAAGCGGCGAAGGAATTTTCCGACTACGTCAAGACGGTCATCACAGAACGCCGCGCCGAACCACGCGACGACCTGCTGACCCACATGATCCATACCGAGCACAAGGGCCAGTATCTGACCGAGGAGGAGCTCGTGTCGACGACGATCGTGCTGCTCAATGCCGGGCACGAGGCGACCGTGCACCAGATCGGCAATTCCGTACGCACCATCCTCGACAGCGGCTGCGATCCGGCGGAACTCTTCCGGGACGAGGCGACGACGGAGCGCACCGTCGAGGAAACCCTGCGCATCTGCGCGCCGGTCCACATCTTCCAGCGCTGGGTGCTGGAACCGACGGAAATCGACTGCGTCTCCTTCAAGCGCGGCGACAAGGTGAGCCTCATCCTCGCCGCAGCCAATCTGGACCCGACAAAATTCACCGATCCACTGACCTTCCGGCCCGATCGTAACGAGGCGGCGAATCTCTCCTTCGGCGCCGGCATCCATTTCTGCATCGGCGCGCCGCTGGCGCGGCTGGAGCTTAACGTCGTGCTGCCGATCCTGTTCGAGCGCCTTGCCGGCCTGAGGCTGGCGAAGACGCCGGTGGTCAAGGATGTCTACCATTTCCACGGGTTGGACCGGCTGGATCTGCAGTGGTGATCCAGCCCTCGCAGAGATGATCCACCGCGCGCGGATCAGCCGTAACGTCCGGTAATGTAGTCTTCCGTGCGCTTGACCTTCGGCGATTGGAAGATCTCAGCGGTCGGGCCGTATTCGACCAACTCGCCCAGATACATGAAGGCGGTGTTGTCCGAGATGCGGCTTGCCTGCTGCATGTTGTGGGTGACGATGACGATAGTGAACTCCGCCTTCAGCTGGGCGACCAGCTCTTCCACCTTGGCGGTCGAGATCGGGTCGAGGGCGGAGGTCGGCTCGTCGAGGAGAAGCACCTCGGGGCGAAGCGCCACGGCGCGCGCGATGCAGAGACGCTGCTGCTGACCGCCGGAAAGGCCGAGCCCACTGCCCTTCAGCTTGTCCTTGACCTCGTCCCAGAGCGCTGCCGAGCGCAGCGCCTGCTCGACGCGGACGTCCATCTCGGCCTTGGAGATGCGCTCGTGGTGGCGAATGCCGTAGGCGATATTGTCGTAGATCGACATCGGGAACGGCACCGGCTTCTGGAAGACCATGCCGACGCGGGCGCGCAGCTCGTTCATCGAATAGCCAGGGTCGAGAATGTTCTGGCCGTCGAGCGTGACGGAGCCGGTGGCGCGCATCTTCGGGTAGAGCATGTAGATGCGATTGAGGATGCGCAGCAGCGTGGACTTGCCGCAGCCGGACGGGCCGATGAGAGCCGAGACCTGACGCTCGGGAAAGCTCAGGGTGACGTCGCGGATCGCGTGGGCATCGCCGTAGTAGAAGTTGACGCCGGTCAGCGCCATCTTGTCGACTCTTGTGGCCAGGTGGGCCGGGCGAGGTTCGAAGGCTTTGTTCTCAAGCATCATTTCGCATTCCTGCGGTTGAGGATGGCGCGGGAGCCCACGCTGAGGAGAAGGACGATCGCCGTCATGACGAAGGCGCCTGCCCAGGCGAGCGTATGCCATTCGTCATAGGGGCTCATGGCGTATTGGAAGATCACCACTGGAATGTTGGCCATCGGCTCGGACATGTCGGTGCTCCAATACTGGTTGTTCAGTGCCGTGAAGAGCAGCGGTGCGGTTTCGCCCGAAATGCGGGCAATGGCGAGCAGCACACCGGTCAGGATGCCGGCCCCCGCCGCGCGGTAGAGCACGGCGACGGTGACCTTCCAGCGAGGAATACCGAGCGAAAGGGCGGCCTCGCGCATGACATCGGGCACCAGCCGCAGCATCTCGTCGGTCGTGCGCACGACGACCGGCAGGAAGATGAAGGCAAGCGCGATGCCGCCGGCATAACCGGAGAAATGCCCGGTCTGGCGCACGACCAGCTCATAGACGAAAAGGCCGATGATGATCGACGGCGCCGACAGCAGAATATCATTCACGAAGCGGATGATATCGCCGATCTTCTTGCCGCGGCTGAATTCGGCAAGGTAGGTACCGGCGAGGATACCGATCGGCGTGCCGATGACAACGGCAAGTGCCACGATCATCAGGCTGCCCATGAAGGCGTTGGCGAGGCCGCCGTCTTCGCCGGGCGGCGGCGTCATTTCCGTCACCAGCTTCGGGCTCAGCGCAGAGAAGCCGTTGATCAGCGTCGTCCAGAGGATCCAGACGAGGAAGATCAGACCGATCGCGGTTGCGGCGGTGGCCAGCGTCAGCGCGATTGCGCTCTTCATCTGACGGTAGCGGTAAAGGGAGTTGGAAACGGCCATGCTCATTCTCCCTTCTGCCTGGCAATGCGCAGAAGCATGATCTTCGCGGCAGCCAGTACGATGAATGTCACGACGAAGAGGATGAAGCCCAGCGCGATCAACGACGAGAGGTAGATGTCGGTATCGGCCTCGGTGAATTCGTTGGCGATGGCAGCGGCAATCGAATTGCCGGGCTCCATCAGAGAAACCGCAATATTATGCGTGTTGCCGAGCACGAAGGTCACCGCCATGGTTTCGCCGAGCGCGCGTCCGAGGCCGAGAAATATGCCGCCGACGACGGCGGTGCGGGTGTGCGGGATGACGATGTCGCGGACCACTTCCCATTTGGTCGAGCCAAGCGCATAGGCCGATTCCTTCAGTGGTGCGGGAACGACGAGGAAGACGTCGCGCATGACCGAGGAGATATAGGGGATGATCATGATCGCCAGCACGATACCCGACGTCAGCATGCCGATGCCGAGCGGCGCGCCGGTGAAGAGCAGGCCGATCACCGGCAGCGGTCCCAGCCAGTCGATCAGCGCCGGCTGCACGTAGTCCGACATGAAGGGGGCGAAGGTGAAGAGGCCCCACATGCCGTAGATGATGCTGGGAATGCCGGCGAGCAGTTCGATCGCGCCGCCGATCGGTCCGCGAAGCCAGCGCGGCGCCACTTCGGTGACGAAGACGGCGATGCCGAGGCTGATCGGGACGCCGATGATCATCGCCAGCGCAGAGGTTACCAACGTGCCGTAGATCGGCACGAGCCCGGCGAATTGCTGCGCGACCGGATCCCATTCAGTCCCATAGAGGAAACCGAAGCCAAAGGTCCGGAAGGCGAGAGCCCCGCCCCAGGCCATGGAAATCGCGGCGGCAAGCAGAGCCGCCAGAACAAACAGGCCGCAGCCGAAAACCATCCAATAGAAAATACGATCGCCGGTCGCGCCGTCGCGGCGCTTCACGCCCGCGGTTGAGGCGGACAGCGATGCCATTGCTTCGCTCATATCCGTACGCTCTGCTGCTTTGAGGGGGTGTCAAAGGCATTCGAGCATGATGCCGAAAAGTGTAAGCGGTTTTCGGTGACATCATGCTCTAACCCCTTAATTTAGAACAGGATTCAGATTTTAGGCCAAGTCGGCCTAAAATCATCCTGTTCTAGGGCGGAAAGCCAAGCTCCCGCCCCGACCGCAGTTTCGTCAGGATCAGCCCTTGAACGAGGCTGTCCAGTAATCTTCGATCTGCTTCACGAGAGTTTCCGGAAGCGGAACGTAGTCGAGGGCAGAGGCTTCCTTCTGGCCGTTTTCGAGTGCCCACTTGAAGAAGGCGAAGGCAGCCTTGGAGCGCGCAGCATCCTTCGGCTCCTTGTACATGATCGCCCAGGTCGTGGCGGTCACCGGCCAGGCTTTTTCGCCCGGAGCATTGGTCATGATCAGGTAGAAGTCCGGAGCCTTGGTCCATTCGGCGCCGGCAGCAGCAGCCGAGAAGCTTTCCGCATTCGGCTTCGGATACTGGCCTGCGGCGTTCTGGATCAGAACGTAGGGCAGCTTATTCTGCAGGGCGTAGGCGTATTCGACGTAGCCGATCGAATCCTTGACGCGGGTGACGTAAGCGGCAACGCCTTCATTGCCCTTGCCGCCGATGCCGACCGGCCAGTTGACGGCGGTCCCTTCGCCGACCTTGCTCTTCCAGTCTTCGTTGACCTTGGAGAGGTAGTTGGTCCAATTGAAGGAGGTGCCCGAACCGTCCGAACGGTGGACAACGGCGATCTGACTGTCGGGCAGCTTCAGGCCCGGGTTCAGATCGGCAATGGCCTTGTCGTTCCACTTGGTGACGTTGCCGAGGTAGATGTCGGCGAGAACCTTGCCGGTGAGCTTCAGTTCGCCCGACTTGATGCCCTTTACGTTGATGACAGGCACGATGCCGCCGACGACGAGCGGGAACTGGCCGAAGCCGCCTGTCGTCAGGTCTTCCGGCTTCATCGGTGCGTCGGAAGCGCCGAAGTCAACCGTTGCAGCCTTGATCTGGGCGATACCGCCGCCCGAACCGATCGATTGGTAGTTCAGCTTGTCGCCGGTCTGCTTGTTGTAGTCCGCCGACCATTTGGAGAGGACGGGATAAACGAAGGTAGAGCCGGCGCCGGTGATATCGGCGGCGGACGCCGAAACCGCCAGAGCGGCAACCAGGCCCGCGCCGAGGCAGGCCGAAAGGAGTTTCTTGGTGAGCATATGAAGCGCGTCCCTAGTGGATTTGAAAAACAACGAGGCCAGCACCATGGAGGGGGTGTCCATTGTCTGGGCGCTGAAACTCTCGTCACAACAGGCGGGCTAGGCGCGTTTTATTACAGTTTGATGACGGAATTTGACGCTCGAAACCGAATGCGAGGCCGCGCAGCAAATGCTGCATCTGCGGCCATTCCATTGAATCGCGGATTTAACAAAGCCTTAGCAAAAACATTGAGATAGATTGACGCATGGCTGTGGTGGATTGCCGCAACCATGCCTGGAAATGTCGTTTTCGAGCTTTTGAAATGCTGCAGCGGGGCAAACGGTCCAGGTTAACGATCAGGACATCCGGCAGCGAGTGAAAGGGAGCCGTGTTCAGCGGTCACCGCTCTGCTGGAACGCCGGCAATAAGCCATCAATACCGGGCATATGCCACGATCTTGGCGGCATCATGCGGCTGACTCTTCTTCCAGTTTGCTGGATATGTCATATGCCGACATAGGTTTTCCAATCAGATATCCTTGAAGCTGATCGCAGCCGGCGTCGCGCAAGATCGCCGCCTGGCGGGTAGTCTCGATACCTTCCGCGGTCACGGGAATCTGCAGCGCGGTCGCGAGCGAGATGGTTGCCCGAAGAACATCGGCGCCATTTGCGCCTTCGTCGAGAGCCCAGACGAGCGATCGATCGATCTTCATGCGATCAAACCCGAACTGCCGCAATGCGCCAATGCTTGCGTAGCCGCAGCCAAAGTCGTCGAGCGCGAACTTGATCCCGACGCGTTTGAGCTGGTCTATCGACCGTCGGGCCTGATCCGGATTGGTCATCAGAACGCCTTCGGTGATTTCCAATGTCAGGCGGTTTGGATTGAAATCAAGCTCCTGCAGGACCGAGATCACTTCTGCGGCAAATTCCGGATTGCAGAGCTGGATCGGCGAAACGTTCACCGACAATGCCAGATCGGGCCAGCTCTTGGCATGCTCGATCGATGTTCTCAGCATATGAACGCCAAGCGCATCGATGAGGCCGCACCTCTCGGCAAGAGGGATGAAAATCTCCGGGCTGATGTTTCCGGTTGCAGTTCGCCAGCGCGCCAGTGCTTCAAGACCGGTGACAGCGCCGGTCGAAGCAGAGACGAGAGGTTGGAAAACGGCTTCGATTGCGCCGCTGCTGATGGCGTTCTTCAACTGGCCTTCCAGTTCGGCGACCCGTTGGCGTTCCCGGTCCAGCTCGGGATCGTATTCGATTGCCTGGCCTCTGCCATTTGCCTTGGCCCGATACAGGGCCATGTCAGCTCTGCGGAGAAGCTCCAAGGGCGGGACGTCGCCGTTGCGAGCAGCAGCTCCGATGCTTGCGCCAACTTCGATCGTTCGTCCGTCGATTTTGAAGGGCTCGGCAAACAGCGCCAAAATCGTCTTTTCCATCTCTCCGCACGTGGCAGAACCGATGTGCACCAGCGCAAATTCGTCGCCCCCGAGCCGCGCCACGGCAATGATTTCGGGGTGGCAGGCCGTCAGCGCCTTCGAAACCAACCGGATCAAATCGTCCCCCACCGCATGCCCCCAGGCATCGTTGACGGCCTTGAAGCCATCAAGGTCGACGAGATAGAGCCGGGGTGGCGAAGAGCCCGAATTATCCAGCTCTTCCAGCAGGTTGAGAAGCCCATGCCTGTTCAACAGGCCGCTCAGGCTATCATGGCCCGCTTCGAAAAGCGCTGTTTGCGCCAGTTGGCGCAGGCGCCTCGCCTCGGATGCGCCGACCAACAGAACGCCGATCAAGAATAGCGAAAGGATGACGGTAGAAGCTGCGAGATAAGGATAGACCTGATGAAACACGGCGCTTCCGGGCGCTTTGCTGGGCCAAACGAGATAGCCGATGACGGCTCCCTTCATGTCGGTGATCGGCGTGTTCAGAGATCCCGGCTTGGGCGCCGTCTCGAGGCTCAGCCCCTCGAGTTCATGTTCGTTGGAGAGAGTGTCGAGAACCTCCGACGTAAATTCCTTGTAAAAACTCAGCACGCTGAACTTCGGAAGCTCGGCAGCGGCCTCGAACGGCTGGATCGCCTGCGACGCGATCAGCGCTATACCGCTTTCGGTCTTGATGAAATTGACCACCGGCGCCTTCGCCGGATCTGAAGCCACATTAATCTGCTGATAAAAGGCCTCCCCGAAAAACGTGCCCGGCTGGAAGGGCTTGCCTTTGGCATAGGCCGAGACGACCGAAGACCGGTCAGGGCCGGTCACGATCGCGCCGTCATAAAGCGCGTAATCCTCGCTGGTTTTGCCCCAATTCTCATAGGCCCAATCCGCGGCGGTGGGAGATGAGATCGCGCGATAGGCATCGTCCCATACGGCGTTATCAGTCGTTGTCGCGCCGAGGCGAGCTACAAATGCACCGATTGCCGCGCGGGCGGCGCGACTGGCCCTGGCATCATCGATCTCGTTGGCCGACCGGGTCATCGTGACGACGACATGTGCCATCAGGCCGGTCAGGACGAGGGCGACGACAAGGAAGCAGACGGTTGTCGCGATGATGGAAGACGTCTGGGTCCGAACGAGCCGACCTGCAAGATTCGACGACATGCAAATTCCGAAAAGATTAATTGCAAGGCCATGTCTGTGGGACGGCAGGAGACATCATGTCCGCAATGCGCTGCAGATAAGGTTTAGCATTTGACGATGTAGGCCCGATTAATGGGAATGGTTAAAAGCGTTCTATCCCGGAAAGAGGCGCAGCCATTCGCTGAAAGACGGGCCATCATCGCCGCAAATCGGGACAAGCCCGGAATCATCAACGTCGATTTGCTGACCCGCTCAAACCTTGATCACATAATCCTTGCGAGTCGTTTCAACGACTTCCCACGTTCCCTTGAAGCCGGGCCTGAGGATCATCCGGTCGCCCGCCTTCAGATGAACAGGCTCGCCGCCCTCCTCCGTCACGATCGAATGGCCGGACAGCAGGCTGAAATATTCCCACTCCTCGTAGACGATCCGCCACTTGCCCGGTGTCGCCTCCCAGATGCCGGAATAGAGGCCGCCTTCGGCCTCCTCCAGATTCCAGGTACGGAAATGCGGATCGCCGGAGATGATCCGGCCGGGCTCCGGGGCGCCGAACTCGGGTTCGACGCCGTCGATGCCGAAGGGGATGAAATTTGCCATTATGGATCCCCTCTGATCTCAGATCTTCGAGAGCGCCTGTTCGAGATCGGCGATGATGTCCTTGACGTCCTCGATGCCGACGGAAAGGCGTACTACGTCGGGGCCGGCGCCGGCAGCGATCCGCTGCTCGTCGGTCAACTGCCGGTGCGTCGTCGAGGCCGGATGGATGACGAGCGAACGGGTGTCGCCGATATTGGCAAGATGGGAGAACAGCTCCAGCCCCTCGACCAGCGTCTTGCCCGCCTCATAGCCGCCCTTTACGCCAAAGGTGAAGACGGAGCCTGCGCCCTTCGGCGAGTAGCGCTGCTGTAGAGCGTAGTTCGGGTCGTCGTCGAGACCGGCATAATTCACCCAGGCGATCTTGCTGTGCGCCTTCAGCCATTTGGCGACGGCGATCGCATTATCGCTGTGGCGCTGCATCCTGAGCGGCAGCGTCTCGATGCCGGTCAGGATCAGGAAGGCGTTGAAGGGCGAGATCGCCGGCCCGAGATCGCGCAGGCCGAGCACGCGGGCAGCGATCGCAAAGGCGAAATTGCCGAAGGTCGCGTGCAGGACCATGCCGTTATATTCCGGCCGCGGGCTCGACAGCATCGGGTAATTGCCGGATTTCGACCAGTCGAAGGTGCCGCCGTCGACGATGAGGCCGCCCATCGAGTTGCCGTGGCCGCCGAGAAACTTCGTCAGTGAATGCACGACGATGTCGGCGCCGTGTTCGATCGGACGGATGAAATAGGGTGTTGCCATTGTATTGTCGACGATCAGCGGCAGGCCGTGGCGATGCGCGACGTCGGCAATGGCGGCGATATCGACGAAGGTGCCGCCGGGATTGGCCAGGCTTTCGATGAAGATGCCGCGCGTCGTGTCGTCGATCTGGCTTTCGAAGCTTGCCGGATCGGCGGAATCGGCCCAGCGCACCTGCCAGCCGAAATTCTCGAAAGCATGGCCGAACTGGTTGATCGAGCCGCCGTAGAGCCTGCGGGCAGCGATGAAATTCTCGCCGGGCCGCATGATGGTGTGGAAGACGATCACCTGCGCCGCATGGCCGGAGGCGACGGCGAGCGCTGCCGTGCCGCCCTCGAGCGCTGCGACGCGCTCCTCGAGCACGGCCTGCGTCGGGTTCATGATGCGGGTGTAGATGTTGCCGAAGGCCTGTAGGCCGAAAAGGGCGGCGGCATGATCGGAATCATTGAAGACGAAAGCGGTCGTCTGGTAGATCGGCGTTACCCGCGCGCCGGTCGCCGGGTCGGGCTGAGCGCCGGCGTGGATCGCCAACGTGTTGAATCCCGGATCATTCTTGGCCATGTCGTCCTCCCGTTATTGCTGACGTGCAGGATCATAGCCTCTCACGAACGAAAGTTAATCGCGATCCGTTTCAACCCATGGGCGTTCCGTGGAAAATCCGTCTCCGCGGGCCGCAACTCAGGCAATGAGACGAGGATATTCGATCGCCGGGCAGCGGTTCATCACCACATTGATGCCGGCGGCCTCCGCCTTTGCCGCAGCCGCATCGTCGCGGACACCAAGTTGAGACCAGATGATCTTCGGCAGCGGCCTTAGCGCCAGTGCCTCCTCGACGACCCCATCCAGATATTCGGAGGCGCGAAATACGTCGACCATGTCGATCGGCACGGGAATGTCGGCGAGCCGGGCATAGACGGTGCGGCCCTGGATCTGTTTGCCCGCCTGCCCCGGATTGACAGGAATGACCTCGTAGCCACGCGACAGCAGATAGCCCATGACGCCGTTGCTCGGCCGGGCCGGATTAGGCGAGGCGCCGGTCAACGCGATGGTCTTTACCGAATGCAGGATTCCGGCGAGGTAATCATCCGTGTAGGCGTCGTGATTCATATCCGCTTCTCCACTCCCGAAAGCCCTTCGCCACGGCGCGCACGTTTTTTTGCGTTTCCGTGAAACCGGCTGGGCATCTTTTCCGTATATATGAATTGGATACTCCCTGAGGATGATTCGATGAAAAAAATCGCTCTTGCCCTCATGCTCCTGCTCGCCGCATCGCCGGCGCTGGCGATCTCGCGCTACAATCCGCTCACCATGAGCTGTGCCAGCGTGCGCGCCGCCATCCACAATCAGGGCGCCGTCATCTACCGCTACCAGTCTCCCCGTGGCTTGCCGCTTTACGATCGCTATGTCCGCAACAGCAATTATTGCGACGCGACCGATTATGCGGAATGGACGCATATCCCCTCAAAAAACAATCCGCGCTGCCAGGTGCTGAACTGCCAGAGCATCGACAACCTTGACGGGATGCTCTTCATTCCGCATCATCAGCTTTGATGTTTTCGCCGTTGTGACCGCCGCCGAAACTGCACGTCTTTCGCGGTTGCGAAAGGTTTGGGCTCAATTCCGCGCTGCGATTTCCTGAAGATTGCACAATCAGAAGCTTTAATTTTCCCCTATGTCAAAGCTATAGAATAATATCTATATTTCAGCAGCATAGAATAATCAGCTCCGTCATTTCTGCAGATATTTTCTTTTTTTGTTCGTGATAGCTTCCCTATATGTTCCCCCATCCATTAGAAACATCTCATAGTTGAAAGCATCGCCTGGATTGAACGCATGTCGCGCGCACGTAAAAATTGCTCCAATGGATCGTCATTGTTCACATGCTGAAAGGATGCTATTCGACATGTGAACGCATAAGCGACCGCAGCCGTACATTTTCGTGCAAATCCCAGTTGTCTTTTCAGGAATTTGAAACGCCGAAGGCGAGGCGTATTCCGCTTCCTCTCATCCTCCGGATTTACTCCCTTGCCTCTCGACGTCATCCTGCTCGTTCTCTTCGGCGCACTGCTGCACGCGACATGGAACGCCATCGTCAAGGCGGGAAGCGATAAATCCCTGGATGCGGCGCTGATCTCTGCCGGCGGCGCTGTTTCGGCACTGCCGTTCCTGCCATTCCTGCCGCTGCCGCAAGCCTCGGCCTGGCCGTTCATCGGCGCCTCGGCTATCCTGCAATTTGCCTATTTTCAGCTGGTCGCCGCCGCCTACCGAGCCGGCGATATCGGCCTCGTCTATCCGCTGATGCGTGGCTGCGCGCCGCTCCTGATCGCCGCGACAAGCGGTTTCATCCTGAAGGAAAATCTTTCCGGCGGCGCCCTCGCCGGCACGATGACGATCTCAGCCGGCGTGCTGACACTCGCTTTGGAGGCCCGGCACGGCAGCAGCCGTGCCGTCATGTTATCCCTTGCCAATGCCTGCGTCATCGCCAGCTACACCTATGTCGACGGCATCGGTGCGCGTATCTCCGGCAATGCGGTTTCCTACACCTTGTGGATGTCGCTGCTACCGCCGGTGCTGCTGTTTTCCTGGGCAGCGTCCCAGCGCGGCGCTGTCGCCGTGGCGCGTCACGTTCGCCACAACTGGTGGCGCGGCCTCATCGGCGGCGCAGGCTCGATCGCCTCCTATGGGCTCGCACTCTGGGCGATGACGAAAGCCCCGGTCGCGACCGTCGCGGCCCTGCGCGAAACAGCGATCCTCTTTGCGCTGGTGATCTCGATCACCGTCTTCAAGGAAAAAGCCAGCATCTGGCGCTACGTCGCCGGCGTCGTCATCGCGATCGGCGGGCTGGTTCTGAAGCTTGCGTGATCACTCGCCCTTCCATTCAGGCTTGCGCTTGCCGAGGAAAGCGGCGATCCCTTCCTGCGCATCCTGCGTCAGCATGTTCTCGACCATCACCCTGGCGGTATAATCATATGCCGCCTCCGCCGGCAGTTCGAGCTGCCGGTTGAAGGCTTCCTTGCCAATCTTCAGAGCCAGCGGTGACTTGCTGGCGATCACAGCCGCATATTTGGAAACCACCTGCGCCAGATACTGCTTGGGCACGATACGGTTGACGAGGCCGAAATCCTTGGCGGTCGAGGCGTCTATCGTCTCGCCGGTCAGCAGCATCTCCATCGCCTGCTTGCGGTGCGCAGCGCGAGAAACGGCCACCATCGGCGTCGAACAGAACAGGCCGATGTTGACGCCCGGCGTGCAGAATGTCGAACTATCGGTGCAGATCGCCAGATCGCAGGAGGCAACGAGCTGGCAGCCCGCAGCCGTTGCAAGCCCATCGATCTCGGCGATGACAGGCTTCGGCAGATGCGTGATCTTCAGCATCAGATCGGCAGCGAGCCGAAAGGTCTTTTCGAAGAAACCGGCACCCTGATCTTCATCGGCGCGATGGGCCGTAAGTTCCTTGAGATCATGCCCGGCGGAAAAGACATTGCCGGTCGAGGCGATGACGACGACGCGCACATCCGGTTCCGCCCCGGCCATTTCCAGATCTTCCATCAGCGCTTCGAGAAGCGCGATCGAAAGCACATTGGCCGGTGGATTATCGAGCACGAGCCACAGCACGCCGTCGCGCAGCGAGCGGGTCAGCAATCCGCCTTCCTCCGCTCTGGCGGCGTCCGGGAAGGATACGATTTCGGCCATGATGCTGCTCCCTGCGCTCGATTCCAGGCAGACGTTTTGCCACAAGGCGCCGGCAATTTCGAGCAGGATCCGCACTCCTCACAGAGGCTGCTGCCATCAGGACCAGAACCACGACTTCGATGTCTCGACCCTCGCCTGCGCACGAGTCAGACCGACATCGCAAAGCTCGTCGTCGGTGAGTTCCGAAAGCGTGCGACGGCTGCGGCGCTTTTCGAGGTGATGTTCGACCATCAGCAGCCGCCGCCGGCTCCATCGCGCCATCCGGCGAAGTCTCGACCGAACGATATCGCGAGGTGTTTCGAAGATCTCGCCTAATTCCAGAGCCATCGCTTCTTCCTTTCTTCAACGGATGAAAGATGCGCTGGAAGATGCCGCGAAAGAAGCTTATGGATATTATGATATTCATAAGGATTTCTTTGGTATGCCTCTCAATCTTGATCAGCTTGCCACCTTCGTCAATGTCGCCGATCTCGGAAGCTTTACGGCTGCTGCCGACAAGGAAGGGCTGACGCAACCGGCGGTCAGCCTGCAGGTCAAGGGGCTCGAACAGCGCCTCGGCGTCCGGCTGATTGAGCGCGTCGGACGGCGAGCGCAGCCGACCGCTGCAGGCCTCGACCTGCTCGTGCATGCAAAGCGGCTGCTTCAGGCATCGGCCGCCACGGAAGAAGCGATGGTGCCGTACAGAGATGGTGCGAGCGGCCGCGTGCGCATCGGCAGCGGCGGCACGGCGTCGATCCATCTGCTTCCTCGTGCCATTGCTGCCGCCAGAAAACGCATGCCCGGGCTCGAAATCACCGTGCGCATCGGCGATGCCGACGACATTCTGCACGAACTGGAAGCCAACAGCCTCGATATCGCCGTCGTTGCCCTGCCGGCATCGGGACGGAACTTCGAGATCGAACCGTTCTACGAAGAGGAATTGCTGGCCGTCGCCCCCGCGGGCAGCTTGATGCCCGAAGACGGGCCGGACGCCGCATTCATGCGCGACAGGACGCTGCTGCTCTATGAGGGCGGCAATACCAGGCGCGCAATCGACGCGTGGTTGGCCGCCCCGGATACGAGGATCCGACCTGCGATGGAGTTTGGCAGTATCGAGGCGATCAAGGAGCTGGTGGCTGTAGGACTTGGCTGGTCGATCCTGCCGGGGCTGGCGCTGAAGCGCGACCGCGCCGGCCTCGTAACGACATCATCGCTGAACCCGCGGCTGACGCGCCGCCTCGGCATGGTTCTACGCCGGGACAAACATCTGACACGCGGCCTTCGCGAAATGATGAAATGCCTGCGCGCGTTCAAAGGTTGAGAGCTGCTTTCGACCGTCGGACGCTATTTCAAACCGGCAGAGGCGACGTGAAAAACGTCAGGGGCAGCAGCCTGGGAGCCAACAAATATGAGGTATCATAATACCGTATACCTAACTAGTTGTTTTTACTTTAGCTTTTTTCAAAACCTCGGGAAAGTCGATATTGACCCCATGTCGTATTCCCTTTATACACCGCGCCAGAACGCAGCCTATCCGGGCTGCTTTCTTTTTGGCATGCCTCGAGCCTGCCAATACAAGCAACAAGAAACGCCCTTCAAGCCCTCGGGCCAAGGGTCCCAAAAAGAGAGTATTCACTATGGCTACCTTCTCCCAGAAGCCTGCAGAGGTGGAGAAGAAGTGGGTGATCATCGACGCCGAAGGGCTGGTCGTTGGCCGTCTCGCTTCCATCATCGCTATGCGCCTGCGCGGCAAGCACAAGGCAACCTTCACGCCTCACGTTGACGACGGCGACAACGTCATCGTCATCAATGCCGAAAAGGTCGTTTTCACCGGCAAGAAGTATTCCGACAAGGTCTACTACTGGCACACCGGTTATGCCGGCGGCATCAAGGAACGCAGCGCACGCCAGATCATCGAAGGTCGCTTCCCGGAGCGCGTCCTCGAAAAGGCCGTCGAACGCATGGTTCCGCGTGGCCCGCTCGGCCGTCGCCAGATGAAGAACCTGCGTGTTTACGCCGGCTCCAACCATCCCCATGAAGCCCAGCAGCCGGTCGCCCTCGATGTTGCCGCGCTCAACAAAAAGAACGTAAGGAGCGCCTGATAATGGCTGACCTCTCCTCCCTGAAGGATCTCGGCACGGCTGAAGCTGCTGCTCCGGCCCACGTCCGCAAGGTCGATTCGCTCGGCCGCTCCTACGCGACCGGCAAGCGCAAGAACGCCGTCGCCCGCGTCTGGGTCAAGCCGGGCTCCGGCAAGATCATCGTCAACGGCAAGGAATTCGCGGAATATTTCGCACGTCCGGTGCTGCAGATGATCCTGCGCCAGCCGATCGTCGCGGCTGCCCGTGACGGCCAGTTCGACATCGTCGCAACCGTTGCCGGCGGCGGCCTCTCCGGCCAGGCCGGTGCCGTTCGCCATGGCGTGTCCAAGGCGCTCACCTACTTCGAACCGGGCCTGCGCGCGGTGCTGAAGAAGGGCGGCTTCCTGACCCGCGACAGCCGCGTCGTCGAACGCAAGAAGTACGGCAAGGCAAAGGCCCGCCGCTCGTTCCAGTTCTCCAAGCGTTAATCGCTTCGGACAGACGGAATTTACGAAGGCCGGGGCAACCCGGCCTTTTTGTTTTGCTCTGTTTAAACCAATCGGAAGCGTGCCGGCATGCGATTGTCGCATTCCGGTTCTGCTGGTAGAAGCTTGGCAAAGCGCTTCGGGAATGAGCGAAGCCGCACTCACGGGTCGAATCATGGGAACAACCAAGTCCGCAGATAAATAGGCCGCAACAACTCTGCCCTGTTGTTGCGGCGTCTGTCCGGCCAATCCCGATACTGATGAAGAGACAGATCGCCGCCGAATGAAATCATTTGAGCGGGTTCTTTCCCATGTTCTATCTCAAAATCCAGCACTGGACCTATTCCCTGCCGGCAGCCTTGCTGCTGATGGCACCGTTCGACATCCTGGCTTCGCTTGCCATGGATATCTATCTGCCGATCGTGCCGGTCATGCCGGAGGCGCTCGGTACCTCGCCGGCCGCCATCCAACTGACCCTTAGCCTCTACATGCTCGTGCTCGGCGCCGGGCAGATCGTCTTCGGCCCAATTTCCGATATCCTCGGACGACGGCCTGTCCTGCTCGGAGGCGCGGCACTCTTTGCCGTGTCATCCTTCCTGCTTGCCGTCTCCTCGTCTGCACCGATCTTCATGGTGCTGAGATTGGTGCAGGCCATCGGTGCGTCGGCGACGCTGGTTGCAACTTTCGCAACAGTGCGTGACGTCTACGCCGGGCGTCCCGAAAGCAGCACGATTTATGGCCTTCTCGGCTCCATCCTCTCCTTCGTGCCTGCATTAGGTCCGATCGCCGGAGCCTTGATCGCTGATCGCTTCGGTTGGCGCGCCATCTTCCTGGTCATCGGCCTCCTTTCGGTTGCCGCCCTTTTCAACGCCGGCATGCGGTGGCATGAAACCCGCCCCGCCACCACCGCGAAGGTCGCTCTCCGCCCGATCCTTACAAGCTTTGCCTTCTGGGTTTATACAGCAGGCTTCAGCGCGGCGATGGGTGCCTTCTTCGTCTTCTTCTCGACAGCACCCCGCATCTTGATCGATAAAGCCGGCTTCTCCGGCATCGCCTTCAGCTTCGTCTTTGCCACAGTGGCGCTGGTGATGATCGTGACGGCGCGTTTTGCCAAACACTTCGTCATGCGCTGGGGCATTGCGGGCAGCCTTGCGAGAGGCATGGCAGTGCTGCTTTTCGGCGCTATGCTGCTTGCATTCGGAGAGTTGTTTCTGCAGCCTTCCCTCGTCAGCTTCGTCGTGCCGATGTGGATCATCGCGATCGGCATCGTCCTGGCGACAGCGGTCACCGCCAACGGCGCGCTCGATGCCTTTGGCGACACGGCAGGAACGGCGGTCGCGTTCTATTTCTGCGTCGAGAGCATCATCGTCGGCGTTACCGGAACCTTCTTCGTGATTCTCCTCGGCGGCGACAACGCCTGGCCGCTCGCGGCCTATGTCTGTGCGACCGCGCTGACGACGCTGGCTGGATTGTGGTGCCTGCGGGAGCCGGCCCGATAGGCAGACGAGCGAATGACGGTCGCTCGACGATAAGGAGCGGCCGTCGTCCGAACGATTGCTTGAAATCTGTCTGCACCTCGCCTACCCCTTTCTGCGCGCAGGGGATCGGCCAATTCCTTTGCGAGAGAACCGCCGCCCGACACCTCACGTCAACGGCGATCATGCAATGCAGCGTCCGCATCGAACGCGACTATGGTTTGCGACCGAAAAAAGGAGCCTGACTTGGCGAACAGATCGATTGACCACGCCTTCACAGCGACCAGCCTCACCTCCGCCGCCAGCGATCCGACCTTCGCCGGCGCACTATCTTTCATGCGCCGCCGCTTCACCAAGGAGCTCGCCGGCGTCGACGTCGCCGTCTGGGGCATTCCCTTCGATGCTGCGACATCGAACAGGCCGGGCACACGTTTCGGGCCACAAGCGATCCGGCGCGCCTCGGCGATCTTCGACAATGATGCGCAATATCCCTTCAACCGTGATCTGTTCGCCGAAATGGCCGTGATCGACTACGGCGATTGCCTGCTCGACTATGGCAATCATCAGGACACCCCAGCCGCTATCGAACGACAGGCGAATGTCATCCTCGACAGTGGCGCCTTCCTCCTGACGCTCGGCGGCGATCATTACGTCACTTGGCCGCTACTGAAAGCCCATGTGGCAAAACATGGACCGCTGGCGCTCGTGCAGTTCGACGCACACCAGGACACCTGGTTCGACGAGGAACGCCGCATCGACCATGGCTCGTTCGTGGCACGGGCCGCTCGCGAGGGCATCATCGATCCCGACCGCTCGATCCAGATTGGCATCCGCACCCATGCGCCGGAGGATTGCGGCGTCAACATTCTCTACGGTCATCAGGTCGAGGAGATGAGCGCCAGCGATATCGCCTCGGCAATCATCTCCCACACGCGCGGGGCGCCGGCCTATCTCACTTTCGATATCGATTGCCTCGATCCGGCCTTTGCGCCGGGCACCGGCACGCCGGTTGCCGGCGGGCCGTCGAGCGCCAAGATCCTCTCGGTGCTGCAGCGTCTGCACCAGCTCGATATCCGCGGCGCCGATGTCGTCGAGGTGTCGCCGCCCTACGACCATGCCGATATCACCGCCATTGCGGGGGCAACGGTGGCGATGTATATGCTGGGTCTTCATGCCGAGCGACGCGCCATCGCCGTGTCACAAGGCTGACCTATCATCCTCAAACTGAATCCGGAAACCTTCAGAACCTATTGAAAGCGCAGGTTTAACATGGCACCGAAAATCTTCATCGACGGCGAACACGGCACGACGGGTCTGCAGATCCGCACGCGCATGGCCGGCCGCCGCGATGTCGAGCTTCTGTCCATACCCGAAGCCGAGCGGCGCAACGCCGCGATGCGCGAGGACATGCTGAACAGCGCCGATATCGCCATCCTCTGCCTGCCCGACGATGCGTCGAAGGAAGCGGTGCAAATGGTTTCGGCCACCAACAATGTGCGCGTCATCGATACCTCGACCGCCTTCCGCGTCAACCCCGGCTGGGCCTATGGCTTTGCCGAGATGGACGGCGCGCAGGCTGGCAGGATCAAGGCCGCCCGCTTCGTCGCCAATCCGGGCTGCTATCCCACCGGAGCGATCGGCCTCGTCCGCCCGCTGCGCGCCGCCGGCATTCTGCCGGACGGCTATCCGGTCACGGTCAACGCGGTCTCCGGCTATACCGGCGGCGGCAAGCAGATGATCGCGCAGATGGAAAACCCGGATCACCCGGATGCGATCGCCGCGCCGCATTTCCTCTACGGCCTGCCGCTCACCCACAAACACGTGCCCGAAATGACTGTGCACGGCCTGCTCGACCGCGCGCCGATCTTCTCGCCGTCGGTCGGCAAGTTCGCGCAGGGCATGATCGTGCAGGTGCCGCTGCATCTCGACGATCTCGCTGAGGGCACGACGATGGAAAGCATTCATGCTGCACTGGTCGCCCATTATGCCGGCCAGGATATCGTCAGTGTCGTGCCGCTGGCCGAAAGCAAGGCCCTGCCCCGCGTCAACGCCGTCGAGCTCGAAGGCAAGGACACGATGAAGCTCTTCGTCTTCGGCACCTCAGGCGCTTCGCAGGTGAACCTCGTCGCGCTGCTCGACAATCTTGGCAAGGGCGCCTCGGGCGCCGCCGTCCAGAATATGGACCTGATGCTCGCCTCGTAAGACGCGAGCGGGCGGCATCGACGTCGATGCCGCTCAGGCTTTGTGTCGATCTCTTCATCATGATCTTTCTCGCGGCCGCTTGCCTCGGCGGCCGTTGCATCGCTTTCACCTCGATCATCGGCGACGATTGGGCTATGAGAGCGGACCTTCCTTGCTGCCAATCCCGAATCACGGAGCCGATGTCATGACGCTGGATGCGCTTATCGCTGGCGTAAGCGCATGGTTTGACGCTGCCCTGCCCGATCATGGCATCTATGCGCTGATGGCGTTTGCCTTCATCGCCGGGCTTGCCCGCGGCTTTTCGGGTTTTGGCGCCGCATTGATCTTGATTCCACTCGGCGGCGCGATCGTCGGGCCGAAGCTGATCTCGCCGATCCTGCTCGTCATCGACGGCATTGCCACGCTCGGGATGATCCCACCCGCCTGGCGCGGCGCCAACCGACCCGAGGTTTTCGTCATGGCGGCGGGTGCTGCCCTTGGCGTGCCGGCCGGCACGGCGATGCTGGCCTTGCTCGACCCGATGCTGCTGCGCTGGAGCATCACGATCATCGCCATCGCCCTTCTCGCACTTCTCGCATCCGGATGGCGTTACCACGGTGCGCCTTCGGCACCGCTCAGCAGCGGCATCGGCCTGATTGCCGGGCTTTTCAGCGGCGCCGCACAGCTCGGCGGACCGCCGGTCGTCGCCTACTGGCTCGGCGGCAAGAGCGACTTCACGCGCGTCAGGGCGAATGTCGTGCTCTATTTCTCGATCTCGTCCGTTTTCAGCGCCATCAGCTATTATATCGGCGGACTGTTCGTGCCTGCCGTCTTCGCGCTGACCGCTGTGATCCTGCCGAGTTATGCGGTCGGGCTCTACGGCGGCTCGAAACTGTTCGGGCTTGCCGAGGAGCGGACCTTCCGCATCGCCTGCTACATCCTGATAGCCGCCGCCGCGATCATCGGCATGCCGCTGCTCGATGGGGTGTTGCGGTAGATCCGCCCCCGAGAAGGCCGCTCGCTTCAATCGCGTTCGGCGATCATCGTCCCGTGCGGATATTCGCCATAGAAGCCGCGCCAATTGGCGACGGCGAAACCGAAAACCACCAGCGCACCGGCCTGGTGCAGCAGGCCCCAGTGAAGCGGCACCTGCATCAGTAGCGTGGCGATGCCGATCGCTGCCTGCAGCGTCACCAGCGCGAAGAGCAGGACGGCGCGGCGTGCATGGGTGGTCCAAGGTGCTGAGCGAAGGGCGATCACCATGTTGACCAGCGTCAGTGCGAAGAGCGTATAGGCGCCGATGCGATGGATGAACTGCACCGTCTTCGGGTTCTCGAACGCATTGATCCAGAAGGGCTGCTGGATCAGCAGATCCGAGGGGATGACGGCGCCATCCATCAGCGGCCAGGTATTGTAGGAAAAACCGGCGTCGAGGCCCGCCACCAGCGCGCCGAGATAGATCTGGAACAGCGCGAAAATGGCGATCGCGGCGGCAAAACCGCGCGAGCTTCGGGCCGGCGCCGGATCATCGGAATGACTGGAGAGGCCGCGCATGATCCACATGCAGCCGGCAAAGATCAGGCAGGCCATGACGAGATGCGTTGCCAGCCTGTACTGGCTGACGTCGGTGCGGACGGAAAGGCCCGAAGACACCATCCACCAACCGATAAAACCCTGCAGGCCGCCGAGCGCCAGGATGCCGACGAGCGGCCAGCGCAGACGCTTTTCGATCCGCCCGGTCAGCCAGAAATAGATGAGCGGCAGCGCGAAGATCACGCCGATGCCGCGAGCGATCAACCGGTGCGCCCATTCCCACCAGAAGATACCTTTGAACTCATCGACGGTCATGGAGTTGTTCAGCTGCTGAAATTCGGGAATGCGCTGGTAGAGGCGAAATTCCTCCTCCCATTCGGCAGCCGACAGCGGCGGGATGACGCCGTGGATCGGCTTCCATTCGGTGATCGACAGGCCGGAATTGGTCAGCCGCGTGGCGCCGCCGACGAGGACGAGACAGAAGAGCGCCAAAAGCACGAAACCGAGCCAGAGGCGCAAGGCGCGGCGGTCACGATTTTGTCTGCGCACTTCGCTCAGGATCGCCTGTTCCGTGGTCGGGTTTGCGACGGCCATGATGTCTCCTTCTATCCGGCAGTTGATTTGCCCCACCGGCTCATGCAAAACAAGCCCCGAACCTTTGCGGCATGCCGTCGCGCCGGTTCGACCCATCCATTGCAAGAGATAGCCGATGCCCATCCGCCTCCGCAAATTCATCGGCACCATCCTGATCATCGTGCTCGTGCTCGTCTATGCGCTGGTGGCGAATACGATCGCGGTGGCAACGCTCGGCAACGCGCCCTGGTGGGGACACTTGCTCTACTTCCTGTTCACCGGCCTGCTTTGGGTATTGCCGGCGATGGTGCTGATCAAATGGATGGCCGGGCCGCCGCGGAAGTAGGGCCATTAACGGCCGAATAACCGTGATCGGCGGAAAACCTCGCCCATCGGATGCGGTTAAACCAAATATACGTCTGGCATACCTACCTTCCCGTTCAGCATTCTTGACCGGAGAAAACCGTGCAGACGCAAAAGCTCGATGTCCGTGAACAGCCGTCCGACAACGCTTTGGCCGAAGCGGCCATTTCGCGCTTGCGCCAGCTGAGCATGAAACTCGCCATGGCTGAAATCGACATCGAAGTCTTCGATACGATGCAGCCGCTGGAGGATGAGTGGCGGGCGCTGGAGCGCGACAATCTCCAATCACTCCATCAGAGCTACGACTGGTGCGCCGCCTGGGTGAGCGCTTTCCACCGGCCGCTTGCGATCCTCAAAGGCATCCACGCCGGCCAGACCGCTTTCATTCTGCCGGTCGAAATCGTCAAGTCTCGGGGGCTGGCGATCGCGAAGTTCATCGCCGCCGGTCACAGCAACATCAATACAGGCCTTTTCTCCGAGGGTTTTGCAGAAAGCGGCGGGACCATCGATGCCGGCAAGTTCGCTGGCCAGCTTCAGCAGGCACTCAAGGGCCGGGCCGATCTACTGCTGCTGCAGAACATTCCGCTGGAATGGCGCGGGCGAGAGAGCCCGCTTAAGGGGCTGCCGATGGTGCAGAACCAGAATCATGCCTACCAGCTGCCGTTCCTTCCCACTTTCGAGGAAACGCTGAAGCAGCTGAACGCCAAGAACCGGCGCAAGAAATTCCGTGTTCAGTCGAAGCGCCTCGAAGCGGCGGGCGGCTTCGAATATCTCATTCCCGGGACATCGGAAGAACAACACCGCCTGCTCGATATCTTCTTCCGCCTGAAGAGCGCCCGCTTCGCCAGCCTCGGCCTGCCCGACGTCTTTGCCGACAGGGAAACGCAGGCCTTCCTCCACGGCCTGCTCGACAAGCTGGATGACAGCAAGCAGTACTTCGGGCTGCAGATGCATGTACTCCGGCTCAAGGGCGAGCATGAGGGTAAGATCGCAGCGATTTCAGGGGTTTCGCGCAAGGGCGACCACATCGTCTGCCAGTTCGGCGCGATCGATGAAGAACTCGTGCCGGATACGAGCCCCGGCGAATTCCTCTATTGGCACACCATTTCGGGACTGCATGGCAAGGGTGTCGTGCTGTTCGATTTCGGTCTCGGCGACCAGACCTACAAGCGCTCCTGGGCGCCGGTCGAGACCGCACACTACGACGTGGTGCTGCCGGTTTCCCCGTTCGGCATCGTCGCCGGCGCCGCACACCGGATCGTCACCCGCGGCAAGGCGCATATCAAGGCGCGCCCAAAGCTCTATAAATTCACCCAGGGTATCCGGGCACGGATCGGCTAACCGTCAAAAAGCGCGTCGCATCGAATTTGATTCATGCGATGCGTTTTTAGCTCTTTCTTATGCATGTCGTCTTCCCAAAACCGCTGTACACTTTTGGGCGACATGCATTAGGCGGCCCGGCCGAGCGTCTGCTCGGCCCCTTCGCCGCCCGACATCAGCACGACGCGCTCATAGCCTGCGGCCTGGAATTCCGTCATCAGTGCAACGAAGATGGTCTCCTCGACCTCGGGCAGCGAGAGGATGATCTCGACGTCGCGGCTGCGCGTTAGCCGCGAGACGCCGGCGACATCGGCCGAACCGCATTCGACTACCACGAGGTCGTAGGCGGCGGCGAGCGCATCGAGCAGCAACGACAGCCGGTCGACACCGCGCATGGCGCGGCGCACGTCGCTCTGGCCTTGAGGGATGAGATGGGCGTCGGAAAAGCGGTCGCCGTGGATCGTATCGCCGAAGGCGGCCTCGCCGCAAAGCAGATCGGTGACGCCGAGGGCGGCCTGGTCTTCGGCCATCAGTTCTGTGGGGTAGCCGGAACCGGTCATGTCGATCAGGATGACGCGGTGGCCGGCGTCGGCGAGCATGCGGGTCAGCGAAACCGTCGCCGCCGAGCCATTGTCACCAGTCGGAGATATTGCGATTGCCAGCGGCGCGCGGCTGCCGGTGAGATAGTCAGCAACTGCGGCGACGGAGAATTCATTCTCATCCTCTGGCGCCTCCTCGGCAGCCTCCGCGTCCTCGATCGTATCCTCTTCGTCCGCGACAACGGTAAGCATGCTCGGCTGGATGGGCTTTCTGGCGGCAGCGACGATCGGCGCGGCCTGCGGCACATGCTTCTCCTCGACGACCGCTTCTGCCTCGATTGCCTCCGGGGCCGCATCTGTCGGACGGAGCGCCCGGCCACTGAAGAGTTCGGTCAGCATGATGACGATGGCGCTCATGATCAGCGTCGCGACGGCAGCGACGACGACGATCGGCACCACCTTCGGGAAATAGGGATCGACCGGCTCAACGGCCTTGGAAACGATTCGGGCATCCGCTGGGCTCGAATTGCTGTCGGCCCGGGAGGCGGCCTCGCGGTAGCGCACAAGATAGGTTTCGAGCAGCTGGCGCTGGGCGTTTGCCTCACGCTCCAGCGCATTGAGACCGACCTCGTCCTCACCGGCGCGGGCGCTGGTGGCCTGCACCGTTTCCGACTGCCGCTCGAGTTCGCTCGCCCTCAGATCCGCGACCTTGGACTCATTCTCGATGCTCGCCAGGATCTTCTGCGTCTCCTGGCGGATCTGGGTGCGGATATCGGAGAGCTGAGCGCGCAGGCTTTTCAGCCGCGGATGATTGTTGAGGAGGCTGGTCTGCAGATCGGAGATCTGCGACTGCAGGCCGGATTCCGTCCCCTTCAGCCGCTGGATCGCCTGTGAGGACATAATGTCGGGCAGCGTATCGAAGGCTTCACCCGAAGACAGTGCGTTTCGCACCGCCTGCGCCCTCGCCTCGGCATTGGCCTTGTCGCCCCGCACGCGGGTCAACTCGGCGGAGATATCGTTCAATTGCTGGGCCGGAAAAGTGGTCGTGCCGTTCGTCTGCAACAGCCCGTGCGACGTGCGGTATTCGGCGACCTTCTTCTCGGCTTCGCTGACCTTCCGGCGCAGGCCTTCGATCTCCGGCTCCAGCCAGCGGGTCGCTTCGGAATTGGAATCGAGCTTGGCGCCGCTCTGGGTCGAAAGGTAGACATTCGCCATGGCGTTCGGAATGGCCGCGGCGAGCTTCGGGTCCTTGGAGGTGAAATTGATGCCGATGACGCGTGAACCCGGGACCTGATAGACCTGCAAGCGTTCGACGAAGGCGTCGATGACGCGCTCTTCGGGCGGATTTTCCAGCGGGTTCTTCTTCAGGTGCAGCTTCACCAGGATACTGCTCATCGCCGAGCCGCTGGCAGCATCGTCGAATTCCGGCAGGTTATAAAGCTTCAGGTCGTTGATGACCTTCTTGAGCAGATCGGCCGATTGCAGGAGCTGCACCTGGCTGGCGATGTTCAGTTCATCCATCAGCGGACCGGCGCTGGCATCATTGATCTGCTGCGTGCTGGCGAAGGCCGGCGCACGGGGTTCGATGAGGATGCGTGTTTCGCTGCGATATTGCGGCGACATGATTTTGGCGCCGGCAAAGGCGACGCCCGCCCCCACGAGGGTGATTGTCAAAATCCGCAGACGGCGCGCCCAGACCGCACGGACCAACTGGCCGAGATCGATGTCCACATCCTGATCACGAGCTACGCCGGACATGCTCTTACTCCACAACAAAGGTGCCGTAAGCGTAAACGACCATGGTAACTCAACAGTTAATGGCGATCTCGCCGAGAGATGAGTGACGATCGATGGAGGAAACCGGGAAATTGCAAGCGCCCTTTACCGGGCATTAACCCTAACGGATCGATAACGACTGCACCGAGTTCATTTTTGTGAGCACAAGCGGATGTCTGTCGTCCAGCCCAAGATCCTTTTGGCCCTGAGCCTTGCAGCCATGACGGCAGCATTGGGCGGCTGCACGACGTACAAGCCGGCGCCGAAGGCCTTCAACGAGGCGACCATTCAGCCCTATACGCTGGACAGCGGCGATCGACTGCGCATCACCGTTTTCGACCAGCAGAGCCTGACCAACACCTATACGGTGGATCAGGCCGGCTATGTCGCCTTCCCGCTCATCGGCCAGGTCCCTGCTCGCGGCCGAACCCTGCAGCAACTCTCGGGACAGATCGCCCAGAAACTGCAGCAAGGCTATCTTCGCGATCCCGATGTCACCATCGATGTCGATCGCTACCGTTCGGTCTTCATCATGGGTGAAGTCGGCCAGCCCGGCCAGTATGCCTATGTTCCCGGCATGACGGTGCAGAATGCCATCGCGGTTGCCGGCGGCTTCACCAGCCGCGCCAACCAGCGCATGGTCGATGTGACCCGCAAGATCAACGGACAGGTGCTGACCGGCCGCATCAATATATCAGGGCCGATCATCGCAGGTGACACGATCTACGTTCGCGAACGGCTATTCTGAGCGATGGCAGAACAGCAGCCGCTCCGCATCCTTCATTGCTTCAGGTCGCCGGTCGGCGGAATTTTCCGCCATGTCCGCGATCTCGTCGAGGAGCACAGCAAGGCCGGCCATGAAATCGGCATCCTCTGCGACAGCTCGACCGGCGGCGAGTACGAGGACAGCCTGTTCGACGATATCCGTCCCTATCTCTCGCTCGGCCTGACACGCGTTCCGATCCGGCGTTCGATCAGCCCGTCCGATATTGCGACGATGTGGGATACATACAAGAAAATCAAAAGTTTGCGGCCGGATGTGCTGCACGGACACGGCGCCAAGGGCGGCGTGCTCGCGCGACTTGCCGGCTCAGCGTTGCGGGTGAACAGGTATCGCGTAGCCCGCCTCTATACAGCGCATGGTGGAAGCCTGCATTATTCGCGCTCCTCGCTCAGCGGACAGTTCGTCCTCAGGATGGAGCGCCTGCAGGAATATTTCACCGATGCGCTGGTCTTCATCTGCGAATATGAGCGCGATACTTATGCGCGCAAGGTCGGGCGGCCGCGGACGAAGACGAGTCTGATCTACAACGGCATCGGCGAGCGCGATTTCGAGCCGATCCCGACCCGCTCGGATGCCGTGCATTTCATCTATGTGGGAATGCTGCGGGACCTCAAGGGTCCCGATCTGTTTGTCGATGCCTTCGCCAAGACCGAACGGCTGCTCGGCAGGCCACTGTCGGCGCTGATGATCGGCGACGGGCCGGATCGCGACCGCTACCGCGAGATGATGGTCGAACGCGGCCTTGGCAAACGCATCGGGATGCTGCCGGCAATGCGGGTCCACGAAGCCTTCTCGATGGCGCAGAACCTCGTCGTTCCCTCGCGCGCCGAAGCCATGCCCTATATCGTGCTCGAGGGGCTGGGCGCCGGCAAGACGATCATCGCAAGCCGTGTCGGCGGCATTCCCGAGGTGCTCGGCGCCGACAGCGCGGCCCTGGTGGAGCCCGGCAATTCCGACGATCTCGCCCGCGTCATGGCGGAAACGCTGAGCACGCCCGATTGGCACGACAGGACGATGCCGAAGCCCGAGGCGGTGAAGGCGGTGTTTTCTTCCGCCGTCATGGCACGCGATGTCCTGAAATTGTACCATGAGCTCGTCAACCCGGCTGCCGGCCAAGCAATGCCCGTCGCCTCGTAAATATTTCTTAGGGGCTTTCTGGTATTTCGCTTCGTGACAACGAGCGACAATGCCCCATGAACAAGCTGGGCCCCATGAACAAGCTGGAAAAAGGCGATCAATTCGACGTGGAAGCACTGCGCAAGCAGGTCTCCGACATCGAGGCGCGCGGCGACACGGGTCAGGAGAAGCCTTCCGACCCGACCGAAATCAACCCCTATGCCCGGCAGATCGCCGAACAGTTCCGCGACGGAACCAATTCGCCTGCCATCATAATCGGCCAATTGCGGCTGCTGGAATTCCTGGCGCTCTTCGCGATCGCCCTCGTCGTCCACTATTTCTGGCCCGGCGACGGCAACGATTCCCTGCTGGTGCGGGCCGGCATGGCGGCGATCGCTTCGGCCTTGACCGTCATCGGTCTGCAGCTTGCCGACACCTACACCATTCCCGCACTTCGAGCGAAGCTGCGGCTGATGCCGCGCATCGTCGTCTCGTGGGCGATCGCGCTTCTCCTGACCGTCGGCCTGTTCGCGCTCATTCGCGGCACCACATGGGCGATGGTCGAAGCCTATACTCCATGGTTCGGCGCAGGCGCGCTTTTCCTTGCGGCCGAGCGTTTCCTCGTCGCTTATGGCATCCGCAACTGGGCCCGCAACGGCCTCATGGAACGCCGCGCCGTCATCGTCGGTGGCGGCGAGCCGGCCAAGGACCTGATCCGCGTCCTCGAACAGCAGGCCGACAACGACATCCGCATCTGCGGTATCTTCGACGACCGCGGCGAGAAGCGCTCGCCGATCATGGTCGCCGGTTATCCGAAGCTCGGCACTGTCGCCGAACTCGTCGAATTCGTACGGCTGACGCGCATTGACATGCTGATCATCGCCCTGCCGCTGTCGGCCGAGGCCCGTATCTACGACCTTTTGAAGAAGCTCTGGGTTCTGCCGGTCGATATCCGCCTTGCCGCGCATGCCAACCGGCTACGCTTCCGGCCGCGCGCCTATTCGCATGTCGGCTCGGTGCCGATGCTCGATATTTTCAAGAAGCCGATCCGCGACTGGGATTCCGTCGCCAAGCGCGGCTTCGACATCTTCTTCACAATCGTCGCACTTGCACTGCTGTGGCCGATCATGGTGGCGACCGCGATCGCCATCAAGGCGACGTCGGAAGGCCCGGTCTTCTTCATGCAGAAGCGCCACGGCTTCAACAATGAAATCATCAACGTCTTCAAGTTCCGCTCGATGTACACCAATATGGGCGACCCCACAGGCAAGGCCGCGGTGACCAAGGGCGATCCGCGCGTCACCCGCGTCGGCCGCTTCATCCGCAAGACCTCGATCGATGAACTGCCACAGCTTTTCAACGTGCTGAGAGGCGATCTCTCGCTGGTCGGCCCACGTCCGCACGCCGTTCTCGCCCAGGCGCGCGACCGCGCCTTCGGCGATGTCGTCGAGGGTTATTTCGCCCGCCACCGCGTCAAGCCCGGTGTCACCGGCTGGGCACAGATCAACGGCTGGCGCGGCGAAGTGGACAATGACGAGAAGATCAAGTTCCGCACCGCCTACGACCTCTATTACATCGAGAACTGGTCGCTCTGGTTCGATCTCAAAATCCTGTTCCTGACGCCGATCCGGCTGCTCAACACGGAAAACGCCTATTGACCGCGATCGAGGCGACATATCCCCGTGTCGCCCAACCGCAGCGGATGACGCTGCGCCTGATCGGCTCGGCCTTCGTCGCCGTCGGCGTCTTCCTTTCCGGTTTCGTGATCGACGAGCCGGCGCCCTATGAACTCTGGATGGCGGGGCTGATCGGCCTCTGGTTCATCCTTGGCCTCAGGATTTCGCGCGGCGTGGCGCCGCTGCTCGCCCTTTTGCTTACCTTCAATATCGGCGGCATGCTGTCGCTGACGCAGATGAAGGACCTGGCGACGGGGCCGATGTATATCGCGGTGTCGACCTTCCTGGCGCTGACGGCGGTCTTCTACGCGGCAATCATCGAGGACAGCCACAAGCGGCTGCCGCTGATCTTCAACGCCTGGGCCTTCGCCGCCGTCGCCACGTCCGCGCTCGGCATACTCGGCTATTTCCATGCCTTTCCAGGCGCCGAAGTCTTCACGCTCTACGACCGCGCCAAGGGCGCTTTCCAGGACCCTAACGTGTTCGGCCCCTTCCTGGTGCCGCCATCGCTTTATCTCATCCACGGCATCCTGGCCGGTGACCTGAGGAAATCGCCGCTGAAGGCCGCCGCCCTGCTCGTGCTTGCGCTCGGCATCTTCCTCTCCTTTTCCCGTGCCGCCTGGGGGCTTTTCGCGCTTGGCGTGGCGCTGCTGATCTTCATCATGCTGCTGAAGGAGCGCAGCGGCGCCTTTCGCTTGCGAGTCCTGGTCCTGTCGCTGGCGGCGATCATTATGTTGGTCGCCTCGCTCTTGGTAGCACTGCAGATCCCGAAGGTCGCCGAACTGTTTTCGGCGCGCGCCCAGCTGGTGCAGCAGTATGACGGCGAGCATCTCGGGCGCTTCGAGCGCCACCGGATCGGCTTCACCATGATGATGGAGCGCCCGTTCGGCATCGGCCCGCTGGTATTCGGCACGATGTTTCCCGAGGACGAGCACAATATCTGGCTGAAATCACTGACCACCTATGGCTGGCTCGGCTTCGTCAGCTATGTCGGCATGCTTGCCTGGACGTTGGCTCTCGGCTTCAGAAACCTGCTGCTCGACCGGCCGTGGCAACCCTTCCTGATGATCGCCTGGATCTCGGTTCTCGGCCATGCGACAATCGGCAACGTCATCGATATCGACCACTGGCGCCATGTCTATCTGCTGCTCGGCACGGTCTGGGGCTGCGCGGCGCTGGAAGTGCGCCACAAGCGCGAGCGAAGAGTGAGGGGCGCGGCGTGAGGTCTTGCCGCCGACCGCATCGGCTGTCTATTTCGTCGCTCCTGCCGTCAGGCCGGCAATGAACCGCCGCTGGAAAACCAGATAGGTCAGGATGAGCGGGGCAATGACGATCACCGCACCGGCGGTCAAAACCGGCGTATTGACGGTGTACCGACCTTGGAAAAACAGCATGCCGAGGGGCAGCGTCCGATAGGCGTCGTCGTTGACCAGAATAAAGGGAATCAGAAACTCGTTCCAAGTCCATATGAACAGGAACAGCGCCAGTGTCGACATTGCCGGCACCATAAGCGGGATAACGATCTTGCGCAGGATATAGAAGCGTCCGGCGCCATCGAGAACCGCCGCTTCAAGAACCTCTTCCGGCAGTTGCTGCATCGCGCTGGCGAGGAAGATCGTCGAGAATGGGATCGACATGGCGATCTGCGGCACAATCAGAGCCGCATAGGTATTGATCAGCCCAAGATATCGCATTTCATAATAAAGTGGGATGATGAAGGCTTCCGCCGGCACCATCATGCCGAGCGTCAGGATAGCGAACAGCGTACGCCGGAGCGGAAATGACAGGTATGCGAAGGCAAAACCGGTCAGCAGGCCCAAAAAGACGCTTGCAGCAACGACCGGTATGACAACGATGATCGAATTCCAAAAGTAGATATTGAAATGTCCGGCATTCCAGGCATCGACGTAATTTTCGAAATGTGGATATGCCGGCAACGCGAATGCACCCTGCAGAACGTCAGCCTTGCTCTTTATTGAGGTTAGAAGCAGGAGCAGGAAGGGGATGATCGTGACGAAAGCAAGAAGCCAGAGGACAATGCGGAGGAATAGCGGACCGGCGGAAATGGTATACGAACGGCTCATCAAGCCAATCCTTTATGCTGCGATCCCACAAATCGGTGAATTGCATAGTTGATGACGAATGTGAGTACCGCGCCGACAATGGCGATGGCCGCTGCGGCGCCGAACCGATTAAGCTCGAAGCCGAGCTGATACATGTAGATATTCGGCACGAGCGTAGCGTTGGCGGGTCCGCCCCGGGTCATCGTGAAAATCAGGTCGAAGCTTTTGATCGACGCGATGACCGTCAGAAGCAAAACCACCCTTATCTCAGGCAATAGAAGCGGTAGCGTTATCCAGAAAAAGGTTTTTCGCGCCGAAGCGCCATCGACCTTGGCAGCGTCGAAAAGAGACGGGTCGATGCGCTGAATTCCTGTGAGGAAAATGACCATGCAAAAACCGAAGAAATACCAAGTGGCAACGATCCCGACCGCGGGAAGGACAAAATTGAAATCTCCCAGCCACGGGAGTGCGAAGGCGCCCAGCCCTACTGCTCTCAGGAACTGATTGAACGGGCCAAAGGCAGGATTGTAGAGCCATGCCCAGATGATGCCCAACACGGCAGTCGGCATGATGTAAGGCAGGAACAAGAACGTGCGCAGGGCGAGTTGCTCGCGTTGCTTCAGGTTCCAGACGCAAGCAGCAAGAGCTATGCCGAGCACGAGCGGCAGGACACAGTAGAAGATCATAAGCTCGGCATTGTTACGCAAGGCAATATAAAAACGACTGTCAGAAAAGAGATCGGCGTAATTGCCCAAACCAACCCACTTGGGCATGCTCAAGCCGTCCCAGCTGGTCAGGCTCAAACCCAAAGCCGCGAGGATCGGTCCAAAGACAAAAGCCGCGTAGAACAGCAATCCAGGCAATAGATAGATAAAATTGGTATGTTGCGAGCCATCAAGTGCGGAGCGTTTCATCCAGTACTCCATAAAGCCAAAGCTGTGATCATCGCGCAGCAAGCCGATCGCAGTGCTCATTTATTTGGATCGACGACACTCAGGTCACGACCGCAGGGGACGGTCGTGACCAGCGCCAATCTTTATTTCTTATCCTTCAGGTACGCCTGATAATCCTTGTCCATGGCGTCGACAAAGGCTTCGGGCGTGATATTGCCGGACAGAAGAAGCGGCGTGTTGTCGTCTATTGTCTTCAGCATCGTTGGGCTCGACCAATCGGGGTAATGGCCGAGAGCGTCGTTTGCGTTGAGTGTCTTCCACATTTCGATGCCGGAGCTGAGGAGCGGCGTGAGCTTTGGCTTGGCGTCGGCCGCCAGCGAAGTTGCCGGAAGATAGCCGGCAGCGGCCCAGGTTTCAGCAGCCTTATCCGAAACCATATAGTCGATATAGTCCCCTGCCAGGTCCTGCGTTGCCTTGGTTTTGGCAAGGCTCGTTATCGCCCAGGCAAGATCCACGCCTCCGACACTCAAAGGTTTGGAAATGCCTTTCGGGGCAGGAATGGCCATGAACCCGATATCCGGATTGTGTTGCATGTCACCGAAATACCAGGTCCCGGAGATCAGGAACGCACCCTGCCCGGAAATGAAAAGCTGGACGGCGTCGTCACCCGAGATGCCCTCGAAACCGGGGAAAAAATAGCCGCCCTGTGCCCACTGCTGCACGAGTTTGGCGGATTCGATGTTTCCCTTGGTGTTCCAGGAGCCGCCCCGGCCGTAGATCAGATCGTCAAGTTCGGCGCGATTGCTCGCGTCGATATGCGCTTGGTCGATGGCGCCGATCATGTGCAGGGCCAGATGCTCCTTTGCCGAGCCCATCATGAAGGGCGCAACGCCTTTTTCCTTCAGCTTGTCGAGATCGGCGAGAAGCTCCTCGAAGGTTTGCGGCAGCGCTACTCCCGCATCGTCGAGGATCTTTTTATTGTAAAAGAGACCAACGATCTCGCCGAGCCCTGATATGCCGTAGGTCTTGCCGACCCCGAACTTTCCATCCTCCCAGCGGTCTCGAGCAAGCACGGAATCCGACTGGCGCTTGTCCCAGCTGTATTTCTTGATGTAGTCGTCAACCGGCAGGAGCAATCCTTGCTTGACCATCGCCCCCATGTCGCCGGCGCCCTGGTTGACCTTCGTGATGACAGGGCCGTCACCCGCCGAAACCGCAAGCTTCAGCGTCAGCTTCATGTCGTCAAAGGTGCGGGCGGTGCGTTTGATTGTGACGCCGGGATGGGCAGCTTCGAACTCCTTGTTAAGCTGCTCTATAACAGCACTCTGGCCTTCATAGGTTTGGTCATCCCACACGGCCAGGTCGTCAGCGCGCGCGGCTGCCGAAAGGCCAAAACTCAAAAGCGCCGCGCCAGCAAGCGCGACAGCTGCTTTCAATCCGTATGCCGGCAGTATGCTGATCGATTTCACAGTTCTCTTCATCTGCTCCACCTCATCTGGTTTATTCTCCACTCTCCGCTCAGGCCTTGCGCCAAGCACCGGCCGAACGTTTTCTTCCCCCAGAGCTTTGCCTGGCTGGCGAATCTGAGGTAATCGTCAGTGCATCCGCACCTCTCGCGACCTAAAATGACAAAGCGCCACGCAGGAGGTGGCAAAGTGATGGACACCAGCTGCTTCATCCGCCCCGTGATTGAAGCGGATATCGACGCCTTTTTCGACATCTGCCTGAAAACCGCGAATGGCGGTCATGATGCCAGCGCGCTTTATAGCGACCCGCATCTGCCCGGCTACATCTGGTCGGTACCCTACCTCAAGTTCGCCAAAGACTTTGCCTTTGTTCTCGTTCAAGACGGCCGGTCGGTCGGCTACGTTGTAGGGGTACCGGACACCGGCGGGTTCGACAGAGACTTGCAGACAAATTGGTGGCCGTTCGTCCGCCAGCAGATTGCGGGACTGGCACCCAGCCGTCCGCGCGACGCCGACGTGATGGAACGAATTCAAAATCCGCGCAGCGGAACGGCGTGGCTTCAAGACCAGTATCCGGCGCATCTTCACATCAACATCCTTCCCGGACTTCAGGCAAGCGGTTGGGGACGCAGGATGATCGGCACGGAGCTTCAGGCGCTTCGAAATTACGGGGTCGGCGGCGTGCATCTCGGGGTCGACCCAAACAACGAACGCGCCAAGGGTTTCTACCGTCACCTTGGCTTTTCCGAATTCGAGCGCGATGGCTCCGTAGCCTTTGCTATGCGGATCGAGGGATTGGGTTGAAGCATTTCCTGGTTTCTCCGAGGCACGGAAAGGCCCTGTCTCGTCGGTACAAGGACCCTTGATTGGAGAAAATCTCACACGCCCAGAGCAGCCTGCTCCCCACAAGGCGAGATCAGCGTACCCATCTGGATGAACGTCCGCCTGAAGGCGTAGTGCTATTGTCGGCAGTAAAAAAGGTTGCTCGGCGGAAAGCTGTCCATCAGTCGAGGGCTTCATCATGAGCAAATCCCCGGCAGCCAGGTTTAAGGAGTCGGCGGAACGCGAAAGAGGAAAGAGCTAGCTAAGCCTAGCCTGATTCTTCTTCGGGCGATCTTGACGAGCGCACGGCTAACCAGACGATACGTATGGCGCATACTTCTACTCGACCCTCTTTATTTCATCGCGCATTTTCATCGCACGTTAGTCCAAAGCCTACAGCTGGTTTCCCATTTGTCAAGGACATAGACAAATTGCCTGCTTCAATGTATTGAATTCCGGTTAGTCTCGATAGTTGTGAACCCAATATCGCCCCATTAAGTATGCGCTCCGAACTAATTGGACTGAGCTAGCCGGATGGCAATGACATCTTCTGTCGCACAGACTCCGATCGCACGAAAAATTTCAACCAATGCCGTCATTCGAACCGTGTTCGCGAATGGATCGATCTCTCGCGCCGATATTGCCAAGCTAACCGGCTTGTCAAAACAGACGATTTCCGATGTCGTGCGCGACCTTGAGGATGACGGATGGCTGAAACCAGTCGGGCAGACTGATGGTCGCCCGGGCCGGAATGCGATCACCTATGAAATCAATGCCCGGGCGGGACTGGCCGTCTCCATCGATCTCGGGAGCACCAAGATTGCTGCGGCTATCTGCGATCTGTTAGGGAACGTGGTTGCAGAAACCAAAGTATCCACCGATCCGCGCGGCGGAATGCATCTCGTCAATCAGTTCAGCGATCTTATCGTGGAACTCGCATTTGCGGCCGGGACGACTGCCGACAAACTCCGTCTCGTCGTTCTGGGCAGTCCCGGTGTGCTCGATCCGGCCACCGGACATATTAACGTAGCGCCAAGCATCCCCGGCATCGACGCAATAAATCTGCGGCAAGTCTTCAGCGACAGAATGGGTCTACCCGTGATCGTTGAAAATGACGTCAACCTGGCCGCCCAAGGGGAGAGATGGCGGGGACACGGTGTCGAAACCAGCAATTTTGCTTTCGTTGCTCTCGGCACGGGCGTCGGCATGGGCATCATCGCCAACGGAACTCTGTTGCGCGGCGCGCGCGGGGCGGCCGGCGAAATCGCCTATCTTCCGATCGGCGGAGATGCGTTTGATCCTGGCGGATTTACGCTTGGAACCTTTGAGAGTGCGGTCGGCAGCGTCGCCATGTTGCGCCGCTATGTCGGTTTCGGCGGGCGTAACGCATCCACCGTGGCCGATCTCTTCGCCGCGTTTAATGCAGGAGATACAAGCGCCGTGGCCGCAATCGAAGAGACGGCAAGGCTGGTCGCAGTCGCCATTGCTGCAATCGGAGCGGCACTCGATCCTGAATTGGTGATCACCGGTGGCAGCATCGGCGCAAGACCGGAACTCGTAAACGCCATCCGCGGTTTCCTGCCGCGTTGTACGCCCTATCCGCCGCGCATCGAGATCAGCCGCTTTGGGAACCGCGCCGCCCTGATGGGAGGAATGGGGATCGCGGTCGAGCGCATGCATGACGATCTATTTGGTGTAAAATTGAGAGAAGTTTGAAAAGCGCGTGCCGTGGTCACGAAACCGGTCAACGTACAACGCCGCCACTTGAGAAGCGCTGGAAATGCGCTAGATTTTCCACCATGATAACAGCAACGCAGATACGCGGCGCGCGCGCCATGATCGGAATGAGCATCGAAGAGCTCGCCGCCGCCAGCGGCCTGCCGGTCGAGACCGTGAGAGCGCTGGAAAACGGCGAATTCGCGGGTGAGCCGCACGCGCTGTTTGATGTGCGCAGCACGCTCGAGGCGAACGGCATCATCTTCCTGTCAAGCGGCAATCAGGATGAAGGCGGCCCCGGCATCCGATTACGCGCACGCACCTCCAGCGATGACGGCATCCGGCCGGAAAACCTCAACGCCGCCAACGACGACTGACGGAACCAATCGGTCGCCCGAGCGTTTTGCTGTCCCATAACATATCGGGGCCTATAACATATCGGGGGCAGTCTCTTGAACCGCAGCAATGGTCTCTACGTCATCATCGGCGTTCTTGTCGTCGCCGTCATCGGCCTCGGCGCCTATATCTTCCACGAGGAAAGCAAGCCGCAGGGGATCGAGATGAGCATCGGTAAGAACGGTGTCTCGATCGAGCAGAACTAGAGATAGGTTTTTGCAAGATCCGCGAGTTTGCCGCCGTCCTTCACGCCCTGCCTGTAGAGCTGAATGATGACCGCACCAATCCGCTCGGCCTCCGGCGTCGTTTTGACGAGACCGCGTTCGTCGCAGACCTTGTCGAGCACCTGCGAAAGCAGATCGAGATCTTCCGAAAATAACGGTAAATCATGCGGATGAATTGATGACCGTAACATCATGCCCCAATCCTCCGAGGGCAAACGCATCCACGCTTGGATCGCCGGCAGCCCTCCGCAACCGTCATAAAGCTATTATGCGCGACGGCCTGAACTTTAGCAACTGCGCAAATTCATGGGGAATAAAATTTGGAACAAAATTTTGTTCCGCGCGTTACGGCCGCGTTTTGTAGCAGGAATCAATGAGTGCAGATGTGAGTGAAAAACGCTTTCCCTCCCCCGTCCGGGTCGTTTCTCCCAACAGCAGCCTGATCGTTTCCACCGTCTGGGAGGCCGTCGAATATCTGAAACGGTGGCCGAGCAAGCGTGGGCGCGATTATCGCGTTGCGCGCCAGCACTGCCTGGATGCGCTCGACGGACTGTGCAGCCCGCGCACAGCACAGACTTCCTTCATCACGGCAGCGAAAACGGCAGGATTGCTGGTGTAAGACCAGCTAGCCGTTGCGGCCGCCGGCGGCGACCAGCTGGGGATGGATGGAGCCTTCCATAATCACCTTTGCGGTAATCTCAATCACCCGCTCCTCGGCGAGTTCGGCAAGCGCGAGGGCGACATCGCCTTCCGACCAGCCGGCTTTGACGGCCTCGTCCGACAGAGCCTGGAACGCGCTGGCGAGGCTCTGCCTGCAAGTTACATTGTGCTTCATATCCGCCATGCGCTCAACTAGGCTATCTGTGACAGGGATAATGTTAATCTACACATATTCGCGAGAATGCGAAGAGGTGGCAGGTTTTTTTCAATCCAAAATTAGGTTGTTAACTTCCAAACTGGGTATAGCCTTAACAAAAGGCAACAAATACCGCCTCCCCCAACTGGGGGAGTACCAAAAAGAACTAAAGGATTTATTTGCGATGCACTCTCAAAGAGCATTTCATCGCCTTATTTATTTTAAATGGTCCAAGCAGCCGGAGCCGATGCAGAGGCCCCTTAGGCCACCAGAATGCGGCAAACCCGAATGCGGCCCGTTTTCAGCATCTTCTTGGTACCCTGTCAATCAGGTTCGGGATCTTGCATGGATCGGTCGTCGGGCGTGTTGGAGGATGTCGCGCGCAGTCGGTACAGCAAAACGGCGGGCCCTCCCTTAGCACCCGTGAACGCCTTCGGCGTTAATCACCTTAATACCACAACGACACCACACTCCCGTCAAAGTCCGGCGTACCATTGCGGTCGCGGCTCACTTCTTCAGATTTTCAGGAGGTAAAATGTCTATCGAACTAGACGCGACTACCTATGTACACGCCAAGCCGGCGACCGCCCATTCCTATATTTTGCCGGCCGTTGTCGATGTTCTCGAGAACAGTTTCCAGGAGGCAAATGAAACGGCAGTCTTCGACCTCGGTTGTGGCACCGGCGGTGCTGCCGCCGTGCTTGCGCAAAAAGGCTATGACGTCGTCGGTGTCGATCCCTCTCAGGACGGCATCGCGAAAGCGAGAACGGCCCACCCTGATCTTCCGCTGGAAATCGGTTCCGGTTACGAAGATCTTTCCAGCCGATACGGGACCTTCGATGCGGTCATCAGCCTCGAGGTGGTGGAGCATGTCTATGATCCCAAGGCTTTTTCGGCAACCATTTACGATCTGGTGAGGCCCGGCGGCATCGCGGTCGTATCGACGCCTTTCCACGGCTACTGGAAAAATCTGGCTCTGGCTGTGAGCGGAAAGATGGACGACCATTTTATGCCTCTGAAGGATCATGGCCATATCAAATTCTGGTCTCCCGAAACACTCAGCACGCTGCTGGTCGAAACAGGATTCGAAGACGTCGACTTCGAATATGTCGGGAGGATCCCACTCCTGGCGAAATCGATGATCGCGATCGCTCAGAAACCGCACTGAAGGCGGTCGAAGGCCCGCCGCCGTTTGCAATGGCGGCGCCACAGCTCGCCTGCAACACGAACAATTGACATTTTCGTTCGGGACTTTTCCGGGTTTCGGCTCCCGTTTCAGCATTTCTGCCTATGTCTCGTTCCGTTTTCCGCCGCCAACGGGACGAAGAAAGTGACATGCTGACTGGGATTTCAAGGGGATAAATGGTCGGGGCGACTGGACTCGAACCAGCGACCCCTTGACCCCCAGTCAAGTGCGCTACCGGGCTGCGCTACGCCCCGACCTGCCGAAACGGCTTGCTTCGTTTAGTTTTTCAGCGCGTGCAATGCAAGCGGAAAAACCTCGCCTCCAACAAAAAGGAAGCGGTTTGCCGGAATGGTCAGATCGCGGCGAGCTTCAGCCGGCCTTCGGCGGTCTGGCGGGGCTGCCATGCCTGGTAGTTGGCGATCGAAAAATGCGGTGTTTCGAAGGGTGTGGCGTGGGTTTCGGTGATGACGGTAACGCCGGCGCCGGCGGCTTCGCCGGCAAGAATACCGGCGACGGCATCTTCGAAGACCAGGCATTTCGTGGGATCGACGCCGAGGCGGCTTGCGCCGAGCAAATAACCTTCGGGGCTGGGCTTGCCCGATTTAACCTCTTGGCCGCTGACGATGACCTTCGGCATTGGGATGCCGGCGGCGGCCATGCGGCGCCTGGCGAGCTCGATCGGCGCCGAAGTGACGATTGCCCACCTGCCCTCAGCGATGGCGGAGAGGAAGCGGACGGCGCCGGGGATCTCGACGATGCCGGAGACATCCTCCATTTCCTCGGCGAGCAGCAGATCCGCCTCATGGGCCGGATCGACGCCGGGTAGGCCGAGCCCGCGGATAACGTCCGAGGCGCGGATGCCATGGATCGTCTTCAGGAAGACCTCCGGCTCGAAGCCGTGGCGTCTTGCCCATTCGCTCCAGACGCGTTCGACGACGGCAATGGAATTCAGCAGCGTTCCGTCCATGTCGAAAAGGAAGGCATCGTAGGACCTGTCGAGGATGTCATGGAGAGCGGGCACGGGCGTTTCCTTGGGCAGCATGGGCCGGGGCGGCCCCCTGCGCAGGCGAGTAGCGGAGAGCGGCGGCGGCGTCAACGTCAGTCGTTGACGTCGGGATGCGTGACGTTTCTAACGTCGGCCAGACCGCGGACAGCATCGCGGCTGCCAGTCGCGGCAGCGGCTTCGAAGATGCGGGTCGCATCGCCGTACATTTTGAGATTGAGGTAGCAGTAGCCGCGCAGAACCATCAGATCGATGCGTTCCTGTTGCAGCTGGGCGCGCTGATCGAGATAGATGAGGGTTTCGCGGTAACGCCCGGCGTCGAAGGCTGAAAGCGCACGGTCGGCGAGGATCGCCACCTGAAGCTCGGCGGCACGCTGGCGGTTCTGCGGTGCCTTCGTGGCTGCGACGGCGGCATTGCCCGAGAGGCCGGCGCGGAGATAAGCAAGGCTCTGGCCGTAGGCTGCGTCTTCGCGGACCTTGCGGGTCGGGCTCTGCAATGCCGCCTCAAAGGCCGAGATTGCCTCCATCGGCCGGTTGATATCCATCAGGCACCAGCCGCGCGACAGCGCGTCGGCCGGCTCAAGCTGCCCCGCATCGATTGTCGTCGAGCAGCCGCGCGTCTGGCGCGGACCACGCGGGACAGTCACCGTCTCCATCGCCGGCCTCGCCGCGCGAACGACCACTTCCGACCCCGGCTGCAGGGTGACGCGGCGTTCGGCCGGAAGTGGCTCGGTCGGGGGACGCTGCGTCGGCTGAGCCGGTTGCTGTACGGCAAGCGCCCCTTTCTCCAGCGGCGGCGGGACGGCATTCGGCGACAGGGAGGAGGTGTCTTCGAGATTGGTGATCCGGCTCGACCGGCCGGCCCAGGCGCGCTGGAGGTCGAGCACGCCCTTGCGGTCGCTCAGTTGCTCGCGGGTGATGACAAGGCCATAGGCGGACGGCTCGTCATCGGGTTTCCAGGCAAGCGCCGTCTCGAACCACCGTGCAGCGGTCTGGAACTGGTTAAGGGAGCGGGCATACCAGCCGAACTGCTGCGCCGTCGGCACGTATTTCCGGGCGATGACCTCGGTAGCGATGCGGTGCAGCACGTCTTCGGCCAGATCGGCCGGCGGCTGCAACGCCATCAGGTTGGCGGTGGCGGCGAGATAGGTTGATGTCGCATCCTCGGAATCGGCGCGCCAACGGAACATCACGTCCTCGGCTTCCTCAGGCGCCTTGCGGGCAATCAGCGCCAGCGCCAGCCCCTGCGAAGCGGCCGCCGAATCTTGCTTGGCTCGGGCGGCGCGGAACCACTTCTCGGCATCGGCATCGTTGTTGCGGCGAAGCTGGTACCAGCCGAGCAGCAGCGCATCGGAGGCAAGCCCCTCAGTCTCGGCGAGTTTTTCGAGGCGGGCGACATAATCGGCCGCGATAACAAGCTTCGTATCGTCATTGCCCTCGGCCATGAAGCGTCGGGCGAGGTTATCGCGGATCGCATCGAATTCCTTGCTGCCGTCGGCCGCAGGCCTCTCCAGCGTGAGCAGTGCCTGCATCGGCTGGTAGGCAAGCAGCGTCGAGGCCTTTTCGACCGTCGCCTGCCGCTCGGCGGGATTGGTGCAGTTCTTCAGGATATAGGTATAGGCGTCCTGGCCACGCTGCGCCCTCTCGGTCTGGATGAAGGCTTCGGCGACGCGCCAGAGAACATCGACCTCGCTACAGGTGAGCAGGCTCGGTGTTGCGGCGGCGATATCGACGACCGTCGCATATTGCTTGAGGTCCGACGCATTGACGAGCCGGGCACGGGCCTCGGCGACGTCGAGCCGGTCGAGCAGATCGGCCGGCGGCTGCCATCCGGCATCGGCTGCCTGGCGGTCAGCGACTGCCTTGCGCAGCTCCGCATAACGGCCATCCGAATAAAGCTGCCACATGGCCTCGAGCTGTTTGTCGCCATTCTGCGGCACGGCGAGCGGATCGGCCGGCGGAACCCAGTTGGGGTAGAGCGCCTGAAGGCGGGAGATTTCGGCTTGCAGGCGCACCTTGTCGCCGCGGCTGGCGAAATAACGAAGCGCACTTTCATCGACGGCAGGCTGCGCAGGCGCGGCCGCCTGTTGCAGTGCTGGCGGCGCGGAAACGATGGGGGGCGCGACCGGTGCCCGCTGAGCAGCCGTCTGAGGTGCCGCGGATTGCGGTGCCGCCGGTTGCGGTGCTGCGGCATTCGGCTCGGGTGTATCAGGTGCCGGCGACGACGGGGATGTGATCGCCTCGATCTTGTCGGCCACCAGCTGCGCATTGAATTCAGGATTGCCGGCGGAAGCATCGGTCGGCTTGATGCGGCCCATCATCATCAGTTCCGGCGCCGGCTTGCCGGCAGACCCAAGGCCGAATCTTTCCTGCAGAGCGGCACGATCCTTCAGTCCGGTGACGAGGGTCGCCACCACGACTGCTGCTGAAATCGCCACGAGAGAAGACTTCACAGACACTCCGGATGCTTCTCCCCGATATAGGCCAGTCCCAGCAGCTGAAGCGTGGACGGATAATAGAGTGCGGGCGCAAATTGCAGGGCCGAGCCCGGCAGCTTGGTCCCATCGACTACACAGGCCAGAACATCGTTAACAATTCGATAACCCGGGTCCGGCAACACGGCCTTCGGCTGGCCGGTGGTCAGATCGATGGTGGCGGGAACGCCGTCTTGCGACATCCCCTCGCGCAGGTGGGTCAGCAGCCCCTTGTCGGTGACGCCGCCGCGGACGAGATAGAGCGGGATGCGGATGGCGTTATAGGCAAACTCGGCGTCGAAACCCTCAGCTGGCTGCGGCTGGCCGCGCAGACTCACCCATTCGGCGGGGAGCTTGCGCGGGCCGAACTGCATCGTCTTCAACAGCGTCACGCCATCGTCCGTCAGTTTCTGCCAGGCATCCGATGGAGCGAGCGCAGCCATCACCGGAATAGCCTCGTAAATCCAATAGGACGGGTTGACGACGGGACCGTCGTCACGGTCGGTGGCGGCAAAACCCTCACTCCCCGGCAACAGGAGCGTCCGGCCGGCCGAGTGCACGACGGTTTCGGCAAGCAGCGCCTGCGCCATGCGGGAGGCGGCGAGGATATAGTCGTTGCGTTTCCACGCCACGCCGGCAAGCGCCAGCGCATAGGCGATCAGCATGTCGCCATCCGAGGCATTGTTGGTGTCGGTGACGTGCGGCTTGACGTGCGGATCCCATTTCCAGACGGCCAGGCCATCGTCACGCAGCAGCAACTCGGTACGGGTAAAATACCAGATCTGTTCGAAATCGGCGGGGCTTGCCGAGAGATAGGCGAGCAGCATGCCATAGCCCTGCCCTTCGCTGTGGCTGATATTGCCGTTGCCGTTATCGACGATGCGGCCGGTCGCATCGAGAAACTTTGCCTTGTAGGCGGACCATGCGCCGGCATTGATCATCGCCTGCTGCGCGGCCGCGGGCGGTCCCGCAGGGGCGAGCGCGACGGTTGCCGCCAGCAGGAGCGCGCGCCACCGCCTCATTTGGACCGGCCCAGCTTTTTGAGCATGCTCGACGTAGTGATGCCGATCAGCAGCAGGAAGACGACCAGCAGGAAGGCATAGGAGAGGATATTGGTCGACAGCCAATTGGCGGCGATCAGGCGGTAATTGGCGATCGACCAGGGAGTGGACGGCACGAAATCGAAGCGGGTGACGGGTACCGCGTCGATCTTGCCTGTTTTGCTCGAATAGGTGGTGATATGGCCCGATATCTGCGGCCAGTTCAACTGCTCGGTCAAAGCCTCGAGCCCCTCGCGCAAATCCTTCGCCGACGGCGCCGTCACCACCGTCCAGGCACCGGCTCCTGTGGGGCTGGAGCCTTGGGCAACCAGCAGCGTGGCGGCGTTGGGCGGGGTAAAGATCTCGTCGGCGCCGGGCACGAATTGCAGCGAACTGCGGGAGATATCGAAATTGCGTGACAGCCACTCGCGGAAAGCCGTGATCCGGCTGCGCAAAACACCACCGCTGACCTTGGAGTTCCACTCCTCGAACGCCGTGCCGGTATCGACGACGCCCACCTGCGCATCCACCACAGAACGCCACGAGGCTTGGCTCGCCGTGGAGATGTTGGTCTGCGACAGTGCGGTTGTCGGCATCTGCGAGATGGAGCCGATGAAGATGGCATCGCGATCGCCGATCGTATTCGGCGAGGCGACGGTTTCGACAGCGATCGGATGGCCGGCCGTGATCGCCATCTGGCCGAGCAGCGTGGCGGCGGCCGAAAGCGTGTCGGCGTCGACCCGGTCAATGAAGAGCGGCGTCGAGTCCGTGGCCCGACCGTAGGGATAGGCGGTGCCGGCCATTGCCGCAAGATTCGGACGCTGACCGACGCGGGCGAAATCCGGAATCTGCAGCTCGGAGGTATCGAACAGGGCAAAGCGCGGGGTCGCGCCGGCGGTCGAGCCCGGCGCGCAGACGGCATCGTCCTTGGTCATCAGGATCGCTTCGATCGCCACCGAATTGAGGCCGGGCTTGAAGTGCCGCATCGTCACGCGGATCGGCAGATGACGGAGAATGCCGCCTGATGTCGTGGTGATCGGCACGGTGGAGGCGATGTTGTCGTTGACGTAAATATCGATGTGGCTGCCGGGCAGCACGTTATCGGTATAGGCGGCGTCGAGCAGCACCTTCGCCTCGCCATAGGCATTGGCATAAAAATCCGCGGGCACGGCGATATTGAAGCTGGTACGGAGCCGCCGGCCGGAGAATTCGGTGGTCTTCACGCCGAGCTGAGACAAGGCGATGTTCGTGTCGGAAAAGACCAGCGGCGCGTTCGGCGCGCTCCAGCGTTCGGTGGTCAGCACGTCGCGGCGGACATCCGAGGACCTGTCCGTAGGCGAGACGATGGTATCGATCGCCGAGGAGACCGCTTGCCAGGAGGGGCCGCTGATCAGAAGGACCGGCGAGCCACTGCGCGGGTCGGTGACGAAAGCGGCGAGTGCAGCACTTTCGGCGCCGGGCGGCAGGCCGGGAAAGAGCGGCCGCAGTTCCGCCGCGGTACCGACGAGAACGCTGAGCTTACCAGGCCCGGCGGCCGGAAGTGACTCGGTGCTGAAGGCAAAAATCTGGTTCGGCATGCTGCTCAGCACCGAAAGGCCCTGCGCCAGCCGTAGCAGAGGCTTGGTGGTTCCCGGCTGCTCCAACGCCGGGACGACGATATCGAACTCGGTCTTGCCGGCTCCGTCGACGCCGATGGCGCGGATTGCGTCGGCGCTCGCTAGCTGGGCAGCATCCCTGCCGGCAAAGCTCAGATAGGTTCCGGCCGGATCGATGTTCGACCACAGCTCATAAGTCGATTGGATGCTGCAATCGGTGCGGTGGCGCTGATCGGCCTCGAAGGTGACGAGGTTGGCGCCGGGCTGCAGCAGACCGGGCGGAACCTCGAACGTGACGGTCGACGGGCCATCCGGCGAGCCGACGCGTTGTTGGCCGATCGGGCGGTTGTTGAGATAGACGGTCAGCGCCGAGGCCTCAGGCGCAACGACGATCGAATTCTGGTAGGCGAAGGTGAAGCTTGCCTTGGCCGCCGCCTGCTCCGGCGTCAGATAGACGGACCATGACCGACGGTCGTATTCACCTCCGAGGCCGAGTTTGGAAAAGGGCACGACAAAGCGACGGACATCGCCGGGGCGCGGCGGCGCAGCGGGGTTTGCCACCGCGGCTGGCTGGGGCGCGGGCACAACCGCCTGCGGCTGGGCGGCGATCGGCGGAGGAACGGGAGCAGGAGCAGCCGGGGTTGCAGGTGCGGGTATGACGGAAACTGGAGGCGTGACGGGAACCGGCGCAATGGCTGCGGGCGACGTGGACGGCGTCAATCTCGGAGTAATGGACGCACCGGGCGGCCGCTCGCCGGACATGTCGAAGGGCGCTGTCTGCGCCTGGGCGAAGGCGGAGGCATTCAGCAGGAGAAGCGAAGCGGCGGCGATCCTTCTCATCCGGCGTTGACCTTTGCCGCCTGCTGCTGGGCCTCCCGCTCCGGCCGCATGCTGCGGAAGAAGTAAACGAGGCCTCGGCTCGTCTGATAGAACGACATGCCGAGAAACCAGATGGTGCCGCGGATCAGGCCCGGATTGTGGCGGCGCGAAGCCTGGAACTGAGTCCATTGATCGGAATTGGCAAACATCAGATCGGCGATGAGGCGATGGTCGAGCGCGCTTTTCGGGACGTACTGGCAGCCGACATTGCTGATGTCGCCCGACGGCTCGATGTTGCGGACGATGAGCGGCAGAGTTTCCAGATCCGCGCCGCTATAGGGCTGAAAACGGATTTCGCCGACGGCGCCGACCAGCATCTCGTCGAGATGCTTGTTGAAGATGTGAAGCCTTGCGCCGTGGACGGAGACGTCTTCGATCGAGGCTGTGTACCACTTGCCGTTGGCGCCGAATTCGCAGCGCCGGTTGACGCGGACGCGGCGGGACGAAGCGCGCTCGCCGCGCTCCGACACGACACCAAGTGCGCAGCCGGCCATGATCAGGTTGATGACATTCCAACCGCCGACGACGAGCGTGACGTCGGCCTTATAAGGCTCGGCATAGATCTTGTAGATGGTGATGACGAGCGCGACGATCTGCACCGCAAAGATGACGAAGAACGGCCGGCTGATCTCCGACAGACGGCTGACGGCGATTGATTCGTCCTTGGCGGTGACCTTGAAGGTCGGCTTCCTCGGATTGAGCATGACGGAGACGACAGCCGGCAGCAGATGCACGGTCTGGACATATTCGTAGAGCTCGGAAATCCAGGGCCAGCGGAACGACCCGTAGAGGTAGTTCTGCATCATCAGATTCACCAGCATATAGGCAAGCGTATAGGCAAGGAACTCGCCGCCCGAGGCGGTGAAGATTTCCAGATCGAAGAACAGGTAGAAGAGCGGCGCAAACAGGAAGATCGTGCGCGGGAACGGGAAGAGCCAGAAAAGCGTGGAGGACATGTAGCAGAAGCGCTGCGGGATCGTCAGGCCGCGTTTTAGAAGCGGGAAGCGGAAGCGCAGGATCTGCATCATGCCCTGCGCCCAGCGGCTGCGCTGGCCGATGAAGCTTGCAAAGGTGGCCGGCTGCAAGCCGGCGATCAACGGCTTGTCGACATAGATGCTGTTCCAACCGCTGCCATGGAGCGCCAGCGCCGTCTCGCAATCCTCAGTGATGCTGATGCCGCTGAAGCCGTTCTGGGATTCGAGTGCCTTGCGGCTCAGAACTGCGGCCGAGCCACAGAAGAAGGCGGCGTTCCACTTATCGAGGCCGCGCTGGATGATGCCGTAGAACATCTCGTTCTCGCTCGGCATCTTGTCGAAGGTGCGCAGGTTGCGCTCCAGCGGATCAGGATTGATGAAGAAGTGCGGGGTCTGGACGAGGAAGAGCTTCGGATCGTCTTCGAAGTAACCGACGGTCTCGAGCAGGAAATCGCGGGCCGGCGCGTGGTCCGCATCGAAGACGGCGATGAGTTCGCCGGTCGAATGTTTCATGCCGTTGTTGAGGTTGCCGGCCTTGGCGTGCTCGTTGCGGTCGCGCGTGAGGTATTTGACGTCAAGATCGTCGCAGAGCTGCTTCAACTCGATATGGCGGGCAGCAGCAGCCTGTGCTTCGAGCAGCTTGCCGGAATTGCGCTTCTGCAAGGTGCCGCCGTCGTCGAGCAGCCAGACATGCAGCTTGTCGGCCGGATAATCCATGGCCTTGGCGGCGGCCAGCGTGTTTCCCAACAGGCCGGCATCCTCGTTGTAGGACGGTACGAAGACGTCGACATGAGGAAAACGCTCATTCTTGGCGGCACGCGAGGGGCGCGACGGCAGCGGCGTCGCGACGATGAAGAGGCTGAGCGCCAGCATCGCAACGCTATACATCTCGGCAAGGTAGAGCAGCAGGCCGGGAATGAAATTCTCAGGCTGGTTCAGAGGCGGCAGCGTATTGGTCGTGCGCCAGTAAACATAGCGCAGTACGATCGACGTGCCGAAGGCGAGCGCCACCAGGCGCCACGTCCCCTCGCCCTTCAGCACCTTGATCAGCGCCATCACAGTCACCACAGTGATGCTGGTGATGAGCTGGGTCTGCAGGTTGACCGGCAGCGTGATCAGCACGATCATGCAAAGCGAAACTACGGCCCATATGATGACACTGCGGGCTTTGCGCATTGACGTTCCTTCGAAATTGCTCAACCGAGGCACCAACTGGCGCCCGCGGGCATGCTCATTATCTCCGGCAGGCGGCCGTCATGGCCGCGTCGCCTATGCAGTCCGGCGAAGGCACGGTGACGCCGATCGCCCTTACCGATTGTTCGATTGGCGCGGCGGCCGCATCCGGCTTTGCGCTCGTCTGCAGCGTCTCACCTGGCAGCGGCACGCGCGGGCCGATGGGCGCGGGCACCAGTGCGACACCTTGAGCCGGTTGCGGGGTCGAGGCGCTGCGAACGGCAGCTGCCCGAGGCCGGCTGACTATGGCCGGCGCCGGCTCGTAGCCGATCGGCATCGGGCTGGCGCGATAGCCGCCCTCGTCGGGATAGATCGGCTCGCCGGTGCGCCCGAGCGCGCCATCGGCAGGCGGCGGATTGCCGTAAGGGTTCCAGACCGCGCCGTCGAAGGTGCCTGATATGGTGTAGCCATAGACGATGCCGAGCAGTTGGCGCTCGCTCGCCCTCGCATCGCAAAGACGCAGGCGCAGCTGGATCATGCCGAAATTGCGCGCCTGGGTATTGGCAGCAGTGCTCGAGCGGATCTGCTGCCAGGCATAGACGCAGGTGTCGCCGACACGGCTGCGGCCGGAGGCATAACCGAAGGGGCCATAGGCGTTCTGCAGGAAGGTCGCCGACGTTGCCATCGGCACGCTAGGGGCCGAACGGGCCACCTCGCGAGCAATGCCACTCTCGTTGATCATGCTGAAGCCCGCGTTGCCGGTGCCGGGATTAGCCCCGGAAGCGCCGAAGAACTGGACCTTCAGGAAATTCTGACCGGGCACGGAGGATGACGTAAACAGAGAGATCGTCTGCTCGACGCCGTTTCCACGCTTGCGCTCGACAACACTGACGATCGACGGACCGCCCGGCGGCGGCAGGACCAGCGCTTTTTCCGGCGCCACAGTTTCCGGCCCGGAAGGCTGGCGCACACCGCCCGTCGATGTGCAGCCGGCCATCATGCCAGCCACGGCCACCAGCGATATCGTCTTCCGCAAGCGCATGTCTCGAGCCGCCGCAATCGCCTTTTCAGATATCCATTCGCAAACCGAAACGCGACGGACCTTCGAATCAACGACCACCCGGCCGTTCATCCGACATAAATCGCCAACATGGTTAACGAAGAGTAAAGAACCGGCCGCTGATGTCGCCGGACCAACTCGTACTGAACGTTATTCGGACAACTCAACCGTATGATGGGGAAATTAATTTAGTAACAACTTAACTGCTCTGATTGCGCCTGCCTTCCGCTGGGGCGAAAAGCCCGTGGGGAACTATGCCGCATGGCCAGCGTTGCCTTGATGTCTGGGGTAGGAAAAGGAGAACATCCCATGCGCAAGACCATGCTGGCTGCGGCCGCCATACTGACCATCAGCTCCGCCGCCTTCGCGCAGAGCACCGTCATCGTCACAGATCCCGCACCGACCGGCTCCGTCGTATTGCCCGGCGAGGTGCGCACCTATGTGATGGAGCAAAACACGCCGTCCGTCATCTATGACGGCGATATCGTGGTCGGCACGACGCTGCCCGATACCGTCGAAGTGCACACCGTGCCTGACATGGACGGCTACGGCTATACCGTCGTCAATGAGCGGCGCGTGATCGTCGAGCCGAAGAGCCATCGCATCATCCAGGTCCTGGAATAACGCGATCGGGATTTGTGGACGTGCGGCCGTATTCCGGCTTCACGTCCGCTCGTCTCCCGCCCTCGCCGGTACATTCAGAAGTTCGCGGATCTTATGAGCGAGCTGCTCCAGGCTGAAGGGCTTGGCGAGCAGGGAAACGCCGTGATCGAGCACACCATTGTGGACGATGGCATTGCGGGTGTAACCGGTGGTGTAAAGGATCCGGATCGTCGGCCATTTTTGCTGGACGACGTCGGCAAGCTGGCGTCCGCTCATCTGGGGCATGACGATATCGGTGAAGATCAAGTCGACTGCCGGATTTTCTTCGAGCAACAGAAGCGCCTCTATGCCGCTTGCCGCCTGCAATACGGTGTAACCGAGTTCATGCAGGCTTTCGGCGGTCATGGTGCGGACGTGCTCGTCGTCCTCCACCACCAGGATCGTATCATTGACGCTGCCCTGAGGAATCGGCTGGGCGCCGGCGGCGCCCAGCCGGGCGTCCGTCACGCCGACATGACGTGGAAGATAGATCTTCACCGTCGTGCCCCTGTCGATCTCTGAATAGATCTTGATGTGGCCGCCGCTCTGCTTGATGTAGCCGTAAACCTGGCTAAGGCCGAGGCCGGTGCCTTTGCCCGGTCCCTTGGTCGTATAGAAGGGGTCGAAGGCTCGATCGATCACGTCCGGCGACATGCCGGTGCCAGTGTCAGTGATGCTGACCATCACATATTGGCCTGCCTCGACCTCCGAATGCATGCGCGAATATCGCTCGTCGAGTTCGGTATTGGCGGTCTCGACCGTCAGATTTCCACCGCCCGGCATAGCGTCGCGAGCATTGACGGCAAGGTTCAGGATGGCATTCTCGAGCTGGCTCAAATCGGCAAAGCTCGGCCAGAGACCGCCGGCAAGCACGGTCTCGATCCGGATCTGCTCACCGAGCGTGCGCCGCAATAGCTCAGACATGCCGCCGACCAGCTTGTTAAGATCGATCACCTCCGGGGCGAGCGGCTGCTGGCGCGAGAAAGCGAGAAGACGCGCGGTCAGTACCGCCGCCCTTTGCGCGCCGTCTTTGGCATTTTGGATGGAGTATAGCAGGCGGGGATCCTCGCTGCCGCTCAGGCGCCGCTGGGCGAGGTCGAGGTTGCCGATGATGATCGCCAACATGTTGTTGAAGTCATGAGCGACGCCGCCGGTCAGTTGGCCGATCGTCTCCATTTTCTGCAACTGGCGGACCTGCGCCTGAGCGGCGGCATTCTCTTCCATCTCGTGCCTGAGCTCGGCAGTGCGCTGGACGACTGTCTCTTCGAGGCGCGTGTTGAAGCTATTGAGCTCACTGCGAAGGCGGCTCTGCCGCTCATGTGCGATAATGATCATCTCCATCAGGCCGACAATGATTGCGGCATTGATGAGATAAGTGGAAAGGCCGACCCATTGGCCGGCGCTGACCGGCCAGAAGATGTTGTGCGGCTCGACGAAAAACTGCTGAACGATGAAAGCGGCAAGAATGGCCGCGACGAGGCCTGGCCCGGCCCCGCCTATGAAACTCGCCAGCAATATCGCCGGAAGGAAGCTCAGGAAGGGAAAGCCGGATAGAGTGTCGCTGGCGGCAAGCCTCAGAAGAAAGGTCAGGCCAACGAAGGCAACGGCCAGCGGATAGGTAAAACCCGGCCTGTGACGCAGCCAATCCGTGGCACTCAGCAAATCCATTCGACACCCCTTCTTACAGCGCCACCCGTTTTTTCAGACGCGCAATGGACGCTGTAACACTTTGGATTGCTGCATAATTTTATCCATAGATCGATTCCGATCTAAGGAATTATGCAGTAGCCGTTGCGGAGACGGCACCCCAGCTTTTGCACATCAAATTTCACCGGGCAATATGCTGTTTCTTGCAGTGCCGGGCACAACGTCTTGACGAGCCGTGCAAGCAGTCCACATAAATCTCCATGCCCGGCAAGGGGAAATGGGTGGACTGGATCATGAAAGACATATTCATCGTCGAAGACGACGCGCTGATTGCCATGCTGCTCGAGGACATGCTTGCCGATCTGGGTTACCGGGTCTGCGCCAGCGCCCCCGATCTGGAGCGGGCGTTGGCAACCGCCAGGGATACTGAGTTCGACGCTGCAATCCTCGACGTCTCGCTTGCCGGGCAGAGTTCGCTGCCGGTCGCAAAGCTGCTCGACGAACGCGGTAAACCCTATCTCTATGCGACGGGATATGGCACCGCACCTGATGGCAGCAGCCCAAGCACGTTGCCCGTGCTGCAAAAACCCTTCCAGCTCAGCGAACTCGAACAGGCGATGAAACAGCTTACCGAAGCCTGAACTTCCCTGTTACAGCAGCGCCGCGCGTCTTTTCAGATGCGCAAAGGACGCTGTAACACTTTCAATCCTCGCATCGCGCTTTCCGAAAATCGATTCCGATTTTAGCGCACCTGATCGAGCAGGCGCTTGCATTCCAGGAGGTCGTAGAGCGCCTCCTGCAGCAGGGCCCTGTCTTCCTTGCCGACGCTCGACTTGCCGATCGAGACTTCCTGCTCGTCGTCTCCAGCGACAAAATTGAAGAACCGGCGGGTGATCGGCGGCTTAGCGCGGCCGACAATCTGGTCTTCGTCGGCCATGCCGACGCGCGGTTCGCCGGCACCCGTGTCCTGCACGCCCGACGCAAGCGCCTCGACGCTGGCGAGGTCGCCATGGCCGACTGATATGACGAACTTGTTGCCGTTGGTCTTCAGAAGCTTCTGCACACCCTTGATCGTATAGCCGTGATCATAGAGCAAATGCCGGATGCCCTTGAGGAGATCCACATCTTCCGGCCGATAGTAGCGACGGCCACCGCCGCGCTTCATCGGCTTTATCTGGGGAAAACGCGTCTCCCAGAAGCGCAGCACATGCTGCGGCAGATCAAGATCGTCTGCGACTTCGCTGATGGTGCGAAAGGCATCGGGGCTCTTGTCCAACGTCATACTGCTACGCGACCTCGCGGCTCGATCCAACGGCGACTCATCATATTTCAACGGTTTGGCGCCGACAATTCAAGTCATGTCTCGACGTTGCGCACAGGGTTGGACAGTGCGAGAGAGAAAAAAACGCCGTTCCGAAACGGGATGCCGATATCAGGGAGCCGGATTCAGCGGCTTCAGCTTGATCTTGCGAGCAACATGCGCCTTGAGGATGCGCGTCTTCAGCACGTTCGACGCCTTGAAGGTCATGACTCGGCGGGGGGAAATCGGAACCTCCTCACCGGTCTTCGGATTGCGGCCGATTCGCTCGTTCTTGTCGCGCACCTGGAAGGTGGCAAAGGAGGAAAGCTTGACGGTTTCACCACGCACGATGGCGTTGCAGATCTCGTCGATGACGGTTTCGACCAGTTCGGCAGATTCGGTCCGGGACAGCCCAACCTTTCGGAAAACGGATTCCGCCAGGTCTGCTCGCGTCACTGTTTTTCCGGTCATGGTTTCCCCGCCCATACAAAATATTTTGTGAAATCGCACGAAGAGTATTTGTCTTGCGCCTTACGGTCAAGCTCTTGTTCGCCGCCAGTTTTTTAGGATTCGTGCCTACCAGCGCAGCAGAACCGCACCCCAGGTAAAGCCGCCGCCCATCGCTTCGAGCATCACCAGGTCGCCCTTCTTGATGCGGCCGTCGCCGGCAGCGGTCGCAAGTGCCAACGGGATCGAGGCGGCCGACGTATTGCCATGCAGGTCGACAGTGATGACCACCTTCGCGGCGTCGATGTTCAGCTTCTTCGCCGAACCGTCGATGATGCGGCGATTGGCCTGATGCGGCACCAGCCAGTCGAGGTCATCGGCGGTGGTGCCGGTCGAATCGAACGCCGCCTGGATGACGTCGGTGATCATGCCGACGGCGTATTTGAAGACCTCGCGACCTTCCATGCGCAGCTTGCCGACAGTGCCCGTCGTCGACGGTCCGCCATCGACATAGAGCTTTTCCTTGTGCGAGCCGTCGGAACGCAGATGTGCGGTCAGCACGCCGCGATCAGCAACGGTGCCCTCGCCTTCGGTCGCTTCGAGTATGATCGCGCCGGCGCCGTCGCCGAAAAGCACGCAGGTGGTGCGGTCGTTCCAGTCGAGAATGCGCGAAAAAGTTTCCGCGCCGATGACGAGAACGCGCTTGGCAAGCCCACCGCGGATATAGGCATCCGCTGTGGTGACCGCATAGACGAAACCGGTGCAGACGGCCTGGACGTCGAAGGCGAAGCCATGGCTCATGCCGAGGCGGTGCTGGATGTTGACCGACGTTGCCGGAAACGTGTTGTCCGGCGTCGAGGTGGCGCAGATGACAAGATCGATATCGGCAGGCGTCAGGCCGCCATTGGCAAGAGCTGCGCGCGCGGCGGCCTCGCCGAGCGACGCCGTCGTTTCGTCATCGCCGGCGACATAACGCTGGCGGATGCCGGTGCGCTGGACGATCCATTCGTCTGATGTGTCGACGATGGCCTCCATGTCACGATTGGTCATCACGCGCTTCGGAAGCGCGGCTCCGAACCCGCGAACCACTGAACGGATCATCTTTGATTGAACCCCATCGCTCATGCCGCTTCCGGGCCCATCGGGGGCAGCCGCTTGGCATGATATTTCTTAAGATCGTTTTCTATTTTCTGATTGAGGCCGTTCTTGGCCATGTCGTAGCCGACTTCAATGGCCGCGGCGATGCCTTCGGCATTCGCCCCGCCATGGCTCTTGATGACGATGCCGTTCAAGCCGAGAAACACGCCGCCATTGACCTTGCTCGGATCGAGCTTCTCGCGAAGCATGTCGAAGGCGCTTTTGGCGAACAGGTAGCCGATACGGGCCAGCAGCGTGCGCGACATGGCGGCACGCAGATATTCGCCGATCTGCTTGGCGGTGCCTTCGGCGGTCTTCAGGGCGATATTGCCGGAAAATCCTTCGGTGACGACGACGTCGACCGTGCCCTTGCCAAGGTCGTTGCCCTCGACGAAGCCGGAATATTCGAGCGAATCGATGTTCGCCTCGCGCAACAGCCGGCCGGCCTCCTTGACCTCCTCCTGGCCCTTCATCTCCTCGACGCCGACGTTGAGAAGGCCGACCGTCGGACGTTCGACCTCGAAAAGCGCACGCGCCATGGCGCCACCCATCAGTGCAAAATCCATCAACTGCTGCGCGTCGGCGCCGATCGTCGCGCCAACATCGAGCACGATGCTCTCACCCTTCAGCGTCGGCCAGATCGCGGCAATCGCCGGACGCTCGATATTGGCCATGGTGCGCAGACAGAATTTCGCCATCGCCATCAGTGCGCCGGTATTGCCGGCCGAGACGGCGACGTCGGCGTCACCCGTCTTCACCGCCTCGATCGAACGCCACATGGTGGAGATATAGCGGCCACGGCGCAGCGCCTGGCTCGGCTTCTCATCCATCGCGACGGCGAGCTCGCAATCGTGAAAGAGCGATTTTTCCTTGAGTTTCGGAAACTTGGCGAGAACCGGATCGCACTGTTCCTTGAGACCATAGAGAACGAAGGAAATATCCGGATGCCGATCCAGCGCCTTGGCGGCGCCGGGGATGACAACTTGGGGACCAAAGTCGCCACCCATGAGGTCGAGAGATATTCTGATCACGCGTCCCTGATCCTTCTTTTCGCCGAGGGCGAAATTTCGGCCAAAATACCGGTTTTGGCGTCGCTTACAACTGAATTGTGTCAAATGCCAGAGGAGCTTCAGTCCTTTTTCCAGTCCTTGAGGGCTGCGAAAGCCGAGGGCTTTTTGTCGTCCTCGCCGCTATCCTCGATATGGCCGTCGAACTCAATGCCCTCTTTGCGCGGATAGGGATCGATCGCGAGAGCGGCGAATTCGGCAACCACCTCGCCGGCGTCGATCGTATCGCCGACAAAGGTCTCAGGCAGATCAGGACCGTCGGGATCGAGCAGCATCTCGCCGGCGTCATTGCCGGCCTGGCGGGCAAGCTTGGAACCCTCCGGCACGAATATCTGCTCGAAGCTCTCGTCGATGGCGGATTCGACCGGTTCCAACGTCACAACGCAGGACTGCACGATCTTCGCCTGCACGCGGCCCTTGATGCGCACGCCGTCGCGCTTCCAGCGGGCAATCTGCAGATCGGCGCGGAGATCGTCGACGGAGACGACATTCCAGGTCTCGGCAAGCGCCTTCAGTTCGCTGGTGTCAGCCTCGACATGAACCTCGACGGGGTTGGCCGAGATATGGCCGACCTTGACTTGATAGGAGAAGGGAACATCGTCCCGATCGTTCTTCATCGTTTCCTCCTTCAGGCAACCGCCGGGAGCGTTACCGAACCGGTGGTGATCACCTCTTCGGGGACGGCGGACAGATGCGATTCTGCGGCCATCATCCACCCGGCGAGGCCGGTCATATCGGCAGGCGCCGAGATTTCAGGGTAGATATTGCGCTGAAGAGCGAGAGCGAGCGCTTCGGCATCGCCTGCGTCCATCGCCTTCGAATAGGCTTCAAGCCGGCCGTAAAACATGCCGGCGAGCTTCTTCATGCGCTTCGGCACGCTGTTGTCGCCGATGCCGAGTTCGCGGATCGAATAGTCGATATCCTGGAAGAAAGCGTCAACGATCTCCTGGGCGATCTCCTGGCCGCTGGTGGCGGAAGCCCGTGTGCGGCGAAAAAACAGAATCATGGCAATCGACAGCATCTCGAAACGGCCCATGACCGTATCCGGCACATTGAGCCGCTCATAAATTTCGGGCATGCGCGCGGCCGCCGTCAGGGCCGCATATTGCCTGTCGACGATCGCCTGGTTGTTGTTTTTCTTGCGGAAGAGCCCGAAGATCATTGTTTTTTCCGGAAATGCCTCATTCTTCATGCCGGCTGGCGTCTGGCCTTGTTGCATGATTTCGAAAGCTGGTTTACCGAAGCAGGCGCGAATTGCAATGCCGATCATGGCCTGTTTCGGGACGACGCCTTCGATGCGTCAGCGAAGCGAATTCGGGAAATTCGACCCGGAATGGCCACAATGGTTTTGCAGGAGGAAAGCGTGCAAGGCCCCAAATGGCTGCTATCGACACTCAAGGGAGTAGATGTCGTTGAATAAACGGTATTTCAAGTCTGACGTGAAATTCTTCAGCAGCGCGGCCATTGCCTTCATAATCGCCTCCACCACCGCTCTTTCCGGTTGCCAGACCAGCACTGTGCTCAATGGCGGCTACGTCGCCGACCAGCAGTCGCTGAACCTCGTTCCGGAAGGCTCGAGCCGCGAGCAGGTGCTGCTTTCGCTGGGCACCCCGTCGACGACAGCGACCTTCGACGGCGAAGTCTTCTATTACATCTCGCAGCGGCGCACACGTGCGGTCGCCTTCCAGAAACTGAAGGTCGTCGATCAGAGCGTTCTGGCGATCTATTTCGACAAGGACGGCGTCGTCAGCCGCCGCGCCAACTATGCGCTGCAGGACGGCAAGGTGTTCGACACGATCGGACGCGTCACGCCGACCGGCGGCAAGGAACTCACCTTCCTGCAACAGATGCTTTCCGGCGGCAGCGCCGCGAGTGCTGCCCGCAGCCTGTTCGGCGGTGGCGCCGGCGGCACGCCGCAGAACCCAAGCAGCCTGCGCTGATCGGACACGCCTCATACGAAAAACCCGCCGGATCGCTCCGGCGGGTTTTTTACTGCATGATTCCTTAAATCGGAATCGATTTAAGAATAAAATCATGCAGCCATTCAAAGTGTTACAGCGTCCTTTGCGCGTCTAGAAAGACGCGCGGCGCTGTAATGGTCTCTGCTTCGGCGTGAAATGTACCACGCCAAGCCGGCGGCGTTGTTCATCCAGCGAGAACGGCGAGCAACAGCAGCGCGACGATGTTGGTGATCTTGATCGCCGGGTTGACGGCAGGGCCGGCGGTATCCTTGTAAGGATCGCCGACGGTATCGCCGGTGACGGAGGCCTTGTGCGCATCCGAACCCTTCATATGACGCACGCCGTCCTTGTCGACGAAACCATCTTCGAAGCTCTTCTTGGCATTGTCCCAGGCGCCGCCGCCCGATGTCATCGAGATAGCGACGAAGAGACCGTTGATGATGACGCCGAGCAGCGATGCGCCGAGGGCGGCAAAAGCGGAGGCCTTGGAACCGGAGATGAGAAGCACGCCGAAATAGACGACGATCGGCGCCAGCACCGGCAGCAGCGACGGCACGATCATTTCGCGAATGGCAGCCTTGGTCAGAAGGTCGACCGCCCTGCCGTAATCCGGCTTTTCCGTGCCCTGCATGATGCCGGGCTTTTCCTTGAACTGACGGCGCACTTCCTCGACGATCGCGCCGGCCGCACGGCCGACGGCGGTCATGGCGATGCCACCGAAGAGGTAGGGAATGAGACCTCCGAAGATCAATCCCGCCACCACGTAAGGGTTGGAAAGATCGAAGGATATTTCGCCGATGCCGGCGAAATAAGGGAACTTGTCGCCATTCGCCGCAAAATATTTGAGGTCGTACGAGTAGGCCGCGAAGAGAACCAGGGCGCCGAGACCGGCGGAGCCGATGGCGTAACCCTTGGTGACGGCTTTGGTGGTATTGCCGACGGCATCGAGCGCATCAGTGGATTTGCGCACCTCCGGCGGCAGATGCGCCATTTCGGCGATACCGCCGGCATTGTCCGTCACCGGTCCGAACGCGTCGAGCGCGACGATCATTCCGGCGATGCCGAGCATCGCCGTGACCGCAATGCCGGTGCCGAACAGGCCGCCGAGCTGGTAGGTGGCGAGAATGCCGCCGACGATGACGATCGCCGGCAGCGCCGTCGATTCCAGTGAGACGGCCAGGCCCTGGATGACATTGGTGCCGTGACCGGTGACCGAGGCCTGGGCGATCGAGACGACCGGACGCTTGCCCGTGCCGGTATAATATTCGGTGATCACCACGATCAGCGCAGTGACGACGAGGCCGACGATGCCGCAGAAGAAGAGGTGCGCGCCCGAAATATCGGCGCCTCCGACGGAGCCGATCGATCCCCAGCCAATGGTCAGCGAGGTGGCAGCACCAAGGCCGACGATCGACAGCAGGCCGGTGACGATGAGGCCCTTGTAGAGAGCGCCCATGATCGAGCCGTTCGAGCCGAGCTTGACGAAGAAGGTGCCGATGATCGAAGTGATGATGCAGGCGCCGCAGATAGCCAGCGGATAGACCATCGCAGACTCGAGGATCGGCGCGCCGGCAAAGAAGATCGCTGCAAGAACCATGGTGGCGACGACAGAGACCGCATAGGTCTCGAAAAGGTCGGCGGCCATGCCGGCGCAGTCGCCGACATTGTCGCCGACGTTATCGGCAATCGTTGCCGGGTTGCGCGGATCGTCTTCGGGAATGCCGGCTTCCACCTTGCCGACGAGATCGCCACCGACATCAGCGCCCTTGGTGAAGATGCCGCCGCCCAGACGGGCGAAGATCGAGATCAGCGAAGCGCCGAAGCCGAGCGCCACCAGCGCATCGATGACTTCGCGCGAGCCGCTCTCATGGCCGAGCCCGACGGTCAATACCGTATAGTAGATGGAGACGCCGAGCAGCGCCAGGCCAGCCACCAGCATGCCGGTGATCGCACCCGACTTGAAGGCGATGTCGAGGCCGGCGGAAAGGCTGACGGAAGCCGCCTGGGCGGTGCGCACATTGGCGCGGACGGAGACGTGCATGCCGATGAAACCGGCAGCACCGGAAAGCACGGCGCCGATCAGGAAGCCGATCGCGGCCTCGGCGGAAAGAAGCAGCCAGGCTAGGATGAAAACAACAACGCCGACAATGGCAATGGTTTTGTACTGGCGCGTCAGATAGGCTTGAGCGCCTTCGCGGATATAGCCCGCGATCTCCTGCATGCGGCCATTGCCCTGATCGGCGGCAAGCACCGACCGGGTTGCCCAGGCGGCATAAACCACCGAGAGCAGACCGCATGCGATTACGCATAAAAGAATCGTCATTTCGCTCTTTCCTCCCAAAGGCCGGAGATCACTCCTTCTCCGGCAGATACGCCGCCGAATCGCCTTCCTCTCCACAGAAATGCCACAGCTAAGCGTTGCGGAGATTGCGTGGTCGATCACGTGGCGTCAAGACCGCAACGGGCGAAAACCATTGCAGTGCGAAGAAAGAAGCGGGGGGATTATTTGGCGGCTAAAGACTTATTTCTTCGCTTCGCCGCGGACCTGCTTTGCGATGCGGTCGAGCACGGCGTTGACGAGCTTCGGCTCGTCGTCATCGAAGAAGGCCTGGGCGATCTCGACATATTCGGTGACGATGACCGCCACCGGAACGTCCTTGCGATCGGTGATCTCGAAGACGCCGGCGCGCAGGATGGCGCGCACGGTGCTGTCGAGGCGCGACAAGGCCCAATCATCCTGCAGGGCTGCGGCAATCAGCGGATCGAGGCGGACCTGATCGCGCACGACGCCGGAGACGATGGAACGGAACCAGGCGGCATCGGCCTTCAGATAGGTCGCGCCGTCGAGTTCCTGGCCAAGACGGTGCGCCTCGTATTCGGCGACGATTTCCAGAACGCCGGTGCCGCCGACATCCATCTGATAAAGTGCCTGAACGGCAGCAAGACGGGCAGCGCCCCGCTGGTTTGCAGTCTTGACCGGCCGTTCCGTCTTGTCGTCGTTCATTCGTTATGCACCCAGTTTCTGCTTCAGCTCGATCATGGTCAGAGCTGCACGAGCGGCAAATCCGCCCTTGTCCTTATCCGAGCGGCGCGCGCGCGCCCATGCCTGTTCGTCGTTTTCGACGGTCAGGATGCCGTTGCCGATGGCAAGGGACTCGCTGACCGCGAGATCCATCAAGGCGCGCGAGGATTCATTCGACACGATATCGAAGTGATAGGTCTCGCCGCGAATGACCATGCCGAGGGCGACATAGCCGTCATAATGCGTTCCGCCATTGTCGTCTCCATCGAGCGACATGGCAATCGCCGCCGGAATTTCCAGTGCGCCGGGGACGGTGACGACCTCGAAGGTGGCGCCGGCCTCTGTCAATGCGAAGGTCGCGCCTTCGAGCAGGGCGTCGGCCATGTCGTCGTAGAAGCGGGCCTCAACGATCAAAATATGGGGAGCGGTCTCTCTCGGCATGGTTCACCTTCGGTTGGCGGGACATTTTCCCACTCGGCAGCCCGCGGTCAAAACATGCCTTCGTCCGAATGGCAAGCAATTTCGCCCTATGCCGCAATGCGAAAGAGGAAATATCTGCAAGGGGATAGCAGCACCACAGATGCACAGCTGGGCAAGCTTCCAAAACCGACTTTCCGCGATGCCTCGAAAGCGGCAATTCGAAGGCAGTTTTCATGAACAATTCTTAACGTATTTTCAGTGGCTTAACCCATTGAATCGCGGAAGGGAGAGCGCCAATTCCATGTCGTGACGAAGACGATCCCCTGCAACGACAGTCGACCGTCAAAGCAGATGAAAGGATACCATCATGAACCGCGTTGTCACCATCACTATCGCTGCAGCCCTCTCCTCCATGGCCTTCGCCGGCGTCAGCCGGGCCGACAGCCTTGAGATGAACACCCCTCAAGGCATCGAGCAGACGCTCAGGAACTTCCAGGGCAATGATTTTAATGTCCAGGAGGTTTACAACTGGCGCAACTTCGACGACGAGACGAGCGGTCCACACTCGGCACCGCAACGCTCCGGCGAGGCTATCCGCGGCATTCAGGCATCGATCGACGCCAACAGGTCGCTTGCCCACCGCCTCAACAATGAGGGTGTCAATATTCGCAATGTCGTCAATGCCGAGCAGGCAGCCGACGGAAGCGTGACTTTCTACATTCGTTAACGGCTTCAGCGCGTTACCCCGAAAATCGGAACGATCTTCGGGGGGTATGCGTGGGTTGAAGTGATAGAGCGTCCTTAACGCGTCCTATTCGACGCACGGCGCTCAAAGCATGGGCGGCGGTCTCCTCTCCGCCCATGCTGGGGATATCAGAGATAAGCATTGAATTTTCCTGGGATGACGGCTTCTCTTGCTGAAACAGGAGGACGTCATGGCAACGGAATCGAAGGCGGTGATCAATACCGCCGATCTCAAGCTCGACCACTGGAAACAGGGCGAGCTCTATGAAAGCACCGACACCTCTTTCGGTGCGCTTCTTGGCCTGGCCGGCCTCGGCGTCAGCTACAACGAGGTACCTCCCGGCAAATCGGGCTGCCCTTTCCACAACCACCATGTCGAAGACGAGCTCTTCTATGTGATCGCGGGCGCCGGCGAATACCGCTTCGGTGATGCGCGCCATGCGATCAAGGCGGGCGACGTGCTCGGTGCGCCGGCCGGCGGGCCTGAAACGGCGCACCAGATCATCAATACCGGCACGGCCACACTCGTCTATCTCGGCATGTCGACGATGGCCAAGACCGAGATCGTCGAATATCCCGATTCCGGAAAGTTCCTTGCCAAGACGAACTGGGCCAAGACGAACAGAGACAATGCAGAAACCAAGCGCTTCCGTCATATCGGACGGCCGGAAGGCGATCTCGACTATTGGGACGGCGAGCCCGGCGCCTGAGGACGTGTTTTTTTCACAAGGACCCGATGTGACCGACATTCCAACCCTCGAAACGGCGCGGCTGACGCTTCGCCCTCACCGCCTCGACGATTTCGACGCGCACGCGGCACTATGGGCGGACGAGGATGTCGTGCGCTTCATCACCGGCGTGCCATCGACGCGCGAGCAGAGCTGGAGCCGCATGCTACGCGTTGCCGGCATGTGGCATCATATGGGCTTCGGCTTTCTGGCGATCGTCGAAAAGGACAGCGGCCGGTTCATCGGCGAAGCGGGTTTCCTGGAAGCCCGGCGCGAGATGGAACCCTCGATCGAGGGGACGATGGAGGTCGGCTGGGCGCTGATGCCCTCGGCGCACGGCCGCGGTTATGCCACCGAGGCGCTGACCGTCCTGATCGGCTGGGCGGAAACGCATTTCCCGGGAAAAGCGATGAGCTGCATCATCAGTCCCGAGAACCAGGCCTCGCTGCGGGTCGCAGCCAAGCTCGGCTTTCGCGAGACGGCGCGCACCCAGTACAACGGCGAGATTATTCAGTTTTCGCGGTAGAGCGCCGCGCGTCCGACAGGACGCGCTAAGGACGCTCTATCACTTTGGATCTGCGCATAATCCTTTCCGAAAATCGATTCCGATTTTCGGGGTTATGCGCTGGGAAATTCGGCCAGCCGGGCGGCGTAACGCGCCATGGTGTCGACTTCAAAATTGACGAAATCGCCGGCCTTGCGGTCGCCCCAGGTGGTGACCTCGAGCGTGTGGCGGATGAGCAGGACGTCGAAATCCGTGCCGTCGACGGCATTGACCGTCAACGAAGTACCGTCGAGTGCAATCGAACCCTTGGGGGCGACGAATTTCGCCAGATGTTCGGGCGCGCGCAGGCGGTAGCGCGTGGCGTCGCCCTCTGCTGTCACCGAGAGGATTTCCGCCTTGCCGTCGACATGGCCGGAAACGATGTGGCCGCCGAGTTCATCGCCGATCTTCAGCGACCGTTCGAGATTGATGCGGCTGCCCTCCTGCCAAGTGCCGATCGTCGTCAGTCGCAGCGCCTCTTCCCAGGCCTCGACCTCGAACCAGCGGCCGTTGCTGCCCTCGGTCGGAAGTCCGGTGACAGTCAGGCAGATGCCGGCGTGAGAGATCGAGGCGCCCATATCGATGGTTGAGGGATCATAGGCGGTCGCGACCCGCAGCCGGATACCTTCCTTCAGCGGGGAAACGGATTCGACCGTGCCGACATCGGTGACTATTCCGGTGAACATCAAAGCCCTCTTTCGTATTCGTCCAGGCGATCGCCGCCGAACATCAGCGTGCCCGTATGGGCAAAACCCGATGGTATGTCGGTTGCATCAAGCGGGGATTCAATACCACCCTCGCCGATCACAACAGGCGCCTGATAAAGCTGGATGCGATCGACGAGGCCAGCCTCGAGGAAAAGCCGCGCCGTCTTTGCACCGCCCTCGACCAGAAGCGAGGAAATACCGCGCGTCGCGAGTGCCGACAGCAGGACTTCCGGATGATAGGGATTGCAATGGACCGCCTCGACGCCGGCGGCTTCGAGGGCTTCGCGGCGGGAGTCCATCTCTGTGGATGCGATATCCCCCTCTATCTGCGACAATGATCCTTCCTCACTCGCCACCACGATGACCGGCACCTCCCGCGCCGTCCCGACGAGCTTGCTGGTCAGCGGCAATGCCAGGGAAGGATCGAGGACGATGCGGATCGGCGATTGCGATTCAAGACCTGGCGAACGCACAGTCAGCAGCGGATCATCGGCAATCGCGGTACCGATGCCGACCAGGATGGCATCGGTTTCGGCGCGCAGCGCCTGCACCTGGGCGCGGGCCTCCGGGCCTGTTATCGCCACCTGCCCTGCCCCCTCGCGGCCGATCATGCCATCGGCGGAAACGGCAAGTTTGAGAGTCACATAGGGCCGGTTCTTCGTCTGGCGGGTGAGATAGGCGGCGAGCGACTGCCGGCCCTCCGCCTCCAGCACGCCGGCATCCACCTCTATACCAGCTTCGCGCAGTATGGCGATGCCGCGGCCGGAGACCCGCGGATCGGGATCGGTGACGCCGATGACGACGCGGGCAACGCCATAGGCGATCAGCGCCTCGGCGCAGGGCGGCGTCTTACCGTGATGCGAGCAGGGTTCGAGCGTCACATAGGCAGTGGCGCCGCGGGCGAGCGCGCCGGCTTCAGCGAGCGCCTGCGTCTCGGCATGCGGGCGGCCACTGAGCGCCGTCACCGCACGGCCGACGATGACGTCGTCCTTGACGATCAGACAGCCGACGGAAGGATTGGTGGCGGTGCGGCCGAGATGCCAGCGCGACAGACGGATCGCCGCCGCCATGAAACGTTCGTCATGCGGCGTGATGCTCATGGCTCACCTGTCCAGCGGGTCGCGGGCGATCTTGGCGTTGATTTCGGAAATGACCTTCTCGAAATCCTCGGCAAGCGAGAAATCCCGATAGACCGAGGCGTAGCGCACGAAGCCGACATCATCGAGGCTCTTCATGGCTTCCAGCACCTGCAGGCCGATCTGCTCGGAGGAGATCTCGGTCTCGCCGGAGCTTTCAAGCCGGCGGACGATACCGGAGACGGCGCGCTCGATGCGATCGCGCTCGACGGGCCGTTTGCGCAACGCCACCTCGAAAGAGCGCACCAGCTTGTCGCGGTCGAAGGGCACTTTGCGGCCGGTCTTCTTGATGACCATCAGCTCGCGCAGTTGCACACGCTCGAACGTGGTGAAGCGGCCGCCGCAATCGGGACAGATGCGCCGGCGGCGGATGGACGTGTTGTCCTCCGCCGGGCGCGAATCCTTGACCTGGGTATCTTCCGAACCGCAATAGGGGCAGCGCATCCCTACTCCTTATCCCAAGTAATCATACATGGGGAAGCGGTCGGTGAGGTTGACCACCTTGCCGCGCACAGCGGCTTCAACGGCAGCGTTGCCTTCATCGGAATTGGCGACCTTCAGGCCGTCGAGGACCTCGACGATGAGATTGCCGATCTCGCGGAATTCGGCTTCCTTGAAGCCGCGGGTCGTGCCGGCCGGTGCGCCGAGGCGCACGCCCGAGGTGACGAAGGGCTTTTCCGGATCGAAGGGAATGCCGTTCTTGTTGCAGGTAACATAGGCGCGGCCAAGCGCTGCCTCGGCGCGCTTGCCGGTGGCATTCTTCTTGCGAAGGTCGACCAGCATCAGGTGGTTGTCGGTGCCGCCGGAGACGACATCGAGGCCGCCCGATATCAGCGTTTCGGCCAGCGCCTTGGCGTTCTTGACGACCTGGGCGGCATAATCCTTGAATTCAGGCTGCAGCGCCTCGCCGAAGGCCACAGCCTTGGCGGCGATGATGTGCATCAGCGGGCCACCCTGCAGACCGGGGAAGACAGCCGAATTGAACTTCTTCGCCAGATCCTCGTCATTGGTGAGGATGACGCCGCCGCGCGGCCCGCGTAGTGACTTGTGGGTCGTCGTCGTCGCGACATGGCAATGCGGGAATGGCGACGGATGAACACCACCGGCAACGAGGCCGGCAATATGGGCCATGTCGACCATGAGGTAGGCGCCAACCGAATCGGCGATCTCGCGGAAGCGCTTCCAGTCCCAGATGCGGGAATAGGCAGTGCCGCCGGCGATGATGAGCTTCGGTTTGGTTTCCTTGGCCTTGCGCTCGACTTCATCCATGTCGAGCAGGTTGTCGCCTTCGCGCACGCCGTAGGAGACGACGTTGAACCACTTGCCGGACATGTTGACCGGCGAACCATGCGTGAGGTGGCCGCCCGAATTCAGGTCGAGACCCATGAAGGTGTCACCCGGCTGCAGCAGCGCCAGGAACACGGCCTGGTTCATCTGCGAACCGGAATTCGGCTGGACGTTGGCGAAATTGACGCCGAACAGCTTCTTGGCGCGCTCGATCGCCAGTTCCTCGGCGATATCGACGAACTGGCAGCCGCCGTAATAACGCTTGCCGGGATAACCCTCGGCATATTTGTTGGTCATGATGGAGCCCTGGGCTTCCAGCACGGCGCGGGAGACGATGTTCTCAGAAGCGATCAGTTCGATCTCGTGCCGTTGGCGACCGAGTTCCTTTCCGATCGCGCTGAAAATATCCGGATCGACGTCCGCAAGCGAGCGATTGAAGAAGGATTCGGTGGAAGCATTGGTCATGGGCGGGCTCCTCAACTGGAATGCGCTGAGGTATTAGCCTTCCGCTGTGGCGAGGGCAATACGAAGAACGACATTTGCTGAGCAAAGCGCGCGCTCACGCTCTTTTGCGATCGCGCCGCGCCGATCCTTGGCGACCATACTACAGCGCCGCGCGTCTTTCAGACGCGCAAAGGACGCTGTAGCACTTTGAAGTGCTGCATAATTTTGTCCTTAAATCGATGCCGATTTAAAGAATTATGCAGCAGGAACCGCTTCTCCGACATAAAAAAACCGCGCCGGAAAAAGCGCGGTTTTCAAATTGCGATGCAGAGGTCGCCGCTTACTGGACCGGCTGTTCCATGCCCGCCGTGGTGTCGAGCGCCAGCTCGGCATTGCCGTCCATCTGATAGATGTCGTCGCGGAACTGGACGATGCCGTCGGGCATGCCCCAGGCAGAGATGTAGACGAAATAGACCGGAACTTCCGTGGCGAGCTTGACCGGCGTGTTGACGCCGGTTGCGATCACCTGCTCCATCTGCTGGCGGTTCCAGCCGGGGGTCTCGCGCAAGAGCCAGTTCGACAAGTCGCGCACGTTCTGAACGCGGACGCAGCCCGACGATTCAAAGCGCATCAGCTTGTTGAACAGGCCCTGCTGCGGCGTGTCGTGCATGTACTCGCCGTTCTTGTTGTAGAAGTTGATCTTCGTCGACGCCATGGCGTTGGTCTTGCCGGGGTCCTGACGGAACATCAGGTTCGGCGCCTCGCCGTTCCAGTCGATGGTCTCGGGCGCGACTTCGTTGCCCTTGCCGTCGAGCAGACGAATGGCATTCTTTTCGAGATAGGTCGGATCCTTGCGCATCAGCGGCATGATGTCCTTCTCGACGATCGAGCGCGGCGCCGTCCAGTAAGGATTGAGGATGACCTCGTAAATCTTCGAATTGACGAGATGCGTCGGGCGGCTCAAGCGGCCGACAACCGCGGTGTGACGTGTCGCGACACTGCCATCTTCGACAGCCTCCACGTAGGCGGCCGGAATATTGACCATCAGGTGACGGCGGCCCAAGTCTTCGGGGAAGGTCTGCAGACGGACGATATTGGTGTTCAACTGCTGCAGGCGGACATCGGCGGGGATGTTCATCGCCTTCAGCGTGAATTCGCCGAGAACGCCATCGGCCGGCAGGCCATGACGCGCCTGGAAGCGCTTGACGGCGCCGTCGACATAGGAATCGAAGGCGTTGGACAGGCCGGCCTCGCGCGGCAGATCGCCAGTGATCGCAAGACGCTGGCGCAGCGCCTGGACGGCGGGAGAGCTGACGCCGAGCTGCAGGCGCTGGTCACCGGGATTGACCTCAGGCCAGCCGCCGGCTGCGGCGATCTGCTGATACTGCATGATCGCCTGCTGCGCGCTCGCAACCGACTGCGGGCCGAGGATCGGCGTGTTGGAAACCATGGCGGTCGCCGTGCGCGAAGCCGCCTTGGCGTCAAACTGGTCGTCCCAGTTGCCGCGGCGCGGCGCATTGATCAGCGTATCGAGCGCCGATTGCGCGAATGCCGGCGCGGCAATCGCGCTGGCGCCAACCGTTGCCGCGGACGCAAGGAAAGCGCGGCGCGAGAGAGCTTCAATTCCGTTTTTCTTCGACATAGTCCCAACCACTGACTGCGGCGATAAAGAGATGCCGCGGCTCTTTGCGATATCACTGCGCTTTAACGCAGATCCCAGTCCATTCGTTGTCCGGCGCATCAAAAAATTCCGCTTGCCCCATCACAAGATTGCGATGTGACAGCCTGAGCATTCCTGATCGGTCCATTGAAAGCGCCGGTTGTTAAGCCTTCCGCTGCCACACCAATATGGCCAATTCGTGTTGCCGGGTGGGTAGAAGGACTGCCGGCTACCGGAAACACGACACAACGAACCATATGACGGGGTAAAGCGTGCCGGTTAATAACGGCTAAAAAACGGCTTGAATACCGGGCTTTGCGCTTGCCTGCCATGCGTTGCAAAGATGCCACGCGGATCAAACGGCAAATCGGACGTGCAGGGAACACGTCCGATTTTCTGCAACCCTGGAAGGAGGTCAGGGGTCTTAGAGGCGGTACAGGATCTGGTCGTTCCAGAAACGGTCCAGACGCTGGAGCAGCTTGTTCATCTGCGTGAACTCGTCGGTGCCGATGCCGCCGACCTTGTCGATCGAGGCGATGTGGCGTTCGTAGAGCTTGGCCACCGTTTCGGCGATGTCCTGGCCGGTTTCGGTCAGGCTGATGCGGACCGAGCGGCGGTCGATGCGCGAGCGCTGGTGGTTGATGAAACCGAGATCGACCAGCTTCTTGACGTTGTAAGAAACGTTGGAGCCGAGATAGTAGCCACGCGAGCGCAGCTCACCGGCGGTCAGCTCGGAATTGCCGATGTTGAAAAGGAGCAGCGCCTGGATGGCGTTGACGTCGCTGCGACCCTGACGGTCGAATTCGTCCTTGATGACGTCGAGAAGACGACGGTGCAGACGTTCAACGAGATGAAGGGATTCCATGTAAAGATCACGGATGTCGTGGTCCTGCTGGTCACGGAAGGTCGATACCGCCTGCGGCTTAATTTTCGTGTTCATATTGACTGCCTCACTGTTTGTTTGGCGGTGTGTTTTCTTCCCGCCTTGAGTGAGACCCTATCGAATACATATAAAATTCGACTTAAACCGCAGGCTTAACGGAGCCTTACCGGTAACCCCACGTTGTCTCAGGGTAAATCAACACTTACCTGGCGGCGGTGCCGGCGCTTTTCCAGCCATAGCAGCAGGCGGAAAATCCAGTAGACGGCGGCGACCATGAGATGCAGCAGGATGATCAGCTTGTTGGGGCCGAAAATATCCGGCAGCAGGCCATACATGAGGATCTGCCCGCCGGCGGCCAGCACCCAGATGACCGGTCCCCAGGAGACGGTGAGCCAGAGGCCAAGGGAGGCGACGGGGAAGAGCACGGCGAGGCTGGTGCTCGCCACCTTCCACGGCAGGCTCAAAAGATCGAAGCGGCCGGCGCCGACCAGCGAATAGCCGACGAGCATCGCCCAATATTGCAGGCCGAACCAGAAGCAGGATACGGCAACCAGCCTCAGGAAGAGAATGAAGAGGATATCCGCCAGTGTGCGTTTCGGTATCGTCGGGGATTCGGTTTCCATAGCGCAGACATCGGTTTGGGGTTGCATCTTCACAAGGGCGTCCGAGCGTCTGACAAGACGCGCCAGGGACGCTCTATAACATTGAGTTGGCGCATAACCCGAAAATCCATTCCGATTTTCGGGTTATGCGCCAGAGGTTTTTCCGCCGCGGCCAATCGTCCGGTTTGGATTTTCCAGGTGCCATGATAATGAGCGCTCCGATAAATGGAATGGGCCAAGGACAGATATCATGCAGGACAGGACGCATCTCGTCGACGACATCACCGGTCATCGCCGCATGCGGCGCAACCGCAAGGCGGATTGGACGCGCCGGCTGGTGCAGGAGAACCGGCTGACGGTCGACGACCTGATCTGGCCGATCTTCATCGTGCCGGGTTCCGGCATCATCGACCCGATCCCGGCCATGCCGGGCGTCAACCGCATGAGCATCGACAAGGCCGTCGAAGCCGCGCGCGAAGCGGCCGGCCTCGGCATTCCGGCCCTTGCCACCTTTCCGAATATCGAGATGGAACTGCGTGACGAGACCGGCTCGAACAGCCTCGAGGCCAACAACCTGATCAATCAGACGACGGCGGCGATCAAGAAGGCGGTGCCTCATATCGGCGTCATTACCGACGTCGCGCTCGATCCCTTCACCAGCCACGGCCATGACGGCATCCTTAGAGGCGGCGAGATCGTCAACGACGAGACCGTCGACCAGGTGGCACGCGCCGCCGTCATGCAGGCGGATGCCGGCGCCGACATCATCGCGCCTTCGGAGATGATGGACGGGCGCATCGGCGCGATCCGCATGGCGCTCGATGCGGCCGGCCACCAGAGCGTCGGCATCATGAGTTATGCGACGAAATTCGCCTCCGCCTTCTACGGCCCCTATCGCGAGGCGATCTCGACAGGCGGGCTGCTGAAAGGCGACAAGAAGACCTATTATATCGACCCAGCCAACGGCACCGAGGCAATCCGCGACGCGGCCCTCGACGTCGAGGAGGGCGCCGACATGCTGATGGTCAAGCCCGGCCTGCCCTATCTCGACATCTGCTGGCGGATGAAGGAGGCCTTCGGCCTGCCGACCTTCGCCTACCAGGTTTCCGGCGAATATACGCAGATCAAGGCGGCGGCGATGAATGGCTGGATCGATGGCGAGCGGGCAATGCTCGAAACGCTGCTGTCGTTCAAGCGGGCGGGATGCGACGGTGTCCTCACCTATTTCGCGGTCGAAGTGGCGAAAATTCTCGCAAAGCGGTGACTGCATAATTCCTTAAATCGGAATCGATTTAAGGATAAAATTATGCAGCAACTCAAAGTGCTACAGCGTCCTTTGCGCGTCTCAAAAGACGCGCGGCGCTGTAGTGCATGATGCCGAAAAGTGTCGGCGGTTTTCGGACGACATCATGCTCCATTTCTTTGATTTAGATGCGGATGGTTTTAGGCCGATCCGGCCTAAAACCATCCGCATCTGGGGCAGATTATTGCATTTTGCCCTGCCGATACCATATCAGCGGCATCGCTTTTCCTGAGGAGATTGAGATGAGCTACAACCCCAATCCGCTTTATGCCGCACCGGAGGACTGGCGCGCCTATAGCGGCGTGTTGAGCCGCCGGGTCTTCGCCTTCATTCTCGACTATGTCATCGTGGCGCTGCTCTGCATTCCCGCGGCGATCGTGCTGTTCTTCCTGTCGATCGTCACGCTGGGGCTGGGCTTCTTTCTCTACCCTGCCCTCTTCGTCATCGTCGCCGGCATTTACTTCGGCCTGACTGTGGGCGGGCCAAGCCAGGCCTCGCTGGGCATGCGCGCCATGGGAATCGCGATCGTGCGCGTCGATGGGCGGCCGATGGATTTCATGACGGCGATCGTGCATCTGGCACTGTTCTGGATCCTCAACTCGGTGCTGACGCCGCTCATCCTGCTTGCCGGCCTGTTTATCGAACGCAGCCGTCTCGTCCACGACCTGCTGGTGGGCACGGCGACGGTGCGCACCGCCTGAGACTTTGGCTGAGACTTTGGCTGAAACCCTAACTGCGATCTCGGGGCGGAGACGAAATAAAGTCTCCGCCTTCTCTTTGCCGGAGGGCGCCGGCGCTCCATATCTAGAATTAGAAGACTGATATGAAGGGCGAAAAGCGCCCCGCTGTTGACGTTTTTTATTCTTAGGTCATGCTGTCAGGAAACGGCACGGTCTCGACAGGGAAATTTCCGCGACAAATGAATACGCAGACGACGCCATCCCCGCAGTTTTATCTGACGGCCCCGGCTGCGTGTCCGTACTTGCCGCACGAGATGGAGCGCAAGGTGTTCACCCATCTGGTCGGCCCGCGCGCCGCCGAGATGAACGACATCCTGACGCAGGGCGGTTTCCGCCGCTCACAAAACATCGCCTATCGTCCGGCCTGCGAATCCTGTCGCGCCTGCGTTTCTGTCAGAATTCTCGCCCAGGAATTCGAGCCGACCAAATCGATGAAGCGGGTGCTTGGCGCCAATTCCGACGTCATCGCCACCGAATTCGCAGCCCAGCCTTCCAGCGAGCAATATTCGCTCTTCCGACGCTATCTCGATTTTCGCCACCAGCAGGGCGGCATGTCCGACATGACCGTGCTCGACTATGCAATCATGGTGGAAGACACACATGTGAATACGAGAATCATCGAATACCGCCGCCGCGAGGAAGGCTCCGGATTGGAGCAGCGTCCGAAAGGCGAGTTGCTGGCCGCCGCCCTCACCGACACGATGAGCGACGGCCTGTCGATGGTTTATTCCTATTTCAATCCGGCGCTTGAGCGGCGTTCGCTCGGCACTTTCATGATTCTCGACCATGTCAGGCGCACGAAAGCGCTGGGATTGCCGCATGTCTACCTCGGCTACTGGGTTCAAGGGTCGCGGAAAATGGACTACAAGACGCGCTTCCAGCCGCAGGAGCATCTGACCCCGCGCGGCTGGGAACGCTTCGATCCCTCGTCCATGCCCGAGAGCACCCACGACTGAATGTTCCCCACCGCTCTTTCCGACCATCGGAAGGGCCTGCTGCTGACGGCGATCGGCGGGCTGGCGCTTTCCGTGGATATCCCCCTCATGCGGCTCGCCGACGGCGAGCTGTGGTCGATCCTTGCCGCGAGAAGCATCGCGACCCTTGGCGTGACGCTTCTGGTCGCCACAGTGCTCAGGATCGCCAACGGGCGATGGCCAGTGCTCGTGCCGGGCTGGCCGGGCCTCGCAACCGGCCTGCTCTACGGGTTGACGACGGTGGTCTTCCTTCTTGCCGTTTTCAACACGTCGACGGCCAATGTCGTTTTCATCATCGCATTCAATCCGATGTTCGCCGCCCTTCTTTCGTGGATTTTCCTCAAGGAGCGGCCGGCGCTAGCAACGCTGATCGCCATGGCGGCGATGATCTTCGGCGTCGGTCTGATCGTGCGGGATGGGCTTTCGGGCGGCCATCTCTTCGGCGATATCATGGCGCTGCTGACCGCCTTCATCATTGCCGCCGCCATCACCATCAGCCGCGCCTCCCGCCGGGAGATGGGTTTCGTCTCGCTGCTTTCGACGGTATTGCCGGCGGCGGTCGGCCTGATCTCGGTCATACCGACAGGCGGTTTTTCGATCGAGCATCCCGCCTGGATCCTCTTCAACGGCGCGGTGATGATGCCGCTTGCCTTCTGGTGCCTGGCGACCGGGCCGCGTTACCTCTCGGCGCCTGAAGTCGGCATGTTCTACCTGCTCGAAACCGTGCTCGCACCGATCTGGGTCTGGCTGATCTTTGCCGAAACGCCGACGAAGATGACACTGGTCGGCGGCGGCATCCTGGTGGCGGCGATCGCGGCGCATTCCGCCTGGATGGTGCGGAGGAAAAGCATCAGGCAAATGGCAGGCTAGGACGTTGTCGCCTGCTCGGCCTCATGTTATAACTCCGTTACCACACAGAGGATGAAGCGATGAACGTCACGATCCGCAAGATCGGCAATTCCGAGGGTATTATCATCCCTAAGGAAACCCTCGACCGTCTTGGATTGACGACCGGCGATTCACTGGAATTGCAGATGGAAAACGGTGGCATCACTTTGAAGCCGGCCGATGAAGATTTGTCTCGTCAGCTCGAGGCGGCGCGATATTTCATGGACAAGTATAAGGTCGCCTTGAAAAAGCTGGCCGAATAATGGCCTTCAAATTCCTGACGAGACCGTTGGTGGAGAGCCTGCAGAAAATGCAGATCGAGCGCTTCGGCGGCCTCACAGGACTGCGTGACGAAGGCGCGCTGGAATCTGCTCTCGGCCGGCCGATGCACAAGGCAAATTACGGCTGCGACAACGTCATCGAACTCGCCGCCGCATGTCTTTTCGGTCTTGCCCGCAACCACGCATTCGTTGACGGTAACAAGCGGATCGCGGTTGTAACCGCCGGTGTGTTCCTTCTCGAAAATGGCTACGAGATCGAAACGACCGATGCCAATCTCTACGCTTTCGTTCTTGCCGTAGCCGCCGGTGAGATCGACGAAGAAGGTGCGACCCGCTTCCTTCGAGATTTCAGCATACCGCTCAACCCGTAGCCTTGAACTGCTCCTGCTCCAGTTCCCTGCCAAGCCCTTCGACCACATGCGCCCAGCCTTGCCGGGTCTTTTCCTCGTGTTCGGCCCATTCGGCGCACATTTCGTGGGTCAACGTCAGACGGCTGCCGCCGCCGAGAGGCTCAATATTTATTTCGACACGATCGCAATTGTGGTCGTGCTCCTCGACGGAGAAACTGAAGACCATGCGTTGCGGGCGCTTCAATTCCAGGAAGACGCCCTGGTGGAAGGCGTCGCCAGTCGGGCGGCGGTCGACGACGAAGAAACGGCCGCCGACATGCGGATCGATATCGGCGCGGATGACGTGACCGTCATCGGTCGCAAACAGGAAGCGGCGGGCGATTTCGGGGTTGAGCCAGGCGTCGTAGACGACGGCGGGCGGCACCCTATAGGTTTGGCTGACATGCAGTTTGATGGTGCTGGCGGGCATCGATTTTCCTCCGGTAATGGCGCGCACACTCCTCCCGTGCGCGGCCTGCGGCCATTCCGTCCGCCTCCGGAGCCGGCCTGCTCATATTTTTGCTAACAGGATTGAGATAGAGGAATTGTCGCGCCCGCCAAGAGTCGGGCTCGGAATATACTGAATCATTCCTTCAAGCGGAATCGGTTGAAGGATAAAATTATCCAGCCATTCAGCGGGTTACAGCGCCTTTTATACGTCTGAAAAGACGCGCGGCGCTGTCGTGCCCTTAGAGCATGATGCCGAAAAGTGTGAGCGGTTTTCGGACGACATCATGCTCTTATTATTTATATTAGAAGGATTCAGATTTTAGGCCGAAGAGGCCTAAAATCATCCTGTTCTAGCCGGCGAATTTGCCGCTGCGCGGGAAGCCCTTCGGCACGGTGCGGCCGGCGGTGGCTCGGTCGGCCAGCCACTCGGCAAGCTCGTCCTTGTTCTTCGTGAAGGTGCGGCCGGCGCTGTCTTCCCAGACGAGGCCATCTGATATGGCGAAGCAGCGGACGTCGGAAATACCGCCATCCTTGTAACGCTGCAGACGCACGCCCTTGCCGCGGGACATTTCCGGCACCTGCGCCAACGGGAAGACCAGCAGCTTGCGGTTTTCGCCGACGACGGCGACATGGTCGCCGCTGACGGGCACGAGCAGCTGCGTTTCCTCGGGCAGTCCGACGTTCATGATCTGCTTGCCCTTGCGCGTATTGGCGACCAGCTCGGCCTCCGGAACGACGAAGCCGTTGCCGGCGGTCGAGACGATCAGCTGCTTGCGTGAGGGATCATGGACGAAAGCGGTCAGCACCGCCTGGTCGTTATCCATATCGACGATGATGCGCAGCGGCTCGCCGTGACCGCGGCCACCCGGCAGCTTGTCGCCGCCGAGCGTGAACGCCTTGCCGCCGGTGGTGACGATCAGGATCTTGTCCGTCGTCTGCGCCGGGAAGGCGATCTTCAAGCCGTCGCCTTCCTTGAAGGTCAGCGTCGCCGTATCGGCGATATGGCCCTTCAATGCGCGGATCCAGCCCTTTTCGGAAATGACGACCGTGATCGGTTCCTTCTCGATCATCGCCTGCTGGATTGCTTCTTCGTCGGTCTCGGGTGCGTCGGCAAACTGGGTGCGGCGGCGGCCGATCTCGGTCGCCTTGGCGAATTTCTTCTTCACCTCACCGATTTCCCAGGCGACCGTCTGCCATTGCTTGTCGTCGGAAGAAAGCAACGCCTCGATCTCGCCCTTTTCCTTGGTGAGTTCGTCGAATTCCTTGCGGATCTCGAACTCTTCCAGCTTGCGCAAGGCGCGCAACCGCATATTGAGGATCGCCTCGACCTGATTGTCGGTGAGATCCCAGCGCGCCATCATGACCGGCTTCGGCTCGTCCTCCTCGCGGATGATGCGGATGACCTCATCGATGTTGAGGTAGGCGATCAGCAGGCCGCTGAGGATTTCGAGGCGCCTGTCGATCGCTGCAAGGCGGAAGCGCGAGCGGCGCTGCAGAACTTCGCGGCGGTGGTCCAGCCACTCCCTCAGGACCTCGTTCAGCGCCATGACCCGCGGGATGCGGCCCATGGAGAGCACGTTCATGTTGAGCGGGAAGCGGCTTTCGAGTTCCGTCAGCTTGAACATCGATTCCATCAGGATCGTCGGATCGACGCTTCGGGTCTTCGGCACAAGCACGACACGAATGTCCTCGGCCGATTCGTCGCGGATATCTTCCAGCAGCGGCAGCTTGCGGGCGATCAGCAGTTCGGCGATCTTCTCGATCAGCCGCGATTTCTGCACCTGGAAGGGAATTTCGGTGATGACGATCTGGTAGCCGCCACGGCCGAGATCTTCCGTCTGCCATTTCGCCCGCACGCGGAAACCGCCGCGCCCCGTGCGGTAGCTCTCGATAATGCTGTCGCGGCTATCGATGATGATGCCGCCTGTGGGGAAATCCGGGCCGGGAATGAATTCGACCAGCTTTTCGACGGTCGCATCGGGATGCTTGATCAGATGCAGGGCAGCGTCGCAAAGCTCGTGGGCATTGTGCGACGGGATCGAGGTCGCCATGCCGACGGCGATGCCGGATGAGCCGTTGGCGAGCAGGTTCGGGAAGGCGCCCGGAAGGACGACCGGCTCGGAATTCGATTCGTCGTAAGTGTCGCGGAAATCGACGGCATCCTGATCGATGCCTTCGAGCAGCAGTTCGGAGACCGCCGTCATCTTCGATTCGGTGTAACGCATGGCGGCGGGGCTGTCGCCGTCGATATTGCCGAAATTGCCCTGGCCGTTGACCAGCGTGTAGCGCTGCGAGAAATCCTGGGCGAGACGGGCAAGCGCGTCGTAGATCGACTGGTCGCCGTGCGGATGGTAGTTACCCATCACCTCGCCAACGATCTTGGCGCATTTTCTGAAGGCCGAGTTCGGCCTCAGCCCCATCTCGTTCATCGCATAGACGATGCGGCGATGGACAGGCTTCAGCCCGTCACGCACATCAGGCAGAGCGCGGTGCATGATGGTCGACAGCGCATAGGCAAGGTAACGCTGCTCGAGCGCCGCCTTGAGGTCGACCGGTTGGATGTGATCGTCGTCTCCGCCTGAAGGCGGCAAAATCTCTTGTCCCATAGGTCCTGACTAGCTCAGAAGAGGCCGGCGGGCAAGGAATCCGGGCCATTACGGCTGTGGATGAAGTCTTGGGACTGACATCAAAGGATGAGACAAACGTTCCGCCGCAATTTGGACTTCGTTTGCCGTTCCTCTCAACAGAAATTTAGAGATCCGCAAATATAAAGCGGGCCTAATCCGTAGTAGCGTAACTGCAGATTTCCAACCGCCACCACGCCACCAGAGGAAACACCCCATGAACTTTTCCCGGACAACGCGGCTGATGCTGTCGGGCGCCGCCTTTTTCTCGCTCGCCGGTTCGGCTTTCGCCCTCGACGGCGCCGATCTGCTGAAGAAGCTCAATGCCGCCTATGCCGTACAGGGCGGAACGATTTCGGCTGACGCCGTCGATATCGACGGCACGACCGCGACGCTGAAGAATGTCAGCGTCAAATCGGCCGGCGGCGAAAGCCTGGCTGTCGGCGAAGTCACCCTTTCCGGCGTCGAAGAAGACGAGGATGGCGGCTATTACATAGAAGAGGCCGCCTTCCCCGATATCAACACCACGAAAGACGGCGTCACGGTAACGGCGCAGGAGCTGACGCTTGGCGGTATCTCGATCCCGGCAACGGCGGGCGGCGACACGCTCGATACCATGATGCTCTACGAAACCGCCCATACCGGCCCGCTGAAGGTGGTCAAGGACGGCGCGGAAGTGTTCTCGTTGCTGCAAAGCGACGTCAATCTGACACTGCGCGAAGACGAATCCGGCTTCGATTTCGACGGCGCCTTCAAAAGCTTGAAGGCCGATCTCAGCAAAGCCGAGGATCCGCAGAGCAAGGACGCGATCGAGAAGCTGGCCCTGCAGCACATCCAGGGCGACATCACCATGAAGGGCGCCTGGGAACTTGCCCCCGGCACGATCGACATTTCGGAATTCGCCTTCGACTTCACCAACATCGGCAAGCTGAACCTTGGCTTCAAGATCTCGGGCTACACGATGGCCTTCGTGAAGTCGCTGCAGGATGCGATGAAGCAATCCGAAGCCAGTGCGAACAAGGAAGAATCGCAGCAGGCGCTTGGCCTTGCCATGCTCGGCCTGATGCAGCAGCTGTCCTTCGAGGCGGCGCAGGTGCGCTTCGAAGATGCCTCGATTACCAAGCGCGCGCTGGATTATGCCGGCTCGCAGCAGAACATGTCGGGCAAGCAGATGGCGGATTCGCTGAAGGCGATGACGCCGATCATGCTGGCACAGCTCAATATCCCGGAACTGCAGAACGCCGTTTCGGCTGCCGTCAACACCTTCCTCGACGATCCGAAGAGCCTGACCGTCAAGGCCGCTCCTGAGAAGCCGGTGCCGTTCCCGACGATCGTGGGCGCCGCCATGGGCGCTCCGAACACGCTGCCGCAAGTGCTTGGCGTCAAGGTCACTGCCAACGACTGATCACTTCGATCTTGCGACGAAAGGCCCGGCAGTAGTGAACTGCCGGGCCTTTTCGTTTTCAGGCGCGATGACGGGCGACCTCGGCGATGGCGAGGACTGCGATATCAAGCAATTCCTCTAGCGATGCGCCGTCCCTCGCCTGCACCGACATGCCCTGGATGATGGCACCGAGGAACCGTGCCAGCGCGCGGGGGTTCGTCCCGGCCTTGATATCACCCTCGCGGATGCCACGCTCGATCCTTGCCGTGAAAGCGTCCAGCGACCGACGACGCATCGCCGCAACATGGTCGGCGATCACGTCGTTCTCGCTGGCGCAGTTCAGCACGGCCGTCGAGATCATGCAGCCTTTCGGATGCTCCGGAGCCGAGAAAATGGCGGCCGAGCCCCGCAATATGCGCTCGAAGGCGGACACGGTGTCGATCGGCTCGCCGAGAGAGGAAAACGTGTCGGAGCCCAGCGTTCGGTATTGCTCCAGCGCCGCTCGATAGAGATCGGCCTTCGAGTTGAAGGCGGCATAGAGGCTTTGCGGCGTGATGCCCATGGCGGCAGTGAGATCGGCGATCGAGGCGCCCTCATATCCATGCGCCCAGAAGGTCTCGCGCGCCGCCGAGAGAACGGTCTCCCGGTCGAAAGCCGGTGGGCGGCCGCGGCGGCGGGCGGCAGGATTTTTCATGTCAGTACTATTTTTCACAATGATCACTCTAGAAATTCGAGGCGGCTTTCTATATTCAGGAACGGTCATTGTGATTATAGAAGGCTTAATCTGATGAGTCTTCCCCTCGAAATGGCAGATGCCGACAGGAATTCATCCCTTGCCGCGGCGGTCGATGCGGCAATCACAAGCGCGCTCGACGAAAGGCGGCTTGTGGGAACGGTGGTGCTCGTCGCCCGCGACGGAGAGATCGTGCATCGCCGCGCCGCCGGCCTTGCCGACCGCGAAAGCGGTCTGGCGATGCGCGAGGACACGATCTTCAGGCTTGCCTCGATCACCAAGCCGATCGTCACCATCGCCGTGATGCGGCTCGTCGAGCAGGCAAAAATCGGGCTCGACGACGCGGTGACGAGATGGCTGCCGGACTTCCGGCCGAGGCTGCCTGATGGCAGCGAAGCAACCATTCTCATCCGCCACCTGCTGACCCATACATCAGGCCTCGGCTATAGCTTCTCCGAAGAGGACGGCGGCCCGTATATCAGCGCCGGCGTTTCCGACGGCCTTGCCGAACCGGGACTGCCACTGGCCGAGAACCTGCGACGGATCGCTAGCGTACCGCTGCATTTCGCGCCGGGCAGCGACTGGCAATATTCCGTCGCCATGGATGTTCTCGGCGGCGTCATCGAGGCGGAAACGGGCGTGCCGCTGGGCGAGGCAGTCGCCGATCTGGTGACGAAACCGCTTGGCCTTGCCGATACCGCGTTTTCGGTTCGCGACCGCAGCCGGCTGGCAGCGGCCTATATGAACGCTTCACCGGAACCGACGCTGATGGGCGAGAATGCGCTGGTAATGTCGGAGATGGGTCCCATCCGCTTCGCGCCGAACCGCATCTTCGACCCCGCCTCGTATCATTCGGGCGGCGCCGGCATGGCGGGAACGGCGGGCGACGTGCTCGCCGTACTCGAAACCATCCGTAGGGGTGGCGCACCGCTGCTCTCGAGCAAAACCGTACAGATGATGATGACGGACCAGGCCGGCGGGCGCCGCCAGCAGCATGAACCCGGCTCCGGCTTTGGCTTCGGCTGGTCTGTTATCACCAATCCGGTTGAGGCAGGCGTCCCCTTCCCCAACGGCACGCTGAAATGCGGCGGCGTCTACGGCCATAGCTGGTTCATCGACCCGGTCAACGGGTTGACCGTCGTTGCGCTGACGAACACGACGCTGGAGGGCATGTGGGGCAAGTTCACGGTCGATCTTCGCGAGGCGATCTACGCGGCATTGTGAGCGATCGAACCAAACGAAAAGCCCGGCGATTTGCCGGGCTTTTGCATTCGGGATCAGACGATCTCAGTCCTTCTTGACCGGCGGGATCGGCCGGATCGAGAGCTCGCGCAACTGTGTCGGGCTTGCCGGGCTCGGCGCGCCCATCAGCAGGTCCTGGGCCTGCTGGTTCATCGGGAAGAGCGAGATTTCGCGCAGGTTCTTCGCGCCGACGAGCAGCATGACGATACGGTCGATACCGAAGGCAGCACCGCCATGCGGCGGGGCGCCGTACTGGAAGGCACGGTAGAGGCCGCCGAAACGATCCTCGACGTCCTGCTGGCTGAGGCCGACCTTCTCGAAGGCGGCGACCATGGTTTCCGGCGACTGGTTACGGATCGAGCCCGAGGCGATTTCGAAGCCGTTGCAGACGGCGTCATACTGGAACGCCTTGATGGTCAGCGGATCCTGGTTCTGAAGCGCGTCGAGGCCGCCCTGCGGCATGGAGAACGGGTTGTGTGCGAAATCGACCTTCTTTTCTTCCTCGCTCCATTCGAAGAACGGGAAGTCGACGATCCAGCAGAGTTCGAAACGGTCGCGATCGACAAGATTCAGCTCTTCGCCGGCCTTGGTGCGGGCTTCACCGGCAAACTTGTAGAACTTGGCCGGATCGCCAGCAACGAAGAAGCAGGCGTCACCGTCATCGAGGCCGAGCTGGGTACGGATCGCGTCGGTGCGCTCCTCGCCGATGTTCTTTGCAAGCGGGCCGGCGCCCTCGAGCTTGTCACCTTCCTTGCGCCAGAAGATGTAGCCGAGGCCAGGCTGACCGGTCGACTGCGCCCAGGCATTCATGCGATCGCAGAACGCTCTGGAACCGCCGGTCTTGGCCGGAATAGCCCAGATCTCGACCTTCGGGTTAGAGGCGATCATGCCTGCGAAAACCTTGAAGCCGGAGCCGGCGAAATGTTCGGTCACGGCCTGCATGACGATCGGGTTGCGCAGATCGGGCTTGTCTGAGCCATATTTGCGGATCGCTTCGTCATACGGAATGCGCGGCCATTCCTTGGTAACCGGCTTGCCTTCGGCGAATTCCTCGAAGATCGAGGTCATCAGCGGACCCATGGTGTTCCAGACGTCTTCCTGCTCGACGAAACTCATTTCGAGGTCGAGCTGGTAGAATTCGCCCGGCAGGCGATCGGCGCGCGGATCTTCATCGCGAAAGCACGGGGCGATCTGGAAGTAGCGGTCGAAACCGGCAACCATCAGAAGCTGCTTGTACTGCTGCGGCGCCTGCGGCAGCGCGTAGAAAGTGCCGGGATGGATGCGGCTCGGCACGAGGAAGTCACGCGCGCCTTCCGGCGAGGAGGCCGTCAGGATTGGCGTCGTATATTCGGTGAAGCCGACATTGCCCATTTCGCGGCGCATGGCGGAGATCACCTGCGTGCGCTTGACGATGTTCTTGTGCAGCGTCTCGCGGCGAAGATCGAGGAAGCGGTACTTAAGGCGAACGTCTTCCGGATAGTCGGGCTCGCCGAAGATCGGCAGCGGCAATTCCTTGGCGGCGGAGAGAACTTCGATCTCCTGCGCGTAGAGCTCGATCTCGCCGGTCGCCATGGTCTTGTTGACGGTGTCTTCAGTGCGGGCCTTGACGAGGCCATCGATACGGATGACCCATTCTCCACGCACGGTCTCAGCCATCTTGAAGGCCGGGCTGTCCGGATCGGCGACCACCTGGGTGATGCCGTAATGGTCGCGAAGGTCGATGAAGAGAACGCCGCCATGATCTCGGACACGATGGACCCAGCCGGAAATACGGACGGTCGAGCCGACATCCGTCTTGCGGAGGGCGGCGCATGTGTGGCTGCGGTAGCGATGCATGATCTCAAATCCTGGATGTGGCTTAAGACGGCAGCAAGGGTTCCAAGACCCTCAAGCGCCGACAAGAAAATCGGGCGGAAAAGCGCATGGACGCTCCGATTTGTCAAGGCTTGGCGCAAGCGGCCGGGCGTTTGACACGCGTTTATGGCGAGGCTGCGACCGGTATGCTGCGGCAGTTTGGCCGCGCTTCCCGTATTGCTGAAGATGCTGGTCAACTTTAAAAGGATCGACATTCTCATTGTGGAGCCTCCGCATGCCTCTCCTGACCCGCCGCAACCTCTTGAAGGCATCCGCTGTCGCGGGCGCCTATGGTGTCGGCATCGGCATTGCCGGTAAATTCGGATTTGCCGAAGCGGCTCCCGAGCCGCAGTTGCTGGCGGCGGTGAAGACCGAAGCCATGCTGACCGAGGCGGGACCGACCAAGGATATCATGAGCTGGGGCCATGACGGCATGCCGCCGGTTCTCAGGATGACAAAAGGGCGCCCCTATGCGGCGCGGCTGAAAAACGAGCTCGACGAGCCGACGACGATCCACTGGCACGGGCTTCGCATCGATAATCGCATGGACGGCGTGCCGTTCATGACTCAGCCCTACATCTATACCGGCGACAGCTTCGACTATGCCTTCACGCCACCCGATGCCGGCACCTTCTGGTATCATCCGCATTGCAACACGCTGACGCAGATGGGGCACGGCATGACCGGCGTCATCGTCGTCGAAGACCCGACCGATCCGGAGTTCGATGCCGAGGTGGTGCTGAACCTGCGTGACTGGCGGCTCGGCGGCGACGGGCACTTCATCACTCCCTTCCGGCCGCGCGACGCTGCCAAGACCGGTACCTACGGCACGGTGCGCACCGCCAACTGGCATCAGGAGCCGCGATATGACGCGCCGGCCGGCGGGCTGGTGCGGCTGCGCATCGCGGTCACCGACGTGACGCGGATCTTCTCGCTGAAGATGGAAGGCGCCGATGCGACAGTGATTGCGATCGACGGCAATCCGGTGCCGAAGCGTTTTTCCCTCGACCTCCTGCAGATCGGACCGGGTCAACGGCTCGATCTTGCCGTGCGCATGCCGGATGGTGAAGGTGCGGTCGCGACGCTCGAGGATATCCGCGGCACGGCGCCGAAGGTGATCGCCAGCCTGCGCGCGGTCGGATCATCGCTGAAGCGCGATATCGGCGATCTCGGGCCGCTTGTCGAGAATCCCGTCCCGAAGGCCGATCTTTCCGCCGCCGAGCAGATCCCGTTGATACTGAGCGCCACCGCCGAGAATGCCGCCGTCGAAAGTATCTGCGGCACGCTCGGCTACAGTTTCTGGGCAATCAACAAGGTGCCGTGGCCAGGCGATACGCCCGATCCGACGGCGCCGCTTGCGGAATTGAAGCTTGGCAAGAGCTATGTCTTCAATCTGGAAAATACCACGCCGCATGCCCATCCGATCCATCTGCACGGGATGAGCTTCACGGTGATCTCCTCCTCGACGCGGGAGGTGATACCGCTGGTCTCCGATACCTATCTCATTCAGCCAGACGAGAAGGTGCAGCTTGCCTTCGTCGCCGACAATCCCGGCGACTGGCTGCTGCATTGCCATATCATCGAGCATCAGAAGACGGGGATGACGAGCTATCTCAGGGTAAGCTGAGGCAGTGCGCTTTCGCCGCGGTTGCGGCTGTGCTTCACGCCTGCGTTCGCGCCTTGCCTCAGTTTGGACGTGATTCTTCGCCAGCAATGCTCGAAGCGTATGCTGTTGTATTGACATATCGAACCGAAAGGAGAAGGAAGGTTTAACCGACCTTTTCCTTGCGAATGAAATGATATGATCGAAACCACCGCCGATTTGGCGGCCGCCTGCAAAGAGCTGGCCAAGTCCGACTTCATCACCATCGACACCGAATTCCTGCGCGAAACGACCTTCTGGCCGGAGCTCTGCCTGATCCAGATGGCAAGCCCGACGACGGAGGTTCTCGTCGATCCGCTGGCCAAGGGCATCGATCTCGCCCCCTTCTTCGAGCTGATGGCCGATCCGAAGGTGCTGAAGGTCTTTCACGCGGCGCGCCAGGACATCGAAATCATCTTCAATCGCGGCAATCTCATTCCGCATCCGATCTTCGACACGCAGGTCGCCGCCATGGTCTGCGGCTTCGGCGACAGCGTCTCCTATGACCAGTTGGTCAGCCGCATCAAGAACGTCCATATCGACAAGTCGTCGCGCTTCACCGACTGGAGCCGCCGGCCGCTCTCGGACAAACAGCTGGATTATGCGCTGGCTGACGTTACCCACCTGCGCGACGTCTACCTGTCGCTGAAGGCGGAACTCGATCGCGAAGGCCGCAGCTCCTGGCTCTCCGAGGAAATGGACATTCTCGAGTCGCGCGAAACCTACGACATGCATCCCGACGATGCCTGGCAGCGGCTGAAGATGCGTCTGCGCAAGCCGCAGGAGCTGGCGATCCTGAAATATGTCGCCGCCTGGCGCGAACGCGAGGCGCGGGCCCGCAACGTGCCGCGGTCGCGGGTGCTGAAGGATGATGCGATCTACGAGATCGCCCAGCAGCAGCCCAAGGATACCGAGGCGCTCGGCCGTCTGCGCACTATTCCGAAGGGTTGGGAGCGCTCGACTTCCGGCGCAGCAGTCATCGAGGCCGTCAACACGGCGCTCGCTCTTCCGAAGGCCGATATGCCGCATGCGCCACGCCAAGCGCAGGCGCCCGAAGGGGCCGCTGCTGCCGTTGAATTGTTGAAGGTGCTGCTGAAGCTGATTTCGGAAAAACACGGCGTGGCGCCGAAGGTGATCGCCAACAGCGAGGATCTCGACAGGATCGCCGCCGAAGGCGAAAAGGCCGAAGTCGCTGCCCTGCACGGTTGGCGGCGTGATCTTTTCGGCGAGCCGGCACTGCAGTTGATCCAGGGTGAGATCGCCCTGCGCTTCGTCGACCGGAAGGTCGAAACCGTCAGCCTCTGAGGCTGCTACATCATTCCTTAAATCGGCATCGATTTAAGGATAAAATTATGCAGCAATTCAAAGCGCTGCAGTGTGCGAGCGCATCTGAAAAGACACGCCAAGGACGCTGTAGATTCGAATTCGCTTGACGGTTTTTTCCGGCCTGAAACAATGGCCGGCGGAAACATCATGACGAAGAGGCGGCATGCGGGAAATATCTCCGACGCAGAATTGGATCCTGATCGCGATCGTCCTTGCGGCCAGCGGCGTCATCTATGATCTGATGTTCTACTCCAATCAGACGCCCGTTATCGGGGCGATCTTCGCGCTCTTCATCGGCATGCCGATCCTGGCCTTCGAGCGCAAAGTGCTGCTGCGCACGCTCTACCGGCGCATCCAGAAGCTGCCGACTTTCGCCTTCATCATCACCGAGCTGGTGATCTACGAGATCTTGATGAGCATCGGCTTTGCCTGCGCCGGCCTGCTGCTTTGGTCCGTCGGCATGCTGAAGCCGCCGTCGCTCCTCGATCTCGTCATCATGCCGTTCGAGGTCTTCCTCTATGCGCTGGCGGTCTGCGCGTTGATGATCTTCGTCTTGCGCGTGCGAGAGCTGCTCGGCCGCGACGTTTTCCTTAGCATGCTCGTCAGCCGCTACCGCAATCCGGTTAGGGAAGAACGTGTCTTCCTGTTCATCGATCTCGTCGATTCGACGGCCTTTGCCGAAAAGCACGGCGACCTCCGGGCGCAGCAGCTGCTGAGCTCGCTGTTTGCGACCTTTGCCGAGCCCGTCAGGCGCCACAAAGGCATGATCAACGACTATGTCGGCGATGCGGCGATCATCACCTGGCCGCTCGCCCGCGGTGTCAAGGATGCGCGTTGCGTGCGCTGCATCTTCGATATCCTTGCCGATATCGAAGCCAATGCCGCGGGCTGGCGGAAGAGTTACGGGCAGGTGCCGAAGCTGCGCGCCGCCCTTCACGGCGGCGAGATCATCACCGCCGAAATCGGCGTCGACCATCACAAGATCAGCTATTTCGGCGACACGGTGAACACCACGGCCCGATTGGAAACGCTCTGCCGCAGCCTGAACCGACCGGTGCTGATCTCCACCGAGCTTGCCAGGCGCATGAACTTTCCCGACGACATATCCTGCGAGGATCTCGGCACCCATGCCGTGAAGGGGCGCGGCCAGGCGCTCGGCGTCATGGCGCTTTCCTCGCGCGCGGTCACCGTACTAAAGACGCCGGCGGTCATTCTGCACGGCTGAGCAAGGGCTCTGCCGCATCGGCCCGAAAATCGGAATCGATTTTCGGAAAGCACAATGCGAGGATTGAAAGTGTTACGGCGTCCTTTGCGCGTCTGAGGAGACGCGCGGCGCTGTAAGTACGTCACCAAAGCTTCACCCAACCGTCAATTCGCTGACATTAAAGCCCTGCTAAGCGGAAAGCCTTTGCAATCCGTTCCACGGGGATATTATGAAGAACGTCCTTTTTGCTTCCGTATCGCTTTTCATCCTGGCCGCGACCTCCGCTTCGGCCGACCAGCAGCAGTTCCCGGCCAAGCTCGCCGGCCAGGCGATCCTGCCTGCCAACACCATGGTTCCGGCACCGGCCGATACCCCCGAATTCCTCAAGCATTCCGGCAAGTTTACGACGCCGGACCGCAAGCGCACCGAAGCGCTCGGCACCGTTCCCGGCAAGGACGGCGCCCGCGTCACCGATCTGAAACTTCCCTTCGACGGCCAGCCGATCCAGGGTTTCTCGGGCGTCAAGACGATGACCGACGGCACCTTTTGGACGCTCTCCGACAACGGCTTCGGATCGAAGTCCAACTCGTCGGACTCGATGCTTTTCCTGCACCAGATGAAGTTCGACTGGGCCGGCAACAAGGCTGAGGTCGTCAAGAACCTCTTCCTCTCCGATCCCAACAAGATCGCCCCGTTCCCGATCGTGCTTGAAGGCACCGACACGCGTTATCTCACAGGCGCCGACTTTGACATCGAATCGATCCAGCCGGTTGCAGACGGCTTCTGGCTCGGCGACGAATTCGGTCCCTACATCCTGAAGTTCGACACCGCTGGCCGCCTCACCGACGTCATTCCGACGACGCTCGACGGCAAGCCGGTGCTTTCGCCCGACAATCCGCTTCTCTCGGTTCCGGCCAACCCGGCCGCCAAGATGCCGGTCTTCAACCTGAAGCGCTCCGGCGGCTTCGAAGGCCTCGCAATGTCGAAGGACGGCGCCAAGCTCTACGGCCTGCTCGAAGGCGCCATCTACAAGGATGACGGCACGATGGAAACCGTCGATGGCCACACCGCCATCCGCGTCATCGAGTTCGATGTCGCTTCCAAGAAGTGGACCGGCCGCAGCTGGCTCTATCCGTTCGAGGACAAGGGTGTGTCGATCGGTGATTTCAACATGCTCGACGACACCACCGCTCTCGTCATCGAGCGCGATAACGGCGCCGGCACGACGGACAAGGCCTGCGCCGACCCGAAGCAGCCGAAGCCGGATTGCTTCGAAGCTCCGGCCGTGCTGAAGCGCGTCTACAAGATCGAGTTCAACGATGCCAATGTCGGCAAGGCGGTCCGCAAGATCGGCTATATCGACCTCTTGAACATCCAGGACCCCGACAACAAGAAGAAGGCCGGCAGCAAGGACGGCGTCTACGACATGCCGTTCGTGACGATCGAAAACGTCGACCGCGTCGACGCCACACATATCATCATCGGCAACGACAACAACCTGCCCTTCTCGGCCGGCCGTGCCGTCGACAAGGCCGACAATAACGAGTTCAGCCTGCTCGAAGTCGGCGAGTTCCTGAACGCGAAGTAATTCGGAATTCTGGTATGAAATGCAAAGGGCGGCGCGAAGGCGCCGCCCTTTGCATTTTTGGCTGCTTAGGTTGCGTGTCTGACGACGTGCCGTGGCACAGGCCTATTCGAACCGAAACGCCAGACGCTTGTTCGTGAGCCTTGACAGCTGCTGCAGGCGGCCGTCCAGGCGCTCGCCGGCGAAATCGCGGTACTCGGGCGGCACGACGAATTCGAGGTCGAGGTCCGGGCTCGAGGATTTGCGGAAGGTCAGGTTCTTGACGATACCAGGCATCGAGGCCGAGAAGAGGTAGACGACGCGCAGCATGCCGCCGAGCAGCTTGGCGCGCTCGATGAGCTGTGGCGTGGCAATTTGCGCCAGCGGACCGGTGGCGCCATCGTCATGCAGGCCTTCGAAACGGTAATAGTTGGAAAGCGCGATAAAGGCGCGACCGGGATGACTGATGCCGACGAAGGAAGAGTGGGCGATGACGTTCAGCGCCTGCAGGCCGCGATAGTCAGGATGGGCGCGCCAGCTGATATCGGCAAGCAGACAGGCGGCTTGGCGGTAGCGGCTTTCCTCTTCGGTTTCCTGGATGCCGAAAAGGGGCATCATGCGGCCGGTCCATTCCGCCAGCTCGCGGGCATGCTCCGGCGAACGGGCACGCAGAATCGCCAGTTCTCCGGCGGCGGCAAGCAGCGGATCGGCGCGGCGCTCGGCCTCCGACAGCAGCGAATAAAGATATCCCTCGCGCACACCCTGCGCCGAGAAGGAAATCAGCGACGGCTTCATCGCACTCAGCACTTCCTTCATGGCGACGGCGCCGAACGGCAGCAGCGAACGGCGGTGCTTGGAAACGGCCTGCAGTGCCGGCTCCCTCGAGTCGCGCGCGGTCACCACCTGGTCGAGGAACTGCATCATTCCTTCGAACGACACCTCATAACCCTGCATCATGTGCAGCGGATAATGGGTGATTTCCATGTGCAGCTTGGCGATGTTTCGCCAGGTGCCGCCGACGGCGTAGAAGGTACGCCCCTCGCCTTTCGACAGCAGCTTTGCCGTCTTCAACTGCTTGCGGGCAAAAGTCTGGGCCTTGGAGAGCGAACCGCCGGCATATTCCGACAGGCGCAGACCGCCGAGCGGCAACGTGATGCCCTTGCCGAACTCCTTACCCTTGATATCAATCAGTTCCAGCGAGCCGCCGCCGAGGTCGCCGGCAATACCGTCAGGATTGTAGAAACCGCTGATGATGCCGAGCGAGGCGAATTTCGCCTCCTCCTCACCGGAGAGCACGCGGACCTTGCGGTTAAGGATGGTTTCCGCCTGATGGATGAAATCAGGACCGTTGCTCGCCTCGCGCGCGGCTGCCGTCGCCAGCACATACATGGTGGCAGCGCGGGCCTGGTCGGACAAAGCCTTGAAACGGTGCAGCGCCGTCAGAGCCCGGCTGACGCTCTCTTCGTCCATCTTGCCGGTAAGAGCGACGCCTTTGCCGAGGCCACAGAGGACCTTTTCGTTGAAGAGGACGGTTGGCGAACGGGACATGCCTTCGTAGACGACAAGACGAATCGAATTCGATCCAATATCGACGACGGAGACCGGGGCGATCCCCGGAAGGCGCCCCTGGGCTTCAGATTCAACCATTTAGGTCCAGTATTACTTGTTGTTGCGGCCTTCGAGCAGGCCGGCGATCAGCTTCGGCGCACTGGACTTCAGAGCTTCACCACGGCCCGACAGGCTCGGATTGGTCATGAAATACTGCTGCGCATTGAACGGTTCTTCGCCCCTGCGCACTTCCATGCGTCGCGACGTACCGTCGGGCAATATCTCGTAGCTTTGTTGATTGTCAATCACGTTGCCGAGCATAATCTGTGACAAGACCTGCTCGTGAACGGTCGGATTCGTCAGCGGAACCATGGTTTCGACGCGGCGATCGAGGTTTCTCGGCATCATGTCGGCCGAGCCGATATAAACCAGCGCCTTGTCGGACGGCAGACCGTGGCCGTTGCCGAAGCAGAAGATGCGGCTGTGCTCGAGGAAGCGGCCGACGATCGACTTGACGCGGATCTTTTCCGAAAGGCCGGGCACCTGCGGACGCAGGCAGCAGATGCCGCGCACGACGAGGTCGATCTCGACGCCGGCATGGCTGGCGCGATAGAGCGCGTCGATGATGTCGGGGTCGACAAGCGAATTCATCTTCATCCAGATCGCGGCCGGGGAGCCGTTCCTGGCATGCTGAATCTCTTCCTCGATGTGGCGCAGGATGCGCGGGCGCATCGTATAGGGCGAGATCGCGAGCTGCATGCCCTGCTCCGGTTCGCCGTAGCCGGTAATGAAGTTGAAGATGTTCGCCATGTCGTGGGCGATAACGGGATTGCAGGTGAAATAGGACAGGTCCGTATAGATCTTCGCGGTGATCGGGTGGTAGTTGCCGGTTCCGAGGTGGCAATAGGTTCGCAGCTTGCCTTCCTCGCGCCGAACGACCATCGACATCTTGGCGTGGGTCTTGAGTTCGATGAAGCCGAAGACGACCTGCACGCCGGCGCGCTCGAGATCGCGCGCCCAGCGGATGTTCGCCTCTTCGTCGAAGCGGGCCTTGAGCTCGACCAGCGCCGTCACCGACTTGCCGGCTTCGGCGGCGTCGATCAGCGCGCGGACGATCGGGCTGTCGTTGGAGGTGCGGTAAAGCGTCTGCTTTATCGCCAGGACGTCAGGATCGCGCGCAGCCTGGAGAAGAAACTGGACCACCACGTCGAAAGATTCGTAGGGGTGATGGACGACCATGTCCTTTTCGCGGATGGCAGCGAAGCAGTCGCCGGCATGTTCGCGGACGCGCTCGGGAAATCGCGCATTGTAGGGGGCAAACCTGAGATCTTCGCGCGGCGCCTTGGTAATCTCGGACAGGGTGTTCAACGCCAGAAGGCCCGGCAGAACGGCGACGCGATTATCAGGGATATTCAGCGCCTGAACGACGAACTGACGTAGCGAGGCCGGCATTTCCGAGTCGGTCTCGATGCGGATGACCTTACCGCGGCGGCGGCGCTTCAGCGCCGTTTCGAAGAAGCGGACGAGATCCTCGGCCTCTTCCTCGACTTCGATATCGCTGTCGCGGATGACGCGGAACGTACCGGAGCCCTGCACCTCGTAACCCGGGTAGAGCCGGTGGATGAAGATGTTGGCGACATCTTCCAACGTGATGTAGCGGATCGTGTTTCCATCATCCGGCAGGCGGACGAAGCGGTCGAGTGCCACCGGCAGGCGCAGCAGCGCCGTCATCGGCTCGCGGCCATTCTTGCTGACGAGCTGCAGACCGATCGAGAAGCCGAGATTCGGAATGAAGGGGAACGGATGGGCGGGATCGATCGACAACGGCGTCAAAACAGGGAAGATCGCCTGTTCGAATTCGGCGGCCAGCCACTGGCGGTCGGCATCGCTCAAGGCGCCGGGACGCACGATCAGGATGTCTTCCTTGGCGAGATATTGTTGCAGGACGGCGAGCGAGGCCTGCTGCTCCATCTGCAAATGGTCGATCTCCTGCAGGATCGAATCGAGCTGCTCGGCCGGCGTCTTGCCGTCGGGACTGCGGATGGCGATGTTCTGGCGTACCTGGCCCTCGAGGCCGGCGACACGCACCATGAAGAATTCGTCGAGGTTAGCGGCCGAGATCGACAGGAAGCGGACACGCTCGAGCAGCGGATGCTCGGTATTCAGCGTTTCTTCCAGGACACGGCGGTTGAACTGCAGCCAGGAGAATTCTCGGTTGATGAAGCGCTCGGGGCTCTTGAGCAGCTCTTCCAGCGGGGGAGTGTTGTCGTTGATTTCCGGAGTGAGTTCCTGATGCTCTGCGACTGCGCTATCCATGGTCCGCTTACCCCGTTTTCAATCGCCAAAGGCAATTATATCAGTTTGACGACGGAACTGTGACAGTCAATCGGCCGGTTCCGAATTTCCCAATTCATTCAATACTTCGGCAGCAAGAGACCGGGTGACTTTCGTGCCCCGCGACAGGGCCAGCCGGTCAAGCCTTTCGACGATCGTCTGGGCCGCGTTCAGCGACCGCTCCATCCGATTCACGATATAGAGCACGAGTTTGTCATCTATATAAAGCTGCCGGTCGGCGAAGAGCTTGACGATCACCTGCGACAACAGCGCCTCATCGGGTTCGCCGATCTCGACGACGGTTGCCGCTTTCAGGCGCGAGCGCAGATCGGGCAGCAGAACTGGCCACGACATCGGCCAGAGGCGGCTGGTGATCAACAGGCTGGTGCCGTTTTCGCGCACGCTGTTGATGACATGGAAGAGCGCATTGTCGTCGAAGCCGAGGCGATCGGCGTCCTCAAACAGCACCGGGCCGGCGGCGGCGGCAACCGCGGCGTCCGAGCCAAGCTCGGGATGGATGTCGACGGCGCCGCTCAATTCCCGCCAGATGCGGGCGAGATGCGATTTTCCCGAGCCGACGGGGCCGGCGAGCACGACGACCGGCGATGGCCATGCCGGCCAGGCATCGACGATCGAAACGGCGGCGGCAAGACGCTCCGAGATCAGGAGGTCGTCGCGCCCGCTTGCGGCATCGTGCGAAAAGACCAGCGACAGCTGCTCTCCAGCCTTGCGCTTCGGATCAGCGTTTTTCACGTCATTCATTGGGAACTGATTTCGTCTTCCGGGCGCGGCCACTGAGCGACCCGCCAAAATAAAGATCACTCTGAAGGTAGCGTGAAAGCGCGAAACGAACAAGGACGCCGACGGCGGCGGCGGCCGGCACGGCGACCAGAAGCCCGACGAAACCGAAGAGCGCACCGAAGGCAAACAGCGCAAACATCAGCCAGACCGGATGCAGGCCGACGCTGGAGCCGACGAGCTTCGGCTGCAGAATGTTGCCTTCCAGGAACTGACCGCTGAAGAAGACGACGAGCACCAGGCCGATCCAGGGATAATCGGGCCAGAATTGCACAAGCGCCACACCGATAGCGAGCACGAGACCGACCATCGAGCCGACATAGGGAATGAAGCTGATCATGCCGGCGAAGAGGCCGATCAGCAGCCCGAAATTCAGCCCGACAAGAGAAAGGCCGACGGCATAATAGATGCCGAGGATGAGGCAGAGCGAGCCCTGGCCGCGAATGAAACCGGCGATCGCCTGGTCGATCTCCTTGGCGATCTGGCGGACATCGCCGACATAATCGCGCGGGATCCACTGGTCGACCTTGGCAACCATACGGTCCCAATCGAGCAGGATATAGAAGGCGACGACGGGGGTGACCACGAGCAGCGATAAGACGTCAACGATCGCCTTGCCGGAATTCCAGATCTGCGCGAAGAGCCCGGTTAGGAAGCCCATGCCCTCCGACAGGATGCCGGAGAGATTGTCCTTGATCGTGCCCATCTGGTTCTCGACCCAGTCCGGCAGCAGCGAATTCTGCGCCTGCGTGATGAACTGCTGTAATTGGCTGATATAACCAGGCAGACGCTGAGCGAAATCGTTGAACTGGCTGATGAGCACCGGAATGAGGATCATCAGCGCCAGCGTGAAGACGATGACGAAGGCGACGAGAATGCCGATGGTCGCCATCATGCGGCTCAGACCCAGGCGTTCAAGCCGGTCAGCCACCGGATCAAGGAAATAGGCAATCGCCATGCCGGCGATGAAGGGCAGCAGGATCGAGCTGAAGACATAAAGGAAGACGATGAAGAAGACGAGCACTACCAGCCAGAAGAAAATCTGACGCTTGAGACTGTTGCCGCTGACATGCTGTGGCATCGCTTCCCCGCTGATCACTCGCCGCCGCCAAACGCCGCATCCGAACCGGAGCGGCCATTCAGCACATAGGATGCAGGCGCAAAGATGGTCAACCCTGTCGCGCCAAATCCCCGACAGGCCGGAGGAAGACGCGGGAAATTGGGGGCTTTTGCCATGCAACGCTTGCATAAAAGCCCCTGTCATGCAATTGCGACCGGCAGATGACGCGGCACGTTTGCCGCCTGAAATAGCCATCGGAGACCAGCATGAGCCAGTCTGGGAAAAACGGCCTGACATATAGCGACGCAGGCGTCGACATCGATGCCGGAAACCTCCTCGTCGAGAAGATCAAGCCGGCGGTGCGCTCGACGCGCCGTCCCGGCGCCGACGGCGAGATCGGCGGCTTCGGCGGACTTTTCGACCTCAAGGCCGCAGGCTTTACCGATCCGGTTCTCGTCGCCGCCAATGACGGCGTCGGCACCAAGCTGAAGATCGCGATCGATGCCGACTATCACGACACCGTCGGCATCGACCTGGTCGCCATGTGCGTCAACGATCTCGTGGTGCAGGGCGCCGAGCCGCTGTTCTTCCTCGATTATTTCGCGACCGGCAAGCTCGACCCCGACCAGGGCGCGGCCATCGTCGGCGGCATTGCCGCCGGCTGCCGCGAGGCCGGCTGCGCGCTGATCGGCGGCGAGACGGCCGAGATGCCGGGCATGTATTCCTCGGGCGACTACGACCTCGCCGGCTTTGCCGTGGGTGCTGCCGAACGCGGCAAGCTCCTGCCGTCAGGCGATATTGCCGAGGGCGACGTGATCCTCGGCCTTGCCTCCTCCGGCGTCCATTCCAACGGCTTTTCGCTGGTGCGCAAGATCGTGGAACTGTCCGGCCTCGACTGGAGCGCAGCCGCACCTTTTGCTGAAGGCCGGCTGCTCGGCGAAGCCCTGCTCGAACCGACCCGCATCTATGTGAAGCCGCTTCTGAAGGCGATCCGCGAGACCGGCGCCATCAAGGCGCTGGCGCACATCACCGGCGGCGGCTTCCCGGAAAACATTCCACGCGTCCTGCCGAAGCACCTGGCGGCCGAGATCGATCTTGACGCCGTCAAGGTTCCGCCGGTGTTTTCGTGGCTCGCCAAGACTGGCGGCGTCGAATCCAGGGAAATGCTGCGCACCTTCAACTGCGGCGTCGGCATGATCGCCGTCGTCGCCGGTGAGAATGTCGCGGCGGTTTCCGCGGCACTCGAAGCCGAGGGCGAGACGGTTATCACGCTCGGCCGCATGATCGCCCGCGACGAAGGCGCTGCCGGCACGGTGTATAAGGGTACGCTTGCCATATGAGCTCACCGCGCAAACGCGCCGTCGTCTTCATATCAGGCAGCGGCTCCAACATGATGGCGCTGGTTGCGGCGGCGAAGGCAGCCGACTACCCCGCTGAGATCGTCGGGGTGATCTCCGACAAGGCGGATGCCGGCGGGCTTGCCAAAGCGGCAGCCGAGGGCATTTCCACCTTTGCTTTTCCCCGCAAGGACTACGCCAGCAAGGATGCGCATGAGGCGGCGATCTTTTCGGCGCTCGACGAGCTTAAACCCGACATTCTCTGCCTGGCAGGCTACATGCGGCTGCTGACGGCGACATTCATCCAGCGCTACGAAGGCCGGATGCTCAATATCCACCCTTCCCTGCTGCCCTTGTTTCCGGGCCTGCATACACATCAGCGAGCGATCGACGCCGGTATGCGGATCGCCGGCTGCACGGTGCATTTCGTCACCGAAGGCATGGATGAGGGGCCGGTGATCGGCCAGGCGGCCGTGCCGGTTCTTTCCGGCGACACCGCCGAAAGCCTTGCCGCGCGCGTGCTCACGATCGAACACCAGATCTATCCGCAAGCCTTGCGGCTGTTTGCCGAAGGCCGGGTTACGATGGAAGGCGGCAAAGCCGTCGGCGCTGAGGCATCGACCGCAGCACCCAAAGCTCAGCTGATTTCGCTCATCGGCGACCGCGCCTAAAGCGCATCGGATGGAAGCATGCGGCGCGCTTTAGGTCTTTGATTTATGCGTGTCGTTATCCCAAAACCGCTGCGCACTTTTGGGCGACGTGCATTAAGCTGCCAAAGCCCTTAACGGATGCAGGGTGCCGTCGCTGTAGACGAAGCGACCGGCGCGGAACGTGGCGCGGATGCGATTGATATCGCCCGGCTCGACCACGACAAGATCTGCACGCTGGCCGATGGCGATCTCGCCGCGATCCGACAAGCCGGCGGAACGGGCCGCATTGCCGGTCGCCATGGCAACGGCTGCCGGCAGGCCGCCTTCCACCATGTCGGCAAGCTTGAAAATGCCAGGCACGAAGGCAGCCGGATGATAGTCGGCGGCGATGACGCTCAGCAGGCCGGCCCTTGCGGCATCCAACGCACTGAGATTGCCCGACATCGACTGGCCGCGCAGCGCGTTCGGCGCCCCCATCAGCGTCCAGAGACCGCGGCGGCGCGCCTCCTCGGCCGCAGGTGCGGTGACCGGAAACTCGCTGATGGTGACGCCAAGATCGTGCATCTCGGCGACTTTTTCGACGCTGTCATCGTCATGTGAGGCAAGCGACAGCTTGTGCTTCAGCGACAGCGCGACGATCTCCTTCAGCTTGGCCCCGATGTCAGGATTGTTGCGCATGGCGATGCGCTTGGCGACGATCTCCGCCGCCATTTCCTCGGAGATGGCGCGCCGCTCGGAAATGCTGAGGATGTAGCTTTGCAGGTTGTTGTATTGGCCCTGGCCCGGCGTGTGGTCGGTCAGGGAGACCATGTCGATCTGATCGGCATCCAGCAGGCGCTCGAGCGCGGGAGCTGCCCCGACATTGGTGATTTCGTAACGGGCGTGGACGCGGTGGTCGATTAGCAGATCGTCACGCAGGCGGTTGATGCCCTCGATCACCGCTGATGTCGTCTCCAGCGAGCGGACATGCCCGTAGACGCTCTCGGTCGCAAAGGAGACGGCGGCAAACGCCGTCGTGACACCGGCGGCGGCAAGTTTCTTGTCGAGTTCGTGGATGCCAAAATCGATCGGCATCGTCGCGTTCGGCCGTGGGGCGATCTCGCGCTCGATCATGTCGCCGTGCAGGTCGACGAATCCGGGCATCAGCAGCCGCCCGCCGCCATCAATGGCAGCACCGGCCACCGGCTCCGGCCTGATCTCGGCGATGGCGCCATCCTCAACACGCACGGAACCTTCACTCACCACCTCGTTTGGGAGAACGAGGGTGAAATTGCTGAGCCACATAGGCTTTCTCCTGACCGGATCCGATGATTGACAAACCGCAGCGGATAGAACCGCTTCGTGACAGTCGTATGAAATTTCGCGCCGTATCATCTTAAAGCGGAAACTTGCGCTTTGGAAATGGTTGGATGCGCTCGCCCCTCGGATTCACGGCCATAGATCCAGCCGGCGCCTGTCCAGGAGCCAACGCTTGGTCACCGCATTGACTAGTCATAAACTAACTAGTAATACTATGACTATGAAAATGATCAAACGCTCTCCAATCGCGCTCGCCGTCCTTGCAATGCTCATGGAAGAACCGCTGCATCCGTACCGAATGCAGCGACTCATCAAGGAGCGCGGCAAAGACGAGGTGATCAATGTCACGCAGAGGGCGAGCCTTTATCAAACAATCCAGCGGCTCGAACGCGAGGGTTTGATCACCCCGCAGAAAACAGTCCGGGATGACAAGCGTCCCGAGCGGACCGTGTACGAGATAACCGCGAAGGGCCGCGAAATCGCGCTGGAATGGATGCGGGCGATATTGTCGACCTTAACGCAGGAATATCCGGAATTCCCCGCAGCGATGTCATTTCTTCCTCTGCTTACGCCGAGCGATGTGGCGAGCCAGCTTGAGCTCAGAGCAAAAGCCATCGAGTCAGAACTTCGCCGGATCGACGAAGTCCTGCAGGAAGCGCAGGCCGTTCCAAGGCTCTTCCTTCTCGAGATGGAATATCTCCGAGTGCTTCACGCAGCCGAATTGTCCTGGGTCAACAGCATTGTCGGGGACCTAAGCGCCCAGCGCATCACCTGGACAGAGGAGTGGCTGAGGCAGATCGCCGCCAAGTTCTCCATCGACCCCAAACTCGACCAGGATTAGCACCATGAAGGTTTTGATTATCGGCGCCGGGACTGGCGGTCTAGCACTCGCACATCTGCTTAAGCAGGCTGGGGTTTGCATGGCGGTCTATGAGCGCGACCTTGCGCCGAACACCGACAGCGGTGGTTATCGCGTCGGCATCAGCCCGGCTGGAAGCCGAGCGCTGAAAGCCTGTATCCCCGGCGAACTCTACGATCTCTATGTCGCCACCTGCGCCAGGTCGCCGCGCTATTTCAACATGCTCACTGAACAGCTGGGCGAGGTGCTGAGCTTCGATGTCGATGATGCAGGCCCGAACGCTCTCGACGATGAAAGGAATGTTATTCGAAAGACGCTGAGGCGGGTTCTGCTCAGGGGACTTGAAGATGACGTCTTCTTCGGGAAGGCGCTTCAAGGTTACTCAAATAACGCCGACGGGTCGGTCACCGCCAGCTTTCAGGATGGAAGCCTCGCGACGGGAGATGTGCTGGTGGGCGCTGACGGCACCAGCTCCGCAGTACGCAGGCAACGCTTGCCGGAAGCGCGACTGGAAGACACGGGAATCGTATCGCTCGGGGGCAAAATTCCTATGACAGTCGAGACGAAAGCTCTGCTGTCGGACAAAATGTTCAAAGGCATGTCGCTGATTATGGCACCGATGGGCTTCGGCGCAATCATTCACTCGCTCGAGTTCGCCGACAGCCGAAGTGACCCTGGTGTCGCTGATCGTTGGCCGGATTTCGTCGAGGCATTCGACGAGGACAGCATCGGCTGGGGCATATGGGGCGCTCGGCAGAATTGCCCGCGGGATCCGGCCGGCCTGAGCGGCGAACAATTGAGAGAGCTGGGCCTGGAGCTCGCTCGGGACTGGCATCCGCATTTGCGTGCTCTCATCCGCATGACGGAACCGTCGACGATCCGCGATATCAAGGTAAGGACCTCGGTCCCGCTGACGCCTTGGGCGAGTTCGAATGTCACTCTGCTCGGTGACGCCGTCCATACGATGACACCCGGACGAGGCGCGGGCGCCAATACAGCGCTTCGCGATGCCGCTCTGCTTGGACGCATGCTGGTCGAAGCGGACCAGGGACGAAAGCCGCTCGTCGAAGCCATACATGCCTACGAAGTCGAGATGCTTCGCTACAGTACCGAAGCAGTCCAAGAATCGAAAAAGCAGATGGATGCCGGCGATCTGGCCCATCGGCCGGTTGTCGGCAGACTTCAGCTCGCTGTCATGCGCGGCGTGATGCGCATCATCAACGCGATGCCTGCACTCAAGCGGCGCGCCTTTCGGCAGATGATGCGAGTTCGCGGAGAAAACTAAGACGGTCGCGGATCATCTCGATCCGCCCGAGGCAACTTGACGAATCAGGTCTCGAACACCTTACCCACTATCGAAGTTTGCCCTTGTTCAACAGCGCCCATTGCAGAAGCATGATCGTCTTGGCGTCGAAGATCCCGCCGGTTTCGACCATCGCCGCAGCCTCGTCGAGCGGGATTTCGAGGACCTCGATATCCTCGTGTTCCTCGTCCAGGCCGCCGCCTTCCGCCACGCGGTCGGCGGTGTCGATGAGGGCTGCGAAGAAGTGGACGACTTCGGTGATGGCACCCGGTGAGGTATAGGATTTGAACAGGAGGCGCGCATCGCGCAGGCGATAGCCGGTCTCCTCCATCGCCTCGCGACGGATCGCCGCTTCGGGATGGTCATCGTCGAGAAGGCCGGCCGGTACCTCGATCATCCAGGCGGGATCGCCGTTGAGATGGACGGCAAGGCGGAACTGGCGGACGAGAACGACGAGATCGCGCTTGGGATCATAAAGCAGGATGCAGGCGGCGGGCGTGCGGTGATAGATCTCCCGCTTCAGCCGTTGGGTTGCGCCCTTGCGGTCGATATAGTCGAGCAGGTAGCTGCTCAGCCGCGTCCAGCCATTCGACAGTGTTTCCTCGCTGACGATCTTCACCCGTGATTTCGGCTGCATCATGCTGCGTCCCTGCGAAGCCAGACCTTGTTGTCGTGCACGGCCGCCCCACCATAGGGCGCGACAGGGTCGGCGCCGGTCAAGACGTTGATGCCCTCGCCGTCGACATGCGCCTTGTTCGGCCAGAGGCCTTCGGCGATCAGCACGCCGGATTTCACTTCGGTGGTGACGCGGGCGTGGATGCGCAGATCGCCGCGGCTATTGCCGATGCGGACAAGATCGCCATGGGCGATGCCGTTGGCTTCGGCGTCGGCCGGATTGATCATCACCTCGGGGCGGCCTTCCTTCTGGCGAGAGGTTTTGGTCTCGGAGAAGCTCGAATTCAGGAAGTTGCGCGCCGGCGACGTGGCGAGCCGGAAGGGATGCTCGGGATCGGCGGCTTCGATGACATCGACCTGATCGGGGAAGGCAGGAAGCACGGCATGCGGTCCGAGCGCGCCGATAGAAACCGGCGGCTTGTTCGGCGCCGGCTGATTGATCCAGTCCGGGCGGAAATGGAACTTGCCATCCGGATGGGCAAAGCCGTTCAGATAATGCGCCTCCTCGAACGCGGGCTGGCGATCGAACCATTTGTGTTCGAGGAAATGGTCGTAATCCGGCAGGCCACTCGTTTCGAGGATGCGGTCGACCATTTCGCGGGCGGTGAAGCCGAAGCCGGGGCGATCGGCGACACCGAGGCGTTTTGCCAGTTCCTCGATGACGAAGAGATTGGTGCGCACGCTCGGCGGCGGCTCGACCAGCTTCGGCCCCAACAGGATATGGTTCTGGCCGCCAGCCCGGTAGATGTCGTCGTGCTCGACGAACATCGTCGCGGGAATGACGATATCGGCAATATCGGCCGTTTCCGTCATGAACTGCTCGTGGACGGCGACAAAAAGGTCATTGCGGGCGAAGCCGCGTCTGACGAGACGCTGCTCGGGGGCGATGTTTGCGGGATTGGTGTTCTGGATCAGCATTGCCGTCACCGGGCCGCGATGGCGCAGCGCCACGGCATCGCCGGTCAGCACGCGGCCGATCTGCGACTGGTCGAGCATGCGGATATCGACATCCTTCATCGACCGGCCGGTCAGTTCGGCGCTGTTCATGCGGAAGATGTCGCTGTTCGAATGGAAGGCACCGCCGCCTTCATATTGCCAGGAACCGAGAACGGTGGCGATCGAGGCGGCCGCATGCATGGCGACCGCGCCGTTGCGCTGGCGAGTGAAGCCGTAGCCCAGGCGGAAGAAGGTTTTCTTCATCGTGCCGACGAGGCTGGCGAAGGCTTCGATCTCTTCGACCGAAAGGCCGGTGATGGCAGCGGCCCATTGCGGCGTCTTGGTTTTCAGATGCGCCTCGAGACCCTGGGGATCATCGGCATATCTCATCATATATTCACGATCGGCGTAACCGTCGCGGAAGGCGATGTGCATGACGGCGCAGGCGAGTGCGGCGTCGGTTCCGGGCCTGACGATCAACGCCATGTCGGCCTGCTTCATCGTCGGATTGTCGTAGATGTCGATGACGACGATCTTCGCGCCGCGCTCCTTGCGCGACTTGATGGCGTGGGTCATCACGTTGACCTGCGTCGAGACCGCGTTGGTGCCCCAGATGACGACGCAATCGGTGCGGCCCATCTCGCGCGGATCGGGACCGCGCAGCGTGCCGGTCGCCATGGCGAAGCCGGTCCAAGCGGGGTTGGTGCAGATCGAGGAGAAGAAGCCGGAGTAACGCTTGGCATGACGCAGGCGATCGATGGAATCGCGCTGCACCCAGCCCATGGTACCGGCGTAGAAATAGGGCCAGATCGCCTCGCTGCCGTCCCTTGCCTCGGCCTTCACAAAGGCTTCGGCGATCTCATCCAGCGCATCGTCCCAGGAAATCTGCTGCCACTGCCCTGCCCCCTTGGCGCCAGCGCGGCGTAGAGGATGCATCAGGCGGTCGGGATGGTAGAGCCGCTCGGCGTAACGGGCGACCTTGGCACAAATGACGCCTGACGTGTAGGAATGGTCATTGGCGCCGCGCACACGGCCGATGCGGCCATCCTCTGATATATCGACCTCCAGCGCGCAGGTGGAGGGACAGTCATGCGGACAGGCGGTGTGGCCCACCCTGTTGTCCGGCTTCGATGATTTGGCGTGGATGGGGGTCGCAATGTTCATGGCATTTGTATATTCCAAGGCTTGCACGGCCAAAAGCCACAAAAATTCCCCATGACGCGAATTCATACGGACATCAGCAAAAATGAACTACCGCCACATCTATCACGCGGGCAACTTTGCCGATGTGTTGAAACATGCCGTGCTGACGCGGCTGATCCGCTACATGCAGAAAAAGGATGGCGGATTCCGCGTGCTCGACACGCATGCCGGCATCGGGCTCTACGACCTTTCCTCCGAAGAAGCGCAGAAAACCGGCGAATGGCTCGATGGCATCGGCAAGCTAATGGAGGCAGACCTCGGTCCTCAGGTCTCTGAACTGCTGGAGCCCTACCTCTCGGCAATCCGCGAACTCAATCCTGAGGGCGGCATCCGCTTCTATCCCGGATCGCCGAAACTTGCGCGTATGCTGTTCCGGCCGCAGGACCGGCTGTCGGCGATGGAACTGCATCCCGAGGACTACGTCAGGCTGCACCGGCTGTTCGAGGGCGATCACCACGCCCGCATCACCGAGCTTGACGGCTGGCTGGCGCTCGGCGCGCATCTGCCGCCGAAAGAGAAGCGCGGCATCGTGCTCGTCGATCCACCCTTCGAGGAAGAGGATGAATATCAGCGCCTGGCCGAGGGGCTGGAAAAGGCCTATCGGCGCTTTCCCGGCGGCACCTATTGCCTGTGGTATCCGCTGAAGAAGGGCGCGCCGATCAAGGAATTCCACGAGACGTTGCAGGCGCTCGACATCCCGAAAATGCTCTGCGCCGAACTCGCGGTTCGCAGCGACCGCGGCATTACGGGATTGACGGGCTCAGGCCTCGTCATCGTCAACCCGCCCTTTACGCTGAAGGACGAGTTGCACCAATTGCTGCCCGCATTGAAGGACCATCTGGCGCAGGACCGTTTCGCCTCGCACCGCGCCTTCTGGCTGCGCGGCGAGAACAAGGCGGTCAAGGACGATTGACCAGTTAAGCTGCTTGCGGAATAGTCCGCGCCGCAGCTCCACAATCTCATCAGGTGTCCCCCATGAAGCTCCTTTGTTCGCCCGCCTCGCCCTATTCCAACAAGGTGCGGATGGCCGCGCATTTTCTGGGCCTGGAGTTGAACGCCATTCGGGTCGACACCAATACCGCACCGGCGATCTTGGTGGACAACAATCCGCTCGGCAAGATCCCGACGCTTCTGACTGATGACGAGGTCTCGATATACGATAGCGTGGCGATCATGCATTATTTCGACCGGCTGACGAAGGGCGGGCTCTACCCTTCCAAGAAGAGCAAGCGCACGGATGCGGAAATCCTCGAGGCGCTCTGCGACGGCATCTGCGATTGCCTGCTGGCGATCGTCTACGAGCGGCGCTTCCGCGACGAGGAAAAGGTTCACCAGCCGTGGATCGACCGGCAATGGAAAAAGGCGACGAGCGGGCTCGCTCACCTCAGCGCCAATCCGCCGAAGCTCGGCAAAAAGCTTAGTGGCGGGCATTTCGCGCTGGCGGCGACGCTCGATTATCTCGAGCTGCGCTTCAAGGACCAGTGGGAAGCCGATCATGCGCCGCTCACCGACTGGCTGCGGCAGTTCGACAAGAAATTCCCTGCCCATAGCGAGCTCAAGTCCCAGGGGTGAGCGTCTGGTAACAACGAGCGGGCAACGAAAAAAGCCGGGCGACGTGCCCGGCTTTTTCATGCTTGGACAGATTGTCCGGCTTAGAACTTGACGCCGATACCAAGCTTGACGCTGTTCTCGTCGTAACCGCGCGAGAAGCTGCCGGAGTCGAGGTCATAGTCCTTGCTCTGGTAGTCGGTGTAGCGATATTCCAAGCGCGTCGTGATGTTGTTGGTCACGAAGGCTTCGACGCCGGCGCCGACCGTATAGCCGAAGTTCGTCTTGCTTTCGTCCGAGGTGTCGTCGGAAACCTTGACGTCGCCGATGGCAAGACCGGCCGTGCCGTAGAGCAGGAAGGGGTTCATGTCGTAGCCGACGCGGCCACGGACGGAGCCGTTCCAGCCATACTTGTTCTTGACGCCGCCAGAGGAGACGTCGTCGCCGCTGTAGCCGAGATCGGATTCAACGCCGTAAACGATCTGGCCCTGCTGCCAGTTGTAGCCGGTGAAGACCTGGCCGCCGAAACCGTAGGTGTGACGGTCGGAACCGAAGTCACCCATGTTGTAGGTGCCGGCGCCGCCGAGGTAAAAGCCTTCCCAGTTGCCTGCAGGCTTGACTGGAGCGTCCTGGGCGACCGGTGCTTCCGGAACCTGGTCGACGGCATCGGCCGCCTGAGCTGCCGAGACGCCCGCAATTGCAAAAACGGAGGCCATGAGGCCAGCAATGAGTACACGCATACTTAGTCTCCTTTCAGTCCCGCGCCGCTTGTCATCTGTCTATCAGTGAAGCATTGGCGGGATATTGCCAGATGTCCCTTCCGGATCGAGACTGAAATTGGAACTCAAATGCGGATTTGAAAGAGCCAAATTGTGATATCATTGTGGCTGCCGCATGGCTGAAATTCGATGTTGCTTTGGCGCAACATACACTTCATTAACCCTACTGAAGTGTTAAACTGAAAATACTTATTTTAAGAAATCGCATTCTTAAATAATACATAGAATATCCGGCTCTCGGACGCAACCGCAACGGCCTATTTATATAATCTCCGTCGGCCCCTATATAGTCTGCAGACAGACTCGCGGGATCAGAAGGCAAGATTTTGAACCACAAAAGACTTCGCTCGGCCCTTATAACAGGGGCTGCTAAAAGAATAGGCCGGGCAATCGCCGAAGACCTTGCTGCAAATGGCTTTTCCGTTGCGATCCACGCGAACGGCTCCATCGGTGAGGCTGAAGAGCTGGTGGCGGAATTGCGGCGGAAGGGATATCGGGCGACCGCCCTGCAAGCCGACCTCACCGATCTCGGCGAAACGGACGCCTTGGTCGCGAAGGCGTCGGAAGCGCTCGGGCCGCTCGATCTGCTCGTCAACAATGCGTCGGTCTTCCAGCATGATTCAGCGCGTAGTTTCAATGCCGCCACCTGGGCATTGCATTTCGACCTACATGTGCGTGCGCCCTCTATCCTTGCGGCGACCTTCGCGCAGCAGATCCCCGCTGAGGCATCGGGGCTGATCGTCAATATCATCGACCAGCGGGTTTGGGCGCTGAGGCCCAGCTTCTATTCCTATACCCTCTCCAAATCCGCGCTATGGACGGCGACGCAGACGCTTGCACAGGCATTGGCGCCACGCATCCGCGTCAATGCCATCGGCCCCGGCCCCTCGATGCCGAGCGAGCGGCAGGCGATGGAGGACTTCCAAGCGCAGGTCTCAGCCCTTATCTTGCAGCGAGGGCCGGCGCTGGAGGAATTCGGACAAACGATTCGCTTCCTTTACGACACGCCCTCGATCACCGGCCAGATGATTGCCCTCGACGGCGGCCAGCACCTCGCCTGGCAGACGCCCGATGTGGCGGAGATTACGGAATGAACGGACGAAAGCTGCCGGATGGCGGCGTTCTCTACGATGATACGGATGAGAGCGAAGACGATATCGAAGTGGAAGGCGACGTTTCCGCCGCCGCCCCGCTTGCGGCGACGGTCGACTGGAATGCGGGTAGCCTTAATGAAACCGGGCTCATCGGCGCGGAACTGATCGGCGAGTTCGTCAAGCGGCTTCCCAATAGTCCCGGCGTCTACCGCATGTTCAATGCCGAGGGCGACGTGCTTTATGTCGGTAAGGCGCGCAGCCTGAAGAAGCGCGTCAACAATTACGCCGTCGGCCGGGTGCATTCCAATCGCATCGCCCAAATGGTGCGCCAGACAGCCAACATGGAATTCGTGACGACGCGCACGGAAACCGAAGCGCTGCTTCTGGAAGCGAATCTGATCAAGCGCTTGCGGCCGCGCTTTAACGTGCTTTTGCGCGACGACAAGTCGTTTCCCTATATCCTCATCACCGGCGACCACCGGGCGCCGGCGATCTTCAAGCATCGCGGTGCGAGAGCGCGAAAGGGCGACTATTTCGGACCTTTCGCTTCGGCCGGCGCGGTCGGGCGGACGATCAATTCGCTGCAGCGCGCCTTCCTGATCCGCACCTGCACCGACAGCGTCTTCGAAACGCGCACACGACCCTGCCTTCTCTACCAGATCAAGCGCTGTTCGGGGCCGTGCACCCACGAGGTCAGCGATGGGGGTTACGGCGAACTGGTGCAGGAGGCGAAGGACTTCCTGTCCGGCAAAAGCCAGAAGGTGAAGTCGCATATGGCCGAGGCCATGAACCAGGCGGCCGAGGACCTCGACTTCGAGCGGGCGGCAATCTATCGTGATCGCCTGGCCGCACTTTCGCACGTGCAGAGCCACCAGGGCATCAATCCGGCTGGCGTCGAGGAGGCTGACGTTTTCGCCATCCACCATGAGGGCGGCATCTCCTGCATCCAGGTGTTCTTCTTCCGCACCGGACAGAACTGGGGCAACCGCGCCTATTTCCCGAAGGCCGATCCGCAACTGTCAGGCGCCGAAGTGCTGAATTCCTTCCTGGCGCAGTTCTACGACGACAAGCCGGTGCCGAAGCAGATCATGCTGTCGCAGACGGTCGAGGAGCTGGAGCTGCTCGCCGCAGCACTCAGCGAAAAGGCCGGCCACAAGGTTTCCATCCTCGTGCCGCAGCGCGGCGAGAAGCGCGACCTGGTCGACCATGTCGTCGGCAATGCGCGCGAGGCGCATGGGCGAAAGCTTGCCGAGACGGCATCGCAGTCGCGGCTGCTCGAAGGTTTCAAGGAAACGTTCGGGCTTGCCTATGCACCGCAGCGGATCGAGATCTACGACAACTCGCATATTATGGGCACCAATGCCGTCGGCGGCATGGTGGTTGCGGGGCCGGAAGGTTTCGTCAAGAACCAGTACCGCAAGTTCAACATCAAATCGACCGACATCACGCCCGGCGACGACTTCGGCATGATGAAGGAAGTGATGACGCGACGCTTCTCGCGGCTGATCAAGGAGGAAGGCATTCCTGACCGGACGGCACAGGTGGCCACTCCTGATGCAGCCGACATGCCCTTCCCCACCTGGCCCGATGTGATCCTCATCGACGGCGGCCAGGGGCAAATGACGGCGGTGCGTGCCATCCTTGCAGAACTCGGCATCACCGACAGCGTGACGGCGATCGGCATCGCCAAGGGCGTCGACCGCGACGCCGGGCGGGAACGCTTCTTCCCGCCGGGACGCGAGAGTTTCACCCTGCCGCCGCGCGATCCGGTGCTCTATTTCATCCAGCGCATGCGCGACGAGGCACACCGTTTCGCGATCGGCTCGCACCGGGCACGGCGCAAGAAGGAAATGATCAAGAACCCGCTCGACGAGATCGGCGGCATCGGCCCGTCGCGCAAACGCGCGCTGCTCCAGCATTTCGGCACGGCAAAGGCCGTTTCGCGTGCCGCCCTGTCCGATCTGATGGCGGTGGAAGGCATATCGGAAGCCGTCGCCAAGCAGGTCTATAACCATTTCCACGACGACGCCGCGAAATAACCGGCCTCCGTCGCAAATTCCACGCAAAGGCGGTGAAAAGACAGAAAGAATGTTGACGGTCCGCGGCCAAAGCCGTCATCTACCGCATCGGCCCGAAAATCGGAATCGACTTTCGGAAAGCTCGATGCAGATATTCTAAAGTGTTACAGCGTCCTTTGCGCGCCTGAAAAGACGCGCGGCGCTGTAGCGGCGCATCAATTCAGAGAAACGATCCCATGGCATCGCGTGCGTACAGCATTCCCAATCTTCTGACCTACGGTCGTATCCTCGCCGTACCGCTGATCGTTCTCTGTTTCTTCATCGAGGGCAGGCTGTCGATCAGCAACACGGCGCGCTGGGTGGCGCTGTGGATCTTCGTCATCGCCTCGCTCACCGATTTCCTCGACGGCTATCTCGCACGCATCTGGAACCAGACGTCGAATATCGGCCGCATGCTCGATCCGATCGCCGATAAGCTGCTGGTCGCTTCGATCCTTCTTCTGGTCGCGGCCGACCAGACCATCGCCGGCTGGTCGATCTGGGCGGCGATCACCATTCTCTGCCGCGAGATCCTGGTGTCGGGCTTGCGCGAATATCTGGCGGCGCTGAAGGTCAGCGTACCGGTGACGCGGATCGCCAAGTGGAAGACGACGCTGCAGCTCGTCGCCATCGCCTTCCTGCTCGCCGGCCCGGCCGGAGACGAGATTTTCCCCTATACGACACAGACGGGCATTGCGCTGCTGTGGATCGCGGCGCTGCTGACGATCTATACCGGCTACGACTATTTCCGCGCCGGCGTGAAACATATCGTGGATGACGAGGAATGACGCGGCTTGTCTATTTCGCCTGGGTGCGCGAGCGCATCGGCAAGGGCGAGGAGGAGATCGACCTCCCCTCCTCCGTCGTCACCGTCGCCGATCTCCTGAATCATTTGAAGACGCTGGGCGAAGAATATGAGACCGCACTTCAATATCCCGAGGTGATCCGCGTGGCGCTCGACATGGAGCATGTCGAACATGACGAGCCGATATCAGGGGCGAAAGAGATCGGTATATTTCCGCCGATGACGGGGGGATGAGGCGGTGATGGTGGTGCCGTGTCGCTACCCCCCTCTGTCCTGCCGGACATCTCCCCCACAAGGAGGGAGATTGGCTGGAAGCACGAACTTCCCCAAGCAATCCACGTCGCAGCCCGGCAAAACTGTAGATGGGTACGATGGTCAAGCCACCCGTGATCTCCCTCCTTGTGGGGGAGATGCCCGGCAGGGCAGAGGGGGGGTGGCACGGCATGCCCTCTCCATAGCCTCCGCTACGGCATCAAAGCGGTTGGGGATGTTATCGTGACCGTCACCCCCACCATCCGCGTCCAGCACGAGGACTTCGACCTGCAGGCCGAGGTCGATTTGCTCTCCAAAGGCAAATCCGGCATCGGCGCCGTCGTCACCTTTTCCGGCCTCTGCCGCGATGAAGGCGGCACGCTTGCGGCCCTCGAACTCGAGCATTATCCCGGCATGGCGGAAGCGGAGATGCAGCGCATCGGCGATCTTGCCATCGCGCGCTTCGGACTTCTCGGCCTCACCGCCATCCACCGATACGGGAAGATCGCCGCCGGCGAGAATATCGTGCTCGTCGTCGCAGCCGCACCGCACCGGCAGGCGGCGTTCGACGGCGCGAATTTCGTCATGGATTTCCTCAAGACCGCAGCCCCCTTCTGGAAGAAGGAGCACGCTAGGGATGGCGCCACCGGCGACTGGGTCACGGCGAAAGACGCCGACGATGCAGCGCGCGACAAGTGGAAGTAAATTCGTAAATTTAGAGAACCACGCGCTCCCTGCGGCTCATGACCAAGAGCAGGACGAGCAGCGAAAAGATGACCAGATCCCGCCAGACGAAGGGGCCGTAAGCGCCCCACATAGTTTCGACGACGGCAAGCCCGGCAGCGCCGCCTGCCGAGCGCAGCGGATCGGAATAGCCGCCGACGGCCGCGATCAGCAGCACCTTCAGCCCGAACATCAGGCCGGCGCCGAAATCCATCGAGCCGTAATAGAAGGTGGCGAGAATGCCACAGACGGTGGCGACGAGGGCGGCGGCCGCATAGGCGACGAGGAAGACGCGGTCGGCGCTGGTGCCGCAGAGCTCGGCGGCCAGCGGATCGTCGGTGACGGCGCGCCAGACGCGACCCCAGGCCGTGCGCCTGAGGATCAGCGTACCGACTGCGACAACGGCGCACATCAGTGCCGTGTTGATCAGCTGGATATGGGTGAGCGTCACCTTGAACGGGCCGTCGCTCCAGAAGACGACTGTTTCGTTCAGAAACGGCGGCAGCCAGATGGCGCGGGTATTGGCGGCAAGCCGGGCGGTCTCCATCAGCACGATCATGATGCCGAGGGCGGCAACGATGACCGTATTCGGCGATTTGTTGACCAGCGGCAGCATGATCGAGCGGCCGATCCATAGGCCCGCCGCCAACGAATAGACGATGGAAGCGCAGGCACCGACGGCAAGTGCGGCCGGCAGCACCAGCCAAAACCTGACATAGGCGAGTTCGGTGAAGAGCAGCAGGATCTGGCCCGCGAAGGCGAAGATCGCCCCATAGGTGATGTCAGCCCGCTTCGTCACGCCGAAGGCTACGGCATAACCGAAGGCAAGCGCGGCATAGAGAGCAGCGAGCGGAACCGCATTCGCCAGCTGCTGCAGAAGATAGGCCATTCCAGACACTCCGCCTCACCAAAATTATAACTGGTAAAACCTATTTCGCTAGTTATAATTTTATCATGAGCTTTTCTTGGACCCCTCACCGTTTTGCCGGCGGCGCACTGGCGCTCGATGTCGTCAACAGCGTCGTTCTGCGCCACGATGCAACGCGGCGGATCGACCGCTTCGCAGTCAGGGAGCAGATGCGGAGCTTTCCGCACGCCGCCGCCGAATTCTGCGCCGAGCGCGCCCTCTTCGGCGACATCGCGCCGGTGGCGGCGGAAAACGAGGCGGATTTCATCGCGCTGCGGGAAGCGATCGACCTCTATTTCCGCAAGCGTATACTGAATGGCGGCGATGACCAATTGCTCGCCAGCCTGCTGGAGGCGCTGGCGAAGGCGTTGCGCGACACGAGACCCGGCAGCCTGGTCGCGGCGACCGCCCATTCGGCGCTACGGCTGATCGCCATGCCGGATCCCCAGCGCATGAAGATCTGCGGCAATTGCGGCTGGCTGTTCATCGATCGCAGCAAGAACAGGAGCCGGGCCTGGTGCGACATGGCGGTCTGCGGCAACCGCGCTAAGGCGAACCGTCATTACCGCCGCAAAAAGGAGGAGACGTCATGAGGAGACATTGGATCGTAACGGTGGCGGCAGCCGCCCTTCTGCTTTCCGGCTGCCAACGCCAGGCTGAAAACCTGGTCGAGGTCACCGGCCATCTCTTCGTCTTCAACTATCGGGTGGCGAGCGCCACCTATCTGCTGACGCTGAAGAAGACACGGCCTATCCCCGACGGTTCCGTCATCATCGCCGAATTCGAAAATCCTGAAGGAGGCGATCCGCTGGTGCTGAACCAGAAAATCTACCCGATCGACGACAAGATCGCGCTGCAGAGCGAAAAACTGCACTGCGTGCGCAAGGACCGCCCCTATTCCGTGAGTGTCCGGCTGGTCGACAAGGACGGCAAGGTGTTGCAGGAATTGAAGACGCAGTTCCGGTCCGACCTCGACCAGACCGTGCTGCCGAGCAAGCCGCTCGTGCTCGGCGCGCTTTATGAAAAGAACCCGGAGGTCTTCAAGCCTGACGGCAGCGTCGACTTCTCGAACACCGACAAATGCCCGGCATAGAGAAATGCATAGAAAAAGCCGGAGCGAGGCCCCGGCTTTCGAGAGTCAATTCAAGGCATTGCCGGCGAATGCCGAAGCGTGGCCTCAGCCGACGATTTCGGTATCGGAGAACCAGTACTTGATTTCCTGGGCAGCCGTTTCAGGAGCATCCGAGCCGTGAACGGAATTTTCGCCGATCGACAGAGCGTGAACCTTGCGGATCGTGCCTTCGTCAGCGTTTGCCGGGTTGGTCGCGCCCATGATCTCGCGGTTCTTGAGGATCGCGCCTTCGCCTTCCAGCACCTGGACGATGGTCGGGCCGGAGGTCATGCCTTCGACCAGTTCGCCGAAGAAGGGACGATCCTTGTGAACGGCGTAGAAGCCTTCGGCTTCGCGACGGCTCATCCAGACGCGCTTGGAAGCGACGACACGCAGGCCGGCATCTTCGAGCATCTTGGTGATGGCGCCCGTCAGGTTGCGCTTCGTTGCGTCCGGCTTGATCATCGAGAAGGTGCGTTCAATCGCCATAGTCAAATCCTCTGTTTTCTCGGGAAAAGTGGGCGGTCTTTACCCGCCCCAACGGCCGAAAACAAGAGGTCGGCGGCAATTTCACGCCGCGGTCACAGTCCTGCCGCGGCTTTGGTGAAGATCGAGGCAGCGTTCGAACCAGAGCATGACGGGATCGGCGGCGGCCAGCATCGCAAGGCCCGCCGAGACACGCAGCCATTGCAGCGCGCCGAAGACGATATAGTCGGCAAAGAGCGGTGTCTGCCCGCCGATGAAGGGCTGGAACTTCAGCATGTGCCGCAGCGGCTCCAGCTTGGCGCCGAAGGCTGCCTTCTCCGCCTCGCTGCCGGCGGCAACCACTTCCAGCGGCTTGCCGAGCCGAGCCTCGCGGCTTTGACGGAAATAGGCTTTGTCTTCCTCGTCGAGGTTCGCATGGATATCGAGAAGGGCGATGCGCATGATCGCCGGATGGATGATCATCTGCGAATAGCCTTCCACCATGCGCGACAGCGCCTTGCCGCCCTCGCCGTTGAATAGCGACGGCCGCTCGGGATAGGCTTCCTCCAGATAAAGGGCGATGTCGAAACTGTCGGGGATCAGCCGGCCATTGTCGTCGAGAACAGGCACGATCGACGAGACGCCGCCGCCGATCGCGCGGATGCGGGCGTAGGTCGTCGGAATCTCCTCGAAATCGAGCCCCTTATGCGCCAGCGCCATCACCGCCTTCCAGCAATGGGGCGAAAAGAAGCGCCGCTCGTCGGCGCCGCAGAGGGAATAGAGGGCTCTGGTCATAACAGTCCTTTCGAGATCGCAGCTCCATCCATTCCACGACAGAAAGCGGCTGCGATCAAATCAGGAAATTTCATGGGCGCATCACTGCGATTTCCGGGAAAACGGGCTAGACTGCCGCGACCAATCTGGGAGGGATTGAATGCTCAGACATTACAGGATGTTCGCCGCCTATAATCGCTGGGCCAACACGCAAGTTTATGCGGCTGCGGCCGAACTCAGCGATGCGGAATTCCGCAACGACCGCGGCGCTTTCTTCGGCTCGCTCCATCGCACGCTCAACCATCTGATCGTCGCCGACCGGATATGGATGAAGCGCTTCACCGGCACCGGCGAAGCGCCGACGACACTCGATGCCGTGCTCTTCGAAGATCGGAATGCGCTTGCCGCCGCCCGCAAAATCGAGGACGAGCGGATCATTGCCTGGACGGGCATGCTGGACGAGAGAACCCTCGCCGCCAACTTCACCTATGTAACGGTGGTACAGCCGGTGGAGATCACCCAGCCTCTGTCGGCAGCGCTCGCGCATTTCTTTAACCACCAGACCCATCATCGCGGCCAGTGCCACATGACGCTGACGGCGCTCGGCAAGCCCAGCCTCACGCTTGATCTCATCTACTTCCTGCGCAGCGAGGGCCGCGAATGGATGTGAGGCCCGATCCGAATTAAAAAGTTGGAACATGATGTCATCCGGAAAACCGCTCACACTTTTCGGCATCATGTTCCGGCCATCAAGACTGAATTAACCGCCTTTGCCGGTTCTGCCGCCAATCCACGGCTTCCCCGTCGAAAATTCAGCCTCTCTTAAAAGCTTGCGGGCATAGCGGATGTGAGAGATGAGGCCGGGCCGCGAGGGATCGTCATGCAGAATGCAAGCGCAAACGCACTGGTGCCGCGCGAGGCTGCGCGCCCGGCGCCGATGGCGGATATTCAGAAGATCGCCCAACACATGGCGCGCCTGAACGTCGCGGCACTGCCGCGCAATTACGAACTCTTTCATGAGGCGATCGTCGGGCTCAATGCCGGCCTTGCGCAGGATATCGCGGCACTCGGACCGCAGCCACAACAGCCAATGCTCGACGAACTCGGCCTGAAATACCGCCTCGTCGGCCATTGCGGGCTGGCGGGCGAGACATCACGCAACGAGGCGAGCCGGATGCTGCGCGACGTGGCGGAAAGGCTTGCCGAAGGGCTGAAGCACAAGAACGCCTTTGCGCGCGCCTGCGGCACGATCCTGAAATCCGTTTCCGGCCATGACGACCAGAGCCTTGCCGCTTTCCTCGGCGAGGTCGACTACCTCACGGCTTCGCTTTCGACCGTTCTTGCGGCGGAGATGGAAATCGGCGCCAGGCTGCAGGACGATATCAAGACGCTGGAAACGCTGGAGCGCGGTATTTCGGCGATGCAATCGGCTGCGATCGCCGACAGGATCACCGGACTTCCGAACCGCATCGCGCTGAACCGGACAATCGCCGACCTCTACGAGCGGGAAGAAGGTGCCGCCGGCAGCGCGCTGATCATGGTCGATATCGACAATTTCACCGATCTCAACAACAAATACGGCACCCAGGCAGGCAACAAGCTCCTGAAGAAACTCGCCGGCCTCCTCCAAAAGTCGGTCAAGAAGAACGATTTCATTGCCCGCACCGAGGCTGACGAATTCGCCCTCTTGTTTTCCAATGTCGGCATGCAGGATGCAATGACGATCGCCGAGCGCCTGCGCACTTCCGTCGAGGACAATCTGGTCTTCGCGACATCCGACAAGGCCGATCCCGGCAGGCTCACCATCTCGATCGGCGTGGCGCTCAGCACAGATGCGGCAACGCCAGGACAGTTGCAGGCCAATGCCCGGGTGGCGCTTCTCGCCGCACAATCGAACCCCCGACTGCCTGTGCAGGCTTTCGGCCGCTGAGACGGCGGACAAGCGCGCTTGCGGTGGGACAAGCAGGCTTGAAGCGGACAAGCAAGCTTGCCGCGGGGAGAAGCGCTCTTGCCTTGGCGAGCGCTTTCGGCCAAAACGCCGGCCATGATCACGCTCACCGATATTTCCGCCCGCATCGCCGGGCGCCTACTTCTCGACAATGCCAGCATTTCGCTGCCTTCGGGCACGAAGGCAGGGCTCGTCGGGCGCAATGGCGCCGGCAAGTCTACGCTATTTCGCGTCATCACCGGCGATCTCGGTGCGGAAACCGGATCGGTGTCGATCCCGAAGGCCGCACGTATCGGCCAGGTGGCGCAGGAAGCGCCGGCGACCGAGGATGCCCTGATCGAGATCGTGCTTGCCGCGGACAAGGAACGCACCGCCCTCGTTGCCGAGGCGGAAACGGCGACCGATCCGCACCGCATCGCCGAAATCCAGATGCGCCTTGTCGATATCGACGCGCATTCGGCTGAAGCGCGTGCCGCGAGCATTCTTGCCGGACTCGGCTTCGACAAGGCGGCGCAAGCCCGCCCCGCCTCCTCCTTCTCCGGCGGCTGGCGCATGCGCGTCGCCCTTGCCGCCGTGCTGTTTTCCGAACCGGATCTGCTTCTGCTCGACGAGCCGACCAACTATCTCGACCTCGAAGGCACGCTGTGGCTGGAAGACTATGTCAGGCGCTATCCGCACACCGTCATCATCATCAGCCACGATCGCGACCTCTTGAACAATGCGGTCAATGCGATCGTCCATCTCGACCAGAAGAAGCTTACCTTCTATCGCGGCGGATACGACCAATTCGAGCGGCAGAAGGCGGAAGCCGACGAATTGCAGACGAAGGCCAAGGCCAAGAACGACGCGGCACGCAAACATCTGCAGGGCTTCATCGACCGCTTCAAGGCCAAGGCTTCCAAGGCCCGGCAGGCACAATCGCGTGTCAAGGCGCTCGAGCGCATGGGAACGGTCGCTGCGGTGATCGAGGACCATGTGCAGCCGATCACTTTTCCTGAGCCGGAAAAGCAGCCGGCTTCGCCGATCGTCGCGATCCAGAGCGGCGCCGTCGGTTACGAGCCCGGCAATCCGATCCTGAAGAACCTCAATCTTCGCATCGATAATGACGACCGCATCGCCCTGCTCGGCTCGAACGGCAACGGCAAATCGACTTTCGCCAAATTCATCTCCGGCCGGCTTGCGCCGGAGAGCGGTGAAGTGAAGATCGCGCCGAGCCTGAAGATCGGCTTCTTCGCGCAGCACCAACTCGACGACCTCATTCCCGAGCAATCGCCGGTGGAGCATGTGCGCCGGTTGATGCCGGGCGCGCCGGAAGCCAAGGTGCGCGCCCGCGTCGCCCAGATGGGGCTTGCGACCGAGAAGATGGCGACGGCCGCCAAGGATCTTTCCGGCGGCGAAAAGGCCCGCTTGCTGATGGGGCTTGCCGCTTTCAACGCGCCGAACCTGCTGATCCTCGACGAGCCGACCAACCACCTCGACATCGACAGCCGTCGCGCGCTGATCGAGGCGCTCAACGACTACGAAGGCGCCGTCATTCTGATCTCGCACGATCGCCATCTGATCGAAGCGACGGTCGATCGGCTGTGGCTGGTCAATGGCGGTACGGTGACAACCTTTGAAGGCGATATGGACGAGTACCGCGACCTCATCGTCACTTCAGGTAAAAAAAAAGAAGAAAAGCCGCAGCTAGTTGAAGACGCGACGTCGAAGGCCGACCAGCGCAAGCTCAATGCCGAACGTCGCGCCTCGCTGACGCCGCTCAGGAAAAAGATCAACGAAATCGAATCCTTGACGGCGAAGCTGGAGAAACAGATTCAGGCGCTTGACGCGGAACTTGCGGATCCGGCCCTCTACGAAAAGACGCCTGCCAAGGCCGCTGAGAAGGCAAAGCAGCGTGGCGAGGCTGCGGCAAGACTCGCAGCCGCCGAGGAAGACTGGCTGATGCTGTCGGCCGAATACGAAGAAGCGATGGCGGGATAGCCACAGGTCTCAATCGAAAGCGTGGCGAAGTGCCGCGCATCAACGCAATTTCGGCCATTATCAACCGATCGTTAACCATAATCCGAAAGGTTGTCTCAACATTCGTTACCGATTTGTTGAGCCCTTTCCATGTATCGTCATTTCGTTCTGTCCTGCATGGCCCTCACCGCCGCCCTCTCCGCCTGCAGCACCACCAGACAATCCGCTCCTGACACATCGATCAAGACCTCCTCTGTGATCGCGCCCGAAGAGCGGAAACTTGCCTATGCCGGCGACGATGCGGCGCCGCGACTAACCGGCTGGCACCATCTGGCCGGACGGACGCTGGAGGTCTCCTCGCTCGCCGATCTCAAGCTCCAGGACAAGGAGGTGATCCTCAGCTTCGACGATGGCCCGATCCCCGGCCGGACCGACAAGGTGCTGGCAATTCTCGACCAGTTCGGCGTCAAGGGCGCCTTCATGATGGTCGGCGAGATGGCCGAGATGCATCCGGCGCTCGCCCGGAAGGTCGCCCAGGACGGCAACACAATCGGCAGCCACACTTATGACCACGCCAACCTCGCTTCGCTGAGTTTCGACGCTGCGATGGCCGAGGTGACCAAGGGCGAATTGGCGGTGACCAAGGCGACCGGAACCGATGTCTCCTTCTTCCGCTTCCCTTATCTTGCCGAGAGCCACAGGCTGCGCGCCGCGGTCGCCATGCGCGACATGGTGGTCATGGATGTCGATATCGACAGCAAGGACTATTTCACCACGACGCCGGTCTCAATAACGCAGCGGACGATGAACCTCTTGCACAAGCGCGGCCGCGGCATCATCCTGATGCATGACATCCACAAACGCACGGCGACGATGCTACCGACCCTGCTCTCGAAACTCGAAGCCGAAGGCTACAAGGTGGTGACGCTGAAATTCAAGAAGACCGAGGTGCCGAACACCGTCGTCGCCTCGGCCGACTTCGTGACGACCCGCTAGAGCATTGGCCCGAAAATCGAAATCGATTTTCGGGCCAATGCTTAGATTCAAAGTGTTACAGCGTCCTTCGCGCGCCTGGAGAGACGCGCGGCGCTGTAAGGCGGGTTGCCAAGTCGGGACCGGCTGCCTAGATCAGTGCGACGTCAATGGAAGCAGGCAAGTCGGATATGAACCTCCATCTCGAAACGGACGACGATCCGCGCACCCGCCAGTTTATCGACGAGCACAACCGGGTTTCCGACGCGGCACTGAGAACACCTGAATTCGAGAGGGATCGCGATGCGATCAAGGCGCTGATCGAGCGGCAGGACAGGCTGATCGTTCCGATGCGCCGCGGCGAGTGGCTGTTCGATTTCCGCCAGAGCAAGGACAATCCTCTCGGCATCTGGCTCCGCCTGCCGGCAGATCAGAAGCCGCTGCCGGACGCCGGCTGGGAGCCGGTCTTCGATCTCGACGCCTTTTGCGTCAGGGAAGGCAAGCGCTGGAACTGGCGCGGCGCCGTCACCTGCCCATGGGAGCCGATGCGAGTGCTGCTCACGCTTTCGGACGGCGGCTCGGATCTTCTCCGGCTGCTCGAATTCGACGCCGAGCGGAAACAGGTCGTCGAGGGCGGCTTCGATACACCGGCCGCACGATCGCATGCCACCTGGCTGAGCCGCGACGAAATCTGCTATTTCGGTTCCATCGACAGATTTTCGGCGACCCGCTCGGGATGGCCGCGCGTCGGACGGCGATTGAAGCGCGGGCAGCGACCGGAAGATGCCGCCGTCATGTTCGAAGCAGCAGATGAGGACGTCTACGGCTTCAATCTCGTCATCAACCCCGCTCTGTCAGACGCTTCGGCGGATGCCGGATTGATCGACATTTTCGTCGCCGCCCATGAGATCGGCGTCGCCAGCGCTTTCCTGATCGCCGACAACGGCACGCAGCGGCGCATCGATCTGCCTAAGGAAGCCGATTTCCAGTTCAATCATGATCATTGCCTTTGGCGGGCAAAGACCGATGAGCGCGTTGCGACCGGCAGCCTCGTGCTGCAGCGCTTCGATCCCGGCTCGGAGACGGTTCCGCTCGGGCCGGAGCGGATCCTGTTTCAGCCTGGCGAGGGCCAGTCCATCTCGCAGGTGATGCTGATGCGCGAATGGTGCGTCTTCATCATCTCTGACCGACTGCGCCCGCGTCTCATGGTGCTGGACCTGACAAGGCCCGATGCCGAGCAGCGCGAGATCGCACTGCCGGCAGACATGCAGACGGCTCATTTCAGGCCGCTCCACGCGGATCTGCATCTTGGCGACGATACGCTCTACATCGTCGGCCAGGGCTTCCTGCAGCCTCCGGCCTGTTACCGTCTCGAGCTGTCGGATCGCGGCAAGCAGGCCGAACCGATTTTCGTCGCCGCAGCGCCGAGCTATTTCGATGCGACCGATATGTCTTCAGAACTGCTGGAGGCTGTTTCCGAGGACGGAACGAGGGTAGCTTACCGGCTGGTCTTGCCGAAGCAGTGGACCAAGGGCGCGCTGCCTGTACTGCTTTACGGCTATGGCGGCTTCGATGTTTCGCTATCGCCGAACTATTCCGGCGTGACAGGACGCTGGCTGGAGCAAGGCGGCGCCTATGTGCAGGCCTATATTCGCGGCGGCGGCGAATTCGGGCCTGACTGGTATCGCAGCGCCAAGCGGCAGGGGCGAGACCGGGCGTTTGCCGATTTCGTCGCCATCGCGCGCGATCTCGTCGCCCGCGGCTACACCGTGCCGTCGCGGATCGCCTGCCAGGGCGGCAGCAATGGCGGCCTGCTGACCGGCGTGATGCTGACGCGCTATCCCGATGATTTCGGCGCCGTCTGGTGCCAGGTGCCGGTCCTTGACATGACACGCTTCCACCTGTTTACCGCAGGGCAAGCCTGGATGGACGAATACGGCGACCCGGAGACGCCGGTGGACCGGGATTTCATGCTCGGCTATTCGCCGCTTCACAATGTCAGGCCGGCGACCGAGGTCACCTATCCGCCGATCTACGTCGAAAGCTCGGCCAATGACGACCGTGTGCATCCCTCGCATGCGCGCCGCTTTGCCGCGCGGTTGGAGGAAGAAGGACACCGGCCGCTCTTCCATGAATTCGGCTCCGGCGGGCATGGCGGCGACGGCAATTCCGAAGAGCGCGCCGCCCGCGCAGCGATGGGTTACAGCTTCCTTCGCCAAACCATCATGCGATAGGATGCCATAGAATGGAGGAGGAGAGCTTGTCGGCACGCCTCTTTCTGATACAAACGCGTCAATAATCATACTTTTCATACAGGCTCGAGCGAAACACCATGTCTCCTATCAATCTCGCCATCGTCGGCGTCGGCAAGATCGTCCGCGACCAGCACCTTCCCTCCATCGCCAAGAACCCGGATTTCGACCTCGTCGCCACGGCAAGCCGCCACGGCACGGTCGAAGGCGTCAAGAGCTATACGACGATCGAAGCGATGCTCGATGCCGAGCCGTCGATCGATGCCGTTTCGCTCTGCATGCCGCCGCAATACCGCTACGAGGCAGCCTATAAGGCGCTCGTCGCCGGCAAGCACGTCTTCCTGGAAAAGCCGCCCGGCGCAACGCTGAGCGAAGTGGCCGATCTCGAAGCGCTGGCGAGCAAGCAGGGTGCGTCGCTCTTTGCCAGCTGGCATTCGCGCTATGCGCCGGCCGTTGAGGCGGCCAAGGCGTTTCTTGCCTCGACGACGATCAAAAGCGTGCATGTGATCTGGAAGGAGGATGTCCGCCACTGGCATCCGAACCAGGAATGGATCTGGCAGGCCGGCGGCCTCGGCGTTTTCGATCCCGGCATCAACGCGCTGTCGATCGTCACCCATATCCTGCCGCGGCCGATCTTCATCACCGAGGCCGTGCTCGAATTTCCCGAGAATCGCGATGCCCCGATCGCAGCCGACATTCACTTCCGCAATGCCGACGGCCTGCCGGTTCACGCCGAATTCGACTGGCTCCAGACCGGCAAGCAAAGCTGGGACATCGTCGCGGAGACGGCAGCCGGCCAGATGGTGCTCGCCGAGGGCGGCGCCAAGCTTTTGATCGACGGCGCGCTGAGATTCGCCGAGCCGGAGCAGGAATATCCCTCGCTCTACCGTCGCTTCGCCGAAATCATCAAGGCCGGCAAATCGGATGTCGACCTCGCGCCGCTACGCCACGTCGCCGACGCCTTCATGCTCGGCAAGCGGAAGTTCGTCGACGCGTTCCACGACTGAGGGTCGTAATAACGTCATAGAAACCGGCAAACTTGCCGGCCTATGGCAACAGTGTTCGGGGGCAGCCGCTCATGAGCAACAAAATCCGCCGCAAGGGCCGATTTTTCCGCGTGTTGAAGATGGGCATCCTTGTGGTGCCGCTTCTCGGTCTTGCAGCATGTTCGGGCGAACAGGTCGTCATGCCTCCTGATGCACCGGGCGTTTCCCGATCCGAGGAATATTCCTTCGGATCGGCGACCCAGGCCCAGGATTGGCAGGCCACCAAAAAGGTGCTGGACCAACTGGAAGGGCGGTTCGGAGAGAAATCCGTGCGTATCCTGGCGCGCAATCTCGCCAGCACCACCAACCCGCAGAGCATCAAGGCTTATTATGCCGAACGCCTTGTCCATCAAGCCGGCTGGGCGGAAATGCCGGTCAGCCCTTTTGCCGACAGCGCGTGGGCATTCGCTTTCGTCAGTCCGAGTGGAAAGCGGGTTTTGGCAGTGGAGGCGCTCAATTCGTCGGAAGGTGCGGGAGGGATCGTCCCCCTCAACATCCTAACGAACCTCGACGAGGACAAAGGGTCGGACGGATAACGGCTTCCGCTGGCCGCTGAGAACGAGTTGGACGGCTTCATGCAGCAATTCAAAATCCTACAGCGTCTTTTGCGCGCCTGAAAAGACGCCGGGCTCTCGTGTCGCGATAAACCGCTCAGGCCTTCTTCTCCCACCGCCCCTCTGACGTCTGCTGCCAATAGGTGAGGTTATGCCCCTCGCCTTTCAGCTTCTTCCATTGCGCACGGGCGGCTTCCAGCTGCTCCTGGTTGTGACCGTCGAACATGAAGACGATGCGCTCATAGGCATCGGCCGGCGGCGGCTCGGCGCCGTCGACGATGAAACGCACGGTCGCCGCATTGGCATTGTCTGGCGTCACCGTCAAAAGCACCGGCTGGCTCTCGGCGAAATCTGCCTCGTCGGTGCCGTGCGGCAGGAAGCTCTCCTCGCGGAAAGTCCAAAGATGCTGATCGAGAGCATCACGCCGCGCCGGCTCGCGTGTCTGAACGGCAACGCGCCAGCCGCGCTCGACGCTTTTGTCGATGAGCGGCGGAAGCGCGTCTTCCAGCCTGGTTTCGGTCAGATGATAGAAGAGAACGTCGGTCATCAGGATTCATAATGGGCGCGAACGAGCTCGTCGAGCAGGCGCACGCCGAAGCCGGAACCCCAGGACTGGTTGATCTCGTCCTGCGGCGAGCCCATCGCCGTGCCGGCAATATCGAGATGCGCCCAAGGCGTCTCCTGCACGAAGCGCTTGAGGAAATGCGCCGCCGTGATCGAGCCGGCCTGTCGCCCGCCGGTGTTTTTCATATCGGCGAACTTACTGTCGATCAGCTTGTCGTAGTCCCTGCCGAGCGGCATGCGCCAAAGCTTCTCATTGCTCGAAAGGCCGGCTGCCGTCAGTTGGGCGGAAAGCTGGTCGTCATTGGAGAACAAGCCGGCATGCACGTTGCCGAGCGCCACGACGATCGCCCCGGTCAGTGTGGCGAGATTGATCATGAACTGCGGCTTGAAGCGGTCGTTGCAGTACCAGAGCGCATCGCAGAGCACGAGGCGGCCCTCGGCATCGGTGTTGATCACCTCGATCGTCTGGCCGGACATCGACGTGACGATGTCGCCCGGACGCTGGGCGTTACCGTCAGGCATGTTCTCGACTAGGCCGATGATGCCGACCGCGTTGACGGCGGCCTTGCGCGAGGCGAGCACATGCATGAGGCCGGTGACGGCTGCCGCACCGCCCATATCGCCCTTCATGTCCTCCATGCCGGCGGCCGGCTTGATCGAAATGCCGCCGGTATCGAAGACGACACCCTTGCCGATGAAGGCAACGGGACGATCCTTGCCCTTACCGCCCTTCCACTGCATGACCGCCAGGCGCGGCGGGCGCACGGAGCCCTGGGCGACGCCGAGAAGGGCGCCCATCCCAAGACGACGCATCTCCCGCTCCGTCAGGATTTCCACTTCGACGCCGAGCTTTTCCAGCTCCTTCGCCTTGGCGGCGAACTCGACGGGGCCGAGCACGTTCGGCGGTTCGTTGACGAGGTCACGGGCAAGATTGACGCCGCCGGCGATCGCTTCGGAATCGGAAAACGCCTTCTTGGCACCACCCGGATCGGCGGTGACAATCGTCACCTTGACGGATTTCGCCGGTTTTTCCTCCTCGTCGCCCTTCTTCGTCTTGTAGGTATCGAAGCTATAGGCGCGCAGCAGCATGCCGAGCGCGAAATCGGCGGCAGCCCGGGCGCTCGTCTCGAGCCCGGGCACGTCGATGAAGACCGCAGCCTTATCGGTATTCTTGATTCTCGATGCTGCGGCACCGCCGGCCTTCAACCAGTCATGGGCGGTGAGTTCGGCGACCTTGCCAAGCCCGATGACGACGATGCGGTCGACGGACGCGCCTTCGGGGGCGACAATATCGAGCGCGCCCATGGATTTCGCGGAGAATCGGACGATCCTGGCAGCCTTGGCGATCACGCCTGCCGGGTCGACTGTTTCGGCACCGGCAGCGCTGTCGGCCTCCGCAGTCTTCAACAGGATCGCCAGGCCGCCACTGAGCTTTGCCGATTTCGAGAATGAAATTTCCATCTTTGTTGACATGTCTTCTCCGCTGGGATTCTTTGAAATCCGTCCCTCGCGGATAATTTCGCGTTTGGCGGGTCTGTCAATGGCTTGCGACAATTGTTATGGTCGCCCGCAGCCATCACGGCCCTCATGTTTTCGTCCGTTTCGTAGATATTCGCGTTGACAGTTTTTTCGAAAAATCGATGGCGGGACCTCGCAATCCGCCTGCCGAAAACGACTTTCGGTGCATTCATGCTGCTGTTTTGGACGTGGTGGGCGCTGCTTGCCGTCTTCCGCGCTTTGCCCGAAATAGACATCTATTTTTCCCAGCTTTTTTTCGTAGGCGCAGATTGCGACGCGGCTGCCGCCGCCGGGAGCATCTGCGGCAGCTTTCCCTATCGCGACGTCGCGGCCTTCGACCTGCTGCGCACCCTCTTCTTCCGCTTGCCCTATGTGGTGGCGATCGTGATGCTGTGGAAACTCGTCGAATGCTACCAGCAGCATGGCGCAACCTTTAACGCCGAGCGGGCGCAGAAGCTCAAAGTCGCGCTCGGAACGCTGCTGATCGGGCCGGTGCTGCTCGTCAATGTCATCTTGAAGGAGCATTGGGGCCGACCGCGGCCGATACAGACGGACATTTTCGGCGGTGCGCTGCATTTCGCCGAGGCAGGTTCGCTTGCCGGAAAATGCGTTTCGAACTGTTCGTTCATATCAGGCGAGGCAGCAAGCGCCGGCTGGCTCTTCTGCCTTCTGCTCTTCGTTCCAAAGCCCCTGCGTTATGCGCTGGCGGCGCCTGTGGCGGCGATCTCGATCCTCACCCCGGCGATGCGGCTATCCTTCGGCGCGCACTATCTTTCCGACGTCGTTCTTGGATGGCTTTCGTCGCTTGTCGTCTTCGCCGCGTTGCTGGCGTTAACTGAGTCGCAACAGCATCAAAAAAATTCTGAAATTTGAATGAATTTTTGACACCAGCTTGTCGCAAAAGCGCGACAAAGAGCGTAGAGGGATTCTCCTGCAAAGCCGTTTGGGCGTGCAGGTGCTTTCAAGGGCAGGCATGAAACTACTCGAGACATACATATTGCGGCGCGTCGGCCAGATGTTTCTCGTGGCGCTCCTGCCCGTTCTGGCGATCATTTGGACGACTCAGGTTCTGCAGCGCATCAATCTGGTTACCGACAGCGGCCAGTCGATCGGCTCGTTCGCCAAGCTCGCGACGATGATCCTGCCGTCGATCATTCCCGTCGTACTGCCCTTCGCCCTCGTTATCGCCATCACCCAGACGCTGACGACGATGAACAACGATTCCGAGCTGACCGTCATCGACGCGGCTGGGGCCCGGCGCAGCGTGCTGATCCGCCCGATCCTGCTGCTTGCCGCCGTCATCAGCGTCTTTTCCTTCTTCGTCGACAACGTCGTCGAGCCGCGCGCAAAAACCGTCGTGCGCCAGATGATCGCCGAGACCTACGCTGACCTCCTCTCTTCGGTGATCGAAGAAAAGACCTTCCGCAAGCTTGATGAAGGCCTCTATGTGCAGATCTCGCAGCGGATGGCCGGCCGCATGCTGAAGGGCCTTTTCGTCGCCGACGAGCGCGATCCGGCCTACGAACTGATCTATTATGCGAAGGAAGGCGCCGTCGACGATACGGGCACGACCCTGATCATGCATGAAGGCGAAGTGCACCGCAAAACGCCCGATGGCAACGTCTCGGTCATCAATTTCGATTCCTATTCCTTCGACCTCTCGGACATGACGGAGAGTCGCGGTCAGGCGACGTTGCGCGCCAGCGACCGTGACCTGTGGTTCCTGTTGAATCCAGATCCGGCCGACAAGGACTATACGATCCGGCCGCAGAGCTACCGCGCCGAACTGCACCGCCGGCTGACGGACTGGATCCTGCCCGTCGTCTTTGCGCTGTTTTCACTGGCGATCGCCGGCGATGCGCGCTCGCACCGCGAAGCGCGGCTGCATCCGATGGTGAGCGCGCTTGCCTATGCCTTCGCGATGCGATGGGCGGCCTTCTACGCGGCCAATCAGATCGACACCGACCCCGAATATATCGCCGTCCTCTACGCCATCCCGATCGTCAGCAGCATCGTCTCGATCGTCTTCCTCGGCCTGCACAAACGACTGGTCATGCCTTCGTTCATTCGGGACCGGATTTCGTCTTTCTGGAGACAGATGCAGGAAAGGCTGCTTGCCGCGACCGGCAGGACCGGCGGGGGCACGGCCCAATGATGTTCGGGACATTGTCGCGTTATTTCTTTCGCCGCTACCTGGTAACGACGGGCTGGTTCCTGATCGGCGTCTCGGCGATTTCCTTCCTCCTCGATTTCAGCGAGACAGCAGGCCGCATGTCCGGTCTGCCCGGCTACACGATCAGCGGCGGCGTCCTGATGACCGCCGTGCGCCTACCGCTCATCCTGCAGCAGACGGTGCCGTTCATCGCGCTGTTCGTCGGCATGACGGTGCTGATCGGCCTCAACCGCAAATATGAGCTCGTCGTGACGCGCGCAGCCGGCATTTCGGTCTGGCAGTTCATGTTCCCGTTCATCGCCGGCTCGCTGGCGCTCGGCCTGTTGACGATGGCGGCGCTCAACCCGCTTGCGGCCTGGGGACAGCGCCAGGCACTGCTGGTCGAATCCGACTGGCGCGGCGAGAACGCGGTTCTGCGCAAGGCCCCGCAGATTCCGTGGCTGCGCCAGATCAGTGGCCGGGACGATGTCATCATCGGCGCCCAGACGGTCCAGGATAACGGAACCAAGCTGATCGACGCCGTCCTGATCCATTTCGATTCAAGGGGTCAGGTCATTCTGAGACAGGACGCGGCCACGGCAAAATTGGAAGATGGTTACTGGCAACTTAACAACGTTGTCGAGCGCAAGCCTGGCGAAATCCCGGAGCGTAAAGCTTCGGTTCAACTTCGCACCAATCTGAAACAGGACTTCGTCCAGGAGCGGCTGACCGCGCCGGAAACAATTGGTTTCTTTGACCTTTCCAACCGAATTGCGGCGGCCAAATCCTTCGGCATCTCAACCAAGGCGTTGGAGACGCAATTCAACTCCCTGTTGTCCCAGCCATTGCTGCTGGTGGCCATGACTCTCATTGCTGCAACAGTGTCCCTAAAATTTAGCCGGTTCAACCAATCCCGCTCCGTGATTCTGGGTGGCATCCTTTCGGGCTTCATGCTTTATGTCATCACCGTGCTTGTAAAGGCATTCGGAAGCAGTGGAGTCGTGCCCCCCTTCGTAGCGACGTGGATACCGGTGGTCGTCGCGCTGGCGTTGGGTGCGACTATTCTGCTTCATCAGGAGGACGGCTAGTGGCGGTAGGCGACCGCAAGTATTTTAGTAAACAGCTGGTTGCCCTGCTTGTCGGCGCGACTCTATGTTCCTATTTCGGCAGTGTCCCGGTCTCATACGGCCAGGTCAGCGCGCCCGAACAAACGATCGAGAAGAAGATTCCTGCAGAGGCCAAGCTTCTGCTTTCGGCCAATGAACTCGTCTATAACCGTGACGCCGATCTGGTGTCGGCGGTCGGTGGCGTGCAGATCAATTATGCCGGCTACAAGATGGTCGCGCAGAAGGTCGAGTACAATCAGAAGACCGGCCGGATGATGGCGATCGGCAATATCGAGCTGGTCAGCCCCGACGGCAACCGCATCTATGCCGACAACCTTGACGTGACCGACAATTTCGCTGACGGGTTCATGAACTCGCTGCGCATCGAAACTGCCGACAATACCCGTATCGTCGCCGAAACCGGCGAGCGGGTCGGCGGCACGCAGATGATTCTCAACAAGGGCGTCTACACGGCCTGCCTTCCCTGCGCCGAAGATCCGAAGCGCGCGCCCTTCTGGCAGGTCAAGGCCAAGCGTGTGATCCAGAATGGCGTGACGCACACGATCCGCCTGGAGAGAGCGCGCTTCGAGCTGCTCGGCTATCCGATCGCCTTCGTGCCGGTCATGGAAGTTCCCGACAATACGGTGAAGCGCAAGTCGGGCTTTCTCTTCCCGACGATGAGCCTGTCGCAGAATCTTGGCTTCGGGCTTTCCGTTCCTTATTATTATGTGATCTCGCCGAGCATGGACGCGACGGTCACCGCCACCGGCTACACCGCCCAGGGCTTCCTCGTCGAAGGCGAATTCCGCCAGCGCTTCGAAAATGGCACGCATATCCTGCGCGTCGCCGGTATAGACCAGGCAAAGCCGGACAATTTCAGCTCCGGCACCAGCGATGCCGAAGCCGGCCAGCGTGGCATGGTGGCATCGAAGGCCGAATTCCGCATCAATCCGCGCTGGACGTTCGGCTGGGACGTCATGATGCAGAGCGACAACAACTTCTCGCGCACCTACAAGCTGCGCGGCCTGACCAGCACCGATCGTACCAACCAGATCTACCTGACGGGACTTGGGAAACGCAATTATTTCGACATGCGGGCGTTCTATTTCGACGTCCAGGATGCCGACCGGAAGAACACTGCCGAAAAACAGCAGGCGATCGTCTATCCGTCGCTCGACTATCACTATGTGGCGCCGCAGCCGCTTGCAGGCGGCGAGCTTTCGGCTGATGTCAACCTGACGAATATTTCGCGCACCCATGACGACTTCTATACCGTCGACGGCTTCGACCGCTTCCGCGGCCTGAAGGGTCAGACCTCGCGGCTGACTGCCGAGCTGCAGTGGAAGCGCACCTACGTCACGCCGACCGGCCTCGTGATCACGCCGCTGCTGGCCGCGCGCGGCGACGCCTTCGCGCTGAACATGGACGATCCCACAGGTTACGCCGGCAACTACGACGACGGCAATTCCGCCACCCGCTCGATGGTCACGGCCGGGCTAGAGATGCGTTATCCGATCCTGATGACGACTGACAATAGCACTCATGTCCTCGAGCCGATCGCACAGATCTATGCCCGCCCCGACGAGCAACTCGCAGGCCGCCTGCCGAACGAGGATGCTCAAAGCTTCGTCTTCGACGCCACCTCACTGTTCGACCGCGACAAATTCTCGGGCTACGACCGCGTCGAAGGCGGTACCCGCGCCAATGTCGGCATCCAGTACACCGGTACTTTCGACAGCGGTTACAAGCTGCACGGCATTTTCGGCCAATCGTACCAGATCGCCGGTCAGAACTCGTTTGCGACCGATGACCTCGTCAATGTCGGCGCCGATTCCGGCCTTGAAACCACTCGCTCCGACTATGTCGGCCTCGGTGGCATCGAGACACCGTACGGCGTTTCCGTGACCGCCTCCTACCGCCTCGACGAGAAGGATTTCGATTTCCGCCGCGGCGACCTGACGACGGCCTACCAGAACGACACCTTCTCTTCGCAGGTGACCTTCACCCATCTCAGCGCCCAGCCGGCATATGGCTTCGACGAGGACAATGACGAGATCCAGACCAGCAGCAAAATCAAGTTCAAGGATTACTGGTCGATTTTCGGCGGCATCGCCTGGGATCTGAACAATGATGTGATTAGCCGCCGGACGCTTGGCCTGTCCTATGAGGACGAATGCACGATCTTCACGATCGCCTATACCGACAGCAGGGATTCCGACGACGAGTCGGCAAGCGACTGGACGATCGGCGCGCGGCTGACCTTCCGCACGCTCGGCGACATCAAGGTCGGCTATTCTGGAGACAGCTCGGATGGCCTCAACTGACGGACGGCCGGCGCAAACATGGCCTGAAGCCATTCTTTCGCCGTAAGCCTGTGCAGGACATTGCCGCCAGTCGGTATCTGAGGCATAGGGGTTTCGCGCCGTGATGGAAGCGATTTCCGCGTGTCTCGCACTGTGGTAAGAACGCCGCGAACAACGTCTCGCGGCGCTATCGGGAGGTCAACAGATGATTGACGCGAAAAAAGCCATAACCAAGTTCCTCGCCGGGGCAGCGCTTGCATTGCTGACAGGCCTTGCCGGTCCAGCGCTTGCGGCAAGTGAAGTCAAGGCCGTGGTGAACGGCACCGCCATCACCAGCGGCGATGTCGCCAAGCGCCAGGCCTTCCTGCGCCTGCAGCATACGAAGGCCGATGCCAAGGCCGCCGAGGAGCAATTGATCGACGAGGCACTCAAGCGGCAGGAAGTCGCCCGCGTTCATATGTCGGTTTCGCAGCAGGACGTCGATGCGTCTTTCGCGCGCTTTTCGAGCGGCAACAAGCTTTCCCCCGAGCAGATGTCGCAGATCCTCGATCGCGCCGGTGTCGGCGTCGACCATTTCAAGGGTTTCATCGCCGTGCAGATGAGCTGGCCGCGTGTCGTCAACGCCCGCTACGGTTCGACCTCGCGGCTTTCGAACTATGATCTCGTCTCGCGCATGATGCAGAACAACAAACAGAAGCCGGTGACGACGGAATATATGCTGCAGCAGATCATCTTCGTCATTCCGCAAGCCAAGCGCGGGGCCATCACCGGCAAGCGCAAGGGCGAGGCCGAGGCGTCGCGCTCGAAATTTCCGGGCTGCGATCAGGCAAAGGTGTTTGCCGCGACGATGCGTGACGTTTCCGTGCGCGATCTCGGCCGCATGCTCGCCCCCGAGATCCCGCCGGATTGGAAGCCGCTGGTCGAGCAGGCCAAGGGCAACACGACAGGGACCCGCGTCACCGACAAGGGCGTCGAATATCTAGCTATCTGCAGCCAGCGGCAGGTCTCCGACGACCAGGCCGCCGAAATGGTCTTCCGCCAGGAAGATCTCGACAAGTCCAAGGGCGGCAAGGACGCCAGCCCGGAAAACGAAAACAGCAAGAAATACCTGGATGAACTGCGCAAAAAGGCGCAGATCGCCTATCGCTGACCGACAATGGCGATACCGTTTTCGCGACCGCTTGCGCTGAGCCAGGGCGACCCCGCTGGCATCGGGCCGGATATTACTCTGATGGCCTGGCTCCGGCGGCGTGAACTCGGGCTGCCGCCTTTCTTCCTGATCGGCGATCCTGATGTCTTGGCGCTGAGAGCCCGCCAGCTCGATCTGGCGGTTTCGATCCGCGAGATCGATAAAGCCAGCGAGGCCGCTGGCATGTTTGCCGACGCGCTGCCCGTCATGACCGTGCCGGCCGGCATCGAGGTGGTGGCCGGCGAGCCGCATGCGGCAACGGCGAAAGGCACGATCGCGGCGATCGAGAAAGCCGTGTCGCTTGTCATCACCGGTGAGGCGCTGGCGGTCGTCACCAATCCCATCGCCAAAGCCGTGCTCTACGAGGCGGGTTTCCGGTTTCCCGGCCATACTGAATTTCTCGCCGATCTCGCCGCCAGGGCGACCGGCCGGCCGGTGACACCGGTGATGATGTTATCAGGACCGAAGCTCCGGGCAATTCCTGTCACCATCCACATTCCGGTTAGGGACGTGCCGCAGGCGCTGACAGAAGAACTGATCGTGGAAACCTGCCGGATCGCCCATGAAGACCTGAGGCAGCGCTTCGGCATCGAGACGCCGCGGCTCGCCGTTGCCGGCCTCAACCCGCATGCGGGCGAAGGCGGGGCGATCGGCAAGGAGGACGAGGATGTCATCCGTCCGGCGATCGAGCGCCTGCGCGACGAGGGCATCGATGCGATCGGCCCCCTGCCCGCCGATACGATGTTCCATGACGAGGCGCGGGCGCGATATGACGTCGCCGTCTGCATGTATCACGACCAGGCACTGATCCCAGCCAAGGCACTTGGTTTTGACGACAGCGTCAACGTGACGCTCGGGCTTCCCTTCGTGCGCACCTCGCCGGATCACGGCACCGCCTTCGGCATCGCCGGCAAGGGACTGGCGCGCGAGCAGAGCCTCGTTGCGGCTCTGAAGCTCGCCGCCCAGCTCGGCCGCAGTGCGGAAAGCCGCCGCTGATGGCAGCACTCGATGGCCTGCCGCCACTTCGCGACGTCATCCAGCGTCACGGCCTCGACGCGCGCAAGGCGCTCGGGCAGAACTTCCTGCTCGATCTCAACCTCACCCAGAAGATCGCCCGCACGGCGGGGGCGCTCGAAGATGCGACCGTTTTCGAGGTCGGCCCCGGCCCCGGCGGGCTGACGCGCGCGATCCTGGCGCTCGGCGCCAGGAAGGTCATCGCCATCGAGCGGGATACACGCTGCCTGCCGGCGCTCGCCGAGATCGCCGATCATTATCCCGGCCGGCTGGAGGTGATCGAAGGCGATGCGCTGAAGACGGATTTCGAGACATTGGCGCCGGAAGGTCCGATCAAGATCATTGCCAACCTGCCCTACAATGTCGGCACGCAGCTTTTGGTCAATTGGTTGCTGCCGAAAACCTGGCCACCGTTCTGGCAGTCGCTGACGCTGATGTTTCAGAAGGAAGTCGGCGAGCGCATCGTCGCCAACGAAGACGACGACCATTACGGCCGTCTCGGCGTGCTCTGCGGCTGGCGAACGGAGGCACGCATGGCCTTCGACGTGCCGCCACAAGCCTTTACACCGCCGCCGAAAGTGACGTCGACGGTCGTGCATCTGGTCCCCCGCGAAAAACCCATTCCCTGCGTTGTCGCCAATCTGGAAAAAGTGACGCAGGCCGCTTTTGGTCAACGTCGTAAGATGCTGCGCCAAAGCCTGAAATCGCTCGGCGGCGAGCGCCTGCTCGTCAAGGCCGGGATCGATCCGGCCCGACGGGCGGAAACCCTGTCTGTCGAGGAGTTCTGCCTTCTCGCAAACAGCCTGTAGGGCAATTTCAGGAACGTGCGAAGCGGTTTTGCCAGGAGTTTTGCTCTAAAGCGACGGCGTCTCTTCCAGCAGTACGCGGACGAAGTCGAACATGCCATGGCGGCGGTCGCGGCGCAGGCGTTCGGCCTTAACGATTGACTGGACGGCGTCGAGGGCGGCGTTGAGATCGTCGTTGATGATGACGTAGTCGTATTCGCGCCAGTGGGCGATCTCGGCGCGGCTATTGGCGAGGCGCGTCTGGATGACTTCCTCGGAATCCTCGGCACGGCGATGCAGCCGCGACTGGAGTTCCGTCATGGTCGGCGGCAGCACGAAGATCGAGACCACGTCGGCCGACATCTTCTCCTGCAATTGCTGGGCGCCCTGCCAATCGATGTCAAAGAGCATGTCGCGGCCTTCCGCCATGGCCTGCTCGACCGGCTCGCGCGGCGTGCCGTAGAAATTACCATGCACCTCGGCCCATTCGAGCAGCGCGTCGCTATCGCGTAGCCGCTCGAATTCGCGCACACTCTTGAAGTGGTAATGCACATCCTCGACTTCGCTCGGGCGGCGCTGACGCGTGGTGACGCTGACGGAAAGGCCGATTTGCCTGTCGGTCTCCAGAAGCGTGCGCGCGATGGTGGACTTGCCGGCGCCCGACGGCGACGAGATGACAAGCATCAGACCGCGGCGGGCGATCTGCACGGGCGAGGATTTCGCCGGGTTCATGTCTTACTCCAAATTCTGGACCTGCTCGCGGAACTGGTCGATCACGACTTTCAGCTCGATGCCGGCAGCGGTGACCGCCGAGGCGTTCGACTTCGAGCAGATAGTATTCGATTCGCGGTTAAATTCCTGTGCAAGGAAGTCCAGCCGGCGCCCGGCGGGGCCACCTTTCACCAGGAGATCGCGCGCTGCGGCGACATGAGCCTTGAGACGATCGATTTCCTCGCGCAGATCCGCTTTGGTCGCCAGCAGTGCGGCTTCGGCATGCAGCCTGTCGCGGTCGAGTGCAGCCATGCCATCCATCAACAAGGCGACCTGCGCGACAAGCCGCGCGGCAATCTCCTGTGGCGAGCGCGACGGATCGAGCTCGATCGTCCGTGTCAGGCCTTCGATCGTCGTGACATGGTCGAGGAGGATACGGGCCAGCGCCGAACCTTCCTGTTCGCGCATTGCTCTCAGATCGGAAAGCGCGGCCAGCAGGCCGGCAGCGATATCGGCGTCACGGGCGGCAAGCGCCTCCTCGCCATCCTCGCTTTCGCGGAATTCCACGATGCCGCGCACCAGAAGCAGCGTATCGAGCTTCAGCGGCGCCGGGTCGATGACACCGTCCAACTGCTCGCGCATAGCCAGCACAGCGGCGAGCGCCTCCTTGTTCAGCACCGCCTCGAAACGGTTCTCGTCGGCGGTGACGGATAGCGATGCCTGCAGGTTGCCGCGGCTGAAGCTTTCACCGGCGAGGCGGCGGACGTCTGCCTCCATGCGTTCGAGACCGGGCGGCAGGCGCAGGCGCAGGTCGAGGCCCTTACCGTTGACCGAGCGCAGTTCCCATGCCCAGCGCCAGCGGCCGCTCGTTCCCTCGCGCCGCGCAAAACCGGTCATGGACTGCAAAGCCATGCGTGCCTCCTGAAAGTATCAGTTGATCTTCTTTTTCTTCGGCGGCACGACGGTGGCGCCATTATCCGCCGGCTGCTCTTCCGGCTGGCCGTCGACTGCGATGTTGGGGTCCGAGCCCTTGTCGGCTTCGAGCTTGCGCCAGCGCTTGACGTTGGCATTGTGCTCCTCGAGCGTGGCAGCGAAAACATGGCCACCGGTGCCGTCGGCGACGAAATAGATGTCCTGCGTCTTCCAGGGATTGGCGACGGCTTCCAGCGCATCCTTGCCGGGATTGGCGATCGGCGTCGGCGGCAGCCCCTTGATGACATAGGTATTGTAAGGTGTGTCCCGCTTGAGGTCCGACTGATAGATCGGCCGGTCGGCCGGTTTGCCCTCGCCGCCGAAGAGGCCGTAGATGATCGTCGGATCGGACTGCAGGCGCATGCCCTTGCCCAGCCTGTTCAGGAAAACGGAGGCGACGTGGGCACGCTCGTCGGGAACGCCGGTTTCCTTTTCGACGATCGAGGCGAGTGTCACGAATTCCTCTTTGGATCGCAGCGGCAGCGAGGAGTCGCGCTTGTCCCAGATCTGATCGACGAGCTTCTGCTGTGCAGCCGCCATCTGGTCGATGATCTCCGCGCGCTTGGTGCCGCGCGAGAATTTGTAGGTATCCGGACGCAGGCTGCCCTCGGTCGGCAGTGCGGCCGGCAAGTCACCTTCCAGCACGGTGTCCTGCAGCATGCGGTCGAACATCTGGCGGACCGTCAAGCCCTCAGGGAAGGAAACGGAATAGAGAATGGACTTGCCCGATTTCAGAAGCTCCATGATATCGCTCATGGAGGCCTTCGCCTTGATCTCGTATTCACCCGCCTTCAGGCTCTCACCGGCAGAAAGATGCGTTGCCGTGAGATAGCGGAAGATGCGGGCATCGCTGATGATTGCGTTGCGCTCGAGGTTCGAGGCGATTTCGGCCAGACCAGCGCCGTTGCGGACGATGAAATTGGTGTTGGTCTGCAGCGGACCCGGGTTCCGATAGGTCGATGTGGCATAGTAGAAGCCGATGACGGCGACGACGCAGACCAGAACCGCCAGCGTCATGATGAAGTTCAGGAAAAGAACGACCTGGCCGCGGGCTTTCCTGGACCGCCGCGGCGGCTCCGGGACACGCTCAGGACGCAGGGCTTCGTTCGGCGACTTCGGGATGATCGGTCCCTTCTGCGCCTGGCTATCGTTGCTCTGGTTCGTCGTATCGCTCACCGGCAATCCTCTAAAACTTGACCCTCACTTCGCTATTTCGCGAAGCAATGCGGCAAAAGCAGGTTCTGCCGCCGTTCAAAGACGCCGTTGCCGGTCGTTATGCTTTCGCACGCCCTCCTACGCAACGTAGAGGACGGCCGGCCTGCGGTGTAAGGGAGACCCGCTACACCCCACAGGACTTTTATTGCGCGTAACGGCGCAGCACGAGCGACGCGTTCGTGCCGCCGAATCCGAACGAGTTGGACAGCGCCACATTGATTTCTCGCTCACGAGCCTTATGCGGAACAAGATCGATCGCCGTCTCGCGTTCGGGATTGTCGAGATTGAGCGTCGGCGGGGCGATATTGTCGCGAATGGCGAGCGTGGTGAAGATCGCCTCGATGGCGCCGGCTGCACCGAGAAGGTGTCCAGTCGCCGACTTGGTCGAGGACATGGAGATCTTCGACGCTGCATTGCCGACCAGCCGCTCGACGGCACCGAGTTCGATCGTATCGGCCATGGTCGAGGTACCGTGGGCGTTGATGTAATCGATATCGGCCGGCGTCAGCCCGGCGCGCTTCAGCGCCATCGCCATGCAGCGGCCGGCACCCTCGCCGTCTTCGGACGGCGCAGTGATGTGATAGGCATCGCCTGACAGGCCGTAGCCGACGATTTCGGCGTAGATCCTGGCGCCGCGCGCCTTGGCGTGTTCCAGTTCCTCGAGCACGACGATGCCGGCGCCTTCGCCCATGACGAAGCCGTCGCGATCGCGATCATAGGGGCGCGAAGCCTTCTGCGGGTCGTCGTTGTGCTGGGTCGACAGCGCCTTGCAGGCGGCAAAGCCTGCAAGCGAAATGCGGCTGACGGGGGATTCCGTGCCGCCGGCGACCATGACGTCGGCGTCGCCCAGCGCGATCAGCCGCGCGGCATCGCCGATCGCATGCGCACCCGTCGAGCAGGCGGTGACGACCGAATGATTGGGTCCGCGCAGCTTGTGGCGGATCGAGACCTGGCCGGAGACGAGATTGATCAGGCGGCCGGGAATGAAGAAGGGGGAGATACGGCGCGGGCCCTTGTCGCGCAGGGTGTAACCCGCCTCGACGATGCCTTCGATGCCGCCGATGCCGGAGCCGATCAGCACGCCGGTGGCGATCTGGTCCTCATCGGTTTCAGGATGCCAGCCGGCATCGGCAAGCGCCATGTCGGCGGCGGCCATGCCGTAGATGATGAAGGGATCGACCTTGCGCTGCTCCTTCGGCTCCATCCACTGATCGACATTGAAGGTGCCGTCGGTGCCGTCACCGATGGGAATACGGCAGGCGATCTTGGCGGGAAGGTCATCGACCTCGAATTCGGTGACGAGGCGCGCGCCGTTCTGACCGGCAAGCAGCCGGGACCAGGTCACCTCGGTTCCGCATCCCAAGGGTGATACCATGCCGGTACCGGTGATGACGACACGTCTCATCGCGTGCTTTCCCCCGTCTCTTATGTTCTATGGAGAAGTATGCCGAAAAGAAAAGGGCGGACTCCAGGCCCGCCCTTTCTCAAATTCACAGGATCAGGCCTGGGCCTTCTCAATAAACTTCACTGCATCGCCGACCGTCAGGATCGAGTCGGCAGCGTCGTCAGGAATTTCAACGCCGAATTCTTCTTCGAAAGCCATGACAAGTTCGACCGTGTCGAGCGAGTCAGCGCCCAGATCGTCGATAAAGCTGGCGCTCTCGACGACCTTGTCGGCATCGACGCCAAGATGATCAATAACAATTTTCTTTACGCGTTCTGCGATATCGCTCATGTCGGTTTCCTCGACCTTATGTCCTGATCGGAATGCCGTTGCGGCACCCTTACCCTGTTTCAGCCTGCGATGTTTTCAGACATCCTCGGCAAACTCGTTTACCCGGCTTCAGAGATGTTCCAGGCTTGCAAAAAGCCCGCCGGTCCGTCTGCTTTCTCGGGACGACTGTTCACAGTCATGGCCCGCTTAACATGCTTTATGTCTGCCGCAAAGCCAGAAAATCAACGGTTCGTGATTGCTCAACATGCTATTGGCGGAAATATTCCCATGCCAACAGTTTGTCGTTTCAGATCATCGCCATGCCGCCGTTTACGTGCAGCGTCTGGCCCGTCATATAAGCGGCCTCGGAGGAGGCAAGGTAAGCAACCGCCGAAGCGACCTCACCGCCCGTGCCCATCCGCTTCATCGGGATCGCCCCCATGATCGCTTCCTTCTGCTTGTCGTTCAGCTTGCCGGTCATGGCGCTCTCGATGAAGCCGGGTGCCACGCAGTTGACCGTCACGTTGCGGGTGGCAATTTCCTGCGCCAAGGACTTGGTGAAGCCGATCATGCCGGCCTTGGAGGCGCAGTAATTGGCCTGCCCCGGATTGCCCGTGACGCCGACGACCGAGGTGATGTTGATGATGCGGCCATAGCGGCGACGCATCATCGGATGCGTCAATTCGCGCGTCAGGCGGAAGGTCGATGTCAGGTTCACTTCGATGACGCTGTCCCAGTCCTCGTCGCTCATGCGCACGAAGAGGCCGTCGCGGGTGATGCCGGCATTGTTGACGAGGATGTCGACGCCTTCGAGGTCGGCCTCGGCCTTCTGGCCGAGCGCCTTGACCTCATCGCGGTCGGACAGGTTGGCCGGGAAGATCTTGACGCGCTCGCCGAGATCGGCGGCCAGCGCTTCCAGTTTCTCGACGCGGGTACCGTGCAGGCCGACGATGGCGCCCTGCTTATGAAGAAGGCGGGCGATTTCCTCGCCGATACCGCCGGAAGCGCCGGTGACGAGAGCCTTGCGGCCGGAAAGATCGAACATGGAAACGTTCCTTATATCTGGAGATACCAATCAGGCCATGAGGGCGGCGACGGCCGCGTCGATATCCGCCGGACCGTTGACGGAGATGCCGTTGATCGTCTTGTCGATGCGGCGGGCAAGGCCGGTCAGCACCTTGCCGGAACCGAGTTCATAAAGCGTCGTGACGCCATTACCGGCGAACCATTCCACGGTCTCGCGCCAGCGGACCTGGCCGGTCACCTGCTCGACCAGGAGGCTGGCGATCTCGTCGGCGCCTGTCACGGGGGCGGCACGGACATTGGCGATGACGGGTACGACAGGATCGGATTTGGCGACCTTTGCCAGCGCTTCGCGCATGGCGTCGGCGGCGGGCGCCATCAGTGTCGAATGGAACGGAGCGGAGACCGGCAACAGAATGGCGCGCTTGGCGCCCTTGTCGGTCGCAAGGCCGGCCGCCTTTTCGACGGCGGCCTTCTCGCCCGAGATGACGATCTGGCCGCCGCCATTGTCGTTGGCGATCTGGCAGGCACCGGCGGTGGCCGCTGCCTCGCAGACGGCAACGACGTCGGCATGTTCGAGGCCGATGATCGCGGCCATGGCGCCGACGCCGACGGGGACGGCCGCCTGCATGGCATTGCCACGGATGCGCAACAGCCGCGCGGTATCGGCGAGCGAAAAGGTGCCGGCGGCGCAAAGTGCCGAATATTCGCCGAGCGAATGACCGGCGACGTAAGCGACCTTCGACTTCAGATCCAGCCCTTTTGCTTCGAGAACGCGGACGACGGCGATCGAGACGGCCATCAGCGCCGGCTGGGCATTCGCCGTCAAGGTCAACGTATCCTCGGGACCGTTGAACATGACGTCCGAAAGCTTTTCACCGAGTGCCTGATCGACCTCTTCGAAAACGGCGCGAGCTTCCGCGAAATTCTCGGCGAGATCCTTGCCCATGCCGACGGCCTGACTGCCCTGACCGGGAAAAGTGAAAGCGATGGTCATTTTCATGTCCCTGATTACGCCCCTTAAGGCTGTTTTGCCTCCAATTGACATTCTTTCCGGCAGAGTCAAGTGGCGGCTCATTCTCCGCAAAGCCTTTCGCGCGCGCGCAAAAGCCCGGTTTTTGCTCTTGCGCTCCGCCAAATCCAGCCTAGATTTGCGCGGACCTCCCCAAGGCTTTCACCTCTCTCCCAAGGTTTTTTCATGAAGTACAATTCACTAGGGCGCACCGAGATTTCCGTTTCAGAGATTTGCCTTGGCACGATGACCTGGGGTTCGCAGAACAGCGAAGCCGATGCTCATGCGCAGATGGACTACGCCGTCGAAAAGGGCGTCAATTTCTTCGATACGGCCGAGCTTTATCCGACCACCCCAGTTTCTGCGGCGACACAGGGCTGGACCGAAGACTATATCGGCAGCTGGTTCGAGAAGACCGGCAAGCGTGGGGATATCGTGCTCGCCACCAAGGTCGCGGGCCGCGGCCGCGACTATATACGCGGCGGTGAGGGCGCCGATGCTAGGAATATCCGCCTGGCGCTCGAGGCCAGCCTGGCGCGGCTGAAGACCGACTACGTCGATCTCTACCAGATCCACTGGCCGAACCGCGGCCATTTCCATTTCCGCCAGAACTGGAGCTACAATCCCTTCAACCAGGATCGCGACAAGGCCGTCGCCAACATGCTCGACATCCTGGAAACGCTCGGCGCGCTGGTGCAGGAAGGCAAGATCCGCGCGATCGGCCTTTCCAACGAGACCACCTGGGGCATACAGAAATATCTGACGCTCTCCGAACAGAAGAACCTGCCGCGCGTTGCGAGCGTCCAGAACGAATATAATCTGCTCTACCGTCATTTCGATCTCGATCTCGCCGAACTCTCGCATCACGAGGATGTCGGGCTGCTCGCCTATTCGCCGCTCGCCGGCGGCATCCTGTCCGGAAAATATGTCGATGGCGGCAGGCCGAAGGGTTCGCGCGGTTCGATCAACCCCGATATCGGCGGCCGGCTGCAGCCGCTGCAGGAGCCGGCGACCAAAGCCTATCTGCAGATCGCGGCAACCTACGGTCTCGACCCGGCGGCGATGGCGCTTGCCTTCTGCCGATCAAGGCCGTTCATGGCGTCGGTCATCATCGGCGCGACGTCGATGGAGCAGTTGAAAGTCGATATCGGCGCTGCCGACCTGACGCTTTCGGACGAGGTGCTTGCGGAGATCGCCAAGGTGCACCGGCAATATCCGCTGACGCTTTGATGATATTCCTTGGCGCCTGCCCGACGCTAGAACCGGATCGGAGCATGATGTCGTCCGAAAACCGCTCACACTTTTCGGCATCATGCTCCGCCCACCGGTTTGCGTCGGGTTCGATTACCCGATTGCGCTTGCCTTTCCGCAAAAAATCCGTATAAGCCGCCCTGTTCGTTAACCCGGTCTTCTGGCTGGTGGCTGAACGGAGGGCCGGTTTCCTCTTGGAAATCGTTCGGAACGGAAGCGTTCCAGCCTCCCGTGTCTCCGCTCTCGACCGTCTCGGAAACGCTTTCTTGCCTGGGTCCGCCCAATCAGGAGCAGTCGTTGAGGCTTAGCCGCCGAATATCGGGTTGAACCAAACGCAAGAAAGGCAAAGCTGTCATGGCTCTTTATGAACATGTATTCCTTGCCCGGCAGGATATTTCCGCTCAGCAGGTCGATGCCCTCGTAGAACAGTACAAGGGTGTGATCGAAGCTAACGGCGGTAAGGTCGGGCGTATCGAGAACTGGGGCCTCAAGTCCCTCACCTACCGCATCAAGAAGAACCGTAAGGCGCACTACGCCCTGATGGACATTGATGCCCCGGCTGCTGCCGTCCAGGAAATGGAACGTCAGATGCGCATCAGCGAAGACGTTCTTCGCTACATGACGATCGCCGTCGAGAAGCATGAAGAAGGTCCGTCTGCCATGATGCAGAAGCGCGACCGTGACGACCGTCCGCGTGAAGGCGGCCGTGGCCCGCGTGAAGGCGGCTTCGGTGATCGCGACCGTGGTCCGCGTCCGCCGCGTGAAGGTGGCTTCGGCGACCGTGACGACCGTCCGCGCCGTCCGCGCGAAGACCGTGTATAAGGGAGATCTGAGATATGTCTGAAACTTCCTCCGCTCCGGTCCGCCGCCCGTTCCATCGCCGCCGCAAGACCTGCCCGTTCTCCGGCGCCAACGCGCCGCGGATCGACTACAAGGACGTACGCCTGCTGCAGCGCTACATTTCCGAGCGCGGCAAGATCGTTCCGTCCCGCATCACGGCCGTTTCCCAGAAGAAGCAGCGCGAACTCGCCCAGGCGATCAAGCGCGCCCGTTTCCTCGGCCTGCTGCCCTACGTCGTCGCCTAATCAGTCGACGCCAACACCTTTGAGGGAAGGCATTCGTGCCTTCCCTTCTCCCTTTCGCGATGGGCGCGGATCGGAATTCTTAAAACCCATGTTGAGACGTTTCTGAATTTGATTCAGCAACATCCTCTAACTGCTTGATGAAGCAGGACAGCGACCTTGAAACGACCGAACATTAGAACGCTGCTGATCGGCGCACTCGCCGGATTGACCGCCGCCCTGCTGGTGCTGGGCGCGAGCATGCAGCCGTCGTTTTTCAGCGCTCTCCTCTATACGGCTTCGGCTCTGCCGATCCTGATCGTCGGGCTCGGCTGGGGCAATACCGCCGCGGTCTCGGCCGTCGTCAGCGCTGCGGCACTCGGCGCGATCTTGATCTCGCCCTCCTTCGCGCTGATCATGACGATGGTGACGCTGCTGCCGGCCGGTTGGCTCAGCCATCTCGCCAATCTGGCGCGTCCGGCCTCCGAACTCGGCGGCCCCGACCATCTGCTCGCCTGGTATCCGCTCTCCGATATCCTGCTGCATCTCTGCGGTCTGGTGACGCTCGCCGTCATCGTCATCGGTGTGATCATCGGCTACGGCCCTGAGATCACCGATCCGATCGTCGATCTGCTGATCACCTCGCTCAAGCAGCAGCAGCCGGAATTCATGCCCGATCCGGCGGCGACCGCGCAGACCAAGTCGCTGATCCTGCTGATGCTGCCGGCATTGCAGGGCGGCATGTGGGTCGCCATGCTGTTTGCGGCTTATTATTTCGCCGTGCGCATCGTTGCGGCGTCCGGCCGCGGCCTTCGTCCGCGCGAGGATATTCCCTCGTCGCTGCGCATGAACCGCAACTCGATCTTCATCTTCCTGGCCGGACTTGCCGCCTGCTTTTTCGGCGGCGTCCCGGCGCTGGTTGGTGCGACCGTGATCGGCGCCTTCGGCGCCGGCTTCATGCTTTCCGGTTTCGCCTCGCTGCATTTCCGCACGCGCGGCAAGGACTGGCGCATACCAGCCCTCATCCTCTGCTATCTGGCCTCGATGCTCATGCTGCTGCCAGCTCTCCTCATCCTCGTCCTCGGTCTCAGCGATACGCGCAAGGCGATCGCACTGACTCCGACGAAAGATGCTGATGCCCCCAAACAATCCGATACGAAAATCTGAGACACAAGAAAGGAAAAAGAAAATGGAAGTCATCCTTCTCGAACGCATCTCCAAGCTCGGCCAGATGGGCGAAACCGTAAAGGTTCGCGACGGCTTTGCCCGCAACTACCTGCTGCCGCTCGGCAAGGCGCTGCGCGCCAACGCCGCCAACAAGACCCGCTTCGAAGCCGAGCGCGCGACGCTCGAAGCCCGCAACCTCGAGCGCAAGTCGGAAGCCCAGACGGTCGCCGACGTTCTCGACGGCAAGTCCTTCATCGTCGTGCGTTCCGCCGGTGAAACCGGCCAGCTCTACGGTTCGGTTGCTGCCCGTGACGTCGTCGAGATTCTCGGCGCCGAAGGCTTCAACATCGGCCGCAACCAGGTTCACCTCAACACGCCGATCAAGTCGATCGGCCTGCACAAGGTCGAGCTGCAGCTGCATGCCGAAGTCGAAATCCACGTCGAGCTGAACGTTGCCCGTTCGGCCGAAGAGGCAGAGCGCCAGTCCAAGGGCGAAGAACTCACCTCGGTCGACGCGATCTACGGCGTCGACGAAGACGCGCTGCGTCCGGAAGACTTCTTCGATCCGGAAGCCGACGGCGTCGACGAAGACGAAGCATAATTCTCGTCGGAGCGATCCGCGTGAGGGAAAGCCCGGCCACCGCGCCGGGCTTTTTCGTTTCCGTCCCTTCGATATGGGCCGCCGATCGGTTCGCTTTTTTTAAAGGGGATCTTCCGGATGTTTTTGCTGCGTGCCTTATCGCATCGCGCTAAAATGACATTCTCCGAAACGGATGGGCTGAGTCGGCGCCATACCGTGTCGTGCGGGTGACACTGCCAGTATTTCTCCTTTGTGTCGCCCAAGACTGTGGAGAAGTCGAACAACGTGCACAGCGTTCAGGATTTAGGCGAAGCGAGCCCCCGCTCCTTTCGTAGCCTCTTGATTTTCGCGTCCGGAATTGCAAATCCGGAGCTGGAAAAAGACAGAACGGATGATGATGAACGACGCCGCTCGAAAGATTACAGCTGTTGCCCCGTCGGAGCAGCATTATCGCGAAGCACCCAACAATATCGAAGCCGAGCAGGCGCTTCTGGGTGCGATCCTGATGAACAACGACGCCTATTACCGGGTGTCGGACTTCCTGAAGCCGATCCATCTCTATGAGCCGCTGCACCGGAAGATCTTCGAGGTTGCCGGCGATATCATCCGCATGGGCAAGATCGCCAATCCGGTGACGATCAAGACCTTCCTGAAGGCCGACGAGAAAGTCGGCGACATGACGGTTTCGCAATACCTGGCGAGCCTCGTCAGCAATGCCGTCACCGTCATCAATGCCGAGGATTACGGCCGGGCGATCTACGATCTGGCGCTGCGCCGGGCGCTGATCACCATCGGCGAGGACGTCGTCAACATCGCCTATGACGCGCCGCTCGACATGCCGCCGCAGTCGCAGATCGAGGATACGGAACGCCGCCTCTTCGAATTGGCGGAAAACGGCCGCTACGACGGCGGCTTCCAGGCTTTCAACGATGCGGTTGCGCTGGCGATCGACATGGCGGCTGTCGCCAAGGAACGTGACGGCGGGCTTTCCGGCATTTCCACCGGCATCCATTCGCTGGATTCCAAGATGGGCGGCCTGCAGCGGTCGGACTTGATCGTCCTTGCCGGACGCCCCGGCATGGGCAAGACCTCGCTTGCCACCAACATCGCCTACAATATTGCCGCCGCCTACGAAGGCGAAGTCCAGTCGGACGGCAGTATGAAGGCAAAGAACGGCGGCGTCGTCGGCTTCTATTCGCTCGAAATGTCGTCCGAGCAGCTCGCCACCCGTATCATCTCCGAGCAGACCGAAGTCTCCTCCTCGAAGATCCGCCGCGGCGACATCAACGATGCCGATTTCGAAAAGCTCGTCGCCTGCTCGATGATGATGCAGAAGGTGCCGCTCTTTATCGACCAGACCGGCGGCATCTCGATCGCCCAGCTTTCGGCCCGCGCGCGCCGTCTGAAGCGCCAGCGCGGCCTCGACGTGCTTGTGGTCGACTACATTCAGCTGATGACCGGCTCGGGCAAATCCAGCGACAACCGCGTGCAGGAAATCACCCAGATCACCACCGGCCTCAAGGCGCTCGGCAAGGAGCTCAACGTTCCGATCATCGCGCTGTCGCAGCTCTCGCGTCAGGTCGAAAGCCGCGACGACAAGCGGCCGCAGCTGTCCGACCTTCGCGAATCCGGCTCGATCGAGCAGGACGCCGACGTCGTGCTCTTCGTGTTCCGCGAGGAATATTACGTCAAGAATTCGGAGCCGCGCGACATCCACGATCCGAAATATCCGGAATGGGAAGCGCTGTTCGACAAGGTGAAGGGCACTGCCGACGTCATCATCGCCAAGCAGCGCCACGGGCCGACGGGCACGGTGAAGCTCGCCTTCCAGGCAGAATTCACGCGCTTTGCCGATCTCGCCGATCCCTCCTTCACCCAATATGAAGAGCACTGATCGTGGGCCGGTGCTGCAATGCAGCGGCCGGACTTTCCCCCGACAATATTGACCTCTAAACTGGCCGGAGAATCCTTCTCCGGCCTCTGTTTTGATGTGGATCATGAGTGAATTTTTCGACGCCCCCGAAGACGACAATTTTGCCTCGGCAGGCCTGCGGCTGACCGTCGACTTGACGGCTCTGACGGAGAACTGGCGCGACATGGCGCGCCGCTCGGGTACGGCGCGCGCCTCGGCGGTGGTCAAGGCGGATGCTTACGGCATGGGGATCGAGGATGCCGGCGAAGCGCTCTATATGGCCGGCGCGCGCGACTTCTTCGTCGCGACCGTCGACGAGGGCGTGACGCTTCGCCTCTATGCGCCGGAGGCGCGCATCTTCGTGCTTTCCGGCATCTGGCCAGGCACTGAGCGGCGCTTCTTCGAAAACGATCTGGTGCCGGTGATTTCCTCCGATGAACAGCTCGCCTTCTGGATGGCGGTGCTTGCCGATTACGGCGACTACCCCTGCGCGCTGCATGTCGATACCGGCTTCAATCGGCTCGGACTGCATATTGACGATGCGATCGCGCTCGTCGACGACGTCTCACGGCCTGCGAGCTTCGCGCCCGTGCTTGTCATGAGCCACCTCGCCTGCGCCGACGATCCCACCCATGCGATGAACCGGCAGCAGCTCGAATCATTCCACAGGGTTAGCGCCGCTTATGAAGGCATCGATTCAAGCCTTGCCGCCTCGGCCGGCATCTTTCTCGGCGAGGATTATCACTTCGATCTGACCCGCCCCGGCATCGCGCTCTACGGCGGCGAAGCGGTCAGCGGCATGGCGAACCCGATGCGGCCGGTGGCGACGGCGGAAGCGCGTATCATCCAGGTGCGCAGCGTCGAAGCCGGCGAGACCGTCAGCTATGGGCGGGCGCTGCAGCTTCGCCGTAAAAGTCGGCTGGCGATCGCCTCGGCCGGTTATGCCGACGGCTACATGCGCAGCCAGTCGAGCGGCGGTGTGCCGCTGCGCCAGGTGGTGCCGCAAGGCGGGCAAGGCTTCATCGCCGGACACAAGGTTCCGGTTGCCGGCCGGATCACCATGGACCTGACGATCTTCGATATCACCGATCTGCCTGACAATGCCGTGCGCGCCGGGGATTATGTCGAGTTGTTCGGAAAGAACATGCCGGTGGACGATGTGGCGCGGGCATCCGGCACGATCGGATATGAGATCCTGACCAGCATGGGGCTGCGCCACGAGCGGCGCTACGTGGCCGAGGAATAGCGGCCTTCCTATTCAGCGGCTGCTGAGGGCGAGACGGACACCGAGCGCCAGGAAAAGCGCACCGAGGCCGCGATCGAGCCAGAGTCCGATTTTTTGATTATGCCTGATCGCATCCGCAAGGCGCCCGCCGAGAAGGACGAGTGGCGGTTCGATGAAGGCGGCGACGACGATGATGAGCCCGCCATGCAGCATGAGTTGCGCCCATGCCGGCCCTGCCCCTTCGACGACAAATTGCGGCAGGAAGGCCAGGAAGAATATCGCCACTTTCGGATTGAGCAGCGACACCAGGATTCCCTGCCGGTAGATTCTTGCAACCGGCAAACTTTCACCGGCGGCCTTTATCAGGCCATCGCCGCCACCGGAGCGCAAAGCCTGAATGCCGAGCCAGACCAGATAGGCGGCGCCGATCCATTTGACTGTGGAGAAGGCGACGGCGGAAGCTGCAAATATGGCCGAGAGGCCGAGTGCCGCCATCAGAACATGCAGGCAGGCGCCGGACCAAACGCCGAACAGCGCGGAAAAACCGGCACGTTTTCCGCTTCTCATCGTGTGACCGAGGATGAAGGCGATATCGGGTCCAGGCGAGAGGTTGAGCAGAACCGCCGCCGACAGAAATGCAAGCCAGTGCGCAAACGAATAATCGAACATCTTCCACCGTTCCGGGATTACAGCGCCGCGCGTCTTTTCAGACGCGCAAAGGACGCTGTAGCACTTTCAATCCTCGCATCGTGCTTTCCGAAAATCGATTCCGATTTTCGGGCCGATGCACCAGGAGCAAAGGATAGGCACGGGCGCGCTGATGGGGAAATCATTAGTTTTGATCCGTCGCGACAGCCATTATCCCAAGCACGATATTGATTCGATGAGGCGGCGCGTCTGCTTCGCTTGGAAACCCGGACTGAAAGAGTAATTGATGGCGAAGGCCAGGACACAATTCATCTGCCAGAGTTGCGGCACGGTTCATAACCGCTGGGCCGGCAAATGTGAGAACTGCGGCGAATGGAACACCATCGTCGAGGAAGACCCGATGGGCGGGATCGGCTCCGGTCCCGGCAAGACGCCGAAAAAGGGCCGACCGGTGGCGCTGACGGCACTCTCCGGCGAGATCGAGGAGGCGCCACGCATCCATACCGCCATGTCGGAGCTCGACCGGGCGCTCGGCGGCGGCTTCGTGCGCGGGTCGGCGGTGCTAATCGGCGGTGATCCCGGCATCGGCAAATCGACGTTGTTGATGCAGGCAGCCGCCGCCCTTGCGCGGCGCGGCCACAAGATCATCTACGTCTCCGGTGAAGAAGCCGTGGCGCAGGTCCGGCTGCGGGCGCAACGCCTTGCGGCGGCCGATACCGACGTAATGCTGGCGGCCGAAACCAATGTCGAGGATATTCTGGCGACGCTCGCCGAGGGTAAGCGCCCTGACCTCGTCATCATCGATTCCATCCAGACGCTGTGGAGCGAACTTGCCGAATCCGCGCCGGGAACGGTCACGCAGGTGCGCACCGGCGTCCAGGCAATGATCCGTTTCGCCAAGCAGACAGGTGCCGCCATGGTGCTCGTCGGGCATGTGACCAAGGACGGGCAGATCGCCGGGCCGCGCGTCGTCGAGCACATGGTCGATGCCGTGCTCTATTTCGAAGGCGATCGCGGCCATCACTACCGCATCCTGCGCACGGTCAAGAACCGCTTCGGCCCGACCGACGAGATCGGCGTCTTCGAAATGTCAGACAAAGGCTTACGCGAAGTCGCCAACCCCTCGGAACTCTTCCTCGGCGAGCGCAACGAAAAATCGCCGGGTGCTGCCGTCTTCGCCGGTATGGAGGGCACGCGTCCCATTCTCGTCGAGGTGCAGGCGCTGGTGGCGCCGACCTCGCTCGGCACACCGCGGCGCGCCGTGGTCGGGTGGGATTCGGCCCGGCTGTCGATGATCCTCGCAGTGCTTGAGGCCCATTGCGGCGTCCGGCTCGGCCAGCACGACGTCTACCTCAACGTCGCCGGCGGTTACCGTATCTCAGAACCGGCGGCCGATCTTGCCGTCGCCTCGGCGCTCGTTTCCTCGCTTGCCGGTATTGCCCTTCCTGCCGATTGCGTCTATTTCGGCGAAGTCAGCCTGTCGGGCGCCATCCGACCGGTTGCGCACACCGCCCAGCGCCTCAAGGAAGCCGAGAAGCTGGGTTTTTCCGCAGCACTGCTTCCATCCGCCTCCGCCGAACTGCCGAAAGGCTCCAGCGGGCGCTGGAGCGAAGTCGGAAGCCTGCCGGATCTGGTCGCGCGCATCGCCGGATCGAAGGGAGCGCTGCGTGTGGAAGACGAGGTTTGATCCTTTCATTGCCGGGAATGGTGATGATATAGGAGGCACACGATAAGGCACGACACGGCCGCCAAGCGGCAGTCCTGGAGTTGAATTTACATGCCCATTACGATTTTCGACGGTATTGTCATCGGCGTCGTGCTCTTCTCCGCCGTGCTGGCGATGGTCCGCGGCTTTTCGCGCGAGATCCTCTCGATCGCGAGCTGGGGCGGTTCGGCCGCCGCTGCCTATTACCTCTATCCGTACCTGCTGCCCTACGCGAAAAAATACACCGATGACGACCGCATCGCGATCGTCGGCTCAGCAGCGGTCGTCTTCCTGATCGCGCTCATCGTCATCTCCTTCATCACGATGAAGATCGCCGATTTCATCATCGACAGCCGCGTCGGCGCGCTCGACCGCACGCTCGGCTTCCTGTTCGGGGCGGCGCGCGGCGTGCTGCTCCTGGTCGTCGCCGTCGCCTTCTGGAACTGGCTGGTCGATGTCGACCACCGTCCGGCCTGGGTCAACGAAGCGAAGTCGAAACCCTTCCTGGATTCGATGGTCGTGAAGCTGAAATCGGTTCTGCCGGAGCAATTTGCCCAGATGATACCGGAAAGCATCCGTGATAAGCTGCAGCCGCCGGCACAGGGCGCCGAAGGTACCACTCCACCGACGGGCGACCAGGCTCCGGCGGAAGACGCACCGACCGCGCCCGCAGACGGCGCGCAGCAGCCGGCGAATTGACACAGTGTTCAAGAGCTTGACCCGCCTTCCGGCAATTGCCATTTGAGCGGAACGTGAAATGAGGGTCCGGCCGGGCATTCCAGCTTCGCCGGGCTCAGCTATTTCTGGAAATGCCGATCCATTCTTGTGAGAGCAGAGGCCCGCAGAAATGAACCAGTCCCATGCCATCCCGACCGACGATCCGCTCGACGGAGATACGCTGCATGAAGAATGCGGGGTTTTCGGAATTTTGGGACATCCCGATGCCGCCGCGCTGACGGCGCTCGGCCTGCATGCGCTTCAACATCGCGGACAGGAAGCGGCCGGCATCGTCTCCTTCGACGGCAAGCGCTTTTATCAAGAGCGCCACATGGGCCTCGTCGGTGACCACTATACCAATCCGATGACGCTTGCCCGCCTGCCCGGCAGCATTACGATCGGTCATACCCGCTACTCGACAACCGGCGAAGTGGCCATGCGCAACGTGCAGCCGCTCTTTGCCGAACTAGAGGAAGGCGGCATCGCCATTGCCCATAACGGCAATTTCACCAACGGCCTGACGCTGCGCCGCCAGATCATCGCTACCGGCGCCATCTGTCAGTCGACGTCCGATACCGAAGTCGTCCTCCACCTCATCGCCCGTTCCCGCCACGCCTCCACATCCGACCGCTTCATCGATGCCATTCGCCAGATGGAAGGCGGCTATTCGATGCTTGCCATGACGCGCACGAAGCTGATTGCCGCACGCGACCCGACCGGCATCCGCCCGCTGGTCATGGGCGAACTCGACGGTAAGCCGATCTTCTGCTCGGAAACCTGCGCGCTCGACATCATCGGCGCCAAGTTCATCCGCGACGTTGAGAACGGCGAGGTCGTCATCTGCGAAATCCAGCCTGACGGCTCGATCAGCATCGATGCGCGCAAGCCCAGCAAGCCGCAGCCGGAGCGCCTCTGCCTGTTCGAATATGTCTATTTCGCCCGTCCGGACTCGGTCGTCGGCGGCCGCAACGTCTACACGACGCGCAAAAGCATGGGCATGAACCTCGCCAAGGAATCGCCCATCGATGCCGACGTGATCGTGCCGGTGCCGGATGGCGGCACACCTGCGGCGCTCGGCTATGCCCAGCAGAGCGGCATTCCCTTCGAATACGGCATCATCCGTAACCATTATGTCGGGCGCACCTTCATCGAGCCGACGCAGCAGATCCGGGCCTTCGGTGTGAAGCTGAAGCATTCCGCCAACCGCGCAATGATCGAAGGCAAGCGCGTGGTGCTGGTTGATGATTCCATCGTGCGCGGTACGACGTCTCTCAAGATCGTCCAGATGATCCGTGAAGCCGGCGCGCGCGAAGTCCATGTCCGCGTCGCAAGCCCGATGATCTTCTTCCCGGATTTCTACGGCATCGACACGCCCGACGCAGACAAGCTGCTGGCAAATCAGTATGCCGATGTCGAAGCCATGGCCAAATATATCGGTGCGGATTCGCTCGCCTTCCTGTCGATCGACGGCCTCTATCGCGCCGTTGGCGGCGAGGATCGCAATCCGGTCCGGCCGCAGTTCACCGACCACTATTTTACCGGCGACTATCCGACCCGTCTGCTCGACAAGAACGGCGAGTCCATGGGCAACAAGATTTCCATGCTCGCCAGCAACGGCTGACACGGCTCGGCTTTCCCATTATCCATCCCGAGGGGTTCACCGCACCCCTCTCCCCTCGTGAGGGAACACCACATCATGAATATCAATCTTGAGGGCAAGATCGCACTCGTCACCGGTGCGTCGCGCGGCATCGGATATTTCACGGCGCTGGAGCTTGCCAAAGCCGGCGCCCATGTGATTGCCTGCGCCCGCACGGTCGGCGGGCTCGAGGACCTCGACGATGCGATCAAGGCCGTCGGCGGCACGGCGACACTCGTGCCCTTCGACCTTGCCGACATGAATGCGATCGATGCGCTCGGCGGCTCGATCTTCGAGCGCTGGGGCAAGCTCGACATCCTCGTCGCCAATGCCGGCGTGCTCGGTGTCATTTCGCCGATCGGCCATATCGAAGCGAAGGTGTTCGAGAAGGTGATGACCATCAACGTCACCGCGACATGGCGGTTGATCCGCTCGGTCGACCCACTGCTTGCCCGCTCGGTTGCCGGCCGCGCGGTGATCATCTCGTCGGGTGCGGCCCACAAGTGCCGGCCCTTCTGGGGCGCCTATTCCGCTTCCAAGGCTGCGGTCGAGGCGCTGGCACGCACATGGGCCGGTGAAAGTCAAAGCACACCGCTGCGGGTCACCAGCGTCGATCCGGGAGCGACACGCACGGCGATGCGAGCGCAGGCGGTGCCTGGCGAAGATCCGCAGACGCTGCCGCATCCCTCCGAGGTCGCGAAGGCGATCCTGCCGTTGCTGGGGCCTGGTGTGACCGAGACGGGTAAGCTGTTCATCGTGCGGGAGAACAAGCTCGTCGATTACCGCCTGCCGGAATAAGCTCCTGCATAATTCCTTAAGTCGGAATCGATTCAAGGACAAAATTATGCAGCAATTCAAAGTGCTACAGCGTCCTTTGCACGTCTCAAAAGACGCGCGGCGCTGTAGTCGTCTCAGTTCGCTGCAACTGCTGGGAACAGATGCGCCAGGCCCGCTTCCGACGGGCAAAGCGCATTGAGGTCAACCGGTCCCTGGATGCCGTCCAAGGTGCCGTTATCGGCAAATTGCCAGATTGACCAACGACTGCACTCTTCCTGTCTCGGTTCCCTGAACACACTACGCAGCCACAGATGGTGGTCGGGAAAGCGCGATTCATTGCCTTTCAGATATTGATCGAAGAACTCCTGAGTGACGTAGAAAATAGGCTTCTCCGGAAACGTACCCTTCAGCTCAGTGAAGAAGGCGTTCACCTCGGCAGCCATTTCCTCGAGCGTCGGGATCTTGTTGCAATTGCCGACAAACTCCAGATCGATGGCGATGGGCAGAGTTCCCTGCTCCTTCGGCACGGTCGCCAGCACATTCTGCGCCTGATCCTTGCCCGGTCGGCAGAAGGTGAAGAAATGATAAGCGCCCCTGACCACTCCGGCATCTCCGGCGCGCTGCCAGTTGTCGGCGAACTTGGAATCCCGATGATCTCCACCCTCGGTCGCCTTCATGAAGGCGAAGCGGACATTCGCCTGCGAGGCAACCGCCTTCCAATCGATGTCACCTTGGTGATGGCTGACATCGATGCCTTGGATCGGATAGCTGCTTAAGGAGGGATTGTTGAAGCGAAGCATTCCGAAATCGTATGCGAAATATGCCGCGAATGCGACAACCAGAATTGCAGTCGCTCCGATCGTCGATCGAGCCAGTCTCCGCATCCCTTCCTCCCCATTAACAACAGCTTCTCAACCGGCTATGCGAGATTTGCGCCGCGAAAATGGCGGGCGAATTTCAAGGGCGCGCAAACCGGTTTCACCAGATGTCGCGGCTGCGATCGATTCATCGGATGGGTGGATCCTGTTGCCGTTGGATCGCTCTTCGCCCCCTTGACCGGAAGCGCGAACCGGGCCATAAAACCCGCCATGAAAACGGTTATCTGCATTATCTGCCGGAAGATTATTCGCTAGCGCGAGCGCTGGCCCGGCCGTTTTCGTCTCCCAAATAGTCAAGATGCGAAACGCCCCGGTCCGCCGGTCGCGATATTTTTCTGATCGTGCATTTGGGAGAGTGAAATGGACGCGACGCCGGAACTGAAGCTGTACAACACGCTGACACGGGAAAAATCGGTCTTTTCGCCGATCGATCCCAACAATGTCCGCATGTATGTCTGCGGCCCGACCGTCTATGACTTCGCTCATATCGGCAATGCCCGGCCGGTCATCGTCTTCGACGTGCTGTTCCGGCTGCTGCGCCATGTCTATGGCAAAGACCACGTCACTTATGCCCGCAACATCACCGACGTCGACGATAAGATCAATGCGCGGGCGCTTCGGGACCATCCGGGCCTGGCGCTCAACGACGCGATCCGCGCGGTCACGGAAAAGACCGAGACGCAATTTCACACCGATGTCGCCGAACTCGGCTGCCTGGAGCCGAACTTCGAGCCGCGTGCCACCGACAATATCGTTGAGATGACCGAGATCATCGAGAAGCTGATCGGCAACGGTCATGCCTATGTCGCATCGGGCGAAGTGCTGTTCGACACCAAATCCATGGCGGATTACGGTCAGCTTTCGAAGCGCCCGCTCGACGAACAGCAGGCCGGCGCGCGCATCGCCGTCGACGCGCACAAGAAGAATCCAGGCGATTTCGTGCTCTGGAAACTGTCGAGCCACAACGAGCCCGGCTGGGAGAGCCCTTGGGGCCGCGGCCGGCCCGGATGGCACATCGAATGCTCCGCGATGAGCAAGCGTTATCTCGGCGATGTCTTCGACATTCACGGCGGCGGGCTGGACCTGATCTTCCCGCATCATGAAAACGAGATCGCCCAGTCGCGCTGCGCCCACGGTACTGAGGTGATGGCGAATGTCTGGATGCATAACGGTTTCCTGCAGGTCGAAGGCCGCAAGATGTCGAAATCCGAAGGCAATTTCGTCACCATCCACGAGTTGCTGCACACGGAAACCTTCGGCGGCCGCAAATGGCCGGGCGAGGTGCTGCGCCTTGCCATGCTGATGACGCATTACCGCGAGCCGATCGATTTCTCGATCAAGCGACTGGAAGAGGCCGAACGTCTGCTCGCCAAATGGCCGGCAACAGATGCCGGCGATGCGGCGCCCGATGAAAGCGTGCTGAACGCGCTTTCGGACGACCTCAATACGGTGGCGGCGGTGCAGGCATTGCATGCGTTGGCGCAAGCTGCCCATACGGATCCCGCCGTGGGCGCCACTTTTGCCGCAACGGCCGACCTTCTGGGCCTGCTGCCGAAAAAGATGGAGATCGACGAAGCCGTCGCATCGGCAATCGATGCCCTGGTCGCAATGCGCCTCGAGATGCTGAAGGCGAAGAACTTCACTGAGGCCGACAAGATCCGCGACGAGCTGACGGCGAAGGGCATCCAGCTGAAAGACGGCAAGGATCCGGTGACGGGCGAGCGCGTGACGACGTGGGAGGTCAAGAGATGACCACCTATACCGGCGGCTGCCAATGCGGAGCGATCCGCTTCCGCGTCAGCGGCGACCTCAAGGATTCGTCAATCTGTCATTGCCGCATGTGCCAGAAGGCGTTCGGGGCCTATTATGCGCCGCTGGTCTCGGTGCGCGGCGCCGATTTCGAATGGACACGGGGAGAGCGGAAAAGTTTCCGCTCTTCCAATTTCGTCGAGCGCGGATTCTGCGGCGATTGCGGCACGCCGCTGACCTACGAGGCGCCGGATGGAATGGCGATTGCCGCCGGCGCCTTCGACGACCCTTCGGCATTTCCGCCGGTGGTCCAATTCGGCATCGAGGGCAAGATCGGTTTCGTCGATCATCTGCACGAATTGCCGGGGCACCGGACGGAAGAGGATGCGCAAGCCGCCCCCTTCCTGCTCGAGCTCGTCTCCTACCAGCATCCCAATCATGAGACGCAGGCATGGCCACCGAAGGAGCTCGGATGACGACAGAATCAGACAGAAGCGGCGGGTGTCAGTGCGGGGCGGTGCGCTACCGCGCCAAAGGCGAACTCGGCTATCCCCATCTTTGCCATTGCCGCATGTGCCAGAAGGCGGCCGGCAATTATTTCATGCCGCTTGCCGCCGCGATGCGCGGCGATTTTGCCCTGACGCGCGGCGCGCCGAAATGGTTTCAGTCCTCGGATCTGGTGCGGCGCGGCTTCTGCGGCGATTGCGGCACGCCGCTGTTCTACGAAATTCCCGAGGCTGAATTCATCAACATCACGCTCGGATCGCTTGATGATCCCGATGCGGTCAAGCCGGTGATGCAATCGAACACCGGCCGCAAGATGTCCTGGTTTCACGCGCTCGACGGCCTGCCGCTGGAACCACAGGCTGAAACTCCCGACCGCGAGAACGCGATCGCGGCAAGCAACCATCAGCACCCCGACCACGACACGAAAAGCTGGCCCCTCGGAGAAAGCTCATGACGGACACGATAAAGACAGGCGGATGCCAGTGCGGCGCCGTGCGCTTCCGCATCTCAGGCAGACTAGGACGCCCCTCGATCTGCCATTGCCGCATGTGCCAGAAGCAGTTCGGCGGTTTCTTCTCGGCGCTCGTCACCGCGCCTGAGGAAGGGATGGAATGGACGCGCGGCGAGCCGAGCTACTTTCAGTCCTCGGTCAATATCGACCGCGGCTTCTGCAGCAATTGCGGCACGCCGATGACCTATCGTCATCCGGGCGGGCTGGAGCTTGCGATCGGCACCTTCGACGACCGCAGCGACCTCGCACCGCTGATCCAGGTCAACTACGAGGCCCGCCTGCCCTGGGTCGAGGAAATCTTCGAGGCGCCGGTGCTGAAGGATCAGGATTTCTACTCACGACAGGAGGCGATCATCTCCTTCCAGCATCCCGATCACGACACAGAAGTCTGGCCCGCGAAAGGCGTGAAGATATGACCGAGATACTACGCACGCTCTATCCCGAAATCGAACTCTATGCTTCCGGCCATCTCGATGTCGGTGACGGCCATGTGATCTATTGGGAGCGCTCGGGAACGCCTGGCGCCAAGCCCGCCGTCTTCCTGCATGGCGGCCCGGGCGGCGGCATCTCGCCCGCCCATCGCCGGCTTTTCGATCCCGCTCTCTACGACGTCATGCTGTTTGACCAGCGCGGTTGCGGCAGGTCGACACCACATGCGGAACTCCAAGCCAACACGACCTGGCATCTCGTTGCCGATATCGAGCGGCTGCGCGAGATGGTCGGCGTCGACAGCTGGCAGGTGTTCGGCGGCTCCTGGGGCTCGACGCTGGCGCTCGCCTATGCCGAGACGCATCCAGAGCACGTCTCCGAGCTCATCCTGCGCGGCATCTACACGCTGACCAAGGCCGAACTCGACTGGTATTATCAATTCGGCGTCTCGGAGATGTTCCCTGACAAGTGGGAGCGGTTCATCGCGCCCATTCCGCCGGAAGAGCGGTATGAGATGATGCATGCCTATCATCGCCGCCTGACGCATGAAGACAGGAATGTGCGCCTCGAGGCCGCGCAGGCCTGGAGCATCTGGGAAGGCGAAACGATCACGCTGCTGCCGGAACCTTCGACGAGCTTCAAGTTCGGGGAGCCGGAATTCGCCTATGCATTTGCGCGCATCGAGAACCATTTCTTCGCCCATGCCGGCTGGATGGACGAGGGACAGTTGATCCGCGATGCCGGCAGGCTCAAGGATATTCCCGGCGTCATCGTGCATGGCCGCTACGACATGCCCTGCCCGGCCAAATATGCCTGGCTGCTGCATAAGGCCTGGCCGAAAGCGGAATTCCACCTGATCGAGGGCGCGGGCCATGCCTATTCGGAACCGGGGATTCTCGATCAACTGATCCGGGCGACGGATAAGTTTGCCGGGAAGCAAGACTGATCGTTGGTATTGGGGCAGCCCTCACCCTAGCCTCTTCCCGTCAGAAAATGGGGAGAGGTGGCGGCAGCCGGATGGGGGCAGCATCCGCACTTCATAACAACCCGCTTGGCGGGAGGAAACGACATGAAAGAACGCATCTACCTCTTCGACACGACGCTCCGGGACGGGCAGCAAACGCCCGGCATCGATTTCTCCGTCGAGGACAAGATTGCGATCGCGGCCATGCTGGACGAATTCGGCCTCGACTACGTCGAGGGCGGATATCCCGGCGCCAATCCGACGGACACCGCCTTCTTCAGTGAGAAGCGCACCAGCCAGGCCAGCTTCGTCGCTTTTGGCATGACGAAGCGGGCGGGCGTTTCGGTCTCCAACGATCCCGGCATTGCCGGGCTGCTTCAGGCCAAAAGCGATGCCATCTGTTTCGTCGCCAAGAGTTGGGATTATCACGTCGCGGTGGCGCTTGGCTGCACCAACGAGGAAAACCTCGAATGCATCGCCGAAAGCGTCGAGGCGGCGGTGGGCGCGGGCAAGGAGGCGATCGTCGATTGCGAGCATTTCTTCGACGGCTTCAAGGCCAATCCGGCCTATGCGCTCGCCTGCGCCAAGACGGCCTATGAGAGCGGCGCCCGCTGGGTGGTGCTCTGCGACACCAATGGCGGCACGCAGCCGCCGGAGGTGCGGGCGATCGTCGAGGCGGTGATAGCCTCAGGCGTTCCCGGGCACTGTCTCGGCATCCATGCGCATAACGACACCGGCCAGGCGGTCGCCAATTCGCTTGCCGCCGTCGAAGCCGGCGTCAGGCAGATCCAGGGCACGCTGAACGGCATCGGCGAGCGCTGCGGCAATGCCAATCTGGTGACGCTGATCCCGACGCTGGCGCTGAAGAGCGCCTACAACACACGGTTCGAAACGGCGATCGACGAGGAGCGGCTGCTCAACCTCACCCGGCTCTCGCATGCCTTCGACGAGCTGCTCAACCGCTCGCCCGACCACCAGATGCCCTATGTCGGTGCTTCCGCCTTCGCCACCAAGGCCGGCATCCATGCATCGGCGCTGATCAAGGACCCGCGGACCTATGAACACGTGCCACCGGAAACCGTCGGCAACTTCCGCAAGGTTATGGTGTCCGACCAGGGCGGCAAGGCGAACTTCATCAATGCGCTGAAACGGCGCGGCATCGCGGTCGCCAAGGACGATCCGAAGCTCGACCTGCTGATCTCCATCGTCAAGGAACGTGAATCCATCGGCTATGCCTATGAGGGCGCGGATGCGAGCTTCGAACTACTGGCGCGCCGCACGCTCGGCACGATCCCGGAATTCTTCACCATCGAAGGCTTCCGCGTGATGATCGAGCGCCGCTTCGACAGTCTCGGCCGCGTGAAGATCGTCTCGGAGGCGGTGGTCAAGATCACCATCGACGGCCAGACGCTGATGTCGGTTGCCGATGCCGAAGGCCCGGTCAACGCGCTCGACCTCGCGCTACGCAAGGATTTCGGCAAGTACCAGCACGAGATCGACGATCTGGTGCTCGCCGATTTCAAGGTGCGTATCCTCAACGGCGGCACGGAGGCGATCACCCGCGTGCTGATCGAATCCACCGACAGCGACGGTGTGCGCTGGTGGACGGTTGGCGTCTCGGAGAACATCATCGACGCTTCGTTCCAGGCGTTGATGGATTCCGTCATCTACAAGCTGATGAAGAACCGGCAGCTGGCGGGCAAGATCGCGGCGGAATAAGGTTATTCCGCCGATCCAGCGACGAGACCCCAGCCCTCGCCCGAATGCCATTCGCTTCCTTCAGGCTTCGTCTTCCAGCCAAGGGCGTCGGATATCTTCGTCCATCACTTCGTCTCCCGGTTCAAATCCTCTCACCCTTCATTCAACGAAATGAATTGGCCTATTCACGGCGCTTAAGCTAGGCCGGATCAGAAGAAGAACAAAGATGGAAACACCGATGTCGACCGATGCATCCGTTCCGTTGGCCAAGAACGAAGACAGTCCGCGCGGTTTCGCCTTCGCACTGACGGCCTATCTGCTCTGGGGCTTCCTGCCGATCTACATGAAGGCGGTGGCGCATATCTCGCCGGCCGAGGTGATCGCGCATCGCATCGTCTGGTCGCTGCCCTTGGCGGGCATCGTGCTGATCGTGCTCGGGCGCACGCAGGACATCCGCGCAGCACTCAGCTCGCCGCGCATGCTGGCGATGGCGGCGCTGACGGCGTCGCTGATTACGGTCAACTGGGGTACCTATGTCTGGGCGATCGGCGCCGGCCATTCGCTCGACGCAGCACTTGGCTATTTCATCAATCCGCTGTTCAGCATCTTCCTCGGCGCGGTGTTCCTCAAGGAAAAGCTGCAGCCGCTGCAGATCGCGGCGATCGTGCTTGCGGCGCTTGCCGTCGCCATTCTCGCGCTGGATAGCGGCGGCATCCCGTGGGTGGCGCTGACGCTGGCGATTAGCTGGGGTTTCTATGCCCTGTTGCGCAAGACGCTGCCACTCGGGCCGAACCAGGGTTTCTTCCTCGAAGTGCTGATCCTCAGCGGGCCGGCCCTCCTCTATATCCTCTATCTGGAATTCGGCAGCGGCCAGGGCCACCTCTATCGCACCGGTCTTGCCGACACGACCCTGCTGCTCGGCTGCGGCGTCATCACCGCCGTACCGCTGATGATTTATGCGAACGGCGCCAAGCTGTTGAAGCTCTCGACGATCGGTATCATGCAATATATCGCGCCGACGATGATCTTCCTGATCGCGGTCTTCGTCTTCCACGAGCCATTCGGCACGGCGCGCATGATCGCCTTCCCGCTGATCTGGGCGGGGCTGTTCCTCTATAGCTGGTCGATGCTGAAGGGAAGCCGCGGGCGCTAGAGCAATTCCAGCAAATGTGAAAGCCGAACCGCTCCAAAGGCGCCCCCGCCTACATCTTCGAAATCACCTCGTCCTCGCCGTTACGATCGGCCGCGAGTTGGGCTGCCAGGGCCATGATCGCCGGAATGATGCCGGAGATCTCGTCGACGACGAGCGGCTGCACCCGGTGGGCGGTGTGCAGGAAGCCTTCTTCGGTCATATGGCGCATCAGCTCCATCATCGGATCCCAGAAACCGTTGACGTTGGCAAAGACCATCGGCTTCTCGTGGCGGCCGAGCTGCGCCCAGGTCATGATCTCGACGATCTCCTCCAGCGTACCGATGCCGCCGGGCAGCGCGACGAAGGCATCGGAGCGCTCGAACATGGTGTGTTTGCGCGCATGCATGTCAGGGGTTACAATGAGTTCGTTGAGCTGACCGAGCGAGTGGCGAGTCGCTTCCATATCGATCAGGAATTCGGGAATGATGCCCGTGACCTGACCGCCGCCTGAAAGCACGCCGCTTGCAACCGCGCCCATGATGCCTTTGGTACCCCCGCCATAGACGAGGCGCAGGCCGTATTCGGCGATCTCTCTTCCGAGAGCACGCCCGGCCGCCATGTGGGAAGGATCGCGTCCCGGCCTTGAGCCGCAGTAAACGCAGATGGATCGAATCGATACAGATTGTTCGGTCATAGAGGCAAACAACTATTCCATTTCAATGCAGTCAAGAAAATTGACTGAAAAGCAGCGTGCCTAGCTTGCCTAATTGCTTTGAATGCTTGTGAAAAGCAACGGGAATCGCTAGCAATTTCGGTTACTACGGCAAATTGCCGCTCTGGGAGACATAATGATGAAGAACCGTGCCGGCTTGCTGGCCCTTGCAGTGCTCGCAATCGCAATCCTACTGATGGTGTTTGTCGTCATGCCGCGTATCGGCGGCGATGCAGCCAAGGTCGGCGACGCCATCAACCAGGCGAGCACGGAGCTCAAGAACACGGTTAACGAGGCCGCAAAGACATCGCGCTCCGCCGTAGCCGACTCGGCTGCGGTCGCCGACAAGGTGGGCCGTCTTTCTGCCGATGCCGGCGTGTCGCTCAGCGAGCTCAAGGCGCTGTTTGCCGACGGCAAGGGGCCCGCCATCGATGTCTTCACCGCCGCCAAGACCAAGGCCGTCAGCGCGCTGACCGCACTTGCCGATTTCACAATTCCCGAGGGCCTCGATCCCGCGACCCAGACCCTTGCCGGCAAAGCCAAGGACGGCGGCGCGAAAGCGCTCGCCATCGTCCAGTCGCTACCCGAGAATATCGCCGATGCGCTTGCCGCGATCGCCAAGGCTGAAACTGCGCTGACCGGTGCGCCGGAGCCTGCCCCTGCGGCGAACACGGCAGCGGAGAATACCGGCCCGAAGCTTCCGGCCTTCGACGTATTGCGCGTTGAGCCCGACGGCTCGACGGTGATAGCCGGCTCCGCCGAACCGAACGGCAAGCTCGAGGTGCTCGACGGCGAAAAGGTGGTGACGACGGCCAATGTCGATGCGAGCGGTGATTTCGCCGCCGTCCTCGACGATCCGCTTCCGGCGGGCGACCACCAGCTCGTGCTCAAGTTCACGGGCAAGGACGGCAAGAGCATGCTTTCCGAAGAAGTCGCGACCATTTCCGTGCCGAAGGACGGCAATGGCGCCAATCTGCTCGCCATGGTCTCCAAACCCGGTGCGGCGAGCCGCATCATCACTGCGCCAAAGGCCGGAACCGAAGTTGCCGATGCCTCCAATCCGATGGCGCCGCCTGCGGACAAGCCGGCAACGGGCGAAAGCTCGACTGCGCCTGCCGCAACACCTGCACCAACCGGCGAGCTGGCGCTGCAGACGCCGAACCTCACCGACACCTCCACCGATGGCGCAGCTACGGCACCGGATAAGACGAACGTGCCCGATGTGATGGTCAATGCCGTCGAAATCGAGGGCAACAAGATCTTCATCGCCGGCACGACGCGCTCCAATGCCAAGGTCATCGGTTATGCCGACGATAGCCTCATCGGCCAGGATACCGCCGGCTCCGACGGGCATTTCGTCATCGACGGTGTGGTCTCGCTCTCGGTCGGCGACCACAAGATCCGCGTCGATGTCGTCGATCCCACAGGCAAGGTGATCGTGCGTGCGGCGGTGAATTTCAATCGCCCGGCCGGCGATCAGGTGCGGGTCGCCGCGCAATCGGTCCCCGCCGACGCGAACGGCGCTTCCTCGATGGTGCCGCTCGACGAAGGCGAGCTCGGAAAACTCAAAGCGGAGGCCGGCAAGGCCTACGGCCTGCTGAAGGGACTGTTTGCCGATGGCAAACTGCCCGGGGCCGAACAGCTTGCTGCCGCGCGCTCGGCAACGGAATTCGCGCTGCGCTCCGTCGCCGACTTCCGCCCGGCGGCCGATGCGTCGGACGCCTTCAAGCAAGCGTCCGGCTCGTCCTCGCAGATCGCCGGCAATGCGCTGAAGCTGCTGCAGGGCCTGCCTAAGGATGCAAACTCCGTCGGCGCCGCGCTCGAAAGACTGGGCGGGCTGATCGCCGAACTCACCGCTGTACCCGCGCCGGCAGCGCCATCTGCAAACGATGTCGGAAGCAGCCAGCCGAAGACGATCGAACAGGCGCCGCTGACGGCGAACAACGCAGCGGTCATCATTCGCCGCGGCGATACGCTGTGGCAGATCTCGCGCCGCACCTATGGCCTTGGCGTTCGTTACACGACGATCTACATCGCCAACGAGGACAAGATCATCAATCCCGATCGTATCCGCCCCGGTCAGATCTTCGGCCTGCCGAAAGATGTGTTGCCGAATGCCGAAGAGCTGCACCGCAAGCGCCTTTCCGGCCAGCACCTCTAAGCTACGAACACCATGACGAGGCCGGGCAGGCTACTGCATAATTCCTTAAATCGGACTCGGTTTAAGGATAAAATGATGCAGCAGTTCAAAGTGCTACAGCGTCCTTTGCGCGTCTGAAAAGATGCGCGGCGCTGTAGTCGCCCGGCCTGTCTTTTCCTGAACCCTGCATTTGTTGTATTCGTCCGCCTGGCACCCTATCTGGCGGTGGCGGCTGCGGGCTAGGGAAGCGCTTTCAGGCACATCCCGGTTCCGTGCTTGCCGGCATCGAAGCGCCGCAATCGCGGCAAGCCCATCCGGGCTGGAGACAAGCATGGCAAACGGCAAGACAGTCTCGGAATCCAACCTGCTGCAGACGCTTCTCAACCTCTGGCCCTATATGTGGCCGGCCGGCCGGCCCGACCTCAAGATGCGCGTCGTCTGGGCCTCGGTCTTTCTGCTGATCTCCAAATTCGTACTGCTGCTCGTCCCCTATTTCTTCAAGTGGTCGACCGATGCGCTGAACGGCAAGATGGATCTTGCCGGCTCGGTGCCGCCGCTGCTGGCCGGCGCCATCGCGCTGGTGATCGCCTATAACATCACCCGGCTGATCCAGCTTGGCCTCAACCAGCTGCGCGACGCGCTCTTTGCCAGCGTCGGACAACATGCAGTGCGCCAGCTCGCCTACAGGACCTTCGTGCACATGCACGAGCTGTCGCTGCGCTTCCATCTGGAGCGCAAGACCGGCGGGCTTTCGCGCATCATCGAGCGCGGCACCAAGGGCATCGAGACGATCGTGCGCTTCACGATCCTCAATTCGGTCCCGACCGTCATCGAATTCCTGCTGACGGCAGTGATCTTCTGGTGGGGCTACGGCTTCTCCTATCTCGCCGTTACCGCCTTTACCGTCTGGGCCTATATCTGGTTCACGATCCGCGCATCCGACTGGCGCATCGCCATCCGCCGGTCGATGAACGACAGCGATACCGACGCCAATACCAAGGCGATCGACTCCCTCCTCAATTTCGAGACCGTCAAATATTTCGGCAATGAGGAGATGGAGGCCAAGCGCTTCGACAAATCGATGGAACGCTACGAGAAGGCGGCGACCGATGTCTGGACCTCGCTCGGCTGGCTGAACTTCGGCCAGGGCGTCATCTTCGGCATCGGCACGACCATCATGCTGGTGCTGTCGGCGCTGGCCGTGCAGCGCGGCGAGCAGACGGTCGGCGATTTCGTCTTCGTCAATTCGATGCTGCTGCAGCTTTCCGTGCCGCTCAACTTCATCGGCTTCGTCTACCGCGAAATCCGCCAGGGGCTGACCGACATCGAGCAGATGTTCGACCTGCTTGAGGTGAGGGCCGAGGTCAATGATGCGCCCGATGCGACGGAGCTTCGGATCGGCCAGGGCGCGATCTCTTTCAAGGACGTGCACTTCTTCTACGATCCGGCCCGCCCAATCCTGAAGGGCATTTCCTTCGAGGTGCCGGCCGGCAAGACGGTCGCCGTCGTCGGCCCATCGGGTGCCGGCAAATCGACGCTGTCGCGCCTGCTCTATCGATTTTACGATATCCAGAGCGGCGCGATCACCGTCGACGGCCAGGATATCCGCAAGGTGACGCAGAAGAGCCTGCGTACGGCGATCGGCATGGTGCCGCAGGATACGGTGCTCTTCAACGACACGGTCGCCTACAACATTCGCTACGGCCGCACATCGGCCAGCGACGGCGAGGTCTTTGCAGCCGCCGAGGTGGCGCAGATCGCGCATTTCATCGAAACGCTGCCCGAGGGTTTCGAAACCAAGGTCGGCGAGCGCGGGCTGAAGCTCTCCGGCGGCGAGAAGCAGCGGGTGGCGATCGCCCGCACCATCCTTAAAGCGCCGCCGATCCTGATCCTCGACGAGGCGACGTCGGCGCTCGACACGACGACGGAACGGGAAATCCAGGAAGCACTCGACCTGGTTTCGAAGAATCGCACGACGCTTGTTATCGCCCACCGGCTTTCGACGGTGATCGGCGCCGATGAAATCATCGTGCTCAAAAGCGGCGAGATCGCCGAGCGCGGAACACATGCCGCCCTCCTCGAAAAAAATGGCCTCTATGCCTCGATGTGGAACCGCCAGCGCGAAGCGACACAGGCGGAGGAACATCTGAAGCAGGTGCGCGAAAGCGACGACCTTGGCGTGATAACGCGGCTTGCTCCGGCAAGCTGAGCCGGGAGACCGACGCCGGCCGGCTTTTGTTGTTCAGAACCCCGGTGTGGGAACCAGGGCCGAGGCCGCAGCATTGCCCCGGAGACGGTTTTTCGCTAACCAGCAAAAATGAAAACGCAAGGAGACCGGCAGCCATGAGCCTGTTCAACACGGTTCGCAACACGATCGTTCCCGTGCACAAGGAGGGTTATCCCTTCGTTGCCGCCTTCTTCGTCGCGTCGCTGGTCTTGGGCTGGATCTTCAAGCCGCTCTTCTGGATCGGCATGATCTTCACGCTCTGGTGCGCCTATTTCTTCCGTGATCCCGAGCGCGTGACCCCGCAGGACGACGATCTGGTGATCTCTCCCGCCGACGGCAAGGTCTCGGCGATCCAGATGGTGACCCCTCCGGCAGAGCTCAACCTCGGCTCCGAGCCGATGCTGCGCATCTCGGTCTTCATGAACGTCTTCAATTGCCATGTGAACCGGGCGCCGATGCGCGGGCGCATCGTCAGCATCAACTACCGCTCCGGCAGTTTCGTCAACGCCGAGCTCGACAAGGCGAGCGAGGACAATGAGCGCAACGGGCTGGTGATCGAAACCCGGCACGGCCAGATCGGCGTCGTGCAGATCGCCGGCCTCGTGGCGCGGCGCATCCTCTGCTGGGCGAACCCCAACGAGCCGGTGGATGCCGGCGAGCGTTTCGGGCTGATCCGTTTCGGCTCGCGGCTCGATGTGTTTCTGCCCGCCGGTGCCGCGCCACGCGTCTCGCTCGGCCAGACGGCGGTTGCGGGAGAAACTGTGATCGCCGAATTCGCCTCCACCAAAGGTCCCGTCATCAGCCGCCGCAGCTAGAGCGGTTCAGCTTTCACGGAAGCGACTGCTGCGCAGTTTTGCTGGAATTGCTTTAGGAACGATTGGAACGCGATATGGAAACGCCTTTTCCGCCTTTCGAGCCCAATGGGCCGGATGATTCCGCCCGCGGCCCACGTCTGCGCGAAATCCCGCTCCGGCTCGTCTTTCCGAACCTCATCACCATTCTGGCGATCTGCGCCGGGCTGACCGGCATCCGGCTGGCTTTCGAAAATCGTTACGAGCTTGCCGTCTCCATGGTGCTGCTCGCAGCCTTCCTCGACGGCATTGACGGGCGCGTAGCGCGGCTGATGAAGGCGACTTCGAAGTTCGGCGCGCAGATGGATTCGCTTGCCGACATCGTCAATTTCGGCGTCGCACCTGCCCTCGTCGTCTATGTCTTTGCGCTCGACCAGGCGCGCTCGCTCGGCTGGATTGCCGCCCTGATCTATGCGATCGCAGCCGGGCTTCGCCTTGCTCGCTTCAACGTCATGGCCGAACGCGAAAACAAGGCGAGCTGGCAATCGGAATATTTCGTCGGCGTACCGGCGCCGGCCGGCGCCATGCTGGTGCTGCTGCCGGTCTATCTCGGCTTCCTCGGGCTGGCGACGGACCGCACCTTCGCCTATCTCTCGTCGATCTACACCGTGCTCATCGCCTTCCTGCTGATCAGCCGGCTGCCGGTCTGGTCGGGCAAATCGGAAGGCAACCGCTTGCGGCGCGATCTCGTGCTGCCGATGATGCTCGGCGTCGTGCTCTATGTGGCTCTGCTGATGAGCTACACCTGGGAAGTGATGGTCTTCACCGTTGCCGCCTACCTCGTATCGCTTCCCTTCGGCGCCCGGAAATGGCGGCGGAAATACGGGACGCTGACGATCGAGGAGCCGGGCATCGGCGACGACGATATCGGCCGGCACATCTGACCTCCGAGCATTTCCGGATTTCTTCGAATGACGGAAATGCTTCTCTCCCTTCGTTCTGACGGATCCCCGGGAAAAGCATGCGCTTTATCCGGGTGAAAACCGTTCCGCGCTTTTCCCCAGAAAACCGCTTTCGGACTTTTATTGGAACTGCTCTCTTCAGTAAGTATTAACCAACGTAGGCTTCAGTTAAGCCTCGCGAATTATGGTGGGCGTTTACAAATCCTGATAAGCTACGCCCCCGTTTTGTCGCTATTCGTGACGAAACATCAAACTATAAAATACCCAGGGAAGAACCACGCAAGGAGAGTATCGTGACTTCGAAGAAGAGCAGTACCGGCGAACAGCACGCGGCCAAGCCAGACCTCGCCGCCAACTATCGCCCCGTCGGCCTGAAGGCTGTTGCCGCAGCATCGCTGATGGCGAAGCATAAGCCGACCAGCGTCAAGAAATCCGCTTGAGGCGGAAGGCTTCAAACTGGAATCATGCGTGCTTTCGGGTTACATGCGTTAGGCACCACTGACGAAGTGAATGACGAGTCGATCGCCGGAAATCTCCCGACAACGCTCTGACGACATAAGCACAACCCGAAAAACCTGATAGGCGAAGCGACGCATCGCCGCCGCCTACGTGAGACGTCGGCGCCGATCGGTCACCGACGGGCCTGCAGGTGCGGCGGATAGTGTTCAGAAGAAGCTGAGCTGGCCGTCGTCAGGCTTTTGCTTGTCGGGCGCCTTCAGCGGTTTTTCGATGACGACCGGCTCCTGCAGGTCGGGACCCATATTGGCGACCTTGTTGACCTTGTCGGAGACCGGGACGGCTTCGAAGAAATCGTCCTGAACGGGCTGCAGCAGGTCGGCCACCTCACGCGGTTCCTGCGTCTTGCAATCGAGCCAGCGCGAGAAATCCTCAGGCTTGATGACGACAGGCATGCGATCGTGGATCGCTGATATGGCTGAATTGGCTGATGTCGTCAGGATCGCGCCGGTATCGACCTCGGAGCCGTCGGCCGAGGACCATGTCTCCATCAGCCCGGCAAAGGCGATGACCCCACCCTGGCGCGGCCTGATCCAGTAGGGCTGCGGCCGCTCGCCGCTTTCCTTGGACGGGCGATGCCATTCATAAAAACCGGAGGCCGGAATGAGCACGCGGCGATGACGCATGGCCGCGCGGAAGGAGGCCTTGCCGATCGCGGTTTCGGAGCGCGCGTTGATCAGCAGCGGGAAGTCCTTCGGGTCCTTGACCCAACCTGGCGTGAGGCCCCAACGCACGAGCACGGCACGCCGGTCGGCCAAGTTGCTGCCCTGCCCCCTGCTCTCGCCTGATATGACGACGAGGATCGGCTGCGTCGGCGCGATGTTGTAGCGCGCCGGAAAATCGTCGAGGTCGAGACCGGAGAAAAAGTCGCGCAAGTCGGCACTAGAGCTTGTCAGGGCGAAACGTCCACACATCGGCCTGTCTTTGCACCCCGCTTGCGCCCGGTCAAGGCGCCTCAGCCTCTCGGCGCGAAGAGGATGAGGCTGGCGCCGGCAAGGCAGATCAGCGCGCCGCCGATATCGTAACGATCAGGCACTCGGTTCTCGACCAGCCACAGCCAGAGCAGCGAAGCGAGGATATAAATGCCGCCATAGGCCGCGAAGGTACGGCCGGCGACCTCGCTCGGCACCAGCGTCAGAAGCCAGGCAAAAAGCGCCAGGGAGACCATACCCGGCGCCAGCCACCAGACGGGCTTTTCGAGCTTCAGCCATGCCCAGAAGGCAAAGCAGCCGGCGATCTCGAAGAGCGCAGCAAAGGCATAGATGATGTAGGCCACGGAAGCCCCTTTCGAATCCTTCAGTTTTTTGCCTCATGCATGTCGCTCAAAACCGCTGCACACCTTTGAGCGACATGCATTGGCAACTATCCTGCGAAAAGTGTGGAAGCCAAGCAGCGGCGGCATGCAAATGTCGGTTCATCGGCTAGGATAGGCGATCACAGCAAGAGCAGTCCCGATGACCTCCACCGCCAAACCCGGCTCCGCCGCCATTCTCGAACGCGACGGACGATTCCTTCTGGTGTTGCGCCGCAACCCGCCTTCCGCCGACATGTACGCCTTTCCCGGCGGGCGCGCCGAGCCCGGCGAAACGCCGGAGCGAACGGCATTGCGCGAATTCCATGAAGAGACCGGCATTTCGGCACGGAATCCGCGGCTGTTTTCGACCTACGACCTGAAGACGCATGCGGCCGACGGCAGCATCAACAGCCATTTCCTGCTGTCGGTCTTCCGCGTCGATGCGGATCGGGACGCGGTGGCGGAAGCTGCCGACGATGCGGCCGCCCTCGGTTGGTACACGGTGGAGGAAATCCGGCGGCTGCCCGTGCCGCAGAGCGTGCTTGAATGCGCTGAGCGGCTGGCGGGCGGCGAATAGACGTGGAAACTTTCAAGCACGCCTTGTTGCCGTCATGCTCAGCGTATCAACTACGTGCATGATTCCCGTTCGACGCGTTTTCCTGTCCCTGCTCGTCCTGGCCGGCCCCACGATGGCGCAGGGCAAGAATACGCCGCCTCCACAGGAGGAGCAGATTGCGCCGCCGATCGTGAGCGTGCCCTATGACGACAAGCTGGCGCGGTTCGCCGAGGTGCTGGGTTCGGTGCATTATCTCAGAACGCTCTGCAAGGCGCCTGGTGGCGACGAGTGGCGAAACGGCATGCAGCAGCTGCTCGATTCGGAGACTGGCAACGAGCAGTTGCGCAAGGAAAAGCTCACAGCGGCCTTCAATCGTGGCTATCGCGCCTTCGCCTCGGTCTATACGGATTGCACCCCGGCGGCCATCGTGGCAGAAGAGCGCTACCGTAACGAAGGTGCAACACTTGCCACAGAAATTACCTCGCGCTTTGGAAATTGACGTTTAATTAACCTGTTTTCGCATGCGGACGTGTCGTTTTGGGAAAAGGCTGTTAGTGTTGTTAACGGTGCAGTAAGACATGAGAAGTTCTGAGGAAAAGACAATGGAAGCAAGCCTCAACGACATCGACGACATGATCGTCCACGAAAAGATGCAGGCAGCTCTGGAGTACCAGAACGAGGCTTGGGCCGACGGCATGGCCGACGGGATTGAGCCTGAAATCATCGCTGATGCCGCCATTGCACATGCGCTGCGCGAGACGATCAGATTGCATGGGGAAAAGAGCGCCGAAGCCCTGCTGGATTCGCTGCGTGAACGCATGCTTGCCGGCGAATTCTCCGCGAACCGCACCCTGCAATAATTATTATCAGAGAGTTTGATGCACACCGGTAAAGAGAAAGTTTCGCGAATTTCGCTCGCGCCGGTGCTGCTTGCTTTCAGCCTCGCCGCCGGCAATGTTTTCCTTGCGCCGGCAGCCTACGCGCTTTCCGAACTGCACAACATCCCCGGCCAGGCGGCCAACGAGACGCCGCCCGCACAGGGAAGCGCTCAGGGACAGAGCCAGCCGCAGACCACTCCCGGCGTTCCCATGGCCGATCCGCTGGTCAACAGCCAGAACAATCAGGGTGTCGACAAGACGCCCGGCGCCCAGGATAATTCCAAGCCCGTCGAGGTGATCTACGACATCAGCAAGGTGCCAGAGCCGGTTCGCAAGATGCGCGAGCAGATCGTCGAAGCGGCCGCCTCCGGCGATCTCGAACGGCTGCGGCCACTGATGGGCACCGGCGCCGATCAGACACAGGTGACTGTGGGCGAACCGACCGACGATCCGATCGGCGCGCTGAAGGATCTGTCGGGCGATCCTGATGGCGACGAGATCCTTGCCATCATGCTCGATATCGTCTCGACCGGCTTCGTGCATGTCGGCCAGGGCACAGCAGACGACATGTATGTCTGGCCCTATTTTGCCGAGAAGGACCTGAAGTCGCTGACGCCGCCGGAGCGCGTCGAGTTGCTCCGCATCGTCACGGCCGGCGATCTCTCCGACATGCAGGAGTTCGGCGGATATAATTTCTACCGCCTCGGCATTACGCCTCAGGGCAAATGGAAATTCTTCACAGCGGGCGATTGATGCCCGTCTCGCCTGCGCTTTTCACGTTTCGCTTGGCGCTTGCGATCCACCTCATGAAGACATACCTCTGAGCGATGACCAACGCGACAGGTTCCGCCATGCCAGCCGTATTCCTGAATGACCGCTCGTTGCTCCTTGTCAGCGGCGCGGAAGCCCAATCCTTTCTGCAGAACCTGATCACCACCGATATCACCTCGCTCGGCGCCGACGAGGCGCGGCCCGGGGCACTCTTGACGCCGCAGGGCAAGATCCTGTTCGACTTCATGATCTGGCAAGACGGCGACGGTTACATGATCGAAACCGATTCGGGCCAGCGCGACGGCCTGCTGAAGCGGCTGACAATGTACAAGCTGCGCGCCGCTGTCACACTTGCGCCAAGCACCGAAAACGGCGTCACCGTTTCCTGGGGCGAGGATGCCGAGGGCGTCCGAGACAGCCAGGGCGTCCGAGACAGCCGCTTCGCCAAGGCGGGCGTCACGCTGACCCGTCGGGCAGGAAGACACGGCGATGGCAAAGAAGCGCTCTACGACGCGCTGCGCATCAGCCACGGCATCGTCATGTCAGGATCGGACTTCGCCCTGCAGGACGCCTTCCCGCATGACGTGCTGATGGATTTCAACGGCGGCCTCTCCTTCAGGAAAGGCTGCTATGTCGGCCAGGAGGTCGTCTCGCGCATGCAGCACCGCGGCACCGCACGCCGGCGCGTCGTGACGGTGTCCGCCGCGACAGCCCTGCCGGAGACCGGGACGGAGATCACCGCCGGCGGCAAGCCTGTGGGAACGCTCGGTTCGGTCGAAGGCGGCAGCGGCCTTGCGATCGTGCGCATCGACCGCGCCGGCGCCGCGATGGCGGCAGGCACGCCGCTGCTCGCCGGCGAAACGCCCGTTTCCCTCGTCCTGCCGACATGGTCCGGCCTTGTCTTTCCCACAAGCGGCGACGAGGCCAGCGCGTGACAACGACGAAAGCTCCGCGTGCCTGGCAACGCATGCTGTCCGGGCGCAGGCTCGACCTGCTCGACCCCTCGCCGCTCGATGTCGAACTCATCGACATCGCCCATGGGCTTGCGCGGGTTGCCCGGTGGAACGGCCAGACCTCTGGCGATCATGCTTTTTCGGTGGCGCAGCACAGTCTCGTCGTCGAGGATATCTTCCGCCGCTTCAACGATGCGCGGCCGCAGGAATGCCTGATGGCGCTGCTGCACGACGCACCCGAATATGTGATCGGCGACATGATCTCGCCGTTCAAATCGGTGGTCGGCGGCGGCTACAAGACGGTGGAAAAGCGGCTGGAAGCCGCCGTGCACCTGCGCTTCGGCCTGCCGCCGCATCCCTCGCGCGACCTTAAGGACCGGATCAAGAAGGCCGACACGATCGCCGCCTATTTCGAGGCAACCGTGCTTGCCGGTTTCACCCCCGCCGAGGCGCAGAAATTCTTCGGCCAACCGCGCGGCATCAGCAAGGACATGCTGATGATCGAGCCCCTGCCGGCGCTCGAAGCGCAGCGGTTGTTCTGCGCGCGCTTCGCGGCGATCGAGGCCGAGCGGGGGATGGTATCATGACCTTCATCGTCGTCTCGCCGCTGTCGCGCATCGCGGAAATGGCGGTGCGCCACAAGGCGCGCGACATGATCAGCCTGATCGCCAAGGAGCAGGCCTTTCACCGGCCGGGCGTGATCGCGGCCGAACGTCATCTGACACTTGGCATGAACGATATCGTCTTCAAGGGCACCGGCGATCTCGTGGCGCCTGACGAAACGCATGTCCGCGGGATTATCGACTTTGCTGCCTCGTGGCGGCAGGAGACGCCGCTGCTCATCCATTGCTGGATGGGCGTGTCGCGATCGCCGGCTGCAGCCCTCATCGCCGCGCTGTCGCTGGCACCCGATCAGAGCGATGAAACGCTTGCCCGCCGGCTCCGAGCCGCCTCACCTTTTGCGACGCCGAACGCCCGGCTGATCGAGATCGGTGACGCGCTGCTCGGCCGCAACGGCCGGCTGGTCGCGGCGGTGCGGGCAATCGGACGTGGTGCGGATGCCGACGGCAATACGCCCTTCGTGCTTGCGATCCGGGACGCCGTCGGCGGTTGACGCTGCCGCCAGCCGCTCCATCTAGCCCCCGACCACATACAATCGACAGGGCCAGATCATGGAACAACAGGCAGCCGATGTCCTCCTCGCCACGCAAACGGCACTCAGCCAGGCAAGCGCGCTTGCGGTGCAATACTCCTTCTCCGTCCTCGGGGCGGTGATTCTGCTCGTTCTTGGCTGGGCGCTGGCCGGTTTTACCAGCCGCTGGGCCTATGAGGGCCTGTCGCGCGTTCATGGTATCGACGAGACGCTGGCGCGATTCTTCACCAATGTGCTGCGCTATGCGCTGCTCATCCTGGTGTTCATCACCGTCCTCGGTCAATTCGGCGTCCAGACCGCCTCGATCATCGCAACTCTCGGCGCAGCGGGCCTCGCGATCGGACTGGCACTGCAAGGGACGCTGCAGAATATCGCCGCCGGCATTATGCTGCTGATCCTCAGGCCTTTTCGCGTCGGCGAATATATCGAGACCAGCAGCGTGGCCGGCACGGTGCGCGAAATCGGATTGTTTGCAACCGAGCTCAAAACCGGCGACGGGCTCTACCGGTTGGCACCGAATTCGACGCTCTGGAACACGCCCATTACCAATTTCACCCGCGAGCCCACGCGGCGGAACGAGCTGAAAATCAGCGTCGCCTATGAGGATGACATCGATCTGGCGATGGAGACGCTGATGAACCTTGCCAAAGCCGATTCCAGGGTGCTGACGTCACCGGCGCCCAGCGTCTTCATCGACAGCCTTGGTGACGGCACGATCTCCGTAGCGCTGCGCTACTGGGCAAAGACAGGTGACTGGTGGCTGGTCAGCCGTGACATGGTGAAGCGCGTGAAACTCGCCTTCGACGAAAATCCTGACGCTGTCCCGGATGCTTCAGATGCCGCGCCGGCGAACAAGTCCAACGGCAAGGCGACGGCCGAAAAGCCGACGCCGACGCGGCAGTAAGACATTGCAGCCGCGGGTCTCTTTAAGACCCGCGGGGCTGTGCGCTTTGAATTCCTAATTTTGTTCTTAATCGATGCCGATCTAAGAATTGTGCGGTAGCCTATTGAACGACGCCGCAGGAAAGTCTTTCCCCGGCATCACCCGAGGGCTGGCTGCGATAGTCATCCGAATTGGCGTGCACCATCAATGCGCGGCCGCGAATGCCATCGGTCTTTCCGTCGAGCGTGACCATGCTGTCGAAGATCTGTGCCCGCAGCATGCCGTCCTGCCCGACATATTGATTGGGCATATCGCCGGCGTGCGGTCCCTTAGCGGCAAGAATGCCGTGCTCGGCCTTATCAGGGTTGAAGTGACCGCCCGCCGATTCGTGATGGGTCGCAGCGTCGCAGCGGCCGGTCTCATGAACATGGAAGGCCACCCATTTGTTCGCAGGCAGGCCCGCTATCTCGACTTCGATCAGGACGCCGCCATTGGCGGCAGCCGTCAGCTGCGCGCGACCGTCCTCCTTGCCGTCCTTGCCGACGAAATTGGCGACCGCCGTTTGCTTGTCCTGAGCGCCTACCGGCAATGCAACCGCAAGCAGGCTCAAGGCGGCGATAATGCGCATGGCTTTCATGGAGATCTCCTTGCGTCCGGTTGTCCTTCTGAACGTCTCAAACCGGAAGGTGTTCCTGATCTAAAGCGCGGCGCGATCTTTCAGATTCGCCTGCCACGCTTTAGGTCTTTGATTTACCGCATGTCGTGATCGCAAAACCGCTGCACACTTTTGCGCAACATGCTTTCGAGCGCCGCGCGCCCGATAGGACGCTCTAAGGACGCTCTGCCACTTTGAGTGGCGCATAATCCTTTCCGAAAATCACTCCGATTTTCGGGGTTATGCGCAGGAATATCGAACGAGAAAAGCCGGCCAACTGGCCGGCTTGCAGATCTCTCGAATTGAGATGCCGCTCAGGCGACGGCATCGAAATCGAATTGACCGTAGGTCTTGCGGTAGAGATCCTCAGGCTGATCGCCAGTCGTCGGCGCGGCCTGCTGCAGCGGATAGGGAACGGCGATGCTGCTTGCCGTGCCGCTGTCACGCGTGTCCATCATCAGCGCAATCAGGCTGCCGGAAAATTTCGGCTGCGTGTCGCTGGCCTTATCGTCTTCGAGGAGTTCCTTGATGATACCGGGCTTCTCATCGGCGGCACGTTCGCCGCGGCTGAGTACGCCATCGCCATTGGCATCGAGCCGCGAAAGCGTCGCCAGATATGCGTATGAAGTGTCTGAAACGGATGTGGTGCTGGTCATACAAACCTCCATTCACCGCCTTTTGCCGGTGGTGTTTGTACGCAATACGAACGTTGGGAAATCACTGTTGACTCGGTGGTTAAACTGATTTGCGCAGTGCGTCAATAAGTTGTTAACTTCTCATTAACGATGATTGACAAAAGTTAACGGAACGCCTGAACGCAGGCCTCCGCCAGCGTCAGGAAGCCGCTTTCCGCGTATTTCAGCTATTTTTCACATATAAAACAAACGTCTAACGCAGCGACGTCGCTGCTGCACTGCAACCGAATATTAATCCGGCCCATACAAAATGCGCATCACGCATCACCAGCAGGCGTCCAGCTTATAAAAAATCAACCTCCGTATTCATTTTAGAAAGGTCTCTCATGTCCGGCGAAATGAGGCACGTTCATCAAACGAGGACGCTTTCCTCCGCTGTCGTCCCGCGAGACGCAGGCACATGAAAGCTGAAGCGCTCTTCTGGCGGCAATGCACCGAGGCCGTCACCGCCGATGGATCGATCGATGCGCAGCGCCTGATGGATCTTGTGATCGCGACCTATCGCGTCCATGAAAGCGACTATGACGAAATCGAGAGAAGCGCGGAAACGTTGCTGAGGGAAAACCATGCGCTGCGAGGCAATATTTCCGCCCTCAGCCAGGCGTTCGACGGACAGAAAAAACTCTTCGAAATCATTCTCAACAACCTGCCGCTCGGTCTCAGCGTCTTCGACGCCGACCAGCGGCTGACACTTTCCAACATCCGCTTCCGTCAGCTCTTCGACCTGACGGACGAAGATGTCATTGCCGGCGCGACAATCGCCGATCTCACGGCCAAAATGCGTGGCACGGAGAGCGCCAGCGCCAAGCCCGGCCGGCGGACCGGGCGACATTCCTCCGCAACCGCAAGAAGCAGTGGTATCCGTCGGCGCGAATGGCTGATGGACGATGGCCGCATCATCCAGAGCATGGTGACCATCCTTTCCGATGGCAGCAACATTTCCATTCATGCCGATATTACCGAGGATCGAAGGGCTGCAGAGCGCATCACCTATCTCGCCCACCACGACCCGCTGACCGGCCTTCCGAACCGCATCCATTTCCGCGAGCAGGTCGATGCGACGCTCGCAGAGCGCAGGCCAGATCAGCAGATTGCCCTCGTTCACCTCAATCTCGACCGGTTCAAATCGATCAACAACACGATGGGCGTTTCGGCCGGCGACAAGATCCTGCAACAGGTCGCCGAGCGCATCCGAGCCTCGGCCGGTTCGGAAAACACCCTGGCCCGCCTCAGCTCGGACGAATTCGCCATTCTGCAGACGGGCAAGCAGCAGCCCTGGAACGTGACGGCGCTTGCCGAGCGGATCCGCCGTGAGCTTTCCGAACCATTCCTCCACGGCGAGAAACAGGTGGAGCTCAGCGTCTCCATGGGCATCGCAATCGCCCCTGATGATGGCGAGGAAACCGATATCCTGCTGAAAAATGCCGGCGTCGCGCTGTCACATGCCAAGGCGGACGGGCGCAAACGCGAGCGCTTCTTCGCCAGCGAGATGGAAACGCAGATGCAGCTGCGCCACGCATTGGAGGCGGACCTCAGAGCAGCCGTTGAGAACGAGGAATTCGAGCTGCATTACCAGCCGCTTTATGACCTCGTGCAGCGGCACATCTGCGGCTTCGAAGCGTTGATCCGCTGGAACCACCCGGTTCGAGGCCGCGTTCCGCCGATGGATTTCATTCCGCTTGCCGAAGAGGTCGGCCTCGTCGTTGATATCGGCCGTTGGGTTTTGCGTCAGGCCTGCAACGATGCAGCGCAATGGCCGGAGGGCATCAAGGTCGCCGTCAACGTTTCGGCAATCCAGTTCAGCAGCAGCGACCTGCCGCAAGATGTCAGCGAGGCGCTTGCCGCCGCCGCGCTGTCGCCGTCGCGGCTTGAACTCGAAATCACCGAGAGCGTGCTGATGGAAAATCTCAGCGAAGTGCTGCCGATCCTGCATGCGCTGAAGGAGCGAGGCATCCGCATCTCGATGGACGATTTCGGAACCGGCTATTCCTCACTGAGCTATCTCTCGAGCTTCCCCTTCGACAAGATCAAGATCGACAAGTCCTTCGTCAACGACATCGTCGACAACAAGGAAGCGCATGCGATCATGCACGCGATCATCCTGCTCGGCGATGCGCTCGGCATGCGCGTCACCGTCGAGGGCGTCGAGACGGCCGCGCAGCTGGCGCTGCTCGAATGCGAGGAATGCGACGAGATCCAGGGCTATCACATCAGTCCGCCGCGACCGGCGCGCGACGTGCCCCATCTTCTCTCCCTGCCGCCGAAGAACAGCGGCGTGACGCATCTTCCTGAGGCCAAGCACTGAGATCCCCCTCGATTGCGACTCGCACGGCAAGCCGCTACAAAATCGGCTGCGATTCCTGAGATCTTCGTTGTCGCATCCTTTTACCGCCCGCATTCAATTCCGCGCCGATGCCCTATCGGCGGAAAACGATCTTCCTCATGACAGGTGGCGCTATGTTCGCGGCTGAAGCCTTCTCCCCACACGAAACGCTTGCGGCGGCGCTGATTGCGCATGCGGCCGACGGCGACGACGGCTCGCACGACCTTGCCCATATCCTGCGCGTCTTCAGGAATGCCATGCGCATCCATGCGGGAGAAGGCGGCGACGGGCGGGTGCTTGCTGCTTCCGTGCTGCTGCACGACTGCGTCGCCGTTGAGAAGAATTCGCCGCTGCGGGCAAAAGCATCGGCTTTGGCGGCGCAGAAGGCATCGACGATCCTGGCGGAGCTCGGCTGGAGCGTCGAGGATATCGATGCCGCGGCCCACGCAATCACCGCGCACAGTTTCTCCGCCGGGGTGGCGCCGCAAACGCTGGAGGCGAAGATCCTGCAGGATGCCGACCGGCTGGACGCGATCGGCATGGTCGGCGTCGCCCGCTGCTTCTATATCGCCGGGCGACTGGGATCCGGGCTCTACGATCCGTTCGACCCGGCGGCAGCGGACCGCCCGCTCGATGACAAGCGTTATGCCATTGACCATTTCCAGACGAAGCTGTTCAAACTGGCGGAAGGATTCCAGACCGAGACCGGCCGCAAGCTGGCGGCCGCGCGAGACAAAAGCTTGCGCGACTTCCTCTCGGCCTTCATGGACGAAATCTAGGAGCACAACATGCGTGTCAGCGACCTCTTCATCTACCCGCTCAAAAGTGCCCGCGGCATTGCGCTGCCGGCTGCCGACATCGACGCCTACGGGCTTCCCGGCGATCGGCGGGCGATGATCACCGATGCGCAAGGCCATTTCATCACCCAGCGCGAGTTGCCCGACCTCGCACGCATCGAGGTACGACCGGAGGCGAGCGCCTTTCGGCTGCTGATGCAGGGGAAAACGGACATATCGGTACCACCGCCTCAGCCTGAAAACCGCATGGATGTGACCGTGTGGAAATCTGCCGTCAGCGCCGCCGTCGCCGATCCTGAGAGCAACCGGCAGCTTTCCGAATGGCTTGGCCGCGAGGTGCGCCTAGTCTTCTTCGACGGCCAGGCACGGCGGACGGCAAATGCCGAATGGGCCGGCGAAGCCACGCCCGTCACCTTTACCGATGGTTATCAGATCCTGGTGACGACGACAGGCTCGCTGAAGGCATTGAATGCCGATCTCGCCGCCCACAGCGAAGGCAGTGTCGGCATGGAACGCTTCCGTCCGAACATCGTCATCGATACCGACGAGGCCTGGCCGGAGGACCGCTGGGCGGCAATCGAGATCGCCGGCATCCGCTTCGATCTCGTCAAACCCTGCTCCCGCTGCATCATGACGACGCAGGACCAACTGACCGGGTCCCGCGAGGGGCCAAACCCGATGCCGGCCATGGGCCGCGTCCGCATGTCGGCCGACCGGCGCGTGCCCGGCCCGCTTTTCGGCTGGAACGCCACGCCACGCGGCAGCGGCAGGATCACAATCGGTGACACCGTCAATATCGTTGAAGAGAGGCCGGAAGGCTGGGCGCTCAAACGTCGCGCCGCGGCCTAAAGCGCAGCGCGTCAAACCGGATTCATGCGATGCGCTTTGAGTCGTTGATTTATACATGTCGCCCAAAACCGCTGCATGCTTTTGGGCGACATGTATTGGAACCCTCAGAAGCGATCGAGCGCGGCATCGATCCCCGCCATGACATCGGCCGGCAACGGTCCCTTTTCCAGCGCGCCGGCATTTTCCTCCACCTGGGCGACGGTGCGGAAGCCGGGAATGGGAAGGGTGCGCGGAGAGCGTGCCCAGAGCCAGGCAAGCGCGCCCTGCGTCAGCGTGCGCCCGCCTGATGTCAGGAGATCGCGGACGGCATCGAGCCGTGCGGCGAATTCCGGGGCCATACGTCCGTCTTTGAAATAGACCATCCAGTCGAGGGCAGCACCGCGGACATCCTTGGCGCCCACGGCCTTGTCGGCGGTGAACTTGCCGGTCAGCAGCCCCATCGCCAGTGGGCCGCGATTGATGGAGATCAGGCCCTTTCCCTCGATCACCGCAATCATCTCCGGCACCGGTTCGAAAACATTCATCGTATGCTGGATCGAGACGTAGCCCTGTCGGCCGTCAGGACGGGCGGCACGATCCGGAAAATCGGTGCTCCAGCCGAACGCATCGATCTTGCCTTCGGCACGCAGCGCCTCCAGCGTATCGAAGACGGCATCCGATTGTTCCGGCGGAAAATCATTGAGGTGGAACTGCAGCAGATCGAGGCGGTCGCGCCTGAGGCGGCGCAACGAGGTCTCGACCGAGCGGCGAATGAAGGCCGCATCGGCAAAGGCGCCGGTTGCCTGTTTGGTTGCCGGATCGGTGGCAAAGCCGAATTTGGTGGCGATGACGATATCGTCGCGATTGCCGATCGCCCGGCCGAGCACCTCCTCCGAGTGGCCGGCGCCGTAGTTCGAGGCCGTGTCGAAGAAGCGGATGCCGAGTTCGATGGCGCGATTGATCGCCTCCACGGATTCATCGTCGTCGACATCGCCCCAGCCGAGCGGCGTGTCGCCGGCAAAGAAGGGACCGCCGATCGCCCAGCATCCCATGCCGAGGCGCGGAATTTCGCGGCCGTTCCAGAGCGTGATCGTCGTCGGTGAAGTAGTCTTGGTCAGCATGAGGTCCTCCTTGATTGGCAATCCTGTGAAGACATAGGAAGCGCTCATCGGCAGGTAAACCGCCAAATCCGGAGGATGTTTTGCACCCGTAAAAAACGAGGTCAGGCGGAAATACCATTCGGGCCGGAAAGCGTCCGCAAGGCTGGATTAAGCGCCTTGAGCGCCGCCTGAACGAAGCCGTCGCGGGCAGTTACCGCCTCGATGCCGCGCGGCTCGTAGACATGACGATGCAGAAAGAACCCTGTCAGGCGGAATGCAGCTGAGAGACTATCGAAGTCGGCTGCATGGTTGCCTTCGATGCTGAGGAACGGCGGCAGGAGCAGCATTTTGTCCGCCCAGGGGGCGCCGGCGCTGCGGCTGACGGCGCGGCCGGATTTCGGCGAGACATAGACGAGATCGGAACGGGCGCCGGTCGCAGCGCATTCGGCAAGATCCAGGCCGAAACCGAGATCATTCAGCACAGCAAGCTCGAAACGCACGAAGAGTTCGCCAGCATCGGCCGGGTTGTGCAGGTGATCGAGGATGACCTCCAGCGCATCGAAGAGGTGCGGATGCGGGTCACGCTCCGGCAGCAGCCGCAGAAGCGCCCCCATCGCCTGGACACCGTAGACGGCGGTCGCCGTTTCCATCAGGCGAGCGGCGCGCAGTGTCACCGGCTCGACACGGAATTCACCGAGATGTTCGTCAAGCCGGGCACGCCAGTTGACCTCCACGGCATTGCCCGCCTGCAGCACCGGCTGCATGGCGCGCGAACGGCCGGAACGCACCAGGCCGAGATGGCGGCCGCGATCACGCGTCATCACCTCGGCGATGACGCTCGTCTCGCCGTGGCGCTTGACGCCCAGAATGATCGCCTGGTCCTGCCATTGCATCGAAAGAAGTCCCTGCGGCTGACGAATCCATCCTACTGCATAATTCAACGCGTTACAGCGTCCTTTGCACGTCTGAAAGACGCGCGGCGCTGTCAGCAAGGCCTGGATTCTGTCATGGAGCGTGTCAGGCTACAGCCGGGAAAAGCCTCTGCAGGAATTCGCGCATCGCTGTTTCGTCGAACGGCTTCACCAGAAGCGGTATGTGCTGCAGGTCGAGCGGGAAATCGCCCGTATCGGAATAGCCGCTGACGAAGCCGAAGGGGATGCCGATATCGAGAAGATGACGGGCAAATCCGAAACTCATGCCCTCGCCGAGATTGACGTCGAGAAGGGCGAAATCATATGTCTCCGCAGCAATGGCGGCCCTCGCCTGTTCCACACTGCCGACGATATCGATACTCTCGACGCCGGCCAGGCGCAGAATATCCTCCGCCTCCATCGCGATGATCAAACTGTCTTCAAGAACCAGAACACGGATTGCGCTCATGATTCGATGCCCCTCGTCGGGCGCCTGTCGCAGCGCCCCGGCCGTTTCGCCAACATCATTGCCCTCCGGTGCCCCGCATGGCACGCTATCGGTGAATTCCGCCACCTTTTCTGAATAAACCATTTTTCTGCCCGGTCGATAAGAATCAAAATCGGAGGAAAGATGACGGCCGACTTTATTTTCCGTGCTGCTAATGCGCATTTAAAAAAGACATAAGCAGGCCGGTTGGCTACGGCATATTTGTGCAGCCATTCAAAGTGCTACGGCGTCCTTTGCGGCTCTCGAAAAGACGCGCGGCGCTATAGAGCAACTCGCGCTTTAGCGCTATATTTTTACGAATGGCGTTATGCAAAACCGCTGCACAGTTTTGCGCGACATGCTCTAGATGAACGGGCGTTTGCCCTCTCCGAGCCCTTCCCAGCCGGCGATCGCCATCAATTCCTCGCCGTTCAGCACCTCGCAGCCGCGCTCCTGCCAGCGGATCAACCCACGTTCGCTGAGCTTTTTCAAGGTTTTGTTGGTATGAACGATGGAAAGACCGAGCGTGTCGGCGATGTGCTGCTGGGTGATGGGGATGAATTTTCGACCGTTGAATATATTGAGCTTCCGGCCGCGCTCAAACAGGAAAGCGATCAGATAGGCTGCTCTTTCCAGCGCCGTGCGGCGGCCGATGCTCAAGAGGTGCTCATCCAGGATGCGCTCCTCGCGCGCGGCGATCCAGGTAATGTCGAAGGCGAGCGAGGCGTGCTTGTTGTAAAGCGTCATCAGCCTGTCACGCTGGAAGACACAAAGGGAAACGGGAGAAAGCGCTTCGACGGAATGCTGCATCTCGCCGGCGATGGTTCCCTGCAGGCCGATCAGGTCGCCCGGCATGATATAGTTCAGAATCTGGCGGCGCCCGTCCTCCAGCATCTTGTAGCGGAAGCCCCAGCCGGCGAGCACCGTGAAGAGATGAGCGCTATGCGCGCCCTCGACGAGGATGGTGGAGCCGGCATCGACGGCAAGCTCACCCCTTTTGAAGCTCGAGACGAATTCCAGCTCGTCGCGGCTGAATTCCCTGAAATGCGGCAGCGGCCGCAAGGGACATTGCTCGCAAGGGGTCTTGAACGAATTGATGGGTCTCGAGGTCGCCATACTTGCCCTTGCCGTCGCAAAACCGGCGCGCCAGCAGGGGCCAGCGTCAACCCAATGAAATCCTTGCCATGCTTATTTCGGAAAATCGAGACCCATTTCGCGGAACCGCTCGGGATCATCACCCCAATTCTCGCGAACCTTGACGAACAGAAAGAGATGGACCGGCTGTTCGAGGATTTCCGACAATTCCTTGCGCGACGCAGTCGATATCGCCTTGATGGTTTCACCACCCTTGCCGAGCGCGATCTTCTTCTGACTGTCGCGCTCGAGATAGATCACCTGCTCAATCCGCACCGAGCCGTCCTTGCGCTCTTCCCACTTCTCCGTTTCGACATGCGAGGCATAGGGAAGCTCCTGGTGCAGGCGCAGAAACAGTTTCTCGCGGGTGATCTCGGCGGCGAGCTGGCGCATCGGCAGATCGGAAATCTGGTCTTCCGGATAATACCACGGTCCCTCCGGGAGCGTTTTCGCCAGATAGTCCATGAGGTCGTCGCAGCCGGAGCCGTTTTCGGCTGATATCATGAAGGTGCGCTCGAAAGCGATCTTCTCGTTGGCGGCGGCAGCCAGTGCCAGCAGATCCTCACGGTTGACGCGGTCGATCTTGTTGAGCAGCAGGATCTTCGGCTGCCGGACTTCCTTGAGGCCTTCGAGGATGGCTTCGGCATCGCCGCGCAAGCCGCGCTCGCTGTCGATCAGCAGCACGATCAGATCGGCATCCCTCGCACCGCCCCAGGCCGAAGTCACCATGGCGCGGTCAAGCCGGCGACGCGGCTTGAAGATACCAGGCGTATCCATGAAGACGATCTGGGCATTGTCGTGGATCGCGATGCCGCGAACGATGGCGCGCGTCGTCTGCACCTTATGGCTGACGATCGAGACCTTGGCGCCGACGAGGCGGTTCACCAGCGTCGACTTGCCGGCATTGGTCGGCCCGATCAGCGCGACGAAGCCCGAATGCGTCGGACCATTGGTTTCTGCGGCAGCTTCGGCCGCGATATCTTCTTCTTGTGTCATTGTCCCGTCAGTTTCCGGCAGACGATTGCTGCCAAATGCCTTCGCGCTCGAGCATCTTCGTTGCCGCGACCTGTTCGGCGGCACGCTTCGACCGCTCTACGCCGGTTTCCGGCTTAATGCCAGCAACTTCCACCGTCACCTTGAAGCGCGGATCATGATCCGGTCCGCTGCGTTCATCAACCCGGTAGATCGGCGTGACGCCGAATTTCGCGTGCGACCATTCCTGCAGCTCGGTCTTGGCGTCGCGCTTAGCGCCATCGGCCCGCACTGCCCTGCCTTGCCAGTAACGCAGAATGAACCGGCGGGCAACTTCGAGGCCGCCGTCGAGATAGATCGCGGCGATCAGGCTTTCGACGACGTCGGCGCGCACGTTCATCATCCGCTTGCCGGTCAATTTCTTCACATCGGCGCCGGTGCGGATATAGAGGTGAAGATTGAGTTCGTCGGCGACCGCGGCGCAGGTTTCAGCGCTAACGAGCTGGTTGAGGCGAACCGAGAGCTCGCCTTCTCCCGCCGTCCCGAAGGTGCGAAACAGAAGTTCGGCGATACAGAGCCCAAGGACCCTGTCGCCGAGGAATTCCAGCCGTTCGTAATTGCCGCCCTTTTCGGTGCGGGCGCTGGCATGGGTCAGCGCGCGATCCAGGCGTTCCTTTTCAGCGAAGTCATGACCGATCAGGCCTTCAAGCTTTGCGCGGTCCGCCGCAGAAAGCGTCTGCGCCTTGCTCATTCAACAACCTTGAAGAGGCGGTCCCAACGCATGTTCGTCGGCCACTTCCAGATCTCGCGGAAAGAGGTATCGTTGCCGAGCGAGAAGAAGATGACGCTGGCGCGGCCGACAAGATTTTCGGCAGGCACGAAGCCGACGTCGAAGCGGCTGTCGAGCGAGTTGTCGCGGTTATCGCCCATCATGAAATAATGGCCTTCCGGCACGATGAATTCGCGGGTGTTATCGCCGCGCGACACCGGAGACTGATCAAGCGTGTCGTAGGTCTTGCCACTGTCGAGCGTTTCGCGGAATACCGGCACATCGGCGCCTGGATCAAGCTTGTAATCCGAGGTGAAGCTGCCGTCCGCCACCTTCGGAACCGGCTTGCCGTTGACGTAGAGCACGCCGTCGGTAACCTGGATATGGTCGCCCGGCAGGCCGATGCAGCGCTTGATGTAGTCGATCTCGGGGTTTGGCGGGAAGCGGAAGACGACGATGTCGCCACGCTTCGGATCGGCGCCGAACAGGCGGCCGCTGAAGACATCAGGCGAGAAGGGCAGCGAATATTTCGAATAGCCGTAAGCGAACTTGTTAACGAAGATATAATCGCCGACCAGCAGCGTCGGCATCATCGAGCCGGACGGAATGGTAAAGGGCTGGAATAGCACCGTTCGGATCACCATCGCCAAAATCAGCGCCTGGATGATGACTTTGATATTTTCCCAGAGGGCGTTCGGCTTGGCTTCGACTTTTTCGGACACGCAGTCTTATTCCTTCAAGACGCCGCGGCGGCGCAATTCTTTCTGTCGTTCTCTCTAGCGGCTTCGGCCGGTTGCGGCAATGGCGACAACATCAAAAGCGACGAGAGGTCGCGATCCACGCTCCCGAGGTCACGATCCACGCTCCCGAGGTCACGATCAGAGGCTCTCGGGCAACGCCTCGATAATGACGAAGGCCTGCGCCAAGGGATAATCATCGGTTATTGTCAAATGAATGGCGGGCCTGTGGCCCGCGGGCAGCAGCGATTCGAGGATCAGGGCGGCCGCGCCTGATAAAACCATGGTCGGCTTGCCGCTCGGCAGGTTGACGACGCCCATGTCCTTCCAGAAGACGCCCTGCGCTATGCCAGTGCCGAGCGCCTTGGAGCAGGCCTCCTTGGCGGCGAAACGCTTGGCATAAGATTCGGCACGGTTTGCCCGGCGGTCGGAACGCACGCGCTCGATCTCGGTAAAGCAGCGATGGGTGAAGCGCTCGCCGAAGCGCTCGATGGATTTCTCGATACGGCGAATGTCGATCAGATCGCTGCCAATGCCGATGATCATGCCGGAACCTTCCGTCGCTTAAGAATTCTTGATCGGGTTCATATGCTCGGCATGTCGCCGGCCGGAACGGCAAGACGCAGGCGCGCCCGCTCCATCAGCCGTATATGGCGGCGCGTCTGAAAACCCTTCACGGTGTAGAATGTCAGCGCATAGAGCGCAACGGAGGTGACGGCCGCCGGCGGAATGGCGCCGACCAGCATCGGCTCCAGCACCGGCTTCCATAGCTCAGTGAAGTTCAGCTTGTGAAAAAGGGCGGCGAGATCCACCGTCTGACCGGCCAGGTGATCCTCGCGGCTCAACAGCAGATGTCCGATCTCCCAGGTGATGCCCCAGATGAAGGGATAGGTCAGCGGATTGCCGAAGGCGGCGCAACCGAGGGCGGCGGCCACCATGCTGCCGGAGAGGAAGTAGGTGATGACGAAAGCCATGACGAAATGCACGCCGATGAAAGGCGTCCACGAGACGAAGACACCCGCAGCAACGCCGGCGGCAACCGCATGTGGCGAAGCACTCAGGCGCAGGACGCGCATTGTCAGGTAACGGATCGGGCGAAGGAAACCCTTGCGAGGCCATAAAAGCTCCCGCATCTTTTCCTTGAATCCCGCAGGTTTGCGACGGCGAAACAACATGGCCGGTATTTAGTGCAGCGCACACGGCCATGACAAGAGCGGCAAATGATACCGCTCGAAAAACAGCCCCTCAGTTCTCTCTGCGAAGAGGAGCTTCTTCATGCCGAGGGGCGCCCGTTATGCATAACGTCCCTCACCCGCCTCAAGTATAAAGTTCAGTATCAGCGATTGCGGAACAGACCGCGGTCGACCTGGCGCTGACGAAACTCGAGATCGATACGATCGAGCGAGCCGTTCAAATATGCCATTTCACGTTCCTGCGTGGTCGGAGCGCGAAAGGCGCGAGCGAATTTCTTGATAGGGTCAAACATTACCTTGTCTCATCTTCTGTTTGCGTTTCGAAGACCAGAAGATAGGCTCGGCAAAGGTTAATTACCACCGCCGCAACATGGAGACAGCCATGCGCTGAGCGCATCGCTTGCCTTTTTGATGCGCCGCCAAGATCATAAAATGTGCAATTTTCCGTCCAAACCCCTGAAGGGCTTAACAAAAGCTTACTCGTAGAGCCGCCGGACCGTGGCGATGCAATCCAGTTCCTTCATCTGGGCGAGCAACTGATTGAGCTGGCGCAGATCCCAGACCTCAACCTCGAGCATCATTTCTGTGAAATCGGCAGCCACCCGCACTGTGTTCAGCAAGCGGATATTGACGTCGAGGCCTGCGACCGTCTGGGCGACCTTGGCAAGCGTGCCGGGTTCATTCAGCCCATTCACCATGATGCGCGCCATGAAACGCGACTTGTTGGCTTCGTCGAGATCCCAGCGCACGTCGATCCAGCGGTCGGGCTGATCGTCGAAGCGCTGCAGGCTCGGCGACTGGATCGGATAGATGGTGATGCCCTTGCCTTGGTCCATGATGCCGACGATGCGATCGCCGGGCACGGCGCCGGTCGGCGCGAACTTGACGTCGACATTGCCGGACAGTCCGCGGATCGGCCCGATATCGGCATCCGCGTCGATTTCCGTATGGCCACCGTCGTGCCCGGCCTTGGTCTTGCCGGGGATCTTGAAGATCATGCCGGCGGCACTGCGGACGTTGAACCAACCGTCGTCGCCGGAGGGCTTCACGGTGACGCGCTCATCCTGATGATCGGGATAGACGGCGCGCAGCACGTCGAGCGAGGACATCTCGCCGCGACCGACGGCGGCGATCGCATCCTCGACATCCTTCTGGCCAAGACGGTGCAGCGCCGGCTTCATCGCCTCACGCGAGAAGATCTTGCCGGCCCTATTGAAGGTGCGCTCGAGAATGCGGTGGCCAAGGCCGGCATATTGCTTGCGGATCGCCATACGGGTGGCCCGGCGGATGGCGGCGCGCGCCTTGCCGGTCACGACGATCTCCTCCCAGGCGGCGGGCGGAACCTGCACGCCGGAGCGGATGATCTCGACCTCGTCGCCATTGGCAAGCCGCGTCACCAGCGGCATGATACGGCCGTTGATCTTGGCGCCCACGGTGGTATCGCCAATATTGGTGTGCACCGCATAGGCGAAGTCGATCGGGGTGGCGCCACGCGGCAAGGCAATCAGCTTGCCCTTCGGCGTGAAGCAGAAGACCTGATCCTGGAACAGCTCGAGCTTGGTGTGCTCGAGGAATTCTTCCGGGCTGTCACCCTCGGCCAGGGCCTCGATCGTATGGCGCAGCCAGGAATAGGCATTGGATTCGCGAGAAAGGATGTCGCCATCGGCATTGGTGGCGCCGTCCTTATAGAGTGTGTGGGCGGCGATGCCGAATTCGGCGATTTCGTGCATGCGCTTGGTGCGGATCTGCAGTTCGATGCGCTGGCTGGAAGGACCGACGATTGTGGTGTGCAGCGAACGGTAATCGTTCTGCTTCGGCGTCGAGATATAGTCCTTGAAGCGGCCGGGCACGACGCGCCAGCGCGTGTGGACGATGCCGAGCGCCCGATAACAGGAAGGGATATCCTCGACGATCAGGCGGAAGCCGTAGACATCGGAAAGCTGCTCGAACGAAAGCGACTTCGACTGCATCTTGCGGAAGACCGAATAGGGCTTCTTCTGCCGGCCCTTGACGTAGGCGCTCGTCAGGCCGCTTGCCACCAGCAGGTCGCGCAGTTCGGCCTCGATCTTCTTGACGATGCCCTCGTTGCGCTTCGAAAGCTCTTCCAGTCTTTTGGTGACGGTCTCATAGGCTTCCGGGTTCATATGCCGGAAGGAGAGCTCCTCCAGTTCCTCGCGCATGTCCTGCATGCCCATGCGGCCGGCGAGCGGCGCATAGATTTCCATCGTCTCCTCGGAAATGCGGGCACGCTTGTCGGCCGACATGTGATCGAGGGTGCGCATATTGTGCAGGCGATCGGCCAGCTTGACGAGCAGTACGCGCACATCGTCGGAAATGGCGAGCAGCAGCTTGCGCAGGTTTTCCGCCTGCTTGGCCTTCTTGGTAACCAGATCGAGCTTCTTGATCTTCGTCAGACCCTCGACCAGCCGGCCGATATCCTCGCCGAAGAGTTCATCGATCTCGGCGCGTGTCGCCGTCGTATCCTCGATCGTATCGTGCAGCAGAGCAACCGCGATCGTCGATTCATCGAGGTGCATGTCGGTGAGGATGGCAGCGACCTCAAGCGGATGGGAAATATAGGGATCGCCGCTCGCGCGTTTTTGCTGGCCGTGCTTCTGCATGGCGTAGACATAGGCTTTGTTCAGCAGTGCTTCATTGGCATCGGGCTTGTATTGCTGAACCCGCTCCACGAGCTCGTACTGCCGCATCATTCCAAAGCCACTCCGATAAAAATAAAAGCGCGCCAATCAACGATTGGCGCACACATGGGCAATAATATGCCTAAGCAATAAAGGTGCAAGATTGACGATTGGTAATCGTCGCTCTTTTGCATCGCATGAAGCATTTTTCCGGATCGCATCAATGCGACCGGGAGGATCATGCCCAAGCGATGCGACCGGGGATCCGGCCGACGCGCTTAGTAGTCGTCGCTCTTTTCCGGCGGCACGAGGCCTTCGATGCCGGCAAGCAGCTCTTCTTCCGACATCTGGTCGAAAGTGATCGTCTCCGGCAGGTCGTCCTGCTCTTCGCTGTCGGCCGCGGCGACACTGCCAGCGGCGATCATGCTTGCCGGATCGGGCTCGGGCTCGTCGACTTCGACATGCTTCTGCAGCGAATGGATCAGATCTTCCTTGAGGTCGTCGGGCGAAAGCGTCTCGTCGGCGATTTCGCGCAGGGCCACAACGGGATTCTTGTCATTGTCACGATCGATGGTGATCGAGGCACCCTGGGAAATCAGCCGGGCGCGGTGGCTGGCGAGCAGAACCAGCTCGAAGCGGTTCTCCACCTTGTCGATGCAATCTTCAACTGTGACACGGGCCATTGCCTGTCCTTTACGGTCGTCATTTCGGGATTAGCACGCCCGATACAATTAAAACCGGGCAAATACAAGTTTTTCATTCCGGCTCCCCTCGTCTTTATCCGCGGCTGAGCTAGATTTCCATGGAGAATGTCATAATTCCACCGAAGGTTGCTTGGAATATGTCGAATCGTGCCCTAAATCTTTCATATATGAATAATTCATAAAGTAAGGATCAAATCGAAATCGAAACACAAGCTATTGTTTTTATTGAAGTTTGGCACCTGCGAATTTCGATTGCTCTCATTGGATTGGTAAGCGATGTTTGACCCACGCGAAAAAATTGCACTCTTCATTGACGGCGCCAACCTCTACGCTGCATCCAAGAGCCTGGGATTTGACATAGATTACCGCAAGCTCTTGAAAGCATTTCAGAAACGCGGATACCTGCTGCGCGCATATTATTATACCGCTCTGATCGAGGATCAGGAGTATTCATCGATCCGGCCTCTGATCGACTGGCTCGATTACAACGGCTACAAAGTCGTCACCAAGCCCGCCAAGGAATTCACAGATTCCATGGGTCGCCGAAAGATCAAGGGCAACATGGACATCGAGCTTGCGATCGACGCGATGGAACAGTCCGAAACGGTCGATCATCTCGTCATCTTCTCGGGCGACGGCGACTTCACGAACCTGGTCGAGGCGTTGCAGCGCAGAGGCCGCAAGGTCTCGGTGATCTCAACCATGGCAACCCAGCCGCCGATGATTGCCGACGACCTGCGCCGTCAAGCCGATCATTTCATCGATCTCTTGTCTCTGAAGGCTGAAATCGGTCGCGATCCCTCGGAGCGGGCGCCACGCCCGGCCGAAGTCGCCCCGGCCAGCGATTTCGAAGACTGATCTCGTCGGGCGTCTCGAAGTCGAGCGCTAAGGGCCGGATTGCACTGGTAGCCACGGCGTCGTGGTCAGCCTCTATCCTTCAGCAGGCGGCTCTTCTGCCGATTCCAATCGCGTTCCTTCTCCGACTCGCGCTTGTCGTGCAATTTCTTACCCTTGGCCAGCGCCAGTTCCATCTTCGCCCGACCGCGGTCGTTGAAATAGATCTTCAGCGGGATCAGCGTCATGCCTTCGCGGTTGATGGCAGAGCGCAGGCGATGGATTTCACGGCCCGACAGCAGCAGCTTGCGGCGTCGGCGCGGTTCGTGATTGAAGCGGTTGGCTTGCAGATATTCCGGCAAGTAGGAATTGATCAGCCAGATCTCGCCGCCCTCATCCGAGGCGTAGGATTCGGCGATATTGGCCTTGCCTTCGCGCAGCGCCTTGACCTCCGTGCCCATCAGCACGAGGCCGGCCTCGTAGGTATCGATGATCTCGTAGTTGAAGCGGGCCTTGCGGTTTTCGGCCACGACCTTGTTCACCACGCGCTGGCTGCCTTTGGGGGCCATGACGACATTCCAATTTCTTTTTTGGGCGTGAAAAGCCGCGCCCTCATTTCTTGCCCTTTATGTAAGGGAGAGACCCCGTCTTGTGAAGAAGGCCGGTCTCGTCAGTTCAACAGGCCTGCATGGCGCATGGCGGCGTCGATCGCCGATTCCGTTGCCGGCTCCAGCGTCGAAAGCAGCGGCGAGCGGACGTTGCGGCTCATCCGGCCAAGCTTGGAGAGCCCGTATTTGGCGCCGCAAAGACCCGGCTCAAGGAAGATCGCCTTGTGCAGCGGCATCAGCCGATCCTGAAATTCCAGCGCGCGGGCATAGTCGCCTGCCAGCGTTGCCGCCTGGAAGTCGGCGCAGAGGCGCGGGGCGACATTGGCGGTTACCGAAATACAGCCGACACCGCCATGGGCGTTGAAGCCGAGCGCCGTCGCATCCTCGCCGGACAGCTGCCTGAAATCCGTGCCGCAGGTGATGCGCTGTTCGGAGACGCGCTCGATCTTGCCCGTCGCATCCTTGACGCCAACAATATTCTTGTGCGCCTTGGCGAGCGCACCCATCGTTTCCGGCGTCATGTCGACCACCGAGCGGCCGGGGATATTATAGATATAGATCGGCAGATCGACGGCCTCGGCGATGGCCGAAAAATGCGCGATCAAACCCTTCTGCGTCGGCTTGTTGTAATAGGGAGTGACGACCAGAACGGCGTTCGCACCGACCTTTTCGGCATGCTGGGCGAGCTCGATCGCCTCCCGCGTATTGTTCGAGCCGGCGCCGGCCATGACGGGAACGCGCTTTGCGGCAACTTCGATGCAGAGTTCCACCACCCGTTTGTGTTCGGCATGCGACAGCGTCGGGGATTCGCCCGTCGTGCCGACCGGGACGAGACCGGCGCTGCCTTCCTTGATCTGCCAGTCGACATGCGCGGCGAAGCTATCTTCGTCGATCAGTCCGGCATCGGTGAAGGGGGTGACGAGGGCGGGAATGGACCCATTGAACATGCAAAGCTCCTCACGACCAAATCCTTGCTTCGGCCGCATTCCATGAATAAGAGTTGCGCACCATAGAGCGCCGAAATCATCGCGACAAGCGCGTAGAGTTCGGTTTAGGGCAAATTCCGATAGCAGATGTGAATGAATTTTACCTGGTACGGTAAGGTTTCGTTAAGATGCCTCTAGCCTAATGGCAGGGCGTGTTTTCGTTGCGAGATCCCGGATGAAGAAAGCTGTCCTGATTCTGTCCGCCTTCGGCTTTGTTGCCGCCGCGTGGGGCAGCGTTGCGTCGCCGCTTCCCGGCGAGAGCACCCCCATGCCTGATGTCAAGCCGCTCGGCTTCATTCCCGAGACAGCCATACCGGAATCGATGACAACGGGCGCCATTCCGCGCAACCCGGCAATCGCGCCTGTCAACGCCGACCTGAAAGCCGGCCTCGATGCGCTTTCCGACAAGGACCCGCAGCTGGCGCTTTCGATCCGCGACAGCATGCGCGACGCTACGCTCGACCGGCATATCCTCACCTGGGCGATTGCCGTTTCCGGATTGAAGGGCGTTCCCTCCTATGAAATCGCGAGCGCCACGCAGGAGCTCAAGGGCTGGCCGGGTCTTTCGCGGCTGCGCGCTTATTCCGAGCGCGCTCTCTATGACGAAAATCCCGGCCCTTCCGCCATACTTGCCGCCTTCGGCGATACCGCGCCTGAGACGATGCAGGGCGCCGTCATCCTCGGCCGGGCGCTGGTTGCATCAGGCAAGCAGGCGCAGGCGGCAAAATATATCCGCAAAGTCTGGCGAGGAGAGGCTCTCGACAAGGCGACCGAGGACAAGATCCTCGTCGAGTTTTCCGCGCTGCTGACGCCCGCCGACCATAAGGCGCGGATGGACTATCTGATGTATCGCGGCCGGGTGGCGCAGGCCAAGCGTTTCGGCGACATGGGCCAAGCCCAGTCGCTCTACAAGGCCTGGGCTGCGGTCGACGCCAAAGTCGGCAATGCCAGCGCCTTGCTCAATGCCGTCGATGCGAAGTGGCGGGCCGATGCCGGCCTGTTGTTTGCGCGGATCGAATATCTGCGCAAGCAGGACAAATATGCCGAGGCGGCAGCACTTCTGGAGCAGATGCCGCCCGAGCGTAGCGAACTCGTCAATTCCGGCGAATGGTGGAACGAGCAACGTATCGTCAGCCGTGGTCTCGTCGACCAGGGACAATTCAAGCCGGCCTATCGCATCGTCGCAAACTACGCCGCGACGAGCCCGACGGATGTCGTCGAGGCTGAATTCCACGCCGGATGGTACGCGCTTCGCGGCCTGCAGGACCCGACAACGGCGGAAAAACACTTCCGCAAGATCCTCGAGACATCAAACGGGCCGATCTCGGTCTCGCGCGCCTGGTATTGGCTGGGACGCGCAGCCGAAGCTGGCGGCCCAGGCAAATCCAGCGAATTCTATGCGAAGGCCGCGAATTTTCCCGGCACCTTCTATGGCCAGCTCGCAGCCGAAAGGCTGGGGCGAAAGACGCTTAATGTCACCTATCCCGCACCGAGCACGGCCGACCGGCAACGCTTCCAGGCACGCGAAGCCGTGCAGGCGATCGCCCGGCTGGAGGCCGCCGGCCATGGGTGGCGGGCCGCCATTCTCTATCTCGCGCTCGCCGATCAACTGCAAAGCCCCGGTGAATTGGCTGTCCTTGCGGCACAGGCCGAGCAATCCGGCGATCATCATCTGTCGCTGCAAATCGGCAAGATCGCCTATGGGCGCGGCATCGATGTCGCAGCGCTTGCCTTTCCGATCGGCGTGATCCCGGCGAACGCCAATATATCAGGCTCCGGCAAGGCACTCGCCTATGCCATCGCCCGGCAGGAAAGCGCCTTCAACCCCGCCGCCGTATCGGCTGCGAATGCGCGCGGCCTGCTGCAGCTTCTGCCGGGCACGGCCCAGGCGGTGGCCAAGCGCAATAACATCGCCTTTTCCAAGGACAAGCTGACGGCCGATGCCGGCTATAACGCGACACTCGGTGCGCATTATCTCGGCGAGCAGATCGACGCCTTCGGCGGCTCCTATATCCTCACCTTCATTGCCTATAATGCCGGGCCGAAGCGGGTGCCGGAATGGATCGGTCGCTACGGCGATCCGCGCGGCAGGCCGATCGACGAGATCGTCGACTGGATCGAGCGCATCCCCTTCCCCGAAACGCGCAACTATGTGCAGCGGGTGATGGAGAATTACGAAGTTTATAAAGCCCGTCTCGGCCAGCCGACCGATATCGAGCGTGACCTGATCGGCGGACGCAGCGCCTCCTGAAGCCGTTTGGCGCGGCTTGAAAAGCAAGCTACATCTTCGGGATCAAACAGGTCTCGAGGGATGCGATGCCGGATACAGATGCAGGCGGTTTCCAGGAACGATTTTACACTTCGTCCGATGGGCTGAGGCTTTATGCCCGCGACTACCCACCCAACCAGGCAGCAACCGCGGGACGGCTGCCGGTCATCTGCCTGCCCGGCCTGACCCGCAATACGCGGGATTTTCATCCACTTGCGCTGCTTCTCTCCCGGGACACGACAGTGCCGCGCAGGGTGATTGCGCTCGATTCGCGCGGACGGGGGAACTCGGCATGGGATGACAACAAGGCGAACTACAATCTCGCCATCGAGGCCGGTGACGTCATTGCCGCCTGCACGGCGTTCGGCATCGAACGGGCGATTTTCATCGGCACGTCGCGGGGCGGGCTGATCCTGCATCTGATCGCGGCGACGCGGCCGGATCTTCTCGAAGCCGTCATCCTCAACGATATCGGACCTGTGCTCGAGGCTGAGGGGCTGGCACGGATCCGCGATTACCTCAACAGCGGCAGGAAGCCAGCGGACTGGAACGAGGCAGTCGATCTATTGAAGGAAAATCATGGCGCGTCGTTTACCGCGCTTGCAGAGGAAGACTGGCGCGAGATGGCGCTTGCCCTTTATCGCGATATCAGCGGAAGGCCGATCGCCGATTTCGACCCGGCGATCGCGGAGGCACTGAAATCGATCGATTTCAGCCAGCCGCTGCCTGATCTCTGGGGGCAATTCGAAAGCCTGAGCCGGCTGCCACTCATGCTGATCCGCGGCGAAAATACGTCGCTGCTTTCACAGGAAAGCGCCGGCGAAATGGCGCGGCGGCATTCGGGAATGACCCTTCATGCCGCCGGAGGACAAGGACATGCACCCCTTCTCCATCTTTGCAATATCCCTGCGGCAATTCGGGCTTTCCTCACCAGTTGTCGCTGATCTTATGCGCGTCTGGATCTTTATCCTGCTCTTTAGTTCTTCGCTTTTTAGGCGTGCCGCTATCGCAAAAACGTGACGCATTTTTTCGGGACAAGCTTTGAAGTAGGTAGCCACCACAACCGAGCAATAAAAAAGCCCGGCTCGAGAGCCGGGCTTTCCTGATTGACCGAAGTCAGATCAGATTAGAACGAACGCTGAAGGCGGAAGTAACCCGTCGTGGAGTCGTCAGCATCTTCCGGATCGAGGTACTGAACCGAAGCCTTGGCGTAGAAGTTGTCGACGATCTGGTAATCAACGGTCAGACCGACCTTCCATGCATCACCGGCACCGTCGTAATCGCTAGGAACGGTTTCAAACGCGCTGGCACCGCCGATATAGTTGGCGTAGTACTGAACACCCGGGGTGATTTTCAGCTTGTCGGTTGCCTTGATGGCGTATTCGGCAGCAACTGCCCATTCAGCCGTCGAGTAGTAGGAGTTCGGGCCGGAAGAGTACACAGCAGCGAGGCCGAGCGTACCGGGACCGATGTCAACCGTACCCATTGCACGGACAGCGCCGTCTTCGTTGTCGACGTCCCAGCCGGCAGTGATCTGGTAGCTGAAGGCACCAGCCTTGCCACCGAGACCAACGGCAACGCCGACATTGTTCGGACCATCGTTCGGAACAAGGAGGCCGGTGACGGGATCCACGTCACCCTGATAAACGCCGTCTTCCAGTTCATCGACGCTGATGCCAGCGTAGAAATCGCTGGTTTCATACTGATAGCGGATCGAGTTGTGGAGCGTTACGACCGAGCCGATGTCGTCGGTTTCGCCGGAGAGGCCATCGTCCCACCAGCTGTAGAACAGACCGGCGCGGAAGCCGGCGATGTCGAGGTAAGCGGAGTCGAGCTTGGACGCCTGAACCGTGGCGTTGTCAGCATTGAACTGCATGACGATGACGCCGGTCAGCGGACCATATTCGGTGTCGCTCTTGGCCGTGAACTGAACCTGACCGCGGGTGACAGCATCCCAATCCGAATCGCCGCCGACGTCTTCGCCAACGTTAACCTGGAAACGGATGTAACCGTTGATCTTGAGGCAGGTTTCGGTGCCCGGGATGTAGAAGTAGCCGGTGCCGTAAGCGTCGCAGACGCGAACATATTCAACCGGTTCCGGTTCGGCAGCAACGATAGCGTCAGCAGCCTGAGCACCGGAAACTACTGCGAGAGCAGCAGCGGAGCCGAGAAGAAGGCTCTTGATGTTCATAAATGACCTCCAATTCAAAGTTTCGATCGGGTTTGGGATCTTTCGCTGAGCAGCGTTCCCTGCCCCATCCCCGTGTTTCAAGAAGTGGACGATCAGTCGCCCTTGCTTCCGAGGTTGAAAATACAAGACGGAAGCCGTCACGCAATCACCAACTTACTCGGATGGGGGATTTGAGGGAGCCTTCCCGACATTCTGTTGCTGAAAGGACACAAGTCGGGCAGCCGACCTCGATTTCCTTTATGCTTTGTTAAGAAAACCCTGATTTTGCGGAGGCTTAGGTCCAGCCAACAAAGAATTGGACATGCGCCCTGCGACACATCCGTGACACTTTTTTGACAAAATGCGGCTCTTGCGGGGATTCAGGATTGCCGAAAGCGTAACCGGACGTGCACCGATCCACTTTCGCCACCTGCCGGTGGCTTGAGCGCGGGAGGTGATTCCCGCAGGCGATTCTCTCGCTCAAGGCAGAGAGATTTTTCGTCGCCGGCCTAGCCGACTAAGCGAACGTGATTCCCTGCCGGAAACTAACGATCGACGCACACTCAGGAAATCGGAATGGCGGAGAAGATGGGATTCGAACCCACGATACGCTTTTGACGTATACTCCCTTAGCAGGGGAGCGCCTTCGACCACTCGGCCACCTCTCCGGTGGGGCCTAACTATGGCGACCGCTCTGTGAATGCAAGGGTTTTTTGAGTTTTCACCAGAAGAAATGCAGCGGCTGGCATTTCGGCCAGTTACGCAAACAGTCCACATTTCCTGCCGCGATCCGCGGAATTTGATCGCGCTTCGTTCTCGTCGGTGAAGAAGCCGAGCTCAGCCGAGCAGGCTCTTGAGGTCAGCAGAAGGGTCGGCGAGAATCGATTTGTCGGGATTGGTCCCGGATTCCAGCAGTTTTTTGCCGGTCACATAGGCTTTCGCGTCGTTGATCGCATCGACGGCGATCAGCTGGCCTTCCCTGAAGTACCAGACCGAATGGGCGCCTTCGCGGGTGCCGGGGCGCAGCAGCGTCTCGTCATAACCGAGATTGAAGCCGGCGATCTGCAGCTTGACATCATACTGGTCGGACCAGAACCACGGCTTCGGCGTATAAGGCTCGCTGCCGCCGGCGATGACGGCTGCCGCTGCTTCGGCCTGGTCGACGGCGTTCTGCACCGATTCGAGCCTGATGCGACCGCCCTGCCAGGGAAGTGCGGCGCAATCACCGGCCGCAAAGATCGCCGGATCGGAGGTGCGCGCGAATTCGTCGACCACAATGCCGTTGGCGACCTCGAGGCCGGCTTCCTTGGCGAGTTGGTCGTTCGGCGCGACGCCGATGCCGACGACGGCGAAATCGATGTCGATGACCGATCCGTCGGAAAGTGCGGCACCGGTGACGCGGCCATCCTTGCCGACCAGATGCTTGAGCCCTGTCTTCTCGCGGATCACCACGTCATGGGTCTCGTGAATCCTGCGCATGATGTCGGCGGTCTCCTTCGCCGCCACGCGCTGCAGGATGCGGTCGGCCATCTCGATGACGGTGACTTCCAGGCCGCGATGGCGGGCAACGGCAGCCGCCTCGAGACCAATATAACCGCCGCCAATGATGAGGACGCGGCGACCGGGACGCATCTCGTCAGCAAGCAGATCGGCATCGCGCTTGTCGCGGGCGACATAGACGCCTTCGAGATCGCCGCCGATTGCGGCCGGTAGCCGGCGCGGCGTCGAGCCGGTGGCCAGCGCCAGCGTGCCGTAATCAAGAACGGAGCCGTCCTGCAGCAGAACCTGCTTGCTGTCCGGCTTGATCTGCTCGGCCCAGGTCGAAAGGCGAAGGTCGACATCATTGTCCGCATACCAGTGCTCGGCGCGGAACAGCAGGCGGTCGAAGGCCATTTCGCCGAGCAGGTATTTCTTTGAAAGCGGCGGGCGCTGATAAGGAGCGACGTCTTCCGCGCCGATGAGGGTGATTGGGCGCGTATCCTTCAACGCACGCAGCTTGGCCGCCAATGCGAAACCGGCCTGTCCCGCGCCGATGATCACCAGTCTATCCGTCACGATCTCACTCCTGAAGCTGCGCCCGACAACCACGCCAAGGCCTATCCCCTACAGCGCCGCACGTCTTTCAGACGCGCAAAAGACGCTGTCGCATTTTGAGTTTCTGCATAATCCCTGAAATCTAGCCCGATTTCAGGGATTATGCAGTAGCCCGTGCGCCGTCAACGGAAAGCGGCCTCTTACATTCAGCCGATCTCGATCCAGCGGCGCTCGTGGAAAGACTGTGCCATGGCATGCACCGACTTCTCTATCCTGAGACCGTCTTCGAATGTCACGATCGACGACGGCTCGCCTGAAATTGCCCGGATCAGCTCGCGGCACTCGATGATCTTCAGATCGTTGAAGCCGAGGCCGTGGCCTGGTGCCGGGATAAACCGATCATAAGGCCGATGGGCGGGGGCCGCCAGTATCTTGCGGAAACCCTGTTCGGAGCCGCGACCCTCGGCCTGATAGAGTTCGAATTCGTTCATGCGCTCCTGATCGTAGACGATCGAGCCTTTCGACCCGAAAATCTGCAGGGCGATGCGGCCCTTACGACCCCAGGCGGCGCGATTCGCCATCAGCACGGCGGAGATGCCGCCGCCAAGCCGCATCAGCACGTTGGCGCCATCGTGGTTTTCCACGGCACGGCGACCACCCTCGCTCAGCGGGCGATCGGCATAGGGCCTCACCATATCCGTTATGACGGCCTCGACATGGCCGAAGAGATACCAGAGCAGCGACAACGGGTGCACGGCGAAATCGTCGAGCGCGCCGTAGCCGGCGGAAAGCTCGCTCTTCCAATAGAAGAAGACGTCGGGATCGGCCATGAAATCCTCGTCCATCTCGACGCGGATATGATTGACCGTGCCGATGGCGCCCTCGCCAATCAGCGTCCTGATATGCCGCATGACGGGATTCTGAATGTAATTATAGCCAAGGGCGGCAACCTTGCCGGATCGCTTCGCCGTTTCCAGCATGCGCTCGGCATCGGCATAGGCCGGCGCCATCGGCTTTTCGCACCAGACATGCTTGCCGGCCTCAAGGGCAGCAATCGCCATCTCGGCGTGGAACTGATTGGGCGTGGTGACGGAGACGACGTCGACCCCGGGGTCGGCGATCAGCGCCCGCCAGTCGGCCGTTGCCTTCTCGAAACCGAATTCACCGGCACGAGTCTCAGCAAGCTCGGCATTGGCTTCGGCCAGATGCACAAGACGCGGACGCTCGACATCGCCGAACACCGTCTTTACCGCATTCCACGCCAGCGCATGGCACTTGCCCATATAACCGGTGCCGATCAAACCGATGCCAAGTGGCTTCATTTCCGTCTCCTCCAGAGCTGTGCGCGGATTTTTGGAATATTTGGATCATTTTGACAAGGGACCTGCTCGCAGGCATTTCTGCGCCCCTCCCGAGCAGATCGCCTAAAAGCCTTCAATTACAGAGGATTAAAAACAATTAGCCGTGTCGTTTGAAATCGTCTATGTTCGACAATATGGAATATTTGTTTCATCTCGTGAGCCGCAAGCATGGATAACGATCCCCAAAGGCACGCGCGTGTGCCGCGCGATTTCGAAAGCCTGCGCAGCACCATCATCGAGCGCAAGGCGAACATGCCGAAGCGGCTGGCGCAGGTCGCCGCCTTCGCGCTCGGCAATCCCGATGAGATCGCCTTCGGCACGACGGCGAGCATCGCGGCCGCCTCCGACGTCCAGCCCTCGACGCTGGTGCGCCTGGCGCATCATCTGGGTTATGGAGGCTTTTCCGACCTGCAGAGCATCTTTCGCGAAAGATTGCGGGACCGGACGCTGAGCTACGAAGAGCGCCTCGTCACGCTGGAGCAATCGAACGGTGACGATGAGGACGCCAATCTGCTTTCCGGCTTCATCGCCGCGGCAAACCAATCGGTCAATCGGCTGGCGGCGACGGTGCAGAGCGATACCTTCACCAAAGCCGTGAATATCCTTGCTAACGCCGAGACGATCTATCTGATCGCCAAACGGCGCTCCTACCCATTGACGGCGCACATGACCTACGCTTTTTCCAAGCTCAACATCCGCCATCAGATCGTCGCCTCGCCGAACGGCGTTGACCCTGAGATGGTGCAGTTCGCAACACCGAAGGATGCGGCGATCGCGGCGAGCTTTTCGCCTTATGCGGCCGACAGCCTCAACCAGAGCCAGGAGCTTGCCGACCGCGGCGTCCCCGTCATCGCGATCACCGATTCGGCCTTCTCGCCGCTTGCCGCCTGCGCCACGCACTGGTTCGAGGTGGCGGAAGCCGATTTCGCCGGCTTCCGCTCGCTTTCGGCCTCCATGGCGCTCACCATGGCACTGCCGGTTGCAATCGCCGAGCGGCGGCGTAAGCGGCAGCAGTCAAAACCTGTAAAAGGCAAAATGGAATAAACATTCCGAATTGACAAAATATCGGAACCAATGTTTCATTATTGAAAATTCGCAGGCACTGGAAGCCGCGCAAAATCTAGCGGGAGGACATCATGGTACAATCGAATCCGGGTTCACAGCCGGAGCCGGCGCTTGATGTGATCACCATCGGCCGTTCCTCGGTCGATCTTTACGGCCAGCAGATCGGTTCGCGGCTGGAGGATATCGGCTCCTTCGCCAAGTCCGTTGGCGGCTGCCCGGCCAATATCGCCATCGGCACGGCGCGGCTCGGCCTCAAATCCGGCCTCATCACCCGCGTCGGCGACGAGCAGATGGGACGCTTCATCCGCGAGCAGTCGGCGCGCGAAGGTGTGGCGACAGACGGCATCGTCACCGACAAGGAGCGGCTGACGGCGCTGGTGCTGCTTGCTGTCGAGGCCGAGGGCGTGTCGCCGATGATCTTCTATCGGTCGGACTGCGCCGACATGGCGCTCGATGAAGGCGATATCGACGAAGATTTCATCAGATCGTCGCGCGCCGTTCTCGTTTCCGGCACGCATTTCTCGCGGCCGAATACCGAGGCCGCGCAGCGCAAAGCTATCCGCATCGCCAAGGCGAACGGCCGCAAGGTGATCTTCGACATCGATTACCGACCCAACCTCTGGGGTCTTGCCGGCCATGCGGAAGGCTTCGAACGCTACGTGAAATCCGACCGGGTCTCTTCGAAGATGAAGGAGACGCTGCCGGATTGCGATCTCATCGTCGGCACCGAAGAGGAAATCCTGATCGCGTCCGGCGCCGACGACGTCCTCGGCGCGCTGAAGGAGATCCGCCGCCTTTCGCCGGCCACGATCGTGCTCAAGCGCGGCGCCATGGGCTGCATCGTCTATGACGGGCCGATCGCCGACGACTTGGAAGCCGGCATTGTCGGCCAGGGCTTCCCGATCGAAGTCTTCAATGTGCTCGGCGCCGGCGATGCCTTTATGTCCGGCTTCCTGCGCGGCTTCCTGCGCGACGAGCAGTTGAAGACCTGCGCCACCTGGGCCAATGCCTGCGGCGCCTTCGCGGTCTCCCGCCTGCTCTGCTCGCCGGAATATCCGACCTGGGCGGAACTCGACTTCTTCCTGACGAACGGCAGCAAACATCGGGCGCTGCGCAAGGACGAGGAGATCAACCACATCCATTGGGTATCGACCCGGCGCGGCGAAATCCCGCTTTTGATGGCGCTGGCGATCGACCACCGTTCGCAACTCGTCAGCGTCGCCGATGAGCTCGGCGTCGGCCACGAGAAGATCGTCGCCTTCAAGCGGCTGGCAGTGGCGGCAGCGGCGCGGGTTTCGAATGGCCGCGACGGCTATGGCATGCTGATCGACGAACGCTTCGGCCGCGACGCCTTCTTCGATGCCGCGACGAAGAATTTCTCCTGGATCGGCCGGCCGGTGGAATTGCCGGGATCGAAGCCGCTGCGCTTCGAGTTCAGCCAGGATATCGGCTCACAGCTTGTGGAATGGCCACTCGCTCATTGCATCAAGTGCCTGTGCTTCTATCATCCCGATGATCCGGCTGAATTGAAGACGGAGCAGCAGGAGAAGCTGCGGACGCTGTTCGAGGCTTCCCGCAAGGTCGGCCGCGAGCTGCTGGTGGAAATCATCGCCGGCAAGAATGGGCCGCTCACCGACGATACGATCGCAACCGCGCTGGAGGAGCTCTATGCGCTCGGCATCAAGCCGGACTGGTGGAAGCTGGAGCCGCAGGCATCCCGTGAAGCCTGGAAGAAGATCGATGCGGTGATCGCCAAAAATGATCCATGGTGCCGCGGCATCGTGCTCCTGGGGCTCGAGGCGCCCGCCGACGAGCTGATCTCCTGCTTCGAGGCGACGCTGGCGGCTCCCTCCGTGAAGGGCTTCGCCGTCGGCCGGACGATCTTTGCCGATCCGGCGCGCGCCTGGCTTTCAGGCGAAATGAACGACGAGGAAGCGATCGCCGATATGGCCGGCCGCTTCCGACAACTGACAGAGGCGTGGCTGAAGACGCGCGGACATCAGTAGACTTAGAATTAAGACCCCTCCCCAACCCCTTCCCACAAGGGGGAGGGACTTAACCCGGAGCACCGCCTCACGCCATCAGCAAGCTTCCCTTTGGAGGAGACGTTGCGGCGAGAATGTAGAGAGCCCTGCAGGTTAGCCCCTCCCCCTTGTGGGGAGGGGTTGGGGAGGGGAAAACGCGAAAAGAAAGATTGCGGGAGGCCTCGATGGGCAAGACGATACGGTTGACGATGGCGCAGGCCGTCGCGCATTTCCTGAAAGTACAGATGACGATCGTCGACGGGAAGAAAGTGCCGATCTTCGGTGGCGTCTGGGCGATCTTCGGTCACGGCAACGTCGCCGGCATCGGCGAGGCGCTCTATCAGGTGCGCGGCGAATTGACGACCTATCGCGCCCACAATGAACAGGGCATGGCGCATGCCGCGATCGCCTATGCCAAGGCGAATTTCCGCACGCGCTTCATGGCCTGCACGAGTTCGATCGGCCCTGGCGCGCTGAACATGGTGACGGCCGCCGGCGTGGCGCATGTCAATCGTATTCCCGTTCTCTTCCTGCCGGGCGATGTCTTCGCCAACCGCGCGCCGGATCCGGTGCTGCAGCAGATCGAAGATTTCGGCGACGGCACGGTTTCAGCCAATGATGCTTTCCGTTCGGTTTCGCGCTATTTCGACCGAATCACCCGGCCCGAGCAGATCATCACGGCGCTGAAGCGCGCCATGCAGGTCTTGACCGACCCGCTCGATTGCGGCCCGGTGACATTGTCGCTCTGCCAGGACGTCCAGGCAGAAGCCTACGATTATCCGGAAAGCCTGTTCGATGAAAAAGTCTGGACGACCCGCCGGCCGCAGCCGGATGCGGACGAACTGGCGAATGCCATCGCACTGATCAAGGCGTCGCAGAAGCCCGTGATCGTTGCCGGCGGCGGCGTGCTTTATTCGCAGGCGACGAAGGAGCTTGCTGCCTTTGCCGAGGCGCATGGCGTTCCCGTCGTCGTCACCCAGGCCGGCAAGTCGGCGATCAACGAGACCCATCCGCTGGCACTCGGCTCGGTCGGCGTCACCGGCACGTCGGCGGCCAATGCGATCGCCGAAGAGACGGATCTTGTCATTGCCGTCGGCACACGCTGCCAGGATTTCACCACCGGCTCCTGGGCGCTGTTCAAAAACGACAGCCTGAAGATGATCGGCCTCAACATCGCCGCCTATGACGCAGTGAAGCACGACAGCCATCCGCTGGTGACTGACGCCCGCGAAGGGTTGAAGGCGCTTTCGGCAGGGCTTTCGGGCTGGAAGGCGCCGGCCGCACTCGCCGAGAAGGCGACTGCGGAGAAGAAGGTCTGGATGGAGGCCGCGGCCAAGGCGATGGCGACGACCAATGCCGCCCTGCCCTCCGATGCCCAAGTGATCGGCGCGGTGGCGCGCACGCTCGGCGGCGAGAATACGACGGTGCTTTGCGCTGCGGGCGGCCTTCCCGGCGAATTGCACAAGCTCTGGCCGGCGACGGCGCCGGGCAGCTATCACATGGAATACGGCTTTTCCTGCATGGGTTACGAGATCGCCGGCGGGCTCGGCGCTAAGATGGCGCATCCTGAACGGGATGTCGTCGTCATGGTCGGCGACGGTTCCTACATGATGATGAATTCCGAGCTTGCCACCTCGGTCATGCTTGGCCTCAAGCTCAATATCGTCGTGCTCGACAATCGCGGTTATGGTTGCATCAACCGGCTGCAGATGGGAACCGGCGGCGCCAACTTCAACAATCTGCTGAAGGACTCCTATCACGAGGTGATGCCGGAAATCGATTTCCGGGCGCATGCCGAAAGCATGGGCGCCATCGCCGTCAAGGTCGCCTCTATCGCCGAACTCGAGCAGGCGATCGCCGACTCGAAGAAGAACGACCGCACCTCGGTCTTTGTCATCGACACTGACCCGCTTGTCACCACGGAGGCCGGCGGCCACTGGTGGGATGTCGCGGTGCCTGAGGTCAGCCCGCGCGAAGAGGTCAACGAAGCGCGCAAGGGCTACGTCGAAGCACGCGCCGCCCAGCGCATCGGCTAATCTACTGCATAACTCCTTAAATCGGGATCGATTTAAGGACAAAATTATGCAGCAATTCGAAGTGCTACAGCGTCCTTTGCGCGTCTGAAAGACGCGCGGCGCTGTGGTGCTACCATTTCTCGGAAGAGCGTCCCGGCTCTTCCGCAATGCTTTCAAGGAGAATGTTGATGAAGGCCAAACTCGGCATGTCGCCCATCGCGTGGTGGAACGACGATCTTCCTGAGCTCAGCGATGACGTGTCCCTGGAGGAATGCCTGCGGCAATCGCGCAGTGCTGGCTTTATCGGCATGGAAAAGGGCCGCCGCTTCCCCGACGATCCGGAGGTGATGCTGCCGATTCTCCGCGCAGCCGACGTCACGCTGTGCGGCGGTTGGTTCTCGGGCACGCTGGTTGACGAGGAACTTGCCGCCAACAAGGACCGCATCGCGCCGATGATCGAACTGTTCAAGGCCGTCGCCGCGCCCTGCATCGTTTATGGCGAGGTGGGCCGCTCGATCCAGGGCGACCGCTCCAAGCCGCTGGCGACCAAGCCGCGCCTTTCCGATGACGAGATGAAGGCCTATGGGCGCCGCCTCACCCAGTTCGGTGAATGGTGCGCCGAGCAGGGCATGCCGCTCTCCTACCACCATCACATGGCGGCCGTCGTCGAAACCGAGCCGGAACTCGACGCCTTCATGCGTTACTCGGGCGAAGGTATTCCGCTGCTGCTTGATGCCGGGCATCTTGCTTTTGCCGGCGGCGACGTGCTGCGCGCCATCGAAAACCACCACGCCCGTATCAACCATGTTCACGTCAAGGATATCCGCAAGCCTGTCGTGGATGGGCTGGATCGCAGCCGGCAGTCCTTCCTCGATGCGGTGGCCCTTGGCGCCTTCACGGTGCCGGGCGACGGCTCGCTCGATTTCGGCGCTATCGTCCAGCGGCTGGCCGATCACGGCTATGAAGGCTGGTTCGTTGTCGAGGCCGAACAGGATCCGCGCAAGGCCCCGCCGGAGAAAATGGCCGAGATCGGTCACGCCGAGTTGATGCGCGTCATGACGGCGGCGGGCTATACCGTGGAAACGGAAGGCTTCCCCAAGGGATAGCGGGAGCAAAAGACCCCTCCCCAACCCCTCCCCACAAGGGGGAGGGACTTAACTTGAGGCACCGCCTCGCACCAGACAGCGGCCACCTTGCAAAAGGGAACACCGTAATATGGGCGAGACAGCACGGCAGGTTAGCCCCTCCCCCTTGTGGGGAGGGGTTGGGGAGGGGAATTTTCCAACTTACGAGGAAAAACACCAATGCCAAATCTCAAGGTGAAACCGTCCGGCACGCATGGCTGCGTCACGCATGTCACCCCGGAAAATGCCGGCTGGACCTATGTCGGCTTCGATCTGCATCGGATGAAGCCGGGCGAGAGCGTTTCGGGAGAGACGGGCGATCGCGAAGTCTGCCTCGTCTGGGTGACCGGCAAGGGCAAGGCGTCCGCCGGTACCAAGGATTTCGGCACGCTCGGCGGCCGGATGAACCCGTTCGAAGGCGCGCCGCATGCGCTCTACATCCCGATGGAATCGACATGGTCGGTGACGGCGGAGACCGATCTGGAGCTCGCGGTCTGCTCCGCACCCGGCGGCGGCACTTATCAGGCGAAGGCAATCCCGCCCGGCACGCATCCGCAGGTGACACGCGGCAAGGGCACGAATGTGCGCTACGTCAACAATATCATGCCGGAGGACGACAGTTCGGCCCATTCACTACTGGTCGTCGAGGTGATCACGCCGGGCGGCCATACCTCCTCCTATCCGCCGCACAAGCACGACCAGGACGACCTGCCAAACGAGAGTTTCCTGGAAGAGACCTATTACCATCGCCTCAACCCGCCGCAGGGCTTCGCTTTCCAGCGCGTCTACACCGACGATCGCTCGCTCGACGAGGCGATGGCGATCGAGGACGGCGATGTGACGCTGGTGCCGAAGGGCTACCATCCCTGCGCTGCCTGCCATGGCTATGATCTCTATTACCTCAACGTCATGGCCGGGCCGCAGCGGATCTGGAAATTCCACAATGCCGCCGAGCATGAGTGGCTGCTGAAGGCGTGAGGGCTGCCTCAAATCGCTAAATAATCTGACAGCGCAAAACTGCCGCTGATGGTTCACTGCCTCCATCCAAACACGGATGGAGGATCACCATGCATAGCTCGAATTCCACAATCTCGGCCCGCAATATGCGGCCCAGCCTGTTCTTTGCTATAGTCACCGCAGCACAGTGGCTGGCGCGCAAGATGAACGAACGGCGCAACTGCAATGCGCTGATGGAGCTGTCCGACGAGCAGTTGAAGGATATCGGCCTTTCCAGGGGGCAGACCGAAAGCGACGTTCATGTCTACAGTCGCTACTGAAACCTAAGCGTGATATTGTGTCGACAGGTCGCCTCATCGGGCGGCCTGTCTGACGCGGAAGATGCAATGTCGCAGTTTTCAACAGCACCGCTCCTGAAAACGAAGACGGTCACCATTCGTGACATCGTCTGCAATGGCGAATGCCGTCACAAGAGCGACGAGGAATGCGCTCACAGGACGAGCCTCGTCTATCCCTATCGCGGCGTCTTCATGCGGCATGTCGGCCGCAATGATACGGTGGCCGAAGCCAATCAGGTCTTGTTCTTCAATGCCGGCCAGGGATATCGGATCAGCCACCCTATCGAGGGCGGCGATGCCTGCATCGATCTGGCGATCGACGAATCGATGCTCGAAGAGCTCACGCCGAAGGAGCAGGCGCAGCCCGGCCCGCCCTTTTCCTTCCGCCGTCAGCGCCGGCGGATCGATCCGCGCGCGCAGGCGCTGGTGGCGCTCCTGCGTCATGGTTTGCGGCGCAACGTGGCCGAGACGCTGGAGGACGAAATATTGGCGCTGACGCTGGTGCACCGCTCGCTTGGCGAGCGCACATCGCATGCGGCGGGCGCCAGCGCCGGCCGGCAGAAACTCGTCGATCGGGCAAAGCTGGTGCTTTCCTCCGATCTCGCGCGGCGCTGGACGCTTTCGGAAATCGCCTCAGAAGTGGGCGTCTCGCCGTGTATCTCACCCAGGTCTTCCAACAGGTCGAGGCGACGCCACTTTACCGCTACCAGTTGCGGCTGCGGCTTGCCCGTGCACTCGATCTGCTCGGCCAGTATGAGGATCTGACCGCGCTCGGTCTCGATCTCGGCTTTTCCAGCCACAGCCATTTCAGCGCTTCCTTCAAGCAGTCCTTCGGGCAGACTCCGGCCGAATTCCAACGGGCGGCGCAGCTGCGGCGCAGATAAAAGTCGTCATCGATCGCTAAAGATTTCGACAGCGGCAATGCGGTCTTCGATGATCTTATAAGCCTGTCCCGATCCGGGGACAGCCAACGGGAGGATCACCAGATGAAGAAGACCACATGCGCTGCCTGCGACTGCGAACTCGGCGCGGAGACCATCACCGTCAAGCTCGGTGGCAAGACTGTCGAGGTCTGCTGCCAGGAATGCGCCGAGGCGTTGAACGAGGCGGAAGCCGCGACATCGGCCGCTTCGAATGGCAAGGAATAGCCGGCGATCGGCAAAAGCCGCGCTACGCAGCGCGGCTTTTCCTTCTATATCTTTGTTTTGCGCAATTCCGGACGCAAAACCACTGCGCACTTTTGCTGGAATTGCCCTAGGCGGGCAGAAGCCCGTAGCGCCAGCCGCGGCGTTTCGCGTTCTGCGACAGCACCAGGAAGGCGAGGATGAACATGCCTGCCTCGGCAAAGACCGGCACCATCCAGATCCCCTGCTCGCCGAAGACGAAGGGCAGCAGGAAGGTGAGCGGCAGGGTGAGCAGATAAGGCCGCGACAGGCCGAAGATCGCCGCACGCGGCGCATCGCCGATCGACTGGAAATAGGACGACAGGATCAGCATCTGCCCGAAGAGAAAATAGGCACCGATCGTCCAGGGCAGAATTCGCCTGACCTCGGCGATGATCGCCGGATCGGCAACGAAGACTGCGCCGAGGCGACCGGCCAGCAATTCGACCGTGATCTCCACCAGAGTGCAATAGACGAGTGCTGCTAGCATGGAGATCTGCAGGCTGCGGCCGACGCGCAGCCCGAAGCCGGCACCATGATTGTTGCCGGCAACCGCCTGCAGCGCGATGCTGAGGCCAAGCAGTGGCAGATAGGTGAAGGTCATGATCCGGGTGATGATGCCGTAGGCGGCCACCGTCGCGACGTAGTCATGCTTGCTCCAGAGCGAGACGTTGATCAAAATGGCGGCCGAGGCCAACGATATGCCGATGAAACCAAGGCTCATGGGCGCGCCGAAGGCGACGATGCCGCGCCATTCGGCGAGAGCCAACCCCGGGGAAGGCCTCAGTGCCGCCGGCCGGCGCCAGCGATAGGTGAGCACGGCTGCGAGGCAGACGAATTGCGATGCGATGGAGCCGACCGCCGAACCGAGCACACCCCAATGCATCACCGCCATGAACAGCCAGTTGGCGAGGATGTTGAGCAGCGAGGCCGATAATGTCACCAGCGTCATGAAGCCGATCTTGCCTTCGCAGCGCAATCCGTCGAGATGCAGCGACAGGAAGAAGCTGACCGGCGCAAAGGCGATCATCGCGCCCATGAACAGCATCGCGCCATGGGCAACAGTGGCATTGCCGGCGGCACCGGCATCGATGACCTGCCGGCCCACCGTCCAGTAGACCAGATTGAGGATGAGGGTAACGGCGAGCGCCAGCGCATGCGCGCCGGCAAACACCCGACGTGCCCCATCGCGATTGCCGGCGCCCAGCCGGCGGGCGAGGATACTCGCCATGCCATTCGAGACCAACGATTGCAGAGCGACCAGCAGCATCAGCCCGGGGAAAATCAGGCTGACGGCAGAGAGCGCGTCCCGGCCGACATAGGCGCCGAGGAAATAGGCGTCAACGACGGTGAACAGGCCGTTGACGGTGGTGATCGCGACGATCGGTACCGCCGTTTTGATGAAGACGCCCGGCAGCCAGCCGGTGAGAAAGGCATTTCCTTGGGAAAGATCGGTCATGAAGAAATCCGTGCGATATGAGGCAGGGTCCGATCCGGCTTAAAAGTCATGCGGATCCGGACAGCCTCAAAAGGACAAAAACAATCTAAAGATCGAGCACCAGATGCGGCACGCCGTTCGAGGTCTTCCTCGGCGACACGCCATCGGCGTCGATCTGCGCGTTCACACGCCGGCGAAAGGCCGAGAAGCTCTCGAAGGTGACGACATCCACCGGCTCGTCGAAATGGATGGTGATCCTGTGCAGATCGCCGCCCGGCAGGGCCGAAAGCGCCAGAACCTCGCCGGTGAACGGCTGATTGAGATAACGGCCGCGAATATGCGCGCCGACGAAGAGCGGCGTCTTCGGAGCGGCATTGGGCTTTGCCGCAAGGGCTGCGAGCGTATTCCAATCGCGCGCGCCATGCTGGCGGGCAATCATTTCCAGAGCCGTACTGTGGGTGAGCGGGGTGCCGCGATCGTTCATCGCCTGGCGCAGGCGCCTGGCCTGAGCCTTCAATTCGTCAATGGCAGGATGGGTCGTCGTCATGGAGTGAGCCTTCGCAAGGCATGCTCTTCGACTGCGGATGGGAGCTCGCATTGCCGCCAGTCAGCATGCACACAAGGGGCCGTGACCATGATCGCGAGGACTTCACCATGGATTTTCATCCGCGAGCGGCCGGTGCCTCGAACCGGCCTTTGTATGCGCGAACGCCGCCGATATGTCAAGAATGGCGCAGATGCGCCAGGAATGCGCAACTTTGGGGCAAGTCTGCACGAAATCGGTGCGATTTTCCCGCAGGTTTCACAGAAGCATTCGATCTTACCGATGTTCTTCAGCAAGTGTCAGCATTCTTCCGCTAATATCCTGTCGTATAACAAGCGGAGGCTAAAAGGGCCTTTCAGATGCACCTCGACACAGAACACCCCAAGCCGGAACGTGCTTACAGGGAATTCAATCTCGACAGGCCCGGCAACATCATCTTCGTCGGCCATCACCTCAGCACCGGAACGCAGGTGCGCTGCCTGATCCGCACGATCACGCTTGCCGGCGCATTGCTCGAAGTCAGCCCGAACCTGGAAATGCCGAGCCATTTCTTCCTCGAAATCCTCGGCATCCATGACGAAATCGGCGCGACCGTGGTCAAACGTGAAGGCGAATTGGTGACGATCAGCTTCAACATGCTGATCAATCCGGAATTCCTGCACCACGTGTTGCGATTGAACTTCGAAACCTGAGGCTTTTTCCGATCCGTGAATCATCGCGGCGCGTCGCCTTTGTTTCGCCGCTCCGTCTTGCGGCGAGACGCGCGATGATCGGAACGGCCCAGAGAAATCCGCGCCATTCCGGACGATCAAGCGGGTCGGCCAGCGGATCGGTCAAGGGACCGCGGCGGATCCGCCGATTGCGGATTTCGATTTCCCTGAAAAGAACAACCCAGTTGAGATCCATTGCTTCATCCTCCATCTATTTCCTGGAGCACTTGAGCTAAGCCTTCGCGCCCTTCCGATGTAGAGGCGCTGGGGAAAGGGGGTTTTCATCCATGAAAGATGCGAGCTGGGACGACCTGCAACTTTTCTTCCATGTCGCGACCGGCGGCGGGCTTTCGGCGGCGGCGGCCCGCACCGGGCTCAGCGCGCCGACGATCGGCCGGCGCATGCTGGCACTCGAACGGGTGACGGGCCGATCGCTGTTCAGCCGCGGCCCCACCGGCTATCTCCTGGCCAAGGACGGGCAGGAGCTGCTCGATCGCGTCCGGCTGATGCAGGATGCAGCGCGTGCGATCTCCGACTGGCGCGGCGAAGTGCTGACGCTGCCGATCGTCTCGACGGCCGCCGATAGCTGGACCTCGCGTTTCGTCGCCGACCATCTGGCAAGCGTCTGGACGCCGAAGGACAACTTCCGCATGTGCTACAAGACCTGCGACACGAGCGTCGATTTCACCTATCGCGAGGCGCATATCGCCATTCGCCACAGCCGGCCGGAGAGCGGCAACGTCGCGATCCGCCGCTCGGTCAAAGTGGCGCATGCGGCCTATCAGGCGGCCGGCTATGACGAGAAAAACTGCAACTGGATCTCGCTCGGCACCGATAGCGCGATCACGCCCGCCGACAAATGGACTTTCGAACAGCCGGATTATTGGATCACCAGCTGGACGAATACGCCACATATGCTGTTTTACCTCATCCGCGGCGGTGCCGGCCGCGGCGTGCTCCCCTGTTTCATCGGCGATCAGGAACGCAGGCTCGTCCGCGCCGGGCCTGTGATCGACGAGCTGACTTACGAGATGTGGATCGTTGCGCATGACGACGAACGGCAACGGCCGGAGGTCAGAATCGTCATCGACCGCCTGGCGGCGCTCTTTGCCGATCATGAAGAGCTGTTTTCCGGGGCAGAGGCCGTCGGCATGACTTGAAAACGCGGGCCTCTGGACCCGCGTTTCCTCGGTTGCGGCTAGAGCGGTTACTCGGTTACCGCTCTATCCTTCTGTTTCTACGCAATTCCCGGCAAAACCGCTTTCGCGCTTTGCTTGGGAAAACCGCTTCACACTTTTCCTGGAATTGCTCTAACGGCTCAGGCGGCGAGATGCCGCTCGATCTCGTCAACCGGCATATTGGTATAGTCTTTCGCCACTTCCGCGGTGATCACCGCCTGCGTATCGGCGCGGAGCGCGGGCCGCAGCGCGCCAAGCGCCCTCGGCGGTGCAACGAGGACGATGCGACGGGCCTTCTTTTCCTGCACCAACTCGTCGAGCTTTTCCGCCACCTGTTTCAGAAATTCGGTTTCGGCCTGATCCTGCCAACTGGTCTCCTCGACAGCGCTTCCGCTCAGTCCGTCTGCAGCATGAGTTCGGCCAGGCTTATCGGCGCCAATTTCGCGATCCGGCGCGCTCGGCTGCGTCAGGGTTTCCAGCACCTTCAGGTTCACCAGTTGGGCATCGCCGGCATTCTGCATGATCAGAGCCTTGGCTCCATCGCAGACCACGACCCATGATTCCCAAGGGATTTTTACATCAGTCATTTTCAACTCCTCGCTGTCGTCATTCGAAGCGCGCCGTGCTTCATCGATCAAGGCACAACGCTCGGCCATTGAAAGAGTTCGGGAAAATTGCGCCGAAATCGAACGGGCGGCGATCCGGCTGGCCCTTGCTGCGTAGAAAGACCAAGTTCGGGAGATTGACGATGAAGACATCATTGCTCGCCTATGCCGGCACCTTTCTCACCCTTCTCATCTGCGACGGGATATGGCTCGGCCTCATCGCCCGCAACTTCTACCGCGACCAACTCGGAGCGCTGATGCTGCCCTCGCCCAATCTTGCGGTCGGCGCACTGTTCTACCTGTTCTTCGCCGCCGCAGTGGTTGTGCTTGCAGTGCTGCCGGCGCTATCGACAGGCTCGATCGTCACCGCGTGTCTCCATGGTGCCATTCTGGGACTGGCGGCCTATGGCACCTACGACGTCACCAATCTTGCCACGCTTCGCAACTGGCCGCTCGCCATGAGCCTGGTCGACATGGCCTGGGGTACGGCTCTCACGGCGCTGACCGCCGCCGGCGGATATCTCGCCGTCAGATTTTTTGGCTGAGACTTGAGCCCAGGGATGGAAACCGCGTCCCGATAATGAACATGAAGGCGTCCCGCTTGGGAACAAAGTTTGAACTCGTTAAAATTGTAACTTTATATTTGACGAATGTGCAAAACATTCATGTGACCTTGGTTGGGATCAAGACCAGTTGCTCGATTAAGCCAGCCTGAATGAGATCAAGGTCAGCTTGATTGAGATAAACCCCCAATGCGTCCTGACTGACGGAGAATGTGAATGACTATGCTCCGCGCTACACACCTTGCCACGGTCAAGTCCGCTGTCTACGACCTGCGCTGGGAAGAATTCAGCGTCAAACGGCCAGCCCGCATCGTCGCCGTCCGGCCGTGCCTCACAGGCGTCTCCATGCGAAGCGCCGAGATCATCGATATCTCCCAGGGCGGCGCCACCTTCGTCGTCTCGACCACGGCCGGCCTGCCGAAGCACTATTATCTCAACATTCTTGGCCTCGCCTATCGGATCGGCTGCGCTGAGGTCTATCGCCATAAGGAACGCATCGGGGTGCGGTTCATCAACATCATGGACCCCGAGGTTCTGCGCCGCGTCGTCCGCACCGATTTCCTCGTCGGCAACATGGAAGCAATTGCCGCCCGGCGTGCGCCGATCTTCCGCGCCTGAACAGGCCGAGTTGTTGCGGAAATAATCTTGCTTGCGTTGGCCGTGCCCGGGCCTATTGTTTCGCCAATTGTCATTATGTCCGGGAAACTGCCGTCGCATGTCCGCCTTTTCGCGCTTCACACCTCTTGCCAGCGCCCTGCCTTCCACAGTCCCTTTCGTCGGCCCCGAGGCGATCGAGCGCCAGCGCGGGATTGCCGTTTCGGCGCGCATCGGCGCCAATGAGAACGGCTTCGGCCCAGCCGCGTCCGTGTTTGCAGCGATGCGCGAGGAGGCCGGCAATATCTGGAAATACAACGATCCGGAGAATTTCGCGCTCCGGGAAGCGCTTGCCGCCCATCTCGGTATCTCGTCCGCCAATATCGCCATCGGCAGCGGCATCGACGAATTGCTCGGCCAGATCGTCCGGCTGGTGATCGCGCCGGGGGCGCCCGTCGTCACCTCGCTCGGCGCCTATCCGACCTTCAATTTCCATGTCGCCGGTTTCGGCGGCCGGCTGGTGACCGTTCCCTACGCAAACGACCGCGAGGATCTCGACGGGCTGCTCGATACCGTCAAGCGCGAGAATGCGCCGCTCGTCTATTTCGCCAATCCTGACAATCCGATGGGAAGCTGGTGGGATGCCGACAGCATCGTCGCTTTCGCCCGGGCGCTGCCCGAGACGACACTGATGGTGCTCGACGAGGCCTATAGCGAAACGGGGCCGGCAGGTTCACTGCCGTCGATCTCCTCGCTCATCGAGTTGCCGAACGTCGTTCGCACCCGCACCTTCTCCAAGGCCTACGGACTTGCCGGCTCACGCACCGGCTATGCGATCTCGACAACAGGCACGGCGCAGGCCTTCGACAAGATCCGCAATCATTTCGGCATGAACCGGCTGGCGACATCAGCGGCGCTCGCCGCCCTCAAGGACCAGACCTATCTCGTCGAGGTGGTTGGGAAAATCCATGCGGCGCGGAAGCGGATCGGCGGCATCGCCCGGGCGAACGGTCTTGAGCCCCTGCCCTCGGCGACGAATTTCGTGGCGATCGACGCCGGCCGCGACGGCGCTTATGCCAAGGCGATCGTCGACGGGCTGATGGAGCACGGGGTTTTCATCCGCATGCCCGGTGTGGCGCCGCTCAATCGCTGCATTCGCGTCAGCGTCGGGCCCGAGAGCGATATGGCGCTCTTCGAAGAAGCGCTGCCGCAGGTGCTGAAACAGATCAGCCGATAGGCGGAAGAACCGCGCCCGGTGGAGGATCCGGTCGCGGTTCCGTTCTCCTGGCGTCGGCCCCGTCCAAAGCGCCCCGCCAGCTCCCTCTTTCCGAGGTTGTTATTTCTGCTTTTGCCGAATTGATCGGAGACGATCTCCGAGCATGATGCCGAAAAGTGTGAGCGGTTTTCGGACGACATCATGCTCAGATTTTAGGCCGACCTGGCCTAAAATCATCCTGTTCTAGTGAACCGTCATCCATTCGCGGGCGGCGCGCAGCGCTGCTGCGAGCTGCATCTTGTCCATGGCGGCGGCCACGTCGGCACGAAGCTCGGCGGCGCGATCGTTGCCCTTGATTGCGGCGATGTTCAGCCATTTGTGGGCTGAGACGAGATCGACTTCGCAGCCGCGGCCGGTCGCATACATCAGACCCATTTCGCAGAAGACATCGGCGCTGTTGTCGCCACCCATGGTGGCCGTTTCAGCATTGTGCATTTCAAAGCGTGCCATCGGTTTTATCCCTGTTAGCCTGTTTATGACTTACCCTGTTTTACCTCTGGGCCTTGCCGTCTATCGCGGCTTGCGGCCCTTGCGGTCCGGCGGGTTTGCCCCGCTCGTTTGATGGGTTCACTATGCCAAAGGGCTTTCAAAAAACGCCTAAAATGCATGATTAATTTGCGACAAACAAAGTGCAAATGCTTGGTAAATTTGGGTTTTTGTTAAACATCAGATTCCTTGCGAATTAAGGATTTTCGCTCGAATTTTACGAAAGATTCAGATTTGAAAATAAAGGGATCGTTCATCATGAAATCAGCAGGCGATATCTTTACAAGCTCGCCGCATGGCTTTTTTCTCCTGTTTTTCATCCGATCAGCAAGATAGCAATCGAGCTTATTTACCTTTACGTTCGCGTCAGTTATTTTCGCGGCCGATTTGGGACATCATGGAGGAAAAGATGATCCGCAGCTTCGTTCTCGCCGGCGCCATCGCAATGATCGCGGGTATCGCGCATGCCGAGGAGCCGATCGTCGGCAACTGGAAGACGGCCGCCGGCGATACGGCTGTGATCGCATCCTGCGGCGGCAGTTATTGCGTGACGCTGAAGACCGGTAAATATGCTGGCCGGAAGATCGGCACACTCGCGGGAACCGGCGGCAGCTATGCCGGCGAAATCACCGACCCGGCCGCCGAGAAGACCTATAGCGGCGCAGGCAAGGTTTCCGGCAATTCGCTGAGGATGCAGGGCTGCGTGATGAAGATCCTCTGCAAGTCGCAGACCTGGACGCGGCTCTGAGGCCATAAGGCGCCTGCGCAACGATTACCCCAAACGCTGAAGCATGCCGACGCGCCGGCATGCTTCGAAGCCCTTTGCGGTCTCCTCCGCTACGACAGCCGGCGAAGTCGAATGGCGTCGAATTCGCCCGGCGAACCCTTCTAATCCTCTCAGCAACCTGGCCGAGGCTGTCCGGCAAGCTGAACGGCTGATGAACCGGCATCTCAGCACTCGTTCAGCCATCGCATGTCAAAACTCTTGTCACGATAGAGTTGCGTATCGGGGACAAGGGGATGAACATCTATATTCTGGCAAGACGCTTTAGCATCATCACGCTGTTTGCGGCGATCTTCGCGATCACGTTTTCGGCGGTCGTGGTGCACGAGGGCGGCGGTGGTGCGCAGTCGCATTTCGGAGCAAGCTACACCTGCCTTGAGAGAAACGGCACCTTCTGCGCGCCTACGGTGCGGTGACCAAAGCGCATCGTGCGATGCGCTTTGGTCTTTGATTTATGCATGTCGTTGTCCCAAAACAGCTGCGCACTTTTGGCGATAGGCATTAGCATCAGACACGGAAAAGGATAAAAAATCGGAATCCGTCGGCGCGCGTCGTTTGCTTGTCAAAAACAACTCTCTATAATGCGTCATGAACAAACGAATCTCCCCTTTGGCGCCCCTCGACATATCCTCTCCGCCACCTTTCCAGCCTCAGAGCTTTGATGATCCCGCCAAGGCCGTCGAGACGCTGACGGCGCTTTACGAGCGCAATACGGCGTTCCTGATCGAGAGCTTCGCCGAGCTTGCGCAGGGCGCTCCAATCTCCTCGCGCTACCGTGCTTTTTATCCGCAGGTCAGCATCGAGACGACAAGCTTCGGCCATGTCGATTCGCGGCTTTCCTATGGTCATGTCACGGCACCCGGCATCTATACGACGACAGTCACCCGGCCGAAGCTCTTCAAGCATTACCTGAAGGAGCAGCTGGCGCTCTTGATGAAGAGCCACAATGTTCCTGTCATCGTCTCGGAATCGACGACGCCGATCCCCTTGCACTTCGCCTTCGGCGAGGGTGCGCATGTGGAAGCATCGACCAACGCATTCGTCGACATTCCGATGCGCGATATCTTCGACACGCCCGACCTCAACACCACCGACGACGAGATCGCCAATGGCGAATATATCCCGCCGCCGGGAGAGCCCTCGCCGCTCGCGCCGTTCACCGCGCAGCGCATCGACTATTCGCTCGCCCGATTGTCGCATTATACGGCGACGCATGCCGAGCATTTCCAGAATTTCGTGCTGTTTACGAACTACCAGTTCTATATCGACGAATTCTGCAGCTGGGCGCGCAAGCTGATGGCGGAGGGCGGCGACGGCTATACTGCCTTCGTCGAGCCTGGCAATGTCGTCACCCTGCCCGGCTCGAACGCACCGCAAACGGATGCCGCCCTCACCCGCCTGCCGCAAATGCCGGCCTACCATCTGAAGAAGAAGGGCCATGCCGGGATCACCATGATCAATATCGGCGTCGGCCCCTCCAACGCCAAGACGATCACCGACCACGTCGCCGTGTTGCGCCCGCATGCCTGGCTGATGCTCGGCCACTGCGCCGGTCTTCGCAACAGCCAGCGGCTCGGCGATTATGTTCTCGCCCATGCCTATATGCGCGAGGACCATGTTCTCGACGACGACCTGCCGGTCTGGGTGCCGATCCCGGCGCTGGCCGAAGTGCAGGTGGCGCTGGAAGCCGCTGTTGCCGAAATCACCGGCTATGAGGGTTTCGAGCTGAAGCGCATCATGCGCACTGGCACCGTCGGCACGATCGACAACCGCAACTGGGAACTGCGCGACCAGCGCGGGCCGGTGAAGCGGCTCTCCCAGGCGCGCGCGATCGCGCTCGACATGGAATCGGCGACAATCGCCGCCAACGGCTTCCGCTTCCGCGTGCCCTATGGCACGCTGCTCTGCGTCTCCGACAAGCCGCTGCACGGCGAATTGAAACTGCCGGGCATGGCGACGGCCTTCTATCGTACGCAGGTCAACCAGCATCTGCAGATCGGCATCCGCGCCGTCCAGAAGCTTGCCGCCATGCCGAAGGAAGCGCTGCATTCACGCAAGCTGCGCAGCTTCTTCGAAACGGCCTTCCAATAGGCCGTTTCCTCATCTGCCCGTCACGACAGGCGCCGAACCGTCGGCCAGCATCTGCGGCCTGCCGGCGACAAGGTTCAGCCCTGATATCAGCAGGGTGAAGGCTGCGAAGACAAAAGCGATGCGCAGAAGAACCTTCAGCGCATCGGCATCGTCGAGTACGAGCTGACGCTTTTCACGACGGCGTGCCCAGATCTGGCTTGCCAGGGCGATTTCAAGAATGCTCATTTCCGTTCTCCTCGACAGGTTTCGATGAAGCCTTGTCGAGTGCTGCCTTGCGATTTCGACAGCCGGCCGGCACAAAGTTTTTTTCCGCCGCTGTCGAAATGCGTGGAGCTCGGTCGTCCAGGGTTATTGAAACGCTCACAAGGAGGCTGTCCGCGATGAAATATCTCTGTCAGGTCTGGTTCGATGGCGGGGTACTCGACGCCATGACGAAAGAAGAGAAGGCCGAACTCGACACCAATTCCTTGAATTATGACAAGGACCTCGTCGAAAGCGGGCATATGATCGTCGCCCAGGCGCTGCAGCCGCCGAAATCGGCGGTGACTGTCCGAATGCGCAACGGCGAGATGTCGGTGACGGACGGTCCCTTCGCCGAGACGAAGGAGGCGCTTGGCGGCTTCATCCTGATCGAGGCAAAGGATCTCAACGAAGCGATCCGCATTGCGTCAGGCATCCCGCTCGCCAGGCTCGGCGCGATCGAAGTGCGGCCAATCCACGAATTCGGAGCTAAATGAGGAGAGACCAATGAAATTTCTATGCCAGATCTGGTTCGACACGGAAAAAAGCAAGCTGGTCCCTCAGACCGAATGGGATGCGCTCACACAGGAGTGCATCACCAGCGACAATCGCTGGCGCGAGAGCGGTCATCTGCTGGTGGCGCTCGCCTTGCATGAACCGTCAACGGCGATCACGGTCCGCCTGCGCAATGGCGAAACCTTTGCGACCGATGGCCCATTTGCCGAAATCAAAGAGCACCTCGGCGGGTTTGTGCTGATCGAAGCCGAGAATATCGAGGAGGCGAAGACGATCGTATCGAGTTTTCCGATCCTCAAATATTGCTCAATCGAAGTGCGCCCGACTTACTCCATCCAGGATGGGAAATAGCCATGCGCTACATCTGCCTGATTTATAACAGCGCCGACACCGACGGCACGCTGACATCGGAAGAGACCGATGAACTCGTCAAAGCGCATTTCGCCTTCGACGAGGAGCTGCGCCGCGACGGCATCATGATCCATGCCGATGCACTTGAGATGCCCGACAAGGCAACCGTGCTGCGTGTTCGAGACAACAGCCTGTCAGCTACCGACGGCCCCTATGTCGAGACGAAGGAGCATCTGGCCGGCTTCTACGTCATCGAAGCGCCTGACATGGTGAAAGCCAGGGAGATTGCCGGGCGGATCCCTTCGGCACGTTTCGGCGCTGTCGAACTGAGGCCCGTGCGAATGCTGACCCTGCCGGACTGAGGTGCCCCTTTGGAACGCGTCATCGAAGAGATCTACCGAACGCAGTCGCGCCGGGTGCTGGCGACGCTGATCCGCCTGCTCGGCGATTTCGACCGGGCGGAGGAAGCGCTTCACGACGCCTTCGCGGCGGCCGCCCGGACATGGCCAACGGACGGCATTCCCGGCAATCCCTTCGCCTGGCTCGTTTCCACGGGCCGTTTCAAGGCGATCGACACGATCCGGCGGCGGGCGCGTTTCGATGCTTCGCAGCATCACATCGAGGACAGCCTCTACTCCCCCGACGCAACGGAGATCGGCGACATGGAACCGATCGAGGACGACATGCTGCGGCTGATCTTCACCTGCTGCCATCCGGTCATTCCGGCCGATGCGCAGATGGCGATGGCACTCAGGGAAATCTGCGGGCTGACCACCGAAGAGATCGCCCATGCCTTCCTCATTCCGGCGCCGACGGTGGCGCAGCGGATCGTGCGCGCCAAAGGGAAGATCCGGGCGGCGAAGATCCCCTACGAGGTACCGGGCCGCGAGGCGCTGCCGCCGCGGCTCGACCGGGTGCTGCACGTCATCTACCTCGTCTTCAACGAGGGCTATTCGGCCTCTTCCGGCGAGGATGTGGTCCGGGCCGACCTGACCGCAGAGGCGATACGTCTGGCGCGGCTGCTTCTGGCGCTGATGCCGCATCCCGACGTCTGCGGCCTGCTGGCGCTGATGCTGCTGCAGGATTCCCGCCGCACCGCCCGCCGCGGCGAGCAGGGATCGCTGGTGCTGCTTACGGATCAGGACCGCTCGCTCTGGGATCATGCGAAGATTACCGAAGGCCTGGCGCTGCTCGCTGACGCGATGCGGGTGGAAGAGATCGGCAGCTATACGCTGCAGGCGGCGATCGCCGCCGAGCATGCCCGAGCGCCGGCCGCCGAAGAGACCGACTGGCGGCGGATCGCCTTTTATTACGATCTGCTTCTGGCGGCACAGCCCTCCCCGATTGTCGAGCTCAACCGTGCCGTGGCGATTGCGATGGCGGAAGGGCCGGCAAAGGCGCTGGAACTGGTCGATGCCATTCTGGCACGCCGGGAGCTGCAGGCCTATCACCTCGCCCATTCGGCGCGTGCCGATTTCCTGCGCCGTCTCGGCCGGAGGCAAGAGGCGATCGCGGCCTATGAAACGGCGCTGTCGCTCTGCCGGCAGGAACCGGAGCAGGCGTTTCTCCGAAAACGGATTTCAGAGCTTGCCGCGACGTCCGAGCGGCAGTGAGATCGCGGTTCCGGTGAGCGCCGAGACGATGATCAGCAGGTGGGCATTGACGCTCGCCTGTGCCAGCGCTGCCAGAGCCAGCCGTTCGCTCGAGGCTCCCAAGGCGATGGCGCCGGCGGTGATCCCGGCTGGATAGGTGCCGACGCCGCCCGGCGCATGCATCGGCAACACGGAGGAGAGCTCGCCGCCAAGCGCGCCGCCGAAGCTTGCCGCCATTGGCAGCACGCCCATCAAGCCGAGCGCCCATGCCAGCACCATCACCTTCACCAGCCAATTGACGATGGTCATCGCCCAGGCGCGCGCAAAGGCGATGGCGTCGAGCGGCAGGCCGTTTTCGATCTCGGCGACCAATTTCTGCGCCTTGTTCGGCAGCAGCCTGGCGGCAAGGCGCAGCAGCGGCTTGCGGGCGGCGAAGGCCGCGACCGGCAACAGCAGGAAGGCTGTCCAGAGCGACCAGGCAACAGCCGCATCGGCTGAAGCGACAGCAAAACCGATGCCGGCAGCGGCCAGGAGGGCGTGCAGGTCGAGCAGTCGCATGACGAACAGCGCCGAGGTTCCGCGCGTCAGCGGAATGCCGAATTCGGTGCGCATCAGCAGCGGAAAACTGGTCTCGCCGGTGCGGAAGGGCAGCATGATGTTCAGCAGGTTGTGGATCTGCGTGACGCGGAAGAGGACCGCGAACCGGCCGGCCGTTTCGTTCGGAAAATAATCATAGATGCGCCAGGTGCGCAGGAAATAGGTGCTCGTCAATAGCACGAGCGCGCCGATCACCGGACCTGCGCCGACATCGGCCCACTGCCTGATGATGACAGGCCAACCCCAGAACCATTGGATGAAGAGGCCATAGGCTGCGACGATGACGACCGTCAGAACGGTCATGCGATTGCGCATAAACCAGGATTGCCGGCTTTCAACGATCGAACTCTTCATGTAGTAGGCATTCCTCGCTTGGGTCGGCATGGGCCCGGTCCCGTCGCCAGGCCTTTTAAGAGAAATGAAGGTTGCGCACAACGGCGGAGTGATGGCGATGGCGGTGAAAACGCCTCCACGCCGACGATCCGAGCGGCCGACCGGTAAATGATGGCGCCTTGCCGGCTTGACGTGGAGATCGATGTTGGAGCGGATTACCAGAAGCATTACCAGCGCAAGCATCTTTCTGGCAGGCTATTTCCTGCTGAACATCGCGCTTCGCATCGCCTTGCCGCATACGCTCGATCTCGACGAGGCGGAGCAATCCTTCTACTCGCAATACCTGCTTGCCGGCTATGGCCCACAGCCGCCCTTTTACAACTGGATCCAATACGCCATCGTCTCGGTGACCGGCATATCGATGTGGGTGCTCTCGGTGCCCAAGAACATCATTCTCTTTGGCTGTTATCTCTTCTACGGACTTGCTGCCCGCGAGGTGCTGAAGAGCCGTTCGCTTGCAGCCGTCGCCATGCTGAGCCTGATTACCCTGCCGCAGGTCGGCCTGATGGCGCAGCGCGAATTGACCCATACGGTCGCGCTGCTGTTTGCGACCTCGCTCTTCCTCTTCGGTTTTTTCCGCACGCTGCGCCAGCCGACGATCGGGAGCTACCTCATCATCGGCATCGCCACCGGCATCGGGCTCATCTCGAAGTATAATTTCGCCATCCTGCCGGCTGCCGCCCTGATCGCCGTGCTGCCGGACCGGGAATGGCGCAGCCGTCTCATCGACTGGCGTTTGCTGCCGGCGATCGCACTCGCCATTCTGATCGTGCTGCCGCATGCGCTCTGGCTGCCTGACAATCTCGCCAGCGCCTCTGCGCCGACACTCGAGCGGATGACCGCCGAAGACCTGGCGCCGGCCGGCCTTCCCCGCATCGGGCAAGGCCTGCTGTCTCTCGTCATCGCCGTCCTCGGCTTCGTCGCATTGCCGATCGTTCTCGTCGCAGCCGCCTTCCGGCGCGACTTCTTTCGCGCGCTCTCCTCTTCCAACCCGATGATCCGGGTGATCGAGCGGATGATGATCATCAGCCTGCTCGCCTTCGTCGGTGTGGTCCTCTTCGCCGGCGCGAGCGATATCCACGAGCGCTGGCTCGACCCGTGCCTGCTCGTCCTGCCGATCTATCTGTTCCTGAAACTGGAAACCGCAGGTCTTGATCTTTCAGCCGGCCTTGCCCGCTTCCGGCCCGTGGTGCCGGTCTTCATGGTCGTCATCCTGTCGATCCTTCTCTTCCGGATCGTCGGCATTCAATACATCGGCACGTATACGAGAACGAACGTACCCTTTTCCGGCTACGTGGCTGAATTGACAGCGACCCGCAGGCCGGTTCTCATCGTGGCGGGAACCAAGTTCGTGGCTGGGAATCTGAGGCTGGAGTTTCCCGATGTTCCCGTCGTGATCCCGTTCTTCCCGGGTCCCGGGGTTCCCGAATATGCGGCCGCGAAGGGGCCGGTGCTTGTCATCTGGCGCGGCGAGACCGCAGATGACCCAACAATTTCCCCCAGCTTCGCAAACGATCTCGTCAAATCGGGCATTCATCTGCAAGAGTTGAACACGCTGACGCTGCCCTATCTCTTCGGTGACGGTAAACGCAGCTTCTCCATTGGTTACTCCTGGGTGGAGGACGGCGCGAAATAGCGCCCCGGCTGTTCAGCCGATTGCGGGGAAACCGGTATTGCCCGCTGGCAACGGGCGGACACTTCATGTAGTAGCCTTCCGCAAGTGCGACGGCGGCAGTAAAGCTTGCTCGGCCGTCCGGCCTTTTGGAGATGAAAGTTGCAGACAACGGTAGAGCCCATTCGCGGTACGAATGACCCGGTACAATCGCTCGAGCTGTCGCTGGTCGTGCCCATTTTCAACGAAGAGGAAAGCGTCGGCCCGCTCATCGAGCGTGTCGTAGCTGCGATGGTTAGCTACCCCCATCGCTGGGAGCTGATCCTCGTCGATGACGGCAGCACGGATGCGACGCTGGTCAACGCCCGCAAGTATGTCGGACGCGACGGGCTGGCGCTCAGGATCGTCGAACTCCAGCGTAACTTTGGCCAGACTGCCGCCATGCAGGCCGGCATCGATACCGCCCAGGGCCGTCTGATCGCGACGATGGACGGCGACTTGCAGAACGACCCGAAGGACATTCCTTCGATGGTCTCCGAGCTGGAACGGCGTGAACTCGACCTCCTGGTCGGCTGGCGCAAGAACCGCAAGGACGGTCTGTTCCTGCGCAAGATCCCCTCCTGGTGCGCCAACTACCTGATCGGCCGCATCACCGGCGTCAAGCTGCATGATTACGGCTGCAGCCTGAAGATCTACCGTGCCTCGATCATCAAGCAGGTGAAGCTGATGGGCGAGATGCACCGCTTCATCCCGGCCTGGGTCGCCGGTGTGGTGCCGAGCTCGCGCATCGGCGAGATGGCCGTCACCCACCATGCCCGCGAGCACGGCGTTTCGAAGTACGGTATTTCGCGTACCTTCCGCGTCATCCTCGATCTGCTGTCGGTGATGTTCTTCATGCGCTACAAGGCGCGGCCGGGGCATTTCTTCGGTTCGCTCGGCCTAGGCCTCGGCGCGCTCGCCATGTTGATCCTGCTCTATCTCGGCTTCGACAAGTTCATCATGGGCAACGATATCGGCACGCGCCCGATGCTGATGGTCGGCGTCGTGCTGCTGCTGTCGTCGGTGCAGATGATCACCACCGGCATCCTGGCGGAAATGATCGCGCGCACCTATTACCGCGACGACGCCTCTCCGAACTACATCGTGCGGCAGATCTTCGACGATCAAAGCCAAGCCTAAGCCGGCAGCACGATGCTGGAGCGCGCGACGAGGACGATCAAAACCGCGGGCCTGCTGCTTGCAGCCTATTTCGTGCTCAACATCGCGCTGCGCATCGCGCTTCCGCATTCGCTGGAGCTCGACGAGGCCGAGCAATCCTTCTTCTCGCAATATCTGCTGGCGGGCTACGGCCCGCAGCCACCCTTCTACAACTGGATGCAATATGCCGTCGTTTCGGTGACGGGCATGTCGATCGGCGCGCTTGTTGTCCCGAAGAACATCCTGCTGCTCCTGTCCTATCTCTTCTATGGCCTTGCCGGACGGCGGGCGCTGAAGGACGAGGCGCTTGCCGCCGTCGCCATGCTGGCACTGATCACCCTGCCCCAGGTCTCCTACATGGCCCAGCAGGACCTGACCCACACGACGGCGCTGCTCTTTGCCAGCTCGCTGTTTCTCTACGGCTTCTTCCGCACGCTCGACCGGCCCGATATCGGCAGCTATCTCCTGCTCGGGCTTGCGACCGGCATCGGGCTGATCTCGAAATATAATTTCGCGCTGATGCCTGTCGTCGCCTTGATCGCCATCCTGCCCGATGCCGAATGGCGGCGCAGGGTGCTCGACTGGCGCATGCTGGCGGCGATCACTGTCGCGCTCGTCATCGTCCTGCCGCACGCGATCTGGCTGCAGGGCAATCTCGCATTCGCCTCCTCCGACACTCTGGTCAAGATGGCCGCCGGCAGCGAACCGGCCGGCGCCGTCCGGATCGGCAAAGGCCTTCTCGCCTTTCTCGTCGCCATCATCGCCTTTGCGGCGCTGCCGGTGGTGATCTTCGCCGCCACCTTCCGCCGGGATTTTGTCCGGGCGCTTTCGGCGGGCAACCGCTGGACTGGGATGATGGAGCGGATGATGCTCGCAAGTCTCGCCGGCATTGCTCTCATCGTGCTTTTCACCGGCTCCACCACGGTGCGCGAGCGCTGGCTCGACCCGTTCCTGCTGGTACTGCCGATCTATTTCCTGGCGAAAATGCAGGCAGCCGACCTCGACCTTTCCGCCGGACTGCGCCGCTTTCGGCCGATGCTGCCGGTGCTGATGGCCTGCGTGCTGATCGCCCTCGGTTTCCGTGTCGTCGGCGCCGGGCTGATCGGCACCTATAGCCGACCGAATGTGCCGATGGCGGGTTTTTCGCGCGAGATGACGCGACAGGTGGAACCGGCGCTGGTGATTGCTTCCGACCCCTATATCGGCGGAAACATGCGGCTGCAATTTCCCGATGTGCCGGTGGTGATCCCGGATTTTCCGACACCCGGCATTGCGGCCTATGCCAAGGCCAAGGGGCCGGTGCTGATCGTCTGGCGCGGCAAGAAAACGGCGACGGCAGCGGATGCGGTCATGCCGGAGCGGTTTTCATCAGCGCTGACGGCGGCCGGCATCGCGCTGCAGGAGATCGGCTCGCTGTCGCTTCCCTATTATTTCGGCCGCCAGGGCGACAACTTCGCGCTCGGTTACGCCTGGGTTCGGCCGGAGAGCAAATAGATGACCGAGAGCAACCGTCGCGACATCAGTTGGATCTTTGCCCTGCTGGCGGCCTATTTCGTGCTTCAGGTCGGCGTGCGGCTCGCAACCTCGCATTCTCTCGATCTCGACGAAGCCGAACAGGCCTTCCGCTCGCAATGGCTTGCCGCCGGCTACGGCCCGCAGCCGCCCTTCTACAACTGGCTGCAATACACCGTCTTCCAGTTCGCCGGCGTCTCGCTAACCGCCCTTTCGGTGGTGAAGAACCTACTGCTGTTCAGCTCCTACGTGCTCTACGGCCTGAGCGCGCGGCTCATGCTGCGCGACAAGGCGCTGGTGGCGATCGCCACGCTCGGACTGCTGACGATCCCGCAGATGGCTTTCGAGATGCAGCGCGACCTGACGCACACGGTCGCCGTGTTCTTCTCGGCCAGCATCTTCTTCTATGGCTTCATCCGCAGCCTGAAGCAGCCGAGCCTTGCCTCCTATCTCATCGCCGGCATCGGCATCGGTTTCGGCCTGCTTGCCAAATATAATTTCGCGATCCTGCCGGCGGCAGCCCTGATTGCCGCGCTTTCGGATGTGCGCCTGCGGCCGCGGATCTTCGACTGGCGGCTGGTGCTGACGGCGGCGGTGGCTCTCGTCATCGTCCTGCCGCATCTCTTCTGGCTGAAGGACAATCTCGATTTCGCCACCGCACGCACCCTGGAGAAGATGACCGCGAGCGGCCATGCGAGCTATCTTCAGCAGGTGGCCATGGGCGTCAGCTCGCTCGCTCTCGCCATCATCAGCTTCGCCGGATTGACCGTGGCGGTATTCGCGCTCGTCTTCGGCAAAAGCCTTCGTCCGGCACTCGGCTCCGGCTCGGAATGGACGCGGCTTCTCGAGCGGATGATGCTCGTCTTCTTGGCCGGCATTCTGCTTCTGGTCGTCTTCGGCGGCGCGGCCGGCATCAAGGATCGCTGGCTGGTGCCGATGCTCTTCATCCTGCCGCTCTATTTCTGCCTGAAGATCGAGGCGGCAGACGTCGTGACAGACAGGGCGTTCCGGCGTTTCATGCCCCTCGTCGCCGTCATCATGATCGGTGTGCCGGCGGCTCTTTACGGGAGCGTCGCGACTGCACGCTTCACCGGCCATTACGAGCGGCTAAACAGGCCCTATGCCGGCATGCTGGAAACCCTGCGCAAACAGGCCGAACCGGCGGCGATCCTTGCCGGAGACAGCCTGCTCGCCGGTAATCTAAGACAAGATATTCCCGGCGTGCCAGTCCTCTCGGTGGATTATCCCGGCTTCCACCCGGATCTTACGGGCCGCCGACCGCTTCTCCTGGTGTGGCTCCTCCCGCAGAAGGGGGGAAGCGAAGCGCTTCCGCCTGATATGGCTGAATGGCTGCAGGCCAATCTCGGCCCGTCCGCACCGCAGGCGTCGGTGATCGACGTGCCCTATTTCTATCGGCGCGGCGGCGACAGCTACCGTTTCGGCTATGCCTGGGTCAATCAGCCGGGTTAGAGCCTTTCCTGGCCAGCTTGAAGCATTCTGCCGGAGCAGGTTTTCGTCAGGGCAGAGGCGATTGGCGACGGGCATACCCCAAGGTACGTCCGAGCTGATCGCCTCTGATCCTGGCGCAAGGATGCCCGGCCCACCGGCCGCACTGCTTCGCCATGCGAAGCAACAGGTGCGTCCGGCGCTTCTAAGTCTTGCAGATTTGCCAGGCAAATCTGCGGGAAGGTTGGCTGAAACGGGCCGGCTGCTCGACCGGCCGGCTTGGCCGTAGAGCCGGGCTACGACGCGCGCCGGCCGGTCGACCATCCGACTCCGTTTGAGCCAACAGAATGCTGCAATCTAACCAGGAAAGGCTCTAAGCGAAATCAGGATTTCAGCTCCTTCCAGGCTAAATCCAGCGCCAATCGGGTAATCCTCGCCATCTCGTCCACCTCGGCGTGGCTGATGATGAGCGGCGGCGAGGCGAGCATGCGGTCGCCGGTGGCGCGCAGCACGAGGCCGTTCGCCAGCGCGTGGTTGCGCACCAGCGCACCGACCTGATCGGGCTTGGCATAACGGGTGCGCGTGCTCTTCTCGGCGGCAAGCTGCAGGCCGCCCATCAAGCCGATGCTATCAGCTTCGCCGACGAAATCATGTTCGGCGAGCGCTGCCCAGGCCTTGCCGAAATAGGGACCGATATCGTCGCGCACCCGTTCGACCAGTCTTTCCTCCTCGATGATACGCAGGTTTTCGAGTGCGGCGGCAGCGCAGACCGGGTGGCCGGAATAGGTGAAGCCGTGATTGAATTCGCCGACTTCGTTGATCAGAACATCGGCGATACGGTCGCTGACCAGCACGCCGCCGATCGGCAGGTAACCGGAGGAAAGCCCCTTGGCGATCGGCGCCAGATCGGGCTCGACGCCGAAATGCTGGTGGCCGAACCAGGCGCCCAGCCGGCCGAAACCGCAGATCACCTCGTCGGTCACCAGCAGGATATTGCGCGCCTTGCAGATGCGGTCGATCTCCGGCCAGTAGGTCTCGGGCGGGATGATGACGCCGGCGGCCCCCTGCACCGGCTCGGCGACGAAGGCCGCGACATTCTCCTCGCCGAGCTCGTCGATCTTAGCTTCGAGCTCTCGGGCAACCTTGAGGCCGAATTCGGCCGGCGAGAGATCGCCGCCCTCGCCGTACCAATAGGGCTGGCCGATATGGACGATACCCGGGATCGGCAGGTCGCCCTGCTCATGCATGTATTTCATGCCGCCGAGGCTGGCGCCGGCGACGGTGGAACCGTGATAGCCGTTCTTTCGGGCTATGACGATCTTCTTCGACGGCTTGCCGACGGCGCTCCAGTAGACGCGGGCCATGCGGAACCAGGTGTCGTTCGCCTCCGAACCGGAGCCGGTGAAGAAGATATGGTTGAAACGCTCGCCGGCATGCGACGTGACCTTCTGCGCAAGCAGCGTCGCCGGCGTCGAGGTCGTGCCGAAGAAGGTGTTGTAATAAGGCAGCTCGTTCATCTGCCTGGCCACGGCGTCGGTGATCTCCCGGCGGCCATAGCCGATATTGACGCACCAGAGGCCGGCGAAGCCGTCGAGATATTTCCTGCCGTGATTGTCGAAGATGTGGACGCCCTCGCCGCGCTGGATGATGCGTGTGCCTTCGGCGTTCAGCTTCTTCATATCGGCGAAGGGGTGCAGGTGGTGCGCGGCATCGATCGCCGCAAGGTTCGAGGGCGGGTAAGTATCGGGCATGGTGGTAAAGACCCTCGCGGATTGAAAGGCTGATGTCGATGGGATAGGAGCTTGGCCTTGTCCCGGAGGATTTTCAAGATCATGGCGAGCGACAGGATGGACGGCAAGGCCGACGGCGGCGACCCGGGCGAAACCGAAAATCTTCAAGGCGGCTGCGTCAAACTTCGGCTTTTCCGGCGCCTTGGCTAGAGCCGGTCTTGCCTGCGTTGCCGCAACTTGAGGTACGTCTTGCCGCGCCTCCGGCCGGGGCGGTTCAACCCTTTTCTATCACGCCGATATTGCACGCTTGATGACTGTTAAATGGCAGGAAATGCAAGCCAAAAACACGGATATGAAAAGGAAGGTCCCAAGCGGTGAGTAGGATAGCGGCAGGAACGACCAGTCGCCTCGTTGAAATTGAGGCAGCGCAAAGTCGGAAAGGCCGGCTTGCGTAACGGCTGCCCGCCCCATAGTTAGACCGGTCGCGATCAGCGCGATATGGGCATGGATGAAGCCTGAACGATGGTGTCTTTGCGGCTGCATGGCCACACGAATCCCGAAAATCGATGCAAGCATCAACAGGACCGTGGCGCTCCAAATTCCAACGCCGGGTACCGCCAAAAGCAGATAGATGGGCTCGCGCATGACCGGAAGTATTGTCATATGCAGCCACCAGGCGGAGGCACTTGAGGGGTGGCTTTCCAAGAGCGGTATGCTGAGAACGAAGATCGATGCAATCGCGTAAGCCAGCGATGGCCCAAGTCGCATCAGCGTGAAAATAGCGATCCGCATACGGCGTTCCATCCTTTGACCTGACGAGCAGGATAGGCGACGTTGATTGATTTCTACTCAAGGAATCAGGGGGCACACGATGCCTACTTTAGATAGTCGGCGTTTTATCACACCTGTCGTATTCCGGCGAAGACCGCATCTGTCGCTTTTTTGCGACTATTTGCTCAAATTCTTGAGTTGTTAGCTTTTTTTTACGATGATTTCCGATGAACACATCCGAGTCTTAGGTAAGAATGTCTGATGGGGGATCAAATTGCCAATGTTGCAGATCAGAGCTGGGACTAGATGCATTGCATTTTTGATAGCGACTGGAGCGATTTTAGCTGGTTGCCAGTCATCCAGCGTTGATGGTCTGGCTGCTTATGGCGATAGTGCAAAGACCCTTGAGGATGACTCAGCCGTCGCCTTCTATAAGAACGACGAGTTGATAACCACCGGCAAACTGCAGTTTCAGGAAAAGAACTACGGAAAATCTTACGCCATTTACAAGCGAGCAGTTGACGTTTTTCCGCAGGATCCGGCCGCTTGGCTGGGCTTAGCAGCATCCGCCGACATGGTTGCCCGCTTCGACACGTCCGACCGCGCCTACCAGCAACTCTCGCGAATGATCGGCAACACCCCGGTCTACTACAACAATATCGGATACTCTCACCTTTTACGCGGTGACTTGCGCACTGCCAGACGGTATTTCCTGAAAGCCTATGAGCTTGATCCCGGAAACGAAGTCACTGCCCGTAATCTCGAATTGATGAAGAACAGCGTAAATTACGCTCAGCGGTGATAGGCTCTGCAGCGATCGGCAATCTGGGTCGAGATGAGAGCGCCCTTGCGCATTGCCAGCATCGGCGCCCCCTGGCAGCATCCACCGATTGCTTTGGAGATTTCGGCGAACGCGGTGTTTACCGGGCCTTCCGAAGGATGAGCTGGCCTTCCGGCGAGAGTGTGCGCTCGTAACGCGGCAGGTCACTGACGGCAATGCCCCCGGCTTCGAGGGACGCAAGGCTGCTATCCGAAGCTTGAGCTTCCGCTGACACGGCACGGGGTGCGAAAAATTGTGCCGGCTCCTTGCCGGGTGCGCTAAGGACCAAAGCTGAACCCATCCGAAGACCACTTGTGTCGTTTCGCCGTTCGTTCATCATAGTCTTTTGCAGCCCATCCATCTCCTGGCGGATAAGTGCGACTTCGTCAGCCTTGGCATTATCCGCGATGTTGCGCGACTGCTTTTCCATTTGTCCCCTCAGACCATCGATGGACCTCTTAAGCGCGGCGATGGTCTCGCGGCTCTCGCGAACATCGGCTGAGTTTTTGGCGGTATAGATGAGAACGCCAGCATTCACAGGCAAGAGCATCAGCAGCAAACCGACGAGTAGCGAGCTTTTTGAGCCCCGCTGCTCTATCACTCGCAAATTGCTTGGTTTTGCGCGGTCTGCTTCGACCTCAATGCCCGGAATGCTAGTCATTCGGTTACTCCCCGTAAGTCATCAAATCTGCGTTGGACACATTGTCCAGGAACACGCCGTGTCAGTGACAAGCCCGCAATCATTCCGAGGTAAATACACCTTCCCACGCCCGCTCGAGCATACCGAGCGACGCGATTCCGGCTATGCCGTTGAACTCGCAGTAAGAACTGACGAAATCCAGAAGATATTTTGGATGATAGCAAGACGCTAGCACATCGCCGTTGTACTTGCGATCGTAGAACAGATTCAGGTCTGGATCACAGACAACCAATCCGGTGCCGCTGGCATACGATTTGAAGATTCTGATATATTCGTCGCGCGACGGAGTGTTCACAAAGATCTTGTATTTGAGGCGCCGCAAGCCCGCCTCATCAGAAAGATTCTTCGGTGCGATATTCGTCGAAAATACGACCAGCTCGTCAAAGGGAACCTTGAACTTCTTGCCGGTGTGCAGCGTCAGGAAGTCATATCCGCGCTCGAGCGGGACAATCCAGCGATTGATGAGTGCCTGTGGCGCCACTTGTTGGCGCCCGAAGTCGTCGATAATGAAAACGCCGCCGGACGCCTTTAAGTGTATGGGCGCTTCGTAGACATTCGGTCCTGCGTTGAAGGTGAGATCGAGCTGATCGAGGGTCAATTCCCCGCCCGTCTTGATCACCGGACGGCGGCATTCGGTCCATCGTTGATCCGCTTTCGGATGGGATTCTGTGTCTGCCTCTGATACGGGGTGATGCACTGCTTCGTCATAGAAACTGATGACATGACCGCCGACCTCGACGGCATAGGGCACCCAGATTGTTTGGCGGAACAGTTGCGACGTCCGCTCGGCGATGCTCGTCTTTCCGTTGCCGGGTGGTCCGTAAAGCAGGATAGAGCGACCGGAGTTGATGGCCGGGCCGAGCTTTTCGACCAGGGCGTCTGACAGCACCAGCCCGTCAAGGCTGTCGTTCAGCCGCTCCGGGGTCACGCGCTCGTAATGGATGGACTGCAAACCGACCTGCCGGCAGAACGCGTCGAGCGACACCGGCGCCGGCCCGACATATTGGCATTGACGCGACGCCGCGTGGGCATATTCGAACCCCTTCATGGAAAGAGCATATCGAATATCGGATCGCACATCCTCACCAGCCAAGCCGCGCGCCTCGAGATAGGCGAGTTTCACAAGCTCCTTGATCAGGATATTGACGATCACTTTCGGCAATTTCATCCGGTCAGCCAGATGAGATGCCGTGGTCGTATCCTGCTCGGCCGCGCATTTTGACGCCAACCGAAGCAGGAACGACGGATCCAGTCCGGCTTGTTCTATGCTTGCCGGTGCCATGGGCATACGCGGATCGAGGGCAATGATGGCCTCGTTACGATTCTGTTCGAGCGAATACTGCATACGACCTCGCTTGGCTCAACCGCCGGGTTTCATGCCGATGAGAAGACTGATGACACGCATAACAACGGGTACAAGAACGATGACGAGGCTTACCGGAAAAAGGAATGCGCCGAGCGGCAGCAGCATCTTGACCGGCAGGGCGTTTGCCTTTTCCTCCGCGCGAACAATACGGAGGTCGCGCATTTCCTTGCAGTAGACCCGCAGCGTCTGCGTTACGCTGGTCCCGAGTTCTTCCGATTGGCGGAACAGAACGGAAAGGGCCCGGGCCTCGTCGATCCTCAGGCGGATGGCAAGGTTGGCGAGCGCCTCGCGCAATCGCCGGCCGCCTCGCACTTCCAGCATCATGATCGAGAGATGCAGGCCGAAGTCCTGCTGCTTGGCAACGAATTCCCGGGCAACGCGGTTCGCCGCCGCCTCGATGCTCATCCCCGCATCAAGGCAGACGATCAGCATATCCATGAAATCGGGAAAGAGGCGGCGGTACTCCCTCTCCTTGGCGGCGCCGCGCCGGTCGATATAGATGTTGACCAGAATAAAGGTCGCGCCCGCAGCAAACATGCCAAGGATCAGCGTCACTATCTGCGACATATCAGGCGCGAACCGGTTCAAGGCCCAGACCGCTACGACCAGCATGCCGATACAAATCACCGCGCGAACCACCTGGAAGGTGGTCACGGCGCCGGCAGCGAAATACCCCGCCCGGATCAGCCGGTTCTGGGTGGAGTTCACATTGGTGTCACGTCGCGTAATCTCGAAATAGCGACGGATCAGGCGGTTTTCCGCCTCGCCGAGATCGGCAATCGTCGTATCGCCAAGGTGGAACTCCTCGCCTGATGCCGCCGAGCTCTTCGACACTCGGACCGAGACCTCGCGCTGTCGGATAAACAATTCGGATGCTGCTGCGGAAAAGATCAGCACTGCAAAGAAGACGATGAGGTAAATTCCATACTCACTCGACATAACAGCCTCAGTACTCGAAGTTGACCATCTTGTAGAGAATGACGTTCCCGATCGCCATGACGGCCAGCAGCACGCTCACCACCGTGGTTCCGTGGCCGCTATCCCAGACGGGATCGAAGTAGGTCGGCGACAACGCCTTGATCATCGCGTAAAGCAGGAACGGATAGCCCGACATGAAGATCGCCGTGATGCGTCCTTCCGAGGAAATCGCCTTGACCTTTGCCTTCAGCATATACCGGTCGCGCAGCGTCTTCGAAAGGTTCTGCAGGATCTCCACGAGGTTTCCGCCGGTTCCGGCCTGCACGCTCAGCGATATCGCAAGCAGGTTCAGATCCTCGACGCCGACCCGGTTCGCCAAGTTGACAAGGGCATCGTCCAGCGTCACGCCGTAGGTGAGCTCATCCGAGAGGAGGCCGAACTCGGTGCCGATCGGATCCGGCATCTCACGTGCCACCAAAGAAATCGCCGCCGGCAGCGGGTGGCCGGCGGCCAAGCTGCGATTGGCGACATCGAGCGCTTCAGGAAGCTTCAGTTCGAACTTCCGCATGCGGCGCGCCCGGGCGCGCCAGACGACGAGCGCCGGGATGAGGAGACAGATCAGGAGAAAGACGGGGATCCTGAACAGAGTGCTGGGCACGAGGAACCCCGCGGCCAGCCACGTCAAAAGGGCGCCCGCGATCGCGAAGAGAGCAAATCGCCTGGCATCGAACTTGATTCCCGACTGGGCGTAGAACTGCAGCAGCCGCTGCGTGATGGGGGTTTGCCGCCAACCGCCGCCGGCACCGCGCTCCTTCAGCATATCGCTATAGGTCTTGCGATGATCATCGCTGACCTCGAGCAAGCTCAGCCGATGGTTCACGGCACGGTGTCGTTCTGATGTCTTGAAGTAGCTGCGCATGATCGCTTCGACAGCGACAAGGGCGGCGGTGAAAACGGCCGCGTAAAGCAGAGTCAGGGTCATTGAACAGGTCCCGTTTGCAGCGGTTTACCGGGATCAAAAATCGCCACAGGGATCTCGATCCCGAGTTCGGCAAATTCCTCGACGAACCGCGGCCGGATGCCGGTGGCACGGAATTCCCCATGAATGCGCCCGCCTTCATCGGTGCCGATTTTCTTGAATTTCATAATCTCCTGCATCTGCACGACTTCGCCCTCCATGCCGGTGATCTCGGAAATCGAGACGATCTTGCGGCTGCCGTCGCTCAGGCGCTGGACCTGCACGATCATGGTGATGGCGGACGAGATCTGCGAGCGAATGCTCAACTGCGACATCGGCATCCCTGCCATGCCGACCATCTGCTCAAGCCGACCGACGGCGTCGCGCGGCGTGTTGGCGTGAATGGTCGTCATCGACCCCTCGTGACCGGTATTCATCGCCTGCAGCATGTCGAACGCCTCGTCGCCGCGCACTTCGCCGACGATGATGCGGTCGGGACGCATGCGCAGGGCGTTTTTCAAAAGTTCGCGTTGACGGATTTCGTTGCGCCCGTCGAGCGTTGGCGGCCGGGTTTCCAAACGCCCGACATGTGGCTGCTGCAGTTGAAGCTCGGCCGCATCCTCGATGGTGATCAGGCGCTCCCTTGGAGAAATCTGCGACGAGAGAGCGTTCAGCAAGGTGGTCTTGCCAGAACCGGTGCCGCCTGAAATGACCATGGACACCTTGCCCTTGACCGCAGCGCTGAGAAGGATGCGCATCGCATCGGCCATAGCGCCATATTGCACGAGGCGCTCCATTGTCAGCGGCTTGCGCGTGAATTTGCGAATGGAAACGAGCGGTCCGTCGACCGAGATCGGCCTGATGGCGACGTTGACACGCGAGCCATCCTTGAGGCGGGCGTCAACCATCGGCGTTGACTCGTCGACACGGCGGCCAACCGCCGAGACGATCTTGTTGATCACCCGAAGCAGGTGGTCCTCGTCTTTGAACCGCACGGCGGTGCTCTCGAGCTTGCCGCTACGCTCGACATAGACGCTGTTGTAGCCATTGATGAGAATATCTGCGATTGTGTCATCGGCCAGCAGCGGCTCGATCGGTCCCAGCCCGAGCATCTCATCGGTGATATCGCGGATCAGATCATTGATTTCCTTGGCATTCAGCGGAAAGTTGTTACTCCGAATATAGTCCTTGACCAACGGCCGGATCTCGGTGGCGATCTCCTCGTTGTCGAGTGTGTCGAGGATCCCGAGGTTGATGCGATCGAGCAGGTAGCGGTGCAGATTGACCCGCTCGGAAACCATGTCCGGCCCGAACGAAGCCTCTTCGCCACTCGCCGTGGCGCTGTCAGAGGCCGGTTGGGCAGGCATGTTCTCAACTGCGCCGACCAAAGACAGTTCGGCCGCCTCCAGATGTTCCCGGCTTTCCGGCTCCAACTGCTTGTAGAAACGCCCCATGATACCGTTCGCCATGTTTCCCGCCCCTGAACTATTATTTTACAATGACCGTGGAGCCGACTTTCACCCTCTCATAGAGATCGATGACGTCGGCATTGCTCATGCGAAAACAGCCCGATGACGCGAAACCGCCGACCGTCGACTGCTCGTTCGTTCCATGAATGCGGTAGAGCGTGTCGGTCCCGCCCTTGTAGAGATAGATCCCGCGGGCACCCAATGGATTAAGCGGCCCGGCAGGTACCAGGTCCGGAAGTCCGGCTGAGCGCGCCTTCATCTCGGCAGGCGGGCGCCAGTCGGGCCACTCTGCTTTGCGTCCAACCTTGACGGTACCGCTCCAGCGAAATCCGTCTCGTCCGACTCCGATTTTGTAACGGATCGCGCGTCCTTCGGAGATGACGAGATCCAGCGTACGATTGCCGCTGACAATGACGATTGTCCCAGCCGCATAGCTTTTTTCGATCGTCACCACGGCGCTTGTCGTCGGCCCAAGGCTTCGCGGCACAAGCCCGCCTGCCTCGGCGTCGCCGACAGCGGCCAGAATTGCCAAAACCGCAAGAGCAACATCGGGGGCGCGGGACCTTATGCGCCCACTGTCGATCGCCGTCATCGCACCAGTGCTCCAAGTTTACCGACTGCGCCGCAGAAGCGCGCCCGGGAATTCACTTGAATTGGCAGCACGCCGCGGTTGACCGCCTCGCTCAGAGTATCCCAGTCATCCGCAATGACATGCGTTGGGATCTCCTTGAATATCTTCTCCGTTTGTTGTCGGCGCAGGCCGAGGCCGAAAAGTTTGGCGCGGTATTTGTTGATGACGATGAATATCTGCTCCGAACTGCCTCGCAGCTGTACCAGATTGGCAAACAAATCCTTGGCTTGAGAAAGCGCAGGGACCGTCATTTCGGTGACGATGCAGATGCTGTTGACCGAGCTGAGCACCTCGTATTTCCACGGCGTGTCATAATAGGGAATGTCGATGATCGTGTGGTCGCTCTCGAAGGCGGCCACGTCGAGCATACGCAGCACGAGTTCCCGGCCCTTGGGTGCCAGAAGGACGGCTGGCTGCTTGAAGGACAGCAGTGAAAAGCCTTCCGAATGACGCTTTCGAACCAGATCGATGAATTCCAGATCGACCCGGGAAGGATTGGCGATGACTGGTTTTAAGTCGTAGTCGTTGACGAGGTTGAGATAATAGCCAAGCATCCCGGAGCAAAAATCCGTGTCGAACAAGTCAACCCGCGGCGTCGAATTCTTGGTCGGCTGGGCCAGCGCATGCGCAAGCGACGAAGCGATCATGCTGGCGCCCGCGCCACCGACGGCAGAGACCACGGCATGCACCCGGCTGTCGCTGGCCCCAGTGCCTGGCGCATGGGTCGAAATCATGTCGATCAGTGCGCGGCGCTCGAGCGGTTTCTTCAGCCAGTCATTGCCGTTCAGGCGGAAGAGGAGCCGCAGCATGTCGTCCGGCAGGTCTTCGGAAACGACGACGAGCGGAATGTCCCGATAGCTGGTGCGAAACGCGAAAAGCTCCGGCTGGTGCAGCAATTTCCCGTTGTCGACGTCGAGAACGATCAAGTTGAACTGCGTCGGATCGAACCGGCCCTTTTCTCCGAGCGCCTTCAGCGAGAGATGGCGGACATCGTAACGCGAAAGCGACCCAAACGTATCGAGCATGAAGCTCGCTGCTGCCGCGTCGTCGGAGAGAACCAATATCTTGGTGGATGCGGCAATGTTCATGTGAGCTGTCATTTTCGCTTTCCTACGCGTTATCAGGGGTCAGCAGGTTGAGCAGGTCTTTAGATCTTCCGTCGTGATCGTAACCGGATGGGCCGGGATGGTAATGTCGTTGAGCCCCAACAGCCCGCCGAGGATCGGCAGATCGAAGGTGATGTCGCGCACCTCCAGCCGCATCGTCAGCACGGGCCCTTCCGGCCGACCCCAATAGCCGAGCCCCGACCGCTGGTAGGTGACCATCAGATTTTGCGGCTTGATGCGCCAATTGAGGTCGCAAATGCCGGGGTGAGGATCAGTCCCCGCGTTGCAAACGCCGTCGCTTCCCAGGACGATCCGGTTCAATGCCGCCGTGCAGTTCGCAAGAGCCGGTCCGCAGGTCGAGGATATTGTTGCATCGTTCGGCGCGGCTTTGCCGTTGTTGAGCGGATCGGTAGCTTCGATCGGGAAAACGGCATTGAAATTCGTCGTCAACGGATCGGATACGGCGGCCAAACGGGCACCATATTGCAGTGCCTTGACCGTCTGATTCCACTGCGCCATGGCATAGCCGAACTCGATGAAGGTGGCGAATACCAGCATGACGATCGGAAAGGTCAGCAATGCTTCGACAAGGCTGACACCACTGCTATCCTGCCAGAATGCCTTGATTGCCCGAAAGGTCACCATCCGATGTATCTCTCTTCATGGGACGAACTGATCGTGATGGCACCGATTCCGAGAAAGCTGAACACCGGCGAGTTCTGGTAGAGATGAGCAGTGGAAATGGTGATGTTCCCATCCGCATCGGGTGCCGTGATGGTGATGTCAGAAGGGTCCTTCCAGTCGGGGACGCGGGGTATAGCGCCTGCCGCGGGCGTCTGCGTTCCGTAAAAGGCAATCGTCTTCGCGGTCGCCTGATTGCATGTCGGCACATAGGTTCCCGACAACGGCCGGCATCGCGAAAGGTAACGCCCCGCATCGCGCAAGCCCGCGTCGATCTGCATGCGCTGCCAGAAGATGCTGCCAAACTCCAGTATCCCCGCCGCAAAGAGCGTTACAAAGGGGATCGCGAGCAGCGCCTCGGCAAGCACTGCGCCTTCCTCCCGCCGCCAGAAGCCGAGGCCGAGCCGATACAAGATAAAATTGCGGAGCGCCATCATCTGACCAGCTCCGCTTCTTCCCGCAAGAATTCGTCTGCCGTACCGCGACCACCCTTGCCGGTGATGTCGATCATCTCCAGCGAAAGGTATCGTTCGCTGGAATCCTTTATCGCCGGCTTGGTCAGGAACATGCGTGCGAAGGCCACGGCGCGGGTGGCCTTGTGACCGTTCAGATGGCCGACCGAGGCTTCATAGCCACAATTGACGATGGCTGAGAAGATTTCGCGGCGATCACCATATTCAGCCGCCGTATAGTTCGAAAGGTCCGGGCCGGTATAGCACTGGCCGCCAGTTGTCGGTTTGCCGGTCTCGCCATTCGCCGAGGCATGGTTGATGAGAGATGGGTTCGCAAGCTCGTAGCGATAAACATCGTACGCAGAGGGTCGGCTTGGTGTTCCAGTCGCCTGCGGGGGATAGCTGGAGTAGTTGCTGAGAACTGTGCTCACCGAGGGCGCAGCCGTGCCCTGCGCGACATTCCAGTAGGTCGTGTACTGCCAATTGTTGGCGCTGCTGATCTTGCCGCCGGCAAGCGAGGTCATCCCCGCTCCGTAGCCGAGCGGCAAAGCCTTGCTCGCATCGCCGACAACCTCTCCGACCTTGACGGGATCGTAGGTATCGCAGCCCGGCTTTCCCTTGGTGATTGTCCGAGCGGAGCGTACGTTTTGGGCAGGTCGGTAACGATAATCTCCCTTCGCCTTGTTGAACGAGGAGGAGTAAAAGCCGAAACGCGTATTCACGCCGTCCTCGATCGGCCCCGCCATTGCGCCGGTCTCCGTATCGAGGTTGTCCTGTGTGTAGCAGGTGCCGGGATTGCCGGTGGCAAGCGCCTCCGCCAGCACCGACGCACCATTGCCCAAGGGGGTCCGCAGGAACCCGAAATTGCCGGGACCGGGATTGGACGACGAGGTGCTGTGAAGCTCGATCTGTCGCCCGTAGAGATTTCCGGCCGCAAAGTTGGTATGCAAGGCCGCAGCGGCATCGTCGTTGGCGCTTTCACTCGTGTTGCCAGCAGGCTCGAACGGATTGCAGATAAAGATCGGCGTCACGTCGCAGGCGCTGGCGTGGTATACCGCCACGGCGTCGGCAGCGATGTTGATCGTATCGCGGGTGAAGCCGACCGGGACCGGAAATATCGTCTGCATCGCCTGCGGCTTGGCGATGACCCAGGCATAGGATGCTTCGCTGACTTCTGTCGTTTCCATCGAAGACGGGATGGGCGTATCGTCGCTGGCCGGGATGCTCTTCAGAAAATGCACGTTGACAGTGCTCCCGGCGTCGTTGCCGGCGTCATAGGCCACGGTAATATGCGAGCCAAGCGACATGCCGATCCCGCCCCCCGAGAAAGCCGCGCTGTTGGCGATTTTCTCGATCGCCGTTTGCGCCCTCGAAATGGCATCATCGCGGCCATCGAGTTCACGGGCTCCGGCGAGCGCCATCGCATCGACCGCATTCTGAAGATCAGTATGCAGGTTGCTGCTGCGGCCGACATCGATGATCAGCAGCGAAAAGCCGAGAAGCATAGGCATGGCGATAAGCGTCAAGGCGATAACATAGCCACGATGATCGTTCCAGAACCGTCTGACAACCCTGCTCAGCATTGGCATACCCCCATCACCGCGCTATCGCCGTGACGACCCCGTATCGTGCATTTTCCCTTCCGACGCGCTGCCGCCGTTCATGCCTTTTGCCAGCTATTGGCTAACGGTAGCCACACTGGACGCCCCATTAGCCCCCATGGCCGGCGACGGCGGAACAACGCCCATCCCGCCGTTCTGGTACTGAGTGACCACCCTGCGGATCACCTTGCCGTCGCTTGCGATCCAGGTTCGCTGGGCTTCCGGCGGGAACGGATCCTCGATATGGATGGCCTTGTTTGCTTCCACGGCATTCCCGAGCCCGAAGGTGATCGAGTCGCGATGGTTCATGTAGTCGGCGCAGCCGGAAGCAAGGCCGGCGACTGCGAGGAGGAAAAGGACGCGCTTAGCGTTTTGTAACAACAACTTGGGCTCCCTGGTTCAGGTCGAGACGATGGCCATAGGGCCCAGTCACACCTACGCCATTGCGAAAGCGTCGGAGCATATCCTTGTCGACTTCCAGAACACCGAGCGCGAAAAGCTCGACGTCGTTGGACGAACGCGTCTGATCGAGCGGACTGTAGAGGTCCTCACCCGGGCGGGCCGGTCGCACAATGTGCGGGGTGACGACGATAACAAGGTCGGATTCCTTCTTCTGGAAACTCGTCGAACGGAACAGTGCGCCGAGGATCGGTATCTTCCCGAGGCCCGGCAGTTGCTGGATGTCTTTGGCATTGATCGACTGCAGCAGGCCCGCCATGGCAAAGCTCTGGCCGTCACGAAGCGCTACCGTCGTGCTGGCAGCGCGTGAGATGAAACCCGGATTGCCGTTGACGCTGATCGACGGATCAAGCTCGGAAACCTCAGGCTCGATCTCCAAATTGATGACGCCGTCGTCAAGCACCACCGGCTTGAAGGTCAGCCGCACACCAAAGGGGCGATAGTCCGTCTCGGTGGCGACTGTCGTGCCGTTGTTCGTCGTCTTCAGGATCGGCACTTCACCGCCGGCATGGAAGCTGGCGGTCGAGCCGCTCATTGCGATGAGGTTCGGCTGAGCCAGACGACGAACCAATCCCTTCTGCTCGAGCGCGTTGATGACTACGTCGATGCGGCCGCCCGAAATTTCCAGAACTTTGGCGATCAACTGGCCGAAGGGCAGCATACCCGTTGCAGCACCCTTGGGGTCAAGGAGGGAACGGGCCAAGCTACCGTCATCGTCCACGGTAATACCCTGGCTGGTCGTTGCCTTGCCGATGCCGTTGTTGCCGTGCCCGGACCAACCGATCCCGAGGTCACGACCCGTCGTGCGTGAGGCTTCAATGATACGGACCTCCAGCATCACCTGCTGGCTGTCGCTGACGCGCAACTGGTTCAGCACCGGTTGGTCGGAATAGGACTGGGCGACTTCCATCACCCGCTGCAATTCAACGCCGTCACGGACCATGCCTGTCAGGCGAATGCGATCGTTGGAGTTGACCACCGTGACCCGGGCCGAGGGCGCGGCAGAGCGAATGGCGGCGGCGACTTCGGTGAAATCGCTGGCAACGCGGATGTCGATGACACCGAGAAGCGACTTGTCGTCGCCATAGACCGAGATATTGGTGGCGCCGATCTTCTTGCCGCGAATGAACAGCGACCGGTCGGAAAGCGGCACCACGTCAATCATATCGGCGCTGCCGATGACGAGATCGCCGAAGGGCTGGCCGGTATTGAGCGTCAGCGTCGCGTTCGGAGGCAACGTCACACGCTGGACCGATTTGCCTAGGGTGACCGACTTTTCCTGTGCGTTGGCGCAGCCGGCAAATCCCAGGCCCAACACACAGGCCGAAAACACTGCCGCCAGTGCCGCAAGGCTTTTCGTCCCTGCGATTCGTTTCTTGCCGTTCGCCATGCCTGCTTTAGCCCCCTCCTTCGGCCGGCCGCACCTGCGGCAGGCCGCATAAACAACATCACTGGACCAGGCCGACTCGGTGCTCCTCGCGCTTTGTCGTGTTCCAGACCCCCACCGTCACCCACTTCGGCTCGACCGACAACACCGGTTCAACCTTCAGTTCCACAATCTGCACTTGTTTTTCAGGTTCTGGCAACTTATTCTTTTCCAGATCATTACCGAGCTCCGTCGCCATCGCCCCGCCACCGAGGTCGGCGACGGTGATCTGTCGGGTTTGCTCGATGGAGGAAGAGGCAATATTGCGAAGCGCCAGCGAGAGCGTGCCGATACTGGAGCCGAGGGTAAGGCGCTGCGCCTCGTCGGTCGTGACCTCAAAGGTCACGGTTTTCACGACGGATGGCTCGTCCTTGCGCTCGTCTGCCGTTTGGTCCACCGCTAGCACCTTGACGCCTTGCAGCAGCACGTCAACGAAGGTCTGGTCGTTGCCTGCCGGCCCGCGCACGACCCGCGTCAGAAGCACGTCGACGCGATCGGAAGGCCTTACGAAGCCGGCAACGCCGAGCACGTCGTTGACGCGGATGGAAACCGCCTTCATGCCCTGGTCGAGCGCCGCCGACAGCGTGGCGCGTTCGCCGGTACCAGTGATTTTCGAGGATAGCACCGGCTCGCCGGGGTCGATCGCCGCCATGGCATAGCGCGGCTGGGCATCGTTGCCGACGACCGTCTCGACGCTGACGAACGAGCCTGCGGGTGTTTCATTGGAGGGCCACGGAATGGCCTTGAGATTTTCGGATCGGATCCGGTCGCCGAAGCGCATTGGCTTGTCGGCGACAACGAGTGTTCTTTCCTCGGCCTTCATGCCGTTCATCGCCAACAGCTGGGCCTTCTGATCGGAGAGATACTCGCGCATGCCGAAAACGGCTGCTGCTGCGAGGACAAACGCAATAACGAGACTTAAAATCGTTGAAGAACGCATCGCGGTTACTCGCTACACTGAACGGAGCGCATCCATTCATTGATGCTAATTTAGAAGAGAGGGGTTAATAAAACCCCTCGCTTCTTCGAACGCCGATTTCAGGCTGCTCACGGGGCGGTCAGGTTGGTCGTAAACCACGTTGCCCAGCCGTTCCAAACGGTAGAGAGATTTTGGCCGGCCAATGTCACCGCCCCGATGACGCCGCCAACCAGCAAGGCAAGCAGAATGAGGTATTCGGTAAGTGCGACGCCATCTTCTTCCCGCGCGAAAGCGCGTACGCTATTTACAAAGGCTTTCATCGAGAATTTCCTCCCAGATAAGTTGTGCGCCGTAAGTCCCCCCGGCCGCCCTGTCGTCGAGACCGCCTCTTCGACTGGGAACATTAATAATCTCTTAACTCTAATTTAGTCAATTGTTTTATACGCGCGCTCTCTACATCTATACTTTATGGTTAAGACCAAAGTCCCGGTTCCATTCGTAAAAACCGACTCATTCTTCGGGATTTATTGAAACTGAACTTGAAAATCAGGCTATCATAACCCAAAAGGTTGAATCCAATGCTGAAAATGATCAATGTTATTAGTTCGCTTTCAGTATTACTTTTTCTCTACGCCGCCTGGACCGATTTCCGCACATGGAAGATCCCCAACACGATCGTGCTTGCGCTCGTGACACTTTATGCACTGCGCGCGGTGGCCGTGATGCTTGGCTCCGAGGATGTCGGCGCTGCGCTGTTTGCTTCGAGCGGAATTGGCGGCGACGTCGGGGCCGGTCTGCTGATGTTCATACTTGGGGTGATGCTCTGGGCGTTCCGGCTGTTTGGCGCAGGAGACGCCAAGCTTTTCCTGCCGATCGGCCTTTTTGTCGGATGGCACGGAATGCTGCCGTTTTCGTTTTTGCTCCTCGTCCTCGGCATCGTGACGCTCCTGGTCCTGCGGCTGCCGGTGCCGCTGCCCGTCGCACATCTCGCCTTTTTCATGCGCGTCGAGGAAATCCGGGCGAGCCGGAAGGTACCTTATGGCGTCGTCATGGTTTTCGCCGCACTCCTCACCTTGGCTTTGCCCATGATCCGACAGCAGCTACGGTGACCTGGCATCGACATAGCTGCTTCGTCGCCAGAGCCCCACTGCCAAAGCAGGATGTTGCGCGCCTTGCAGATACGGTCGATCTCCGGCCAATAGGCATTCAGCTTCTTGATGTCGGCGAAGGGTTGCAGATGGTGCACGGCGTCGATCGCGGCAAGGTTGGAGGGCGGGCAAGTGTCGGGCATGACTGGCAAAAGAGCCCCGCGGATTGAAAGGCTTCTATCGATGGGGTAGGAGCTTGGCCTTGCCCCGGAGGATTTTCAAGGTCATGGCGAGCGACAGGATGGACGGCAAGACCGATGGCGGCGACCCGCGTTTCGAGGTCATGATCGTCGGCATGAACGGCGACCTGCGCGGCAAACAGCTTCCACCCGGCGCCGAAGCCAAGGTCTGGGCCGGGGACATCCGCCTGCCGACCTCGACGCAATCGCTCGACATCTGGGGTGACGACAATGACGATATCACCGGCCTGTCACTGACGATCGGCGATCCTGACGGCAAGGTCGTCCCAGACCGGCGCAGCCTGGCGCCGATGCCCTGGGCGCCCGAGGGCTCGATGCAGGTGCTCGCCACCATGCACGAATTCGACGGCAGCCCGAGCTTCATGGATCCGCGCGCCATCCTCGCTTCGGTGCTGGAGCGCTATGCCGCGCGCGGGCTGACGCCCGTCGTCGCCACCGAGCTGGAATTCTACGTGATGTCGGCAGACTGGCGCGAAGCCGGACGCCCTTCCCCCCCGGAAAGCCTCACCTATCGCGGCGAACCGAACGGCTTCCAGCTCTACGACATGAGCGCCGTCGACGCGCTCGACGACTATCTCAGAACACTGAGGGCATATGCGACGGCGCAGGGGCTGCCGGCGGATGCGACGACAGCGGAATTCGGTCCGGGCCAGTTCGAGGTCAACCTGCTGCATCGCCCCGATGCGCTGGCAGCCGCCGATGATTGCCTCTATCTCAAGCGCATCGCCGAACAGGCGGCGCGCCGCCACGGGTTGAAATCGACCTGCATGGCCAAGCCCTATTCCGAACATGCCGGCTCCGGCCTGCATGTGCATGCGAGCATCATCGACCGGCAAGGCCGCAACATCCTCGACGCCAAGGGCGGCGAGCCGAAGCTGATCAAATCGGTGACAGCAGGCCTGCTTAACACCATGCGCGAGGCGCAGCTGATCTTCGCTCCCTTCGCCAATTCCTACCGGCGCTTCCAGCCGGGCTCGTTCGCGCCTGTCGATCTGACCTGGGGCAGCGGCCATCGCGGCACGGCGATCCGCATCCCCGACAAGGATGGTCCGGCCGCACGCATCGAACACCGCGTCGCCGGCGCCGATGCCAATCCCTATCTGCTGCTCGCGGCGATCCTGGGCGGCATGCTCACCGGTCTCGATGGCGAACTCGACCCCGGCGAAGAGACGACGCCCTCGCACATACCGGCGAATACCACGCGACTGACGCATGATTTCCTCAGCGCCGTCGAGACCTTCCGCACCTCGCCGTTCATCACGGATATCTTCGGCGCGGGTTATCAGGCGCTCTATGGCGACACCAAGCGCAAGGAAGCGCTTGCGCATCTCCGCACGGTTTCGGATTTCGACTACCGCACCTATCTGCCGCGGCTCTGAAGTCTCTACCGCGGGCGGTTCACGCAGCGGGCTCGCGGCGTTCGCTGGCATCCACCTGCGCTGCGAGACCCTGCTTGACGAGAACCTTCAATTCGCCCGGATGCAGCCGGATCGAGACGTCGCGTTGGAGCGGCAGCAACTCGCCGTCCATGACGCAATTGGCCTTGGAGCGCAGTTTCGGGAAATGCAGGTGCACCTCGGCCGGGTGCATCACCATGACATCGGCATTCTCGCGGACCTTGCCGCGCAGCATGTCGATGGCGAGACGGGCGACACCGAGAGGCTTCAGCGGATTTGCCGTGTAGAAGCCGAGTTCGCCGCTTCTCAAATTATCGGCGTAGAGCAGCGCGTTCTCACCGAAGGGATTGTTGGAGACTGATATGGCCGACACCCTGCGGCGCTCGCGCATGCCGATCGCCTCGAACTCGACCTCGAACTCCGGCGGGTTGAAGATGACGCCCAATGCCGCCTTCGTGCTTGCCCGGATCTTGCCCAGCCGGGAACGATAGCTGTAGGCGTTGCGGTAGCGCACCATGCGAGCATGCAGACCGGCGGAAAACTGGTGGATGAAGGGGCGACCGTTGGCGCTGGCGATATCGACATTGTCGACCTCGCCGGAGGCAAGCACATCAAGCGCCTGCCAGATATCAAGCGGCACACGCAGCGAGCGGGCAAAGAGGTTCATCGTGCCTGCAGGCACGACGCCGAGCGCAATTCCGTTTTTCCAGGCGATCGATGCCGCTGCCGAAATTGTGCCGTCGCCGCCGCCGGCGACGATGCCGTCGATATCATCGCGCTTGGCCGCTCGCTCCATGGCGGGAATGATTTCCTTTCCTGAGAAGACGATGGCGTCGAAATCGTGCCCCGCTTCGCGGAAAGCCGCCTCTGCCCTCTTTTCGTAGGCCAGCATGTCGGTGGTCCTGAAGGTACCGCCGTCGCGATTGAAAAAGCCTACAAGCTTCATGAGAGCTCCCGTCTCTGGCGCGGAGGAAATGCTCCTGCCTTGCCCCTGAGATGGTTGCGGCATCGCCGATTTCAAGCGCAGCCTTCTTTCCGGACAAAGGGCAGAAATGCAAAAATTGCAATAGACGTATGCACATAGCAGGACGCTGCACTGCAAAAAATGCACTCGACGGCAGCCGCGAACCCACGGATAGATGGTCCATCGGAGACCTCGTCTCCAACTCCCACCATTTCCACCGATCGGCTCGCGGCCGCGCCTGCGCCAGGGGCCATTGCCAAGCAGAAACCGCCTCGAGGAGCTCTCGTGAGTGAGATTGCCGCTGATATTTCAATAGATAGCCAGAATGAAGAGCTGCCGTCGGCAATGACCGTGGCGCTGGTCCAGCTGGCGCTCGCCTGCGGCGGCTTCGGCATCGGCACCGGCGAATTCGCGATCATGGGGCTGCTGCCCAATGTCGCCGACACCTTCTCAGTCACTACGCCGCAAGCCGGCTACGTCATCAGCGCCTATGCGCTCGGCGTCGTCGTCGGCGCACCCGTCATTGCCGTGCTCGCCGCGAAGATGGCGCGCCGCACGCTGCTTTTGATGCTGATGCTGATCTTTGCCGCCGGTAACATCCTCAGCGCGATGGCGCCGACCTTCGAAAGCTTCACGCTGCTGCGCTTCGTCAGCGGCCTGCCGCACGGCGCCTATTTCGGCGTCGCGGCCCTTGTCGCCGCCTCGATGGTGCCTGTGCATCGCCGCGCCCGTGCCGTTGGCCGCGTCATGCTCGGCCTGACCGTTGCGACACTTCTCGGCACGCCGTTGACGACATTCTTCGGCCAGTCGCTCGACTGGCAGGTGGCGTTTTTCTCGGTCGGCGTGCTCGGCCTGCTGACGGTGGCGCTGATCTGGTTCTACGTTCCGAAGGACAGGGTTTCAGAGGAAGCGGGGTTCCTGCGCGAACTCGGCGCCTTCCGCCGGCCGCAGGTGTGGCTGACGCTCGGCATCGCCGCCGTCGGTTACGGCGGCATGTTTGCGATGTTCAGCTATATCGCCTCGACAACGACTGAGGTGGCTATGCTGCCGGAAGCAGCCGTTCCGATCATGCTGGTCCTCTTCGGTGTCGGCATGAATGCGGGCAATTTCATCGGCTCGTGGCTCGCCGACAAATCGCTGCTCGGCACGATCGGCGGGTCGCTGATCTATAATGTCGTCGTGCTCACCACCTTCTCGCTGACCGCCGCCAATCCCTATATGCTCGGCCTTTGCGTCTTCCTCGTCGGCTGCGGTTTTGCCGCCGGCCCGGCGCTGCAGACGCGGCTGATGGATGTCGCCGCCGATGCGCAGACACTTGCGGCCGCTTCTAACCATTCCGCCTTCAACATCGCCAATGCGATCGGCGCCTGGCTCGGCGGTCTCGTCATCGCCTGGGGCTACGGTTTTGCGGCGACCGGCTACGTCGGTGCGGTGCTATCCTTTCTCGGCCTCTTCGTCTTTGCAGCCTCGCTACGCCTCGAGCGCCGTGACCGGAGCGCGCAGGCCGTCTGAGGCCAAGCGCAGCTCGCGGCCTTCCGGACTGCAGAAGACATAATCGTCACCCCAGGCGGCCAACGCCTGGATGACAGGCTTCAGCGTCATGCCGAGCGGCGTCATTGCATATTCGACCCTCGGCGGCACGACCGGATAGACGGTGCGTGATACCAGACCGGACTCTTCCAGTTCACGCAGTTGCTTGGTCAGCATGCGCTGGGTCACGGCCGGCAGCTTACGCCGCAATTCGTTGAAGCGCAGGGTTCCTTGCATCAGATGAAAAAGGATCACGCCCTTCCACTTCCCGTCGAGGTAAGTCAGCGTCGCTTCGACCGGGCAGCCGGGGAAATTCTTGACGAGCTTGGCGCGCGGCAATGACATTTTACAGTATCCTTTTGGGTACTACGTACAGAATTTGTGCATTCTTGCGTAGTCGGAACATAGTGCGCATCTAGCTTCCGTGCAACGAACACAGGAGTTTCCCATGCGCGCCGTCGCCTATAAAACGCCCCAACCAATCTCCGCCGAGACCTCGCTGATCGATGTCGAGCTGCCGATGCCGGAGGCTGGAGGCCACGATCTGCTCGTCGAGATCAAAGCCGTTTCGGTCAATCCCGTCGACGTGAAGGTGCGCGCCCATTCCGCACCGCCCGCGGACGAACTGAAGGTGCTTGGCTGGGATGCCGCCGGCATCGTCAAGGCCGTCGGCGCTGATGTCACCCTGTTCAAGCCCGGCGACGAGGTATTCTATTCCGGCGTCATCAGCCGCCCGGGCAGCAATGCGGAATTCCATCTCGTCGACGAGCGCATCGTCGGCGCCAAGCCGAAGAGCCTCGATTTCGCGGCCGCGGCGGCCCTGCCGCTGACCTCGATCACGGCCTACGAAGCGCTGTTCGACCGGCTGAAGGTGCAGGACGCGGTTTCGGGAGCGGCACGATCCATCCTGATCATCGGCGGCGCTGGCGGCGTCGGCTCGATCGCCATCCAGATCGCCCGGGCATTGACCGACCTGACGGTGATCGCCACGGCCTCGCGGCCGGAAACGCAGGACTGGGTGAAGGAACTCGGTGCGCATCACGTCGTCGACCATTCCAAACCGATCGCGCCGCAGGTGGCAGCGCTCGGCATCGGCGCGCCGGGATTCATATTCTCGACCACCAATACCGACAGCCATATCGGCGACATCGTCGAAGCGATTGCGCCGCAAGGCCGCTTCGCGCTGATCGACGATCCGAAGACCCTCGACGTCGTACCCTTCAAGCGCAAGGCGGTCTCCGTTCATTGGGAGTTGATGTTCACCCGCCCGCTCTACGGCACGCCTGACATGATCGAGCAGCACAAGCTGCTGAACAGGGTTTCCGAACTCGTCGACGGCGGAAAGATCCGCACGACGCTTTCAGAGATCGTCGGGCCGATCGATGCGGCAAACCTCAAGACGGCGCATGCCATGGTCGAAAGCGGCAGGATGAAGGGCAAGGCTGTGCTTGCAGGATTCTGAGATCGCAGCCAGCGGGCCCGGTATTTCCCGCAAGCTCGTATAAACCATACCTGCCTGGAATGCCGCACCGCGGGGTGCGACATTCTGGCGTTAAGCATTTACCCCGCTTGACTTTTTCCGCGTTCGGGACCACCTAGCACAACACGTGAATGACACTCGTCAGCCACGGATTTCAACGGAGCCATCATAACGATGCCAAGCGACAGTAGCAGTCGATTGCCTTTGCCGTACGCGGCCCTCGTGCGCTGACCGACTCCTGTCGGCTCGCCCGATCGGACGCTACGGCGGATCGACGGAAAGGCGAGCCTCAAATGAATATCAATCGCTTCCCTCTTCGGGCAGGCCATGCCGCCCGTGCCTTCATCAACAACAGCCGCGGCGCAACGATCGCCGAACGCGTCGAAGCGTTGAACGCGCTGAGCGTCCAGGACGCCGGGCGTGTTCTATGCGGCATGCCGTTGGACTATGCGGTCAACATTCTCGACCGGCCGGAGCTTCGCAACGCCGCACAGATTCTTGCGCTGATCAGCGCCGAGGATGCCGCACGGCTGCTGCACGGCATGTCAAACGACCGCGTCGCCGACGTGCTGCTTGAACTCGACGGCGAGACCCGCGCCCGGCTGTTCTCCAGCCTCGACGAACCGGTGCGCATCGCGATCCAGCACCTAATGGGCTATCCGCCCCGCACGGCCGGCGGCATCATGACGACGGAGTTCGTCAGCGTGCCTGATAGCTGGACCGTCGCCCGCACACTCGACCATGTGCGCCAGGTCGAACGCTCGCGCGAAACCGTCTACGCCATCTATGTGCTGGACGAGGTCAGCCATGCGCTGCTGCATGTGGTGACGCTGCGTCGCCTCATCACCGGCGAGCCCGACGCTTCGATCCTCTCGGTGGCACAGAAGGGCGCGCCGGTTTCGGCCGATCCGCTGATGAAGCAGGAGGATGTCGCTCGGCTGATCCGCAAGCACGACCTGCTCGCCCTGCCCGTCACCGACGAACATGGGCAGATGCTCGGCATCGTCACCGTCGACGACGTGATCGACACGATGATATCGGACACGACGGAAGCGGCCCAGAGGTTCGGCGGCATGGAGGCGCTCGGCCAGCCCTACATGAAGATCAGCTTCGCCGGCATGATCCGCAAGCGCGCCGGCTGGCTCGCAGCCCTGTTCCTCGGCGAGATGCTGACGGCAAGCGCCATGCAGCATTTCGAAGGCGAGCTGGAAAAGGCCGTGGTTCTGACGCTGTTCATCCCACTGATCATGAGCTCTGGCGGCAATTCCGGTTCGCAGGCGACGTCGCTGATCATCCGGGCGCTGGCGCTCGGCGAGCTGAAGCTTTCGGACTGGTGGAAGGTGCTTTTGCGCGAACTGCCGACCGGCGTCGTGCTCGGCGCGATCCTCGGCCTCGTCGGCTTCGTCCGCATCGTCTTCTGGCAGTCGGCCGGGCTCTACGATTACGGCCCGCACTGGCAGATGGTCGCCGTCACGGTGTTTGCCGCCCTGATCGGGATCGTCACCTTCGGCTCGATCTGCGGTTCGATGCTGCCCTTCGTGCTGCAGAAGCTCCGGCTCGATCCGGCCAGCGCCTCGGCCCCCTTCGTCGCCACGCTGGTCGATGTCACCGGGCTCGTCATCTACTTCTCGGTGGCGCTGCTCATCCTCAGCGGGACGCTGCTCTAACCCGCAATAATGCCCGAGGGGAATTATTTTCCCTCGGGCAGTTTCAACGGCCCATGCGTCTTCATGCTGCGGATGGCGAAGTTCGAGCGGATGTCGCTGACATTCGGCAGGGTCAACAGCGTTTCGGTCAGAAGCCGTTCGTAGGCGGCGAGATCCTCCACCACCACTTCGGCGAGGAAATCGGCCGTGCCCGAAATCAGGAAGCAGGAGACGATCTCGGGGATTGCGAGCAGCGCCTTCTGCTGCGCCTCGGAATTTTCGCGGCTGTGCTGGACGACCTTGAATTCGACGAAGACGGTGAGGCCGAGACCGACCTCCTTGCGGTCGATATCCGCCGTGTAACCGCGGATGATCCCGGAGCGTTCGAGATTGCGGATGCGGCGCAGGCAGGGCGACGGCGAAAGGTTCACCTTCTCGGCGATCTCGACATTGGTGGCCCGCGCATCCTCCTGCAGGCACTTCAGGATGGCGATATCGAATTTATCGAGATTTGGCATTTTCGCGATCCCTGTTGGCATCAATTGGCATAAGATTGCGCATAGCATGATTTTTAAGCCATAGATAGCAAGGACATGCCTTGGCCTCTGGCGCTAGTCTTCTCTTCAACCGGACAGGCTCCGGATGAAAGAAAGGACAGGACGATGACCACCATTGCATTCACGAACGACAAGTCGCCGTCGCAGGTACTGGGTTATGCCGGCGGCACTATTACCGTGCTGATCTGGGCGACATGGTTTCTGGTCACGCGCCACAGCGCCGCAACGTCGCTCGGCTCGATCGACATCGGGCTGATCCGCTTCGGAATTCCGGCGCTGGTGCTTTCGCCAGTCTGGCTGAAGACGGGACTGCTGCCGAAGGCCCTGCCACTTCACCTGCTGGCAATCATGGTGTCGGGCTCCGGCGCCGTCTTTTTCCTGCTGACCACGCTGGCAATCCACTCGACGCCGGCCGCCTCCTCGGGGATTTTGCTCGGCGGCTCCATGCCGCTTGCCGCGGCGCTGATCGGCATTGCGCTGTTTCGTGAGAGGCCTGACGGCACCCGTATCGCTGGGCTCGTCGCGATCGTCGCCGGCGTGCTGATCCTGCTCACGCGCAGCCTTGCGGACGCCTCGCTGCCATGGACGAGCTTCGTTCTGCTGCCAGCCGGCGCCGTTCTCTGGGCAAGCTATACGCATGCCTTCCGCCGCTCGGGCCTGACGGCCGTGCAGGCGAGCGCCCTGATCGCCGTCTGGTCCTTCCTGATCATGGGCGCGCTGGCCCTCATCTTCGGCATCTCGCTGCCACAGGTTCCTCTTCAGGAGATCGGCCTGCAGGTGCTGAGCCAGGGCGTTCTTTCCGGCCTCGTCGCCATGGTAGCCTACGGCACCGCCGTCAGAACACTCGGGGGAACACAGGCTGCCGCCTTCACGGCGCTGACGCCGGTGCTCGCGACGCTTGGCGGCGGCTTCCTGCTTGGCGAAGCGATCGGCATGACCGAAATCAGCGCCGCCGTGATCACAGGCATCGGCGTGGCGCTTTCGACGGGTATTGCCGCGCCACGCCGCTAACCAGCTAGGACCGACACGTCGAAAGCCGCCGGCAGCGATCGCTACGGCGGCTTTTTCGTGAGAAATGCCGTCTCTGTATTGCTTAAGCCTGGATGACGACGACCCTGGCGCCGACCTCGACGCGGCTATAGAGGTCGATCACGTCATGGTTCATCATGCGGACACAGCCGCTCGACATGGCGAGACCAATCGATTGCGGCTGGTTGGTGCCATGAATGCGAAAATGCGTGTCGTTGCCGCCGCGGAAGAGGTACATGGCCCGCGCACCCAGCGGGTTGTTCGGTCCGCCCGGCATGCCGCCGGCAAGCTTGCGATAGCGCTCTTCGCGGCGCTGCATGTTTTCGGTCGGCGTCCAGCTCGGCCACTCGGCCTTACGGCCGATATAAGCATTGCCGGCAAAGGCCAGCCCCTCGCGGCCGACACCGACCCCGTAGCGCATCGCCCTGCCGTCGCCGAGGACGTAATAGGCGCGGCGCGCGGGTGTGTCGACGATCACGGTGCCGGCAGCATGCGTGGTTTCGTAGGCCACTTCCTGGCGGCGGAGCTCCGGCTTGATCTTGTCGATCGGCACCTGCCTCAACGGGAATTTTTCATCCGGAAGTGCGGCATAATTGGTCTGGCTGTTCAAACCAGTCGAAGAACAGCCGGTCACAAAAAGCGGCAGGGCGATCAGGAAGCCCCGGCGGGAGATTGTCATGAATGTGTCCTTAGTGCGTCAACACGATGTCGCAAGCTAAGGAAATTATGGTTAATGAAACGCTAACAGCCTCCGGCAGGAGGCGATCACGAAGGCGTCAGCACGTGAAAATTGTCGGCCGCGAGGACAATCCGCCTCACATGTTCGGATAGACCGGCCCCTCGCCGCCCTGCGGCGGCACCCAGTTGATGTTCTGGTTCGGGTCCTTGATGTCGCAGGTCTTGCAGTGCACGCAGTTCTGGGCGTTGATGACGAAGACGTCCTTGCCATCCTTTTCCACCCATTCATAGACGCCGGCCGGACAGTAGCGCGTCGACGGGCCGGCATAGATGTCATGCTCGGACGACTTCTGGAGGTTCATGTCCTTGACCTGCAGATGCACCGGCTGGTCTTCCTCGTGATTGGTGTTCGACAGGAACACCGAGGACAGCCGGTCGAAGGTCAAGACGCCATCGGGCTTCGGATAGGCGATCGGCTTGTGCATCGAGGCAGGTTCGAGCGACTGGGCATCGGTCTTGCCATGTTTCAGCGTGCCGAAGAAGGAGAAACCGAGCAACGTGTTGGTCCACATGTCGAAGCCGCCGAGCGCCACGCCAAGCGCGGTGCCGAACTTCGACCAAAGCGGCTTGACGTTGCGGACGCGCTTCAAATCCTTGCCGATGTCGCCCTTGCGCCATTCAGTCTCGATCTCGGTCACGTCGTCATGGCTGCGGCCTGATACAATCGCCGCGGCGATCTTCTCGGCCGCCAGCATGCCCGACAGCACCGCATTGTGGCTGCCCTTGATGCGCGGCACGTTGACCAGACCGGCCGAACAGCCGATCAGCGCGCCGCCGGGGAAGGAAAGCTTCGGCACCGACTGGTAGCCGCCCTCGGTGATGGCACGCGCCCCATAGGACAGCCGCTTGCCGCCCTCGAAGGTGGTGCGGATCGCCGGATGGGTCTTGAAGCGCTGGAATTCCTCGAAGGGATAGAGATAGGGGTTCTTGTAATTGAGGTGGACGACGAAGCCGACCGCCACCAGATTGTCTTCCAGGTGATAGAGGAAGGAGCCGCCGCCGGTCTTCATGCCGAGCGGCCAGCCGAAGGAGTGCTGCACCAGGCCCGGCCTGTGGTTCTCCGGCTTGACCTGCCAGAGCTCCTTGATGCCGATGCCGAACTTTTGCGGTTCACGGTCCTTCTGCAGATCGAACTTGGCAATCAGCTGCTTGGCGAGCGAGCCACGTACACCCTCGCCGATCAGCACATATTTGCCGAGCAGTTCCATGCCGCGGGTATAGTTCGGGCCGGGTTCGCCGTTCTTTTCGATGCCCATGTCGCCGGTGGCGACCCCGATGACGGCACCCTCGTCATTGTAGAGCACTTCGGTTGCGGCAAAACCCGGATAGATCTCGACGCCGAGTTCTTCGGCTTTGGTCGCCAGCCAGCGACAGACGAGCCCGAGCGAGACGATGTAGTTGCCGTGATTGTTCATCAGGGGCGGCATCAGCACATTCGGCAGGCGAATAGAGCCGGCCGGACCGAGCAGCAGGAAGTGATCGGCAGTGACCTTGGTCTTGAACGGATGATCGGCCTCGTCGCGCCAGCCGGGCAGCAGCCGGTCGATGCCAATCGGGTCGACCACGGCGCCCGAGAGGATATGCGCGCCAACTTCCGCGCCCTTCTCCAGCACGACGACCGACAGTTCCGGATTGACCTGCTTCAACCGGATCGCCGCCGCAAGACCGGCAGGACCGGCGCCCACGATCACCACGTCGAATTCCATGCTCTCGCGTTCGGGCAGCTCAGTCGTCTCGGTCATTCACTCGTCTCCGCTTGGCGGCACGCGGCCGTCATCCCCGTCATGGCACTTTCTTGTCAAAACGAGAAAGCATTGTCGAGCCGGGATACGACAGCCAATCTTCCAATTCGCACAATGATGAGGCCTCGCGAGACAGAATTACATAACGCTTACGTCAACGTCAATTATCAAACGCTGCCGAACCGGTCACATGCCCTTTCCTTTTCCGCCGCTTGCGCCTTATACATCGATCAAAGCTATCGGAGGACAATCATGGATCTCGGCATCAAGGGCAAACGGGCACTCGTCCTCGCCTCCTCGCGCGGCCTCGGCCTCGGCATCGCCGTGGCGCTGGCGCGTGAGGGCGCAAACGTACTGCTCTGCGGGCGCAGCGGCGAACAGCTGGAGGCCAATTGCCAGGCGATCAATGGCGAAGGCAAAGGCCGGGCCGACTGGATCTGGGCCGATCTCGGGGACGAACGCTTCGTCGAGATGGTGACGACGGCGGTGAAGGAGAAGTTCGGCGGGCTCGATATCCTCGTCAACAATACCGGCGGACCGACGCCTGGTACGACGGAGGACATGACGGGCGAAAAGCTCGAAAGCTATTTCCTCTCCATGGTCGCTCGGGTGATCACGCTCACCAATGCGCTGCTGCCCGGCATGAAGGCGCAGGGCTGGGGCCGCATCCTGACCGTTGCCTCATCCGGCGTGATCGAACCAATCGCCAATCTGGCGCTGTCGAATACGCTGCGCCCGGCCCTTGCCGGCTGGAGCAAGACGCTTGCCTCCGAAGTGGCGGGCTTCGGCGTCACCACCAATCTGCTCCTGCCGGGCAGTATCCTGACGGCGCGGCTCGACGATCTCGACGGGGCTGCGGCAAAGCGGACTGGCAAGAGCCTCGAGGAGATCCGTACCGACAAGGAAGCGCGCATTCCGGTCGGCCGCTACGGCAGGGTCGACGAATTTGCCGCAACCGCTGCCTTCCTGTGCAGCCAGCCGGCAAGCTACATCACCGGCTCGCTCATCCGCTGCGACGGCGGCGCGGCGCGGTCCGTGTGACCATTCCCTCTCAGCCGACGCGGGCCGCCGCCGCCCATGTCGCCGCACTTCGGATCATCTGTTCGACGTAAGCCGGATCGTCCGCAAATTCGGCGAGCTCGGAAAGACGATGGAATCCCGTCAGGATCGCAATGCGTCGCCGGTCGAGCCTGCGTCCGGTCAGCATTTCATAGGCCGATACGATACGGGCGGTCAGATCGGGCGAGATGAAATTCGAGTAGATGAATTCCTGGTGCAACGGGCCAAAACCTGAATCGGCGAAATCATAAATGCCGTTCAGCCTCCTTTGCGCATGATCGAAGGCCATGTTCCAGCCATGACCGTCGAAGAAGCCGTAGATGTGGCCGTAAGGGTCGGGCGGCAAGGCTTCGAAATCGGAAACTATCACCTGCGCAAAGCTCCTGATGTCAGGCGGCAGCAGCGGCAAAGCCTTTATTCGCACCGTCTCGGGCGATTGCCATGGCTGGATCGTCTCCGCACCGGCCGACCGCATGCGATCGGCGTCGAGCACATGCAGCTCGGCGTAAAAACGCGCGAGATCTTCCGCGAGGTGCTGACGATCGCTTTCGCCAAGCGCATCGTAATCTTCAGCAATGAGATGTTCGCCGTCGAGCTTGGCATGGCTGGAGAAGATCGGCGGCCCCTCGTGAATGCGCATGTCGGGAACCGCCATCGACAGCGACGACCGAACGATATCGAGCAAGGCGGCTTCCTTCACAAGCGCTCTTTCCGCACTTGGATGGCGGGGAAACTTGAAGATCAGCGTGTCATCGACGTCGACGGCAAGCGAATCCCAGCCCTTCGACGCCAGTTTGAAGACGGAGGCCGTGAGTTCAGGAAACACGCTTATGATGAGAGAGCGAAATTCGCTGGCGTCCAACTCGGTCATGACGACCTGCCTTCTCTGGTTTTTTCCGTGTTCTTCGCGGGGGCAAATGAAGGCGCGCGGATCGACATCGTCTTGTCGCGAGCCGCCTGCCCCTCCGCCGTCAAACGGCATCGGGTTACACTGCGACTATATTAGTATAGTTTGAATATTACGGAATATTCATTACAAAAATTTAAGCCGTTATAACCACTTAGTGATCGCGACCCGGGAATTATGTCTTTTTTGCGCCGCAATATAAGTGGCTCAATCGGGGCATAAAATTCGCAACCTTGCCCCCCGCAACCTTGCCCAAAGACCGGTATCGCCCATGAAGAAATTTTGGATCACCGTCAGCGTTATCGCAGTTGCCGCCGTCGGCGTCTGGCAATTCGGGAATCTGGTCCCTTATGCCTCCCGCATTCCCTACCTCTCGCAGTTCATCAAGCAGCCGGCCGGCGGCGATGGCGGCGGGCAGCAGGCACAGGCCGATCAGGGGCAGGCCAATCCGGGGCAGGATGGGGGGCAACATCAGGGCGGTGGACGCAGACGCGGTGGCGGCGGCCCGACCGTCGTCAAGACTGTTGCAGCCGTGGAGACGACGCTGCCGATGGATGTGACGGCGTCCGGCTGGGCCGATGCCGATGACAATACGACCATTGCCGCGCAGGAACAGGGCCTAATCGTCAGCATCAATGCGCAGGATGGGGCGACCGTCAAAGCCGGTGACCTGATCGCCAAGCTGGACGACCGGACGGCCAAGGCGACCGTCGACAAGGATAATGCGATGATCGTGCGCGACACGGCAACCCTTTCGGAAGCCGCGACCGCATTGACACGCGCACAGGACCTCTTCGATCAGAAGGCCGGCACCCAGCAGAGCCTCGACCAGGCGGTCGCCGCCCGTGATACCGCCGCAGCCACTGTTGAGGCCGACAAGGCGTCGCTGGCCTCCGATCAGATCATCCTCGAGCACACCGATATCCGCGCTCCCTTCGACGGCCGGCTCGGCGATATCGCCGTCAGCAAGGGCGCTTTCCTCAGCGCCGGCGCGGCAATCGTCACAATTGCGAAATACGATCCGATCTATGTCAAATTTCACCTTCAGGAACGCTATCTCAGGGAGCTGAAGAGCGCTTTGGCAAGTGGTCCAGTCGAGGTCAGCACCGCTCCCAGCTCCACCAAGGGGCAAGTCCGAAAGGGCGAGATCAGCTTCTACGACAACACGGTCGACACGGCCTCGGGCACGATCCTCGCCAAGGCGAAATTCGAGAATGCTTCCGGCGCGCTCTGGCCCGGCCAGTCGGTCAACATCGTCGTGCATTTCAACAATGACGAACAGCAGGTAGTGGTGCCGACGGTTGCCGTCAGCCCTGGTCCGGAGGGGTTCTTCGCCTTCGTCGCCAAGGACGGCAAATCGCATCTGACGGCCGTCACCGTTGCCCGCGCAAATGGCGGCTTCACCGCCATAGAATCGGGTCTTCAGGCAGGCGATCACGTCGTCGTCGAGGGCCAGGGACAGCTCAACGACCAACAGGCGATCAACGAGCAGTTCGATGAAAAGGCGCTTGATGTCGCCTCCGCCGAAGAGCCTCGGCAACAGCAGCCCTCCGAGACAATCGCGGTGGGAGCTCAGCAATGATCCCGAATTTCTGTATCCAGCGCCCCGTCGCGACGACGCTGCTTGCGATCGGCGTCATTCTGGCCGGTCTTGCCGGTTATCAGCTTGTACCCGTCGCAGCGCTACCGCAGGTCGACTTTCCCACCATCAACGTTTCGGCGCAGTTGAGCGGTGCCTCGCCGCAGACGATGGCGACCTCGGTCTCGACGCCGCTGATCAAGCAGTTCGAGACCATTCCCGGGATCACCGAAATCAGCGCCTCCAGTTCGCTCGGCAGCACCAGCATCGTGCTGCAGTTCGACCTCAGTCGTAATATCGATGCGGCCGCAGCCGACGTGCAGGCCGCGATTTCGCATGCCACCCGGCAGTTGCCCGACAATCTGACGACGCCGCCGAGTTATCGCAAGACGAACCCGGCCGATGCGCCTGTCATGCTGCTCTCGGTGCAGAGCAACACCATGCCGCGCAGCAAGCTTGACGACATCGCCGAGAACATCATCTCGCCGTCGCTTTCGACGCTTCCCGGCGTTGCCCAGGTCAGCGTCTACGGTGCGCAGACCTATGCCGTGCGCGTCGAGGTCGATCCCAACAAGCTTTTGACCCGCGGCATCGGCATCGACACCGTGAACAAGGCGCTTGCTGCCGCCAACAGCCAGCAGCCTGTGGGAACGCTGCAGAACAATTCGCAGAGCATGACCATCACGGCGAACACGCAGCGCACCAGCGCCGAACAATTCCGTTCGCTGGTCATTGCCAATCCGAACGGCGCGCCGATCCACCTCGGCGATATTGCCGATGTGCAAGACAGTGTCGAGAACCAGTATACCGGCAGCTGGTATGACGGCCAGCGCGGCATCATCCTCGCCATCCAGCGTCAGCCGGATGCCAACACGGTCGATGTCGTCGATGCGATCAACGCCAAGCTGCCGCAGCTTCACGCCGAAATCCCGCCCTCCGTCAACACGGTCGTCATGAATGACGCCGCAAAGCCGATTCGCGATGCCATCTCCGACGTGAAGTTCACGCTGCTCCTGACGATCGGCCTCGTCGTTCTCGTCATCTACCTCTTTACCGGCCATGCCACGGCAACGATCATTCCCGGGCTTGCCGTTCCGCTGTCGCTGATCTCGACCTTCGGCATGATGTATGTGCTCGGCTACAGTATCGACAACATCTCGCTGCTTGGGCTAACGCTCGCGGTGGGTCTCGTGGTGGATGACGCCATTGTCATGCTCGAGAACATTCTGCGCCATGTCGAGGAAGGCATGCCCGTGCGGGAAGCGGCGATCAAGGGTGCGGGCGAAGTCAGCTACACCATCATTTCCATGTCGGTTTCGTTGATCGCGGTCTTCATCCCGATCCTGCTGATGGGCGGCGTTGTCGGCCGCGTGTTCAACGAATTCGGCATGGTGGTTGCGATTGCGATCATCTCCTCGGCAATCGTCTCGCTGACCGTGACGCCGATGCTCGCCTCGCGTCTGTCCAACCACCAGAGCCGCCCGCCGCTCATGATCCGCATCTTCGATGCCGGCTTCGAACGGACGCTGCGCGGCTATGACAGGGCTGTCGGCTGGTGCCTTCGCCACCGCCCCACGATCCTCGGCGTTTTCCTCGCCTCGGTGGCACTGACGATCTATTTCTTCATGACGCTGCCGACAAGCTTCTTCCCACAGGAGGATATCGGCCGCCTGACGATCAGCACGCAGGCCCGGCAGGACATTTCCTATTCCGCAATGGCGGCGCTGCAGCAGCAGGCGGCAGCCGTCGTCAAGGCGAACCCGGCGGTCAACCATGTGATGTCGACGATCGGCGGCAACCCGAACAAGCCACAGAACAACGGCTCGATGTTCGTCGAACTCAAGGACAAGGACCAGCGTGCGCCGCTTGACCAGACGCTGCGCGAGCTGCGCACGGCGATCAACAAGATCCCCGGCCTGCAGGCCTTCGTGACACCGAACCAGAGCCTGCGCTTCGGCGGTCGCCAGACGGCCAGCCAATATCAGCTGGTGGTGCAGGCGCTGAGTGCTGATCAGACCAACCTGTGGGCCGGCAAGATCCAGGCGGCGATGCGCAAGGACCGGCTGTTCACCGACGTGACCTCGGACGCCCAGAACAACGCCCTGCAGGCCAACATCGTCATCGATACCGAGCGGGCAGCCGCCTACGGGATCGACAATGATACGCTGCGCACGACGCTGCAGGAATCCTTCAGCGGATATGCAGCGGCGGAAATCCAGTCTACCGGTGACAGCTACGACGTCATCGTCGAATATGACACCAGCAAGCCCTGGGACGACCAGAAGCTCTCGGAAATCCGTGTCGCCTCGACCAATGGCAGCCTGGTGCCGCTTTCAAACTTCGCGCATGTCGAGCGCACGGTCGGCCCTGTAACAATCAACCAGACCGGCCAGCTCGTCTCGACCACCGTTTCCTTCAACCTGCCGGAAGGCGTCTCGCTCAGCGACGCGACGGCGGCAATCGACCAGATCAAGACGGAAATGAGCATGCCGGCCGACGTCTTCACCTCCTATGGCGGTACAGCGCAGATATTCGAGCAGTCTCAGGGCAATACGCCATACCTCATCCTGGCGGCGGTGCTGACCATCTATGTCGTGCTCGGCGTGCTCTACGAGAGCTTCATCCACCCGCTCACCATTCTGTCCGGCCTGCCGGCCGCGGCCTTCGGTGCGCTGCTGGCGCTTGATATCATGGGTTTCGACCTGTCGATCATAGCCCTTATCGGCCTGCTGATGCTGATCGGCATCGTCAAGAAGAACGCGATCATGATGATCGACGTGGCGGTGGAGACCATGCGCACGACCGGCGAAAAGGCGACGGTGGCGATCCACGAGGCCTGCGTGCGACGCTTCCGGCCGATCATGATGACGACCTTCTGCGCCCTGCTCGGCGCCTTGCCGATCGCGCTCGGCACCGGCGCAAGTTCGGAACTGCGCCAGCCGCTCGGCATCGCCGTCGTCGGCGGCCTGATCGTCTCGCAGATGCTGACGCTCTTCATCACCCCGGTCATCTTCGTCGAGATGGACCGCTTCGGAAACTTCCTCGGCCGCCTGGTCGGGCACAAGAAGGTCGAGGAGCCGCAGCTGGAAGAGGCAAGGGCGATGGCCGCCGAGTAGCGGTCGGCTGAAACTTCGGCATTGCCGATCTGCCACGCGATGTCTCTCTTCTCTCTCGGCCGAGAGAGAGGAGGCAAAGAGCAGCATTTCTGCGAGACATATGCGCCTTCAATCCTCTTGAATGTGTCACGCCCCTGTGGCATCACCCGCCCTCCTGATTTCCGGGGCGTCCTCACGCCCTTTCGCGGAGCGATGCTCCGTCTCCAATAACAATCGGCATGAAGAGGTGCGGGCATGGCTCAGGCGCTGGGTTTCGACTTCGGCACGACGAATACGGTTCTCGCCATGGCGGATGGCGGGGCGACGCGCTCGATGGCGTTCACGAGCACGGAAGGTACGGCCGACAGCATGCGCACGGCGCTTTCCTTCATGAAGGATGCCCAGCTCGGCGCCTCAGCACTGAAGGTGGAGGCGGGCCATGCAGCGATCCGTCAATTCATCGACAATCCCGGCGAATGTCGCTTTCTGCAGTCGATCAAGACCTTTGCGGCGAGCGCGCTGTTCCAGGGCACGCTGATCTTCGCCAAGCGGCATAATTTCGAAGATCTGATGGAGATCTTCGTGCGGCGCCTGCGCAACTATGCCGGCGACCACTGGCCTTCCGATGTCAGCCGTATCGTCACTGGCCGGCCGGTGCATTTTGCCGGCGCCAGCCCCGATCCGGCGCTGGCGACCGAACGCTACAATGAGGCTCTGTCGCGTTTCGGTTTTCCCGAAATCCACTATGTCTATGAGCCGGTCGCCGCCGCCTTCTACTTCGCGCAGAACCTGAAGCAGGATGCCACCGTGCTGGTCGCCGATTTCGGCGGCGGCACGACCGACTATTCGCTGATCCGCTTCGAGACCGTCGCCGGCAAGCTGACGGCAACACCGATCGGCCATTCCGGCGTCGGCGTCGCCGGCGATCATTTCGACTACAGGATGATCGACAACATCGTCGCGCCGCTGATCGGCAAGGGCAGCCATTTCAAAAGCTTCGACAAGATTCTCGAAGTGCCGTCCAACTACTATTCCAGCTTCGGCCGCTGGAACCAGCTGTCGATCTTCAAGACGACGCGCGAATTCGAGGATCTGAAGAAGCTGGTGCGCACCAGCCTGGAGCCGGAAAAGCTCGAAATCTTCATCGACCTCATCGACCATGACGAGGGCTACCCGCTCTATCAGGCTGTGTCGGCGACGAAGATGGCGCTCTCGGCCTCGGAGGAGGCGCCTTTCGATTTCGCGCCGCTTGGTCGCGGTGGACATCGCAGCATCAAACGGAGCGACTTTGAAGGCTGGATCGCCGATGATCTCGCCCGCATCGAAGGCGCGCTCGACGACGTGCTCGACAAGACCGAGACGAAACCGTCGGAGATCGACAAGGTGTTCCTCACTGGCGGCACCTCATTCGTGCCGGCGGTGCGCCGCATCTTCACCGAACGCTTCGAGCGCGACCGGATCGAAAGCGGCGGCGAGCTGTTGTCGATCGCCCATGGCCTGGCGCTGATCGGCGAACGCGACGACATCGCGCAATGGACTGTGCAATAGAGCCGGCAAGGTCGGGCAATCGGCCGTCCGCCCTTTCAATGCCCCTGTCACTCCGCTAAGCTTGCCCGCATGATCTCCGCCAACGACCTTTCCCCAGCCGAGCTCGCAGCGCTTCTGCATTTCCATGCCGATGCCGGCGTGGAATGGCTGCTGGAGGAAGAGGCGATCGACCGCTTCGCCGAGTTCGAGGCGATGAAGGCCGCCCGCCGCCCGGCGGCGGCACAGGCGCAGCAGCAACGTCCCGCCGCTGGGGAACGCCCGGCCCCAGGTCAGGCACCGCCGCGTCCGAATGCAGCGGCACGCCCAGCACCTGCCGAACGCGCAGCGTCCGGTCCGCAACCGGCAATCCCGGATGGCGAGGCTGTGCAGCAGGCGCGCTTCGTCGCCGAAACCGCGCGATCGCTCGTCGAGCTCAAGACCGCGATCGAATCCTTCGGCGGCTGCAACCTCAAGCACAGTGCCCGCTCGACCATCTTTGCCAGCGGCGATGCCGAAAGCGGGATCATGGTGATCGGCTCGGCGCCGAGCGCCGAAGACGATCGCGAGGGTATGCCTTTCTCGGGAAAATCCGGCCAGTTGTTCGACAAGATGCTGGCGGCGATCGGGCTGACGCGCTCAGCCATTCTGTTGACGCAGGTCATCCCCTGGCGACCACCTGGCAATCGTGCGCCCTCGGCGGCGGAAATGGACATCTGCCGACCCTTCATCGAGCGGCAGATCGCGCTTGCCGAACCCAAGGCGATCCTGCTGCTCGGCAATTTTTCGGCGCGCTTCTTCTTCGGCGAAAACGATACGATTCACGGGTTGCGCGGCCGTTGGAAGGAGATTGCCGTTGCCGACTGTGTCATTCCTGCCATAGCCAGCCTGCATCCGCAGGATCTGTTAACCGCACCTGTAAACAAGCGGCTGGCCTGGAACGACCTGCTCATCTTTCAGGCGAAGCTTAAGTCCCTCTCTTTGCTTAGAAATTAGCCAAAGTTAAATAATTTGTGAATCAATCTATGCGATTTTCGCATGGCTGCATCCCGCCGTGATGCATTGCGGAATCTATGCTGCATCGCAATATCAGCTGTGTCTTGGGAGGAATCACAGGAACCAAGGCCATGAACAAGCGTTTTCGTCCTATCCATAGCGGGTTTGAAACCCTTCGCCTCGCCGGCGACCAGGTTCGTTCCACTCAGGGCTACAGCCGTTTCGGCTTTGCCACGAACGAACAGATGATTGCGCGCGGCACCGGCATCAACAGCCGTACGGCGCGCCCGAACGCCATTTTTTCGGACTTCCAGCAATATTGAGCAGGAATTCAACGTGTCGCAGCGTCCTTTGCGCGTCTTAAAAAGACGCGCAGCGCTGTAGGCGCTTCGCCTGCCCTTCGTATCAAGAGTACCCCAACATGTCGACGATCCTGATATCGCTTCTGCGCAACATCGAAACCTTCGAGCATATCCGCGTTGCCGTCTGTGCCGCGCGGGAATATGAGCGCGAGCTTTCGGTCAAGCCGGCCGATGCCGGATCCCGCATTGGCGCAGGTACAGCGGCGATCGTTCTCTGATTAGATGGCCATCTCGTCGATCTGGGCCTTCGCCCATTCGAAGGCTTCGTCGACATAGGCGAACTTGACCGCCTGCCAAGCACAATATTCCTCGACAAAATCCCGCGATATCCATAGGTGCGTCTTGCGCGGCTCGTCCTGCCAGCCGACGCAGCCGCGTTGCGCCGCTTTTGCCAACAGCCGCTGCAGATGGGTACGCGACATCATGAAATCGGCGGCGAGCGCGCGGGTTTCGACACGGCCGACGGACAGCCTGTCCGGCTCGCTGCTTTCCATATCCATCCGGGCGATGAAGTTGTCGACGACGAGGCCGCCGGCTTCCGTCCAGAGGAACAGCGCCACCTGCTCCGGCGGTTCGCGCCAGGCGGCATCTTCGAGGCAATGGCGGGCAATGCGCGGCTGAATGAGCCGCATCAGCGATGGATTTGCCTGGAAAAAGGCTGCCCTTTCACCGCCGTCAAGAAGGTCGAGCGCGCCGAGATTGAAGTGAATCCAGGCAAACATCCCCTGATGGCTGACGTCGGCCGGTTCGAAATGACGTGGCCGCCGCCGCTCGTCGCCGGGCGTGTGGGTTATAAAGCGGTAGGTATAGAGTTCTTCGATGAAGGCGAGCACGGTGTTGCGGCTCGCCACCTTGTGCGCGGTGATGCGCCCGGTCAGCCGCACGGCGGTGAAGCCCGACGTCGGGTCGCGCGGATCATATTCCAAGTGGAGGGCATAGGCAGTCTGGGTCAGAAGCCAGCGTTGATGCGAGGCGAGCAGTCGCGCCAGCCGCGGACCGGCGTCGAACATGCCGCGCATCTGCCCAGCCAAAAAGCGAATGCTCATCAGAAAGGAAGAGTTCCCCACCAATTGCTCCGCTGTGAATGCCATTATGCTTTTCTCCACCTCCGCTCGCCGGCCGGCGTTCGGAGCAACGACACCCAGAGCTCCTCCGGCATCAGCGGCCATTCAGACATGCACAGCTTGGAATAAATGATACTCTCTCATGTTCAACAACCATATTCCTCAGGTCCGCGATATCCCAAGAATTCGCCATTCTTTTCACTCTTTGAGAGCAAGCCTCAAGCCGCCGCAATCCCTGCGTTAAAACCTTGATAAATATGCGCTTGCAGGCGTCAGGCTTGCGGCGTCGTGGCCTTGCGCGCCTCTCTCTGCTCAATGCCCAGCTGATGCTCGCGAAAGATGATGAAGATCCCGGCGGCGACGACGATGACGGTGCCAATCAGCATGGAAACGCTCGGCACATCACCGAAGACAAAATAGGCGACGATGCCGCCAAGCAGGATCGACGTATATTCGAACGGTGCGATGGTGGAGACGTCGGCATGGCGGTAACTTTCCGTCAGCAGGATCTGCGCGACGCCGCCGCAAAAACCGGCGGCGATCAGATAGAGCGCCGTCGGCCATGGCAGGATGAGCCAGCCGAAGGGAACAGAAGCCAGCGAGAAGACCGAGGCGGTGATCGAGAAATACAGCACGATCGTGGTCGTCTTCTCTTCCTCGACGAGGCGGCGCACCTGGATCATCGCCATGCCGCCGAGAACGGCCGAGAGCAGCACGCAGAGCGCGCCGACGGCCTGTTCCGCTTCCATGCCGCCTGCGCGAAACAGCGTCAGTTTCGGCCAGGACACGATGGCAACGCCGACGATGCCGACCAGGACGGCGCTCCAGCGATAGATACGCACGGTCTCACCGAGAAAAACGGCAGCGAAGATGACGGCGACGAGCGGCAACGCGTAGCCGAGCGCGATCGCCTCCGGCAGCGGCAGATGCAGCAGGCCGTAGAAACCGAAAGCCATCGACAAGATGCCGATCGTGCCGCGCTTCAGGTGACCGATTGGATTGGCCGTGTAGAAGGCGGCGCGCAGCTGCCTGTTATAGGCCAGATAGGCCATGATCGGGAAAAGCGCGAAGAACGACCTGCAGAAGGTGACCTGACCCGGCGGGATGTCTGAGCCCGCCAGCTTGATGAAGGTCTGCATGGCCAGGAAGACCACGACCGACGAGACTTTCAGCGCAATGCCTCTCATCGGGTTTCTGAGAACCGAGTGCATGATCCTGGCTCTTAATACTGCTCAAGCGGAACGGGGGGACGCGTTCGACTCGGGAACGCAGCGGGTGACGTGTTGCATCGTAGCGAAAGAAAAAACCGATTGGCGAAAAAACCGCAAGCACCATGAGAGAATCACAGAAACGCCGTCAGCGGCAGGCTCAACCGTGCTGCTTATGCGCCACCGCTCTGAAATTTCGCTTTTCGAGCCATTCACCCCGAAAATGTTCATCTCGCGGGGCTAGCCGTTAACCAATTGAAAACCATAGGTAAGCATCGTTTTTTATCGCTGATCTCGAAATTTTCTTCACCACACGAACAATTGCCCGCTCCTTTCAGGATCCCATTTGATGAAGCCGCTTAGCGCCGAAACCATTGCCCAGTCGCAGAATGCGACACCGCGGTCCATGCGCGTCGTCACCGACGGCATCAGCACCGACCTCGAGCGCTTCAGCGCCGACAACACCCACATCGTCAAGCAGATCAAGCTGCTGGCGATCAATGCGCTGATCGAGGCGGCCAGAGCCGGCGAGACCGGAAAGGGCTTCGCCGTCGTTGCCAACGAGGTGCAGCGGCTGGCGCAGATCGCAACCGACATTACCGGCAGGTTCGAGAGCAACGTGCTTGGCCGCATCGGCCTCAGCCGCGCCATGGCGGATTCGCTGGTCGAGGAGATGGAGGGCGTTCGCCTTACCGATCTGGCGCAGACACTGGTGCAGCTCATCGTCCGCAACCTTTTCGAACGCACGGCCGATGTGCGCTGGTGGGCGACGGACCCCGCACTTTGGCAGGCGCTGCAGGAACCGGGCCGGGAAACCGTCGCCTTTGCGGCGGAGCGTCTCGGCGCCATCAACCGCTTCTACACAGTCTATCTCGATCTCGTCATGACCGATCTCTCGGGCAAGGTGATCGCATCCGCCAATCCCAAGTTCCAGCGCAAGATCGCAGGCACGAGCCTTGCCGGCGATCCGTGGTTCCGCGCGGCATCGGCCTGCTCCTCCGGCGACGCGTATATCGTCGACGACGTCAAAGCGAGCCCGCTGCACGACAACAGGCATGCGCTCGTATACGCCACCGGCATCCGCGAAGAGGGCAAGCTCGACGGGCGGCTGATCGGCACGCTCGGCGTCTATTTCGATTGGCAGAACCAGGGCCAGGCGATCGTCGAGAAAGAGGCGAACCTGCCGCCACAGCTGGCGGAAAGAACGACGGTCATGCTGCTCGACGGCAAGAGCCGGGTCATCGCCACCACCAATCCGACCTTGCTGTTTTCCCATTTCGCGCTTGCCAACCCGTCCGAGCAGGCGAAAGGCAGCTACTACGACAATAACGGCTCGATCGTCGCCTTCGCGCGCACCCTCGGCTACGAGGATTACGATGGGCTCGGCTGGTACGGCGTCGTTGTGCAGCAGACGGAAAACGACGCGACGATCAAGGCCGCCCTCAATCTGAAGTAGCACACTTCTCCCCGCGGCCGTGGTCATCCGTTGCCAATAAGATATTTTGCCCGCGAACTTGGCGTTCGCGGGCAATTTGCTTTAAGTTTAGTTCAGACTTTAATGTAATCATGCCCGGCAAAATTTATGGCAGAGTGCGCCCGCCTCTGTATTCCGCGGTTGTCCAATAACGGTCTTCAGGAAACACCATGCGAACAGATACCGGCCAGGTCATTCATCTGGCAGATTACCGTCCCACCGACTTCGTGCTGGAACGCGTGGACCTCACTTTCGAACTCGACCCGACGGAGACAAAGGTCGAGGCGCGTCTGATCTTTCATCGTCGCCCGGGCGCCGATCCGACAGCGGCGATCGTTCTCGACGGCGACGAACTGACGTTGTCGGGGCTGCTGTTCGACCAGGTGGAGCTGGACCCTTCGCGTTACGACGCAACACCGGAAGGCCTGACGGTGCGCGACCTGCCGGAGAGCGCGCCCTTCGAACTGACGATCACCACCATCATCAATCCTGAGGCCAATACCAAGCTGATGGGCCTTTACCGCACCGGCGGCATCTACTGCACGCAATGCGAGGCGGAGGGTTTTCGCCGCATCACCTATTTCCCGGACCGGCCCGACGTGCTTGCGCCATTTACGGTCAACATCATTGCCGACAAGGACGCCAACCCGCTGCTTTTGTCGAACGGCAACTTCCTCGGCGGCGCCGGCTACGGCCCCGGCAAACATTTCGCCGCCTGGTTCGACCCGCATCCGAAGCCGAGCTACCTCTTCGCGCTCGTCGCCGGCGATCTCGGTGTCGTCGAAGACACGTTCACGACCATGTCCGGCCGCGAGGTGGTGCTGAAGATCTATGTCGAGCACGGCAAGGAGCCGCGCGCAGCCTATGCGATGGACGCGCTGAAACGCTCGATGACGTGGGACGAAGAGAGGTTCGGCCGCGAATACGATCTCGACATCTTCATGATCGTTGCCGTCTCCGACTTCAACATGGGCGCGATGGAGAACAAGGGCCTCAACGTCTTCAACGACAAATACGTCCTTGCCGATCCCGAGATCGCAACCGATGCCGACTATGCCAATATCGAGGCGATCATCGCGCATGAATATTTCCACAACTGGACCGGCAACCGCATCACCTGCCGCGACTGGTTCCAGCTGTGCCTCAAGGAAGGCCTGACGGTCTATCGCGACCACGAATTCTCGTCCGACCAGCGCTCGCGCGCCGTCAAGCGCATCGCCGAAGTACGTCACCTGAAATCGGAGCAGTTCCCGGAAGATGGCGGCCCGCTCGCTCATCCGGTGCGGCCGACGAAATATCGCGAGATCAATAATTTCTACACGACGACCGTCTACGAAAAGGGCAGCGAAGTTACGCGCATGATCGCGACGCTGCTCGGCAAGGACGGCTTCAAGAAAGGCATGGACCTCTATTTCGACCGCCACGACGGTCAGGCCGTGACGATCGAGGATTTCGTCAAATGCTTCGAGGATGCAAGCGGCCGCGACCTCACGCAATTCTCGCTCTGGTACCATCAGGCCGGCACACCGCTCGTTACCGCATCGGGCAGCTATGATTCTGCGGCCGGCAGCTTCACCCTGTCGCTCGAACAGATGATCCCGGCAACGCCCGGCCAGCCGAGCAAGGAGCCGATGCATATTCCGCTCAGCCTCGCGCTGTTTGGCGAAAACGGCGGCAAGATCGAACCGACTTCGGTCGACGGCGCGGAATATACCGGCGAGGTGCTGCATCTCACCAGCCGCACGCAGACGGCAGTGTTCCATGGCATTGGCTCGCGGCCGGTCGTTTCGATCAACCGCAGCTTCTCGGCGCCGATCAACCTGCATTTCGATCAGAGCCCGGCCGATCTCGCCCGTCTCGCCCGCCATGAGACCGATCATTTCGCCCGCTGGCAGGCGCTGACCGATCTGGCGCTGCCGAACCTCCTGAAAGCGGCTCGTGACGCCCGCGAGGGCAAGCCTGTTGTCTGCGAGGCGACCTTCGTCGAGACGCTGATCGCGGCCGCCGCCGACGAAAGCCTCGAGCCTGCCTTCCGTGCGCAGGCGCTGGCTCTGCCGAGCGAATCCGATATCGCCCGCGAACTCGGCGGCAACAACGATCCCGATGCCATCCATGCCGGCCGGCAGGCGATCCTGAAACAGATCGCCGATGCCGGAAAGGACGTCTTTGCCGGCCTCTACGCAGCGATGACGACGTCAGGCGATTTCAGCCCGGATGCGAAGAGCGCCGGCCTGCGCGCGCTGCGCAATACCGCCCTCACCTATCTCTCACATGCCGAAGAGACGCCGGCGCGCGCCAAGGCCGCCTTCGATGCGGCCAACAACATGACCGATCTCAGCCATGCGCTGACGATCCTCGCCCATCGTTTCCCCGACGGCGCCGAGACGCGCGAGGCGCTCGCCACCTTCCGTGACCGCTTCGCGGAAAATGCACTCGTCATCGACAAATGGTTCGCGATCCAGGCCGGCATTCCGGGTGTAAAAACCCTGGGCCGGGTCCGCGGCCTGATGGACGATCCGCTCTTCAAGCGGACCAATCCCAACCGGATGCGGGCGCTGGTCGGCACCTTTGCCTTTGCCAATCCGACCGGATTCGGCCGCGCCGACGGCGAAGGCTATCGTTTCCTCGCCGAGCAGATTCTCGATATCGACACGCGCAACCCGCAGCTTGCCGCCCGCATCCTCACCTCGATGCGCTCCTGGCGCTCGCTGGAACCGACGCGTGCCGATCACGCCCGCTCGGCCCTCATCGAGATCGAGCGGGCCACCGCTCTTTCGACTGACGTGCGCGATATCGTCGAGCGCACGCTTAAAGGGTGATTTGCTTCGACCGGCCGTCCCGAAAAATTCGGCGGCCGGTCGCCCAGCACGTCGAATCACCTGGAAAAACCCGAAATTATAAATAGTTAACGGATTTTTACCTTTGCCTCTGGACAAGGCGAATCACCCATGATTCTCTAGGTCAGGTTCGAGCGAGCGGCGCGCGAATCACATGAGGGACAAGGCGAAGAGATGATGGACGTGCGGCGGGCAACCGTGGCCGGAGGACGGCTGCGTGTCGATTTTGACGGGCTGAAAGCCTGGCGCGACAGCCTTTCCGGTCATGCGACATCGGAACCACTTCTCCGTTATCTGCCGAAGGCCGAGCTGGTCTTGAAGCGCGCCATTCCGGCGCTGATCGTCGCCTTCCTCTTCGTCGTCGCCGCCTCGCACTTCTTCGGCATGATGAGCGAATACGGGCGCCTGGAGGCCTCGGCGCGCCATGCCACCGCCCTTTCGGCGGCGACCGCCTCTGCCGTGTTTGCCGATGCGGACGGCATTTTCGACAGCGGCGATATGACCGAGGCGCAGGCCCGCCTCGCCAAATTCCTGCCGCAGGACCGGCTGGACAGCGGCGCCTTCGTGCTGCTCGTGCAGGCAAGCGGCAAGGTTTTTGCCGCGACCACCGCCGGGCTTTCGCATGTGGGCAGCAATGTCGGTGATTTCTTCCCCGAAGTCTCGGCGATCCGGCGCTTCGGCGATCGCGCCGGCGTCATCGAAACGACGATCGGCGGCGTGCCGCATTATGCCGAGATCACGCTGATGGGCAATGCCGGCGGTTATATCGTCGCCGCCACCTCGCTCGACGAGATCGGCCGGCTCTGGCGCGAGGAGCTGGCGCTCAACGTCACGCTGTTTGCCGGCATCTCCTCGATCCTGCTCGTCATCCTCTATGCCTATTACACGCAAGTGAAGCGCGCCCGCGACGCCGACGACATATTCCTGGAATCGAACCTGCGCGTCGAGACGGCGCTGTCGCGCGGCCGCTGCGGCCTCTGGGACTTCGATTTTGAGAACCGCGAATTCTTCTGGTCGCGCTCGATGTACGATATGCTCGGCCTGCCGGGCTCCGACAAGACGATGGGTTTCGGCGAAGCCGCCCGGCTGATGCATCCCGATGACGGCGGGCTCTACGAGATCGCGCGCGCCATCGGCAAGGGCGCTTCCGGCCAGGTCGATCAGATCTTCCGCATGCGCCATGCCGGCGGCCACTATGTCTGGATGCGGGCCCGCGCCCAGGTGATCCGCAGCAATTCCGGCCGCATGCACCTGATCGGCATCGCCATGGACGTGACCGAACAGCATCGGCTCGCCCAGCGCTACGCAGAAGCCGACCAGCGCCTGGCCGACGCCATCGAATGCACCTCGGAAGCCTTCGTGCTCTGGGACAAAAACGATCGTCTCGTCATGTGCAACACGCATTTCCAGCAGGCCTATGGCCTGCCGGACAGCGTGCTTGTGCCCGGCACCGAGCGCTCGACCGTCAATGCCGCCGCCGCCCGTCCTGTCATCGAGCGGCGAATTTCCGATGCCGACGGCTCCGGCTATTCGCGGACGACGGAAGTGCAGCTTGCCGACGAGCGCTGGCTGCAGATCAACGAGCGGCGCACCCGCGACGGTGGCAGGGTCTCCGTCGGAACCGACATCACGCTGATGAAACGCCATCAGGAACGGCTGCGCGAATCCGAACGCCGGCTGATGGCAACGATCGGCGATCTTTCCGCCTCGCGCCAGACGCTGGAGAGCCAGAAAGCCGAGCTCTCGACGGCCAACGCCAACTACCAGGCGGAGAAGGAACGCGCCGAAGCCGCCAACAAGGCGAAATCGGAATTCCTCGCCAACATGTCGCACGAGCTGCGCACGCCGCTCAACGCCATCCTCGGCTTCTCGGAAATCCTGCAGAACCAGATGTTCGGGCCGCTCGGCTCGCTGAAATACGACGAATATGCCCGCGATATCCATGACAGCGGCAAACATCTGCTCAACGTCATCAACGACATTCTCGACATGTCGAAGATCGAAGCCGGCCATGTCAGGCTGCATTGCGAGCGCATCGATCTTGTGCCGCTGATCGAGGAAAGCCTGCGTTTCACTGCCATGCCCGCGGCTGAAAAGAACATCGTCATCGAACAGCGCATCTGCTCCGGCCTGACGCTGATGGCCGACCGCCGGGCGATGAAACAGGTGCTGCTCAACCTGCTCTCCAATGCGGTGAAGTTCACCGACAATGGCGGCCGCATCGCGCTGCGCACACGCCGCGTCGACGGCTTCGTCGTCGTCACCATCGCCGACACCGGCATCGGCATTCCACGCTCGGCGCTTGCGAAGATCGGCCAGCCCTTCGAGCAGGTGCAGAGCCAGTATGCCAAGAGCAAGGGCGGCTCAGGCCTCGGGCTCGCCATCTCCCGCTCGCTGACCTCGCTGCATGGCGGCCGCATGAAGATCCGCTCACGCGAGGCCGTGGGTACGGTGATCTCGCTGCGGATTCCGGACGACGTCTAGCAATTGGCCTGTCAGATCGTTCATCGACTTTCCGAGCGATCCTGGGACTGCTTTCGCCCCTGCCTTTCCTTTATCTGCCGAATCTCGGCGAGCTGGCCTTTGAGTACGACCAAGGCGTCTTGTTCTTCTTGTGAAAGGTTCTCCAACGGAACATGTTTCAGCAGTACCTCAAGCGCATCGCCAATGCGGCCGATCTGCCGACCATAGCTCCCCACCTCGTCCAGAATCGTTTGTTCCGTTTCGGGCGCCGGCGTCGATCCAAGATCAATGTTGACGAAGCCGATCTGTGATCCCTGCTGATAAAATGTCCACGGATTGATGGCCTGCCAGAGTCTTTCAGGCGCCAGTGCAAAATTGAAGGTTTTCATTTTCCATTCCCCGCGATTGAAACGGCAACATAGGAGAAGTCGGTCAGTCAGGCGATTGCTGCGCGGACAATCTCTGCATATTTCCGGGCGACATCCGTCAGGCCTTCACAATACTCAGGAATATCTTCCTGACCGCTTTTGCCAGCCGCTTCACCTCCCCCTCCAGCGTCTTGATATCAGGGCAATCGCCGGCGCGGTAGACGAGTTCAACGAGGCCTGATGGCGCGTCCTTGGGATCGAACAGGCCGTCAATGCAGAGGCGGATCAGCTGCGAAAGACCGGTATAGAGCGCAAAGGCCTCAAGGCAGGTATCGAGATCTGCCGGCGCCATCAGCCGGTCGCCAAGGGCCTTCAAGGCCTCGCCAGTGCTAAGCCCGTTGACGGGCGTGCCGACACCTTTGGACGGAGCGATCAGCGCCAGGTACTGGGCGATGAATTCGAGATCAATGACGCCGCCGGGGATCTGCTTCAGGTCCCATGGACCGGCCGGCGGCTTTTCCTTATCGATCAGTTCGCGCATCTCAGCGACGTCATGCGCCACCTTGGCAATGTCACGATCGGCCGTCAGCACCTCCCGGACGATCAGTTCCGCTTCGGCGACCAGGCTCTCATTGCCGCAGATCAGCCGGGCGCGGCTGAGCGCCATATGCTCCCAGGTCCATGCCTCTTCGCGCTGATACTTGCCGAAGGCATTGATACGGGTGGCGACCGGCCCCTTGTTGCCGGATGGGCGCAGCCGCATGTCGACCTCATAGAGCACACCTTCGGCGGTCGGCGCCGACAAGGCGGCCATCAGCCTCTGGGTGATGCGGGTGAAGTAACGCGTCGTGTCGAGCGGCTTCGGCCCATCGGATTCGGAGGCCGTGTCGTCATAATCATAAAGCAGGATCAGATCGATGTCGGAACCGGCTGTCAGCTCGAAACTGCCGAGCTTGCCCATGCCGGCGACCGCGATGCGCCCGCCGGGATAGTCGCCGTGCGCGGCCCGCATCTCGCCGATCACGGCATCGAGTGCCGCCGCAATGACGAGGTCGGCGAGATGGGTGAAGGCACGTGCAGCCATCTGGCCGTTGATCGCGCCGGTGAGCAGGCGGATGCCGATCAGGAAGCGCTGCTCGGCGGCGAAGATGCGCAGCCGGTCGAGCACCTCTTCATAGTGGCGGGCCTGGGCAAGCGAGCCCTTCAGCCGCTCGCCGAGATAATCACGCGTCGGCAGCTCGGCCATCAGGCCGGGATCGAGCATGCCGTCGAAGACATGCGGCTTGGCGGCGATCACCTCGGCAAGCCGGGGTGCTGAGGACATGATATTGACGATCAGCGACAGCAGCGCCGGGTTGCTGCCGAGCAGCGAGAAAAGCTGGATGCCGGAGGGAAGACCGGAGATGAAGCTGTCGAAGCGCAGCAGCGCCTCGTCGGCGCGCTTGCTTTCGCCGAAGACCCGCAGGAGCTCCGGCGCCAGCTCCGTCAGCCTTTCACGCGCCTCGACCGATTGCGTGGCCCGGTAGCGGCCGTAGTGCCAGGTGCGGATGATGCGGGAAATGTCGGACGGTCTGTTGAAGCCGAGTCTCTTCAACGTCTCCAGCGTGTCCGGGTCGTCGCCCTGACCGGTGAAGACGAGGTTTCCGGTGTCGGTGGAAAGCCTGCTCTCCTGTTCGAAGAGGTGGGCATAACGCCGCTCGACCGTCTTCAGCACGCCGACCAATCGTTCGGAGAAGCTCGGCGTGTCGGAAAAGCCCATCATGAAGGCGATGCGCTTCAGGTCGGCATCGGTTTCCGGCAGCAGGTGGGTCTGCTCGTCGCGCACCATTTGGATGCGATGCTCGACATCGCGCAGGAACCAGTAAGCTTCCGTCAGTTCGTCACGGGTTTCCGCGTCGATCCATTTCGCCTTGGTGAGTTCACCGAGCGTTTCTTCCGTCGCCCGGCCGCGCAAGGCGGGCATGCGGCCGCCGGCGATCAGCTGCTGGGTCTGGACGAAGAATTCGATCTCGCGAATGCCGCCGCGGCCGAGCTTGACGTTATGGCCCTTGACGGCGATGGCTCCGTGGCCCTTATGCGCGTGGATCTGCCGCTTGATCGAATGGATATCGGCAATCGCCGCGTAATCAAGATATTTGCGGAAGACGAAAGGGGCGAGCCCGCGCAGGAAATCGTCGCCCGCTGCAAGGTCGCCGGCAACGGCGCGCGCCTTGATGAAGGCCGCTCGCTCCCAGTTCTGCCCCCTGCCCTCATAATAGATCATCGCCGCATCGACCGGGATCGCCAGCGGCGTCGAACCGGGATCGGGGCGCAATCTGAGATCGGTGCGGAAGACGTAGCCGTCCGCTGTCCGCTCCTGCAGGATGCGTACCAACCGCCGCATCATCCTCGGGAAGACCTCGATCGCGTCATCGGGGTCAGGCACGATGCCCGCCTGTTCGTCGAAGACGACGACGAGGTCGATATCGGAGGAATAGTTGAGTTCGGATGCGCCGAGTTTGCCCATGCCGAGCACGATCAGCCCGGAGCCGTCGCTCGGTGCTGCCAGATCCCGCAGCCGCAGCTTTCCACCCTCATGCGCCGCCAGCAACAGATGGTCGATCGCGGCGGCAACCGAAGCTTCGGCAAGCTCACTCAGCCAGGCCGTCGTCGCCCGGCCGTCGAAGATGCGCGCGAGATCGGCGAGTGCGACGAGGAAGGCCACCTTGCGCTTGATGATGCGCAGCCTGCTCATCACCACGGATTCCGCCGGCGCCGCCCCCTCGCCATCCCTTTGCCAGCAGCGCCGCGCCTCGGCGACCAGCGCCTCGATCTGCGGCTCCAGCGGTTCAGTGATGGCGCCGGCGAGGATGGCGGGATCGAGATTGACGATTTCGCGCAGATAAGGCGACAGCGTCAGCACGGCCGCGATGAAATCGCGAAGCGGGCTTTCCGTCTTCAGCATCGCAGCCACCGCCGGCTCGCTCTTGCCGGCCTCCTGCAGGTCGGCCAATGCCAGCTTCAATTCCGTCTGGTTCAGCGGACGCAGCAGCCCTTCGGCGACATCCTTCAGGCCATGCGTCGATTTCGTCAGCATGCACTCTCCCTGCTTTAGCGCCTAGGGAAACGACCACGCAGAATCGCGGGAACGCCTCCCTGACCGGCATTAAACTAGGGTCTTGGCGGAAAACCGCCAATACGCGATTCAGCCGATCATCGGCAGCGGGCCATCAGGCAGCCTTGGCCGGGAAGATCATGCTGACGGTCAATCCGCGCTGTTCGGGCTTATCAGGATCGGTATCGGAGAGCTCCAGCCGGCCATTGTGCAGCTCCATCACCGCCTCCACCAGCGAAAGCCCGAGCCCCGTGCCGGGCTTCGAACGGCTTTCATCGAGGCGGACGAAGCGCTTGACCACATCGTCGCGCCTGTCGGCCGGAACGCCTGGCCCATGGTCAGCGACCGAGAGGCAGATGCCATCCGGACGGCGGGCGAGTTTCAGCGACACCGTGCCCGCCCCTTCGGTATCGGAGGAATATTTGATGGCATTGTCGAGCAGGTTGAAGATTGCCTGGCCGATCAGTTCGCGATTGCCCTGCACCTCGACATCGGGCTCGATGCTGAAGCTCAGGCCGAGCCCTGCCTCCTCCGCCGCCGGCTCGTAAAGCTCGGCGCTATCGGAGACGATGGCCGAAAGCTCCACCGGCGACATCTCGGCCGCGACCGATCCGGCCTCGACGCGGGAGATCATCAACAGCGCGTTGAAGGTGCGGATCAGCTGGTCCGATTCGGAAATGATGCCTTCGAGCGCGGTGCGCCGCGTCTCACCATCGGCGATATCGAGCGCATCGGCCGCCTTGTTGCGCAGCCGTGTCAGCGGCGTCTTGAGATCATGGGCGATGTTGTCGGAGACCTGCCGCAGGCCCTCGTTCAGCTTCTCGATGCGCTCCAGCATGGTATTCAAAGACATCGACAACCGGTCGAATTCATCGCCGGATCCGCCCACCGGCAGGCGCTGCGACAGATCGCCGGCCATGATCTTCTTGCTGGCATCCGACATGCGGTCGATGCGTTTCAGCGCGTTGCGGCCGATGGCGAACCAGATGATGATGGCGCCAAGCCCCATGATCGCCAAAGCCACCATCAGCGCCTGGCGCACCAGCAGACGGAAACGCTCGGGGTCGCCGAGGTCGCGGCCGATCAGGATTCTCAGGCCGTTGTCGAGCACGAAGATATTGGCGATCGCCCTGTGGCGGCGCTCGACGCCACTGTCGGTATAACGCTGATAGATGAAGGGCGCAGAGGTCCAGCCGATCTCCTCGAAAACACCCGGCTGCACCGAGGCGACGTTGCCGGCAAGAATATCGCCCGAGGGACCGGCGATGATGTAGAGATTGGCGCCCGGCTGGCGGGCACGCCGCTCCATGGTGCGCAGCAAAAGGTTCATGCCGCCGGTGTCAAAGGCGCGCTGCACCTGCTCCACCTCCTGCCTGACGGCGTCGCGGATCTGACCCGTCAGCAGCCGTTCCGACATCGCCGTCACATAGAAGACGAGCGTCGCGGCGCAGATGGCGAAAAGCAGGATGTAGAGTGCCGAAAGGCGGACTGCGGTGGACTTGAAGAGAACCTTGAAACGGCTCATCCCTCGTCCTTGATCATGTACCCCGCGCCGCGAATGGTCTTCAGGAGCGGCTGGCTGTAGTCCTTCTCGATCTTCGAGCGCAGGCGCGAGACATGGACGTCGATGACGTTGGTCTGCGGGTCGAAATGATAGTCCCAGACGTTTTCGAGCAGCATGGTGCGGGTCACCACCTGGCCGGCATTCTTCATCAGATATTCGAGCAGGCGGAATTCGCGCGGCTGCAGCGGGATCTCCTTGCCGCTCCGACGCACCTCGTGGGAGAGCCGGTCGAGTTCGAGATCGCCGACGCGATAGACGACGTCCTGATCCGGTGTGCCCTTGCGGCGGCCGAGCACCTCGACGCGCGCCAGCAACTCGCTGAAGGCATAGGGCTTCGGCAGGTAGTCGTCACCGCCGGCACGAAGACCGGTCACGCGGTCATCGACCTGGCCCAGCGCGGAGAGGATGAGGACCGGTGTATGGATGGCCTTGCGGCGCAACTCGCTGATGACGGAGAGCCCGTCGCGGCGCGGCAGCATGCGGTCGATGACGATGACGTCATAGGTATTTTCCGACCCCATGAACAGGCCGCTCTCGCCGTCGCTGGCGTGATCGGCGACGATGCCCGCCTCGCGAAAGGCTTTCGTGAGGTAGACCGCGGCTTCGAGATCATCTTCGATGATAAGAATCTTCATGCGGCCGACATTACCCACCGGCTGCGTTTCGGCAAGGCTCAAAGCATCTTCCTGCGGGGCGGCGCTCATCGCGATCATCCTTCAAAGGTCAGAAGAATCGAGCCGCGCGGACTTTCGTCCGCACGGCTCCCGTTGTCTTGAGGATCAGCCCTGGCCGTTGATCGGAAGCGCGACAAAACGGCTTCCTTCATTGGACTGGATCTGGAACAGCGCGCGGGTGCGACCGTCCTTCTTGGCCTGGTTCAACACCTTGACGACCTCGTCGGGGCTGGAGACCTCCTGGTTGTTGACCGAAGTGATCTTTTCGCCTTCCTTGATGCCCTTGTCGGCGGCGTCGGAGTCCGGGTCGATGGCAGTGATCGCCAGGCCCTTGCCGTCATCGGAAGGACCGACCGTCAGGCCGAGATCGGCAAGCGCCTTCTCGGAAGCCGGTGCCTCCGGCTGCTGCGGCTGGCTGTTGTCATCGGCAGACGCATCCTTCTGGTCGACCGGCAGCGTGCCGAGTTCGACGGTGAGAGGCTGGGCCTTGCCGGCGCGCCAGACCGAAAGCTCGACCTTGCTGCCCGGCTGCATCGCGCCGATACGGCGGCTGAGGTCACGGGCATCCTTGATCGTTTCACCATTCAGCGCGGTGACGACGTCGCCGGCCTTCATCCCGGCCTTGTCACCCGGCGATCCAGCCTGCGGGGCAACGACGAGGGCGCCGCTCGGCTCGGAAAGGCCGATGGATTCGGCGATGTCCTTGGTCACCGGCTGGATCTGGACACCCAGCCAGCCGCGCGAGACCTGGCCGTCCTTCATCAGGTCGGCGACGACATCCTTGGCGGTCGAGGCGGGAATGGCGAAGGCGATGCCGACGCTGCCGCCCGACGGTGAGAAGATCGCGGTGTTGATGCCGACGACCTCGCCGCTGAGGTTGAAGGTCGGACCGCCGGAGTTGCCGCGGTTCACGGCGGCATCCACCTGCAGATAATCGTCATAAGGACCTGAACCGATATCGCGGCCGCGAGCCGAGACGATGCCCGCCGTCACCGTGCCGCCGAGGCCGAAGGGATTGCCGACGGCAACGACCCAGTCGCCGACGCGGACATTATTGTCGTCGGCCCAGTTGACGTAGGTAAACTTCTTGCCCTTGCCGTCAACCTTCAGCACGGCGAGATCGGTGCGCGGATCCTTGCCGATCAGCTTGGCATCGAGTTCGGTGCCGTCATTCATGACGGCGACGAAGGCCTGGCCATCGGAAACGACGTGATTGTTGGTGACGATGTAGCCGTCCTCGGAAATGAAGAAGCCGGAGCCCTGAGCAACGGGGCGGAGGCGACCCTTGCCGCCCGGACCATTCGGGCCCCCATTCGGTCCGTTCTGGCCGAAGCGCCTGGGATGGCCCTGCTGATCATTCGGATCCTGGCCGAACTGCTTGAAGAACCGCTTCAGCGGATGATCGTCGGGAAGGTCGTCGAAGCCGCGGCCGTTGAAATCGAAGGAGAAGCCGTCATTGTTGTTGTCGGAGACGGGATTGACGCGATTTTCGACCCGGACGGAAACGACAGCCGGTGAAACGGCGTCGACGACATTGGCGAAGCTCGGAACGGCGGGCGCCTGAACTTTGACAGCTTCAGCATAAGACCGGGTGATTTCGAGCGGAACGCCGGTTGCGAGCACAGCGGCTGCGATACCGGCAACGGTAGAAGCCTTGAGCACAGTGGCGAGGGACGGACGTCCGTTGAAATTCTTGAGCATTGGAGCACCTTCTCTTGTTCTTAGTTCTCAGAGCCGGCGATGCCGGATCAGTCGATGAGTAAAGATATAGGACGCCGCACCTTACTGCGAACTGTCCGGCCGATGAAAAGTTGGTAATGTTTGCAATGTTTGGCAAACGGCCGAACGCATATGGCCTTCACCCGCGGCGGCTCCGACTGAGGTATACTGCGCTACACGCGCTCTTTTGCGGAAGCGGCCTTCAATTCCCGTAGACTTCGGTCTGCTAATATTTATGCTTTCAGGCCGGCTCACCTTCAGAGGTACGGTTCTCGAACCGTTCTGAGACAGTCCTTACCACGGTCGCAAAGTTGCGTTTTTCAGCGGTTTGTCGGTTCCTGTGCTTTGGTCGACAGCTGCTTCAACACATCTACGAAGTCATCGAAGCGCTCCTTTCCAACCTCTTCGGACCATTGCTCATGCAACTGCCGAAGACATGCGAAAATGGCCGCGACGATTTCGTGTCCCCGTGGCGTCAGATAGACCAGCCGGCGATCACTGCCGTCGGCTGCACGCCGCTCGACATAGCCCAGCTCTTCAAGCTGGCTGAGCAGATAGTTCACAGCCTGCCGCGACATCCGCTTCTGACGCGCGAGCTCTGACGGTCTCATGCCATCCGGCAACGGAAACGAAAACACGGCAAAATGCGCCCCCTGGAAGTCGGCAAAGCCCGCCTCGTGAATGGCTTGCAACATGCGTTCGCGCACATGCTGCCAGACAATGCGCAGCAGCGCGCCGAAGAACGGCGGACCGGGCAACGCGTCGGGAATTGAATCCGGGGGCAATGGGATTGACATATGTGTAAAGCCACTTTACGTTTTGATGTAAAGTTACTTTACATTGTGGAGGTCTTAGATGGAAGCGGTACGAAACGATATTGTGCGGATCGGGCAACTCGAACTACGTTTTCTCATCAGTGAGGTCGGCGCGACGGTATTCGAATTCACAGTGCCATCTCGGGCGCGCGTTCCCGCTCCGCACAGTCATCGGGATGCTGACGAATTCCTCTACGGCCTTGAGGGCACGCTCACCGTCATCGTCGACGGGCAAACGCGCGAGATTCGCGCCGGCGACGCCATATTCATTCCGCGAGGCGCGGTGCACCATCACGAGAACCTGCATGATGGCACAGCCAAGGTCTTGGCGACCATCACGCCGGGTACCATTGGACGGCGTTATTTCGAGGAAATTGCCGAGGTGGTGAACGTGCCCGGCAAACCGGACCTCGGTAAGGCCAATGAGATCATGCTCCGCCATGGACTGGTCCCGGTCTGATCAGTTCACCTAGAGCATTTCCGTTTTTCTCAGAATCACGGAAACGCTCTATCGCTTTGTTTTTGCGCAATTCCGGACGCAAAACCGCTGCGCACTTTTGCTGGAATTGCTCTAAGCCTCGTAATTTTCCAGTTGATTGCGCATCACCCGCCGCGGCGCACAAGTCGCGCTGGAGAGTTGCCGGCTGGCCGGTTATTTTTTCAGAAGCTCGCTCAGCCGCGCCTGCTCGTCTGCCGTCAGCTTGCTGCCGGTCGGCTTGCCCGCCCTCTTGCGCGCAAAGACCAGCAGCGACAGCCCGCCGGCGAGCACCAGCAGCACCGGTGCGCCCCAGAGCAGCACCGTCTTCACGGTGACACGCGGCTTCAAAAGCACGAACTCGCCGTAGCGCGAGACGATATAGTTCAGCACCGCCTCGTCGCTGTCGCCATCGGTGATGCGCTCGCGCACCAGCAGGCGCAAGTCCTTGGCCAGATCGGCGTTGGAATCGTCGATCGACTGATTCTGGCAGACCATGCAGCGCAGTTCCGCCGAAAGCGCGCGGGCCCGCGCCTCGAGCGCCGGATCGGCCAGCACCTCATCCGGATTGACGGCGAAGGCGGGGGCCGCCATCAGCAGCAAAGCAAAAGCCAGGAGCAGACGCCGCATCATTCCGCCGGCTCCATTGCAGGAGCTGCCGGCCTTGCCGGCTTCGCCTTGCGGCGCGGGGCGCCGACACGCAGGCGCCGGTCGCTGAGCGAGACGAGGCCGCCAAAGGCCATGAACACCGCTCCGCCCCAGATGCAGAGAATGAACGGCTTCCACCAGATACGCACGACGATGCCGCCGTCCTTGGTGGCGTCACCCAAAGAGACATAGAGCTGGCTAAGCCCGAAGGTCAGAATGCCGGCCTCCGTCGTCGGCATCTGCCGGGCGGTATAGAGGCGCTTGGCCGACCAGGTATCGGCAACCGCGACGCCGGCGCGTCGGATGGTGAAGTGGCCGCGCTCCTCGGTGTAGTTCGGCCCGGTCCCCGGCTGCATGCCGTCGAAATGCAGGCTGTAACCGCCGGCCTCGGTCACCTCACCCGGCTTCATCTCGATGACATGCTCGCTCTGGAACGTCGTCACCGCGACGATGCCGAGCACGGTGACGCCGAGCCCGGCATGGGCGAGCGCCGTGCCGAAGGCCGAACGCGGCAAGCCGGAAAGCCGGCGCCAGGCAAGACTGCCCGCGACCTTGCCGATGCCGGCGCGGTACCAGAGATCGGCCACCGCACCGAGGACCAGGAACAGCCCGGCGGCCAGTCCGAGCACTGAAAGCACCGGCCCGCCATGTTCGATGTAGAAGAAGACCACCGCGGCAAGGAAGGCGAGACCTGCCACGACATAGAGCCGCTGCAGGGCACCCAGCAGATCGCCGCGCTTCCAGGCCAGCATCGGTCCGAACGGCACGATGACGATCAGCGGCGCCATCAGCAGGCCGAAGGTCAGGTTGAAGAAAGGCGGCCCGACGGAAATCTTGTCGCCGGTCAGCGTTTCCAAGAGCAGCGGATAGAGCGTGCCTGTGAGCACCGTGCCGCAGGCGACCGTCAGGATCAGATTGTTGACGACGAGCGCGCCCTCGCGCGAGATCGGCGCAAACAGCCCGCCTGCCGACAGCTTCGGCGCGCGGAAGGCAAACAGCGACAGCGCCCCGCCGATGAAGATCAGCAGGATGCAGAGAATGAAGACGCCGCGGGAGGGGTCGCTGGCAAAGGCATGCACCGAGGTCAGCACGCCGGAGCGCACAAGGAAGGTGCCCATCAGCGACAGCGAGAAGGTGAGGATGGCCAGCAGCACCGTCCAGATCTTCAGCGCCTCGCGCTTTTCCATGACAAGCGCCGAATGCAGCAGTGCGGTGCCGGCGAGCCACGGCATGAAGGAGGCGTTTTCCACCGGGTCCCAGAACCACCAGCCGCCCCAGCCGAGCTCGTAATAGGCCCAGTAGGAGCCCATGGCGATGCCAAGCGTCAGAAAGGTCCAAGCGGCAAGCGTCCAGGGCCGCACCCAGCGCGCCCAGGCGGCGTCGATGCGCCCTTCCAGCAGGGCCGCAACGGCAAAGGAGAAGCAGACGGAGAAGCCGACATAGCCGAGATAAAGCAGCGGCGGATGGATCGCCAGCCCCACATCCTGAAGGACCGGGTTGAGATCACGGCCCTCGGCCGGCGCCGGATCGAGCCGCAGGAAGGGATTGGAAGTCAAAAGGATGAACAGCGTGAAGGCGACCGAAATCCAGGCCTGCACGGCCAATACGTTGGCCTTCAGCGTCTCCGGCAGATTGCGGCCGAAGACGGCGACCAGCGCGCTGAACAGCGTCAGGATCAACAGCCAGAGCATCATCGATCCCTCGTGATTGCCCCAGACGCCGGAATATTTATAGAGCAGCGGCACCAGCGAATGCGAATTCTCCCAGACGTTCTCGACCGAGAAATCCGAGACGACATGGGCATAGGTCAGCACGCCGAAGGAGAAGGCCACCAGTGAGAACATCGCCAGCGAGCCGATCGTCGCCACATCCATCATCGCCCGGTCGTGACGACGGGCTCCGATCACCGGCACGATGGAGAGGATAAGCGCCGTTGCCAGCGCCAGCACCAGCGCGTAATGGCCGATCTCGATGATCATGGCGTCGCCTTCACTTCCTGGCCTTGAGCTTGCTTGCCTTGGCTCTCCTGGCCTTGGCCTTCCTTCCACAGCCCCTGGGATTTGAGCCTGTCGGCCACGTCCTTCGGCATATAGGTCTCGTCATGCTTGGCAAGCACGGTGTCGGCGACGAAGACGTTCGTTCCGGCGGTGAACATGCCTTCGGTGACGACACCCTGGCCTTCGCGGAAGAGATCGGGAAGGATGCCGGTATATTTGACCTTCACGGCATTGGTGCTGCCGTCGGTGACGGCAAATTCCACCGTCGAGCCGGTGCCGCGCACGACACTGCCCTCGCCGACCAGGCCGCCGAGCCGGATGCGGGTTTCCGGCGCCACCGGCGTCTTGGCCAGATCGGCCGGCATGTAGAAATAGGCGACCGACTGGCTGAAGGCGAACATCACCAGCAGCACGGCGGCGAGGATGAAGCCCATGCCGCCCGCAATCACCGCCAGGCGCTTCTGCTTGCGCGTCATTGCGTCGCTTCCTCCGTGGCTATGCCGAGTTCCCTGGCAAGCGCCAGCAATTGCCTGCCCTCTTCGCCAGGCGGCGGAAAGGCCGCAAGCCCGCGTTTCAGGGCGCCGGCGGCGCGATCCTTGTCGTTCAATACGGCGTAAGAGCGGACGAGCCGCATCCATCCCTCGAAATTGTTCGGATCCTCGCTGAGCTTGGCGTCGAGGCTCTCGACCATGCCGCGGATCATCTGCTGCCGGTCGCCGGCACTCATGTTCTCGGCCGCCGCCACATCTTGCTGCGTCGGATTGCCGGGGGTCGCCGGATTGGCGCCCGAGGCAGCCGAACCGGCGCCCGGGGCAGCCTGATTGGCACCTGCCGGCGCCCCGCCGTTCATGGCGATATGCTGGTTGACCAGCGGCAGCCAGGGCGCATCTGATGGCGATTGTTTCGCCAGCGCCTCGAAGGCCTGGCGCGCCTCATCGGGCCGTCCCGCCTGCTCCATGCTGAGGGCGATGTAGAAGCGGGCGCGCGGATTGTCAGGCTCCAGCGTCAGCGACTGTTCCAGCACTTGCCGCGCCTCCTCGGTCACCACACCGTCGGAGACCGCGATCAGGGTCTCGGCAAGGCCATCGAGCCGGACCGGGCTCGGGCCGAGAAGCCGGATGGCATTGCGGTAGGCCACTTGCGCGTCGTTCACGCGCATCGTGCGGAAATAGATCGGCGCCAGCACATCCCAGCCCTTGCCGTCATCGGGGTTCTCAGCCAGGTGCCGTTCCGCCTTGGTGATCAGCACCGCCACGTCGTTGCCAGGGTTTTCCAGCCGCGCTTCCAGCGGCTGCGAGGGCAGGTCCGGCCTGCCCGTCGTCAAATAAAGACAGAGCCCGAGAACCGGCAGGACCAGGAGGACGAAGGCCTTGGTGAAACGGTGATGCCGTGCGGGTTTCGGCGTCTCTGCCGGTTCGTCGGCCGAGACGGCGATCAGCCGCCGGCCGATTTCCGCCCTGGCGTAATCAGCCTCCTCCGGGGTGATCAGCCCGCCATCAAGATCGCGGTCGAGTTCGCGCAACTGGTCGCGATAGACCGCCGCCTCGCCCGCACGGATATTATCCGCCGCCTTCGCTCCGCGCAGAAGGGGGTAGAGCAGGATGACGGCGAGGGCTGCCGTCAAAGCGGCAACGAGAATCCAGAACAGCATGTCGCCCAAATACGTGAAGCGCGCCTTCATTCCAACTGCCAAAGCCGGAATGACGAAGATTTGAGGCTAGCGCATAACCCCGAGAATCGGAATCGATTTTCGGAAGGATTATGCGCCATTTAAAGTGATAGAGCGTCCTTAGCGCGTCCTGTCGGACGCGCGGCGCTCTATTGGCCGCAATTCAGAGCGGCGACCAGCTGCCGTCGTCGTTGCGGCAGGCAGCGCCGCGCGCCACCGTGTCCTTGCCGTCGACGGTCAGCGTGTGGGTATATTGCCGGCAGTTCTGCGAGCCGACCTGATAGGGTGCCGCCGCGACGACCTTGCCAGTGACGTCCTTGCCGGTCCAGAGCACCGGCTGGCCGACGGCCGCCCCTTCCAGCGCGCGATATTCCGCCTCGAGCGCCCGCTGCTTGTCGCTGTCGGTCAAGCTCACGCCGCTGCGGCCGACAATGCCGCCCTGCAGCGCGGTGATGAAGGCGGCCGATGCCGAGGGCTTGCTCGAAAAAATGCCGCGCGAAGCGGCACTCTTCGTCGTCGTGCAGCCGGACAGCGCGACGGCGACGAGAAGAGCGGAAACGATCATGCCTTGCGAGCGTAAAATCATTGCGTCGAACCACGATCAGGGGTCAATTTCAGCCGATCGAAGTGCAGCGTCCCCGTGTCAGCATTAAGGCAAAGCATGCTATGCATTTGCCAGTATCTTTGTGACATCAAGCAGTTGCTCATGCAACATCCTTTGTGACGCCAGGCAGGATAAGCTTCGCCTTCAGCCCGCCCCATTCACCGCGGGAAAGCTCGAGCCGTCCCTGGTATTCGTTGGAAATCTCGGTGACGATCGAAAGGCCGAGCCCGGTCCCGGGCTTGCTTTCATCGAGCCTGCGGCCGCGCTTCAGCGCCTCGCGGATCTGGTCCGGCTCCAGGCCCGGCCCGTCATCCTCGACAGCGAGCTCCACCCAATGGCGGCGCGCGCTCGCCTCCACCCCCTTCACATCCTCGCCGGCCTCGACGGCCGAAAGCCGCACCCTGCTCTTGGCAAAACGCGCCGCATTTTCCAGGAGATTGCCGACGGTCTCCTCGAGATCCTGCTGCTCCATGGCAACGGCCAGATGCGGCGGCGAGACGACAAGGTCGAATTCGGTATCGACGTTCAGCCGGCGCATGACGCGCACCAGCCGCTCGAGCGCCGGCTCGGCATCGGTGCGGGCGAGCACGGATTCGCGTTGCGCGGCGATGCGCGCCCGATTGAGATAGGACTGCACCTGCCCCTGCATCGATTCCGCCTGGCTGCGGACCAGCTCGCCATGGGATTTTTCCAGGACCCGCGCCTCGTTGAGGAGCACGGCGATCGGCGTCTTCAGCGAATGCGCGAGATTGCCGACCTGCATGCGGGCGCGCTCGACGATGCGGCGGTTGCTGTCGATCAGCGCATTCACCTCGTTGGCGAGCGGCAGGATTTCGCGCGGGAAATCGCCCTTCAGCTGCTCGCTCTCGCCGGCGCGGATGCGCTCCAGCGCGGCACGCGCCTTATCGAGCGGCTTCAGGCCGTAGAGAATCGCCAGCGCATTGACGATCAGGCTGCCGACGCCAAAACCGGCGAGCGCCAGATAGAGGCTGTGGGAAAAGGTGCGCACGTCGTCCTCGACGACATCGACATTGCCGGTGACGCGGACGCGCGCCGCACGCCCGTCGGTATCGAGCACCACTTCGGTTTCGGCCACCTGCACGCGGTTGCCCGAGGCATCGGTCACCTGATAGTAGCGCTCGTAATTCTTGTCGAAGGGCGCCTCGACGACCGAGGGAACCGGAATGAGCGCCGAGCCGAGCGAGGGCGAGACCAGCGGTGCGGTCGTATAGGTGCCGAGCGGCTCCACCACCCAGTACCAGCCGGTCTTCGGCTGGGCAAAACGCAGGTCGCCGAGTTGCGGGCTGCCGCTGAGTGCCCCCTGATCGCCGATCGTCACCGAATTGATGACATTATAAAGCTGCGCCCGCAACAGATCCTGGAAACCGCGTTCGGCACTCTTGCGGTAGAGGGTGGAGATCAAGAGGCCGATCACCACCAGCGCCACCGTCGACCAGACCGTGGTCAGCAACAACACACGTGCGGTGAGCGATTTAATTCGCATGTTTCGGCGCTTGGATGCGGTAACCGAGACCGCGCACCGTTTCGATCAGGTCGACGCCCATTTTCTTGCGCAGGCGGCCGACGAAGACTTCGATCGTGTTGGAATCACGGTCGAAATCCTGGTCGTACATATGCTCGACCAGCTCCGTGCGCGAGACGACCTCACCCATGTGATGCATGAGATAGGCGAGCAGGCGATATTCGTGCGAGGTCAGCTTCAGCGTCGTGCCGTTGACCGTCGCCTTCGATGACTTGGTATCCAGCCGCACCGGCCCGCAGATGATCTCGGATGAGGAATGCCCGGCCGCACGCCGGATCAGCGCCCGAATGCGCGCCAGCACTTCCTCGACATGGAAGGGTTTGGTGACGTAGTCGTCGGCACCCGCATCGATGCCGGCGACCTTGTCGCTCCATCGGTCGCGCGCCGTCAGGATCAGCACCGGAACGCCGCGACCGGCGCCGCGCCATTTTTCAAGAACGGTAACCCCGTCCATCTCCGGCAGGCCGATATCGAGGATGATGGCGTCATAGGGTTCGGTGTCGCCGAGGAAATGGCCTTCCTCGCCGTCGAACGCCTGGTCGACGACATATCCCGCCTCCTTCAGCGTGTCGGCCAGCTGCCGGTTCAGATTAACGTCGTCTTCGACTACCAGGATGCGCATCGGTCCGCCTTCGTCCGCTTCAAATCGATCAATGTCCTGAATAAGCCGATTCCGCTTACATCGGAACCTTTACCGTCACTTTGCGTGGGCGCTGGCCGTTGCCCTGCACAAGAACGGTGATGATGCAGGTATCGCCCACCGGTTGCACGGACAGCAGCTGGCCGCCCGTCTGCTCGACGACCTGGGCTGCGGCGGCGCTGCAATCGCCTCCCACACGCAGGACAAAACTGCCCGTGGCGTCCGGTGAGGGCGCCGATACCACCAGTCCGGCGGCCAATGCTGCGACGCTCAGAGGAAAGGCCATGTGTTATGCTTTCAAGGTAATGCCAACTTGCCCCGAATATGTACTCACGCGACCTGAATGGCAAATGAATGCGCTGTAATGCAGGGTGTTTAGAATTGTTCTCGACTGTTCGGGACAGCCTGTTTCAGCGCCTGGAAATCGCCACCGCGGCAAGCGCCGGCGGCGCCGTTGCGTCCAAGAACGATAGCCTCCAGCCTTGGGATCCACGCATTCTTCATCACCCCCGTAAAGGCGGTGAATTGGCGGGACAGACTCCACAGCCGTCGTTTGCGAATCGGCCGCGCCGTTCCGATTCCTGCCGACCGCAGCTTTCACCGGCCGGTTGAAACTGTTATGTCCTTGCTGCCCCCGCATTTCAGACCGTTTCAGCACCGATGCCAAAATCCTCCCGCTTCCGCTCGGCGCAGACGGTCACCGTCCTTGCCGTTACCCAGCTGATCGGCTGGGGCACGACTTTCGACATGCTCGGGGTCATGGGCCGCGTCGTGGCGCCCGATCTCGGTCTGCCGAACGAAGTGGTATTTGCCGGCCTGACGATCATGATGGTGGTCAGCGCCATTGTCGGCCCGGCAACCGGCCGATGGCTCGGCCGCTACGGCGCTGCCGGGGTACTTTCGGCCGCTTCGCTGACCTTTGCGCTTGGCCTGCTTCTGCTTGCCGCCGCAAACGGCATCGTGCTCTATGCCAGCGCCTGGGTCATCATCGGCATTGGCGGCGCATTTGGCCTCTCGGCACCGGCCTATACCGCCGTCGTCGAGCGCGAAGGGTCGAACGGCAAACGCGTCATCGCCATCCTGATGCTGTTCACCGGACTTTCGAGCGCCATCTTCTGGCCGATCCTCAGCCTGCTCAACGAGGCGGTCGGCTGGCGCCTCACCTTCCTGGTCTGCGCAGCGCTGCAATTCTTCGTCTGCCTGCCGCTGCATCTTTTCGCCCTGCCGAAGCCGGTCGCAACGCATGTCGAAGGCAGTGCGGCCGAAATCGCCCCGGTGCCGCTGTCGAAGGCTGAGCAACGCAAAGCCTTCCTGCTGATTGCCGCGGCGACGACGATCTCGACCTTCATCACCTTTGGCATCTCGCCATCGCTGCTCGAAATCTTCCGCCAGTCCGGCGCCTCGCCGGCCTTCGCGCTGCAGCTCGGCTCGGCACGCGGCGTCCTCGGCATCTCGGCACGTTTCCTCGACATGCTGCTCGGCCGGCGCGGCAACCCCATGCTCAGCGCGACCATGGGCATCAGCCTGATGATGATCAGTTTCCTGATAATGCTGGTCGCCAGCCCGTCGACACCGCTGCTCGTCACCTTCATCCTGCTCTACGGCTTCGGCGCCGGCGTCATGACCGTCGCCCGCGCGCTGCTGCCGCTGGCGCTGTTCTCACCGCGCGAATTCGGACTGCAATCAGCCAGGCTGTCGCTGCCGCAAAATCTCGCCAACGCCATCGCTCCGGTCATCTTCACCGCCATCCTCGACCGCGCCGGCACCGGCCCGGCGCTCTTTGCCTGCGCCGTTCTCGCAGCCTTGTCGCTGGGCTTCGTGCTGATGCTGATGGCGCTGGTGCGCGGCGCCCACGCATCGCAGCCGAGCCCGGTCGCTCCGTGAGAGCCCGGCCTGCAAAGTCAGCGATTCTTAATCTGTCTTGATTATCATCGACATCAGGACGAGAGCGCCTTGCCGTCTGCCCACCGCGATCGTTGTGGCCGACCTGGCACTGAGCGAGCAGCCGCTTTTGACGAATCTTTTGAATCGCTTGCCGCCGCTTTTTCGAAAGTTGAGTCCGAGGACTCAGAAGTTGAGTCAGCTTCCGGGCGATCCGAATCCGGACAATCATTCATCCATTTGAAATTTCAATGGAATGTAGCCTGGCAGTTGGACGCTTGCGCAATTCAGAGCGGCCGCGTCACCGCCGTGCGGCTGTCGTAATCGGCGGCGATGCGCTTTTCGCGGAGCGGCCGCACACGATCGATCGAGAGCTGATAATCAGGATGCGCCTTGTAGGCAGCAAGGGCCGCCTCATCGTCAAATTCGCCATAGACCACCAGATCGATCTCGGTGCCCAGCTGATCGGTCTTCACATTGGTGCCGATTTCCAGCAGCCGCGCATGCGGAATGCCGGTCAGAATCGAAAGCCCTGCCCTCACCTCCTGCAGATGTTCCTCCTGCACGGTGAAGAAGACGATATGACGGATCACGCGGAAGCTCCTGTCAGATTTATCAAAATGATGGAGCGACCTTGGCGCATCCTATCGGACGCGCGGCGCTCCAGCTGTCAGCCGGGCGATAACACGCGAGCCCCAGGCCTTCAACCGCGCGAGCATGCCACGCGCAGCATCGGGGCGTATCGCCGCATCGAAGGCCATGGCATAGGCTGCAAGCTTTTCCGCCCGGTCGGTGCCGTTGACGATGCGGCGCGCATTCACCCAGTCCGCGGTCGTCGCGTTCAGGTGATCGGCGAGTTTGTGGCCGGTAAAGCTGCCCTGCAGCATGCCCTCGATCAGGATCGTCACCGCCGCATCCATCTCCATCGCCCGGTCGGGATCGGCAACGAGGTCGATCCCGGTCAGCACGCTCATCGCCTCATAGTTCCGCTTATGGGTGAGCTGCACCAGGCCGCGGCCGAGCCAACTGCAGCCATCCTCGTCCGGCCGCCAATAGGGCGTCTTCACCCAGGAGAGCCGGCCCGCGGCAAAGGCCGTCTCCAGGATCTCGACCGCGCGCGCATCGCTTTCCGCCAATGTCTCACGCACCGGCTGCATCGTGTAGGCGGTCTCGTGGTAAGCGGTTGCGAGGATATAGGCGAGCCACCGCCGGTCGGCATGGGCAAACCGCTCTTCCCAAGCGTCGAGAATCGCCGTGATGCCCACTACCTGAGGCTGCGTCAGCTTTCCCTTGAAGAGTCCGTGCCGCACAGTGTCGAAAAAGAATGCCCGGTCCATGTGGACAACCATTCCGCGCTTCCCACAAATATCATGGTTAAAACCGTCTTAATCGATTAAAATCGATTTAATCGTTTAAAGTGTTTAAACCACTGATTTACACGCCTTTTGTCTTGTGCAATGCATCTTCCTGCCCCGAAGCCTTACCGCGAACAGAGGAGACTTCCGATGCAGACGCCCGCCAGTACCCAAACCACCATTCCCCAGCATGTCGTCGACCAGATGGAAAACGAATGGCGCCAGATTCGCCCTGAACGGGAAAATACGCGCCCGGCCCAGCAGCCTCAACAACAACGCTGAAATATACGCAAAGCGGTACCAATGTAAGCTCGAGCGCCGCCCAGCGCCCGATCAATGCCCCGGCCAGTCGATCGTGGCCGGGTGAATTTTTCGCAGGGCAATAGACGTCCCAGCGGTTTGCCCCTCATCACATTACCGCCCCTCATCGCATCACAGCATCGAGCCGTTTCGCCAGCGTTTCCAGCGATCGGGTGAAAACCATCCTATCGTCCAGCGCACGCGAGAGCACCAGTGCGCCCTGGATGCCGGAGACGCCCTCCTCAGCGAGCGCTTGCGCCTCCTCCTCCGGGCAGCCTGCCCGCATCAGCGCCGAACGCAACGCATCGATCCAGCGGATGAAATAGTCGCCGATCGCTGCCGAAAACCGCTCGCGGGTCTCGTCAAGCGCGAAGGCGCCGACGAGGCAGATGCGGCGGCCGGAGCGGAAGTAATCGTTCACATTCGTCCACATCGCCGCGATCGCCTCACGGGCGTCTCCATTTCTCAACGGCTGATAGATCGCCTGTTCGAACCAGGCATCGACATCGGCGAGCACCGATCTTGCCATCTCCTCCTTACCGCCGGGGAAGAAGTGGTAGAGGCTGCCCTTGCCGATGCCGGTGCGTTCGGTGATGCGGCTGAGCGACGTGCCCTCATAGCCGAGTTGGCGGAAGATTTCGGCGAGCAGCGGTACGATGTCGGCGCGTTCATAGACAGTTTTCACCCGCGAACTTCCCTTGGCTTGATCAGAGGCCGAGTTCGGTCAGACCGGGATGGTCATCCGGACGTCGGCCGAGCGGCCAGTGGTATTTGCGCTCCGATTCCCGGATCGGCAGGTCGTTGATGCAGGCGAAGCGGCGCTGCATCAAGCCGGCGGTGTCGAATTCCCAGTTTTCGTTGCCATAGGAGCGGAACCAGTTGCCGCTGTCATCGTGCCATTCATAGGCGAAGCGCACGGCGATGCGATGATCGGTGAAGGCCCAGATCTCCTTGATCAGCCGGTAGTCCAGCTCCTTTGCCCATTTGCGGGTGAGGAAGGCGACGATCTCGGCGCGGCCGGTGATGAATTCGGCGCGGTTCCGCCAGCGGCTGTCCGGCGTATAGACGAGCGAGACGCGCTCGGGATCACGGCTATTCCAACCGTCCTCGGCAAGACGGACTTTCTGGGTGGCGGTCTCAAGGGTGAAAGGCGGGACGAGGCTGGACATAGGTTCTCCTGAACATAGGACTATCCTGTACTCATTGGTCTTGATTGTACCTACCGGTACAATCATTAGCAAGCCGCCTCGAAGCGACCTTTCGCCTCAGAGGTCGCGATATAGGTTCCATCGCAGCGGCAGGGCATCCGGGCGAAGCACGATCGCTTCGGGCGTGAAACGCCACAGCCGTTCCGCCCGTTGAAAGCTGGCGATCTCAGGCGAATCCAGCAGCACCTCGGCCCTGCCCGTCATCTGCAGCATGTCGCCGGTTTCGAAATCGATGAAGACCAGCCCCGCCTTCGGATTGACGAGGAAATTGCCGAGCGTGTTGAAGAACCGATTGCCGGAGAAATCGGGAATGGTCAGCATACCGTCGGCGCCGACACGGACGAAGCCGGCATTGCCGCCGCGATGGGACACGTCCACCTGCCGCTCGCCATTGTCGCGGTCGACATAAGAGGCGACGAAAAACGTATCGGCGCGCTCGATCATCCACCGCGCCCGATCGTCGAGTTGGCCGGCATGAACGGGCGACATCGCCGTCGGCATATCGGGATCGCGGACGAAGGCGGAAGAGCGAAGCTGGATATATTGCGGGCAATTGCCGAAGCTCTGGCCGACGCGCACTTGGAAAGCTCCGGCATCCGTCCTGCGGATCACGCCGTTCAGCCGGTTGCGCCGCCGGGTCTCGAGCTGGATGCCGAGCATCGCGATCGCGTCACCATCCTCCATACCGGCATCGGCAGGATCGGCTGCGTCACGTGGCAGGCGGACCTCAAGGACCTCCGGCTCCGGCGAGGCCATGAATCCCGGGCGCTCAGCCCGCACCGTTGCCCAGACATCGCCCTTGGCATCGACCGCGCCGAGCACGACGAAAGGCAGCATCGGAAAGAAGGCGCGGTGCTGCTCCGGCATGGCCTTGCGGACGAAATTCCGGCCCGGCCCGTCCATGCGTTCGGCGACACCGACGCTGCGCTGCATGGCGAGTTCACCCGCATGCCAGGGCGATGTGGCGTCCTGTCCTGTCTGCTCCAGCATCACGGCCTCCTTTTGGGCACCATTTGGGGAACCGGGACAGCGACCCGCCCCGGCGGCTTCTCACGCGGCAAGGCCGATCTTGGTCTTGCGAAAACCGACGAAACCCGGCAGCGCCTCGATGCGCGCAAGCCAGGCGCGAACGCTTGGATAGCCGGAGATGTCGACATTGCCCTCCGGCGCATTGGCGATGTAGCTGTAGAGCGCGATGTCGGCGATCGCAGGATTGTCACCGAGCAGGAAGCTGCGGCCGTAGAGTTCCGCCTCGATCAACGCGAGAATGCGGTGCGCTCGGGCGATCACCTCGTCGGTGCGGAAATCGGCGCCGAAGACGGTGACCAGGCGCGCGGCACAAGGTCCGTAGGCGATCTCGCCTGATGCAACCGAGAGCCATTTCTGTATCCGCGCCGCAGCCACCGCCTCTTCCGGCAGCCAGTCGGTGCGGCCGTATTTGCGGGCGAGATAGACGAGGATGGCAGAGGAATCGGCAATGACCGTGCCATTGTCGTCGAGCACCGGCACTTGGCCGAAGGGATTGAGTTTCAGAAAGTCCGGCGCCTTGTGGGCGCCCGCCGCCATGTCGACCTCGACCAGTTCATAAGGCACGCCAAGCAGCGACAGGAACAGGTGAGCCCGGTGTGCATGACCGGAGAGCGGGTGATGGTAGAGTTTCATGATGGTTCCTTTGGTCTTTCGATCGACGGGACGCGGTTGGCGATGGCCGCTTCGAACCATCTGCGGCATAATTTACTGCCTTCCACCTGACTGCAGTAGAATGCTAATCTGGAAGGCATGTTACCAATTCATGGAAGGATAGAATGGACCGCCTCGACGCCATGACCGTGCTTCTTGCCGTTGTCGAACAGGGCAGCCTCTCGGCCGCCTCACGGCATCTGCGATCCCCGCTCGCAACCGTCAGCCGCAAGGTTTCGGAGCTGGAAGCACATCTCAACGCCCAGCTGCTGCAACGGAGCAACCGGAAGGTCACGCTGACGGAGGCCGGCCGCTCCTATGTCGAGGCGGCACGGGAAATTCTCGATCGGGTGGAAGAGGCGGAACGGACGGCGGCCGGCGAATATAGCGCGCCGAAAGGCGAACTGACGATGACCGCGCCGATCGTCTTCGGTCGGCTGCATGTCTTGCCTGTCGTCGTGGATTTCCTGAAAGCCTATCCCGATATCAATCTGCGGCTGATGCTTGGCGACCGGCTGTCGAACCTCGTCGAGGATCATATCGACGTGGCGCTCAGGATCGGCAACCTGCCGGACAGCAACCTGATCGCCACAAGGCTCGGCGCGATCCGCCGCACCGTCTATGCCAGCCCCGATTATCTGACGCGACACGCCCTACCCCGGCATCCAGGCGATCTCGCCGCGCATGACTGCGTCACCTTCGAGGGCATAGCCTCGATGCTGAGCTGGACATTCACCGAGGGGAAACATGATCTCGCCGTGCCGATCCGCTCGCGGCTGGCCGTCAACACCGCCGAGGCCGCGGTCGATGCGGCTGTCGCCGGCCTCGGCATCACCCGCGTGCTCTCCTACCAGGCCGCACGCGCCGAGATGGCGGGCCTGCTGGTGCCGCTGCTTGCCGATTTCGAAGCGCCGCCGGCGCCAGTGCATCTCGTCTATCCCGCGCAGGGGCTGGTGCCGCTGAAACTGCGGGCGCTGCTCGATTTTACGACGCCACGGCTGCGCGCTACGTTGATAGACCCTAGATACGGATAGGCCGATCCGGCCTAAAATCATCCGGATCTAGGCGAGCTTGCCCTCTTCCGCCTTGTAGAAATACTGGCTGGCGACCAGCCAGCCCTTCAACGGCCGCAGCGGCGGAATGCAGGTGGCGAGCATGAAGGGGCCGGTGACCAGAAGCTGCACCCAGATCGGCGCCGAAAAGGCCACCTCCAGCCAGACGCCGAGCAGCACGCTCGGGATGCAGGCGAAGCAGATGACGAAGAAGGCCGGACCGTCAGCCGGATCGGCGAAGGAATAATCGAGGCCGCAGACCTCGCATTCCGCCTGCAGTGTCAGGAAGCCCTTGAACATATGACCCTGGCCGCAGCGCGGGCAGCGCCCCCTGATGCCGGTCTGTATCGGAGGAAGTGGGGGATATTCCATATCCATGACGATCTCGCTTTCCTGTGCCGCGAACATTGACGCCATCAATGTCTTTAATGACTGCATTCAATATAATTACATTGGAAAGAAATTACCAGTCAATTCGCCAGAATGCCGCAGAGTTCCCAGCGCAGGCCGGCAGCAAGCTGACTGCAGATTTCTGAAGCAGCATTTGGGGCCGCAGCCAGGCTTGGCAGCCTGGGCGGATCAAACGTGAACGTGACGGATATGCTTCGCCATGCCCGGACAGCTTAGAGTGCGGCCGATCTGATTCTTGACCGCTTCCGGCTTTTGTCAGTGCCTTATCAGCCCGTGGCGGAATTCTGCGTCAGAAGAACGACGCCGCCATTTCCGGCGGGCCTTCCAACGCATGGGCCATGAATTCCAGTGCGCCCTGCAGTTTCTCCCGGGTGATCGGTCCGCCAAGGCAGACACGCACGGCCTCGGGTGCGACGCCCTCGACCGTGAAGGCATCGCTTGCGACGACGCCGATGCCGGACGAACGGGTATGGCTGCCGAAGGTGGAGCGGGTCCAGCCGTTGGAGAGCGGCAGCCAGATGTTGAAACTGATCGGATCGGCGCGGTAGCTGCCGGCCGGCAGGATGGCAGCGACCATCTGCTGGCGGGCGGCGGCTTCGGCACGGATGAAACGCAGGATCGTATCGGCGGTGCCGTCCTCGATCCAGCGGGTGGCGAGCGCCACGGTCAGCGGCGAGGCCATGACATTGTTGGCGCGCATGGCGCTGACGAAGGGCCACACGGCCTTGCTGTCCGGCGCCACGACATAGGCAAGGCGCAGACCCGCGCCGATGCATTTCGCCAGCCCGCCGATATGCCAGGTCAGATCGGGCGCCATGGCGGCGAGCGGCGCCGGGCCTTGCTGCGGAATGAAGCCGTAGGCATCGTCTTCGACGATCGGCACGTGATATTTGCGGGCAACAGCGCAGATTTCCTCGCGGCGCCTGGCCGGAATGGTCAGCGTCGTCGGGTTCTGCAGCGTCGGATTGAGATAGAGCGCTTTCGGTTTCAATCTCTCACAGGCCTCGGCAAAGGCGTCCGGCAGGATACCATCCTCGTCCATCGGCAGACCGGTCAGATTGAGCCGCAGCTGGGCGGCGATCGAGCGCATACCGGGATAGGTGATGATTTCCGAAAGCACGGTCTCGCCCGGTTTTGCCAGCAGGCCAAAGATCGCCAGCAGGGCCGGATGGGCGCCTGGTGTGACGAAGATCCGCTCCTGCGAGGGCACCAGCCCGCGACGGCTGAGCCAGGAGGCTGCAGCCTCCTTGTCCATGCTGGAGCCGCCGAAACCCTGGTAGCGCAGCAGCGGAATGAGGCTCGCCACCACTGCCGACATGCCCTCGCGCATGCGGGCGATCAGTTCCGGATCATCCGGTTCCGGCGGCATGTTCATCGAGAAGTCAACGACGGAGGCGCGGCGGGGATCGGGCGCCGCGTCGGGCGCGAAACCCTGGCGCTCCTTGTCCGCACCACCGGTGACGAAGGTGCCTCGGCCGACATGCGAATCCACAAGCCCGCGCTTCTGCGCCTCGACATAACCTCTCGCCACCGTCGTGAAATCGACATTCAGCCGCTTGGCGAGTTCGCGTTGCGGCGGCAGCCGGTCCCCAACCACCAGATGCCCGCTGCGCAGATCCAATTCGATCACATCGGCGATCGCCATATAACGGGGGCTGCTGCTGCGGCTGAGATCGGGATGCCAGTCTTTCATATCGTGATCCGAGTCGGTCTGATTCCTGATGAGATTGACGGTATATTGTTGCACAATGCCGCTGTCACGAAAAATGTCGCGCGCCAAGTCCGGAGAACGACGCAGGACGGGATGCCGCAGCTTTTGCGCACGCCTTGATACGTTTTAATGACGGATTGTCGCCGGATTTGACTGCTGTTTGCGCAAATACAATCTGGCACGGCGACCGCGCTGTCGCAGGCCGATTTCGGCGGCGTGTGCGCCAATGACGTATTGACGATCCGCTCGGCTTGCCGATCGGGCTTTCACCCGAGAAGTCCCGGGTGAGGCGCGAGGACGGCAAGACAATTAGCAGCGTCTTCATCGCGCATTGACGACGGTTTGCCGCGAGCTATGGCTTCAGGCGTACGCCGCGAAAGCGTCAATGCCGGTCAGCCTTGCCGACAAGATCCACAGGCGTGCTGCCTCCTCGGGATCGGCGGCATGGTCGCTGACGCCGCCGGGTTCTCCAACCGTTGCGCGGATGGCGATATCGCAGTCCTCGCAATAGAGGCCTCCCATACCTTCGAGTTGTGGCGAGGTCGCCGCCCAAACCTGCGTCGCTGCCCCCTGGGCTGGTGTCTTGAATGTCGGATCAATCGGATTGCCGTCTGCATCGATCCAGCCGGCACTGACCATTTCCTCCTTTGCGAGATGGCGCTGCAAGGGGGTAAAAATCTTGCCCGGGTGCAGCGAGAAGGCGCGGACGCCGGTGTCGCGCCCGAGCCTGTCCAGATGCACGGCGAAAAGTGCGTTGGCGGTCTTCGACTGACCGTAGGCCCGCCATTTGTCGTAACCGGTCTCGAATTGCACATCCTCCCATCGTATGGCCGAGTTGTGATGGCCACCGGAGGAAACCGAAACGATGCGAGTACCGGGCGAGATCGCCGGCCAAAGGCGGTTGACCAAGGCGAAATGGCCGAGATGATTGGTCGCGAACTGTGCCTCCCATCCGTCGCCGACACGCGTTTCCGGGCAGGCCATGATGCCGGCGCTGTTGATCAGGATGTCGATGCTGCGGCCAGACGCGACGAACCGCTCGGCAAAGACACGAACGCTTTCGAGGTCGGAAAGGTCGAGCCGATCAATCTCTACGCCATCGATACCGGCGACCGCGCTGCGCGCTGCCTCGATGCTCCTTCCGCCGATGGTCACCTTGGCGCCGGCGCCCACCAGAGCACGCGTGGTCTCGAGCCCGAGGCCGGAATGGCCGCCGGTAACAATGGCGCGCTTGCCGGAAAGATCGAGACCGGCCAGAACCTCGTCGGCCGTCGTGTGGGCTCCAAATCCGGAGCGGATGGGGACTTGTTTGTCACTCATGATAATTACCTTTGTTCTGCGACGTTGCCGTCGCTCGGGATGACGGTCGCGAGAATAAGGCGTGGCCTCCAGACGATCCATGCGCTAAAGTCCGGCATCTCTTCGCCATCGTCCGGATTTTTACATGGACCCGTTATCCGATGTTCTCGCATTGCTCAAACCGCGCAGCTATGTTTCTGCGGGGCTTGACGCTGGCGGCGCTTGGGCGATCGATTTTCCGCCCCCTGATGGCATCAAGTTCAACGCGGTGATTTCAGGCGCCTGCTGGCTGAGCGTCGATGGCGTCCCAGAAGCTGTCCGCCTGGAGGAAAGCGACTGCTTTCTGCTGACGAGCCGCCGAGCCTTTCGTCTCGCCAGCGATCCGGCTCTCGAAGCGATCCCGTCCGACGCGATCTATTCCATCGCCCGCGACGGCATTGCGACTTGCAATGGCGGCGGCGATTTCTTCCTGATCGGCAGCCGTTTTTCCTTTTCGGGAGGAAATTCGGACATCCTTCTCGGAATCCTGCCGCCGATCGTCCATGTGAAGAAGGATTCCGATCACGCCGCCGTGCTGCGCTGGTGCCTCGATCGGATGACGCGCGAATTGCGCGACCAGCAGCCGGGTGGCTTTCTGATGGCGGAGCATTTTGCTCATGTCATGCTCATGCAGGTGTTGCGCCTCCATATCGCATCGCCGAATGCGCGCGGCGTCGGCTGGCTTTTCGCGCTTACCGACCGGCGAATCGGTGCGGCTATCGGTGCCCTGCATGCCGATCCAGCCCGCAAGTGGACGTTGCAGTCACTGGCTGAACGTGCCTCGATGTCCCGGTCCAGTTTTGCTCTCCACTTCAAGGAAAAGGTCGGGCTTGCGCCGATGGATTATCTGACGCGCTGGCGAATGCTGCTCGCAGGTGACCGATTGACAAACTCGGCCGAAGCAATTGCCGGTGTCGCCCTGTCGCTCGGTTATGAATCCGAAAGCGCATTCAGCACCGCTTTCAAGAGAGTGATGGGATGCTCGCCGCGGCAATATGGTCGCGCTCAGCCGCCCGGCGATGCCATGCGAGATAGGCTCGACGCTCAGTGAAACCTTGATTGGTGCAGGCATCAGAGGGAGGTCGGGCGTTGGCCTGCCGAAATTCCCTCCGATACGGTCTTGCACCTGCCGTCCATTCTCTTACCTATTCAAGGAAGAATGCGCCGGCTTTCGGCCTTTCGCGTCGGCGCCCATCGGGATGAAAGCATGAATATCGATCCGATTTTGCGGTCTGTCGTGGCCGTCCGTTCCTCCATCCCGGAAGATGCCTTCACAGCGGAGACGCTGGGCACCGTTCGGGAAGGCAGCGGCGTGGTTATTCGCGACAATGGGCTGGTGCTGACCATCGGTTATCTCATCACCGAGGCCGAAGAGGTCTGGTTGACAACCCATGACGGGCGCGTGGTTCCCGCGCATGCGCTTGCCTATGATCAGGAAAGCGGCTTCGGCCTGGTGCAGGCGCTTGGGCCACTGAATGCCCCGGCGGTGGATCTCGGCGACGCGGCGACAGCCAAGCCCGGCGATCCCGTCGTGCTTGCCGATGGCATCGGAGAATTCGTCGAGGCAAATATCGTCGCCCGGCAGGAATTTGCCGGCTATTGGGAATATCTGCTGGACGAGGCGATTTTCACCGCACCAGCCCATCCCTCATGGGGTGGTGCAGCACTGATCGGTTCGGACGGCAAGCTTCTCGGCATCGGTTCGCTTCGCCTGCAGATGAGCGATGGCGACGAGGTTGCTGATATCAACATGGTGGTGCCGATCGACCTTTTGCCGCCGATCCTTGACGATCTCTTGAACCGCGGCCAGGTCAACAAGCCGCCGCGGCCCTGGCTCGGCGCCTTCTCCGCCGAGAGCAATGGCGGCGTGGTGGTCATGAGCGTGGCCGAAGGCGGTCCGGCCGCCCAGGCGGGCCTGCGTCAGGGCGATATCATTTCGGAGATCCGCGACGAAGAGGTCGATGGCTTGGCCGATTTCTACCGCAAGCTCTGGAGCAGCGGCCCAGCCGGCGCCGAAATCCCCATGCGGATTCTCAGGAACGGCCGGGAAGCCTGGCTGCGCATCAAGTCTGCCGACCGCAACAGCTTTCTCAGAAAGCCGCAGCTGCAGTAAGGCTGCGCCCAACGTCGTGAAAGCCGCTGGCGCTCATTCGAGCGGATTGTCCGGGCATCCTTATCCCGCCTCAGAGATTTTCCGGCGTGATCGTCAGAAAGCGCACCGGCTCGGCGCTGACCTCCACCTCAATGAGACCGAGCCTGTTCAGGGCAAGGTCTATCGATCGCCTCGCCTGCACCTCCGGCGCTTGGTCGAGGACGATCGACATGATGCCACGACTGAGATAGTCCTTCGTCTGCTCCGTCAATTCGTGGCCGACCCAGAACGGCCGCCTAGCCTTGTTTGCCTCGAGCACCCTGGCAACACCCTTGTTGTCGCCGCCTGCACTATAGACCCCGATGATGCCGGGCTCGCGCCGGAGTGCCGCTTGCAGCAGCTCCATGGCATTGTGCTCGTCATCGAGGTCGAACATGACCTCGATGAAACGATGGTCGTTTGAACCCTTCTCCGAGAGATAGCTGGAGAAGCCGCGGATCCGCTCCTTATGGTTCTCATAGGCGCCGCTGTGGCAGAGAGCGACGAACGAACCGGTGCGCTGCGCCAGCATGCCCGACATGTAGTGAGCTGCGGTGCGTCCGGCGGCATAGTTGTCGATGCCGACATAGGGCAGTTCCGGGGCCGGACGGGTCATGATCTGAACGACGGGAATGCCGAGACCGGCCGCCTTCCGCACGCTGGTGACGACATCGGCATGGTCGGGCGCCACTACGATCAGCGCCGATCGGCGCGCCGTCGGATTGGCGATGTAGCGGGCAAATTGCGCCGGCTCGTTCTCGCGAACGAAGGTGCGGTGAACGGTGATGCTGTCGCCGAGCGAGGCGGCGATGCGCTCGAACGCCCGGTTCAGACGCGAATAGAAGCTGGTCTCCGGTCTAACGAGAATCACCTCTATCCGGATCAGGCCGCGATGGGCGACCGGCAGGCTTTGCCGGTATTCAAGCCGCCTTGCCGCCAGGAAGACTTTCTCCACCGTCTCCGGCCGCACGCCGCCGCGGCCGTTAAGGACGCGCTCCACGGTCGCGGTGCCAACGCCGGCATGCCTTGCGACATCCTTCAAAGTCACCTTCATCAGGGCTCACTCACTCCCAAAGCTGAGACAGCAGAGCATCGGCACGCTGTGAGGTCAATGATCAAATTTGATCAAGGAAGCATTGGAGCGTGCGGAGCCCGCAGCAGTATCGTGCCAGCAATCCGGGAGGAGCACCGGACGGTCCAAAACAACCGAGATCAAGGATCATCCGCCGGCACGAAGCGGCCGGGGATGACGGAGGAGCCAGATGAAGATCGCACTCGACCCGCATATGCACCGTCACCTCAACCTGCGCGACCTCTGCCGCAAGGCAGCGGAACTCGGTTATGAGCATATCGAGCTTTCACCGCGCGACGATTTTCTGCCCTGGTGGGTGCGCCCGCGGGCACACAAGGAACGCATCGCGGAATTCAAGGCGGCCCTGAAGGATCACGGCGTCCAGCTCGCCTCGATCCTGCCGATGTATCGCTGGGCGAGCCCGCATGAGGACGAGCGGCAGGCCGCGGTGCGCTACTGGAAAGAAGCGATCGCGATCGCCGCCGAAATGGGCTGCGATACGATGAACTCAGAATTCGGCCGCGGGCCGTCGCCGGATCGCAGCCACCGCGCCAGCTGCTGCGGCGGCATGCATACCCACGAACACAGCGAGGCTGCCTGGTGGCGCTCGATAGAAGAGCTCGTTCCGGTGTTCGAGCGCGAGGGCGTCACGCTCAACATGGAACCGCATCCCGAAGACTGGTGCGAAACGCTGCATCCGGCGATCGACATGCTGAAGACCATCGGCTCGAAGAACGTCAAATTCCTCTACTGCGCGCCGCATACCTTCTATTTCGGCGACGATATGGCGCGGATGATCCGCGATGCCGGCCCGCTGATCGCCCATGTGCATGTGGCCGATACCTATAATCACAAGGCCTCATCCGGGCTGCGCTATATCATCAATCCGCCGGGCGCGAAGGTCACCATCCATCAGCACATGGATATGTACCAGGGCGAGATCAATTGGGATGTCTTCTTCTCCTCGCTCGCCGCGGTCGGGTTCGACGGTATCATTACCGCCTGCGTCTTCGGCTGGGAGGAGCGCGCCGACGATTCCGGCCGCTTCATGCGCTCTGAAATCCAGAAATATGTCGACAAATACTGGCCCGGGAAACTTGGCTGATCGTCAACATCCGCCCCGGCACCACTATCAGGAATAAAACAGTGACCATCACCATTACGACAGCCCCCTGTTGCTGGGGCGTGGACGACGTCAACAATCCAAACCTTCCCGCCTGGGAACGCGTCTTCGACGAGGCGGCAGCGGCCGGCTATGGCGGCCTCGAACTCGGGCCGTACGGCTACGTGCCGCTCGATGATGCGCTCGTCGCAAAGGCGCTCACCGAGCGCAATCTCTTCATCGTCGCCGGCACGATCTTCGACGATCTCGTCTCTCCTGAAAATCGGGAGACGTTGCTGCGGCAGACGGACGAAATCTGCGCCGTCATCACCAGGCTGCCGCAGCCGGAACAGGTGGCAGGCCAGCGGTTCAGGACCCCCTATCTCACGGTCATGGACTGGGGGCACGACGAGCGGGACTATGCCGCCGGCCATTCGGATCGTGCGCCGCGTCTCGATGACAAGGCCTGGGCCGGGATGGTCGCCAATATCACGGCGATCGCCGAACTCGCTCAGCGCAAATATGGCGTGCGCGCGGTCATCCACCCGCATGCGGGCGGCTATATCGAATTTGCTGATGAGATCGAGCGGGTGGCAGGTGACATTCCGCAGGAGATCGCCGGCTTCTGCCTCGACACCGGCCATAGCTATTATGCCGGCATGGATCCCGTGGAGATGCTTCGCCGCTATGCCGACAGGCTCGACTACGTCCACTTCAAGGACATTGACCAGACAGTCTTCGACCGTGTGCTTGGCGAGAAGATCCGCTTCTTCGATGCCTGCGGACAGGGCGTCATGTGCCCGATCGGCCGCGGCGTCATCGATTATCCCGCCGTCAAGCGAACGCTCGAGGAGATCGGCTATCACGGCTTCATCACCGTCGAGCAGGAGCGTGATCCGAGGAATGTCGCCGGCAGCCTCGAAGATGTGAAGCAAAGCCGCGATTACCTCAGGTCGGTTGGTTTTTAGGGAAAAGATGATGACGAATGACAGGCGAAAGCCGATCCGTTGGGGCATGGTCGGCGGCGGCAAAGGCAGCCAGATCGGCTACATTCATCGCTCGGCGGCGCATCGCGACGACGTTTTTGCCCTTGCGGCGGGCGCCTTCGATATCGATCCGGAACGCGGCCGCGCCTTCGGCGTTGATCTCGGGCTCGACGAAGCCAGGAGCTACCGGGACTATGCGGCGATGTTTGCGACTGAGGCCCGGCGGGCCGACGGCATCGAGGCCGTGTCGATCGCGACACCCAACAACACCCATTTCGCGATCTGCAAGGCAGCACTTGAACATGATCTGCATGTGATCTGCGAAAAGCCGCTCTGCTTCACGATCGCCGAGGCCGAAGAACTGAAGACGCTTTCCCAGGCGCGCGGCCGGATCGTCGGCGTGACCTATGGCTATGCCGGCCACCAGATGATCGAGCAGGCGCGCGCCATGGTCAGGAATGGTGATCTCGGCGAGATCCGCATCGTCAACCTGCAATTCGCCCATGGCTTCCATAGCGCTGCGGTGGAAGAGCAGAACCCCTCGACGCGCTGGCGCGTCGATCCGAAATTCGCAGGCCCCAGCTATGTGCTCGGCGATGTCGGGACCCACCCGCTTTATATCGCCAAGGTCATCCTGCCGCACCTGAAGATCAGGCGTCTGCTCTGCACCCGCCAGAGCTTTGTCAAAAGCCGCGCGCCGCTCGAAGACAATGCGGTGACCCTGATGGAATATGATAATGGCGCGGTCGCCACCATCTGGTCGAGCGCCGTCAATGCCGGCTCCATGCACGGCCAGAAGATCCGCATCGTCGGCTCGAAGGCCAGCATCGAGTGGTGGGACGAGCGGCCGAACCAGCTATCTTACGAGATCCAGGGCGAACCGGCCCGCATTCTCGAGCGCGGCATGGACTATCTCTATCCCGAGGCCAGGATCGACGACCGGATCGGCGGTGGTCACCCGGAAGGTCTCTTCGAAGCCTGGGCGAACCTCTATCGCCGCTTCGGCTTTGCCATCAACAGAGAGCGCGGCCTCGCTCCTGCGGGGATCGAAGAGCTGGTCTTTCCCGATGCCGATGCGGGATTGGAAGGAGTGCGTTGGGTGGAAAACTGCGTGCGGTCCGCCGATGCCGGCGGGGTCTGGCTGGATTATCGCTAGGTCTTCAAGAGCCCCGGTGCGGCCCTTTCCTCAAATCGCGCCCTATGCCGGCTTCGCACTTATTGCGCTGGAGGCATGTTCAAGGACGTCAGTCCCCACTCAGCTAAGCGGGTCGTCATCTTCCGCCGCCTGCGGCGCGCGGCGACGCGTGCTGTCGTTGACGGCTTTCTTATGCTCGTCGGCAGCTGCCTCGCGGATTTTCTGGAAGCGGTTGTCGCCGGCATCGTCTGCGGGTGGCTGCGGGTCGCTCTTTTTCACAAAACGGATCATTGGTCATTTCCTGCTTTGAGAGTGGAAGCGCTCCGCACACATATCGGAGCGCTCTAGAAAACGGTGTCAGACGGCAAGCGCGGTGGCGCAGGCCTGAACACTTCGGCTGTCGGGTGAGGTCTGCCCAGGCATGGTCGCCCAACCGCCGGCCTCGACGAACTGACGCTGCTTGTAGCCTTCGGTAATCGCCTTGAACTCGATCAGTTTAGCGCCCGCATCCGGCGCCGCATTGAACCGTTCGACGCAAATGGCGGACGCCAGTTCTCCGCGTGCAACGTCGCCGGCGGCGACTGCCGCTTTGCTTGAGGTGCCGCCCGTTACCCAACCTCCCCAGCTGAAGCCGATAATCATCGTGGCGATCGCCGTGACGACGCAGGCCCAAACGAGAAGCGTCTTGGATGGCTGGTAACTGTCGAAACGCTGGGTGATCGATGTCTTGCTGCTGCTCTGCACGGACATTGGAATTCTCCCTGTCTATGTTCGGGTTGCGCCGTCCGGCCACGCCGGAACGGTTCAGGCTGTTCTCAGTATCCCATATCGCCCATGCCGCCATTTCCGGCTGCAGGGGCGGAGTCTCTTGCGGGAATGTCGGCGATCATCACCTCGGCGGTGATCAGAAGCGCCGCAATCGAGCCGGCGTCCTGCAGAGCGGTGCGCACGACCTTGGCGGGATCGACGATGCCGGCCTCGATCATATCGACATAGGTCTCCGTCTGTGCGTCGAAGCCCTGATTGTGATTATTGCTGCCCACGAGTTTTCCGACGACGATGGAGCCCTCGAACCCGGCATTGTCGGCGATCTGCCGGATCGGGGCTTCGAGCGCCCTGAGCACGATCGAGATGCCCGCCGTCACGTCGGCGTTCTCCCCCGTCAGTCCCGTAAGCGCCGACTTGGCGCGCAACAATGCCACGCCGCCGCCGGGCACGATGCCCTCTTCGACCGCCGCACGGGTGGCGTTCAGCGCGTCATCGATGCGGTCCTTCTTTTCCTTGACTTCCGTCTCGGTGGCGCCGCCGACGCGGATGACTGCGACGCCGCCGGCGAGTTTCGCCAGACGTTCCTGCAGCTTTTCCTTATCGTAATCGGAAGTGGTCTCCTCGATCTGCGCCTTGATCTGCTGGATACGCGCCTGGATGGCCGCTTTGTCGCCGGCGCCGTCGATGATCGTGGTGGATTCCTTGTCGATCAGCACGCGCTTGGCGTGGCCGAGCATATCGAGCGTGACGTTGTCGAGCTTGATGCCGAGATCCTCGGAAATCATCTGGCCTGATGTAAGCACGGCAATGTCTTCCAGCATGGCCTTGCGGCGATCACCGAAACCCGGCGCCTTGACGGCTGCGACCTTCAGGCCGCCGCGCAGCTTGTTGACAACAAGCGTCGCCAGCGCCTCGCCTTCGACGTCCTCCGAGATGAGGAGCAGCGGCTTGCCGGTCTGTACGACGGCTTCCAGGATCGGCAGCATCGCCTGCAGGCTGCCGAGTTTCTTCTCGTGAACGAGGATATAGGGATCCTCCAGTTCCACGCGCATCTTCTCGGCATTGGTAACGAAATAGGGGGAGAGATAACCGCGGTCGAACTGCATACCCTCGACAACGTCGAGTTCGGTCTCGGCGGTTCGCGCCTCTTCGACTGTTATGACGCCCTCATTGCCGACCTTGTCCATCGCCTTGGCGATCATCTCGCCGATGGCGGCGTCGCCATTGGCGGCAATGGTGCCGACCTGGGCGATCTCGCCTGATGACTTGACCTTCATCGCCCGCGCCTTGATTTCCTTGACGACGGCGATAACGCCGAGATCGATGCCGCGCCTGAGATCCATCGGGTTCATGCCGGCAGCGACGAGCTTTGCGCCTTCGCGAAAAATGGAGGCGGCGAGCACCGTTGCCGTCGTCGTGCCGTCGCCGGCAAGATCATTGGTCTTCGAAGCCACCTCGCGCACCATTTGCGCGCCCATGTTCTCGAACTTGTCCGCGAGTTCGATCTCCTTGGCGACGCTAACGCCGTCCTTGGTGATGCGCGGCGCGCCATAGGCCTTATCGATGACAACGTTGCGCCCCTTCGGGCCAAGCGTCACCTTGACGGCGTTGTTGAGCAATTCGACGCCGCGCAGCAGGCGGTCGCGCGCGTCGGTGGAGAACCTGATTTCCTTGGCAGACATGATATTTCTTCCCAGTTCGGTCTTGAGATGCTGGTCACAAATTCGACGCTCAGGCGGCTTTGTCGGCAGCCGCTTCGGTCTTTTCGACGATGCCCATGATGTCGGTCTCCTTCATGATCAGAAGGGTTTCGCCATCGATCGTGACCTCTGTCCCCGACCATTTTCCAAACAGGATGAGATCACCGACCTCGACATCAAGCGGGACCAGATTGCCGCTTTTGTCGCGCAGGCCCGGGCCGACTGCGACCACTTCACCTTGCTGCGGCTTCTCCTTGGCGGTGTCTGGAATGATGATCCCGCCCTTGGATTTGACATCGCCTTCCGCACGTCGAATGACGACGCGGTCGTGAAGTGAACGGAATTTCATAGAGGTCTTTCTGCTGCCGGCGCGTATGGCGGCTGCAACTCATAAATAGCACTCGTGGCACTCGATTGATAGGAGTGCCAAGAAATATTATTCGCGGGGGAAGTTTTTTGAGATATTCAGGAAATCAATCCGACCGGATATTTTGTAATAAGCAGGAAATAAATAGAATTTTTTACGCCATCGCGCTCCATTTTATTTTCGTGAACGAAGAGTTAATTTGGCGTTTTTCATAGATAAATCAGAATTTATCTTGATTTAAACTCAATCGAGGCGCAATGATAGGTCTCGTCGATTTGGCCGACTTGGCTTCGCGGTGTCAGAGACCTACGACCCGCCATCACCACTGAATTCTCGACAGCGATCCATGACGTCGTTCCGGCGTTGAGTTCGCCTGTTCCGATCCGGAATGAGCTTGGCGCTGACCGCGGATGTACCGGCAGCTTCGAGTTCGTCCGGTTCGGATCTCAACGATACAGGAAACGCATCGGTGTATTTCCTGCGGAGGCCTCAGCCGTGACAAGTCGCACCACACAAACCGTCGTCCGCTTTTCATCCCCATTCCGCCTGCCCGGTTTCGACGGGGCGCAACCAGCCGGAGAATACCGCGTCGATTATGACGAGGAATTGATCGATGGCGTTTCCAGGCTTGCCTGGCGACGGGTCGGCGCCTTCATCCACCTGCCGGCGATCGCCGCGCAGAGTACGACGCAGCAGATGATGCCTATCCACCTGTCAGATCTCGAAACCGTGCTCGAAAAGGACCACAAACCGTCATGACCGCTACGCGCATCCCGCAACGCAATGGACGCTCAGTCCGGCGCGAGGCAGCAACACATATCTTCAAGGTGGGGCAGACTGTCCGGGTGAAGGACGGGTTCTTGGTTGTTCCTTTCAAGCTTCCCGACACATACCGCATTACCGCCACCCTGCCTCTGAGAGGAAATGTGCTGCAATACCGCATCCGCAGTGACGATGAACGCCATGAGCGGGTCGCGACGGAAGATAGCCTGGAACTGGTAAACCTATCGCCCGCCGGCAGCGGCGCAACACTGATCGAGAGGACGTTTGGCCAAGGCCGCGGCCCGAATGACGAAAGGTTGACATCGTGAACAGCCATGGAGACGAAGCCGAACGAAGACGGAATGCCTTTGCCGTCCACACATGGGAAGCGCCGGGCCGCTACTCGATGGAGATCGAACACGACCGCCGGATCGAATCCGCCCGTTCGTGGACCGTCTATCGTGCATCTGCAAGCGTTCCCGTACACGCCGACCATGCCATGATCGGCAAGAGCCGTTCGGAGGCCGGGAAAGACATGATGTCCTTCAATCTCCTGAACTTAGGATACCGGAAGGAATGGCTGAGGCTGTCGGGCGCAACTCGGAGTGCTCGCAAGGTCCCGCCGGTCCAACCATGGCGCTAGCTTTTCTGAACAAAAGCCGTAGCTTCGATGCGGCGAGAAATGCTGTGCGCTTCGTCGGCCATGACGGCATGTTCCAGGTATTGTTCTTCATCGAGGTTGGCGCGCTGGCGAAATCCGACGCCGCATTGCAACGAACCGAGCCTTCGGAAACAAGGTGGCTTTTGTCTTTCGACGCCCTGCGCAACTCCATTCAGGACGTGGCGCACAAAGCCTATTCCTACCGCCGCCGCGCCTTCTATACTCTAACTGCGGCGGACTTCCGCTAGACGGATCCGGACGCGCGAGAACGCTCCATGTTGATCCGTTACGGCTATGAAATCACGCTGACCTGCCCACAGCCGACCGCATTGGTATGTCTGTTGTCGGTTCATGAGGATCGTGCGGCCGATATCAGAATTCCGGAAACGGTATTCACCACGCCCAATGTTCCCACTTCCACTTATCGCGACCTCTTCGGCAACCGCTGTCTTCGGCTGGTTGCCCCAACGGGCGACCTGACCATATGGGGCGATGCGACGATCGAAGACGACGGCAAACCGGACAGGTCGCTGCCAGGCGCCAGGGAACTCCCGGTTTCGGAGTTGCCGGATGATTGCCTCGTCTACCTGATGGGCAGCCGCTATTGCGAGACGGATCGTCTCAGTCAAATTGCATGGGACATGTTCGGCACCGTCTCACCCGGCTGGGGCCGCGTTCAGGCGATCTGCGACTTCGTTCACGGCCATATCCAGTTCGACTACATGCAGGCGCGATCGACGCGGACAGCCTTCGAGGCGTTCCACGAACGCGTCGGCGTCTGTCGCGACTTTGCGCATCTCGCGGTGGCGTTGTGCCGTTGTCTCAACATTCCTGCCCGATATATCAACGGCCATCTCGGCGACATCGGTATTCCCGTCGTCGATCCGATGGACTTCAGCGCCTGGATCGAGGTCTTCCTTGACGGTGCATGGCATGCATTCGATCCGCGCAACAACACGCCGCGGATCGGTCGCATCATCGTCGCACGCGGGCGCGACGCCGCCGACATACCACTCATCAATTCCTTCGGACCGCATGTGCTGAAAGCATTTCGAGTCTGGACCTATGAGGTGACGGAGCTGCAGCAGATGCAAAACGTCGCCGAGGGCGCTGTTTAGAACGAGACCTGGGCGGATGCGGCAATGTCCGGCCTCAGGCTTTGCCGCAGGCGGCATCTGTCGCAGGACTGCCTGTCCCGCACACTTTTGCACAACATGCTTTAGAACAGCGGTTGAAAGATGTTGGCGTCGAGCCATCTTGGGTGTGGGCAGTCATTAGCGGAAGATAGGGAGTTCGCAGTCCATGTTTGATCATATCTCCATCGGCGTAAAAGACCTGGAAAGAGCCCGCCGTTTCTACGATGCGGCGCTGGCGCCGCTCGGATATGAGCGCCTGTCCAATTCCGACACCACGATCGGCTACGGCCCGGAAACGGTCGGGCTCTGGGTGATGCAGGTTGAACAGCCTGTTGTTGCCGACATGCGATCCGGACTGCATTTCTGCTTCGTCGCGCCTGACGAGGCCGCAGTCGATGCCTTTCACGCGGCGGCCGTCGCATCCGGCGGCACGGATAATGGTGAACCGGGTATCCGGCCGGATTACGGGCGCTTCTATTATGCTGCCTTCATCATCGACCCCGACGGCTATCGTCTCGAAGCTTATTTCCACAAAGGCGAGCTATAACGGACCGTCAGGCAGCGGCTCTCGGAATGGATACGCAGCAGCCGGAAGCTTCGAGCGCCTTATTGGCTACATCGATGAACAGGCGACGGAACCAGCGCGCCCGGCCGTCCGTCTGGTCGACTCGGCGATAAAGCATCGTCACGGGATCGGTCGGCAGCGAAAGCGGCGGCTCGCAAAGCCTCAGCCCATGTAACTGCGCCATGCAGCGTCCGATCGATTCCGGCACGGTGGCAATGGCGGGCATCGCCTTCAGCACCATCGGCAGAGCGGAAAAGCGCGGGACGGTCGCCACCACCTGTCTCACATCGCCGGTGCGGTTCAGCGCCATGTCGATACCGGTCGAGGTGTTGCCTTCGAACGAGACGGTGACATGCGCGACATTGGCGAAATCCTTGAGGCTCAACGGCGCCTTCAGCCCGAGCTGAGCTTCATCGTAGATGCAGATCGAGACTTGGTCGAACAGCGGCGCGCGAATGTGCCAGGAGGCCGGTTCGTCATGCACCGCGACGCTGAAATCGAAGACGCCTTCATCCAGCCGGCGTGCGGCATCGCGCTTTTCGGAAGCGATACCGATCAGCCGGGCGCCGGGTGAAAGCTGGAGAAGACGGGCGGCGAGCGGTCCGAAGAAGGCCGATTCAAGATTGTCGCACATGCCGATGCGGAACTCGCCCTGCCAGCTTGCCGGATCGAATTCGGCCTGCGGGCGGATGGCACGCTCGATGCCCGACAGCGCATCCTCGATTGCCGGGGCGATGGAAAGGGCGCGCGGCGTCGGCTGCAGGCCGCGGCCGACACGCACGAACAATTCGTCGTCCAGCGCTTCGCGCAGGCGCCGCAAAGCGGCCGACAGGCCCGGCTGGCCGAGTAGCAGGCGCTCGGCGGCGCGACTGACATTGCGCTCCTGCATCAGCACCGAAAAGGCCAGCAGGAGATTGAGGTCTATCTTGCGAAGCGTGGCATCATTCATCATCGTCAGTAATACCTGGCATGGCTACTATCAATTTGCAATAGGAAAGGAAGCTGTACATTTTCTCGTTCCCTGCCGCCCGGCAACCTCCCCCGATGAGGCGGCAGCAAAGAAGGAACGATTTCGATGACTCTTTCCAAATCGCGAAGCGGGGCGGGGCTGGCATTGCTGCTGCTCTGCACCGCCAATTTCCTCGACGCCATGGACGTTTCCACCATCGGCGTTGCCTTGCCTGCCATCCAGGCCGAACTCGGCATGGAGGCGACATCGCTGCAATGGGCCGTCAGCGCCTATGTGCTCGGCTATGGCGGCTTCCTGCTGCTCGGCGGCCGCGTCGCCGACGTCTTCGGCCATCGCCGCGTCTTCCTCTGGTCGCTGGCGATCTTTGCCGGCGCCAGCATCGCCGGCGGCTTCGTCGATAGCGGGCCGACGCTGATCGCCGCCCGATTGATCAAGGGCATTGCGGCCGCCTTCACCGCGCCGGCAGCCCTTGCACTGCTGCTCTCCGTCTTTGGCGAAGGAACAGCACGGGCAAAGGCGCTCGGCGTCTTCGCCTCGACCGGCGCCACCGGCTTCGTGCTCGGCATGGTGCTCGGCGGTGCCGCGACGATCTTGAGCTGGCGGGCGACGCTTGTCATGGGCGCGCCCGTTGCCATCCTGACACTCTTTCTGGCGCCGCTGGCACTGCCAGCCGACCCCCAAAGGACGGGACCGCGGCCCAGCTTCGACTGGGCCGGCGCGCTGACGATCACGCCAGGCCTGCTGCTCTTCGTCTTCGGCATCACCAATGCCGCGGCTGCCGGCTGGCAGGCCTTCCCGACCTGGGGTTCGCTCGTCGCGTCGCTGGTGCTGATTCTGCTCTTCCTCGTGGTCGAAGCGCGGCATGCCGATCCGATGGTACCGCTCGGCATGTTCCGCCGGGCCAAGCTGCGGCATGCCAATGCGATCGCCGCTCTCTTCCAGGGCGCCTATGTCGGCTTCCAGTTCCTGGCGACGCTCTATTATCAGAACGTCATCGGCTGGTCGGCCTTCACAACCGGCTTCTGCTTTGCGCTTGGCGGCGTCTTCGTGATGTTCCTGGCGCCACGTTTTGCGACGCTCGCGCAAAATCGCGGCGCCACCGGGCTGATGGCGGCGGGTGTCGGCCTGCAGGCGTTCAGCTATATCTTCTGGGTGACAGCACTCGGACATGTCGACCCGATCCTGCTGGTGCTGTTTTCGCAGATCCCGCTCGGCCTCGGCTACGCCATGACCTACCCCTCGGTGCAGGTCGCGGCTCTTTCCGACGTGGAAGACGACAAGTCAGGGCTCGCCTCCGGACTGCTTTTCGCCTCCTTCCAGATCGGTGGCGGCATCGTGCTCGCGGCCGCCTCGGCAGTCTTCGGCGCCGCACCGCATTTCGGCTGGGACCCCTATGTCGCCGGCATCGCTTTCGTGGCGCTGCTTGCGGTGGCGATCACTCTGCTTGCAGCCGCCGGTCCGCGGACATCGGCCGCCCGCAGGCCCATCTATCAGGCGGCGGAATGACCGTCTTCGGCCCGCACCCTGACCGGTGCGGGCTGCTCATGAACCGGAGCGATATCTGCTGCAAGAATCCCGTTGCGTTGCCTGGGTGAAAGGCGCATGGTCGCAACTTCGGCAGCCAGTGTACGGGCGCTGCCGACTGAGGGTTTTTATACCCTTGCCCCGATGAAAGGAGGACCGATGTCTTCCACTTTCGAAAAGCCGCATCTGACCTCGTCCGATCTCGACATGCTGCAGGGCGTGCTCGACGACGCCGGCTACGACGCCAAAATCCTGATCGGCAACGAACGTGTCTTCAACGTCGCGGCCATACTGTTGATCAGGCTGTTCGAAGAGGGCGTCACCTCGCCGGCCTTGCTCTCACAAGCGCTCGAACACCATTTCGGCAAGCTGAAGACGCCGCCGAAACCGGTAACCCCCGTCTTTAACCGATATGCGATACAGGGATTGCCACGCGAAAGACGCGCTGTCGGCTAGAGCAGTTCCAGCAAAAGTGCGCAGCGGTTTTGCCTCCGGATTGCGCAAAAACAAAAAGATAGAGCATTTCCGTCACTCGGAGAAACCAGGAAATCCTCCGCTACATAATTCCTTAAATCGGAATCGATTTAAGGGCAAAATTATGCAGCAATTCAAAGTGCTACAGTGTCCTTTGCGCGTCTAAAAAGACGCACGGCGCTGTAGAGGCAAGCGAGCCGCCCGGCTCCGAAGGATTATTGTGCGGAAAACCCTCTTGCTCTGTATCTGCGTCGCAGCGGCCGGTTATTTCGGATGGATGCAATTCGGGGCTTACCAACAACGGCAACAGGCTAGGGATCTCGCAAACATCGACAGGGAGCGCCGGGTGGCGCTCCTGGAAATCGATGGCTGCCAGGCGAAAGTGGATCTGCTTCTGTCGATGACAGACCGCCTGCTCAAGGCCGGCGGTATGCTGGTACCGCTCGATATCGGACGGGACATAGAACTCTGTTTGGCCCGCGGCATCATGTCGACATCAGGCCTGGCGGAGATGGAAAGAACGAAGCTGATCCGCCTGTTTCCGGTGAATGACTAAGGCGGTCGCAATCTTTCAGATTCGCTCCTCGCGCTTCAGGTCTTTGTTTTCACGCATGTCGTCATCGCAAAACCGCTGCATAGTTTTGCGCGACGGGCGTTATGCCCTGTGGAAATATGGCTTTCCTGCGGCGACGGCCTTAATGGCACCTCAATTTTGCTCTATAAGGAGGGCTCGCTGATTTGGCCGATGCGGCATTTGCGGTGACCGGATTTCCGGCCCCGCCATTTTCCCGATCGCGAAAGCATGGTGACGTCCCGTCTCAACGTCGGGTTTGGCTTTCGGTGACCTCTCCGGTCATCCGCCTCCAGACTGCGATGCGGTTTCAGCAGGCATCATTTTCATTCCATCCCTGCGGCCCGGTGTTGTCGGGTTGCCCTTCATGACGATCCCGCGATCTCGATCGCGACCGACAAACGGGGCGAATACCACGCAGGCTGCGGCTTTCAATTTCGATCTAAAGGGAGATTTTATCCATGGCAAAAGGACAGGTAAGAAGCAATCGCGAGGTCCGGAAGCCGAAGAAGGACAAGCAGGAAGCGAAGGTGGAAAGCACATTCGCCAACCAGATGAAGACGGCGACCAAAACCGCCCCGCAGGGCAGTGCTCCAAAGAAATAGAACCTCTTATCGAGCCGCCTCTCTCGCCCTCGCTGCGCGCAACGGCGCAAGTGATAGCGCGTCCTGTCGGACACGCCGGCGTGACATCAGCGCCTATTGACATGTTCTCGAAAAAGGAATTGCTGCAACCATGACCACTCTTCATACAATGTACCACTTCGACTATCCGCTCTTCCTCATTCGCTCGGCCGTGGTGATTGCACTCGGCCTTTCGGCCATCGCGGCCTTTCACGGCGTCACTCTGTGATCGAATCTGCGCGCCGCAGCGAGTGCGAGGAAACCCAAGTGGCCCCTTTGGGCGAGTCTGACGAAAACCCGGAGAACGAAACCCCAGAGCGATCCCGGGCGAATGCCGAGCTTTTCGCTGAAAAACGCTGGTTGAAGATCCTTGCGGGATATCGCCAGCCACGAGCCGGACGCAGCGCTTTCGAGCTTGTCGTCACCGTCATCCCTTTCGCGCTGTTCTGGGCCGCCGCCTGGGCGGCAGTTCATTACAGCTTCTGGCCCGGCTTGATCCTCGTCCTTCCCGCCGCCGCCTTCCTGCTCCGACTGTTCATGATCCAGCATGATTGCGGCCACGGCTCGTTTTTCGCCCGCCGCCGCGTCGACGACTGGGTTGGACGCACGATCGGCATCCTGACGCTGACGCCCTACGACTATTGGCGCCGGGCGCATGCGGAACACCACGCCTCGGCTGGAAACCTGGACGAACGCGGCGTTGGCGACATCGAAACGCTGACAATCGCCGAATACAACGCGCTGTCGCGCTGGGGCCGGCTTGGCTACCGGCTCTACCGGCACCCGATCGTGATGTTCGGGATCGGACCGGCCTGGCTGTTCCTCTTCAAGCAGCGCCTGCCTTTCGGCATGATGCGCTCCGGCGCCCTGCCCTGGGTCTCGACCATGGCGACCAATCTTGCCATCGCACTGGTCGCCGCCCTGCTGATCTGGGCGGTCGGGATCGTCCCCTTTTTGCTGGTGCATCTGCCGACCGTGCTTCTGGCAGGTGCTGCCGGCGTCTGGTTGTTCTACGTGCAGCACCAATTCGAGGAAACACATTGGTCGAAGAAGCCGGACTGGCAGTTCCAGCATGCGGCCCTCCATGGTGCCTCGCATTACGACCTGCCGCCGGTGCTGCGCTGGATCACCGGCAATATCGGCATCCACCACGTGCATCATCTGTCGAGCCGGGTGCCCTACTACCGGCTGCCGGAGGTGCTGCGAGACCATCCTGAGCTTGCCGATATGGGCCGCATCACGCTCATGGAAAGCCTTCGTTGCGTCAAGCTGGTGCTGTGGGACGAGCAGACGAAGCGACTGGTCTCGTTTCGCGACGCAGCGCGTCTCGCCGCCGCCCGGTAACGGGCTCGAGAGCGGTTTAGACGACATCATGCTGCAATTCAGATTTTAGGCCGATCCGGCCTAAAGTCATGCTGCTCTAGCGATAACCCGTTACGTCAGCCGGTTTGCCAGGCTCCTGCACTTCCACCATGTAGCGCCAGCAATCCGGCCGCGAACCGTCAATATCATCGAAACCATAGGTCTTGGCGATCGCGCCGCTCGATAGCGATTGTCCGTTCCAGCGGGCGCGGTCGGGATCGGCAGCGATAGCGGCAACGGCGCGGCCGACGAAATGCGGGGTTTCGGAAATGGCGAAATGCGGCTGTATCTCCGTCGCCTCGCGCCAGTTCTCCTCGCTGACGCCGTAAGCATCCAGCATCATTTCGGAGCGCAGCCAACCGGGCGTAATCGAAACGGCGGTGGCGCCATGTTTCGCCAAATCTTGCGCATGCGCCCAGGCCATGCGGGTGACACCCGTTTTGACGAGGTCGTAAAAGGGCGACAGCCGGTAATGGGTGGCATTGTATTCGGCCGTGCCGTCGGTCATCTCCACCAGCAGCCCGCCGGGCCGCTCGATCATCAGCGGTAGGGCGTAATGGGCGGTAATCAGATGCGTCTCGATGCCGAGCCGCAGCATGCGCAGGCCCTTGTCCAGCGAATGCTCCCAGACGGCCTTGTCCCATTCGAACAGTTTCTCGCAACCCCAGATGTCGTTGACGAGAATATCGAGCCGGCCGGCTTCGCCGCGGATGCGGGCGACCAGCGCCTTGACCTGTTCCTCGACGAGATGGTCCACTTGCACGGCAATGCCCCTGCCGCCTGCTGATGTTACCAGCTCGGCCGTCTCCTCGATCGTCTCCGGTCGCATATATTCGGATTGCTGAGCGCGCGTCGTGCGCCCCGTCACGTAAACGGTGGCGCCGGCGGCGCCGAGTTCCACCGCGATGCCTCGGCCGGCGCCGCGCGTGGCACCTGCCACCAGTGCCACTTTCTCCCGCAAGTTCGCTGTCACTTCTCCATCCTCCACGCTAGAACGGAGTGCGCCTGGTTCAGCCGGCGCGCCCCTTGTGTATAAACGAATGATCGTTTACATTCGAGGTGAATGCAAGAGGAATTTCATGCCGCGTCGCCGCACAGTTTCCGATGAACAGCTTCTCGCCATGGTGCTGGCGCTGATCCACGCCGAGGGGCCGGATGCGGCGACTTTTGCGGCGGTGGCGAAAGCGAGCGGCCTTTCCGGCTCGACGCTGGTGCAGCGTTTCGCGACGAAGGCGGCGATGCTGCGCGCTGCGCTGCTTTACGCCTGGGACAGGCTCGATGCGGAAACGGCACGGCTTGCCGAGACCGTGCCGAAAACGCCGGAGGGCGCCATCGCGCTGCTCGTCGGCCTGTCGCAGGACTACGGGGACGATGCCGCCGCCTATGGCGAAGGACTGCTGGTGCTTCGCGAGGATTTCCGCGATCCGGTATTGCGCGCCCGCGGTGCTGCCTGGGGAATAGCGCTGACGGCGACGATCGCGCGATGCTTCGGATCGGCGAAGGCGCCGGAGACGATCGCCCGGCTGATGCTATCGCAATGGCAGGGTTCGCTGCTCTGGTGGGGTTTTGGCGCCGAAGGGCCGGTGGATACCTATGCAGAGATAGAGCTTCGGCGCTTCCTCGCGGCAATAAGGTCCTGAGCCTGCCTAGAGCATGATGCCGAAAAGTGTGAGCGGTTTTCGGACGACATCATGCTCTAACTATATAATTTAGAACAGGATTCAGATTTTAGGCCGACCCGGCCTAAAATCATCCTGTTCTAGGCTTCCTCTTCGTCCTTTTCCTCGCCCACGGTCAGCGGCCAGTCGACGACATAATCCTCGAGATCGTCGATATCGATTTCATTTTCGTTGATCGTGCGGCCTCGCGCGGAAATGCCGGCGGCATGGACGGTCTCCGGGTCGCCGGAGACGAGCGGGTGCCACCAGTAGAGGTCGCGGCCTTCATCGACCAGCCGGTAGCCACAGGTGGGCGGCAGCCAGGCGATATCGGGCACGTTCTCCTTGGTCAGTTGCACGCAGTCCGGCACGAAATCCCAGCGGTTCTCATAGCTGGAGCAGCGACAGCTTTCGCCGTCGAGCAGCTTGCAGCTGACCGAGGTGAAATAGATATCGCCGCTATCCCATTCCTCGATCTTGTTGAGGCAACAGAGGCCGCAGCCGTCGCAGAGGCTTTCCCACTCGGCGGCGGTCATCTCGGCCAGCGTCTTGCTTTTCCAGAAGGGCAGATCGTTCATCGTCGTTTCATGCAACAGCGACCCGCAAATTCGCGTGAGCCTCATGCATCTCTCTTGTTATCGGCCGCAAAATCAATCAATCCTTCAGTATACTCCTGGTACTCGGAGAATTCTCTCCTGGTATCGGAGAGATTTGCGGCCACATGCGGGCCTCGCGCTTTCGTCGGATATGACCGAAGCGCGATCAGGCGGGAATACAGGACGTGCAGGATCCGGACAACCCAGGAAATGGGCCAGAAAACGGGCCAGAAAAAAGGCCCGGAAAAGCGGCGAACGAGACGGCGGACAAGCGGCCGAGGAAGAGCCGTCACATTCTGCTGCGCATCGATTCCTGGATCGATTCGACCGTCTGGAACGCCGGCTTCCGCGCCGCCGAGATCTGGGAAGACATCACCATCTTCTTCCGCCGCTTCCGCGTGCGCGGCTGGAAGCGCATGGTCTTCGAACTTGCCGGCGAAGGGCTGACGCTCGGGGCGGCCGGCTCGGTACTGATGCTGCTGCTGGCCCAGCCCGCCTTCGAGGCGACCAAGGAGGACTGGCGCAACCGTGGCGATTTCGCCGTCACCTTCACCGACCGCTACGGCAACGTCATCGGCCATCGCGGCGTCATCCACCAGAATTCGGTACCGATCGACGAGCTGCCGGATTCGCTGATCAAATCGGTGATCGCCACCGAGGACCGGCGCTTTTTCGACCATTTCGGCATCGATTTCATCGGCCTCTTCCGCGCCATGAGCGAGAATGCACGCGCCGGCGAAGTTGTGCAGGGCGGCTCGACGCTGACCCAGCAACTCGCCAAGAACCTGTTCCTGTCCAACGAACGCTCGATCGACCGCAAAGTCACCGAGGCGTTCCTGGCACTGTGGCTCGAGGCGAACCTTTCCAAGAAAGAAATCCTCTCCACCTATCTCGACCGCGCCTATATGGGCGGCGGCACCTTCGGCGCAGCGGCGGCGGCACAGTTCTATTTCGGCAAGAACATCACCGATGTGAACCTTGCCGAATCCGCCATGCTTGCCGGCTTGTTCAAGGCGCCGGCGAAATATGCGCCGCATGTCAACCTGCCGGCCGCGCGTGCCCGCGCCAACGAAGTGCTGACCAATCTCGTGCAGAGCGGGCTGATGACCGAGGGCCAGGTCATCGCCGCCAGGCGCAATCCGGCCACCGTCGTCGACCGCAACGAAGTGGAATCGCCCGATTTCTTCCTCGATTGGGCCTTCGACGAGGTGCAGCGGCTTTCACCGCGTTTCCACCAGCATTCGCTGATCGTGCGCACGACGATCGACATGGGCATCCAGCAGGCGGCCGAGGATTCGGTCGAGACGTCATTGCGCGAATATGGCGAGGCCTATCACGCCAAGCAGGGCGCGATGGTGATGATCGAGAACGGTGGTGCGGTGCGCGCCATGGTCGGCGGCCGAGATTACGGCGAGAGCCAGTTCAACCGCGCCACCAGGGCGCTGCGCCAACCGGGCTCCTCCTTCAAGGTCTATACCTATTCGGTGGCGATGGAGAGCGGGATGACGCCGCAGACGACGATCGTCGACGCGCCGATCTCCTGGGGCAATTGGAGTCCGCATAATTATGCGAATCGCTATGCCGGCCGCATCACGCTTGAGACCGCGATCGCCCAGTCGATCAACACCGTGCCGGTGCGGCTCGCCAAGGAAAAGCTCGGTATTCAGCCGATCCGGGCAATGGCGAAGAACCTCGGTGTCGAAACGCCGATCCGCGACGACGTCACCATCCCGATCGGCACGTCCGAGGTGACGGTGCTGGACCAGGCGACGGCCTACGCCACCTTCCCGGCCGGCGGCTACCAGTCTCGCCGCCACGGCATCACCCAGATCCTCGATTACGACGGCGACGTGCTCTACGATTTCGACCGCGACGAGCCGGCGCCAAAACGCGTGCTCTCCGAAAAAGCCGATGCCTATATGAACCAGATGTTGTCGCGCGTTCCCTATGTGGGCACGGCGCGCAAGGCAGCCCTCGACAACGGCATCGTGACAGCCGGCAAGACCGGTACGACCCAGGCCTATCGCGACGCCTGGTTCGTCGGCTTCACCGGCAATTACACCTGCGCCGTCTGGTTCGGCAATGACGACTATACCTCGACCAACGAGATGACCGGCGGCTCGCTGCCGGCGATGACCTTCAAGCGCGCCATGGACTACGCCCATCAGGGCGTCACGCTGCGGGCCATCCCCGGCATCGAAAACCCCCTGCCCTCGGAAAAGGATCTCGCCAAGACTGCCGCCGCCAAGCCGCAGGACGGATTGCCGCAGCTTATCCGGCCGCGCATGCTCTCGGTTCAATCGACTGACATCCTCAAGAAGCTCGGCGAAAAGCTGAAGGATGCCGCCCCGCTCGCTCCGGCGAAGGTGGCGAGCGCGGAGTAGCCGGCCACGCCTGACGTTCAGATCTCCAATCAGCATCCGCCCGCATCGATACATCGGCGTGGATTGCTGTTGCCGCACGCGGCATGACGGCTTTGCCGCACTTGGCATGACCGTGGATCAATCGGCCTCTATGTCGTGGCGTGGCATTCCACCCTGCCAGAATCAGTGGTAACCCTTTCATCCGATATGGTTTCCAAGGTCTTGACGTGTTTCGATTCCCCCTCTTTATCGCGATCACGCTGATCGTCGCCTTTGGCGGCGGGATCATGATTTCGCTTTATGCGCTGGATGCGACACAGGGTTTTGGGGCGATCAAGCTCGGCGCCTGGGAGGCCTTTCCGGCGCTGCAGACGGTCGAGGCCGATCCTTATGCCAAGTCGCACCGCGCGCGCGCCGGCAAGCTGCTCTATGGCAGCGCCGAGGGCCTGACCTTCGCGGCGAGCGTCGACGACGACGGCGCGCGGCTGAATGCCAACTGCCGCTACCGTATCAGCGGGCAGACACCGCCTGCCCGGCTCTGGACCCTGTTTACCGCCGACAATGGCGGCAATCCGGCGGCGGTGACGACCGGGCATCCCTCAGCGCTCAATTCCTGGACGGTGCTGCGCCAGCAAGACAGCAGTTTCTCGATCGAGATATCCGCCGTCGCGCAGCCGGGCAACTGGCTCGCCCTGCCACAGGCCGGCACTTTCCGGCTGGTGCTGACACTGTTCGACACACCGACCGCCGGCAGTTCCGGCGTGATCGACCTCGCCATGCCGAAACTCACCAAGACCGGATGCGGCAATGCTTAGGATATTCTTCGCCGTCCTGACCGGTCTTTTCGGCGCAGCCCTGCTGCATCTCGTCATCATCCTGTCGCTGCCGCATTTCACCGGCAAGGATGCGGCAACCCGCGTGGAGGCGGAGGGCGACCTCAACAATTTCTACCTGCTCGGCAACCGGTATGACGAAGCCGGCCTTGCCAATGGCGACCCCTTCGTGCGCACCGCGGTCTGCTCCTTCGATGTCGAGGATGCGCCGGTGCATTTCACCGCCAAGGGCAATGTGCCCTTCTGGTCGATCGCGATCTACGACAGCGCCTCCAACGAGGTCTTCAGCATGAACGACAGGACGTCGGTCGGCGGTGCGCTCGACGTGCTGGCCGGCAGTCCGATCCAGCTGACCGACCTGCGCAAAAACCTACCGCAGGAGCTGCAGCAGGCGATCCTGGTGGAAATGGCCCGGCCGGACGGTTATGCCGTGCTGCGGACGCTGGCGCCGCAGGCGAGCTTCGATGAGGCCGCGCGCAACTTCCTGACGGAAGCCGGCTGCGAGCAATTCGCCGCTCGCTGAGGTTGAAGAGCGGTTACTTCTTGTTGACGCGCGGCGCGGGCGCCGGACGATGTTTCGGGCTCTCGGCCAACCGCTCGTAGCGGACGCCGGTGAACCAAAGGATCTTGGCTTCGCGGGGCTCTTTGTCCGGACGACGCGGCGCCCGCGGCCGCCGATCCGCCAATGCGACTACTATTGCCATTCTCGTCTCCATGCACTGCCCGAGACGGATGAACTTGCGATGGATTTCACCCTGCCCGCCAATGTGCGGGCCGGCGCGTCCTGCAGTGCCGGGATGACCGGACCGAGGGCATTCACGCCTTTCCCACGGCACCTGATTGAAATACCGTGATGCGGAGTTTCGACGATCCAACTACTCAAATCGCGTCGTTCCTATCCGAATTGAGCCACATGACAGTTAACAGTTTACTAATGTTCAGCGGATGCCAAACACAGTTCAACTCGCTTCTCCTTCAACGCTCGAAGAGTTGATTTGGTTTCACGCCGCCCGCGCAAAGGCCCGGCTTGGCATCGGCGCATAAAATTAGAAATAATTCATATAGTTGGCGTTGGCGCAGCGTTCTCCCTGCCGGGAAAGGGACCGTGTTGCAAAAATGCGTCATGAAAATATTTAATTGCGAGGCGCTCAGATGCGCGTATGTTCGCTCATGTCGATCATATGTTTCCGGGCACCGATCGATCGGAGATATTCCCCGCTCTTGCCGGAATGCGGAGGGTAAGCGGTGTCTTTGCTGGTGAATTCATCCTTCTCGCCTGACGATCTCGACGTGCTGCGCAGTGCGCTCGATGCCTGGTGCTCTGAACGGCGCATCGACATCAAAAGCGTCGAGGCACAGTTCGCGGCATCCGCAGCCCTCGACCTTTATCAGGCCGGTTACGACAGCCGCGAAAAGCTGCTGCACGCGCTGCGCGATCATAGGATCGCCTGAGCTTTTCCACCATCACAGCGGATGAGCAATCGCGCAACGGCGCTTCCAAACCGATCATTTTTATATTGCCGGCTAGCCATGTCGTCACACGCTTGGCGTGTATATTTCTGTTGCTTTTTAATAAAATCTTCAGCATGCATTAACCGTACCGGTGTAGGATTTGTTCATAACCGTATGGCCTGACATGCGTTCCGCCAGCGCATATCGGCCCTTGGTCCCCTTGTTCTGCGTTTTCGGGGTGTTTTTGTGCGTGACCGGTTTCGAGACCTAGAAGGCCCCTTGGCCGTCAGGAAAAAGGACGTGGTGTTAATGGCGACTGTCAGCAGTTTCGAGAACCTGTCTCATCCGACACGGTCCGAACTGCGCCAATTTGCCGAACTCTTCATGCCACTGTTCCAGGCCTCCTCTGACGAGGCCAAGCGCCAGGCGGTCGCGGCGCTGTCCCAATGCGAGAACATGCCGGCAGCCGTGGCGCTGTTCATCGGCAACCAGCCGATCGAGATCGCGGCGCCTTTTCTTGCCGCCTCAAAGGCCGTCGCCGACGATACGCTGATCACCATCGCGCGCATGCAGGGTGCAGCGCATGTCAAGGCGATCGTCAGCCGCGATTCACTCTCGCCGAAGGTCATTGATGCGCTGGTGGCGCTGCGCCAGAGCCAGCCGCGCTCCACGGGTGCATCGGCACCGATCATGGAATCGCCGGCGGTCCCGCTTTCACCAGCGCCTGCCGAGACCAACGAGGCAGATGCGCTGGAGGAACAGCGGGTTGCCAATGAAGAGGCATTGCGCGAGCGCATCCTCGGGCTTGCCAGTCATCTCGGCCGTGCCGATGAGGACAGGCTCGGTCTGCGCACGCTCACAGACATTCAGGAGGCGCTGCTGGTGCGCTTCGCCCGCTCGCGCGAGGCGACGCATTTCGCAACCGCACTTGCCGATGCGCTTTCCGCCAGCCGCTGGCTTGCCGAGCGCATCATGCTCGATCTTTCCGGCCAGCAACTCGCCACGACGCTGACCAGCCTCGGCATGGGCTTTCTCGACGCCGTCTTCGTGCTCGAAAGGCTCTATCCGCACCTTGCCGAACAGCAGCACAACGTCACGCGCGGCTGGATGGTGCTCGATGCGCTCGACCCGGAAGAATGCCACGAACGCGTCGAAGCCTGGCGGCGTGCGGATCGCTACACCTATAAGCCGGAAGCGCCCGATACGCCTGCGCCGGCGGCAACACCCGACCATCGTTTCATCCGCCAGGCGCCGCCGCAGCGCGACATGCGCGTCATGGGGCGGCGGTATCGCTGAGCTGGAATGACTGACCTCACCGCATGGTGAGCTGTTCGAAACGGTGAGGAGCTGACGCGCCTGGCCGTCAGCCGTCCTTGGCAAGCGGGATCATGTCCCCCAGTTCCTCCGCCTCCAGCTCGACGATCCAGAGATCGGGGTCGAATTTGCGTTCGCGCTCCAGCATCGCACGCACCGCTTCCGGTTCGCTGCGCGACAGGCGGATCTCGAACAGGCGGTCACCGGCCTGACCCTCGTCGAAGGCGGTCTGCGGCGCCGGCGCATAGAGCGTTTCCAGGCCGTTGCGGAAATGCTGGCGGATGAAGATGGCACCCGCCTCCTCCGCGCCCTTCTTCTCGACGGCGGCGAAATCGCCGCTGGCAAAGACGCGGCGCAGGAGGGCTGAAACGAAGATGTCGGCGCGTAATCTCATTGGTGCGGTATAAAGCATGTCGCGCAAAAGTGTGTAGCGGTTTTGCGATAACGAGATGGGGAAACAGCGCGAGGAGCGAATCTGAAGGATTGCGATGCGCTAGCCCCGGCCTGTGGGCGGCGGCAATGCGGGGTCAGAGTTTGCCCCCGGGGTCAGACCTTGATTGCCAGCCGCAATCCGCCCCAATGCCGTCCGCGCACGGTGATCGGAGCGGAGATATCCTTCATCATCACGAAGTTGCCACCGCCCATGTCGCGCCTGTAGGTCTGGACGAGGAAGGGCGCGGTGCTGCGGCCCGCGGCAAGGCCGACGCGATCGGCAAAGATGCGGCGATTGCGGCAATTGGCGGTGTTCCACACGGTGTCGCCAGGCCGCTGGGCTTGCGAGAATTTTCGGTTGTGGGTCGGCAGATAGCCGTTCTCGTCGATCGCCGCGCAGAAGGCGATGCGCTCGTCCAGGGCTGTGACGGGTTCCTGGATCGGCGGCAGCAGCCGGTCGGTGAGCTCGGTGAAGGCTGCCATCACCTGTGCCGGATCGGAGCCCGCTATCGGCCGATAGCGTCGGTCGAAGAGAGCATCGAGCCCGATCTGGCCTTCAGCGACGGCGCGTTCGAAGGCGCCGGAAATCTGTCTTGCCACCGATTGCGCTTCCTCGATCCAACGACTGTCGGCGGTCTTGACGCCGGCGCTCGCCGTCAGCTGGATCAGGGTTTCCGAGAGGCCGACGACGCTGTCGACGCGTTTTGCCGCCTGCTGCAGCCTGACATTCGAGCCGGCGACCTCGGCCGACATCTCGCCGAGTTTCTCGACGAAGCCGGCGCATTGCTGGTCGACCGCCTCGGTGGTGTTGGCCATGACAGTCGAACTGTCGAGGATGCGGGTGATAACATGTTCCATGCTTTCGAAGGCGCCGCGCATCGCCTCCGACTTGTCACGCACGCCGGCCGCACTGTCGCGCGCATCGCTGCCGACGGCCGACAGCCGGTCGATCTTCACACGCAGTTCGTCCAACGTCTGCTGGATGGAACCGGTCGCCTTCGAGGTCTGCAGCGAAAGCGCGCGGACCTCGGCGGCGACGACCGCAAAACCCTTGCCCGCATCACCGGCGCGCGCCGCCTCGATCGCGGCATTCAGCGCCAGCAGGTTGGTCTGGCGGGCGATGGTGCTGATCTCCTCGGCGATATTGTCGACATCGGCAAGCGACTTGGAGAAGCCGGCGATCTCAGTGCCGATCTCGTTGGAGGACTGGACCATGTGGCCGATCTCGACGACGGAGCCGGTCAGGCGGTCGGCCGATTCCTTCAGCATGTGACGGGCCTCGGCCGCCGTGCGGTCGGTCTCGCGCAGCGACACCGCGACCGAGCGGTTGGTCTCGGCAATCGACAGCGCAGTGCGGGTGACATGATCGAAGGCGGAGGCATGCCGGGCCGACATTCCCGCCATGTCCTGGATAGCACCGGCGATATCGACGAGATCGATGCCAAGGGTGGAGGCTTCTTCGGCAAGACGCAGCAAAATGTGGCGCAGCGCCTCGGGGTCTGGGGCCGCCCCCACTTCGACCGCCGGTTCTCCGACCAGATCGTCTATCGCCTTCAGCGCATGCATGACCGACGCTCCCCCGCCCCAATCAGAAAAGCTTCAGGCAACATGGTTAACAAGTTGCAAACAGCCGCAGCACCTTAGACTTAGGTTGTAGGGAAATCGGACTCCGTGACTGTGGGTGGCCGTGTGGCGCCTGATCAGCTGGCGATGAAGCCGGTCAGCCGCTCGCTCAGCTGCCAGAGGCGTTCGGCAAATTCCGGATCGGTTGCCCAAGGACGGACACCGAGCATCTCGGTCGAATCGCCGGGGACGGCGGTGGCGATATCGCAGTTCTCGCAATAGACGCCGCCGAGACTCTCGAGCTTCTCGCTGACGGCGCACCAGACGATGGTCGACGCCCCCTGCTCAATCGTCTTCTTGTTGTTTTCCGGATCGATGACCGGCTTGCCATCCTCGTCGACATAGCCGCTCGCCTTGAGGAAGTCGCTCGACTGATGGCGGACCAGATTGGTGGTGACGATACCGCCGGGATGCAGCGAGAAGGCCCTGACACCGTGTTTCGCACCCAAAGCGTCCAGTGAGATCGCAAAGAGAGCATTTGCCGTCTTCGACTGGCCGTAGGCGAGATAGGGCGCGTATTCGCGGTTCTCGAAATTCGGATCGTCGAAATCGACGCCGGAGAAGACGTGACCGCGCGAGGAGACGGCGACGACGCGCGCGCCCTCGGCCTTCACCAGCGCCGGCCAGAGGCGAGCAGTGAGCTGGAAATGGCCGAGATGATTGGTGGAGAACTGCGATTCGTAACCACGGGCATCACGCGTCAGCGGGTTCGCCATGACGGCAGCATTGTTGATGAGCAGATGCAGGGGCTCGCCGCTTTCGAGGAAGCGGTCGGCGAAGTCGTCGATCGAGCCGGGGTCCATCAGGTCGAGCTTTTCCACCGTAAGGCCGGGAATGCTTTCCACGGCCGCCTTGGCTTTTTCGAGATTGCGGGCGGGAACGACAACCCTGGCTCCGGCTCCGGCGAGCACACGAGCCGTCTCGAGGCCAAGACCGGAATAACCGCCGGTGACGATCGCGACCTTGCCTGAAAGATCGTGCCCGGCAATGACGTCGGCGGCGGTTGATGCCGCACCGAAGGCGGAACCGATGGGAGCTTGTGGGGTGGACATAGCATGCCCTCCGTTGTTGCAAGATGGCCTTATGTACGCCCAGGAAACGGGATTCTGAATGCTTGCAAATCCCGATTTCCTGCTTCATCGTTCAAAAATGATCAGTGACCCGCTCTCCGAAATGCTCAATCTGCTCGATGCGCGCTGCCTTGTGTCGGGCGGGCTGATCGCCGGCGGCGCCTGGGCGCTGCGCTTCCCCCGGCCGAACCGGATCAAGATCAGCGCGGTCGCCAAAGGGCGCTGCTGGCTTTGCCTCGACGATGGCAGTGAACCCATTCTGCTCGAGGCAGGCGACGTTGCGCTTCTGAACGGCCGGCATTCCTTCATCCTGGCGAGCGATCTTGCCGTTGCGCCCGCCGATGCGGTCGGCGCCTTCAAGGAGAAGGTCGACGGCATGGCGCGCCACGGCGTTGGCGAGGATTTCCATTATCTCGGTGGCCACATCGCGCTCGGGCCGCAGGGCATGGAGCTGTTGTCCGACGTGTTGCCGCCGATCATTCATGTGCGCGCCGCCCTTGCCGAAGCCGGCGTGCTGCGCTGGCTGCTCGACCAATTGGTGCGGGAGATGGCGGCAAAGCGGCCAGGCGCCCTGCTCGCCTCGACCCAGCTCGCGCAGTTGATGTTCGTGCAAGTGCTGAGGGCGCACATCATGAGCTCGGCGCCATTGACGGTCGGCTGGCTCCGCGCCTTCGGCGACGATCGCATTGCGCCGGCGCTGCGGCTGATGCATGGCGATCCCGGCCGGTCCTGGCAGCTTGGCGAACTGGCAAAGGCGGCCGGCATGTCGCGCACGAGCTTTGCACTGCGGTTCAAGACCGTGGCGGGGGTTGCGCCGCTCACCTATCTGATCGGTTGGCGAATGCGCCTTGCCGAACGCGAGCTGCGGGAGGGCAGCATGCCGGTTTCGACGCTGGCGCTTTCGCTCGGTTACACATCCGAAAGCGCCTTCAGCAACGCCTTCAAGCGGATGACGGGTATGGCGCCCAGGCGCTATCGCGTGGCGATGGCCCGCGAGGCCGGGCCGATCGAAGAGGTGGTGGATGTCGAGGGCCAGGCGATGACGACGCATTACCGGCTGCTCAAGGCGGCATCGTAGCGGCGCTAGATCCGGATGATTTTAGGCCAGATCGGCTCAGCAGCATCATGCTCTCAATGCCGCCGCCCGCAATCCGTGAGGAAGTGGATCAAAGATGGCCCGTCGCCTGCGTACCGTTTTTCCGGACGTATTTTTGAAGACATGTGGCGCATTGGCTGGAATGTTGACCATCGAAGACGCGCTCAGGGTCGACGCCTGTCCGCGGAAGGTGAATTGCAGCTCTCCCCCCACGACATTGTCTCATTCCGTACCACTCCACCGGTCGAGTCACGACCCTGATAAGTTGACCTGATTTGGTATACGAGGAGGAAATGAATGACTGTCACCGTGATCAAACCCACACAGGATCGGAAAAAAGTGTCCGATGCTTATGAACTTGACTATTTTGTGCAGAAACACGCCATCGCCAGAATGGACGCGATCCGGATTCTCAATCTGCACCGATCTGATCGGGATGCCTCCGATCGCGCCGCGCATCGTCTCAAAAGGTGATCTACCGACCGGGACGAGACGGGCGGGATTTTCCCTTTCACTTGCCAATGAGATTTAACGCGAGGCCGACCAGCGCATCCTTGGTCGTCGTCCCCTTTTGAAAGGCATACAAAAGAACGGTTAAGAGATCCGAGCCGTCTTCGCTATCGGGCGAGATGTCATGCCGGGCGCAGGCCTCCTGGAAGGCGTTCAGGAGCACTGTCGAAGCGGTCTCGTCTACATGGTGATTGTAAAGTGAGGTCACGCATCATCCTTAAAGGTTGCCGACGTCAAATGCGTTCAATTGTCGATCAGGCAGGCCGTATCAACGGCGCGGCATCATTCGGAACCGGCTTCGATTTACCAAGAGGGATGCCGGTCAGCCGTTCGTATTCTATCTCAGCCGGGCCATAGGTGCCTTGGCAGAGGTGCATCAGCCCAGTGCGATCCTGCACGAGAATTTCCCCGCGTTGCGATTTGATGAAGTGCTTTGTTTCGAGAATTTGCAGGGCCACTGTTACACCCGGCCTACGCACGCCAAGCATCATCGCAAGAAATTCATGGGTCACATAGAAGCTGTCGCCATTGACGCGGTCGTGAACCATGAGGATCCATCGCGCCAGCCGCTCTTCCAGTTTGATCTGACCGTTTGCAAGAGCGGTGTAGGTGGTTTGGATACCGAGCGTACGGGCATAATGCATCAAAAGTTCTGTTAACGCGGCGCTCTGAGACATCGCTTCTTGAAGATTGTCGGCAGAAATACGAAGCGCCGAGCCGCCCATCTGGACGAAGCAGTCGAACGGGCTTTCTGTATCGCCCTGGACCAGCGACGTGCCAGTCATGCCATCCCGGCCGAAAAGGCCGACCTCGACGGTTGAACCGCCCTCTTTGCTTGCCACCACCGAACCAAGACCCTCCTCGAAAAAATAGACGAAGTTGATCGGCTGATGCGCCTTTTCGAGCGACTGACGAAGGTTGAGCTGCATTCTCTCCAGACTGGGGGCAAGCAGGCGCCGATCTTCAGGGGCAAGGGCACACAACAAATGGTTCTTGAAGGTGCTTATATTTTGGTTGGTCATCGTGCTCTCCGGGGCGAAAGCACGACGATCTTCCAAACGTTCAGCGCCCTTACGTGGCTGACATCGTATATAAGATTGCGCTTAAAAGCTGCATTGCACAACAACTTTTGTACGAAATGGTACAGAGTCGCAGCTAGACGTTGTTTTGGAAGGAGGATTTTGTCCACACTGGTTACGCTTGTGATGCGGCGACTGGTCATCGTTTGCCGATGCCGTTTCGAAGCGATGTCTCCCGAAGTTTGAGTCGGCGAACTTCATCTTCCCCGCGCACAGCGAGAATGAAAACACGTTCTTTCCCATCGGGAGCTTGAACCTCGGCGACAACGCCTCGCGCTATCAGCTCCTCCATGGTTATATCCGATACCCCCGGGATCACGGAAGTCGGCTGCGGTTCTGGATAATATTGGTCGAGAAATCTGATAGCCTTGTTTTGTCTGTTGCCCAGGCCAAGCCGCGGCCCGTCGTCAAATTCCTCCCTGCGCTTACGTTGCACTCGGCTTGACGAAGCCGGTCGACGTTTCATCGCCATTTCCTCTCGCGTTTTTGATATGGTCGGGAAGTCGGTGAGTTGCAAGCAAACCGGATGGGTAGGAAGCTCGTCTGCCTTTTCGTTGGCCATAGGAAGAAAACGGGAAAATCCCTCTATTCTTCACGCCATCGTGCCAGATTAGCACAGCTTGCACATTCTGAGGGGCACAACGGGCCGTTGTAACAATAGTTCCGTGTATATCGACTCTCAGCGCGCTTAGGCGGCCGGCGTCAGCTGTCGGGTCCGCAATCGGGATAGCGGCCCTACTCATCTTCAGTCGTCCGGTTGGAGCTTCGAGGCGAATAGAAATGACCGTTCGACCGCGACGCTCAACAAGCTTAGCTCGGCAGAAAAATATCTAAGGGCCCCCTTCGGGTCTGACATTGCTTCAGGATTGAGACGCTGCGATTGGCCCGAGGGACGCTTGCCACGTGCGGCAGTCTCGATGCATCCGCGATGCGGTGCAGGAAAGCCTTGCCATGACTGACCTGGCGCCGTTTTGCGAGGCGCCGAACCTAGATCGCGCCGATTTCCTTGAGTTTCTTCAGCACCGCCTGGTTCGGCTCGCCGTCTTCGGGCAGGTTGTAGTGCTTCTGAAAATGGCGGATGGCCGCGCGGGTCTGCTCGCCGGCGACGCCGTCGACGCCGACATTGGCATAGGCCATGTTGGAAAGACCCTTCTGGATCTTCAACACCAGGTCGACATTGGTGATTTCGCTTGATGGAACCTGCTTTGCCGCTGATGGAGCCGTTTTGACCGTCTTTTCAGCGCTGCGGATCGCCGCTGCCACCGGGTCTTCAGCCGCTGCCTTCGAGCTTACATCTTCGGGCGGTTTTTCGGCGGGCACGGTCGAGGGGCCGGCGGCATCGGTCTTCAGCGCCGCCAATACCTCCGGCGTCGGATCGCCGGTCTGGGTCATGCCGACGGTCTCTTCGAAGAAGAGGATGGCCGCACTGGTGCGCGGACCGATGATGCCGTCGGGTATGCCGTTATAGAGGCCGCGGCGGACCAGCTGCTGCTGGATGTCCATGACGAGCTGGCTCGGCTGCTGGCCGGGTGCGGCAGGCGCCGGTGTCGCGTTGGTGGTGGCTGTATCCTGCGGCCGCTCGATCCGGAAGGTCGTGACGTCGCCCTGCCGCTCCTCGGCTGGACGGCGGGCGCCGAGCACGGTTGGAGACTGCGAATCGCGGGTGCGGAAGATCGGATGCGGATGCAGGCCCGGCTGATACCAGAGCGCATTGGCGGCGACGAAGGAGAAGATGACGGCAAAGGTGATCGTGCCGCCGGCGACCGAGGGATTGCGGCCGATGACGCCGCCGAGCACGGAGGCGCCCTGCAGTCCAAGCCCGCCGAGCACGGAGGCGCCTTGCAGGCCGAGCCCGCCGAGGGCGGCAGCGCCTGACATCAGAAGGCCCGGCTGCTGCCGTCCCCTTTTTCCCTTAGGCGATTTTCGCTTGCGCGCGGCCATCGAAACGCCCCTCTTCCAATTCTGCGCCTGTGTTGACCGCGCCCTTCAGCCGCGGCGGAAACTCGACAGTCGCGCCATGACCGGCGTCTTCGGCGTGCTGGGCACCCGAGCCGTCCATCGCGATCTCGATGGTGATGATCGTACCTTCGCCCGGCTGGCTGGCGATGGCGAAATACCCGCCATGCAGCGCCACCAGCCCCTTGACCAGGGAGAGACCGAGGCCGGAGCCTTCAAACCGGCGGGTATAATCGTTCTGGATCTGGACGAAGGGTTGGCCGAGCAGTGCCAGCTTGTCGGCCGGGATGCCGATGCCGGTATCGCTGACCGTCAGCTTGAGAATGCCGTCGCGCGCAGCCGCATCGACCGAGACGACGCCGCCGGCCTCAGTGAACTTTATGGCATTGCCGACGAGGTTGATGAGGATCTGCTGGATGGCGCGCTGATCGGCGACGACCTCGCCGAGGCCGCGCTGGATACGGCTCGTCAGGGTGAGACCCTTGGTCTTGGCCTGCAAGGCCAGCATCGATTCGCAGGATTTGACGGAGCTTGATATGTCGAAGGCTTCGAGGATCAGCTCGTAGCGGCCGGCTTCGATCTTACTCATATCGAGCATGGTGTTGACGACGGACAGCAGATGCGCGCCGGATTCGCGGACCAGACCGACATATTCGCGCTGACGGTCGTTTTCAAACTTGCCGAAATATTCGCCGATCAGGATATCGGAAAAACCGAGAATGGCGTTCAGCGGCGTGCGCAACTCATGGCTGACGGCGGCGAGGAAGCGCGACTTGGCGTCGTTTGCCGATTCGGCATCCGCCGCGCGGTTCTGGGCTTCGTCACGCAACTGCTGCTCGACGGAGACATCGCGCAGCTGGGCAATGATGGCGGCAAGTTCGCCGTCGGCGTCGCGCCGGGCCGTCATGTCCATTCTGAGATAGGCGAACTGGCGTTGATCGCGCGAGACCGAGGGCCGGTCGATGCGCAGATCGACGCTCTGAGCATCCTCGCCCCGGCGCAGGTCATCAAGCGCCTGCAGGAAAAGGATGCGGTCGGAGACATGCACCTGCTCGAGGAAGCCCCTGCCCTTGGGATCGCGCATCCAGGCGAGGAAATCGCGCCGGTCGCGGCCGCCGACGGTCGCCACACTGCCATGCAGGTCGAGGAAAAAGACGAGGCCTGGGGTGGCGGCAAGGAAGAAATCCTCGGCCGACTGCGTGGCGATACCGGCGGACGAGCCCTGACGGGCGAGCGCGATGCTGCCGACGGCGGAAAAGAGAAAGGCGGCGCAGACCATGGCGACACCCGCCGGCAAGGCGACGGCCGGACTGGTGACTGCCGAAAGGCCGATAGGCGCGGCAATAAGAGCGGCGGACGAGAAGAGTACGAGGCGCCGCAGGATCGCGAGCTCGCGTTGGCGCACGGCTTCACCGCCGCCCGTCCGGGAGAGCCAGCTTGTCGCTGCCCGGTCTACGAGGGCCGTCATCCAGCCGCCAATGTTACTCAATACACGCACGCAATACCCGCCGAAAGGCTGTCGATCGATCCGGACAATAGGCCTTGGCGACTTAAAGAAAGGATAAGGCAAAAGCGCTGTTCACAGCCTGAAACGACCGAAATTCCCGTTTTGAAGCATCTGGAAGGCTCTTTGCCTTTTGTGGTTAATAGGGGGTAAGCGACGGATTTTCCTCATATTTCAGCATTGCGTTAACTCCTGTGGCAAGGCGAGCCGGCAAAAGTCCTGCAATTGCAAGCAGGTGCTGCCCTGATGCTTAACGGCGATCGCTCGCATTCGACTAAAATGCGGCTCAAATACCGTTCGCTAAAATTTGAACTAAATTTGCCGCAAATGCGCGTGAGTTTCGAAAAGCGGCATTCGCAACTTGGCGGTAGGGTGAAAGCACACCGGACAACCGGCCTGATTCGGCGACAAGAACCGGACGGGGAAAACAGGATGGGCGACGACAATGTGGTTTCTGATCAAAGGATCCTTCTGGTTTGGCCTCGTGCTCGTGCTTCTTTCCGTCTTCAGCACGGAGAGTTCCGACAAGCTCGCCAGCGGCCCGCAATTGCAGCTTTCCGACGCCTTCACGGCGGCAAGCGGCGCTTATGACTATTTGACCGGCATGTGCTCGGAGAAGCCCGAAGTCTGCGCCAAGGGCACAGAGACCCTCACCGCGCTCGGCTACCGCGCCCGTGAAGGCGCCCGTGTTGCTTACGAACTTCTCGACAGCCAGTTCAAGGACGAGGCGCCGGCGACAGCAAGGCTTGCCGAACCGCAGATGCCGGTGGCGCTCAACATGCCTTCCCTCACCCCGCCTGCCATCCAGGAAAAGGTGCGCGAGGCAAGGGCTGCGCTCAACCAGCCGATGCCTTACCGTCCGCCGGTCGAAGATGATGCCGCAGCCGAGACGGTGGTAACAGGTGCTATTCCGCTGCCGACGCCAAAGCCGGCGATCTGACGAAATTTTTCGCGGGCATTCGTCCGCAATAGCTTTCGGTTTTATAGCTTGCATCGGTGGTCCGCATGACGCGGAGATGCCCCATGCCTGACGTGCCTGCCCTGTTTAATTCAGCATGTTGCTGCGCCGTGAGGATGCCCATCCCTCACGGCGTTTTTCTATCTTAGTTTACGCAATTCCCGGCAAAACCGCTGCACGCTTTGCCTGGGAAAACCGCTTCACACTTTTCCTGGAATTGCTTTAGTGGTTCAAATCTGCCGGTCTTTCACCTATATGCAGTCTTAGAGCATTTCCTGACGCATTCCGGACGCAAAACCGCTGCGCACTTTTGCTGGAACTGCTTTAACAGTGAAAGGCTTCTCCATGGCATCCCTCGACCAGATCATCGACGACTTCGCTTTCCTGGACGATTGGGAAGACCGTTACCGCTATGTCATCGAACTCGGCAAGGCACTGCCCGACTTGGCCGAGGAGAAGCGCACCTCCGAGAACAAGGTGATGGGCTGCGCCAGCCAGGTCTGGCTGGTGACGCATACGACAGGCGATCCCGACGACCCGGTGATGAGCTTCGAGGGTGATTCCGACGCCCATATCGTGCGCGGCCTCGTCGCCATCGTGCTTGCCACCTATTCCGGCAAGACCGCATCCGAGATCGCCGGGCTCGATGCCTTCGAGATATTCTCGAAGATCGGCCTGGTGGAGAACCTCTCATCGCAGCGCTCGAACGGACTGCGCTCGATGGTGAACAGGATCCGCGAAGAGGCAAGAGTCCGCGCCGCGGCTTGACCGCGATGATGGCTGATCGGCTTTCAAAGCCACAGCCGATCGATTCCGGCAGCGCCTGCCTTTGGCACATCGAATACATTAACACTTGCTGATAGTATAGGAATACATTCTAAGCCTGTCGGCAAAGCATAAGACAGGGTCGCTCACACTATCTTGGCGCCCGTCCGAATCATCTGCGAAGGCCTGAATACCAGCGCGGTTCAGCTTTTGATTGAAACGCAGGACCGCTCCAACCTTTCGTTTTAGCCAATCCCCGGCAAAACCGCTTCGCGCTTTGCCTGGGAAAACCGCTTCGCACGTTCCTGGAATGGCTCCATCGAGATTATTTTCCTCGCCTTGAAAAGGCACACAAAAAAGCCGGGCACAAGACCCGGCTTTTTGTCGTCGATGCTTTCGAAAAAGCTCAGCCGCGGCCGCGCTTGCGGCGCTGCCCAAGGCCCATCTCCTTTGCCAGGCGCGAACGCGCTTCGGCATAAGCGGGCGCTACCATCGGGTAATCGGTCGGCAGGTCCCATTTCTCGCGGTATTCTTCCGGCGAGAGGCTGTGATGCGTCATCAGGTGACGCTTGAGGGACTTGAAGTTGCCGCCGCATTCCAAACACGTGATCTGCTCGTCTTGTACGGACTTGCGGACAGAAACTGCAGGCTTCTGCTTTTCGACGATCGCCGCAGCAGGCTGCGGTACGGACGTGTTGCTCAGTGCCGAATGCACGTCGGAAATCAGATTGGCCAGGTCGCTGACCGGTACAACATGGTTGCTGACATAGGCCGCGACAATGTCGGCTGTCAGTTCCACAAGCAGCTCCGGCGCATTGCCGGTCGCTATATCTGTCATATTTTTTCTCCTGTTAGCATGCTCAAACGGCCTTTGACTGACACGCCAAAGACCCGCCTCGTAGAAGCGAACAGCAAAAGCGCAGGAATCGACCTTCTGTTTCGAAAAACGCGAAATCCACCCCTAGATTCCGAAGAGCGTAACCTGTTCTTATACTGCCTGATCGGAAACCACTACGTCATGCTCCAGGCGATGGCCTCAGTTTAGACATTAAAAATCAAAACTGAGGGACTTGGAAGCAGTACGATTGTAATTCACAATCAGAACTCTACTTGCATTTTCAAATACCATCGTTTGGTCGAAACGCCAATTATTATTTGTCGTTTTTCTTGAGAAAAAATGACAGATGAAGAATTGAGGGGCTCTCCGGCAAGCTTTACTCACAGCTTCCTGTGCATAAGTTTTGCATAAATCTGGTAAAGTTGCCGAACAGCATAGGCTCAGCGATCCCTGATATCGTCACGAACCGAGAGCGCATCGAGATCATATCCCGAACGATGGGCAGCTCTGGCAAGCAGATGGGCAGACACCGGCGCCGTCAGCAGGAAAAAGATAAAGCCGGCGACGGCGCGGGCGAGAATCGCCGGATCTTGCGAATAGAGCCCGGCGGCGAGGAGCAACAGGCCGGAGCCGACAGTCCCCGCCTTCGAGGCCGAGTGCATGCGGGTGTAGAGATCGGGCAGCCTGACCAGGCCGATCGCCGCGGCAAGCGCAAAGAGCGCACCGACGATCAGCAGCAGGGCGGTGATGGCAGCCGCGATATAATCGATCATCACTTCTTGCCCCCTGCCCGCTTTTGCGTGTTGCCGTTTGCCGCAGGTGCGGACGGCCTCGATTTGATGTTGCCGCGCGACAGCACGAATCGAGCGAAGGCGACAGTCGCCAGGAAACCGACGAGGCCGAGCGAGATGGCGATATCGATATAGAGCAAAAAGCCGGTCTTGACCGCGATAACGGCGATGAAACCGATGGCGATGCCGGTCAGCATGTCGAGGGCGAGGATTCGGTCCGGCAATGTCGGGCCGGCAACGACGCGCCAGACGGTGAGAATCAGCGCCAGGCCGAGGATGATGAGTGCGGCCGAGGATGCGATCGTGACGATGGTGGCAGGTGTGATCACCGGAAGGCCTCCATGATCTTGCGTTCGAAACCGTTGGCGATATCGCGCTTGCTCGCCTCGGTATCGGAACAATCGAGCGCGTGGACATAGAGCGTGCGGCGATCTGTGGAGACGTCGACCGAAAGCGTGCCGGGTGTCAGTGTGATGAGGTTTGCCAGCAAGGTGATCTCGAAATCGCTCGTCACCGTCAAAGGGAAGGCGAAGATGCCGGGTTTCAGCTTCATATCGGGCGAGAGGACGGTGACCGTGACCTTCCAGGCCGACAGCGACAATTCCTTGAGGAACAGAGCGGCGAGCGAGAACACCGGGCGGACGCGAGGGATATGATACCCCTTGCCGCGGAAGGATTCACGGATGATGACCAGCGCCAGGGCCCCGAGCAGCAAGCCGAGGACGAGATTGTGCAGCGAGGCGCTGCCGGTAACAGTGAGCCAGGCAATGGCAAGCAGCAGGTTGAAGAGGAAGAAGATCACGGCGCGCCTCCTTCCGGGAAGACCGAATGAAGATAGGCCCGGGGATCAGCAAGGCCGGCGGCAGCCGTTTGCGACAGCGCCAGCAGCTGTTCCGGCAGGATCCCGAAGCCGACGACCAGCGCTGTCAGCGCGGCAAGCGGCAGGCCGGTGCGCCACCTGGCCCCAGACGACGTCAGGACTATCGGCGTCAGGGCCATCGGTGCCGGGCGCCAATAGGCGAGCAGGAAGAGACGGCCGAAGGCGATCGTCGTCAGAAAGCCGCCGACGAGGATCGAGGCGGCCAGCCACCAGGCGCCAAGATCGAGCGAGGCCTTGACGAGAATGACTTTCGGCCAGAAGCCGGAAAAGGGCGGCAGGCCACAGGCGGCAAGGAAAAGCACGAGGGAGAGCGCGGTGAAGCCGCCGCTTTGCCTGTAGAGCCCGCCGAGGGCCGACAGTGAGAAGCCGCCGCCTCGCCGGGCGATCTCGCCGGCGGCAAGATAAAGCGCCGTCATCAGCACCATGGAATGGAGCGCATAGAAGACCGCACCGCTGATGCCGCCAAGGCCGCCGAGGGCGACCCCCGCAAGCATGTTGCCGATGCCCGATATGACGACATAGCCGAACAGCCTGCGAATATCGTTTTCGGCAAGCGCCCCAAGAGCACCGACGAGAATGGTCGCGGCGGCGGCGAGCGCGATCACCAGGCTCAACTCCTCGCGTTCCACCGGCAGCAGCATGACCATCACCCGGATCAGCGCGTAGATGCCGACCTTGGTCAGCAGGCCGGCAAACAGCGCCGAGACGGTGATACGCGGCGTATGGTACGCGGCGGGCAGCCAGAAATTGACCGGGAAGGCCGCCGCCTTCATGCCGAAGGCGAGCAGGAAGAGGCTTGCCAGCGTCATCAGCGGCGCCGTGCCGCGCAAATCCTTCGCCCGTGCCGCGATATCGGCCATGTTGAGCGTGCCGAAGGCGGCATAGAGGATGCCAACGCCGACCAGGAACAGGGTCGTGGCGATCAGATTGAGCACCGCATATTTCAGCGCGCCGTCGATCTGCTCACGTTCGGAACCAAGGATGATCAACCCGAAGGAGGAGATCAGCAGCACCTCGAACCAGACATAGAGATTGAAGATATCGCCGGTGAGAAAGGCGCCGGTGACCCCGGCCATCAGCAGCATGAGCAGCGGGAAGAAACCGTATCGCCGGCCGCTTTCGCCAATATCGGCCAGCGCATAGATGCCGCCGGCGAGCGCGGCAAGAGCTGCGGTGAAGGCCATCAGCGCACCGAAGAGATCGACGGTGAAGGCAATGCCGAAGGGCGGCAACCAGCGGCCCATGACCATGGTCAGCGGCCCTTCGACGGCGACCTTGGCGAGCAGTGCCGCATCGATCAACGCCAGCGCCGCAAGGCCAGGGATGGCAAGCCAGGCCTGCAGGCGGGGATAGCCGCGCAGCATCAAGAGGACGGCGCCGAGCGTGATGCAATGGGCGACCGGCAGGATGGCGAGCCAATGCCCGATGGGCACCGGGGCGGTGATCAGGGCGGCGGAGAGATCGACGGTGGAGGTGGGGGCGGCCATCAGATGGCGCCTCCTCTAAAGGAGGAAAGCACTCGCCGTGGGGTCAACATCCGCACCAACATCCGGCTCAATACCCCAATGGCGGCAGCGGCCGGTCGTCGGGCTCGGCGGCGCGCATATCGCTGGTGTTGTCGGTGCCGAGGTCCTGATAGGCGCGGTAGGTCAGCACCAGCAGGAAGGCAAGGAAGGAAAAGGAGATGACGATCGCCGTCAGGATGAGGGCCTGCGGCAGCGGGTTGGCCGTGCCCGCGGGCAAGCTGTCGAGACCCGCTGGGATGATCGGTGGCACCTCGCGCGTCAGCCGGCCGCCGGTAAAGAGCAGGAGGTTGACGGCGTTGCCGAGGATGGCGATGCCGAGCATGATCCGGATCGAGAATTTCGACAGCATCAGATAGATGGCGGCGGCAAAGAACAGGCCGACGAGGATCGCAAGAAGCGGCTCCATCATTCCACCTCCTTTTCCTCGAGCGCCAGTGCGATCGAGGTGATGGCGCCGAGCACGACAAGATAGACGCCGACATCGAAGAGCATGACGCTGGACAGCGGCACCTCGGCGCCGAAAAGCGTCGGATAGATCCAGAGGCCGGTCATGAAGGGAACGGCAAACAGGATGGAGAGAAGACCGGCCGCTGTCGACAGGAGCAAGCCGAAGCCGGCAACCGACAGCGGATGGAAAAACAGCGCCTGGCGAACGGCGCCAACGCCGCGGGCAATGCCGTAGATCGCCAGTCCCGAGGCAGCGATCAGCCCGCCGATGAAGCCGCCGCCCGGCTCGTTATGGCCGCGCAGCAGCACGAAGACGGAAAAAAGCAGCATCAGCGCGGTGAGAAACGGGGCGACGGTGCGGAAGATGAGGGTGTTCACGCGATCAGCCCTCCGCCGCGGGATCATTGGCGGCAAGCTTGCGCTCGCTGCCGGCGCGAATGCGGATCAGCGCCAGGATGGCAAGGCCGGTGACCGCCACGACGGCGATTTCGCCGAGCGTGTCGGTGCCGCGGAAATCGACGATGATGACGTTGACGACATTGGCGCCGTGGGCGATCGATTTGGAATAGGCGTTGAAGAAGACCGTCAGCGCGTCGTTGAACGGCGCCTCGGTCGCCCGCATCAGCAAAAGCGTGAAGCCTAGGCCGCAGGCGAGCGCCAGCGCACCGTCGAAGAGCTTGCGGCCGAGTGGCCGCCGATCGGCGGGCGAGAGACGGAGCCTAGTCATGACCAGGGCAAGGATCACCACCGAAAGGGTTTCGACCATGAACTGGGTGAAGGACAGATCCGGCGCGCCGAACAACAGGAAGATGATGGCGACCGCGAAGCCCTGGATGCCGAGCGAGACGATCGCCGTCAGCCGGTCGCGGGCGACGAGCACGGCGGCAAGGCCAAAGGCGGCGATCAGGAAGACTGCCCATTCGTGGAGCCTGACATCGGCGGGCCAGGCCGGAGGGCGCGGCAGTTCGCCATAGATGACGAGCGGGACGATGAGGATGGCGGCAAGGCAGAGGAAGGTGCAGGTGACATAGATCTCCAGCCGCCCCGGCTGGAGCACACGCATGACGCGGCCGGAAAAGCGGACAAGGCCTGATATTGCGACATCAAAGCCATGGTCCGGCCCAGGTCCGGCCGCGCGCAGGAAGACGGCCATCAGGAAACGGGCGCGCGCGAGCTGCCAGTAAACGCCGATGCCGAGCAGCACGGTCAGGGCGGAGAGCGCCAAGGGCAGGCCGATATGCGGCGTCAGCGAAATGTCGATTTCGATGGGTGTCTGGCGGATGGCGGATGCGATCGGCGAGGACAGGACGGTATGGGTGAAGGTCGAAAAGATCGCCGCGAGCAGGCCGAGGACGGCGAGAACGGCCGGGCCGAGCCAAAGCAGGACGGGCGCTTCGTGCGGAGGTTTCGGCGTCTCCACCGGCTGGCCGAGGAAGGGTTTCAATGCCACGGCGAAGGCGACGGCAAACATCAGCGCATTGCCGAAGACGGTTATGGCGGTAAAGGTGAGTGCGCGGACATCGCCGCCGACAAGTGCCGTATAGATCTCCTCCTTGGCGAGGAAGCCGAAGAAGGGCGGCAGCCCGGCCATCGAGAAGGCCGCCGCAAGTGCGATCATCCAGGTGAGCGGCATCGCCTGCATCAGGCCACGCAGCCTGGTAATATCGCGCGTGCCGGTCTCGTGATCGATGATGCCGGCGACCATGAAGAGTGCCCCCTTGAAGAGGGAATGCGCCACCAGATAGAGCGCCGCCGCCTCGACCGCATGGTCCGAGCCGAAGCCGATCAGCATGACGAGCAGGCCGAGCGAGGAGACGGTGGTATAGGCAAGCTTGAGCTTCAGGTCGGTCTGGCGGATGGCAAGCGCGGTGCCGACCACCAGCGTCAGCCCGCCGAAGAAGGGCAGTAGGATCTCCCAGGCAGGCGTTGCCCCCATGACGGGATTGAGCCGCATCAGCAGATAGACACCCGCCTTCACCATCGTCGCCGAATGCAGGTAGGCGGAAACCGGCGTCGGCGCCTCCATGGCGTTCGGCAGCCAGAAATGGAAGGGAAATTGCGCCGACTTGGTGAAGGCGCCGCCCAGGACCAGAAGGAGGGCTGCGAGATAGAACGGGCTTTCGCGCACGACATCGCCCGTTCCGATGAGCCGCGACATCTCAGTGACGCCTGAGATATTCCAGAGCAGCAGCAGACCGGCCAACAGGCAGAGCCCTCCCCCGCCGGTCACAACAAGCGCCTGCAGGGCGGCGCGGCGAGCCGCCGCACGCTCGTGATCGAATCCGATCAGCAGGAAGGAAGTGATCGACGTCAGCTCCCAGAAAATGAAGAGCATCAGGAAACTGTCGGAAACGACGACGCCGAGCATCGCGCCCATGAAGAGGAAGATGAAGGAGAAGAAGCGGCCCTGATCCTTGTGTCCTTTGAGGTAGCCGCCGGCATACAGCACGATCAGGGTGCCGATGCCGGTGATCAGCAGCGCGAAAGCCAGCGACAGGCCGTCGAGGAACCAGGAAAAGGAGAGATGAAAGCTCGGCACCCAGGAATAGCCGCCGGTGACGACCTCGCCGCGCGCGACCTTGGGAATGAAGCGCAGGAAATGCAGGAAGGCGAGCAAGGGAGCGATCGCCAGCAGCCAGGCACCGTTTGCGCCGAAGATGCGGATGACGAAGGGGGCGGCAAGAGCGCCGACGAGCGGCAGACACAGGGCCAGAAATGTCAGAGCCGTGACATAGGCCATGTCCCCTCCTCTACTGCATAATTCAAAATGTTACAGTTCTTTGCACGTCCGACAAGGCGCGCGGCGCTGTAAAGGCAACAGTCTGTTGCAAGAGCAACAGACGGAAAAACCGGAGAAAACCGGCCTGTCTTCTGGCTTAGGCGAAACGGGGGAGCGTCTCAAGTGATTTCGGCCGCAGGCCGCACTGCATGGCGATGTTCGACGTCGATCAGGCCATCGATCGGGAAATACGCGACAGCAGCCGGGCGATGCAACCGTGCAGGATGAAGACCACAAGCGTCAGCGGCCAGAGCAGGCAGGCGAAGAGACCGGCGAGACGATGGAGCGTAAAGCCGTCGTGGTTGGCCCAGCCTTCCAACAGCGTGACCGCCATGGCGGCCACGGCCACCAGGCCGTAGAGCAGGACGATTGCTGCCTCAAACACCAGTGATTCTCCAATGCACGTAACATTAACCCTAACAGAAAACCCCTAACGGATGTAAAAGCAAGCGTCTTCCTCCAATTGCGGTATGCCGCCAATCTCATGGCGCGGCGCTGGAGACTTGATGAAGTGAACGCGGCGCACCACATTTTGCGCAAACGGAACCGCCCCTCGGCGAAAGGAGCACCTCATGTCCGAAACTGCGACCACCGCCAAGATCCACAAAACCGATGACGAATGGAAAGAGCAGCTCACCCCCGAGCAATACCGCATCACGCGCCAGCACGGCACCGAACGCGCCTTTACCGGCCCCTATTGGGATTCCTTCGAGACAGGGCTTTACCGCTGCGTCGGCTGTAATGCGCCGCTTTTCCGCTCCGACACGAAATTCGATGCCGGCTGCGGCTGGCCGAGCTATTTCGAAGCAGTGTCGCCCGAAGCGGTGACTGAGCATCGCGACACGGCCTTTGGCATGGTGCGCACCGAAATCCGCTGCGGCAGCTGCGAAGCCCATCTCGGCCACGTCTTTCCCGACGGCCCGCCGCCGACAGGCCTGCGCTACTGCATCAATGGCCACTCCATGGTGTTCGAGCCCGGGAAGTAGGCGCGCAGCCCTGCAATCGGCAAGCGGCCCATACCGATGTGATGGGCCGCTGACTTTCTCCGTCGTTGACGCTATCGACGGATCGGCGATCCCAGGAGAAGGCCGATGGCGCGCGATATCCTGAAGACCGAGCGGCTGACGCTGCGGGAGATCACGCCTGCCGACCTGCCGTTTCTTCACCGTATTTTCGGCGATGCCGAGTCCATGCGATATTACCCCGGCATCAAGAGTTTCGACGAAACCGCGCGCTGGTTCCAGAGGCTCGCCTTCGACAGTTATACCAGTCAGGGTTTCGGCCTCTGGGCGGTGACGGACCGGCAGAGCGGCACATTGCTGGGCGATTGCGGCATCACGTTGCAGGAAACGTCAAAAGGTATGGAACCCGAGATCGGCTACCACCTGTGGCGCGACCATTGGGGCAAGGGCTATGCGATCGAGGCGGCCGCCGCCTGCCGCGACCACGCGCTTCAAACCCTTGGACTTGCGCGCATCGTCTCCATCGTCAGGCCCGATAATATTCCTTCGCAGCGCGTTGCGGAGCGGGTGCATCGGCGGCGGGAAACATTCGCCAAAACAGGCAGCCGCGATGGCGGCATGATGGAATTCTACCTCTACATCACGGACCGCACATAGAGCGGTTCAAACCCGCCTGGTTACTCGTGATCGGCTGGACAGGGCCAGGTCGTCGGGGCGGAGAGGCCGGCCGGCAGCTTGGTCGAGGCATCGCCGCAGGCAAGATCGATCTGGGCCTGTTCGAGCCCGGCTGCGGCCGAGAGGTCAAGGCCTTCGATGCGGGTCAGGAACATGAAGGCGCGATCAAACATCGGCGTGGTTTCGAAGGTCGCGCCGGAGAGATCGGCACGGGAGAGATTGGCGAAAGAGAATTTCGCTCCCGTCAGTACCGCCTTGTCGAAATCGGCGCGGCCGAGCTCGGCCTTTTCGAAGCTTGCGCCGGCAAGCCGGGCGCCGGCGAAATTGGCGCGCTGCAGCTCAGCGCCGGCAAAGGAAGCGCCATCGGCGGCGATATTGGCGAAGCTGGAGCGATAGGCCTCGATCTTGGCGAAGTTGGCGCCTTCAGCGTGGGCGCCCTCGAGCGAGGCGCGCACCAGCGTCGCCTTCTCCAGATTGGCGGATTTGAAGTTGGCGCCAGCGAGATCGGTCAGCGAGAAATCGGTTCCGACGAGATTGGCGCCTTCGAGATCACTGCCTTGCAACATCAGGTTCTTCTTGGTGCATTCCTGCCAGTCGAGCTTCGGCGAGGCCAGGCTGCCGCAATCGGCCGCCTGTGGGACAACCGGCGCAAATGCCAGAAGGACGAGGGCAAGGAGACCCAGCGACGATCTTTGCATTGCCATTGAACTATTCACCCCCATAACGCTTATATGACGCTTTCAGGCCGCCTTCCGCGAAGCAGACTGCTTCCTCATTCTTACACAGCTCAGACTACAATAAAAAGATGGCGCACGCTGTTCACAATGGCTTTGCCTGATGGGTAATGGGTCTGGGGCTTTGCCGGGCAGGTGGATCAATCCACCTTGCCGGGCAGGCGAAGTTCCATGCAGGTCAGGTCCAGCCAACGGCCGAATTTGGTGCCGACCTCGGAAAATCTGCCGGCGATGCGGAAACCGAGCTTTTCGTGCAGCCTGACCGAGGCCGTGTTCTCCGCCTCGATACCGGCGATCATCACATGGATGTTGCCGGCCGCAGCACGCGCGATCAATTCCCGCATCAGCCGCTCGCCGATGCCGGCACCGCGGCAATCCTTGTCGACATAGACGGAATGCTCGACCGTGTGGCGGTAGCCGTCGAAGGCCCGCCAGTCGCCATAGGAAGCGTAGCCTGCGACCTTGCCCGACATTTCGGCGACGATGACGGGAAAGCCGCGCGCCTTGCGCGCCTTGAACCATTCCAGCCGATTTTCGAGATCGACCAGTGTGTCGTTCCAGATCGCTGTCGTGTGCTCGACGGCGTGATTGTAGATATCGCGGATGGCGGAAAGATCGGCTTCGGTGGCGTCGCGGAGGAGGACTGCGTCTGTCATGATTGCCCGGTTCGTCTTGTCTCTGAAGGCGGCATACGCCCGACCCCGACAGATGTAAACGCCCGTCGTTCAGAGGCCCGGCGCCGACAGGCTGAAACAGGTGAAGACGGCCGAATAATGCACCGCCGCAGCGGTGACGACGAAACCATGCCAGATGGCGTTCTGAAAGCGCAGCTTCTCCCAGACATGGAAGATGACGCCGAGCGAATAGATGACGCCGCCGATGACGATCAGCAGCATCGAGGCGGAAGGAATGCGCGAGGCGACAGGCCCGGCCACCAGCACGCCGCTCCAGCCCATAGCGAGATAAAGCAGGATGGCAAGACGGTCGTAACGCCCGGGGAAGACGCATTTCAGGACAATGCCGACGGCGGCGAACAGCCAGATCGCGACCAGCATGAACAAGAGCAGAGGGTCGTCGGCGCCACGTTCGAGGAATGGTGTGTAGGTGGCGGCGATCAGCAGGAAGATCGCCGAATGATCGAAGCGGCGCAGATACCATTTCGTGCGCGAGACCGGCCAGGCGTTGTAGGAAAAGGAGATGGCAAGCGTCAGCACCAGCCCGACGCTATAGATCCAGGCGGCGGCGAGCGCGCCGTAGGAACTCCAGACCGTGGCGTAGAAGATCAGCACGGTGGCCCCGATCAGGGCCAGCACGAGGCCGACACCGTGGACGATACCGTCGGCGATCAATTCATATCTGTCGTAAGCCCAGCGAATGCCGTTGAACTCGGCCATGCACGCCAATCCGTTTCATACCCCGATTGCAATCGTCGCATCGAACGGGTGGAGGCGCAACTGCGGCAAAGCGCACGGGCGGTAAATCTTCGTAACAGGCCGCAGTCGCGCAAAAATCAAACCTTCTGCCGGTCGACCAGCACCGAGCACTTGGCATGGCGCACGACCCGGTCGGCGGTGGCGCCGATGAAGTAGTTGGAAAAGTCCGGAACGTGCGAGGCGACGATAATCAGGTCGGCGCCGTGGCTTTCGGCGGTCGAGATGATGGCTTTGGCGGGCGGGCCGTTGGCGATCTCGACGGTTGCCGTGACGCCAGCTGCGGCGATTAGCGCTTCCAGCTTCTCGCGGCCATCCTTGATGGCGTCCTCGACCATATTGGCCGGCAGTTCGATCGCGACATAGCTCGGCACATCTTCGATGACGTTGAGCGCGATGATCTCACCGCCGTCGTCGAGCAAGGACGCGGCCTTGCGGAGGATCTTTTCTCCCTTTTCGATGCCGCCGAGCGCGATCGCTACGATGATCTTTCTGTACATGGCTTCCCTCCATGACTGCGATGTATAAGTTTCCTCTAAAGAAGATATGGACGCATTGATCGCGATCAAGTGGACACAAATCATCGTCAACACCTGCTCAACGCTTCATCCTCAAAAACGGATCTTCTGTGAACAATCGGAATACGCCATATAGGGATCAAGTACGGCAGCCTAGGGAGATCAGAGGCGAATGAACCGGCGAAACTTTCTTGGGTTTGCCACAGGCGGCATGTTTGCCGTCACCGCCGGTACGCCTTCTCTCTTACAGGCCAATTCAGAGGCAGGAGACCAATCCATGACGACCGAAACTTCCTATGCACTGACGCGGCCTGCCTATATCGATCAGTCGCATCTCGTCGTCACCGACCTCGGTCTCGTTTCCGGTTTCTATCAATCGATGCTCGGCCTGAAGGTCATCGAGAAGACGGCGAGCGGCGAAGTGTTGGGTGTCGGCGATCTCCCTTTGCTGACGCTGACGACCGCAAAAGATGCGACCATCGCGCCGCGCAATGCCGCCGGCCTTTTCCACACCGCCTTCCTGATGCCGAACCGGACCGAGCTCGCGCGCTGGCTGCGCCATGCGGCACGGAACAACGTCGCGCTCGACGGCGCCTCGGACCATCTCGTCAGCGAGGCGATCTATCTTTCCGATCCTGAAGGCAACGGCATCGAGATCTATGCCGACCGGCCGCACGAACAATGGAAATTCCACCAGGATGGCATGGTGGAGATGGCGACGCTTCGCCTCGACCTGCAGGCGCTCTATAACAGCGTGCCTGATGAGCGCTGGGACGGCATGGCTGGGGGAACGGCGATCGGTCACCTGCACCTGCAGGTCGGCGACGTCCCGCAGGCCGACGCCTTTTACCGCGACATCCTCGGCCTCAAGCTGATGGCGCGCTATCCCGGCGCGAGCTTCTTTGCGAGCGGCGGCTATCATCACCATCTCGGCGCCAATATCTGGAACAGCCGCGGCGCGACCGCTCGCGCCAGCAATATGACCGGGCTTTCGGACTACAAGATCCGTTTCAACGACAAGGCGACGCTGGATGCGGCAGTCTCCAAGCTCGATGCGCTGGAGATCAAAAGCGAGAAGCGCGACGGCGGCGTATTCCTCAGGGATCCCTGGGGCATCGGCCTGACGCTTTCGGCGTAATTTCCAGGTTGCTGCGGGTCAACCATAGCGGTTGAAGACGCTCACGCCATGCGGGCAATGCCATCGGCGCAAAGACATGGCGGATGCGCCTGAACAGACGGTCGTTCCCTCAGGGAACCGGAACCCTATCGGCGCGTTTCCGTGAGGAAGCAATGGGGCTTCGGGGACCTCACCGCATGGGCATCGCCAATGGCATCCGCAAACAAGCAAAGAAGATCGCGATCGGCGAACGCCACACCAGCGCCTGGGCACAGTCGCTGAAGGAAGCTGCGGAAGAACTGCCGCCGCCGCCGCCGCTGCACCGTCTGGAAAAGGATGGACTCGACGTCAGCATGGCGTGGGCGATCATCGGCATCTTCGGCATTCTTTTTCTTGCCGCCGTCTACCTGATGTCGCTGATCCTCATCCCGATCACGCTTGCCGTCGTCGTCGGCATGATCCTCGGCATGGCGGCAGAAAAGCTCGGCAAGATGGGGGTGCCGCGGCTTGCCAACGCCTTCATGCTGTCAAGCGGCGTGGCACTGGTGATCTTCCTGCTGATCAACTCGCTGGCCGACCCGCTGATGACGCTTGCCAATGAGGGCCCGGCCTTCGCCGAGCGAACCATCAACCGTGTCATGCCTTATCTGGAGCGCATCAGATGGCTGCATATAACGCCGGCGACATTCGAAAGCGGGTCGATGTCGATCGGTGCGCTGCTCGAAAACACCGGCAACGTGCTGCACGTGGTGACGAGCAGCCTGACGCCGGCACTGGTGCAGGGGATGATCTTCTTTGCAGCGCTGCTGTTCTTCCTCGCTGGTCGGGTCAACCTGCGCAAGACGATCATCATGACCTTCCGCACCCGCACGCAGCGCCTGGCGGCAATCCGTGTCATCAATGCCGTCGAGCAGGTGCTCGGCTTCTATTTCGCCACGGCCTCGCTGATCTATGTCGGGCTCGGCGTGGTCATGACTGTCATCGCCTATGCCGGCGGGCTGTCGGCCCCGGTGCTCTGGGGCTTCTTCGCCTTCCTGTCGAGCTTCATTCCCTATCTCGGCATTACGATGATGACGCTTGCCGTCGCGGTCGCCGGCATCCTGACCCATGATGGCATCCTCATCGGACTGATGCCGGCCGCAGCCTTCTTCACCGTGCATCTGCTCATGGAGAACCTGATCTTCCCGGCGGTGATGGGACGGCGGCTGGAAATCAATCCCTTCGTCGTCTTCCTCGCCATCCTGTTCTGGACATGGATGTGGGGCGCCGTCGGCGCGATGTTGGCGCTGCCGCTTTCGCTGATCGTCATGACTATTATCGACGAATTGCTGATCGAGGAAAAACCGCAGCCGCAATTGCCGAAATAATCAACCGGGGAGACGTTCGTGGCAGCTGATCTCGACCTCAACGAATCCGATCACGACCAGATGGTCAGCGGCCGTTCTCTCTGGGGGAAAAGCGGCATACGGCCGGAATGGCGACCGATCGAGCAGAGCTTTTCCACCGACGTCGCCGTGATCGGCGGCGGTATCACCGGCGCATTGGTTGCCGAACATTTGACGGCCCGCGGTTTTTCCGTTGTTATCATTGACCGGGAAGAACCCGGTTTCGGCAGCACCGCGGCAAGCACGGCGATGCTGCAATGGGAAATCGACAGCACGCTCACCGAGCTCGAGGATTATTACGGCTTCGAGCGCGCGGCCGGCATTTACCGCCGCAGTGGTGCCGCGGTCGCCGGCCTTTCCAAGCTGATCGCCGCAAACGAGATCGCCTGCGGCTTCCGGTCGCGCAATACGCTCTATCTGGCCGACGGTCGCGAAGGCGCGCGCAACCTCCTGGAGGAGCGCCAGCTTCGTCGCCGGGCGGGCCTGCCCGGTGTCTATCTCGAACATCCCGATCTCTTCACACAATTCGAACTCGACCGAGATGGTGCGATCTATTCGCCGGGATCGGCGGAGTGCGATCCGCTGCTTCTGACCTGGGCGCTGCTGGAGATAGCCGTTCGGCGCGGCGCGCGGCTGGTCAGCGCTTCCGTGGCTGCGCTTCACAGCGAAGGTGACCGCGTCATGGCGGAGACGGATGAAGGCCATATCATCGAGGCGCGGCATGTCGTGCTTGCGACCGGCTATTCGATGCCGGGCCTTGACATGCCGAAACTGCATCGGTCGAGTTCGAGCTGGGCGCTCGCCACCGTGCCACAGGACCCGGCAAATTTCTGGCGCGACAGAGCGCTGATCTGGGAGGATAGCCACCCCTATCTCTATATGCGCACGACGCCGGACAATCGTATCGTCGCCGGCGGCGAGGACGACGAGACGAGCGACGCGGAGGCGCGCGACCGCAAGCTGCCAGCCAAGACCATCGCAATCCAGGAGAAGATGAAGCGGCTATGGCCGAGAGCGGATACGCGCGTCGCCCATGCCTGGTGCGGCACCTTCGGCGAGACGGCCGATGGCCTGCCGCTGATCGGTCCGGTGCCGGAGTTACCGCATGTGTTCGCAGCCTATGGCTACGGCGGCAACGGCATCACCTTTTCCTATCTCGCCGCGCAGATGATCGGCGCCATGCTCGCCGGCATGCAACGGGATTGGTTCGAGGATTTTGCGGTCGACCGCGACGGACCAGGCTTGCGAACGCTGCACGAGCGCTTCCGACCGGAAATCATGCTGCGTTAAATCCAGGGCGAACGAGGAAGAGGCTTCGGCCGTTATTCGGTCGTCTTGTCGTCGCCGGTGTCCTCGACATCCTGGAGGCGGACGAATTGCGTGCCCTTGGCCTTGAGATCGACCAGCGCCTTCGCCACGCCCTCGCCGGCCGCATGGGTCGGCTGGTTGACGTGGGAAATGACGACATCGCCATCCTTGGCCGAGGCGATGCGCTTTTCGGTGATAACAGCCCCGAGCAGTGAGCCGCCGTCGCCGTTCACCGAATAACCGGCAATGCGATAGCCCATGGCGCGGATCTCGCCGATGGCGGAAAGGTCATATTTGGCGGTCGAGCCGCGGAACCAGTGCGGCGCCGGGATGCCGGCAGCGACCATCGCGGCAGCACCGCCTTCGACTTCCTGCCGCACCGCCTGCGGCGAGCCGGCGGAAGCGATGCCATAGATCAGCGTCGGCGTGTCGACGGCCGGAATATGGTTCTGGCCATGATTTTCGAGTTCGAAGAGATCGGGATTCTGCAGGAACACGGCGACCGCAGCGGGATTGCGCTTCAGCCAGCGGGCGGTGACGAAGATCGTTGCCGGGATGCGTTCACGCACCAAGGTCGAAAGGATGCGCTCGTCCGCCTGCCCCATGCAGGCATCGAAGGTCAGCGCAACGCGGGCATGGCCGGCGACGTTGGAACGGGCGATATGCAGATGCGGCTCGACGAGTTTTGGCGCCGGCGCCTTCGGGGCCGGACTAACAACTGCCGGGGCGGGCAGCGCTGACGGGATTTCGTCTGCGAATGCAGCGGAGATACTGACGAGAAGGAACGCCGAAGCGAGCAGGATGCGGTTCATACGACGGATTTCTATGATTCGAGCTGCCGATTTTAGCGGCGGCTCTCCCCCGGCGCCATGCGGCCGGATGTCACCGCAGCCGCTCGGAGGGACAAGGCAGCATCAATCATAGAGATAATACTTGTCCCACTTCTCGCGCGGCACCTTCTCGCCGATCTCATAGTTGAGCTCGCGCACGTTGATATGCTGCGGACCGGTGATGCAATTATAGGAGAGATGGTACCAGTCGCCCTTGCTGCGGAAGACAGCACCCGGCGCGTCCAGCGAATTGTCGCCGGGGATCGGGTCCTTGAAGGTGTAGGCGATCACCTTGTCGGGCTTGAAGCCGGTGCTGTCCTTGTTGATGCGGCTCATCGCCTCGGTGTCGCAACTCTGTTCCAGGCGGGTCGAGGGATCGAGTTTTTCCAGCTGCTTCTTGATGGCGGGATCGACGGCAAAGGCGGGGGCGGCAAGGCTTGCGAGGGATACAAACAGGACCAGACGTTTCGGCATTGCGGTGAAAATCCCTTACTGTTCTGCAATTCTTACCCTACCGCCGACAGCTTGCCGGGAGCTTGGCACGTGCAAATTCACTGAGATAGCGGACTTTCTTAAATATTGTGGTGACATCAAGGCAAGGCCGGTAGAGCGCCCTCCTTGTCTGTGGAAGGTCATCCGCGCCCTTGCCGCACCCTTGCCGCTTGATCCGGCGGCGGTGCGCCTCTATCTCTTGCCAACCCGTCATTCCGACCCGGAGCCATTCCTTGTCCGCTTTCAAAAGCCTGCCGACCCCGCCTGCCGCACCGAAGAAGCCGATCTCCGATACGCGCCACGGCATCACCCGCACGGACGACTATGCCTGGCTGCGCGCCGATAACTGGCAGGCGATGTTCAAGGATCCGTCGATCCTCGATCCTGAGATCCGCCGCCATCTCGAAGCTGAAAACACCTATATGAACGCGGCGATGGAGGACACCAAGCCGCTGCAGAAGGTGCTGTTTTCCGAAATGCGCGGCCGCATCAAGGAAGACGACAGCTCGGTGCCGATGAAGGACGGCGCCTATGCCTACGGCACCTTCTATGTCACCGGCGGCGAACAGCCGCGTTATTTCCGCATCGCCCGCGACGGCAATGTCGCCGACGAGACGATCCGCACCGTGCTGCTCGACGGCGACAAGGAGGCCGCCGGCAAGGCCTATTTCCGCCTCGCCGGCCTCGACCATACGAGCGACCACAACCGCGGCATCTGGGGTTATGACGACAAGGGTTCGGAATTCTTCACGCTGAAGGTGCGCGACCTCCAGACCGGGCAAGACCTGGAGGACCGGATCGAGAATACCGGCGGCGGCGGCGTATGGGCGCCCGACGGCAAGAGCTTCTTCTATTCGGCGCTCGACGAGAACCACCGGCCGTCGAAGGTGTTCCACCACATTCTCGGCCAGCCGCAGTCGGAAGACCGACTGGTCTATGAGGAAGCGGATGCCGGCTTCTTCATGGGTGTCGGCGGCTCGCTGCTCGACGATTTCATCTATATCGACATTCACGACCACGAGACCAGCGAATACCGGCTGCTGTCGACCAAGGACCTCACAGCCGAGCCGAAGCTGGTGGCGGCGCGCGAGGAAGGCATCGAATATTCGCTGACGGAGGGCGGCGACGTCTTCTACATCCTCACCAATGACGGCGGCGCCAAGGATTTCAAGATCATGGAAGCGCCGGTCGACAATCCGGTGAAGGAAAACTGGCGCGAAGTGGTCGCCCACAAGCCCGGCACGCTTGTTATCAGCCACATGGCCTATGCCCGCCATCTCCTGTGGCTGGAGCGCAAGGACGGGCTGCCGCAGATCATGATCCGCGATCGGGCGACCGGCGAGGCACATGCGATCGCCTTTGCCGAGGAAGCCTATTCACTGGGGCTGCAGGGCGCGGCGGAATATGACACGGATATCATTCGCTTCTCCTATTCCTCGATGACGACACCGTCGCAGCTCTACGACTACAACATGGTGACGCGCGAGCGTACGCTGTTGAAGACGCAGGAAGTACCGTCCGGCCACAATCCCGACGACTACGTCACCCGCCGCGTCTTTGCGCCGGCGTGGGATGGCGAGAAGGTGCCGGTCACCCTGCTCTACCGCAAGGATACCGCCCTCGACGGCAGCGCGCCCTGCCTGCTCTACGGCTATGGCGCCTACGGCATCACCATTCCGGCTGGCTTCAACACCAATTGTCTATCGCTCGCCGATCGCGGCTTCGTCTATGCCATCGCCCATATCCGCGGCGGCAAGGACAAGGGATTTTCCTGGTACGAAGACGGCAAGATGGACAAGAAGACGAACACCTTCAAGGACTTCGTCGCAGCCGCCGATTATCTGAATCAACAGAACTTCACCTCTTACGCGAAGATCATCGCCGAGGGCGGGTCGGCCGGCGGTATGCTGATGGGTGCGGTAGCCAACATGGCGCCGGAGAAGTTCGCCGGCCTCATCGCCGCCGTTCCCTTCGTCGACGTGCTCAACACCATGCTCGACGACACTTTGCCGCTCACCCCGCCGGAATGGCCGGAATGGGGCAACCCGATCGACAGCAAGGAAGAATACGAGCAGATCGCATCCTACTCGCCTTACGACAATGTCGACGCAAAAGCCTATCCACCGATCCTGGCGCTCGGCGGCCTGACCGACCCGCGCGTCACCTATTGGGAGCCGACCAAGTGGGTGGCGAAGCTGCGCGACAAGACGACCGGCGACGCGCCGATCCTGCTCAAGACCAACATGGACGCCGGCCATGGCGGCGCCTCGGGCCGCTTCCAGCGGCTGGAAGAGATCGCCTTTGAATATGCGTTTGCAATCAAGGTTGCCGGCAAGATGTAAAGGATTCGGAGGAGCCGATGACGGTCTTTGTTGCATTGCTCCGCGCCGTCAATGTCGGCGGCACCGGCTCTTTGCCGATGGCCGAGCTGAAGGCGATCTGCGAAGGCCTCGGCTTTTCCGACGTGAAGACCTACATCCAGAGCGGCAACGTGCTTTTCCGCTCGGATGAGGCGGAAAAGACGGTGGAGGAGCGGCTCGACGAGGCGCTCGGCAAGACGATGGGCAAACGCCCAGGCGTGATGGTGCGCAGCCGCAAGGAACTCGACAAGCTTGTCGCCGATGCCCCCTTTCCTGATGCCAAGCCGAACTTCCTGCTCGTCTACTTCCTGCCCGAAAAGCCGCCCGGCGATGCGCTGGCGACGATGGTTGCGCCCGACGGCGAGGAGGCGAAACTCGCCGGCCGGGAAATCTACGTGCATTATCCCAACGGCTCCGGCCGCTCGAAGCTGAAGCTGCCGGCGCTGAAGCCCGGGACGTCGCGCAATCTCAACACCGTGCGTAAGCTCGCGGAAATGGCCGCGGCGCTGGAAGACAAGAACTGACGCCCAAAAAGCTAGTGCGGCTCTGCGCCTCCATGAAAGGCTGAACCGCTCGACGCACTCGGCATCTCCGCCACCGGCAGGAAGAGCATCTTCACGAAGGTGCGGAGCATCAGCACCTGCTCGGCCAGCGTGTTCGGTTCCTTCAGCGTCTTCGACAAAACGATGCCGCCTTCCAGGACTGAGGACACCATATCGGCAAGCTGGTCGACGTCGACGGGTTCGCGCAGCGGATAGACGGCCACGATGTCCCGGATCATGCGGCCGAAGCGGTGCCGCCAGGCAAGCACCGCATTCCGGTTGATCTCCTGTATCTCCCGGTCGAACAGCCGCTCGTAATAGCAGATGCCCGCCACAAGGCAGCCCGGATGGCCGTTCGGCAGGTCGGAGAGCAATTCGGAAAGCAGCTTCAGGCCGAGCAGGAAGGATTGCAGCGGATCGCCGGTCAGCTCGCGCGCGCGGCTGAAGATCTCGTCGTAGATGCGCTCGTCATTTTCGATGTAGCGGTTGAGCAGCGCCTTGGCGAGCTCGTTCTTGTCCCTGAAATGATAGAAGAAGCCGCTCTTGGTGATGCCGGTCTCGGCGATCAGCTCCTCGATGGACGTGCCGCCGAAACCCTTCTGCAAGACTGCCGCTTCGGCCACATCGAGGATGCGGGTCCGCGTTTCCTCGCCCTTTCGCATGTCCCCTCCTGTACCGGCGGTACAGTTTTCAGCGTCGCACGATCAGACCTGCCTCCGCCCCCGGCAGCCTCGGTTGAAGCAAGCAATTGATATCAATCGGTAAAACCCACAACCGCCTGGAGTATACCTCAAGTCGCCTAGTTTGACAGCCGATTAAGCGCCAGAACATCATTCATCGACGGCAGCCAATCGGCTGCCGCGAGGGAGAGGCTTCAACAATGGCAAAGTACAGAAACGGTTTGCCGCAGCTCAAAGGCGGCACTTTCATTACCGATGGCGGCATGGAAACGACGATGATCTTCCAGGAAGGGATCGAGCTTCCGCATTTCGCCGCCTTCATATTGCTGGCTTCCGAAGAAGGGCGGCAGCGCATGCGGAATTACTATCGCCGTTATCTCGATATCGCACGGCGGCACGGCACGGGCTTCGTGCTCGACACCGCCACATGGCGGGCCAATCCGGACTGGGGGCAGAAGCTCGGCTATACCAGCGAAGCCCTGAAGGCAGTCAACGAGGAGGCCGTCGACCTGCTTGTCGGCTTACGCAGCGCCTATGAGCGGCCGGAGCAGCCGATCGTCATCAGTGGCGCGATCGGCCCGCGCGGCGACGGCTACAAGGCAGGCTTCATGGATGCGGCCGAAGCGGAAGATTACCACGCCTTTCAGATCGGGATTTTTGCCGGCACGGAAGTCGACATGGTGAGCGCCTTCACGCTGACCAACATCGACGAGGCGATCGGCGTGGCGCGGGCGGCGCAATCGCTCGGCATGCCCTCTGCCATCTCCTTCACGCTGGAGACGGATGGCCGGCTGGTGACCGGCCGCAGCATTCAGGACGCCATCGAGACGACGGATGCGGCGACCAGCGGAGCGCCGGCCTATTACATGATCAATTGCGCCCACCCGACGCATTTCGAAACAGCGCTCGATCCTGGAAGCGCCTGGGTGAAGCGCATTTCCGGCATCCGCGCCAATGCCTCGACCATGAGCCATGAGCAGCTCGACAATAGCGAGACGCTGGATGCGGGCGATCCCGAAGATCTCGGCCGCCGCTACTGCAAGCTCATCGACCGCATGCCGGAGCTCCGCGTGCTCGGCGGCTGCTGCGGCACCGACCACCGCCATGTCGCGGCGATCTGCGAGGCATGCCTGCCGCAAGCGGCGTGAGACGACCTGAGAGGGAGGAGAGAATGACGATTGGGGGCACGATGATGCGTGAGCGCCGCTGGCACGATCTGTGGCTTGTGATCACGGGACGGCTAAGGCGCACCGAGCCCGAGGCGGCCGTGGAGGTGGCGCTGCGGGATAGTGATCTCGCCTTCGGGGGCTTGCCCGGCCCGATGACCTACGGGCTCGAGGCGGACCGTCGCGAGGGCCGGCCCTTGCTACGCAGGCAGCCGCGGGAGCCGGTCGGCTTCTGACGAAGGGAAAGGCGGCGTCAACCTTTGGCGACGGCGCCTTTCCTCTGTTTGGCCTTGTAGCCGGTGATCTCCTCGCCGGCAGTCGGCGAGAAGCGCAGGTTCCAGAAGGTGGCGGTGATCGAGATGATGGTGACGACGATGAAGGCTGCCGAGAAATCGCCAAGGGCCGGCGTTTCGGCACCTGACAAGGCCATGGAGCCGTGCAGCGCCAAGGCGCCGATGCAGATGCCGAGCGACAGCATCAGCTGCTGGAAGGTGGTGTAGAAGCTCGTGGCCGAGCTCATCCGCTCCTTGCTGATCTCGTCATAGGCAATGGTGTTGTAGGCCGTGAACTGGAACGACAGGAAGAAGGCGCTGAGCACCAGGACGACAAAGACCAGCGGCATCGGCCAGTCCGGCCGGAAGGCGGCACAAAGGCCATAGCCGATCGTACCGAGGATACCGTTGAGGATGAGGCTCCTGCGGAAGCCCAGCCGGCGGAAGACAAACTTCGCCATCGGCTTCATGGCGAGAGCGCCAAGCGCGGTCGCGATGATAATCTGGCCGGCCGCGGCGGCAGACAGGCCGAAGCCGATCTGGAAGAGCAGCGGCAGCAGGAAGGGCTGCGCCCCCTGGGTGATGCGCGTCAGCGAACCGGCAATGACCGACGTGCCGAAGCTCGGCACCTTCATCAGCGAGAAATCCATGATCGGCGACGGGTGCTTGCGGGCATGTCTGAGATAGGCGATGCCGAAGAGCAGGCCAAGTGCGATCAGGAAGATCGAAAACGCACCCTCCCCCTCATGGCTCGACATTTCGAAGCCGAAGAGCAGCGAACCGAGCGAGATGCCCGAGAGGACGAAACCGATCGTATCGAAGGGACCGCTTGCCCTGCCCTTGACCTCGTCGATGTAGATCGAGACGAAGATCATGCCGATGATGCCGATCGGCACATTGATATAAAAGATCCAGCGCCAGTCGAGATAGGTGACGATGAAGCCGCCAAGCGGCGGGCCGACGATCGGGCCGATCAGCGCCGGCACGAGCAGCCAGGACATGGCGCTGACCATATCCTTGCGGTCGACGCTGCGCATCAGCACCAGGCGCCCGACCGGCATCATCATCGCGCCGCCGATGCCCTGAAGCAGCCGCGCCAGCACCAGGAAGGACAGCGTCGGCGCGAGCGCACAGAGGATGGAGCCGACGACGAAAACCGCGATGGCCGAGCGGAAAACGGTGCGGGAGCCGAAACTGTCGGCCATCCGGCCGCTTGCCGGAATGAAGATCGCAAGGCTCAAGAGATAGGAGGTCAGGGCGATCGACATGGCTGGGGCGCTGACGCCGAAATCGCGCGCCATGGTTGGCAGCGCGGTCGCAAGCACGGTCGCATCGATGTTTTCCATCAGCATCGCACTCGCGACAATCATCGCAATCACCCGGAAATTGGGCGTGGCACGCCGAACCATCGGCGCCTGGTAAATCTGATCCGACATCGTCCGGGATCACTCGCGGTGGCGCGGCGGAGCACACAAGGCAGCAGGGCCGCGGGGGATGACATGGCGCAAGGCCAAGGGGAGACGATTTGCTATACGCCTGCGATCATGGCGGCGCTATGTCGTTTATGGCAAAGCTGCTTTGACGAGAGGTAAAGGCAGATCACGATTCCTTGCATCGGTCTGTTCTTCGTGAAGGTCTTCATCCCCCGGCTTGCGCGGCTTGCATCCTAGCCCTACCTATGAACCATGACCTCCGCCCTGCAGAAAAACCGGCCCGGTGCGGCCTTTCCGTTCGACAACAGCTATGTCGGTTTGCCGCCGCACTTCTTTGCGGCGCAAGCGCCGACTGCGGTGGCGGAGCCCTGGCTGATCAAGCTCAACGAGCCGCTCGCTGCCGAGCTCGGGCTCGACGTCGAGGCCTTGCGCCGCGACGGCGCGGCGATCTTTTCCGGCAACCTCGTTCCCGAAGGGGCCGAGCCGCTGGCAATGGCCTATGCCGGGCATCAGTTCGGCGGCTTCTCGCCGCAGCTCGGTGATGGTCGGGCGATCCTTCTCGGCGAGGTGGTCGACCGCAGCGGCAAGCGCTACGATATCCAGCTGAAGGGCGCCGGACCGACGCCTTTTTCGCGCCGCGGCGATGGGCGGGCGGCAATCGGGCCGGTATTACGCGAATATATCATTAGCGAGGCGATGTTTGCGCTCGGCATTCCCGCCACACGGGCGCTGGCGGCGGTGACGACAGGCGAGCCGGTCTATCGCGAAGAGGTGCTGCCAGGCGCGGTCTTCACCCGCGTCGCGGCAAGCCATGTCAGGGTCGGCACGTTCCAGTACTTCGCGGCCAGGGGGGACACCGACGGTGTGCGGGCTCTGGCCGACTATGTGATCGACCGGCACTATCCCGCATTGAAAGAGGCCGAGAACCCCTATCTCTCGCTCTTCGAAGCGGTCTCCGAGCGCCAAGCGGCGCTGATTGCCCGCTGGCTGCATGTCGGTTTCATCCATGGCGTGATGAACACGGACAATATGACCGTCTCCGGCGAGACGATCGATTTCGGGCCCTGCGCCTTCATGGATGCCTATGATCCGGCGACCGTCTTTTCGTCGATCGACCAGCATGGCCGTTACGCCTATGCCAACCAGCCCGGCATCGGCCAATGGAACCTCGCAAGGCTCGGCGAAACGCTACTGCCGCTGATCGACGCCGAGCCCGACGGCGCGGTCGACAAGGCCAATGTGGTGATCAAGAGTTACGGCGAACGCTTCCAGGCGCATTGGCTGGCCGGCATGCGCGAAAAGATCGGCCTTGCCGGCGAAGAGGACGGCGATCTCGAACTGGTGCAGGCGCTGCTGTCGCTGATGCAGGCGCAGGGCGCCGATTTCACCCTGACCTTCCGGCGGCTGTCGGATCTTGCTGGCGATGATGCCGTAGAGCCCGCATTTGCGGCAAGTTTCCGCGAAGCGGACGCCTGCGGCCCCTGGCTCACGCAGTGGCGCGAGAGGCTGTCCCGCGATCCGCAGACGGCCCCCGAGCGCGCCATTGCCATGCGCAGCGTCAATCCGGACTTCATTCCGCGCAATCACCGGGTCGAACAGGCGATCAAGGCTGCCGTCGAGGACGGGGATTTCTCGCTGTTCGAGGCGCTGCTGAGCGTGCTTTCGAAACCCTATGAAGACCAGTCGGGCTTTGCCGCCTATCGGGAACCGCCGAAGCCGGACGAACGGGTGCTTGCGACCTTCTGCGGAACGTGACGAGCGCTCTCGCCCGTTTCGGTGGGACATTTGCGCCACTGTGATCCGCTTCCCTCCGGCCCGACGCCCGGTTCGGTGCATCCGCACCCTGCGGCAATTGTGGCCGTTGAAAGGCATCTCCCTCGCGCTATCTGCCTGATCGGCGGGGCTTTTCCGCCGATCCTTCACCCCGGCTAACCTCAGCGGGAGACAGCCTTATGGCGATCATCGTCACCTCCATCTTCTTCATCATCATCGGGCTGGCGCTCGGCGGTGGCGGGCTCTGGCTCGTCACAGTCGGCGGCAGCGTCTTCTATCTGTTCGCCGGGCTGATGTTCCTGATTACCGCCGGTCTGCTTCTGATGCGCAAGGCGGTGGCGCTCTGGGTCTATGCGGTGCTCGTCGTCGCGGCACTTGCCTGGGCGATCTGGGAGGTTGGCTTCGACTGGTGGCAGCTCGGCCCGCGCGGCGGCATGATCATCCTGCTCGGGCTCTGGCTGCTGACGCCATGGATCCGCCGGCCGCTTGGCCTGCGTAGCCCGACGGGCATCACCTACGCCGCAAACCCCTGGCCGCTCGCCGTGCCTGTGATCCTCGCCATCCTCGTCGCCCTTTATTCGATGACGACTGACCCGCATGATCTTGCCGGCGAGCTGCCCAAGGATACGGTCGCCGCCAATCCCGCCTTCGGCGGCAGCGTGCCGGATGGCGAATGGCATCAATACGGCCGCACGCCCTTCGGCCAGCGCTATTCGCCGCTCGACCAGATTACTGCTCAGAACGTCTCCACCCTCAAGGAAGCGTGGCGATATCAGACCGGCGACGTCAAGCGGCCGGACGATGTCGGCGAGACGACCTATCAGGTGACACCGCTGAAGGTGAAGGACACGCTCTATCTCTGCACGCCGCATAACTGGGCGATCGCGCTCGATGCCAAGACCGGCAAGGAGAAATGGAAATATGACGCCAACTCAGGCATGAACCCCGACCGGCAGCATCAGACCTGCCGCGGCGTCACCTATTATGCCGATCCAACCGTTGCCGCCGGCCAGCCCTGCGCCGAACGCGTCTACCTGCCGACATCCGATGCCCGGCTGATCGCGCTCGATGCGGCCGACGGGAAGATCTGCACCGGCTTTGCCGACCAGGGCGTGCTGCATCTCGAAACCGGCATGCGCTACAATCCCGCCGGCTACTATTATTCCACCTCGCCGCCGGTCGCCGTGGCGGGCAAGATCATCATCGGCGGAGCGGTGAACGACAATTATTCGACTGAGGAGCAATCCGGCGTCATCCGCGCCTTCGACATCAATACCGGCGCACTGATCTGGAATTGGGATTCCGGCAATCCCGATGTCACGACGCCGATCGCAGCCGACCAGACCTACACCACCAACTCGCCGAACAGCTGGTCGGTCTTCAGCGTCGACGAGACGCTCGGCATGGTCTACCTCCCGCTCGGCAACCAGGTGCCTGACCAGCTCGGCATCAACCGCAGCGCCAATGTCGAGAAGTTTTCTTCCTCGATCGTCGCACTCGACATCGCCACCGGCCAGCTGCGCTGGGTACGCCAGGCGGTGCATCACGATCTCTGGGACATGGACGTCCCAGCCCAACCGGCGCTCATCGACCTGACGAAGCAGGACGGCACCGTCGTTCCCGCCCTCGTCGGCTCGACCAAGCAGGGCGATATCTACGTGCTCGACCGGCGCAGCGGCGAGCCGATCATCCCTGTCAAGGAAATCCCGGCGCCTGATGGAGCTGTCTCAGGCGATCATACCTCGCCGACGCAGCCGATCTCTGACCTCACCTTCTCGCCCGAACCGCTGCAGGAAAAGGACATGTGGGGCGTGTCGCTGTTTGATCAGCTCGCCTGCCGCATCGATTTCCACCGCTACCGCTATGAGGGCCGTTACACGCCGCCCTCGCTGCAGGGAACAATCGTCTATCCCGGCAATTTCGGCACCTTCAACTGGGGCAGCGTGGCGGTGGATCCGGAGCGGCAGATCATGTTCGGCATGCCGACCTATCTCGCCTTCACCTCACGCCTGGTGCCGGCGGCCGACATTCCGCCGAGAGGCCAGGATGAGAAGGGCAGCGAACAAGGGCTCAACCGCAATGACGGCGCGCCCTACGGCGTCTTCATGGGTCCGTTCCTCGGGCTGCTCAAGATCCCCTGCCAGGCGCCGCCATGGGGTTATGTCGCGGGCGTGGATCTCCGCACCGGCAAGATCGCCTATATGCACAAGAACGGCACTGTGCACGACATGACGCCGCTACCCCTGCCCTTCAAGGTGGGCGTACCCGGCATCGGCGGGCCGATGCTGACCAAGGGTGGCGTCGCTTTCCTCGGTGCCGCGGTCGACAACTATTTGCGCGCCTACGATGTGACCAGTGGGCGGCAGCTCTGGCAGGGACGGCTTCCCGCCGGCGGCCAGGCGACGCCAATGACCTACATGACTGATGACAACAAGCAATATGTCGTCATGGTCGCCGGCGGCCACGGCTCGGTCGGCACCACGCCCGGCGACTACGTGATCGCCTATACGCTGCCTTGATGCGAGAGCCCTCCTCTAACGAGACAAAGGCCCCTCCCCAACCCCTCCCCACAAGGGGGAGGGACTAACCCGTGGCGGGTCCCTGCCACCAAAATACGTCGCCACATGCTGCATCGTCAGGAATGAAATGCGATGGGTGCCACACAGCAGCCCCTCCCCCTTGTGGGGAGGGGTTGGGGAGGGGTTTTCACGCGCGACAACTGTCGATCACCCCTTCGCATTTTCCCACTCAAACCATCTCGACGATCATGCGGCCGACTTCGGCAAAGACCGGGTTGAGCTCCTTCGCCGGCACCGTCGCCTCGCTGATATAGACGGCTGCGACGATCGGACCGCGATCCGGTGGCCAGATCACTGCGATGTCGCCGAGAGAGCCATTCGGCCCGGTGCCGGTCTTGTCGCCGACCTTCCAATCCGCCGGCAGGCCGGCCCGCAGCCGTTCCTTGCCCGTCGTGCTTGCCACCAGCCAGGCGATCAGCCTGTCGCAGGAGGCTTCGGCGAGGACCGAGCCGAGCGTCAGATTGCCGAGCGTGTCGAGCATCGCATCCGGGGTCGTTGTATCGCGCGGATCGCCCTTTCGCCCCTCGTTCAGCGTCGGTTCGGTTCGGTCGAGACGGGTCGTGCCGTCGCCGATCGAGCGCAGCCAGTCGGTCAGGCCCGCCGGCCCGCCAAAACTTTCGAGCAGCAGATTGCCGGCCGTGTTGTCGCTGACGGTCACCGCCGCCTCGCAGAGTTCGGCAATGGTCATGCCATCGGTGCCGGCATGTTTCTCGCTGAGCGGCGAATAATCGACGAGCTTGTCCTTGCCGTAGGTCACCCGCCGATCGAGGTTCTCCTCGCCCTTGTCAGCACGGGCAAGCACGAAAGCGGCGGCCAGCGCCTTGAAGGTACTGCACATCGGAAAGGCCTCGCTGCCGCGATAGCCGAAAGAGATGCTCGTCTGGGTGTCAAGCACCGAGACGCCGAGGCGGCCGCCGGTGCGTTTTTCCAGCGCAGCAAGGCGGCGATCGATGTTGTCGTCGCCCTCCTCGGCACTCTCCTTGGCGCCCTCCTCTGCCCCCTCCTCGGCTTTGGCGGGAATCGCCAGCGCGGGCAAGCCCATCGCAGGTAGGCACAATGCCGAGCCTATCAGCATGCGGCGGGTCAGACTGAGATCCATGAAATCCTCCGGCAAATCAGGAGGACAGAGCTAAGGCGAGATTGCGGCGGCATCTCGTCCCCACGGCGATGTTAATCGTCCGTCGAGCGATGTTAATCGTCCGTCGAGCCACTTTGTCGTCCGGCCGCGCCGATCACGCCGCGCGCGTCACCTCGACGGTTACATGCGACAATTCCTCCAGCGCCGAGAGCCTGCCCTTGTAGAAAGCCGGATCGCGCGGCTTCGAGGTAAGGACGGCAACGATTGCGGCATGATGGCCGGGGCCGACCTGCCAGACATGCAGATCGGTGATCCGGTCGTCCTCAGTCTCGATGGCGCCGCGGATCTCGGCCGGCAGCGTCTCGCCTTCGGAAATGACATCGAGCAGGACGCCGCCGGAAGATTTCATCAGGCTCCAGGACCAATTGGCGATCACCAACCCGCCGACGATGCCCATCAGGGGATCGAGCCAGAGCCAGCCATAGAGGCTGCCGAGCGTCAGCGCGGCGATGGCGAGCACGGAGGTCAGGGCATCGGCGATGACATGCAGATAGGCCGCGCGGATATTGTTGTCACCGGTCTTTGCCTGATGGGCATGGTCGCCATGGCCGTGATGCGCATGACTGTGATGGGCGCGGGCATGATTGCCATGCCCGTGATGATGATGGCCATGTCCGTGATGCGCATGATCGCCATGCGCGACATGGCCGCCGCCGGCCAGCAGCCAGGCGCTGGCCAGATTGACGGCAAGGCCGATGACCGCCACGGCGATCGCCTGGGCAAAACCGATCGGCACGGGATTGGAAAGGCGCAGCAGGCTTTCCCAGGCCATCAGGAGAGCGATCAGGGCAAGGATGATGGCGCTGGCGAAGCCGGCGAGATCGCCGAGCTTGCCGGTGCCGAAGGTGAAACGTGGATTGCGCGCCTGCCGGCGGGCGAAGAGATAGGCGAGCGCCGAAATCAGCAGAGCACTGGCGTGGGTCGACATGTGCCAGCCATCGGCGACCAGGGCCATGGAGCCGTAGACGGTGCCGGCGGCGATTTCCGCCACCATCATCACCGCCGTCAGCGCGATCACCAGCCAGATGCGCCGCTCGTTGCGCGTATGATCGGCGCCGAGGAAGACATGATCATGTTCCAGGGCATTGATTCCAGCTTTGTCGATTCCGGCACTCATGACAGGCTCCTTCGTCGCCGCTCTAAGCTTTTGTTTTTACGTAATTCCAGGCAAAATCGCTTCGCGCTTTGCCGGGGAAAATCGCTTCGCGCTTTTCCTGGAATTGCTCTAGCGCATATAGGTTCTCAAGACTTCCGATATTTCCTCGACCGCCTCTGCCCTTGCTGCATCGTCGGCGGCATTCAGCACATGCTCACGCAGGTGATCGTCGAGCACCTCGCCGGTCAGCCCGGTCAGCGCGCCGCGGACGGAGGCGAGCAGCTGCAGGATCTCGCCGCAAGGGCGCTCGGCCTCGAGCGCGCGCTCGACCGCCTCCATCTGCCCCTTCAAGCGGCTGATGCGGGCGACGAGCTTCTTTTTCTGCAGAGCGGTGTGGGACATGATGGGTTCTCATATAGCATAGGGGGGTATACTATCAAGAGTGAGGCCACAGCTCAATGCCTGTGATGGGCTCCGATCCGCCATTGACAAAGCCCGCGTTTCCGACGATCTATGATCCATGATCAAAAACGCGCACCAGAGCCGCTCGTATTTTTGGCTGTACCTGTAAAGGGCGGCCGGACAAGATCATATTGTCAACAAGCCGCCGTCAGGCGGCTTTGTTGTATCGGCAGCGTCCTGACGGCAGAATATCAAAGGACGCGAAGACGATGACCGAAATCGAAGACAGCGAAATTTCACTGATGCGCCCATCGGTGGTGACGATCCGCACCGCCAAGCCGCGCGACCTGCCCGAACTCAACGAGATGATCGCCCTGCTTGCCGCTCATCACGGCGATGCGGCTGCTACAAGGGCGGAGCAGCTGGAGCGCGACCTCTTCGGCCCGCTGCCCTGGATCCATGCGCTTGTCGCCGAGACCGGCGGAGAGCTGATCGGCTACGCCATTCTCGTGCCGCTCTACAGGGCGCAGGAAGGCAAGCGCGGCATGGACCTGCACCACCTCTTCGTGCGCGACGGCCATCGCGGCCACGGCACCGGCCAGTTGCTCGTCGACCGGGCGCGCGAGACCGCCCGCAATGCCGGCTGTGGCTACCTCTCCGTCAGCGCCGCCACCGGAAACGTGCTGGCGCACCGCTTCTACGAACAGCTGGATTTCACCCCGCGTCCGGTGACCGGCATGCGCTATATGCAGTCGATCGCTTAGGGTGACTGGCTCGAAGCTTCGGCTTTCGCAAGAGCCGAAGCTCGACGCATCAAAACGGCTGCACAGTTTTGCGCGACATGCTTTTCGAATTGCATAAGGAGCTTTCATGCCTGATTTCAAACTCCATTGTTTCGCTCTCTCGGGGAATGCTTACAAGGTCGCGCTGTTCTTTGCGCTTGCCGGAATCGAGTGGGAAAACATTTTCGTTGATTATCTGGGCGGCGAAACGCGAACCGAACAATGGCGAAAAACCATAAACGAACAGGGCGAGGCGCCTGTGCTCGAACATGGGCAAACGAAGATCAGCCAATCGGGGATCATCCTGGACTACTTGTCAGAGGTGACAGGCCACTTTGGGGCGCAGACAGCCGAAGAACGGCGTGACATCATGCGTTGGATTCTTTTCGACAACCATAAATTCACGAGCTACTACGCGACGCTGAGGTTCATGTATGGCCTCCAGAAGAGCGGCGAGACGCCCGTCGTCGAGTTTTTGAGACTGAGGGCCAAAGCTGCCTATGCCATTGTTGACGAACATCTGGCGCACCGGGCCTTCATGGTCGGCGACCGGCTGACGATCGCAGACCTCTCTCTGGCGGGCTACGTCTTCATGCCGGAGGAAACCGGGATAGATCACAGCGCCTTCCCGGCTATCGCAGCCTGGAAAGATCGTATCAGCAATATGCCCGGCTGGCGCCATCCCTATGATCTGATGCCAGGTCCCACCTCCCTATAAACAGGCGTGGGACCTTGCGAAGGTGCCAAGCAGAACCGCACTCTAATGGCCCGGCACCGCCTTCAGATAGGCGGCGATCGCCTCGCGGTCGGCGGCCGGCAGATGGGCGATGTTCTGCTGCACATCGACCATAGAGCCGCCGACGGAATCGAAATCGGGGGTGAAGCCGGTTTCGAGGTAGCTGGCGATATCGGCCTCGCTCCAGCCGCCGATGCTCTTGGAGGCCGGGGTGATATCCGGTATGCGGCCCTTGCCTTCCGGATTGGGGGCGCCGGCGAGCCACTGATCCGCCTGGAAGCCGCCCAGCGCATCGCGCGGCGTATGGCATTCGCCGCAATGACCGGGGCCTTCGACGAGATATTGCCCGCGCTTGATCTTGTCGTCGCTCTTGGCGAGCGCGACACGCGGCTGGTCGTTAAAATAGAGGAATTTCCAGCCGCCGAGCGCCAGCCGGATGTTGAAGGGAAACGGCAGCTCATGCGGGGCCGCGACATTTGCGCTCTTCGGCAGGGTCTTCAGGAAGGCGAAGAGATCGTTGACGTCCTTATCGCTCATGCGGGAATAGGAGCTGTAGGGAAAGGACGGGTACAGGTGCTCGCCACCCGGGCCGACGCCGCGCTTCATCGCGTTGCCGAATTCGGCGAGCGTCCAGGCGCCGATGCCGGCCTTTTCATCGGGTGAGATGTTCGGCACGTGGAAGGTGCCGAAAGGGCTCTTCAGCGCCAGGCCGCCTGCAAGCGTCAGCTTTGCATCGCCTTCGGAACCCGGTGCTGCATGACAGCTGACACAGCCGCCCGCCCAGAAAACCATCTGACCGTTCGCCAGGTCCGGCGCGCCGAGACCGGCCCAATGGCTCTCCGGCAGCGGATCGGGTGCGGTGACGAGATAGAAGGCGCCGCCGCCAAGCACGGCGACGCCGATCAGACAGAGCAGTAACCGGATGAACCTGCGGACCATGCTCCGCCTCCCCTTTACCGAGATTTTCCTGCGCGGAGCGGTTCTGCGACCAGCCCGCACGGGCGGAGAATAAGGTGATCCGCGCCGGCGGCAAGGCCGGCGCGGGTCGCGTATCAAGTTCCAGATCAAACGGCCTATCAATCCTTGATGCGATAGGCCTTGTGACAGCCGCCGCAATTGGCGCCGAGCGTGTTGACCGTGGCGCCGACGGCGGCGGCATCGGCCGGAAGCTGAGCCAGCGCGGTTTCGGCGTCGGTGGAGAGCTTGGCGGCGCGCGCCTTGAAGTCATCCATGTTTTCCCAGATCTTCGGGCTCGCCTCTTCGTCGCCCGTCTCCGTGCCCGGCTTGAACTGGTCGGGGAAGACCTTGGCCGTTGCGGCGATGGTCGTCAGCGCCGCCTTCACCGCCTCGGCGTCATAGGGCTTGGTGCCCTTGGCGATGGCTGCCAGGGCGCCGGCCGAACCGCCGATCTGCTTCATCAGCGCAATGCGCGAATCATGAGTACCGTCGGCGGCGGTCACCGAACCTAAGGCTATGCCGGCCATCGCTGCGGCGGCAGCTACTGCTTTCCAATTCATATTCCTCTCCATTTCTCCTCGGCCAAGTGGCCGGAGGCCAATCTGCACCGGGAGCATGACAAAATCCATGCGTCCTGGCAGTCACGTTTTGCCGGAGCATCATAAAAACAATGTGATAGGCCGTGGCGGTTCAGGCGCTTTTCCACCCCTGCCAGAGGCTGAAGGCGGAGACCGCAACCAGCAGCAGTCCGGCGAAGCGGCCGACAAAGGCCGTGACGTCGGGGTTTGCGACGAGCAGGTCGCGGCTGCGGCCGGCCGTCATTGCCAGCGTGCCGTAGATCGCAAACTGGGTGACGACAGTCATGACGCCCATGATCAGCCCCTGCATCCAGATCGGACCATATTCCGGCCTCAGGAACTGCGGGTAGACGGCAAACATGAAGATATAGGCCTTCGGATTGACGAGACAGGTGACGGCGCCCTGGCGAAAAGCGCGCCAGCCGGAGCGGGCCGTTCCCGGGCCAACCGCCTCGACGGTGATCGAGCTGCGGATCAGCGAAATACCGATCCAGATCATGTAGGCGACGCCGGCAAAGAGCAGCACGTTGAAGAGCTGCGGCAGCATGGTGACGAGCACGCCGACGCCGGCCGCGCCATAGGCCGAATGCACGGCGCCGCCGGCCATGATGCCGCCGGTCGCCGCCAGCCCGCGCTTGACGCCACCGGTCAGTGAATTGGCGAGCACGAAGAGCATGTCCATGCCCGGGACGATGATGATGCCAAAGAGAAGGGTGAAGAAGAGCCAGAGGTTTTCGTGGTAGTTCATGTCAGTTACCGCCTTGAGTTCTGCGGGCCATTTTGAAAGACCCTGATTAATTTCAATTCGATAGGCGGCTCTATACGGGAACCCAACTGACAGTGTATTGTCAGGAGCGTGGCGGATGGGAGAGGTAAATGCGCAAGGCCTCGCGGCTTTTCGAGATCATTCAGATCCTCAGGCTGGCAAGAAAGCCGATGACGGCGGCTGTCATGGCCGAGACCCTCGAGGTGACCGTGCGCTCGATCTATCGCGACATCGCAGCGCTTCAGGCGATGCGGGTGCCGATCGAAGGCGGGCGCGGCATCGGCTACATCATGCGGCCGGGCTTCGACTTGCCGCCGCTGATGTTCTCGATCGAGGAGATGGAGGCGATCGTGCTGTCGCTGGCGCTGCTCGAACGGACGGCGGACGAGGAGCTGAAACAGGCCGCGCGCCGGGTCAACCAGAAGATTGCCGGCGCTGTACCGGCGCCGCTGCGCCAGGCGATGGACAACAAGGCGCTTTACGCCTGGGGCTCGATCGCGCAGCCGGCGGGCTTCGACCTGGCGATCGTGCGCCGCGCGATCCGTGACGAACGCAAGCTGATGCTCGGTTACCGCGACGAACTCGGCCGCGCCAGCGAGCGGACAATCCGGCCGGTCGCGCTGATCTATTATTCGCAGACCGCCAATATCGTCGCCTGGTGCGAGCTGCGCCAGGCGATCCGCAATTTCCGCAGCGACCGGGTGGAGCGTTGCACGACGAGCGAGGATTTCTTCAAAGGCGACGGCGACCGACTGCGCGAACTCTGGACCAGTGGGTGGACGGAGAAGACTGTGCCTGCCTGACGCGCCCCATTCAGCCTAATCGACCCAATCGGATGGCTTGCGCTGCTTCGCAACCTAATAAGCCAGCGTGCGGCTTTCTTCGCGACCGAAGCCGCGGATTTCGATGCGGTCGGGATGGACCTCGACGATCGCGAAGGCGTTTTCCGTCTCGGTGTCGACCACGCCCTTGAAATTGACGAAGTGGCAGGCGCCGGCCGTGCCGTAATTGCCGACGTGGTCGTGGCCGTTGAGATAGGCAACGACATTGCTGCTGGAGGCGAGCAGCGCGACGATGCGCTCGCTGTCCCACATGCCGTGCTCACCGGGCGGATGAATGGGATAGTGATTCATGACGATCACCTTCTCACCGGCCTCGGCCGCTTTTGCGATTTCATCGCCGAGCCAGGCGAACTGTTCGTCGCTCAGCGCGGCATTCCAGCGATGGGCATTCCTGGCACCCTTGGCCTGCAGCTCCGCCAACATCTCAGCGGCAAGCGCACGATGATGATGGCCCTCGGGCGGCGCGAAGATGCTGACCTCATTGCCGTCGAGCACGATAAAGCGCCAGCCGTGGCGCAAGAAGCTGTAATAGGGCGACGGCATGCCGAGGCGCGCGGCGACTTCGGAGAGATGCCCCGAAGAGACCGAGAAATCGTGGTTGCCGAGCAGGAAGAGCGCCTCGTGCCTGAGCGTCTCATAGACCGGCAGGATATCGTCGAAGCTTGAAAAGCTGCGGTCGATGACATCGCCGAGCGTCATGACGAAGCTCAATTCCCAGCCATTGAAGACCTCGATCGCCGCGGCGACCTTGGCGAGGCTGTTGGCATAATAGCGATCCATCGCCACATGCGGCGCAATCGCCGCATATTGCGGGTCGGCGATGATGCCGAAGCGGAACAGGGGAGAAGCAGAGGAAGACATGGGGTCTGATTAGGAGCGGCCGATGACAGAGCTGTGACGGCTTCGCGTGAAAACAAAACACCCAGCGCTTTGGGGGCGCCGGGTGTCAAATTCAAACAGGCTGACGCCGCTTACTTCGTGGCTTCTTCGTAGCGTTCCAGGACGTAGTCCCAGTTGATCAGGCTATCGACGAAGGCCTCGAGATATTTCGGGCGGGCGTTGCGATAGTCGATGTAATAGGAGTGTTCCCAGACGTCGACGCCGAGGATCGGGGTGGCGCCGTGAACCAGCGGGTTTTCGCCGTTCGGGGTCTTGGAGATTTCGAGCTTGCCGTTCTTGACGGAAACCCAGGCCCAGCCGGAGCCGAACTGGGTGGCGCCGGCATTGGCGAAATCGGCCTTGAACTTGTCGTAGCCGCCGAGATCGGAGGTAAAGGCCGCTTCGAGCTTGCCCGGCAGCTTGTTGCCGCCGCCGCCCTTCTTCATCCACTTCCAGAAATGGATGTGGTTGTAGTGCTGGGCCGCGTTGTTGAAGAGGCCGGCATTGGTGCCGAAGGACTTCTTGACGACGTCTTCGAGCGAGAGGTCCGAAAGACCGGCTTCGGCGGCGAGCTTATTGCCGTTGTCGACATAGGCCTTATGGTGCTTGTCGTGGTGGAACTCCAGCGTTTCCTTCGACATGAAGGGAGCAAGCGCTTCGTAATCATAGGGAAGTTCAGGCAATTCGAAAGCCATGTCAGATCTCCTCTTGGCAATAGATTGCGTCTCGGCAGGTGAGGCGGAACATAGGAGGGGAAAGGGGGAGAGGCAACCGGCGAATTATCAAAAAACGACCGGCCGGAGGAAAATTTGCCTCAGTTACAGGATTGGAGTCGCGCGTAGAAATCGCTTGGGCAAATCAATGGGAATACCCACCCCGAAAACCACTTTGCCTGATATGGAGATCAACGGAGACCCGATATGAACAGGAATATAATCCAGCCTCTCACTGCCGCCATGCTGCTTTGCCTGGCTGGTGCGGCGCATGCCTCCTCCGATGACGCCTGGAAGCAGCTCGCCGCCGACGTCGAGGCCAAATGCAAGAAGGCAGCGGTCACGATCGAGAAGCCGAGCGCCACGGTCGATCCCTTCGGCAGTTCGCATTATGGGCTTGCCCTGGTGACAGGCAAGCCGAAGGGCGCCAAGGGGCTGATCGCCCAGATCTGCGTCTACGACAAGCAAAAGAAAACCGTCGAGATCGGCAGCGAACTGGACGCCAAACAGCTTGGGCTGATGCCGGCAAAATAGGCTGTAGCGGGGCCACCCCAAAGTGCCCCCGGTGTGGATCTGTGCCTTGCGTCACACTTCGCGGGGAACCGAAGCCTGCCCTTGGGAGTTGAAAGGCTGGGCTTTAAAGCGGTTCAGCTTTTGATAGAAGCGCAGAACCGCTCAAATCTTTGTTTTATGCAATTCCTGGGAAAACCGTTTCTCACTTTTCCTGGACTTGCTACCGCATAATTCCCTAAATCAGAACAGATTTAGGGGAAAAATTATGCAGCAGTTCAATGTGTTACAGCGTCCTTTGCGCGTCTGAAAGACGCGCGGCGCTGTAGGGAGGTGCCGGGATGTCAGAGCTTCGCAGCAGGGCGGAAGATCAGCAAAAAATCTATCAGCGTTGGGCGCCGGTCTATGACCGCGTCTATCGCGGCATCCTGCGCGATGGCCACCGCAAGCTTGCTGCACTCGCAGCCGCAGCCGGCACCGATATTCTGGAGGTCGGCGTCGGCACTGGCCTGACGCTTGGGCATTACCCGCGTCACTGCCGGGTCACCGGCATCGACATTTCCGAACACATGATCGCGCGGGCGCGTGAAAAGGCGAGGCGCGAGAAGCTGCAGCATGTGCAGGCGCTTGATGTGATGGATGCCCATGCGCTCACCTTTGCCAACCAGTCTTTCGATGCGGTCTGCCTGCCCTTCGTCATCACGCTCATCCCCGAGCCCGAACGGGCGCTGGACGAATGCGCCAGAGTGCTCAGGCCGGGCGGCGAGATCATCCTTGCCAGCAAGCTTGGCGACGGCGCCGGTCTGCAGGGCGCGATCGAGACGGCGGTGGCGCCGCTGGTGCGTCACATCGGCTGGTCCTCCGCCTTCCGCATTCACCGCATCGTCGCCTGGGCCGAGCGCCGCGGTGATTTCGCGCCTGCCGATATCCTGCCGGTCTTTCCGAACGGCTTCTTCAAGATCGTCAGGCTAAAGCAGCACGGACTTGCCGCCTGAGACCGGAAACTTTTTGCCGCGTCGCTTATTCTGATGCTACCGTTCGTCTGAGGGGACTACATGACATCGGATTTCTTCTTCTTCATCGTCGTGGGTTTCTGCGCGCAGATCGTCGACGGTGCGCTCGGCATGGCCTTCGGCGTGCTGTCGACGACCAGCCTTCTCGCCTTCGGGGTGCCGGCGGCCAATGCCAGCGCCATGACGCATGTGGCGGAAGTGTTCACGACCGCCGCGTCGGGCCTTTCGCATGCCTATCATCGCAACGTCGACTGGCGCCTGGTGGCGCGGCTTGCACCGGCCGGCATGATCGGCGGCGCGATCGGCGCCTATCTGCTGGCCAATATCGACGGCAAGGTGATCGCGCCCTTCGTGTCGGCCTATCTGATCGCGATCGGACTGGTGATCCTCTACAAGGCCTTTCGGCCACCGCCGAAGCGGGATGTCCGCGACTGGATCGTGCCGCCGGTCGGGTTTTGCGGCGGCGTGCTCGATGCCATCGGCGGCGGCGGATGGGGGCCGATCGTCACCAGTTCGCTGGTCAGTCGCGGCCATGACCTGAAACGGGTGATCGGCTCGACCAATTTCACCGAATTCGCGGTGACGCTGACGATTTCCCTGACCTTCATGCTGACGCTCGGCTGGTCGGAACTCAATTCGGCGATCGGCCTGATCATCGGCGGCGTCATCGCCGCCCCCTTAGGCGCGATCCTCGTCAAACGGCTGCCGGTGCGGCCGCTGATGGTGGCGGTCTCGATGATCATCATCGGCACGTCGGCAATGCGGCTCCTGTGAACCGCCTCGCTACCGCATAGTGCTACAGCGTCCTTAGCGCGTCTGAAAAGACGCGCGGCGCTGTAGGGTTATAGATTCCGGCCGAAATAAACATCCACGGATGCGATCTTGTCGCCGCGGAAGCGAAAGCTCTCTATGTTGCGGAAGCTGCCGCCATCCCGTTTTTCGGCACGGTAGCGGATGACCGCCTCGTCGCCGTCGATCGCCAGGAATTCGATGTCAAAGCCGCGGAAGACCGGCTCCTTCGGCCAGCAGCGCTCGAAATAGGTCGCCCGGTCGATGTGGTCATCGCGCGGACTGGAGAAGGTGAAATCCTCCGTCAACATGGCGCCGACGATATCCTTGCGGTCGTCGAGATAGGCGGCGTAGAGATGACGGACAGTCTGCTCTCGGGATGTGCGCATGTCGCTCATGGCAATGTCCTCGGATTAACCGATTGCATCATGCAATCAGTCATGTTGTAGCACTTTTGCCCGAAAGGGTCCAGATTGCGGCTCTCATTTACAAAGACAGGCCACCGATGCGAAAGCGCCGTCTTGAAGGATGGGCCATAGCGCGGTTATATCAACGCGTGCCCGCCCTGGAACGGCGAGCGCATGCACCGCTACGGCCTATGCGCTCGACCTCGAAAAGCTCGATCTTCAGGACACATTCACCCGCGCCGATTTCCTCGCCGCGGCAATGGGCACATCGTTCCATCAGGCGTGCGAAACATCGCCCGCGCGATCAATGCCGAGGCCGAGAGAATGACCGATACGCAATTGGACGCCGCCAGCGCCAGGCCGGGCTCGATCCACTGGAAGCGCAATCTCACCATCTCGCTGATCGGCTCCTTCACCACCATCGTGGCGATGACGCTGCTGCTTCCTTTCCTGCCGCTCTATGTCGAGGAACTCGGCGTCAGCGACCATGCTGACATCGTGCAATGGTCGGGCATCGCCTATGGCGCCACCTTTTTCGCCGCGGCTCTCGTCGCGCCGCTCTGGGGGCGGCTTGGCGATATTTACGGCCGCAAGCTGATGCTGGTGCGCGCCAGCCTCGGCATGACGCTGGCGATCTCGCTGATGGGCATGGCCGGCAATGTCTGGCAGCTGGTGGCGCTGCGCCTCTTCGTCGGGCTTGCCGGCGGTTACGCCTCCGGCTCGATGGTACTGGTGGCGACGCAGACGCCGAAGGACCGTTCGGCCTGGGCGCTCGGCGTGCTCTCCTCCGGCATCATGGCCGGCAATCTCGTCGGGCCGCTGATCGGCGGGGCGCTGCCACCGATCATCGGCATCCGCGGCACGTTTCTCGCCGCCGGCGGTATGATCTTTCTCGCCTTTCTCGCCACGGCCTTGCTGATCAAGGAAGAGAAATCGCCGGCCCGCAAGCAGGCGGCCAAGGCCAGCGGCGGCTGGAAATCCATTGCCGACAAGCGGCCCGTCATCGCCATGCTGGCAACGGGCATGCTGCTGATGTTCGCCAATATGTCGATCGAGCCGATCATCACCGTCTATGTCGCGCAGCTCGTGCCCGTCGAAGCCCAGGTGACGATGATATCGGGCATCGTCATGTCGGCCGCCGCGCTCGGCAGCATTCTCTCGGCCTCATGGCTCGGCAAGCTCGCCGACCGGATCGGCCATTGGCCGGTGATTTCAGGCGCGCTCGCCGTCGCCGGGCTGCTACTGATCCCGCAGGCCTTCGTCACCAGCTCCTGGCAGCTGATCATCCTGCGTTTCCTGATGGGCGCAGCACTTGGCGGGCTGTTGCCCTGCATCGCCGCGGTCATCCGCCACAGCGTGCCGGACAGTGCGGCCGGCAGCATTCTCGGGCTTTCCATCTCGTCGCAATATGTCGGCCAGGTGGCCGGCCCCATCCTTGGCGGTTTCGTCGGCGGGCATATCGGCATGCGGGCGGTGTTCCTCGGCACCTCCGTGCTGCTTGTCGCAGGTGCGGCCTATGCCTGGGTGGTACGGCCGAGGGATCGGCAGACATCGAGCTAGAGCATGATGCCGAAAAGTGTGAGCGGTTTTCGGCCGACATCATGCTCTAACTACATAATTTAGAACAGGATTCAGATTTAGGCCGACCCGGCCTAAAATCATCCTGTTCTAGGGGGCGCTCCCGCAGATCAGCTCGACGCCCGACCGGGCAATCGCTTCCAGCGTCTCGCGGCTGTCGCCGGCACGGGCGCGGACGGCGAGCGAATGCATGACGGCGGAGGCGAGCCTGGCAAGCATCTGCGGATCGGCGCTTTGGGGAAGCTCGCCCCTTTCCACGCCAAGGCGCATGCGCTTTTCGATCTCGTCGTCGAAATCGTTGAGGCTGCGGCCGAGCACCTCGCGGACCCGCTCATGCTGGACCGCCTCGACCGAGGCCGTGCCGATCAGCAGACAGCCGCGGGCGGCGGTTTCACCATGCAGATAGATCGCCAGCGCACCGGCATAGACGCGGGCGATATTGTCGCGAAGCGGCAGTGACGGGTCGAGCGCCTCAGTCAGCACGTCCATGCCGTCCTGCCGATACCCCTCCAGCGTATCGAGATAGAGATCCTCCTTGTCGCCGAAGGCACCGTAGAGGCTCGGGCGGTTGAGGTTGGTGGCCGCGCTCAGATTGTCGAGCGAGGCGGCGGCAAACCCCCTGTCCCAGAACACATCCCGCGCCTTGCCGAGCGCCGCCTTGGCGTCGAAGCCCCTTGGGCGGCCGCGCTTCTTTTCGTCCTTCATATTTTGTACCGTTTCGCATTAAATTCTTGACGAGAATTATTTTATGCGAAACAGTACAAATGTTCAACGCTATCGGCGGGCGGCATCGACCGCCTCCACAAGGAGAGGAAACCGCAATGAAACTTTATATGCACGCCGCGGCCTGTTCGCTTTCGCCGCACATCATCTGCCGGGAGCTGGGGCTCGATATCGAGCTCGTCCAGGTCGACCGGCAAACCCACAGGACGAGCAATGGCGAGGATTACCTCGCCATCAACGGCAACGGCTATGTGCCGGCGCTGATGCTCGACGACGGCAAGGTGCTGACCGAGGGGCCGGCGATCGTCCAGTTCCTCGCCGACAGCGTGCCCGAAGGGGCAGCCCTATTGCCTGAGGTCGGCAACATCCGCCGCAACGAGGTGCAATCCTATCTGAACTTCATCACCGCCGAGCTGCACAAGCCGATGGTGTTGCTCTTCAATCCGATCTATTCCAGCGTTCATGGCGAGGTCCGCGCGCTGATATCGAAGCGGCTCGCCTGGCTGAACGGCCGTCTTGCCGGACCCTATCTCACCGGCGATGCGTTTACGGTGGCGGATGCCTATCTCTTCGTCTGCCTGAATTGGTCGCCCTGGACCGACATCGATCTCAAGCAATGGCCGGCGCTGCACGGCTTCATGGCCCGGGTGGCGGCTCGACCGAAGGTGCGCGAGGCGCTGCAGGCCGAAGATCTCGAAGCCTTCGATGCCGACGGCGTCTATTTCGCGCCACACGCCTATCTCGCCTCATCAGGACGGACCGGCTCGCCGGTCAGGCCGTAAACGCCAGGCCGCCCCGCACCCGCAACACGGATGGGCATCAGAGGGCGTTGACGGCGACCGGCAGGGCACGCTTGTGGCCGGTCGCCCGATAGGCGGCGAGGATGCGGCGGCGGGCGATCTCGCCGACCGGCTTGCCTTCGAGGAAATCGTCGATCTCGTCATAGCTGACGCCATAGGCTTCTTCGTCGGGGCGCAGCGGCCGCTGGTCCTCGAGATCGGCTGTGGGCACCTTGAAGACCAGCTCGTCCGGGGCGCCGAGCCGCTTTGCCAGCAGGCGGACCCGGCGTTTGTTGAGGCCAGCGAGCGGCAGGATATCGGCGGCGCCATCGCCAAACTTGGTGAAGAATCCCATGACCGCCTCGGCCGCATGATCGGTGCCGATGACGAGGCCGCCAAGGGCGCTGGCCAGGGCGAACTGGGCGATCATCCGCTGGCGGGCCTTGATATTGCCGAGGATGAAATCCTGCCGGCCGGCATCGGCAAAGGCGAGGCCGCCGTTTAGCGCGGCGGCGAGCATCGCATCCGCCGGCGCCTTGATGTTGACCACCATCGAGCGGTCGGCGCCGATCGTTTCCAGCGCCCTTCCCGCATCCGCCTCGTCCGCCTGGACACCGTAGGGAAGGCGCACGGCAATGAATTCGGCCGCATGGCCGCTGTCACGCAGCTCGCGCACCGCCTTCTGGGCCAGCAGCGCCGCCGTCAGCGAATCGACGCCGCCGCTGATGCCGAGGACGTAGCCGCGCATGCCCGAGGCGACGAGATAATCCTTGAGGAAAGCAGTTCGCCGTTCGATCTCGCGCTCAGGGTCGATATCGGCGGCGACACCCAGTTCGCGGATGATCTCGCCTTGTTCGTCGAACAGCACAGCCATAAGCCTCTTCCTCCCCGCTTGCGGAATTTCGGCGCCACTATGGCGAAAAGATGGGGGAAGACGAAACCGTTTCGGGCAGACCTGCCATGCATTTTATGCAAGTGGGCGGTTTGGCACCTACCGCAGGATCGTGAACAGTTCGATCGGATCGGCAAAACCCTTCAGCCTGTGCGCCCCAACCGACACGACATCCCCTGCCCCGGCCTCGTCGCGAAACGGCGCCGACATCAGGAGGGCCTCCCCGAGTTCGCTGCAGGCGGTCTGGATACGGCTGACCAGATTGACGTCGCCGCCGATCAGGGTGAAGTCGAGGCGACGGCCGGAGCCGACATTGCCGTAGCTGACCTCGCCGTAATGCAGGGCGATGCCGGCTTTGACTCCGATGCCCTCGTACTGGAAATGATCGATCTCATCGAGGATGGCACGGGCCGATGCCAGGGCGGCACCGCAGGAATGGGCGGCATCGTAACCCGGGAAGAAGGCGAGCACGGCGTCGCCCATGAACTTCAGCACTTCGCCGCCTTCGCGGGTGATGGCCGGCACGATCCTGTCGAAATAGGCATTGAGCAGGCCGAGCACGGTGCTGCCGGGCAGCCGGTTCGACAGTTCGGTAAAGCCGCGCAGATCGCAAAGCAGCAATGCCGCCTCCATCGATTCGATCTCGTCGCGCCGGATGCGGCCGGCCAGGATGCGGCTTGCCGTCAGCGGGCCGATATAGGTATCGAGCAGGCTGAGCTCGACCTGGCGCAGAATGCGCAACTCGCTGGTGTTGCGCAGCGCCGGCAGGATGCGCTCGATCACCTGACACTCGGGGGCGGTGAAGCCGCCCGGCCGCTTCGTGCCGAAGACGGCGGCGCTGACCGGACCGTCGACATTGCAGAGCGGCGCGATGACGAGCTGCATCAGGCCGCGGTCGGCAAAGACATCGATATGCTGCCAGCGGCCATGCACGCTTTCTCTGGTATCGACGACCAGCGGCTCGCGGGTTTCCATGACCTTGCGCAGCGGCGTATTTGATATGGCGACCCGCGCGCCGTGTTCCCGATCATGGATCTCGACCGGTTCGCCCGGCGCCCAGGCAATGGTGCGGCCGATGAACTCGGGATGCAGCGTCATCAGATGCAGGGTCAGCCGGTCGATCGGCAGGCCGAGCGCCTGAAGCCTGCGGCCGAGGCCGGAGACGAGGCCCGCTTCGTCGAGCGCGTGGCATTCGTCGCCGGAGAGCCACTCGATGATGGAGAGCAGCGCAGCGGCGCTGACGGCATGGCCGGCGGTCTTCGTTGGGAGCCTGTCGGTATCGGGAGCATAGATCGCTGACGTCATGGCTTTCTCCTCCTAGGGAGGCGGGGCGCTAGTGGGCGCCACCGCCGGAGAGTTGACCGGGCTTCTGCAGAAGCAGGGCTGCAAGCAAGGCGACGACGAGGGCGACGCCGAGCAGGAAGAAGGTGTCGCTGAAGGCCATGATATTGGCCTGCTTGCGTATTTTCAGCGCGATGGCGACGACGGCCTTGTGGCTGGCGAGCGCCTGATCGCTGACACCGTGGCTCATGAAGTAGCCGGTGAGCCTGGCGATACGATCGCGGGTGGCTTCCTCGAAGACCGAGACCGAGTTGGTCAGGATATTCGAGTGGAACTGTTCGCGCTTCGACAGGAAGGTCTGTAGCGAGGCGATGCCGACGGCGCCGCCCAGATTGCGCATCATGTTGAAGAGTGCCGAAGCCGAACCGGCATTTTCCTGCTCGATGCCTGCGGTAGCGATTGCCGAGAGCGGGGTGAAGACGAGCGCCTGGCCGATGGCGCGGACGATGTTCGGCCAGAACAGCTGATCGCTCGCATAATCGCCGGTCATGTGCACATTCATGAAGTTCGAGGCGGCGAAAAGGGCAAAGCCGACGACGATCAGCAGGCGGACATCGAAACGCTTCATCAGGCGCGGCACCAGCGGTATCAGCAGCAGCTGCGGGATGCCGGTCCAGGCGAGAACCATGCCGATCTGCTCGGAATTATAGCCCTGGATGCGGGTCAGATAGATCGGCAGCACGAAAACCGAGCCGTAAAGCGCAATGCCGAGCAGGAAATTAGCGACGATGCCGAAGCCGAAATTGCGGCGCAGCAGCAGGCGCAGGTTCAGCAGCGGATTGGCGGTCTTCAGCTCGATGATCAGGAACAGCGTCAGCGAGACGGCGGCGATAACAGACAGGCGGACAATGAAATCGGAGCCGAACCAGTCTTCCTTGTTGCCCTCTTCCAGCACGGTCTGCAGGGCCGCCAGGCCGATCGCCATGGTGATGATGCCCGGCCAGTCACCCTTGGCGAGCAGCTTCAGGTTCATCGGCGCGCGGTCGAGCGAGGCCCAAAGCAGGCCGACCATCAGCGCGCCGGGCACCAGGTTGACGTAGAAGATATGTTCCCAGCCCCAGTTCTCGGTGAGATAACCGCCGATCGTCGGGCCGATCGCCGGCGCGAAGGTGGCAGACAGGGCAAAGAGGGCCAGGCCGATCGGCTGCTTGGCCTTGGGCAGCAGCGTGATGATGATGGTGAAGGCCATCGGGATCAGCACGCCGCCGGAAAAGCCCTGAATGGCGCGCAGGATGATCATCTGCTGCAGATTGGCCGCGAAGGCGCAGGCGACGGAGAAGATGAGAAAGAGGATGGCATTGGTCAGCAAATAGTTGCGGAGCGAAAAGACACGAGCCAGCCAGGCGCTGAGCGGAATGACGACAATCTCGGCAATCAGATAAGAAGTCGAAATCCAGCCGCCGTCATCCGTGCCGGCGCCGATCGCGCCCTGGATATCGGCAAGCGAGGCATTGACGATCTGGATGTTGAGGACCGCCATGAAAGCGCCGAGCGTCGAACCGACAACGGCTGCCCACATGCGAAGCGGGCTCATGGCGGCAGGTGTCGCGGGCGGTGCGGCGGCGGGGCGCGCCAGCGAATTGCCGTTTGCGGCGATCTGAAGAGTGGCCATGGCTTATCTCCTTCCAGCTCTCGCGGAAAACTTTCTCATGACGGGGTTCGGGTGATCATTCAGGGAATGATCGGGATAATTCGGGAAAAAGGGAAAGGATCATCCAGCAGGGTTGGATGATCCCTCCTTAGCTGCCGCGGAGGTCTGGGCAGCCTTGGTGTCGATTTCGGGCTCGACCGACATGCCCGAGCGCAGGAGGCCGCTCAGAGCCTCGTCATCGATGACGATCTTGACCGGGATACGCTGGACGATCTTGGTGAAATTGCCGGTGGCATTGTCTGGCGGCAGCAGTGAGAATTCGAGGCCGCTTGCCGGGGAAACGCTGTCGACATGACCCTTGATCGAGATGTCGGGAAAGCTGTCGACCTTGATCTCGACCGACTGGCCGGGGCTGATAAAGGTCAGCTGCGTTTCCTTGAAATTGGCGACAACATAGACCGCATGCAGCGGCACGACGGCCATGAGCTGCGTACCCGAGGTGACATACTGGCCGACCCGGATCGACCGGGCGCCGACCGTGCCGTCGACGGCGGCGACGATATCAGTATAGGAGAGGTTGAGCTCTGCCTGCTGGACGGCGGCGGCCGCACGGTCACGCTGGGCAACCGTCTGTTCGCGCTGGCTCTGCAGCACCGGCACCTTATTCTGAGCCGTGACGAGGGCTGCCCGGTCACGCTCGACGGCGGCAGCGGCTTGGTCACGGGCCGACTGGGTCTGCTCGGCGCGAGACTGGGTGCCGGCGCCATTGGTGATCAGGCGAGCAGAGCGGGCGGCATCGGACACGGCAAAATCCAGCGATGCCTGCGAGGCATCGATTGTCGCCCTTGCCTGCTCGATCACCGATTGCTGCAGAGAGATCTGGGCGTCGATATTGGTGATGGCGGCTTCGGCCGCCTTTACATCGGCTCTGGCCTGCGACAGTGCGGCCTGGAAGTCGCGGTCGTCGATGCGGGCGAGAACCTGACCGGCCTTGACCGCGTCATTGTCGTTGACCAGCACCTGGCTGATATAGCCGGCGACCTTCGGAGCGACAGTGGTGTAATCGGCCTTCACATAGGCATCGTCGGTGGATTCGATGAAACGGCCGACCGTCCAGTAGCGATAGCCGAAATCGCCTGCGAAAGCGACACCGGCAAGCAGCCCGGCGGCAAGGACGGCGCGCTTGACGATGCGGCGGCCGGTCTTTTTAGGCGCTTCCGCAACCGGTGCTTCGGCGACCGGCGCTTCGGAGACAGGCATGGGGTGCGCCTCGGCGGCAGGCGCCCTGGCGGCTTCCTCGGCCAGGATCTGCTCGGCCTGCCTGTCACTTTCGAAAACGCGGGGTAACTCGACCATCGTAATTCTCCTTCACCGTTGGCCCCTCTGTGAGAGGCCATGTTCGATGAGAGGGAAAATGCACCCTGACATTTATTTTGATAATCTGCTTAAATCGGGAAGGATCATCAACTCTCAGCGGATAATCCGAGGGCAATATGGATCGGCTGACAAGCCTCACAGTCTTTGGCCGGGTGGTGGAATGCGGTGGTTTTTCCGCCGCCGCGCGTCGGCTCAACATGTCCGTCACCATGGTCGGCAATCACGTGCAATCGTTGGAGGACCGGCTCGGCGTGCGGCTGCTCAACCGCACGACGCGCAAGGTCAGCCTGACCGAAACCGGCAAATATTACTATGAGCGCTCTTTGCAGATCCTGGCCGAGTTGGAAGAGGCAGACCGGACGGCGGGCGCGCTGAGCTCGACGCCGCGCGGCACGTTGAAGGTCTATACCAGCAGCGCCATCGTGCGTTTCGTCTTGCCTGTCGTCAGCGAATATATGGAGCTCTATCCGTCGATCTCACTCGATTTCAGCGTCGGCGAGCGGATGGTCGACATGATCGAGGATGGCTACGATCTAGTGATGCGCACCGTACCACCGCCGGATTCCTCGCTCGTCGCGCGCAAGCTGACGCCCTGGCGCCATATGCTCGTCTGCTCGCCGGCCTATTTCGAGAGCCATCCGATGCCGAAGACGCCGGCCGAGGTCGCCGATCACAATTGCCTGCAATATGCCTATTACCCCTATGGCGACGAATGGCGCTTCGAGGATGGCGAGGGCAAAAAGGAGAGCGTCAAGATCAGCGGCAATGTCGTCTCCAACAGTGCCGAGATGCTGCGCTTCCTGACGCTGACCGGGCGGGGCATCTTCCTGGCGCCGAGTTTCGTGGTGTTCGACGACATCGCCGAAGGGCGGCTGGTGAAGATCATGCCGGACTACCGGCCGATCGAATTCAACATCAACGCCGTCTATCCCAACCGCAGCCACCTGCCGACCAAGGTGCGGCTGTTCATCGATCTCTTGGCGGAGAGATTTGCGGAGCATCGGAAGTGGATGACGTGAGGGGCAGACTGGATGCTACTTCGCGGGACCGCGCCGGCCCTGCGCTTGCGCTCCGGGCGTTCGCCACTGCAATCGATTCACTGGATCGATTGCTCCCGCTTCGCGGGATCGTGGCTCACTCTTCGCTCTCACTGCGGCCGTAGGCCCAGTCCATGTAGAGTTCCAGCGCCTTGCGGGTGACCGGGCCTTCCTGGAGATCGCGGCCGTCGAGGCGAGTGACGCCGACGACTTTGGAATAGTTGCCGGTGGTAAAGATCTCGTCGGCTTGCATGAAATCCTCGACGGAGAGTGCCGCTTCCACGACGTCGAAACCGGCCTTGCGCAGCAGGCCGATGACGCGGGCGCGGGTGATGCCGGCGAGGAAGGTGCGGTTGGCGGCCGGCGTCATCACCACGCCGTCGCGGACCATGAAGACGTTCGACGAGGCGGTCTCGACGACGTTGCCGTTCAGGTCGCGCACCAGCGCATTGTCGAAACCGCGGCTGCGTGCCTCGGCGATCATGCGGCCGCTGTTTGGATAGAGCGAGCCGGTCTTCGCCTCGGTCATCGCCGTTTCCGGCGACGGGCGGCGATAGGGCGAGACGGTGAGGCTGGTGCCGCCATGGCCGCCCATCGGCGCCTCGAACAGGCAGAGCGCGAAGCGGGTCGATTCCGCGTCGACGGAGACGACGCTGCCGGGCGCGCCGTGTTCGCCCCAATACATCGGCTTGATATAGATCGCCGTCGCGCCATCGAATTTCGCGACGCCTTCCCAGGCGAGTGCTACGATCTCCTCGGCCGATTTCACCGGCTTCAGACCCATGGCGAGCGCCGAGCGATTGATGCGCTGGCAGTGCAGGTCGAGATCCGGCGCGATGCCATCGAACCAGCGGGCGCCGTCGAAGACCGTGGACCCCAGCCACATGGCATGCGAGGTCGGCCCGATCAGCGGCGGATTGCCGGGGAGCCATTCTCCATCGACATGAGTCCAGGTGGTTGAACGGGGTGATGTATCGACGGCCATGATGGTTTCCTCCTGAAGCCGGAGAAGGAAAAACCGCGGCGGCAAGCCGGGTCAAGGACAAATCCCGAGCGGAAACACGGAAGCAAGAAAATGCCGGGGAATGGCGCCAGGCCGCAATATTCGTGCGCAGCAACGGCAGCTTCATCGATGGGTGCATCAGCAAAAATGATGGAATGGAATGTTGGAATGGCTGGCTGCAGCATGCGATGATGGGCGCAACAGCGGATAAGCAGCAAGGGAAGACGCCGATGAAAGCCATGTTCTACGAAGCCTTCGAACAGGCGCCTGAAATCCGCACCCTGCCGGATCCGACACCGACAGAGGACGGTGTCGTCATAGCGGTCGGGGCCAGCGGGCTCTGCCGCAGCGACTGGCACGGCTGGATGGGCCACGACCCCGATATCCGGCTGCCGCACGTGCCGGGACACGAGCTTGCCGGGCGGATCGTCGCCACTGGCCGCGGCGTGATGCGTTTCAAGGTGGGCGACCGGGTGACGGTGCCCTTCGTTTCCGGCTGCGGCCATTGCGGCGAATGCCATTCCGGCAACCAGCAGGTCTGCCCGAACCAGTTCCAGCCGGGCTTCACCCATTGGGGATCGTTCGCCGAATATGTGGCGATCGATTATGCCGATACCAATCTGGTGCACCTGCCCGATACGATCGACGATGCGACGGCGGCAAGCCTCGGCTGCCGCTTCGCCACCTCGTTTCGCGCCGTTGCCGACCAGGCGCGCACCAGGCCCGGCGAATGGATCGCCGTGCATGGCTGCGGCGGCGTCGGTCTGTCGGCGATCATGATTGCCACGGCGCTCGGAGCGAATGCGATCGGCATCGATATATCCGAGGAGAAGCTCGCCTTTGCGCGGGATTGCGGGGCGGTGGCGACGGTCAATGCGTCCGGCGCCGCCGACGTGGCGGAGGCGGTGCGCGAAATCACTAAGGGCGGCGCACATGTCTCGATCGACGCGCTTGGCCATCCCGTCACCTGCTTCAACTCGATCAAGAATCTGCGCCGGCGTGGACGGCATGTGCAGGTGGGGTTGATGCTCGGTGAACACGCGACGCCGCAGATTCCGATGGCGCAGGTCATCGGCCACGAGCTGGAAATCTACGGCAGCCACGGCATGCAGGCCTGGCGCTACGACGCCATGCTGTCGATGCTTTCGGCCGGCAAGATCGCGCCGCAGAAGCTGATCGGACGGCGGGTCAGCCTCGAGGAGGCCGTGCCGGTGCTGATGGCGCTCGACAAGGCTGAGGCCACGGGGATCAGCGTCATCACCCGATTTTCATGAGGGAATTCCACCCTCCCCGCCCGTGGCGAGCACGGGAATGAGGGAGAGCGGGACGAGCAACAGGCCCTATTGAGCCACGCCGATCGAGGCGAGATAGGCAGCAGAAGCCGGGATCTTCGACTTATCCTTGATCTCGATGATGAGGCGCGGATTGCTTTCGAGTTTGGCAAGGGCCCTAAAGACGGCGTGCCAGTGGATCGAGCCTTCGCCGAGGCTCCAATGGCGATCGGCATATCCGTCGGCATCCTGCAGGTGGACATGCTGCAGGCGATTGCCGGCGGCCTTGACGTAATAATCGACCGGCGGAGCCCCGGTATAGCCATGGGCATAATGGGCGTGGCCGGTATCGATCGAGACGGCGACTGCAGGCGAATTGAAGCTCTCGGCAAGCACCACGCGAATATGCGGATCCTTGTCCTCGATGTTCTCGATGACCATGGTGCAGCCGATATCCTCGGCGCGCCGGACGGCGTCGCGCAGGGTCATGTGCGTGCGCTCGACCAAAGCTTCGCGGGCGCCGGCATTGTCGTCGAGGTTGTTGTAGGACCAAGAGGTGTAAGGGCTGTGGATGACCATATGCGTCGCGCCGATAGCAGCGCAGACATCGAGGCCCTGCAAGAGGCGCCTTGTGACGATGGCGCGGATATCGGGATCTTCCGAGGCGATGGTGAAGCCCCAGAACGGGCCGTGAATGCCGAGGCGGCCGCCATGACCGTCGAGAAGCCTTCTGGCGCGGGCGGCAAGCGGCGCCCAGTCACCGTTCAGAATCTCGGCATCGACGAAGCTCTGCAATTCGAGATCGCGGGACTTTTCGAAGAGCCAGTCGCGGTGAAGTTCGACTTCATCGAGCGTCATGGCGGCGCCGACGACGGGAAGAGTGGACATGGATGCGCTCCATCAATGTGAATGCCGGGACGGCGTGGAAGGACGGCTCCAAGAACGGCCGCCGCGTTCTATGCGCCCCTTCTGTGTCGGCGGTATTACAGGCGCCGAGCCTTTCGAACTCTCCGGCCTCAGTCATTTCCGCATAGCTGATGCGGCATTGGCGGACCTTGCGGAAACGCCCCGAAGTACCGATATCGGCCTCGACAGTCTCGTGACGCAGTGGCGCGCGAGCGGCGCTGAACCCCTGGCAACGGAGCCGTTTGTTCATCGCTTCGGCTGACGTAGCGCGCTTCGTTGAAGCGCGTTCGGCGATGTTACCCCCAACAACAGGGTGGGTTGTCAAAGGCGGCGCAAAGGTCTAACGGCTGCGCCCGCAAGAAAAACCCCATAAGAAGAAGCCCTGTAAGAAAAAGAAAGAGACATGATGTCCAACTCATTTGTGAAAATGCCTGCGAGCGACGAGGCAAAGCGGTTTTTCGTCCTCGGCGACCGGGTCGAGCGGCGGCTTAGAATCAGCGGAACCTGGCTCAATATCTTCGACGTCACCGTGCCATCAGGCAGCCGGACGCCGAAACATGCGCATGCGAGCCCGGAAGTGTTCCGCATCATCGAGGGACGCTTGACGATCTGGCGCCTGAGCGATAGCGGCACCGAAGAGATCGAAGCCAGCGCCGGCGACATCGTCACGATCCCGCCCTTCATGGTGCACGGCTATTCCAACCGCGGAACCGTCCCCGTGGTCTTTTCCGCGGTCGTCGATCATGAGATGGCCGAGTTTATCGAAGCGGAAGGCACGACCGAGCCACCGAAGGCCAGCCCTTCGGCGGAAACCATCGCTCGCATGACTGCGGCAGCCAATTCGTACGGGATCACCATCCTCGCGGCCTAGCGGCCGCATATGGGGGCGTCATTTCGCGGCCATGCTCTCCTCGCCTGGGGAGCTTGGCCGGAGAGCTGCAACTGCAAAGGAAACGAGTTCATGAGCTGATAGCTGACAGTGACTCGAAGGCAGGGCGCCAATAATTCTTGGGTCCCATAGGGAGATGATTGAGGCGCAAAAGCAGGATGCGGCCGCGTCAACATTCCTCGGAACGAACTCTTCAGTCGCGATGCCGGCGCAAACGAGCTCCCTCACATACGCCTCAAGTCGCTTCAGATGGTCTCTGAATGATGGCCAACTGCCGTCTGCGGCGAGAACAACGAGGTCGAACATCTGGCTGTCGCCGTGACGTGCCTGCAGCATCAGGCGGTGTTGTCCGAGCGCGGTTTCTTTCAGGCGGCTCGCCGCACTGGTGAGCTCGCCGTCGGCAGACGGCGTGAAGCGGAGGTCAGTTTCGAAAAAATTCCCGGCAATGGCATCCCAAATCGCCGCCTTGGAGGGGATGATTTTGTACACACTTGCCGGCGACTTCCCCAGCAGTCGAGCGATATCGACGACGTTTGTTTTCGTGGGCCCGTACAGCCGGCACGCTGCCGTGCCGGCTTCGACGATCGATGAGATGTAGTCAGCTCGCGGCTGGTTTTTTACAGTCGTGCCAACTTCCATTTGCCAATCCTATCTAGTCCGCATGCTTGACGAGTCTGATCGAGGCGGCTGACGATCAGTACGCAATTTGACCATCCACCATCTTTCCCCCATTCGAGGAGAGCTCCCGCTTCAGGATTTCTCGCGCCTCCGGGCTGATGACCGCGACTGGAGCCGCAACGGCTACGCGCGCTGCCGAGCCGGCGAAATTGGCAGCCGTCATCCCGATCTGATCGGCAACGCTTGCCTTTCCGCCCTCGAGGCTCTGCCCTGCCAGCCGCCGCCCGAGCAGGCGCACGATCTCAGGACTGTCGGCGAAGGCATTGTGGCCGAGCGGATCATTCGTCGCGATGGCGCTGGTGTCGATGACGGAAACGCCGAGTTGGTCGAGAAGAGGCGCATAGGGTCTGAGATCGGACCCGCCGACGCGGCTGACGCCACCCGATAGCCAGCTCGACATCTCCAGCGCCTTGTCACGTGTCGATGTCAGGATCACAAAGTGCGGCCGCTTCGGCCCCATCTCGGTGAACTGGCGACGGAACACGTCGATGTCGATGTCCGGCGATGCGAGAACGACGTTCTTCACCTTCGTCGGGATTGATTTCTCGCGCATGGCGACGCCGCGCAGCGCCTCGGCCGCAAGCCAGCCGCCCATGGAATGGGCGAGGATCGTCACATCGGAGACGTCGGGACTGTTCACAGCCTGGAGGATCAGATCCTCCAGAGCGCGACGCGAATAGTTGGCGCTCTCCTTGTCGTAGAGGTAATCGAAGACACGGCCCCTTGATGGCCAGGTGAAGAGGATCGGTGCGGCGTCGGTTCCCGAGTCATGGACGATCTGCGCGAAGCGGAAGACGGCATCGGCATAGGTGTTGTTGAAGCCATGCACGAAAATGATGACCTGATGCTTCGTGTTTCGATTCTTCCGGTACCAGTCGAACGCTTGGCCCTCGGATTGCACCTTGGCAACCTGCGTGACCGCAAACTCCCTTTGCGGGTTGGGCGGCATGCGGGACGGCCACTGCACCTCTCCGATCTTGCGGTTCCGATCGGGCGGGATGGATACGTCGACGCTGTTAAGGGAAATCGCCGTCCCGCGGTCGCCGGAAAAGAGTTTGCCGGGATCCTCCGAAGGCTTGCGTGTCGTGGCGACGAGCATGGTGACCCGGCTCGTGCCGGCCGGGGCCACGGCGAGAGGCTGCAGGACATCCTGCACCCGGTTGGCGCAACCCGATGTAACGAGTGACAGGGCCACAAAGACCGGGACGGCTCGGCCCACGCGGGCAGCGATCGCCTTGCCGAACCCAAATCCAAAGCCGGTGAGACCCTGGGCAATGCGCCCAGGGAGTGAGAGGGATATGGTCATCTCAGTGCTGCTCGGCTTCGCGAGGAATCCGGAACCAGGCGACGTAGAGCGCCGGCAGGAAGAGAAGCGTCAGCGCCGTTCCGACGACGATCCCACCCATCATCGCGTAAGCCATCGGACCCCAGAAAATCTCATGCGAGATCGGGATCAGGGCCAGAGTCGCGGCCGCGGCAGTGAGCATGATCGGCCGCATGCGGTGTTCGGTCGCCTCCACCACCGCCTTCCATGCCGACATTCCCTCTGCGCGCAGCTCCTCGATCTGCACGATCAGGATCACGGAGTTGCGGATGAGGATTCCGACCAGCGCGAGCACACCCAGGAGTGCGACGAACCCAAGCGGCGAATTGCTGGCGAGCAGTGCCACGACGACGCCGATAAGGGCGAGCGGAGCTACCGAGAAGACCAGGAACAGCCTGTGGAAGCTCTGAAGCTGGATCATCAGCAGCGTCGCCATGATGACGAACATAGCCGGCGCCACCTTCGCGATCGGACCTTGCGACTTGGCGCTTTCCTCGACCGCGCCGCCGATCTTGACCGAATACCCGGCCGGCATCGTCTTTTCGAAAGCCGAAACCTTGTCGGAAAGTGCCTTCACAACGGTCGCCGGCTGCGTCGCATCGCCGATCCCGGCCTTGATCGTGATGGTCGGAATTCTGTCGCGGCGCCAGATTGTCGGCTGTTCGAGCTCGTAGTGGAAGGTTGCGACCGATGACAGCGGCACGGATTGACCGCTGCTGCTCTGCAGTTGCAGGTCAAGCAGGGTGTCGATCGAGCCGCGCTCCTTTTCCGCGGCACGGCCGATGACATCGACCAGATAGATGTCGTCCCGGACCTGCGTTACGGCATTTCCTTGTACGACAGTGTTGAGTGCCATTGCGATGTCCTGGGACGAGACGCCGAGCTGTCTGGCCTTGTCCTGCAGTACGTCTATCTTGACGACACGGGCCGGCTCGTTCCAGTCGAAGGCAATGTTCCTGAGGGAAGGATAAGTGCCGACAATCGAGCCCAGCTTCTGTGCCAGGTCGCGCACCGTCTGCAGATTTTCGCCTGACACACGGTACTGGATCGGCTTGCCAACCGGAGGCCCGATGTCCAGAAGCTTCACGTAAGCGTCCGTTCCCGGAAACGTCTTCTGAAGGTAGGTTTCCATCTGCTGCTTCAGCTTGTCCCTGACGTCCAGTCCCTTGGTGACAATGACCGTCTGGCCGAAAGAAACGTCAGCCGGCTGCACGTCGAAGGAAAGAACGAAGCGCGGCGCACCCCTCCCAACATATGTCGACCAATGCTCGATGCCAGGGTTGCCAGTCAGCATCTCCTGCTCGAACTGGGCCATATGGCGGCTCGTTTCGGCGATCGAACTGTTCTGCGGCAGGTTCCAGTCGACGATCAGTTCCGGACGGTCAGAGCTCGGGAAAAATTGCTGTTGCACCATCGACAGGCCAACGATTGATCCAGCGAAGAGAAGGACCGTTGCGACGATCGTCATCCAGCGCCAGCGCAGGCAGAATTGCAGCAGGTTCGAAAACGCCTTCGCAAACCGACCCTTATGCTCAGCGTGCTTCTTCATTGTCTTTGGTAAAATGGTCACCCCGATCAGGGGCGTGAACACGACCGCGACCACCCATGAAACGACGAGCGAAACCGCGATGACGACAAAGAGCGTGAAGGTGAACTCGCCGGCGTTGCTCTTGTTGAAAGCGACGGGGATGAAGCCCGCGACCGTAACCAGAGTGCCGGTCAACATGGGAAACGCAGTCGATGTGTAGACGTAGGTGGCGGCCTTCGTGAGACTGTCGCCCACTTCCAGCCGTGCAACCATCATCTCGACGGCGATCATGGCGTCGTCGACGAGGAGGCCGAGCGCGATGATCAGCGCTCCAAGCGAGATGCGCTGCAGCGATATGCCGGTGTAGAACATGACCATGAACGTGATGGCGAGAACGAGCGGGATTGCGATTGCCACCACCAGGCCGGCCCTCATCCCCAGACTGATGAAGCTGATCGCGAGCACGATCGCGACTGCCTCGAACAGGGCTTTCGTAAAGCCGCCGACTGCCTCCTCAACCACCTTCGGTTGGTCGGATACCTGTTCGACGGAGACGCCGACCGGAAGCTCCTGGGTGATTTTGCTCATCGTCTTGTGAAGCGCTTCGCCGAAGGCAAGCACATTACCGCCCGTCTTCATGCCGATCGCGAGCCCGATGGCGGGCTTTCCGTTGAAGCGGAAGAGCGACGTCGGCGGGTCGACGTAGCCACGGGTGATCGTGGCAACGTCGGTCAGCGGGAAGAACCGGTCGTTGACCCTGAGATTGATCCCCCGCAGGGTGTCTTCAGAGATGAAACGCCCGCCGACCCGCAAAGCGACCCGCTCCGGCCCCGTTTCGACAAAGCCGGACTGGGTGACGGCGTTCTGCGCCTGGAGCGTGGCAATGATGGCGGAGCGGTCGATGCCGAGGGCGGCGATCTTGCGGGTGGAGAACTCGAGGTAGATCACCTCGTCCTGCGCGCCGACGATGTCGACCTTGCCGACATCGGGGATATTGAGGATCTGCGTTCGGGCACCCTCTGCGAAATCGCGCAGTTCTCTCTGGCTGAGGCCGTCTGCCGTGAAGGCAAAGATATTGCCATAGACGTCGCCGAACTGGTCATCGAAGAAAGGTCCGACCACGCCTTGGGGGAATTCGTGCTTGATATCGTCAATCAAGTTGCGGACGCGCGACCAGGTGGGCTTTACATCTCGCGCGTTCGTATCCGGCAGCAAATCGACGAAGACGATCGTTTGACCGGCAGTCGTAATGCTGCGGGTATGTTCCAGTTTGTCGAGTTCCTGGAGCTTCTTTTCGATGCGGTCGGTAACCTGCTGCGTCACCTCCTGGGCAGAAGCCCCCGGCCACTGGGCCTGGATCACCATCGTCTTGATCGTGAAGGACGGATCCTCCTCGCGGCCGAGCCCGAGATAGGCAAAGGCGCCCGCCACCGCGAACATGATCATGAAGTACCAGACGAGAGAACGATGCTCGAGCGCCCAGTCAGAAAGGTTGAATTTGTTCACGGGCGTGGCTCCTGTCCGAGTTGCACTTTCTGTCCATCGGTGAGTTCATCGACTCCGGCGATGACGATCTCTTCCCCTTCCCGCAGGCCCGCTTGAACCAGGACAGAACGGGGGGCGGACGCCGGACCTTCCAGTTCAACCACTCTCGGAGTGACAGTGGCTGTCGAGCGATCTACCACCCATACCTGGCTGGTACCGCCTTCATGGCGAATGGCGGAGAGCGGCAGCGTGATCGCCTGCTTCCTTTCTCCGACAAGCGGCGTCGCAGTGACCACGGCGCCAAGGCGGAAGATGTCCGGCGCCTGATCGATCCCGATCTTCAGCCGATAGGTGCGGGTATTGGGATCGGCCTGCGGTGCGATCTCGCGGACCACGCCAGTCGCCTGGATCCTGCTGTCGAGCTGGAGGGCGACGTTGAAGCGGTCGTCCAGGCGAACGCGACTGAACTGCGCTTCCGGCACGTCGACGACAACGTCGCGCTGCTCGAGGCGTGCCAGTTTCAAGACCGGTTGGCCCGCCGAAACGGTCTGGCCCATTTCTGCGGACGTGGCGGTCACGACGCCATCGAACTCGGCCCTCAGGTCGGCGTAGCCTAGCTGCTCGCGCGCCTTCGCAAGGCTGGCCGTCGCTTTCGCAGCATTGGCGGTAGCCGACTTGAGCTGCTGTTCGGCAAGATCGTGATCGGCAACGCTCGCCGCATTGCTTTGGACGAGCCTTCGCTTGCGCGTTTCCGTCGTCGTTGCGTTCTCCAACTGCGCCTGGGCGTTGCGGAGTTCGGCCTCCGCACTCGTGACCGCGAGCCGCAGAGTGAGCGGATCGATTTCCGCCAGGACATCGCCCTTGTGCACAAGGTCACCGACATCGACCTTGCGAGAGACCATTCGCCCCAACGTCCGAAACGCCAGGTCGGTCTCGATGCGGGCTCGCACCACGCCGGGCAAACTTACGATTTTGTCCTGTTCGGCCGCGGCCATGACGACTTTGACAGGGCGGGGAGCCGTCTCCTCCCCTGCGACGGAGCTCTGATCGCAGCCTGCAAGCAGCGACACTGACAGAAGAAGCGGGAGAGAGGTATATATGCGATTGAGGGTCATCTCACTTGCCTTCCCAGGCGACGGCCTGGCCTTCCTTGAGGAACTTTCCGCCTTCGGTGACGATCAGGTCTTGTGCGGCGACGCCGCCGGTGACGACGAAATCGCTTTGGCGATATCGGTCGACCGAGATCTTACGGAGCGAAACGGATTGGTTTTGAGTGTTGACGAGCCACACGGCAGGTTCGCCCCCGGCTGATGCGATCGCGGTATAGGGCAGCACGATTCCGTCGCGCGGCGAGGCGCGCAGCTTGCCCACGACAGGCGTTCCGAGCGGCCATGGCGCGCCGTCCTGCAGCCCCACCTTGATCCGGATCGTGCCTGCCTTCGCGTCTATGACGGGAGAGACCTCGCGAATGCTGGCGTGGACGTCGCTCGCAAGGTCGGAGACCGGTGCGACCTCGACATCGTTCAGCGGCCGGCCATCCAGAAAGAACGCCTCGAAGACGTCGAACACTGCGTCTCGTGGCCCGTCATGGGCGAGCGTGAAGGCCGACTGCGCTGCTGACACCACCTGCCCGGCTTCGATGCTGCGCGCCGTGATGATGCCGTCCGCGGCGGCCTTCAGCTCGGTGTAGGACAGAGCGTCCTCTGCCGTCGCGAGCGCGGCCTCGGCGGCCTCGAGGGAAGCCTGTGCGCTCAGCAGCTCCTTCTGGGCATCATCAAAGACCGCCCTCGGAACGGCCTGCGACTGCAGGAGTGATTTCGCCCGGTCGAAGGCGAGCGTCTTCTGCGCAACGACGGCCTGCGCCGATGCCAGCGCGGCACGGGCGACGCTGACGTCCGCCTGCTGTTCCGTGTCGTTGAGCCGGGCGAGGACGTCGCCGGCGTGGACATGCGACCCGACGTCGACCCTTCTCTCAAGAACCCGGCCGCTGACGCGAAAGGAGAGTTCGGTCTGGACCCTTGCCTTCACCTCGCCGGTGATTTCCGCACCCGGTTGATACTGCGCGTTCGACGCCGCAACGACGCGGACCTGCTGCGGCGGTGGCGCAACTTCAGCTTTCTCTTCGCAGGCAGCCAGAACTGCGCAGGCGAGACCAATTCCCAGCAATCGAAAGGACTGCATTTTTTGCTCCTAACAGGCCATCGCCCGATGTTGACAACGCCCACTTAATGGCTAAAGTAGACGATGTCAACATCTCCATCAGAAAATGTTGACACACGCAACATTGGCATAGGTGAAGCAGATGCGGTTAGCCGCCGGACAGCCGAACAATTCCAATTGGATGATGGAACGAGTTGTTAAAAAAACATCGCGGGCGGAACGGAAGGCGCGGCGTCCCCATGAAATACTGGAGGCTGCGTTCGAGGAGTTTGCGGCAAAAGGTTATGCGGCAACGCGAGTTGAAGACATCGCAACCCGACTGCGGATAACAAAGGGAACGGTCTACCTCTATTTCCCGACCAAGGATGATCTTTTCCAGGAGATGTTTCGTCACGCGTCCACGTCGTCCGCAGACCTATCCACCGCCATCGGCAGCCTTCGGGGATCCTGCGCCGATAGGATCCGCGACCTACTGCTTATCGCTTATGAAAACACGGCCAACGACCGAAAGACGAGAGAACTCCTGCGCCTGTCCGTCGCCGAAGGAACTCGTCTTCCCGAAATGGTCGATTGCCGTCATGAGCTATTCATCGCACCGACGCTTGCAGCCCTCACGGCCCTGGTCGAGGAAGGCGTGAAATCAGGAGAGTTGAGACATGATACGGCCACAGATACGCCTGACGTGCTCGCGAGTTCGATTTTTCAGATTGCCGTCTGGCATCTCATGCTTGCCGATCGAAAGCCGATCGACGGCAGGGCGCTTATGGAGGCGCACATTAACCTCGTTATGAACGGGCTTCTGCGGCGTTCGAAACGAATGGCCTGATTTGGCGAGGTGCGTCAGAGCGGACGGAGCTGTGCAGTTTTCGATGCTGGCAAAGGCCGGATACGCCGTGCGACGTATCCGGCCTTTGCCTCTTCCCATGCTGAGCTGAATCTAATTGCCGCTAGGAACGCGATTGTCATCCGACGGCGGGACTTCGCCCGTGACCGTGATGTTTCCCTGGATCTTATAGACCATCCGTAGATTGGCGGCCGCAGCCTGAAGCCAACCGACCGCATCTTCCGATGACCATGCCGTGCCCTCCGGCGGCAGGCTCTCAAACAGGCCGGCAATCAGCGGATTGACAGACTGGGACCTGCCATTGCCGCCGCTCTGGTTCGACCCGCCCTCTCCGCTGCCAACGGGCCGGTCGGAGCGGCTCTGATCGGAAGAGCTCGCATATTCCCCGCCAGATGAACCTGAAGACCTGGCGTGAGACGAACCCGAAGAACCCCCGCGAGACGAACCCGACGACGCCGCGTTAGCAGAGCCCGGAGCGCTGCTGTGGGACGAACTCGAGGACGCTGCACCAGAGGAACTCGCAGTAGATCCAGACTGATCTCCACTGGAAGAATACGTCGTTCCGCCTGTGCTCGAGGCGGCCGCAGCTCCGACGGCGACGCCTGCCGCATACCCGCCCAGGACGTAGGCTTCGCGGCGAGAGTATCCACGGCCATAGTCTCCACCGCCGTAGTCTGCGCGGCCATAGTCTCCACGGCCGTATCCGCGCCCATAAACTCCGCCACCATAGTCAGCGCGGCCGTGATCTCCGCGGCCGTAGTATCCGCGGCCAAAGTATCCGTTGCCGTTGCCAGAGACCTTGAGATCACCTGAGTTGTTGACGGTGAGGTTGCCTGAGTCCTTCGCGACCATATTGCCCCCGGAGTTCATGAAGGCGCGGTTCCCGCTGATGTTACCGCCTGAATTCAGCGTATTGCGGATCTTTCCGGAGACGTTGCTCCCTCCGCGGCCAGGCCCTTCCGCCAATCGCCCCTTTGCGCCACCGACCTTTGGCATACGAGTACGAAGGTTCGCCGGCGGACGGTTCTGGGCGCTCATCGGCGGGCGGCCGTGGCTCGCCAACGGCGGACGTGGGGTGCGGCCCATCTGCGGACGTGGGGGGCCGCCCGGCCCGCCCGACGGGAAATGCGGCGGCCCTCCAGACGGCAGGGGCGGCGGGCCGCCAGGGGGCGGCGCAAACTGAGCGAAGGCAACGTCCGACGTGATGGCCGTTAAAGCGAGAAAAGCAAGGCAGGTGCGCTTGAGATGGTTCATCACTTCCTCCCTTCGGTTCCCGACGCGACGGCGGGTGTCGGGTCGATCTTTTTCACATCCGCAGGAGGTTCAAAGGTGAATTCGGAGTCGGACAGAGGGGGCTGGGTCTTCCAACTGGTGAATTCGGCAACGAAGCTTGGTTGGCCCTGCAGCAACGGATAGGTGACGACCAGACGATGCGGCGTCGCTGCGCCATTTTTCTCAACCCACAATTCGAGATCGATGCCGGACTTCTGAGAGAAAAACAGATGCCGGCACTCGACCCCGTCGATGGTAGCAGTGCCCACTTGCCAGGCGGCCATGGCATCGCTCAACAGGACTTTGTCCGGAGAGGCTGCAAAAAGCACGCTGAGCGGAAAATCGACGTCCAGCTTGGTTGCTGCCTCGTTGAGCGCAGATGGTATGTCGCCCGATGCCGGGATCGTCGCGTAGTTCTTGCTGTCCGGAAAGAAGACCGACGCCGCCTTGCCGTCGTAGAACAGATCGTGCTTGCCGTCATCGCCGTTGAACTCGACGGCGATCCGGTCGGGACGACGCACGGTGATTTTCATCGTATGGAAGATGTGAAGCGGTTGTCCGGACTGATCCAGGTAAATGCTGATTGTTCTCGCCGTGATCGTCAGGTCCTTGGCAAGGAGCGTCTTTCCCATCTGCGAAACGGCGGTCGCGGCCTCGTCGCTGACCGCTTTTTTTACGGGCGGAGTCGGCTCATCCGCTCGGGCTGTCGGCAGCGCGGCGAATCCTACGATCATGCCGAGCGCGGTAGTCCGGAGCGCATTCCGCAGTATCGCGGTCACGCGGCGCACGCTTGCGCCGTCAACAGACGGACTGGTGGCGACAGATGGTCGCCGGGCCATCAAGAAGGCCCTCCGCAAACCATTACAGACTTCCATGTTCATTTCCTTTGATATTCAAAACGAGATAGCGCGAGCTCACTGTGGCTCGTCGCGAGATAGAGTTGGTCCGGGTGCTGGAGCGTTCCTGTCGCGCGGCGCCGCAACGGGTGTCGTCCGTCTGTCCGAAATCGATCCTACTGCATGAACCAGCCGTGGCTCACGACCAACGACTGACCCGTCATGGCATTGGACCTGGCCGCCGCGAAATAGAGAACAGCGTCGGCCACATCATCGGTGCTGGTAAACTCGCCGTCGACCGTATCCTTGAGCATCACCGTCTTCACCACCTGCTCCTCGCTGATGCCGAGCTCCCGTGCCTGCTCGGGGATCTGTTTGTCGACGAGCGGCGTGCGCACGAAGCCGGGACAGACCACGTTGGCCGTGACGTTGTGCTCGGCTCCCTCCTTTGCCAGTACCTTGGCCAGTCCGATCAGTCCGTGCTTGGCCGTGACATAGGGCCCCTTCAGCTTCGAGGCTTCCTTGGAGTGCACGGAACCCATGTAGATCACCCGGCCATAATTGGCGGCATACATGTGCTTGAGGCAGGCGCGAGTGGTTAGAAAGGCGCCGTCGAGATGGATCGAAAGCAGCTTTCTCCAGTCCGCGAAGGGAAAGTCGACCAGCGGCTTGACGATCTGGATGCCGGCATTGCTGACCAGCACGTCGATCCTGCCGAACCTGGCGATCACCTCGCCAACGGCGTTTTCCACCTGCTCTTCGTCGGCGACGTTCATCGCCACGGCGAATGCATCGCCGCCGTTGCTTTTGACCTCGGCGGCCGTTGCGTTCGCGGCGTCAAGATTGAGGTCGGCGATCACGGGAATGCCGCCTTCGGCTGCGAAGCGAAGCGCGATCTCCTTGCCGATGCCGCTCGCGGCTCCGGTGACAATCGCCACTCTTCCATCAAATCGAGACATGGATAGTTCCTTTCAGTTGCGGGAGATCAGTCGTTTTGGAGGTAGTCGAACACGACCTCGCCGAGGCCGAGCGTCAGGTCGGCGATATAATGGCTGGCCGACGTGACCTCGCGCACGGGTAGACGCGCGACGTCGCACATTGCGTGTTCGAACAATTGCAGGGCGGCAGGTCCGGCCCATGCGCCCTTCAGGGTCACATCCTCGAGATAGTAGCGCACGAGTTCGCAAATCCGGGGCGAACCGTCGACGTGCGGGATGATCTTCAACATGAAGGCGGGCTTCGCCATTGCCTTGGCCAGCGGCTCTAGCGGGAGTTCCCGATGCTTGTAGCCCATGGTCGCCCTCACGCAGAGAACCGAGCCATAGTGCAGCGTTCCGACGAGCGTCTCCTGCTCGTGCGACAGTTTCGGCGTTGCCAGCTTCTTCGGAAAGCCCCAGATCTCACGGCCGCCGGCGATCGGAGAGTTGTCGTCAAGGTACATGGCATGCACGTAGCTGCCTTCCTGCACCTTGCCCGATGGCGTCGTGAAGCGCACCGGAATGACCTGCCCGGTTTCCGTATAGTCCCCGAAGCCGGTCGAATCCGGCATGCGGATGAATTCATAGGCGACGGTGTCGCCGATCACTTCCAGCGGCTCCGGCACGACGGCGCGCAGGGCCTCCAGATCGGCCCGGTAGTTGATGACGACAAATTCGCGGTTGTAGAACTTGTAGGGTGGCCTCGGATAGGCCGGATTGTTGAGCGGCATCGCGAAGGCATTTTCGCGGACTGCGGCGATCTTCATGGTCGTGCTCTTCTCTTTGGGTGAAATCTCAATCGAAGTCGAAAATGGCGACGCCGTCCGGCGTGCCGGGCCGCTGCAGCACCTGGGGGTGGCGCAATGTTTGAAGGGCGTCGTTGTAGCCGGAGGCCCAGTGCTCCTCCATCGTCAGCCGGGAGAACTCGTAATCCTTGGAGCTCGCTTCGTATTTCTTGGCGCGATATATGAGCTGGACGATGTTGTAGACCTTCTCGTCGGCCTGATCGACGAGCAGCTTGATCTCGGGATCGGCTTGCAGCAGTGCGTCCTGCGGGACGAGTTCGACCAGATGGCCGAGTGCGCGGCGCAGCCGCTGCTGCGTCTTGAAATGGTCGGTCGCCGCGCGTGTGCGGCTTGAGAAGCGGATATCCTTCTGCCGCAGTTCGATTCCGAGAAGGTCACGCGGGAACTCGCCACTCGCGCTCCAGAGATCGACCTGAAAGGCCAGCGTGTCCTGGCGCGGCGCGTTATCGAGGACCCATTGCAGCGGCGTGTTGGAGATGAGGCCGCCGTCCCAGTAACACTCGCCGTCGATCCTCGTCGCCGGGAAGCCAGGCGGCAGGGAGCCGCTCGCCATGATATGTTCGGGGCGGATATCGTGCGTCGTGGTATCGAAATACTCGAAGTTGCCGGTGCGTACGTTGACGGCGCCGACGCTGAAACGCATGGCCCCTGTATTGATGCGGTCGAAGTCCACCAGCCGTTCCAGCGTCGCCTTCAGCGGTGCGACGTCGTAGAAGCTTTCCGCCTCGATGCTGCCGGCGGATGAAAAGAATGGTGGCACCGGACGGGGCCTGAAGAAGCCCGCGGCGCCGTCCATAAGGGTGGCGAAGGCATGTGCCTGATTGAGCAGGCCACGCGCGAAATCACCCTGGAGCCCCATCGCCCCTAGCATCGCCGAAAACAGAGTGGGAAACCCGTGAGCCGGGGCGGTTACCGTCTCCCAGAAGCTCCTGAGCGCCTCCACTCGTCTTTCAGGCGGATTGCCGGCGATCAGAGCGCTGTTGATGGCACCGATGGAGATGCCGGCGACCCAGTCAGGATGCAGACCGGCTTCGGCCAGTGCTTGATAGACGCCGGCCTGATATGAACCGAGCGCCCCTCCGCCTTGCAACAACAGCGCGATACGCTCGAATGGCGGACGCTCCGCTATGCGGTGTCTCTTGTTTTTGACGGGATGTTGAGCGGCCATCAATGTACCTTTTTTGTTGTAGCGTCCGTAGGCGCCGATCGCGTGCTCGTATTGCGCCGAAATAGTAGACGGAACGGGCGCGCCACATGTTGACAACGCCCACTTAAAGATGAGAGTAGACAATGTCAACATCACTCAGTCAAAAATGTTGACACGAGCAACTTAAAAACCTAGTGGACGAATATGACCAAAGATATTTCCACCACAGAGCAGCGCCCGTATCATCATGGCGACCTGCACAGGGCGATCGTAGAGGCTGCACTGGATGTCCTCAGCGAATCCCAGAGCACGGAATTTTCGCTGCGGGAGCTCGCCCGACGAGCCGGCGTCAGTCACAACGCCCCCTACAAACACTTCGCCGACAAGCGCGAATTGCTGGCCGCCGTCTCGGCAGTCGGATTTGAGCTCCTTGCGAAGCGGATGGCCGATGCGACGAAGGAACTCGACAGTCCGCGCGAGCGGCTGGCAGCTATAGCGCGCGCTTACGTTTGCGGCGGCGTCAACAATCCAGCGCTCTACAGATTGATGTTCGGCGGCTACCTTGGTGGCCAGGACAATGGGCGCCCTGCGATCGAAAGAACTGCGGCCTACAGCATGAAAGCCGTTGTGGTAGAGGCGATATGCGACGGCGCTCTTGGGCGCCTCATTCCCAACACCGCGGCAAACACGCGTACGATCGATGGTGCCATTCTAATATTCTGGTCGCAAATGCATGGACTGACCTTGCTGCTGGTAGACAGCCTCGTCGGCCCCAGCGGCAAGATTGAAGAGCTGAGCGAGGGCGTGTTGCAAGGCATGCTCGACGGATTGGCGAATTGTATCCCGGAAATACCAGTCGGCGTGTGGGTGGGGCCTCCGCTTGCAGAGTAGAACCTCCCAAGCCTCGCGCTGGTAAACCTTTGAATTTTTGACCAGCACGCCTGGGCATTGGGGCTGGTCGGCGATCCGCCCTGTTATTTACGTGTCGCGCGCGGCTCGTTCCGAGAGGAGAATCTCATGGACGCATACATCTCTGCTCTGATGGGTCTCGCCGGCATCGCGATTGGCAGCCTGACCTCATTTGCCAGCACGTGGATGACGCATCGATCACAGGTGAAGGAAAAACAACGCGAGGCCGAGGCTGTCAAACGCGAAAAGCTGTTTTCGGATTTCATCGCGGAAGCCACGCGGCTTTACGGTGACGCACTAAGCCACCAGAAGGACGACGTCTCCGACCTCGTGCTGCTTTATGCACTGGTCGCCCAGATGCGTCTGATCTCATCCCGACCGGTCGTGGATGCAGCCGAGCTGGCAATGGTAAGGATCGTCGAAACCTATTTGACGCCCAATCGCTCGCTCTCTGAAATCCGCGATCTTGCCCGCTCCGGCGCGATGAACTTTCTCCTCGATTTTGGCGAGGCCTGCCGGGCAGAATTGGCGACAGGGCACCTGTCTACCCGACGGTAGGATTTTGCGGAACTCGGTAGAAAGCTAGCCACGTTCGGCGCAAGCCAGCCAAGTGAAGGAAGACGCGTGATCGCCGCCGCACATTGATTCCCGTATCTTTACAGCCTCTGCCGAGGCCACCGGGCAGACAAAACCGGAATCGCGACCCAGGAAGGCGGCCGCTATAGGACGCTGCGATGAGATCCGCCTCGCCTCACGTGTCGGCTCGGGTCGGGTCGGAAACGAGATCATTCCTTCATCGCATCGCCAGCGATTTCAACCGGCTCACCAGTTCATCCAAAGCCGCTTCGACCGTTTTCGAAGCGGTATCGATGACGACTGCATCGTGCCATTCGTCATAGGCTCTTTCGGAAGTCTCTTGCCATGTCGGCTTTACCAGACCTTCGACGTCGGTGAGGCGCGTTTCAACACGGTTGCGGTGCTCGACTTTGTCCGAGCAAACGACCTCGACCTCCGCCGCCGTCACCCCAGCGGCTTGTGCGACGGAAAGCCACGCTGACCTGGTTATCCGAAGCGGGTTGACGGAGTCGGCGATAACGGTCCTGCCGAGAGTCAGATTGTCCCCGGCAATACCGTAAGCCACGATATAGCCTGCAGGCCCGGCATCATCGGCAATTCCGGAGGCACGGATTGCCTGCTCGATGGTATCGACGCGCACATGGACAGCATTCAACCGCTCAGCCAAAGCGCGGGCGATCGTCGTCTTTCCACTGCCAGGCAGACCACCGAAGATAATGAGCATCGTGACCTCGTCGTTTTTGGAGAGGCTCCACGAGAACGTCAGAGCAGCTCGCGGTCAGCGCAATACTTCACCATTGGGACCTGGTTCGCAATTCCTTTGTCAGCACCTCCTTTGTCAGCACCGGTTTTCACCACCGGGCCTCAACGACGGTCCATCCGAGCGCTTCGTAAAAACTGACATCGTCTCGCGCCGCAAAACCGCTGCACAGTTTTGCGCGACATGCTTCTAGAACTCTTCCCAGTTGCCCTCGGTCGAAGCCGGTGCAGCTGAGGTGCCGAAGGCGGCTGCGAGCTTGCCGCCGAGTGCACGGGCCGGTGACGGAGCGGGCCTGGCATGGTCGGTGGCCGAGGCGGGAACCGGTCTGCGCATCGAAAGCGTCGCCGCGACCGGGCGTGCCAACGGCTTGGCAGTTGTCCGAGCGGAGGGGGCCGCCTTTGCCACCTGGCCGAGATTGAACTGTGCCAGACGCTCCGAAAGGGCAGACACCTCCGTTACCAGCGTGTGCGAGGCGGCATTCGATTCCTCGACCATTGCGGCGTTCTTCTGGGTCGACTGGTCCATCTGGTTGACTGCCGTGTTGATCTCCAGAAGACCCGTCGACTGTTCACGGGCGGCCTGGACGACTGCCTGGACATTGCTGTTGATCTGCTGGACTTCGGCAACGATCGCCTGCAGCGCCTTGCCGGTCTGGCCGACGAGATCGACGCCACGCTTGACCTGGTCGCCGGACGAGGTGATCAGTGCCTTGATCTCCTTGGCGGCGGTGGCCGAGCGCTGCGCGAGTTCACGCACTTCCTGTGCGACGACGGCGAAGCCCTTGCCGGCCTCCCCCGCACGCGCCGCTTCTACGCCTGCATTGAGGGCCAGCAGATTCGTCTGGAAGGCAATATCGTCGATCACGCCAATGATGTTGGAGATCGACTGCGAGGATTGCTCGATGCCGGTCATGGCGTTAACGGCATTGCGCACGATCTCTCCGGACTTTTCTGCGCCATCCTTGGTGCGGCTGACGAGCGTTCCCGCCTCCTCGGCGCGAAGGGTGGAGTCCTTGACCGAGGTGGTGATCTGCTCGAGCGCAGCGGCGGTCTCCTCGACGGAAGCGGCCTGCTGTTCGGTGCGGCGGGCGAGATCGTCGGCGCCCGAGCGGATTTCTTCCGAACCGGCCTGAATGACGGCAGCGTTTTCGGAGAAGGAAATCAGGGCTGCCTGGAGCTTTTCGACGGACGCATTGAAATCGACGCGGATTTCGTCAAGGGAGTCGGTAAATGGCTTTTCCAGCCGGACGGTCATATCTCCGTTGGAAAGGCTGGCGAGGCCGTTTCCGAGTTCGCTCACCGCGAACTTGATCGAATCCTCACGGGCGGCATGGAGGACGGAACGTTCCTGTCGTTCGATTTCTTCGCGGGACCGGGAGGTTTCCGCATCGGCCTCGAGCTTGATCTTCTGGCGATTGCTTTCCAGCAGGATGGCGAGGGAGCGTGAGAGGTCGCCGATTTCGTCCTTGGCATTCTTGTCGTTCAGTTGCACGTCGAGTTGGCCATGGGCGATGCGATCAGTCTCGGAGATCACGCCCTCTATGCGGCGGATGAATTTGCGGGCAATGAGCCAGCCTGCGAGTCCGAGCAGGAGGGCAGCGATGGCGGTGATCGCAACGGCGCTCCAGGCCATGTTGTTGAGTTGGGCAAAGACGGTGGATTTGGGCACCGAGACGATGGCGTACCAGTTGAGGTCATTCGTGAGCTTTACCGGATAGGCGACCGAGAAATAACTCTGGCCGTCCGGGCCTGCGATCTCCTGCGCGACGCCGGGCTTGGCGATCAACTGATCCCAACCGGCGGTGAGATCACCGCCGTCCTTGATATTCTTGCCTGCGAGCTCGGCGGAAGGATGGCTGATGATGCTGCCGGCGCCCGTCACCAGGCTGAGATAGCCGGTCTCCATCGGGTGGACTGCCGAGATCGCCTTGTTGGCATCGTCGAGCGAAATATCCATGCCGGCGACGCCCAGCGCCTTGCCATCGACCATGATCGGCTTTGCGACCGAGGTCATCAGCACGTCCTTGCCGTCGACCGCGTAGACATAGGGTTCGATGACGACGGTCTTTTTCTGGGTAAAGGGAAGCTGGTAGTAGTCGCCGGCGCCCGGCACGCCATAATCGACCAGCGGCGTGTGCTGAATCTTGTCGCCACTGCGCACCCAGTAGGGCACGTAGCGGCCGGTCGTGTCGTGGCCTTCCTTGCCGACGTAATCCTTGTCCTTGCCGTCGAAGGCATTCGGTTCCCAGCCGGTCCAAACACCGAGCGCCATCGGATTATCCTGCAGCATGTTCTTCAGCAGGTCGTCGGCGGTCGCACGACTGGAGTTTCCGCCTTCCTTCATCGTCGACAGCGACGTTTCCAACGTATTGACGATGCCGAGCGCCACGCTCATGGATTTCTCGACGTTGAGCGCGTTGGTGGCAGCAATCTGGAGCATCTGGTCGAGGCTCGATTTGCGCATATCGTTATAGGCGATGTAAAAAAGAACGCCCGATGCCGCGATCGTGGCAATGACACCGCAGGCCGCCACGGAAAAAATGTTGCGTCCGGTAGCCGATTTGAACTGCATGCGCGTACCTCCTCGATCGGGCATGTCGTCGATCGAGCCTCGATCTATTCCGTCCCGGATTCCCCTCACCGAGAACTGATTTCGGGACGTGCCTGCACGCCGAGGAAATCGTTCGCAATTGAAAGAAAATACGAAGAGGCTGTTAATTTACGGTGTATTGCGCCAGCTTTACTTATGAGCTGGGCAGCTGTTCACGGGCTTAGCTTGATTTGCCATAGGCTCCAGCGCCGCGCGTCTTTTCAGACGTGTAAACAATGCTGTAGCACTTTGAATTGATGCATGATTTTGTCCTTGGCGCCACCTCGTTACCGGATCGCCATTCCAGCTCGTGGGGACGCGCCGCAGCCCCCACGCTCCATCCTCTAAAGCTCCATCGGCCAATGGCTCAATCATTACCAAGCGCTCTTTGCAGAAACGCGGAAAATCCGCCGAAATCCTCAATCAGAACGAGGTGCTGCTGTCCTTTTCAAAACTGTCACATCAAGAGGCTATAAGGATTTTCGCCCGGCGCCTCTTGCGCCGAAAGCGTTTCACCGCCAAAATTGCGACATGCCTGACAGCGACCCATCCAGTACAAGCTCCGCCCGCTCCAATCGGGATCTCCCGGCCGAAGAAGCTGGCGACCATTGTAGATGGTGCGATGACGTCCGCCTCGCCTCAGGCATTTCGAGGCTGCCGCAGAGAGGGCCGCTCCCCAGACCATTGCCAATGACGGGCGGCCGCGAGCCTGTCTGGTTTTACCGTTGGCCTATGACTTTCACTTCAGAGGAGCGGTCTTTCATAGCCATGACCGCGTTTGATCATTGATGTTCTTCGATCGGATTTCCGACCCTTCCGCCTGGGTCGAGCTTACCATCCACGGAATTCGAAAGACTGATGGAACCTACACTGATGTTAACACGATGATGGAAAGACGATAGGCGATGCATATAGGCGTCTATATAGCGTCCCTTCGAATGCCTCGCCGCGTCGCCTGATGAATGCGGCATTACAACCTCAACGAATAGGGTCCCTGTGTTTCTGGAAATTGGAATTGTGGCGTTTCTCACCATCCTGAATGGTGTGCTCGCCATGTCGGAGCTGGCCGTTGTGTCTTCTCGAACAGCCCGCCTAAAGGTTCTCTCCGACAATGGAAGCAAGGGTGCAGCTCAAGCGATCAAACTTGCCGAAAACCCCGGTCGTTTTCTCTCTACGGTGCAGATCGGCATCACGCTGGTCGGCGTTCTATCCGGCGCTTTCTCAGGGGCCACGCTCGGCGGCCGCCTGAGCAGATGGCTAGAAGCCCAGGGAATGTCATCGACGGCCGCTGATGCCATTGGCGTAGGTTCAGTCGTTGTGGCAATCACATATCTTTCGTTGATCGTCGGCGAACTTGTTCCAAAGCAGATCGCATTACGGGAACCCGAAGCGGTTGCGGCCAAGGTCGCACCAGCTATGGCGGTCCTTTCAAAAATCGCACTGCCACTCGTGTGGCTTCTCAACGCCTCCGGAAATCTTGTGCTCAAGCTCTTGGGCCAGGCAGGAAAAGGTGGCGACAATGTCTCTGACGCAGAGATCAAAACTGTTCTGGCCGAGGCGCAGTCGGCTGGCGTGATCGAAAGCGAAGAGTCCGCGATGATATCAGGCGTCATGCGGCTGGCGGACCGCACTGCCCGAGCGCTAATGACGCCCCGGCGGGACGTCGAAATTATTGATATCGACGACAGCCTCGATGAAATTCGGACCCAGTTGCACCGGACGAAGCGGTCGCGGTTGCCGGTTCGAAAAGGCAGTTCGGACGAGGTGATCGGCATCCTTCCGGTCAAGGACTTCTACGACTCGATGTCCGAACACGGCACTGTCGACATCAAGGCTCTGACGCAAGACGTCCCGGTGGTTTCAGACCTTTCAACTGCCATCAATGTGATTGAAGCAATCAGGAAATCGCCCGTTCACATGGTGCTGGTTTTCGACGAGTACGGCCACTTCGAGGGGGTTGTCTCCTCAGGTGACATTTTGGAAGCAATCATGGGAGCTCTCCAGGAGGGACCTATCGATGAGCAAGCCATCGCTCGTCGAGACGACGGTTCTTACCTCGTGTCCGGCTGGACGCCGATTGACGAATTCGCTGAGTTCTTAAATCTCAAGCTCGATGACGATTTGGAATATCAGACTGTGGCTGGCCTGGTGTTGGAAGAGTTGAAACATCTGCCGGAATTGGGTGAGAGCTTCACGAGAGATGGATGGCGCTTCGAAGTCGTCGATCTCGACGGGAGGCGCGTGGACAAAATACTTGTATCGGCTGAGTGAAGACCGGTGGGTGCCTTCGTCGCCGGCGACTTCGCCGATGAGATGGTCAAGCTCGACGGCCGCAACATCGACAAGATCCGCATCCACCACATGGACGATGTGGCCTGACAGCAGGAGTGAACGCCATGGCATGGTCCGCCAACCAATATGTAAAATTCGAGGACGAACGCACGCGACCGGCGCGTGACCTGTTGGCACAGGTGCCCCTGCAAAGCCTTCGCCACGCCGTCGATCTCGGCTGCGGCCCGGGCAATTCGACCGAGCTGATCATCGAGCGCTATGGGGCGGACGGCGTCTCCGGCGTCGACAGCGACATGAACATGCTGGAGGCGGCCAGCAAGCGGCTTCCTGCCACTGCCTTCGTCGAGGCCGATCTCGGCATCTGGCAGCCGGACGAACCCGCCGACCTGCTGTTTGCCAATGCCGTCTTCCAATGGCTGCCTGATCATCTCGATATTTTCGACCGGCTGATGGACGGGCTTTCCGAAGGCGGCGTGCTGGCCGTGCAGATGCCCGACAATCTCGGCGAACCCTCGCATCTGGCGATGGAGGAGACGGCGCATGCCGGCCCGTGGAAATCCGCCTTCGAGGCGAAGAGCGTGCGCCGCAAGGTGCTGCCGCCGCCGTCCACCTATTACAGCCGGCTGATCGCCAAAGCTTCGCGCGTCGATATCTGGCACACCGTCTACAATCATCCGATGGCGGACGCGGCGGCGATCGTCGAGTGGGTGAAGGGAACAGGGCTGATGCCCTATCTCGCCCATGCCGGCGAAGAGCATCGCGAGGCATTCCTGGCGGACTACCTCCAGCGGGTGGAAAAGGCCTATCCCAAGATGTCGGACGGGCGGGTGCTGCTGCGGTTTCCGAGGATCTTCATGGTGGCGGTGAAAGGGTAATCGGCCGCCCGCCAACAAGGTGACGTGAGCTCAGCCACTCCGGATGGTGTCAAATGCCTGTTATCCCTCGCCTGCATATGTTGCGGCAAAACCAGCGCGCAGTATAGTCGGCCGCAAAATCCAAGGAGATGACACATGGACGCTGCCCCTACCCCGCCGGTCACCCTCGTCATCTTCGGCGCCACGGGAGACCTGACACGCCGCCTGCTGGTGCCGGCGATCATTAATCTGACGCGCAGCCGCCTGGTGGGCGAGGATCTCCACATTCTCGGCATCGGCATCGAGCCGGGTGACGACGAATTCCTGCGCCGGCGGCTCGACCAATTCCTCAGCCATCTGAGCGGCGAAGAGCCGACGGTGAAGGACGAAGCCTGGGAGAGCCTGCGCCGGCGCATTTCCTATACGTCCGGGGATTTCACGAAGGACGATATTTTCGTCGAGATCGGTAAGCGGCTGGGGCCGAATGCCAATGCCGCCTTCTATCTCGCGGTGCCGCCATCCTTCTTCGGGACGATCGTCGAGAAGCTCGCGGCCCACGGGCTAACCGATGAAAGCGGCGGCGTCTTCCGCCGTGTCGCGATCGAAAAACCGTTCGGCACCGATCTCGCCTCGGCGCAGGCGCTCAATGCGCAGATTCTCGCCCAGGTCGGAGAAAGCCAGGTCTACCGGCTCGACCATTTCCTCGGCAAGGAGACGGTGCAGAACCTGATGACGGCGCGTTTCGCCAACATGATGATCGAGTCCTTGTGGAACAGCCGCTACATCGACCATGTGCAGATCACCGCTGCCGAAATCGTCGACGTCGGCAGCCGCGGCAAATTCTACGATGCGACAGGTGCGCTGCGCGACATGGTGCCGAACCATCTTTTCCAGCTGCTGGCGATGATCGCCATGGAGCCGCCGAACAGCTTCGATGCCGAGGCAATCCGCAACGAGAAAAGCAAGGTGTTGAAGGCGCTGCGCGTCTATACGCCTGAGGAGGCCAAGATGCATGGCGTGCGCGGCGCCTATGGCGCAGGCCCGCTCAATGGTGCTGAGCTTCCGGCCTATCGCGACACCAAGGACGTCTCGGCCGACAGCAGGACCGAGACCTTCGTGGCGCTGAAGCTCTATGCCGATACCTGGCGCTGGGCCGGCGTGCCCTTCTATCTCAGGACGGGCAAGGCGCTGACGGCGCGCGACACCGAGATCGTCATCACCTTCCAGCCGGTGCCCTTCGCGCAGTTTCGCGAGACCGACGTCAAGCGCCGCCTGCCGCCGAACCGGCTGGTAATCCAGGTGCAGCCGGACGAGGGCATGAGCATGGAAATCTCGATCAAGTCGCCGGGGCTTTCCGTCGATACCGTGCCGGTCTCTCTCGATTTCCGCTATGCCGACAAATTCGATATCGCCAAGACGACCGGCTATGAATCACTGCTCTACGATCTCTTCATCGGCGACCAGACGCTGTTCCAGCGCGCCGACGGCATCGAGGCCGGCTGGGCGGCGGTGCAGCCCTTCCTCGATATCTGGGCTAGGGATCAGAGCGTGCCTGACGCTTACGCGCCGGGCAGCATGGGACCTGCCTCAGCCGACGAACTGATCCAGCGCGACAGGCGGCAGTGGCACGAACTCGGCGTCATCCTGCATCACGACAATAAGGACGCCAAATAGCGCCCTCCCCTGGTGTTACTGGTTTCCGTTATCACGGCATGCGGGGCTGACCGAGGCGCCGCTCTTGCCGCCTTCGGTGGCAAGCGCTCCGCGTGCCTTGCGCGGCGGGCAGCGCGCCCAGTCGACCGGACCGCTTGCTGGTCCATTGTCGATGCTGCCGGTTTCGATCGAGTCGAGCGGGATTATCAGCCCGCTTTGCGTTTCGGCTCCCGGGGCGGTGCCGAGCGGCGGCGTGCCATCGATCCGGCCGCTGGCATCCATGCCCATGTTCGACTGGGCAAGAACCGGGGCGGAGAGGCTGAGGAGAGCGATCGACGTTGCTGCAATAAACCTGCGCATGATGCTATTCCCTGTGGTTTCAGCGATGCGACAGAAACAGACGATGCCAGCTCATTGTTCCCCCGGAAACGGGCACGGATGATCAAAGTTTGGCGATCGGAATATGAGTCCTGAGAGCAGGCGATTTCTGGCTCAATCGCGCCAGCGCGACAGCAGTCTGTCTAGACCTGTCGGATAGAGATCGATGCCGGCGTCGCGCAGCCTGTCGCGGCCGAACCAGCGCGCCGTCGCCGCCGTCTCGTCGAGTTCGGAATAGTGGATTTCGTCGCGCTCATAGAGCGATGCATCGGCCAGTTCGATATCAGCGGCAAAGATGTATTCGTGACCGGTCGCGCCATGGTGCTCGTAGATGTTTTCAAGCAGATGCCAAGGACCGACGATGCGGATATCAGTCTCGAGTTCCTCCTGGAATTCGCGCTGCAAGGCTTCTTCGCGGCTCTCGCCGAATTCGATGGCGCCGCCGAGCGGGCGAACGCCCTTGATGCGGCTGCTGTCATCCTCCACTTCGGCGGCGAGCAGCTGGTCTTTCCGCCAGGCGAGGCCGATTACCTTCACCCTGATCTGCTGCGATGGGCGCCAGACGGTCACGAACTCTCCTTCCATAGGGACAGCGCTTGCTTTTCACCCCGGTGTGGCGAGAACAGTGAGCCCCGCAACAAAGCGAGGCTCCTGCCGATCTTTCGTCTCAGACGAACTGGCTGAGGCCCGGGACGGAAGCGACGACCTCGTCGACGACTTCCTCGCCGGCATATTGCTTGGCGATCGCGATGGTTTCCTTGGCAAGCGAGGTGATCTCGCCCATGCCGAGGCCTTCGCCCATCAGCTGCTGGCCAAGCCCCATGATGCCGCCACCGCCGAGCGAGCTCATCAGCCCGCCGAGCAGACCGCCGCCGCCGGCACCTGCGCCATTGAACTGGGCGACGAGATCGGCGCCGCCGGGGATCGCTTCGATCATCTTGGCAACCGGGCCATCGGCTGCCTCGCGCTGCAGGAAGCCGAGCATCATGCCGAGCGCCTTTTCGGCCAGATCAGGCGCAATGCCCACGCGATCGGCGATCTGGGTCACAATTTCATTCATCGTCAGCCTCCTGTTTTTTGACGTTAACGTCAACGTTATTCGAAATTCCACGGCAACTCAAGCCGGCCCTTCCCGGGCGGCACTTTGTCCGGTTTTGCTTTTAATGCAAACAGTTGTCCGCACCCATCTCCCTGCTTATAACAGGGAAACGATGGTTCGATGAAGGCGGCGGAAGCAAGCCTTCTCATAAATGGCGGCAGAGCCCCAAGGGAGCATTCCGAATGATCGAGGAAGGCAAGATTTTCATCGGCGCGAGCCGCAATCCCGATGACAGTATCAACAAGCCGGAATATCTCGACCTGAAATTCGGCAATCGCCACGGCCTCGTCACCGGCGCTACCGGCACCGGCAAGACGGTGACGCTGCAGGTGCTCGCCGAAGGCTTCTCCCGAGCCGGCGTTCCGGTGTTTGCGGCCGATATCAAGGGCGACCTTTCCGGCATCGCCGCCAAGGGCGAGCCCAAGGATTTCCTGACGAAGCGCGCCGAGCAGATCGGCTTCACCGACTACGAATTCGACCAATTTCCGGTGATCTTCTGGGATCTGTTCGGCGAGAAGGGCCACCGGGTGCGCACCACCATCGCCGAGATGGGACCGCTGCTGCTCGCCCGCCTGATGGACGCCTCCGAACCGCAGGAAGGCGTCATCAACATTGCCTTCAAGATCGCCGACCAGGGCGGGCTGCCGCTGCTCGACCTCAAGGATTTCAGCTCACTGCTCAACTATATGGGCGAGAATGCCAGCGAACTTTCCAACCAGTACGGCCTGATCTCCAGGGCCTCGGTCGGCTCGATCCAGCGGGCGCTGCTCGTTCTCGAACAGCAGGGTGCGGAGCATTTCTTCGGCGAACCAGCGCTGAAGATCACCGACATCATGCGCACCAACAATAATGGCTACGGCCAGATCTCGGTGCTGGCCGCCGACAAGCTGATGATGAACCCGCGGCTTTACGCCACTTTCCTGCTCTGGCTGCTCTCCGAGCTCTTCGAGGAATTGCCCGAGGTGGGCGACCCCGACAAGCCGAAGCTCGTCTTCTTCTTCGACGAGGCGCACCTGCTCTTCAACGACGCGCCGAAGGTGCTGACCGAACGTGTCGAGCAGGTGGTGCGGTTGATCCGCTCCAAGGGTGTCGGTGTTTATTTCGTGACGCAAAACCCGCTCGACGTGCCGGAAACGGTGCTCGCCCAGCTCGGCAACCGGGCACAGCATGCGCTTCGCGCCTATTCGCCGCGCGAACAGAAGGCGGTGAGGACGGCGGCCGATACCTTCCGTGCGAATCCGGCCTTCGATTGCGCCACGGTCATCACCAATCTCGGCACCGGCGAGGCGCTGGTCTCGACGCTGGAGGCCAAGGGCGCGCCTTCGATCGTCGAGCGCACGCTGATCCGCCCGCCATCCGGCCGTGTCGGCCCGGTGACGGATGACGAGCGCCGGCAGATCATGGATAAGAGCCCGGTTCTCGGCATCTATGACGAGGATATCGACCGCGAATCCGCCTTCGAACTGTTGGCCGCACGGGCGAAGAAGGCGGCCGATGCCGAAGCCGCCAAGCGAGCCCAGGAAGAAGCGCCTCAGCAACAGGGCGGCACGACCTCCGGCTGGAACCTGCCGGGCTTCGGCGGCGGCAATGACGACAACCAGCAGGGCCGCGGCCAATCGCGCGGCCGGACTTCCGGCTACCAGCGCGAAACGGTAGTGGAAGCGGCGATGAAGAGCGTGGCGCGCACGGTGGCGACACAAGTCGGCCGGGCGCTGGTGCGCGGGATATTGGGGAGCTTGAAGCGGTAGGTCTGCGGACTGCCGTAAGCCCTCATCCGCCGACCGACACCGACCGGGGTCGAGCCACGTGTCTCGACCCGTCCTTCGGACCCCCGCTCGCGGGGCGAAGGGACATGCCGCGACCTCTCCGTTCCCCACCAACCTCTCGCAGGCCACGTCCCCTCTCCCCGTCAGAACGGGGAGAGGGTTAGGGTGAGGGGCAACTTCTCACGCCTTCTCCGGAAGAATGCAAGATCGTTCCCCTTCTTGAACCTTCAGCCTTTATTCCCTAAATTCCCTGCCATCGACCATTTCAACAGGATGTGTGCCGCAATGGATTTCAACCCGATCGCAACGCCAGTTCGCCTTGCCAACGGGGAAATCCATATCCATGCCTGCATCCATCACCCTCTCCCAAGCTTCGTGGTCCGCGCCTGACGGGCGGCCGCTTTTTTCCAATCTCGATCTGAGTTTCGGGGCGGAGCGGACCGGTCTCGTTGGTCGCAACGGCGTCGGCAAGACGACGCTGCTGAAGCTCGTCGCCGGTGAAATCCAGCCGCATTCGGGGACGGTATCCGTCAGCGGCAGCCTCGGCGTGTTGCGGCCGAGCGTTCAGATAGCATCTGACGAAACGGTTGCCGATCTCTTCGGCGTGACCGGTGCGCTCGCTATTCTTCGCCGTGCCGAAGTTGGCGCGGCAACGGCCGACGAGCTTGCATCGGCGGACTGGATGCTGGAGGCGCGCATTGCCACAGCGCTCACTCGGACCGGGCTCGACGCGTCACCGGAGACGCCGCTTGCGGCACTCTCCGGTGGGCAGCGCACACGTGCCGGGCTGGCGGCGCTGATCTTTACCGAACCGGATTTTCTGCTGCTCGACGAACCGACCAACAATCTCGATCGCGAAGGTCGCGAGGCAGTGATCGCGCTGATTTCAGGTTGGCGGGCCGGCGCCATCATCGTCAGCCATGACCGCGAACTGCTCGAAAATGTCGATGCGATCATCGAGCTGACCTCGCTCGCTGCTACGCGCTACGGCGGCAACTGGAGCCATTATCGCGAGCGCAAGGCGCTCGAGCTCGCGGCAGTACAGCATGATCTCACTGAAGCCGAAAAACGCATGGCCGAGGTTGCGAGAAAGGCGCAGGCGACGGTGGAGCGCCAGGCGCAGAGGGACAGCACCGGGCGGAAGATGGCCGCCAAGGGCGGCATACCGCGCATCATGCTCGGCGGCATGAAAGAGCGGAGCGAAACGACGGGCGGCGACAATGCCCGCCTCGCCGACCGCCGGCGCGCCCAGGCCCTGGAAGAGGCAACGGCAGCGCGCGAGAAGATCGAGATCCTGCAGCCCTTGTCGGTCACCTTGCCGCCGACCGGGCTGCCCGCCAGCAAGATCGTGCTGAGGATGAATGGCGTGACATCGGGCTACCAGCCGGGTGATCCCGTCATCCGCGATCTCTCCTTCGACGTGACGGGACCGGAGCGTATCGCCGTCACCGGCCGCAACGGCTCGGGCAAGACGACGTTGCTGGCGCTCGTCACCGGCGAGCTGAAACCCTGGGCCGGTACGGTCGGCGTCATGACCACTTTTGCGATGCTCGATCAGGCGGTCAGCCTTCTCGATCCGTCGGCCTCGATCCGCGACAGTTTCCGCCGGATCAACCCGCTAGCCGATGAAAACACCTGCCGGGCCGCCCTTGCCCGCTTCATGTTCCGGGCGGATGCGGCGCTGCAGACCGTATCGACGCTTAGCGGCGGGCAATTGCTGCGGGCGGGCCTTGCCTGCGTGCTCGGCTCGGCACCGCCGCCGCTGTTGATCCTCGACGAGCCGACCAACCATCTCGACATCGACTCGATTGCCGCCGTCGAGGCCGGACTGCGCGCTTACGACGGCGCGCTCATCGTCGTCAGCCACGACGAGACCTTCCTTAGGAGTATCGGCATAACGCGGCGGCTGGAGCTGGCTGCCGGCGAGCTGAGTGGATAAATCAGAACGAGCTGTAACGGGATGCCGGTGACCCCCGGCTCCCTTGCCTCTTTTTGCGGGCAATGTTATTTGGGTCTCGCAAGCTTTTGAGAAAGGAGGATCACGCAATGCAATATTATTTTCGGTTTAATCGCCAGCGTGGTCCCGTCAACGCCCTGCAAATGCGTTTGCAGGGCTGACCAGAGACCGTTTCTCGACATCTCTTCCTGGTCTGCCCTTCGTGGCCAATGCGACGCCGTAGCTGACAGCGCGCATTCCTCTCATTTCCCGGGCTCGAACCGCGCAATCCCGTGATGGCTGAACGCCCCGGATCGCGCGACCACCCGGTCAAGACCAGAGAACGATCATGACACTCATCAATATCCGCAATCTCGGCGTGACGCTGGGCAATCCGTTGTTTTCCAAGCTCAATCTCGTCGTCAATGCCGGCGACCGCATCGGACTCGTCGCCGCCAACGGGCGGGGGAAATCGACACTGCTTGCCTGCATCACCGGCGCGCTGGAGCCAAGCGAGGGCGAGATCACCAAGGCGCGCGGGCTGACCGTCGGGCATGTCGCGCAGAATGTGCCGCCTGCCCTTTTCGACACGCCGTTCTACGATGCGGTGCTGCAGGCGCTGCCGGCCGATCAGGCCGAAAGCGAAAGCTGGCGCGTCGACGTGGTGCTGGAATCGCTCGACGTGCCGGAAGTGATGCGCGGCCGGCCACTGAAGCAGTTGAGCGGTGGCTGGCAGCGGCTTGCGATGCTTGCCCGCACCTGGGTGAGCGAGCCCGACGTGCTTCTGCTCGACGAGCCAACCAACCATCTCGATCTCGAAAAGATCGCTCAGTTGGAGAGCTGGCTGAATGCGCTGCCGCGCGACGTGCCGGTTATCCTGTCCAGCCACGATCGCGCCTTCCTCGATGCGACGACCAACCGGACGCTGTTCCTGCGGCCGGAGCAATCGCCGGTCTTCGCCCTGCCCTATACCAGGGCACGCGCCGCTCTCGACGAGGCCGACGCTTCCGAAGCCCGGCGCTACGAGCGCGACATGAAGGTGGCGGAGCAATTGCGCAAGCAGGCGGCGAAGCTCAACAATATCGGCATCAACTCCGGCAGCGACCTGCTCGTCGTCAAGACGAAGCAGCTCAGGCAGCGGGCGGAGAAGCTGGAGGATGCGGCAAAACCGGCGCATCTGGAGCGCTCGGCCGGCGCCATCCGGCTTGCCAACCGCGGCACCCATGCCAAGGTGCTGGTGACGCTGGAGGATGCGGCGGTGACGACGCCGGATGGAACGCTGCTGTTCAAGACCGGCCGGCAGTTCATCTGCCAGGGCGACCGCATTGTGCTGCACGGCCTCAACGGCGCCGGCAAGTCACGGCTGGTGTCGATGTTGAAACAGGCGATCGAAAGAGCGGAGACGGCGCGCGACAGCATCAAGGCGACGCCGTCGCTCGTGCTCGGCTATGGCGATCAGGCGCTTGCCGATCTTGCCGACACCGACACGCCAATCGGCACGATCATCCGCCGCTTCGATGTCGGCGACCAGCGGGCGCGGGCCTTGCTGGCGGGCGCCGGCATGACGATCGACATGCAGGCAAAACCGATCGGCCAGCTCTCCGGCGGCCAGAAAGCGCGGCTCGGCATGCTGGTGCTGCGGCTGACGGAGCCGAACTTCTACCTCCTAGACGAGCCGACCAACCATCTCGACATCGAGGGCCAGGAGGCGCTGGAGAGCGAGTTGATGGCGCACGAGGCGAGCTGCCTGCTGGTATCGCATGACCGCAGTTTCGTGCGGGCGGTGGGAAACCGGTTCTGGCTGATCGAGAAGAAGCGGCTGGTGGAGGTGGAGAGCCCGGAAGGATTCTTTGCTTCGGTGGCGGGGTGATGGACGATGGGAGTGTGGCGTGGGGCGGTGCCCCTCACCCTAACCCTCTCCCCGCTCGCGGGGAGAGGGGACGTGCCATGCGAGAGGTGGAAGGGAACGGAGAGCGAGCTGCACATCCCTTCTCCCCGCGAGCGGTGAGAAGGTGGCGGCAGCCGGATGAGGGGCCGGCCGCACTTTGCCGCGTCAAAATCTACCGCTTCGGTGCGACCAGACAGAAGAAGGCGCCTTGCGGATCGGTGGCCTGGACGATCCAGCTGCCGCCGGGGACTTCCATCGGGCCGTGGACGACCTTACCGCCGCCTGATGTGAGGCGTTCGGTTGCGGCGTCGAGAGTTGGCACGATGAAATAATAGCACCAGAAGGACATCGGAAGGTTTTCCGGCTTGGTCATCATGCCGCCGATCTGCCTGCCATTATGGGCGAAGAGATAATAGACGCCCATCGGACCCATGTCGAATTCGCTGTGCTTCGTCCAGCCGAACAGCTTGGAATAAAAGGCCAGCGCCTCCTCGCCGTTGCCGGCGTAGAGTTCGCGCCAGCCGATATTGCCGGGCGCGTCGAAGGCCAGTTCCGGCGGGGATTTGTCCATCGGCGCCGGCGTCATGATGCAGATCACCGCGCCATGCGGATCGGCGACGACGGCGAAGCGGCCGATGGTCGGGATGTCTTCCGGCGGACGGCGGACCGAACCGCCATTGGCGGCGAAATCCTTTGCCGACTGGTCGACGTCGTCGACGTCGACATAACCCGTCCAGTTCGGCGGAATGCCTTTGCCCTCGAGTTCAGCCGGAAATTCCATCAGGCCGGCGACGCCGATGCCGTTCGCCTCGAAGATCGTATAGGTGGGCATGCCCTCCATTTTCATTTCGGAGGTCGTCCAGCCGACGACCGAGCTGTAGAATTTCGCAGCAGCTGATGTGTCGGGGGTCATCAACTCGCACCAGATGAACTTTCCATGCGTCTCAGACATCATACTCTCCCTTTTTCGACGCTCCTCTTCGGAGGCCTCTTTGCAAGGCCCCTATTTCGAGGGTGAGCGCCGTGATTGTCAGATCCTGCGGGCGTAATGCGCTTCCATGAACTGCTTCCAGGAACCATCCGGCTGCTTGGCGCTGGAGACGAAGGTGCGGTGATCGGCATCGACGAAGATGATCTGCTCGCGGTAATCGGCAAGGCCCTCGCCGTTGAAGTCTGGCCCTGTCGTATAAAGGTCCAGCACATTGCCTGACGCGTCGACCTCGCCCTCATAGACCCACATATAGTCCATCATGCTGCCGATCCAGCTGCCGACATACTTGCCTTTTGCGGCGTTGTAGCCGAGCGTCAGGATGCTGGTGGCCTCCTTACCATCAGGCATGCGGCCGGTCCCTTCGGCGACGAACCAGATGCCGTGCAGCGAGCGGACGGTCTCCGTCCAGGGCTCGCCGCCAGTCATGTCGGGTGCGGTGACGGTCCAGTCGCCGATCAGTCTTTCCAGGAAGGTATGCTCCTTCAGCATTTCAGCGGTCTTCATCGTCCTCTTCTCCCTTGAGTGATGTAGAGTTGGTTTTTCCGCATTCCTGTGAAAGTCACTTCGCGACTTTCCCGGCAAAACCGCTTACACTTTTCGGCATCATGCTCCGGCTCAGTGACAGCAGGATGCCGCCTTGGCGACCTCCTCATATTCGTCGTGGCGGCGCACGAAATTCATCGTGCTGTCCTCGTTGCGGCCCTTCGGCGCGCGGTCGAGGATCATCAGAGTGCCGATCAGTTCTTCCGGCCCGCGGGCATAGCTCGAATAGGTATGGAAGATCTCGCCCTTGTCGTTGCGGTAGAAAGCGCTGAGGCCCGGCAGTTCGTCATTGGCGTCAGCCGGCTGCATAGGCGTGAAATTGTAGAAGACCTTGTCTTTGGCAAGATCCTCGGGGCTAAAAGAAACGTGATAATCGAAATTGAAATCGCTGCCGAAGGAAGAGACCCAGGGAAATTTCCAGCCCATGCGCTGTTTATAGGCGGCGATCTTGTCGAGCGGCGCGCGCGAAACGGCGACCCAGGTGACGTCATGATGGTTCAGATGCGGCAGGGCGCCATCGACATGATCCGACAGGAAGGAGCAGCCGGTGCAGCCGGCATCCCAATCCGGGCCGAGCATGAAATGATAGATCAGCAACTGGCTGCGGCCGTCGAAAAGATCGGCGAGCGATTTCCTGCCCTCGGGCGTTTCGAAGACATAATCCTTGTCGACCTTTACCCAGGGCAGCGCCAGACGGGCGGCGTTGACGCTGTCGCGCAGCCGTGTCGCCTCCTTCTCCTTTGCCAGCAGGGCACGGCGGGCCTCGAGCCACTCTTCGCGGGAAACAACCTCATTCTGCATGGGGTGCGCCCTCCTCCGGCGCTTGCCGGTGAAGCCGGCTCATCTCCTTCTCCTTGACTAAATACATTGATATCAATAGAAATGAGGCATGTCAAATTCGATCGAGATTCCCTTTTCCACGACGCTGATGGTGCGCGACACCTGCCTCTGCCTGCATGTGCAGCGGGCAGCGCGCGCGCTTGCCCGGCTGTTCGACGACGCGCTGAGGCCGGCAGGGCTGACCAATGGGCAGTTTTCGCTGATGATGTCGCTGAACCGGCCGGAGCCACCGCCAATGGGGCCGGTCGCCGCCCTGCTCGCCATGGACCAGACGACGCTGACGGCGGCGCTGAAGCCGTTGCAGCGCAAGGGCTGGGTGAAGGTGATGGAGAACCCCAGGGACAGGCGCGGCCGGCTGCTGAGCCTCACCACTGAGGGCAAGGCGGTGCTGGCGAGAGCGCTGCCGATCTGGGAAAGCACGCATGCGATGATCGACGGAAAGCTGCCGGATGGCAGCGTCGCCAGGCTGCGGCAGGACCTGCAGGCGCTGTCATGAATGATGGCAGAAACGCCGAAACCGGCCGGATAGTACCCTACCCGGCCGGCAAATGGCGGCAGCCGATACGGCTACCAATTTTTTAAAATCGATCAGGCGACGGTGACCGGAACCTCGGTCGAGGTGCGCATGGCGTGGCTGTAGGGGCAGACGATATGGGCTGCGGCTGCGAGCTTTTCAGCCGTTTCGCGGTCGAGACCCGGAATGTCAACCGTCAGCGCCACTTCGATGCCGAAGCCGCCGCCATCTTCACGCGGGCCGATGCCGACCTTGGCGGAGACCGTCGTATCTTCCGGAATCTTGACCTTCTGCTGACCCGCGACAAATTTCAATGCACCGAGGAAGCAGGCGGAGTAGCCGGCAGCGAAGAGCTGTTCGGGATTGGTGCCGGTGGCGCCGTCGCCGCCGAGTTCCTTGGGGACGGTCAGGGTCACGTCCAGAACGCCGTTTTCGGAAACGGCGCGGCCTGCGCGGCCGCCGGTGGCAGAGGCTTTGGTCGTATAGAGAATAGGCATGACGATCTCCTTTGGTTGGCCCTTCGATCGGGTTGGATTTTTAGTATCGCACAATTAAATTGCACGCAAGTGAATTTTGCAAATTGCATTTCGAATTCGAAAGGAGGACAATCGGGCCTTAGAGCAGGAAGATTTTAGCCGGGCCGGCCTAAAATCTGAATCCTGTTCTAAATTAAAGAGTTAGAGCATGATGTCGCGCGAAAAGCGCGGACAGTTTTCGGCATCATGCTCTAGAGCAATTCCAGCAAAAGTGCGCAGCGGTTTTGCGCCCGGAATTGCGTGAAAACAAAGGGATAGAGCATTTCGTGATTCGAAGAAAAACGGGAATGCTCTAGGGATGATGGATATGAAAGCGCACACGACGAAGACGATGGAGATACCGCAAGAAGAGAAGCGGTTGGAAAAACAGCTGTGCTTCGCGGTCTACGCGACGGCGCATGCTTTCACCCGCGCCTACAAGCCGATCCTCGACAAGGTCGGCCTGACCTATCCGCAATATCTGGTGATGCTGGTGCTGTGGGAACGCGGCGAGTTGCCGGTGAAGACGATCGGCGAGCAACTGGATCTCGATTCCGGCACGCTGTCGCCGCTGTTGAAACGGCTGGAACAGAGCGGCCTGATCAAGCGCATCCGCGACCTACGCGACGAACGGCAGGTGATCGTGTCGCTGACCCCTAGAGGTGAGGCAATGAAGGGGGAGATCGATACGATCATGACGGCGATCGGGCAAGCCGCAGGCTGCACGCTCAAGGAAATGGCCGAGATGCGCGACATGCTGCATCGGCTGCGGGGAAACCTCGGGCGGACCGGCACGGACGGAGGCTGAATGCATCCACCCGGTAGAGCCGGCGTGCGCCGAGAGATCAGGGCCGCGGCTTAGCCGGCGACCGACGCTTCTTTGCAGGCGCCGCCTTAGGTTCGGCCTCGGCCTCCTGCTGCAAACGCAGCGCCTTCAGCTTCTCCGTCTTCTTGTCACGAGCCGTTGCCTCGGCGGCGATGATAGCGCGCGCCGTGTGATCGGTCGCTTCCGCCTTGTCGCGAGACGAGAGCTTGGCGGGATTGAAGAATTCTCCCTTGGTGGCGGTCATGTGCCCCTTTCCCAGGTGATGGCGGCGCTACTGCATAATTCCTTCAATCGGAATCGGCTCAAGGAATTATGCAAAAATTCAAAGTGTTACAGCATCCCTTGCGCGTCCGAAAAGACGCGCGGCGCTGCAAGCCATGACTCCGCGGCTGAAAGCCGTGATCTCACGGCTGAAACCATGATTCCGCGGTTGGACCGTGTTTCCACGCCCGGGATTAGCGGGTGCGGAGAACTTTCTTCGGTGCCGGCAGCAGACCTTCGCGCTGCAGCTTCTTGCGGGCAAGCTTGCGCTGGCGGCGAATGGCCTCGGCCTTTTCGCGAGCGCGCTTCTCGGACGGCTTTTCAAAGGCGCTGCGCGCCTTCATTTCCCGGAACAGGCCTTCCCGCTGCATCTTTTTCTTGAGCACGCGGAGCGCCTGATCGACATTGTTATCCCTGACGAGTACCTGCAAAGCGATATCCTTCCTGTCGCGGCGGCGAGGCCGCACTGTCCATAATAAAAAGCGCGGGACTACTTCCCGATTTTGATGCTCGAAAACTCCAGCCAGGGTTCGGCGCCATCGGACTTGGCCGCCGCTTGGGGGGAAACCCTGGATGGCGATTCCCCTGTATCTATGTCGGCCTCAGTGATACGGCGTTCGAAATTCTCTGCGTCGAACTGGACGCGATATTGCACATGCCCATGGTCGTTGGGCAGGATGCTGGAGATCCGGCACCGCTTGTCGGCTTTCGCCGTGCGGGTGAGGCCGGACTTCAGCACGATCATGTCGCCGACTTTATAGTTTGGTCTGCCCATTTCAGCGTCCCTTCGACTCTTCGGCTGCTCAATCGGTCAATCAGAACGACCAGGGGCCATTCCGGAATGACCGAGGCTCATTCCGGAAAAGCCTGCGATCAAAGCAAAAAGGCCGGGCTCGGACCCGACCTCTTCCAGTCACTCAACCCGCTGCCCGTATGGTCAACTCACTGCCAGTACATCCGTGGTCAGCTTGCTGCAAGCACATGGCCAGCCCGCTGCCATATTCATGGTCAGCAGAGGCGAATGACAAATCATGCGGCCTGAAGATTATCAGCCGAATTCTTGCCGGACTTCTTGTCGCGGACGAGATCGTAGCGGATCTTCTGACCTTCAACGAGTTCGCGCATGCCGGCGCGTTCAACCGCTGAAATATGGACAAAAACGTCCGTAGAACCATCATCGGGCTGAATGAAGCCAAAACCCTTGGTGCCATTGAACCACTTGACGACGCCTGAATTCATAACGATCTCCTTTTCAACCGTTTGTGTTCGCCTGCGGAGAGATATCCGACAAGCCGTATCGATGTTGAGAGGATATCTGACGGTGCGCTCAAGCGCGTAGACAAAGGTCGCAAGCAATTCGATACGCACCATGTAGGATATTTACCGAATTAAGCAATGGTATTTCGGAAAATAATTCTCTTGCGGGCGCAAAATGAAGCTCTTTTCCAGGGGCAAAACACCCGTTTGCCCGGGGCAAAGCAATTGCTTGCCTGGGGGCAAAGCACAGCTTGCCCGGGAAAAGGGATCGATCCGAGGCGGCCGGATCGCGGCCGCCTGGGTGAAAATTACTGCCAGACGACGATCGGCGCCTTTGTCGGAACGCGATCGTAGAGATCGATGATATCCTGGTTCAGCAGCCGCACACAGCCCGACGAGACGGCCTTGCCGATCGAGCGCCAATCGGGATTGCCGTGCAGGCGATAAAGCGTGTCCTCGCCATTCGAGAAGATATAGAGCGCGCGGGCGCCGAGCGGGTTTTTCAGGCCAGGCTCCATGCCGCCGTTCTCGATCGAATATTTGACGAGTTCCGGCTGGCGCGCGACCATCTCGTTCGGCGGCTTCCAGCGCGGCCATCTCTGACGCCACTGGATGACACCCGACCCCTGCCAGGCGAAACCCTCGCGGCCGATGCCGACGCCGTAACGCATCGCCATGCCGTCGCCCTGGACGAGATAGAGGAAGCGCGACGGCGTATCGACGACGATGGTGCCGGGCGGCTGGCCAGTGGGGTCGACCACGCGCTGGCGATAATAGCGCGGATCGATCTGTTCGTAGGGAACGGCTGGAATAAGGAAGCCGCCGTCTTCGACGGGGCCATACATGACGGCAAGTTCGGCCCCACTCGGCACGCTCGATGTTTCCATCGACTGGAACAGGCGCATGGGCGAACGATAGATGATCGTCGTATCGCCTGATGTCACCGTGTTGGCTGAGGAGGCGCAGCCGGTGAGCGCGGAGGCTGCGGTCAACGCAGAAAAGGAAAGAAAGCTGCGGCGGGAAAGGTGTCTATCGAAGCTCATGACGCGGGACTGATTTCCTTTGATGCGGGAATCTTGGGATAACGACATAAGAAGATCTATCGGCTTGCGCCAAATAAACCATAGCTTCACGCAGACGTGTCCGGGCCGGAGCGGACGAATGGGCCGCGCTGTTGCAGCGCTACATCACAACGATCTCGGCCTTGGCAGGAACGCGGTCGTAAAGATCGACGACGTCCTGGTTCAGCATGCGCACGCAGCCCGACGATGTGGCCTTGCCGATCGACTGCCAGTCGGGCGTGCCGTGGACGCGGTAGAGCGTATCCTGCCCGTCCTTGAAGATATACATGGCGCGCGCGCCGAGCGGGTTCATCAGCCCCGGATTCATGCCGCCATTCTCCGCCCCAAAGGGACGAACCTCAGGCTGGCGCGAAACCATTTCGACCGACGGCGTCCAGCGCGGCCATTTCTGTTTCCACTGGATGACGCCGCGGCCCGACCAGGCGTAACCGTCGCGGCCGAGGCCGACGCCATAGCGCATCGCCTTGCCGTTACCCTCGACGAAATAGAGGAAATGCGCCTTGGTATCGACGACCACGGTGCCGGGACGCTCGGTCGTCTGATAATCGACCTGCTGGCGCAGGAACTGCGGCTGCACGCGGCTGACCGGGATCGCCGGCAGGGTGAAATCCGCATCGCGAAGCTCACCATACATCGCCATATGCACCGGATTGGTCACCGGCAGGCCATAGGTCTGGTGGAACTGGGTCTTGTAGAGCTCGCGCGTCTGCGGCACCGGCTGATCGGGGATCGGCCGCACCCGGCGCGGATCGACACCGGGCGGCTGATAGAAGACCGGCGAGGTCTCCTGGACGAAACGGGCGGGCGAATCGGCGGCGACATCGGGGATGAGGATGTTGCAGCCGCTCAGCGACGCAACTGCAATCACGAGCCCGGCAATCGGGAAGACCCGGCGCAGAAAATTCATGGAACCACCCTTATCAACGATCGGCAGACAACGACATCTGCCGCGACGATGGCATCCGCGGCTGGCGCGAGGCTGGCGTTGGGGTGGGAAAGGCAGGCGCTAAGACGACCAGAGCCGCCGCGCTTCGCCGCGAAGCGCGGCGATCGCCCGCACTGCAAGGTCGCCGTCCATCTGCAGAACGCTTGCGGCATCTCTCAATTCGGTCTCGTCCTCAAGTCTGGCGAGGACCCAAACGATCTTGCGCTCAATGTCCTGCCCATAAGCTTCCGTCGCCTTGAGAACAGCGACAGCTGGAATTTCCACGTAGCGGGTGAGAAGCATACCGAGATCGATAGCATCACGATAAGCAACGGCCTTGTCCTGGCAGCGGTCAGCATTGGCGAGCAGTTTTTCGGCGAACATATCAGGCAACGAAAGCATGGGAACGCTCAGCCGTGGATCGAGAGTACCTTCAAGAGCAATCCTGGCCTCACGCACGATTTCAAAGCGAATCGGCTGCCCTTCGAGGGTAAGGGCCGTGCGGATGCCATATTGGTCTGTCCTGAAGTCCCTGAGCGCGGCGACCGGCTTTTCGAAAAAGGCCCCTACTCCGCTTTCGACCGCCGCCATACGCACGACGCGATATCCCTCGCCATCCGCACAGAGAAAATCGACATCGAGCGACAGCCGGTATTCGTCGAGATGCATGACAATGGCAGTTCCGCCCCCAAACCAACACTTGTTGGCCAGAAGAAAATCGGCCTCCATCAGACGAAGGGCTGCAGCGATGGTGCGATGTTCCGGACGTCTGAATTCCATGATGGCCACCCGATTTCCGCCAAGCCTAGAGCGGTTCAACGTTTCACGGAAGCGCAGAACCGCTCTAATCTTTTGTTTTTACGCAATTCCGAACGCAAAACCGCTCAGCACTTTTGCTGGAATTGCACTCAAAACAACGGATAAAGAAACGGAAAATCAGGAAACGAGCAGGACGCCGTTGCCATAAGTGGCAGCAAGATCGCGGATCAGTTGCACCTCCCGCTCAGTCAGCCTGCCAGTATCGACGAAACGCCAGTTTCGTTCATAAAGCGCGAAGGCCTCGCAGGCAGGCATGGCGCGCGCGGGATCGCGATTCCAGACGAGCGATTTCAGCTCGGGGAAGTCGTTCGGCACAATCATGCTCTCTGCGTTCGTCGTCATTCCAGCAATATAGGGCCGATCGCCCTTTATTTGAAGCGGCCGCAAAACTCAGGCCGCCACCCCGTGGAAGAAGCGGATGCTCTGTTCGATCTCGGTCGGCAGCGCCGAGGTGTGATTACCGGCGACGGTTTCAGTCTCGATCTGAACGCCGGCGCCGCGGGCGCGGCGGGCAAGCAGATCGGCGCGGTCGTTGAAATGCGGCTCCTCCGTACCGTGGACGACACGGACCGGACATTTGAAGCTGTGGGCGTAGCACAGCGCCGAACGCACCTCGAATTCGTGCGCATTGCTGTCGTCGAAGCGGATATCCTGCGGATAGCGGTTGAAGAAGCGGAAGGCATCGGGGTTGCCCGAAATCGGCGCAGCGGCGCGGAATTTGTGGGTGGTCATCGCCGTCAGCATGGTCAGCGTGCCGCCGATGCTGTGGCCGGCGATGAACAGCCGCTCGGGATCAACACCCGGCAGATGCGCCAGGCGCTCGGTGGCGGCGAGCACGTCGTCGACCTCGTCGTAAAAACCGGAGAAATTGCCCATCTGGCCATTTTCGCCGCGCAGCGACGGCATCATCACGACATAACCGGCATCCATATAGGGCTTCATCAGCTGCCAGTGGCCGATACCCATGGCATTGCCGCCGTGCAGGAAGAGCACGGCCGGTTTGGCGGCGCGCTCGCGCTTGTATTTGGAAACCCAGGCTACCAGTTCCAGCTCGCCATAGCCGGAGCGGTAGAAGATCTTGTCGGCATCGGCAGGCGCATTCAGCGGTTCGTATTTGTCGGGCGCCGGGCCCTTCTGCAGCAGCTTGGTGCGGAAATGGTGGCGGACCTTGGCATAGTCGCGCTTGGCGAGGCGCGGCTCGTCCGGGACATCAAACGCGGCTGCCATGCGCGGCAAGACGAGTGCACCGGCAAGACCTGCCAGAACGGCACGGCGTTGACGGAAAAAGGAATTTTGTTCAAGCGAGCTCATAACGCACCCATCATTTCCCCGGCATGCAAAATCTGCACCGGAAGATCGTTGCCGCCAATACACATGATGTTGAAAATATTGCCCTGCGTCATTGTTGCGCAGGGCATGCAACCTCATTCCGGTTTGGCGTCGATCATGGCGATCAGCGTGCGTAGCCGGTCTGCCTCGTAGGAGGGCTTGTCGGGGCGAAGGCGGGCGATGCGGGGGAAACGCATGGCAACCCCCGATTTGTGCCGGGTCGAGCGGTTGATGCCCTCGAAGGCCACTTCGACGACGAAGCCAAAATCCCTGTCGGCGCGCACGGCGCGCACCGGGCCGAAACGCTCGGTGGTATTGTTGCGCACGAATTTGTCGAGCACCTCGAGCTCGGCATCGGTGAAGCCGAAATAGGCCTTGCCGACGGGCACGAGCTGTTCGCCGTCCTCGTCATCGGCCCAGACGCCGAAGGTGAAATCGGAATAGTAGCTGGAGCGCTTGCCATGGCCGCGCTGCGCATACATCAGCACCGCATCGACATTATAGGGGTTGCGCTTCCACTTGAACCAGGGGCCCTTCATGCGGCCGGCCTGATAGACGCTGTCGCGGCGCTTGATCATCACGCCTTCGATGACCGGATCGGGCGGCGCGGCGCGCAGGGCGTCGAGCTCTTCCCACGACGAGAACGGCACGAGCGGCGAGAGGTCGAAACGGTCATGGGGGGCGCGGTCGATGATCTCGGTCAGCCGGTCGCGGCGATCGATATAGGAGCGGCCGCGAACATCCTCGTCGTCGTCGAAGAGCAGGTCATAGGTGCGGATGAAGGCGGGATAGTCGCCGAGCATCTTCGCCGTCACCGTCTTGCGGTTCAGGCGCTGTTGCAGGTCGGAGAAGGTTCGGGTCGGGCTGTTGGAGCGGGCGGTGCCGCCGACCAGCAGCTCGCCGTCGACGACGCCGGAAAAACTGATCGCGTCGAGAATGTCGGGAAAGGCGCCTGAAATGTCGTCGCCGGAGCGGGAATAGATCTTTCGCCTGTCGCCGGAGCGGGAGAGCTGGACGCGGATGCCGTCCCATTTCCATTCGGCGGCGTAGTCGGCCGGATCAAGGCCGGTAAGATCGCCCTCCTCTACCGCATTGGCGAGCATGACGGAGTGGAAGATCGCCGGGGTGGCCAGCACCGGTTTTTCACCGCCATTCGCCAGCCATTCAAACAGCGTCTCATAGGGCGGCTGCAGACCGTGCCAGAGGGTTTCGATCTCGGTGACGTCCCTGTTGCCGAGATCGGCGAGCGCCTGCTTGGCAAGGCGGGCGGAAACGCCGATGCGCATGGCGCCGGTCGCCAGTTTGATGAAGGCGAAACGACCGGACGAATCCAGCCGGTCGAGCAGGTCACGGACGAAGCTGCGCACTTCTGTGCGGCCGAGCGCATTCATGCCGGTGACGACCTCGCCAAGCCGCGGCTGGGCAAGCGCCGAACGGTCGATATCCCTCTCATTGTCCCAGACAAGCGAGATGGTTTCGGCGAGATCGCCGACATAATCGTAGGAATAGCGGAACAGCACCTCGTCCATGCGCTCCAGCACCAGCTCGCGCAGCATGGCGGGCTTGACGTTACGCACCTCCAGCGTGCCGGCGATGGCGGCAAGGCCGTAACCGCGATCGGGGTCGGGCGTGTCGCGGAAATAGTCGGTCAGCAGCTTCAGCTTGCCGTTGCGGCTGGGGGTGAGCACCAGGCGGTCGAGGAGGTCGGCGAAGGCTTTCATGGGCGCCTCCCGACTCGGGAGGAAAGCCACTTCCCAATGGCTTGTGGAAAAACCCCCTCCCCAACCCCTCCCCACAAGGGGGAGGGACTTAATGAGCGGCCATCGCCGCATTCATCGTCCAGCGCAGAGCATGTGGCCGGCTTGTTGGTTTGCGAGGCGGTGCAACGGCTTAGCCCCTCCCCCTTGTGGGGAGGGGTTGGGGAGGGGTTTTCAGCGACAAACTCCATCCTCAATCCCCCTCATCCTCATAACCCACCAGATGGAGCGGTTTCGCCTTGATGCCCTGCAATTGGCACCAGCGCACCAAGGCCTCCTCGCGGCCATGCGTCACCCAGACCTCGGCCGGGTGCAATTCCCGGATGGTTTCGGTCAGTTCCGGCCAGTCGCAATGATCGGAGATGACGAGCGGCAGTTCGACGCCGAGCTGTTTGGCGCGCTGGCGCACCATCATCCAGCCGGAGGCGAAGGCCGGCAGCGGCTCGTTGAAGCGCCGGGCCCAGCGATCGGCGAAGGCCGATGACGGGCCGATGACGACTGCACCCTTGAAGGCGGACTTGTCGCGGCTTTCGATCGTCGCCGGCAGCAGCTCGCCGAGATCGATGCCCTGCTCGATGTAATAGTCGCAGAGTTTTTCCATGGCGCCATGGATATAGATCGGTTCGGCATAACCGGCATCGCGCAGCAGCCGGATGACGCGCTGGGCCTTGCCAAGCGCATAGGCGCCGACGAGATGGGTGCGCTCGGGAAATTGCCGCAGCGACGCCAGCAGCTTGGCTATCTCCTCCATCGGATCGGGATGATGGAAGACCGGCAGGCCGAAGGTCGCCTCGGTGATGAAGACATCGCAGGCAACCGGCACATAGGCGGCGCAGGTCGGATCGGGGCGGCGCTTGTAGTCGCCGGAGACGACGATGCGGGTGCCGTTCTTTTCGATGGCGATCTGAGCGGAACCGAGCACATGGCCGGCCGGATGAAAGCTCACCTTGACGCCGTTGACCAGCAGTTCCTTGCCGAAGGCTGCAGCCTGCTCGCTGGCGCAAAAACCCTCGCCGTAACGCAGGCGCATGATGTCCAGCGTCTGGCGGGTGGCAAGCACGTTCACATGGCCCGGGCGGGCATGATCCGAATGGCCATGGGTGACGAGCGCCTGCTCGACCGGCCGCACCGGATCGACATAGAATCCGCCTTCCGGGCAATAGAGCCCCTCCGGGGCGGGATAAAGCAGCGCATCAGGTCTCATAAAACGAGAGATAGCGGGAAATGGACGCGAGGCCAGAGGGCGGGAAGAAGGGACTATGGAATGGAGCGTGGCTCAACGACTGCAATGTCATGACCCTATCCCGTCGAGGAAGTTGACCACAGCGACATCAAACTCACCCGGCCGCTGCAGCGGCGCGAAATGACTGACGCCTTTGAGATAGATCATCTCAGCGTTCGGAATGCTGCGGGCAAGATATTCGGCATGGTCGGGCTTGATGAATTCGTCGTGCTCGCCGAGGACGATTGCAACCGGCACCCGGATCAGCGCCAAGTCGGCGGCCTGATAATTCGGCTCCGTCCGCATCATCAGGCTGACCGCCTCGACGAATGGATTAAAATCATCCGGCGTGGTGGACAATGCGGCATAGTCCTTGGCGTGCCGGCTGAAACATCGGTCGATGACTGGGCTCGGAATAAATTCCAGCGTGCCGCTCGGATCCATGTTGCAGGCGAAAAAGAAGACCCCCTCGACACGTGAGGGCGCCGTCATGGCAAGAATCAGGGCGATGCAGGCGCCGTCGCTCCAGCCGACGACGGCCGCCTTGTCGAGATGCAGTGCGTCCATGACGGCGAGCACGTCAGAGGCCATCAGCTCATAGCTATAGGGACGGGCATCGCGGGTGCTTCTTCCATGGCCACGGCTGTCGATCAGCACGACGCGGCGGCCGCGGCGCAACAGTGCCGGGACCTGATAGCCCCAGTTGCCGCTGTGACCAAGGCCGCCATGCAGCAGAATGACGGGGGGACCTGCGCCGTAGGACGCATACCAGATGCGGGCACCATCACGCGCGACATGCCCTTCGACTGCTGCCGGCGGCAACGGGGCGGCACCATGCGATTCGAAATGGATGAGCTCGTCGTCTTGTGGTTCCATAGCGATGAGGCTCCCGTCGGCGAATAGACCCGATGGCATAGAAAAGCCGGAAAACAGCCCAAGAACAACCAGAATCGCTTTCTAGCCCTTGCGATGCAACCAGGGGGATCGGCATTGGGCAGGAAGTTTTTCTATTGTGCGGCGGCAATCGCCGTCGCCGCGGCGGGCATCTACCTCAACAATACCAGCCTGCTTGCCGAACATCGGCAGGGAAAACCGGTGCTGCTCGCCCATCGCGGCATCGCCCAGCGCTTCGACGAAACCGATCTCAAGAACGACACCTGCACGGCAAGCCGCATGCTGCCGCCGAAACACGATTATCTGGAAAACACCATCCCATCGATGCAGGCAGGTTTTGCGACGGGCGCCGATATCGTCGAGATCGACGTACATCCGACAACGGACGGGCAGTTTGCGGTTTTTCACGACTGGACGCTCGACTGCCGCACCGACGGGCATGGCGTTACCCGCGAGCATTCGATGGCTGACATGAAGAGGCTGGACATCGGCTATGGCTATACCGCCGATGGCGGCAAGACCTTTCCCTTCCGCGGCCGGGGCGTCGGCATGATGCCGACCCTTGCCGAGGTGCTGTCGACTTTTCCGGATCGGCGCTTCCTCATCAACGTCAAGAGCCGCGATCCTTCCGAGGGCGAAAAGCTCGCCGCCGTGCTCAACGGACTTTCCCGGGAAAGACGGGCCGAGATCATCGTCTATGGCGGTGACGAGCCGATCGACGTGCTGCGCCGGACGGCACCCGATATCAAGACCGCCTCGCGCAAGAGCCTGAAGGGCTGCCTGTTCGGCTATATCGGCTATGGCTGGACCGGCCTGCTGCCGGACGAATGCAAACATGCGATGATGCTGGTGCCGATCAATATCGCGCCGTGGCTCTGGGGCTGGCCGGACCGTTTTCTCAACCGGATGGCGGATGCCGGAACCGAGGTCTTCGTGCTCGGCCCCTATCGCGGCAGCGATTTTTCCACCGGCATCGACGACCCCTCGCAACTGGCGCGGCTGCCGCCAAACTATGCGGCGGGCATATGGACGAACGAGATCGAGGCGATCGGCAAGCTTGCGAAATAGAGCTTGAAAGACGCCGCATCGACCTGATCGATGCGGCGTCTTTCAATGTTTCCTTTTGTGCATGTCGTTCTCCCAAAACCGCTGCACACTTTTGGGCGACATGCACTAGAGGCTCCGCGCCCGCAGCAATGCCGGGATCTCCTCCGGGGAGACGGGTTTCGAGAAGCGGTAGCCTTGCGCCTCCTCGCAACGCGCCTGGCGCAGGAAATCCATCTGGGCGTCGGTTTCGACACCCTCGGCGAGAACCGAAAGCTTCAGCGTCTGCGCCAACGAGATGACGGCCGAGGCGATAGCGACGGCGGTCTTGTCGCCCGGCAGGGCCTCGACCAGCGAACGGTCCATCTTCAGGCGATCGAAGGGGAAGGTCTTCAGCGCCGCCAGGCTGGAATAGCCGGAGCCGAAATCGTCGATCGCCAGGCGAACACCCAGCGCCCGCAGAGATTCCATCATGGCGAGCGCGCGTTCGGCATCGTGCATCACCACGCTTTCGGTGACCTCCAGCTCCAGCCACCGCGACTGCAGGCGGTGGCGTTCGAGCGCTTCGGTGACATGGGTTGCGAAATCCGGGTCGGCGAACTGCTTGGCGGAGACGTTGACGGCGATCGTCAGCGGTGTCAGGCCCATATCCTGCCAGTTGCGCGCCTGGCGGCAGGCCTCGTTCAGCACCCAGAGACCGAGGGGGACGATCAGGCCGGTCTCTTCGGCGAGCGGAATGAAATTGACCGGCGGCACCCTGCCCTTGGCCGGATGGTTCCAGCGGACCAGCGCCTCGAGCCCGGTGATGCGGCCGGTGGCGACATCGACCTGCGGCTGATATTGCAGGAACAGCTGGTCGCCGGTGATCGCCTGGTGCAATTCCTCGTGCTCGCCGAGCGGCATTCCGACAGGCGTGCTGCCGCCATCGTGATGTTGCAATGTGTTGCGGCCGAGTTCCTTGGCGCGGTACATGGCGCGGTCGGCATTGGCGAGAAGCTCTTGTGAGGTTGCGCCATCGAAGGGGAAGGCGGCAACGCCGATGCTCGAGGTGACGGTGATCTCGCCGTCCGCGCCGCGGATCGGCCGGTTGATCGCCTTCTGCAGTTCGCGAAGGCGGCGCGTGATGCCGGCATCGTGGCTCGACTGGTGGACGAGCACCACGAGGAATTCGTCGCCGCCGAGACGCACCACCATGTCAGACGCCCTGACGCTATTGGCCATGCGGGCAGCGATCTCCTTCAGCACCTCGTCGCCGGCGGCGTGGCCGCGGCCGTCATTGATGTCCTTGAAATTGTCGAGATCGATATAGGCGACGGTCACCTTGCGGTTGTTGCGCCGGGCCTGGTCGAGGATACTCGCCAGCCGCTCCTTCAGGAAGGCGCGGTTCGGCAGGCCCGTCAGATCGTCATGATGGGCCATGAAATGAATGCGGTCGTCGACGCGCTTGCGCTCGATGGCGATGCCGGCGATATGGGTGGCGAGCGCCACCAGCGTCATCTCGTGCTCGGTGGGGCGGCGGACTTCCCTGGAATAGAGCGCGAACGTGCCGAGCACATTGTTCTGCGATGTGGCGATCGGCGTCGACCAGCAGGAGCGGAAGCCGAACGGGGCAATCAAGGCGCGAAAATCCTCCCAGAGCGGATCGCTCATCACGTCCTCAACGATCACGGTCTGACCGCGCCACGCGGCGGTGCCGCAGGAGCCGACCTTGGGACCGATCGTGACACCATCGATGAGGCGGCTGTAGCCGCCGGGCAGATTGGGAGAGGCGCCGTGATAGAGTCTGGTGCCCTCGCTGTCGAGCAGCAGCACCGATCCGTCGATCCCGGTCAGCTGCGCCTCGATCATCAGCACGAGCGCCTCGAGGATCATCGGCAACGGCTCGTTGCGGGCAATCATTTCGAGCAGGCTCGCCTGGCCGCGATGCAGATCCTCCTGGCGTTTGCGTTCGGTGATATCACGGGAAACACCGATCAGGCCGACAATTTCGCCGCGATCGTTGCGCAGCGGTATCTTCGAGGTCAGTCGGCATATCGGTCTTCTGCTGCCGGGATGGACGTAGGATTCCTCCATGTCGATGCGGGCTTCGCCCGTCGTCATGATCTGCTGCTCGATATCGAAATGGTGGAGCGCCGTCTCGAAATCGAACAGGTCGAAATCGCGCTTGCCGGTGATTAGCGCAGCGCTCTCCAGGCCAAGGCTGCTGGCGGTGACGGCATTGGCAAAGACGAAGCGGCTGTCACGATCCTTGACGTAGAGAAAATCCGGAAGCTCGTGGACGATTTCCTTGAGGCGGAGGTTCTCGATACCCTCGGATAGGTGGTGGGCGGTCGATGCCATCATTGCCTCCGTCGCGGCGACGATACGCCGCGTTTCGGCCGTCAGGGCATCAGCTGATTCCCATCGCCTGGCACTCGGTTCGTGCATGCCGCCATTCTCCCCGCCGGCCGAAGGCCGTATCCCGCATCCGTCATCATAGAAATTCCCTTAAAAGTAGTCCTCATTTCCTTCGGCTTGCTTAAATGAAAGGGTGAACAAGACGACAATATAAGCGGCGATATCCTGCCGTCGCCCGCGACCGCCACTGCAATTTTGCCCGCCTTTGCCAAGCTTGCGCCAAAAGAATACATGCGGGCTTGGCACGTTTCCTGCTACGGGCGCGTTATGACAAGTGATCCCCGGATGCCCTCACGCCGCGACATGCTTTTCTTTCTTGCCGCTTCGGCCGTTGCGGGAGGGACATCACGTGCCCTCGCCTCGCCGCCGACGGCAGCCGCTCAGCCCGATCTGCGCGGGGCGATCGACGCGGTGGAATATCGCGCCACTCCCGAAAGCGGCGACCGCAAGACCCGCAACCTTGAGCAGATGATCAAACAGGCGGCGCGCGAGAACGTGCCGGTGTTCCTGCCGCCCGGTACCTACCGGATTTCCAATCTCACCCTGCCCGACAATACGCGCATATCAGGCGTACCCGGCGCCTCGCGGATCGTCTATACCGGCGACGGCCACCTGTTTTCGGCCGAGAACGTGCGGCGGATCGAGCTTTCCAATCTCGTCATCGATGGCGGCAACCGCTGGCTTGGCGACTATGCCGGCGGGCTGTTGCAATTTACCGGCGTCGACGAGGTGCTGATCGACAATTGCGAGATCGGCGGCAGCCGCAAACACGGCCTGCAGCTGGAGCGCTGTGGCGGGCGGATCGAGCGCAGCCGCATTTCGGGGGCCGCCCAATCCGGGCTTTACGCGGTGGAATCGGCAAACCTTTCGGTCACCGGCAACACGGTCTCGGATTGCGGCAATGGCGGCATCCTGGTGCACCGCTGGAAGAAGGCGGAGGACGGCACGGTTATATCCGGCAACCGCATCTCCAACATCCGCGCCAATGACGGCGGCACCGGCGAAAACGGCAACGGCATCAATATCTTCCGTGCCGACGGGGTGATGGTTGTGAATAACCACATCTCCGACTGCGCGTTTACGGCGATCCGCGCCAATTCGGCCTCGGACATCCAGATCAGCAACAACCAGTGCCGGCGATCCGGCGAGACGGCGATCTATGTCGAATTCGCCTTCGAGGGCGCCGTCGTTTCCGCCAACATGATCGACGGGGCCGCGAACGGTATCTCGATCGCCAATTTCGACGAGGGCGGCCGGCTGGCGAGCGTCACCGGCAATGTCGTGCGCAACCTGACGCTGCGCGGCCCCTACCAGCACGAGGTCGGCTTCGGCATCGGCATCGCGGCAGAGGCCGACACGCTGATTTCAGGCAATGTGATCGAGGGAGCGCCGCGCTGGGGGCTGCAAATCGGCTGGGGTCCGTATCTGCGCAACGTCGTTGTGACAGGCAATGTGGTGCGCAAGGCGCCTGTGGGATGCGCCGTCTCGGTCGCCGATGGCGCCGGCACCGCCGTCATCACCGACAACATCTTCCAGGAGACCGCCGAAGGCGCGGTTTTAGGCTTCCAATGGGAGAAGAAGGTGTCCGGCGAGATGGCGGGCGGCGGCTCGCCCTATGCGCAGCTGACCGTCGAGAGAAACCGTATCTCCTGAGGGCCATCAAAAGCTTTCATCATCCCATCAGCCACCAGGACTTTTCCCACGCCGATCCGGCATTTACGGTCTCTCGGACACATCGAGGGGATATGGACATGCTGACAATCTACGGGGTCTATCGGTCGCGCGCTTCACGCGTCTATTGGATGGCGGAGGAGCTTGGGGTCGAATTCCGCTCGGTGCCGGTGCTGCAGGCAAGGCGGCTGGCAGATCCGCTATCTGAGGATGCGCCGCTCAACACGCATTCGCCGGAATTCATTGCCGTCAACCCGATGGCGCAGATCCCCAGCATTCGGGACGGCGACCTCGTGATGCACGAGTCGCTGGCGATCAATCTTTACCTCGCCCGTAGACATGGCGGGCAGCTTTCCGGCCAAACCGTCGAGGAAGACGGATTGCTGACGATGTGGACGGTCTGGGCGGCTGCGGAGGTCGAGCCGCATACGGTGAAGATCGTACTCAGCTATGATAACGGGCTCGAAAACAGCGAAGGTGGCCAACAGACGATCGCGGTTGCCTGCCGCTCGCTACGCAGGCCACTGGCGGTTCTCGAAGGCCACCTCGCCGGCCGGCAATGGATCGTCGGTGACCGCTTTACCGTCGCCGATCTCAACATCGCCGAGGTGCTGCGCTACGCCCAGACCGAAGAGGCGCTGTTCGATGCGCATCCGAATATCAAAGCCTGGATCGAGCGCTGCCAGTCCCGCCCGGCCTATAAGGCGATGCAGGCGACCCGCGGTAGGGAGCCGATCGAGGTTTGAGGGCTACTGGAAGAGCGTGAGCGTGCCGGCCATTTCCTCACGGATCCAGGCCTTGAAATCCTTCACCTTCTTCGGCTCGCGCGTGCCTTCGGCGGTGACGAAGTAATGACCGAAGCCGGTCGGCGCACGAATGCCGAAGGGCGCTGCGAGCCGGCCTTCGGCGAGCGCAAAAGCGGCAAGGGTCTGCCAGGCGAGCATGACGCCCTGGCCTGCAATCGCCGCATCGAGGCAGAGCGAGGCATCGTTGAAGACGTGGCGGGTCGAAAGCGTGGCACCTGATAGTCCGACCTCGCGCATCCAGACCTCCCAGGTGAACATGGCATGGCCATCGATGATGGCAGGTAGTTGGAGGATATCGGCGGGCTCTTTCAATGTTGCGGCCATATCCGGGGAACAGACGGGAAAGACCTCCTGTGCCAGGAGCAGTTCGGCCTTCACATCCGGCCATTTGCCGTTACCGACGCGGATGCCGATATCGACATCGCAAAGGGCCGGATTGACGAGATTGGTCGTCGCATCCAGCCGCAGCTTGATGTCGGGATGACGCTCGGCGAAGCGATCCAGCCGGTAGACGAGCCAGCGGGCGGCGAAAACCGGCGCCACCGAGATTGTCAGGATCGTATCGTCCTTGCGGCTCGCGATCGACACCGCTGCCGAAAGACGGGCAAAACCCTCGTCGAGCGCCAGGAGCACCGGCCGGCCGGCTTCCGTGGCGATCATGCCCCTGGCGGTGCGCTCGAAGATCACCTGACCAAGTTGGGCTTCGGCCTTGATGACCTGCTGGCTGACGGCGCCAACCGAGACGCCGAGTTCGTCGGCGGCGGCCTGGAGCGAGCCGAGACGGCCGACGGCCTCCAGGGCGCGCAGGCCGTTGAGATGGACCATATTCAAGTTCTTCATATAGTTTTTCTATAGCGCGGCCGCATTAATCTCAATTGAAAATCTGCCTGTCGAGGCCGACATTGGAAGCATAGGCAATCCATTCAAACACAGTGCGTGAGACGGATAAGATAGCTCAGCAGGCGGAGGCCACTTTGCAATCATCCTTCTAGGCCACCGAAGAAAGCGAGGCCTGCCATGTCGTTGCTGAAGTTTTTCTTGAGACCTGCCCTTCCCGCGAGAAGCGCAGAAATTATCCCCACCTGGAAGGATGATCCGCTCCGGCATCCCGAGGTCGAGCGTATGTCGATGCGCGAAATCGCCGATCTGCCGCTCGGGATGCCGACCGGCTTTCCCAAAGAGGCCAAACCGCCGCTGGCGAAATGCGCGTGAAGATATGGTAGGTTCGCCCTAACCGAAAGGGCGGAGCAATGGCCGACGACGTCGATGCGATCTTCCAACGCCTGAAACGGCTGGCGGCGGAAGCCGGCCTGCCTGATATCGAGGAGAGTACCTCCTATGGCAATCCGGCGCTGAAGGTCGGCGGCAAGAGTTTTGTGGCGGTGAAGAACGCCGAGACGATCGTGATCTCGATTTCGCTCGACGACAAGGATCACCTGCTGGAGATGGCGCCTGACGTCTATTTTCAAACCGATCATTATGTCGGCTGGCCGCATCTGCCGGTACGCGCCGCGGTGATCGGCGACGCGGAATTGCGGCTGCGGCTGATCGGCGCCTGGCTGTTCCGGGCGCCGAAGAAGCTTGCCGCCGGGTTTAACGATCAGCCCCGGTCGTAGGCCAGCGCCCGCTGGACGGCGGGGCGCTGCAGCATGCGGGCGTGGTGGTCGCTCGCCTTTTCGAAGCGGGCGGGATCGACGCCGTCCGACGGCAGCCAGTCCGTCATGACGAAGAGATAGGGATCGGCGAGCGAATAGGCTTCACCCATCACCCATGGGCCTTCAAACATCGTCTGCTCGATCAGCGTGAAACAAGCGGCCATATTCTCAGGCACCTTGGCCTTCATCGCCTCGATTGCCGCCGGCTCGTCGGCCCAGCGCGAGCCGCGCGGGCGATGGGCATGGTTCACATGCACGGTCGAGCAGATATAGCTGTTGAAGGACTGGAGCCTGGCAAATTCGAAGGCATCGTCATGCGGCGCCAGCTTGGCGGCCGGCGCGCTCTGGGCGATATAGGCCAGGATCGCCGGCGTTTCCGTCAGCACGCCATAATCAGTGACCAGTGCCGGCACCCGGCCCTTCGGGTTGATCTTCAGATAGTCCGGCGAACGCTGATCGCCATCGCGGAGGCTGATCTTCTTTACTTCGAAGGCCAGGCCGGATTCTTCCAGGGCAATAAGGCTTGCGAGCGCGCAGGTTCCCGGCGCGTAATACAATGTCAGCATGGTTCTCGACTCCCTTTCGGCAAGGGTTATAGCGTAGCGGTCGGTGCGCCGGAACTGGGGAGACTGGGTTTTGATCCTCCATCGGGACAAGGGTGGGTGCGTCCAGTGTAAGGACATAACAGATGTGCCGTGTGGCCCCCTCATCCGACCCTTCGGGCCCTCTTCTCCCCGCTGGGGAGAAGAGGGCGCAAGCCGGGCGCCCTCTTCTCCATTACAACGCTTCAGAGGAGCGAGGCGCCGCCACGAGTCCGCTTCTCCCCAGCGGGGAGAAGATGTCGGCAGGCAGATGAGGGGGTGAGCGGCAAAGCCGCGAATGCGCTGAGCGTAAGCGAAGGGCAAATCGCAGGCGCAGCAATCCGCTCAGCCGCAGCCCGGCACGTCTTCCAGGCGGTGCCAGACCGGGATGCCGCGTTCCCGGGCGATGCGGACGTCGTTGTCCGCTCCCTTGGAATCGCCCGGCAGGCGCAGTACGCCCTCGCAGAGCTGCAGCAGCCGGCCGGCGACCGGGTGGAAGATCTCTTCGTAGAGCGCATCGCCGACCGACCTGCCGCCGGCGGCGTGCCAGATCGGCAGGGCCACCCATTCGCCGATCATCGGCACGTGGCCGGCCTGAAACAGCGCGTGCGAAGGCGCTTCCAGCCGCTTCAGGTTGGCAGCCATCTTTTCCGGGTCGTCGCCCGTTCCGGACCGATAGGGCCCGGCAATCAAAATCAACATGATCCACTCCTTCGCTCCGCTTTATGCGTGAGCACTCCCGGCCTCATGCACGGGATTTCTTGAAAATGCACGATATTTCTTGAATGTCGAGTCACTTCGTGCAATATCGGGCTATCCTGTTTAATTTCGTGCAGAGAGACGATGCTGACAACGCAACGCAAGACCCTCATTCTCGACATCCTGCGCCGTGACGGTCAGGTGATCGCCAAACGCGTCGCCGAGGATTTCGCGCTTTCGGAAGACACGATCCGGCGCGACCTCCGGGAAATGGCGGCAGAGGGGCTGTTGAAACGGGTGCATGGCGGGGCGATGCCGCTGGCGCCTGATCTGCCTGATTTCACCGCGCGGCGCAGCGTCTCGTCACAGATCAAGGCGCGGCTGGGGGCGGCGGCGGCGGCGATGGTCAAGCCCGGTCAGATGATCTTCCTCGACGGCGGCACGACGACGGCGGAGATCGCCAGGCATTTGCCGCGCGACATGCCGCTGACGGTTGCGACCCACAGCCCGACGATCGCCGCCGAGCTGGAACACCACCCGACAGCCGAGGTGATCCTCACCGGCGGACGGCTCTACAAACATTCGATGGTGGCGACGGGAGCGGCAGCGGCGGCAGCAATCTCGCAGCTTCGCCCCGATCTCTTCTTCCTCGGGGTGACGGCGGCGCATCCGGTACACGGGCTTTCCACCGGCGATTTCGAGGAAGCGGCGATCAAGCGGCATATCGCCCGCTGCGCGGCCGAAACGCATGTGCTGCTGACCGAGGAGAAGTTCGACCTCGTCTCGCCCTGCCCGGTGCTTGGTATTTCCGAGGTGGCGGGGCTGATCGTGCCCATGGAGATGACGGCCGAACAGCTGAAACCCTATCGCGATCTCAACGGCGCGATCGCCGCAGCATGATGGTGCTGCGGGAGGGCTGCGGTGCTGCAGCATGCGGCAAGAGACTTGCGGCAAGGGCCGCGATGAAGGCCGCCAACACGGCATAGGCCGGCGCCATGCTGCCGGTTCCAAGGGTGAGCACCGTCTGCAGATAGGGCTGCGCCAGCGCGATGATGACGGAAAGTGCCGGCATGTCGAGCAGGGTCCCGGCGATCCGCGACAGTTCCGGCATGAAGGCTGCGCCGGCAAGCGCGCCGTAGACCGCCGTCAGGCGGAGTGTGAGGCGCAACGGCACCGAGGCTGCAAGCGGCAGCATGTCACCGTCCTCGAGGGCAAACATGAGATAGGCTGCGAAAGCCGCCAGAAACAGGAAGGCGACGGGCAGTGCGGCCAGGGTGGCGGGTTGCGTCAGCGCCGCCGCATCCGCCGCCAGGAAGAGCAGGATCGGCGTGGAAGCGACGAACCAGATGGCGACGATCGGCCCCCAGAACCAGATGAGCGAGAGAGCGTGAAGACGGAGCAGCGTCGCCATGAAGAGCACGCCGATCGCGGTCCAGATGCAGGCGGGTTTGAGCACGCCCGATATCAGCCGGAGGGCCGGCTCGCAGGCGCCGGCCATATCACCGCAGCCGGACAGCTGGATCGTGAGCCAGGTGATATAATCGAGGCTCAGCGCGGCGAACATGAAGATGCCGATACCCATCAGCATCCACCAGAGATAGCGGCCTGCAAACATGCCCTGCCCTCACGGCTTCCAGGACTGTGCTCACGTCGCCGCGAAAGGGTGCATCCGCGATCGCAGGACGTACCTCTTTATATTAGGTAATTCTTATTTTTCTAATAACTTATGTACGAAAGCTCGACTCATCCGGCCAAGGCGGAGGTGATCCTGACATCACCGACATGGATGCCGTTCCAATTGCGCATCGGCGTTGCGGCATGGGCCATCAGGGCCGCATGCACCTCGTCTTCCGTCTCGAAGAAACGGGCGAGCGTCGCCGCCACCATGGCTTCGGCGGCGCGGGTCGTGCCATCCTCGCATTTGAGCGCGATGGCGATGCCCTTTTCGGGGATCGCGGCGCAGAAGACGCCCTCAGCACCTGTTTTGCAGAAGATGCGGCCGGGGGCGATCTGCATCAACGCCGTGCAGGCGCGGCCGGAACCGGCGACATAGAAGGGCTCGGCCATGCAGGCCTCGATCAGCCGGCGGGATGCCTTGGCGCGCAGGGGTTCGAGGCCGGTGCCGGTCGCCATTTTGGCAAAACCATGGGCAAGGCTGCGCAGCGGCACGGCATAGGTCGGGATCGAGCAGCCGTCGGTGCCGCAGCTGTCGGCGCCAAGCACGGCGCCTGTCAGGCTTTCCATCGCCGCGCGGATCTCGACCTGCAGCGGGTGCTGATAGCCGACATAGCCCTTCGGATCGAGGTCCCGATGACAGCAGGCGCAGATGAAGCCGGCATGTTTTCCCGAGCAATTGTTGTGCAGCGCGTTCGGAGCCTCGAGCGTGCGGGCCTGATGGATCAGGGTCTTCTGATGGGACGACCAGTGGGCGCCGCATTCCAGCGCTTCAGCATCACGGCCGGCGCGCGACAGCATGGAAGCGGCCAGCGCCACATGCTCGTCCTCGCCATTATGCGAGGCGCAGGCCAGCGCCAATTCCTTGTCGCCGAAGCCATAGGCATCGGCCGCACCACTCTCGATCAGCGGCAGCGCCTGCATCGCCTTGCAGGACGAGCGCGGGAAGATCGCGGCCTCGATATCGCCCAATGAGAAGACAAGCGTGCCATCGCCATCGACAACAGCCGCCGCGCCGCGATGGCGACTTTCGACGAGCAAGCCGCGGGTGACTTCGACGGTGACGGGATTGGTCATGAGCTTTTATCCGAATGCTAGCGGGGGTGCGCAGTCCATAACGCGTCACGCGGCGAAAGCCAACGGGGTTGACGTGACGCGGGGCTCGGGGGCCGCTTGAGGGAGCACCGGCTCTATACATGGCTGGACGTCACCGCATATTCCGTCATCCTCGGCCTTGACGCCCGCGGATCCATGCCCGCTGCCGGTGGAGGCCGGCGTAGATCCTCGCGGGTCAAGCCCGAGGATGACGGAGGGTGGAGTGAGCTTTGTGGCCAGTACAGCAACGTCAGACGGAATGGGAGCGGAAGTGCGCCCTCCCCCCGGCCGCGCTCCCCAACCTCCGCCATCCCAGCCCTTGAGTTTAGACGCCTCGAGACGTTATGCCTTGCAACCCAGTTCACAATCCGAGGAATTGTTTTGCAATCGGGCATATCTATCACCGAGTCCACGTTGTTGGCACTTTTCACGATTGTCTCTCTGAGTTTGGCGTGTTGGTTGGCACGCCGGCCCGCAAGAGCAAGTGTTGGAATAAGCCTTGGGGTACTTCTGGGGCTAGCATTGATGGTCGTCACGTCGGCTCTGGTCGGTTTTTTGGGAAATGTTCTTCCCTTCGGGCAAATCGACTTCTGGCTCTCGAATTTGGTCGCGAAATTCTGAAATGGGCGCTCAGCCTCGTTGCGGGTTTGGACGGCGATCACATCGTCCAAACATTCATCACATAAATTGACCGAAGAGATCCAAAACTATCGTTTCTCTGATAGGTCCGATGCAGCTATGAGTGGTGCATCAGGAACCGCCCCATGCCATCCACCTTTTCCTTGATCCTTCGCGACAACAGGATCCGCATTCCAACCGTGACACTCGTCGCGCTCGCCTTCACCTATGCTTCGACCGCGCCCTACCAGTCGATCATCGGGATCAACGAACTCGGCTTGAGCAATGGCTCCTATTCGGCGTTGGTGTTCTTCTCGGCAATCGTCAACGTGACGACGAGCCTGACGCTCGGCATCTGGTCGGACAGGCTGAAAGAGCGCCGGCCGCTGGTGCTGGGGCTTTGCGTCGCCGGCATGCTCGGCTTCGGGTCGATCGCGATCTTTCATAGCGCCGTGGTCTTCATCTTCTCCACGCTGTTGCTGGTGCCGATGAGCAATTCCACCTATTCGCTGCTGTTTGCCAGCCTGCGCGCCAGGACCAATCAGATGGACCGTGGCCAGGGGGCAGCGATCACCGCAACGGTGCGGGCGCTCTTTTCCGGCTCATGGGCGATGGCGCCGGGGTTGATCGGCCTCTATCTCGTCAGTTCGCCGTCGATGACGCCGGCCTATGGGATCGCGGCATTGGCAAGCTGCACCTGCTTCTGCCTGTATTTCTTCTTCGCACCCCGAAATGGCGCCGCCGGCCCTGCCCCCGATCACGCCGGGTTCTTTGCTTCGCTGAAACGGATTTTTGTGCCGCATGTGCTGTCGCGCGTTATCGTCATGGCGATGCTATTCGGGCTGCAGCGGCTGAACAGCATGCTCTTGCCGCTGATCATCACCCATGCGGCCGGCGGCACTGTGGTCGATGTCGGCTTCATCGCAGGCTTGACGGCCTTGCTCGAGATGCCGTTCATGATGATGTGGGGCTTTGCGCAGCGCCGCTTCCGAAGCGCGCATGTGCTCGCCTTCGGCGCGCTGATCTATTGCGTCTATCTGCTGCTGCTTGGTTTTGCTTCCGCGCCCTGGCACATCTATGCGCTGCTCCTCGTCAATGCCTGCGGGGCGGCAGCGATCCTCAGCGTGCCGATCACCTATCTGCAGGACCTGATCGCGGACCGGCCGGGGCTCGGAACCTCGCTGATCTCGCTGAACACGTTCATTGGCGTTGGCATCAGCGCCGGCCTCTTCGCCTTCGGCACCGCAATCACCGATTATTCCGGCACTGCCTTCGTCGGCGCGGCCGCGGGTCTCGCATCGATCGGAGTGCTGCTCTATCTCGAAAGCAGCCGGCGGCAGGCGCGGCAGTTGGCTTGAACCACGAGATTCCGATCGACAGGCGTCAACGTGGCGTGATGCGATAGGCGCAACGGCGGGCGCCGAGGAGGATGTGTTCGCTGCGCTCGATATCGGCGCCGAGGACGGCGCGGAAGGTTTCGAGTTCGGAGCGGCAGAAGCCGGCGCAGGCGGTGGCGGCGGCGCAGATCGGGCAGTGGTTTTCGACCAGCATGAAGGAGCCGTCCGCCTCCTGCCAGTGATCAGCCATATAGCCCTCGCGGGTGCGGATGCCGGCAAGGCCTTCGATGCGCGAGGCAAGGTCATGCGCCTCGCTGAGTTCCTGCCGATAGCGCTGCAGCGTCTCGGCCTCGCGGGCGGAGATGACGGTATCGAGGGCTGCGGGGCCGAGCTGTTCGACGAGCGTGCCAAGGAGATTTGCCGTCAGCTCGGCATGGCCGTCCGGGAACTGGCGGTTGCCGCTCGCCGTGAGATGCCAGAGCTGACGCGGCCGGCCCCTGCCCGCGGCGGCAACGGTGACCGGTTCCACCAGCCCCTCCTCGGCCATCTTCGACAGCTGCTGGCGGGCGGCCTCGCCTGATATGCCGAGCGCATAGCCGATCGCGGCGGCAAGCTGCGGACCGTCGGTCTTTATCAGGATCAGGATCCGGTTGACGGGGGACTGGCGCATATTTTCCAAGTCAAGTCTTGTTTTAATCAGGATGACGTGTAATTTTCCAATTTATAACTTGGAAAATAATCCTTCGCCAGCAAAAATATCGAGTTCATCCCATGTCGGATATCGACCAGACCGCAGCCATCCCGAACCCCAGTTCCCTTTTCCGCCTCTTTCTGCCCGAGCACCTGCCGGCAACCTTGATGCTGGCCGGCGGCGTGACGCTTTATGCGGTGGAGAGTTACATCATGGCGACGATCGCGCCTTCGATCGTGCGCGATATCGGCGGCCTCGCGCTGTTTTCCTGGGTCACCAGCCTGTTCGTCGCCGCCGCCGTGCTCGGCTCGATCTTCGTCGCCATGCGGCCGCGCGGCATCGGGCTTCGATCCGTCTATGTGATCGCGGCACTGGTCTTCGGCGTCGGCAGCCTGATTGCCGCAGCCGCACCGTCGATGGCGGTGGTGCTGATCGGACGCGCGGTGCAGGGTCTCGGAACAGGCGCACTTGCAGCGCTCGGCTATGCCTTCATCCGCTTCGTCTATCCCGAGCCGCTCTGGCCGAAGGCTTCGACGCTCTATGCGGCGATCTGGGGCGTGGCGACCGTCATCGGGCCGACGCTCGGCGGATTCTTTTCTTCGGGCCACGCCTGGCGCTACGCTTTCATCGTGCTGGTGCCGCTCGGGCTGCTGATGGCGTTCCTGGCGCCACGGCTTCTGCCCGAGGTCAAAGACGACCGCGAGCAGGAGAAAACACCGGTTGCCCAGATCGGCCTGCTGCTTGCCGCCGTGCTGATGGTGAGTGCGGCCGGCGCGATCGAGACGACAGGTGCGAAAGCGGCGCTGATTGCGGCTTCGGTCGTCGCGGTGGCAACCATGCTTCTCATCGAGCGGAAGAGCCCGAACCGGCTCTTGCCGTCCGGCGCCGTCAGCCTTTCAAAGCCGATTTCCCGGGTCTATCTGACGATGCTCGCCATGACCGTCGTTCTCGTCAGCGATGTCTTTATCCCCTATTTCCTGCAGACCCTGCATGGGGTGGCGCCACTCCTATCCGGTTATCTGGTGGCGCTGGTTGCGCTGGGCTGGACATTCGCGGCCTTCCTCAGCGGCTCGCTGACCGGCCGACAGGCCTATGCGGCCATCGTCATCGGCGCCCTTATCGAGGCGGCAGCGACCGCTTCGCTCGCGGTCTTCCTGGCGAGCGACAATCCGGAGGGGCATATGCTTCTCATCGTGCCGGCGGCGATCGGCATGTTGATGATGGGCTTCGGCATCGGTCTCGGCTGGGCGCATCTCGTCGCCATGGTGCTCAGGCTCGTTGCCGACAACGAGCAGGACAAGGCCTCTTCGGCGATCCCGACGATGAGTTCGCTCGGCGGCGCCTTCGGTGCGGCCTTCTCAGGCGTCATCGCCAATGGCGCCGGCCTCGTCGATCCGGGCGGCATACCAGGCGCGCTTTCGGCGGCGCACTGGCTCTATCTGCTGATGGCTGTTCCCGGTGTTCTCGCCGTCGGTATCTCGCTAACGCTAGAGCGTCGCGCATCCAATAGGACGCGCTAAGAGCGCCCTATCTCTTTGTCTGGCGCAATTCCCGGCAAAAGCGCTTCGCGCTTTGCCTGGCAAAACCGTTGCACACTTTTGCTGGAATTGCTCTTTGTTCTCACGCAATTCCCGGCAAAAGCGCTTCGCGCTTTGCCTGGCAAAAGCGCTACACACTTTTGCTGGAATTGCTCTAGCCGACGCGCAGCATGACCTTGCCGACATGGTTGCCGTCTTCCAGCAGCCGGTGGGCTTCGACGACCTCGTCGAAGGCAAAGACCTTGTGGATGACGGGGGCGACGGTGCCGGCTGCGAGCAGCGGCCAGACCTCGGAGAGCAGATCGTCGCGGATGGCGCGTTTTTCTTCTGCCGTGCGCGGCCGCATGGTGGAGCCGGTGACCGTCAGGCGCTTGACCATGATCGGCGAGAGATTGACCTTTTCGGCGATCGCGCCGCCGAGGAAGGCGATGATCGACAGGCAGCCATCCCGCGCTAGCGAGGCAATGTTGCGCTCGAAATAGGACGCGCCGATCATGTCGAGGATGATATCGACGCCGTGGCCGGTCTCGGCCTTGATCACCTCGGCGAAATCCTCGGTCCTGTAGTTGATCGCGCGTTTGGCGCCGAGCTTTTGACAGGCCTCGCATTTCTCCTTCGAGCCCGCCGTCACGTAGACCTCGGCGCCGAAGGCGCGGGCGAGCTGGATCGCCGTCGTGCCGATGCCGCTGGAACCGCCATGGATCAGCACGGTTTCGCCTTCCGTCAGCCCGGCCATCTGGAAGAGATTGGCCCAGACGGTGAAGAAGGTCTCAGGCAAAGCGGCCGCCTTCACCGCGTCATAGCCCTTGGGGAACGGCAGGATCTGGCCTGCCGGCAGCAGGCAATATTCGGCATAGGCACCGCCATTGGCAAGGCCGCAGACCTTGTCGCCGACGCCATGGCCGCTGACGCCGGGGCCGACGGCAACGATTTCGCCTGCAAGCTCCAGGCCGAGGATCGAGCTCGCATCCTTGGGCGGGGGATAGCTGCCCTGGCGCTGGGCAATATCCGGGCGGTTGACGCCGATCGCCTCGGCGCGCACCAGAACCTGCCCGTCTTGGGGTACCGGAAGCGGGCGCCTGCCGATCGTCATCACCTCCGGCCCGCCAAAGGACGGCAGATCGACGAAACGCATTTCCTGAGGCAATGGCATGACCCGGCTCCTCCCTGGAGCAGTTCAGCTTTTGGTGGAAGTGCGCGGAACCGCTCTGGTTTTTTGTCTAAAACACAGGAAGTAAATCAGCCCCGCAGGCTTGGGAAGACTTGATGTGGCAGAGGCGTCAATTCGCCTCGCCCACTGCATAAGTGCTACAGCGTCCTTTGCGCGTCTAAAAGGACGCGCGGCGCTGTAGGAGGTGGAAGACCAGGCCGTCCTCGCTGTCCTTGGCCGCCGACTTGATGATGGCAATTTCGGCGCTGACGCGGTTGATATCGTCGATGACGAGACCCTCCGGCAGTTCGATGACGCCGATCGAGCAGCGCATCAGGGGGAACAAAGCTTCGGCGCCGGTGCGGTCGTGACCGAGGATGCGGCCGGCGGCGCGGTCCTCGTCGGAATAGAGATCCCGCACGTCGTCATGGAAATCGCTGATCAGCCGCTCGAGGATCTCCGTCAGCTCTTCCTTGGTCCAGCCGACGACGCCGATGAAGAAATCGTCGCCGCCGACATGGCCGAGGAAATGGCGTTCGGCGAAAAAATAGCGGCGCATCAGCGCGGCAAACAGCGAGATCGCGTGGTCGCCGAGATGGAAGCCATAGGCATCGTTGAACGGCTTGAAATTGTCGAAGTCGCAATAGCAGAAGTGGCGGAGCTCATCACCGTCGCGGCCGGACTGACGCATGAAATCGCGGATGGCGCGATTGCCCGGCAGGCCGGTCAGCGGGTTCTGGTCCTGCGCGGTCTTCAGCTGTTTCTCGTTGATCACCTTGATCAGCGACGCGGCGGAGACGACGCCGGCATAGCGCATATTGTCGGTCAGGATCAGGCAGTTGCTGCCTTCCATATTGGCGAAGATCGCCATCAACTGCTCGGCGTCGCTGTCGAGGCCGACGATCGGTGCCATCTCGACGAAATGCGAGATGGAGCGCTCGTACATCTTGTTCTTCAGGAGATCGCGGCCGAAGGGCTGGTAGATATATTCCTTGAGGTGATGCTCGTGGATGATGCCGCGTGGCTCGTCATTGGCGTTGAGGACGGGAAAGAAAGCCTGGCGCGGATTACGCCGGAAGAGTTCGAAGACGCTGTCGATGCTGTCATTCTCATAGACCGTCGGCAGCAGCTCGATCTGCTTGCGGATGAGGATTTCGTCGAGCGACTGGCTGCCCCGCTTGCTCTTGCCGAGCTCCTGCAGATGCGGGAAGGACGGCGCCAGCTCGGACATATGCGTCGTCGGACGGGAGATAAACCAGCCCTGGACGAGGTCGACGCCATATTCGCGGCAGGCGATGAATTCGGCCTCGGTCTCGATGCCTTCGGCGATGACGCGCGTGCCGAGCACATGGGCAATGTTGACGATGCTCTTCAGCAGATGGCGCTTGCGCGGGCTGCGGTCGATCTCGGCGACGAAATGGCGGTCGATCTTGAGATAATCGACGGCATAATCGCAGAGCAGCTTCATCTCGCCATGACCGACGCCGAAATCGTCGATCGCCAGCTTGAAACCGGCCTTGCGCAGCCTGGAAACGAGGCCGGAAAATTCCGGCACGCTGGTATTGTCGAACCGCTCGGAGAATTCGAAGCAGACGGAAGACGGCGGAATATTCGCCTTGCGCAGATGCTGCAGCAGGCTCTCGACCAGGTGTTCGCCATGCGGGATCAACCGGACATCGAGATTGAGAAACAACGTCGAGGTGGAGAAATTCGACAGCGTCGCGAATTTGGCGAGCGCGCGGCTGGCGACCATCTGTTCGAGCTGCAGCAGCTGGCCGGCCTGGTGAGCCTCGTCGAGGATTTCGAGGGGCGTATCATAGCCGATGCGTTCCTGGCCGCGCATCAGGGATTCGTAGCCGAAAACCGTGCCGGTGCCGGCCTCGACGATCGGCTGGAAGGCATTCTCGACGACGAGCTTGGCAAGGGTGACGATCTGATCGCTGGCGTAGCGGCGCAGGACATCCGGCGCGACGGTGGCAGCCAAGGACATGCTGGTCTTCATTGTGGGCCGATCTCCACTGTGACTTGTTCTTTTTCGTCCGGAACATGCCGCAGAAGGATCAATGAACTCTTTCGCCAATGTGAAAGTTTTATGAAACGCGCAAGGGTATCCTGCGCGTTCCGCGTTTATTCAATTCTTCCAATGCAATCAAATGCTTATTCAGGCGGAGCGACGGCGCTCCGCCTCGTGATCGGCGAACATGTCGGCGACGCATCTGCCGCCGGATGGAGCGTCGTCGTCAAGAATATCGTCCCGGAACTCATTGAGCTTGCGGGTGGTATCCCAGAGACGCAGCGCCTCACGGACAACCTCACTGCTCGAGGCATAGCCGCCATTATCGACGGCGGCGCGGATGCCCGCTGCCTGTTGCGGAGAGATGGAAACGGTGACCATCGGCATGAACTTCCTCCCTTTTCTGATCAGGCAGAACCCTGCCTCTGGGGGACGCATGACCATTTTCAGCATTCTCGGCGATCTCGCCGGCGCCTTGGTGCATTCGCACTCAGACCGTTCGCTTGCGCGGGACCGGTCTCTAACCCCTTCAGTCTAATCCCCTGTCATAGTCTTGTCAAAAAAGAACGGTCAGCGGCATCAGTTTGAACTGCGGATGCCGAGGCCGAAGGCGATCATCGTCGAGCCCTGGACGATGAGATCGGCGGCTAGGAACAGGCCGAGGATCCACAGGCTGTTCACCGGCCAGCCGAGCGCGATGACGAAACCGGCAAGAGCGGTGATGACGCCGCTTGCGACAATCCAACGCCAGCCCTTGGTGGGCTTCATGCGCATGCCGACCCAGGTGCGGAAGACGCCGGCGATGACGAGTGCGAGCGAGAGAAACAGCGTCAGTGCCGCCGAGGTCAGGATCGGATTGACGAAGGCGCAGATGCCGGCAAGCACATAGAGCAGGCCGCTCAGTATCCAGAACAGCACATGATCCCAGCCGCGCACCTGGAAGGCATGGACGAGATAGATCACGCCACCGAACAGCATCAGCATGCCGACATAATAGACCGACACGACGGTGGCGAGCATCAGATTGCCGAGCGCGATCAGACCGCAGACGAGCAGCAGCACGCCGAGGCCGGCAAACCAGATCCATTTCGACTGCAGCGAAGATGTCGGCGTCCCCTCGAAGACATCGGTCATGATGCACCTCCTGTCAGGTTGAGAATATGTTGCAGCAATTTGACAGGGAAAGATCCGCGCCCGGTCAAATCGCGAAAGATTTTTATTGATTGATCAGTCAATCAAAAATAACCTGCCGCTGATTTCATAGGAGTGGTTTGTTGCCGAAGGTCGGAATGGAGCCGATGCGCCGCAAGGCGCTTGTCGATGCGGCGCTGCGGGTGATCGGCGATCACGGCTCGCTCGCCGTCACCATGTCGGACATCGCCCGGCAGGCCGGCGTGTCGCCTGCCCTGGCGCATCATTATTTCGGCAGCAAGGAACAATTGCTGATCGAGACCATACGCTCGCTTCTAAGACAATTGCGCAACGATACGGTGACGGCGCTTGCGGCAGCCAGGACGCCGCGCGCGCGGCTTTCGGCCGTCATCCGCGTCAGCTTCCATGCCGATCAATTCGCGCCGGACACGGTCGCCGCCTGGCTTGCCTTTTACGCCGAAGCGCAGCGCTCGGAAGAGACGCGGCGCTTCCTGGTGATCTATGCGCGGCGGCTGCGCTCCAATCTGCTGGCCGATCTGAAAGTGCTGTTGCCGGCTGACGCCGCAGAACGCATCGCCGAAGGCGCTGCCGCGATGATCGACGGGCTCTATATCAGGCAAAGTCTGAAATCCGCGCCGATCGGCATTGAAGCCTCGATCGCGCTGACGGAAGATTATCTGAATGCGCTTTTGGCCACCGCCTCCCCCTCTCCCCGGAGGGAGAAGGAACGACCACATCGAACCACCCAAGGACAAATGACATGAAAGCCCAGCCGAAAGCCTCGCACTTCATCGACGGCGAATATGTCGAGGATACCGACGGCACCGTCATCGAGAGCCTCTATCCGGCGACCGGCGAGGTGATCGCCCGGCTGCATGCCGCAACGCCCGCGATCGTCGAACGGGCGATCGCCGCGGCCAAACGCGCCCAGCCGGAATGGGCGGCGATGAGCCCAATGGCGCGCGGACGCATCCTGAAACGGGCAGCCGACATCATGCGCGAGAGAAACCGGGCACTCTCCGAACTCGAGACGCTCGACACCGGCAAGCCGATCCAGGAGACGATCGTCGCCGACCCGACCTCGGGTGCGGATGCCTTCGAATTCTTCGGCGGCATTGCGCCGGCCGGTCTCAACGGTTCGCAGATCCCGCTCGGCCAGGACTTTGCCTATACCAAGCGGGTGCCGCTCGGCGTCTGCGTCGGCATCGGCGCCTGGAACTATCCGCAGCAGATCGCCTGCTGGAAAGCTGCGCCGGCGCTTGTCTGCGGCAATGCAATGGTGTTCAAGCCGTCCGAGAACACGCCGCTCGGCGCGCTGAAGATCGCCGAGATCCTGCATGAGGCAGGACTGCCGAAGGGGCTCTTCAATGTGATCCAGGGCGACCGCGATACCGGGCCGCTGCTCGTCAACCATCCCGATGTCGCCAAGGTGTCGCTGACCGGATCGGTGCCGACCGGGCGCAGGGTCGCGGCGGCCGCCGCCGGCAACCTCAAGCACGTGACGATGGAACTCGGCGGCAAGTCGCCGCTGATCGTTTTCGACGATGCCGATCTCGATTCGGCGGTCGGCGGCGCGATGCTCGGTAATTTCTATTCGACCGGCCAAGTCTGCTCGAACGGCACACGCGTCTTCGTGCAGAAGGCGATTAAGGCCGAGTTCCTGAAGCGGCTGAAAGTCCGCACCGAGGCGATGCTGATCGGCGATCCGATGGACGAGGCGACGCAGGTGGGCCCGATGGTCTCCTGGGCGCAGCGCGAGAAGGTGATCTCCTACATCGAGAAGGGCAAGGCCGAGGGCGCAACACTGATTGCCGGCGGCGGCATTCCGAACAACGTCTCCGGCGAAGGTTATTATGTGCAGCCGACGGTATTTGCCGATGTCACCGACGACATGAGCATCGCCCGCGAGGAGATCTTCGGGCCGGTCATGTCAGTGCTCGATTTCGACGCAGAGGACGAGGTGATTACGCGGGCCAATGCCAGCGAATTCGGCCTTTCCGGCGGCGTCTTCACCGCCGACCTCACCCGCGCCCATCGTGTCGTCGACCGGCTGGAGGCGGGCACGCTCTGGATCAACACCTATAATCTCTGCCCGGTGGAAATCCCCTTCGGCGGCTCGAAACAATCCGGCTTCGGCCGCGAGAATTCGCTTGCGGCGCTGGAGCATTATTCCGAACTGAAGACGGTTTATGTGGGCATGGGGCCGGTGGTGGCGCCTTATTGAGGAAGTGAAGACCCCTCCCCAACCCCTCCCCACAAGGGGGAGGGGCTAATATGCGGCATCGGTTTTTACCCCCTTCGATCTCATCGCTTGTGGCGCTGATTTTGAAGTGAGGCGGTGCAGCAAGTTAAGCCCCTCCCCCTTGTGGGGAGGGGTTGGGGCGGGGTTCTCAGGCCGTTGCAAAAGAATCTAAGGGAACGTCATGCAACAAGCAGATTTCGTCATCATCGGCTCGGGCTCCGCCGGCTCCGCCCTCGCCTACCGTCTGTCGGAAGACGGCAAGAACAGTGTCATCGTCATCGAGGCGGGTGGCAGCGATTTTGGGCCGTTCATCCAGATGCCGGCAGCCCTTGCCTGGCCGATGAGCATGAAGAGGTATAATTGGGGTTATCTGTCCGAGCCGGAGGCGAACCTCAACAATCGGCGCATCACCGCGCCGCGCGGCAAGGTGATCGGCGGCTCCTCCTCGATCAACGGCATGGTCTATGTGCGCGGCCATGCCGAGGACTTCAACCGCTGGGAGGAGCTCGGCGCCAGCGGCTGGGCCTATGCCGACGTGCTTCCCTATTTCAAGCGGATGGAACATTCGCATGGCGGCGAAGAGGGCTGGCGCGGCACCGATGGGCCGCTGCATGTCCAGCGTGGCGGCTTCACTAATCCGCTCTTCCAAGCCTTCGTCGAGGCCGGCAAACAGGCGGGCTTCGAGACGACGGAGGATTATAACGGCAGCAAGCAGGAAGGCTTCGGGCTGATGGAGCAGACGATCTTCGGCGGCCGCCGCTGGTCTGCCGCCAATGCCTATCTGAAACCGGCGCTGAAACGGGACAATGTCAGCATCGTCTACGGCTTTGCGCAGAAGATCGTGATCGAGGACGGCCGGGCGACCGGCGTCGAGATCGACCGCAACGGCAGAACAGAGGTGGTGAAGGCGAACCGCGAGGTGATCGTCTCGGCCTCCTCCTTCAATTCGCCGAAGCTCTTGATGCTGTCGGGCATCGGTCCCGGAGAACACCTGCAGGACATGGGCATTGCGGTGAAGGCCGACCGGCCGGGCGTCGGCGCCAACCTGCAGGACCATATGGAATTCTACTTCCAGCAGGTGAGCACCAAGCCGGTGTCGCTCTATTCCTGGCTGCCGTGGTTCTGGCAGGGGGTGGCCGGCGCACAATGGCTGCTCTCGCGCGGCGGGCTCGGCGCCTCCAACCAGTTCGAGGCCTGCGCCTTCCTGCGCTCGGCGCCGGGGCTGAAGCAGCCCGACATCCAGTATCATTTTCTGCCGGTGGCAATCAGCTATGACGGCAAGGCGGCGGCGAAAAGCCACGGCTTCCAGGTTCATGTCGGCTACAACCTGTCGAAATCGCGCGGCAGCGTGAGCTTACGCTCCGCCGATCCCAAGGCCGATCCGGTGCTGCGCTTCAACTATATGAGCCATGCCGAGGATTGGGAGAAGTTCCGCCACTGCGTGCGCCTCACCCGCGAGATCTTCGGGCAGAGCGCCTTCAACGACTATCGCGGGCCGGAGATCCAGCCGGGCGAAGGCGTGCAAAGCGATGAAGAGATCGACGCCTTCCTGCGCGAACATCTGGAAAGCGCCTATCACCCTTGCGGCACCTGCCGCATGGGCGCCAAGGACGACCCGATGGCCGTGGTCGACCCGCAAACGCGGGTGATCGGCGTTGATGGCCTGCGTGTCGCCGACAGCTCGATCTTCCCGCACGTCACCTACGGCAATCTGAACGGACCCTCGATCATGACGGGAGAGAAGGCGGCCGACCATATCCTCGGCAAACAGCCGCTGGCGCGCTCGAACCAGGAACCCTGGGTCAACCCGCGCGCGGCCGTCAGCGACCGCTGATCCCTTCAGAGGAACCCGATCCACCGGCCGGCGATCACGGCAGCGATCCAGATCGCGGCCGACAGGACGGCAGAAAAGCGCAGGCCGGGCCGGACGATTCCTGATGAAACAGCCGTTTTCCAGCCCCGCCCGAGACGCACGATCGACAGGTTGAGAAGGCCGAGCGCGATCAGCCCGAGCTTGGCGAGGAAGGCGGGATTGGCGGCATATTCGACCGCCCGGACGCTGAAGAGGCAGAAGCCGGTTAGAATAGCCGCGGCCAGGCCGACGCCGGCGGTGCGGGAGAGAAACGGGCCGACGATCTCAACAGGCAGCTTGCGGAAGAAGCCGGCGAGCTTGAGATCAAGCGGCAGGATGGCGCCGATGAGAAGGCCGATCGCCAGGATATGGGCTGCGTTGACGAACATGTAGAGTGTTCCGGAGCGCCGGAGCGCGACCGCAGGTGTCGTTGCCGACAGCCATTCGAGAATGTCGATCACAGCTCGGTTCGCCCAGAGGTCAGTTCGTCTTGATGCGGTCGGGATAGATATCGTAGCGCTTCTCGCCGATGGTGAGGCGCACCGCCTTCATCCGCTTCTCCTTTGGATCCTGCGAACGGTTTCCAAGGGCCACCACCTGGTCGCCGGGCTTGGCCACACCTTCGACGAAGCCGGAGCGTTCGGTCTGGCGCGGATTGCCGAGCTCAACGAGCCAGACGCCGTCATTGACAGTCGCGACATCGAGGGTCGGATGCGGCCCGCCCATAGAGATCTTCTCTATGGTGCCGCGCAGCTCGATCTGATCCGCCTCGGCCCACGACCACCCGTGATGGGCAATTGCGCCGGTGGCAAAAACCACGGAAAGCATGGCCGCAGCCGCTAGAGTATTTCCGTTTTTCTTCGAACCACGGAAATGCTCTATCTCTTTGTTTTCACGCAATTCCGGACGCAAAACCGCTGCGCACTTTTGCTGGAATTGCTCTATCCGCCGTGCTGAAATTATAGACATGATATCCTCCCCACTGCATACTTCCTCAAATCGGAGGCGATTTGAGGAAGTATGCAGCAATTCAAAGTGTTACAGCGTCCTTTGCGCGTCTAAAGACGCGCGGCGCTGTAGCCGTTTGGGCAGGCAGGTGGAGCACCAAGGCTGGAAGAAAAGGGATTTCACCAAATCTTGAAGAAAGATGCGGGCGTCAGTTCACCCTGATGCTCAGGCCAGCAGACGGGTGACTTCGGCGGTGTGCGTTGGGGCGACGGCATCGGCGATGGTCGTCGAGAACAGCACCTTGCGGGTGGCGTCCGCCACCTTGGCGAAGACGTGGCGGATCTGGCAGTTCTGTTCGCCGTCGCAATCGTCGCACCGGCGGTAGGCGGTGATCGAGAGGCATGGAAGCGGCGCGATCGGGCCGTCGATGATGCGCAGAATCTCACCGAAGGTGATCGTGTGGGCGGGCTTGAGCAGGAGATAGCCGCCCTGCTTGCCGCGGCGGCTGGCGACGACGCCGTGATGTTTCAGGTCGAGCAGGATCTGTTCGAGGAACTTCTTCGGGATCTTCTGCTGCGCCGCGATATCGGAAATCATCACCGGTTCGTCGGCATCGGCATCAGCCAAGACCGTGAGCGCCCGCAGCGCATATTTCGCCTTTTGCGTAATCATTTTTGACCATCGACACACACAGGCAGTGCGAATCTCCGCACTGCTACGGAAGTACTTTCACCTCTATGGCACAACCAGCATGAACGGAATTTGAACGCGCCGGAGAAAGCCTTGAGAGACAAGCGTTTTGGCCTTGTTTTTTGCTCTCGGCCAAGCTCTCTTAATCTATGCCAAAACCGCGCCTTCTGCACCATTTTCGGCATCACTTCAGATTTCGGATTGACAGGCTGCGTGTAACTCTACTATTTCTATAGACATTCGAGCTGCCGGTGTGGATTTTTGTCCGCAGGCGGCTGCTTTTCTGCATCGCGGCAGCTTCGGAGAGATATTTGCTCTTCCGGCCGCAGCTTTCGAAATCCCTTTTTCTGTCCGATCCCTGCGTGAACTGCGATACTCCCGTCAACAAAGGACAGGATTCTCATGACTGCTATCAATACGATTGCGGAAGAAGGGCCGATTGCGGAAGCCGAGGCGCTGAACGACAGACTGGCGGGCCTTGACCTTGCCGGACGTCTGTCGCTGGTCTCCAGCCTTGGCGGCCGCGTGGTGTTCACAACGTCACTCGGCATCGAGGACCAGGTGATCACCGCCGAGATCGGTACGCACCGCCTGCCGATCGATGTCGCCACGCTGCAGACCGGCCGGCTGTTTGCCGAAACACTGGCACTGATCGAAGAGACCGAAAGCCAGTACGACATCCGTATTCATCGTTTCGAGCCCGAGAAGGCCGATATCGACACCTATGCGGCGCAGTACGGCCTCAACGGTTTCTACGAGAGCGTCGAAGCCCGGCATGCCTGTTGCGGCATGCGCAAGCTGAAGCCGCTTGCCCGTGCCCTCGAAGGTGCTGCGATCTGGATCACCGGCCTGCGCCGCGGCCAATCGGCCAACCGCGCCGAAACGCCCTTTGCCGAATACGACGCCGAGCGCCACCTGCTGAAGGTCAATCCGCTCGCCGATTGGGACCTGGAGGCGATCAAGGCCTTCGTTTCCGCAAACGGCGTGCCGGTCAATCCGCTGCATCAGCGCGGCTATCCCTCGATCGGCTGCGAGCCCTGCACCCGGGCGATCAAGCCCGGCGAGCCGGAACGCGCCGGCCGCTGGTGGTGGGAGCAGGATGAGACGCGCGAATGCGGCCTGCATGTCGCCGAAGAGGCCGCAGCGATCGCCGCACAGTAAATCACCCCACGGCTTTCCCAATCAGGGCGCGGCGACCGCCGCAGCCTTGGGAAAGCCAACATTCCCAGGGAAAGCCAACTTCCCGGGGAAAACCAACATCAAGGAATTGTTTTGCGGCGAGCCGTAAACGACCGATAGCCTGGAGTAAAACATGCCCGATAGCCGTCCGGATACGGAACTCAGCAATCCGCAGAGCGCCAAGGCGCCGCTTGACCCGCATCTGAAAGCGCTGGAAAACGAATCCATCCACATTTTCCGCGAGGTTGCGGCCGAATTCGAGCGTCCGGTCATGCTCTATTCAATCGGCAAGGACTCCTCGGTGCTGCTGCATCTGGCGCGCAAGGCCTTCTATCCCGGCCGCGTGCCCTTCCCGCTGCTGCATGTGAATACCGGCTGGAAGTTTTCCGAGATGATCGCCTTCCGCGACGAGACCGCGAAGAAGTATGATCTCGATCTGATCGAGCACATCAATCCGCGCGGCAAAGCCGAAAACATCACGCCGTTTACGCATGGATCGGCCGCCTTCACCGACATCATGAAGACCGAAGGCCTGCGCCAGGCGCTCGATGCCGGCCAGTTCGATGCCGCTTTCGGCGGTGCGCGGCGCGACGAGGAAGCCAGCCGCGCCAAGGAGCGCATCTATTCCTTCCGCACGCCCGATCATCGCTGGGATCCGCGCAACCAGCGGCCGGAACTCTGGAACATCTATAACGGCATGATCCGCAAGGGCGAGAGCGTGCGCGCCTTCCCGCTGTCGAACTGGACGGAGGTCGATATCTGGCGCTACATCCAGGCCGAAGACATTCCGTTGGTGCCGCTCTATTACGCCGAGAAGCGGCCCTTCGTGGAGCGCGACGGCATGATGATCCTGGCCGAGGATCCGCGCCTGGAACTGCTGCCCGGCGAAGTCCGCCAGGAAGGCATGATCCGCTTCCGCACCCTCGGCGACTTCCCGCTGACCGGCGCCATCCGCTCACAGGCCACCACCCTCGAAGAGGTGATTGCCGAACTCGAAATTGCAACGGTGTCCGAACGCCAGGGCCGCGCCATCGATCGCGACCAGTCCGGCTCCATGGAAAAGAAGAAGCGTGAAGGATATTTCTGAGATGACCGCAGCCCAAACCGCCGTCTCGGCCGCCACCGTCGTCAGCCTGCCCGCCGCCGAGCAGCAGAAAGCTCTGCGCGACTCGCGCCCGCTGCGCCTGATTACCTGCGGCAGCGTCGATGACGGCAAGTCGACCTTGATCGGCCGCCTGCTCTGGGACACCAAGGCGGTCAAGGAAGACCAGGCCGCCACGTTGCAGCGCGATTCCACCGGCAAGCAGAACGATCTCGGCCTGCCCGACTTCGCGCTGCTGCTCGACGGCCTGCAGGCCGAGCGCGAACAGGGCATCACCATCGATGTCGCCTATCGCTATTTCTCGACCGACAAGCGCTCCTTCATCGTCGCCGACACGCCCGGCCACGAGCAATATACCCGCAACATGGCGACCGGCGCCTCGACTGCCGATCTTGCCATTCTGCTGGTCGATGCGCGCTTCGGCATTCTCGAGCAGACGCGCCGTCACGCGACGATCGCCTCGCTGCTCGGCATCAAGCAGTTCGTGCTCGCGGTCAACAAGATCGACCTGACGGGCTACGACCGCGCCGGCTTCGACAAGATCAGCCATGACTTCCGCGAATTTGCCCTGTCGCTCGGCGTCAAGCAGATCACCGCCATTCCGATGTCGGCGCTGAAGGGCGAAAACGTCGTCTATTCCGGCCAGGCTGCCATGCCCTGGTACAGCGGCCCGACGCTGGTGGAAACGCTGGAGCTTGCGACCGTGCGCTCGTCGCAGACGGTCGGCTTCCGCCTTTCGGTGCAGCGCGTCTCGCGTCCCGGCGAAAGTTTCCGCGGCTATCAGGGCACGGTTGCCGGCGGGTCGGTCAAACCGGGCGACAGCGTCATGATCCTGCCGTCCGGCATGGTCGCCAACGTCTCGAAGATCGTCACCTTCGATCTCGTCCGCAATGCGGCCGTTGCCGGTGACGCGATCACGCTGGTGCTCGACCGCCAGGTCGACGTGGCGCGCGGCGATATGATCGTCTCGATCGACGCCCAGCCGCAGGTCGGCCTTGCCTTCGACGCACAGATCGTGGCGCTGCAGCCTGAGGGTATCGAGCCCGGAAAACGCTACTGGCTGAAGAGCGGCAGCCGCCGCCAGCGCGTTCAGGTGCAGCCGCTCAGCCAGCTGGAACTGAAGACCGGCACCTGGAACGCCGCCCAGCGACTCTACATGAACGCCATCGGCAAAGTCCGGCTCGTCTTCGACGAAGCGGCGATCTTCGACCCCTATGAGCAGAACCGGCTTTCCGGCTCCTTCATCCTGATCGATCCGGAGACCAACAACACGGTTGCCGGCGGCATGGTGACCGGCAAGCGCACCGAACTCGGCGGCCTGCACAATGGCGAAGCCCGCGTCATCCTCTCGCTTCCGGCCGATCTTGCCGAGCAGATCATGGCGAGCGAACTCTTCGCCAGCCGCAGCCACGAGGCCGAAGTACGGCGCATGACGGCAGCCGAAGCGGCCGACCTCTGGTCGAGCGCTGCAAGCGATATCTGACAAGGGATAAGGGATGAGGGATAAGGGGCCAGCAAGACTGGCCCCTCACCGCAGCCGAAGCCGCTGGCTGCAGGGCTGGCGGATTTCCTGCCGAACAGCAAAGAACCGATCAGAACCTGAGACTTTGCGCCGATAGTGTTGAAAAAGTCAAAAATCCGGGCTTAACTTCCGCTACGCGGCCCTACACTGCTTGAAGGCAAAATTGGCTGGTCCCCCAGCGCAATTTTCTGTGTCGGCCTCTACGGCCGCTAAAAAAATCAGAGTTTGCAGAAAACGGGCTCTTTCCATTCACGATTCGCTGTTTACCGCTTGCCCGCGGGCCAATGTGGGGCCATTCTTAGATCGGATCCTGGCGGTGCGGTAAGACGAGAGGTCAGGCCCTGCAACGCTCAATCTCGACCTCGAAGCACTGCCTTTTCTCGACTGATCCCCGAGCGAGGAGGTTGTCCATGTCCACGCGCTATGTCGACCATCCACTACAACCGGGCGACCGGGTCCCGAACCTTGTGTTTGATGCGATCTCTCGCGAGGGGAAGATCGCACTTGATGATTTTCGTGGCCGCAGCCCATTGTTGATCGGTTTGTTTCGAGGCCTGCATTGTCCGTTCTGCCGGCGCCATGTCGCGGCCATGGCATATCTCAACCCGATGCTGCGTGAGAAAGGCGTCCAATCCCTGGCGGTGGTAAACACCCCGGTCGAACGCGCGCGGCTCTATTTCCGGTACCATCCGATACCCGATCTTCTTGCTGCTTCCGACCCGGTACGGGCTTCGCACCAAGCCTTCGGCTTACGCGAGGTCGGGATCGACACGGTCATGGCGATACAGATCGATCTTCCGGGCGAGTTGCCCGAGCCTATGGGCGTGATGGCAATGGACGACTTTCTCAACGAGAAGGAAGGATATCAGATTACGGAAGCCGATCAGCAGATGATGACTGCCGACCACGGGCAGCTTGTTGGTCAGTTCCTAATCGACCGGGAGGGCATCGTACGCTGGAGCTTCACTGAAGTTCTGGAGGCAGGGCTCCAGACATTCAAGGCACCGAATTCCGAGGAATTGATGTCGGTAGCTTCCCAAGTCGTACATTAACAACGAAAAACTCGCTCGACGACCCACCGCCCGGATGGTGCTCAGTGGATTGAAGCATCGTTCGAGATGCTCATCGATTCGCTGTTTACCGCTTGCTCGCGAGCGGCTGCACTCCGCCCTTGGCTATAGATCGCCAGTGAAATTTGAAATCCAGCTTGCCGCAAAAAACCGATCAGAACCTGAGACCGTGCGATCAGGGCTCCGCATCCGCTTCCGGCTCGAAGCGGTCAGATGGCTTTCCTCTAGACTTCGGCATTTCCGCGATCTACATTTGAGCTTCTGTGAGCCTGAAATCATATCGGGTCTCAGCCCCTTCGCATCGCCCATCCTAACCATTTGCGGTTCGGGCCTGCGCTTCACCCCTCATTCAACGTAATTTCACCGTGCAAGCGGGAGGAGTTTCCATGGCCAATGCCCAATGCGCCTGCGGCGCTCTGAGACTGATGCTCAGCGAACCACCACAATTGACTGCGCTGTGTCACTGTTTGGCTTGCCAGCGCAGAACGGGTGCACCGTTCAGCGCAAATGCCTTCTACTCGATTGGCTGTGTCGAAATATCTGGAACGTCTACAGAATTCATTCGCACTGCCGAGAGCGGTCGCAAGGTCCGAATGCATTTTTGCCCAACTTGCGGCTCGACCGTCTATTGGAAGGCCGATGCTTCGCCGTCCTGGATCGGGGTGGCGGTAGGTTCCCTTGCCGACCCGGCCTTCGCACCACCTGCCCTATCAGTCTTCGAACACTCGAAACATAAGTGGGTGCAGCTTGACGAAACGGTACAGCACTTTCAAAGCCATCCAATCCTCCAATTGGAATGAATTGTCGAGGGAAGCTCGGTGAGCGCAGCGAACTTCGGCTTTTCGGGCCTGAAGCGGACTTTGGATCATCGGCAGCGGAAGCTCTTTCGCTGCCTGCTAGACGACCCTTTCGCGCAGACCATTGATCGCTGACAACACCGTTGCTTCCGGACTGAACACACTACTTCCCGAGAGCGTTTTTCAGCGCATCGACGACGACGCGGACGGAGGGGACGTCTTTGATGTCCGAATGGACAACCAGCCAGACCTCTCTTGTCAAAGCCTGTTCGTTCTCAATGCGCTGGAGACCGCTGGACTCCAGGACGGCGAAATCGGGGAGCATGACGACACCTGCGCCAAGGCTTGCGGTTGCGGCCTGAAACTCCAGAACAGATGACCTCACAGCGATCGGCCGGCCGGCGGCCAGTTCGATCAGCCGCAGCTGTTGCGGCGAGGCGTTCATGGTTTCGTCGTAACCGATGAAGGTCCAGTCCGACGGTGGAACCGTTTCGAGATAGGTCTTTGATGCGTAGAGATGGAAGCTTGTCTCGCCGAGCTTGACGATGGAGTAATCGCCGTCCTCGGGACGCGACATTCGTACGGCGATATCCGCCTCTCGTCTGTTCAGGGACGCGAGGCGCTTTTCTCCGACGAGCGTGATCTGAACACCGGGATGGTCTCGCCTGACGGCCGCGATCGGCTTTGCCAGGAGCACGCTTGAGAGAGCGGGAGGCGCGCTGATCCTCACATGGCCACGCAATTCCGTGGCGCTGCTGCGACCGAGCTGCTCGATTGCCGCAGTTTGCGCCGCGACAAGAGCTGCGTGCTTGGCAACCTGCTCTCCGTCCGCGGTTAACATGATGCGCCGTCCGCGGCGGTCTACGAGCTTGCGACCCAGGCTGGCTTCAAGCGACGAAACCCGCCGACTGATCGTGGCGTGTTCGACGCCGAGCAGCTTTGCGGCACCAAGCAACGTTCCCGACTGCGCGAGCGCCAGGAAATGCCGAAGGTCGTCCCAGTCGATATTTGTGAATTTTCTCCCAATCATTGTGAAGCAATAGGGAATTTTCACACATCATGCCATCGCTTAATTTGTGCCCATGAAGGAGCACGAGAGATGACTGACCAAATCATATGGCTGAACGCCCCTGGTGACATCACCCAGTTCCGCGTTGAGCATCACCGTTGTGAGCCTCCTGGTGATGGCGAGATAACGATCCGTCATCAGGCGATCGGAACCAACTTTCTCGACGTCTATCATCGAAAAGGCATCTACCCGATGCCCTCCTACCCCGCGGTGATCGGCGCCGAGGCGGCGGGCATCGTCGAGGATGTCGGTCCTGGCGTCTCCGTGTTCCAAAAAGGTGACCGCGTTGCCTATGCAGGGCTTCCGATTGGCGCCTATCGCTCCACGAGGAATATTGCCGCTGAACGGGCGATCAAACTTCCGGATGCCGTTTCAGCAAAAACGGCAGCGAGTTCGCTGCTCAAAGACATGACCGCGTATATGCTGTTGAAAAAGACCTATAATGTGGGTGCAGGCACTCAGGTTCTGATCCATGCGGCCGCGGGTGGGCTGGGGAGCATCCTCGTGCGTTGGGCCAGATCGCTCGATGCCACCGTGATCGGGACGGTCGGCTCTTCCGAAAAGGCCGCACTCGCCGCATCTTATGGGGCCGATCACCTTATTGTTGGACGAGGCGCCGATATCGTCGCGGACGTGAAACGGCTCACGAACGGGCTTGGCGTTGACGTCGCCTATGACGGGATCGGCGGCGACACGCTTCTCAAAAGCATACGCTCGGTCCGGCCATTCGGCATGGCTGTCACCATCGGTCAGGCCGCCGGTGCTATTCCACCGGTGCCTGTCGAGGAACTTCGCCCGGGCAAGGCGCTCTGCCATCCGAGCATCATGGCCTGGTGCGCTGACATCGGACAGTATCGCGAGGCTGCTCTCGCTGCAGTCCGAGCGATGGAGATAGGGATCGTTTCGCAGATCGGTGCCGAATATCGGTTGGCCGATGTTGCCAAGGCGCACGGAGAGATGGAATCCGGACGCTCGGCGGGCAGTATCCTGCTAATCCCTTGATTGCTCAGAGTCCGTTCAAGACAGCGGGTAGCGGGCCGGCCTTCTCGTCATGAGCTTAATCATTGCGGTCTGGATGAAGGCGAGGCTTGTCGCTGAGAAGCGCTCGAAACCCCTTGCCAGCCGCCGGTTTATGCCGAGCCATGCCAGCATGCGCTCGACCTCAGGGCAGGCATGTTGCAGTTCAGCCGACTTGGTCGCCACACAAAGCGAGGCAGACCTCGATTGTCGGCCAAGCTACGGTTATTTCGGCTTACGCAGATGGAGATATCCAGTCGGAATAGGAACCACACTAGCAAGTCGTTGGCCTACATGCGTCCCGATTGTGGCAACCTCGGAAGTATTCCCGGATGCGGACTCGATTTGGCGAATAAACAGTCCGTTATTATCTGCAAGAGATCCGATGGTAATCATCGGCTCATCGTCGACGAAAAGTATCAATCCAATGCCGGATCCAACCTTATCCTCCACCCTGCATGGCAGAGCTCGCAGTACGGTCTCCGCGTTTGTCGAAAACAGGGATTTCACAAGCCCGCCAAGTGCTTCGACCTTATTGACGAACGGCCGCACGACAAGGGTGACCGCTTCTTCTTCAGATAGAGTGAGTTCGACGGAAAACTGAGCCGGCGCAGAACCGGTTGGCAGGCAAGCACTATAAAGCTGAAAAATCGCGGCGCGGGCGAAATTCAAGCGTGTATCATGGGATTCGGCTTCGACGATTGATTGGAGAAAGCGTGAAGAGTTCACTGCCGGAATCCCTCTTTCGAATCGGGATAGCCCGATGATGAGTCAATATACGATACCGCTTCTAGGAGCGAGGCCGTCCGCATTATTCATATTACCAACTGACCTTCGAAAATCTCCCGTTTGTCCCTGATATCCTGGATATACCGCGAATATTTGGCGAAGCTAGAGACCCAGTTTAGATCGCAAGAAAATATGGAAGCATTTAGGTCAATACTCTGGCGTGTTGAAATTGCTATCACTCGTCTGTTAATATGTGGCTATGTTACGGATAATGGGAAGCCCCTAGGAAAGAACGCGCAACCATTCCGGTTCGCAGGCGCGCTTCCGATCTTCGTGTCACGCATATTTTCTTCTTGAAATCGGTTTCCGCTTTCGAGCGATATGCCACATGTTGTTGGCAGCCATCAAATCGAATGGCAACACCCGGTGCCGTACCCGATCCACCGCTCAAGACGACGAATGGTGAACGGCGGAATGGCTCCGGTGGCCCCTGATTATTGAAGCTTGAGGGCGGCGTCGCGCAGAGCCTGCCAAGCAGCGCTTCCATCGTTATGGATGTCGAATTTGTCGTAGTCGTCCTCGGGATAGAGGCCCGAGTCCTGTGTGCTGACAAGCCGCCAGACCACCCAGCCTCCGCAATCCGAGGTGGCGATCGTGTTCAGCCAAGTTCCATAGGCATTTGCCTGATCGGGATCGGATCGCGGAATTCCAAATTCCTCCAGGATCACCGGTTTTCCAATATTTCGCCCGATCGCGCAGTATTCGCGAATGCGGGCATCGAAATCGGAATGGCTCATTTTGGCGTAGGATGGGTAGCCATGCCACGTGCCGAAATCGACGCTCGGAATATTCATATCCGACAGCTTCTGATCCATGTTCCCATGGCCCGTCGTTACGAGCTGTTTCGGTGCCAGGGATTTGACATAGGCTGACATTTCCGACACCCAGTCATGAAGGAGCGGTTTGGGATGGATGTCAGGTTCGTTGGCCAGATCCCAGGCAAATATGGTGGGGTCATCGGAATAGCGGACACCAGTAATCGTGTTGACGCGCGACAGAACATGCCCAACCCATTCCTTGTAATCACGTCGGGTTCGCGGATCAGCGGCAAAAAAGGTGTATTTGTCCGAACTCCCGTACCAGGCGTTCATCTGCTGGGCACCGCCCGTGTAGGCCCAGAAATCGACGAATGCGAGGATCAGCTTAAGCTTGCGCTTCGCCGCTTCCGCGATGAGGTAATCGACCTTTTGCAGGCCGTCAGGTCCGTCGTTGGGAACCATCCGGTTGGTCGTCGGATCCAAACTCATCATATAGATGCCCTTGGTTCCCAGATTGCTGGAATCGGCCGTGCTTTTTGAATTCCAGATCGTCGGCACCCGGCCGTCCAGCGAGCCTATAACTGGTTGCAGGAAGGTGCGCACCACATTGGCACCCATTGCCGTGGCATCGTCCAACACGCGGGTGACTTCGCCTGACGAGCCAAATGTCAGATAATGGTTGTTTACGCCGGCCACGCGAAATGGCTTGCCGTCCAGCAGGAAGCCCCCCTCTTTCGTCGTGACGAAAGATTGCTGCCCAGATGACTGTGCGTCCGTAGATCCGACCTGAGCAGACCAAAAAAGCGCCAGCGCCGCAGCGCCGGCAGCGAAATTCCGGAAACGGTGAATACGCCTCATGCGAAGAAACTCCCTTTCAAGCCCGTGAGGCAATTCCGATTTGGTCTGTCTCGTCGAGGGAATTGCCGTATGTCGAGACACCGGCAGCCGCTGGCGGCGCGGTGGTGGACGGCGTCGCAGTGCGCCGTATGGCCCAATACAATGCCGGGCACAGAAGGAGGCCTTCCAGCGAAACAGCAATGACCCAGAAGTTGGCTGTGCCTGCTATCCCGAATTGCGCACCGCCGGCGGCGGCCACGATCTCCAGCACCGCCCCGCCGATCAGAACGAGCGTGGCAAAACTCAGGCGCCGTCGAACACGTTGAACCGCCAGATAATGATACTTCAACGCCATTCCGAAAGCGGCAACGCCAAGAAACTGGAGGCCATTTCCTGCAATCACGGCATAGGCCGGATTGAATATCCAGAGCATGAAGCGCGACAGGAAGAGGAACGCCAAGGCGGTCGCCGCGCAGACCAGCATCGACAAGCCGAGCGACAGGCGCAGGCGCGCGGGAAATAGCTCCGGCTCCCGCACAGCGATGGCAAACAATACCGAGGCGAGTGACGCAGGGACTAGAAGCGCGACGTTCAGCACCGTCCAGGCGGCATAGAAGGCGGCGTTGATCTCAGCGGACAACATCACCGTGACGACGACGGGCAGCAGCAGCGCCGGCGCCTGAACAGCCATGCTGAGCGCGTGATGGCCGAAAACCTGTCCGAGCACCGGGCGGAAAGCGTGGATCTCCGGCCGGTGGAAAACACGCCTGCCGGCATAAACAAGAAGCCCGGCCACGACGACCAGCGAGACAAGCTGCCCGGCAAACCAGGTGGTGAAGATCGCCAGTCCGCTGCTTGCCCGGCCAAGTGTCAAGCCGAGAGCGATCAGTAGAAGAAGCTTGCTGGCGGCGAAGACGACATTCCGGGCCAGTTGAAAGCTGCTGCGCAGAAGGCCAACCAGGGCTTGGTCCAGCACGAGGGTCACCGCCGTCAGAGCGCACCCAGCGACGAAGAAGAGATCGGTCGCGGAGGAACCGACGATCGAGCCAAGCTGCGTCGATGTATAGGCAGCGATAGCAAGATAGATCAGCCCCACCACGATGGAGGCGCTGAACGAGGCCAGGAGGGCGCCCGTCAGAAAGGGGCCTGCTCTTTTCTGACGGCCTATCTCGCCCATCAGGAAGGGCCCGAGACCGACTTCACCGAGATTCGCGAGGAGATTCATCAACGATATGGCGGCGGCGGCGAGCCCAACAGCTTCGGCCGAGAAGGAACGCGCCGCGAACCACCAGTAGACGAAGCCGAGAATGGCCGTCATCAACGTTCCAAGCCCCAGCATGCCTGCATTGAGGAGCAAAACCGCCTGATTCATCAGGAGGCTGCGGACCTTGGCAATGGCGGCGCTGACGGTCATCATGCCTATTCCACCGGTTCGAGCGCGCGAGCAGGAACGGAGGTGAACCGTCGCGTAAGGGCAGCGCGGGTCCTGCCGAGAGCGAAGCCGGCCGCGGTGGCCGCCAGGCCGGCGCCTAGCGCGACAACCCGAAGAAGGCCGCTCGGCTGCCCAAGCAGCACATCAGCGAACCCCCGCATAACCCCTTGAGGCAACGTCCTCGTCATATAGGTCTTTTCCGACGCCAGCGCCTCGCCGGAACCTGCCATCAACGATAGGCTGGCCTTTGAAAGCCCTTCGGCCCAGCATCGGTGAAGGAAATATTTCCACGTCGCGCGATCGGCGGGTATGACGTGATCGCTGCCGCTCGATGGCTCGAAGACGAAACGGCCATGTGGCAGAGCCTTGCTTGCACGGATGCAGAGTTCGGTTTCCTCGCATCCGAGCGGCAAAGCCTTGGCCGTTCGGCCCAAGCCGGAATCGAAGCCGCCCGTATGATCGAAGACGTCGCGGCGGATGCACATGGACGCGCCGATGAGGTTGCGCACCGGCCCCGGATGAAGGCCGCGATAGGTGCAGCCGAGGGTCCACAGGAATTCGTCGGGAAACCAGGACGGACGGTCTGTTTCCCACAACGGGCGGATAGCGGACACGGCGCCCAGAACCGAGGGATCCTCCAGTTGCCGCACCAAAGTCGCCAGCAAATCTTGATCCGACACGGCGTCGTCGTCGAGAAACAGGATGACCCCGCCGCGGCTGACAGAAATCCCGGTATTGCGGGCACCGGAGAGGCCGGGCGGATGAATATTCTCGACGATCCTGACTGGGGTTTCGAAGCGCTTGGCGCGCAGACGCAGCGCGAGTGCCGGATTGTGATCGACGATGACGACGATCTCGTCCGCGGCCGGGACTTGGCGCGCTGCCGACTCGATTGCTTTGTTGAGGATGTCCCAGCGCTTGTCGGAATAGCAGCAGATGACGATTGCCGTCGTGAGCTTGCCGGGCACGGGGTGCTGGAAATTATCCATTTTTCATCTCCGGATCAGCGAATTGAAGGCTTATTCCGGTGGGTGCCGGGGACTGGAGTGTGTCGATGGTTATCCAGACCTTGCGGTAGATCGTTCCTCTGTCGCCGCCCTTGAAGAGCCAGGCTTCCAGCCGTGCGGGAGGGCGCGTTTTTGTCGGTACGGAGAATTCGAAGGTTTGGCTAGAGGAAGGTGCCAGTTCGAAGGTTGGCATCCTTCCGATCAACGCGCCGCCCAGAACAAGGTCAAGACTGTAAAGCGTCTTGGCGTCTTCCGAATTGCGCACGCCGATCGTTACCACATTGTTCGTCCAGTTCCATTTGGGCACCATCCAAAGCTCTGTGAAATGAAACGGCTTGCGTTCAAGCGCGACCGGGCGCGCCATGAGGACGGAACTCGTCGCCAAGATCATGGAAAATGCGAAGATCAAAAAACGGCGGCCGGGCCAAGCCCAGGGAATGGCTGAAACCGGCCTTGCGAGCGGCAAAACGTCATTCAGGCACCAAACGGCGATGGTCGTCAGGCCCAGCGCGTATACCCAGCCTCGCGCATCGAGATGCCCGGCGACATGCAGCAGAAGCCCCAAAAAAATGCAGACCGCGAAGCTCAGGAAAACCGCGAGCGTCCCCCTTGTGACCGTATCGCCCTCTATGCGCAGGGTGTCCACCAGCATACGGCCCGGGAGATACAGTACCAGCGGTGCGCAGAGCGCCAGACGGACCGCCTTCTCCCAGGTCGAAAAGGTTTCGGGCAGCCACGTTACGGCCAACGCAGCGGCAAGAACCCACAGCGGAAGGATTGCCAAGAAGACACGGCGGGCCATCATCGGAGACGGGCTCCTGCATCCGCCCATGCCGTCGCGCCGATGATCTGAGCGGCGCCCGGGTTCACCTTCATGAGCTTCTGCCGTATCACGTTCGGGTCGAAGGATTTCTGGACGAGATGAACGATCTTGCTGTCCAGCCGGCTCAGAGTGAGGCCGAGGCGACTATGGATCTGCGTCAGATAGGCCCCGCGCGCATCGCGCATCGTCGGTGACTGGTGCATCACATCGAGCAGAAAGACGGAATAGAGCGTCCATTCCCCGAACCGTGCCTGGTCCTTTGACGCGCTGAGACCCTTGAGCAGCTCGACGTAGGGTTTTGAGCCGTATTTCGACGCGATGTAATCATTCAGCGCGATGAGCCATTCACGTTTGAAGCAGAAGAAATCGTTGATGAAATCGACGTAGCGAAAAGACCGGACCGGCTCGACGCCGAGGATCTTTGCAACATTGCGCAACCGTTGCTTCTCGAAACGGTAGTGCAGATCGGGAAGCCTGTGGCTGGAATAATAGAGAACCGGTTCGCGCCGGTCGATCAGATCGGTCATCGCGATGGGCCGCAGCAGCAGTGTATCCGCACCGAGATTACAGAAATGGTCGGTCCGGCAGAATTCGAAGGCGCGCAGCTTGATGATCTGCTGCCGAAACCAGCCGGGAAGTTCCAGTTCGCTGGCCGAAAGCCAGTCGTTGTCGCCCGTGACGGCGGCGCCAGGCACGAGACCCTTCGCGTCGAGGAAGGCTCTTAAAGCGGCCGGGTTGTCGGTGACCATGGTTAGGTTTCCCTTGTCGGGGAAATGCTGCTGGTAGGAGCGAAGGGACGCTTCGAGTAAATATTCGATGTCCCGCGAATGGACGCACATGAAAGCGTCGATACGGCTATCGATCATTGTAAATCTCCGTCTGTTCGTCCCAAGGATTGCACCGGCTCTCCGGTCCGCTTGCGAGGGACGCCGGGCTGCCGTGGTTGCCCGAGCCGCCCCACATCGAAAATGACCATGAAGCCGTTGTCGAAGGTGCGGTCGACATCGGGCGCGGAATTGAACTTGAGGAGCGACGACGCCCGGAGGGGGACCATGTAGTTTCGGTCTTGCGCGCCGCCGTCGAAATAGACGCCGACGCCGGGCAGGCCGGTGGTCAAGCGCAGGTCGACCATGACGAAGCCGACTCCCGAGTCGATCAGCAGCTTGCGTTCCATCGGGCCGAGATCGGCTGCGGTGATGGCCATGCTTGTATCCTGCCCGCTCTCAAGCGTGGTCGAGACCTTTTGCCGGCCGTAGGTAGACAGGAGCAGGCGATTGATCCGGTCGCTTGCGAAATGCTGGTCGCCGCCCAGCCATTCCCTGGTCCACCTTGCGGCGCTGATCCCCATCGGTTCTATCGACGAGGAGTCGGCCGACACTTCATAGCCGGCCGGAACGAGGATACGTGGTCCCTCGGAGCTGATGACGCCAGCAATCAGCACCGTCGTTGCGGCCGCGGCAAGCGCCGTCGCGCGCAGCCAGCCGCGCGACGTGCCTTGCCAGAACGCCGCGACGGCCACCGCGACGACAATTGCGACGCCGAGGAAGGATAGCGAGCCGATGCGGTTGCCGATCTCCCACCCACTGCGGGTCAGGCGGAAGATGATACTGACGGGATAGGCCAGCGTCACCAAAACGAGGACGACGAGAAGGCTTGACCGCCATAGGCGCCATCTGGTCGGCGGCCAGAGGATGCTCGCATTCCGGTGCCGCCCATTGAAAACGAGCGAGCGGAGAAAGCCGGTAAGAAGGCCCAGGCAGATCAGCGCGACGCCCGCCATCGTCAGGTTACGTTGCCAAGCAGGCGCCAAGACTCCCGTGTCCGACACGAAAAGCTTACGCGTCGTGGTCGAACTCGATACGAATTGCGCTACCTCGCGTATGCCGCCTTCCAGTACGGGAAGGATGTAGCTGCCGGTGGGGTTCCCGACGATCTTCGACCAGGCGATCGGAGCAATCACGGCGATCGAGGCCAGCAGGATCGCCTGCCGCCTTTGCATAGCGGACGCGCCCTGCCTCAGGCATTCCATCACCGCCGTGCCGCACAAAAGGGCCGTGCAAAAATAGGAGGTGAGATGATGAGTCACCGCGAGCGCGACGATCAGGACCATGGTGGCGACGACCATCGGCCAGCCTGCCGTGTCGCCCCGCGCCATGCGTCGACTTTCCGAAACCAACAGCACCGCCGCAAGCATGGGGATCGCCAGGCTTTCATAGGAGTAATGCACGTCGAACAGCAAAAACGTGGACGAGCCCATGTAGATCAGGCAGGCGATGGAGGCGATCCGTGCCGAATCCGTGATCTTCTCAAAGAGCAGGAATAGCGCGAGCATCAGCATCATCCGTGCCGTCGCCAACACGATGAGGCCCGCCGCGAAGACGGACAGTCCGGACAGGTTGACCAAGGCGGACGTTATGAGCTCGAGCCCGGGATAGAGGGGGCTGACCGGCAGAAGGGGATTGGGCAGGAACAGTCGCCCCGCCCCCAGTATGTCGTTCACCGTCGCCCAGTGCAGGAATTCGTCATGGTCTATGAAGGCGACGGGTGCGCGGATGATGCGTACCACGAAGAAGGCTGAGGTCACGATCACTATGAGCGCCAAGCGCTCCAGGCGGCTGGCTCCCGGATGGATGATTCGCGCCGCTGCGGGGAGAAAGATCGCGGCGATGGCGGTATAGAACATGGGAACCGCCCAGCCCTCTCCCAGGCGACTGGCATTTGCAGCAAGAGCGATCACAATAAGGGCGCAGCTGCACAGGAAGGCAAAGACCGGCGACATCCCCAACGACGATGGATCGGCAACACCCCCAACCGCGCTGTCCCGCCTGCGCAGGCCCAGAAATGCGGCGATCCACAGATCGATGCGTGGAATGGAAACCCTTCCTGTATAGCCATGACGATAAGCTCTGCCCAGGTAGGCCTTCTGCTGGTCTGGAGAAGTCCGCCCCTCAACAACGGTCATCGTGCTTCAAATCTCCAAGCAGTGCTGGACCGGTTCGCAGTTCAGGCTGCGGATGCGAAAGTATGCGCCTGTACACCATCAGCAGCCGGTCCGTGCAATCGTCCCAGTCCGGCAACCTCGTCTCAATGGAGATCGGACCCGCGTCCATGGCGGCCAGCATTTCACGCGCGGTGAAGTCTGGCGAAGCGTTGAGCGGAATGGATCGCACGAGGCCCTCCTCAGCCAGCTCCCGAAAGCCGGATGTGTCGGTGGTCAGTACGGGAGCCTTGACCGAAAGCGCCTCCATAACCGCCACGGGATGAGCTTCATAATCGCTGAGGAGCACGACAAGAGCGGCCGAAGACAAAAGATCGGCCATTGCGGACCGGTCGGTCGGCGGAATTGCCCCGATCTCGACACGGTTGCCGAGCCCCAGCTCGGCCACCTGCTGACGCAGCTTCGCCTCATAGGGCCCTTCTCCTAGGATCCGAAGGCGCATATCAGGGAATTTCGTTGCCAGCACATTAAATGCAGCAAGCGCCCGATGATGACCTTTATAGCGCTCCAGCCTGCCGAGCGAGACAATCAGCCGCCTGTCGTGAGGTGAAGCCGGTCGCCGCGCGGACTTTTCCGGCAGCCGCGCGCCATTGGGGATAACGATGAACCGGTCTCTCGCGATTGCCATATTCCGGCTGAATAGATCCGCTTCGAATCGCGACACGCCAATGAGTTGCGCTGCCCTGGCAGCCAGAGGCGCAAGCATTCTATGTTGGAAGCGCCGGATCGAGGACCGAAATCGTGACGAATGGCCACCGCTGTGAAAGGTGACCACGAAAGGAAGCCCCTTCCGCGATGCGGCGGCCATCATTCCGAGCGGTGCCAAGAAGGTGTGGTAGCCCTGAACATGCATCAGGTCCCAATCGCCTTCGGCGACCGCCTTGAAGACGCCGGGGGCGAAGCACCAATCCCGCCCACTGGGAAACGTCTTCAGCCTGACAATCTGCACGCCGTCTCGGGTTTCCGCTGCCGGAAGAAGGCCGTCGGGATTGCCCGTCAATACCGTCACCGTATGCCCCTTGCGCACGAGCCGGGTTGCGACCTCGCTTACATGGGTTTCCGTCCCTCCGGCAAAAGGCAGGTATCTCGCGCTGAGCATCAAAATGCGCATCATGCGGCCTCGCCAATTAAATCCAGACCTCAGGAAATGCCCTGCTCGAGGACTTGGACGCCCGTCGGCGTACTGACGCGTTCTCGGAAGATCGTCTTCAGCACGCGCCAGCCATCCGGAAGGGCACGCAGATTGCTAACGCCGAAGACGCGCTCCGATTCAAAGCTTGCGACTTCCATGATTTTGAGCTTGTTCTTCAGGGCCCGCAAATTGATCAGCGTCTCAATTTCGAAGCCGTCGCAATCGGCACGCAGCAAGGGAACATGCCGTCTCCAAAAGCCCATGTAGCCGTAGCACAGATCGCTAAAAGAGCTGCCATAGAGCATCCGGACAAGGAGGGTCAGGCCCAGATTGCCGAAACGGCGGATGACCGTCATGTCGCTGGTGCCGCCACCCTGCATAAAGCGCGAACCCTTGACGAAATCCGCACCTGCAACAAGAGCCGCGACGAACAAGATGATTTCGTAGGGATCCATCGACCCGTCAGCATCAAGCATCACGATCATATCACCAGATGCGGCTTCGAAGCCCGTCCGCAATGCGATACCTTTGCCCTTCTTGGGCTGAAGTACGATCTTGACATCGTCGCGCATGCTTCGCGCTATATCCGGCGTTCCGTCTGTCGATCGCCCATCGACGATGATGATTTCATGCACCCATGTCGGTATGCGGGGCAGGAGAAGCTTGATGTTTTCCGCTTCGTTCAAGGTTGGAATGACGAGTGAAGTCCTTGGCAAATTGAACATCGGACCTTGGACCGGCATCGAAGAATGCGAGGATTGTTGCGCTTCAATTGTAGACATAAGCTCTCCTTGGCGTTTTGGACCGCGTGACAAATCGCAATCGACGATGCCCCTGAGCTCTTTGGCCGAGAGGAGGACTGAACTCTCCTGGAAGAGTATGGTGGCTAAGTCTCAATGTACTTTGATCAGATCGCCGGGCTGTAAGACCGTTTCTTCGGTCGCAGGTTCGACGATGACACCATTCGGTCCAGGCCGAACGATTTCAAATTCAACACCGGCGCTATCATTCGACGAGACCATCGACCGGAAGATTTCAAGATCGCTCTCGGTCGCCTTCAACGCCGTGGATAGGCCTCTTTCGGCATCCGCTGCCGACTTTTCGATCTCGATCTTGCGTTCGATACCATCGCGCTCAACGTCCTGTTTCGCTGCCGCCAGCCGTTGCTTTGCGCTCTCGACATCGATGACGGCTTGCTGCTTTCGATCTTCCGACTCGGTCAGTTCGCTTTGTGCCCGGGTCAACTCAATGCTCGTGACAAGTTTGTTTTTGGCCAACTTCTCGATACTTGCCAGCCGATCCTGACGGACCCGAATGGTGGCATCATAATTGCCGACGCGCGCCTGCCGCAGATCGAGGTCGGCCTGAGCATTGGCAACAGATTTTGCGTAAGCACTGCTCTGCGCATCCTTGCTCGTCGTTACCAATTGGCGCTGCCATGTCTCATCATCCAGCAACCGTTGAGCATCGGGATCGGGACCAAGAACAGGTGCGCCAATGCTGGCAATTTGCACGGAATCGCGCTTGGCCCTGAGCACCTCGGTTCGCGACGCAAGCCGCTTCAGATCGACCAACTCAGCCTTCAACCGCTCGATCTGGCGTGTAATTTCCACACTCTGCCATGGCTCAAGACTCCTCGCCGTCATGCCACCCGCTTGCGCAACGGCATGCAGAACAGTCATGCCATCAACATATCGAAACGAGCCAGGATTACGAACCGGGCCGGTAATATAAACAGGCTGGTGCTCAATCTTGACAATATTCACGAACCCCTTTCTGCCGACCAAACTTTCGTAGGAAGGAAGAATTGTCGCCTCCACATCCGCCGGAGGAAGCCCTCGAACCCGGAAGCGTCCCAAAAGCGGAAGCGAAATCGTTCCGTCCGCTTCAACGACGTATTCGCCAGTGAGCTCGGGGCGCTGGTAAAAGTTCCAGGGAACCGAGCCCTGTGAGCCCGTCCAGCGATCTTCTACGGAGGCCAAGCTTTCGTAAAATGCGAGATTCAATTTATCGCCTGAGCGAAGAACGTCACGCAACAGTTGAGGCTGCCGGGCCGAAGTCTCACCAGATGTCGGAACCGAGACCGCTCCCGTGGACGCAGGTAACTCTTCCGCTGCTGACGTCAATGGAACAATTGCTGCAAATACCATGCATAGTATTGTTTGATTTAGGCGAGAACAGCCTCTCAACCTATATTCAGGCATAGCCGGCGATATTATCTGCGAAAGCTTCATGTTTCGAATTTCCGCCTTAAAACCGTACTAATTTCCCTGGATCTCTTTAAGACTAACATAATATTAACCATATTCAATAGTACTTAAGAAGGATTAGTACATCCTCGAAGGAGCCTGACAGGCCGAGTCGAAAAGAATTCAATGAATGTAGTATCTTGCCAGGCGTCGGGTGAGGATGCGAATACGCGCGATAACGATCCAGGCTTCGGCCGACGCGACTGATTTTTCCCAATTCTTGGCCAATGCCGTCATTCGCCAAGCCATGTGAAAATTCGCTCCACGACCCAGCGACGAAGCAGCAGTTCGAAACCCTTGGCCTTATCGGTTCGCTGGACGATCCGCAGGGTGAACTTTGCGACCTTTTGCAAAGCCCTCTCAGCTTTGGTCCTCCGTAGCCGCCATCGGCGAAGAGATGTCTGAGCCAGGGCCAGCGTTTGAGAATGGTTTCAAGGACGACACTTGCGCCGTCGCGATCCTGGATGTCGGCAGAGTCCAGGGATGGCTTTCGGCGCTTCCGGTCATCCCGGCGCGGGTTTCGACGTTCTGATCCGGGATGGCGAACCGATTTGTATCCGCGCCCGGCCGGTGCCATTTATCCATAAAATGGCATTATGTTATGTATTTCAGATATCTACAGCCGCAGAACCTGGTGAGATAGGGTGCACGCAATTGAGGTGGGCTCTCGGCACCGGCCGACCGCTCTCGCGCAAAATGACGCCTGGCACCGCAGTCAGCGTCAATGACAGGGAAAGGTCTAAAGCTCTATGTCCGCACATGAAAAGCCACTTATCGCGATTGCCGGTGCAACGAGCAAACAGGGGCGCAGCGTCGCCGCGACACTCCTTCAGAGCCAACGTTTCCGGGTGCGTGCTTTAACCCGGAAAAAGGATTCGCCTGAGGCCTTACGTCTGGAGGAACGCGGCGCTGAAATCGTAGCCGTCCCTCTCGAACTTGGCCGTCAAAAGGACCTCGTCGCAGCCTTCAAAGGCGCGGATGGCGCATTTCTGATGACGCCGCCGATCGCCCCGCCGGAGACCATCGAGGCCCCTCTCGGCCGGCAACTGGCGGATGCCGCCGTTGAGGCCGGCGTCGGGCATATTGTTTTCAGCACACTTGAGAACGTCGACAAGATCACCAGGGGCACGAAGTATGCGCCGCATTTTACCGACAAAGCGCGCGTTGCAGACTATATTCGCGGCCTGCCGGTCTCTCATTCCTTCGTCATGCTGGCATTCTTTTACACGAATCTTCTCGAATATTATGTGCCGCGCATGGAGGGCGATACGCTCCTGTTGCCGGTTTATCTTCCTGAAGATTTCCGAGCGCCTTTTGTCGATCCGCTGACGGCGACCGGGCCGGTCGTCCTCGAAATTTTCTCAAATCCCGAGCGTTACAACGGCAAAACGCTGCCGATCCTTGGCGACATCATCTCTCCGGGCGAGATGGTCGAAACCTTTCAGCGCGTGACCGGGCTCAAGACCGAGTATCGAAACGCTTTCACCCGGGATGGCCTGCTGCACTATTTTCCGGAGTTTGCCGCCAACGAACTTCTCGTTCGAGAGCTTCTGGGGATGGTCGAATATGCTGTCGACTATGGCTATTTCGGCAAGGAGCACGACCTCGATTGGAGCCGTCGCCTGAACCCCGAGACGCTCAACTGGGAACAGTATCTCAGGACGACAGGGTGGCGTGGCGATAAGCGGTCTTTCGGACTTTGAACAAAGACTTACGATGGCCGGATTCCCGGCAATTTCGAAACCTCGGCGACAAGAAAGTCGACGAGAAGCCGAACGCGGGCAATGGCTGCACGCTCTGGAACGATCAGCAAGCTCACCGGAACCGGTAAAGGACGATAGTTGCCAAGCAAGACCTCGAGCTGGCCGTCGTCCAGAAGATCGTGAACCAACCAGAGATGTGCAGGACCAATGCCGCGTCCGGCGGCGAAGGCTTCGCGCGCCGCAAGCCCGTGATCGACGCGCAGCTTCCCGCTGACCGGGATCATCAGGCTTGCGCCATCGGGAGAGGAAAGAACGAGCTGATCGCTCCCCGCCACATTGGACATCACGACGGTTTCGAAGCGTGACAGATCGGCTGGGCGCTCTGGCCGTCCATGGACGGACAAATAGGTCGGAGCGCCCACCAGCAGCCGATGGCTTTCTCCGAGCGCGTGAAGTTTCATCGCGCTGTCTGCGAGAGGCCCAAGACGGAGTGCGACGTCAACGCCTTCGCGAACCAGGTCGATCCGCTCGTCCGTCAGGTTGAGATCGACCCGGATATCAGGATGCCTGTCCTGGAAATCGAAGATCAGGCGCGTGATGTGCATCACGCCGAGCGCTGCCGTACAAGAAAGCCGAACAGCGCCCGCGGGGGCCCGACGGGCATCTCGCGCTTCTTCGGCAGCCTGTTCGACCAAGCGTAATATCTGAAGGCAGTTCGCATAATAGCGGCTACCTTCGTCGGTGAGGGTGACCCGACGCGTGGTTCGACTGAGAAGCGGGACGCCGACAGCCTCCTCAAGGTCATTGAGGTGCCGCGTCACGGTGGATTGACCGACACCCAGCTCTCTTGCGACCATCGACAGGTTGCCGCGTTCGGCGACGCGAACAAAGGTGCGCATTCTGTCCAGAGACAGTCCCGCACTATCCATTTTTCAGCACAGTGATCCTCATTCATTCCATATAGGGAATAATCTGCGCCGTGCCTAGTTCGAGCAGATCGGCCGGATTGATCCGGCCGATCGCTGTTCATCCGAATTTGACGAGGTTGAGGACAGGCAACGGCCCGCCGGGGAATTGGGCGAGCTTGCCGCCAATTGAAATCGGCCCGAGATCGATGCCGGCAAAGCCCAGCTTGGAGATCAGCGCCCCCACTTCGGCCTTCGATTGGGCATCGTCGCCGGAATAGAAGAGCACGCGGCTCCCGCCCTCGGCGTGGGGATCGGCTGAAACCAGATGCGCCAGAAGATGGTTGAATGCCTTGACGACGCGAGCACCGGGCACCAGGCTTGCGAAGACTTCTGTCGACAAGCGACCGTTCAGCTCGGCCGGTTTGAACAGCGGTCCTTCGATCGGATTGTTGGCGTCGATCACGATGCGGCCCGCCCAGTCGGGAAGATCCACCAATGCCTTGGGAAGCTTCGACCAAGGGACGGCGACAAGGACGAGGTCGGCTTTCGCCGCCTCTTCGATCGTCCCCGCCGTAATGTGCGGCGACAGTTCCTCGGTAAGATCCTGCAATGTATCAGGGCCGCGACTGTTCGAGATCGTGGCGGAGATGCCGTTGCGGGCAAGGGCTCGGGCGAAGGCGGAGCCGATCTTGCCGGCGCCAATGATACCGATGGTCATTGCGATAACTCCATGTTTGGTTTCGATGGAGCGAATATCGCCTTCTTATTCGCTTGTGATTAGACGGAATTGCCTGTTATCAATTTCAAGCATTCATTGAAAGTGACGGCATGGAGACGCTTGCAAACCTGGAATCCTTCGTGCGCAGCGCCGAGCTTGGGAGCTTCTCCTCGGCGGCACGACGGCTCGGCCTGACGCCAGCGGCGGTCAGCCGCAATGTCGCAGCACTTGAAGGCAACCTGAAACTCAGGCTGTTTCAACGAAGCACCCGAAGCCTGACGCTCACGGAAGCAGGCGAGCGTTTTCTGCACTCAATCCGAGACCACCTGGACAGCCTGCAGGGAGCGATCTCCGAGGCATCAAACGAACAGTCCGAACCATCCGGCGTGCTGAAACTCAGCATGAGCCCGACACTCGGCATAGGCTATATCCTTCCGCTATTGCCGGAGTTCATGCAGCGATATCCGATGATCCGGCCGGAATGGATGTTCGAAAACAGACAGGTCGATCTGATCGCCGAGGGCTATGATGCTGCGATCGGCGGGGGTTTCGAGTTGACGCCTGGTGTCATCGCCAGGCCATTGGCGCCTGCTCATATTATCCCCGTGGCATCACCGGGATATATGGGCGATCGTGTTCCGCCTCATGATCCATCAGGCTTGCGCGAACTCGACGGTATTGTCATGCGCTCGATGCGGACGGGTCGAATTCACCAGCGGCAGATGCGCAATCTTGCTGGAGATGAGCAGCCTGCGGCCTTGAAAGAGAAGATCGTCGTCAACGATCCCGCCGCAATGCGATCCGCCGCCCGTCTCGGCCTTGGTGTCGCGATGATCGCCAAGGCGGATGCTCTTCGCTATCTGGAGAGCGGCGAACTGATCCGATTGATCCCGGCGTGGTATGCCGATGCGGGCCCGATTTCGATCTATTATGCAAACCGCACCCTGTTGCCCTCCAAGACAAGAGTGTTCATCGACTTCCTGACGGAGGTTTTTCAACGTGAACGGTGGCCGGATCGATTTGCAGGAACCCTGGGCTGATCTCGACAGTTTGAGGGCGTTTTTGACTGGCCTCATGGCCGGTACAAAGCCTGCAGATCATATCGGCTTGCCGCGTCGAGCCGCGCTAGCGCGTTGAGCCGCGCGGGATGATGGCGAAGCCGCAATCGACCTTGTCTTCGCCGGGCGGCTCGTCGCGGACGGCGCGCAGCAACATGTCGGCGACGCGGTAGCCGATATCGTAGCGCGGTATGTGCACCGTCGTCAGCGATGGCTCGGTGAAGGCCGAAAATTCCAGATCGTTGAAGCCGCAGATGCCGACATCCTCCGGCACGCGGATGCCGCGCACGGCGCTTTCGATGAGCACGCCGAGCGCCAGATCGTCGCTTTGGGCAAAGACGGCATCAATATCCGGCACGCGCTGCAACAGGCGGGCAAACAATTCCCTGCCGAGGCCGGTGCTGCTTCCCTCATCTCCGCCAATGGCGAGATCGGGATCGAAACGGCCGGCTTCCCGCATCGCGGCCTCATAGCCTTCCTTCCGGCGACGCGAGCGAATATCCGTGCCGCGGCCGATGAAGCCGATCCTCTCATAGCCCCTCGACAGCAGGAAGCGGGTGGGTTCGGCGCCTGCCGCATGATGATCAAGGCCGACGACCAGCCTTTCCGGCTCCTGGCTGAGATCGGTGATATGGGCGATCGGACAGGCGGCATTCTCGATCAACGGCAGAAGATCATGATAGGATTCGGCACCGGCGATGATGACGCCGGCCGGCTTCTGCATCAGGAAGGATTTCAGTTGGCCGGCCTCGCCGTCGGCATGGTGGAGCGTGTTGGAATACTGCACGCCGAATTCGGTGGCGCGCAAGCGATCCTCAATGCCGATCATCAGGCCGGCGAAGCCGTGCTGGTGCAAAGCGGGCGTGATGACGCCGACGCTGCCGTTGTGGCGGCCAGCCAACGCCCGGGCGGCAAGATTGGGGATATAACCCATCTCGTCGACCGTGCGCAGAATGGTCTGGCGCAGATCCTCCGAGACGATTTCAGGATTGCGAAGCGCGCGCGAAATGGTGATGGGGCTGACCCCCACCCTCTTTGCCACATCGCTCAACTTCACATGCGCGCCGCGCCTGGCCTTCCGCCCCCGCTCCACTGCCGTCCTCACCGCCCCGTTATATCTCGCCCGCGAGACTCGCATGCCCTCGAATCGCGGTCTTTACTTTCTGAAGAAGAAATAATTTAGAGTCTACTAACATTTTATATTCGTAACAGGATCCTGGAATACAATTTCCAGAAAGAGCAGCAGGATCGTCTGTCGGCAAATTACGGGCGCCTGCGGCGATCGGATCACCGCCTTCGGGAATAAGTCCATTTATTTTCGAATGAAAACATCGCGGCGGACGCGAAGCGAGGCAAAACCGGGCCGGAAGTTCTGCAGCGGGGCAGCCGGCCGGAACGCATGGGCAGCGAAGATTAAATTCCGGTCATAACTTACAAATTGGCAATATAAACATGATCAAACTTTAATTTGTAAATCCGCTCGATGGGATCATATGAATCCCGGGCGCCAATTCTTCTCTTCCCCCGGTCGCCGCCCCTCGACGACTGTGCGTTCCCCAGAGGAATTGCCGCCAAAAGCCATCCGACGCCAGGTCCCAGGACATGGAACCACGACGCCATCCAAAGCCAACGCTCTCGCAAGGGACCACCGCCCAAGGGATCACCACCATGTCACACATCTTACGCAAACATCGCACCGCAGCGCTTGTCGGGGCCGCCATCATCGCCGGCGCGGCATGCCTGCCCTTTACGATCAATTCGTCCAGCGCCTTTGCCGCGCCGTCCGATGCCGGCGGCGTTCTCGCACCGAGCGGCTCCTTCGCGTCCATCGTCGATGCCGACAAGCCTGCCGTCGTCACCATCACCACGACTGTCAAGGCGACCGATGTCAGCGCCGACCAGCAGGAGTCGCCGATGGACGAGCAGTTCCGCCAGTTCTTCGAGGACCAGGGCATTCCGCTGCCGCGCCAGGCGCCGAAAAACCGGCCTTCGCAGCAGGCAATGGCGCTCGGCTCCGGCTTCATCATCAGCCCCGACGGGGTGATCGTCACCAACAACCATGTCATCGACAATGCCGTCGACATCAAGGTGACGCTGGATGACGGCACGGAGCTGCCGGCCAAGCTGATCGGCACCGACCCGAAATCCGATGTCGCCGTGGTGAAGATAGAGGCGGCGAAGCCGCTGCAAACCATTGCCTGGGGCGATTCCGACAGGCTGAAGCTCGGCGACCAGATCCTGGCGATCGGCAACCCCTTCGGCATCGGCACCACTGTAACCGCCGGCATCGTCTCGGCGCGCGGCCGCGACCTGCACAGCGGGCCCTATGACGATTTCATCCAGATCGACGCGCCGATCAACCATGGCAATTCCGGCGGCCCGCTCGTCGACCGCAGCGGCAATGTCGTCGGCATCAACACCGCCATCTATTCGCCGAACGGCGGCAGTGTCGGCGTCGGTTTCGCCATTCCCTCCGACGAGGCCAAGGCGATCGTCGCCAAGCTGCAGAAGGACGGCTCGATCGATCACGGCTATCTCGGCGTGCAGATCCAGCCGGTCACCAAGGATGTCGCCGATGCCGTCGGCCTAGATAAAACAGGCGGTGCGCTGGTTGCCGCCGTCACCGCCGATACGCCGGCCGCCCATGCCGGCCTGAAGCCAGGCGATATCGTCACTTCAGTTGGCGGCGAGAGTGTCAAGACGCCGAAGGACCTGTCGCGCCTGGTCGCCGACCTTTCGCCGGGCGCCAAGGAAGCCCTCAGCGTCTGGCGCGACGGCAAGACGATCGATCTCAACGTCACCGTCGGCACCAATGACGATGGCCAGAAACAGGCTGCGGCCGAAAGCCCCGCCAGCAAGGACGAGAGCAGCGGCCAGCCGAGCCTCGGCATCGGCTTGGCCGACCTGACACCCGACGTGCGCCAGCAGCTCAACCTGCCGCGCTCTGTCAACGGTGCGGTGGTCGCCAGTGTCAACCCGGACAAGTCGGCCGCGGCCGCCGGAATTCAATCCGGCGATGTCATCGTCTCGGTGAACGACAGACCGGTCCACAACACCCGCGACGTCAAGACCGCGATCGCCGATGCCGGCAAGGCCGGCCGCAAGTCGGTGCTGCTGCTCGTCGAACGCGACGGCAACAAAACCTTCGTCGCCGTGCCGTTTGGGGCGGCCTGACGCTCGCCCGAGCTTTTGCCACAAACAGGAAAAGCCCGCCTGAGGCGGGCTTTTCGATAGACCGGCGCGGAAAGGCTTTGGAGCCAAGCACCGCTCAGTCGGCAAGAAACTATAGGGCGCCGTCCGCTCCTCTATTTCCTGCTCAGGAAGATTTCAGCTTCTTTGTCTTTGCGCGCATGCGGGATTTGCCCTTTTGGCGGTTTGCCTCTTGCCGCTTTATCGCGTCGGATTGGCTGCGTTGCGCGGCCTCCAATTGCTGCCGCGTCGGGAGATCATGGTCGTAGGTGGAAGCGCTGAATGCCGTCGCGTTGTCGAACGGACCTTTGTGTGGACGCGCCAGACCATAGGCTTGCTTATCAGCGTTATCGATCCCCTGCTCCGGTGACCGCGCTTGACGCGCCTGCGTTATCAGATCGTCGGCGGTCCAGCTTGACGTCGAGCTTTTCCGCACCGGGGCGATGATCTCGCGTTGCCTGGCCCGGTCCTTTTGATCGGCGTGAATCCCAGACATGTCTTCTTCCTTGTTCGTCATGTCATCGTGACGATCGATCGGGCGTTGCCGGCGACGTCGCAGCAGGGCCTGTTCACGGGATCTCGGACACTCGTTCAGGCAGCCTGGTTTTGGGAAAGCGGTAAGCTGGCGGCCGCAGCGGTGCGTCCGCACGTCCAGACGCCGTATACCGCGCGATCCGATAGGCTTTCACCGGGGCGCCACCGTCATCCTGCCATCTGGCAAAGGAGCCGTCTTCCAGTGCCTGCGGAAGCGGGCCTGAACTCAACTGTGTGGCGAGATACATTTTCAGAGCCGATTTCAACGCGGCCTCATCGACGATCCCCATCTGGAAACAATGAATGAGGAAACTTGTGGCGCTGATCTCGCCATCATCGGTCGCGTAGGTTTCGCCGCCGCGAAAGCCGGCCTTTCGGAGGATACGGTCCAGCATTCTCAAATTGTGGATATCGAAAAATTGATCTGATGTGGAAGACATTGCGTCCTCCTTCGTTGGGGCTAGGGTTCGCTGGCGCCAGGGTTTACTGGCGCGCCCCAAGCAGCGGTGCCCGTATCGTGCCCGCCGATAGTTCAGTTTGCGCTCTTTGCCATCTGACCGCAACCTCATTCGGCGGCAGCCATTGATAATGGCGTGGCGGAACCCATTTTAGAGAGAGGAGGATACGCATCATGCAGTTCAACGGTGAAGCGACCCTCACAAAGCCGTCGGCACTGGCGGTTTCGGAAAGGCGTGCGCTCATAGATCACCTCAGAGAGGTGATCGCAGGCCTGGCTCACGGGCTGGCCGCCGACGGATTACTGGACCTTGTGCCGCCTCTGCTTGAGATAAACAAAGTCCTCCGCGATATGACGGACGAAATTTCGCGTGCGGATCCGGTCTATTCCGACGAGATCATCACTGGTACGGTGCGCTTGATCAAGACATCGCAGGCTTTGCTTGATGACCGGGTCATCGTGCAGACGATCCATTAAGCAGGCCGATTGCCAACCATTTGGCATCAAGCTGCCCGTTCCGGCCAGCCGTGCATCGACAATCATCGCCGGGTCCGAGGTCCGCACAGCGGCTCCCGCCCACTTCCAAGGATAACCGCAATGGCACTTATCTTTCCCAACAGAAGCCGCAGCTTCGACGAAGCGAGAAAAGGTGTCCGCTTCACCGGCTATGACGGCATGTTCGAGGTCAGGTTTCTGGTCGAAGAAGCAGCGCTCGGCAGCGCGATCACCCAGAATTCTTCCGAAGCCGCATTTCTCAACGCCTTTGATGCGGCGCGTTCTTCCATTCAGGAGGCTGCATCGAGGGTCTATCAGCATCGACGCGGAAACAACTTCACGCTCACGGCTGCAGATTTTCGCTGATCGCGAGAAGGTGTGCGGCCGGTGAACTGAAACGGCCACCATCCGGCTACTGCCGGATGAGACAGGGGGAGCAAAGCATATGGTTTCCACACGATACCGCCCGAAAGACCTGAAGCTGGCGCGTCGCCATATCGTGAAGGCGGCGCACCGCGTTGCCGATCAGGAAATGCTGATCAGGAAACTATTGCGCAAAGGCAGACCCTCCGGATCGGCCTATGCGCTGCTCAGCAGGCTCTACGACGATCAACGGCGGAAACTCGATCGGCTGAAACTGATCGAAACGATGGTTGAGGTAGAAGCGCAACCCTGTATGGACGTGCCCCGCAATCCTGCCCCCTCCGCGCCACCCCTTGCGATCGTGCACAGCAGCGAGATCTCTTTGCCGGAACGGCAATCCGCCACGCCTTGTAGCGCAGATGATTGGCGCCCATATTTGGTGTAGTGGCAGCTTGTGAACGGGCGCTGCTTCCCGGGGTAATCAGAGTTATCCGGCCCCAACCAAAGGAGGGCATGATGTCTTCCACGGTACACATCCATTCGTGGAAACGCCTGGCCCAGCATATCGGCAGGTTCAGGTATATCGACTTTCTGGTGAAATCGACACCAGCCATCTGCCTGGCCTTTATCGTCTATATCATTCTCAACGATGTGTTCTGGTAGGCGCTGCAAGACTGTTGCGGCGAGCCAAGACGCTTGGCTGCCTATCAAACGAAGGGCTGAAACGCTGACGGAATTGGATAATGCGATGCAACTGCGAGAAATGGGTGAACAAGACTGCCTCGCCTTTCTGGCAGGCCACACCCGTGGCCATCTGGCATGCCTGGGCGAAAAATATCCCTATATCGTTCCCATTCAGTATGCCTATGAAAAAGACCGGCTTTTCATATTTTCCATGCCGGGCCTGAAGATTGATCTATTGCGGGCCCATTCACCCGCCTGTGTTCAGGTTGAAGAGTTCGGAGAAAACCGAACGTGGAGGAGCGTGCTTGTTCAGGGCACCTATGATGAGCTGACCGATACGCCGGCCCGGCATGACGAACGCATCCACGCCTGGTCTCTCCTGCAGAAGCAACCGTTCTGGTGGGAACCCGGAGCGTTTGCCTTAAATTCGGAAAGCGAAGATAGCCCTGCTCCCTCCATATTCTTCGGTATTTCGATTGAGATGGTATCGGGAAGGCAAGTGGTTTAACATGCGGGCGTTCAGACTGACCGCGCCTTGATCCTTGATTCGCAAGGCGGCGCTGCTGCATGATATATGGAACTCCAGACAGACACCCCCAGCTAAACGCTGTCCGATACCAGCCTTCCCATAGGGGCGCGGATTGCTTGATGCATCTTACCAACGTGGCCTGCCGAACCGGCACCGCGTTGAATGCCACGCGACCATCCATAGGGAAAACGATGACAGACGCACCTGAGAATGAAGCGCTATTCAACATCACCGGGCACTATGTGCAGGAATTGAAGGCCGTTCTTCAAAGCGAGAGCATTGTCGAAGGCACCGACTACGAAAACAGCGCCTTTAACGAAAAACGACGGGCGGAAGGACTGCACCTGCTGCGATTCCACAAGACCGGCACGGCAACGCAGGCGACGCAGATCTGGGAAAAACATATGACGGCCCGAGCCCATCGATAAGACGGCACGAAGCCAATTCTTCGTTTGATGCCGACTTGAGAGCGCCGGTTCTCCGATCCTCGGTTCGGAGACGGCGTTGGCACGTCCAGTTCAACATTTCCATGGAAGGAAAAATCATGTCCAATGACAAAACGAAAAAGATCCAACCCGCCAAAGAGGCCGTCACTGAGGCGCCCTACGAAGTCATCTATTTCGCCAAGAAACATCGTATTTCCAACGAGGATGCCAGGGACATCATCGAGAAGCACGGCGCCAATCGCAAAGAGGCTGATAAAGCCGGCCGCCGTATCAGCGTCTAGGGTAAAAAAATAGCCTCCCAGGCGCTAAACTCTACGGCCTTTATTTGATGCATGTCATTATCCCAAAACCGCGCACACTTTTGGGCGACATGCATTAGCCGCAGCTGGCTTTGCATCTGCTTGCGATGCCACGATGCAACATCAGCGGACGAATTAACCCTACTGGCTTACCTTAATATCAGCATGCGCTTGAATACATCCGCCCCTATGCCATCGTAGCTTCAACGACAACACTTCTGGTTCCTGAAGCAGCTCGCCGGAACCGTGGCCCGCCTTTCCCTGGAGAGGCCGGCTTGCCTTCATAGGGCCCGAGCTAGATCGAATGGAGGGTATGCCATGAACAACGTCTTGGAATTTCGTCCAAAATGCCCGCATGTCGAAAGTCTGTCCGACTGCCGGGAAGCGCTTGAACCGGCCGTGATGAAAATCGTCAGCGACGCCATCGGCAGGGGGTACACGGCCGCGGAAGCCGCCATGGTGGTTGCCGATATCGCCGACGATTACATCCTCATGCTCTCGCGGCAACTGCAGCATTGATACGCTTTCCTGGCCCGCACCTGTGCCTTCTTGGGCCAGCGCGGGTGCTTCGGTCGACGCGGATCGCCGCGTCTTCGAAGGTGGGAACTTCCAACGTCCAAGTGACGAAAGACCGCTGCATAACTCGTTAAATCGGAATCGATTTAACGAGTTATGCAGCAATTCAAAGTGTTGCAGCGTCCTTTGTGCGCCTTAAAAGACGCGCGGCGCTGCAATGACCTTGCCCGCTAGCGACAGCCGGGAGCAAAGCCCCTATCATCGCGCTTGCACGAGTGGACCGCGCAGCAACTGCAGGGGTGCAGTGGTACAGGAGACGAGACCTGCCGCGCGATCCGCCGGCAAAACCCCTGATATTGTCGGAAGTTCCCCGGCTGAGATACGACGCCACGATCCCGGAAATTCCGCCGAGCGATCATTGACAACCTGCCCGGGCACGTTTGGACCGTCACACCGATAAGCTCCCGCCGGGCGAAAACCGACAGGCACATCGCAACGCCAACGAAAAACCCCGCCGGAGCGGGGCTTTCAGCGGGTCCAAGTGGAGCGAGCCGAACATTCGCCCACGTCTTAAACAAGATCGATCATGTCAAAACCCGGCAAAAGCACCTCTTTCGCGAGCGTTCACGGCGCTGCTCTGTTCCGCTCAATCTTTGAATCATTGCCGTAATGTGGCGTGTAGTGATCACGTGCGACGTCTTCCGCGACCCCTTCCCCACCTAACGCCACCTTGGCTGCCGGGGCGGAGCATTGGCCTGGATTTCATGGAGCGGCGCCCGAGAGCCGAGAAGTTTCTTCAGCTTCTTCTCCTCTGCCGGGCCAATCCCAAACTTGCGGCAATGTTCCGCAACATCGTGCTCTCGCGGGCCGGGAATGCGAACTTGGCGATTGCTCATGGTTTTCATGACCGTTTCCTCCTGAGAGGAAAACCAGCAGGCCGCCGTTTTGTTCGTTGGCGAGTCTAAAATTTGGAAGTTTGGTTTGCTGGTCTGCCGGGCGCCACGGCGGGCGGCGCGTAACGGGATCACAATAGATAGGCTATCTGTAGAGCACGAGAAGCGTTTGCGCACGCGACAACCCAAGACCGGCCGCCCAGTGATCGGCGCCACCAGATCAATTGATCTTCAACCAATGCCGAAGCGCCGCAACCGCGCCATCGCTGGCATAAGCAATGATGCCGCCGATCGTCAGGCCGGCGAAGGCGATCAGGCCTGAAATGCCGTAGCCGATCGTTTTCATCCGCTTCCACTCTTCAAGCGCCGGCCCGACCGCCTCCTGGTTCTTCTCGACAGTCTCCTTGAGGCTCTTGATTTCCTCGCGGATCTGCGCATCCGCGCCGCCGCTGATCGCCACCCTGGTGTCCAGGTGGGCGATCTGCCTGGCCTGCTCGTCGAGCCGCTTGTGGATCACGGCGCGGCTGTCATGGGCACTGGCCTTTTCGTCGCTGACCTCCTTGCGCAGAAGCGCGACGTTGTCCTCGATGCCCGTCAGTCTTCCCTCGACGCGCCCGAGAGCGCGGAGAATGTCGTCATCGGATGTCATCTCTCTCCGCGCTCGACTAGGGGTAAAATTTCAGCTTTTCGGATTGCGGCAAGCGGCTGACAAATCGCAAGATCCCTTGCAGCGTCGGATGGACATAAGACGTGGTATCGAGGTTCATGCCGTGGGCCAGCAGCGCTGCATTGTCCTGGACATTGGTAGCGAATATCTCCTGCACCTTATAGTCGGCCGTCCCGTCGCCATTGTCGGTGCGGCCATAGGTGTTTCTCGACGTCCATAGGCCCGGCTGATATTCGAACATGATGCGGGTGCCGTCCGGCACTGAAGCCGGCAGCTTGATCGTGTCCCACGTCGTCACGCCGTCCTGATTTCCAGGATGCCCGACGACGTTTCCGAGCGGAAACATTTCAGCGGCCGGCGACTTCGTCGGATCAGTCTCCGCTGTGAAGGCAAGCAACTGATCGATGACCTTGGCGTAACGAGAACTTGCCTTGATGGTGTTGTTCACCGTCGCCAACGTGGTTGTCCATAAGGCCGGCACGGTATAGCCCGCGACCGTCCGGCCGCTGTCCGACGAAGCGGTCATGGTCGGAATTATGGTGACGCCGACGACATGGATGCACGCCCCATAGCGCGTCTTGACGCGGTCGACCAAGCCGAGCTTGGCGTTCGACCATGTGCTTGGCGTGGCGCTGTTATCGTTGCGGCCGGACTGGTCGAGAACGAAGGTCCAGATAGGCTTGCCGCCATTGTATGTGTCTCGGATCGCGTCGATCATGGCCCAGCGCTTGGTTGCCGACGTCGCCAGTTCCTGCACCGACTTCGAGCCGGGGACGCCCATGACGAGGGGTATGATACTCCCAGACCAACGTAGATCCTCGGGTCAGGCCCGAGGAGGACGGAGCAAGAGGTGGGCCCTGTGGCAAATCCGCAAGCCTTGGCGAATGGCGCGTACGATCGGAGGGCGCCGTCGATTTGATCGACATCGCTTCTGGACTCAAATTTCGCAGCTTGGATTTACGGTAGTCATAAATGATCTGCCAGGGGGTGATCAAGGGCTTCCGATCGCGGTCGTGCGCCGGTTTGGAATCCGACCCAATCGGCGGCAAAACCCCTCGCCCGCTTTGCGCGCCTTCAGGTCCGGCGTATAATTAGCAGGCTGTTGATCCAACGGTGGAGAAGTTCAGTGAAAACCACGAGACTTTTTCTTTGCCTCGTCGCTGTTCTCAACGTCGCGCTCGCTGGAAACCCGGCTGATGCCGACGAGTTGGTTCACTTCGAAAGCGCGCCTATAAAGCTAAGCCCATTTCGAATAAGCAAGGCGAGAGAACAGGGAGAAATTCTTTCTCAACCGCAGGGCACGCCATTGCTGGGATATCTGTCCCGCCCCCGGGGTGATGGCCCCTTCCCGGCGGTCGTCCTCCTGCATGGATGCGAGGGCATGCGTTTGAGTGTCAAAGATCTTTGGCCGAAACGGCTGGTCGCATGGGGCTACGTCGTGCTCGTCGTCGATAGCTTCACCACCCGCAACATCAAGGACACGTGTCAAAGCACTCTCCCCGATCGCGTCTTCGACGCCTATGGCGCTCTGAATTTTTTATCGAAACAAAGCTTTGTCGATATCAGGCGCGTTGCCTTGATGGGCTTTTCAACGGGCGGCACCGCGACGCTGGAGGGAACAAAAATCGAAGGCAACGAACAGCTGATGGACCGCAAATTCAACGCAGCGGTTGCCTACTATCCCCTCTGCGCGGCAACTCAGGGCGATGCGACAGTGCCGATCTTGATTTTAACTGGCGAACGAGACAATTGGAGCCCGGCTGACCGATGCCGGAAGAGGCTTGCCAAGCTGAGTGACGATAGCCCGCCCATCGAGCTCAATATCTACAAGGGTACCTACCACGATTTTGACGCCCCGGAGTTTAAGGTGGGAAGGAGGGTGTTGGGTCACATCGAAAAATACAATCCGGACGCCGCAGGAAAGTCCATCCGCAGCGTTCGCACATTCCTTCAAACGCACCTCTCGAACTAAAGTCCGAGGTTTGTCCGCTTGAGCGCTGATATTGTTGAAACAGGGCGCCCGGTGTTATGGTGGGTGCTCGCAAGAGGAGCGAGCGGATGATCTGGATCTACTCTGTCATCGGCGTCTTGAGCGGCGCGCTATTGATCGGCCTCGCGATCTGGGTCGGCACCTCCCCGTCACTATCCGACCGAAAATCATGGCTCCCGCAACCGAGCGGGAACTCCGTAGATCCGTATGATGCCAATATCACGGACACCGGTAACGAAGGGTCCTAGGTAAACCATTGCCGAGGCATGAGGCACGCGGGTTCAATCGTTGCATTGGCTTGCGCAGGGTTCCCGCGCCGGCGGCGAGTTTGGCGAAAACGCACCCCAACCTCCGTCATCCCAGGCCTCGAGCCTGGGATCCATGCCCAAGGCTGATGGAGGCCGACGTGGATCCTCGGGTCAAGCCCTGGGAAGACAGAGCAAGGGGCGAATTCTGCGGAAAATACAGCGACGTACGGCGGGAATTGTGCGAACGCGCCACCGACGGCGTGACTGTCGACTAACCCACCAAACAAATTAGTCTTGACTCATCAATTAGCCCGCGCTATTTATTTGTCCATGATCGAAGCCGCCTCCATCACCGCCGTCATGCGCGCCCTTGCCGATCCCACACGGCGAGCCGTGTTTGAGCAGATCGTCAATTCCGACGAGATCACCGTCGTCGAACTGACGCGGGCAAGCAGCGTTACGCAGGGCGCCATTTCGCAACATCTCAAGGCGCTGAAACAGGCGGGGCTGGTGGCAGAGCGCCCCGAAGGGCGGAAGGTCTATTACCGCGCCGAGCCGGAAGGCCTGGAGCCGCTTGTCGACTGGATGAGCCATTACGGCGTCTTCTGGCGCGACCGCTTTGCCAATCTCAGAACATTGCTGAAGGAAATCGATCCATGAGCGACGCCGCATTGAAGCCCGACACGCAAGAGATCGTGGTCGACGAGGTTTTCCCGCATCGGCCGGAGACGATCTGGAAAACGCTGACCACGGCCAATCTGATGGGCCGCTGGCTGATGATGCCGGCCGGCTTCGAGCCGGTGGAAGGCAAACGCTTCAGCTACCAGACGACGCCGGCCGGCGCCTGGGACGGCACCATTCACTGCCAGGTGCTGGAGGTGAAGCCGAACGAGCGTCTCTCCTATGCCTGGAAAGGCGGGCATGAGGGAAACGCCGGCTACGGCTCCCCGCTCAACACCGTGGTCACCTTCATCCTGTCCGAGGTCGAAGCCGGCACGCGGCTTCGCCTCATCCATTCCGGCTTCGTCCTGCCTAGGAATGAAACGGCCTTCCAGAAGATGGGCGAAGGCTGGAAGAAGGTCGTGAAGAACATCGGCGCCATCGTCGACGAGACGGACTGAGGCGACCGACATCGCGCTTGCCGACGCAACGTTTTATTCGGCAACGCTTCATCAGGAGAGAGACATGAGCAAGCCTTACACCGGCGGATGCGCCTGCGGTGCGATCCACTATGAAATCTCGGCCGAGCCGATTGCGATGAACGACTGCCAGTGCCGCGATTGCCAGGCGACCAGCGGCACCGGGCACGGATCCTACCTGACCTTCCCGAGCCGGCAGGCGGTGAAGCTCGACGGCCAGGCGACGCATTGGGAGATGGTCGCCGACAGCGGCAACGTCAAGACGCGCGGCTTCTGCCCCACCTGCGGCGCGCCGGTCTATCTGACCTTCTCTGCCATGCCCGATCTCTTCACCATTCACGCCGCCAGCCTCGACGATCCCACCCAATACCAGCCCCAGATGGTGACCTACACCGTGCGCGGCCTCGCCTGGGACCGGGTCGATCCGGCCGTGCCGAAATTCGAGATGATGCCGCCGATGTGACGCCGGTTCGCGGCCGCTCGAAACTCAGAAGAGCGGCTGCTGCGCGCCGGCGATTTCGAGCGCCCGCTCAAGCGGTGATGCAGGCGATGCCAGGAGAGTTCAATTTCCGGCAAGACGCTTGATCGGTTCGGCCAGGTCAATCCAATGCGGGCGATTGTCCCACCAATGAACATGATCCGGCGCGGGAAAGGACGGATCGGCGAATGTGCCGCCGGCGATGATGACGGTGCCGGGAAAGTATGTTCCGGATTTCGAAAACCCGCCCCCACCGCAGATCGGGCAAAAGGCTTTCATCACATCAGGTGTGGTTTCGCCTTGCGGATACCATACGGAATATTCTCCAGAGACGATCCGGACATTTTCCTCACGGAACCACACATTATGTGCAAGTGCGCCGCCGGATGCACGCTGACAACGCGTGCACGTGCAGACGTGGTTGTGCACTGGATCGCCATCGACCTCCAGGGCAAGGGCGCCGCAGGTACACTTCGCATGAAAGATGGGCATGGGGGCTCATTCCGCGCTTTACTCACGGTTGTCGATCTTACGGCGCCGGGATCGAAACGGTCCATTAAAATTTGCCAAGGCCCTCGCATGCGACAAAGCATGACCGGATGGAGCTCCACCATCTTCGCGGCGACGACGCATCGGCGTTTTCGAGAGGTCCGGCTGGAAGCGTTGCATGGCGGCGCTCAAGGGAAGATGCCCGCCATTTTGAGTTTGCCGCAGAATACCGATATGGCTTTCGCGACGCCCTTGCTGCAGGGAAACTTGAACGGTCGCGTGGCTTCCTCGGTCAGAACCGGCTCGCCTGTTGCGGCGTCACGGCCGGTGACATGCTTGGTCAGTAGGATGCCGCAGGCCTCGCCGGCGGCCTCGTCGATCGCCATCTGAACATCGCCAAGATAGGTATCGCTGGGGATGTCGATGATGAAGGCCGTGAAAAATCTCACGCCGCGGCTCCCCGCCACGGCCTTGACTAGGCTTGCATGCGCCTCGGAGACCTCAATCTCCTTCTCCGGCGGCCACATCACATCACTTGCAGGCCACGCATCATCGTCCACGGCTTCGCCGATCAGCTGCTCACGCATATCCGCTCTCCACATCTTCGGTTTTCAGATGGCGGCCGCCGCGCCGATGTTCTTATTATGTTCTGATAGCGAAGAGTGTCAAGACGGATGTTTTGCTGTGAGCAACCTTTCACTGCACCCGCCGGAGAATGGTGCATGATCAAGAGATCTGCACCATTCTCCGGCCCTGTCTTGAACCCTCAATGTTTGAGCACGACCTTGCCCGGGGCTCCGGCTGCGACCGCTGTCTGCGCCGCACCGATCTCCTCCAGCGTGAAGCTATGGGAAATCGGGATGACCAGGAGGCCGCGCACGGCGGCATCCAGCACGGCGTCGAGCGTCGCCGCGTCGGTGCGGTGGAAGAGTTCATGGATGGTGAGACGGTCTCCGGCATTGGCGCCTTCCGGCATCGGAACGATGCTGGCGACCGTGCCGCCATCACGGATATGGCCGATGAGATTGGCTGCCACCGGCCCGGCTGTGCTGATCGCATAGGCAAAGCCCGGGCTTGCGGTGGGGAGCGTGATGTCGAGCGCTTCGCCGGCCAACTCCCGGCCTTCGCTCAGCCGCTCGGGACGGACGCCGGCCACCGGCTGGGCGCCGATCTGCTTGAGATATTGGATGGCCGAACGGCCAACGGAGCCGAGGCCGCCGGAGACCAGAACCCGGTCGCCGGCCGTGACGCCAAGCGCCTCGACGGCCTGGCGCCCGGTCAGCCCGGCCTTGACCAGCGACGCACCCTGTTCGAAGGTCAGGCCAGCCGGCAGCTTGGCGACCGATGTGGCGGGCAGCACACCATACTCGGCATGGGCGCCTTTGCCGTTTGCCGCGAAATCGGCGACAACCCGGTCACCGACCGCAAAGCCGGTGACGCCGTCGCCGAGTGCCGAGATGGTGCCGGCAGCGTCGCCGCCGAGCACGGCCGGCAGCGGAAGCGGGATGAACTTGGCCATGAAGCCCTGGCGGAGAATGAGATCGAATGGATTGACAGCGGATGCTTCGATCTTGATCAGGATCTCGCCCGGTCCAGGCTTCGGCGTCGGGATATCGCCGATTTCGAACTGATCGACATCGCCGTAGGATTTGAGAAGGGCCGCTTTCATTGTGGTCTCCAGATTTTGTCATCGCGTTCGGGCGTGAGACCGGGCTGCCGGCCGGCAGCCTGGTATAGGCCGGTTCCCGCCGTTTAAGCCGTGGCCGGACGACGCGCGGTGTCGAGCGTCCATGCGCCACCACCGGCAAAGGCGATGTAGAGGAAGATGAAGCAGAACAGGATGGCGACTTCGCCCATGTTCACCGCCGGCCAGAAGCCATAGGGCATGTGGCCCATGAAGTAGGCGGCCGCCATTTCGCCCGAGGCGATGAAAGCGGCGATGCGCGTTTGAAATCCGACGAGCATCAGAGCCGAGGTGATCACCTCGATGGCGCCGGCGATGATCATGATCGTCGGAAGCGGATAGGGCACGCCCTGAATCGGACCCGGAAACTGCAGGAATTTCATGGTCGCGTGTTCGAGGAAGAGAAGCGCGGTGATGATGCGCAGGATTGCGAGGACGTATGGCGTCCATTTGCTGGTATCGGTCATCGAGACTTTCCAATGTGGGTTGTGGGAGAGATCAGGCGGCGGATGCCGCCTTCTTCAGTTCCTGGTTTTCTTTCCAGAGCTTCATCGACATGGCGAAGACGCCGTCGACATAGTTCCGGTAGACCGTCATGCCGGCCGGATCGCGGCCTGCCTTGGCTGCCAAGAACGCAACGATGTCGTCGGATTCCGTGACGTATCGGCCGGGCTCAAGCTGCGCAGAGGGAAAGCTCACCTTGTCGAGATGCGGCTGAAGCTCGGCGCGGATCTTCTTTTCGTGCTCGCTGTCGGGAACGAAGTCGCGGGTTTCAACGTCCGAGGCCAGTCCCGATTCCAGAAGGAACAGGCGAACCTTGAGGCAGAAGGGGCAGTTTTCCTTGAGATAGACGATCGGTTTGAACGTTGCGCTGGTCATGGCGCATCTCCTTTGACTAAGAGGCTGAGGGAATATCGCCGAAGCGGAAGCTCGATGCGGTCAGGCCGCCGGCGAAGTCTTTCTGGTGATAGGTGACGGCGCCCGGTTCGTCCTCGGCTGCACCCACCGCCACCATCAAGGGGATCAGGTGGTCCTCACGCGGATGCGCCGCGCGGGCGGCCGGCGCCTTCTCCCATTCGACAAGCCGCTCGCTGCGCTTGTCGAACGGCGACCGGATCAGCGTCTCCTGCAGCCAGGCGTCAAAATGACGGGACGGCACGTGTCCGGCCGTGCCCTGTATGGCCGACAGGTTGTGGTAGCTGAGGCCGCTGCCGATGATCAGCACGCCTTCGTCGCGCAGCGGCGCGAGCGCCCGGCCGACCTTGAGATGCAGCGCCGGATCGTAGCCGGCATCCATCGACAGCTGGACCACCGGGATGTCTTCGTCGGGATAGAGCGGCTTCATCAGGCTGAACGTGCCGTGATCGAAGCCGCGGGTGGGGTCGGGCCTGGCGTCGATGCCGGCGGAATGCAGCAGATCCTGCACGTGACGCGCCAGTTCGGGGGAGCCCGGCGCGCCATATTTGATCTGATAGAGATAGTCGGGGAAGCCGCTATAGTCGTAGACCATTCCCGGGTTGCTGCCCGAAGAGACGGCAAAGCCCCTCTCCTCCCAGTGGCCCGAAACGACCAGCACCGCCTTGGGCAGATCTTGAAGTTCGGCCCGCATCTCGATCAGGGACTGCTCGAGCTTGTCGAAATTGCTGCGAAAACCGCCGGTCATATAGGGCCAGGGGCCGCCGCCATGGCTGAGGAAATAGGTGGGCAGTCTTGATTTCGTCACGTCGCCATTCCTTTTCGGCACCGCCGCTGCGGCTGAACGTCCGGCGGGTCGATCGCCTCAGTCCGCCGCTCTTGTCAGCGACTGTCTTGGTTTTCCCTGGATTGATCAATCGGCTTTGCCAACATGCATCATTTCCTCTAGGTTGATGATCATGGATACGATGTTGAGCCTGCGGGTGTTTTGCTTGGTCGCGGAGCTCAAGAGCTTCACCGCGGCAGCGGGCCGTTTGAATCTGTCGCCGGCGATGGTGAGCAAACATGTGATGCATCTGGAGACGCGCCTGGGAAGCCGGCTCTTGAACCGGACCAGCCGGAGTGTCACGCTTACCGAAGCCGGCGCGCTTTATTTCAACCAGACCAGGCAGATGCTCGAAGGCCTCGACGAGCTGGAAGCGTCGATCGGCAATGTCACGGTCGCGCCGCGCGGGACGCTTAAATTCAGTGCTCCGGTGTGGGCGGCCAGTTCAGGCTTTGTCGATATTCTGGCCGAATACAACCAGCGTTATCCTGACGTCAGCCTGGATATGGATCTGAGCGGCCGGATCGCCAATCTGGTCGAGGAAGGCTTTGACCTTGCGCTGCGGGCAATGTCGTCCGAGCGGCTCGATCCGGGTCTGGTTGCCCGCCCATTGGCGAAGATAGAATTCCGCCTGATGGCATCGCCGGATTATCTCAAGCGCGCCGGGCGACCCCAGAGCATCGCCGAGCTGAACGGCCATGCGCTGCTTCGCTACAATGGCATTAATATCAGCGAAAGCCTGCTGTTGGGCCGCCAAAACGACCGGCATAAGGTCACCTTCCGCAATGTGCTGCTGAGTGCCAACGAGACGCTGCTGCACCTGGCGGCTTTGCGGGGAATGGGCCTGGTCTTCCTGCCGGAATGGCTGGTGGAGGAGGATTTGAAAGCAGGCCGGCTGGAGGTGGTGCTTGCCGGGACGCTCGGCATCAGCAACACGCTTCATGCCGTCTACCCGAGCCGGAAATACCTTTCCGCCAAAGTCCGCACCTTCATCGATTTTCTCGTCCTGCGCTCGCCACAGATATTCTGACGCTCGCAGCAATCGGCCCATCGCACGGTATGGCAGCCCGCGATATTTAGTATGAAAGTATTACGCGTCACGCGTGTTATAGTCTCTTTAGTCCAGCTGAGCCTTCCGGCCGGTTGGCATTGTTGCCGAGTGATGACTTGCTCCGCGAGTCTCCGGCCCATGAGGGCCTCTCCATGCAAAAGATTCCCACAGTGCATTTCGAAGCGGCGAGCACTCTTGCCGTGGTGGTATCGTCCAATGAACCGCTGCTTTTCCTGTCCGACGACCAGAAGGTCATCGCAGCGAGCGCATCCTTCTGCCGGGCCTTCGACATCGACCCCAAGACGATTTGCGGCCAAAGCCTCAGCGAAATTGGAAACGGCGAATGGGCGCTGCCCCGGCTTGCGTCGCTGCTGAAGGCCACCGCCTTGGGAAGTGCGACCATCGAGGCCTACGAAATCGACTTTCAACGGCCAAACGAGAAAACACGGCATTTGGTCGTCAATGCACGGACGCTCGATGACGGCGACATCGACCATATTCGCCTGCTTCTGGCCATCACCGACGTGACCGATGTGCGCGCCGAGGCTCGGCTGAAAGATGATCTCGTTCGCGATAATGCCATCCTGCTGCAGGAGGTCCAGCACAGGGTCGCCAACAGCCTCCAGATCATTGCCAGCGTTCTCATGCAGAGCGCCCGGCGGGTCCAGTCGGAGGAAGCGCGCGGGCATCTCCACAACGCCCATCACCGGGTCATGTCGATTGCGGCCCTGCAACGCCAACTCTCCATGTCCAACAGCGGCAAGGTTGAACTCCGTCACTATTTCACTCAGCTTTGCCAAAGCCTCGGCGCGTCGATGATCGCTGACCCAGACAGGCTTTCGATTCAGGTGGCGGTCGACGATAGCGCCGTGGCAGCGGACGTTTCCGTTCGCTTGGGGCTTGTCGTGACCGAGCTTGTGATCAACGCCCTCAAGCACGCCTTTCCCGATGAACGACCGGGCGCAATCGTCATCGACTATCACTCATCCGGCAAGGTCTGGACTCTCTCCGTTACCGACAACGGCATCGGCATGCCTGCGGGTCGCGATGCACTAAAGGCGGGACTGGGGACCGGCATAGTGGAGGCGCTGGCAAAGAGCCTGAATGGCGACATTCAGTTGAGCGATGCGGGTCCCGGCACCGCCGTCACAATCCGCCACTGGGAAAGCGCCGGTTTGCGAACCGACATTTCTACGGCCGCATAGGAACCGATTGGCTTCCCAAGCGCTACACTATCGGAGCCCGCGAGGTTCACACTCCAAATTGACCGAGTGAGCGATGAGATATGGCAAAGCGGTCGTCCTGGTTGTCGAAGACAGCACGATCATTCGGATGAGTGCCGTCGATCTGGTATTCTCTGCGGGCTACGAAGCGCTTGAGGCGTGTGATGCAGACGAGGCAATTCGCATCCTTGAGTCGCGAAACGACATCGACCTGGTTTTCACCGATGTTCAGATGCCTGGCACGATGGATGGCATCAAACTATCGCATTACATCAGGGACCGGTGGCCGCCAGTCAGGTTGATTGTTGCCTCCGGCGAAGCAATCCTAGAAGAGAGCAATCTCCCCACGGGAAGCCGGTTCTTCTCGAAACCCTACGACAACCACGCTATTACCGATGCAATGGCTCATCTGCTGTCGATCGGGAACTCGACTGGCTGCTAAGCTAAGGGTTTCTCGACTGTGGGGCTCTGGGCGCGAGCGTCCTTCTCCAAGGAGTACGGCGCGCCGTCTGACACGTAACCGCAGGAACTGAACATTGACACAACCCGCAGCCGATAAGGTCCGTTTCAAATTTGTTACGCAATGTCCAAGGGATGATGGCTGCGGCGTTTTCGTCTTGCAGATGGTGACGGGCAAACCCTACGACCAGATTGCCGGCATGATCGATTGGGGCGTTCAGACCAATCATTACACAACGTGGAAAGAACTGCGCGGCGTCCTGACCGCGTTGGGCTGGCAGACGGGCGGATTGCGCAAGGCAGAGAGCTGGGACGATGTTTGCGGGGTCGCGGTCGTCCATGTCGAAGGAGACCACTTCATCCTCTATGACGCCGATAACTGCGTCTTCTATGATCCGGGACAACCCGATGGCCCCGATCTGCATAGCCACCTCGTTCCTATGAACTACCTTGCAGTGCAATCGCCAGAGAACGGAGCGTAAAATGCAAAAGCACGTCCCCACCCTCCGTCATCCGAGGTCTTGAGCCACGGCCATCCGGTAAATAAATGCGGACGAGGTGCATGGCATTGATTCTGCTCGGCTTTAGACGTTTCACGGCGTTTGAGACACGAGCAGGAGGTTCAATGCCAGGCGACATCTCGGCTCGGGAGATTGCCGACACCGGCCCCTCATCCGCCTGCCGGCACCTTCTCCCCGCATGCGGGGAGAAGGGGATATGCCGCACCGGCTCCCTCAACCTCCACGCTGCGTTTGGCATGTCCCCTCTCCCCGTTTACGGGGAGAGGGTTAGGGTGAGGGGCAGCCATCGGCACGAACCGGACAGCAATGGCCTTGAGCCCGGGATCCATGCCCGCCCCGATAACTCATGGCTCGCAGTTACGGAAAGGCGCAGCCGCCGAGCAGTGTATTCACCCAAAATATGCAGATGAACCGAACCATGTTTGTCTCCAGCCGGCTTGATGCGAGGCTGATCCGGGCGTAATCCAGAACGCAGCCACCCTCTCCTTCGACACCAATTTGAAACGACCCCATGGCGCACTCCCTCAATACAGCCCCATCGCCGGCCGGCGGCCCCAACCAGCCGAAACTTGATACGGACGACATCTGGCAGGCCCGTGTCGATCTTGCGGCCTGCTTCCGGATGGCGGCAAGGCTCGGCATGGAGGAAGGGATCTGCAACCACTTCTCGGCCGTCGTCCCTGGATATGACGACCTGTTCATCGTCAACCCGTACGGCTACGCTTTCGCCGAACTGACGGCCTCGATGCTGTTGATCTGCGACTTTCACGGCAACGTCGTGTCGGGCAGCGGGCAGCCTGAGGCCACCGCTTTTTACATCCACGCCAGGATTCACAAGAACGTCCCGCGCGCCAAGGCGGCGTTCCACACCCATATGCCTTATGCCACCGCTCTTTCGATGACGGAGGGCGATCCTCTCATCTTTGCCGGGCAGACCGCCTTGAAATTCTATGGGCGCACGGCCGTCGACCGCAACTATAACGGCCTGGCGCTCGACGCGCGCGAGGGCGATCGGATCGCTGCAGCGATCGGCGATGCCGACATCGTCTTCATGAAGCACCACGGCGTGATGGTCTGCGCACCCAATATCGCCGAGGCCTGGGACGACCTCTATTACCTCGAGCGCGCCTGCGAAGTGCAGACGCTCGCCCTGTCGACAGGACGCGAAGTCCTTGCCGTCGCGCCTGAGATCGCCGAAGCGGCGTATCGACAAATGCGCGAGGGAGACCCGGAGTCGGCCCGGCTCCATCTGGAGTCCGTGAAGCGCGCGCTTGATCGCAGCGAGCCCGAATACAAGCGCTGAGCCGCAGACCGCGGCTTAGCATCGGCCCGAAAATCGGAATCGATTTTCGGAAAGCACGATGCGAGGATTGAAAGTGTTAGAGCGTCCTTAGTGCGTCCGAAAGGACGCACGGCGCTCTACGCGTGCGCCGGCCGCCAATGGGGATAGGTGACATAGGCGGTGAGCGCGCCCTCCTCGTAAGAGCGGATGGTCACCGCTTCGCCCTTGGGCATGTAGACGATCTCACCTGGCCCCGCCGTGACTGTCCCCAAATCTGTCGAGACCGATAGCCGCCCTTCCAGAACGATCATGACGTCGTCGACATCAATCGTCTCGGTGAGGCTCTGGCCGGGCGCGTAGCGTCCATAGCCGATGGTGATCGGCCCTCCCTGCCGCTCGTCGACCAGATTGCCGACGAAGATGTCTGCCTCCTGCCCGGGGGAACGCTCCAACGCCACGTCGGTAATCGTGAACTTACGGACTTTCATCGTCTTCCTCCATTGCCGCGTGCAGAGGTAGCGCGGAAATCCCGCGCGCCAAGAGCGCTCGTTTATCAATGACGAACATGCAGGTGGATGCTTTGTGGGCTTCGATGGCGGTGATGATTGCCACTGCAAGTCTTCAGCGATTTAATTAGAACACAACCATACGTTTTTGCTTTTGGTTTAAGTTCCGCTGTTAGTGATCGCCATTGTAGCAATTTTATTGTGACACAATCACCACCACAGATCCCGGGAAGGCAGCCATTGTATGTTGCGTCGTTTCATTCTTGACCGATCCGGCAACTTCGGAATCATGACGGCGCTGCTCGTCGTCCCCCTGCTCGGGGCTGCAGGTACAGCGATTGATTTTGGCAGCGCGCTCTCGCTTCGCACCGAACTCTATGCCGCTGCGGACGCGGCAGCGGTGGGATCCATTACACCTAAGTCAGATGCGGCAACGCAAGCAAACACGATGTCCGGTGATGGATCGCTGACGCTTGGAAAATCCGAAGCCCAGAAGATCTTCTTTTCGCAGACGTCCAAAAAACAGGGCGACGTGCCCGTCACCGTCGACATCAGCGTTCAAAAAAAGGCCGGTATTCTCAGCTCGACCGTATCCTTTAACGCGACGATGCCCACGACATTCATGCAGGTGATGGGATTTCATCAGATCACCGTTTCCGGGACGGCAACCGCCCAGTATGAGACCCCGTCCTACATGGATTTCTTCATGCTGCTGGATAACACGCCATCGATGGGCGTTGGGGCCACCCCTGATGACATCACCGCCATGAAAAAAGCGACAGCAAACGGCCACGATAAAGGCAAAGATAAAAACTGCGCATTCGCATGCCACATCGTTTCTGAAAAGGGCGTCGAGGATAAGAATAGCTACTACAATGTCGCACGCAATAATGGTGTGACCATCCGTATCGACGTGGTCGCCGCTGCCGTCAAAGCCTTGATGGCCAAGGCAAAGGACACGCAGTCCATGGCAAGCCAATTCCGGGTCGCTGCCTATACGTTCGGCAAGACTGCCCAGGACGCCAAGGCCGCGAAGCTCTTCAAGGTCTCCGACCTGGACTATAATCTTGGCGCCGTCGCAGTCGCGACCGACATGATAAATCTTATGAGCATTCCATCTCAGAACTACTACAACGACCAGCAGACGAGCTTTGACGAAGCGCTGAAAGGGATCGACACCGAAATCAAGGGCAACGCCGGCATGGGCACCAGCAATGCCGATCGCCAGAAGATCGTATTTTTTGTCGCCGACGGTGTCGCGGATAGCTATAAGCCGGCCGGCTGCACCAGCCCGAAAGGAGTAAACGGCGGACGATGCATCGAACCGATTGACACGAGCAATTGCCAGAAGCTCAAAGATCGCGGCATCAAAGTCGCCGTCCTTTATACGACCTATCTGCCCCTGCCCGACAACGACTTCTACAATGACTGGGTAAAGCCTTTCGAGACCAAAATCGCCGCGAAAATGGAAGAATGTGCGACCCCCGGCTTCTACTTCGCGGTCAGCCCCACCGACGGTATTGAAGAGGCCATGGAGGCCTTGTTCCTGAAGATCGTCAGCGCACCGCGGATAACCAGCTAGAGCATGATGCCGAAAAGTGTGAGCGGTTTTCGGACGACATCATGCTCTCACTCTATAATGTAGAACAGGATTCAGATTTTAGGCCGACCCGGCCTAAAATCATCCTGTTCTAGGCCCGGGACCTATTGATGTGAGCCGATGCGAGGATTGAAAGTGTTAGAGCGTCCTTTGTGCGTCCCAAAGGACGCACGGCGCTCTAAACCTTGCCCAGATGCTTCGGCCAGAATTGCTGATGGACTTCGGCGGCTTCGTCTTCGAGGTTCGTCGGGCCAACCACAGTGACGTTGCGCGCGCCGGTTTGCAACACCGCCCGGCTCGGCACGTTCAACCCGATCCCGGCGATCTCGCCAAGCCGCGTTTCGGAGCAGGCAAACACCATGCGCCCGATGCCCGACCAGTAAATCGCCCCGGAGCACATCGCGCACGGCTCCGTGCTGGTGTAGAGCGTGCATTCAGCGAGAAAAGCGGTGTCGTAATGCTGCGCCGCCAGTTTAACCAGGTTCATCTCGGCATGGTTCGTCATGTCGTGGCCGGTGAAGACGCTGTTTTCGGCGCGCAGGATGACTTCGCCGTCCTTCACCAGCACCGAGCCAAACGGTTCGTCGCCGTGTTCCATCGCGGATTTCGAGAGCGCAATCGCCTCGCGTAAAAACGGCTCGTGGTTTTCCATCAGAGTCCCCCCAGCTAGAGCGGAATGAGTTTGTCTTGAATCGGAGGGGTTTCCAAGGGCTGCAAATCAGATTCAAGTCGGCGATCTGTATCGCCACAACCGTCATTTTCTCTCATCTCGTCGCTGCGGCACTCAAGCCGACATGTCCTCGTTCCAGCGGCGTTGCATCTCCTCAGGCGTGACCTGCTCAATGGTTTGCGACAACATCCAGCGATGACCGAAGGGATCAAGCACCTGCGCCACCCGCTCGCCAAAACTCTGGTCGGTCGCCGGGCGCAACATCGTCGCCCCGGCCGACAGCGCCTGCGCCAGTGCTTCGTCGGTCGACACCGTGTCCATGTGGAAGGTCACCGGCGAGCCTCCGACGGCATCGGGGGACAGGGCGCCGAAATCAGGATATTCGTCTGCCAACATCATCAGCGTCTCTCCGAAACGCAGCTCTGCATGGCCGATCCGCCCATCCGAAGGATCGGTCATGCGGAAGACTTCCGTGGCGCCGAAAGCCTCCTTGTAGAAGTCGATGGCCCGTGCCGCATCCTTGACGATGAAGTAGGCGCTCACTTTTCGGGCAAAACTCGGCATGGATGATCCTCCTTGACTGGGTTATTTATTAACGTTACGTATCGTAAAGATATGAGTCAAGAGAGTAACGCAACACAGAAGAAACGAGGACGGCCGCCAAGCGCGGCCGCGCAGAGGCGCGCCTTGGAGGCCGCCCATGAAATCCTGATGGCCGAAGGTTTTGGCCGCATGACGATTGAAGCCGTGGCGGCGCGGTCCGGTGTCGGCAAGCCGACGATCTACCGCTCCTGGGCCAACGCGCAGGAACTGGCGATGGCCGCTCTTCTGGTCAACCGGCTACCGGAAGCGGAGGTTGGAGGGGGTACGGCGCAGGCGGCTCTCGGCGCGCAGATGAGCGGACTGGTGACTGCCTTTGCGAGCACGCGCGGGCGACAGATCACTATGGCACTTGCCGCCGCCGACCCGGAAAGCGAATTCACCAAGGCCTTCCGCAATCAGGTGATCCTGTCGAGCCGCAACGCGGGTCGTGTTATCCTGGAGGAGGCTCTGGCTCGGGGAGAGATCGTTCCGCCGCTTGATATGGAGGCGCTGCTCGACATGATCTACGGACCGGTCTTCTTCCGGCTGCTGGTCGGCCATCGCCCGGTCTCGCCGGAGTTCGGCGATGCGATCGTCAGGACCGCGTTGCGGGCCGTTGCACCGTCGGGCGCGTGAGACCCTCACGTCGCGATGGGCGAAGCCGACATCCCGCCTGCCTGCTCACCGCCGCGCATGTAGCTAATCGCGACCGGCGCTGCGCAGGCGGCCGACCAAACGGCCTAAAGCGCGTCGCGATCTTTCAGATTCGCGTGCCGCGCTTTAGGTCTTTGTTTTTCCGCATGTCTTTGCCGCAAAACCGCTGCACACTTTTGCGAGACGTGCTTTAGCCGTGATCGTCGCCCAGTTCGCCAAGGTGGCGCTGGAACCACTTGATCTCCTCCGACGCCGTGCGCCCGAAATGCCGTTTGAAGTCGCGGCTGAACTGCGCCGGGCTTGCGTAGCCGACCGAAGCCGCGACCTCGGCGATCGTTCTCGTCTGGCGGGCGATCATCAATCTTGCTTCGTGAAGGCGCATCGCTTTGACGTATTGCATCGGACTGTTGCCGGTCAGACCCTTGAAATGGACATGGTAGGACGGAACGCTCATGCCCACGTCTCTCGCCAGATCGGTGACCGCGATCTCCAGGCCATAGTTTTCCCGCAACCAGGCCAGGCTCTGAATGATCTTTCCGGATCTGCCTTTCTGCTTGAGGGCGGCGATCATCGCGCCGCCTTGCGGACCGACCAGGACCCGATAGTGCAGCTCGCGCAGAAGGCCGGCACCAAGCACATCCGTCTCAACGCTGCTGCGTAGCGCCGTCAGCAGGCGCAGCAGGACATCCTCGATATCAGCAGACATCCTGCTCGACACGAGACTTCTCGGCTCGTCGCCTGGCAAGTCGCCATGCTTTTCCACCTGCAGTGCGATCTCGGCTGCCATCTGCATATCGAACTCGACATAGACCGCAAGCAATGGCCGCTCGGGGCTGGCCGTCGACGTCATCCGGAATGGGACGGGCAGCGACACCGCCAGATAATGCTCCTCATCATAGAGAAAGACTTCGCCTTCGAGGATGCCCTGCTTGCTGCCCTGCAAGACGAAAACCGCGCCCGGCTTATAGAGCACCGGGATGTCGTGGAGCACGGCTTCGGTGCGCAAGATGCGGACGGAATTAAGCCCGGTCGGATTGTATCCGTGACGGGGGGCGAGACGTCCGGCCAGCGCGACTATCTCCCCTCGCCCGGAGAGGCGGCGATCACCCTTCATAGGATTTGGCAACATATTCAGAGAATCCGCCATCGAAGCACCGGTTTCTTCATACTATTTGTCAAATCCTATCCTCGATCAAGGAATATTGCTGATGTCAGGAAAGACCTTTTTCATTACCGGATCGAATTCCGGCTTCGGGCTCGCCATTGCGTCTGCGGCTCTTCAGGCGGGCCACAGGGTGATCGGCACCGTGCGCTCGCAAGCGTCGCGCACAGCGCTCGCCAAAACCCTGCCTGGCCTGCGACCGGTCGTCTGCGACGTCACCGCGTTCGACCGGATCGATGATGTCGTCCGGCAGGTGGAAGACGAGCATGGCCCCGTCGACGTGCTGATCAACAATGCCGGTTACGGCCACGAGGGCGTGCTCGAGGAGTCGCCGATCGACGAGATGCGGCGGCAGTTCGACGTCAACGTCTTCGGCGCCGTCGCCGTTGCCAAAGCATTTCTGCCGAGGTTTCGCGCGCGACGCCGCGGCTTCATCGTCAACGTCACCTCGATGGGCGGCATCATCACCATGCCCGGCATCGCCTATTACTGCGGCAGCAAATTTGCGCTTCAGGGCATATCGGAAGTGATGCGCGCGGAAATGGCCCCGTTCGGAGTGCATGTGACGACCCTTTGCCCCGGCTCCTTCCGGACGGACTGGGCCGGACGATCGATGGTCCGCACCGAACGGTCGATCGCCGATTATGATGCCCTTTTCGATCCGATCCGCGAGGCGCGACAGGCCATCAGCGGCAAGCAGCGCGGCGATCCCGCCAAACTGGCAGCCGCGGTTCTAGATCTCATCGAATCCGATAATCCTCCACCGCAGCTTCTGCTCGGCAGCGACGCCCTCAAACACGTGTCGGACAGGATCGTTCGCCTCCAGCAGGAGATCGAAGCGTGGAAATCCGTCACCGTCTCGACCGACGGCTGACGGGCAGAAGCTCTGCTTTCCGCTTCAACGAGATAATCAGCCAGCTCTTATTGGATGCTTTTCCCACCCCCGGCCGCCAGCTTTCGCCTCAGCGCCTGTTCCTGTTCAAATGTCTTGTGCGGGAAGTGTTCCCAACACCACCAGCGCGTCGGCACGGCCGGGGATGGGCTGTTTCCCCAGCCTCCCCACTCCTTGCAGCGCGAACCGTCTGCATCCTGGTGTTCGCAATAATGCTCAACGATCACATTGGCGCCCGGCGCACTCGAATGGCCTTCGATGCTCATGGGTGCGTCCTCCGTTTCCCGCTCCTGATGCTCTCATAGATCATTTCGAGCCGCCTTGAGGCGACATAGGCACTGTCCTCGTATCCGGCCGATGGCCAATCCAATCGATGGCTGCCGTCTGTCGCCACGATCCAGAACCATCGATTATCGATCCCTCCGCCTGCCTGTGACCGGAATATCCTTCCGATCTGGGTATCGCCGTCAAAAGCGACGTAATCGTCGCCGGGTTTCTCTTTCCAGGCGTGCCGCCATTTGTATTTGATTTCCCGGCCGCTGACATGTTCCCACGACTTCCATGTGATTTGTTCTGGCATGCGTCGTCCTGTCCTCTCGCGAGGTATCCTTTTGACCGCATGGTTGATGGATGGCTCCCGCCCGAGCCGGTGAATTCAGATCAGCGTCGGTTCCGGATCGGGGTCGATCGGATCGATGATGTCAGCCGTGTCATTCTTGGGCGAACCCACATTGCGGCCGATCGGCCACATGGTCATCAGTTCCGCCGGAAACGGCTTCATCAAGTCGGTCGGATCAGGCTCCGGCGACAGCCAGCGCTCGTAATCTTCGCGGTGCAGGACGACCGGCATGCGGTCATGGATCTGCGCCATCATCGCATTCGGCTCACAGGTCACGATTGCGAAGTTTCTGACGTCTACGCCTTCCGGGCTGCGCCAAATCTCCCAGATGCCGGCGAGCGCAAAGGGCGAGCCGTCAGCCATGGCGATCGCATAGGGCTGCTTGTTCTTGCCGGTGCCGAAGATATCCTTCCACTCGAAGAAGCCGTTGATCGGCACCAGGCACCGGCGCGACCTGTAGGCCGAGCGGAATAGGCCGTTGGTGGCAATGCCCTCGCAGCGCGCATTGATCGGCGGCGGCCGGCCACCCGGCTTCATCCATGCCGGCATCAGGCCCCAGCGCGCCGAGGCGAACACCGGCCCCATGATATCAGGCTCGCGGACCATGTCGCGAATGATGATCGGATAATCCAGCGTCGGCGCGCCGTTATAGCGCGGAAATCGGTTCCCGAGCGCATCGATCGCACCTCGCTCTGCGAAGGCGAAATTGCGCACCAGCTCCTCAAGCGATGTCTTGATATAGACGCGGCCGCACATTGAGAACTCCATCCCGCATATTAGATGTTCTGATTATGTTCTGGGTGTTCGAGGCGAGTCAAGGCCGGTCGCTACAACCGATGCGGCCATCCCTTTTCGCAGAGTCAAGGTGAAGCCTGTCACCGTCTCCACCACCGCTGACGGTAGAAAATCTGCTTTGCGCTTGACAGCCTTCCTACTGGAAGGTAGATACAGCCCATGAGCAATCTTTTGACGACCTCCGACGAAATCCTGGCCTCCGCCCGAGCGCTGATCATGACCGGAGGTTATAACGGCTTCAGCTATGCCGATATCGCTGCCGTCGTCGGCATCCGCAAGGCCAGCATCCATCACCACTTTCCGAGCAAGACCGATCTGGTGCGCACGCTTGTCGTGCGATATCGCGAAGATGCCGAGGCGGGTATCGCGGGCCTGGAGCAGCAGGTGCGGAATCCGCTGGCGCTTCTCCAAGCCTATGCGGGCCACTGGGCCCAGTGCATCGAGGACGCCAGCCGGCCCTTTTGCGTGTGCGCCCTGCTGGCGAGCGAACTGCCGGCGTTGCCGCCGGAGGTCGCGGCCGAGGTCAAGGCTTTCTTCCGCTTTGCGTCGACATGGCTGACTTCGGTGATGGAGAGAGGCGCTCAGGACGGGAGTTTGAAACTGTCGAGCGAACCGCGCGTCGAGGCCGAAGCCTTCATGGCTTCCGTCCATGGCGCCATGCTTTCAGCCCGGGCCTACGGGACCCCGGAGGTCTTTGCCACCATTCTGGCCCCCACCTTGCAGCGGCTCTCTCCGACCGCCGCTCGATAAAGTTCCGGGCGGAATAAAGCCCGGGGCAACAACGACGTTCGATTAAACTACCAACTAGTAGGAAGAACGACATGATCAAGACTATTCTCCCCGCCCTCGTGCTGGGGCTCACCGTTATCGCGTCGGCGGCACTTCCCGTGACCCCGGTCCATGCCGAAGACCAGAAGCCCGAGCAGGTCCATGTCAGGGGCAGCATCGTCAGCTACGGCGGCTCGGTTCTCAAGGTGAAGACCCGCGAAGGAGAGACCGTCGATGTCACCCTCGCCGACGGCTGGAAAGTGGCGAGCGTTGCAAATGCTGCGGTCACCGACATCAAGCCGGGCGACTTCGTCGGCATCGCATCGCTGCCGAGCGCAGGCGGCGGCGACGGCGCGCTTGAGGTGCTGATCTTCCCGCCGGCGATGAAAGGGGCCGGTGAAGGCAGCTATGGTTGGGACCTCAAGCCCAACAGCAGCATGACCAACGCGACCGTGGCCGATGCCGTCAAGGGCGTCGACGGCCGCACCGTCACCGTCTCCTATCACGGCAAGGAAAAGAAGATCGCCATTCCGGACGGCACGCCCGTCGTGACCATCGCTCCGGCCACCAATGACGATCTCGTTCCCGGCGCCGTCGTCTTCATCCCCGCCGAAAAGGCTGCCTCGGGCACCCTCGCCCATCAGGTGCTCGTCGGGAAAAATGGCGTGGTCCCGCCCATGTGACCACGTCGTCGCCGGTCGGCCGGGCCGCCCCCGGTTCGACCGGCGATTTACCAGGGAATGCCGCCTGACCGGCAGCCGATGGACCCGAACGACGGAGAACACCGTCTCGACAGCCGCCCGGCAATGCTCGGGCAGTTCCGGCAAGCCCAGGAAACCCACTCTCGATGACGGACGACACCGCAGATGACGGTGACCGCCCCTATCAGACCAACACCATCACATTCAGGAAAGAGATCTTGATGACCGATTATTCAACCACCGCCGCGTCTGACGACAGGGAACAGTGGCTGACGCGCTACTACTTCACCCGCGCAGCCTTTTCCGCCATCTGGGTCGCAACCGCCTTGACGGCCGGCCAGCAGTCGCTTGCCGTCGCGGCCGCCTTGCTGATCCTCTACCCGGCCTGGGATGCCGCCGCCAACCTGGTCGACGCAGGGCGCAGTGGCGGCCTGGCAAACAACCGCAGCCAGGCAATCAACGTCGCCGTCAGCGCGGTGACGACCGCTGCGGTGATCGTCGCCCTGACCATGAGCATGAACTGGGTTCTCGGCGTCTTTGGCCTGTGGGCGATCTTTTCCGGCCTGCTGCAGCTTGGAACCGCTGTCCGGCGTTGGAAGACCAATGGCGGCCAGTGGGCGATGATCCTCAGCGGCGGCCAATCCGCGGTGGCAGGCGCGTTCTTCATCGCCCAGGCGCAAATGCCGGAACCGCCCTCCATTGCCAACATCGCCGGATATGCCGGCCTCGGCGCCTTCTATTTCCTGGTCTCGGCCGTCTGGCGGAGCGTCACGCAGATGCGGCGGAAGCGGGCGTGAGCCTGGGATCCATGCCGGCTGTTGATGGAGGCCAGTGTGGATCCTCGGGTCAAGCCCGAGGAAGACGGAGCGTGGGGTGGCGTTTGGAGCAAGGACAGCGACGTATCCGGACATGTTCGGCGACGGCTCTCCGTTGAAGATGCGCGGTCCACATCCGGTAGCCGATGCGCCAACCGACTGAATGTCATCAGCCCCGCATAGGCGCGTTGCTCCCCGCATCCACGATCGCCTGAACAACAAGCGCGATGCGTTTGTCCCGCATGCCGGGCCTGATGCGGCCTGAACGTTCGAGCTCGGCAAGCCCATGAAGGGCTGCCCAGAAGGTCTCGGTCACGATCTCCACATCGGCACAGAACGGAGACACGGCGGCTGCAATGGCGTCGAAACCGGCCCGAAGTTCCGATCTCGTTTCAGCCTCGGCGAACTGCAGTTGGGTCGGCAGGATAAACATGGCCTCGTAGAGTGCCGGGCGACTGAGTGCGAAGGCAAAATAGGCCATGGCGACGTCCATGAGGGACTCTCGTTTCCCGTTCGCCGCGCCTGCCGCTTCCCCAAGAACGGTTGCGAGCTCCTTGAAGCCCTCGACTGCAACCGCGGCAACGATGGCGTCCCTGTTGGCGAAATGCGAATAGAGGATTGGCTGGCTGTATTCGATTTCCTTGGCCAGGCGGCGGATCGTCACGGCATCCCATCCTTCGCTCTCCGCGACGGCACGTGCTGCCGCGACAATGCGCTCTTCGCGCCCGGCCCTTTCCCGACTTTTTCGCTCTGCGATCCCCATTGCTCAATCTCCATGCCCTGCAGGCTCAGCACGTCAAAGATTATACCAACGCTTGACTAACTAGCAATGCTAATGCATTTTACCTAGCAGTGCTAGTTTTTGTATCCACGATAGAAGGATCACCTCATGCTTTGGTTTGCGAACGGAGCCGGCTTGCTGCTAGCCCTCGCTATTATCGCAATCGGCACCGGCTATATTGCCAGCCCAACGACCATGATGCGCAGTTTCGGCCTGCCGCTTCCCGAAGATGGCCCAAACGTCGCTTGGTGGCTTCGCCTCAAGGGGATTCGCGATATCGTCGCGGGATTGCTCGTGCTGGCGTTCCTGGTGTGGGGCGCAGAACGCGAGGTCGGCATCGTGCTTTTGATCGAAGCGATGATCCCCGCAGGCGACATGCTGCTCATTCTTGCAGCGAAAGGCTCGACCAAAAGCGCCTTCGGCGTTCACGGCCTGACGGCGGTGATCATGGTCCTGGTTGCCATCCCCATGATGATCTGGGCTGACTGAAATGGTTCACCTTCTTTCAATCTGGTTCCTGGTTGTCGCCTTCTCCGGCGCAGGCCTCGTCAACGCCATCAGCACGTCGGGGACGCGAAGCGATTTCGCCCGGTGGGGCTATCCGCGCTGGTGGGGTATCGTGACGGGCGGACTGGAGATATTGAGCGCCGCCCTGATTGCGCTTCCCGTCAGCCGCATTGTCGGCGTGGCGCTTGCGGCGGTCATCATCGCGGCTGCGGTTTTCACTGTTCTGCGCCACCGCGACCATGCGCACCTTGCGCCGCTCAGCGTCTTTGTCACCTTGATTGCTCTTGCCGCGATCTCATCTTGAGCACGATCGGCCGCTTTCACCGACAGGCGTGGGCGAAGCACTATCATGTGGTTCCTGGCGCCACCTGATTGTCGCGGTAATCAGCCTCAAGCCTCACCCTATACCGCTTTGGTTATCGCAAACCCGCCCCCACCCTCCTTCATCCCAGGCCCTGAGCCTGGGATCCATGCCCGCTGCTGATCGAGGCGGCCAGAGTGGATCCTCGGGTCAAGCCCGAGGAGGACGGAGCGCGGGGTGGCGTCTGCAGCAGGAACAGCGGCGTATCCCGACATGATCGGGAGCCATCAACACCGATTTTTGTCCCGTGATTTCGCCCATGCAAAACCGTTGACATTACGCTGCGTAGAATATATCCATACGGTTATATAGCTAGATGGTGATATATGGACGACAAGCTCGATGCGATTTTCTCCGCACTCGCCGATCCCACAAGGCGAGCAATTCTTGGGCGGCTTGCGAACGGCAAGGCGACGGTGGCCGAGCTCGCTGATCCCTTCGAGTTGTCTCAGCCTGCCATATCAAAGCATCTCAAGGTCCTGGAACAGGCCGGATTGATCCGCTCCGGCCGTGAAGCGAATTCGCGTCCCCGCGTCCTCGAGCCGGCTGCGTTGAAGACAATTGCTGATTGGATCGCCGATTACAGACGCTTCTGGGATCAAAGCTTTGATCGTCTCGATGACTATCTGTCCAAGGTACAAGGATACGAAAATGACTAATCCAGAGACCGACACCGACAACACCCGCGACCTGGTTCTTGTACGAAGGTTTGATGCCCCATGCGATCTGGTTTTCAGGGCATGGACCGACCCGAAAGCGTTAGCACAGTGGTGCGGTCCTCACGGTTTCAAGGCGGTGGGCGACCGACTTGAAGCCTGGCCCGGCGGCAGGCACCGCGCCTGTCTGATCGCGCCAGATGGAGAAGAGCATTGGGTCGGCGGAAAATATCTGGAGGTCGAGCCGCCGCACAGGCTTGTCTTCACACATGCCTGGGAACTCGCAACCGGCGAAAATAGCCCGGAAACAGTCGTCACCATCACGTTCAGGGAAAGCGACGGGGGTACGGAAATGACTTTTCGGCAGAGTGGATTTGATAGCGCATCGTCACTTGAGGGTCATGAAGCCGGCTGGTCCCAAAGTCTCGAGCGATTGAGCGTCTTTCTCGGGACTGAATCCGAAGGGCCAAATCATGTCTAAGGCGGCGATGAAGCTCTATTATTGCGAGACGCTCAATCCCCGGAAGGCCTGCGCCGCCGCTCGTTTTCTCAAAGCCGACGTCGAGTTCGTCAGGGTTGACCTGGCAAGCGGAGAACAGCGCACCGCAAAATTCCTGGCGCTTAACCCGAACGGGAAAGTCCCGGTGCTGCAGGATGATGCCGGAACTTTATGGGAAGCGAACGCCATCATGTGCAGGCTATCTGACAGTGTTGCCTCGGATTTCTGGCCGCATGACCACCGGCAGATCGACGTGCTGCGCTGGTTGAGTTGGGATGCCAGTCACTTCACCCGGCACGGGGCAACGCTGTGGTTTGAAACCTTGATCAAGCCGTTGTTCGGCGGGGAGCCTGACGTCGCCGTGATCGAAGATGCGAAGACGAGTTTTCGAGTCCATGCTCGCGTGCTCGACGATCATTTGGCCAACAACAGCGTCGCCGTCGGGAAGACACTGACTGTGGCAGACTTCGCATTGGCCGCTGCACTTCCTTTTGCAACCGCCGCCGGGATTCCAGTCGCCGAATTTCGGCATATCCAAACGTGGTACGGACGGCTTGAAGAACTGGATGCGTGGCGAAACCCTTTCCCGGCCTAAGAGGGCACGGGCGAAGGACCCTTTTGCAGGCAGGAACGCCGAGGTTTCGTCGAGCACGATCGTCGTTTCTCGAGCCTCTTCTCCATAGGAACGCTTTGTGCCTATATTGCCGCTGCGCTGAGCACACCACGCCGCAACGGGCCGCGGTTGCCGCAAAGCGTTCTGGTCATTGCCAAACCGGTGGGTACAGTCTGTCGTGAGCGCTACACGGTACTTGCTGATCTTGCCGCTGATGGCGGTCGTCGCCTACGTGGCGCTCGTGGGTCTGATCTATCTGTCTCAGCGAGCCCTGCTTTACCCCGGAGCCAGCGCCACACCTGCTCCGGAGCACGCGAGTTGGGGCGAGACGGTCCACATCAAGACGCCCGACGGAGAGATGCTTCAGGGACTGTACAGCCAGGGCGACAGCGACAGGCCCTGCGTGCTCCTCTTTTTCGGAAACGGTGACCGCCTCGACAATTACGCGTTTCTCGCCCAGGCGCTGACCGCGCGGAGGATTGGATTGCTGGCGATTTCCTATCGCGGCTATCCCGGATCGACCGGCTCACCCAGCGAGCAAGGCCTGCTGACAGACGGGATCGCGGCGTTCGACTGGCTTTCGGCACACGGCGGAAGCGAGATCATTGTGCTGGGCCGGTCACTTGGCACTGGCGTCGCCGTGAATACCGCCGCGAAGAGGCCGGCCGCGGGCGTCATTCTTGTGTCTCCGTACCTGTCGGTACTGTCGGTTGCGCAGACGCATTATCCGTTCCTCCCGGTCGAGGTTCTTCTCAAGGATCCCTTTCGCTCGGACCTCAACATAGGCAAAGTAAGACAACCGAAGTTGTTCCTCCACGGCCGGCTTGATGATAGCATCCCGCTTTCTTCAGGGCAGGCGTTGTACCGCATCGCACCCGAGCCCAAGCGGATGTTGATCTATGACGGTGCCGGTCACAACGATATCTTGAACGACAGAATGGTCGGTGACGTCATCAGTTTTGTGGAAGCGCTGAAAGGAAACCGGCCCTAAATCCCTTCACGGACGGGAGCGGTTTGCCGGTCGTAGTGGGAGGCAATGCCAGGGACCGGCTCGACCCGGACATGGCGAACTTCGAAAAGATGCCGCCGATGCCCTGAGGTTCGGCCGCGACCGGTAATCAGCAATGCACCGTCGCTTCAAGCATGCGCCAGACGCCAATGAGGATAGGTGACATAGGCGGTGAGCGCGCCATCCTCATGCGAGCGGATCGTCATGCTCTCGCCCTTCGGCATGTAGACGATGTCGCTCGAACAGCGACGTATCCTGACATGACTGGGCGCCCATCAACAGCGACTTTTGCCCCGCGATTTCGCCCATGAAGGCCTCGCCGAGGTTCGAACTCGCGCTCTCAATTTCCAGCCATCGCTTCTGCCACCGCAGCGTCGGAGATTTCCTTTGCAAGTTCGGCGATCAATGACCTCAGCCACCGATGAGCGGGATCGTTTCGATAACGTACATGCCATGCCAGCTCGACCGGAAAGCTGCCGAGATCGACCGGTGCGGGCAGGACTTTGAGACGCGGGTCGCGGGCAAGGCGATGGCAGATCAGCCGGGGCAGTGTGGCACAGTAGTCGGTGACGGCCACCATTTCCGGCACCGCCAGAAAATGGGTGACGGAGACCGAGACGTCGCGCCTGAGACCGGCCTGCTGCAGCATCTGGAACAGGCCGACGCGCATCCGGCCGGGCGGAAGCACGTTCACATGCCGCATCCGCTGATACTGTTCCTCGGAGATGCTTTCGGCGATCTCGGGATGATCTCTGCGCACGACGCAGGCCAATCCATCATCCATGAGATGCTGCACGACCATGTTATCCGGCGGCTCGACGATCCTGCCGAGCACCATTTCGGTCGCCCCGGATATCGCGCCGGTCTCGGCCAGATCATTGCCGAATGGCGTCAGGCGCAGCCTGATCCCGGGAGCGCATTCACGCAGCCGCGCCACGATCACCGGCATCAGGACAAACTCGACGTAGCTGTTCGGGGCGATGGTGAACTGCCGTGTCGCTCGCGCCGGATCGAACGCCTGCTGACCGAGAATGACGTCATCGAGGCTCGCCAAGGCCCCGCGGATCACTGGAGCAAGTGCCTGCGCCATTTCAGTCGGCTTCATGCCGTAGCGCTCGCGGATGAACAGCGGATCGCGCAGCGTCTCGCGAAGGCGGTTCAAGGCGTTGGAGACGGCTGGCTGCGTCATGCCCAGTTGTTCGGCTGCGCGCGTGACATTGCGCTCTTCCATGAGCGCCAGGAAGACAGGGAGAAGGTTGAGGTCATACTTCATCCAGATATATTGCCGAACGCATATCTGAAATCAAAGAAATAAATTTCAGGAATGAGAATGGCCGAGGCATGATCCCCTCATCGAAAGCAACCGATCACATCTGTCTCGAAAGGATCTCCAGATGAAAATCCTCATGGTTCTCACCTCGCACGACCAACTGGGCGACACCGGCCGGAAGACCGGCTTCTGGCTCGAAGAGTTCGCCGCCCCCTATTATGCCTTCCTCGAAGCCGGCGCCGATATCACCGTCGCATCGCCCAAGGGCGGACAGCCGCCTCTCGACCCGAAGAGCGACGAACCGAGCTTCCAGACCGACCAGACCCGTCGCTTCCATGCCGACCCGGATGGCCAGGCCGTGCTCGCCTCGACCGTAACGCTCGCCTCGGTCTCCCACGACGATTACGACGCCGTGTTTTATCCGGGCGGCCATGGCCCGCTTTGGGATCTGGCGGAAGACAAGAACTCTATCGCCCTCATCCAATCGCTCTATCAGGCCGGCAAGCCCGTCGCCTTTGTCTGCCACGCACCGGGTGTGCTGAGCCACGTCAAGACTGCCGACGGTACGCCGCTGGTTCAGGGCAGACAAGTCACCGGCTTCAAGAACTCCGAGGAAGACGGCGTCGGCCTGACCCAGGTGGTGCCGTTCCTCGTCGAGGACATGTTGAAGGAGAACGGCGGCATCTATTCCAGCGGCGATGACTGGTCGTCCTATGCTGTCCAGGACGGCCTGCTGATCACCGGGCAGAACCCCGGTTCATCGGTGGAGACCGCCGGCATTCTGCTGGCCGCCGTGACGGCGGCAAAGGCCGCTTGATCAACATTCCTTGTGATAAAGCCAAGGGCGCCGGTGGACATCCGGCGCCATGGCCCCACCCCGCGGAAGCGTTTCGAACGCTTCCCTTCAGGGTCTCCAGTATCTGACACAGAGCGGCTGGTCGGGGATAAACCCAGGACCAGCCGCTCTGTTATTTATGTTGTGGCGATACTCAGACTTTCCCTCTGCCGGCAGTTCGCGGGTCCGCCGGAGACCTGCCCCGGCGGCGATTTTTCGCGCGTACGATCGGCCCGGCCCGCTGCTTTATCTGGACCCGCCCTATTGGGGACGAGCATCGGGAGCGTTCTCCATGGAACTGCATGCTGCATAGCAGGCACGATCTCTAACCCAACCGGATGATTGCAATCACTGGTCCGGTTTATAGTTTAAAGCAGGTTTCCGGCGGGTCCACGCGAGATAGTCGTCGATTGGGGCTCGATCTTCGCGACGAACTCTCTTTTTAAAGATCATGCCCGAAGCAAGCAGATGTGGCTGGTGTAAAGGAACCTTCATGGCTGGCGCACAGCCTTGATCGGTCCAATAGGCTCCTTGTCATCGGATGATGTTTGTAGGTTAACGACATGCGCAAAACAATGGCAGTCGGCCTGGCCGCCTTGATCGCCATGTACTTTCTCGGCGGCATGAGCGCGAGACACGAGATCTTTCCTTGGCCACAACTTTCCGCGCTGAGGAAAATGGCTGGCGGAGAGAAGGCGGCGGCTCCAAGTCGTTATACTTTCGACGACAAGGAAAGACTCATCGGGGATGAATCAAAAACGCCTGTGACCTGCCCGATTCAGACTGACCGAACTGCTGTCTTACTAATTCTTGGCCAATCGAACGCGGCCAACGACGGTGGACAACGGTACAGGTCAAATTATGACGCGCGCGTTGTAAACGTCTTTGACAAACGGTGCTTCATCGCGGCGTCGCCACTTCTTGGATCGACCGATACCAAGGGAGAGTACTGGACGCTTCTTGGGAACAATTTGATCGCGTCCGGACAAAATGACAGCGTCATCCTCGCACCTCTCGCATATTCCGGATCTGAGGTGGCACGATGGGCGACAGGCGGTGACCTCAATCCTGTGCTGGTCGATACAATGAAACAGCTTCAGGATTCCGGTTACCGGTTAACGGGCGTCCTCTGGGTGCAAGGAGAGAAGGACCTCGTTATCGGCACCACTGTGGAGACCTATCAGGAACATTTCATGTCGATGGTTGACACGTTGCGTCAGCACGGCGTCGAAGCACCCGTTTACATTTCGATCGCATCGAAATGCCTCGAACCGAGCAACGGCGGCTTCAAGGAGCATATTCCAGACAATGCGATAGTACGGGCGCAACTGGCCCTGTCAAAAAGCGGCCATGGTATCCGAGAGGGCGTAAATTCTGACGCGTTACTCGATGCAGATGACCGCTACGACGATTGCCATATCGGGGGCACAGGCGCGGAGAAAGTGTCGCGGGCCTGGATGAACCTTCTGCGATCGCCGTCTGGAAACTCGCGATAATCCTCCCTGAACCGGTTTTCGCGCCTTCGCGAGCGTCGGCCTCGGGCTCTGTCCGGTATTCGACACCTTGTCACTTGTGCCCCCCGCAAGGCAGGGCGCCTCGTTAAGAGGCCGCCCTGTTGTTTGTTTCTTTTGATGTTTAGAGCTTTCCCTCTGCCAGCAGTTCGCGGGTCCGCTTCAGTGTCGATAGCAGGGCGGCCTTGTAGCCCGTTTCGCCATCGAATTGTGCCTGCTCGGCCCGCTCTTCCGGGCCGTTCGGCTGTTTGCCGCGCAGGCCGAGATAGCAGTAGAAGCGCAGTTGCAAGGCACCTTCTTCATCCTCGAAGAGCTCGTTGATGATCGCTCCCTCGCGTGGCCCTGCCGCCTGAAAGAAGGTGACCTTGCTTTGCCGTTCCAGGGTGATGATCTCACGCAGAGCCTGCCCGGCAATCGTCGCCTCGCGCACGAAGTGGGTCGGGCTTTCCTCCACGACATCGCAACGGGTGCAGAGACCGGCGGGAAGAAAGAGCCGGGCGTCGCGTGCCTTGCGTTCGAGACCTTGCCAGGCCTCAGCGCGCGTCAAAGGGGTTTCGCCTTCCGGGTTCACCGGAACGGTGGCTGTGGAATAAATCATGGTGATCGTCCTTTTGAGATCTGTTGCTTGCGTCAGGCGGAAGCAACAGTTTCGGAGGCGAAGGCGCGATAGGGGCGCAGCGGGCGTCCGAGCAGGGCCGTCAGGCGCTCGACGTCGCCCGCCTCAGGCAGCATGCCGTCGGTCAGGAAGCGCTCGCCCATCAGGCGCATGTCGTAGGCCATCCAGGCAGGCATGAACTGCTTGAGATTTTGCTCAAAGCCCTCGGTATTGTCGCCGCCGTAGTGGATCGGGCGGGCGAGCACGTCTGACCAGATGGCAGCGATATCGGTTCCGGTCAGTGTCTCCGGACCGACGAGGTTGATCCGCTCGAGCGCCAGCGGCTCTGCAGCCTGTTCGCGGCGCAGCAGCTCAAGGGCGGCGATCTCGGCGATATCACGGACGTCGATCATGGCGAGACCCTTGGGCCCGATCGGCATCGGGTAGGCGCCGTAGCCGGTGATGACGTCTTTGACCGTCAGATCGTTCTGGATGAAGTAGGCCGGGCGCAGGATCGTCGCCTTGAAGTCCATCTGCTCGATCATCCGCTCGACCCCGAACTTGCCGGCGAAATGCGGCACGTTCACATAGACATCGGCGTGGATCACCGAGAGATAGACGATCCGCTCGATGCCGGCCGATCGGGCGACGTTCAGCGCAATCAGAGCCTGGGTGAATTCGTCCGGCACCACGGCATTGAGCAGGAACAGGGTCGACACGCCCGACATGGCGTTGCGCAGGGAGTCGACGTCGAGGAAGTCGCCCTGCACGACGCTGACGCCAGCCGGGAATTCGGCTTTCGACGGGTCGCGGACAAGAGCACGGACATCGGCGCCGCGCTTGACGAGGTGTTCGACGACTTGGCGGCCAACATTGCCTGTGGCGCCGGTAACGAGAATGGTCATGGTGTTTCTCCGTGTTGAGTTGCTTGACACGTCGAATATGTGTGGTTCACTGGCAGTCCGATAGACAGCAATTTTAGACGCACCGTCTCGCTGGTGGAACACTCATGGACCTTCTCGCGCTTGCCGATTTCAATCTCGTCGCCCGCCACGGTGGTTTCGGCAAAGCGGCACGGGCGACAGGCCGGCCGAAAGCAACCCTGTCGCGGCGTGTCGCCGAATTGGAAAGCAGCCTCGCTCTGCGGCTGTTTGAGCGCGGTGCGCGCAATCTGAAGCTCACCGAAGAAGGACGGGCGCTCTTCGAGCGAACCGGGGCATTGCTCGCCGAACTGGACGAGACGGCTGCGGCGATTGCCTCCGGCGGTCAAAAACCCAAGGGCAGATTGCGGATCAGCGCACCCTTGCATTTTTCCCAGACCGCCATGGGCAGGATCGCTGCGGGCTTTGCCCTCAAATATCCGGAGGTGAGGCTTGAGGTGACGAGTGAGGACCGGCCCGTCGATATGATCGAGGAAGGCTACGATCTCGTCATCCGGGTCAATCCAGATCCCGACGAAAGCCTGGTCGGGCGGGCGTTTCTCCGCGACCGGCTGGTGGTGGTCGCAAGCCCCGATCTTCCCCGCCCGACCGGTGGACAGGCCGCTCCCGGCGTTGCGCGCGGGGTAGGCGAAGCGCGAACATGGCACGTGAAGACAGCCGGCGGCCGGGCGACGATCAAGATCGAACCGGTGCTCACCCTGGCGACGCTCATCACGATCCGGGACGCGGTGCGCGCCGGCGTCGGTGCAGGACGTCTTCCCATTTCGCTGGTGAGCCACGACCTGGCTGACGGCACTCTGGTCAATTGGGGCGATATCGACGGCCCCGAAATCGCTCTCTGGACGCTCTACCCATCGCGGCGGCTGCTCAGCGCGCGCGTATCGGCGTTCCTGGACTTTCTAAAACAGGCCTTCCCCAATGGGACGGCTGACGAACTGGCCGCCTATATCGGCAGGTGATGACCGCGCTTTGCCGGCGTCTCGTGCAGGCGCGCGCTCTTGCCGTTGCAGCGTTGAGGCACTGGTTCAAGATCAACTGACTGGTATTGCATTTGCTTCCGCGGCGGTCGATCCAAAAAAAGCCCCGCCGAAACGGGGCAAGTCCATGGATCGCACAGGAGGAACACCTGTGCTTTCCTGCTGATATAACAAAAAAGGGACCGGTTAGGTTCCCGTCATTGCTCGCCGAGGATCAAAAAGGAGCCCCGCCGAAACGGGGCAGTTCTGGAAAGGACGGATCGCACAGGAACGAAGAATTGGCGTACGGCCCCGTCACAAAGGGGCACCTGTGCGATCCTTCTGGCCTAACGATAGATAAGCGGAAAAGTTCCTGTGCGGTTCCGCACCAATCGTTGGATTGGATCTGTAGTGGGCAAATGTTCGCCGCTTAGTGGAGTTTACGCGAGCGTGGGGGCGTGCTTTCGCCGGGAGCCCGCCGTCGAAGAAAAGCTTTCCTGCATAATTCCTCGAATCAAAGTCGATTTTAGAGTAAAATCGATCAGTTTACCTAGAGGGCTGAAACGTCCTTGCGCGCCGTATGCGACGCGCGGTGCAGCAGAAGGAAAGATGAGCAATGAAAAGGTTAGCAATCGTTGCCCTGTCGCTGGTGACGGCGCTGACGAGCGTCCCGCCGGCCATGGCGTTTCCCACCATTGCCGTGCCGAAGATCGAAGGCGCACAGGCGCAGCCGGTCCAGTACAGACATCACGGCGGCGGCTACCGCGGTGGATACCGAGGTGGATACCGAGGCGGCTATCGAGGCGGCTATCGAGGCTACCACGGGGGTGGATACCACAACGACAATTGGGCTTGGGGACTCGGCGGGCTCGCGGCCGGCGCAATCATCGGCGGAATGCTGGCGCAGCCGTATTACGGCCAAGGCTACTACGGTCAAGGCTACTACGGTCAGGGCTACTACAATCGGGGCTACTACGGCCAGGGCTATTACGGATCGGCCTATTACGGTGCTCCGCGCTACTACGGGTCGACCCTTTACCGTCCGCGCTATTACCGCCAGGCCTATAATGGCGGCAACGGACATACGAGCTGGTGCTATGCGCGCTACCGGTCTTACAGGGCTTACGACGACACGTTCCAGCCCTACAACGGTCCGCGACGGGCGTGCGTCTCGCCCTACTGAAGCATGTCGCGCAAAAGTGTGCAGCGGTTTTGCGCGACCTGCTTCTAGCAGTTTAATTCAGAACAGGATTCAGGTTTGAGGCCGACCCGGCCTCACATCATCCTGCGCTAGCGAAAACCGCCGCTAGCGGCCAAGCGTTCGCCGGTCAGCCAGCGGGCATCGTCGGAAGCGAGAAAGACGGCGACACCGGCGATATCATCCGGCTGGCCGATGCGGCCGAGCGGCGTCTGGGCGACCAGGGTCTGTTCGAAATCCGAGCCGATGACGCCGGCCGAGTGCGTGCCCTCGGTCTCGACGATCCCTGGCAGGATGGCGTTGACGCGGATCTTGCGCGGGCCGAGTTCCTTGGCAAGCACGCTGTTGATGCCCTCGACGGCTCCCTTCGTCCCGGTATAGACGGCGGAGTCTGGCGGCGCCAGACTGGTGACCACGGAGGAGACGTTGATGATGCTGCCGCCCTCGCCGAGATGCTTGACTGCTGCCTGGCTGGTCAAGAGAACACCGAGAACATTCACGTCGAACATGCGACGATACTGTTCCTCGGTCACCTCACCGATCGGCGCGAATTCATAGACGCCTGAGTTGTTGACCAGCACGTCGAGCTTGCCGAACTCCTTGACCGCAGCATCGACCAGTCCCTGTGCCTCACCGGCCTTCGAAACATCGCCCTGCACCGCGATGGCTTTGCCACCGGCCGCACCGATCGCCTCAACCACGGCGTCCGCTCCCGCCTTGCTCGAAGCGTAGTTGACCACCACTTGCGCACCCTCTGCTGCGAAGGCCTTGGCAATCGCAGCGCCAATGCCTTTGGAGGCGCCCGTTACGACAGCGACCTTTCCTGTGAGCTTAGCCATTTCTCGTTCCTTCAGATCTGGATAGCCGCCGGGATTGGCAGGCTTGTTCCATAGTTCAGAAATTCGGAACTGTTGATCTCGATGTCAAGGGACGCTATATAAAATTCATGAGACCGCTCTTTCACCCAGCCCTGGAGGACATCAAGCCCGAGGCGATCCTCTATGCGCTGTCCGATCCGGAGCGCGTTGCCATTTATGCAAAGCTTGCCGGCGCCGGCGGTGGCGGGACGTGCTCTGCGCTTGCCGATCTCGGCGACCGCGTCATTCCAAAGTCGTCGCTGTCCAACCATTTCAAGGTGCTGCGCGAGTCCGGGCTGATCATGAGCGAGCGCCAGGGTGTGGAGATGCGCAATCAAACGCGCTGCACCGAGCTGGACGAACGCTTCCCGGGCCTGATCAAGGCCATTCTGACGGCTTACGGCCAGCTTCCCGGGCAGCCGAAGACGGACTGATCGCCCCTAGAGGAATTCCAGGAAAAGTGCGAAGCGGTTTTCCCAGGCAAAGCGCGAAGCGATTTTGCCGGGAATTGCGTGAAAACAAGGAGATAGAGCAGCATAGCCGCCAATGGCCGCTGCCGACGGGGGTTCGCCTGTGCGCGAAAAAATCGCGAACCCAGCATTTTGTTTTTCATCTCATAGTTTTATTAGTAGCGTCATTCACCCTGTCCAATCAGCAGCTCATTGCAAAGGTACGGGCGTACGCCGCGCCCGCCTCTATGGTCTCCTCTCCACGGAAGCAGCCTTCCAGCAAAGCCAGGTGGTATAGCGCCCATGCTCGACTTCGATCCGCTTTATTCAACCCCACAGGTTGCGGCTATCGAACAGTTCATCGATCAGCATTATCCGCTTGCAGGGCCGGTTTCCTGCCGGATGCTGCAGCGCGGCTTGAATGATGCGTATCTTGCCGTTGCAAGCAACGGCGAGCGTTATGTGTTCCGGCTTTCCCATCGCCGCGCGCGTGGTCCAGCCGACGTCAGGACCGAGACGGCGTTCCTGGCGCATTTCTCGCAATCGGGCGTTCCGGTCGCAGCACCCATCCCGACCCGCGAGGGCAGCTTGTTCGTTGAGGGACAGGCGCCGGAGGGTCCGCGTCAGGCAGTACTCTTCCGGGCGATCGACGGCCGCAAGCCGGATGCGACGGATGCCGGCGATGCACGGGCCAACGGCAAGACCCTTGCTTTGCTGCACAACGCAGCCGAGACATTCCAGCCGGACGGAGCGCTCTATCGGCTTGATCTCGAACACTTGCTGCATCGGCCCCTCGCCCGCATATGCGATAGCGGCGTCGTGGAAGACGCCGACGTCCGCAGCGAACTTGAAGATATCGCGGCGCGGACCGCAAAGGCGATTGAAGCCTTCGCCAATTTGAGCTGGACTTATTGCCATGGCGACTGTCACGGCTTCAATGCGCGGATCAACGACGCCGGCGAAGCCGTCTTTTTCGACTTCGATGACGGAGGTCCGGGATACCTCGCCTACGACTTGTCGGTGTTTTTGTGGGCACAAATATCCTTCGGCCGGAGGTCGACCGCCATGTGGGACGCCTTCGTCGGTGGCTATCGAGCCGTCCGGCCGATAACGCCAGCCGACTTCGAAGCAGCCCACCGCTTTGTGATCGTTCGCCACATCTGGCTGATGGGCGAGTACGCCAGCCGGGCACAAGAATGGGGAAGCGAGACGGTCGGTTGGATTGCCCGGGAAGCGAATTTCCTTAGGCAGTGGGAGTCCGAGCGATGTATCGATCGGCTGCTCTGAATTCAGCTCTGCTCGGCAGCCGGAGGATCGGCGGTGCGTCGGCGCAGTCGGCAATCGCTTCGACCTTCGCCCAGTCCTGGTGCAGGTAAAGCGACGCCCGTGAAGGTCGATGTATGGGACTTGTCGGGGATATCAGCACTTAGGGGCCACCGGCCCCGTTGGCCCTAAGCGGACTTTTTTCGTTATCGAAGGATAAGGTTGTTTTGCGCCTTCTCCTCGCCGTTCTCGGGCAAAGTGGGTCGTCCCGAAATCGGCCATCTATTCCAGATACGGCGTCAGCACATCTTCGATCCACTTCATGAATGCGCGGACTCGGCGCGACAGATTGCTCCGATGTGCTACGATGAGGGACACGGGGAGCGCCCGGCGACGAAAATCGGGCATGATCTCCACAAGCGCTCCGCTCTTAAAGTATTGGCCAATCCCCAAGAGTGGCGCCTGAATCAAGCCAAGGCCGGCGAGGGCAGCGGCGTCGTAGGTCTGCGCACTGTTGACGTGCAGCGCACCTGGCAACTGAAGCGTCGCGTAGCTGTCGCCGTCCGGATATTCCCATCCGTAGGGTCTTGCGCCCAGCATCGTCGAAAAATGAATTGTCCGATGTTCCTGACGCTGGAGATCTTCCAGCGATCGAGGGATGCCATAGCGCGCCAGATAAGCCGGACTCGCAGCGTTGACCATGCGCAACAGGCCAAGCGGGCGAGCAACCAGCGTTTCGTCCCTGATGGGTCCAAGCCGCAATACACAGTCGAACCCCTCTTGAACCAGATCGACTTGTCGATCCGTACTCGACATTTCCAGCTCCAAGTCGGGGTGAGCCGCCATGAAGTCAGGCAAGGCCGGCACGATCGTTGTGCGCGCCACCTCGGTCGGAAGATCGACCCGTAAACGCCCGCGGAGTGCCACGCGGTCGCCAGCAAACATCGAGTGTAAGTCATCGACTTCAGCAAGCAGATCGCGGGCACGGGAATGAAATGCGCGTCCATCCTCCGTCAACTGCACGCTGCGCGTGGTCCGATGCAGGAGCCTGACACCGACATCTTCTTCCAGCTTCCGGACCGCCGTGGAGGCCCGCCCCTTATGGATGCCCAGGCTGTCGGCCGCGCGGGTGAAGCTCCCCATTTCGGCTACCGTTATGAATATGAGGATGGGTTCGAGGTTTTGCATTTCACGCCTTGATATTGTTTCATCCTGAAAGAACAATGCGTTCTTTTTGGCAGTATTCATCACATGTGCGAGGCACAGTAAGCTCCGGAAAATGAGGTTCCCCACCGGAGAAAGTGTCCGAAACCATGAAACTGCATCAGGTGCCTAAAGCAGTGACCTTGCATCGCGCCCTGTGGGCCGGCCGGATCATGAGCGCGTTTGTCGTTATCGCTCTGGTGGCAGACGGCACTATTCAGCTTTTCGCGCCGGCGCAGATCGCGAGCATGTTGCAGGAAACAGGGTTCGCGATGGATCTAACCCAAGTCGTCGGTCCGATCATTCTCGCCTGCGCCATCCTTTACGCCATCCCGGCCACCGCCGTCCTCGGCGCGATCCTGGTGACGGGCTTTTTGGGAGGCGCGATCTGCGCCCATGTCCGCATCGGTGAGTTGGGGTCGCCGCCGGAAATCATTTCGCTGCTTCTGGGCGCGATGACTTGGGGCGGCCTCTATCTGCGCGATCCCCGCATCCGGGCCATTCTACCGCTCGTTCATTGAACCAACCGGGACAGTGCTCTGTCCCTCACCATCAGGAAAAAACGCATGTTTTTAGTAATGGGAATCACGGGAAACGTGGGCGGCGCGACGGCAAGGCATTTGCTAGCGCAAGGCAAGAAGGTGCGCGCGCTGGTCCGCGACCGCGAGAAGGCGGTTAACTGGGCGAACCAGGGCGTGGAACTGGTTGACGGCGATTGGAACGATTCGGCAGCCATCGAGCGAGCGCTCAAAGGCGTCGAAGGCGCGTTTGTCATGCTGCCCCCTGCCTGGGCGCCGTCGCCCGATTACAAAGAAGCAAAAGGCGTGATTGCAAATTATGTCGAAGCGCTCACTAAGGCAGCGCCGCCGCGAGTGGTTGCGCTTTCGTCAATGGGTGCGAACAGAACCACCGGGCACGGGGTAATCACGGCCTTGTCGCTTCTGGAGCAAGGTTTTCGCGACCTGATATTGCCAGTCGCATTTGTGCGCGCAGGCGGATTCTTCGAAAATTTCCTTTTCGGCTTGCAGGTCGCGCAGGGCGGAACGCTACCGGTCTTCTACAATCCGACAAACCGGAAATCGACCATGGTCGCGACGAACGACATCGGCGTAGAGGTCGCAACCCTTTTGACCGGATCAGCGTGGTCAGGGCAGCGCATCGTCGAGATTGGTTCAATGGTCACTGCGGATGAAGTCGCGGAGCAATTGGGCGAAGTCCTGAATCGCGAAGTGAAAGCCTTTGCAATCCCGCGTGCAGGGTGGGCGGAAGCGTTAGAGCAATTCGGCATCCCGAAGGGCCACAGCGGCCCCGCCGAAGAAATGTACGAGGCCGTGAATGCGGGATGGATGGACCTCGGGGTCAAGGGTACGGAGCATGTAGCGGGTACGAGGTCTGCGCGCGATGTATTCGAGGCTGCACGGAATGCCGCCAGGGCGTAAGTCGGGGACGGACAAGCCTCACTACCCGCTGCGTCGGACGCGTAGCGGGAACCACTCGACAGTTCAAGTCAACACGAGGCGCGTCTACGCCCGCCCAGTCTTCTGACTCTCGGAATTGCGGACTTTTTAACGTAGGAAAAGTCCGCAATTCGCGTCTTTCCATTTCATAGCGGCCCGGCTGCTGTCGGCCCCAGATCCATTCCTTCACGCGCGGCCAACGACTGCTCCTGGCGCAATCCTGCCGCAGTTGGTTCATTCCTTGAGCGATGGCTGTCCGACAATCAGCTCTGCACCTTTGACCGCAGCCAGTCCTGAAGCTTGTCGACCGCTTCGGACTTCCGATATCGCGGCTTCACCAGATAGAAGTGCGACCGTGCTCTGAGGGCGCCGTCGAAGACTTGCCTCAGCCTGCCCGCCTCGATGTCGGTCGAGACGAAAGCGCGGGTCGCCACGGCGATGCCCTGTCCGGCGATTGCAGCTTCGATCGCGTGCGATGTCTGTGAAAAGCTGATGCCCCGAAACAGCGTGGGATCGCCGCCGCCGAGGAAGCGATCGATATATTCGGGCCAGGAATTATGGGCATCGTGAAGGAGCGTGTAGTTCGAGAGTTCTTCCGCGTTCTGAGGCTCGGCTCCCTCGGCGACGAGGCTCGGATTGCAGATGGCAATGATCTCCTGCTCGAACAGCAGTTCGGCGGCGAGGCCGGGACCGAAGGGAGGGCTGCCATATCGGACGGCAAGATCGACGCCGTCGAGCTGGAAGCTGGAAATGCGGTCGGTCGCCAGGATGTGGAGATCGAGATCGGGATGCCTCGAGGTGAAATCCGGAAGACGCGGGATCAACCATCTCGAGGCGAAGGTCGGTGTCGTGCTGACCACCAGTTTGACCGGCTGAGGCTTCAGGTTCGCCGTTGCGTTTGCGAGCAGTTCGAAGGCGCGCCTGACGTCGGCGACATAGCTTCGCCCCTCGCCCGTCAGCGCCAATGACTTCGGCAGGCGCTCGAACAATGTCACTCCGAGTTCCGCCTCAAGCCCTCGCACGTGCTGGGCGACGGCCCCCTGGGTGACGCCGAGCTCTTCGGCCGCGAGCCGGAAGTTCAGATGACGCGCCGCCACGTCGAAGGCCTTCAGGCCGTTGAGGGATGGAAGATTGCCGATGGACATGGACATTCGATAGTTTTTCTACTGGGACATTTTACGAAAACTGGTTCGCTCTCGCTTGAAGCCCATGGTATTCGAAGGATCTAAGCCCGGCAATGGGTGCAAAATCGAACAGGGATAGCGACGATGGCAGTAGAAAAGGTAGCGATCATTACGGCTGGCGGCAGTGGCATGGGTGCGGAAGCCGCGAAGCGGCTGGCGGCCGATGGCTTCAAGATCGCCATCCTGTCCTCGTCAGGCAAGGGCGAGGCGCTTGCCACCGAACTGGGCGGCATCGGCGTCACCGGCTCGAACCAGTCCAACGACGACCTCAAGCGCCTGGTCGACGCATGCATGGAAAAGTGGGGTCGGATCGACGCTCTCGTCAACAGCGCAGGTCACGGTCCGCGTGCGCCGATCACCGAGATCACCGACGAACAGTGGCATACCGGCCTCGACGTCTATCTGATGAACGTCATCCGTTCGGTCCGGCTGGTCACGCCGATCATGCAGGCGCAGAAGTCGGGCGCAATCGCCAATATCTCCACCGCCTGGGTGGCTGAACCGTCGGCGATGTTCCCGACCTCGGCGGTCTTCCGCGCCGGGCTCGCCGCCTACACCAAGATTTACGCCGATACCTATGCGGGCGACGGCATCCGCATCAACAATGTGCTGCCGGGCTGGATCGACAGCCTGCCGCCGACGGAGGAGCGCCGCGACAGCGTGCCGATGAAGCGCTACGGCACCAGCGCCGAAGTGGCCGCGACGATTTCCTTCCTCGTTTCCGATGGGGCGGGCTATATCACCGGCCAGAGCCTCAAGATCGACGGCGGCCTTACCCGGTCCGTCTGACAGGATCGCTTTCAATGCCAAGGAGAACAGCGATGTGCTGCGACTACGTCAAGGCCGGCGAGATCAAGAACGCTGAGGCGGAGGCGAGACAGTGAACCTCGCAGAGGTCGATGCATCGGCCTGGGCCGAGCTGGAAGGTGCTGCCGCCGATCCGCAGTCGGCCTTCCGCTACCTGAACCTGTGTTCGGTCGACGCCGGCGGCCGGCCGCAAGCCCGCATGGTGGTGCTGAGGCGCGTCGATGTGGCGCGACGCATCCTGGAAATCCATACGGATGTCAGAAGCCCGAAATGGCAGGAAATATCGGCCAATCCCTGGGTCACCATTCTCGGCTATGGCCCGCAGCCGAAAGTGCAGCTTCGCCTTCAGGGATCGGCCGAACTTTATGGACCGGCAAGCGAGTGCGCGACTGAAGCCTGGAGCCTGCTGCCGCGATCGACGCGTAGTACCTATATGGGCGGGCCGCCGGGCGACGAAATCGGCGAGCGGCCGGCAAGCGAGGGGAAGATCGCAGACGCGGATGCACGGGCCTTCTTCGGGGTGCTGCTATTCCGGGCCGAGACGCTGGACTGGTTCCAGCTGCGCCACGCCGACAACCGACGCGCAGTCTTTGCCTACGACAAACTGGGCGCGCTGACCTCCTCCCGCTGGGTCAATCCGTGAACGCCGGACGACGTCGAAGCCGCCCATCGCGTACCAACCCGTAGCATCCGTGTAGTTCACACTGGGATATCTCGCCGCCTCGTTTGTCTGCGCGTTCGCCAGGCAGACACTTAGCGCGACAGCAAGGGACGCGAGCTTCACGACGTTATAGCGCTGCATCGCTTTTCGCCCTCAGTTGATCGGCTGAGGTTCCGGGAATTTCCATTCTCGGCTTAGAATTTCTGGGCGTGGGCGGTACATCCGTATGGCAGCGTTCCAACCCTTCATGATGGGGATGCAGTTGGGAATTTTGCCATCGCAGCCGCCAAATTGAATGGCGATTGAGCCATCGGCTTCTTTCTTGGCGGTAATGTTGTTAAGCGAATAGGCGTTCTGCGGGTTTTTTACGAAGTAGCCGTCCTCGTTGTAAACGCTGACCGACCAGAAGCCATCAACGGGTACGTCTTTGACGTTGAGCTTGTAGACGGTGGTTCCGTCGTTCTTTGCTGGCGTCACCATAGCGTAGGTCGCATCCTTGTCCGGATTGCCACCCCAGCCGGAAGCGGTGCCGATCAGATGCATGATCGGATCGACCTCACCTTTCACCCCGAAACCATTGTTGAAATCGGAGATAGTGGTGTTGAGTATGAGAAGTGCGTCGCGCACTTTCTTCTGACTCGCGTGATCCCAGTTCGGTACTTCGAATTTGCCGACGTCCTTCTGGCTCGCCTTGAGTCCATCTTGAAGTACGTGGACTTCTTCGAGGTCTTTGTGGTCTTCAGGGTCGACCAGCGTGCGCACCGCTGCCACGACGTAGCGCGTACCGATGCTCTCCTTCGTCAGGGTATGCGTGCCCGCACCGTAGAAGACAGCGGGCACGTAGTGGTCCTCATCGATGATCATCAAAGACATGAACCGCTTCCCTGCGTCCGGCATGGTGATTGTGACCGGTCCCGCATCGAGATCGAACACCCCGTGCGAATAAAGCGTGTCGCGGTTCATCCGGATAACGTCTTGCTTGTCGACGTTTGCTGGTTCGCGGCGATGAGTGAACTTCCCCAAAGCGCCATCTTTGACCATGCCGCCAAAGTACATGTCGGTCTCGGCGCGAGGGAAGTTGGTCACTGTCACTGGCACGGTGTTGGTTTCGGACTGCTGCGCCAACCCAGTGGTTGCCGTGGACATCAGCGCAACGGCAAAAAATAGCGTGGTATGAACTTTCATGGCTCTACTCCCACTACTTAAGATAGCGGCAGCGTACAACTTTAACGTATTCGGTCAATGTCCCCCGAGCGATGTGTCGACCGCCTGCTCTGAATTCAGTTCACGGCTGGTCGCCACGACGCAATTCGCGTGGCGCGCTTTGACATAGGACAACCGCCGCCTCACGCGTGAGCGCTAACCGGGAACGTGATGAAGGCGGCCGGTTTGCGAAGCCGCCTCCTGTTTGATCAGGCCGTACGTCTGACCATTCTCGCAACAGCGATGAGGATGCAGGCTCCGATGAAGCCCGCGATCAGATAACCCAGCCATCCGCCAAGGACGACGCCGAAGAGCGACAGGATAAAGTTGGCGACGATGGCGCCGACAATGCCGAGAATGATATTCATCAGCACGCCCATGTTGCTCTTCATCAGCATTTCGGCGAGCCAGCCGGCAATGCCGCCGATGATGATTGCGGCGATCCAGCCGATACCTGCACTTTCCATAGCAATTCCCCCTTGTGAATGATGAGCGGCCGGCGCGGGCAATCACGTCTCGCAGGTCGAGCTAAACCGATTGCCAAGCGACAAGACTATAACCTTCCGCGGCGTCAGTTGGTTCCACAAGCCCCCGTCCCCAGGAGGTCACGTGCCCCTCGCGATCTGATTCAGGTCACTTGTCGGCCGCGGGCCAATCATTCGCAGGTTCCTCTATGACGGCAGCGTCGTCGTCCGCAGGGTCGGGATCGCGCTCGAGGGCTGCGCGCAGATTGCCGATCTCCTTGATGATCGTATCGAAGACGTCCTGCTGCCTGGCCCCGGCCACAACGCAGTCGTCGACGAGATGCTCCAGCTGCGCGCGAAGCCCGGCCTTCCAATTATTTTTACTCATCATCTTCTCCTCCTCTGATCGGTCCACACGGAGCATGGCCGCTCGCGTGTTCCACCGCCTTTGATGGGCAGCCGGCGGCTTCCGCGCTCAGAACACAGTGATCGATGTGGGGCCTGGTTGGCAGTTCGATCCTCGCGAATCCTGTTCTGCGGGATGAGATCGCGGCGAACGGGTAAGGTGCTCTCCTGGCGTTTCCGCCCGCACCGAGAAATCGGAAAAACCGGTGCGTTCACCATCTCCGTCGCGTCCGATTGGCACGCCGCGACCTCGAAGGATTAACCGATAGCCGCAGCAACGGTTCCGCCCCTGCCTGGACTCTTTGCGTCGGTGAAACTGTCTCGCCTTCACCTCTAGAGGCGATATGCAAGTCCTCATTCGCTGAAGAGGATTTGCCCGACCTGATGCGCCCGGATGCGTGGACCTGGAACGCCACGGTGATTGGTCATCACGATGATTGTGCGCCGAGTATCGAGGAAGCGGACGACATAGTTGTTGTAGGCAACCAAGTTTCCACCATGAGCGACATAGCGCAGACCAGCCCCGCCAAGCGTGAGTAGTTGTTCGGGTTCGGCTTCGGTCAAATATGACGAGACATCCGTCATCCAGCCGAAGCCGTAGCCTACAGTCTCCCCGTCATGAGTTGCACCGGAGGTGAAGGCTTCATCCATTGTAGCTTTCGAGACGAGGCGTTCGGCATTCAAAGCTCGGTCCCAAAGGAACAAATCGTCGAGCGTCGAGAAGATGCCGCCGTCGCCCGTTGTCAGCAGGGGATAATCCCAGCGCTCGAACCGAGCGTTTTCATCCCAATAGCCATGAGCCAGCTTGTAGCGCGCAGGATGGGAGGCGTCAAAGACGACGGTATGATCCATGCCGAGCGGGTCGAAAATATTGGATTTCAGGAAGTCGGCAAAGGACTGACCGGAGACCATCGCGACGATCATCGAGAGCATCACGTAACCCGTGTTGCTGTAGGCGTGCTTTGCCCCCGTAGCGAAATCTGGTTCAGCCGTCACGAGCCGGTCAAGCACGGCCGCGTTGGTAACGCCCGTCATGTCACGGGTCCATTCGGAGACCGTCGCGCTGGAGCTGAATAGCTGAAAATAATCGGGCAGACCGGCAGTGTGATGCAGCAAGTGGCGAAGCGAAATTTCCGCACTCCATGAGGGAAGCTGCGGGAAATAGACAGGCAGGCGATCCTCGAAGCTCAACCTCCCCTGCTCAGACAGCAACATGGCGGCCATTGCGGTGAACTGCTTGGAGATCGAGGCCAGATAAAACGAGGTGTCGGTTGTAATCGGCCGCAAGGTCTCCAGATCAGCGAGGCCATAACATTTGCTGTAGACAATCTCGTCACGGTCGATGACGAGCAGCGCCGCGCCGGGGTGCTGTGGCACGTCCATATCTGCGAAGACGGCGTCCACCTTGCTGTCGAGCTTGCCCAATCGACGTCTCCCTTTCAGCGCTGGAACGATACACGATCGTTTTGCGCCGCAGAACTGGAATCTGACCGATAGTGCCTGTCCGATCCGGGGCCGGCGCAGGTTTTGCAATTCCGGCCAGCAACGCTGCGGAGTCGATCACAGATCAGGGCGAGTGGATGCCTCTGTGGCAGGGACGGTCCGCCGAGAACCTTGGCTTCCGGCTGCTCCTGGGATTGCCTCGCATGCCGAAAACCCTCCGAAGGTTTAGGGTGGGGATGTGAGGGCATCTTCTGGCGCAATTGGGCCCGGTCTCACCTTCGCGGAATAGGCCGGTGGCGTAATGGCGCAACGCCGCTTGCGTGCAATTTAACCGAAGTTTTTCACAATTCATCTTCAGGTTGATGTGATAGATGCTGTTATCAGGGCGGGACACGACGACTTCATGCAGTACCTCGGGCACTTTCTCAGTTTCGTAGGCCCGGCCTACGCTATTGGCTTCCTCGCCCTGTGTTTCTGGTGGCGGTGGTGGTTGCTTGTTCCGGCTGGGATCGTGGCTGCAGTTCTGGCCAAAATTGAATACGCGAGTGTCAATGCCTCGGACGGGGCTGGCGCAGCATTGGGGATCATCCTCGTGATCTTCGCGATGATTGGTGCCGCTAGTGGTTTCATCGCGAGTGGAGTTGTGTTGATCGGCCGCACGACCCGATTGCAGGCGCTGCGGGCCGTATATGTGCTTCCCGTCGTTTTCATTTTAGGCTTCGGAAGTTATTTCGCTGTCACCTGGACCCAGCAGAAAACCAGGGAGGCGCGCTATGCGCCGCCCTCTGCCGCATGCCTCGACAACCTTCATCCGGCCCGGATCGCTGATGTCGACATCGCGATTCCAATCGCGCCTGGTATCTTCCTCTACGGCGAGGGAATGAACGACGACCATTACATTCTTTGGAGCAATCCAGATGCACGCGCCTTCTGTGGCGAGGCGGATGGAGGCAACGCGACCTTGAAGTCAGTGGTCTTCATGCTGGATGGCAGCCCCTCGCGGAGAGAGATGGAGCTTAAACGCCCGTTTTGCTCGCGTCCGCATCCCGAATATCCTTGGGCGGAGATGGCCTGTCACCTGATCCCGACTGACGCTATTCCGGACAAGCCTGTCGGAATGACAGTTTCCATCAGGGCCGTAGGTTTCGATCCCTCGGCACGCGAACGTGAGGCAATGTTGAAGAACCAGCCCGCTGTAGCCTCCGACGGTCTTAGAACCTATCGCTCCCAAAATGACTTCTACCTGCAGCGGCCGGACGGATATTTCGCCCAATGCCGGGACTATCGTTCCAACAGCCAACCTTGGCTCTACTGCACGGCCAAAGAGGAGCTATCAGACCGGCTCGCCATCTCGTACAAATTCAGAACCACAGCCGAGCTTTTCATGCAACAATCGGTGGCTGTCGCGACCAACGCCCGAGCGATCTTCGATTCTCTCAAACGATGAAGGTGCTGGTAGGACTCCAATACACGGTCGCATATGGATCGACCGCTACCCTCTGTTAGACTAAACTGCTTGTGATCGAGCGGCCATGAGCGAGGAGCAAGGTGGGTATTCAATCTGCCTGCCGGCATCGCAAAACCGTCTATTCTGCGAGGTTGCAAAAGTCAGGAAAACGAGTGTCGCTCTAATCGGGAATTTCGCGACAAAAGAGAGCCACAATATGGAATCGATTGTCGAGATTGGGACCATAAAAGATGTTGAGTCGTGGGCGGAGCTTCGCGTTGCGCTGTGGCCGCATCACTCGCTCGAAGATCATCGAGCTGAGTTGGGCCGGGTGTTTCTTTCAGCAAGTGGAGAAGCCGTCGCGTTCATCGCTCGAAATGCTGAGAATGAAGCTGTCGGGTTTGCTGAGGCCACTTTGCGACATGATTATGTGAATGGATGCAGCAGCTCGCCCGTTCTATTCCTCGAAGGGATTTATGTCAGGCCCGTTGACAGGCGAAAGGGTATCGCACGATTGCTTTGCAAGGCCGTTGCCGATTGGGGAAAGTCGCTTGGGTGTGTTGAGTTTGGCTCTGACGCGCGGCTTGAGAATTCAGCCAGCCATGCGCTCCATACAGCTTTAGGATTTGAGGAGACACAGCGCGTCGTGTTCTTCCGAAAGCCACTGTAGACCGGTGTTGCCCTTCCACGAGGATGGTTCGCCGCACAAATCCTAAGACTTGTTAGGTCACAGATTTTAGTCGCAAAATGTGTCGCAGGTTTCGGGTTTTTTGACAGGGAACTATTCATCGGAGTTGATCTGCTGATGACACCGGACGAATTGAAGATCGTGCGTCGAGCTTATGCGAAGCAGATCACGGCGGCTGTGAGAGTTGTCGATGAGCGTGTTGAAACAGCTTTTGCCGAAGTGCCGCGAGAAGATTTCCTTGGTCACGGTCCGTGGCCGATCTTCCGAATGCGAAAAGCCTATGTTCCGACCCCGGCCGCCGACCCGGTTTACCTCTACACGGATGACATTGTTGGTATCGTCCCTGAGCGCCACATCAACAACGGACAACCGTCACTTCATGCCTTCCTGCTTTCGCAGGCTGCGCCGCGAGCAGGCGAGCATATCGTGCATGTTGGGGCTGGTGCCGGCTACTATTCTGCGATCATGGCGAAACTCGTTGCCGCATCCGGCAAGGTGACGGCGATCGAGTTCGAGCCGGAGCTTGCTGCGCGGGCAAAAGCAAATCTCACTGCCTATCGGAATGTTTCCGTAGTTCCGGGCGATGGCAGTTCCGTGGCTTTCGATGCAGCCGATGTGATCTATGTAATGCTGGAGCAACCCGACCGGCGGATATCTGGTTGGACCGGCTCAATGATGGCGGAAGGCTTGTCCTACCGCTTACGACCGATCTTGGGTTTACCAGCAGCAATTGGAGCAACATGCACCTTCGCGGAGCGGTGTTCCTCGTGACGCGCAGCGGTGAGGAATTTCACGCGCAATGGATTTCGCCGGTGGCCATCTTCCCCTGTGAAGGAATGCGCGACGCGGAATCGGAAAAAGCGCTTGCGGCGGCGTTCGAGAGCGGGGAGCACAAGAGGGTGACGCGGCTGTACCGCAATGATGAGGTGCCGGCCGAACGATGTTGGGTTCGCGCTTCCGGCTGGTGTCTAGCCTATGCTTAGGGAATAAGCCGGCATCATACCGTCGCGGAAATACCTTTGCCGTTACACCGTGAACGTCCCTTCGCGCGACTTTCGCCCTTGGCAGATCACAAACGCTGCACCAGCAGTCCTGCCGCCAAGGCATGAAAAGCCTCGACCGCCTTTGGCAGCACGCTCTGCGGATCTTCGCTGGTGGCGATCCAGGGAGCCGCAGAAGCGCCTCAGGCGGCAAATTCATCGATATCAGACAGGCTTAACTAAAAGCGAGGGTGCCCCGATCCTCGACCCGAACACAAGATTACCGTCAAGGTGCGAGCAGCACATCACCTCCCTTTTACCTCGCAAGACACGTTTTCCATCCGCTGGCATTGGTCGGTAAATCATCAGGGAGGTTCTGACTGGAATTCAGCAACATCGCTAAAACTTCCCTGATGTCCTCGCAAGGATTACGAGCCTGACGTCCTTGCAAGGATCAGGAGAATCTAAGCCGGATCGTGCCGAGGGAAAGCCGGACTTAAGTCCGGCTGGCGACGTCAGGACACGCTGCTCATATCTAATGCGAGGTAACGTGAAGGTCCGTGGAGGGGCGGAACAGGAGGAGATTATGAAGTTCGGCCCCGACAACTACAATCACGAAGAGTGCTGCTCGCAAGGCCACAGTTCCGCGTCCACCATCGCGACGATCGAAGCAGCCCTTTCCGCCGATCCGGATATCGACAGCAGTGCCATCGAGATCAGGATGCTCGGTCCTGTCGTCCTGCTCGAAGGCTTTATAACCAACGCCGCAGACCGCGAGAAAGCCATCTCGCTTGCTGCGATGATCGTCGGCGAGGAGAACGTCCAGGACCGGATGCTGAGCCGTTTTCCCACGCAGTAGGCAGGCGAATCCTACGCTAGGACCAAGGTCTGGCTAAGCCCCGGCATGAAGTCCCACGTCAGGAACACTTCCTCCATCTCTCGGTTTGGCTCCGCAGCGGAACCAACCGCACACAAGGAGGAAAACAGATGAATATCAAAGTAGTAGGAATTGCCGCTAGCATCCTGTTGGCATCGACGTCAGCCTTCGCGCAATCGTCGACTGTGACAGGAGCAGCAGGTGGTGCTGCAACGGGCGCAATCGTCGGCGGCCCGGTCGGTGCGGCTGTCGGCGGCATCGTCGGCGGCGTGGCAGGCAGCGTCATCGATCCGCCGCCGCAGAAGGTGGTGACCTATGTTCAACAGGCTCCGGCTCCGGCCGAACGCGTCGTGGTGAAGGAGAAGGTCGTCGTCGGACAGCCTCTGCCGGAGACCGTGGTCGTCACGCCAATTCCCGACGATCCGAAATATGCATACGCGATCGTCAACGATCAGCGTGTGATCGTCGAACCTTCCTCCCGGAAGGTCATCCAGGTCATCCAGTGACCGACGGGCGGCTGCAGCCGCCCTTTCCAACCATCAGGGCGCGCATGCGACGCATGAGAATGCGTGGCGGCATCGCGTGCCCGAAACCTCGGAGATTGATCATGAAAAGCAACCATCTCACCATGCTCTTGGCAGCGTTGTCACTCAGCGTATCGCCACTTGCCACACTGCCCGCAGCAGCCCAGCAGGACACCAAGAGCAGTGGCCAGGCACGGTCCGGTTCTCAGACGGGCGCGGACGCCGGTTCGCAGTCCGGCTCCAATCCCTCCGGAACCGACTGTACCCCCGACGCGTCGGGAGCATGCCCTCAAGGCAAGGGCCAGTCATCGCAGCAGAAACCCGGCCAGGGTTCAGACATGAAAAAGAGCGCCGAGCAGCCCTCGGATGATAAGTCTTCGACGAGCGGAAGCGCCTCCGGCAAGTCTTCGACGGAAACTAAACCTGGATCGCAAGGCGCGAGCGGTGGCACCACGACCGAACAGAAGCCCGCAGCCAAGTCCGGCAGCACCGATACAAGCGGCTCCGCCACCTCAGGCACGAAGAGCAGCACGCAAAATGCCAAACCTACAGAAGGCACGAACGGCGGCACCACCACGCAGAGCGGCGACGCATCCAAACAGTCGACCGATCAGAACTCGTCGACGACCAACAAAAGCTCTTCCGAAACCAACGTCAACAACAACGCTACAACGAAAAATCAGACATCAGACACCAAAACCAACGTCAACATTTCCGTCGAGCAGCAGACCGAAATTCGCACAGTGGTGAAGGAGGTCCATGTCGAGCCAGTGAAGGAAGTGAATTTCACGGTCTCTATCGGAACGACGATCCCGAAGAAGGTTCGCCTTGAACCACTGCCGCCACGCATCGTGAAGATCGTTCCGCAGTATGAAGGCTACCGCTTCTTCATCCTTGCAGATGGCCGGATCGTCATCGTCGATCCCGGTGCACTCACGATTGTCTACGTTATCGAGGCCTAACAGGCATGTCCCGGCGGCGTCTTGCGCGCCGCCGGCATCCCAAATGGCACTTAGACGGTGTACTGCTTCAGTCCCTCGTCCTTGTTGTTGGCTGAGCTGAGCGGCGGTGACGTCTTTCGAGTCGATCTCCGCGCCATGTTACATCCGCTCGAGGACTTCTGTCCTGGGCGCCTTTTGCGGTAGAACACACTGCATCGCCCGGCTATAAACATGCTGCGTTTGCATTTTAGCGGTAACCGATGCCCAATTCTCGCGAATCCTCAGGCGAAAACGTTGGCAGCTCAAGCACGGGCGGCAATCAGACAGCAGATTCGGCAGCGCAAGTGGCCGCCTCGGATTCACCAGGAATCACCCAGGTCGAGGACTCGCAACCGCCGCACGGATCCTTCGGCCAAACTCGAGGGGCCGCCAGGGCGCTTTTAGGTGCGCTGCGCCAAGATTTGCAGGCAAGCTCTGCTTGGGCAAAGATCAAGACGGCCGCCGTGTCATCGATGACGAAGCTGAGGTCGACGCGGTTGAGGGTCACGTCGGCTCCCCGGATGACGACCGCTTTGGTCAGAGCCTGGCGCGGTATTCGCGATCAGCGTTCAAAAACCCGTGAAAGTCGCCAGAGCGCGCCGCGCGTCGCGGCCTGGTGGAAATTCGCCATGGGTTTGGCCCTTCTTGTCTGCCTTCTCGCGGGAAGCGTGCTGGTGTGGGCACTCAAGGATGTGCCTTGGAGCGAAATCCGCGATGGAACGTTGAAGCCGGTCGTGGTGCTGGAAACTGCTGACGGCGCGCCCTTGGTAAGACAGGGCCCTTATCAAGGGCCCTATGCTCGATACGACCAGTTTCCAACCAATCTGATCGATGCCGTCCTTTCAATCGAGGATCGCCGATTCATGAATCATTTCGGCATCGATCCCAAAGGCATCGGAAGGGCGCTTCTGCGGAACCTGGAGGCTGGCTCGGTGGTGGAGGGTGGCAGCACGATCACCCAGCAACTCATCAAGCTGCAATACCTCGACAGCGACCGAACAATAAAACGAAAGATTCAGGAGGTTGTCATCGCGGTTTGGCTGGAGTGGAAGCTCGGCAAGCGGGAAATCCTGACGCGCTATCTCAATACCGTCTATCTTGGCGCGGGCGCTACCGGCATGCCCGCCGCCGCGCGCATCTATTTCAATAAGGACATCGGCGCTCTTAACCTGCCGGAGTCGGCTATGCTGGCGGGGTTGCTGCGGGCGCCGAGCCAATGGAATCCCATCGACAATTTCGATGGCGCCCGGCAGCGCACGATGGTTGTTCTCGACGCGATGGCTGCCAATGGCAAGATCACCGCACCACAAGCGGCGGAGGCCAAGACGAGCTTTGCCAGGCTGCAACCCACGACGCCCACGCCGCGCTCCGGAAGCTGGTTTGCCGACTGGATTTCGCCGCAAGCGAGCGAAATCGCCGGCTCCTCCCCAGGTTCGACTACGGTGCGCACGACGCTGGTGCCGCAGTTGCAGCGGCTCGCCGAAAAGGTTGTGAAAAGAGCCCTCGACAGTGAAGGAAAGACGGTCGGAGCATCGCAGGCCGCGTTGGTTGCGATGACGCCCGACGGCGCGGTCGTTGCGATGGTTGGGGGCCACGACTACAAGGTAAGCCAGTTCAACCGCGCCGTCACTGCGATGCGCCAGCCGGGTTCCACCTTCAAGCTATTCGTCTATTACGCGGCATTGAAGGCTGGGCTCACCTTGTCTGACCGGGTTCTGGACGCGCCCATTGACATCAACGGCTGGTCGCCAGAAAATTCCGGTGGCGACTATCGCGGTTGGGTAACGCTTGCCGAGGCGTTCGCGCGATCGCTCAATGCCGCGTCTGTGGCGCTTGCCGAAGAGGTTGGTCTAGACAATGTGATTGCCGCAGCGCGCGAACTCGGCATCGATGCACCGCTGGCCAACACGCCGTCTTTGGCGCTTGGCACATCCGAAGTAAACCTGCTCAACCTCACCAGCGCCTACGCGTCCGTCCAGCTCGGCAGGGCACCTGTTAAGCCTTGGGGCATTATCGACTTTCAAGCGGCAGGGCAGCCCAAGACGTTTCGAGTTGGCTTACAATCAAAGCCGAATGTCGATCTTTCGCCCTACCAGTCCGATCTCCTCGGCCTCCTGCAGTTGGTGGTCGAGCGCGGTACTGGACGTGGAGCAGATCCCGGCACGTTCGCGGCCGGTAAGACCGGCACGAGCCAGAACAATCGCGATGCCTGGTTCGTCGGTTTCACGGAAGCGCTCGTCGTTGGTGTCTGGGTTGGCAATGATGATGAAGCGCCGATGAAGGGGGTGACGGGCGGCGCCCTGCCAGCGCACATCTGGCGGGATTTCATGCGCGAGGCGGCGACCGAACCGACGCTGAACGGAGTGCGATCGACAGAAGCCTCAAGCGATGATCAAGGCGCACCGCAATCCTGCAATATCACCGCCTGCTCGCGCAGTTACCGCTCCTTTCGGCCGTCTGATTGCACCTATCAGCCATATTCCGGCGGCCGACGGCTCTGCGAAAAGTGATGTGGCGCGGCGGATTCGGCACGGCAAGTGACCAATGCCCCGCGAGGGGATTATGCGGTGAGTCCGTATGTGGGTCGCGCGACGAAGAACTCTGCCAATGTGGCGGAAGCGCAGGTGGCCGCACTTGTCGTTCGATTCCCATCAACTGCACCAAGGGTACCCGCGTTGCAGGCGGTCCCGGCGCTGCCGCCCCCTGACGCAGCAACAGCGGATGGGATACCGGCGAATTTCGCGCCCGTCCCTGTATGGGATCATTCCATATCGAAGTCCTCACCGTAAGGCTTGCCGCCCAGCTCGCGGATCACACACGCTGCACCAGCAGACCTGCCGCCAAGGCATGAAAAGCCTCGACCGCCTTTGGCAGCACGCTCTGCGGATCTTCGCTGGCGGCGATCCAGAGCGCCGCATTGAGAGCCGCGCCGCTCAGCAATCGGGCCGCCGCCTCCGGGTCAAGCGGCTTGAGGATGCCTTGGGCGATCAGGCGCTCCACCGTGCTCTTGGTCACCTGCAGACAATTGTTCTGGCTCGGCCACTGCGAGGGATCGCCCAGCACGGCAGGTCCGTCGAGCAGAACGATGCGCTGGACTTCCGGATTGAGCGCCATCTCGATATAGGCCGCCCCCTCGGCGAGCAGGCCCTGCCAATCGGTCCCTGCGCGCGCGCCAATCTCTTGAGCGCGCACCGCCATCTCAGTGTCGATCTGATCGACAACTGCTGCCAGCAGCCCGCGCTTGTCTTGGAAGTTGTGGTAAAGCGCGCCCCTCGTCAGGCCGACATCAGCCGTCAACTCGTCCATCGATGCTGCGGAGTAGCCCTTTTCCGCAAAAGCCTTTCGCGCCGCCGCGATCAATTTGACGCGGTTTTCCTGCATCGTCTCGCTGCGTTTCCTAGCCATTCCATTCCTCAAATTTCATATACGAAGCGTATATGGACTTGACATACGGTGCGTACGTCGCATATTTCACATACGAACCGTATACCAAATCGAGCGCGAACTGTGAAGCGTTACGCCGCGCTCATCGGTCGTTGTCAACAATGAAGAGAGATCAGAATGACCCAACGCGAAGCAATCTTTCCCGCCAACCGGCACGCTCTTTACGAAGAGCACGGCTATTCCGCCGCGATCCGGTCCGGCGATCTGTTGTTTGTCTCAGGACAGGTCGGCAGCCGTCCGGACGGAACACCCGAACCCGATTTCGAACAGCAAGTGCGGCTCGCCTTTGACAACCTGAAGGCCACGCTGAGTGCCGCCGGCTGCACGTTGGATGATATAGTCGACGTCACCAGCTTCCACACCGATCCTGAAAACCAGTTCGGAACGATCATGGCCGTCAAGCAGGAGATTTTCAGCAAGCCACCCTACCCGAACTGGACTGCGCTCGGCGTCAACTGGCTCGCCGGCTTCGACTTCGAGATAAAGGTCATCGCCCGTATTCCGTGAAGTCACTGAGATTGCCGGGGCCGCATCCCGAGAGCGGCCCCGCGCCCCCACCCCTTGGGATATTTGATAGCAACACAACTTTAGGAGTTAGAGGACCGACCTCACACCGAGAGGTTTCCTCAAGGCGCGCGTGGATCGTCGGTTACCTCACACCGTTACTGTCTGCTTACATTGCCCCGGCGCCGCAGAGAATGAGCCGCAGCGCGCCGCTCTGCCATATATTTAGAAAAATCAATTGCATAATCTCTGGGAACAAAGATCTCGCCTGCGTGTTCTGACCGCATGGATCGTCATCTGATCCGCAAATGGAGAAAACACCTATGAAGAAGATCGTCTTCGCGGCGGCAATTTTCGGCGCGTCTGCCATTGCAGCCTTTGCCCAAACCACACCCGCTCCATCCAAAGATGGAAATACACCTGCGGTTGCAACCCCAGATACCAAAAATCCGACTGCGCCCGTTGAGGGCGCCAACAGTTTTACCGAAGCTCAGGCGAAGGATCGCATTGCGGAAGCGGGCTACACCGACGTCAAGGATCTCAAGCTCGATGACAAGGGGATCTGGATGGCCTCCGGCATGAAGGACGGCAAAGCCGTCGCCATCGCCCTCGATTATCAAGGCAACATCGTCGCCAAGTAACCCAAGGAGAAGCATGATGAGAACTGTAACCGGACTTTTCGACGACTATTCGGACGCTCGCTCCGCCGTCAGCAAATTGGAAGCGGCAGGCATTCCCTCAAGCGACATCAGTATCGTCTCCAACAAGGCTGGCCGCATCGATCGCGACTCTGACGTCGGCGAGGATGCCGCGACCGGCGCCGGCATTGGCGCTGCCGTCGGCGGCGCCGGCGGCCTGCTCACCGGACTGGGCCTGATGGCCATTCCCGGTGTCGGGCCGGTGGTTGCCGCAGGCTGGCTGGCCGCGACTGCGGCCGGGGCTGTCGCCGGCGCCGTCGCTGGCGGTGCCGCTGGCGGCCTGATCGGCGCCCTCACCGACTCCGGCGTCTCGGAAGACGATGCCCACCTCTATGCCGAGGGTGTCCGCCGGGGTGGCAGCTTGGTCACGGCCAAGGTCGACGACACCCGCACCCCCGAGGCGCAGGCCATTCTCCAGGGTTCAAACTGGGTCGACCCGATCGAACGTCGGCGTGCCTATAACGAGCAGGGATGGACCCGGTTCGACGACGCGCTCGATCCTTATTCCCCTGAACAGATCGCGCAAGAGCGCGACCGCTATCGGCGGACCGCCTAACCGGCCTTGAGTTTCAACCCTCCTTGCACGTCGCAAGGAGGGTTGAAGGCCCATAGCGAGCTCCACGCCTCCCCCGCACCCCTTCCCTCAGCTGGCATTCGCGCCTGATCCACTCACGCGGCGAACAGTTAGCGGACGCGCTTACAGGTGCATCTGCGAATAACAGAAAAGACCGCCTCATGACGGTCTCTTCATAAGCAATTTCCACGATATATCAGCGACGCTGGACGGCCGCCGCTGCCTTGCGGATGACATCGATGACCACGTCGGGTTGGGAGAGCATCGGCACGTGGCTGCTTTCCAGCTCGGTCACCGTCGCGTTCATACGCTTGGAAACCCAGCGCTGAAGATCGGGATGCACCGTGTGGTCCTGCGTCGCCAAGACGTACCAGCTTGGCTTGGACTTCCACGCGATCTCGCCGGCACTGAGCTTTTGCTGGTTGAACAGATCGGCGACCGGCGCATAGTGCGTGGCCCATACAAGCTTCTGCTCTTCCTCCGAGAGGTCTCCAGCGAAGAACTTGGTTCCGCTCGGCAGCATCCAGGCCCGACCGTCCGCTGCCTCAACGTGGTTGAAGATGTCCGAAGGATATTTGTCGAGCTGATCCTGCACGGTCTCGCCGACATCCGGGGCGACCGCGGCGATGTAAACCAGACCAACGACACGCTCGTCGATGCCGGCGGCCGTGATCGTTGCGCCGCCGTAGGAATGCCCGACGAGGATGACGGGGCTGCCGACACGGTTGAGCGTCCGCTTAACCGTAGCCACGTCCTCCTCGTAGGAGTCCAGGCCGTACTGGACGGCGATGACTTCGTGCCCGTCCGCCTGCAGTGCAGGGATTACTTTGCTGAAGCATGAGCCGTCGGCCCAAATGCCGTGGCAAAAAACGATGGTGGGTTTCGGCATTATCCTGTTCCTTCTTGGGTTGGGTAAATAATTCCGTTGGGGGGCAAGCGAGCCAACGGCTTCTTTCGAAGCTTTTGTGACCAGGCGATGTGTGCCGGGTCGAACTTCACCGAACAGACACACTCCGCTCAGGAATGGGCCGCTCAGGAATGGGTCGTCGTTTCGCCGCTGTGGCGAGGTAATTCCAGAATATGTTGTTTCGAATGATGCTTCGGCTTGGGACCGAATTATCAGTCAAAAGACGCGGCGGCGTTGGCGATGAACTCGGCAACGGCTTTCGGTTGTGAAAGCATAGGCAAGTGGCTTGCCTGAACAACCATGATCTCGGCACCCATACGTTCGGCTGAGTCCTGCTGTACCGCGGGCGGCATCGTGTGGTCGAGCGTTGTGACCATGTACCAGGAAGGCTTGGTGTGCCACGCGCTTTTTGAGATCTTCTCTAATTTACTGCGTGTTCCAAGCGGTCCCTGAGTGGCGTAGACGATATCGGCTTCTGCAGTCGGAAGATCCTGGCCGAGGTATTTGCGCACCCCGTCGCGGGTGAGCGTAACATGCGCGTCGCCCCAGGGCCTCAGTTCATTCACAACAGCCGCAGTCGCATAACCGCTCCACCAGTCGTCGACGGACTGGCCACTGTCTGGCGCAGCGCCGGCGATGTAGACGAGGCCGGCAACTCGGGTATGGTTGCCCGCCTCGGTAATGACCGCGCCACCATAAGACTGCCCCACGAGGATGACCGGACCGTCCTGCATTTCAATGGCGCGATGAACAATTGCCACGTCCTCGGAGAACGAGGTCAATGAAAGCTGAACGGCGATTGCATCAATGCTTCGCTCTGACAGTAACGGTATAACTTTATTCCAAGCATTACCGTCCAGGAAATATCCGTGCACAAGAATAACGTTTCTAATGCTCACGTTTATATCTCCTGCCTTGATGTCGTCTTCCGTCAATACATATGCACTACTTCTGAGATTAGGTCATGGCATTTTATTGCTCTATCTGGGATGTTATTGCTTAAATCAGGACAATAAGACGAAAAATCTGTTTTTTCGCTTGATGGGTATAGAAGCTATCCGGCGTTTATGGCAGTTTATTGCTTACTTTGTACATTATTGTTATATCTCTGACAAATGCCGGCGGCCCTGTGCGCGTGCGTATGCAGCAGGGGTGCTACCTACGAACTTTTTGAAACGTCGGGTCAGGTGGCTTTGATCGACAAACCCAAGCTTATCGGCAATATCGGCCAACGATATTTCGGCTGTCTCGATCAATGACTTCGCATGCTCAATTCTGCATTGCTCCACGTATCGCGCCGGCGTCATGCCAATCTCAGCTTTAAAAACCCGGATGAAGTGAAAGCGGCTGAGACCGGTCCGCTTGGCGAGCGAGGAGAGGTCTGGAAAGTCGTGTGTTGTCCGCCCAAGATGCTCGATTACCCGTCGGATGGCTTCCCTGTCGCTGATTTCGCCGGTGTGATCGGAGACTGTGTAAACACCATACATTGTCACGAAATGCACGGTTAGCGCTTCAGCAAGGTGACGTAACAGAGGCATCCGCCATTCAAAATCCGGCTTGCGCATCTCCTCGAGGATCGCGCCGCCGATGTATTGTGCAAACAAATCGTTGGCGTGAAGGATAGAACCCGTCTGATCATCCCTGCCTCGGAGGGGCTCACGCAACCGGGAGCCATCGCTGAGTTGCTCTGGGTCGATCCCGATCCGAAGCATTGGCGGGATAGCGCCTCCAAGCCGTGCTGGGCTACCGGCCGGGACGACAATCAGATCCCCTGCTCTGCAAGATACCTCGCGGGACGCTATGTGCGTTTGAAAGCGGAATTGCCTTGATGATCCCAGCGCCACTAACACTGCATGATGATCACACCCAGGCACAACCAGTTCGACGCCGTGGCTCCCATCTCTCACATCAAAGTGCAGGCCGCGGGAGGTAGACGACATGCCTGCCGTCGATATGGGCCAGCCGCCGAGCTGGGCTCGGATTTCACCGATACCAGACAGCTCACTCTGGCCCTGGTTCTTCATGTCTTTAGCTCCTTACTTAGGCCAGAATTTCCTTAGCGTGAGACCGCCGCAAGAATCATGCACCGTTACGAACCTGCTGCGCAACATTCAACTTTGCTGCAAAGCTCCGCCTTTTTAAACGGCGCGATTGCAGTTGGGATCATGGCATAAGGGCAAGGAAATGCCTTGAGGAATACGAACATTCGTATCCTGCACGGCGCGGGCCTACGGCATGGAAAGTTCGGGACGCTTGCGCTTCCTGCGCGAGTGGGGTAAACACTGAACTATATGGTTCAGTATGCAAGCCCTCCCCTCGATCTCTCGTTTGCGGCGCTGTCCGATGCGACCCGCCGCGGGATCATCGATCAGCTTGGGCGAGAGGACGCGTCGATCACCAGTCTCGCGGATAAGTTCCAGATGACGCTGACCGGCATGAAGAAGCACGTCCAGGTTCTCGAGCGGGCGGGGCTTGTCGTCACGCAGAAGGTCGGACGGGTGAGAACCTGCAAGCTTGGGAAACGCGGCCTCAAGGCGGAGGCCGAATGGATCGAGGCGCATCGCAAGCTCTTCGAGGCCCGCTTCGAAGCATTGGACGAAATCATCAGCGAAATGAACCGGGAGGGAAGTGATGAGCCAGCAAGTTGACAGTGCAGGTGGTGCTGAGAATCGCACATCAGTCGAGCGCAGAGGCGATCGCGAACTCGTCGTAACGCGGACATTCAATGCGCCGCCGAGCACGGTTTACAGGGCGTGGAGCCAGCCCGAGCTGTTCCAGCGCTGGTGGGTGCCAAAATCGGCATCCGGCGTTTCGCTCGTATCGTGCGATATGGACGTCCGTACCGGCGGCAAATATCGGCTGGAATTCGGCGCCGGCGGTTCGGACACCATGGCCTTCTATGGCAAGTATCTCGAGGTGGTGCCGAACGAGCGCATCGTCTGGACCAACGACGAGGGCGAAGAGGGCGCAATCACGACCGTGACCTTCGAGGATCAAGGCGGGAGGACACTCGTGACTTTCCACGAGGTCTATCCGTCCAAGGAGGCGCTTGAGGAAGCACTACAGGGCTCGGCGGTCGCATTGCCGGAGCAGTTGGAGCAGCTCGACGAATTGCTTTCCAGCATAAGCGAGTAGCGCGGGTCGGCAAACTCGCCTCGGGGGAACGTCTGATCTTCGGAGGTGACTCCACCGGCCTTTCCGGCCGGAGCGGTTTAGGGTTTCGGGTGCCGTCAGGCGTACGAAAGCCTCTCATGCAGGAACCCGCGGTCCGCACACTCCGGTCTATGGGGTTTTGTGTTTCAGGGCGGCCCAGGGGCACTCAATCACAGCAGCGTCCGTAGGACCAAGCGCGTTGAAGAAGGCGTCTGCAGGCGTGATCGCAGAGATTTTCGCAGAGACTCCGAGAGAGTTTTCAAGACTGAGAGTTATCGCCACTCCACTTGGCGCAAGCCATCCCGTTGGCCGACGTTGATGTGAGGTGGCCACATGAATGAACAGGCTATGCCGGGTCATGAAGCGTTCTCCCGGTTCGTTGCCGCCGTGTCTGGCGGCCCGCGCGGCTGTCGCCACCGTTCGAATACCTCAATGATGATCATGCGTCCGCCACAGCAGGGACATGACGGGCGAAAGTCGGTCTGTTCGTCCGCTGCGTCGTGACAGGGCGGCGCAGCGACGTTCAGGAGTTCGCGCGCGCGTGCGATGCTGCTCGTGCGGGAGCCGCCGGCGAGCAGGCCGTAGTGACGAATGCGATGGAAGCCGCGCGGCAGGACATGGAGCAGGAAGCGGCGGATGAACTCGTCGGTGGTGAGCGTCATGATCTGCTGCCGGTCCGCTCCATCGCGGCGGTAGTCCTTGTAGCGGAAGGTTACGCCGCTCTGGTCGAAGCTGATGAGGCGGCTATTCGATATTGCGACCCTATGAGTGTAGCGCGACAGATAGGCGAGCACCGCTTCCGGGCCGGCGAAGGGTGGCTTGGTGTAAACGACCCAGCGCGTCTTGCGGACCGGCGACAGGTGACGCACGAATGCCCGGCGATCAGCCAAATGTGCTGCCGATCCGAAGAAGGCAAGCCGGCCGGCGTCGTGGAGCTGGAGCAGCCGAGTGAGGAACAGGCGGCGGAACAGCTTGCCCAGCACGCGCACCGGCAGAAGGAACGCAGCACGCGACGAGATCCATCGTTTCCCGTCGAGGGCAATGCCGCCGCCCGGCACAATCATGTGAACATGGGGATGATGCATCATTGCCGAGCCCCATGTATGCAGGACAGCCGTGATGCCGATGCGTGCGCCGAGATGCTTCGGGTCGGCAGCGATCGTCAGCATCGTTTCCGATGCGGCCTTGAACAGCAGGTCATAGGCCAGCGCCTTGTTTTGGAATGCGATGTCGGCGACCCCGGCGGGCAGTGTGAAGACGACATGGAAGTATCCCACCGGCAGCAAGTCGGCTTCTCTTTCAGCGAGCCAGGTGCGTGCGGCAGCACCCTGGCACTTCGGACAATGCCGGTTGCGGCAGGAATTGTAGGCGATGCGCCATTGGCCGCAATCCTCGCAGGCCTCGACATGTCCGCCCAATGCAGCGGTGCGGCAGTGCTCGATCGCGGACATCACCTTGAGCTGGGCTAAGCTGAGATGTCCTTCATGGGCTGCCCTGTAGGCGGGTCCGGCGGAACGGAAGATATCGGCGACCTCTATCGAGGTGCGCACGGCTCAGCCGTCGGGCGTCTTGCCTTCCATCAGCGCCATCAGCCGGTCAAGCGGCCCCGCGACCGCGTGGATCGTCCGGGTCGAGACCTTGGCATAGGGCGCGGTTGTCTCAAGCTTGCTGTGTCCGAGCAGAACCTGGATGACCCTGATATCGGTGCCGTCCTCCAGAAGGTGGGTGGCGAAGCTGTGCCTTAATGTATGCGGGCTGACGCGCTTGCGGATGCCGGCAACCTCGGCTGCTTCCTGCACCGCGCGATGCAGTTGCCGCGACGAGATCGGATCGGTGCAACTGCGCCCCGGAAACAGCCAGCCATGGGGTAACATGACGCCGCGCCGCTTTCCTTCGCGCCACCACAGTCGCAGCAGTTCCAGGAGTTGCGGCGAGAGCATGGCGTTGCGGTCCTTGCGCCCTTTGCCCTGTTCAACGCGTATCAGCATGCGTGTCGAGTCGATATCGTCGACCTTGAGGTGCGCAACCTCGGAGACGCGCAAGCCCGCGCCATAGGCAACGCCGAGCGCCGCTTTATATTTGATGCCTGGTGCCGCCTCGAGCAGCAGTGCGGCTTCCTCCACGCTCAGCACCTCGGGCAGCTTGCGCGGATTGCGGGTTATCACCAGCGCTCGCGCCATATCCCGCCGCCTCAGTGTCACCGTGAACAGAAAGCGCAGCGCCGAGACCGTGCTATTGATCGTCGCCGGGCCTACACCGTTCTCATGCTGATACAACTGGAAGCGCCGTATGTCTTCGGCCGTCGCGGTGTCGGGCGTGCGCCCAAGAAAAGCGGCGAAGCGCCGGACATGACGAATGTAGTCATGCTGCGTATGGGTTCCCAAACCCCGCATCACCATGTCTTGTTGCATGCGCTGGCGAAGCGGTGTGATCGGGGCATCGTTTGAAAAGCTGGCCATGGAAAGTTCCTCTCGTTGAAGGGAACTCAATCGTCTGGCAACAGCCTCTGCCTGCCTAGAACTTCAGATAATCACACCAACCTCACCGCGCGCACCCTCCCGCGAAGCGGGTTCGTGCATGGGGCGCAAACCAGCCTTATCCCTGGACAACGAAAGAAGTCCGCTTCGGGGCCGAAAGCCGTCGGTCGGCTTCCGGGCTCCGATTTTCGAAAGCAGACCTTGAGCCTGGCGGGCGCGTGATCTGACGCGAAGTGGACGTTCGGTCGCCCCCGGCCGAACGCACGCGCCGGCGCCCCCCTTCGTAAGTCCGAAGTCCTTGGTTTCAGTCCTATCATTTCCGCTATAAGGTGGGAGACATCGCCCAAAGGGGATTCAAGGCCAATGCCCCCAGAGAAGAAGGATCGTTCGCCTGTTGCGCTGGAACAGCGCGACATAAGCGCCGACCAGCGCATGTTCTCACCTTCCGTTGCGCGAAATTCGGCGCCGATCGTCGCGGTCCTAAAACGTGTCCTTCCAACACGTGGCGCCGTGCTGGAGATTGGATGCGGGACCGGCGAGCACGCCGTGTGTTTTGCGGAAGCAATGCCCAACCTCACCTGGCAGCCGAGCGATCCGGATGCCGACGCCCGCACCAGCACGTCTAGCTGGATCAAATTCGCAGGGCTGAAGAATGTGCTGGCACCGCGGGATATTGATGTGTGCTCAGGACAATGGGGCGTCGAACAAACGGGGCATTTTGACGCCATCGTGTCGATCAATATGATCCATATCGCGCCATGGGCGGCAAGCTTAGGATTGTTCGCAGGAGCTGGCCGTTTGCTTCACGCTGGTGGGCTTCTTCTTCTCTACGGCCCGTTCATGCGCGACGGGGCACACAACGCCCCCTCGAACGCTGTTTTCGACGCGGCTCTAAAGGAGCGCAACCCATCCTGGGGTGTGCGTGATATCGCTGATCTTGAACAAGCGGGTGAGGCCGCTGGACTTAATCTCCGCGAGACGATCGAGATGCCTACCAACAATATGTTGCTGGTCTTCTCCAGCGGTAGTGCCTGAACGACAAGCGGGCGCGAAAGAGACGTAGGCCCATGGCAGCATTCGGGCCCTTTGCTGCCGTTCGAGGTCGATCCGAGGAATGTGCGGTATGTGCTAGAATGCGGCCCGAAGGCGGAATGCGACAGACGCACTGCGCGGGGCGGTTTTATCGTACCGGAATTGGCGCGACCGAGAGCCGACGTTGTGCAGGGGAGACGAGGACGATGCCGACACCACAGCAACCCAGTCTAATCGTTCGACAGAAATCCCCTGAGAATATCGAGTTTCCGTTTGCGTCGCTCTCCGATTGGCTGATCCCAACCGAGTTGTTCTTCGTGCGAAACCATTTCGCGTCGCCGGACCTCGATGCGCGAGACTGGAGATTGCGCGTTGGCGGGGCGGTGGAGCGGCCGATCGAACTTGACCTCGACAGCATCAAGGCGATGCGGAGCACGACTTTCACCGCCGTCGTCGAGTGTGCAGGGAACGGCCGCGTCTACTATGAGCCGCCGAAGGAGGGGTTGCAGTGGCAGAACGGAGCCGTCGGCAATGCTGCGTGGACAGGTGTTCTTCTGCGCGAGATTTTGGAAATGGCGGGCGTTAAGCGAACCGCACGTGAGGTTCTGCTCGTAGGCGCAGACAGCGGCGTCGTCGACACGAACAAGAAAACGGCTTCTCCCGGCCCCATCGCTTTTGCGCGCAGTTTACCGCTTGAGAAGGCCATCGCTGACAGCACGATCCTTGCCTATTCGATGAACGAGGAGCCGTTGACGCGCGATCACGGCTACCCGCTACGCGCGGTCGTGGGTGGCTGGTTCGGCATGGCTTGGGTCAAGTGGATCACTGATATCACGGTTGTGGAGCAACCGTTCCTTGGCTACTGGCAGGCGCGCGACTATTTCCGTTGGGAGCGCAGCCTCGGGGAACCCAGGCTGGTCCCCCTTGCGGAGATGGAGGTCAAAGCGCAGATCGCGCGTCCCGTGCAGGGGGCGCGTCTCATCGCCGGCCAACCGTATCGGATTTTCGGAGCCGCCTGGAGCGGAGAGGCTGCTATCCGGCAGGTGCAGGTCTGCACCGGAGATGGCAGGGGCTGGCGCGAGGGAAGGCTTCTCGAAACAGAACGTCCCTTTGCATGGCGCTTGTGGGAGTACATGTGGACCCCTGAAGAAGTGGGGCGATTTATACTGCGATGTCGCGCGATCGATGGGGCGGGGTGCGTGCAGCCCGACCTCCAGCGTTCCGACTGCGAGAGCTACGCGGCCAATTGGATCGTTCCGGTGGAGGTTACGGTCGTTCCCGAGCCACAGACGTACGAGGAGGAATTCGTGATCTAATCACCCCCATGGGGCGGAATGGCGGCTTTTGGCGCAACTGCGACCCGCGTTGTCACTGCGTGATGTCCGCTTTGCAGCAACAGCGACGGGTGGCTCGATGACCATTATGGTTTAGGGTTTCGGGTGCCGTCAGGCGTACGAAAGCCTCTCATGCAGGAACCCGCGGTCCGCACACTCCGGTCTATGGGGTTTTGTGTTTCAGGGCGGCCCAGGGGCACTCAATCACAGCAGCGTCCGTAGGACCAAGCGCGTTGAAGAAGGCGTCTGCAGGCGTGATCGCAGAGATTTTCGCAGAGACTCCGAGAGAGTTTTCAAGACTGAGAGTTATCGCCACTCCACTTGGCGCAAGCCATCCCGTTGGCCGACGTTGATGTGAGGTGGCCACATGAATGAACAGGCTATGCCGGGTCATGAAGCGTTCTCCCGGTTCGTTGCCGCCGTGTCTGGCGGCCCGCGCGGCTGTCGCCACCGTTCGAATACCTCAATGATGATCATGCGTCCGCCACAGCAGGGACATGACGGGCGAAAGTCGGTCTGTTCGTCCGCTGCGTCGTGACAGGGCGGCGCAGCGACGTTCAGGAGTTCGCGCGCGCGTGCGATGCTGCTCGTGCGGGAGCCGCCGGCGAGCAGGCCGTAGTGACGAATGCGATGGAAGCCGCGCGGCAGGACATGGAGCAGGAAGCGGCGGATGAACTCGTCGGTGGTGAGCGTCATGATCTGCTGCCGGTCCGCTCCATCGCGGCGGTAGTCCTTGTAGCGGAAGGTTACGCCGCTCTGGTCGAAGCTGATGAGGCGGCTATTCGATATTGCGACCCTATGAGTGTAGCGCGACAGATAGGCGAGCACCGCTTCCGGGCCGGCGAAGGGTGGCTTGGTGTAAACGACCCAGCGCGTCTTGCGGACCGGCGACAGGTGACGCACGAATGCCCGGCGATCAGCCAAATGTGCTGCCGATCCGAAGAAGGCAAGCCGGCCGGCGTCGTGGAGCTGGAGCAGCCGAGTGAGGAACAGGCGGCGGAACAGCTTGCCCAGCACGCGCACCGGCAGAAGGAACGCAGCACGCGACGAGATCCATCGTTTCCCGTCGAGGGCAATGCCGCCGCCCGGCACAATCATGTGAACATGGGGATGATGCATCATTGCCGAGCCCCATGTATGCAGGACAGCCGTGATGCCGATGCGTGCGCCGAGATGCTTCGGGTCGGCAGCGATCGTCAGCATCGTTTCCGATGCGGCCTTGAACAGCAGGTCATAGGCCAGCGCCTTGTTTTGGAATGCGATGTCGGCGACCCCGGCGGGCAGTGTGAAGACGACATGGAAGTATCCCACCGGCAGCAAGTCGGCTTCTCTTTCAGCGAGCCAGGTGCGTGCGGCAGCACCCTGGCACTTCGGACAATGCCGGTTGCGGCAGGAATTGTAGGCGATGCGCCATTGGCCGCAATCCTCGCAGGCCTCGACATGTCCGCCCAATGCAGCGGTGCGGCAGTGCTCGATCGCGGACATCACCTTGAGCTGGGCTAAGCTGAGATGTCCTTCATGGGCTGCCCTGTAGGCGGGTCCGGCGGAACGGAAGATATCGGCGACCTCTATCGAGGTGCGCACGGCTCAGCCGTCGGGCGTCTTGCCTTCCATCAGCGCCATCAGCCGGTCAAGCGGCCCCGCGACCGCGTGGATCGTCCGGGTCGAGACCTTGGCATAGAGCGCGGTTGTCTCAAGCTTGCTGTGTCCGAGCAGAACCTGGATGACCCTGATATCGGTGCCGTCCTCCAGAAGGTGGGTGGCGAAGCTGTGCCTTAATGTATGCGGGCTGACGCGCTTGCGGATGCCGGCAACCTCGGCTGCTTCCTGCACCGCGCGATGCAGTTGCCGCGACGAGATCGGATCGGTGCAACTGCGCCCCGGAAACAGCCAGCCATGGGGTAACATGACGCCGCGCCGCTTTCCTTCGCGCCACCACAGTCGCAGCAGTTCCAGGAGTTGCGGCGAGAGCATGGCGTTGCGGTCCTTGCGCCCTTTGCCCTGTTCAACGCGTATCAGCATGCGTGTCGAGTCGATATCGTCGACCTTGAGGTGCGCAACCTCGGAGACGCGCAAGCCCGCGCCATAGGCAACGCCGAGCGCCGCTTTATATTTGATGCCTGGTGCCGCCTCGAGCAGCAGTGCGGCTTCCTCCACGCTCAGCACCTCGGGCAGCTTGCGCGGATTGCGGGTTATCACCAGCGCTCGCGCCATATCCCGCCGCCTCAGTGTCACCGTGAACAGAAAGCGCAGCGCCGAGACCGTGCTATTGATCGTCGCCGGGCCTACACCGTTCTCATGCTGATACAACTGGAAGCGCCGTATGTCTTCGGCCGTCGCGGTGTCGGGCGTGCGCCCAAGAAAAGCGGCGAAGCGCCGGACATGACGAATGTAGTCATGCTGCGTATGGGTTCCCAAACCCCGCATCACCATGTCTTGTTGCATGCGCTGGCGAAGCGGTGTGATCGGGGCATCGTTTGAAAAGCTGGCCATGGAAAGTTCCTCTCGTTGAAGGGAACTCAATCGTCTGGCAACAGCCTCTGCCTGCCTAGAACTTCAGATAATCACACCAACCTCACCGCGCGCACCCTCCCGCGAAGCGGGTTCGTGCATGAGGCGCTTTTCGGACGTGGTCAATGGCGAAGCAGACCATCGACTTCCAGGAATTCGATCGGGTATCGACGTCGTGGGCTGTTGCGAGACCGACCGCTAGTTCCTACGTTCTCTGTCCAACCTCACAAGGAGCAGCAGATGCAGATCGACCTCGCAGGCAAGACCGCTCTTATTACTGGATCTACCGAAGGTATCGGCTACGCGATCGCCCGCCAGCTCGCGAGGGCTGGCGCGGACGTGGTGATCAACGGACGGTCGGAAGAAAAGACCGCAAATGCCGCCGAACGCCTGAAAGGCGAAGGTGCCAGGGGCAGCGTAGCCGCCGTCGCAGCCGATGTCGCAACCGCTGAAGGGTGTGACGCTCTCGTCGCCAAGGTTCCTCATGTGGACATCCTCATCAACAACGCGGGCATTTTTCAGCCGCTCGACTTCTTCGAGGCGAGCGACGAGGTGTGGGATCGCCACTGGCAGGTAAACGTCATGTCGGCCGTCAGGCTTTCGCGTGCCTACCTTCCGGGCATGCAGAACGTCGACTGGGGTCGCGTCATCTTCATCGCGTCGGAATCCGGCTTTAACATTCCGGTGGAGATGATTCACTACGGCGTCAGCAAGACCGCCGATATCGCGGTTGCCCGCGGGCTCGCCAAGCGCATGGCTGGTACGGGCGTTACCGTGAACTCGGTCCTCCCCGGCCCAACACTGTCCGAAGGCGTCGAGGCGATGCTTGCCGAAGAGCGTGCAAAGACGGGCAAGCCGATCGAGGAGGTCGCGGCGGACTTCGTCAGGAAGCATCGTGGCAGTTCGATCATCCAACGCGCTGCAAGCGTCGAGGAAGTCGCCAACCTCGTAACCTATCTGGCGTCGCCTTTGGCATCCGCGACGACCGGGGCTTCCATGCGCGTGGACGGAGGACTGATCGACACGCTCTGAGGTGATCCCTCGCCTGCTCGTCGTGATTGCCGGCCTGCGCACGTCGCAAGGAGGGTCGAAGCATTGATTGAAGAAGCAGCCACGCTGGCCTAGGCTTTGCCGATGACCGACGAGATTGAAATCCGGCTCGCCATTGGCGGGGACGCCCCTTTGATAAGCGAGCTCGTGACAAATACGATCCGCATCAGCAATTCGGCGGATTATCCGGCCAGCGTCAAGCAGATCGCTTGAACAGGCGGGCCTCGCGGAAGCCTGGAAGGGCGGGGAGAGGCTTCCAGGAGGTTTGCTCTCAAGCGTTCTTCCAACCAATCGACGCATGAATAGACCATTGCAATCCGAGGCTACGCTTATGCCGTTGCGTCCAGATTTTCTTCCCGGACCTGTAGGATGCGGTCGACCAAACCCCATTCCAGAGATTCCTCTGCGGTCATGAAATGGTCGCGGTCCATCGCACGTTCGAATTCCTCATAGGTGCGTCCGCAATGCTCGGCATAGAGGCGCGTCATCCGGTGCTTGGTCCGTCTGATTTCCTCGGCATGGATGAGCATGTCCGATGCCTGTCCCTGAAAGCCACCGGATGGCTGATGGACGAGGATGCTTGCATTGGGCAGTGTTGCCCGCTGTCCGGGTTCACCCGCCATCAGCAGGAACGATCCCATCGAGCGGGCTGTCCCCATGCAAAGCGTATGCACCGGAGCGCGGATGTAACGCATGGTGTCATACATGGCGAGGCCGCTCGTCACCATGCCGCCGGGGGAATTGATATAGAGGCTGATTGGCTTCTTGGGGTTTTCCGCTTCGAGGAACAACAATTGTGCGCAGACCAGCGCGGACACGGTGTCGTTCACTTCGCCATTCAAAAAGATGATCCTTTCACGAAGAAGGCGGGAATAGATGTCGAAAGATCGCTCCCCTCTGCTTGATTGCTCTACCACCATAGGGACGAGTTGCATCGCTTCGCGCATAGGCGAACTCCAATCTTCCAGAATTTAAAGGGAAGCTCGCCGCGTCAGGCGGCGAGCATGAGGAGCAGGCTATTATTGTTTGCGGCTGCGCGGGTCATCCGATCGGACCTTACGTCCGTAAGCTCGTGAATGATCCGCAGCTTGGTTCCGCCGGTGGCGTTGGGGGTAATCCGAAAGATGACCACGCTTTCAAGGAATGGCGGATGGCTTTCGCGCATCCTGTAGCGGACCTCTTGCCCCGGCGTCAGAGACGCAGCCTCTGAATCGGCCAATGCCTCTTTCGGCAACCACTTCTCTCGAAACTCCGGAATGCTTATCGCGCGCCAGACCTTGTGCGGCGGCTCGTCGATTTCGTACTCAAGCTCGATGCCCTTGTGGTGATCGTCGATCTTACTCTCGTTCATTGATCCATATCCTTCAGCAGAGCCTTGAGGGCGTCGATGCGAGCAGGCCAGTAGGCGCGATACTTCGCCAGCCATCCGGCAATGAGTGCCAAGCCTTCTGGATCGACCTCGTAGTTCACAAAGCGCCCCTGTCGTTCCTCCCGCACCAGTCTCGCGCTGCGCAGAACCGAGAGGTGCTGAGACATGGCAGGCTGACTGATCTTCATGCCGTCGCGCAAAGCGCTGGCATTCATGCTTCCGGTCGCCAGCTTCTCAAAGATCGCGCAACGGGTGGGATCAGCCAAAGCCTTGAAGATGTCGTTCTCTATCATGCCGACACATAAGCACAGACTTATGCGATTCGCAAGGCTTCTCCGCCCATTTCCAGCTGAAAGTAGGAGCAGCATTGCCAAACGCTCGAACAGGCGGGCCTCATGGAAGGATGAATCTGGAGAGAGTTTCAGCCTGGTATAACCAGAAGCGCAACGGCAAGGCACCCCGATTAGCCCTCATTGGAGCGATCATCCGGCGAATAGATTGGTGGCCATATAGTCGACGAATACCCGAACCTTGGGGGAAAGGTATCTGTTTGTCGGCCAGAGGACCCGAAACGTTCCGGTGTCCGCCAGATAATCATCCAGCAGTGAAACCAATTTGCCTTCTGCGACCTCGGAGGCCACGGCAAATGCAGGAAGACAGGTGATCCCGAAAGATCGCTCCGCGAGGTAGATGAGCGGCTCCAAGGTGCTCGCGACCGTCGTCACAGGCAGGTCAAGTTTGAGCTCATCTCCATTGCGAACCAGCGGCCACGGCTCGAGCTTGCCGGAATTGGCGAAGCGATGGTGAAGGCAACGATGCTCCAAAAGGTCTTCGGGTACTCTCGGGTAGCCATGGGCCATCAGGTAATCCGGTGCGGCAACGATCCTGTGCCTGAACGTCCCGAGTTTTCGGCTCATCAGCCGGGTGTCCCTCACCTCGCCCGTGCGGATGACCGCGTCAAATCCTTCTTCGATGACGTCGACCAGGCGATCGGAAAAGTCGAGATCGAGGTTGATCTCCGGATAGGTTTGCATGAAGGCGGAAATGGTCGGCATCAGGAGCATGCCGGCCAGCGGAAGGCTCACGCGCAGCTGCCCGCGCGGAACGAGCTGCGCGTTCGACAGCCTTGACTGAGCGGACTCGTATTCCGATTGAATGCGCCAGCACGCCTCCAAAAAGAACCTGCCCTCTTCCGTCAGGGCCATGCTGCGGGTCGAGCGATTGAACAACCGGACATGCAGCTCGTCTTCGAGCCTAGCGATCGCCTTGCCGACGGCCGAGCCCGAGAGGCCGAGGCGGTGGCCGGCTGCCACGAAGCTTCCAACTTCTGCCACCTGAATGAAGATGCCGAGCGTGCCGAGCTTGTCCAATGATCATCCTATTGCGGAATTTTCATCCGGTGTGTTGCGAATAGACGCCCATTTATCCGCTATCTCAATCCCAATATCCAGATGTCGCCGCGGCCGCAATGGCCCGAGCTTCAGATGGAGACAGTCATGGAAACGAACCTCATTGCCGCCTTTGCGGGCGCGCCCGCGCCAACGACCTTCATAGTCAACGTCATCCACGTCCATCCGGGTAAGCAGGAGGAAGCCTTCGCCATCATCCAGGATGTCGTGCACTACGTCGCCGACCGGAAAGAAGGCTTTCTGTGGAGCAGCCTGGCAAAGAGCGCCGACGGTCAGACGGTCGTCAACGTCGAGGCGATCCAGGGCGCCGGAAACGTCGAGGAGTTCTTCTCCGATCCGGTCTTCGTCGAGAAGTTCCGGAAGCTCGATGCGGTCTCGAAGAGTGAGTTCCATACCTACACGGTCGGCGATCTTGTTCTGCCGAAACGCGCAGCGGCGGTGTGACCGATATCACCACCTTGTGTAAGTTTTCAAAAAGCGGTTAGCTGCCATCGTTGAGTATGCTTCGTGTGCTGAGACGTGTCCGCATTTCGAGGAAAATCTCGTGCACTGGTCGAAACCCCTCAGACTGCATCTCGGCGTCCTGGTCGTCGCGTCGCTGCTTTGCACGTCGACGCCGATCATCTGGCTGGCGTTCAGGCAAGGAAGCGATGCTGCGGTCAGTGCGGGCGTGCAGCAGATGCGCGAGATGAGCCTGCGGCTGATCGAGGGGTACCGCAATACGCTGCAGGGCGGCACCGAGGCGGTGGCACTGGCATCGACCCTGCCGCTGCTCGCCTCCCCGCCTCCCCAGGATATCACGGCGAAACAGCAATTCTTTCTGGAGGTTCTCAGAAACGTCCCCAACGCGACGAGCGTCTACACCGGCTACCCTGACGGCTCGTATCTTCAGGTCATCAACACGCAAAGGCAGGATGTCCGCCGGATCCTGGCAGCACCCGATGGCACGGCTTTCGCGATCCGCACGATAGCACGCAGACAGGGCCCGGACGTCATATCGACGTTTCGCTTCCTCGACCTCCAGGCAAGGCCGATCGCCGAGCGTGACGTCGACTATGCATCATTCGATCCGCGGCAACGCCCCTGGTACCAATCCGTCATCCGGCACGGCGAGGAAGTATCCGTCGGACCGTATGTTGCGGGAACGCTGCAGCTTCCAACGCTGACGATCGCAGCGCCGATGAGAGACGACGATCAGGTTGTCGTCGGCATCAACATCCACCTGATGACTGTCAGCCGCCTGCTGGATGCGCGGGAGATTTCGCCGCGGGCGCGCGCCTACATCATCGATGATGCCGATGATCTGATCGCCCATTCCGACCCGGCAATCATGAACAGGCTTCTCGGCATATGGTCGAAAAATGCCGATGGCGCGGTTGCCGTCGATACGACGACGGACAGTTACGACACGAGCCTCGAAACGGTGGCGAGGCTCAGGCGGGATCCGGCCTTTGCAAATGGCGGCGTTGTGCGGATCGATCTCGATGGCGAACGCCAGATCATGCAGATCGCCCCCGTCGCCGTCTCTGGTCTGTTCAAGGGAAGCGTCGCCGCAATCGTCGTGCCCCTGGAAGATCTGGTGGCTGAGGCCAATCGGCTGCTGATGCACAATCTCCTTATTGCCAGCGCCTTCGTGATTGCGGGCGTCGCTGCCTCGGTGCTGCTGTCGCGCATGGTCAGCCGCTCGCTCTATCGCCTCGCCGACGAGGCGCGCAGGATCGGCGATCTCGACGTCGGCGAAAAAGGCGTCTCCCACTCCTGGATATCGGAGATCAACACGCTGGCGAGCGCGCTGGCGGCAAGCCGCCACGCCATCGGCCAGTTTGCCCTCTATGTTCCGCGTGAAGTCGTCAGGCGGATCATCGATCCCCGGGCAAGAACCGCCGTCAAGGCGCAGCGGCAGGATGTGACGGTGCTCTTCACCGACATCCGCGACTTCACCACCATATCCGAGCAGCATTCGCCCGAGGACGTGGTCGATACGCTGTCGACCTATTTCGAACTCTTGAACACCATCGCCGAGCGCCATGGCGGGACTGTCGTCCAATATCTCGGCGACTCCATTTTCGTCATGTGGAACGCCCCTGTTCCCGATGCCAGACATGCCGAAAACGGCTGCCGATGCGCGCTAGCCATGAAAGCGGCGGTCGACGACCTGAATGAAGCCAACCGTCAGAATGGCCGTCCCGCGCTCATCACGCGATTTGGATTGCACACCGGCCCGGCGGTCGTCGGCAGCTTCGGCGCGATTTCCAGGCAGCAATACACAGCCATGGGCGATACGATCAATGTCGCCTCACGGCTGGAAGGGCTGAACAAGGAATTCAACACCTCGATCCTGGTGAGTGCGGCCATATACGAGGCGGTCGCCGATCGCTTCGACCTTCGCCCGCTTGGCCTGGTGCAGGTCAAGGGGCGCGCCGAGAAGGTCGATCTATGGGAGCTTGTCGGGGATACCAATCACCTTACAAATCCGTAAGTTGTGGCCGAAGCCCTATCCGCTAGATTGTTGCCTCAGGCATCCGGGAACGATCGGGCTGATGCGAATCCTGCTTATCGAGGACGATACCAAGACGTCCGATTATATCGCCAAGGGCTTTTCCGAGGCCGGGCATGTCTGTGACGTTTTCGGCGACGGCCGCGATGGGCTGTTTCAGGCGCAGCGCGAGGCCTATGACGTCATCGTCGTCGATCGCATGCTGCCGGGCCTCGACGGGCTGGCGATCGTGCGTTCACTGAGGGCTGCCAAGGTCGGCACGTCGGCGCTGTTCCTGACATCGATCGGCGGCGTCGACGATCGGGTCGAAGGGCTGGAAGCGGGCGGCGACGATTATCTGGTCAAGCCCTTTGCCTTCTCCGAGCTTCTGGCCCGCGTCAATGCGCTTGGCCGCCGGCCGCCGGTGCAGGAGCAGAGGACGGTGCTCAAGGTTGCCGATCTCGAGCTCGATCTGATCCGGCGGGAGGCCCGCCGCGCCGGCCAGGTGATCGAGCTGCAGCCGCGCGAATTCACCCTGCTCGAGGTGCTGATGCGCGGCGAAGGACGGGTCATCACCAAGACGATGCTGCTGGAGCGGGTCTGGGATTTCCACTTCGATCCGAAGACCAGCGTCGTCGAGACCCATATCAGCCGACTCAGGGCAAAAGTCGACAAGCCGTTCCAGGTTCAGCTTCTGCATACGGTCCGCAACACCGGATACAGCCTGCATGCGCCTCGAACAGGATGATTTCAGGCCCCTTCGGCCTGAAAATCTCAAATTCTGTTCGCAATTTAAAGAGTAAGAGCATGATGTCGTCCGAAAACCGCGCACACTTTTCGGCATCATGCTCTAGCCTGCGCAGGAGCACGCCGTTCCGGCTTGCCGTCACCTTCGGCGTGCTCTTCGTCGTCACCTTCATCTTGAGCGGCGCGATCATCTATCACATGCTGCGCCTTGGCCTTGCGCGCGATCTCGAACAGTCGCTGGGCGAGATGAATTCGCTGATCGTTTCGACCTACGAGCCAAACGACACCGAGGATCTGGTCAACACGCTGAACAATTATGCGAGCTTCCAGTCGACCTCCGACGGGCTCTATTCGCTGACGGATGCAGGCGGGCGCAAGCTTGCCGGCAATTTCGCCGCACCCCGCATCCCGAACGGCGTCTATACCGTCACCTCCAGGGATGTCGGGCTGAAGGGGCATGAGCGCTACCGGATGCAGGTCTCGACCATCGGCCCCTACAGCCTGGTGGTGGCGGAAAACTTCAACGATGTCGACGAGATGCTGCGGATCGTGCTGGTCAGCTTCGAATGGGCGGCCGCGATCGTCGTCGCGACCGCGATCGGCGGTGGCGTCTTTCTCGCCGTCCGCGCCCAGGCGCGGCTGGACCGGGTCGCCCTCACCATGAACGACGTCTCGCACGGCGCGCTCGACGCCCGCATTGCCATCACCGGCAACGGCGACGATCTCGATACGGTGGCGATCCAGATCAACGCGGCGCTGGAACGGCTGCAGAGATTGGTCGAAAGCATGCGGCAGGTGAGCGCCGATATCGCCCACGATCTGAAGACGCCGCTGAACAGGCTGCGCCTGACGCTGGATGCCGCGGTGGCCGGCAACGACCAGCAGGCGGATGTTTCGGCGCTGCTTGATGAAGCGAGACACGAGAGCGACCGGATCAACGCCACCTTCGAGGCGCTGCTGCGCATTTCCCAGATCGAGGCCGGCGCCCGCAAGGAGCGTTTCCAGGCAACCGATATCGACGCCGTGCTTGCCGTAATTTCCGAGGTCTATGTCGATGTCGCGGAAGACGCGCAGATGGCGCTTGATATCACGGAGCTCTGTCCCGCGCTCATCCGGGGCGATCGTGATCTGCTGACGCAGATGATCGCCAACCTGGTGGAAAACGCGATCAACCACTGCCCGGCCGGAACCGACATCACGGTTTCGCTCCGCTGCCAGGACGGCCGCGCCATCGTCTCGGTCGCCGATACCGGCCCCGGCATTCCCGCCGGCGAAAGGGACAAGGTCTTCCGACGTCTCTACCGGCTCGACAAGAGCCGCACGACGCCGGGAAGCGGCCTCGGGCTCAGCCTCGTCAAGGCGATCGCCGACCTGCATTCGGCTGAGATCACCATGGCCGACAATCATCCCGGCCTCATCGTTTCGATCGCCTTCCCGCTTACTTCTGCCTGAGGTATTAACCTCTCATCCGCCAGGCCGCGAGCCGGCTGAAGCGGGCCGTAAAGCGGCGCAGCTCGGCGGCGGCGCGATACGGCAGGACGCTCCACGGCCGGCGGCGGCCCAGCCGGTAGGTCGAAAGCCCTGCCTGGATCTGGGAACAGGGATCGGCCCTTTGGCTGACCGGCAGCGGATCGACGAAGCAGGCGCTCAGCCCATCATCGAACTCCAGATCGAAGGCGAGATCATAGGGCAGACGCATGGGGACAAGCACATCGGCAATCCAGCCTGCCGCCTTGCGATTGATCAGATAGGCGCCGGACCCCTTCTCGCGGGTGAGCGCGATGGCGAGCGAGCGCGACGCTGTCAGCGGCTCCACCTTGTGCTTTTTCCCGGAATTGACTGTGGACAGCCGCAGGATGTCCCAGCGCGCCTGGTGCTCGAGGGCGGCCTCGAGCAGCTCGGCCAGATCGTCATCGAAATCGAGATCGTCTTCCAGAATGAGCGCGAACTCGGCATCGCTGCCGAGGAAGCGCTTGGCGCATTCGACGTGGCTGAGATAACAGCCGATCTCGAAAGGGTTCGGCCGGCGGCCGTGCCGCCTGAGATAGGATGCTTCGTCAAAGCCCGGATGCGGCAGGCTCAGCCCTGCCCCATCGACCGCCGCCACGCGCTCGAAGGCAAGGCCGAAGCTTGCCAGCAGGCGCTCCATTCGAAACCTGCGCAATGGCGCACGATCGAGATTGATCAGGTAGGTGTTCACCCGCAGGCTGACCGGATGAAGGGCCGGCATAAGGGTGGCAGGTACGGCGCGCATATTCATGAGAGAGCTGACCTCGACTTGGCAATGATGGCGCCAAGCCTGCGCTCCAAACCTCACGGGGACCTCGCTGGAACTATACATTTTGGTAAAGTGCGGCGGCCGAACGGCCGGGGCTGCATTTCTTACGGATTGGTATGATCCCGGCAAAGTGCGCGTGAGAATGCCGCGCTACCAGCTCTCCTGCGGCACGCACTGGGCGCCTCCCTTCCCGCGATCGAAACCGACAACCAGCGAGCCTTCGATGACGACAGCGCCCCACTGCGTGCCGCGCCGGATAACCCCTGGCTTGAGCAACCGGCTCAGTGCCCGCCACTCTCAAACGCCGACGGAGACCAACGATGAAACCACGTGCCAGACTGCTGCCCCTTTTCGCCGGAGCCGCCATCGCCTGCTCGGCCGGAGCAAGCTTTGCGGCCGCCACGGTGATCAATGTCACGGAAGATGGAGAAGGCGGCGGTGCGATGTCGCTGAAGCTCGACCCGCCAACGGTGAAGGCCGGCCCCGCGACCTTCGCAGTCCATAATGATGCGATGACGGAGCAGCATGAAATGCTCGTCGTCCGCCTGAAATCTCCGGACCTGCCGATCCCGCTCAACGCCGCCAAAAATCGCGTCGATGAATCGAAGCTGAAAAGCCTGGGCGAGGTTTCCGATCTGAAGCCAGGCGCCAGCGGCAAGCTGAATGCCAGGCTGGCGCCGGGGACTTACCTGCTCTTTTGCAATATGAAGGGACACTACGAAGCCGGGATGGAAGCCAGGCTGACGGTTACGCCGTAGGGCGTGCGACTGCCTGTTGCAGCACCGCTTCCGGCGCAGTTGTGTCGACAGCGTTTATCGTAAAAAGTTGAGACATGCGACAATCCCCGCTCAGAGATCGCCGCCTGCCCCTCATCCGGCTGCCGCCACCTTCTCCCCGCTCGCGGGGCGAAGGGACATGCGGCGACCTCTCCGTTCCCCGCCACGTCTCGCATGGCACGTCCCCTCTCCCCGTCTTTTACGGGGAGAGGGTTAGGGTGAGGGGCAGTCCTCGGCGTGAACCAGATAGCGCGGAAGTCCGGCATTTCGCGGCAATTGCTTGCTGCGATCATCGATGATGTCGGCTCGACGCTCCGTTCCTCCGCCTTTGCGTCGTTTCCTCCACAAGGCGGCGATCCGGCTCTACCAATCGATGGGCTTTAAGGCGTGGGCTGTCGAGGTCGATGCGTTGAAGGTCGGCGACACATACTATGATGAGCTGTTAATGCGGTTGAAAATTGGTCCGAGGTAGTCACTGTCGGTGGTACCAAACGCCGATGCGCAGGCGTCTTCGAACAGTCCTTGGAAAGGGAAAAATCTTGGCCGAGAATGATTATGATGCGTTCGCGGCGGCTTATGATGCCGATAACGAGGTCAATGCCTGGAATGCCTATTACGAGCGGCCGGCCATTCTTTCCCTGGTTGGCGACGTCGCCGGGCTTTCCGTGCTCGATGCGGGATGCGGCGGCGGGGCGCATGCGGCAGCGCTGCTTGAGCGCGGGGCTGTTGTGACCGGGATCGACGCCAGTGCGGGCATGCTTGATATCGCGCAACGTCGCCTGCAAGGGCGCGCGCGGCTGCTACCGGCGGATCTGAACGAACCATTGCCGTTTACGGACAAGGCTTTCGATCTGATCCTTGCCTCGCTTGTCATGCATTATCTGCCCGATTGGTCGAGGCCCCTTTCGGAATTCAACCGGCTGCTGCCCGAAGGCGGCCGCCTGGTTTTCTCCACCCACCATCCCTTCATGGATCACGCCTCGACCGGCCGCGACAATTATTTCGAGACCTACAGCTTCGATGAAACCTGGCAGCGCGGCGGAAAGGATATCGCCATGCGCTTCTGGCATCGGCCGCTCCACGCCATGTTCGACGCGCTGAAGTCGGCCGGATTTCAGATCGACACCGTCAGCGAGCCCCAGCCCGACCCTCAAGCCCGCACGCTTTTTCCGCAGGCCTATCAGAGCCTGACGACCAAGCCGCGGTTCCTGTTCTTTTCAGTGGTGAAAGCATGGGGGCGTGGATGACGGGAGCCTGTCTGTTACGGCCGGGACTGCAGTCCTCCGTATGGCAGGGCTAAGCGCCAGGCACCACCCCGTCACTTCTTTTCCTCCCAATAGCTTTGCCAGAGGTCGAGCCTGGGTTTCAGCGTATCGGCTCCTGCTGTCACGCCGTGATTGGTGAAGTCGATGACCCTGTCGGCGAATGGGTCGTGGTGAGGCCATTTTGGCCGGGAGCCGCCATTGGGGTCACCCTTCGTTGCAAATTCGACCCAGTAGTCACTCGCCAATGTGGCCATGGCCCAATCGGCAGGTGTCACCTTGTCTTTGACAAGTGCGTTTGGAATGTTGAGCGTATATGGAATTTCGAAGCCGTGCAGAGTGCCTTTCCATGCCGGATCGTTGCGGAGAGCCTCGGCGACATAGGAGAAACGATACCACCACGTCGGCTGACCAGCGCGGATCATCTCGTCAGCGAGGTGGCGAGATGGTTCAACAAGCGTCTTGTCGGCCAAAACCTGCTGCTTCAGCTCATCGAGCGTCTGTTGGCCGGTCGGATCGTAAAGGGTGCGGGCTTCGGCCGCATGCTTCCCGAATAGTGCGAAGAGATCGTCTTTCGTCGCGGCCTCACCAAGACCGAGATCACGATCATTTGCCCCGACGATGACGGGAACCGGCGCTTGACGGCCCGCCGCAAAAGCCGCTTCCGGCGTTTCGAGCAAAAACCGTCCGTCGATCATCGCGCCGGAGACGCCGGTGACGGGCTTGCCTGTCGACATTCCCGCCAGCACCTCTTGTGCCGATGCACCTTCGGTCAGCTTTTCCGCAGGCAGCGCCCGAAGGGCGGTGAGAACGTCGGCATCGCTCCCATTGATTCCAAGGGAAGCCGCATAGTCCAACGCGGTTTTCTCTGCCTCTTTTAGAGGTGACAAAGGCGTACTCTCAGCACGCGCGGTGGGGAGACCCGGTGACTGTAGAATGGCGCCCCGGAAAAGCCCTCGTGACAACGGCGATATCATGTGCGCCATCACCGAGCCGCCACCTGCCGACTCTCCGAAGATCGTCACCTTCTTCGGATCGCCGCCGAAGGCTTCGATATTTTGCTGGACCCATTTCAAGGCTGCAAGCTGGTCCATGTAGCCATAATTGCCGACGGGCTCGTCAGGGGATTCCTTCATCAGCGCCGGATGGGCAAAGTACCCCAATCGGCCTACACGGTAGTTCATGCTGACGAACACAACTTTGCGGGCAGCCAGCTGGCCACCGGGATATTGAGTTGTGTTTCCCTGGGCAAGAGCGCCGCCATAAATCCAAACCATCACCGGGAGGGGTATTTTGGAACGCTTGGCGGGTGTCCAGACATTGAGGGTCAAACAATCCTCTGATTTCGGCAGGTCATCGGTCTGCATGCAGGACGGACCGAAATTGCGGGCATCCCTGGTCCCGCTCCATGGCTTCATTGGTCTCGGATTGCGCCATCTCAGATCACCGACCGGCGGTGCCGCATAGGGTATGCCTTTGAAGCTGACGACCGTGCCCGACCTCTCACCCTTCAGCATTCCGCTGTCGATTGTGACGGTGTCGTCTGCCGCACCTGATCGTGGCGCGAACGTCACCTGACACGATGCGACTAGCAAAAAGAGCAGGAACTTGCGACTGCCGTCCACAAACACTGCACTCTCCACCGCTAAGCTGAGACAGTTTGAAAGCAAAATACTCCCATAGAGCGGCAACGAACAGGGACCGCAGAGCGCTGATTTCGCCGCGCTTGGCGCCGGGCGTCAGGACGATCTTTTCAATAACCCCGCGCAGCGCGGAAGCGGCCTCGGCGCGGTCCTCGGGATCGTTCAACGCCTCGGTCAACCGCTCGACCTTGCGGCGGTAGAGTTCGGCGACGTTGGGGTGAACGTCGGGCACGTCGAGCGGAGCCTGGTTCAAGGCCTGCTCAATATAGCACGATATTATCGCACCCTTTCACGCATGGGCTTCAAAGCGGAAGATCTATCGCCTTCTATCTCCACAGGAGCAAAGAACTGGCGCTGGTGTGGCTTGCGCTCGCTGGGAAGCCTCCAAGCCGGCGCGATAAGTGAGCGACGCTATCGGGGGCCGATCCCGGGCGTAACGACCCGCCTATATCCTAGCTGTCTGGTCCCATTGTGTGATGGAATAGGGTTCGCTGGATATGGGGCCGGACCAAACCAGTCGGCTCGAGCATGGTTCGGCCCCTTGTGAGATAGGGCAGTACCTAAAATCGTATTCGGGATGTCGGCGTCAGCGTCGCTCGAGCGTCCTTGGGAACATCAAGACCGTCCGCCCGCGCTCTCGGCTTGCCTGAACGAGCTTTTGCATCAATAGCCCACCCGCAGAGCGAATTCCCACCGCCCCAGTTTGGAAAAAGACCAAAGGAGATAAAAGTGTCTGCATCAGTGCTCTTCATGTCCATGTCACTGGACGGGTATATCGCGGGGCCCAACGATGAAGTGGGCAATCCCGGCGGCGACGACTTTATGCGGTTGCACGAGTGGTACGGGGATTTTTCCCGACCGACCGGACCGGTCGGACAATTGTGGGACGAATGGAACGCGCCAGGTGCGATTCTGGCGGGTCGGCGAACCGTGGAGCAGGTCGATCACTGGGGCGGTGACAATCACGGTGTCTCGATCTTCGTACCCAGTCACAGGCCGCCCGGGCCATCCGTCGCGAATTATCCGTTGGTCAAATACGTGAGCGACGGGATCGCGAGCGCAATGGCGCAGGCGAAGGCCGCCGCCGGGGACCGGGACGTGTTGATGCTTGGCGCGTATACGGCGCAACGGGCGCTGGAAGCTGGCGTGCTCGACGAACTGCAAATACACCAGGTTCCAGTCTTGTTCGGATGTGGCCGCCGAATGTTCGAAGTCTTACCATCGCGCGTCGAGTTGGAGATCGTTCGGGTGATCGATACACCCGAGGCCACGCACATCCGCTACCGCGTCCGTCGCTGAGCCCGCCGACCCAGCCGTCACTCGTTTGTGGTCGCCAGCATCAAGGCACGGAGGGACCTATGGACTATCGGCTCCTATCAAGCGGCTCGACATGCCCGCCGGCTTTTCCCCGCCTGCTCGCCTCGTTCACGGAGAGGTCGTCGCGACCGCGATCACGCGCGCCGACCTCCAGGACGATGCGAGCAGATCGGAGCGCTCTCGACGCTCAAGATCGACACCAAACTTGCGCGAGCTGCCGTGAAGAAAGCGGCGAAGGCTCGGAAAGCCAAACGAACCTCGAGTGCATAAGGCTTCAGTTTCTCAGATATCACCGACGGTCGTAAGCAGGCCCCACGCTCTACCTCACTTGCGGTCTTCCCGGTTCGGGGAAGACGTCGCTTGCCAAGATCATCGAACATGAAGCATCTGCCCTCCGTCTGACCGGAGACGACTGGATGCACAAGCTTTACCCCGGCATCTCGACTCCAGAAGCCGAAACCGGTCCGTGCCGAGGGAAGGTCGAGAGCCTGCAATGGCAGATCGCCCTGCGTGCCCTCAGGCTTCGAAGACGTGGCCTGGGAACACCGTTTACTCTTCACCTGTCTTCGGAAAGAGATGAGTGACATTGGAACCAGGGGTCTGAACCCTCGCTGCGGTCTTCTTGTTGCCGTTGCTGCGTTCGCCAGCAGCTTGTACGGCCGCGGCAAATCCATCGCGCTGCCTGTAGTAGTCAGGTTTTTCCGGAAGACTGAGATCAAAATCGGCAAGCAGTCGCTCGATGAGGTCCATCGCCTTCGCCGCGATCACCGCATAACCCTCCTGGCGCCGCTCGAAAAAGCTGTCGAAGCCTGGGCTGGAGAGATCAAGGTTATCCAACGCGTTCCCAAGGTTCGTCACCCGGTTCGATAACCATAAAGCCTCATGGAAGAGCTCGTCGCCGAGGAGGCTCAGATCTTCAGCCCGTGGAAGGACAAGAACCGGATCCGCTGTGTGGAAGACGAATTCGCCTTCGTTGACTGGGTTGAACTCAGGCGTATCGTGAACGGCAGCGTATGCGGCGCCGACAAAATCGTCTAATGCCAGAGCTGTCAGCATCGCCGCGCTGCGCGCTTTGGCTTTTGGGTTCCGCGCGCGTTCAGCACTCGTCCACCGCAGTGCGCTCGGTATGATCGTGCCGGCGGCGAAACAGCCAGCCCCAATCATCGCTCCGACTAGCATGATGCCCTGAGTTGTTTCGAAGAACTGCGTCAACACTTACCTCGTAGGGTTCGAGAAGCGATTTGCATCGGTCGCACGCAGGACGGAATCAGTACCGGCTGTTGCAGTGTGCCTCGCTTGAAAGCAATTAGGAATGCTCTCCTGAAGATGAGATCTCGACAGAGTAGATTCAAGGTTTAGTCCGTATGCCCCCTCTGCCGCATGACCCGTCGTCGAGAAGCTTCCGGATGGCCGTGACGTTTCGACCGCAAACCCGGCGGCAGGGCTGCTTCTGGTGGTTCATCTTCGAAAGTGGACGAAATGTGCCAATCCATTGTTACCCATTGACCTGAACAGGTTTCACCCCAATACGGTCAGGACAGCCAGACGACAACAGGAGTGTAATGGTGAGCGAACCGACCGTAGCAGATGCAACAAACCGCATTTATGAGTCGCTCCAGGCGGACAACGCCGACATCGACGTGCATATCGCGGCCCTCAAGGCAGCGTTGACGCGGGCGGGTTTGAAAGAGGCCGTATTCGACCCGGCCAGGCTCGTGCAGAATAACCGTTCTGGCAGGAAGCGGATGGAGGCCTACTTTCGCCAGCGCGGTGTCATGGTGAAATTCGCCTCGTGAAGCCTTCCAGACGGCTGTAATCACCCTCAGTGGGGGCTGACACCACGCATTGGCGTCGCCCTGCGGATGATCGTCCAGGCGCAGACGCTGAAGAGCCGTCCAACGAAGGGCCGGGAGCCCTGCCGTAATCTGCGGGCTGCCGACGTCAGAGGGGCCGAATCCCTTCTGCCCATGACATGCCGAACCACACCGCCGAATCTGGCGCCTTGCTCCACTCGATCAAGGTGTCGAGACCTGCCGTAACCGCGTCTCGTGAAAGCCCGGTCGCCACGATGTCGTCGATCGCTTCGTCGACGATGCTCGCAATGTTACGAACCACATCCTCGAAATCGGGATCACCCGCGCAACCGCCGAAGAAGACAAGCGTGTTACGGCGAGGACGTAGGTCCGCCTGGTGAAGCAATTGCACGAGCCGACGCCCGACGATAGGGTCGTTGCAATGCCTGTCATAACTGCGCTGATACGCGTTCCAGAGCGACGAGAACCCCGGGGGTTCTGGCCATAGCCGCAGACCGTCGTAGTCGTCATCGGACAGGATCACACGGCCACCCGGCCGCACCGCGCGCGCCATGTTGCGGACGACCTGCAGCGGGTCGGGTATGTGCTCAAGGACGAAGCGCGCGTGAGCGACGTCGAACTGACCTAGTTCGTCGTCGCGAAGGGGCGGATCGAGGACGTCGCCCTGCCTCATCTCGATCATTGCGGTCTCGTCGTCGGCCGCCGCCTGGCGCAACGCCTCAGCGATCTGTTCGGGACTTCGCTCCAGCCCGAGCACCGGGACGCCGGTGACCCGTGCCATCATTCGCGAGTACTGACCAAGGCCGGCTCCGAAGTCGACGACGCGTTCACCGGCGGCGAGCTGCGCGGCATCGATGCACCGCTCGTTGAGCCGCCTGTTCAGTGCGGTCAACCGCTGTTGCTCTGCCTCGCTCGATCCATGCGTGTAGTGAGATGATGACATTCGCTGCCCCCGCTGAATGGCGCGACAACGGTGCCAGAATTCGGGCGGGAGTCAATTCGGGCGGGAGTCAATGAGGTCGACTGGAGATACCACAAAGCAGCCAGTGGATTAGACGATCTCACCTGTGAGCTCACCCATGCGCTCCGTCTTGACCCCGAAACAGAGCGGTCCTACAAGATCGACTATGGCAACACACCTCTGATTGGCCGCGCCTTGCGGCCTTGAGCGAAGCGCAGTCCTGCACGACACCGCGGGGCCACTTCCACTTGCCAAGCCAGAATCAGAGATTTTCCAATGCCCACGCTCTACCTCACTTGCGGTCTTCCCGGCTCGGGTAAGACGTCGCTCGCCAAGATAATCGAACATGAAGCATCTGCCCTCCGTCTGACCGGAGACGACTGGATGCACAGGCTTTACCCCGGCATCTCTACTCCGGAAGCCGAAACTGGTCCGTGCCGAGGGAGAGTCGAGAGCCTGCAATGGCAGATCGCCCTGCGTGCCATCAGGCTTCAGTGTAACGTTGTCGTGGATTGGGGAGTGTGGTCACGGGCAGAACGCGACACCTGCCGGGAGGAAGCTCGCGCAGCTGGTGCCCGCGTCGTCCTCTGCTTCCTCGACGTTCCCCTTGATGAGCTTTGGGACCGGGTCTCCCGGCGAAACGCCGCGCTTCCAGCCGGGACGTTCGACATCTCGCGGGCGGACTTGCTTAGGTGGTCGAAGCTGTTCGAGCCGCCAACCGCCGAGGAGTTGGCGCTTTACGATCGGCAAACCCATACAGCCATCACCGCCCTTACATGAAGCGCCACAGCGCTGGGGTAATCTCAGTCTGCGTGGTAGGCGGGTCCGGACCAGCTCGCTCGTGAGGACAGCCAGCCACCCCAACTCGGTCATTCCGCATTCATAGGGTCACGGCCTACCTCCTTCGAGGTAATTGCAACTTTCGGTAAAGGCACTATGGTCCGAGGTAGCAGTGCCGGTCATGGCGTTCATCGTCCATCACCGTGACTTGATCGACCGTGCTCCCCTGCGGGCCGTCCTGGCAGCGCAGAAGAGTGCCCTGCAGCGCCATCATCCGGTTGCGGCGGGCCCGGCACGGAGGAGCGGGCTCGGCTGGAAGAAGGGCAACCGGCGCTTCTTCTCGACGATGCCGGTGGCAATAGCTGGATCATGGAGGGGTTCCAGCTGAAGCCTCAGCACACGCTCGAAGAGTTCACTGCCGCAGCAGCCAGCAACTTCAAAAGTCTCCCGCCAAGCTGGACGTTCCGGATCAAAACGCTGGAGCAAGACATGACCGAGGTGCCGGAAAATGGGGTGCCACGATCATGTCGGACGAATTTTTCAACGTCCGTGGCAAGACCGGTCCGGGGATGAGCGAATAACAGCCCTGGCCGTCAATACGCCTCAGCATCTCACCGCCGCTTACGTGAACCGCCGCCCTAGGCTTCGAACCGACTGTTGTCGATGAGGACATGATGATGATCAAACGTGCAATATCGCTCACGGTAGGACTTGTTGTCGGTCTTTCCCTTTCAGAGGCCGCTTTTGCTCAGGAGGCGATTTCGGAGCAGGAGGCGCATAACATCGGTGTGGATGCCTACGTCTACTTTTATCCGCTGCTGTCGATGGACATCACCCGGAAGCAATTCACCAACGTCGAGCCCGGCAAGGAGTTTGGCAAAGGGCCGATGAATATGTTCGTGAATGTTCCGGAATATCCTCCCGCCGATTTCAAAGGCGTCGTGCGTTCGAATTTCGATACGCTTTACTCCATTGCTTGGCTGGACCTTACCAAGGAGCCGCTGATCATTTCCGCGCCGGATACGGCCGGACGCTATTATCTCCTGCCGATGCTCGACATGTGGACGGATGTCTTTGCATCGCCGGGCTGGCGGACGACGGGAACGGCTGCAGGGCAGTTTCTCGTCACGCCGCCCGGTTGGACGGGGACGGTTCCGGACGGCGTCACGCGGCTTGCCGCGCCGACCCCTTATGTCTGGGTCATCGGACGCACCAAGACGGACGGACCTTCGGATTACGCTGCCGTGCATGCTATTCAAGCAGGCTACACGGTCACGCCGCTGTCTGACTGGGGCAAGGCGGCCCAGCCGGTCACGGCCAAGATCGACCCGAGCGTCGATATGAAAACGCCGCCGAAGATTCAAGTCGATACCATGGCGGCTGCGACATACTTCACCTACGCTGCCGAACTGCTGAAGCTGCACCCGCCCCACATGACCGACCAGCCGATCATCGCCCGGATGAAACGCATCGGTATCGAGCCCGGCAAGAGCTTCGACTTCGATAAGCTCGCCCCCACCGTCAAGAAGGCGCTGGAAGATGTGCCCGAAGCAGCCCAGCAGCTGATGGCGTGGGAGTTGTCGACCCTTTCGCGCGTTGCGAATGGCTGGTCGATGAATACCGACACCATGGGCGTCTACGGAAATTACTACCTGAAGCGGGCGATCGTCACCCAAGTCGGGCTCGGCGCCAACCTTCCTGAAGACGCGATCTACCCGCTGAACCTCGCCGACGAAACCGGCAAGCCGCTCGATGGCGCAAACAAATATGTGATTCATTTCGAGAAGGGAGCAACGCCGCCCGTGAACGCTTTCTGGTCGATCACCCTCTACGACGCGGAAGGTTTCCAGGTAGCAAGCGTGCTCAACCGGTTTGCGGCCAGCAGCTGGATGCCGTTCAAGATCAATGCCGACGGCTCTCTCGACATCTATTTCCAGAACGAAAGCCCCGGCAAAGACAAGGAAGCCAACTGGCTGCCCGCACCCAAGGGGGCGTTCAACCTGACCATGCGTCTCTACAGCCCAAAGGCCGAAGCCCTCACCGGCAAATGGAATCCCCCTCCGATCACCAAGGTCCAGGGATTGCCGAGCCTAACCGCTGAGTGAGGGGCCTGTATCTTGTCCGTTGACCCGTCGGTTCGCCCGCGCCTAAGCTAGTGGAATGGACGAGCCAGAAATTCCTCTGACCGGCGGCACGGATTCGAACGTCGTGCGCATAGGCGAAACGGTGCGGCGCGGCGGACGTGCGTGGTCTCCCGCCGTTCTCGACCTGTTGCGGCACGTCGAGCGCCAGGGATATGATGGGTCCCCGCGTGCGCTCGGGCTGGATGAGCAGGGACGGGAAGTCCTCACCTATATCGACGGTGAAGTCGGCAACGGCGAAGGTTTCCTTCCCGATAAAGGCGGCCGCTTTGACCTCCGTCTCCCGGATTATGTCTGGCGCGATAACGTCCTCGAGCGCCTGGGACAATTGCTGCGTTCCTACCACGATGCTGCAGCCAGCTTCTTATGGAAAGATCGCGAATGGCGACTTGACGCCCGCCACCCTGTTGAAACGGTCTGCCACAATGACTTGACGCCGTGGAATACGGTCTTTCAAGCAGGGCTCCCCGTGGCTTTCATCGATTGGGACGCGGCAGCGCCGGGACCGCGCGCCTGGGACCTTGGCTTTGTTGCCTGGCGTTGGGTGCCGTTCTGGCATGACGAGAAATGCGAGGCGCATGGCTTGCAAACGGGCGTCCGCGAGAAAGCCCGGCGCTTTCAATTGTTGCTCGATGCCTACGGGATAACGCCCGAGATCGGCATCATGCAGGCCGGAATCGAACGGGTTCGGCAAATGCAGCAACATATGCGCAACCTTGCTGCAGCGGGTTCTGCATGGGAGATGGAATTGGCCAGCCGTGGTGTGCTTGACGAGGGGATGCTTGAGGTCGCCTGGATGGAAAAGCATGCGATGGACCTGATCCAGCGCCCACGCGGATGAGCGTCGGGGCGAGCAGCTCCGGCGTCACCCGCCCCTCGCCCCGCCGCAAGGCCCTGCTCGCCCACGAGAACAGCGGCGGCGGCATCTGGTGCGGGCGCGCTTTCGCTCTCCGAAGCCACTGAGATCTGACCTAAGCGATTTTGCCGACGGTGATGAAGAGCCGTCGGCGAAGCGCCCCATTCCGGCCGTTCGGGCAGCGTTGGCGATATCCTAAGAGCTGCCGTTCTTCATCGCTTCCGCGGATGACCAGATCGGGTGGAATTCCGACTGGCGGCAAGCGGGGATCGGTGGTGTCTTACTTTACTGCCGAAAAGGCGGTCGGTGACAACAGCTGGCTGGAGATATTGGCGAGGATTTGCCCGTCGCGCTCTGACTCGTCGCGGGCCTTAAGCCATGCAGGATCAGTGGTGAAGGCTTTCCATTTCACCTCGCGATCAGCTAGCGATTCCCAGGCGATGAGATAGGTGAGACGCTGGCTGCTTTCGCCCACGATTGTGGTGAAGAAACCCGCCTGCTTGATGCCGTGCTTGTCCCATATTGCCAGCGTATGTTCGGCAAAGCGGTTGAGCAGCGCGGGCAATCGGCCAGGCAGGCAGTCGTAAATTCTGAGCTCGTAGATCACAGTCTTGCTTCCTTATGTCCCTTGAGAACGACATGTGTTTGGCACTTGCTCCCCTGCGCCCACAATGTCCTCAAAACTTGCAGCAACGTCAATTTCACGGTGGATCCGTCAATATCCCTATTAAAACAGGCCCTGCAGGTATGTGCGAACCGCTAATCTTCTGTCAATCCGATCGCCTGTGTTTAGGCGTGGCAATCTTGCCCCCCGGCTTGAGCCACTCCATCAACCGCCCCTCGCCCCCCGCAACGCCGTCAGCCCTCTCCGCAGCCACAAGAGCTGCTGCGGCGGCATCTGGCGCAGATGTTCGTAGTCCATCACCGTGACGTTATAGACCGTGCTCCGCACCTGCGGTCCGTCAGGGCAGCGCAGCAGGATGCCCTGTAGCGCCATCATGCGGTTGCTGGCCTTGCGGGCGCGGTCGGCGAGGGTGTCGGTGACCTCGCCTTCATGGCCTTTGACGGTAAAGAGCGATTGCGCCCTGGGGCTCGGGGCCGGGATGCCTGTGGTCTTATGGTAGCGGGCGATCGCCTCGGCATAGTCGTCGCCGGCCTGGCGCTGCTCGGCGGTGATCAGGCCGTCGAGGAACATGCGGCCGAGGGTATAGCCGGCAAAGGGGCTCTTGACCGTCTCGTCATCAACCGTCCTGTCAAAGCCGTGGATGCGGCGGCGGGCTGATATCGCCACGCTGATATTCTCCTTCTCGGTTTCGAAGGGCTTGATCTTGCCGCAGGGAAACCGCTCGACATTCTCCTTGCGCGGCCGGCCGGCGCCCTTGTTTGCCCGTTGTGTCTTCACCTTGGTGGCCTTGCCGCCCATGCTGATCGTCCTTCTATCGAATGATGCCGTTTCTGAGTGCCGCGGCGACCAGCGCCGTATCCTTGAAGACGCCGAGCCTCGCCTTGGCGTTGGCAATGTGCGTATTCACGGTGATGTGGGAGATGCCGAGAATGGTGCCGATCTCGGCTGCCGTCTTGCCTGCCGCCATCCAGTGGATGATTTCGGTTTCGCGTGGGGTGACTTTGCTCATGGCTCTGCAGGCCCGTCGATGCACGGCACGCGCGGCATCGTCACATGCGCGCCCGACACGGTCACACGCGTCACGCGGTCGGGGTGGCGGATCGGCTGGACGGGCGGGCCCGCCTTCGGCTGCGGATGCCAGGCGTCCTGCCTCGAGGGAAACCTGTCGCGGTTGCGGCACGCCATGTTGATGACGGTGTTCTTCTTCGAGCCGAAGAGGTTGGCGATCTCTCTTGCCGACAGCCCTTCCTTCCAGAGCTTTTCCGCCTTGACGATCTTGTCTTCCGTCCAAAAGGTGATGGTCATCTCAATGCCTCCTCGTATCGTGCGGCCCTTGCAATGATCGGGTTGTCGGGAAACATCTTCGCCAGCTCCCGCTTGGCGCTGCGGCTTCCATTGGCTGCGTCGCGCAGCAGCTGCATCTTGTAGGCCGGGACTTTCGGCTGCGGCGCCTCGGGCTCTGCCTCCATGCGCGGGCGGCTCTCCGCCTCGATCGCCGCCTGCTGATTGCGGCATTGCTCGGCAAAACTGGCTGAGCTCGGGGCGAAGGCGCGGTTATGATCCCTCACCTTTCCCGAAATGAAGAGTTTGGCGGCCTGCCAGACCGCCTCCAGCGGGATGCCCTCGATCGCGACGAGATAGGCGCGGATCTGCATGTCGGGATCAGTGCCTGCGGAGGCCGGGAAACCCGAAAGCATCCCAGCTATGATCTTCACCGGAGAGGAAATCTCTTGCGGCATCGACGGTCGTCCTTCTCGTGCTGCTGTTGATCGACCCGGCCTCCCTCGCCTTTTCCTTGAGGTACCAGTCGCATTTGATCGCCTGCCAGCCGCGGAAGATCTGCATCTCGGCGGCGCCGACCGGGTCGCCGGTCAGCAGATATTCCCTCGCCTGCATCCTGGCGGCATAAGCCGTCAGCGGCTTCTTCAGCGTGCGCTTGCGGTGCTCGATGATCGCTGCCGCGAGCTCCTCCCCCAGCACCGGGCTGAGGATCTCCATGATCTCCTGGCTCACTGTGTCCTTACCCATGCGATGTCCCTTTCCCGGTTGAGATGGCCTCTTCAAACCCGCAGCCTCCGTCGCCCGCCGGCAAAATTGACCGGGGCGCCGGGCCTTGCGGTGCGGCGGGGAAACCGCCGGATCTCCGAGCCGGCATGGTCCTGCTGGGCGGTGTCGCCCTTCTCGGCGCTTCGAAGCGTGTGGATCTCGGTTTCGACAGACGGCACAGACACCCCGAGGATGGCAGCGATTTCGATATAATCCCGGCCGGTGCGGAAGAGCTCGAGCGCGTTCATATCAGTGCCTTGCTGCGCCGAGGCGGCCTTGAGCTGGATGCTCATCGCTTGATCCTTCTTTCCCGCGAACGCGGTCCGCCGTTGCCGCCGAAGCGGGTGCCAACAACGTCTTTGATTTTTCACGGATGACGACCGGAGCCCCGGCTCTGGGAGCAAAGGCTCCGGTCGTCTGCCAGGCCGCCGCCTGGTCGGGCACGACATCGTCGTGCCGGGGGCACGGCATGCCGCGCCCGGGGATGCTGGCGTCGCCGAGGGAGGGCGGCGACGCCAGCCACCGATAGCCGTCAGGGAGGGGCTGGGCTATCGGGGTTGGTGATCACAAGAGCGCCGGGCGGGATCATGGTCTCGCTGATCTCTTCCGGGCGCGTCGGCCGATCGCAATTCTCGCAGTGGCGCTCGATCACCTCGGCAATCGACAGCGCCTTGCCGCAGATCGGGCAGCCGGTGTAGCGGGCGCTGCGGCGCTGGAACTCGCCGGCGGGTGTTGCGGTGGAGATGGTCATAGCGACTCCACCTCCCGGTTGGCATTCAGCACCTGCTGCAGGGCCTTGGCGAGGAAGGGGATATCCTCGTTGCGAACTGATATCGCAGACATCCGCCCTCCCCTTGGGCCTTGCGGCCGGTGAATGACGACGCCGGTCGGCATGACGTCCATGGCGAGCTTCTCTTCGCTTGAGATGGTGAACCTCATGCCATGGTCTCCCTCGCCGCGGTCTCCCTCGCCGCGGGACGCGGCGCGCAGGCCGGTAAAATCCGAAAGGCTCGCCCGTTGTTGATGATGTCGGTGTTTGTCATGGCGATTAGGGTACAATTAATACCCGTTATGTCAAGCACATTAGGGCATGACATGTACCTTATTTTAGGGTATTTTTTATATCATGTTGAAAGATCAGGAACAATTTGAACGCGAAGAACGCGCAAAGCGCCTCGTCATGGCCAGGAAGAATGCTGGCTTTGCCGGGCCGAAGGCGATCGTCGATCGGTTCGGCTGGAATGCGAATGTCTACAAGGCGCATGAATCCGGCCGCAACGGCTTCGGCATAGCTGACGCGAAGAAGTATGCCCGCGCTTTCAAGGTCAATCTCAACTGGCTGCAGTTCGGCACCGGCAATGCGCTCGATCCGGATGAGCTGCCGGTCTCCGTCGCCGATGTGCCGAAGATCTCCTGGGTCAGCGCCGGCCAGCTGAGCGAGCAGGCGCCGATCACCGACTTCTCGGAATTCCCGACGGTCGCCGCCCTCGATCTTCCCGATGGCGAATGGATCGCGCTCGAGGTCGAAGGCAATTCGATGAACAAGATCTCGCCGCCCGGCTCGATCATCTTCGTCAATCTGCGCGACAAGCGCCTGGCGCCGAACGCGCTTTATGTCGTCGCCGACGAAACGGGGGCCGCTACCTACAAGCGCTATCGCCCGAACGACAACCCGCCCTTCCAGCCGGCGTCCTACGAGGACGTGCCGCCGCCGGAATTCCAGGGCGCCGTCACCATCGTCGGCCGCGTCCGCCGATCGATCATCGAGATGTAGGGATGAGAGCTCAAGGCTCGGAAATAATGCCGCGAATCAATCATATTTCAATAGGTAAAACAGGATGATACGCCCTTCCTCACGCGCCGGGAGAATTTCTATATCGTCACGATAGCGGTGCTGCTCCTGGCCTACAGTGCCGCGCGGGAGATGTACGGCCTGTAGGATTTCGCTCCTGAGCTCGCCGATCCTCTAGCCTGGGATCACGAGGGGTATCGGGAGGATTCATCCTCTGAAACCACAAATTGCGGATGCTCCGGATGCCGTTCGCGCACCACCCTCGACACCGCCACCAGGATGGACCGAATGGCCGCGGGGAACATGTCCTTCGGCAGCTTCTCCTCCCATGGATCGTAGAATTCGGTGATCGCATCCAGGCCTGCCTCGATCACTTCGTCGGTGATTTCGATTTCGCTGCGCATCGCCGGCCTCCTTTTTTCTCGTGGCATCATACTCCAACTTCAGTTCTCATTCCTCTCTCTTCAGCTTAGGAGGAGAAGGTTCCTGAAGGCTGGTGAGGGAGGGTTCCGGCCAAAGCTTCCCCCTACCCCATGAGCAAAGCCCATGAAGCCGGGAGAGCATTGGCCAAGTCCTGAAGGCCGGAGCCGGGATGGGACACGTGCCAGAGGGGCCATTCGCTTCGCCCTCGTCCTGATTTTCTGACAGCGCACTTAAGGACTTTCGCTTCCCGCGCCGCTGGGCTTCGTCAGCTCGGGAGTTGCACCCGGTCGCCCAATCACTTGATCAAGACATACGCCTATGATTCGTACCTCGTCAATCTATGAGGTATTTTTTATACCTTTCGTAGTTGACGCGATAAGGTATTATATATACCTTTCCCTCACAAGCCGATCAGAGGCCCGAGAGGACAGGCGATGCAGCACATTCGCAATATCGAGACCGAGGAGAGCAAGCGGGATGCCCGCTGGAATGCGGCGCGCACGACCCACGACTGCCGCGCCTATATGGCGAACGAAGCCCAGCGCATGGGCGCCCTCGGCTTTGCCTTCCTCCGCCGTCCCGAACATTCAATCCGCGGCCCGTCCTGGCTGCGCGGTGCGAGCGCCTCCGTCGCGGAGCATTACCGCTATGCCCGCGAGATCATGGGCATCACCGATACCGATCAGCTTTACGCCTGAGGGAAACGGAGATGTCTGCCGCCAATCCCGCACCAGAACCATCGACGGAGAGCCTTCCTGCCGCCCGGCGGGCCGGGACAGCCGAAAAGACCCGCGCCAAGGCCCGCTTCACCGCCGAGGCGCCCGATCTCCTGAAGGCGCTGGTGGAGGCCGAACGCTTTTTCGATGGCAGCGACGATCACGGCTGCCCGCTTCACCAGAAGATCCTCGCCGCCATCGACACGGTGAAAGGCGGCGCAGCATGAGCGATTGCCTGATCAAGGCCTTTTCCGGCTGCGCCTGCCCGCCAGGCGAATGCGTGGAAAAGTCCACCACCCCGGCGCCGGTCACCTTCGTCTCGTGGCGGACCCAGGCAATCGCCTGCCTCACCTTCGGCTTCCTCGCGGCGATCGTCTCGGCCGGCTGGATGGAGGCGCAGTTCAAAACCCGGGATCTGCGAAACCAGGAACATGTGTCATGGAAGTGAGCCAGGGCTTTTGCCAACACCGCCGCTCAGGAGCTGAACTTGATGTCGCTCGCCTTGGCCGCGGTGATGAATGCGCGGCGCACCTGCTCGGGTCCGGCGGCATCGTTGAACACGTCAAGCACAAGCCGTTCGGCCGCCTTGGCCGCCGGCGTCTGCTCGGGCCAGTCGTTCAGCAAAGTGTTGCCGGCCTGAACGACATTATAGACCGTCCTCACCTTGCCATTGATGGTGATCTTCACCGGCTTGAACCTTCGTCGCCTGCTCATGATGCATCCCCTCACGCTGGAAATACGCGACTCAACGAATCACGACGGGACTCGTTCCGGTTGAGATGATTCTTCGTTCGCCAGCCGGGCGCCGAGCCCGATGTCCTCCGTCTGCATGACAGAGCACGGCTCGGATGCGTGCGAGAATGCGGCAGATGAAGCCCGAACCAGGAGGCAACACAATGGACCTTCAGAGTCTGGTCGCCGCGCACATGCTAAACCGCCGCCGCCCGACGCAGATGGGCGCCGCGGCCGAGGATCGATACTACCGAAATCAGATCACCCTGCCGCGCCTGAGGCTTCGGTTACTCGGGCTGATCGCAACAACCGCCGGCGTGACGCTGCTTCTGGCCGGCGTCATCAAGGCATGAGGTGCCGCCATGCTCCGACAGACCGATCATGCTATGCTGCGATCCGTTGTCACGGGGGACCGCGCGATGGACGACAGCGAGGCTGACCGGGCGGCGATCATGGCGGTGATCCGCGCCGAAACCGAGGCCTGGCTGCAGCGCGACTTCGAGGCGCTGGCGAGCCACTGGGTGCAGTCGCCGCAGACCCGGCGGATGGAATACTTCGCCTCGCTCGGCGTCCGGGTGGACGAAGGCTGGGACCCGATCGCCGCGCGGATCAAGAAGATCGTCGAGCGATTCCCGGAGAAACACGCCTTTTCGGAGCGCGTCCGCTGGGAAAAGGTCAACATCGTCGTCGACGGCAACATGGCCTGGATGACCTTCGATCAGATCGGCAGCGACACCGGCGAGGATCGCAAGCGCCAGCTGCGGATCCTCCACCGGATCGACGGCGCCTGGAAGATCGGCTGCATGGTGATGATGGAGAGCAGCGTCGAGGAGGCGAACTGCCCGCTGATCGAGGTCGACGCAGACGCGCGGATTCTCTGGACGAACCGGCTGGCGCGGGAGCGGATGCATGACCATCCCGGGCTCGCCGTCGCCGCTGGCCGCCTGCGTGCCCGGCAGCGCGAACGCGACCCTGCGCTGCGCGAGGCCGTGCGCCTGGCGTTCCGCGAGCTGCAGAGCCAGAGGCCGCTGAACATCGCGCCGAAGCAGGCCTGGGCGGTGGCGCTCGGCGAAGACGCGGCGGGGATTCCGCTCCACTGCTGGGTTCTGCTCGAGGACGGCAAGACGCTGGTCTCCTTCGACGACGCCGAGACGCTGGTGCGCCGGATCGCGAGCGCGCGGGAGGTCTTCGGCCTCTCGCCGGCGCAGACCCGGCTTGCTCGGCTGATCGTCGATGGCCACGACCTCGCAGCCGCCGCCGATCTGCTCGGGGTCAGTGTCAACACGTTGCGCACCCAGCTACAGCGCATCTTCGACAAAACCGGCGTGCGCAGCCAGGCGGCATTGGTGCGGGCGCTGTTGAGCGCCGGGGCTCCGAGCCAATAGGCGCGACCGCCGGCCTCTGGTTGGGCCATTCGTTCAGGCTCGAACTTGATCCATGCGGAGCCGCTGCACCCTTGGAAAATCCTCCACTTGATTCCGTCGGCGCCAATGTCTATTTTGACCATATATGGTCATTTAAAGCGGGGCAGCGATGTCTACAATCAGCGTGGCAGAGGCAAAGGCCGGTTTCGCCGGTCTGGTCGATGAAGCGGCAAACGGGGAATTCGTGACGATCACGCGGCACGGAAAGCCGGCTGCCGTGCTTGTGTCCGTCGAAGCGGCCGAGGCGGCGAAAAGGGCTTTGAAGAAACCACGGCCGAATTTCGGGGATTTCCTGTTGACGTTTCCCGGCGGGGTCGAGCTGGAGCGGAACCCATCGAAAATGCGCGATATCGATCTGTGACCGCCTACCTTCTCGACACGAACATCATTTCGAAGTTCGCGCCGGGCAAGGTGCCGCCGTCCGATCCGGTGCGGGCATGGTTTCGTGAGCAGGGCGAAGCCGATAGCCTGTTTCTGTCGGCTCTATCCGTCGCTGAGATCGAGAAGGGAATGCGGAGCCTTCACCGTCGCGGCGGGATCGAGCGGGCAAAGCGCCTTTCGGCATGGCTGGACTTGATCACCGACAGTTTCGGGGATCGGATATTGCCGATGGATACCGTTGTCGCGCGGATCGTCGGCGCCCTCGAAGATGAAGCCGCGAGCCATGGCCGTCATCCCGGCCTTGGCGATCTCATTATCGCGGCGACCGCGCGCGCCTATGACCTCACTGTTATTACGGAAAACTTGCGGCATTTCCAACCGCTTGACGTCGCTGTCGATCTTCCCGCCGCGTTCCGGTCGGAATGATCCGAACCATCGCCGATGACGAGCCGCACTTGATGTCGCTCGCCCTGGCTGCCGTTATAAACGCCCGTCGCGCCTGCTCGGAAGCACAAGCCTTGGCAGCTTTGACCGCGGCGCCTGCTCGTGGCCGCAGCGCCTCACGCACCGATCTGAACCTGATCTAAACCCGACCCTCCAAAAGAGATCGTGATATGGTTGGAGTCCGATTTGGAGGGGGAGCTATGCTGAAAAATCCCATCGTTGGACTGGCGGTTGGCGCGCTTATGGTTTTTGTGCCCCACGCAGCAGCGACTGCCGATCCGCTTCCCAAAGGTTTTGAGCGCCACAAGTTCAACGGATCGGTCAGACCGGAGGTCAAGGACGGCGTGACCCGGTTTGAGATATTCGACCGTCAGTGTTCCAATGTCGACTATGGAGATGGACGCGGCGAAAATGATTGTCGCAATGGCAACGTCCGCTCAACGATTCGCTATACGCGAGACATGAGGGTTGGCGAAAGCGTCGAATACAAGTTTGATTTCCGGCTCGATCCGACTTTTGCCTACAAAGGCTGGCAAAACAACTCCGCAAATGGCTTTTATCCCGATGGCTGGGACAGCCATTTGCGTCTCGCGTCCTGGGAAGGACCGGCAATCCACAATTTCATCTACATGCTGAAAGCCGACACGCGCAACGGCGTGAACTTTCTCGCCCGCCAGTGCCAAAAACCCGGAGATTTCGGCAAATGGGCGAGATTCTCGCTGAAAATCCGATGGGCAAACGATGAGAGCGGATGGGTTACGGCAAGCTGCGACAACAAGGTGATCTATGCCGCCGAAGGCGAAGCAACCAACCAGGCGCCGCATTGCTGGGAATCGAACGAGTGCGAGCCGCAATCAAACCGCGACCCAAAATCATTCAACTTCATTCTCGGCCCGGTGATGATGGGTTGGGGCAATGAATGGAAGAACTATGACCATCATACGTCCCAGTTTGACGTGGTGCAGCCGGATGGTATCGGCATCGATGTCCGCAATGTCAGTGTGACCCGCGGTGTCGGCGACTATTCCGCCGAACAAGCAGTTTTGCTCAAGACGTTGCAGCAGCAACTGGCTCATTTGGGCTGCAAGCCAGGGAATGTCGAGGGCAAGCCTGACAAGGCAACACGGCAAGCCGCGCTCTCTTGCCGCAAGTTCGAGAGCGGTTCGCTTCCCCAAGCGCTCAACCTGACGACACTGCAAGCCTTCGCTGACGCCTATGCCAAGCCGGAGGCCGCCAGTCTGCCTTCGGGCAACGCCGCGGCTGGTACCGAAGACGTTTCGTCAAAACCGAGGACCTATATCAAGCTGGGCGAAATGCTCGCCCTGACGACAGGCAAAGACACCAAGGTGAATTCCGACTTCTTTGGCAAGATCAAGGGCGCCAAGAAGGGGCAGAACGAGCTGGACTTCATCATACTGGGTCAGTTCGACTACACCGACAACAGTTTCAGCCAGCTGTCATTTGTTCTGCAAGACAAGCTCTCCAAGACCGAAGTGAATGCGGCGGCCAAGTGCGGCTATGGGACGATCAGATTTCCAGACGGCACAGATCATGTGGAGATCGGCATGCAACGTTCAGGAAACACGTTCTCGTCCCCGCCAAGAACTGACTGCTTGATTCAAGCGCTCGGCAAACGACCGGCATCGCAGGTTCCCTACCTCACCAAGGGGTTTGCCGATCTGGCTAAATCAATGGTTTCCGACGGCGGTTGGAAGAAACTCAGGCATGAAGGTTTGAAGATATTTGTCAAACGTGTTGCGGATGGTGAAATCACAGTCGGCGGCTGAGAGCAGCACAGCACCGCACGTTCCATCGGCCGCGGCTTCTTCTCCACCGCGTTCCGGTCGGATGATTGTTACCGACACTGCGTCCCCGATCCCTGCTTCTGACCAGCATTTGGAATCTAGTAGATGATGTCGCAAGGAATGGTGCAGCATTCGGCGGAGGCCGGGGATGTCGGCGAAAGCCGTAGAGAAGGGATATGTAGTTCCAGAGGTCGGTCTTGCGGTTCAAGGCGATCCGACGACCGCCCGTTCAAACGGTCGCCGGTTCAGCTATTTGGCCGCGTGCCAAACTCCCCCAACGCCATCGCCGTTGGCTTCACCGGCTTTCTTATCCTCGACATAGGTGTAGAGCGGCTTGCCCTCATAGGCCCACATCTCTTTGCCATCCGCAGCTTTGACTAGAGTCCATTCGCCTTCTGCCTTGGCCTTGGCTCCGGCGTGGAACGCCGGCCACTTCTTCAGGCAATCCTTATCGCAGTTGGATTTGCCTTTTGTATCTTTGTCGAAGGTGTAAAGGACCATGCCCTTTTCAGTCGCCAAGACCTTGCCCATTTTCGTGTCCACCGTCTTGGCAGGCTCGGCCGCAAAAGCAGACCCGGCTAAAGCAGTTAACGCACCTATCGCGATCAATATCGTTCTCATGATTTTTCTCCCATTCGGCAGTGCCGGCGGAATGCCAGCAGTACCCGATCTAACTGACAAAAACGCCCAACTATGAAAGCAGTTCCGTCCACGGGAGACGAACACGACAGACCAGCAATGGTTATCGCGTCCGCGAAGCGCCAATGACGGTTATTAGCGGCAAAGTCTTCCGCGTCATTAAATTGCATTACATGATTGAACTGAAGGGATAGAGTGACTTGTCGGCACCACTGAACCGGGAGTTGCTGCTTGAGAGCGAAGCGCTCTCGCCCCAATACGGGGGGTTCCTCATGTCCCTTCCAAGACTTGAGCACAACGGGATATTCTCACCCTACGGGGCTCCTTTTTGATCCATAGCGCGCAACGCGCGAGGACGGCCCGGGACGCGGGCAGGGTTTGGCGATGATGCCGCGCGCGCGGGAGGTCTTCGGCCTCTCGCCGGCAGACCCGGCTTGCGCGCCTGATCATCGATGGCCATGACCTCGCAGCCGCCTCCGAACTGCTCGGGGTCTGTATCAACACGTTGCGCACCCAGCTACAGCGGATCTTCGACAAACCCGGCGTCGGCAGCCAGGCGGCATTGGTGCGGGTGCTGTTGAGCGCTGGGGCTCCGAGCCAATAGGCTCGACCGCCAGGTGCTGCGGCATCCGGGCTAACTCGACCGTGCTCACCCGCCGGAGCGGGGCTTCCAGCTGGTCGGAATGGCGTCATTCACACCCGATCAAGCTCACGCCGCACGGATGATGCCGACGAGATAAAGCGATCCCGTCACGAGAACCCAGGCGCCCGATTCCGTGGCCCCTGCCAGTGCTTCTTGATAGGCTTCGAGCGGGTCGAGGATGACGATGCTCAGCAGGCCAAGGGTGTCGGCAATCGTCTTCAGCTGTTCCGGCGAAAGCGATCTGGCGCCCACGGTGGTGAAGATGATCGATATATCGTGGCGCGTCATCGTCGACAGCAAGCCTGCTGCGTCCTTGTCGTCCGCGATTGACATGACGGCAATGCAAGGAGCGCGGTACTTTTCTTCATGCCAGAGGTCACGCAGAACCGCAGCAAGGTTGAAGGGAACATGAGCGCCGTCCAGCACCACATTGACCTTGGCATTGTCGCCGCCGATGGTGACGTTGACCGCCAACTTTTCGAACCGTCCCGGCAGGCGGGCAGCTTCGATCGTCGAGGGATTGAGGAGCTGTTCTCCAAGAGGCTCCGACATCGCGCTTGCGCCCTTTGTCATCACGCCCATTTTCCCGAGGACATCCAGAACCGCGCCCGCCAGGGCAACATTCCGCTGCTCAATCGTTGCATCGGCCGGCACGGTGGGGCGTCGCAAGGCACAGCCGAGTTCTGCTGCCCGGGCGGATACGACAGCACCTGCCTCGTCCGCCTGCGGCAGGAGTGTGACGACAGTCGCGCCGCGCTTTATGATTCCTGCCTTCTCGAAGGCAATGGCCGCGCGGGTTTTGCCGAGAATTTCGGTGTGCTCAAGATCGATATTGGTGATAACCGCGACATCGCTTTGAACGATATTGGTTGAGTCCCACCGCCCTCCAAGTCCGGTTTCGAGAACGGCCCACTCTACCCCTTCAGACCTGAAGATCAGCAAGGCCGAGACCGTCAGAATATCGAACCAGGTCGCTCTCTGCCCGTCCGTCGCCTCCCGCCTTGCGTCTTTGAATGCCGCCAGCGCTGCCCCAAGCGCGTCCGCCAGGCGCTCCTCGCCGACCGAACGGCCATCAATGCTGACCCGCTCGGTGATGTGCATGACATGCGGCGAGGCATATCGCCCGACGGAAAACCCCGCTTGCGCAAGACCCGCTTCGATCAGGGCGCAAGTTGAGCCTTTGCCCTTGGTGCCTGCCACATGGACGATACGGAAGCCGTTCTGGGGATTGCCAAGCCGACGAGCGAGATCGCGCATCGGCTCCAAATCGACCCGCATATCGCCGCGCGGTCGGCGCTCCCAATTCGTGAGTTGATCAAGTTCGGCTAGAAAATTCGAAAGCCGTTCACTTTCGATATGGGACGACATGGGGCACCTTCTCAAACATGATCCAGATGCCCAGGCGAGCGGCCAAACTCCCACGCTCCCCGGTGGTATCCACCTTCATCGCCAGTCACGCAGGCCGTCGATGCTAACATAGATGATGGTGAAATCCAGAGCGGCGCTCGAACTTGATTCATGCGATGCCGATGCACCGAGCTTCCGCCAGCCGCGCCTCGGTTATAACTTTCCTGCAGAAAAATTATAACCAGAGGAAGGATGGGCTTTCGGCCGGTTGAACTCGCTACGGTGAAATCCTGGGGAATTTTGGCTGAGATCAGCAGAAACGAAAAACCCCGCCAAAGCGGGGTCTCTAGCTGGTCGGAGTGGAGTGATTTCGAACACTCGACTCCGACGTCCCAAACAACGAGAACAATCTCAAAACCCCTGCACTGCCGGGCTTTTTCGCGTTCGAACGTGACGCTAAAACACGTTCTGTTTCGCTCAATCGTTGCCAATCATTGCCGTACCGCAATCGAACCGCATTGGGCCCGTCCCGCCGCGCTCAGTTAGCCGGAGCGCTCGTCAACCCAGTGATGCGTGCCACGTCGACCGTCGTTTAATACCAGCGTCCCCGGCCGTACCAGCCGCCGCCGCCTAGCAAAAGAAGTATCACAACGATGATGAGAAGGGTTGTGAGATCCATGTGCGTTCTCCTGGGAGGACCATCACCATCTCGTTTGCGCCTGCCAGGCGTTGCTCATGGTGGGACTCCCTCGCGTACAACGGCGCTGGCCGCGGTTGGTTCCATTCGATGGCCCCTACCCGGCCGGCGCCGACCAAAAAGCCTGCTTGACTTCCCTGGAGACGCTGGAGAAGACCTATGGCCATCACCACCCGGATCACCAAGCCAACGTTGGCGCGGCGTTCACTACGGGGAGAGCTGGTCGCAGGCAAAAATCGGCATAGCAGCGACACAAACGAAAAACCCCGCCGGAGCGGGGTTTCTAGCTGGTCGGAGTGGAGTGATTCGAACACTCGACCCCCACGTCCCGAACGTGGTGCGCTACCAGACTGCGCTACACTCCGTGACCAGCGGCGCTTCTATAGAACAGCCTATCTGGTTGCACAAGCACCAAATTCCAAAAAGCCGGCGGATTTTTTGACGGGGTTGTGACAGGTCGGGAGGTCAGCGGCTGCAGCAAAAAGCCACACCTCTCGCAAATCGAACGGAAGTCTCAAAGGAGCAATTTTCTTTTGCCAGGTTCCGCGCTAAAGGGCAGACGGGACAGGCGAAACCGCTGCGACGGCGGCTTCGCAGCCAATGCGCTTGAGATCAGGGACGACACGATGAATTTCCGCACCATGACCGCGGCCGGGCTTGCAATTGCGCTTGCCGGATGCACGACCATTCCTTCCGCCGGCAATCCGATCGAGGCCCGCTGGGTCGGCAAATCGGCCGGCATCTTCTTTGCCGCCTACGGGCCGCCGATCAGCGACAGCGAGCAAGGCTCGACCACCGTCTATACCTGGCGCGGCGGCTACAAGACCGTGCGCATTCCGGCGAAATATGCCGAAGGCGCCGACGGCAAGCGCGGCAAGCAGATTTCCTCCGCCCGCACCGCCTATCTGCGCTGCCAGGCCGAAATCACCACCAGCTCCGACTACACCATCCGCGACATCCGCACCGTCGCCGACATCCCGGGCGTGGACGGTCCTTCCTATTGCGCCGAGTTTTTGGCGCCCGAACAGAAGTAACGGACGGTTTGTTTGAGATGCGGGGGCCGATGCTGTCCGGTTTGTGCCGGGCGCTGCCCCTCACCCTAGCCCTCTCCCCGTAAACGGGGCGAGGGGACGTGCCAAACGCGGCGTCGAGGTTGGGGAAAGCCGGCGCGGCATGTCCCTTCTCCCCGCCTGCGGGGAGAAGGTGGCGGCAGCCGGATGAGGGGCAGTTCGCGATCTCATAGGCGGCCGACGCTCACGCCGCCTCCCCCGCCTGCACCGCAGTCTCCGCCAGCTTCCGCGCCGCGACGAAATCCACCTTGCCGGAGCCGAGCACCGGCACCTTGCCGATATTGACCTCGGCCGGCACCATCATGTCCATGGCGCCCTTGGATTTGGCGAAGGCGAGGAATTCGGTGCGGGTGGCGGTGGGCGCGTCGGTAAGGAGCACCAGGCGCTCGCCCTTCTTGGCGTCGGGCAGCGAGGAGACGACCGAGAGCGCGCCCGGCCAGAGCTCGGCAGCGAGCGTCTCGACTGCGGCGAGCGAGATCATTTCGCCGCCGATCTTGGCGAAGCGTTTGGCGCGGCCGCGGATCTTGACGAAACCGTCCTCGTCGATGGTGACGATGTCGCCGGTATCGTGCCAGCCGTCGACCAGCGGCTCGAGCACGCCCGGCTTTTCGGCGCGGAGGTAGCCGGCCATGACATTGGCGCCGCGCACATGCAGCCGGCCGCCCTCATCGATGCCGGGCACCGGTTCGAGCTTCCATTCCATGCCCGGCAGGATTTTGCCGACCGTGCCCGACTTGTTGTACATCGGCGTATTGATGGAAATGACCGGCGCAGTCTCGGTGACGCCGTAACCTTCCAAGATGCGCAGGCCGAATTTTTCCATATAGGTCTGGCGGGTCGAGGCCTTCACCGGCTCGGCGCCGGAGAAGATATAGCGGATCGAGCGGAAGTCGTAAGGATGCGCCGTCCTCGAATAGCCGTTGAGGAAGGTATCGGTGCCGAAGATGATCGTGGCGTTGGAGACATAGATCAGCTCCGGCACGATGCGGTAATGCAGCGGCGACGGATAGAAATAGACCGGCACGCCGGAGATCAGCGGCAGCACGGTGCCGGCCGTCAGCCCGAAGGAATGGAACACCGGCAGGATGTTGAACACCTTGTCGCCGCTGTGGAAATCGATGCGGGCAGCGGCCTGGGCGGCGTTCGACAGGATGTTGCGGTGGGTGAGCACCACGCCCTTCGGCGTGCCCTCGGAGCCTGAGGTGAAGAGGATCACCGCCGGATCATCCGGCTTACGCTTCACCAGCGGCCGCGCCTTCCTGAGAAACCCAAGGATCTTGTCCTTGAGTGAGATTTCGGCCCTGAGATCATCGAGCCAGACGATCGTCACCTGCTTTTCCATCTCCTCGATCACGGCACCGAGCTTAGCCTGGGTGACGAAGGCGCGCGAGGTCAGCACATGCTTGACTTCGGCGGCCTTGCAGGCGGAGAGGATATTGGCGGCACCAGCGGTGAAGTTCAGCATCGCCGGCACCTTGCCCGCGCTCATCACGCCGAGAAGCGTGGCGGCGGCACCATTGGCATTCGGCAGCATGACGCCGAGGTTCTGTTCCGGGAAGCGGGCGCGGAATTTGGCGCCGAGCACGGCAGCCCCGGTCAGGAGCTTGCCATAGGTCAGCCGGCCGGTGACCGGATCTTCGACGGCAAGCTTGCCCATGCCGAATTCGTGGCCGGCCTGGATGACGCGGTCGAGCACGGTCGACGAGGTATCGGCGGTCTGGAACAGCAGGTTCGACATCACCTGATAAAGTGCTGCCCCCGCCGCCGTGCGGCGCTTGCGGCCTTTCAGCTCTGGCGGCACTTCGAGCTTCACCGGCTCGAGAATGGTGACCTTGACCTTGGGGAACAGCCGGCGGCGGATCTTGCCGTTATCGAGATAGGAGAGATAGCTCTTCTCCAGCCCATCGATCTTCACCGGCACGACCATCGAGCCTGTTTTGTCGGCGACCATGGCGGCACCGTCATAGACCTTCATCAGCGTGCCGGTCACCGTCAGGCGGCCCTCGGGGAAGATGCCGATCGAGTTGCCGTCCTGCACCACCTTGATCAGCGAGCGCGTCGCCATCGGCTTTGTCGGGTCGAGCGGCAGGAATTTGCACATTTTCAGGAAGGGGCGCACCCACCAGGCCTGGGCGATCTTGTAATCGACGGCGAAGGTGGGCTCTTCCTCGGTGATGGCAAGCGCCAAGGCGCCGTCGAGCAGGCTGACATGGTTCAGCGCGATGATCGGCGCGCGGCCGGCCTTCTTGATATTCTCCAGCCCCTCGACCTCGAGGCGCATGAAGGCGCGGAACAGGATCGAGATGAAATCGCGGAAGGGATTGGTCGGCAGCGTCTTCAGCATCAGCCATGCAACGGCGAAATTGATGATGCCGAGGCCGATCAGAATCTGAGGAATGGAAGCGCCCATCGCCTGGACGGCGGCAACGAGGCCGAGGCCGACGGTGATGAACAGGGCGGACAGCACATTGGCGGCGCCGATGACGCGGGCGCGGCGATCCTCATGCGCCCAGGTCTGCAGCGCGGCGAAGGTCGGCACGGCGATGAAGGCGCCTGCTATCGCCATGCCGGCGAGATCGATAGCGACGCGGATGGTATTCTCTCCGGCGAAGAAGGTGGCGATCGTCGTCGCATGGCTCACCGAAGCCAAGCCCCAGAGGTTCCAGGCGAGATCGAGGCTGAAGAGGCCAAGCAGCGCCGTGCCGACCGGGGCCGGCAGCAGCACGATGCGGCCGGAGGACATCCAGGCGGCAATCGCCGAACCGACGGCGACGGCGATGGCAAAGACGGTGAGATAGGCCGGCACGACGAGCTCGGAGCCGCCGAGCAGCTCGGTCACCATGGTCGGCAGGATGGAGAGAACGAAGGCGCCGACCAGCCAGAACCAGCAGTTCATCAGCGCCGAACGCCACAGCCGTTTATCGGCGCGGATTTCCACGACGAGGGTGTAGCTGGAGCGGATGACATTGCGGTCGATTTCGAGATCCGGCGCCTTGGAGCCGGTGGGCGGGATCATCCGGCTGGCCAGCCAGCAGAGCACCGAAAGCCCCATCATCATCGTGCCGAAGATCAGCACATTGTCGCCGCCTGAGAAGGCGAAGGCGGCGATGATCGTGCCGGCGAGGATGGCGATGAAGGTGCCGCCCTCGATCCAGGCATTGGCCTTCGGCAGGTCGCGGCGTTCGAGATGATCGGGCAGGATGCCGTATTTGATCGGCCCGAACAGTGCTGAGACGACACCGAAGCCGAACAGCGCCGCCATCAGCACGAAGATGGAGGAAAAGGCGAGGCCAACGACGGCAAGGGCGGCGACCGCGATCTCGCAGCGCTTCAGCAGCTCGGCGATCTTGGCCTTGTCGTGCTTGTCGGCGAGTTCGCCGCCGAGCGCCGAGAGCAGCAGGAAGGGTACGATCAGGATAACGCCGGCAAGCGTCACCAGGGCGGCACCTTCACTCGCCGACATCTTGAAGAGAATGAGGAACACCAGGGTGTTCTTGAGGAAATTGTCGTTGAAGGCAGTCAGGAACTGGGTCCAGAACAGCGGCGCGAATTTCCTGGAGGTCATCAGATTGTGTTGCACGGGCTCGTTCCTCTTTCGGCAGGCAGAGAAGGCCACAGAGTTGTTACGCAAAAGTTGAGTGTCGTAACAACTCTGCAGTGCGGTTAACGAAGATCAATCTTCATCGTTACGATTGAACTTGACCAGGAGTTTCTCGGTGCGGGCATCCTCGACCTTGCGGATCAGCTTCTCGGATTCGGCATTGTCGCGCAGCGTCTTGGTGATATTCACCGTAGTCTGCACCAGCATCAGAATGCCCATGGCGAGATAGCCTTTGCCCCAGAGATCGAGCGGCATCATGTAGAGGCCGAGCGCCAGCATGAAGGCGGCCGAGCCGAAGGAGATGTAGGAGAAGCTGACCCAGCTTGCGGAATGTTTCTGGAAACTGTCGTTCATATCAGTGGTCCCTATGGTTCGATGGATGGATGGTTGGATGGATGGATGTAATTTTAAGCTGCAGGCGTGATGCGGCTCTTCAGCCGCGCCAGCACATCATCGGCGGATGAGCGCAGCGGCGCGCCGAAGCCGGCATTGGCAAGCTTTTCGATGATACCGGCCGGGCGGATGGCGCCTTCCATGTCCTTCAGGGCGGCGGCCGTCAGCTCATTCTGGCTCTGGCGCAGGCGAAGGCGCGCCAGGGTCTCTTCGGCATCGTCGAGCGTCGCCAGGCCCGGGCCGGCAACGACAACATCAAGCTTCTGCGCCTCCTGCGTGGCACGGGCCAGCCGCTCGCCACGCTGCAGCTCCTGCAGCCGCGCCTCGGAGGCACGGACGATGCCCTTCAGCTTGTCGATCGCCCCTGTGAACTGGGCTTGCGCCTTTTCCGATGCATCACGCTCGGCTTCGAGATAGGCGATCGCCTCGGCAGCCTCGCGGGCCAGGCCCTCATTGCCCTTGGTCAGCGCCGCGGAAGCGCGGATTTCGAGATCGGTGATGCGGGCAACGATCGTCGCGTGCTGCACCTTCTCCTGTTCGTTCTGGGCGATGGCGACCGCGACACTGCGGCGGGCCGACTGGATCGACTGGGCGGCATCGCGGATCTGCTGGGAAAGCAGCGGCACGGCGTGGCAGTCGGCGAAAGCCTGTTCGGCATCATGCGCCCTGCCCCGCAACAAAATGGAAATCAGTTTGAACATTTCCTTCCTCCGGTTTATGAACGTTGTTCACGAGAGGTGTTATGCCAGAATCATGAACGTCGTTCAAGATAAATTTTGAACGACGTTCAAAAAATCGAAGTGGAATGGTTAATGGCCGGCAGACGAGAAGAAAAACGCGAAGACCTGAAGGCCCGGCTGATCGAGGCGGCGCGCGAGCGGATCGCCCGGGACGGGCTGGCAAATCTCAGAGCCCGCGACATCACCCAGGATGCCGGCTGCGCGCTTGGCGGCCTCTATACGGTCTTTGCAGACCTCGCCGAGCTCGTCATCCACGTCAATTCCGCCACGCTGAAGGCGCTGGAGGCGAGGCTCACCCTTGATAAGGCCAAGGACCGGCCCCCGACCGACCGGCTGCGCAACCTGGCGCAGGGATACCTAAGCTTCGCCGTCGAACACCGGAACCTCTGGAAGGCGCTGTTCGAGCACTTCCCGCCGGAATCGAGCCCGACGCCGCAATGGCATCTGAACGAGCACCTCTTCCTGATGGACGTGATCGCCGAACCGCTGGCCGAACTGCAGCCCCACATGCCCCCCGAAGACCGCGCCATCCGCGCCCGCACCTTGTTCGGCGCCGTGCACGGCGTCGTCAGCATCAGCCTCGAAGGCCGCTTCGTCGGCCTGCCGCTGGAGCGGCTGGCGCGGGAGGTGGATGAGCTGGTGCAGACGATCGCGGCGGGGG
>NZ_SILG01000001.1:569907-712163 GCF_004306515.1 Rhizobium beringeri | reverse complement strand
GCGGCGGAGCGTGAGGTGGTGTTTTTATCCGGGCTCAGGAGATCGGCGAAAGCAGCCCCTCATCCGCCTGCCGGCCCTTCTCCCCGTAAACGGGGCGAAGGGATATGCCGCACCGGCTTCCCCCAACCTCGACGCAGCGTTTGCCACGTCCCCTCGCCCCGTTTACGGGGAGAGGGTTTGGGTGAGGGGCAGCCGTCGGCGCTAACCGGACAGCAGTGGGTCAAGCCCGAGGACCCCACGCACGCCCAACGAACTCCTAACCATTTTACCGAACGGGAAATTTCACACCCTCAACCCTTCCCGCTTCTCCAAATAATCCCGATCGGTAAATTTCCCTAGACACAGGCTCCGCATTCGCTATATTTTCCCGATCGGGAAAAATTCATGGCGAAACACGTACAGAGTCCAGCCGACATCGGCGCCCTGGTTCGAAGCACCCGCAAGGAACAAAACCTGCGGCAGGACGAGCTTGCCGGCGTTGCCGGCGTCGGACTTCGTTTTATCGTCGACCTCGAAGCCGGCAAGCCCACAGCGCAGATCGGCAAAGTCCTCCAGGTTCTGCAAACGCTTGGCTGCTCCCTCGACATTCTGGCTCCCGGCGAGCGCAGGCAATGACATCAAGGCTTCTCAACGTCTGGTGGGACGGCCGCATTGTCGGTCAATTCACGCAGGACAGACACGGCGATATCGGCTTTGTCTATGCGCGAGCCTGGCTTGACGATGACAAAACGCTGCCGCTCTCGGCGTCTCTGCCGAAACGACCGGAGCGATTTACCCGCCGGGAATGCCGACCGTTTTTCGGCGGCCTGCTGCCCGAGGAAAGCCAGCGCCTGGCCGCAGCACGGGCCTTGGGCGTGTCTCCCGCCAATGACTTTGCGCTTCTCGATCACCTGGGCGGCGATGTCGCCGGTGCGCTGCAACTGCTTGCCGAAGGTGAGGCACCGGCGGGGACGGGGTCGATTGCAGATCGCCAGCCCGTGCCCTTGGACGAAGCAGGCATCGTTGCCGTGTTGGAGGCACTGCCCGTGCGGCCTCTCCTGGCCGGTGAGGAGGGCCTCAGACTGTCGCTCGCCGGCGCGCAGTCCAAACTGCCGGTTGTTCTGGTCGATGGCCGGATCGGGCTTCCCCTGCCCGGTCAGGCCACAACCCATATTCTGAAGCCACCGATAGCCCGCTTCAAGGCGACGACCGAGAACGAAGCTTTCGTGATGAGGCTTGCGGCCGCCATCGCGCTCGATGTCGCAGCCGTCGAACCGAGATATGTGCAGGGACGCCCGTTCCTTCTGGTCGAACGATATGACCGCCTGCGCGGTGCCGGCGGACTGGTTCATCGCATCCATCAGGAAGATTTCTGCCAGGCACTCAGCGTACCGCCGGAAACGAAATATGCGAGTGAAGGCGGGCCGACCTTCAATTGCTTCGATCTCATAAGACGGATCTCGGCAAGGCCGGCTGTCGACGTGCTGAAGCTGCTGGACGCGGCCATCTTCAACCTGATCGCCGGAAATGCCGATGCCCACGGCAAGAACTTCTCCATCCTCTACGATAGCCAAGGCCCGCGGCTGGCAAAACTCTATGACCTCCTCTCCACCGTGATCTATCCAGAACTGTCGCCAAAGCTGGCGATGAGATTAGGCAAGCGCGCCACACTGGCCGAAATGGATGCCGAGGGCTGGAAGGTCTTTGCGGGAGAAGCCGGCGTCGGCTATCCGCTGTTCCGCCGCCGCGTGAACGAGCTTTGCGACAAGGTGCTGACATTGACCGGCAAGGTCGCCGATGAGCTCGCAGACGTATCGCCCGATCGAGACCCGATCGACGCGATCGCCGGCGTGATAACAGACCGGGCCGAGACAGCGCGCTTGACTTTATAAGGTTGAGGGAAACGGGAAACGACGCCCGACGTCGCGCCTCTTGCCGGTCGCCTCTCCCCACTCTCCCCGTAAACGGGGCGAGGGGACGTGCTCTACGAGAGGTGAGCTGGGGACGGAGAGCTTGCGGCATATCCCCTTCGCCCCGCAAGCGGGGAGAAGGTGGCGGCAGCCGGATGAGGGGCTGGCGTGCCCAGAAGCAACTCAACGACGTTTGTCTATCAAAAAAGGCAGATATTGAAAGACAAACTATTTTGAGTGTGGCTCGTGAGAGTCAACTTGGCTTAAGATCCAAAATTGGGGATTTTTGAGAGATCAACGAGATCTCGCCTCTTGCCGATCGCGCCCTCCCAACCTCCGTCGTCCTCGGGCTTGACCCGAGGATCCATGGCCAAGCACTCTGTGGCAACCACGCGAAAGGAAACCCCATGAGCCGTATTTTCATCACCGGTTCCACCGATGGCCTCGGCCTCGCCGCCGCCCGCACCCTGATGAAGGAAGGCCATGACGTCGTGCTGCATGCCCGCTCCCGGGAGCGCGCCTCCGCCATCTCCGAGATTTCGGCTGCGGCACTTGGGCTTGTCATCGGCGATCTCGCCAGCGCCACCGAGACGCTATCGATTGCCGAGCAGGTCAACGCCATCGGCCGCATGGACGCCGTCATCCACAATGCCGGCATCTACCTCGAGCGGAGCCGCAGCGAAACGCCGGAAGGCCACGCCAAGACGCTGGCGGTGAATGTGCTTGCGCCCTATCTGCTCACCGCCTGGATCACCCGCCCCGATCGCCTGATCTATCTCAGCAGCGGCATGCATCGCAGCGGCAACAGCGCCCTTGACGATATCGACTGGAAGAAGCGGCCGTGGAACGCAAGCCAGGCCTACTCGGAAAGCAAGCTCTATATCGCGACGCTCGCAGCTTCTGTCGCCCGCCATTGGCCGGATGTTCTCAGCAACGCAGTGGATCCCGGCTGGGTGCCGACAAAGATGGGCGGCGCCGGCGCGCCCGATGACCTCGAAATGGGGCATCTTACGCAGACATGGCTTGCGGCAAGCGATGATGGCGCCGCCAAGGTTAGCGGCGGGTATTGGTATCACCGGCAGCGGCGGGAGGTGGCGGCGGAGGTAGGCGATATCGGATTTCAGGATACGCTCGTGGACACGCTGGCGGGGTTGACTGGCGTCCATCTGTTTGCAGAGCGCCGGTGAGGCGCGAGACCGGGTAGCGGGCGTTGCCGGGTTCCCGCTCAATGTTTGCCAGCAGGCCTTCCTTGGCCAATCGCGCAGCCCATAGCAAGCTTCGATTCGAACGACACAGATTGCACCTGGCGCCTTAGGATTGTCGGTCCACGCTGAGTCAAAACCGACGACAGATGTAGTTGTGGCGCTCCCCAGATCACCCACCCTCGTAAGCCCGAACCATCAACGGCTGTGCCCTCTCAAAATCCGCCATCGACTTTAGCGTTACCTGCAGATCACCAGTACCAAAGTGGCCAACGTTGGTGACGTCGCGCGTAAAGCCGCTTTCAAGCGCCAAGGTAGTTGGATCGAGCTTTAGGAAAAGCGTCACGGTCCGCGCCTGGGGATAGATTTCCATGCAGACGAAATTCTTCAGCCGCTTAAATGCTGTATAGTGTTTCAATTCCTTTACCTGCACATCATCCCCGAGCGCGATCAGAAACTGGTGAACTGCGTCATAGATATCTCGAAGGTCCGCCGACGACTGCGATAGCCGGTAGTTCATCCGTTGACTGAGACGCTTTCCTGACCGGCCTCAGCTGTGGGCTGCAGGGAGCCTACACTTTTCACCTCAGTTATCGCCTTACCGCTTGGGCGGACACGACGACCGACGTCGAGGCTAAAACTCAGCCCTTTAGAAAAATCCATATATGTCAATTTATAATTGACTTATTACCACTTCTGTAAAGTCACATCGACACACACTTTAAAACATGCTATAAATGTCAACCATGAATGGACAAAGAGAAGATTCATTAAAGAGGCTGTTGGATCAGGTGCCACAAGGTTTCCTGATTGACTCCGCATGGTTGAACAGCAACGGCATCTCTCGACAGTCTGCACATCAGTACACGCAGAATGGCTGGCTTGAAAGCTTGGGACGAGGCCTGTTCCGGCGACCATTCTCCGCCGATATCAGACCGGATGTCTTGAAGGATTGGAAGATACCGGTTTTATCGATGCAGTGGCTTATGGGCCACCGAGTCCATGTTGGCGGGAGGAGCGCACTGCAGCTCGCCGGGGTGACCCATTACCTCTCCTTCGGTGGGAACGACCAGCTATACCTTTACGGCAAGCTGCCCACGTGGTTCGAGAGATTAGACCTCAACGCCAGACTGTGCCTGAGGCCGGCCAGCCTCTTCACCTATTTGGATTTAGGCGTCGACAACACCGACTTCAGCCTTGCGAGTGGCGAGGGGCAATCGCTTGCGCTTTCCCCGTGGACGTGGCCGATGCGGATATCGTCGCCCGAACGGGCGATCCTGGAGATGATCGATGAGCTGCCTGCAGAGGAAAGCTTTCACAACATCGATACGCTTTTCCAATCGCTGAGCAACCTGCGGCCTCGCAAGCTCTCCAGGCTCCTGCAAGACTGCCGCAGCGTAAAGGTGAAACGGCTGTTTCTGGTTTTTGCCGAGCGGCATGGACACGCATGGCGCAAACATCTGGATTTGGCAAACGTCGATCTGGGCAGTGGAGACCGCTCGGTCGTAAAGGGTGGCCGCCTGCACCCAATCTACCGCGTGATGGTCCCACCGGAATTCGTACCTGGCCACAAGGACGAAAATATTGGCGCGTGAACGCTATAAATCTCAAGTGCGCCTCCTGATTCAGGCCCTGCCTGAGATCGCCAAAGAAGAAGCGTTCGCGCTGAAAGGCGGCACGGCGATCAACCTATTTTATCGAGACTTCCCGCGCCTGTCAGTCGACATCGATTTGACGTATCTGCCGCTGAAGCCGCGCAATGAGGCTCTGGAAGAAATCAATATGACGCTGGATCGCCTTGGAGATGCGATCCCAAAAGCGCTGTCCGGAGTGACATCGCAACGCATCGCCGGAGGCAGTGGCAATGAGACGAGGTTGCTCATCAGGAAGGACCGTGTCGAGGTCAAGATTGAGACGACTCCAGTCGGTAGAGGGACAGTCCATCAGCCTGAGCTTCGCAAGGTGACTGAGGCGGTTGAAGACGAATACGGCTTTGCCGAAATACCGGTTGTCGCCTTCCCTGATCTATTTGGCGGCAAACTGGTGGCGGCCCTGGATCGGCAGCATCCTCGCGATCTCTATGACATCAGGCTGCTTTACGACAACGAAGGCATCACCGATGAATTGGTTCGGACATTCTTGATCTATGTTGCGATGTCCAGTCGGCCAATGCACGAGATTCTCAAACCATCGCTAAAGCCATTAGAGGCGGACTATACGCGCGAGTTCCAAGGCATGACAGAGGTGGATATCCCACTCAAGGAACTGGAAGAAACGCGACTTCGCCTGATCGATAATTTGAAGGCCAGGCTGAGGGAACCCGAACAGCGGTTCCTGCTCACCCTCCATGACGGCGAACCTGACTTCAACGCTATTGGGTTACCCCAGGCTGAGGACCTCCCGGCCGTAAAATGGAAGGTGTTGAACCTGCGCAAGCTGCGCGAGAGCAACCCGCAGAAACATGCGCAGCAGCGCGAGGAGCTTAAGAGCAAATTTGCCTGAGCACTGAGCGCGAATTGTCCTTCCCGAGAGAGGGGTGACAGTTCATACCGGAGACATGGGTTACACTTTTTGCCTTTGCGAGGAGAGCGAAGGTGCCTTGGCAGGAGTGCAACCGCATGGACGAGCGTCTCAAATTCGTTGCGCGGGTTCTGGATGGCGAGAAGATAGCGGCGCTGTGCCGCGAATTCCATCTCCCGCAAGACCGGTCACAAGATCATCAGCCGCTACAACGACAGCGGTCTGGAAGGACTGACAGATCGATCGCGACGGCCTTACCGGCACGCCAATCAGCTTCCTTTCCAAATCGAGAAGCTGATTGTGCGGACCAAGCAGGACAAGCCCAACTGGGGCGCACCAAAGATCAGGGAGCGGCTGGCGCGGCTATATCCGGATGTTCACACGCCGGCGATCTCAACCGTGCATGCCGTCCTCGACCGCAACGGCCTGGTCAAGCACGGTAGGCGGCGGCGCAACAGGGCTGAAGGAACAGCCCTCTCCAATCCAGGGCTGCCCAACGACCTGTGGTGCGCCGATTACAAAGGCGAGTTCATGCTTGCCGATAAGCGCTATTGCTACCCATTGACGATCACCGACTTCGCCAGCCGCTATCTTTTGGCCTGCGAAGCGTTGCACACGACCAAGGAGGTCTACGCCTTCACCGTTTTCGAACGCGTCTTCAAGGAGTTCGGCCTGCCCAAGGCGATCAGAACCGACAACGGAGTGCCTTTCGCCAGCCCCAACGGACTGTTCAATCTGTCTCGGCTCGCCGTCTGGTGGCTCAGGCTCGGTATCGACATCGAGCGCATCAAGCCGGGCAACCCGCAGCAGAACGGCCGCCATGAGCGCATGCATCTGACACTGAAACTTGAGACAACCAAGCCGGCCGGAGACAATTTCCTGCAGCAGCAAGCCCGCTTCGACGACTTCGTCGAGGAGTTCAACACCGAGCGGCCCCACCGGGCGCTCAACATGGCCTGCCCGGCAGAATGCTACGACGCTTCACCGCGCGCCTACCGCGGCCTACCCGATCTCGACTACCCGCTCCACGACCAGACAGTCACCGTCACAACATGCGGACGCATCTGCTACAAGCGGAAGAAGATCAATCTCAGTCTGGTCTTTGCCGGTCAGGCCGTCGGCATCAAGCAGGTCGAAGACCATATCTGGCTTACAAGCTTTATGGATTACGATCTGGGATACTTCGATGATGAGACATGCAGGCTTGAACCTTTGCCGAACCCTTTCGGTCCAAAAGTGTTACCTATGTCTCAGGAATAAACCGTAACCTATGTGTCCAGAACGGACCCATAACATCGTGGCTGGGGCGCCTGGATTCGAACCAGGGATGACGGTACCAAAAACCGTTGCCTTACCGCTTGGCGACGCCCCACCAGAGCTTGAGCGGAAACCGGTTGCTCAAATCGACGCCTGATTAGCAAAGCTCTTCGCCTGTCACAATGACTAAGTTTAACCCGGCGCAGATTTATGCGCTGCGCGGTGCCGGCGGTCGTGCTAGGAAGTGGCGACGTCATTGGCCCGAGATCATTCCTTCATGGACAATCCCGCATTCGACCTCGCTTTCGAGCCGGCCTATGGGCAGGCCGTGCCGGTGGTTGCAGGCGTCGAGCGGGTGACAGTGAACAATCCCGGGCCTTTCACCTTTTTCGGCACCAACAGCTATATCGTCGGCTCTTCCTCCGTTGCGGTCATCGATCCCGGCCCGGAGGACGAGGCGCATTTTCAAGCGTTGATGACAGCGCTTGGCGGCCGCGAGGTGACGCATATCTTCGTCAGCCACACGCATCGCGACCACTCGCCGCTGGCCAGGCGGCTGCGGAGGGCAACGGGGGCGGTGACGGTGGGGCAAGGGCCGCACCGGCCGGCGCGGCCGCTGCGCGAGGGCGAGATCAATCCCTTTGCCGAAAGCTCGGATCTATCCTTCGTGCCCGATATTGCGCTCAGTGACGGTCAGACCCTGTCGGGCGATGGCTGGGCGCTGAGCGCGGTGCTGACGCCGGGGCACACGACCAATCATGCCGCCTTCGCGCTTGCGGGTCGCGACATCCTCTTTTCCGGCGATCACGTCATGGCCTGGTCGACCTCGATCGTCGCGCCGCCGGATGGTTCGATGGCGGATTACATGGAATCGCTTGACCGGCTGATTGCGCGGGAGGACCGGCTGTTGCTTCCCGGCCATGGCGGGCCGGTGACGCAGCCCTCGACTTTCCTCAAGGCGCTGAAGGCGCATCGCCTCAGGCGCGAGCAGGCGGTGCTGGCGCGTGTCCAGGCGGGCGACAGGCAGATCGCCGAGATGGTGAAGGTGATCTATCGCGATACCGATCCGAAGCTGCATGGGGCAGCCGCCCTTTCCGTGCTCGCCCATATCGAGGACCTCCTGGAGCGCGGCGAGATCGCGGTGGATGGGCCGCCTTCGCTGGTCGCCCTCTACCGGCCGGCGGCAAGGTCATGAGGATGGGGACATGACGATGAAACCTCGAGCCGATTACAGCTATCGCGACGATCCCGATGTGCCCGCCTTTGCCGATGACCGGCCGTTGATCGTCTTCGATGGCGAATGCGTGTTCTGCTCCGGCTGGGTGAAATTCGCGCTGAAACATGACAAGCGGCAGCGATATCGCTTCCTCGCGGCGCAGACGCCGCTCGGCGAAGCGCTCTACCGGCATTACGGGCTCCACGCGCGCGACTATGAGACCAATATCCTGATCGAAAACGGCCGCGCCTTCTTCAAGTCCGACGGCTCGATCCGTATGGTGGCGGGGCTCGGCTTTCCCTACTCGCTGGTCAAGATCTTCCGGCTGCTGCCGCGGCGGGCGGCCAATGCGCTCTATGAATTCATCGCCCGCAACAGGCTGAAGATTGCCGGGCGGCAAAGCTGCATGGTGCCGACGCCGGAACAGCGAAGCCGCTTCATCACATGAGCGACGACCGGTTTTCGCTGCTCATCATCGGCGGTTACGGCACGTTTGGCGGGCGGCTTGCCCGCCTGCTTGGCGATGAACCGCGGCTCAGGCTGCTGGTTGCGGGGCGCTCGCTTGAAAAGGCTGACGATTTCGTTGCCGATCTCCGGACGCCGAAAGATGGCGCCGAGGGCCTGGGGAGCAACAATCTCGGCGCGATGGTGCAGGCAGTCAGCTTCGACCGAGACGGCGATCTCACCGAACAGCTGACGCGGCTGAGGCCTCATCTCGTCGTCGATGCCTCGGGGCCGTTCCAGACCTTCGGGAAGGATGCCTATAAGGTGGTCGAGGCCTGCATCGGCCTCGACATCGATTATGCCGATATCGCCGACAGCACCGGCTTCGTCGCCGGCATCGGGGGGCTCGATGCTGCGGCCAGGGCCCAGGGCACTTTCGCGCTGTCGGGGCTGAGCAGCCTGCCTGCCCTCTCCTTCGCCGCACTCGAGGCGATGGCGCCGCATTTCTCCCGGGTCGACAGCGTCGCGGCCGGCATTGCCCCGTCGCCGCATGTCAAGATCGGGCTCAATGTCGTCAGGGCGATATCAAGCTATGCCGGCAAGAAGATCACGGTGCTGCGCGATGGGCAGCAGGCCGCCGGGCGCGGGCTGATCGAGGCGGTGCGGGTGACGGTGGCAGCACCTGGGGCGGCACCGCTGCGCAGCCGGAAATTCCTGCTGGTGGATGCGCCGGACCTGGCGCTGCTGCCGGCCCGTTTTGCCGATCTCAAATCCAGCTTCACCGGTGTCGGCACGGAGCCGCAGCGGCTGCAGCACTTGCTCAGCCTTGCGGCCAGGCTCGTCCGCTTCCGGCTCCTGCCGTCGCTGCTGCCGTTTTCTCGGCTGTTGCAGCGTGCCAGCCATGCTTTCGCAATCGGCGAACATCGCGGCGGCATGTTCGTCCGCATCAGCGGCGTCGATCACGCGGGCGAGCGGCTGACTTCCGGCTGGCATCTGATTGCCGAAGGTGATGACGGGCCGTTCATTCCTGTTATCGGCGTCGATGCGCTGGTGCGCCGGCTGCTGACCGGCATTCGGCCGGAGAATGGGGCGCGGCCGGCGGCCGGCGAATTGCAGCTTGAAGATTTCGAAGCTGCCTTCCAGCGGTTTTCGATCACATCCGGCATCCGCATGGAACACGAGGCGGCACCCCTGCCGCTGTATCGGCGGATTCTCGGCAGCGCCTGGGAGCGGCTGCCGCCTGCGATATCAGCTCTGCATGCCGGCGGCGCACGCGTTGCCTCCGGCCGGGCGCGGATCGAGCGCGGCGGCGGGCTGCTGGCCAGGATCGTCGCTGCGGTGATCGGCTTTCCCAAGGCGGGTGAGGATGTGCCGGTGACGGTGCGTTTCGTTGCCGATGGCGACAAGGAGAACTGGACGCGCGATTTCGGCGGCACAGTCTTTCGCAGCTGGCAGGGCGAAGGCAAGGGCCGCGACCGGCATCTGCTCGCCGAGGTCTTCGGTCCCTTCCGGGTGCTGATGGCGCCGGTGCCGGATGGGGAGAAGCTGCGGCTCGTGGTGCGCGGCTGGCGGTTTTTCGGGATTCCACTGCCGATGTTTCTGGCGCCTGGCGGGAATACTTACGAGGAGGAGCGGGATGGGCGGTTCCACTTCCACGTGGAGATCGGCGGGCGGCTGACGGGGTTGGTGGTGCGGTATACGGGGTGGTTGGATTTGGAGGGGTGAATGGGTCTCTGCCTTCGCGGATGGCTGCCCCTCACCCTAACCCCAATCGATTCGCCGGATCGATTGCTGGCGCTTTGCGCCACCGTTGCTCACCCACCCGCAATCCCCAGCAGTTCGGCATCCAGCGCCTTCAGATAATCGCCGGCGATTTCGGCGCTGAAGCCGAGGTCGTGTTGGCCGTATCGGGAGGCGACGCGGATGTCGACGAAGGTGGTTTCGGCCTCTTCGCGCAGCCGAATGATGATATCGAAGCGCAGGCCGAGGATCAGCGTGCGGGTGGTGCCCTGCAGCGTCACGCCGTTGGCGCCGCGGATGAGCTTGGCGACATCGTCGTCATAGGGGCGCGGCGTCGGCACGGGGACGATATCGGGCGCATCGGCCACGGCATCGTCGCTCGCCGGCGGCGGCTTGACCGGCTTGTCCTCGGGATCGCGACCGGGCTCGGTGTCGCCACTGCTTTTCGTGATGGTAATGCCGCTCATCTTGGCGACCTTGCGCACCGCTTCCAGCACGCGGTCGAGCGCGCCCTCATAGCGCCGGCCGGTGAGTTCGGGATAGGCGGCGAGCTGCTTTTCGCGATCCTCCGGCGTCACTTGCAAGTTGCGCTTCAGCCAGATCTGGTCGGAGTGCGGCGGCGAAAGCCAGTCCGGCACCGAGACCGGATCGGTGGAGACGTCGTAGATATCAGGCAGTGTCATGTAACGCTCGGTGGCATAGGCGCCGAGGCCGAGCGGAAAGGCGGCATAGATCAGCGCCGCCAGCGCCGCCAGCCCACCTTCGGCCCCGGTCATCCAGAGGCTGCGCAGCCCGAGCGCGGCGAGCATGGCGGCGAGCAGCGCGCCGCCGGCGGCGGCAATCAAGAGCAGCACCAGATAGGGTGTGGCGAGGCCGCCGAAGCGGTGGGCGATCATCACAGCCAGCGCCAGCACCAGGGAAAACGCCCCGAGCAGCCGCGAAAAGCGGGCGGCGTTGGAAACGGGGCGGTCGAAGCGGATGGCCATCAAACTTACCGGTTGCTCTTCAGCGCCCGCGCGTTCGACCACGCAAATCGCCTCAACCCTGTTTAGAGCATGATGCCGAAAAGTGTGAAGCGGTTTTCGGACGACATCATGCTCTATTCTTTGATTTAGACCCGGATTCAGATTTTAGGCCGGCCCGGCCTAAAATCATCCGGATCTGGGGCAAGATTCGGCTAAATTGAAACTATTGTCTGAAGCAATGCGTTGGAATCCACGGCGAAGGCCATGACGAAACGGGGCTTGCTTCATAAGCCCTTGCTGATATGTCAAAAAAAGGCCATTCTGCCGCGGTTTCATCTCCAGATGTAGAGGAGAGACGGGATGATTTCACCCGAGATTGCAGCAAGGCCGCAGGCGTCTGCGCTTGGCGGGATCGACCATCAGTCCGAGCCGATGCTGCCGATGGAGCTGCTCGAGCTCGAACTCTCGCTCGAAGGTTATGCCGGCGGCGATGCCGGCTTCTGTGAGGCGGTGCGCCAGGCGGCGGCACGCTCCGGCGGCGAACTGCTGTTCGACCTGCCGGCCGGAGGCCTCGTCCAGGATTGCCGGCGCATCGCCGTGCTGCGCATTCCTGACGACGGCCAGGAGATGCGCGTCGTGCTGGCGCTGCTCGACGATAACGGCACGGAGATCCGCATGCAGGCCCCCGACGAAGAGACCGCGCCGCTGGTGCGTTTCGCCGATGCCTTCATCGAATTGCTGGAGCGGATCTAGTTCTAGATCAAAATGTTAGCGGCGCTCGGCCGCAGCTTCCGCAACGCTGCGGAAGGGGAACTTGCGCCCGCATTCGCACTTGATGACGAAATTTTCCTGATGGTTGGAAGGCCGCTGCACACCAAAGCCGCGCGGCAGCTGATCGACCTTGAAATCCGGGTGCTTGCGCTTGGGATCATCGACTTCCGAGGCTTCGGCAAAGCCCTCATTGCCGCATTGCGGACAGCTCAGTTTTTTCGAAAATCGATCGCGAAGGGCCATGCTCGTTCCACTGCTTCCGGCCTCTCGTAGCGCGGCCATGCTTTCCTCGTACATAGGCCTCATACATAGGAATGCCCCTCATGCATAGAAAGGTTGGCCGGCGAAAGTGGAACCAAGTGCTGAGGCTGCCGTTCCTTTTTCGAAAAGGAGGCACTCATGCCCAACAAAGACCCGATCCCGACACCCAATGCCGATACGCCGCGCGGCCCGACGCCGACACCCGGCATTCCCGATCCCATCCAGCAAAAACCGCCGCTGACGCCGGCGCAGGATCCCGCCGATACGAAGAACCCACAGGATCCGCCGCTCAATCCGGCGCTGCTGCCGATTGGGGATCCGGCGGGGGCGGCGTGAGGTCAGGTGGGAGCGTCACCCCCCAACCTCCCTCATTCCTGTGCTCGTCATAGGAATGACGGCGGAGAGGTTGGGTGCAGGAGGCTGCCCCTCACCCTAACCCTCTCCCCGTTCTGACGGGGAGAGGGGACGTGCCACACGAGAGGCTGGTGGGGAATGGAGAGGTCGCGGCATGGTCCCTTCGCCCCGTTTACGGGGAGAAGGTGCCGGCAGGCGGATGAGGGGCTGGCCTCAGCGATCTCCCAGGCCAAGAGCGGCTTGACGCACTCGCCCGAATGGCCTTTCCTCGGGGAAATGCATTCCAAGGAATAAACCAATGCGCATTCGTCTTCTCATCACCGTCATGGCCACTGTTGTCGCCGGGCTCTCGGCCTGCCAGACGATGACGGCGGAGGAGCGGCGGGCGGCGGATGAGCAGCGGTGCCTGAGCTATGGCTTCCGGCGCGGCACGGATGGTTTTGCTACCTGCCTGCAGCGCATCGATCTCGACCGGCGCGCCGAATCGCGGGCGCAGAGTGCGGAGATGATGAACAACATGGCCTGGGAGCTGAACGGGCCTTATATCTACCGCGATCGCTGGCGGCATCATCACTGAGTGCCACGAGCGCCCCTGCCCCAGAGCGGTTCAGCTTTTAACGGAAGCGCAGAACCGCTCTATTCCTTTTGTTTTTACGCAATTCCCGGCAAAACCGCTTCGCACTTTGCCTGGGAAAACCGCTTCGCACTTTTCCTGGAATTGCTCTAGGCTCCACCGAATATCTTACAAGCTTCCCCGCAGGTCTTTCGGACCACGGCGGATCTCTTCCAAACCGCCTGCAATCACCGCCTGCGCCGCCGCCAGCCTGGCGATCGGCACGCGGAACGGCGAGCAGGAGACGTAATCGAGGCCGATCGTTTCGCAGAAGCGGATCGAGGCCGGGTCGCCGCCATGTTCGCCGCAGATGCCGAGCTTCATGTCGTTGCGGGTGCGCCTGCCGCGTTCGGCAGCGATGCTGATCAATTCGCCGACACCGTCGAAATCGAGCGAGATGAAGGGATCGTGCTCGATGATGCCCTTGCGCTGATAGGTGGGGATGAAGGCCGAGGCGTCGTCGCGTGAGATGCCGAAGGTGGTCTGCGTCAGGTCGTTGGTGCCGAAGGAGAAGAATTCGGCGACTTCGGCAATCACATGGGCGCGAAGGGCCGCGCGCGGCAGCTCGATCATCGTGCCGACGAGATAATCGATCTTCATGCCGGCCTCGCTCATGACGTCGCCGGCGACGTCATCGATACGTGCCTTGACGTAATCGAGCTCGGAGCGGAGGCCGACGAGCGGCACCATGATCTCCGGCACGACGGCAGCCCCGGTCTCCTGGGCCGCGGCAATCGCCGCCTCGAAGATGGCGCGGGCCTGCATCTCGACGATTTCGGGATAGGAGATTGCCAGCCGGCAGCCGCGATGGCCGAGCATCGGGTTGAACTCGTGCAGCGCATCGACACGCTGGCGAAGCACGGATGCCTCCATACCCATGGCGAAGGCGACTTCGGCCACCTCATCATCGGTCTTCGGCAGGAATTCGTGCAGCGGCGGATCGAGCAGGCGGATCGTTACCGGCAGGCCGTGCATGACCGTGAAGAGGCCGGTGAAATCGAGCCGCTGCATCGGCAGCAGCTTGTCGAGCGCCAGCCGCCTGCCCTTCTCATCGACGGCAAGGATCATCTCGCGCATCACATGGATGCGCTCGCCCTCGAAGAACATGTGTTCGGTGCGGCAAAGGCCGATGCCTTCGGCGCCGAAGGAGCGGGCGGCGAGCGCATCGGCCGGCGTATCGGCATTGGTGCGCACCGTCATGCGCCGGGCGCGGTCGGCCCAGCCCATGATGCGGCCGAAATCGCCCGACAGCGCCGGCTGGATCATCGGCACCTCGCCCTTCAGCACCTGGCCGGCCGAGCCGTCGATGGTGATGATATCGCCCTTCTTCAGGGTGACGCCGACGCCGAGCAGCCGCTCGTTGCGTTGATCGATGCGCATGGTGCCGGCGCCGACGACGCAGGGTATGCCCATGCCGCGGGCAACGACCGCCGCATGGCTGGTCATGCCGCCGCGGGTGGTGAGGATGCCTTCGGCGGCATGCATGCCGTGAATATCCTCGGGGCTGGTCTCGACCCTGAGCAGGATGACCTTGCGGCCTTCGCCTTCCGCCTCGACGGCCTCTTCCGCCGTGAAGACGATGGCGCCGGTGGCGGCCCCCGGCGAGGCCGGCAGCCCGGTGCCGATCACCTGGCGGGTGACGCGCGGATCGATTGTCGGATGCAAGAGCTGGTCGAGGCTCGAAGGCTCGATGCGCAGCACCGCCTCGTCCTCGGTGATCACTCTCTCATCGACCATGTCGACGGCGATCTTCATTGCCGCCCGGGTCGAGCGCTTGCCCGAACGGGTCTGCAGCATCCACAGCCTGCCGCGCTCGATGGTGAATTCGATATCCTGCATGTCGCGGTAATGGATCTCGAGCTCGGTGCAGATGCGGCAGAGCTCACGAAAAGCCTCCGGCATCAGCTTTTCCATCGAGGGTTTTTCGGAGCCGGAGGAAATCCGCCCCTCCTCGGTGATGCTTTGCGGCGTGCGGATGCCGGCCACGACATCCTCGCCCTGGGCATTGACCAGGAATTCGCCGTAAAGCGCCCTTTCGCCGGTCGAGGGGTTGCGGGTGAAGGCAACGCCGGTCGCCGAACTGTTGCCGAGATTGCCGAAGACCATCGCCTGGATGTTGATCGCCGTGCCCCAGCCTTCCGGAATATTGTGGAGCTGGCGGTAGGTGACGGCGCGCGCGCTCATCCAGCTGGAAAAGACGGCGCCGACCGCGCCCCAGAGCTGAACTTCGGGATCCTGCGGGAATTCCTGCTCCAGCTCCTCCTCGATCAGCTTCTTGTAGAGCGAGACGATATGCTGCCATTCCGAGGCGCTGAGTTCGGTATCGAATTCATGGCCGAGCTTGGCCTTCTCGTCTTCCAGGATCTCCTCGAAGGCGTCGTTGCCGAGGCCCATGACGACATCGGCATACATCTGGATGAAGCGGCGGTAGCTGTCCCAGGCAAAACGCGCGTCGCCGGCATCATGGCCGAGCGCCTGCACGGTCTCGTCATTGAGGCCGAGATTGAGCACCGTATCCATCATGCCAGGCATCGAGACACGGGCGCCGGAGCGCACCGAGAGCAGCAGCGGCTGGCTGACGGAGCCGAAGTGACGGCCGGTGACCGCTTCGATCGCCGCTATGCCGGCGCGCACCTCAGCCTTCACCGCATCCTCGATATGGCGGCCGTTCTTGTAATAGGTGTTGCAGGCGTCGCTGACGATCGTCAGCCCCGGCGGCACCGGCAATCCCAGGGCGCACATTTCCGCGAGATTGGCGCCCTTACCGCCCAGAATCTCGTGATCGCGCGCCCGGCCCTCAGCCTGCCCGTCGCCGAACCTATAGACCCACTTGGTCATCTTCCCCCCAACACCAAATCGGGATTAGCTTAATCCGTTGGTGTTGAAATGAAAATCGACAAATGCGGCAGAATGTTGCGCTGCACAATAAATCTTGGCCGCGGCCGGTCTCGAAACGATTGAAAGGTGCCCAAACAGAAAACAAGGCACAAAAAAAGCTTTGCGGGACTGCAACAATGTCCCGCAAAGCCTTGTTTCCGTCCGGCCAGGAAAACCGGACGGGGGGTCCCTCAACCCAGGAACGGCTCAGCTTTTTGTAAACAGAACCGCTCTGACCTCGTCATACGCAATTCCTGAGAAAATAGATCGCTACTTCCCAAGATTTGCTCTCGGTTTCCGGTTCTTGCCCTCGCCCGGAAAACCGCACGCAAATTCGACAATGCGCAACCTTTGGTCGCCCGCTTTCCAGCAGAGTAATTAGGTTGCGTTGAAACAACTTCTAATGCAAGTCAGCGAAAAGAGCATCACCCAAATGGGGTACAAGCGACAAGAGAGCCGACCTTTTTTGGTGTTTATTGCTCGGCCCTTGATTTTACGCAATTTATGGACGCAAAACCGCGCCGCACCTTTGCTGAAATTGCGCCTCCCTGATTTCACCCAATCCCAGACGGAAAACCGCTGCACACTTTTTCTGGAATTGCTGCCTTCGTTTCACGCAATTCCGGACGGAAAACCGCTGCGCAGTTTTCCTGGAATTGCTTTAGGCAATCTCGCGCAGGCGCTCGGCCATTTGCAGGTCGACGGAGACGAGTTGGGAGACGCCCTGCTCGGCCATGGTGACGCCGAAGAGGCGGTTCATGCGGGCCATGGTGATCGGATTGTGGGTGATGATGACGAAGCGGGTTTCGGTGGAGGCCGCCATTTCGTCCATCAGATTGCAGTAGCGCTCGACATTGTGGTCGTCGAGCGGCGCGTCCACTTCGTCGAGCACGCAGATCGGCGCCGGATTGGTGAGGAAGACGGCGAAGATCAGCGCCATTGCCGTCAGCGCCTGCTCGCCGCCGGATAGCAGCGTCATGGTCTGCGGCTTCTTGCCGGGCGGACGGGCGAGGATTTCGAGGCCGGCTTCGAGCGGATCGTCGGATTCGATCAGTTGCAGCTCGGCGGTGCCGCCGCCGAAAAGATGGGTGAACAGCCGCTGGAACTGGGCGTTGACGATGTCGAAGGCGGCGATCAGCCGTTCGCGGCCCTCACGGTTGAGGCTCTGAATGGCGCCGCGCAGCTTGCGGATCGCATCGATGACGTCGTCGCGCTCCTTGATCAGCGCTTCAAGCTTCTCGCTCAGCTCCTTCTGTTCCTCGTCGGCGCGCAGGTTGACAGCACCCAGCCGCTCGCGCTCGATCCTCAGGCGTTCCAGCTCGCGCTCGACTTCGCGCGGATCGGGAAGCGCCTGCATGGTCGGGCGGCCGGTCAGCTGCAGCGCTTCATGCGGCGCGACGTTCAGGACCTCCCGGATGCGGCCTTCGCTTTCCTGCCGCTTCTCGCGGGCGGAGACGAGGCGCTCCTCGGCGCGGCCGCGGCGTTCACGGCATTCGGCAAGTTCCGATAGTGCGGTCGTCGCCTTTTGGTCGGCCTCGCGCTGGATGCGTTCGGCCTCAGCCAGCAGATCGCTGGCCTGGCGGCGCGCCTCCTCGGCCTTCTGCAATTCGCTGAGCAGAGCGCGGCGCTTGTCGTCGAATTCATCCGGCGCCAGTTCGAGCTCGGCTGCCTCTTCGCGCGCCTCTTCCTCGCGGTCGCGCAGCGTCGCGACATGATCTTCAGCGCTTGCCGCCCGCTGGCGCCAGGTCTCGCGCTCCTGGCCGATTGCCATGATGCGGCGCTGGCGGGCTTCGTTTTCCCTCGCCAGGCTTTCATGGCGGGCGCGGCTTTCGGCCAGCGCGCCGCGGTCGGTCGCAACTTCCGCCTGCTGGAACCGCAGCCGCTCGTCGATCGCCGTCAGATCAGGCGCGTCTTCCAGCTCGATGCGGGCATTTTCTTCCTGGATAGCGATCTCTTCCAGCTGCGACCGCAACTGGCTGGCGGCCTCGCTGACGACATCGCGGCGGCGAATGAGGTCGCCGGAGGCACGCTCGGCGGCGGCAAGCGCATCGCGTGCTTCGGCGAGATGACGTGCCGAAAGACGGCTCATGTCGCGCGCCTCGGCAAGCCGGCGCTCCTCAGCGCGGATCGCCTCGGCGGCGGCAGCCTGCCGCTCCTCGGCTTCGGCAAGCACGTCGCGGGCAAGGGCAGCTTCGCTTTCGAGTTCGGCCAGGCGGTTCTTCTGGGCAAGGCGGAGCGCCGCAGCACTCGGGGCGTCGGCGCCGGTGACATGGCCATCCCAGCGATAGACCGCACCCTCTTTCGTCACCAGCCGCTGGCCGGGCTTCAGCGCCGCCATCAGCAGCTCGGCATCGCCTTCCGCCACCAGGCCGATCTGGCGCAGGCGGCGGGTGAGTGCCGCCGGCGCGCGGACATGGGTCAGCAGCGGCGCAACACCGGATGGCAATGCCGGATCGGCGGCGCCATCGCCATTGTCCGACCAATGGGCCGGCGCCTCGGCATCGAGCGGCGATTCCAGATCGTCGCCGAGGGCAGCACCGAGTGCGGTTTCGAAGCCGCGGTCGACCTTCAGTTCGTCGGCAACCGGCGGAAATTTGCCAGCCGCAGCACCGGCGGCGAGCATGCGGGAAATGGTGCGGGCCTCGGTTTCCAGCGCATTCAGGCTCGAGCGGGCCTGATCGACCGGCGCGCGCGACAGTGCCTCGGTCTGGCGGGCGCCCGCAAGCGCCTGCTCGACCAACTGAACCGCCGCTTCCGCGTCGGCGACGGCGATCTCGCCGGCTTCGACGATCGCGCGTTTTTCGTCGGGATCGGGCAGGCCGGCGATCTTCTCGCCGACGGCTGACAGTTCCTGGTTTGCCTCGTCCATCTGGCGTTCGAGGCGCATCCGCCGGTCCGTGAGATCGCGGATGGCGCGTTCCAGTTGGTTGCGGCCGGCAGCGGCCTCGGCGCGCTCGGCCGTCAGCTGGGTGAAGATGCGCTCGCTATCGGCAAGTTTTGCCGCCGCTTCCTCAAAGGCCTCGCGGGTTTCCTCGGCATAACGGCCGGAATCGGCGAGGATTTCTGAAATCTCCGCCTCTTCGGCATCGAGCCTCGCGAGAATGACGGCATTGTCGGCCACCAGCCGCTCCTCGCGGCTTATATCCTCCGCAAGCTGGGCGAGACGGCGGGTCAGCTCGTCACGGCGGCGCAGGATGCGGCCGGCATCTTCCTCCAGCTGGCTTCTGGCGATCTGCAGGCGCTGCAGGGCGGCCGCGGCGCGCGCCTCGCCCTCGCGCAGTTCCGGCAGTTTCAGGCTGGCGATGCCCTGGTTCTTCGCCGCCTCCATCTGCATCTGCGCCTTTTCGGCGACGACCGAGGTCGCCTGGTTCAGCGCGCTGTCGGCCTCGGCCTCGGCTTCCTTGGCCTGCACCCAGCGAATATGCAACAGCATCGCCTCGCGGGCGCGGATATCGGCAGAGAGCGTCTTGAAGCGATTTGCCTGGCGGGCCTGCCGCTTCAGGCTCTCGATCTGGCTTTCAAGCTGCGAGGTGACGTCGTCGAGGCGCTCGAGATTGCCTTCGGCGGCGCGCAGCCGCAGTTCGGCCTCGTGGCGGCGGGAATGCAGGCCGGATATGCCGGCCGCCTCTTCGAGCAGCTGGCGGCGGGCCTGCGGCTTGGCCTGGATCAGCTCGCCGATGCGGCCCTGCCCGACCATCGACGGCGACCGCGCGCCGGTGGAGGCGTCGGCAAACAGCAGCTGCACGTCCTTGGCGCGGCTTTCCTTGCCGTTGATGCGATAGAGCGAGCCCTGTTCACGCTCGATGCGGCGGGTGACCTGGATCTCGTCGCTGTCGTTGAAGGCGGCAGGCGCGGTGCGCTCGCCATTGTCGAGATAGAGCGCCACTTCGGCGGTGTTGCGCGCCGGGCGGTTTCCCGAGCCCGAGAAGATCACGTCGTCCATGCCGGAGGCGCGCATGTTCTTATAGGAATTTTCGCCCATCACCCAGCGCAGCGCCTCGACGAGGTTCGACTTGCCGCAGCCGTTCGGGCCGACGACGCCGGTCAGCCCGCGTTCGATGATGAATTCCGTCGGCTCGACGAAGGATTTGAAGCCGACCAGGCGCAGCTTGTTGAACTTCATGCAGCCGCTCCGCAGCGCGGGACGGGCTTGTCACGCAGCCACAAAAAAACGGGCGCACGGCTTTCGCCGTCGCCCGTTCTATCGAAACGATCCGGTTCAGAGCAGGCTGTCGATGAGCTTCGACAAGGTTTCAACCGGCATGTCTCCAGAGTAGCGCTTGCCATTGATCAGGAAAGTCGGGGTGGCGTTGACGCCAAAATCCTTGGAACCTCTTTCCCGCGTGGCGTTCACTTCATCCAGAAGCTTCTGGTTCGTCAAGCATTTCGTGAAGCTATCCTCAGTAAATCCGGCAAGCTTCGACATCTGCAGCAGTGCGGCGCGGCCATCATCGGCGGCGGCCCAGATCTGCTGCTGCTTGAAGAGCATCGAAACCATCGGGAAATACTGTTCCGGCGTGCTCAACTGTTCCGGATTGGAAGAGCTGCAGCGGGCGAGCATGAAAGCTGCGGCGGCGCGCGGATCGAAGGGGAATTCGCGGATGATGAACTGCACCTTGCCGCTGTCGACATATTTCTGCTTGATCGTGTCGAAGGTGGTGTTGTGGAAATGAGCGCAATGCGGGCAGGTCATCGACATATATTCGACGATCTTGACCGGGGCGTCGGCCTTGCCGAGCGCCATCTCCGGCAGCGTGCCGGGCTTCAGCACTTCTGCCATGTCGACATCGCCGTCGGACTCCGGCATTTCGGTTGCCGCTGTGGCCGCCGTCTGCATGGTGTCGACATTGGTGCCATCCGCCATGGTCTTGCCGGAAGACGAAGCATCGGCAGCGTCCTTGCTGTCGTTGCAGGCGACAAGCGCTACGGCAGCTGCGGCGATGGCGATACCGCTGAGCAGGCGGCGTTTCGTCAGTTGCATTTCGGACATCTGCATGGATTCCCCATAACTAATGAGATTGACGGCATGACTGTGCGATATAACGGCTGGCGGCCACTCACAAGGCACGGTTCGCCAACTTCCTTCAAAGAATTGTGACCGCGGGAAGACGACTAGACCAAAAATTGCGAGATTGGTCCGTCTGCGGATTTTGCCGGTAGATATCGCGGCGGCTGCCAGCCCGTATCGGCTGGTCGATGAAACTCAGTCGTCCAACCCGTAACGCGCCGTCAGCTCGGCCAGCGGCACGGTATCGCCCTCGTCGCGGCGAAGTTCTTCGAGGCGCCTTTCGGCAAGATAGACATCCTCCAGATCGTCGAGATGCGCGAGGATGGCTTGACGCACATAGAAGCTCTTGCTGCGGCCGGTACGCTTGGAAAGCTCAATCAGCCGCGTTTCGATATCAGGGGGCAACTGCAAGACCAGCATGACTTTTCTCCCGTCTGCACTACAAGTATAGCAGACGACTATTCAGAGGGATATTTTGAATGCATTCTTTGACGAAGACTTTTCTCTATTATTTGCTTATTGCCTCTGTAACATTGGCTCTGAACGTCACGAGCGCGCACGCCTCTGAAGACGGCGGCAATATTGTTTTCAATCAGATGCTTAAATGTCTAAAGCTGCCTGCGGATGCGCCGAGTGCTTATAACTTCCTGATTGTGGCGGTCATCAAGGATGGATCTGCCGACTTTTTATCCGTCAACTTCCGCACACCACCATCCGAATGGGAAAAAACGGCAGCCCCGTTGATCTCTGATGCGATCACTGAGTGCGAGCCGTACAGCTCGATCTCGGGCAGGATGGAATTCGCTGTCACCCGCGAGCTTGTTGAGGCGGGATCAAAAAACTGAGCATGCAGAGATAGGGCGTTTTGCTGATCAGCGTTGATTCCCCCGTTTGCCCATCACCGCGGTCCCCAAGCGCTGGATTGCCTGGCGCAGCTTGTCGTTCTCGATGCCCTCCATCATGCCTTCGAGCTTGCGGGCGGCTTCGCCTTTCAGCGGCGCCGGGGTGCGGGAGCGGCGGATGGGTTGTGAGACCGGCTTCTGGACGATGCGGATCTGGTGGACGGCGGCAAAGCCGAAGAAGCTGTTGATGCGCTGGATGAGTTCGCCCTGCGCATGGGTGAGGAAGAGCGCACGCGCGCCTTCGCAGGCAATGGTCAGCACGCCGGGGCGGAAGCCGCCGACCTCATTGCCGCCGCGGGCCCAGGCGATCTTTTCCGGCCGGGTGCAATCGGCGAAATCCTCGCCGGCAATTTCGCTCCACGAGCCGAGCAGAGCCGTGCTGATGCCGGCGCGCCGGGCAAGAACGGGATCGATCAGCCCGTTCGCTAGCTCGGAGATCTGCTTCACATCTTTGCGTGGATAACTCATCGAAACCCTTCGGCGCCGCCGCCAATTCGCACGTCAATTCGCTCGTCAATTCGCATGGGCGACTTGATCGCGCGGCATTGTTCCGCCAAGTATAGGCACTTCCCCCCATCGCGGCAAATCATGACGATCACCACACTCGACACGCCCTTAGCAAAGCCCCTGCTCGACTGGTACGATCGCCATCACCGCGACCTGCCCTGGCGTGTGGCGCCCGGCATGGCGGCCCGCGGCGTCAAGGCCGATCCCTATCGCGTCTGGTTGTCCGAGGTGATGCTGCAGCAGACGACGGTGCAGGCGGTCAAACCCTATTTCGAGCGGTTTCTGCAACGCTGGCCCGAAGTGACCGATCTTGCCGCCGCCGAGACCGACGCGGTGATGGCCGCCTGGGCAGGGCTTGGCTATTATGCGAGGGCTCGCAACCTGAAGAAATGCGCCGAAGCGGTGGCGAACGAGCATGGCGGCGTCTTTCCCGATACCGAAGAGGGTCTCAGATCCCTGCCCGGGATCGGCGACTATACGGCCGCCGCCGTCGCGGCAATCGCCTTCAACCGGCAGGCGGCGGTCATGGACGGCAATGTCGAGCGGGTGATCTCCAGGCTTTATGCGATCGCCACGCCGCTTCCGGCGGCAAAGCCTGAGATGAAGCAGAAGGTGGCGCTGTTGACGCCTGCCGATCGGCCCGGCGATTTCGCCCAGGCGATGATGGATCTCGGAGCGACGATCTGCACACCGAAGCGGCCGGCCTGTTCGCTCTGTCCGTTCCGGGGTGCCTGCGAGGCGCTCAAATTTTCCGATCCCGAGCTCTTTCCGGTCAAAGCGGCAAAGAAGGAGAAGCCGGTCAGATACGGCGCGGCTTTCATCGCGGTAACAGGTGATGGCGAGATCCTGTTGCGGCGGCGCATCGACAGCGGCCTGCTCGGCGGCATGACCGAGGTGCCGACGACGGCCTGGACGGCGCGCATCGACGGCGAGACCTCGGCGAGCGCCGCACCCTTCGACGCAGCATGGCAGGCCTCTGGCACCGTCATCCATGTCTTCACCCATTTCGAGCTCAGGCTTTCGATCTGGCGTGCGGCCATCGCCACCAAAATCGATAGCAATGACGGATGGTGGGAGCCGGTTACAAATCTTGAAGCCCAGGCCTTACCAACAATCATGAAAAAAGCGATCGCAGCGGCTATTCCTCTCGCGTTTAAAACATCCAAGGGATGACCATGACCACCGACATAAGACATATCGTTTTCGATATCGGCAAAGTCCTTATTCATTACGATCCGCATCTTCCCTTCAGCCGCCTCATCCCTGATGAAACGGAGCGCAACTGGTTCTTCGCCAATGTCTGCACCCATGACTGGAACATCGAGCAGGACCGCGGCCGCACATGGGCGGAGGCCGAAGCGCTGCTGATCGAACAGCACCCGGCGCGTGAGGAGCATATCCGCGCCTTCCGCAAATACTGGCACGAGATGGTGCCGCATGCCTATGACGACAGCGTCGCGATCATGGAAGGGCTGATCGCCGAAGGGCGTGATGTGACGATGCTCACCAACTTCGCCTCCGACACCTTCCGTGAGGCGCAGGCGCGCTTCCCCTTCCTCAACCTACCGCGCGGCGTCACCGTTTCCGGCGATGTCGGCCTGATCAAGCCCGATATCGCGATCTACGAGACGCATACGAAAAGTTTCGGCCTCGATCCCGCCGCGACGATCTTCATCGACGACGCGCCGGTCAATGTCGAAGGCGCCAAGGCCTACGGCTGGAATGCGGTGCTGTTTTCGGGGCCTGAGAAGCTGCGCAGCGATCTTGCCGCTTACGGATTGAAGGTCTGAGATCCATGGCATTCGACCCCGCAGAAGAAATCGAACGTTTTCACGCCGCCATCAACGCCCTCGATTTTCCCGCCATCGAGGCCTATTTCGCCGAGGACGCGACCTATGTCTCGAACGGCGTCGGCAGCCTTGCCGGACGGTCTGAGATCATGGCCGCCTTCCGAAAATATTTCGACGACTATCCCGATCAGACGGCGAAAAATTCGCTGGTGGAAACGTTGACGCCGCTCTCCGGCCGATCGGTCTGGTCGGTGCGCGCCACCCACAGCAAATCAGGCAAGCCGCTGATCCGCGAGGGTGAGGAGACTATTACCTTCAATGCGGAAGGGCGCGTCACGCGGGTCGACGTCACCGATTACCAGGAGTTCTGATCAGGATTTCTTGTTTTACGCATTCCGGACGCAAAACCGCTGCACACTTTTGCTGGAATTGCTCTCAAAAGAGGACGCCCGGGGCTTGACCCCGGGCGCCTTGGTCTTCTTCCGCAACTGGAGGGAAATCGGAAGAAGGTATCTCGATCTCGCGAAGGTGGTGCTCACTCCGCCTTTGCCAGATCACTGCGGATGACGGACCTGAGATCGTCGATCGGGCGCAGGGACTGCCCGTCTTCGAAATGCCAGAAGGTCCATCCGTTGCATGCATCGAGCCCCTGCACCTTGGCGCCGAGACGATGAATGGAGCCGGCCTCGCCGCCTGAAGCTACCGTGCCGTCGGCGCGGACGATGGCGCTATAGCGGCGCTTGGCGTCGGTCAGCACCTGGCCGGGCTTGATCAGGCCGCTTTCAACAAGCACGTTGAAGGCGACGCGGACTTCGGCCTTCTTGCCGGTCATGACGGTCAGTTCCGCCTTGCCGAGCGGCTCGACGGCGGCGATGCGGGCCGAGGCCGCATCGATATAATCCTGTTCGCGCTCGATGCCGACGAAGTGACGGCCCAGACGCTTGGCGACGGCGCCCGTCGTTCCCGAGCCGAAGAAAGGATCGAGAACGATATCGCCGGGCTTGGTCGAGGCCATGATGACGCGGGCAAGCAGCGCCTCCGGCTTCTGCGTCGGATGGGCCTTCTTGCCGTCCTCGCCCTTCAGCCGCTCGCTGCCGTTGCAGATCGGGAAGAGCCAGTCGGAGCGCATCTGCACGTCGTCATTGGCGGCCTTCAGCGCATCGTAATTGAAGGTATAGCCCTTGGCCTTGGCGCTGGGGCTTGCCCAGATCATCGTCTCATGGGCGTTCTGGAAACGGCGGCCCTTGAAATTCGGCATCGGGTTGGTCTTGCGCCAGATGATGTCGTTGAGGATCCAGAAATTCAGATCCTGCAGCGTGGCGCCGACGCGGAAGATATTGTGATAGGAGCCGATCACCCAGATCGAGCCTGTCGGCTTCAGCACCCGCCGGCAGGCCAGCAGCCAGGCGCGGGTAAAGGCGTCATAGGCCTCGAAGGAGGCGAACTGATCCCATTCGTCGTCGACCGCATCGACCAGCGACTGGTCGGGACGATGCAGCGTTCCGCCGAGCTGGAGATTATACGGCGGGTCGGCAAAGATGATATCGACGGAGTGGCTGGGCAAAGCTTCAAGGGCACTGACGCAATCGCCCTTGATGATCGTGTCAACCCAAGAAGCCGGCCAGGAATCCGACCGGGATCCCGGCCGGGAATCCGACTTGACGGAAGCCTTGAGGTCGGCAAGCGGAAAAACTGATGCCATTCTGATACTCACTCATACGCTCTACGCTTAACTGTCCGTTATGGTTACGCAACTTAGTTACCAAAGCCTGAAGCGGTGGCCGATTTCGGGAATTTATTCGGCCGGCCGATGAGTAAGCGGCAGACTTTGCCGACGCCTCGTCGCGTTCGAACATGCCGTAATCGCGGACGACACTGGCGATCCGCAGGCGGTAATCGGCGAAGATGCCCCCGCGTCCGGCCTGCTGGGCTGCCCGGTGCGCCTCAAGATTGCGCCACTGCTTGACGGCTTCCTCATCGCGGAAGAAGGAGAGCGACAGCAGCTTGCCGCGGTTCGTCAGGCTCTCGAAACGCTCGATCGAAATGAAGCCGTCGATTTTTTCGAGCTCGGCGCGCAACTCGCCGGCGAGATCCAGATATTTGTGGCGTTCGCCCATATAGGGCACGACTTCGAAGATGACGGCGATCATGACAGCACCAGCTTTGCGTGAGGGGCGGAGACATTTTTGAGGAAGATGCGATCCTCCTTCAGGATGAAGCCTTCGCGTCTGGCAAATTCGTAATTCTCACGGCCGAGCGGGTCGGAAGCCAGCCTGGCGCGATAGGCCTCATATGCGGCAAGGCTCTCGATATTGTAGACGCCGTAGGCCGTCGTTGCCGAGCCCTCGTGCGGACCGAAATAGCCGATCAGGTCGGCGCCATTCTTCGGAATCGCCTGGCCCCAGTTGCGGGCATATTCGGCAAACGCCTCCTTCTTGAAGGGGTCGATCTGATAGCGGATGAAGCAGGTGATCATATCGTTTCTCCTTTGGCTGCCCACCCGTTTTCGCACATTGCCTGACGGCGATGCTTCGGTTACGATCGAAGTATGAAAGAAGGCCCAGACATTGCGCAGATCGGCGCGCTCATCGGCGATCCCGCCCGCGCCAACATGCTGGCGGCACTCACCGGCGGCCGGGCGCTGACGGCGACCGAGCTTGCCGGGGTCGGCGGCATCACCGTGCAGACGGCCAGCACGCATCTCGCCAAGCTCGAGGCCGGCGGGCTGCTAACCCAGCGCAAGCAAGGCCGCCACCGTTATTTCACGCTCGCCGACGAGGCCGTCGCCCGGCTGATCGAAAGCATGATGGGCTTTGCCGCCGGACGCGGCCATCTGCGTCACCAGCCGGGACCGAAGGAGCCGGCGCTGCGCAAGGCGCGCATCTGCTACGATCACCTTGCCGGCGATTACGGCGTGCGCATGCTCGACAGCCTGATTGCCTCCGGCTCGATCGAGGCGGTCGGCGAAGGCCTGGCGCTGACGGAAAAGGGCGAAGGCGATCTCAAACGCATCGGCATTAATGTCGGCGACCTCAGATCGTCGCGCCGGCCGCTCTGCCGCTCCTGCCTCGACTGGAGCGAAAGACGCGCCCACCTCGCCGGCAGCCTCGGCAAGGCCCTGCTTTCAAGCTTCCTCGACAAAGGCTGGGCGCGGCGCACGGCCGAAAGCCGCTCGATCCTGTTCTCTCCGGAAGGCGACCGGCAGTTCCTGATGCTTTTTCCGGTCGATCCGTAGGTTATTGCGGACCTGCGAGACGTTCCGAGGCGGTATCCGGCGCCCTCACGCACCTGCCCTCTTTTCATCTTCCTGCCGCACATGGGCCCGCAGCGCCGCCAAAGTGAGCGCCAGCGCCGCGTGATTGCTCTCGGCTTCACCGAGCACGCTTTCGCTCTCCTTGATCTCGCGCAGCTGCGCACCGTAGAGCGACTCGTCGGCTGTCTGGCGACCGCGGGCGAGGTGCCAAACCGCATCCGGCCGGATTTCCCGGCACAGGTCGATGGCGTGATTGACGTCGTGTGTGAAGGGTCGCGCCATCAGGAAGCCGTGCTCAGACTTGATACTGCTCGGCAGGTAATCGTTAGGACCGTCGAAATCGTTGGGCTCGGCCGGCCGGAGTTGCTTCAACAGAAAGGCACAGGTGATGAAGGCGTCGATCCGGCTGTCGGGCATGTCAGTCTTTTCCAGGGTTTCGATGATGTCCTCGATCGTCATGCAGTCTTCCTCTTCGTCCATTCTCTAGGCATGCCGCTTGTTCTCCTCCCAAGAGCGGCGGTGGCGTCCTCCTCGATCGCCATCTAGTGCATGAGAATGCCAAAGGTAGTCCCCGGGCTGCGGTTAGTCTGGCATGACGCGGATTTGATGGATGTCGCGCCATCCTCAACGCGGTGACAGGCTTGCCTGCTTCCAGACCATGTTCTCTCGGTGCTCGTGAGCTAGCGGCGACTTGCCTCTAGCAGCCTTTCTTCCTCATCTTCCTTTCGATCTTGGCTCTCTTGTCGGTGCCATCCCCGGCATGCTTTCCGCCGGTCAGGGCATTATCTTTCATCGCCTGCAGCTGCGCGCAGCTTCGGTGCTTGCCCTTGGCGATGACGTCGGTGGATGTGAAGGCAAACAGCAGCACTACGGCTGCTGCCGGTCGGACGAAAGCTGAAAGCCTCATTGTCCCTCTCCCATTGCACATGCATCGTACGCCCCAGACCGGCAAGCAGCAATGAGCCTCGACGACGCCGCGGCACTCGCGCAGGTCCGTCATCCGGGCATCCGCTCGACCCGCAAAGAGCCCAACTTTTCATCGAAAGTGAAATATTCGCGGCAACCTATTGTTTTCGCGCCGCTGAGCGGCACGGTGCTGAGAAATCATTAAGCATGTTTTGGTAATCTCACGTTCTAAATTAACGAGAGAGCCCTATCATGGCGTCGATCCAGCATAAGATCATCATTGCGAGCATCGCGATTTTCGGATTGGCGGGTGGCGCTACGGGCGTCGGCATCTGGTCCGCCTCGACCCTCTCCGAAAACAACGCCGACGTTGCCCGGTCGGCGCAAATTCTGCGCAACCACATGCAGGCCGATATGATGCATGACGCCATGCGCGCGGACGTGCTGGCGTCAATGCTGGCGTCCAATCCGGCAGCAGGTATAGACCCCGCCGCGGTGAAGGCGGATCTGGCAGAGCACGACGCGTCGTTCCGTGAGATGATCGACGCCAACAAGGCGCTTGCCACCGACGACAAGACCAAAACGATCCTTGCCAGCGTCGAACGTCCCCTGCTTGCCTATATTGCAAGCGCCACTGACATCGTCGATCTCGCCGGCAAGGATCCTACCGCGGCATTGAAGGCATTGCCGGATTTCATGGCGCAGTTCTCGACGCTGGAAACGGCCATGGAACAGGCCGGGGATCAGATTACGGCTGCGTCGGACGATATTTCCAAGCACAGCTCTGAGATAAAAGCTTCGGTCGATATCGCTCTGAAAGCACTTCTGGGCTTGGCCGCGCTGTTCGCCATTGGCCTCTATTTCCTGACCCGCAAGACCGTCACCAAACCAATCCTTTCGCTTTCCAACGACATGCAAAGGCTTGCCGGCGGTGACACTGCCATTGCCTGCGCCGGGATCGGCCGCACTGATGAAATCGGAACGATGGCATCGGCCGTCGAAATCTTCCGCCAGGCGGCGATTGCCAATAAGCAACTCGAGCAAGATGCCGAGGCAGCCCGATTGCAGGGCGAAGCCGAGCGGGTCACAGCGCGCAAGCAGGCCGACGAAGATGCAGCCGAACGGCTGCGGGCGGCGACATCAGGCCTCGCGGCAGGCTTGAAGCGGCTTGCATCCGGCGATCTCGCCTTCCAGATCGACGAGCCGTTTGCGCCCGATTTCGAGGGCCTCCGGCATGATTTCAACATGTCGATCAGGCAGCTCGATCAGACGCTCAGCGCGATCGCGACCGCCATTACCGCGATCGACGAAGGCACCAGGGAAATCGCCTCCGGGGCCGGCGATCTGTCGAAACGAACCGAACAGCAGGCAGCCTCGCTCGAAGAAACCGCCGCAGCGCTCGATCAGATCACCGCCAATGTCTCGAACTCGAGCAAGCGGACCGATGAGGCGCGCACCGAGGCGACCGATGCAAACCGCAATGCCGCCAAATCTTCCGAAGTCGTGTCGCATGCCGAAGAAGCCATGCGCCGCATCGAGGCTTCGTCCCAGCAGATCTCCAGCATTATCGGCGTGATCGACGAGATCGCCTTCCAGACCAATCTGCTGGCGCTAAACGCCGGCGTCGAAGCGGCACGCGCCGGAGACGCAGGCAAGGGTTTTGCGGTGGTGGCCCAGGAAGTACGCGAACTTGCCCAGAGATCGGCTCAAGCGGCAAAGGAAATCAAAGGCCACATCCAGAAATCGTCGGTGGAAGTGGAAAGCGGCGTCAAACTGGTTCTCGACACCAGCCAGGTTCTGAAGGCGATCAGCGAGCAGATTGCCCGCATCAATCAGCACATGGATGCAATCGCCGTATCGGCCAGAGAGCAGTCGACCGGCCTTGCCGAAGTCAACACCGCCGTCAATTCCATGGACCAGGTGACCCAGCAGAACGCGGCGATGGTGGAGCAATCCACCGCGGCATCCGGCCAGCTTGCCCAGGAAGCTGCCAAGCTGCGCGAACTGGTTTCCCGGTTCAGGCTTCGGGCGACAGCCTCGACACAATCTGCAGCGGGACGCCGGGGTGGGCAGCTGGCGGCCTGACGGCTGCTATCTGCGCGCCATTTCCATTCCCGCGACGTCGGGGACCTCAGATCATCGCGGCTGCCGCACCTGCCTCGACTGTAACGAAAGGCGGGCTCATCTTGCCGGCAGTCTCGGCGAGGCTCTGCTGTCAAGTTTCTTCGACAAAGGCTGGGCGCGCCCGGCGGAAAGTCGTTCCATCCTCTTCTCAGCGGAAGACGACCGGCAGTCGTCACTGCACTCTTCAGCAGATCTGGCAGCGGAGCCTATCCAAGAGGGCGGGTGATAAATCAGATCAAAGTCCACGACACGTCCCTCACCCGCAGCATCGAGGACATGCGGAGCACCCGAGATCAATAGGTTCGTTTGTAGATCAAAAATGGCAAAAGATTCAAACCGTCACTAGAAATACAAATCAAATAATAAATGGTTGCGTTGACTCTAATATGCTACCTGTTGTTTAATGACGACGTCATTAACGGAGGAATGCAAGATGTCCGTCACGTTAAACTCTCCAATCTCATGGAAAAATCTATCGGCTGACGACAGCACTATGCTTAACAATCTTCAACCGAACATCATCAAGGCGCATGTTCGTGAGTTTTTGACTCTATTTTTTCTGCGGTTTGACGATAAGGAGGCTGCGAAAAGCTTCCTTCGGGCAATTTCCACGACGCTGATGAAATCGGCAAAGCAACATTTAATGGAAATTGAAGCATTCAAAGCCAAACCTTCGACGCCGGGAACGCCGTATATTGGGCTTGGCCTTACTGACGCGGGCTATCAAGCCCTCCAAATCGCCCAAAGACCGAGCGATCCGATATTCCGCGCGGGTATGCAAAAATCCGGCTTGAATGACCCTGATGTCAGCAGGTGGGATTCTTATTTTCGCAATCCCATCCATGCGGTCGTTCTGATGGGAGATATGCTCAATGACACCAAGGTCACTGCTCATGATCAGGTGGTAAACTTGATCCAAGCCTCGCATGGGGTAACAATCGTAGGGACGCAAGATGGCCTGGGCCTTCACAATGACAATGAAGAAGGTATCGAACACTTTGGCTATGTCGATGGGCGCAGCCAGCCGCTGTTTCTGCTGGAAGACATCGACGCGGAAGAAAACGCGACAGATGGGATTGCGAACTGGGATCCGGCTTTCCCATTAGAGCAGGTTATTGTTCCAGATCCAGCAGCGCCCGATCCGGCCGTTCATTTCGGAAGTTACTTCGTATACCGGAAGCTGGAACAAAACGTCCGCCGCTTCAAAAGGCAAGAGCAGAAACTTGCAGATCGCTTATTCGGATCTGATGACGAAAGGGCCGGCGCCATGGTCGTCGGGCGCTTTGAGGACGGAACGCCGGTCACGATGCAGTCAGAAGACGGAGTTGAGTCACCCGTCCCGAACAACTTCAACTACTTCAGCGACAAGAGCGGCGCGAAGTGTCCCTTTTCAGGGCATATCCGAAAAACCAATCCGCGAGGGTCGGGCGGGTTCGAAAACATTGCTGGCGAGCGAAAGCACCTCATGGCCCGACGCGGCCAAACCTATGGCGTGCGAACAGACAATCCGAACGATGGCAAGATCGAGAACAAACCGAGTAAATACGTCGGCCTGCTGTTCATGGCGTTCAACAGTGACATAGGCAACCAGTTCGAATTCACGCAGAAAAATTGGGCCAACAATCCCGGTTTCCCGGCCGTTCCGGCTGGCTTTCCACCGCCTGGGGTCGATCCGGTCATCGGTCAAACAAAACAAGATGCTGCGCGACCAGATATGGAAGGAGCCGCCATCTGGGGTGATCCCAGCTCCCTCAAGACCGTTGCAACAGTTCCTCAAGCGGTGAAGATGAAGGGAGGCGAATATTTCTTTATGCCGTCCCTCGCGTTTCTGAGCTCGCTTTAAACTTGCCATGACGTCGGCGGGCAATCCTGCCGACGTCATTCCACCGTCATCTCCAGGCGCTCTCACTTTATAGAGCCGCGCACGATGCTAGCCGAGCATCCGACTGATGCGGCTTGCGATTGTGCCTTCCGGTTCCCTCCCATGCGCGTTCGGTGACGAGCGAGTTCCTGCTTGTCGAGGCCGGGATGATGGCGGCCAACGCCGCCGATCCGGCAGACACGTCGGAGCCGGTCGCTTGCCGCATCGCAGCCATGCTTGAGATCCGGTTGAGCTTTGGCTGGGCATCGTGTAAAGCCGCAGCATTCCCGGACAAGAGCCAGGCTTCCAGCCCAGACTTTCAGCAAGGCGTGAACATATGGACGGCTTCGACCTCATCATCTTCGACTGCGACGGCGTTCTCGTCGATTCGGAAATCATCGCGGCGGAAGTCGAATCAGCGCTGCTGACGGAGGCCGGATATCCGATCGGCGTCGAAGAAATGGGCGAGCGCTTCGCCGGCATGACATGGCGCAACATCCTGCTGCAGATCGAGCGCGAGGCGAGCATCCCGTTTTCGGCCTCGCTGCTGGAGAAGTCGGAGCATATGCTCGACCTCAGGCTGGCGCAGGACGTCCAGGCCATTCCGGGCGTCGAATTCGCCGTCTCCAGGCTGCCGATCAAGCGCTGCATCTGCTCGAATTCGAGCACCAAGCGGCTCGATATGATGCTGACTAAGGTGGGCCTGAAGCCGCTGTTTGCGCCGAACATTTTCTCCGCCAAGGATCTTGGCCCCGACCGCGCCAAGCCGAAGCCCGACATCTTCCTGCATGGCGCAAGCCAGATGGGTGTTTCGCCTGACAAGGTTGTTGTGGTCGAGGATTCCGTGCACGGCGTGCATGCGGCGCGCGCTGCCGGCATGCGCGTCATCGGTTTTACCGGCGCCTCGCACAGCTATCCCGCCCATGCCGACAAGCTGACGGATGCGGGCGCCGAAACGGCAATCTCCCGCATGAACGACCTGCCAGGCGTCGTCGCCGCACTGGCGGCCTGGGACAACGTTCTCTGAAACGCCACTAGCCCGCTCTCAATGCGCCTCAGCCCGCCCAAGACGATTGCCGATGTCATTGGCCGTCTGTCGGGCGGAGAGGTTCGCGCCAATGGCTGCCCCTCACCCTAACCCTCTCCCCGTAAGAGACGGGGAGAGGGGACGTGCCATGCGAGAGCGAGGTGGAAACGGAGAGGGTGCCGCATGTCCCTTCGCCCCGCGAGCGGGGAGCAACCATGTTTCATTTTTGCGGGTATTGTGGCGTCCATTCGGTGTTTCGGATGAGGATGGCGTTGGCGAGAATGATGAGTTTTCGGGCGACGGCTATGACGGCGCTTAGGTGTTCTTTTCCGCTGCGGCGCAAGCGCGCATAGAACGAGGCGAGATCCGGATTGTGCCGGGTTGCCGTGAATGCGCACATGAACAAGCTCTTGCGCAGGCGTTCGCGGCCACCCTGGATGCGGCGTCTGCCATGATGTTTTCCACTATCGTCGTCATAGGGTGCGACACCGGCAAGGGCCGCGATCTCGGCACGGCCGGCATGGCCGAGTTCGGGCAGCCGAATGATCAGGCACAGCGCGCTACGCAGCCCGATCCCCTTGATGGAGATCAGCAGATCGAGCCGCCGGGCCAGGTCACAATCGTCGCGAACCGTCTTTTCGAGCCGCAGCAGACGGGCCTTGCGGCAGGTTTCGAGCCGGGCGATCTCGCGCGCGTGACGGCGTTTGACGGCCTCCGACAAGGCGGTCTCGGCAAAGGTCTTCACCAGCGCGATCTGCTGCTCGATCTGTTCCACATAGGTCAGTTCGGCCGCCAAGCTGTCGAAGCGTGCGTCCGGCAGCGCCGGCAACCGCTCGAGACTTGCAGTGAAGAGCGCAATCAGCGCGGCATCGAGCCGGTCGTTCTTTGCCCGCCGAAGCCGGCTCTTGGCGAAGAACCGCAATTGCGCTGGCTGCAGACGCGCCGCCGGCCGCTTGCCGGCCCGCAGATGCACCATCAGCCGCCATTCATAGCCACCGGAAGCTTCAAAGCCGATGCGGCAGACGTCATGCTCTTGAAGGAAGGCGTCAAGCGCCTTCAGACCAGCGGTGTCGTACGTCACCCTCAGCCTTGCGTCGTCGGGATGGATGGCAATGTCGAGATGGCTTTTGCCGACATCGATTCCGGCACAGATCATGCTATTATCTGTCATCTTCGTCGTCCCTGTCTTGGATACGAACCCCAAGGTTCCTGCAACCACACGGGCCAGATGAAGAGCCGGTTGCGATCCTGCTCCCCACAGTCCCAAACGACTGAGAAGGTGACGATCCGACAACCAGCTTCCGGGCGGGCGGCCACCCGCCCGGAAGCGTCAGTATCCTACATTTTTGTCATCCAAGAAGGTGGCGGCAGCCGGATGAGGGGCCGCTATCGATGCGATCGAATGCCTCAACTGTCCGCGCGGGCAATCTCAGAGAGATGTCCGATTTTTCGTCATACGACACGACATCATCCCCCTATTGCAATGGGATGCATTTAACCGGCAGAAATATTCAGGTCGAAGCCCGAATTGCTTAGCTGCTCTTCTTGGTCTTTGCCGGCTGGGTGTCGAAACCGACATTGACGCGCACCAGAGCGCCGGAGCCGACCGGCATCTTGATGCCGTCCTTGCGGAAGATGACCTGCGTGCCCGGCGTGCCCGGCGGGATCTCGGTCGGGAACTTGGTGACCTCGGAATAAAGCACGGTCTCGCCGTCGAGGACCGTGATACGGATCGGCAGCGTGACCGGGCCTGGCGTGCCGGCCGGGCCGGCAACGAGGCGCAACTGGGCGACAACAGTCATCGTGAGGTTCGTGTCGTTCAGCGTGCACTGGCGGGTGTAGTCGCCGAAGGAGGCCTGGAAGACGATCTGCTGCGGATCGTCCTTCTTGCCCTTGGCATAGGTGCGGAAGATCGCGTCCTGGTCACGCATGAAGATCTGCGGGCAGGCGCCCTGGACGACGGGGGCGACCGTGCCCTGCGCCGTCGTGCCCGTACCGATCGAAGGATTGTTCGAGGAGGGGTTGGCGGGCGCCAGCGGCATGATCTGGGCGGTGCCGTTCGGCTGGGCCGGCGGCGCCGACGACTTGCTGTCGCCGCCTATGCCGAGCGAGTTGCAACCGGTAAGCAGGGCAAGAAAAGATGCGGAGACGATGAGACGCGAGACCTTGCCGAGCACCATATTCCATCCCTTGTACAAGCGTTTCTTGGAGGCCCCATGTCTTTTTCGCGAGGCCTTTCATGACGGTTTGCGATGGTCTATATCAGCGGCGCAAACAAAAATCGATTGGGTAAGCGCCGTTTTGATGCACTTTTCGACGCCGGATGCGGGCAACTTCAAAAGCATGCAAGCAAAGCCCTGCCCGCTGGGCGGCCCGTTTTCGATTTCCGGCCGAGATTTCCGGCAGAGCGGCCATGGTGACGCCCGGCCGGATTTCCTCCAGCGATAGATCAAGGATGACGAACGTGGACTATATCTCGACCCGCGGCGAGGCCCCTTCCCTCGGCTTTTGCGACGCCCTCTTGACGGGGCTGGCGCGCGATGGCGGGCTCTACGTTCCCTCGAAATGGCCGAGCTTCTCGAAGAAGGAGATCCGCGCGCTCAGGGGCAAGACCTATCAGGAGATCGCCTTCACCATCCTGTCGCCTTTCACCAATGGCGAGATCCCCGACGACACCTTCCGGGCGATGATCGACGAGGCCTATGGCACCTTCCGCCACCCGGCGATCGCGCCGCTCGTCCAGACCGGACCGAACAGCTTCATCATGGAGCTTTTCCACGGTACGACGCTCGCCTTCAAGGACGTGGCGATGCAGCTGCTCGCCCGGCTGATGGACTATGCGCTCGAGAAGCGCGGCGAGCGGGCGACGATCGTCGGCGCCACCTCGGGCGACACCGGCGGGGCGGCGATCGACGCCTTTGCCGGCCGCGAGCGCACCGACATCTTCATCCTCTTCCCGCATGGCAAGGTCTCGCCGGTGCAGCAGCGGCAGATGACGACCTCGTCGTCGCCAAATGTGCATGCGCTTGCCGTCGAGGGTAATTTCGACGATTGCCAGAACCTCGTGAAGGCGATGTTCAACGACGTGGCTTTCCGCGACAGGGTCCGGCTATCAGGGGTCAACTCGATCAACTGGGCGCGCATCATGGCCCAGATCGTCTATTATTTCACGGCGGCGGTGGCGCTCGGCGGACCGGACCGGAAGATCTCGTTCACGGTGCCCACAGGCAATTTCGGCGATATTTTCGCCGGCTACTGCGCCAAGCGCATGGGCCTGCCGATCGACCGGCTGGTGATTGCCACCAACGAGAACGACATTCTGGCGCGAGCGCTGAAGACCGGCCGCTACGACATGAAGGCGGTCAAGGCGACGAGTTCGCCGTCGATGGACATCCAGATCTCTTCGAACTTCGAACGGCTGCTGTTCGAAGCCTATGACCGCGACGCCTCGAAGCTGCGCGCGGCGATGGAAAGCCTCAAGCAATCCAACGGCTTCGAGATCGGCGCGCAAGCGCTGAAGGCGATCCGCCGCGACTTCCGCGCCGGGCGCGCCAGCGAGAAGCAGGTGGCCGAGACGATCCGCCAGACCCATGCCGAGACCGGCTATCTGCTGGATCCGCATTCGGCGATCGGCGTCTTCGTCGCGCAGAAGAAAGAAAAGCCGAATACGCCGATGGTGACACTTTCGACCGCGCATCCGGCGAAATTCCCCGCCGCCGTAAAATCCGCCTGCGGTATTGACCCGGCGCTTCCGACGTGGCTTGCTGATGTGATGCACAGGGAGGAGCGTTTCCAGATCATCAAACCGGAGCTGAAAGCCGTTGAGACTTTTATCGGCAAGCATGCCCGCGGCGAGACGACAGCAGGCGCAGAAAGATAGCCAATGACAGTTGAGTGCACCCGGCTGAAATCCGGGCTGACAGTAGTCACAGAGACCATGCCGCATCTTGAAAGCGTTGCGCTCGGAGTCTGGATCAAATCGGGATCGCGTAACGAGACGGACAACGAGCACGGTATCGCTCATCTGCTCGAACACATGGCCTTCAAGGGCACGGCGCGCCGCACGGCCCGCCAGATTGCCGAGGAGATCGAGGATGTCGGCGGCGAAGTCAATGCCGCGACCTCGACCGAGACGACCTCCTATTATGCCCGCGTGCTCAAGGACTACGTGCCGCTCGCCGTCGACATCCTCGCCGACATCCTGACGGAATCGGCCTTCGAGGAAGAGGAGCTGGAGCGCGAGAAGCAGGTGATCCTGCAGGAGATCAACGCCGCCAACGATACGCCCGACGACGTGGTGTTCGACCGGTTCTCCGAGGTCGCCTATCGCGACCAGACGCTTGGCCGGGCGATCCTCGGCACGCCGGAGACCGTCGTCTCCTTCACGCCGCAGCAGATCCGTGGCTATCTCAGCCGCAACTACACGACCGACCGCATGTTCGTGGTCGCCACCGGCGCCGTCGAGCATGAAGAATTCCTGCGCATGGTCGAGGATCGTTTCGCGAGCCTGCCGACGGCCCCTTCCGCGTCGCCCGTCATGGAACCGGCTCGTTATATCGGCGGCAGCGTGCGCGAACCGCGCGACCTGATGGACGCGCAGATCCTGCTCGGCTTCGAAGGCAAGCCTTACCACGCCCGCGATTTCTACTGCTCGCAGATCCTCGCCAATATCCTTGGCGGCGGTATGTCCTCCAGGCTCTTCCAGGAAGTGCGCGAGTTCCGCGGCCTCTGTTATTCCGTCTATGCCTTCCATTGGGGCTTTTCCGACACCGGCATCTTCGGCATTCATGCCGCAACCGGCGGTGAAAACCTGCCGGAGCTGGTTCCCGTCATCATCGACGAGCTGCACAAATCAGCCGATGCGATCCATCAGAAGGAAATCGAGCGCGCCCGCGCCCAGATCCGCGCCCAGCTGTTGATGGGTGCGGAAAGCCCGGCTGCCCGCGCCGGCCAGATCGCAAGGCAGATGATGCTCTACGGTCGGCCGATCTCCAATCCTGAAATGATGGAGCGGCTGGAAGGCATCACCATCGAGCGGCTGACCGACCTCGCCGGCCGGCTTTTCTATGACACGGTGCCGACGCTTTCGGCGATCGGTCCGTTGGAAAAGCTCGCACCGATGGAAGACATCACCGCCTCGCTTTCGGTCCCGGCGTCGAAGACGCTGCAGGCAAGCCGCTGAGCCGACGTCTGTCTTGCCGGGAGTGATCGATGCCAAAATCGGTTTTTCGGTTCCTGCAGCGGCAGCCGGAAGCGGTGGAGCTGGAGAACGACAGATATCTCCTGCGCCTGCCGCGCTATCAGGATTTCAACCAGTGGCACCGGCTGCGCGCTGAAAGCCGCAAGTTCCTGGAACCCTGGGAGCCGACCTGGCGGCGCGACGAGTTGACGGAGGGCGCCTACCGCGCCCGCGTCGTCCGCGGCAAGCAGGAATATGCCTCCGGCCAGGCGGTGCCGCTGTTCATTTTCCTGAAAGGCGACATGACGCTCGTTGGCGGCGTCACCATCGGCTACATCAGAAGAGGTGCGGCACAAAGCTGCATGATCGGCTACTGGATGGGCGAACGCTATGCCGGCCAGGGGCATATGTTCGCCGCCCTTCAATTGGTTATTCCTTACATCTTCGCCGGGCTTGAGTTGCACCGTATCGAAGCAGCCTGTATTCCAGATAACGCGCGCAGCATTCGTCTGCTTGAAAAAGCCGGGTTTCAACAGGAAGGCTATCTGCGCGGATATTTAAAGATCAACGGTCAGTGGCATGACCATGTGATGTTTTCACGTCTCGCCACCGATACGGATAAAGGCAGGAAAACCGACAGCCGATGACAAGAGACCGCATGCTGCCCAAGTCACCGTCCGGACGAGTGATCGCGGTGATCGCAGCCCTTTTCCTGGCGGCCTTCGCCTTCGTGGCGGGTGTTGCCCAGGCGGCCGAACCTGTAAAAATTTCCCGTGACGATACTGCGCTCGATCTGACCGCGACGACCGAGATCTACGCCAACCAGGGCGAGGCCTTCCAGGTTTCGACGGCAGCCGGCGCCGACGGCATCCGCCGCCGCATCGAGGTCAGGGCAAGCTCGGAGAACCATCAGGGCGACTGGGCGGTGTTTGCACTCGCCAACGTCTCCGAAGAACAGCTCGAGCGCGTCATCGTCGCGCCGCATTTCCGCCTGGTCAATTCCAAGCTGTTCTGGCCGGATCTCGGCTCGCAGCGCATCAGCGCGATTACGCCGAGCGAAGGCTTTGCGCTCGATCGGCAGCCGAGCGACGAGGCCGACGTCTTCCGCATCACGCTGAACCCCGGCGCCGTCATCACCTTCGTCGCCGAACTGTCGACGCCGGAACTGCCGCAGATCTATCTCTGGGAACCGGACGCCTACAAGGACACGATCAACGCCTTCACGCTCTATCGCGGCATCGTGCTCGGCATTGCCGGCCTGCTCGCCGTGTTCCTGACCATCCTCTTCGTCGTCAAGGGCACCTCGATGCTGCCGGCGACGGCGGCCCTTGCCTGGGCGGTGCTCGGCTATATCTGCGTCGATTTCGGTTTTCTCGGCAAGCTGATCAGCGTTGCTTCAGCCGACCAGCGAATATGGCGCGCCTGCGCGGAGGTGGCGCTGGCGTCGAGTTTCGTCATCTTCCTCTTCACCTATCTCAACCTCAACCGCTGGCATGCGCATCTGGGTTACGCCACGCTTGCCTGGGTGCTCGGCCTTGCCCTGCTCTTTGGCGTCGCGATCTACGATCCGTCGATAGCGGCCGGCATCGCCAGGCTTTCCTTCGCGCTGACGGCGACGATGGGGCTGCTGCTGATCATCTATCTCGGCTTCAACCGCTATGACCGCGCCATCCTTTTGGTGCCGGCCTGGGCGCTGATCCTCGTCTGGCTGTTCGGGGCGTGGCTGACGGTCACCGGGCGGCTCGACAACGACATCATCCAGCCCGCACTCGGCGGCGGCCTGGTGCTCATCGTGCTGCTGATCGGCTTCACCGTCATGCAGCATGCTTTTGCCGGCGGCGCCTACCAGCAGGGGCTGTTTTCCGATCTCGAGCGGCAATCGCTGGCGCTGACCGGCTCCGGCGACATGGTGTGGGATTGGGACGTGGCGCGCGACCGCGTCGTCACCATTCCCGACGTCTCGATCAAGCTCGGCCTATCGCCGGGCGCCATGCATGGCGCGGCGCGCAACTGGCTGCCGCGGCTGCACCCCGACGACCGCGACCGCTTCCGCGCCACGCTCGACGTGCTGCTCGAACATCGCCGCGGGCGGCTGAACCACGAATTCCGCATCCGCGCCGAGGACGGGCATTTCCACTGGCTGCTGATCCGCGCCCGGCCGGTGCTCGGCTCGAACGGCGAAATCATCCGCTGCGTCGGCACGATCGTCGACGTGACCGAGCAGAAGAACTCCGTCGAGCGGCTGCTGCATGATGCGCTGCACGACAATCTGACCGGCCTTCCGAACCGCCAGGTCTTCCTCGACCGGCTGCAGTCGGTGCTGGCACTGGCGCCGGGTGGCGATACGCTCAGACCGACGGTGATGGTGATCGACATCGACCGCTACAAGCTGGTCAATGATTCGCTCGGCGTTGCCGCCGGCGACAACATCCTCATCGCGCTGACGCGGCGGCTACGCCGGCTCTTGAAACCGCAGGACACGCTGGCGCGGCTTGCCGGCGACCAGTTCGGCCTCATCCTGGTTTCCGAGCACAATCCGGCCAAGGTCGCCGATTTTGCCGATGCGATCAGCAAGGCGATCATGGTGCCGATCAACTTCTCCAATCGCGAGATCATCCTGACGGCCTCGGTCGGCCTTGCCTCCTGGGTCGACCGGCAGGAGAGCGCCACCGGCCTGCTCAGCGACGCCGAGCTTGCGATGTACCGGGCAAAGCGGGCCGGCGGCAACCGTGTCGAGCCATTCCAGCCGGCCTTCCGCGACTTCGGCACCGACCGGCTGCAGCTCGAAACGGATCTGCGCCGCGCCATCGAACGCAAGGAATTGTCGATGGTCTACCAGCCGATCGCACGGCTGGAGGATGTAGAGGTCGCCGGTTTCGAGGCATTGATGCGCTGGGAACATCCCAAGCGCGGCAATATCCCGCCGTCCGAATTCATTCCGATCGCCGAGGCCTCCGATCTTATCGGCCCGCTCGGCATGTTCGCGCTGGAGCAGGCGACCAACGATCTGATGAGCTGGCAGCACCAGACCGGCGAATTGCCGATCTTCGTCTCGATCAACCTGTCGAGCGTGCAGTTGCTCAACAACGAGCTCTATGACGACGTGCGTTCGGTTCTCGCCAAGACGCATTGCAACCCCTCACGTCTCAAGCTCGAACTAACGGAATCCATGGTGATGGAAAATCCGGAACAGGCCCGGCTGGTGCTACAGAAGCTGAAGGAAGCCGGCATCGGGCTGGCGCTCGACGATTTCGGCACCGGATATTCGTCGCTCGCCTATCTCACGCGCTTCCCCTTCGACATGATCAAGCTCGACAAGGCGCTGGTGCGCGACAGCAGCGATAAGAAGGCGACCGTGCTCAAATCGGTGATCGCTATGGCGCGCGAGCTTGAGATGAAGGTGGTGGCGGAGGGGATCGAATCCAACGAGGATGCGATCGAGCTTGCCAAGATGGGCTGCAACTACGGCCAGAGCTACCTTTTCGGCCCGCCGATCCCGTCGGAATCGGTGCTGCGGCTGCTGCGGGACCGCTTTCCGCTGACGAAACGGGCGTGATCGGAGCGGCTGGTCTCGCAAGTTCTATGTGCGTCACGCCCGACTCGCCCGAACGCTGAGCCACCGATCATGGGGCTTTCCGACGCACAGACGTACCTCGCTGACGATCCAGCCGGCGTCTGTGAGTGCTGACCGCAGGGCAAACTCGCGCCAGTACGTCTCGACGTAGCGCCGGGGCGCTGCGGCACTGCCATGTGTGGACACATCCTCGCCTTCTCCCTCTCTAACCGAGGCGTGCAATCGGCCACCGGTCCGGGTCGCCTCGGCAAGCCGTCCAAGCACCGTGCCGAAATCCTCGCGCGCGACATGAATCAGGCAGGCACAGGCCCAGATCCCGTCGTATGGCGTGCCGGGACGCTGCGGGTCGGCCAAGTCTTCGGTCAGCGGGTCCAACAGGTCGGCCTCGAAGCCACTTTCGCGAAGCAGTTCGACGAAACCCTTTGAGATATCGGTGCGCCGGACGCTAATTCCCCGCTTCTCCAGCTCAAGTGCATCTCGCCCACCACCGCTTCCGATCTCCAGCACCCTGCCCGAGCCGCCCAGCTCGGTCACGAACGCATCGATCTCTGTGGAGACCCATGCGGGCATCGCCGCGGCCTCGGCAGCGTACTCTGCCGCGACCGTATCATAGGACCGCACGGTATCCAGGTCGGTGCTCATCCTAGCGTTCCTCCTTCAAGACAAGAGGCCTGATGAGCGAGAGGCCCATCAGTCCGTTGCGCCCTTCACACTTCGGCAGTTGGTGACATCGCGGGCGATTTGCTTCCGAGCTTTAGCAGAAATGCGGTCAGAGACACCACCGACCGAGCCAATGCTGCCGGGCGGCAATGCGCCTTCAAGTCTGCCGTAGGGGACCGCATTTGGGATTCCTGAGAGCAGACGTCGTCTGCAGCTTCACTGGAGGTCAAGCAGCCAACTATTGGCAATAGTGCGGGGAGAGCGCAGGATTGTCCAAACGGCCTTCGTTTGCGACAGGGGATTTGGGCGATGAGTCAATTTAGTAGTGAACCGATTCGTGTTCCTGCGGACCTCGGCTTCGACAAGGCGCGGCTGGCGCGACTGAAGCGGTGGATGCAGCGATATGCCGACACCGGGCGCTGGCCGGGCGGTGCGGTGCTCATTGCGCGTCATGGAGAACTCGCCTTTTTCGACTGCGCCGGGCATGCCGATGTCGAAGCCAAGCGGCCTTGGCAGCGCGACCTCATCGCCCGCATCTACTCGATGACCAAGCCTGTCACCGCCGTCGCGCTGATGATGCTGTACGAGGAGGCGCGCCTGCATCTCGACGATCCGGTCGAAGCTTACCTGCCGGAATTTAAAAACAGGCAACTTCTGATACCGGGCGCAACGTCGCTGGACCAAACAGTGCCCATCAAAACGAAGATAACGATCCACCATCTGCTGACCCACACATCTGGCCTAAGCCTTTTTACGAACCCCGGACTGCTCGGTGAAGCTTATGCCAAAGAAAAACTCGGCCTCGCTCTTACTTACGGTGGGCTCGACAAGATGGTGCGCAGGATCGCCGAGCTGCCATTGGAATGGGAGCCGGGCACGAAATGGCAATACAGCACCGGGTCCGATGTCATCGGCCGCATCGTGGAAGTCGTTTCCGGAATGACGCTCGACAAGTACTTCGCGACTCGCATCTTCGAGCCCCTCGGCATGGCCGACACCGGCTTCTCTGTGCCGGAATCTGAGATCAGCCGTTTTCCCCCGCTCTATGAGGCTACGGCTGGCGGCATGGCATTGCACGAAGCGCCGGAGGTTTCGGAATGGCGGCAAGGCAAGGTTGATACGTTCTGCGGCGGAGGCGGGCTCGTGGGAACCATCGACGACTATTGGCGGTTCACCGAAATGCTGCGGGCTGGAGGTGAACTCAACGGCGAACGCATCCTTAGTCCCCGCACTTTGAGATTGGCGGCGCGCAATCACCTACCGGGAGATCTTGCCTCGATGGCAACCGAAGTTTGGGCCGAAACCCAGTTTGACGGCGTCGGGTTCGGTCTGTTGGGCTCAGTCGTCCTCGATCCGGCTAAGGCACAAATTTCGGCGCAAGTGGGCGACTATGGCTGGGGCGGGGCGGCAGGCACCTTCTTCTGGGTGAGTCCGGTCGACGACCTGGTTGTCATTCTCTTCACGCAACTGCTGCCTTCGAGCGCCATTCCGGTGCGCAAGGAGCTGCGCGCACTCGTCCATGGCGCATTGACGGGGGCCTGAGACACGTCAACAGAAATTGCGCGGAGCAACTTCGCGCTTGGCAGGCTTGGGCCGTGGTCGAGACGATGCCCGCGCAACCTGAATGTCCGCTGTTGAGGAACCGCAGCCTGAAGCTGCCTGTCCCCTTGCGGCCCCGTTGCGGTCGTCTACCCAAGCCGAGCCGATGTCCGTTGTTGATGCAATCCGGTCGAAGATGCGCGGCGCTGTAGAGATGCCGCCTTTGCACTAAGCTACTTCCCGCCTGTGGAAGGGTTGCCCATTGTCGGCCACTTGTTGAGGTCTTGAAGTCAGCTATCTCAAGCCGGAAAATATCCGGAACGCTGAGGAGCACGCATGACGAAGCATCGCATCTATTCAGTCAGCGTCGCGAGCGTCTATCCCCACTATGTCGCCAAGGCAGAGAAGAAGGGGCGCACGAAGGCAGAGGTCGATGAAATCATCCGTTGGCTGACGGGGCATAGCCAGCAGAGCCTGGACGATCAATTGGCTGAGAAGACCAACTTCGAGGATTTCTTTGCGCAAGCGCCTCAGATGAATTCCTCCCGATCGTTGATTACAGGCGTGATCTGCGGCGTCCGCGTGGAAGACATCCGGGAAACGACGATGCGGGAAATCCGCTACCTCGACAAATTGATCGACGAACTCGCGAAGGGGAAAGCGATGGAGAAAATCCTGCGGAAATAGCCAGTCAGGTTTGCGTGAGCTCGCCCGAGGCTTGGTGCAGAATCGGGCGCCGTCTCGTTCAGGAATGACGAAGGTTCATTGTCGCGGAGCGAGGCCATCGAGCAGGAAGTCGAGGCCCTTGCTGAAAGCGCCGTCCCAATCATTATCCAGCAGCAGACGAGAGCGCTCGATCGTCGGGTAGTGTTGGCTGAGACCTGTCAGGCGCTGCTGCGCGGCCGCCCTGTCGTCGTCCGAGAGGTCCAAGTTCGCCCGGGTGGTGGTCGCGCCGATCACAAAGTTCCAGAGCGACCAGATCGCGACGTTCAAATCAGCATCGACGACACCGGCTCTGGACAAGGTCTTGCTTAGCAATTCCAGGCGGCTGAGGATGTTCGGGCCGAGCGCCCGGCGCGGCAGCAGCGATGCCGTCCAGGGATGGCGCAGCATGCTGGCGCGCCAGTCTTCGAGCATATGAACGATTTCCCCGCGCCAGTCTCGAGACTCGACGATGTCAGACGGTCCGCGATATTCGAGCACCGAATCCAGCGCCAGATCGAAGACCTCCTCCTTGTTGCCGACGTGCCAATAGAGGCTCATCGCGCCCGAGCCGAGGCGATCGGCCAGCCGGCGCATCTTCAATCCGTCGACGCCCTCGGCGTCCAGCAGGTCCACTGCGGTCGCCACGATCCGTTCCAGGGAGAGAGGCGGTTCACTGCGCGGCTCCTGCCCGGACCGAGGTGACGCACCTCTCCGCCCGGACCCTTTGCTCTCAGCGCCGTTGCGTTTGGCTGCCATTCGTCTCCCTTTGCTCATCAGACGTCGATCTAAGCCGACAATGCGGGGAATGTCGATGCCGACCGGTTGACTCGTACGCCGTACGATGCAATTAAATCGTACGACGTACGAGTCAATTCTATAGCGATAAAGTTCCACCCTGCAGGCCGCGAGGATCCGTTGCTCGCAGTCCTGAGAAGCCGAGAGAAAATCGTGTCAATCAAACATCTTATTATCGGAGGACTCTTCATCATGACCATCAGCGTTCCCGCCGCGGCGACAGCCAATGAGGACGATCTCAAGCTTGATATCGTCAATCCAAAAAACCTCTACGACCCCTCGCCGAATGGCTACAGCACGGCAGTGATCGTGCCCCGCCAAGGCCGGCTGGCCTACATCTCCGGACAAGGCGGCCAGGACAGCACGGGAGCCTTGTCGCCCGATTTCGCCGTCCAGGTGAAGCAGGCCTATGCGAATTTGCGCACCGCCCTCGATGCGCTCGGCGCCAGGCCGGATCAGGTCGCCAAGCTCACGGTCTTCGTGGTCGATCACGATATGTCCAAGCTTGAGGTGCTGACCAAGAACGTCAAGGACATGTTCGGCGCGTCGCTGCCGGCGCAGACGTTGATTCCCGTTCCCAAGCTGGCCATCGATCCCATGCTCTTCGAGGTCGAAGCCACCGTCGTTCTGGAATAGGCGGCGGCGCCGGATCGACATAATTTCGGATTTTCCGGTGGCGCGCCAACATCTGCTCGGCGCGCCACGTTCGCTTTTATCGATGGCCATTGACCAACCGCCTGCGATGTGCGCCACTCATTCCTTGTACAAGGAAAATCCCATGCTCAAGTTCCTGCTCGCCCTCTCGATGGGTGTTTTTTGCGTATCGCCGCTTCAGGCCGGCGACATCACTCCCGTGATGAAAAGCTGCGTCTCGGCGGCGAAACCGGCGCGCTGCGAGATGTGGACGAAGGACTTCAAGGCGGCCCTGGAGCAAGCACAAAAGGGCGATCACGGCGCGCAGGGGATCGTCGCCTTCTGCCTTTCCACAGGTTGCCATGGTTCCGTCACCATCGACAAGGTCGCTTCCTGCAGCTGGCATCTCGTCATTGCCAATTCGGGCGCTGCGACAGTGCTCGACGCTTCCAATCTCAGGAACACCTGCCGGCCGATGACGCCGGCCGAGAAAGATCAGGCCCGCGCCTTGTCCCGCGATCTCGTCCAGAAGATCTACAAGCGCCCGATGGTCGCGACTGACCAGATGTAATCGGTTGGGGTGCCGGCTCCCGGCGCAACGTCTGCGTGAGAATAAATCTCATTGCTCTCCCGGCTTTCGCCGCTATTGTCCTCCCAAAGAAAATCGGGCCAAAGAAAATCGGGCCAAAGAAAATCGGGCCAAAGAAAATCGGGAGGACCAAGGATGATCCTGCACTGCGTATTCCTGCGGCTGAAGACCGCGGTGACGAACGACGAAAAGCAGTCGCTGTTTGCGGCAATCGTCGCCCTGAAACAGGTCATCCCCGGCATCGTGGATATCAAATACGGGCCAAACGTTTCGCCCGAGGGGCTGCATGGCGGCTTCGTCGACGGTTTTGCCGTGACCTTTGAAAGCGCCGAGGCGCGCGATGCCTACCTCATCCATCCCGAACATGTAACGGTGGGCGAGCGCATCGTCTCGTCGACGGATGGAGGCCTTGCCGGCATCCTGGTCTTCGACCTCAATTTGTGAAGGCTGCGGGGTCAAACCCCGCAGCCCCTCGATCCTCAGCTCGATTTCGCCATAGCGGCGGCGAGCTGGTCGACATTGTACTTGAACATCTTTTCATAGGTTGGCGCCGGCCCCTTGGCGTCGGACAGGGATTCGACATAGAGCTCGCCGCCGGGCTCGGCACCGGTTGCCTTGGCGACCTGCTTGACCAGGCGCGGATCGTTGGAATTCTCGAAGAAATAGGCCTTCACGTGCTCGCCCTTGATCTGTTCGATCAGCTTGGCGACGTCGGCGGCCGAAGCCTCGCTTTCTGTGGACAGACCAAGCGGGGCGAGGAAGCTGACATTATATTCGCGGCCGAAATAGCCGAAGGCATCGTGGCTGGTCAGCACCTTGCGGCGATCGTCGGCCACCTTGTCGAATTTCGCGTGGGCGTAGGCGTTCAATTCATCCAGCGTCCTGGTGTATTTCTCGGCATTGGCCTTGAAGGCGGCGGCGTCCGTGGGATCGGCCGATGACAGCGCCTTTTCGATATTGGCGACCCAGACCTTGACGTTGACGGGGCTGTTCCAGACATGCGGATCGGTGATTTTTTCGCCGTCCTCTTCCATGGTGCGGGTGTTGATGCCTTCGGAAACCGTGACCGGCTTGCCCTTGTAGCCCGAGGCGGTGATCAGCCGGTCCATCCAGCCTTCCAGCCCCTCGCCGCTGACGAAGGTAACCTGCGCCGCGTTCAAATTCTTCGCATCAGCCGGCGACGGCTCGAATTCATGGGGATCGCCGTTCGCCCCGACGAGGCTCGTTACCTCCACATGCTCGCCGCCGACCTGTTTCACAACATCGGCAAGCACGGTGAAGGACGCCACAACCTTCAGCGTCTCGGCGGAGGCGGGCATGGCCGACAGCGCCATCAAAGCGGGGATTGCTGCGGAGAGAAGCAGTCTGTGCGGTGTCATCGAAGTCTCCAATGAAAGAACGCAAGGGGCAGAACACCACCATTTGGCGGCTTTTCCTTGGGTTCGGTTAAGTTTTGACCGGCATTCGCACCGATCGGCAAAGTCTCTCTTTCCGCCGGACAGATCGCTTTGCTGTCCTTCGGTTCTTGAACCAGTCTCCAATGCGTGACCTGATGCCTGGGGCTTCGGTCACAGAGTGGCGTTCGGCTCCCGGTTTCCCATTCTCCTTGAGAAGCGCAGCCCAGTCCTGCCGGGCTCGCTAGACTGCCATCAGGACAACCGGGATATCGTCGACGCGCCTTCCATGGTGCTTTCGCCGCGCGGCTCGTAGGCGCGCTGGTCACGCAGGATCTGGAAGGTGATCGTCAAAAGCTTGCGCGCAATCGCCACCCGCGCCTTGTTTATTCCTTTGATCTTCAGATGCTCGTATTGGGCGCGCAGCTGTGGATCGCTGGCGATGGCAGGAGCGACGGCTTCGACGAAGGCCCAGCGCAGCCACTTGTTGCCCTGCTTGATGATCTTGCCGTGGAAGGTCTTGCCGCCGGAGGAATGGGTCGACGGCACAAGCCCGGCATAGGCGGCAAGCTTCTTCGAGTGGCGGAACCGCGATATGTCGTCGATCTCCGCATCGATCAGCCGGGCGAAGAACTCGCCGATGCCGGGGATCGTCTTCAACAGCTTGACGTTGGCATTGGCCTTGGTCATCGCCCGGATCGTTGCTTCCGACTGTTTGATCCGCATGTCGATGTCGCCGATGAAGGCGAGACCACGGTCAATCTGGATGCGGTCGATCTCAGAGACGTTCACTTGAGCCAGCTGGACGCGGCCGGCCTTGCCAAACAGGTCGCCAAGCTTCTTCAATTGCGCCGTCTGCTCCGGATAGCGGTCGAACACCGTGACGATGCGGTTCTTCGTCATCGTGCGCAGGCGCACGTAAAACATCCGCTCGCGCAGCGCGACGCGAAGGTCCCGCGATCTCTCGCTTGGCGCCCAGGCTTCGGGTACCAGATCGGCTCTGAGCAGATGTGCCAGCACCGTCGCGTCGATCTTGTCGGTCTTGATCTTGGCGTCGGCGATCGCCTTGACCTTCAGCGGATGAGCGAGAACGACATCATCACAAATGTCGTCGAGCCAGTCGTACATCACCATCCAGTTGCGCGTCGCTTCGACAACCGCATGCGAGTTCTCCCGATAGCGTTCGAGAAACCCGCCGAGCGACTGTCGGTCGTTCTTCACCCGGCCGGATCTCAGCGTCTTGCCGCTGCTGTCCTGAACCACCAGGTGGCTGTAGGATTTGTGGTAGTCGACCCCGATATGGTATTCATAAGAGGCAGTCATGCTTCCAACTCCCTTATTGAGATCTTCGAAACCCCAATAGGATAAGCCGAAAGGCTGGAAGTGTGACTGTCCCTCGATCATCATCTGCATCTCAGTGATCCGTTCTCTCAACGGGCGCGGCCTCTTTCATGCCACCTCCTTGGGATCAGCCCTTCAAATGCGGGCGGGGAAAGAAGCGCCGGGCCAAGCCGGAGGGCGCGAAAAGAATAGAAAAGCCGTAGAGGATCGCCGCCGTCATGATGATCGTCGGGCCGGAGGCGAGTTCGAGATGGTAGGAGGCGATCAGGCCGAGATAGCCGGATGCGGCTGCACTGGCGGCTGATATCGCCATCATCACGGCTAAGCTGCGCGACCAGAGCTGGGCGATGGCTGCCGGCAGCATCATCAGGCCGACCGCCATCAGCGTGCCGAGCGCCTGGAAGCTGGCGACGAGGTTCAGCACCACGAGCAGCAGGAAGAGCACGTGATAGACAGGCCCACGCCCGCCGACGGCGCGCAGGAACCCCGGATCGAAACATTCGGCCACCAGTGGCCGGTAGATGAAGGCGAGGATGACGAGCGTCAGCGAGGTGATCGCGCCGATGAGGTAAAGAGCGGGAGCATCGATCGCCAGGATGGTGCCGAAGAGCACATGCAGGAGATCGATATTCGAGCCGCGCAGCGAGACGATCAGCACGCCGAGCGCCAGCGACGCGAGATAGAAGCTGGCAAAGCTCGCATCCTCCTGCAGCACGGTCATCCGGCTGACGGCGCCGGAAAGCAGCGCCACCGACAGGCCGGCGATGAGGCCGCCAAGGCCCATCGCCGTCAGCGACAGGGAGCCGGCGACGAGGTAACCGATTGCAGCCCCCGGCAGCACGGCATGGCTCATTGCGTCGCCCATCAGGCTCATGCGCCGCAGCATCAGGAAAACGCCGATCGGGCCGGAGCCGAGCCCGAGGCAGAGGCAGGCGACGAGCGCGCGGCGCATGAAACCGTAATCGGCAAAGGGTGCCAGGAAGAGATCGTAGACCGTCATGCCGCCGGCGCCTCTTCGGGTGCGCAAGCATTCGCATCCTCGTCCCAGCGCTCGGCCATGGCGCGGGCCTTCAGAAGATTGACTGAGGACATGACGTCTGCGGTCGGGCCCCAGCCGACCAGTTCGCGGGCGAGCAGCAGGGTTTGCGGGAAATGGGCGCGAACCAGCTCGAAATCGTGCAGCACGGCGATCACCGTGCGGCCTTCGCCATGCCAGCGGGTGACGATATCGATGAGGTCCCTGGTCGTGCGGGCATCGATCGCCGTAAACGGCTCGTCGAGCAGGATGATGCCGGCATCCTGCAGCAGCAGCCGGGCAAAGAGCACACGCTGGAACTGGCCGGCCGACAGCGACCCGACATGGCGGCGGCCGAAGCCTTCGAGGCCGACGGCGGAGAGCGCCTCGCCTGCCCTTTTCACCTCGGCGGGCGCGATGCGGCCGAAGGCGCCCGTCTTCTTCCAGGCGCCGAGCATGACGGTATCGATGACCGAGATCGGAAAGCGCCGGTCGATCTCGGCCGCCTGCGGGAGGTAACCGAATTCCGCCCGCCCCAGCCGGTGCTCGACCCTGCCTTCGGCGGGACGAAGCTCGCCCATGATCGCCTTCAGCAGCGTCGACTTGCCCGCCCCGTTCGGCCCGGCAATCGCCGTCAGGCTGCCTGAGGCGAAGGCGCCGGAGACATGATGCACGGCGGGGTGCCTGTTATAGGCGACGGTCAAATTATCAAGACGGATCAGCGGCGTCATGGCAAGAGAACCGCCCAGTGGATCGCCAGCCAGAGGAGCGCAATGACCAGCGCCATGCCGATCACCCTAGATAAAGCCGACTGTCCCAGCAGGCTGACGGAGTGGCGGTCGGGGCTCGGGGGCATGGCGCATCCTACAATGTAATAACATTACGGTTATGTTATAACGATTGAGGCGAGATTGAGGCGAGGCTTGGCAGTTATTCACACAATTGAAAAGGGCGACCGAATGGCCGCCCTTTATCTGTTAGGATGCTCGTAGATGCAGCGCTCCGCTGCCCTTGCTCCAGAAGCCACCCCCACCTCCGTCTTCCTCGGGCTTGACCCGAGGATCCACTCTCGCCTCCATCAGCACCGGGCATGGACCCCAGGCTCAGGGCCTGGGATGACGGAGGTTTGGGGCGCGTTTCTGCCACACTCCCCGCCGGCGTAGCGGATGGCGCATCGAGCCCGAAGCGAAAGTTCGCTGTCACCTGACGGATGGCCGCTACAGCCGAAACGGCTGTGGAAATCCTGATCCCGCGCATCGTGCTCAGAGGAAGAGCGAAGTACCCCTAGGCCCATACCCTCAGAGCCCGTTCCATCCGGTCGGCAGCGTAGGTGACGATATAGGCGATCACCATGTAGATGACGACCGCGATCAGGAAGGCTTCGAGGTAGTAGAAGTTCAGCGCCGCGGTCAGCTGCGACTGCGCGAAGATGTCGACGACCTCGATTGCAAATCCGAGGGACAGCGCCTTCATGATCACCATGATGGAGTTGGCAAGATCCGGGATCGCCGCGACGATGACCTGAGGCAACATCACCCGGCGGAACACCTGGCTGCGCTTGTAGCCTAGGGAGTAGGCCGCATCGGCCTGACCGTTGTCGAAGGAGTTGAGTGCGCCCTTCACGACTTCAGCCTGGAAGGCTGCGACGCAGGCGGTCAGGGCGACGATGAGCGTGATCCAGTTCGGCGTCGAGTGACCGTTATAGTCGATGCCGACGAGCGAGGTCAGAAACTGCAGCGTCGGCGGCAGGCCGTAATAGGCGAGGAAGATCACGATGACCATCGGAACGCCCTTGAAGACGACCTTGTAGGCGACGACCAGTTCCCGAAGCAGCGGGACCCGCCGATATTCCACCATCGTGAAAAGGCTGCCGACGATCGTAGAGAAGACGAAGATTCCAAGCGCCATGGCGAGCGTCACCGGGACCGCGCCGAGGATGTCCCAGAGATCGGGAAGAAGGACTTCGGAATCGAACATGTGATGACCTCCTATTCGATCAGACGCTTGCCATCATGGTGGCCTTGGCCGGCGCGGTATTGGGCGCGAATTTTGCGTTTCGCGTTTCGAAAAAGCGCACGACGATCCATGCCACGAGGCATAGCAGCGAATAGATCACCGCCAGCACAAGGTAGGTCTCGAACTGGTACTGGTTGTAGTCGCGCTCCATGACGAGATGGGCGGTCGCCATGACATCAGCGGCGCCGATGTACATCACGAGTGCGACGTTGTGGATGAGGTAGATGATCGAGTTGCCGTAGCCTGGCAGGGCGATGTGCACCGCCTGGGGCCCGACGACCCGAAGGATCTTCTGAAGGAAGGTGTATCCAAGACTGTCGGCGGCGTCATGCTGACCGCGTTCGACGGCGAGGTAGGCTGGCCGCAGAACCTCGGAAAGATAACCTCCATGGTAGAGGCTGAGGCCGACGATCGCCGCGACGTTCGGGGACACGAAGTCCTCGACCTCGAACAGAGCGACGACCAGCGGCAGTCCGTAGAAGGCAACGAACAGTTGGAGCACGACGGGGACGCTCCGGGCATAGGACACGTAGAGGTCGGCCAGTTGGCTGAGAACCGGTATCCTGCGCACCCGAAACGTCGTCGCAATCAGGGCCAGCAGGAAGCCGGCGATCATGGCCGTGAACGTGATCGCAAGCGTCAGCGGCAGCGCCTTGAGCAGCTCGGGGATCATGATGGATAGGTCCACTTCGGAACACTCCTTGTTTACGTCTTGGGCCTGATCGCCAGTATCGTTGGCCGGCGTTACTTCATGTAGGTGGTGATGTCCTCGCCGAACCATTTCTGCGAGAGCTTGGCGAGCGTGCCGTCGGCCTTCAGCTCCTTTAGAGCCTTGTCGATGTCTGCGGAGAGCGCCTTGTTCTCTTCGGAGCGATGGATCAAGACGAAGGTGTTGTTGATCGCGACCGGCTCGCTCGCCTTGACGTCGAGCTTCTGCTGGTCGATGACCGTCTGCTCGCCGAGGTTCGACGGCAGAACCAGCGCGTCGTATTTGCCGTTCTCGACCTCTTTCAGGCGATCCGGATAGGGAATGCCGGCGCTGGATGCGGTGATCTCGATTTTGAAGTCGGGGTTCTTTTCCTGCCAGGCAGTGGCGAACTTGTAGATGCCGCCGCCGGCCGTCACGGGCACGATCTTCTTGCCGACGAGATCCTTCATCTCATTGATGCCGCTATCCTTGCGGCTGTAGATCTTGATCAGGCTGGCGCCGATCGGGCTCTCCGGAATGAGGAACTGCTTTTCGCGAGCGGGCGCCCGGTAGTAGCCGCCGGTCGCGATGTCGTACTTGCCGGTGGCGAGGCCCGTCTCCTGAGCGATGTCGGCAGCACCCTCCATAACAAATTTGTACTGCGGCAGCTTGGCGTTGATCGCCTTCAGGACGTCGGGCTCGTAACCCTGCGGCTCGACGCCGATGGCGCCCCAGGAGAGCGGCTTGGATTCGGCAGCCGTCGCGATCTTGACGGTGCGCACGTCCTCGGCATGCGATAGGCCCGCGGTTGCGAGGGCAAAGGCAACGCCGGCGACAGCGAGGCCGAAGGTACGGCGGGAAGTCGACTTGATGGAAGACATGTCAGGCATCCTTTCTTTACTGGATGGAGTGTTCGGAACTCAGGAACTGGGCAAGGCGCGGGTTGGAGGACATGTCGAAGATCTCGGCAGGGCTGCCTTGAGCGGCGACGACGCCCCGATCCATGAAGACGATGCGGTTCGAGATGTTCTTTGCGAACTGCATCTCGTGGGTGACGAGGAGCGAGGTGATGCCGGATGACGTGACGTCCCTGATCACCTTCAAAACCTCGCCGACGAGTTCGGGGTCGAGCGACGACGTCGGTTCGTCGAAGAGCATGACATCCGGCTTGACGGCCAGCGCACGCGCAATGCCGGTCCGTTGCAGCTGACCGCCGGAAAGCTGGGACGGGTAGCTGTCGACCTTGTTCGAAAGGCCCACCCGCTCAAGCTCCTGCAAGGCGATCGAACGCGCCTCGTCCTTCGACTTGCGCTGCACGACCACAAGCGGATCCATCACATTCTGAATGACGGTCATGTTCTTGAAGACGTTGAACTGCTGGAAGACCATCGCCGTCCGCAGCCGGATCGCCTGGACCGCGGTGTTGTCCGGTTTCCGGTAATCCATCCTGACCTGATCGAAGGCGATCGTGCCGGAGGCCGGCTTGGCCAGATAGTTGATGCACTTCAGCAATGTCGTCTTGCCGGTGCCGCTGGGGCCGATGATCGATACCACGTCGCCACGGTTCACCGAGAGATCGACGCCGTTCAGGACCTGGGTGTTTCCGTAGGACAGCTTTAGGTCTTTGAGCTCAAGCATTTCGGGTCGGTGTCCTTTCGGCAGATAGGTCGGAAAACGTCGCGGTCTCGTCGTCGGCCCACTCGTCTCCGAGCAATTCGGGCGTGTCGAAGGCCTGGAGATCGGCGAAATGACGCTCGCGGTCGGCGACGAACAGCGCCCTGACGATGCCACGCGCGAGCCGGTCGGCGCCTTCGCTGATCGCCGGAATATCGCCGGTGAGCTTGCCGTGGCTGAGCGTGGCCGGGAAGTTGAAGCAGTGGATGCGGGCCAGCGCCGGGCAAGCGCCGGGCTCGGCCTCGAGGAACTCGAACGCCTCTCCGAGGTCTGGCGAGGTTTCAAGCTCGTCGTTTCGCATGTCCGCGGGTACGGGAAAGCGGTCGTGCCAGAGGCGGATATGGGATGCGACGGCGGCGAGTTCCGGCCGGTTCGTCAGGTTGACCTTGAAGCCGGTGCCGAAGATCAGGAAATCGACGGGATAGCTGCCTTTCGGCGTCGTCACAACGACATGGTCGCCTTGTTGTTGCAATCGATCGATCGGGCTTCCGAGATGGAGATGGGCCTGCGGGAATGCGCTGACACGCAAGACGCTCGGGCGCGGAGGCGGCGTCTGCGCGCGCATGGCGTAGTCGAGAAAGCGCCACTTCCAGTCATCCGGCAGACCGGCAAAGCCATGCACCACGCCCTGGCTGCCGATGCCGGTGAACTTGTTGATCCGAGGCAGGTCGGTCCTGCGCACGAACAGGTCCAGCCGGGCAGCACCTGCCTCGAGCGCGGTGGCGGCGTTGTCCATCGCCGAGGCGCCTGCTCCAACAACGCCGACCCGCTTGCCGCGCAATGCGGCGAAATCGATAGGGTCGGCGGTATGGGCCCAGAACTTGCGCTCGATGCCGTGAGCGATCGACGGTACGAAGGGACCGCCGAGGCCGTCGCGGCCGGTCGCCAGCACCACATGGCGCGCGATCACCGTTTCGGACCGGCCATCGTGACGGCAGACGAGATCGAGCAGGCCGTCGGCGCGCGGACGAATGGCATCGACGGCGACCCCATTGCGCACCGGCAGGTCGAGCACGCGCCGGTACCAGACCAGATAGTCCATCCATGTCTCACGCGGCGCCCTGTCGAGCGCGGTCCAGGCATCGCGGCCATGCAGCGCCTCGTAATAGGCGCGGAACGTCAGCGCCGGCAGCCCCATTGCCGGCCCGGTCAGTTGCTTGGGAGAGCGAAGGGTCCGCATCCTGGCGAAGGTGACCCAGGGACCCTCGCTTCCGGCAGGCGCCTTATCGAGAAGGATGTGGTTGGCGACGCCGAGCCGTTTCAGCATGGCGGAAGCCACGAGCCCCGCCATGCCCGCGCCGATGATCACGACGTCGACGACCCCTTGGCCATCGACGATGCGGGGCGGAACCCATGACTTGGCCGGCAGCTCCAGCCAGGCAAGGTCTTGGCGCAGGCGTGCCTCGAGCGCTTCGAGATTGTTCGGAAACATCGAGAGGTCGCTCATGACGGCACGTCCTCGGTCATCGGGCTACCGCCGTAGACGGTGTCGGCCAATGCTTCGACGCCGCCTGCCTCATGCAGCCGGCAACCGGGCATCGCCAGAGCCACCGCGCGCGCCGCATCGATCACGGCGGCGACCGTCGGGGTCAGCGGCATCGCGGCAGGCGAGATGGCGCCGAACAGGAAGGGGATGGTGTGGTCGAGGACGCGCATCACGATCCCCTCGAGCGGAACGCCGCAGACCGTTGCCGGCTCGACGATGGCGACGCCCAGTCCGGCCCGGACCATCGTCAGGGCCGTCAGCGAGGCGTTGACGTCGATCATCCGTTGCGGCGCCACACCCGCCCGCTCCAGGGCCTCGTCGATGCGGTGCCGCAGGCGGTAGGGATTGGCGAGCGTGATGATGCGGCGCTCGGCGAGATCGGAAAGACGCACCATCTCATCGTCGGCGAGCGGATCGTTGGCTGCAAGAGCAACGACACACGGCGCTTCGGCAATCCAGTGCACGTCGAGGCCGGGGTGCTCCAGCGGCAGGCTTGAGATCCCCAAGTCCGCCGAGCGGGCGAGCACCGCCTGCACGACGTTCTCGGCCGCCAGCGCCTGCACATGGAGATGACGCGGTATCAGGTCCGGCGCGACGGCCGAGATCGCCTGGGGCAGAACGCCGGCCGCAAGTGAAGGCGTGGCTGCTATCGTCAGCGATGGCGGCTCATCGAGACCGATGGCGTTGGCCCGCTCGCGGATGTGGGCGAGGCTGGCAAGATGGCGCTCCACCTCGGCGTGAAAGAGCAGACCGCGCGCGGTCGGGCTGATGCGCGGGCCGCTTCGATGCAGCAGCGCATAGCCGATATCGGCTTCCAGATCCTGGATGAGCCGCGTTACCGCCGGCTGCGATCGTCCAAGCAGCCTTGCCGCCCCGGTCACGCTGCCGGCGGACATCACTGCTGCGAAGGCTTCAAGTTGCCGGATATCGAAAGAGTTAGAATGCATAATGGACATCAAACACTCTCCTTCATGTCAGTAAAGCATGACAATTCTCATTTGACGACTGGCAGTAGATAAAAAATTCACATCAAAAGCTGTTTAGCATTCGAGTTTGACATAATGAGAGGTCCGGCCTACCTAGAGCTTATGTCCGCTGACATATTGAGGAGCTTGTTTTGACACTCATCGAAACTCTTGCCTCTGTGAGGCCGGGTTCCGCGCTCGCGGAAGCCATGGGGAAACGCGCGGAGATCCTGCGCCTCAGTGAAGCGGCCCACGACGCAGTGCTTCTGCCACGCGATCCCGGCGGGTTGTCGCACGGCCTGAGGGCGGCACTCGCCGCCCGCATGGCGCGGCACAACCGCAGTCCGGCGCTGACAAGCCACTACGACATGCTCGTCGCCCGCGCCGACGAACCGGCGACAGCCTTGCTCGCCGACCCGGGCACGAACGTGTCGGATCCGCGTACTGCGGAGATCGTTCGTCATGCCGACCGGCTCACGGTCGCGCCGCGCGATGCCACGCGTGCCCATGTGGAGGCATTGCGTCAGGTCGGCGTAACCGACGCCGACATCGTCCGGCTCGCGGAGCTTGCGGCTTTCGTCAATTACCAGGTGCGGGTTCTCGCCGGCCTGAAGCTGCTGGGAGAAATGCGATGAGCGAGGCCGTCCACACCTTCACCACCACGGTGCCGCGCTGGCAGCCCTATGTCGTTCCGGTCGATTTCGCGACCGCCACCGACGAGCAGCATGCAGCGATGCAGACGACGCCGTCGAACAAGGGCATCTCGCCCTATGTGCTGACCCTGGCGCACGACCCCGAGACGCTCGCGGTCCGCTCACCGCTGTTCAACCTGATCATGTACGGCAAGGACGGACTGGCGGCCAGCGAGCGCGAACTGGGTGCCGTCGCCGCCTCTGTCGTCAACCGCTGCATCTACTGCGCCGCCGTCCATGCATCCCGGTTCAACAATCTGACAAAACGCACGGATGTCATCGAAGCCGTGTTCGCCGATGGTCTCGAGGCGACGCTCGACGAGCACCTCCAGGCAATCTTCAACTTTTCAGCACGACTGTCGACCACGCCGTCCGAGGCGGTCGCGGCCGATGCGCAGGCGCTGGCAGACGTCGGGCTCGACGAGTTGGAGGCTCTCGATCTCGTCCTCTCGTCGGCGATTTTCGGCTGGGCGAACCGCCTGATGCATACACTCGGCGAGCCGATGAAGGACTAAAGCGCGTCACGATCTTTCACCCACGCTTAGATCTTTGGTTTTACTGCCTCGTTGTCCTCGCCAATACTGTCGATGGCAAAAGATGAGGAATACCAACGCCGTTTATTACAACGACGAATATGTGCGCCAGGGTGGTCGGTGGCTGATCTCGAAGCGCACGTCGCATTTCACATGGCGTGACACTATGGAGATGGTCACTGCCTGACCGAGATCGAGGGTGCCGACATGCCTGGCTGTATCGACACCGTGGGGCATCCGCCCCTCATCCGGCTGCCGCCACCAACCGGGGTCGAGCCACGGGTCTCGACCCGTCCCTCGGACCCCCATAAACGGGGCGAAGGGACAATGCCGCACCCTCTCCGTTCCCCGCTCGCTCTCGCAGGGCACGTCCCCTCGCCCCGTTTTTACGGGGAGAGGGTTAGGGTGAGGGGCAGAGCTTGCTCGAAAGCTCAGAGCTGTTCCAGCATCGCGGCAGCGCCCGAGACGGTTGCCTGGCCGGGGCTTTCCTCGACGTTGAGGGCCTTGACGACGCCGTCTTCCACCAGCATCGAATAGCGCTTGGAACGGAGGCCGAGGCCGCCGGCGGAGAGGTCGGCGTCGAGGCCGACGGCCTTGGTGAAACCGGCATCCCAATCGGCGAGGAAATGGATCTTGCCCATGCCGCCTGATGATTGCGCCCAGGCGCCCATCACGTGCCAGTCGTTGACGGCGACGACGGCGATGTCGTCGACGCCCTTGCCAAGGATGGTGTCGCGGTTTTCGAGATAACCCGGCAGGTGGTTCAGCGAGCAGGTGGGCGTGAAGGCGCCCGGCACGGCAAAGAGCACGACGCGCTTGCCGGCGAAGAGCTGATCGGTGGTGATTTCGACCGGGCCGTCAGTCGTCTTTTCCTTGAAGGTGGCGGCAGGAAGCTTGTCGCCGATCGCGATGGTCATGGTCTTCTCCTTGGGTTCTGGCTTTGGGGTTCTGCCTTCGCGGCGGCGGGCGCCGCGGGGGTTCTGCGGCGACTATAAGACCCGGTCATTCAAAGGCAAGGGTGGTCTCCATCGCCCTTTCGCCGTCGATGACCAGCACCCCCCAGCGCTTGCCGGAGATGTCGTAATTCTCAGGCAGTTTGCCGATAGCGACATCGACCTTGAAGGTGGCGCCGTCGCGCTTGCCGCCGATCTGCTTGGTGAAGGCATGGCCGCTCGGGCCGGTGACGATGATATCCGGCGCGGCCTTCCCCTCGCTCGGCCCCTCACCCGGCAGAGCGAGTGTCAACGACAGCGTCTTCCTGTCGGGCGACATCGCATGCGCCGTCACGCCGAAATCCTGCGAGGGCGGCTTCGGCAGGCTCGCATCGGCCGCCTGGAGGATCGCCTCCTCTTGCGGGTGCGACTGGATGGCGGGGCCAAGCTTCAGCTGAAAATTCGCCTGGAAGGGAATGCAGATATCCTTGCAGATGCCGATGAAGGCGGCAGCGTCGATCGCAACCGGGCCTTTGCCCGCCGCCGTCAGCGACAGCGGCAGCGTCACCGGCGCGTCATAGGCGATATCCTCGATCGCGCCGGTGAAAAAATGCTTCGGAACGGGATAGGCGATGGCATCGAGCGTGACGCCGCTTTCCGCCGCGATGGTGATCTGGGGTGGAATGCCATTGCCGCCGGGCTCTTTCCAATAGGTGATCCAGCCGGGTTTCGGCTCGATCTGAAGAGCGGCGCGGATTTTGCCGCCGGCATCGGGCGCAAGCGCCACGAGGCGCATGCGGCCGCCCTCGTTGTCCGCCCAGGCGCTCATTTCCGCATGGGTGGAATAAAACGGCACAAGGGCTGCGGCCACTGACACAACCGCCATTAAAAGCCTGCGCGGGCCTGAGGAAATAATCATCATGGAACAAAGGTTTACCGAATGTGGTGTTTGGCCGCCAGAAGTCGCGGCGATTTAAATCTTCATTTTCAGTTGATTGATGTGTGACATTGGCCCATGTTTCTTTTGTCGAGGCCTTGGTGCGGTCTAGCAGCAGGAGGAACGATGTCCTTATTGACGCTGAAGAACAGACGGGAACGTGGCTTCTTCGATGGCCAGTTCCTCATCGCCATGCCGGGCATGGAAGACCGCAATTTTGCGCGCACCGTGATTTACATCTGCGCGCATTCGGATGCCGGCGCCATGGGCTTCGTCATCAACCGTCCTCAGAGCCTTACCTTCACCGATGTGCTGCTGCATCTCGACATGATCAAGCAGGAAGATTCGATCGTGCTGCCGAAGCGGGCGCGCGAATTCCCGATCCAGACCGGCGGCCCGGTGGAAAGCGGCCGTGGTTTCGTGCTGCATTCGGACGATTATTCCAGCGACTCCAGCATTCCCGTCAGCGACGACATCTGCCTCACGGCGACGCTCGATATCGTGCGCGCCATCTCCAAGGGCAATGGGCCGACGCGGGCGACGATGCTGCTCGGCTATTCCTCCTGGTCGGCCGGCCAACTCGAAAGCGAGGTCGTCAACAATGGCTGGCTCACCTGCCCGGCCAACGAGGAGTTGATCTTCGACCGCAGCCTCGACGACAAATACGAGCGGGCCCTCGCCGGCATGGGCGTAACCGCTGCGATGCTGTCGGCCGAAGCCGGCCATGCCTGAAGGCTGGCCTGACGACAGCTGATCTGACGGCAGCGGGAACGAATAGCCAAGAGTGACGTTTCATTTCGGCAAGCATGGACAAAAGGCCCATGCCGACCAAGGAGACATCACACATGGGTAGCACCAGCGACAAGATTTCCGGTAAGGCAAACGAAATTGCCGGCAAGACCAAGCAGGCCGTCGGCAAGGCGACGGACGATCGCGAGATGCAGGCCAAGGGCGCCGTCCAGGAAGCCAAGGGCAAGGGACAAGTCGCAACCGGCAAGGTCAAGGACAAGCTCAAGGGCGCCGTCGATCGGCTCTGAGCGACAGCGATAAGACGCGGGACGCTGTGTTTTCCGATTCAAGGAATGCGCAGTTGACGCTCATCCTTTATCACCGTGCCTGCTGCGCCCTCGCGCGGCGGGCATTTTTAATCCGTCACCCTCATGCTCTGCAGAGATAGATACGATGAAGCTTTTTGCCTGCGACAACTGCGATCAGGTCGTTCACTTCGACAACCGTCGATGCGTGCGGTGCAACCATCGCCTCGGCTTCCTGCCCGGCGATCTGGCGATGCATGCGCTGGAGCCGCGCGACGAGACACTCTGGCAGCTCGTTTCGGATCCCGATCGCGACGTCCACTTCTGCGCCAATGCCAGCCTCGATATCTGCAACTGGCTGGTGGACGGTGACGGCGAGAGCGAATTCTGCGTTGCCTGCCGCCATAACCGGCTGGTTCCGAACACCGATACCCAGGACGGCATCGATCGCTGGCGGCGCATCAGCCAGGCGCAGCGTCATCTGTTTTATTCGCTGCTGCGCTGGAAACTGCCGCATCCCGATCGGGCGAAAGACCCGCAAGGCGGCCTGGTCTTCGATTTCCTCGAGGATTCGATAGAGAGCAACGGTTATATCGTGCCGGCCATGACCGGCCACGAGGAAGGCCTGATCACCATCCGCGCCGCAGAGGCCGACGATGCGACGCGCGAACAGGCGCGCAGCTCGATGAACGAACCCTATCGCACGCTGCTCGGTCATTTCCGCCACGAGGCCGGCCATTTCATCTGGAACAAGCTGGTGCGCGATCGGGGCGGCCTTGCCGATTTCCGCGCCGTCTTCGGCGACGAACGGCAGGATTATATGGCAGCCCTGCAGACCCATTATGCCGGCGGCGCGCCCTTGGGATGGCAGGACAATTTCATCAGCGCCTATGCGGCGTCGCACCCCTGGGAAGATTTCGCCGAATGCTTCGCGCATTACCTCCATATCGTCGATACGCTCGAAACGGCGCGCGCCTTCGGCATCGCCATCGACCCGCGCGGCCATGAGGAAATCGCCGGCGAGGTGGATTTCATCCCTTACAGGGCAAGAAGCGCCGAACAGCTGGTCAGCGCCTGGGTGCCGCTCAGCCTGGCGATCAACGCCATCCAGCGCAGCATGGGGCAGCCGGACTCCTACCCCTTCGTGCTGTCCTCACCTGTCGTGGCAAAGCTCGAATATCTGCACCGGCTGATCCAGGGCGCCGCAACGGCGCCGCAGCAGCAGGCGGCTTGAGGAGCTGGAAAAACCGTCGCTATCGTGAGGCTGCACACTTAAAACGAAACCGCCTTGCCCTTCTTGAAGGGTTCCATGCCCCGGCGGGCGAGTTCGTCGGCGCGTTCGTTTTCCGGGTGGCCGGCATGGCCCTTGACCCAGTGCAGCGTCACCTTGTGGCGGTCACGGGCCGCCTCCAGCGCCTGCCAGAGCTCGGCATTCTTCACCGGCTTCTTGTCAGCGGTCTTCCAGCCGTTTTTCTTCCAGCCGAAAATCCACTTGGAGATGCCGTCCTTGACATAGGCGCTGTCGGTATAGAGATCGACCTCGCAAGGGCTCTTCAAGGCCGATAGCGCCGAGATTGCCGCCAGCAGTTCCATGCGATTGTTCGTCGTGTCCGCCTCGCCGCCGCAAAGCTCTTTTTCGACATCGCCGTAACGCAGCACCGCGCCCCAGCCGCCGGGGCCGGGATTGCCGGAGCATGCGCCGTCGGTGAAGATATCGACGTGTTTCATAGGCTCAATCCGTATTCGGCGGGCGATTTGATCTGGCGGTGGAACCGCAGCTTGCGAAGATATTCGAGCGGGTCCTTCTTGGTGACCATGGCGCCCTCAGGCGTCGTCAGCCAGTCATAGAGCCGGGTCAGGAAGAAGCGCAGCGCGGACCCACGCGACAATACCGGCAGGGCAGCGATTTCGGCATCGCTCAACGGCCGGACGCTCTGGTAACCCTCGAGCATCGCCGTGCCCTTGGTGATGTTGTAGGCGCCGTCCTTCTCGAAGCACCAGGCATTCAGGCAGATCGAGACGTCATAGGCGAGCAGATCGTTGCAGGCGAAATAGAAATCGATCAGGCCGGAGAGCTGGTCGCCGAGGAAGAAGACGTTGTCGGGGAAGAGGTCGGCATGGATGACGCCGGCCGGCAGGCCACTCGGCCAAGCGGCGGAGAGGAAGTCGAGTTCGCTGCGGATTTCGGTCTGCAGGCCGGGCTCGACCTCGCCAGCTCGCGCTTCGGATTTTTCCCACAGCCCCCGCCAGCCGTCGATCGACAGCGCATTCGCCCGCTTCAGCTCGAAACCATCGCCGGCCACATGCATCTCGGCCAGCGCCCTGCCCACTTCGCGGCAGTGCTTGGCCTCCGGCTTTCTCAGCCACATGCCTTCGAGGAAGGAGATCAGCGCCGCCGGGCGGCCGGAGAGTGAACCGAGCAGCGCGCCATCCCGGCGCGGCAGAGGCAGCGGGCAGGAGAGACCACGGGCGGCGAGATGCTGCATCAGGCCGAGGAAGAAAGGCAGGTCGTTCTTTTCCACGCGCTTCTCATAGAGCGTCAGGATCAGCGGATCCTTGGAGGTGTGAAGCAGGAAGTTGGAGTTTTCGACGCCTTCGGCGATCCCCTTGTAGGAAAGCAGCGTGCCTGTGTCATATTCCGTCAGGAACCACTTCAGATCGTCTTCGGCGATATCGGTATAGACTGCCAAGTGAGGTCTCGCCCTTCATGCCTTGTTGATATTGGATTTGCCGGAGTGCACGCCAGGCCGAATGGCCGATCTAGCCGTTGACGAAAGCCATGTCGGCCGCCGTCAGCTCGATATTGCGCAGTTCGCGGTTGACGAGGAAGTTTTCGGTTTCCTGCACCGTTTCGGCCAATTCGACGCGAGCGTCGAAGCGGGCGCGGAAAGCCTCGATGATCTCGTTGACGATGACCTCGGGGGCGGAAGCGCCGGCGGAAAGGCCGAGCGTCGAAATCGTGCCGATCTCGTCCCAGTCGAGCTCGGCGGCGCGCTGCACGAGGATGGACTTCTTCGCCCCTGCCCTGAGCGCCACTTCGACGAGGCGCTTGGAATTGGACGAATTCGGCGCGCCGACTATGATGAAGAGATCGCAGCCCGGGGCTGCCTGCTTCACCACTTCCTGGCGGTTGGTCGTCGCATAACAGATCGAATCCGCTGCCGGCGCCATCAGGTTCGGGAAGCGTTCGTGCAGGCGGGCGATGACGCCGGCGGTGTCATCGACCGACAGCGTCGTCTGGGTGACATAGCCGAGATTGTCGGGATCGACGGGGACATAGGCGTCGGCATCCTCGATCGTCTCGATCAGCGAAACGGACCCCTCCGGCAGCTGACCCATCGTACCGATCACCTCCGGATGACCGGCATGGCCGATAAGGACGACATGGCGGCCGAGGCGATTGTGGCGCATTGCCTGCTTGTGGACCTTGGAGACCAGCGGGCAGGTGGCGTCGAGATAGAAAAGGTTGCGGCTTGCCGCATCCTCCGGCACGGATTTCGGCACGCCATGGGCGGAGAAGACCACCGGCTGGGCACGATGTTCGGCCGGGATCTCGTCCAGCTCCTCGACGAAGACGGCGCCCTTGGCCTCCAGTCCCTCGACGACATAACGATTGTGGACGATCTCGTGGCGCACATAGACCGGCGCGCCATAGGATTTCAGCGCCAGCACGACAATCTGGATGGCACGGTCGACACCGGCGCAGAAGCCGCGCGGACCGCAGAGCCTGATCGTCAAAGGAGGTTTCGCCGCAATATTCATGTCTGTTCCGGGTTGAGAGATTTAGGGACCTCTAGCCCAATATGGTCGAGAATTGAAGTGATACTATTGCTGAGGTGTCTTGGCGCCCTTGCGGAACCAGGAGATCGCCACCACGACGATAAGCACGGCGGCCAGTCCGTACCAGGTGAAAGCATATTGCAGATGGTCGTTCGGCAGATCCACCTGGGTGACGCCGCCGATCGGCAGGCCGGCCGGATTGGGGGTGGAATCGGCATCGACGAAAAAGGGAATGACGCTCGATTTCTCCAGCCCGACGCTGGAGGCCATGACGTCGAGATCCTTCCAGTAGAAAATGTTCTTGGCGACGTCGTTGTCGGGCACCACCCAGGAGGGCTTGCCGGGAAGCTTTTCGCGCGCCAGGCCGGTGACGGTCTGCTGATCCGTCAGCTGGCCCTGCATGCGCATTTCAGGCTCCTTGTTGTCAAAGGGAACGAAACCGCGATTGACGAAGAGAATGCGCCCGTCGGCAAGCTCCAGCGGGGTGTAGATGTAATAGCCGGTCTGGCCGCGCCAGGTGGCGAAGAAGTGCCGCTCCTTGTTGTTGATATAGCGGCCGGTGGCGGTGACCTTGCGGTATTCGATGTCGCCGCCTGCAGCCGCCATCGCCTCGATGTCGGCAAGCGGCACGGGGCTTGCTGCCTGCCGCGCGGCGATATCGGCGAGCAGGCCCTCTTTCCAGTGCAGGCGCTCCACCTGCCAGGTGCCGAGCGAAATCAGGATGGCAAGGGCGATCAGCACCAGGATACCGGTCAAGACAGGCAGCCGGCGGCGCGGCGTTACATGCACTATTTCAGTCACTCAGGCGTCCTTCGCGGGCATTATGACGGTATTGCATGGCGATCAGGATGCCCTTGAACCAGCGCAGCGTCAGCAGCGACAGGACGATCGTCAACGGAGCAAAGAGCAGGATATGCACCCAGATCGGCGGCCCGTAATTCACCTGCAGCCACAACACCATGCCGATGATGATGAAGCCGACGATGAGAATGACGAAGACGGCGGGGCCGTCACCGGAATCGGCAAAGGAATAATCGAGACCGCAGGCGGCGCAACGCGGCTTTACGCCGAGCAGGCCGTCGAACAGCTTGCCCTGGCCGCAGCGCGGGCAGCAGCCCTTGATGCCGGTTTTCACCGGATCGACGGGGGGAAAATGGGCGCTGTCCTCGTTCATTCCATTCCTTCCGGCCATTCCTTCCGACAGCCTGGCGGCCGCGGCTTTTTCGATGCTGCCTTAACTCTCCCATAAAGTATTCGCATCCCGAATGGAAATGCCTGCGCTTTTTCGTCCCGCTGATAGTTCTTCACATCGGAATCGATGTGAGGAACTAAACAGCAATTCAAAGTGTTACAGCGTCCTTGCCGCGTCTGAAAAGTCGCGCGGCGCTGTAGTGATTCGCGCCAAACAGAAGAAGAAGACTGATGACCAGTGATAACCATTCCGTGCAGATCATTATCCTGAACGGCGCGCCGCGGAGCGGCAAATCAAGCATCGCGCGCGCAGTACAGGAACACTTCGAGGGGCCGTGGCTCAACCTCGGCGTCGACGGCTACAATGCCATGACACCGAAGCGCTACCTGCCGGGCATCGGACTGCGGCCGGGCGGCGAGCGGCCGGACCTGGAGGAACTGGTGCCTTTCTTTTATGCGGCACTCTACGAATCGATCGCAATCCATGCCAGCCTGGGCCTCAATGTCATCGCCGATCTCGGCCACCATGACAGCTATTCGCAGCCGCTCGGCATCCTCGGCGATTGCGCCCGGCGCCTGGAAGACTTCCCCGTGCTGTTCGTCGGCGTGCGCTGTCCGATCGAGACAATCATGCAGCGGCGCGAGATTGTCCAGGAAGGGCGCGAGACGGTTTATCTCAGCGCCACGGAGGACGTGCCCGTTCCAGAACCGGTGCAACGCTGGCAGGACGAGGTTCATCGGCCCGGCATCTACGATATGGAGGTCGATACGTCAGTGCTGACACCGCTCGAATGCGCCGAGGCGATCCGCCACCAGCTGGATCTCGGTATTCCCCAGCCTTCGGCTTTCGAACGGATCGCCGGGGCGCGCTGAGGCGAAAAGAGCTAGCTCGAAGGGGTCCTAACCTCAGCCAGGAGATTGCCGCTGCCGGCTGCCGGCACCGACCGGGGTCGAGCCACAGGTCTCGACCCGTCCTTCAGACCCCCGCCTGCGGGGGAGAAGGGATATGCCGCGGCCTCTCCGTTCGCCGCTCACCTCTCGCAGGGCACGTCCCCTCTCCCCGTCAGAACGGGGAGAGGGTGAGGGTGAGGGGCAGCCAGAGCTCTAACCGAACAGCCGTGGCACGAGGCCAAGCAAAACGAGATTTGCCAATAAAAAAGGCGGGCACGAGGCCCGCCTTTTGCTTGACTATGGTTCCGATCAGCCGGCTGCGAGGGGTGCGCCCCAGCCGCCCCAAACGTAGATGCAGAAGAACAGGAACAGCCAGACGACGTCGACGAAATGCCAGTACCAGGCTGCCGCCTCGAAGCCGAAATGCTGCTTCGGGGTGAAGTCGCCGCGCAGCGCGCGGATCAGGCAGACACCCAGGAAGATCGTGCCGACGAGGACGTGGAAACCGTGGAAGCCGGTCGCCATGAAGAAGGTCGCGCCGTAGATCGAATTCTTGAAGGCGAAGGGCGCGTGGGCATATTCATAGGCCTGGACGCTGGAGAACAACACGCCGAGCACCACCGTCAGCGTCAGGCCCTGGATCAGGCCCTTGCGGTCGTTGTGCAGCAGCGCATGGTGCGCCCAGGTGACCGTCGTGCCCGACAGGAGCAGGATGACGGTGTTGTAGATCGGCAGGTGCCAGGGATCGAGGACCTCGATGCCCTTCGGCGGCCAGGTGCCGCCGGTATAGAGCAGGCGCGAGGCCTGGATCGCTTCGTTCGGATAGAGGCTGGCGTCGAAATAGGCCCAGAACCAGGCGACGAAGAACATCACTTCCGAAGCGATGAACATGATCATGCCGTAGCGCAGGTGCAGCGAGACGACGCGGGTATGGGCGCCCTCATGGGCTTCCTTCACCGTATCGGCCCACCAGCCGTACATGACATAGAGCACCAGCGCGAAGCCGATGTAGAAGAGCCAGGGATTGGCGAGCTCCGCGCCGGCGACCTTGAACGAACCGCCGTTGAGATAACGCATGTAGCAGACGCCGCCGATCGCCATGATGAAGGCGCCGAGCGAGGCGAGAATCGGCCACGGGCTCGGATCGATGATGTGATAGTCGTGATTCTTCTGGTGAGCATCGGCCATGTCGTTATCCCCGGATGTCTTCCTTCACTCCGCTCCCGGCATAGCCGGAAACGAGCCTTGATCAAAGTTTCTTTTCAATCTTCTCCGCTCCACCCTCATTCGAAGCCACCGGCTTCGGACCCTCTTTCGGGTAGAACGTATATGACAGCGTGACCGTGTGGATATCCCTGGATTCCACGGCCTTGACGATTTCAGGATCGATGTAGAACACGACAGGCATGTCGAGCTTCTCGCCCGGCTTCAGGTCCGTTTCCGTAAAGCAGAAACATTGCACCTTGTTGAAATAGACGCCCGCTTCCCCCGGCGTGACGTTGAAAACCGCCTGGCCGCGCTGGGTTTCGTTCGAACGATTCTCGGCGGTGAAATTGACCTGGATCGTCTCGCCGATCTTCGGATTGACCTCGCGCTCGACCGGCTTGAATTCCCATTGCAGGCCGGGCGCAACATTGGCGTCGAAGGTGACGCGCATCGTGCGGTCGAGCACGACGCTCGACACCTGGTCGACGCGCTGCGTCGTGCCGTTATAGCCGGTCACCTGGCAGAAGATGCGATAAAGCGGCACGGCGGCATAGCTCATCGCGCCCATGCCGAAGACGAAGCTCAGGCACATCATCACGACGGCGCCGTTGTTGCGGCCCTGCTTCTTCGGTGTATCGGCGTTTTCGCTCATCCCGCCACTCCCCCGCCGATCTTCACGATGGTGATCGCGTAGAAGAGAATGACGAGGCCGGCAAGCACCAGCCCGAGGGCGACGTTGCGGTTGCGGCGCGACTTGCGCTGCGCTTCCGTAAGCTTGATCAATTCCATCAGAACCAACCTCCCGCATGCGAGACCAGCAGCGAGGCCAGCCGGTCGATCATCAAGGCGGAGAACACGGCGAAGAGATAGAAGATCGAGAAGCCGAAGAGCTTCTTCGCCGGGATCATCTTCACATCGCCGTCGGGCATGCGCCAGACGGCGATGGAACAGTATATGAAGATCGCGCCGAGGGCCGCAGCGACGAGGCCATAACCGAGGCTCGCGAAACCGAGGAAGGACGGCAATACCGCGCAGACGGCGGTCAGCACCGCATAGGCGACGATCTGATGCTTGGTCACCCGCTCGCCGGCGACGTTCGGCAGCATCGGCACGCCGACGGCCTCGTAATCGCGCATCTTGAAGAGGGCAAGCGCCCAGAAATGCGCCGGTGTCCACAGGAAGATGATGAGGAAGAGAACGGTGCTCTCGATCGTCACGCTGTTGGTCACGCAGGCCCAGCCGATCATCGGCGGGAAGGCGCCGGCAGCGCCGCCGATGACGATGTTCTGCGGCGTCGAGCGCTTCAGCCACATGGTGTAGACGACGGCATAGAAGAAGATGGTGAAGGCGAGGATGCCGGCCGAGAGCCAGTTGACGGCCAGGCCGAGGATCACCACCGAGAAGCCTGACAGCACCAGGCCGAAGGCGAGAGCCTCGGACGGTGCGATGCGGCCGGCCGGGATCGGACGGTTGGCGGTGCGGCTCATGATGGCGTCGATATCGGCGTCATACCACATGTTCAGCGCACCGGAGGCGCCGGCGCCGACGGCGATACAGAGAATGGCGATCAGGCCGAGGACGGGATGGATGTGGCCCGGCGCCAGCACCAGACCGGCAAAGGCAGTGAAGACCACGAGCGACATGACCCGTGGCTTCAACAATTCGAAATAATCGCGCGCACTCGCTTCCGACAATTCGCCGTCCTTTGCAAGCACCTCGTGATTGTCGATGACCGTCATCATTCTGTCCTGAATGTCTTACCATCAGGACGCCGTATCGAAAGCGGCGTCCTGATGTCCGCGCAAATTACTTGATGCGCGGAAGCTGTTCCCACTGGTGATAGGGCGGCGGCGAAGGCAACTGCCATTCGAGCGTCGTTGCACCCTCACCCCACGGATTGTCGCCGGCGACGCGCTTCTTGGCGAAGGCTTCGAAGACGCCGTAGAGGAAGATCAGCACACCGAAGGCCGAGATGTAGGAGCCGATGGAGGAAACATAGTTCCAGCCGGCAAAGGCATCCGGATAATCGATGTAGCGGCGCGGCATGCCGGCAAGGCCGAGGAAGTGCTGCGGGAAGAACACCAGGTTGACGCCGATGAACATGATCCAGAAATGCAGCTTGCCGACCAGCTCGTTGTACATGTAGCCGGTCATCTTCGGGAACCAGTAGTACCAGCCGGCGAAGATCGCGAAGACGGCGCCGAGCGACAGAACGTAGTGGAAGTGGGCCACGACGTAATAGGTGTCATGCAGCGAGCGGTCGAGACCGGCATTGGCGAGCTGGACGCCGGTGACGCCGCCGACCGTGAACAGGAAGATGAAGCCGATCGCCCAGAGCATCGGCGTGCGGAACGAGATCGAGCCGCCCCACATCGTCGCGATCCAAGAGAAGATCTTCACGCCCGTCGGGACGGCGATGACCATCGTCGCGAAGACGAAGTAGCGCTGCGCGTCGAGCGACAGGCCGACCGTGTACATGTGGTGGGCCCAGACGACGAAGCCGACGGCGCCGATCGCGACCATGGCGTAGGCCATGCCGAGGTAGCCGAAGATCGGCTTCTTCGAAAAGGTCGAGATGATGTGGCTGACCATGCCGAAGCCCGGCAGGATGAGGATGTAGACCTCGGGGTGACCGAAGAACCAGAACAGGTGCTGGTAAAGGATCGGGTCGCCGCCGCCTTCCGGAGAGAAGAAGGAGGTACCGAAGTTGCGGTCGGTGAGCAGCATGGTGATGCCGCCTGCCAGAACCGGCAGCGACAGCAGCAGCAGGAAGGCGGTGATCAGCACGGACCAGGCAAACAGCGGCATCTTGTGCAGCGTCATGCCGGGAGCGCGCATGTTGAGGATCGTGGTGATGAAGTTGATCGCACCGAGGATCGACGAGGCGCCGGCAATGTGGAGGGCAAAGATCGCAAGATCGACCGCCGGTCCCGGCGTGCCGGTCGTTGCCAGCGGCGGATACATCGTCCAGCCGCCGCCCGTGCCATAAGCGCCTGCCGGGCCTTCGACGAACATCGACAGCAGCAGCAGCGCGAAGGCGGGAACGATGAGCCAGAAGGAGATGTTGTTCAGACGCGGGAAAGCCATGTCAGGCGCGCCGATCATGATCGGCACCATCCAGTTGGCAAAACCACCGATCATCGCCGGCATGACCATGAAGAAGATCATGATCAGCGCGTGCGCTGTCGTGAACATGTTGAACATCTGCTTGGCGCCGTCGATTGCGGCATCGCCCTCATAGCCGTAGACCATCGAGGCCAGTCCGTGGAAGATCTGGATGCCCGGTTCCTGCAGCTCCATGCGCATGGCAACCGACAGCGCGCCGCCGATGATGCCGGCAATGATCGCGAAGATCAGGTAGAGCGTGCCGATGTCCTTGTGGTTGGTCGAAAACAGCCAGCGATTGGCAAAGCTCGGCTTGTGCGCGTGATCATGGTGATCGTCATGCGCGTGGTCATGGTGGGCGTGATCATGAGAATGATCGTCGTGAGCGGAAGGTCCAGCCATTGTCCCGGTCCCCTTAATTACTGTGCTTCGGCGACGTTGACGGTCTTTGCGGGACCATCGGTTGCAGCCATGAGTGTCTTGTAGGCGCCGGGCAGGTCGCTGGCGGCTGCGGTCAGCCACTGCTTGTACTTGTCCTCGGAGACGACGCGGATGGCGATCGGCATGAACGCATGGTCCTTGCCGCAGAGCTCGGAACACTGGCCGTAGAACAGGCCTTCGCGTTCGGCCCTGAACCAGGTCTCGTTCAGGCGGCCCGGCACGGCATCGATCTTGACGCCGAAGGAAGGCATGGCGAAAGCGTGGATGACGTCGGTCGGCGCTGAGGTCACGAGAACACGGACCGTCTTGTTGACCGGCAGGACCAGCTCGTTATCGACGGCCAGAAGTCTGGGATAGATCGACTTGTCTTCCTTGCCGGCGGCCGCGCGGTCCTGATCCTTCAAGAGGTAGGAATCGAAAGCCAGCGGGCTTTCGCCCGAACCTTCATATTCGTAGTTCCACTGCCACTGGGTGGCGGTCGCCTTGATCGTGACGTCGGGGTTTTCAGGCAGCGTCAGCTGCGCCGTCAGCAGGTTGAACGAAGGAATGGCGAGAAGAAGAAGCACCAGGACCGGCCCCACGGTCCAGGCAATCTCGATCAGCGTGTTGTGGCTCGTCTTCGAGGGAACCGGGTTCGCGCTGGCGCGGAACTTGAAACAGACGACGATGAGCAGGACCAGGACGAAAAGCGTGATCGGAACGATAAACCACAGGGTATATTGTTCGAACCAATGGATTTCCCGCATGATCGGCGTTGCCGCCGGCTGCAGCGTTGCCTGCCACGGCATGGGCTGGTCGGCATATGTGCCGGAAGCAAAAAGCAGACAGACCAGCGTGGTCAGGGCTGCATAAGCCTTCTTCATCACCTTATTATCTCCCTCGAGCGCTTGACCTGCAAAATAGAACGCAGAATCCTTGCCATCTTCAGCGCTTCAAACCACAGTTTGGCATTTGCCGCAACAGGTCAGAGCAATTGTCTATGCGGCATTTTTGCTCAAAGCATAGGCAGGTCAGAACGGCAAAACATCCCAAGTTTTTCATCAGCATATGAAAAATCGGCTTTCCGGCCAATCCGCGCGCGACACATTATTTCGCAAAGGTCCAATTTCCGCCGCAGTCCCCCGGTTTTCACGGGGTGGGGCTTTTCATTTTTGGTGGGCAGCTTCAACAATAGCCGCAATGATTCGATATCCAGAGGTTTCCATGGGTTTCCGTTCCCTCGCGCAGTCACTTCTCCTGACTGCCAGCATCGCGGCCGCAGCGACGACGCCCGTTTTCGCACAGCAGCAACCCGCCCCGTCACAGGCCAAGCCCCCCGCTTCGGCGCCGGCGCCGACCCCTGCTCCGGCGCCGCAACAGCCGAGCGCCGCCAAACCGAATGTCGAACAGGTGACACCCGGCCAGACGCAGCCGCCGGCGCCCGGCACGGTAAAGTCCAATCATGGCGCATGGTCTGTCGTCTGCGACAAGCCGGCCGGGGCTGCGACCGAACAATGCGCGCTGATGCAAAACGTCATCGCCGAGGATCGGCCGGAAGTCGGGCTTTCCGTGGTCGTGCTGAAGACGGCCGATCGCAAGTCGAAGATTCTGCGCGTGCTGGCGCCACTCGGCGTGCTGCTGCCGAACGGCCTCGGGCTCAATGTCGACGGCAAGGATATCGGCCGCGCCTATTTCGTCCGCTGCTTCGCCGATGGCTGTTATGCCGAAGTCGTGCTCGAGGACGAGCTGCTCAAGACCTTCCGCAGCGGCGCCCAGGCAACCTTCATCGTCTTCCAGACCCCGGAAGAAGGCATCGGCATCCCCGTGGACCTCAAGGGCTTCGCCGAAGGTTTCGATGCCCTGCCCTGAGGGCAATTGGCAGCTTCCGTAGGTCCGCCCCCTCATCCGCCTGCCGGCACCTTCTCCCCGTAAACGGGGCGAAGGGGATATGCCGCAACATCTCCGTTCCCCACTCACCTCGCGCAAGGCACGTCCCCTCGCCCCGTTTTTACGGGGGTCCGCAGGACGGGTCGAGACGAGTGGCTCGACCTGGTAGGTTAGGGTGAGGGGCATTTGTTTGCTCGCCATCTCGAACAAATCGGCTCCCAAGCTGATTATGTAGAAAGGCCGCGCCGCCACGCAGCACAAGGCGGTGGAAACTCTCACATCCCATTAAAAAAGAATAATTCGACGGCGGGGCTTCACTCCTTATTATGTGGAGCCCTATCTAGGAGTAAGTGCACTCCTGAACGCATGCCCATTGGAGCCATACCATGACCACCGATCTCCTGACGCTTTTCGATGCCGATGAAGCGACGATGCGCAAGCACGTGGCTGAGGCGCTTTCGGGCGCCGATGACGGCGAACTGTTCATCGAGCATGCGCAGGCAGAAGCGCTGACCTTCGACAATGGCCGGCTGAAGGGCGGCAGCTTCAACACCGAACAGGGTTTCGGCCTGCGCGCCGTTGCCGGCGAAGCGGTCGGCTATGCCCATGCCGGCGATCTCTCGGTGGCGGCGCTGAAGCGTGCGGCCGATGCGGTCGGCGCGGTGACACGCGGCTATTCCGGCTCCTACGCGGCAGCACCGCAAGGCACCAACAAGAAATTCTACAGCGACGAGAACCCGATCGGCCAGCCGAGCTTCGAGGAGAAGGTCAAGGTCCTGCAGGACATCGATGCCTATCTGAGGGGCAAGGATGACAAGGTGCGGCAGGTGACGGCCTCGGTCGCCGCAAGCTGGCAGGTCGTCGACATCCTGCGCGCCGACGGACACCGCGTCCGCGACATCAGGCCGATGACGCGCATCAACATTTCGGTGATGGTCGGCGAAGGCGAGCGGCAGGAGAGTGGCTCCTATGGCCACGGCGGGCGCATCGGCTTCGGCGATTTCATCGCCGAAGGCAGCTGGCAATACGGCGCCGACGAGGCGCTGCGCCAGGCGCTCGTCAATCTCGAGGCGATCGATGCGCCGGCGGGCACGATGGACGTCGTTCTCGGCTCGGGCTGGCCGGGCGTGATGCTGCACGAGGCCGTCGGTCATGGGCTGGAAGGCGATTTCAACCGCAAGAAAACCTCGGCCTTTTCAGGTCTTCTCGGCCAGATGGTCGCCGCTCCCGGCGTCACCGTCGTCGATGACGGCACGATCGACAATCGCCGCGGCTCGATCACCATCGACGACGAGGGCACGCCGTCTGCCTACAACGTGCTGATCGAAAACGGCAAGCTCGTCGGCTATATGCAGGATCGGCAGAATGCCCGGCTGATGGGCATGGCGCCGACCGGCAACGGCCGCCGCCAGGGCTATTCCCATGTGCCGATGCCGCGCATGACCAACACCTACATGCTCGGCGGCGACAAGACGCCTGAGGAAATCATCGCCTCGGTGAAGAAGGGCATCTATGCCGTCTCCTTCGGCGGCGGCCAGGTGGACATCACCTCCGGCAAGTTCGTCTTCGGCTGCACCGAGGCCTATCTGATCGAGAACGGCAAGGTCGGTGCGCCGATCAAGGGTGCGATGCTGATCGGCAACGGGCCGGATGCGATGAAGCGGGTGTCGATGATCGGCAATGACATGAAGCTCGATACCGGCATCGGCAATTGCGGCAAGGCCGGCCAATGGGTTCCCGTCGGCGTCGGCCAGCCGCATCTGCGCATGGATCAGGTAACGGTCGGCGGCACGCAGACCTGAGGCAAAAGGATCGGTCATGGCGGACGTCGAAATCAGGACCTTCACAGTCGATGACGCCGATGCCGTGCTTTCGGTGATCCTGCCGATCCAGCGCGAGGAATTCGGCATCGATATCACCGTGGATGCGCAGCCGGATCTCAGGGTCATCCCGGATTTCTACCAGTCCGGCAAGGGGCAGTTCTGGGTCGCCGTCAAGGATGGCGCCATCGTCGGCACGGTCGGGCTCAAGGATATCGGCAACAACCATGCGGCGCTACGCAAGATGTTCGTCTCAGCTGAGGTTCGCGGCCGCGAGCATGGCGTCGCGGCGCGGCTCCTCGATCGCCTGTTTGCCCACGCCAGGGATGTTGGTCTCACCGATATCTTCCTCGGCACAACCGACAAGTTCGTCGCCGCGCATCGCTTCTACGAGAAGAACGGCTTTACCGAGATCGCCAAGAGCGCCCTGCCCCGCTCCTTCCCGCTGATGGCGGTGGACAGCAAATTCTACCGCTATAAGGTCGGCTGATTTAAGTTTCCGAAGACCGACGGCCGCACGTAAACGTGGAGCGCCTTGCATCAGCCCTTCGACGTCAGCGCCGGCTGGAACCGCCACTTCCGCTCGATAGCGGCGGCAAGATCGATATCGTTGCGGCGGGCAAAGAGCAGGATGTGGCCGAGCAGGTCGGCGGTTTCGTCGGCGAGATCGCGGTCGAGTTCTTCCGGCGTCCGGTCCCTGCGGCGCCCGCGGCCGGTCAGGCGGTTCCAGGCCTGGGTGAGTTCACCCACCTCCTCCTGCAGCTTCAAGAGAAACCAGTCGGGGTCCCGCTCGATGCCATTGGCTGCGGCATAGGCCGCGGATGAGGTTTCGAACTGATCGGCGAGGCGGCGCAGCATGGACGTTCTCCTTTTGTTTATGGAGGAGACGCTGATTCCCAACAATTGTCCAGAACAGGATTGCCCAGAGTGCGGGGCGGCGATCAGCCGCGATCCGGCAGCAGCATGCAGTCATAGGAGCGCTGCTTCAGGGCATCGCAGGCCGAGACGGCGGCATCCTTGCTGGCGAAGCCGACGAAGCGGGCGCGATAGATCTTGTTGGCCCCCTGCCCGACCGCCTCGGTATAGGGCGAAGCGGAAACGAGCGGCGCGCCGGCTTCCGACTTCGCCTGGGCGAGAAGCGCGCGCGCCGCATCGGCGCTAGGGGCGGCCGAGATCTGAATCTGCCAGTCGCCATTGGCCTTCTCTGCTGATGTCTTTGGCGTCTTGCCGGCGTTCAGGATCTCGTCCAAAGCGACGGGACGATCCAGCGGCACGACGGAGTCATCGGCATAAGCCAGGCTCTTGGCTGCGAGATCGTCGGTCTGGCGCGGTGCGTTGAGCGGCACCGGAACATCGGACGCGTCAGCGGCGGACGCGACTTCGACAGTTTCTTTCGCGCCGACGCTCGCCACCAGCTTTGCGCCGCCGGAAGACGAGGCACGGCCGAGATAGCGGTCGAGCAAACCAGCCATCTTGGCGTCGCGGCTGCGGGCGGTGCGGCCGCCGAGCACGACGCCGACCACGCGGCGGTTGCCATCCCTGACCGCGCTGACGAGGTTGAAGCCGGAAGCGTTGGTATAACCCGTCTTGATGCCGTCCATGCCTTGATAGCGGTACATGAGATTGTTGTGGCCGCGCACGGTTCGGCCACGGAAATTGAAGCTTGCCGTTGAAAACAGCCGGTATTCGTTCGGATAATTCTTCATCAATGCGACGGCGAGCGTCGACATGTCACGCGCCGTGGTGACCTGGCGGCCGTCCGGCAGGCCGGATGCGTTGACGAAGACGGTGCGGCTCATGCCGAGCTGGCGGGCTTTGGCCGTCATCACCCGGGCAAAACCGCTTTCCGAGCCGGCGAGCTTTTCGCCCATGGCGGAGGCGGCATCATTGGCCGATTTGACGATCATGCCATAGACCGCCTCGCGCACGGTGATCGTGCCGCCCGCCTTGACGCCAAGCTTGGTCGGCGGCCGTGCGGCGGCGTATTTCGAAATCGTGATCGGAGTGTCCCAGGCGATCTTGCCGCGCTTCAACGCCTCGAAGGTGAGATAGAGCGTCATCATCTTCGTCAGCGAGGCCGGATGGTTCAGCGTATCGGCATTTTCGGCGGCGAGAACCTTGCCGGTCCGGGCATCGAGGATCAGCGAAGCATTTCCGGCAAGGGCCGCAAGGGGCGCCGAAACGGCAAGCGTTACGGTCAAAACAGCCGCCAAAAGCTTTCTCATGCACTTTCCCCTCATACGCTGGCCCCTGATATGCTGGCCCCTGATGCGCAGCCCTTGATCCGGGCTCTCGGTCAGACCGGCATTTGTGCCGTAATGTGACAGAAGCCGCAAGTTTGGCGCGACTTTGAGGCAACGCCTATCATTTTTCTAGTCTTTTCATCACCTTGGTTAACAGGAAATCAAAGACCTGTTCCGAACAGGGATTCAGCAAGGCTTAAGTCGCACTTGCTAGTTTCCCGCAAAGGCAAGGGACGGGCGCCGCATGACGGGACAATTCAAGCGACTGGCAAAACGCGCAGCGATCGGCGCCGGGCTCGAGGTTTCCTGGCTGCTTGCCTCGGCCGGGCTGATGCGCGAAGCGCGCGGGCGCGGCGTCGTCTTCACGCTGCATCATGTCCGCCCGCACGTGCCAGAGGCCTTCGAGCCGAATGCGCATCTCGAAATCACCCCGCGTTTTCTCGACGCGGCGCTGCGGCGGCTGCGGCGGGAGGGTTATCGCTTCGTGCCGCTCGGCGAGGTGCCGGTGCTGCTGGCGGAGCCCGAGGGAGGAGCGCCGTTTGCTGCCTTCACGCTCGACGATGGATACAGCAACAATCTGGAACATGCGCTGCCGGTATTCGAGCGGCATCAAGCGCCGTTCACGGTGTTCGTCGCCAAGGGTTTTGCCGAGGGCTCCCACAGCATCTGGTGGGAGACGCTGGCGATCCTCTTACGCCAGGTGCCGGAAATCCGCTTCGATTTCGGCCGCGGCATGGAGCGGCTCGCGCTCGACAGTCCGCAGCTGCAATGGCATGCCTTCGATCGCTTCGCCGCCTATATCCACCGCTCCGACGAGGCGCGCGCCGTCGCCGCCATCGATCTGCTGGCGCGGGAAAACGGCATCGAGCCGACGGATATCGTCCGCGAGCTGGTGATGGGGCCTGGCGAATTGCAATGGCTGGCGGCACATCCGCTCGCAACGCTCGGCGCCCATACGCTCAGCCATCGCGCACTGGCCCGGCTGCCGGAAGCCGAAGCACGAATAGAAATGCAGGCTTCGGCCGATTACCTCGAAGCGGTGACCGGTATCCGTCCCGAGACGATCGCCTATCCCTATGGCACGCCGGAGGCTGCGACCGCCCGCGAGGCGCGCATCGCTCGCAATCTCGGCTTTACCCTCGCGGTCACCACGCAACCCGGGCTGCCGGCAGCGAAGCTGACCGGCTATCTCCCACGCATTTCGCTCAACGGCTTCTACCAGAAGCGACGCTACGTCTCGGCGCTTGCTTCCGGCATACCGCTGAAGCTGATGGGCAGGTAAAGCCCGTTACGGATACATCCGCACCTTGTCCCATTCGCCTTCCGGTGATGGCCGGCGGAATTCGACCCGGTCGTGCAGGCGGAATTTCTGATCTTTCCAGAATTCGATCGAGGTCGGCCGGATGCGGAAGCCCGACCAGTGGGCGGGGCGCGGAATCTCGCCGATGGCATAGCGGGCGGTATATTCGGCCACCGCCTTTTCCAGCGCGAAACGGCTTTCGAGCGGACGGGATTGTTTGGAGGCCCAGGCGCCGATGCGGCTGCCGCGCGCACGCGTCTTGAAATAGTCGTCCGCTTCGGCATCTGTGACGATCTCGACGGGGCCGCGCAGCCTCACCTGGCGGCGCAGGCTTTTCCAGTGAAAGCACATGGCAGCCTTTTTCTGGCCAAGAATTTCGCGGCCCTTCTGGCTCTCGAAATTGGTGTAGAAGACGAAACCGTCGTCGTCGAATCCCTTCAGGAGAACCATGCGGACATTGGGAAGACCATCCTCATCGACCGTTGCCAGCGCCACCGCATTCGGGTCGTTGGGCTCGGAGGCCTCGGCTTCTTTCAGCCATTCGGCAAAGAGCTTGAAGGGTTCGCCACTTTCGGTAAAGTCACCGCTTGTTAACTCGTTTGCCGACATATTGGTTCAAATGCCCCGGATTATTCAAAACTCGCCCAGCTTTTGATAACTGGACAGGATGCAGGGTGGAAGTCATAACAAAGTCATCTCGCCATACAAGGGGCCTGCGGCGACGCAGCCGCGCGTTCTTCGTCATCAGCACCGCGATGTTATCGCTTTCCGGCTGCGTCAGCGGCGGTATGGATTTCTTGAGTGACGCCAAGGTCGACCGGTCGGTGGCAACCGGCACCGTGCCGCAGACGCCGCCGAGCACCGACACGCTTTCCGACGAGATGACCGTGCGCAATGCCGTGACCTCGGCCGACGTGCAAAGGCTCGAGGGCCAGCCGCTTCCCTGGGCAAATGCATCGACCGGCAGCGCCGGCGTCATCGAGACGATCGTCGAGAACAACGAGTCCGGCCAGGTCTGCCGCCAGTTCCGCACGACCCGGCATTCCTATGTCGGCATCGCCAAATTCTACGGCAAGACCTGCCTTGTCGGCGGCGGCAACTGGCAGCTTCTGAGTTTCCAGCCGGAGAGCTGATCCTCCTAGAGCCTTTCCGGGTTAGATTGAAGCCTTCTGCCGGAGCAGGTTTTCGTCAGGGCAAAGGCGATTGGCGAAGGGCATACCTCCTGGTACGTCCGAGCCGATCGCCTTTGATCCTGGCGGAAAGATGCCCGGCCCACCGGCCGCACTGCTTCGCCATGCGAAGCAATAGGTGCGTCCGGCGCTTCTAAGTCTTGCAGAATTGCCAGGCAAATCTGCGGGAAGGTTGGCTGAAACGGGCCGGCTGATCGACCGGCCGGCTTGGCCGTAGAGCTGGGCTACGACGCGCGCCGGCCGGTCGACCATCCGACTCCGTTTGAGCCAACAGAATGATTCAATCTGACCAGGAAAGGCTCTAAGGTAGTTCAAAATATTACAGCGTCCCTTTGCGCGTTCGAAAAGACGCATAGCGCCGTCCCCAACAGGTTAACGCGCGACCGCTTTCTGCCCAATGCTTAGCAAAGAGCTAACCATTCGCCGCGAAACACCCCACATCTCTGCACAGAAATAACAAGTGATTAGCAACTCCGCCGCAGGATCGGCGTTGAGAGTGGTTCTTCCTGCCTTTGGGGCGGGTGCGCCACACACGCTCTATTGGACGGGGATGCCGGGCAAGGACGAGGCTTGCCGCATCACAACACCGGCGGTTTTGACATGCGCGATCCTTATAAAATTCTGGGCGTCAAGCGCGACGCGGCAGTAGACGAGATCAAGGCGGCTTGGCGCAACATGGCCAAATCAGCCCATCCCGACCACAATCAGGATGATCCGACAGCGACGGCCCGGTTCGCCGAGATCGGCCGCGCCTATGAAACGCTGAAGGATCCGCGCAAACGCAGCCTGTTCGACAATGCCCTGCGGATGGCCGAAGCCAAGAAGCACGAACAGACGATCATGCAGCAGCGCCAGGCGGCCCGCGAGGCGGCCGTGCGCGCCAAGGCGGCGCAGGCCAATGCCGAACGCGTGATGGAAGAATTGGCGCGCGCCGCCCAGAAGGCTGCCGCCGACGGCTCCAGGCAACAGGCAGGTTCCGCCGAGGCTGCCGACGAGATGGTGGATCGCATTTTCGGCGCCCAGGCCCGCGCAGCTGCCAGTGGCCAGGCGCAGGGTCGCGCCCAGCAGACGCAATATCAGCAAGCCCAAAATCAGCAGACACAAAACGCCCAGGGCGATGCCGGCAAGCGCATGGATGGCGATGCCGCCGAGGCCGACACCAAGGGCGACGAGGAAGCGGGCGAAGCTGGGGCAAATGCCGCCGCCAACCTGTCGCTGCCGCTCAGCATCCTGACAAACCTGGTGCGCCGTTTCACCGGCGCCAAGGATACCGGCCTCGATAAAGCACCGGATGAGGTGACGACGGCGACGGTGACGATCGACGACGTGTTGAAGAGCGGCTGGATCACTGCATCGCTGCCGGAGGGCCGTGAAATCGGCTTCGCATTGCCGGCCGGCACGACGGACGGTTACGAGCTGCGGCTCAAGGGACAGGGATTCAAACTGCCGGGCATGCAGCGCGGCGACGCCGTCATCAACATTCGCATTGCGCCCGATCCGCGTTTTTCGGTCGACGGTTTCGATCTGCACGCCGTGCTGCCGCTTAGCATCGAAAATGCCGTGCTCGGCACCGAAGCGCGCATCGAGGGACCGAGCGGGCCGCTGAACGTGACGATCCCCGCATGGTCCGGCTCGGACAAGACGATTAGAATTCCCGGCCAGGGATTGCCCCGCGAAGAGGGCGGCAGAGGCGATCTCGTCGTCGAATTGCGCATTATCTTGTGGGAAAAACCCGACGATAAAATCACCGATCTCATGCGGAGCATGCGCGAAGGCCTGTTCCTATGAAATTTTTATGACATTCGCACCCTTTATTACGATCCCTAACAGTTGATGATCCCGGCCAAGCTTGAACCGATTAACGGCCTATGCCATAGGCAGGATCGATCAGAATCCTAGGGAGCGAAATATGGCTCAAGCATCCGGCCTCATGGCAGGCAAACGCGGCGTCATCATGGGTGTCGCCAACAATCGTTCGATTGCGTGGGGTATTGCCAAGGCCATTCATGCGCAGGGCGGAGAAGTTGCGCTCACCTATCAGGGCGATGCGCTGAAGAAGCGTGTCGAGCCGCTCGCCGCCGAAATCGGCGCGACGCTCGTCGGCCACTGTGACGTCGCCGACGAAGCGACCATCGACGCCGTTTTCGAAAACGTCCAAAAGCTCTGGGGCAAGATCGATTTCCTCGTGCATGCGATCGGCTTTTCCGACAAGGACGAGCTGACCGGCCGCTACGTCGACACCTCGCCCGACAATTTCACCAAGACGATGCAGATCTCCGTCTATTCCTTCACCTCGGTCGCACGCCGCGCCGAGAAGCTGATGACGGATGGCGGCGCCATGCTGACGCTGACCTATTACGGCGCCGAAAAGGTGATGCCGAACTATAACGTCATGGGCGTGGCCAAGGCCGCGCTCGAAGCCAGCGTCAAGTATCTTGCCGTAGACCTCGGGCCGCAGAACATCCGCGTCAACGCCGTCTCGGCCGGACCGATCAAGACGCTTGCCGCCTCGGGCATTGGCGATTTCCGCTATATTCTGAAGTGGAACGAATATAACGCGCCGCTGCGCCGTACCGTCACCATTGAGGAAGTCGGCGATGTCGGCCTCTATCTCCTGTCGGACCTGTCGCGCTCCGTCACCGGCGAAGTGCACCATGCCGACAGCGGCTATCATGTCATCGGCATGAAGGCGGTCGACGCGCCCGACATTTCCGTCATCAAGGACTAGAGCATTTCGAGCGGAGCTGAGACCGTGCTTATCTACGTGATCAGACACGGCCAGACCGCCTGGAATGCCGAGCGTCGCCTGCAGGGTCAGAAGGATATCCCGATGAATGCCACGGGCCTGGAACAGGCCCGGCAGAATGGCATCGCGCTTGCCGGGATTCTCGGCGACACGATCGACCAATTCGATTTCGTCGCAAGCCCGCTCGGGCGAACACGCGCGACCATGGAGATCATGCGCACCGCCATGGGCCTGCCGCCGCTGACCTATCGCACCGATCCGAGGCTGGTGGAAATTTCCTTCGGCGACTGGGAGGGCTCGACGCTCAAGGAGCTGAAGGCGACGCAGGGTGAGCGGGTGGCGGAACGCAATGCCTCGAAATGGGATTTCATCCCGCCCGGCGATGATGCGGAAAGCTACGAAATCCTCTCCTGGCGCACCGGCTCATGGCTGAACTCCGTCGATCGTCCGACGGTTTGCGTGACACATGGCGGCGTCATCCGCACGCTTTTCCAGACGATCGCCGACCTGCCGAAAAGCACCGCTGCGGAAGGCGCGATCCCGCAGGACCGGATCATCAGGATCGAAACCACGGAGCGGACGATCGTCTGGCTGTAAGGATTGCCAGCCAGCCAGGCGCTCCAACAGGTCGGATTGGAATGCGAACGAGCTGTTCGGCCTGTGCTGTCCACAGAGGTTGCAGCCATCGGCGCGTACCTCACCCGATCATTCTCCAGAGAACTGCCTATTTGACGATGTCGAGATCGTTGATGACGCGTTTGCCGTCGACCTCGGTATAGAAGACGATCACCTTCACGCCGGCTTCGAGGCCGTCGAAATTGAATTCCTCGGGCGCCTGATAGGTCTTGCCGTCGTCGAGCGTCAGCACGAGGTTGGCCGTGTCGACCTTCTTGATCGTCGCCTCGACATCGGCGCTCTCGGCAAAACCGCTCATCGGTGACAGGAAGCTTGCTGTTGCCAAAAGCGTGGCGACGACGAAACGCATGGCGACAATCCTTTTAAGACGCTGCACGAGAACATGACTGGCCACAGATAAGCTCCTGAATATGGCGAAAATTGCCCGTAAGAATGGCTTTTCCCGCCCAATTGATGAATAGGATTTTAAATATAATCAAGATGCCGCGTTAACCCGCGGTTTTTCCCTTCACACGATTTTTCGGCATCGCCGGCGGGCAATCGTAAATTAACCCGCGCGTCCTACAGTTGCTCGCCAACAGGGGAGTTTCATTTTGCTATCCAGGCTCAGCGACAGCAAGCAGTTGCGGCGCGTGTTGAAGAATACTCGCGTTTCGTTTCTGGTTTCGTCGCTTGTCGCCCTCGTCGTCATCATGGTCGGCTTCGGGCTCGACCGGGCCAATACTGCGTCTTATGTGCGCGAACTTCATATCCGCACCGAAAACGAGACGAACCTGATCCGCGCCCGGGTCATGGCCGAGATCAATTTGGACCTCAGCGTCGTCCGCGACCTTACGAACCTGATCTCCCTCAGCGCGGCAAACGGAGAGGAGATGGAGCGCCAGATCAACTGGCTGCTGATCCAGAACCCGTCTTTCATTCATATTGCCGTCGCCCCTGATTTCATCATCCGCGACATCCACCCGCCGCAATCCAGCAATGAGCGGATCGGCCGCGACGTGCGCGAAACTCTCTTCTTCCGCCAGGCGATGACCAGCGCGGCCGGCGACCAGTCGGCGCGCTTCTACGGCCCGATCAGCATTGATGGCCGCGACGCCTTTGCCATCTTCTTCCCGGTTTTCGTCAGGGAGAACGGCGAGCGGCGGCTCTGGGGGGCAGTCGAGGTCGCGATCGACCAGACGATGTTCTACCAGGCGACCGGGCTGATGCCGGCACGCGACCGCGAGAACCGGGAACGCTATCCACATCTCGACCATCTTTCGATCGCCATCCGCGATATCGGCGCGGCGGCCGCGACCAATGCTGCTCTGCCGGCGCCGTTCTTCGGTTCGTCCGATATCGATGACAAGGATCCGATGCGCCAGAAGATCGGCTTTGCCGGCGGCAAGTGGGAGCTTTCCGCGGTCCCGAACAGCGGCTGGAACGCGATCCCCGAAAACCGCACCGAGCTGCGTCTGATCATCCTTGCCGCCGGCTTCATCATCATCGTGCCGATCTTCTTCGCGACCCTTCTGCTCGGCGAGCGCAATCGCAATATTACCGCGCTGGAGAGGCGCGAGGCAAAATTGCTGGAACTGTCGCAGCGTCTCAATCTGGCCCTGGAATCCTCCAATATCGGCATCTGGGAGCTGGAGGATCATTCGAGCAGCCTGCTCTGGGACGCGCGCGCTGCAGCCCTGCACGGCAAAGCGGCCAAAGAAGGAAGCCGGGCGCTCGACGAGTGGCTGGCGGCGATCCTGCCCGAGGATCGTGAAACCGCCGAAGTGCATTTCTTCAGCTGCAGCATCGCCGGCGCTGCCTGCACGGCGCAGTACCGCATCCTGCTTGGCGATGGCGGCATCCGCCACCTGCGCTCGGTCGGCGCCTTCTATACGGATGCCGGCGGCGTCAGCAAGACGATCGGCATCGTCTGGGACGTGACCGCCGATGCGGTGACCACCGACACGCTGCGCAAGGCCAAGGATATGAGCGAGGTCAAGAATGCCGAGCTGGAGCTGGCGCTTGAAGAGCTCTCAAGCCGCGAGGGGCAGCTGGCCGAGCTTTCCAGCCGGCTCGACCTGGCGCTCAATTCCTATCAGTGCGGCATATGGGAGGCGCGGCCCGGCCTCGGCGGCTCGATCTGGAACGAGCGGATGCACGAGCTCTACGGGCTTGCGCCGCGCAACGGCTTCATGACCGAGGAGACCTGGCTTAGCCGCATCCACCCCGAGGACAGGAGCCTGGCGCTCGAAAGTGCGCGTCACTTCAAGCACAACGGCGATACGCACACCCTCGTCTGCCGCGTGATCGTCGACGACGGCTCGGTGCGCTATGTTCGCTCGGTCGGCAAGGTCCACCAGACGGGGACCGGCGAGATGAAGATCATGGGCATCGCCTTCGATGCCACCGAAGACGTGCTGATGACGATCAGGCTGAAGGCTGCCAAGGACGAGGCGGTCGCCAAGAATATCGAGCTCGAGCTTGTCAAGAACAGGATCGAGCACAATTCGCTGCACGACCCGCTGACCGCACTCGCCAACCGCCGCAAGCTCGACATCGCGCTCGAAAATCTCACCCATGACGGCCGGCAGCAGCGGCAGAAATTCTCGATCCTGCACATCGATCTCGACCGCTTCAAGGACATCAACGACACGCTCGGCCATGCCGCCGGCGATGCGATGCTGGTGCACGCCTCGAAGGTGCTCGCCAAGAATGTCCGCGGCAGCGATATCGTCGCACGCATCGGCGGCGATGAATTCGTCATCCTCGCCCTCGATGTCGGCGACAAGGAGATGGCCCAGCTTTCGACGCGGATCATCGAGGAGATGCGCCAGCCGATCGATTTCCAGGGCTTTTCCTGCCGCTGCGGCGTGTCGATCGGCATTGCACTCGCCAACGGCATCCATGTCGATGCGCGCAAGGTACTGATCAATGCCGACATCGCGCTCTATCGCGCCAAGAGCATGGGCCGCAACCGCTTCGAATTCTTCAATCACAATCTCCAGGCCGATATCATCAACACCAAGCGCACCGCCGACGAGATCCTCGCGGGCATCGACAATTGCGAATTCACCGCCTGGTACCAGCCGCAATTCTCGGCCCGGACGATGGAACTGACCGGCGTCGAGGCGCTGGTGCGCTGGAAGCACCCGTCCAAGGGGCTGCTGACCCCCGACAAGTTCCTGCGCATCGCCGACGAGATCAATGTCGTGCAGATGCTTGACCGGATCGTGCTGGAAACGGCGCTGCGCGACAAGGTGCGCTGGACAGCGCGCGGCATTGCCGTGCCCAAGGTCTCGGTCAATGTTTCGGCGCGGCGGCTGCATGACGGGAGCCTGCTGGAATCGCTCGCCGACCTGCATATCCGTCCGGGTGAGATCTCCTTCGAACTGGTGGAATCGATCTTTCTCGACGAGAGCGAGGACGTCGTCTCGCAGAATCTCGAGCGCATCAAGGCGCTCGGCATCGATATCGAGATCGATGATTTCGGCACCGGCCATACCTCGATCGTCAGCCTGTTGAAGCTGAAGCCCAAACGCCTGAAGATCGACCGCCAGCTGGTGCAACCGATCGTCAATGCCTCGCAGGAGCGGGCGCTGGTCAGCTCGATCATCGAGATCGCCCGCTCGCTCGGCGTCGAGACGGTGGCCGAAGGGGTGGAGACGGCAGCGCATGCCGCGCTGCTGCGTGATCTCGGCTGCGATATCCTGCAAGGCTTTGCCTTCTCGCGACCGCTCTCCTTCGACGATTTCACCAACGAAGCCACAGGAACGGGGTGGCGGCTGGCATCATGATCGCCGCCTGCTGATCGGCGTCGTCCGGACCCCTCCCCGCCTGCGCAGAGAGAATGGCGGCACAATGCGCCGTCGATCACCGGCAAAGACGGAAACAGCATTTCCTGGGCTGCCGGTTTGACGCAAAGAAAGGCTTTTGCCTCGGCGGATTTTTGGCCTATGAGTGTCGCGCCTTTTCAAGCAATGGCGCGGCCGGCAGCGATCGGCTTTGGCGCGCCACCGTGGGAACACATGTCGCACAATACATTCGGTCACCTTTTCCGCGTAACCACCTGGGGCGAAAGCCATGGTCCGGCGCTCGGCTGCGTCGTTGACGGCTGCCCTCCGGGGCTGCGCTTCAAGCTCGAGGACCTGCAGGTCTGGCTCGACAAGCGCAAGCCCGGACAATCCCGCTTCGTGACGCAGCGGCGCGAGGACGATCTGGTAAAGGTGTTGTCCGGCGTCATGCTGGACGCCGACGGCGAGACGATGACGACCACCGGCACGCCGATCTCCATGCTGATCGAAAACACCGACCAGCGCTCCAAGGATTACGGCGAGATCGCGAAACAATACCGCCCCGGCCATGCCGATTATACCTATGACCTCAAATACGGCATTCGCGACTATCGCGGCGGCGGCCGTTCCTCGGCGCGCGAAACCGCTGCGCGGGTTGCTGCCGGCGGCATCGCCCGTCTTATCGTACCGGGCGTCACCGTGCGCGGCGCATTGGTGCAGATCGGCAAACACAAGATCGACCGCCGCAACTGGGATTGGGATCAGGTCGATCAGAACCCGTTCTTCTCGCCCGATGCCGCGATCGTGCCGGTCTGGGAGGAATATCTCGACGGCATCCGCAAGAACGGCTCCTCGATCGGCGCGGTCATCGAAGTGATCGCCGAAGGTGTGCCGGCCGGCCTCGGCGCGCCGATCTATGCCAAGCTCGACCAGGATATCGCCTCGCTGCTGATGTCGATCAACGCCGTCAAGGGCGTCGAGATCGGCAATGGTTTTGCCGCCGCCGAAACCTCAGGCGAAGACAATGCCGACGAGATGCGCATGGGCAATGACGGCACGCCGATCTTCCTTTCCAACAATGCCGGCGGTATTCTCGGCGGCATCTCCACCGGGCAGCCGGTGGTGGCGCGTTTCGCCGTCAAGCCGACCTCCTCGATCCTGACCGAACGCCAGTCGATCGATGCGGAGGGCAAGAATGTCGATATCCGCACCAAGGGCCGGCACGACCCCTGCGTCGGCATCCGCGCCGTGCCGATCGGCGAGGCGATGGTCGCCTGCGCCGTCGCCGACCACTATCTTCGCGACCGCGGCCAGACCGGCCGTCTGAAATAGGAGCGCTCGCCCATGTCTTATGACCAGAAGCGTGTCGTCGACGCCATCCGGGCCTTCGAGGCCGGCGAGATCGTCGTCGTCATGGACGACAATGACCGCGAGAACGAAGGCGACCTGATCGTCGCTGCCGTGCATTGCACACCGGAGAAGATGGCCTTCATCGTCCGCCACACCTCCGGCATCGTCTGCGCGCCGATGCCGAAGGAAGAGGCCAAGCGCCTCAACCTCAACGCCATGGTGGCGGAAAACGATTCGGCCCATACGACGGCCTTCACCGTCTCGGTCGATTTCAAGCACGGCACGTCGACCGGCATCTCCGCAGACGACCGGACGCTGACGGTGCGTAACCTCGCCAATCCGAATGTCGGCGCTTCCGATTTCGTCCGTCCCGGCCACATCTTCCCGCTGGTTTCCCGCGAAGGCGGCGTGCTGATGCGCTCCGGCCATACGGAAGCTGCCGTCGACCTCTGCAAGCTCGCCGGCCTGCCGCTGATCGGCGTTATCTCAGAACTCGTCAACGACGACGGCACCGTCACGCGCGGCCCTGAGGTGGTGGACTTTGCCGAACAGCACGGGCTGAAGCTCGTCTCCGTCGCCGATCTCATCGCCTATCGCCAGCGCAAGGAAACGCTGATCGAACTCGGCACCAGCTTCGACATCGAGACGCCCTTCGGCAAGGCCAAGGCCCATACCTATTCCCTGCCCTGGGACCCGATGCAGCATCTCGCCGTCGTCTTCGGCGACATCCGCGACGGTGTCGACATCCCGGTGCGTCTGCATCCGGAGAATGTCGCCGAGGATCTCTTCGGCAAGAACAGCCCGGTCGATTTCTACATGCAGAAGATTGCCGAGCAAGGCCGCGGCGTCATCGTCTATCTGCGCGAAGGCTCGGTCGGCGTCGGCCACCACGACAACGGCCGCAAGGCCCGCAACCAGGGCCGCGAAGCCCATGCCGAAGCCCAGACGCGCGACAGCGAATGGCTGGAAATCGGCCTCGGCGCACAGATCCTCAGGGATCTCGGCGTCAGCTCGATCAAGCTGCTCACCAGCCGCGAGCGCCACTATGTCGGCCTCGAAGGTTTCGGCATCAAGATCAGCACGACAGAGATCTGCTGAAGAAAAAAACCCTCCCCAACCCCTCCCCACAAGGGGGAGGGACTAACCCGCGGCGGGGTTCTGCCACCAAAATGCGCCACCACACGCTGCATCGTCAGGAATGAAACTCGACGGGCGCCACACGGCAGCCCCTCCCCCTTGTGGGGAGGGGTTGGGGAGGGGTTTTCGCGCAAGATGCCGCTGCTCCGGCGAAGGGACTACCCTCTCCACCCGTCGAGCAGCACAACCTTCTCCACACCCGCAAACCGCGCGACCCGCTCCAACTCCGCTTCCAGCCTCTCCAGCCGCCCGGCTGACGGTTTTACACCGGGCTCCAGCCAGAGCCGCTTGACATCAAGCGTCGATTTCTTCCGATCCGCCTTCATGTCGATGCGGCCGATCAGCCTGTCGCCTTCGAGCAGCGGGAAGACGTAATAGCCATATTCGCGCTTCGGCTCGGGCACGAAAATCTCGATGCGGTAAAAGAAGCCGAACAGGCGTTCGGTGCGGTTACGGTCGCGGATCATCGGGTCGAAGGGGCTGAGCACCCGGATGCGCGGCGGCGCGTCGGGGTAATTGTCGAGCGTCGACAGAAAATCGGCAAAGGCCCAGGATGGCCGCGCCTTGCCGCCCAGCGCCGGTTCGATCAGAACTTCGATCAGTTCGTCGCGATGAGCTGATACCCAGGCCTTGGCCTCATCGGGCGAGACCAGGTTCCAGAAGGCTGATATCTCGCCGTGGGTGGCGAAGCCGAGCCGGGTAAGCGCGCTGCAGCAGGCCCAGTCGACGAATTCCTCGCGACTCACCTCCGGCTCGCGGAATTCGGCCGGGATGACGCGTTCCGCCAGGTCATAGATCTTCTGGAAATTCGAGCGGCCGGCGATGGCGAACTTGCCGGTGTGCCAGAAATATTCGAGCGCCGTCTTGTTCGGATGCCAGTTCCACCAGCCGCCGGAAACGTGTCCATCGGCCTTGATGTCGCGCGCCAGGATCGCGCCGTCGCGCTCAACGCGCTCATAGGTCTCCGCAAACGCCGCCTCGAAGCCCTCGCCGCGCCATTTGCGCCAGCGCTCGACGATCACCTTCTCCTGATGGCGGAACTTGTGCTTCCAATAGACGAAAAAGGCGCTGGGCAGGATCGAGGCGTCATGTGTCCAGTGTTCGAACAGCGCGCCGTCCTTTTCGAGCAGCGCGGTCAGATGTTCGCGCCGGTAGGTCTGGTTGCGGGAAAACAGGATCTGATGATGCGCCCGCTCCACCGTCTGGATGCTGTCCACCTGGACGAAACCCAGCTCATGGATGAGCTGCAGCAGTCCGGCCTTGGTCAAGGCGCGGTTCGGCGGGGCGCTGAGGCCCTGCTTGGCAAGAAAGACACGGCGGGCGTCGGAATTGGAAAGCAGATTCGTCATGGCCCCATCATAATCCGGAAAATCTTCCTAGCCACCCGATATCGACAAGGAGATTTACTCTTTCATCACTCGAGATTCCCCGTATAGAAGCGGGATCGCGAGGATGCGAGGGATGGGTTTGGATATTCGTTTCGAAGGCGCCGGGGTCAGTTTCGGGGCACGGGTGGCGCTGCAGCCGCTGACGCTCGGCATCAGTGGAAAACGCATCGGCGTCATCGGGCTGAACGGTTCGGGCAAGACCACTTTCGCGCGGCTGATCAATGGATTGACCAAGCCATCGGTCGGGCGCGTCACCGTCAACGGCCGCGACACGAGCGATGAGAAGACGGCTGTGGCCGATGTCGGTTTCATCTTCCAGTCACCGCAGAACCAGATCATCCTGCCGATCGTTAAAGACGACATTGCCTTCGGGCTGAAGCGGCGCGGCTTCAGCAAGGCGGAGATCGAGGCGAAGGTCGAGGGCGTGCTGGCCCGCTTCGGCGCTGAGGCGCTGGCCGATCGGCGCGCGCACGAGCTTTCCGGCGGCGAGCTGCAGGTGGCGGCCCTCTGCTCGGTGCTGGCGACGGGGCCAGGCATTCTCATCCTCGATGAACCGACCAACCAACTCGACCTCAAGAACCGGGCGTTGGTCGAAGGGATCATCGCCGGACTGCCGGAAAGCGCCATCATCATCACGCATGATCTGGAGCTGATCGCCGATTTCGATCGGGTGCTGCTGTTTCATGAAGGGCAGCTTGCCGCCGATGCGCCCGCTGCCGAGGCGATTGCCCGCTACAGGGAGATCGCCGCCTGATGCAATCGCTCTATGTCGAAGGCAACAGCGTGATGCACCGGCTTTCGCCGCGGGTAAAGCTGTTGTCGCTGACGGCCTTCGGCGTCCTCCTGTTCATCAGCGACAACCTCATCCTGCTTTCGATCGCCGTGCTGCTGACGGCGGTTCTCTACCGGATGATCGGCCTGCCGTTTGCCGATGGGCTCAGGCGGCTGCGGCCGGTCTTCCTGACGATCGCGGTCGTGGCGCTTTTCAACCTCATCTTCAATCCCTGGCAGGAGGCGCTCGTGCCCCTGCTGCGGCTGACGGCGCTGATGCTTCTGGCCGCCACCGTGACGGCGACGACGTCGATCACCGAGTTCATCGACGAGGTGACGGCGCTTGCCCGCCCGCTCGAACGCACCGGCTGGGTGCAGGCCGACGATATCGGCCTGGCGCTCGGGCTGGTGCTGCGCTTCGTGCCTGAGATCGTCGGGCGTTATCAGGCGATCCGCGAGGCGCATAAGGCACGCGGGCTGAAGGTCCGGCCGACCACGCTGCTTGCGCCGCTGATCATCCTGACCCTTAAGGATGCGGATAATATCGCCGCGGCGATTGACGCGCGCGGCATTCGGCGGCATGTGAGTTAACGATTGATAAACACGGAATTCATGATGAGCACTCGCGACCTCGTTCTTACCGCCCTCTTTGCCGCGATCATCGTGGCGCTCGGCCTGCTGCCGCCGATCTCGCTCGGCTTCATTCCAGTGCCGATCACCGCCCAATCGCTCGGCGTCATGATGGCCGGCGTCGTGCTCGGCGCCCGGCGCGGCGCGATTGCCGTGCTGATCGTGCTGGTTCTGGTGGCGATCGGCCTGCCGGTGCTTTCCGGCGGCCGCGGCGGGCTTGCCATCTTCGCGTCGCCAACGGCCGGCTTCCTGATTGGCTGGATCTTTGCCGCCTTCGTCACTGGCTACCTCAGCGAACGGCTGGTCAACCATCAGCAATCCGCCCTGGTGCAGACGGTGAGCTTCTTCCTCACCGCCATGGCCGGCGGCATCGTCGTGCTCTACGCTTTCGGCATCACCTATCTCGCGACCGTCGCCGGCCTCGGCTTCACGAAAGCCTTCGTCGGCTCGATGGCCTTCATTCCCGGCGACGTGATCAAGGCTTTCGTCGCAGCCCTGCTTGGCCGCGCCGTCATGGTCGGCTATCCCCTGTTGCCGTCGCGCGCCTGACGCCTAGGCCGGTCTTGTCTGGTGAACACCCCAACGGCCCCTTCGGGGGCCGTTGCGCTTAAAGACATAGACGGCCAAAATGCGAAAGCCTTGATCAGGCGTTCCGCCCGATCCGCATGAACGGGAACTTCCAAACCTTCTTTTCATTTTTCCGCAATGACCGTCCCTGAAGGAGAACCCATGCCAAGCGACCAGCAGGAGGAGATGGCTGCCTGGTTCCGCGCGCTGGATCCTGTCCAGCCGAAGGACATGGTCGGTCTTTGGAGTGGCGTCGGTATTCCGTCGGATCATCCGCTGGACGGCGTGCTCGAGAATCTCAACTGGTTTGGCAAGCGCTTCCATTCCGACATGCGGGCGGACGCCCTGCTCTTCAAATGGAGACCGGGCCGACTCGTGGCGCTCGAGCCAAGATTCTTACCCGTTAGGCTGGTGATCAAGATGGCGCCCTTTGGCCGGACGGTCGTCGCCCGCGGCTGGTTCTCATACCTGCAGAAGCTGCTTCGAGCGAGAGGCACGACCGCTTCGTTGCGGCTTCAGGCCCTCGACGGCATCGAAACGGCTGCGATGATCTACGACAAACAGCCGATCGTGGACTACTTCCGGAAGATTGACGATGACGAGATTGCCGGAATGATGTGCGTGCGCGACGACCCTCGACGGTTCTTCTTCAAGCTCCTGAAGGTAAAGGACTGAGATATGCAGCAAACGGCTGGCAGCTGAATAATCTTTCCCCAATCCAAAACAGGCTGAACATGCTATGAAAGCAGGGAAGAGGGCGAGATGACCGTCATCGATCGAAATCATGTTCAAATCAGGGGCGATGGCCAGCGTGCGATGATCTTTTCGCATGGGTTCGGATGCGATCAAAATATGTGGCGTTTCGTGGCTCCGGCTTTTGAAGGCGACTTCAAGACCGTGCTGTTCGATCACGTTGGCGCGGGACGATCCGATCTTACGGCTTATGATGCCGAAAAATATTCTTCCTTGTCAGGTTATGCGGATGACTTGGTGGAAATTTGCCGCGAACTTGGCTTGACGCAAACGGTCTTCGTCGGGCACTCCGTCAGCGCGATGATTGGCGTCATCGCGTCGCTGCAGGCACCGGAGCTGTTTGAAAGCCTGATCCTTGTCGGGCCGTCGCCGCGCTATATCAACGACGATGACTATATCGGCGGTTTTAGCGCCGCTGAGATAGACGAACTCCTGACATCATTGGACGACAACCACATGGGGTGGTCTGCCGCCATGGCGCCCGCCATCATGGGCAATCCGGATCGACCGGAACTCGGCGAAGAGCTGACAAATAGTTTCTGCCGCACCGATCCTGAGATCGCCAAGGCGTTTGCACGGGTGACATTCACCTCAGACAATCGCAGCGACCTTCCTGAAGTCACCGCCAGAACGCTGATCCTTCAATGCCGCGATGATATCATCGCCTCCGAAGAGGTCGGCGAATTCGTCCATCAGCAGGTCCCGAATAGTCAATTGGTCGTGCTGAACGCGAGTGGCCACTGCCCTAACCTCAGCGCTCCCGACGAGGTCATATCTGCAATCCGGCGGTTCGTGTGATGACCGGTGCCGACACGCAGGTCTTCATGCCGGCGGAAGACCTTGAGGACTTGTACGAAAACGCGCCGTGCGGCTATCTTTCGCTGCAGCCGGACGGACGCATCGTCAAGGTGAACCGAACGCTATCGACCTGGATCGGCATCCCAGCCGAGCAACTCCTCGGCAAACGGCTTCGCGACCTGCTCAACACCTCGGGGCGTATATTCTACGAAACCCATTTTGCGCCTCTGCTGCGCATGCAGGGGTTTTTCAATGAGGTTGCCCTCGATCTTGTCACGGCCGACGGCAGAACCTTGCCTGTGCTCGCCAATGCAATGGAAAGGCGTGCGGAAGACGGCGCCTTGCTTTTCACCCGTGTGACGATGTTCCAGGCAGCCGAGCGTCGCCGCTATGAACGGGAGCTTGTCGACGCGCGCGCAGCCGCCGACGCAGCCGGCGCCATGGTCAGATCCCAGCTCGACCTCGAACAGCAAACCGCCGAGTTGCGGGAGCAGTTCATCGCTGTCCTTGGCCATGACCTGCGCAACCCGCTTGCCTCGATTGCCGCCGCGGCTCGCATGCTGCGAAAAGAGGAGCAGACCGATCGCTCGATTAACGTTCTCGATTTGATGCAGGGCAGCGTCGTTCGCATGTCCGGCCTGATTGACAACGTCCTCGATTTCGCGCGCGGACGATTGGGTGGCGGCATCACGCTCGAGCGGCGAGCGCAGCAGCTCGAGCCGATCCTGCGACAGGTCATCGGAGAACTCCGCTCCTGTCATCTCGACCGCGGGATTGAGGTGAGCATCGAATTCGCCGGACCCATAAATTGCGACAGCGACCGGATTGGCCAGCTGGTGTCCAACCTGCTCGGAAATGCCCTGACCCATGGGAAGGCGGACGAACCGGTGCGGCTATCTGCGGCAACTGTTGACGGAAGGCTGGAACTTTGGATCGCCAACAGCGGCGCTCCGATTTCCAGCGATGCGATGACAAGGCTTTTTCAGCCATATTTCAGAGGCGAAATCGGCTCAAGTCAAAGAGGATTGGGGCTGGGCCTGCACATCGCTTCGGAAATCGCCCGCGCCCATGGTGGGACGATCACGGTCAGTTCCGATGACAAGGAGACGCGCTTCACCTTTGTGATGCCGTTGGATTGATCCGCGCTGCACAGCTGCGCCGGCATGGGCCGCTTTGCCGAGGCTCCGGCGGCCGCGGTCACGTCATCCAAAACACCCTCCACCTAAACCCGAGACTCTTTCGTCTGAAAACCAGCAATTCGTTGCCCAAGCCTATCGAAGACCAATCGCAAAACGCTGCGGATGGGAGGCTCTCCCCATTTGCACACAGCCAGCGACATTAGACAGACGATCACAACGGCAAATGCAAGCGCCAACAGCGGTGTCATCCCCAGATCGGTCAGCCAGTCGAGCAGTTGGACGCCGATCGCGAAATGCAGCAGATAGAGCGGGTAGGTCATCGAGCCGAGGGTTTTGACCGATTGAAGGAAGGCCGTCGGCAGACGACTGATCTGCCTACTGTAGGTCACGCTTGCAACGATGAAGATCAGTCCCGCCACCCAGATTGCGACTGCGGGAAGCGGCGAGAAGGAATGACCGGCTGCGGCAAGAGTGCGCTCGCTGGTATTTTCGCCTGCCATGTATATCTGAGCAGCTCCCGTCACCAAGGCGCAGATGAGACCCACCCAGGAAATTCGGCTCATCCGGGCTTGAGACAAAAGCCATATGTAGATGCCAATCGCAAATTGGCAGCCATAATAAAACGGGATGGCCCGGCACGCGGTCTCGGTGAATATGGCCAGAATGTCTGAATCGGGAAAGGCGTTTAACAGAGCGATAAAAATCGTGCTGGCGAGCGACAGGCCGAGCGCTAGAGCAGGCATCCTCGCCTTCTGACCCATCGCGCACATGATGAAAACAAGGGCGTAGAAACAGATCTCACATGCCAGCGTCCAATATTGGCCATCGATCCATGGTCCGCCAGGGTAGAGGGTGACCGACCGCAGATAGTTCTTGATGATGCGCCTATTAACGTCTTGCGTGGCGATGACGATCAGCGTCAGTGACGCACAAATCCATACCGCTGGATAGAGCCGTAGAATTCGTCCCTTGAGAAACGACATCGCGCTGGCTGCAGCGGCAGAGTTGACGATGACGAGCCCTGATATGACGAAGAACAATTCGACACCAACCCATCCAGGTTGGGCAATATTCTCAATCAGCGGCATTTCATAGGGTCTTAGATATAAGGGCGAAGCCCAGGAAGCAAATCCAAGATGAAACATCGTCACCATGAGCGCACATACAAATCGTAGTGCGTCGATGCCGTAAATATACGGGCTGCCGGCTTCAGATTTTACCATAGCGATTTCCCCCAAAACCTAGTCCACTACTACCTGGACTTGGATATTGGCGCAAGATACTCGCAGTTGGCGTAGGATTTATGATTGTGGATCAGCTGGTCCACTTGCCCGTCAGATAGCTTTCGGCAACTCTGCCTGAGTTCCGCCTACAGCCGTCTCGGCACGGCCCGAAATCCGGGCAACAAAAAACCGCCTTGAGGCGGTCGGGCATTCTATCGCTTTCAGTTTGATTTAGTCTCCTCCTCCGCCATCTCCGCCACCGCCATCACAGTCGCCTGAGGCGTCGAACCAGCCTCCACCTCCATCGCCGGAGCCTCCCGAATTGGTGTTTGCGGTGGTCTGGGTGGTGGCGCCTCTTTCTGCCCTTGCGATAAGCGCAAAGATCAGTGCGAAGCCTCCAACGAGCACGGTAACCACAAGAAATGTCTCCAATCAGTATCCTTTCGTTGTTTCAGGAAATCTCGTTTCCTGACTAAAATAGTAGATTATTTTCCCGCTCCCGGAAATAGCCTGAATATGAAACTTTCATGACACTCTGGATCACGTCAAAACTCTGCGCTGCCTAAGTTGCAGCGCAGAGGATCTCGGGCTGGTTCCCCTTCAAGCCACCGCTCTTTGCGGAAAGAGGACGGCTTGCGGGGCGGCTTTGACGCCCGTCACGATCAAGGGGTCCCGATAGAGGCTAGGAGACGGTATTCCCAGCCTGGAATGTAGCTTTGCGGCCGAGCTTGGCAGGAACGACAAGAGGCAGCGGGCAACAATCGCCAGGCCGTAGACCTGTTCGGCCAGGGAGGCGCCGAGGCGCGCGGCGGTCGCTTTGCGATCCTCCGGCGTGAGATCGCCAAGCAGCGCTTTTGCATCCGCCCATGGCGCGCGTTGTGTAAACCGCCTGTTCGCCTCGCCGATAAACTCGAAAATATCGGCGAGGCCGACATGGAGTTCGTAGGCATCTAAGGCCTGGGCCACCTTCGCCGGAAGGCGGGCCGCAGCCTCGACGAACTCATTGTCTGGCACGGGCGGGACGATGCCGTTGAACGAGGTAGAGAGAAGGGCAAGCACCCGGTTGGCGAGATTTCCGAGCTGTCCTGCGAGCTCTCCCGACCAAGCGGCTTCGAGACGCTCGGCCGAGAAGTCGCCATCGTCTCCCGAGCGTATATGCCGGAGCAGGTAATATCGCAGTGCGTCGGGCGTTTCGTAGGATTGGATGATGCGTTCAGGATCGATCCCGTTGCCGGCCGACTTGCCGATCTTCCTGCCGTCCACTGTGACATAGCCGTGCACGAGGATCGACGATGGCGGCGGCAGGCCTGCGGACAGCAGGATGGCCGGCCAGTAGATAGCGTGGAACTTGGAGATGCCCTTGCCGACGACGTGGATGCGTTGGCCGCCGTTCCAATAGTGCTGCAGCAGGGTTGGATCGGACCCGTGGCCGAGACCTGTGAGGTAGTTCGCCAAGGCATCGAACCAGACATAGACGACCTCATCCCCATCGGGGACGGGCACGCCCCAGCCGCGCGCCCGTTCGGCGCTGCGCGACACGCTGATGTCGGTCAGGCCACGCCGCAGCAGGGCAAGGACTTCGTTGCGACGATGGGCTGGAACGATGCGAAGCTCGCCGGTCTCGACAAGCTCAAGCAGCCGGTCGCCGTATCGGGAGAGACGGAAGAACCAGTTCTCTTCACGGATGGTCTCAAGGGCAATGCCGTGTTCCGGGCAGCGCCCGTCATCGAGTTCCGACGGCTCGTAGAATTGCTCGCAACCAACGCAATAGAGGCCCTCATAGGCCTTGCGATAAAGGTCGCCATTTCCGGCGCATGCCCTCCACAAGGCATGGACGCAGGTGATGTGCCTCGGATCGCGCGACGTGCGGACGAATTCCTCGTTGGAGATATCGAGCAGGCCGCCAAGGCGCTCGAACCTGTCGGCGTTGGCATTAACGAAGTCCCTCACGGGCAATCCCGCGGCTTCCGCCGACCGGACATTCTTCAGGCTGTTATCGTCGGTTCCGCACTGGAACCTGACGTCGTGGCCGAGAAGCCGGAAATGGCGGGCATAGGCATCGGCCTGGACGAGTTCGAGAGCGAAGCCCACATGCGGCGTGGCATTCACATAGGGGATCGAGGTGGTGATGTAGATCTTGTTCATCGGCGTTTCCTTTCGAAGGCTGTTATTGCCCGCGAGACGGATCGACCCATGAAAAGACCGCCTCGAGGGCGGTCGCTGGTGCATTCTGGACGCACGAAACCCGCCACGCTATGAGCGCGGCATCATCATCACGAAAGTGCTGATCACGGTGTTGTCCATGCAATTTACCTATCATTAAGAGCGGTTTCGAACAAGCGCGCGCTTTGACCGGGCACGATGCTTCCGCTTGGTCACGGAGCCGTTGCGGACCAAACGGCATGCCGCTATGGTGCCCGTGTCGGAAAAGGCAGACTTGGTTTGGTAAGCCCAAGTCCTTCTGGAAACGGAAGCTCTGTCCCCTGCCCCCAGGCATGAGACCCCGCGACGAACGTCGGACGCTGAAAGCGCCCACCGTTCGTCCGTGTGGTTGTCAGAACGACGAACTGCTCCGGTCGAACGACCAAAAAGGAGCCGTTCATGAATAATCGCCACCCATCTTCTTTTCTCTTCGATGTCGTGATTGCAGGCGCCGGTCCGGTCGGCCTGTTGCTGGCCTGCGAGCTCCGCCTTGCCGGGGTTTCCGTGCTGGTGCTGGAGCAAGCGGAAAATCCGCACTCGCCGTTGAAAAAGCTGCCCTTCGGCATGCGCGGCCTGACGATGCCGACCATTGAAGCATTCTACAGGCGCGGCCTGCTCGATGAGCTTACAGCGGCCAGGCGGGAAGCGAAGCCGGCGGGACAAGTGCGCAGGCAGGCCGGACACTTCGCCGGAATCCCCTTGGATTATGACAGGATCGATAGCTCAAAATGGGCCTATCGGCTGCCGAGCCCGGCCGACAGCAATATGGCGGCCGAAATGGAGCGGATCGAGACGGTCCTTGCCGATCGCGCTCAGTCCATCGGCGTCGAGATCAGGCGGGGTGTGCGCGTCGAAGGCTTCGCACAATCAGCCGATGGGGTCACGATCCAAACTGGAGATCAGAGTTTTGAAGGCCGTTGGCTGGTCGGCTGTGACGGTGGCCGCAGCATGGTGCGCAAGGCGGGCGGCTTTTCCTTCGTCGGAACCGATCCCGAATTTACCGGCTATTCCGTGCAGGTCGATATTGCAGACCCGGAAAAACTGAAGCTCGGCCGACAGCTGACGCCGACCGGCATGTATTTCCAGACGCAGCCCGGCCACTTCGGCATGGTGGAGTTTGATGGCGGCGCATCTCACCGCGCCAAACCGATCACGCTTGCGCATGTGCAAGCGGTACTGCGGCGGATAACGCAGAAGGATGTCACGCTGACTGAGCTGCACGTCGCCACGAGCTGGACCGATCGCGCCCAGCAGGCGACGGAATACCGGAGGGGCCGGGTGCTGCTTGCTGGCGACGCCGCCCATATTCATTCGCCGCTCGGCGGGCAAGGGCTCAATCTCGGACTTGGCGACGCCATGAATCTCGGCTGGAAGCTCGCCGCAACCGTCCGGGGCGACGCGCCGGACCAATTGCTCGACAGCTATTTCACCGAACGGCATCCGATCGGTGAACAGGTTCTCGCCTGGTCGCGGGCGCAGGTCTCGATCATGCGGCCAAGCCCCCACGCCCGCGCGATGGAAGCCATCATCCGCGATCTCATCGCCACCCGCGACGGCGCCACCTATTTCGCCGACCGGGTGTGGAATGCGTCGATGCACTACGATCTCGGCGCCGGCCACGCGCTGGCCGGCCGCAGCGCTCCGGACTTCGAATGGACTGACGGTACCAGGCTCGCCGCCCTGCTCGCCGACGGCAGGGGTTTGCTGATCGACTTCGGCGACCGCGCACCGCTTAGACCGATCGCACGCCGTTGGGGTGACCGGGTCCAATATGTCGAGGGTGAGGTGAAGGACCGGCTGGGACTGACCACCCTGCTCGTCCGTCCCGATGGAATTGTCGCCTGGGCCTGTAAGGGCGAGGCGAATCCTGAAGACGCTGTCGAAGCCGGATCGCGTTGGTTTGCTATTCGTGACAGCAGATAGGGTCGGTGCAGCAGCGCCAGAAGGAGTCCTCCATCGCAACTCCTGGGAAAACCGTTTCGCGATTTCTGAAATACCCTAATCCAAAAACCGATAAAGCCAGTCGCGCGTTTCCTCCGGCAGCGAGGCCGGCGACTGGTCCTCGCGGGTGCGGGCCTGCCAGATGATCTCGACCTCGGCGGCACGCTCCTCGCCGGTGTCGATCGAAATGAGGAAGCCGATGGAATGCATGCCGATCTTGTCGACGGTGGCGGTGAAGGTTGCCGGCTCGTCATAGTGCAGCGGGCGGTGGAGCATGCAGGAAACCTTGCTGGGGCTATAGACGGGTTCGTCATCGATATCGGGCCGTGAGGACCAGAAGCTCGCAAGGACGGACTCTGCATAGGAAATATAGGAGGCCAGAAACATCTGGCCGGTCATATCGACATCGCGAAACGGCACACGTATTTCCGCCACATCAGGACGTTTCGACTGACTCATCAACAGATCTGCCTTACAGAGTTCCCATGGCAACACTACTTCATAATAGCTTATATCGGAACCGGCTTAAGGATAAAATTACGCAATAGTTCAAAGTGTTACAGTATCCTCCACGCGCCTGAAAGGATTCGGCGCCGTTGCAATGGACCCGCTCGACGGAAACGGCGCAAATGAGACAGTTGTGACAGGCAAACGGTTGGACGGCGGCAAGAGCGCTTGTTGAAATCGACCGATGATGCCCCATCTGCTGTGGCACATGACATAAGCGACCGATAGAGTGTCTTCATGAGCACCCGTCTTTATGAACACCCGATCTTTCTGGAACACGTGACGCCCGCCGGCCATCCGGAGCGATCGGACAGGATCCGCGCCATCAATGTCGCGCTGGAACATCCGAATTTCGAGCGGCTGGAGCGCCGGCAGGCGCCGCAGGCGAACGAGGATGCGGTGCTGCTTGCCCATCCCGAAGAACATCTCATCGCCGTCATGCGGGAGATCCCCGAGGAAGAGGGTGAGATCAACCAGATCGAAGCCGATACCTATGCCAGCAGCAAAAGCCTGCAGGCGGCGCTGACCGGCATCGGCGGGGCGATGGCGGCGGTCGATGACGTCTTTACCGGCCGGGCCGACAATGTCTTCGTCGCTGCCCGCCCGCCGGGGCACCATGCCGAGAAGATGACGGCGATGGGCTTCTGCTTCTTCAACAATGCGGCGATCGCCGCCCGGCATGCGCAGAAGACGCATGGCGCCGAGCGCATCGCCATCGTCGATTGGGACGTGCATCACGGCAACGGCACGCAGGATATCTTCTGGGACGATGCCTCGGTGTTGTTCTGCTCGACGCATCAGATGCCGCTTTATCCCGGCACCGGCGCCAAGGACGAGAAGGGCACGCACAACACCATCGTCAATGCGCCGCTTTCGCCGAATGTCGGCAGCGACCACTTCCGCGAGGCGTTCAAATCGCGCGTGCTGCCCGCGCTTGACGATTTCCGGCCGGATCTCATCATCATCTCCGCCGGCTTTGACGCGCATCACCGCGATCCGCTGGCGCAGATCAATTTGACCGGTGAGGATTTCGACTGGGCGACCGGGCGCGTGCTCGAACTCGCGGACCGGCACGCGAAGAACCGGGTCGTCAGCCTGCTCGAAGGCGGTTATGATCTCGAGGGACTCGCCGAATCGGCGGGCATGCATATTCTGAGAATGATGAAGGGTTGAGAATGACTGACAGCGCCAAGCCTGAGGTATCAGGCCTTTCCTTCGAAAAGGCGGTCGCCGAACTCGAAAGCATCGTCGCCCGGCTGGAACGCGGCGATGTGGCGCTGGATGAATCGATCGAGATCTACGAGCGCGGCGAAGCGCTGAAGAAACATTGCGAGACCCTGCTTTCGGCCGCCGAGAACCGCATCGAGAAGATCCGGCTCGACCGCGCCGGCAAGCCGCAGGGCGTTGAGCCGCTGGACGGCGCCTGAGGCGCAGCAAACTCCCTTTTGAAGGCGCTTGGCTATCGGCTTCAGACCGATCTATGATCCCCATCCAAAACGATGAGGGGACAAGGAAATGTCGGACAGATTGAAGGGCAAGGTCGCCATTATCTCGGGCGGCGCCACCGGCATGGGCGGTGCCGCTTCGAAGCTTTTTGCGGCGGAAGGTGCGCGCGTAGCGATCATCGACCGCAATGACCAAGCGGCAGCCGAGACAGTCCAAGCGATCCGTGATGCCGGCGGCGAGGCCGATTGCTGGACGGCCGATGTCTCGGACGAAGCCGCCGTCAAGGCCGCCGTCGCCGGTGTGGAGGAACGCTACGGCGCAGTGACCGTGCTCTTCAATCACGCCGGTACGATCGTCATCAAACCGTTCCTGGAAACGACTGTTGAGGAATGGGACTGGCTGCATGCCGTCAACGTGCGCTCGATGTTCCTGATGACCAAGGCGGTGCTGCCGAAGATGATTGCGAGCGGCGGCGGATCGATCGTCTGCACCTCGTCGATCTCGGCGGTCGCCGCCACGCCGATGGAAGTGCTTTACGACACGACCAAGGGTGCCGTGCATATGTTTGCCCGCGCCATCGCGGTCGAATTCCGCGATCGCAACATCCGCTGCAACGCCGTTTGCCCGGGCTTCATCCGCACGCCACACGGTCTGCGGGAGGTGGCCGACCTGCAGGCGCTCGGCGTCGACGTTTCGGATGCCGCCATTGCCGCGCAGCAGGGGCGGATCGGCGAGCCGGAAGACGTGGCGCGGGCCGCCCTTTATCTCGCCAGCGACGAGTCGAGCTTCGTCAACGGCGCCCATCTCTTCGTCGACAACGGTTTTACCGCGATCTGAGTCATTCACGCGGCGCGCTTTCAAGTGTTGGAGCGTCCTTTACGCGTCCGATTGGACGCGCGGCGCTCCAGGCGCTATCTGTGGTCAATGACGCTCGGCACTGTAGCGATCGGAGATCCCTGATGTCCTTCTTTCCCGGTAAAGACCCCCTGCCCGGCGATGCCTTCGCCTGCGACGCGATCGAGAACCTGATCATCCCGCGCACCAGCGATATCGGCGGTTTCCAGGTGCGCCGCGCGCTGCCCAGCCGGCAGCGGCGGCTGGTCGGGCCGTTCATTTTCTTCGACCGCATGGGGCCGGCGATCCTGAAGCCGGACGAGGCGCTCGACGTCAAGCCGCATCCACATATCGGATTGTCGACGGTCACCTATCTGTTCGACGGCGAGATCCGCCATCGCGACAGCCTCGGCACAGAAAAGGTCATCCGTCCCGGCGATATCAACCTGATGACGGCCGGCCGCGGCATCGTGCATTCCGAGCGCACGCCGGACAATCTGCGCGGCCATCCGCTGCTGATGTCGGGGCTGCAGACCTGGCTGGCGCTGCCCGACGACAAGGAGGAGATCGATCCCTCCTTCGCCCATACGGAAAAGTCCGCCATGCCGCTGATCGAGACGGCAGGTGTGCGCGGGCGCGTGGTCATCGGCTCGTTCGAAGGCATGACATCGCCGGTCGGTGTTTTCTCCGACACGCTCTATGTCGATCTCGACCTGCAGGCGGGCGCCAAATTTCCCTTCGGCGCGGGCCATGAGGAGCGCGCCGTTTATGTGCTCTCGGGCGAAGTCGTCATATCAGGCGACCGCTTCGCTGCCGACCAGTTGCTGGTCTTCCGGCCGGGCGATGCGATCACGCTGGAAGCCGGCCGCGATGGCTGTCACCTGATGCTCTTCGGGGGTGCGGCGCTCAATTCGAAACGTTATATCTGGTGGAATTTCGTCTCCTCCTCGAAGGAGCGGATCGAACAGGCCAAGGAGGAATGGCGCACCGGCCGCTTCGATATCGTTCCTGGCGACGAAGAGGAATTCGTGCCTTTGCCGGAAGGCTGAACCCCTGATCCTAATGCTCCGGATCGAAGAAATAGAGGGTGATATCCGCCGAAAAGCGCTCACACTTTTCGGCATCATGCTCTAAGGTGAAAACCTTCGGTTCCTGAAATGCACTTGTTTTGCCGCAATCTAATCGAATAAAGCGGAACAAGGAAAAGCAAGAAAGAGCGCCCGCCCGTGACACAACTGCCGAAGACCCCCCTGCTCGACCAGGTCATCTATCCCGCCGACCTGCGCAAGCTCGAGGATCGCGACCTACCGCAGCTTGCCCGCGAAGTCCGGGACGAAATGATCGATGCGGTGTCGCGCACCGGCGGCCATCTGGGCGCCGGTCTCGGCGTCGTCGAATTGACGATCGCCATCCACAGCGTCTTCGACACACCTGATGATCGGCTGATCTTCGATGTCGGCCATCAATGTTATCCGCACAAGATTCTCACCGGCCGGCGTGACCGCATCCGGACGCTGCGCCAGGAAGACGGGCTGTCCGGCTTCACCCGCCGGGCGGAGAGCGAATATGATCCCTTCGGCGCGGCACACTCCTCGACCTCGATCTCGGCCGGCCTCGGCATGGCGATTGCCGCCGACCTCGACAAATCAGACCGCCGCGTCATCGCCGTCATCGGCGACGGAGCGATGTCGGCCGGCATGGCCTATGAAGCGCTGAACAATGCCGGCGCCCTCGACGCCCGCCTCATCGTTATCCTCAACGACAACGACATGTCGATCGCGCCGCCGACGGGCGCAATGAGCGCCTATCTCGCCCGCCTCGCTTCGGGCCGCACCTATATGGGCTTCCGCGATCTCGGCAAGAAGCTGACGGCCTATCTCGGCAAGAACATCGACCGGGCGATCACCCGCGCCGTCGAGCATGCGCGCGGCTATGTCACCGGCGGCACGATGTTCGAGGAGATGGGCTTCTATCACATCGGCCCGATCGACGGGCATTCCTTCGACCACCTGCTGCCCGTGTTGCGCAACGTGCGCGACAATGGGCGCGGACCGGTGCTGATCCATGTCGTCACCCAGAAGGGCAAGGGCTATCCGCCGGCGGAAGCCGCGGCCGACAAATATCACGGCGTCAACAAGTTCGATGTCATCACCGGCGCCCAGGCAAGGGTCAAGCCGAATGCGCCGAGCTATACCAGCGTCTTTGCCGAAGCGCTGGTGCAGGAAGCCGCCCTCGACGACAAGATCGTCGGCATCACCGCCGCCATGCCTAATGGTACCGGCCTCGACAAGCTCGCCGAGGCCTTTCCGTCGCGCTGTTTCGATGTCGGCATTGCCGAACAGCACGCCGTGACCTTCGCCGCCGGCCTTGCGGCGGAAGGCTACAAGCCCTTCGCAGCCCTCTATTCCACCTTCCTGCAGCGCGCCTACGACCAGGTCGTGCACGACGTGGCGATCCAGGGACTGCCGGTGCGTTTCCCGATCGACCGTGCCGGCTTCGTCGGCGCCGACGGGCCGACGCATGCCGGCTCCTTCGACACCACCTTCCTCACCACCCTGCCCGGCTTCGTGGTGATGGCGGCGGCCGACGAGGCCGAACTCAAGCATATGGTGCGCACGGCTGTCGCCTATGATGGCGGGCCGATCTCGTTCCGCTATCCGCGCGGCGAAGGTGTCGGCGTCGACATGCCGGCGCGCGGCGAAATCCTGCAGATCGGCAAGGGCCGCATCGTCAAGGAAGGCACCAAGGTGGCCCTGCTCTCCTTCGGCACCCGGCTTGCCGATTGTCTGCTTGCCGCCGAGGATCTCGACGCCGCGGGGCTTTCGACGACGGTCGCCGATGCGCGCTTCGCCAAGCCGCTCGACCACGACCTGATCCGCCAGCTTGCCCGCCACCACGAGATGGTGATCACCGTCGAGGAAGGCTCGATCGGCGGCTTTGGCAGCCATGTGATGCATTTCCTCGCCACTGAAGGCCTGCTCGACAACGGCCTGAAGCTGCGCTCGCTTGTGATGCCCGACATCTGGATGGAACAGGCCAAACCCGAAGCCATGAACGCCCACGCCGGCCTCGACCGCGCCGGCATCGTCTCGACGGTGTTCAAGGCGCTGGGGCGCGGTGTTGCGGTTGGGGTTGCGGGATAGGTGAATTGCGAGGGTGTGCCGTGTGATGGCCCCTCATCCGCCTGCCGGCACCTTCTCCCCGCTTGCGGGGCGAAGGGGATATGCCGCAACCTCTTCGTTCCCCACCAACCTCTCGCAGGGCAAGTCCCCTCGCCCCGTTTACAGGGAGAGGGTTAGGGTGAGGGGCAGCCTCTTGCTCCCGCCTATGCAGTTCCGCTCAACAAAAAAGGCGGCGCATCACTGCACCGCCCTCTTGATTTGACGTCCCTTCCCTAGGAAAGGCGTGCTCTCAGAACTCCGTCCACTCTTCCTGAACGGTAGCCGTAGCAGCTGCCTGTCTTCCGCCGAAGGCCTTGGCGACGGTGCGGGTCAGGGCGTGGGCCGGGGAGGCGACCGGGCGGGAGCTGGTGCCGGCGACGGCAGCGCGCGGCGCCGGGGCCGCCTGGCCGAGCTTGAACTGGCGCAGCAGTTCGTCGAGAGCGTTTGCCTCCTGGGCGAGCGCATGGCTGGCCGCGGTCTGCTCCTCGACCATGGCCGCGTTCTGCTGCGTGCCCTGGTCCATGTTGTTGACGGCGGTGTTGATCTCCTGCAGGCCGATCGACTGTTCGCGGGTGGCGGTAACGATGGCGTTGACGTGGTGGTTGATCTCCTGCACCTCGGAGACGATGACCTCCAGCGCCTTGCCGGTTTCGCCGACGAGGCCGACGCCGGCAACGACCTGTTCGCCGGAGGTGGTGATCAGCGCCTTGATCTCCTTGGCCGCCTTGGCCGAGCGCTGGGCGAGCTCGCGCACTTCTTGGGCGACGACCGCAAAGCCCTTGCCGGCATCGCCGGCGCGGGCGGCTTCGACGCCTGCGTTGAGAGCAAGCAGGTTGGTCTGGAAGGCGATGTCGTCGATGACGCCGATGATGTTGGAGATTTCGCCCGAGGACTTCTCGATCTGCTGCATGGCGGAGACGGCCTTGCGGACGACTTCACCTGATTTCTCGGCGCCGAGGCGGGTGCGCTCGACGAGATTGCCGACATCCTCGGCGCGCTTGGCGCTGTCGCGGACGGTCGTCGTCACTTCTTCGAGCGCTGCGGCGGTCTGTTCGACGGCGGCAGCCTGCTGCTCGGTGCGGTGGGCAAGATCATCGGCGGCCGAGCGGATTTCGCCGGCGCCGGCATTGATCGCCGAAGCGTTGCGGCCGACCGATTGCAGTGCCGCCTGCAGCTTCTCGACGGCATGGTTGAAGTCATTGCGCAGGCTGTCATATTGCGAGGCGAACGGCGTCTGGATACGACCGGCCATATCGCCATTGGCAAGCTCGGCAAGGCCGCCCGCCAAGGCATCGATGGCATAGCGGATCTCGCCTTCCTCGCGCGCCTTCTGCTCGTCGCCTGCCTGGCGCTGGCGCTCGGCGTCGTCGCGCATGCGGTCGGTCTCGCCGGCAAGGCGCAGCTTCTCGATCGCCGCCTGCTTGAAGACCAGGACCGACTGGGCCATGCGGCCGATTTCGTCGCCGCGCTCGACAGCCGGGACTTCGATGTCGTTCTGACCGCCGGCAAGGCGATCCATGGCCGCAGTCATGCCGACGACCGGCCGGACGATGGTGCGCGACATCAGCCAGGCGAGAACGGCAGCGGCAAGCGAGGCGAGGATGCCGCCGGCAAGCAGCGTCGTCTTCAGATCGCTGTTGGCATCGGCGCGGATGGCGGCAAGCGCGTTCGACTTTTCACGTGCGGTGGCCTTGATCTTGGCCGAGGCCTGGCGGAACCCGTCGAGCTGGCCCTTGGTGGCGTTGACGCCGATCTTGACGACCTCTTCGATCGGCATGTCGGTTTCCTTGCGCGCCTTGGTCTGCGGCTCGGCAAGTTCATGGAAATAGAGGTCGGCGGCCTTCTGCATGCCGTCAATCATCTCGACCAGCTGCGGCTCGCCGGTGGCCGTCTGCTTGGCGGCGGCAATCGCCTTCAGCATGCGCTCGCGGTTGGTGAAGACATCGCCATAGGTGCTGTCGCTGCGGAAGAGGATGAAGCCGCGCAGGTTGACCGCCTGCTCGAGCATCGCCTGCAGCGCATCGTCGATCTGGTTGACGAGCAGCTCGGACTTTTCCTGCTCGGCAGAAGCAGCCGCGGACGCCGTCGCCTTGGAATAAACAAAAGCGGAAATGGCGACGAAAATAAGAATGAGGGCTGCGAACGTGGCCGCAAGTTTACCGTTCAAGGATATGTTTTTGGCGGACATCGGTGATTTCTCCTGACGACAGTCGACGCGGCGAGGCAGGTCGCACGAGACGCAACCGCCGGGATGTTTGAAGCTGAGAACATGATCGGCGTGGAAACGCTTGCGCCGTCATGGCGCCGAGCGGCTTGGATGAACCGCTACAATCACGCCGAACCTATCCGGCCAGGCTTTAAATTTGTTTAAATTTGTGCGGCGCAACAGCGACCAAGCCTGAGGATTATTGTGCCGTTTCTGGAGGGTTGAGGATCAGGATGTCGAAATCCTTGGTGGGATCGAAATCCTCTGATGTCATCCGGAAGGTCGTCGGACCGATCTTCTGAACGTTGCTGCCGCAGAAGCTGATGAGGCTGCCGGGCTTGCCCTTGTCGATCGTCAGCTGGAAGCGCTTGATCGGCCCCGCCCAGTTGGCGCCGGTCGACAGCACATAGGAGATCCAGCTTTCGGTATAGTTGGCGCCTCCGGCTTCAGCTTCCCGCGCACGCTGCTGGGCAACCCTGACGAAATCTCCGTCGAGGCAGTATTTGCGGGAATATTCCTCGAAACGCTCACCCTTCGGCTCGCCACTTTCGAGAAAGCTGATGGCGACGGTGCCACCGACGGCCGGCTTGTAGCGATGCTCGACGCTGACCTTCTTCTTCGCCGGGAAGGTGGTGCGCCACCAATATGTCGAGCGCAGCGTCCAGAGCGGTACGAGATCAACCCCGGCATCGCCTGCGCCCATGGGATAGACGAGGCCACGGGCGATCCAGTCCTTGCGGACGGTTTCGGGAAGCTTGGCAAGTGCCTCGGTCGTCTTCTGGCTATAAGGCAGGACGGGGATGCCCTGCTTGGCGAACTCGTCGGTCACGTCGATGCCGAGCGAGACAACGCGCTGCTGCAGCTTGGCGGTGATCGGTCTGCCATCCTGCACGGTGGAAAAATGTAGGAAATTGTCGCTGTCATAATCGGAGATGGCGGAATTGTTGTCGATCTGGCCTGATATGTCTGGCATCGGAAAGGCGACTAGGCTTTCGACATCCTTGTCGGAGCTATTCTCAAAGATATAGTCGACACGCACTTCCGAAGCGGAGATGAAGAGATCCTCTTCCGCCATGCTGACATCATCGGATTGGGCAAAGATCAGCCCGCCGGTCTTGACCTCGGCCATAGTGTCGTTCGCGAGCGCGGGCGATGCGATGACTGCCGCGACAATCAGAGTGAAGAGCTTCAGCATGGAACACCCCCGTGTCTGCGGTCCGCCCCGCGATCGCCGCGGCAGGATTATCGCCGAAAGCTTTTGAGGGTCAATGACGGTCTTGGGAACAAAATGCTTGCAACCGGCGGCTTTGCCGGTCATGCACAGCCGATGTCAGATCAAAACACCCAACGCCTCGACCAGCTTCTCGTCTCTCTCGGCCTGTTTGCCAGCCGTTCACGCGCCCGCGACGCCGTGCAGCGCGGCACCGTCAGGATCGGTGGCCAGGTGGTCACGAAGGCCGGCGCGCTGTTCGGTGCGGACGCGGCAATCGAGATCGACGATCCGGCGCAGGACTATGTCTCGCGCGCCGCACTGAAGCTTACCGCTGCCCTCGACCATTTCCGGCTCGATCCTGCCGGCCATCACTGTCTCGATGTCGGTGCCTCCACCGGCGGCTTCACCGAGGTGCTGCTGCAGCGCGGTGCTGCGCATGTCACCGCGATCGATGTCGGCCATGGGCAGATGCATCCGCGCATATCAGGCGATCCGCGGGTGACGAACAAAGAAAGCCTCAATGCCCGCAATCTGACGGCAGAGGATATCGGCCATCCCACCACCTTCATCGTTTCCGACGTCTCCTTCATCACGCTGAAGCTGGCGCTCGCGCCGGCTCTTGAGATCGCCGAACCGGGCGCTGTCGCCGTGCTACTGGTCAAGCCGCAGTTTGAGGCCGGGCGCGAGGCGATCGGCAAGGGCGGGATGCTGAAGGACCCCACGTCTGCTCCCGCCGTTGCTGCAGAACTGGAGCGCTGGTTCGTCGAGGACATGGGCTGGAAAAGCCTCGGCCTCATCCCCTCCCCGATTTCCGGCGGCGACGGCAATCAGGAATTCCTTCTGGCAGGATTGAAACCGTGAGCACCGAAACCGTCACGATCGAGAAGCTCGGCGCCCAGGGCGACGGCATCGCCAGCAGCGCCGGCGGACCTGTTTATGTGCCCTTTTCCCTGCCCGGGGAAACGGTGGCGATTGCCCGGGTCAAGAGCCAGGGCACGATCATGTCAATCACGACGCCATCGCCCGACCGGCAGGAGCCGCCCTGCCGGCATTTTGGCCCGGATGGCGTCAATGGCACCTGCGGCGGCTGCACGCTGCAGCATATGGCAGATGCGCCCTACGGCGCCTTCAAGCGCCAGCTGGTCATCGATGCGCTGAAATCGAAGGGGCTGACACCCGAGGTCGGTGAGATCGTTCCGGCCCGGCCGGGCGAACGGCGGCGCGTGGTGTTTGCGGCGCGCAAGACCGAGAAGGACATGCTTGTTGGATTCAACCAGGCCGAAAGCCACCATATCGTCGCCATCGAGGAATGTCCGATCTCGTCAGCAGGGATTATCGCCCGGCTGCCGGCGATCAGGGCTGTTGCAGCTTCGCTGGCGACCAGCGCCGAACCCTTCCGCGTCGCGGTGCTCGAAACGCTTTCCGGCCTCGACATATCCGTCGACGACGTGAAGAAACTCTCCGACCCGCAGCGGCGCAAGGCGATCGAGACCGCGCTTGGCCTGCGCGGCATCGCCCGTGTTTCGCTGAACGGCGAAATCCTCGTCGAGCCGTCGAAGCCGATGGTCGAATTCGGCGGCGTCCAGGTTTCACCGCCGCCGGGCGGTTTCACCCAGGCGACCAAGCCGGCGGAAGAGGCGATGGCGGAGCTGGTCACGGCTCATGCCGGCAAGGCGAAGCGGATCGCCGATCTCTTTGCCGGCTCCGGCACGTTTTCACTGCGGCTGGCGCGGATCGGCCGCGTGCACGCCGTCGAAGCCGAAGCAAAGGCGCTCGCAGCACTCGACCATGCCGCCCGCACCACGCAGGGGCTGAAGCCGGTCACCGTCGAGAAGCGCGATCTCTTTCGCCGTCCCCTGATGACGCAGGAATTCAAGCCCTATGACGTCGTCGTCTTCGATCCGCCGCGCGCCGGTGCCGAGTTCCAGTGCCAGGAGCTTGCCCGCTCGGCGGTGAAGAAGATCGTGGCCGTCAGCTGCAATCCGCTGACGCTGGCGCGCGACCTGGCGATCCTCGTCGAGGGCGGCTACCGGATCACGCAAGTGACGCCGATCGACCAGTTCCTCTGGACCTCGCATGTCGAGGTGGTGGCGACGCTGGAGAAATAGGCGTGCCTGTCGGAAAGACCAAAAGACGCAACCCCTACTATAACGGCCCGGTGTCCGATCACTTCGACGGCACACATTTCTTCAATCCCGACGGTATTGAGCCCCTTGGTTTCCGCGATCTGCTGCGGTGGCAATTCGGCGGTGGCCGTGAGCGCTGGCCGCAGTCGGTCCCAAGTCCATACCCGGCGGCCAAGCCGGATCCATGCGTAGACGGCGAGGATCTAAGGGTGACCATGGTTGGTCATGCAACAATGCTCGTGCAGGTCGCTGGGCTCAATATCCTCACCGACCCGGTGTGGTCAGAGCGCGTGAGTCCCTTCGCTTTTGCTGGACCCAGGCGCGTCGTCCAACCGGGCATCGCGTTCGATGATTTGCCGCCAATTGATCTCGTGCTGGTATCGCACAATCATTATGATCATCTCGATATCGCAACGCTCAGGCGGTTGGGTGCGAAGCATCGGCCGCGTGTCGTGACGCCACTCGGCAATGACACGATCATTCGCCGTGCCGTGCCCGATATACAGACGACATCGATGGACTGGGGCGAGCGCATTTCGCACGCCGGAATAAGCATTGATGCGGAGCCTGCACACCATTGGTCCGCGCGCGGAACCGCCGATCGCCGGATGGCACTCTGGGCGTCATTCGTTTTGTCGACTCCAGCCGGAAAAATTTATCACGTCGGAGATACGGGCTTTCACGACGGCATCAATTACAAAGCGGCACAGCAGAAGCATGGCGGCTTTCGTTTGGCCATTTTACCCTTCGGCGCATATGAGCCGCGCTGGTTCATGAAAGGGCAGCACCAGAATCCGCAGGAGGCGGTGATCGGGATGAAGTTGGCAAATGCGGCCTATGTGGCCGGGCATCACTTCGCCACGTTCCAGCTGACAAATGAAGCGGTCGACGCGCCGGCAAGAGCGTTGCAAGACGCAATGAGCGAGCATGATATTCCCCCGGAACGGTTCCGGCCGCTCAGGGCCGGCGAGGTATTCAACGTGCCGGCGGTCTAATCGGCATCCGTTTGCTCCCGGACTGGTGTTGGTGCCGGCCTGCTTGCCATGGATACTTCGGAAACGACCGAGATCGGCGCTCAGCGGCGCATGAAGGCTTCGAAGGCGGCCCGGGCCTCGGCGCTTTTCAGCCGCGCGGAGAAATAGCGGGCCTCCTCGTCGATGCGGGCGATGATCTCGCCACGATCGCCGCGAATGAGGTCGCGGGCGATGCGCAGCGCCTCCGGCGGCTTGGCGGCGAGCTTTGCGGCGAGGCCAAGCGTCAGTGAATCGACCTCGCCTGGCTCGACGACCTTCCAGACCAGGCCGGCTTCCCTCGCTTCTGCGGCCGAAAATGCTTCGCCGGCGGCCAGCATGGCGAAGGCGCGCTGATGGCCCATCAGCCGCGGCGCGACGAGGCTGGAACCTGCCTCCGGCACCAGCGCCAGATCGACGAAGGGTGTGCGGAACTGGCTGCGGCTGGAGGCGATGGTCAGATCGCAATGCAGATGGATTGTCGTGCCGATGCCGACCGCCAGACCGTCGACACCGGAGACGACGGGTTTTTCGGCCTTCACCAGCGCATAGAGGAAATCGAGGATCTCCTGCTCGAGACCGCGGCCGCCCATTGCGGCAGCCAGAAAATCGTTCAGGTCGTTGCCGGCCGAGAAGCAGCCCTCGGTGCCGAGGAAAGCGGTGGCGCGGATATCGGGGCTTGTGTTGGCCGCATTCAGCGCATCGGCCATCGTCCGGTACATGGCCCGGGTGATGGCGTTCTTCTTTTCCGGCCGGTTGAAGCGGATGGACTGAACGCCGGGATGGGCGGAAGGCTGCTCGACGATGATGTGATCGGTCATAATTTCTCCTCAGGCAAGCAGGCTGCGGGCAGCGGCAAGGCTTGCCGCGCCATTGACGACCCGGTCGCGAAGGGCTGCGGTTTCGGCGAGCAGGTTTTCGGCGGCGAAGCGGCAGAGCACGATGCGGCCTTCACCGGCCCCATCGGCTGCCTCGGCGAGGCCGCCCTTGGCAAGATAACAGCCGGTGAGCACGAGGCCGAACAGGCGCTGATAGGGCGTCGCACCCGAGAGCGCCTCGGCGGTGCTGTTCTCGGCAAGCGTCTTGATGAGCCAGGCAGTCGTCTGTTCGAGATCAGCAATCGCAGCGTCGAGCCTCGCAGCGGTTTCGCCGAAACCATCGAGATTGGAGCGGCGAACGCCATCAGCGATTTGCTTAAGCTCGGCGATGAAGCCCTTCACCTGATCGCCGCCGGAGAGCGGCAGCTTGCGGGTGACGAGGTCGATCGCCTGGATACCGTTAGTGCCCTCATAGATTGGGGCGATGCGGGCATCGCGGAGATAACGCGCCGCACCCGTCTCCTCGATGAAGCCCATGCCGCCATGCACCTGAATGCCGAGCGAGGCGACGTCGACGCCGGCATCGGTCGAAAAGGATTTGGCAATCGGCGTCAGCAAAGCGGCGCGCTCCTGCCAGTGGCGGCTGGTGTCACCTGCCCGGTGCGACATGTCGATCGCATGGGCGCAGGCATAGGAGATGGCGCGCGCGCCTTGGGTCAGAGCCTTCATGGTGATGAGCATGCGGGCGACATCGGGATGTTCGACGATCGGGCTCATGCCGGCGCCGCTTGCGCCCGGCGCCCTGCCCTGCGTGCGTTCCCTGGCATAGCTGACAGCCTTCTGGGTGGCGGCCTCCGCGATCGCCACGCCCTGCATGCCGACGGCAAGGCGGGCATTGTTCATCATCGTGAACATGCAGGCCAGTCCCTTGTTCTCCTCGCCGACCAGCCATCCCACTGCGCCCTTTTCACCGCCGAATTTTCCGTCACCGTAGATCATCGTGCAGGTCGGCGAGCCATGGATGCCGAGCTTGTGCTCCAGCGAGTGGCAGAACAGATCATTGCGGCGCCCAAGCGAACCGTCGTCGTTCACCAGGAACTTGGGCACCAGAAACAGCGAGATGCCGCGGGTGCCGGCCGGCGCATCCGGCAGGCGGGCCAGCACCAGATGGATGATATTGGCGGCCGCATCATGCTCGCCCCAGGTGATGAAGATCTTCTGGCCGAAGAGGCGGTAGCTGCCGTCATCGTGGCGCTCGGCGCGAGCCTTGAGCACGCCGAGATCGGAGCCGGCATGCGGCTCCGTCAGGTTCATGGTGCCGGTCCATTCGCCGGAGACCATCTTTTCCAGATATTTGTCTTTCAGCGCAGCACTGCCATGGGTGCTGACCGCCTCGATGGCGCCCATCGTCAGCGTCGGAGCGAGCGCGAAGGCCATGGAACCGGAATTCCACATTTCAAGCGCCGCGACATTCAGCATATGCGGCAAGGCCTGGCCGCCGAAGGCTTCGGGCGCGGTCAGGCCGTTCCAGCCGCCGGCGATCCAATGGCGATAGAGATCGCGCCAGCCATCCGGCAGCCTGACCTCGCCATCGATCAGACGGGCGCCCTGGCGGTCGCCAATTTCGGCGAGAGGCGCCACTTCTTCTGTGGCAAAACGTCCCGCCTCGGCGAGGATCGCATCGACCAGATCTTCGCCGAGATCGCCGAGCAGCCCTTTGGAAATCGCCTCGCCCATACCCGCTACGTGCTTCAACGTGAAAGCGATTTCCTCGACGGGCGCCTTGTACATGGTTTTTCCTCCGCAGACCGGCCTCACACGCGGCAAAGCCCCTCCGAGGCAAGGGCTAATTGATTTTTACGTAAACGTCAATTTCGATTTCCTCGGCCGCCATGCGATAAATCACCTGACATGACGCTTTGTTCTTGCACCCTTGCACAAATGAACGTCATGGAGACACTCTAAGGAATGACATCGCCTTCGCAAAGGATCGGCGACCAATGGATACATTGCCCGTCAACATACCCGGTTTCGTCTGGGCCTATCGCTTCTCGCCTGAGGAAAAGACCGCAGTGCGACTGAACAATAGTGCGACGGTGGCGGAACTGACCGCCGACAACTGTTTCTACTGGCTGCACCTCAATCTTGTCGACGCCCGCGTGCCGGCCTTGCTCGATACGCTGGACGGGCTGACTGAGGACGCGAAATCGGCGCTGACGACGCGCGATACGCATGCGGCCATCACCGTCGACGAGCAGATGCTCTATGGGACGCTCGTCGATTGCCAGCGCGATTTTGCCCAGGATACCAACAATCTTGGTTGGCTGCATTTCGCCATGTCCGACCGCTTCCTCATCACCACGAGGCTGCAGCCGCTGCGCAGCGTCGAACGGGCGCGGGCGCTGATCGAGAAAAACCCGGGCAAATTCTCCCGGCCGGTCGATCTCTTCGAACTGCTGGTGATCGAGTTCCAGCGCACGCTGATCGCGATCGTCATCGAACTCACCGAAGAGCTGAACCAGATCGAGGATATCGTCTACGACAGTGCGCAGCGCGACGAGCGCCGGCGCCTGGCGCCGGTCCGGCGCACCGTTGTCAGGCTGCATCGGCACCTGCGCACCGTGCTGGCGCTGATGCGCCGGGCGGCGGCGGCCGACGACGACGAGGTGCCCTTCGGCTTCGACGATGTGGCCCGGCGGCTGACGAGCCGGCTGGAAACGGTCGACCACGATATCTATGCGCTGCAGGATCGGGCACGCCTGCTGCACGAAGAAATCGATTCGAAACAATCCTCCGAAACCAACCGTCACCTCTATCTGCTGTCGATCATGACGGCCTTCCTGCTGCCGCCGACGCTGGTGACGGGTTTCTTCGGCATGAACACGGCAAACCTGCCCTTCGCCGTCGGCGACTACGGCACCGAATACGCCGTCGCCCTCATCGTCGCCTCCATCGCCTTTGCCTGGTGGCTGTTGAGGCGCGTGGATATTCTTTGAGGGTGAACGTGCAGCATTCTGGGTGCGCGCAGCCCCTCATCCGGCTGCCGCCACCTTCTCTCCGCCCGCGGGGAGAAGGTGATATGCCGCGACCTCTCCGTCCCCCGCCCACCTCTCGCAGGGCACGTCCTCTCGCCCCGTTTTTACGGGGAGAGGGTTAGGGTGAGGGGCAGACGCTTTCGATCAATACGGCGAATAGCACTGCTGGCGCGGGCCGTTATAGGGCTGGAAGGTGTTGTCATAAGCGCGATAGGACCGGTAGCGGTTGGCGCACCAGGCGACGTGGCTCGAACCCATGCGGGGGGCAGGCTCGACGTAGCGCGGCTGCGCGACAATGGCGCCACCGATGATTGCGCCGGCGCCGAAGGCGGCGAGCGGATACCAATAACCGTTATAATGGCGATAGCCCGGGCGGTAATAGGAATATCCGCGATAGCCGCCGTAATAGCCGGGCCGATAGTAGGCGCCGGGGCGATAGCCAGGCCGGTAATAGGCGCCTGGACGATAGCCGGGCCGATAATAGCGGCGGTACTGGACATTCTCGACTGCGGAGGATTTTTCCACCTGCGGGGCGGTAGGCATCTGGATTGCTTGCGACGGCGCAAAACCCGTCAGCACCACGGCGGCAGCCAGAACTGCAGTCGCGATCTTGTTTCTCAGCCCGATCATTGCTTCAACTCCCATACAACAGTGATCACCGCCTGCCTGCAACGCTTTCGCGTCTGAATGGTTCCGAAAGCGGCCGGGGCCGGCTGCTCTCCCTTTTAGATCAGCTGAACTGAACCGGACATTAACCGGTGCGGCTAAAGCGCGTCGCGATCTTTCAGATTCGCTGCCACGCTTTAGGTCCTAGTTTCCCGCATGTCGTTGCCGCAAAACCGCTGCACACTTTTGCGCGACATGCTTTAGCGCTATCAGGCAACGACCGAGAATTTCGCCTGGTCACCCTGCAGACGGTTCACCATGAAGTTCGAATACCATTCGAGGAACTGCATGACGCCGCCTTCATGCAAGGCGGAATAGGGGCCGGGCTCATAGGCGGGCGAGTGAATGCCGAAGGCGTTTTCCTCGACGATGCGGCGATCCTGATCGTTGGTCTCGGTCCAGACGTGGGTCAGTTCTTCGAGATTGTAATCCACGCCTTCGACGGCATCCTTGTGGACGAGCCACTTGGTCGTCACCGCCGTCTCGTTGGCACTGAGCGGCAGCACGCGGAAGGAGATGGCGTGGTCACCGAGCAGATGGTTCCACGTCGTCGGGTAGTGGAAGAGCAGCATGGCGCCGATATGGCTGATCGAAATATCGTCGGAGAGCTGGCGCTGGACGGCGCGCTTGCCCGACATGGTGTAGCTCTCGGCATCTTCGATCAGCGGCATGCGGGCGGTGCGGAACTGGCCGTCCGGCGAAATCTGGAACTTGCTCGGCAGGCCGGCAGCCTCGCAGCGCGCCCAATGGCCGGCGATCTCGGGATCATCAGCGCCGCCATCCGTGCCGGTGACACTCGGGGCTTCGGGATAGGTGCGGCAGAGTTCGGGATGATTGGCCGCGCAGTGATAGCACTCGCGGTTGTTTTCCCAGACAAGCTTCCAGTTGCCCTTCTCGATGATCGTGCTCTGGAAGGCGACCTTGCTCTCACTGATCCGGTGCGGCGCGACATAGGGTTCGATCTTGTCGCGCACCGGCTGGAAATCCGGCGCGGCGTTGGCCAGGCAGATGAACACATAGCCTGCGACGACCTCGCAATGGACGGGCTTCAGATTGAAGCCGGTCTTGTCGAAATCATCGCCCATGTGGCGGGCGAAGGCGAGCTTGCCTTCGAGATCATAGGTCCACTGATGATAGGGGCAGACGAGACGCACGGAGGAGCCGTGCTCCTTGGTGCAGACGCGCGAGCCGCGATGGCGACAGCTGTTGTGGAAGGCGCGGATGATATTGTCGCGGCCGCGGACGATGACGACGGGATAACTGCCGATCTGGACGGTGAAATAGGCGCCCGGCTTCGGCAGCTCGCAATCATGGCCGATAAACAGCCAGTCGCGATAATAGATCATCTCCATGTCGAGCTGGAAATAATCCTCGTCGGTATAGAACGGCTGTTCGAGGCTGAAGCCCTCACGGCGGCTCTTGAGCTGACGCAAAACGTTGCTGCGAATATCCATCTTCATGTCCTCGTGCACCCGGTTGCCACCCTCGCGTGGGAAGGCCGGCGGAAGCGCGCCCGCTTCCTTCTCCTTCGGGAGAATTGTTCATGGCGCCATTTAATCACCGAGCATGGCTGCCGCTTGGTTGTAATGCGACATCGGCTTCGAAATTGACGACAGGATGCAGCAAGCCTCAAGCGGCCCATCCCGGTCGATGACATCGCCCGACTCTCCCGGCAATTATCGTCAATTGCGACATGGCGTAAAGACCCGTTGCGCAAAGAGGCCGGCTGCCTGGCATCGATGTCAGTCGCGTTTGCGACATCTGTCGGCATTTGCCTTTCAGCCGGCCGGCTGCCATGGCGATTTTTTAACATCGCCTTAAGCATACGGTCCTATCCTGTTGCTGATTCAGACCGACCGAAGAACGCGAACCATGGCCAAACTCCGTTATTTCGACGCGAAAGAAGCAGGCAAACAGCAAGAGCCGCAGCTGATTGCCGCGCATTCCGAATTTTTGCGCACCGGTCGCATCCCCCGCGAGCGGCGGCACTGGCTGGCCGAGGAAAAACGCTATTTCTCCCATGATGAGGTCGCGGCAAAGACCGGCCGCAAGCTGCAGGTCGCCGGCGAAAAGACGCATCAGCACATCAACGGCTTTCACCACTCGATCCAGTTTCCGAAGATGATCTTCCACCGGACGCTGGAGGACAGCCCGCATCTCGGCTATTGCCACGTCACTGCCGCGCGGACGAAATTCGCCCATTACGAAGAGGTCAGCTGGGCCTTCTACATCTCCAATTTCTATTCCGACATCGGCGAGAACGATAATTTCTTCGAGCGCATCGATGTCGGTTATTCCCGCATGTATTTCGCCGTCGCGATCAAACCCGGCGAGAACTCCGCGGAAAAGATGAGCATCGACCGGTCGGTGCGCGGCAACGGCCTGCTCTTCCGCACCCATGATCCGCAGGCGGCGATCCGCAACATCCTCTTGCTCGGCGCCCGCAACGAACAGCTGCGCGAAATCATCCGCCAACTCTAAAGCGCGCCGCGCTTTAGGTTCTTGCTTGATGCATGTCGTGGTCCCAAAACCGCTGCACACTTTTGGGCAACATGCATAATCCTTGCTTGATGCATGTCGTGATCCCAAAACCGCTGCACACTTTTGGGCGACATGCATAGATGAACAACGCGATTGATCGCGGGCGGCGGAAAGCCTAATGACTGCCGGGATTACAGCGCCGCGCGTCTTTTCAGACGCACAAAGGGCGAGTTGCAGATACCGGACAGGATATGGCACGCACGATCGATATCACGGCAGACAGGCAGGCAGCACTAGAGGCGGCCTCAGCCGCTCTTGCCGACGGCTTTGCCATCGCCATCCCGACCGAGACCGTCTACGGACTGGCAGCCGACGCCACCAATCCCGCAGCCATCACCCGCATCTACGAGACAAAGGGACGGCCGCGCTTCAACCCGCTGATCTGCCATATGGCCGACCTCGCCATGGCCGAAGAGCATGCCGAATTCGACCCGGTCTCACGGGCGCTCGCCAGAGCCTTCTGGCCCGGCCCACTGACCCTCGTGCTGCCGCTGAAGCCTCAGAGCTCGATCCATTCGCTGGCGACCGCCGGGCTCGACAGCGTCGGCATCCGTGTGCCGAAGGGTTTCGCAGGCGCGCTGATCGGCGCCTTCGGACGGCCGCTCGCCGCCCCCAGCGCCAACACGTCCGGCGGGGTAAGCGCCACGAGTGCCGCCCATGTCGAAGCCGATCTCGGGGCCAGGATCCCGTTGATCCTCGATGCAGGCCCAAGCGCTGTCGGCGTCGAATCGACGATCGTCAAGGCAGAGGGCGGCCGGCTGAGGCTGCTTCGGCCGGGTGGACTGGCGGCGCGCGAGATCGAGCGCGTCGCAGGCCAGCCGCTGCTGCGCGCGAAAACGGCATCGGCGGCCATCGAGGCGCCAGGCATGCTCGCCTCGCACTATGCGCCGGGCGCTTCCGTGCGCCTCAATGCGACAGCGGTGGAACCCGGTGAGGCGCTGATCGCCTTCGGCAGCGCTGCGGTCTCCGGCGCAAACGGTGCACGGATCGTGCTTGATCTCAGCCCGCGCGGCGACCTGGCCGAGGCGGCCGCCAATCTTTTCGACTACATGAAGCGGGCCGATGCCAGCGGCGCCCAGAGCATCGCCTTTTCGCCGATTCCCGAAGAGGGGCTGGGCGAGGCGATCAATGACCGCCTGCAGCGGGCGGCGGCACCCCGCGACTGAAAAGACCGCGCATGATGATGGAGGACCGAGCCTGAATGAGCAATTCCAGCATTTCCACCGAACTCCTCAACCGCTTTACGGCCATCGTCGGCGAAAAGTACGCGCTGCGCAGCGAGGCCGATCTTGCGCCGCATCTGATCGAAAACCGCGGGCTCTATCATGGCTCCTCGCCTCTCCTCTTGAAACCCGGCTCGGTCGAGGAAGTCTCTGATATCATGAAGCTTGCGACGGAGACCGGAACGGCGATCGTGCCGCAGACCGGCAATACCGGTCTCGTCGGCGGCCAGACGCCGCGTCAGGGCAAGTCCGATATCATCCTGTCGCTCGAGCGCATGAACAAGATCCGTGATGTCGATCCGGTGGCGAACGTGCTGGTGGCCGATGGCGGCGCCATCCTGGCCGAGGTGCAGAAGGCGGCCGAGGCGCATGGGCGGCTGTTTCCGCTGTCGCTCGGCTCGGAGGGTTCCTGCCGCATCGGCGGCAACCTTTCCACCAATGCCGGCGGCACCGCCGTGCTTGCCTATGGCAATATGCGCCAGCTCTGCCTCGGCCTCGAAGTGGTGCTGCCGACCGGCGAGATCTGGGACGGCTTACGCCGCCTGAAGAAGGACAATACCGGCTATGATCTGCGCGATCTCTTCATCGGCGCCGAGGGCACGCTCGGCATCATCACCGGCGCGGTGCTGAAGCTCTTTCCCCAGCCGCTCGGCCATCAGGTGGCCTTCGCCGGCCTGAATTCGGTGGCGGATGCGCTTGCCCTCTTCAACCTGGCCTCCAGCCTCTGCGGCGCCTCGCTCACCGGTTTCGAGCTGATGCCACGTTTCGGTGTCGAGATCACCACGCGCCACATCGCCGGCGTGCGCGATCCGCTGGACGCGGCCTATCCCTGGTACGTGCTGATCGACATTTCGACCTCGGATTCGGCCGAGACGGCGGAGCGGATGATGAATGGCGTGCTGGAACAGGGCTTCGAGGCGGGGCTGGTGCTGGATGCCGCAATCGCCGCATCCGTGGCCCAGCAGAAAGCGATCTGGCACATGCGCGAGAGCATGTCGGATGCCCAGAAGCCGGAAGGCGGGTCGATCAAACACGACGTTTCCGTGCCCGTATCGAAGATCCCGCATTTCATGGCCGAGGCTGAAGAAGCTGTGATGGCGGCGATGCCGGGCGCCCGCATCTGCGCCTTCGGCCATATGGGCGACGGCAATATTCATTACAATATTTCCCAGCCGCTCGGCGCCGACAAGGCCGCCTTTATCGCCCGCTGGCGCGAAATGAACCACATCGTGCATGGGCTGGTGCTGGCGCATGGCGGCTCGATCTCGGCCGAGCACGGCATCGGCCAGCTGAAGCGCGACGAGTTGGCGGCGATCCGGCCTGCGATCGAAATCGAACTGATGCGTCGCATCAAGCGCGCCTTCGATCCCGCCAATATCATGAACCCGGGAAAGGTTGTCAGCCTCGATCCGTGAGGCCGACAGTCAGAGCGATAAGGCCTGCTGCGTGCAGCAGGTCGGGGCGATCAGCTTTGCTGCGTGCCGCCGCCGGTCAGGATCATCAGCGCCGGCGACTGCTGGGCAGCGTTCTGGACATCGTACATCGCGGTGAACCGGCGCAGCAGCTTGTCGACCTTCTTCGGATCCTGGAGATCCTCGAGCTTGACGAAGCGGTTGATGAGATCAGCCTGCTTGGCGACATCCATGCCCGAGATCTGCGATGGCAGGCTGTAGGCCGTGGTGATGACCTGATAAAGCGCCTTGTCGCCGAGGATCGAATAGATCGAGGTGATGCTCGAGGCCTTGCGGCTGAAATAGAGCGCCAGGCGAACGCCGTCGTTGCTTTCGCCTTGCTGGGCTTCCATCGTCTGCTGGACGTAGAGCTCCTGAGTATGGTCCTCGGCCGCCTTGTTCTGGATCGTGCCGATCTTGGCGCGGGTCAGATTGCCGTCCTTGTCGAAGTTGAAGGCGGCGACGATATCCTGGAAACGCGCATCGGCCTTGGTGTTGAGGTAGCTCTTCTTGTCGTCGGGATCCGAGGTGAAGATCTTCTTCAGCGTGGCCTTGTCGTAATCCTTCGGGTCAAGGTTGTTCGCTTTCAGCACCAGGTCGGTCAGGCGGCTGTCATCCAGGAAATCGTCGAGCGACTTCACCTTCGCCATACCCTTGGCGAAATAGTCGACTTCAGCTGTCGCATCTTTCGATGCCTTGTCCTTCACCGGACCGTCCTTCATCAGCATGGTGATATGCGATTTATAGTCGGTGGCGTATTTGGCCATGGTCGCGTCGGGAAGCGCCTGGAAGGGTGACGCCGCCTTGCCGTCGGGGCCGAAGTTGAAGGCGCGGGCAAGGTTGGTGATGCGCTCATCCTTGAGCGAGGCGATATAGCCATCCGGATCATAGGCATCGCTCGTCAGGATCTTGCGCATCATCGAGCGCGGGACGTCCTGGTCGGTCAGACCGAAGGCCTGCAGCGCCACATGGTAGAGATCCGGCAGATTGTCATTGCTCTTGCTGAAATCGGCGGACGAATTGCTGCGCAGGAAATCATTGACGCTCTTGACGTCGGAGAAATTCAGCAGGCTGCTGCTGTCAGCCATAAGCTTCTGGTAGTTGGATGCGACTTCGTCGATCGCCTCGTCGCGTTCGTCGTCATAACGGGCCGCGTAATTGTCGTTGGTGGTCTGTGCCTGATCGGCCGTCTGGACCGAGCTCACCACTGGAAGCGATCCGTCGGCGGCGAAGTTGAAGTCGGCGTTGAGATCGGCGTGACCGGCTGCGGCAGCGGCCGTCGCATCGGTCAGGATGCTCTTCAGATCGGCATCCGAGATATCGAACGACAGATTGTAGGTGCTCTTCAGGAAATTGGTGATGGTGCCATCGGCGATGAGATCATCGACATTGGCGATCGTCGCCATCCGGGTGGAATAATCGTCCGTGCGCGCTGCGGCGGTAAATTTCGTGCTGCTGATCTGGCTGGCCGTCTGCGCAGTCATACCGTCCTCAAGCGTGCCGTCCGCCTTGAAATTGAAGGCGGCGGCAACGTCGGCATAGGTGCCGGTGCCGCTCTGATCGGTCAGGATATTGCGAAGAGCGACGTCGGTGACGGTCGACGGGATGCCGAAGGCGTTGCGGACGAAATTGTTCAGCTTCTGGTCCGCCAGCAACTGATCGACATTGGCGATGCCGGCGATGGTTGCCTGGTAGTAGACCGCCGCATCGTCGGCCTTGCTGGTGGTGCTGGCGCTTTGCGTCGCGCTCTGCGAGGCGTAAAGGGTCGCGACCGAACCGTCCGCTTTGAAATTGAAGAGGTCGTGAACGTCACTGTAGCCCTGGGCGCTGGCAGCGGCGGGATCGACGAGGAAAGTCCTCAACGTCGCATCGGAGACGCTGTCGGCGATCTGCATGCTGTTTCTGATGTAGCTGACCGCAACGGCATCCGACATGATGTCATCGACGTTGGTGACGCTGCCGATCATGCTGTTGAAATGCGCTGCGTTCGCCGCCGACTTGTCAGTGGTCGACTTCCGCTGCGCCGCAGTCTGGATCGCGGAACCGTTGATCGAGCCGTCTGCCTGGAAATTGAAGTCGGCATTGAGGTCGGCATGGCCCTGGGCCGCGGCATAGGCCGAATCGGTCAGGATGTTCTTCAGGTCGGCATTGCTGAAACTCGTGCCGAGCCCATACGCATCCTTGATGTAGCGCGCCAGCACGTTGTCGGCGAGCAGGTCGTCGACGTTGGTGATGGCGGTCGATTGCGAGGTGACGGAATAATAATTGTTGGTGCTCGATGCGGCCGCCTTCAGACTGTTTGCCTGGTCGACCGACTGGACGCGCGCAGTGCTGGAGGTCGACCCGTCAGCCTTGAAGTTGAAAGCATTGTAGACATTGGTAAAGCCCATCAGCTGGGCATAACTGGGATCGGTCAGCACCGCGCGCAGCGCTGCCGCGGTAAAGTCGGCGCCCATGCTGTAGGCCGTCGTGATGTAGGAGACCAGGCGCTTGTCGGCGACCAGATCGTCGACATTGGTGATCGTGCCGATCTTCGCCGTGTAATAGGCCTTGTTGTAGTCCGCCGCCGTCTGGCCGACGTAGTAGACATCCGAACCGACCGAATTGTCGATGATGAGGGACTGGGAATTCAGGGTGTAGGACTCGATGACCGAGGCCTTCTGCGCGGCGGTCTGCGCCGTGCCGTTGACGGTACCATCTGCATTGAAGCTGAACTGGGCGGCAAGCGCCTTGTACTTGTCGCCGCCTTGCGTGTTGACGACGCTCGTGGGGTCGCTGAGATCGCTCGTCAGTACCTGCCGCAGAAAATCCTTCGACGCATAGGTCGGATCGATCTTGAAGGTCTTCAGCACATAGGTGCGCAGCCGCGTGTTGTTGACCAGGTCGTCGACGGTCTTCACGCTATCGATATTGTTGCTGTAATAGGTGCTCTCGGCGGTCGCGGCCTTGTCGGCATCGATGAAGGACTGCTTGTAGAGGCCGATAAGGTCGTCCTCCTGCGCGTCCGTCTGCACGTCCTTGGCCGGCTCGTTGAAATTGAAGGCGGAGGCGAACTCGCGGTAGCGCGTATCGGAAAGCTTGTTGGCGTAGCTGTTGGGATCGGTGAGATCGCTCTCGAGCACCTTCTTCATGAAGGCCTTGGCGTAGGTCATGTCCTCGAGGCCATAGGCCTTCATCGCATGGCTGTAGAGCTTGTAGTCGCCGAGGAAGTCGTCGACGGAGGTGACCTTGTTGATATGGTCAGCGTAGTACTGGGCATCCTTCTTGACCGTCGCCTGCGACGCAACCTTGTTGAGGCTGGACGTCATATCTCGCGACAGGATCGTGTAAGCGAGGGAAGCCGTGATCATAAAAAGCGCCCTTTTCGGCAAAATCTCTAAAAGAACGACGAACTGCTGGTGAGCACATTTTGCCATGGAAAACTTACCTGAGGCTTACCTCTGGATGCATCATTTCAGAACACCACGCCGTTCACCTTCCGGAAACCCTGCCGGATTCGGTTTTGATAACCATCAGAGGAGGCAAAGTTTTCTTAACCGCAATTTTTAAGCTGTACGGAACGGCGGCTGCCTATTGTCGGCCACAGAGGACGAAAAGTCCCAAGGAGAAGACCGGAAATCGGCTCTCAGGTAAGACAAGGGTAGAATGAAATGAACAATCCCGTTATGAAGCCCGCTTGGGCTGGCACGACGTTACGCCTCGATCCGTCCCGCTTTCCCCAGCAGGTCAGCTACGCCATCCACGATTGTTCGGATGACGTCAATATCACGATAGACGAACGCGGTGCGGTCCTGCGCAAGGTCCTCCCCTCCAGCGGCCTACCGCTCTCGATTGCGCTGCCGAAGCGCGTTTTCAAGGGCGTCGCCGCCCGCGCCATCGACCATGGCGACGGCGATGTCACCGTAACCCTCGAACTCCATCACGCCGATCCGGAGCTCTGCATTCCGCTGCTCGTCGCCCATGATCTCAGCGACATCGCCGCCGACTGGCGCAGTTGGTCCGAGGCCTTCCGCATTCCGATGCTGATGGTCGAGGCCGACGGTGTTGCCCGGCCGCTCGAAGACCATATTGGCGCCTTACGCACCAGCGATCTCAAGCCTCGCCGCCGTCATTCCTACTTCGCCAATCGCCGTCCGCGCTTCCTCGTGCGCCGTACCACCGGCCGGCTGGGCGTCGCGATGAAGATCGAAGGTAAGGAAATCATCGCCCGCAACTGAACAAAAACGCGACAGTTCCATTTGGCGACATCGCTTCGGAACCATTTTGAAACCCGGCGCTCGCGCCGGGTTTATCGTTTCATTCGTCGTCCCAATCAGGGAATGGCAAACAGCAGCGAGATGAAGAGGCCGAAGAAGATGATCAGCCCGACGCGGTTGTTTGACTTGAAGAGCGCCAGGCACTGGTCGGCATCATCGATATCGAGCCGGACGATCTGCCAGGCGAACATGCCGGCCGCACCGAACAGACCCAGAAACGCGATGAGATTGGCGCCGGCCAGAGCGAAAGCGATAAACATCAGCACCAGCGTCAGCCCATAAAGGCCGATCAGCCATAGCCGCGTCCTGTCGCCGAACAGGCGCGCCGTGGAGCGGACGCCGATCAGCTCGTCATCCTCCTTGTCCTGATGCGCATAGATCGTGTCATAACCGATCGTCCAGGCGACGGAGGCGGCGTAGAGCAGGATGGCTGCAAAGGAGAGGCCGCCGAAAATGCCGGCCCAACCCATCAGCGCGCCCCAGGAAAAGGCAAGCCCCAGGTAGAATTGCGGCCAGTCGGTGAAGCGTTTGGCAAAGGGATAAAACGCCACGATCCCGAGCGAGAGCACGCCGAGGAAGACGTTGAGCCAGTTGAACTGCAGCAGCACGAAGAGGCCGACCAACGCCTGCAAGCCGATGAAGATCTTCGCCCGACGGCGCGTGACGCGGCCGGAGGGGAGCGGACGTGACCGCGTGCGCGCCACTTCCATATCGATCTCGTGGTCGACCAGATCATTGTAGGTGCAGCCGGCGCCGCGCATGGCGACCGCGCCGATGAAATAGAGGAACAGGTGAGATACCAGCAGGCTGCCGGAATAGATCCCCTCACCGATCGCCGCATTGGCGGCAAGGGTCGCCGACCAGAAGCACGGCCACATCAAGAGCTGCCAGCCGATCGGGCGATCCCAGCGCGCGAGCTGCGCATAGGGCCAAAGCCATGGCGGCAGGATCCGGTAGACCCAGTTATCGGAAGGTGCGTCGGAGACGCGATCGTTGAAGTCGCCAGTATCGTGCATGCCGCTCATCTAGCGGCGGGCCGCCGATCCGGTCAAGAAGCGATCATTGTATTTCCAGTTGCATCCCTCCCTAGATCGGAATCGATTTAAGAGTAAAATTATACGTAAATTCAATATGTCACGGCGCTCCGCACGTCTGAAAGGACCCGCGGCGGCGGCAATCACTGCAGGGAAAAATTGAACTTGTAGGTCGCCGAGACGCCGATCAGGACCTGGTTCTTCGAGCCGCGCTCGCGCACGAGGCTGCTGTCGGCAGCAGGACCCGCCAGCCGCTTATATTCGAGGAAGGAACTGGCCGAGAGATTTTCCGTCGCCTTCCAGGTGAGAGCCGTGCCGGCGCCATAGGACTGGATGCCCGACGAGGGTTTATAGGAATCAAGGCCGCTTGCCGCCGCCTGCTTGGCGTTAACGCCGTAATAGGCGTCGTAATAGCCGCTGGTAGCAAATGTCGCGCGCGGGCCGCCTGATAGCTGCAGGTCGGGCGCGATATCGGTGAAGGCATCGACCGCGAGATCGGCGACGATACCGTCATGCGAGCGGATGCCCTGGCGGACTTCGGCGCGGGCGCGAAGGAAATCGGTCGGGTAGACTTCGACGAAGCCGCCGGCTTCCGCGCCCCATTTGACCTTCTTCAAGCCCTTCAGCTCGCTGCCATCGCCGTCATCGCGCGACGGCACGAATTTGCCGACGATGCCGGCACGGAAGGCGCCCTTGTCGATGAGAGCGAAGGACGGGTTGTCGTTGCGCGAGGAAAAACGCGGGCCGGCGCCTTGGCGGCCGACCGAGATCAGCGGGCTGAACTTGAATTCATTATGCGACGAGCCCTCGAATTTCGGGGCCGAAAAGCCGGCGACGCCGACGCTCAGATACCAGTCGCCGGACCAGAAGTGCTGGCCGCTTTCCTGCGCGGCGGCCGAACCAAAAGAAGAAAGGGCAATAGCCAATGAGATCGATACGACTGATCGATGAGACACGTCCGCACTCCAGAAAACGCAAAAACAAAGCCGCGGAGGGCGGCGCTCGCTACATTTATCCTGATCTCGTTACCCCAATGTTAACCACGGCGAAGCAAAGGGCGCTAATGAAAGGCTGGTGGTATCTGCTATCGAATTCCGCAAAACCGGTCCCGCAATTGCTTTACCGTTGGTTCCAGCGGCGGATGACCGGTTCGGTCAGATCGTGTTCGTAGCCGAGCACGCTGATGCTGGCCGTATCGAGCACGAAACGGGAGCCGTCTTCCGGCGGCAGGCCGAGCCAGCGGGCGGCGAGGACCCGCAGGAAATGCGAACTCGAAAAGATCAGAATGGTGCCGGCCGTTTCGCGAAGCGCATGGATGACGGCGTCTGCGCGGGCGCCGACATCGGCGGCGAACTCGCCATTCGGGCAACCATCGCGAAAGAGCTGCCAGCCGGGGCGGTCGGCAAGGATCGCCTTGGTGGTGATACCTTCATAAGCGCCGTAGTCCCATTCGGCGAGATCGTCCTTGATCACCGCGCCCGATCCGAACCCGGCGAGCGTGCAGGTCTTGCGGGCCCGCTCGGACGGGCTCGACCAGACGGCGGAGAAGGTAAGGCCCGCCAGCCGGTCGGCGAGTTTGCGGGCGGCGGCCTCGCCGTTCGCCGTCAAGGGAATATCGCTGCGTCCAGTATGGCGCCCGGACAGGCTCCATTCGGTTTCACCGTGGCGGACCAGATAGATCTCGGGAAACGCATTGCTCATCGGCACGTCCTTTCATTGGAACCGGTCCCTCGGCAAAACCGCCAGTGGAAGCGGCACTTCCGCGGGATCAGAACGTCACCTTTTCCAGCGGTGCGCGCCTCGCCTCAAATTCCTTCAGCTTGGCTTCGTTGCGGGCGATGTAATTGCGATTGTCGGGAACGGCGAACTGGTTCTTGGCGATCTGGATCTGCAGGATGAAGAGCTCGTCCCAGCGGAAGCCCATTTCCGAACCCGCCAGATAGAATTCCCACATGCGGAAGAACTGCTCGTCGTAAAGCGCCACCGCTTCGGCCTTGCGCGCCACGAAACGTTCACGCCAATGGCGCAGCGTATAGGCATAATGCATCGGCAGGATTTCGACATCCTTGACCAGCAGCCCGGCCTTTTCGAGCGGCGGCAGGACCTCGCCGACGGAGGGGATGTAGCCGCCGGGGAAGATGTACTTCTCGATGAAGGCATTGGTGCCGAAGCTCGGCTTCGGGCGGCCGATCGAATGCAGCACCATGACGCCGTTGTCATCGAGCAGATCCGATACTTTGCGGAAGAAATTGCCGTAATTGCCGATACCGACATGTTCGAACATGCCGACCGAGACGATGCGGTCGAACTTCCTGCCCGTCATGGTGCGGTAGTCCTGCAGTTCGAAACGCACCCGGTCGGCAAGGCCGCGCTTTTCGGCGCGCGCACGCGAGACCTTGAGCTGTTCCTCGCTCAGCGTGATGCCGGTGAAATCGGCACCGTCGGTCGCCTCCGTCAGGTACATGCCCATGCCGCCCCAGCCCGAGCCGATCTCCAGGATACGCTGGTTCGGCTCGAGCAGCAGCTTGGCGGCGATATGGCGCTTCTTGGCGAGCTGCGCCTCGTCGAGACTGATGCCCGGCGGCTCGAAATAGGCGCAGGAATATTGCCAGTCCTCGTCGAGGAAAAGATCGAAGAGCTTGGCCGACAGGTCGTAATGATGGGCGACATTATGCTTGTTGCGATTGACCGGCACGCGGCTCTTCAGCTGCTGCCAGGCAATGCGGCCGAGGAGCAGTGCCGCCATCTTGAAATCGAAGATTTCGTTGGTGGTGTTCTGTTTCACCAGCGACAGGAAATCGTAGATGTCGCCCTGTTCGAGAACGAACCGGCCTTGCATGTACATTTCGCCGAGCTTCATGGCCGGATCGCGCCGGATGGCGTCCTCTGCCTCCTGATCGGCAAGGCGGGCGGCGACGATTTCACCCGTGCCGTCGCCGATAGTATGGGTTTCGCCATTGGCAAGGGTAAGTTTCAACGAACCCTTGCGGACGATTTGCTGGACGATCGATAAGAATGCCGACGCCATGGACGCCTCGCAAATGTGACAGGATGGTCACATCAACTTAGTAGCTCTCTTTCGCCTTACAAGCGCCGGATTTAGCACTCCGTTCAGAACGCTGCCAAACTGTTGCATTTTTGCCGAAATACCGGTTAAACCCTTATTTTCGCTTCATGGCTTCGGCAAGTGCCGCGCCGAATGCGCCCTGGCTCTCCGGTTTCTGAGCCGCGGGCCGGCGCTCGTTCTGCGGCCGCGACCCTTGGCTTGGGCGAGAATCACCACGCGGCGGCGGCGCTGATGAGCCGTCATCGCGTCGCATGGAAAGACCGATGCGCTTGCGCTTGGCATCGACTTCGACAACCCGCACCTTGACGACATCGCCCGCCTTGACGACCTCGTGGGGATCCTTGACGAAGCGATCGGCAAGCTGGGACACGTGCACCAGACCATCCTGGTGCACGCCGATATCGACGAAGGCGCCGAAGGCGGCGACATTGGTCACCGTGCCTTCCAGCACCATGCCGGGCTTGAGGTCGGAAATTTCGTTGACGCCCTCGGCAAAGGTCGCGGTCTTGAAGCTCGGACGCGGGTCGCGGCCGGGCTTTTCCAGCTCCGCGATGATGTCTTTGACCGTCGGCAGACCGAATTTCTCGTCGATGAACTGGCGCGGATCAACCGATTTCAACACCGCGCTATCGCCCATCAGCGCGCGCAGATCGCGGCCACAGGCGGCGACGATCTTCTTGGCAACGCCGTAAGCCTCCGGGTGCACCGAGGAGGAATCGAGCGGCTCCTTGCCGTTGGGAATGCGCAGGAAGCCGGCGCATTGCTCGAAGGTGCGGCCGCCGAGGCGGGCGACCTTCAGGAGATCCTTTCGCGTCTCGAAACGGCCTTCGCTGTCGCGGTGGCGGACGATGGCGTCGGCGATCGACGGGCCGAGGCCGGAGACGCGGGACAGCAGCGGCGCAGACGCGGTGTTGAGATCGACACCGACGGCATTCACCGCATCTTCCACCACCGCATCGAGGGAACGCGACAGCTTCTGCTGGTCGACGTCGTGCTGATACTGGCCGACGCCGATCGACTTCGGCTCGATCTTGACGAGTTCGGCGAGTGGATCCTGCAGGCGCCGCGCGATGGAGACGGCGCCGCGCAGAGACACGTCGAGATCAGGGAATTCTGCCGCTGCGGTCGCCGAGGCGGAATAGACCGAGGCGCCGGCTTCCGACACGATGACCTTGGTCGGCTTCGGCGCCGGCAACTCGGCCAGCATGTCGGCCACCAGCTTTTCGGTTTCACGGCTGCCGGTGCCATTGCCGATCGAGATCAGCTCGACATTATGCTTGCGGATCAGCGATGCGAGCTCGACCTGGGCGCCACGCACGTCGTTCCTCGGCTGGAAGGGATAGACAGTCGATGTCGCCACCACCTTGCCGGTGCCGTCGACGACGGCGACCTTGACGCCGGTGCGGATGCCGGGATCGAGACCCATCGTCGCGCGCGAGCCGGCGGGCGCTGCCAAAAGCAGGTCCTTGAGATTGCGGGCGAAGACATGGATCGCCTCTTCTTCGGCCCTTTCGCGCAGTTCCCGCATCAGGTCGAGCGAGAGCGACATGGAAAGCTTGACGCGCCAGGTCCAGCTTGCGACCTCCATCAGCCAGCGGTCGCCGGGACGGCTCGTACCGATCTCGTAAGCCGCCACGATCATGCGTTCGACCGGCTTGTTCGGAGAGGCGGTCTCGGCGTCGGCCTCGATCGTCAGCGTCAGCACCTCCTCGTTCCAGCCGCGCAGCATGGCGAGCGCGCGGTGGCCGGGGGCGGTCGCCCAGCGTTCGGAATGGTCGAAATAATCGGAAAACTTCTCGCCGGTCGCCTGCTTGCCGTCGACGACTTTCGCCTTCAGCAGCGAGGCCTGGCGCATATGGGCGCGCAACTTGCCGAGCAGGTCGGCATTTTCGGCAATGCCTTCGGCGATGATGTCGCGCGCGCCTTCGAGCGCCGTCTTCACATCGGGCACATCAGATGTGATGAAGCCTTCGGCCAAGACCGCCGGTTCCCTGGCGCGGTCGGCCAGGATCGTCTCGGCGAGCGGGCCGAGGCCGCGTTCACGGGCGATTTCGGCGCGTGTGCGGCGCTTCGGCTTGTAGGGCAGATAGAGATCTTCGAGCTCGGCCTTGGTTTCGGCGCCGGCGACCTTGGTCATCAACTCATCGGTCATCTTGCCCTGGCCGGTGATCGATTCGACGATCGCGTCGCGCCGGGCTTCGAGCTCGCGCAGATAGACCAGCCGCTCGGCGAGATTGCGCAGCTGCGTATCATCCAGCCCGCCCGTCACTTCCTTGCGGTAGCGGGCGATGAAGGGCACGGTGGCACCCTCGTCGAGCAACTCGATGGCGGCTTTGGCCTGTTCGGGCCGGGCGTTGATTTCGGCGGAGATGCGGGCTGCGAGAAAACGGAGGTCTGCGGCCATGGGATTTCCTGTTTCGTCAGAGGTGGCGGGACCATAGCGGCGAAAAGCGGCAAGGCAATGCCCGACTGTGGTTTTCACAGCGGAAGTTAATGGATTGGGGAACCATCGCGTGTTGCCGTGTGGCCCCCTCATCTGCCTGCCGGCATCGACCGGGGCGAGCCGCCGGTTTCGTCCGTCCTTCGGACCCCCGAGGGGAGAAGGGATATGCCGCACTGGTTTCCTCCATAACAAACGGCGGCGGCAAGAGTAGACCGCTGCCGCAACTCCCCTTCTACCCATCGGGGAGAAGGTGCCCGGCAGGGCGGATGAGGGGGCCACACGGCAACACCTGCCGGTCACCCCACCCCATCGCTCTCTTCCGTTTTTGCGGTTGTGCAGATGCGGCATTCTTTGATAGCAGAAGCAACGTTTTTGGATCGCCCTGCCCGCGGGCGCAAGGAAAAGATTGACATGCCAAACCTTCTTCTCGAACTCCGCTCCGAAGAGATTCCGGCCCGCATGCAGCGCAAGGCTGCCGGCGACCTGAAGAAGCTCGTCACCGATGCGCTTGTCGAAGCGGGCCTGTCCTACGAGGGCGCGCGCGAATACTGGACGCCGCGGCGGCTTGCGCTCGACATTCACGGCCTGACGGCGCGCTCGGCCGATGTGCGCGAGGAACGCAAGGGGCCGCGCACCGACGCCAACGAGAAGGCGATCGAGGGTTTTCTGCGCGGCGCCGGCCTTTCCTCGGTCTCCGAAGCGCAGGTGGTAAGCGATCCGAAGAAGGGCGATTTCTACGTCGCGGTCATCTCCAAGCCCGGCCGCGCGACGGAAGAGATCGTCACCGATATCATGCCCGGCATCATCCGCGATTTTCCCTGGCCGAAATCGATGCGCTGGGGCAAGGCCTCGTCGAAGCCCGGCGCGCTGCGCTGGGTGCGGCCGCTGCAGTCGATCGTCTGCACCTTCGGGCCTGAGCATGAAGAGACCACCGTCATCCCCTTCGAGATCGACGGTATCACCGCTTCCAATATCACCTACGGCCATCGCTTCCATGCGCCCGAGGCGATCACCGTCCGGCGCTTCGACGATTATGCGGCGAATTTGGAAAGGGCCAAGGTCATCCTCGATGCCGAGCGACGCAAGGACATCATCCTGCATGACGCCCGCGACATCGCCTTTGCCAACGGGCTGGAGCTGGTGGAAGACGAAGGCCTGCTGGAGGAAGTCTCCGGCCTCGTCGAATGGCCGCAGGTACTGATGGGCAGCTTCGAGGAGGATTATCTCTCAATCCCCTCGGAAATCATCCGGCTGACGATCAAGACCAACCAGAAGTGTTTTGTCACCCGCAAACAGGGTGAAGAGACGCTTTCGAACAAGTTCATCCTCGTCTCCAATATCCAGGCAAGCGACGGCGGCAAGGAAATCGTCCACGGCAACGGCAAGGTGGTGCGGGCCCGGCTGTCGGATGCGCTGCATTTCTGGAAGCGCGACCAGGGCAATCTGCCGGATCTCGAGACGCTGACGGCGTCGGCGGCAAAGTTCGGCCTCGACATCAAGAAGCCGCTCGACCAGCGCATGGCCAAGCTCGATGCGCTCGACGTGACGTTCCATGCCAAGCTCGGCACACAGGGCGCGCGCGTCGCCCGCATCCGGGCGCTGGCCAAGGAATTGGCCGACACCACCGGTGCCGACCCAGCCCTCGTCGATCGCGCCGCCGTGCTCGCCAAGGCCGATCTGCGCACCGAAGCCGTCGGCGAATTTCCGGAACTGCAGGGATTGATGGGCCGCAAATATGCGGTGCTGCAGGGTGAGGATGCTTCCGTTGCCGCAGCGATCGAGGACCATTACAAGCCGCAGGGTCCGTCGGACCGCGTGCCTGAGGACAGAGTGGCGATCACCATCGCCCTTGCCGACAAGCTCGATACGCTGATCGGCTTCTGGGCGATCGATGAAAAGCCGACGGGGTCGAAGGATCCGTTTGCGCTGCGGCGTGCCGCCCTCGGTGTCGTCAGGATCCTGCTGGAGCGAAGGATCCGCCTGCCGCTGCTGGCAACGACAAGGGATGGCGACCTGCTCTCCTTCTTCCACGACCGTCTCAAGGTCTATCTGCGCGACCAGGGCGCCCGCCACGATCTCATCGACGCCGTGCTGACACCCGATGCCGACGACCTGTTGATGGTGGCGCGCCGCGTCGAAGCGCTGACGGCCTTCATCACCTCGGAAGACGGCAAGAACCTGCTCGCCGGCACCAAGCGGGCGACGCAGCTGCTCGCCGCCGAGGAAAAGAAGGGCACCGTGATCGCCGACGGCGTTTCGCAAGCGCTTCTGAAGCTCGATGCCGAGAAGGAATTGTTCGCCGCGATCTCCAGCGCCTCGAAGGATGCCTCGGACGCCGTCGCCGGCGAGGACTTCCGCTCGGCAATGGAAGCGCTTTCCAAGCTGCGCGGCCCGGTCGACCGCTTCTTCGAAGACGTGCTCGTCAATGACGAGGACGCCGCCATCCGCGCCAACCGTCTCGCCCTGCTGCGGCTGATCCGCGAGGCGACGGGAACGGTTGCGGATTTCTCGAAGATCTCGGGGTGATATTCGGCCGCCATCGGCGGTCTGGTATTGCGGCCGCCGTAGCGTTATTCAAGAGACATGCAGAGCAAGATTCTCGTCAGCGCCTGTCTCATGGGCCACCCCGTCCGCTATGACGGGCGGGCGAAGCCGTTGCTTCACCCGGTAATCGAGACATGGCGGGCCGAGGGCCGGCTGGTGACGATCTGTCCGGAGATGTCGGCGGGCATGAAGGTGCCGCGCCCTCCGGCCGAGATTGGAAATGCTGCGACCGGCGAGGATGTGCTGGCCGGCATGGCGCGGGTTGTCGAGCTGACGGGCGCCGACGTAACGGAAGAGTTCCTGCTGGCGGCGGAAAATGCCGTGGCGCTCGCAAGGCAGGCCGGCTGCCGCTATGCACTGCTCATCGACGGCAGCCCGTCCTGCGGATCCGATTTCATCTATGACGGCACCTTTTCCGGCCACAAGCAGGCCGGCGCCGGCGTGACGGCGGCGGCGCTGAAAGCGGCCGGTGTCGAAGTGTTTTCCGATCATGAGATCGCGCGGCTGATCGAACGTATCGCGCAATAAGCCTCAAAAGGCACGGCCGCCGGAGAACCGACGGCCGCTAAAAATTTGGTGATAAAAACGCTTTTGTCCCCGCGCCGTTTAAGCGGCACGGCGACCTTGATGCATGGCCGGGGCAGCGCTTTCGCCACTGACGCGGAAGCCGCGGATGAGGTCGATCAGTTCGTCGGTATCGGTGGCCAGCGTTTCGGCCGATGCGGTGGTCTCTTCGGCCATGGCAGCGTTCTGCTGGGTGGCGGCGTCGAGCTGGTTCATCGACGAGGAGATCGAACGCAGCGTCGTATCCTGTTCGGAGGCGCTGTGGGCGATCTTGGCGACGATCTCGTTGGCGGCCTTGATCTGGTCGGAGATGCGCTTCAGCGCCTCGCCAGCCTCGCCGACCAGACGGACGCCGTGATCCACCTGGCTGGAGGAGCGGGCGATCTGGTCCTTGATCTCCTTGGCGGCAGCGGCGGAACGCTGGGCAAGCTCACGGACTTCCTGGGCGACGACCGCAAAACCCTTACCGGATTCACCGGCACGAGCCGCCTCGACGCCGGCATTCAGCGCCAGGAGGTTGGTCTGGAAGGCGATCTCGTCGATGACGCCGATGATCTTGGTAATCTCCGACGACGACTTCTCGATGCCGCTCATTGCCTCGATCGCCTGGGTGACGATCGCATCGCTATGGGTGGCCTCGGTGCTGACCGAGTGAACACGTTTGCTCGCTTCATGGGCGCCATCGGCCGTCTGACGGACGGCGACGGTCAGCTCATCGAGAGCAGCCGAGGTTTCTTCCAGGCTGGCGGCCTGGCGCTCGGTGCGCTGCGACAGCTCGTTGGAAGCGCGGCGGATCTCTTCCTTGCTGGTGCCGATGTCGGTGCCCTTGGCGCTGACCTTGGCCATGGCGGCTTCGAGATGCGACAGCGCATCGTTGAAGTTGTCGCGAAGGGCGGCATACTTCTGGCCGAGATCGGCGCAACGCACGGTGAGGTCGCCGCGGGCGATCATCTCCAGCGCCTGGCCGATCGTCGTCACCACCCGCGCCTGCAGCGTTGCTTCATCCTGCTGCTGGCGCAGATTGTTTTCGCGCTCGCTTTCCAGCGCCAACTGCTGGGCCGCCTCGCGATCGGACATCGCATGGCGCTCCCTGATCTTTTCCTGCAGCGACTGCGTCGCCTTCGCCATCATGCCGACTTCGTTGTTCATGCCGATATGCGGAATGGTGATGGAGACATCCTCTTCGGCGACCGACTGCAGGGCGGCATGGACGTTGTTGAGAGGTCCCGATATGCCACGGATGACGACGTAGGCGGCGGCCATGGCGAGGAAGAACAGAACGATGCTGCCGGAGAGCGCGGTCAGGATCGTGCTGTTTATCTGAGCATCGAGATCGTCCATGTAGACGCCGGTGACGACGACGACCTTCCAGGGATCGAAGGCCTGTGCATAGGCCGTCTTACGAAAATCGCCGGCGGGCTGGCCCGGTTTGGCTGTGGAATAATATTCGACGAGACCGCCGCCCTGCTGCCCGAGCTTGACCAGCTCTTCGCGATAGAGCTTGCCTTTGCTGTCCGGCTGGCCCTTGTTGACCTGACCGACTTTCGCGGCATCATAATGGAACATCATCTGGATGTCGTAGCTATAGCCGAAGAAATAGCCATCGGGGTCGTATTTCATCGCATTGACCGTGGCGTAGGCCTGCCTCTGGGCGTCTTCCAGCGTCATTTCGCCGGCAGTCACCTTTGCCTGGTAGATTTTGAGAACCGAGACCGCCGACTGAACCTCGGCGCGGAGCATGTCATAGCGCTCCTTGTAGATCGCATCGACCGAGGAGCGGATCTGCAGGGAGGTGGCGATCGCAAAGGCGATCATCAGGCCGACGACCAGCAATATGAGCTGCTTTGATATTTTCAAATTTTTCATGACGCCTCGCAACGGGAATGGGTAGCTGCATTCCGGTGCGGTTTTCTACCGCCTGTGCGAGCGCGCCAAACAAGACGACGCGTCTACCGCTGCTAAAACAAACATGCTGCGACCGGGTAAGCAACAATTGATGCCCATCCTATAAAAAAGCTTTAACTTTATTGAACGCGATACGAGTTTCCCTAAAAATCCAGGGGTGCTTACAAAGCAAAACCGCCGGATTCTCATCCGGCGGCCTAATATCATTTCTTTTCGAATTCTCAGCGTGCCCGGCGCATCAAAACAGGAATGCACCCCCGCTGCTCATCGAGGGTGCATTCGTCCACCGGTGGTGGAACCCCAAGCGATCGAAACCTTGATCAGGCAGGGGCAGGGAACTTTATGTTTTAGAAACGCAGCTTGAACTCGGAAACGTTAATTGCTGCCGGTTGTTCCGCCATACCTGCCGCAACGGGCCTGGCGTCGCCGCCTATGACGGCCGCGGTGGTTGCATTCATGTCGATACCGTCTACCGGCGCCGCCGGCGGCGCGGCGGCAATCATGGATTCAGGCGTCGCCTTGCTGACGAAGACGACCGGCGAGCCGCCCATCCAGCCTTCGGTGCGATAGATCTTCTTTTCGCCGCCGACATCGCGGATTTCACTCGCCTGGAGGACGCCGGGCTTCAGCTCCGGCACCGTATAGTCCTTCTTGGTCAATTCGGCCTGGAGCGGCGGACAATCGGCACAGGTTTCGGTGACGATGCTGCCCTCAGCGCGCGGCGCAGTTTTGCCGACCACCTCTATCGAGGACGCCATCGCAGAGCCTGCCATCAGCAGGATTGCCGCACCGAGGAAAATCTGACGCATCAATGCCACTCCGTCTCATCTTGGGAGCGGTATAGCGCAGCTTTGTTTCCATCCCGTCAGGGGAAAGGGTAAAAATTTAAAGAACGGGCCGGTTTATACTCATTCCGAGCCGGTTTCGCGCTCGATCGCCCGCCAGCCGATGTCGCGCCGGCAGAAGCCGTTTTCCCATCTCACCCTGTCGAGCAGCGCGTAGGCGCGGCTCTTGGCCTCGGCGACCGTGCCGCCTGACGCGGTGACGTTCAGCACGCGGCCGCCAGTCGCAACCAGTGCACCGTCTTTCAGAGCCGTGCCGGCATGAAACACCTTCTCGCCCGCGCCTGCGTCCGGCAGGGAAACGATCGGCGTGTTCTTCTCGTAGGTGCCGGGATAACCCTTGGAGGCCATGACCACCGTCAGTGCCGGATTGTCGTTCCACTCGGCGTTCACCTGATCGAGCGTGCCATTGGCGGTGGCGAGCAGCAGCGGCAGAAGATCGCTCTTCAACCGCATCATCATCACCTGGCATTCGGGATCGCCGAAGCGGACATTGTATTCGATAAGCTCCGGCCCCTTCTTGGTGATCATCAGCCCGGCGAAAAAGACGCCGGAGAAGGGATGACCGCTTTCGGCCATGCCGCGCATCGTCGGTTCGATGATCTCTTTCATCGTCCGCTCGACCATCTCGGCGGTCATGACAGGCGCCGGCGAATAGGCGCCCATGCCGCCGGTATTGACGCCGGTATCGCCCTCGCCCACCCGCTTATGATCCTGGGCGGTTGCGAGCGGCAGCGCATGTTTGCCATCGCAGAGGCAGAAGAAGCTCGCTTCCTCGCCATCGAGATAGGCTTCGACGACGACTTCGGCGCCGGCGGCGCCAAAGGCGCCCTCGAAGCAGTCGTCGACCGCGGCCAAGGCTTCATCGAGCGTCATCGCAACCGTCACGCCCTTGCCGGCGGCGAGGCCGTCGGCCTTGACGACGATCGGCACACCCTCAGCGCGGATATAGGCTTTGGCCTTCGGTCCATTGTTGAACCGCTGGTAGGCGCCTGTCGGAATGTCGTAGCGGGCGCAGATATCCTTGGTGAAGCCTTTGGAGCCCTCAAGCTGGGCTGCGGCAGCGGAAGGACCGAAGACCGCCAGGCCATCGGCGCGCAGCCGGTCAGCGAGGCCGGCAACCAGCGGCGCCTCCGGGCCGACGACGACGAAATCGATCGCCTTGTCCTTGCAGAAGGCCGCGACCGCTTCGTGATCCTCGATATCAACCGGCACGAGGACGGCGTGTTCGGCAATGCCCGGATTGCCGGGTGCGGCGTAGAATTCCGTCATCAACGGCGATTGCGCCAGCTTCCAGGCGAGCGCATGCTCGCGTCCGCCCGATCCGATCAACAGAACCTTCATGCGCGACCCTTTCCTTTTCTGTCTGGCGGTTAAGGGCCAAGGGCTAAAACTGTCTCTTATACACATCT
>NZ_SILG01000001.1:450826-569807 GCF_004306515.1 Rhizobium beringeri | reverse complement strand
GCCCCCGCCTCCCCCGCCTCCGCCGCCGCCTCCCGACGAGCCGCCGCCGGAAAAGCCGGAGGATGAGCTCGAAGGCGGCGGCGCGGGAATCGTCGACGCGATGGTCGAGGCCATGGACGAGGAAAAGCCGCCGATACGATCGGAAAAGCTGCCGCTGTTGAAATTGCCGGCATACCAGGCGGGCGCATAGGCAGCAGCCGCGCCGGCGGCGGCCGCCGCAAGCCAGGTTTCGAAAGTGCGCGACCAAGGCTTTTCGACGCCGAGCGCCACCGCGTAGGGCAGCAGCGTCTCGAAATGCCGCGGCGACATTTCCGGGGCGCCGGCCGTGTTCATCCGGTCCTTCTCGGCAAGCGTCAGATATTGGCGCAGGCCGTCTATGCCATCCATCATCTTGGCGCCGAGCGGGGTCGGCGCGCCCATGATGAAGAAATAGAGGATGTTCAAAAGCACGATGCCGCCGACGGCAAAGAGCATCGGCGTTTCGTGCAGTTCCACCAGCGAGGAGGCAAGCGCCAGGACCAAGGTCGCCAGAATGCTGATGCCGACGAAGACGCCGACCGCGGCGGAGATGATGGCGATGATCTTGCCGAACAGTGATTTGCCGCGATGTAGCGACCTGACGAGGCCGGCGGCGAACACCGCAACAAAGACCGAGATGGCGATCGGGATCAACATCAGTGCGATGGTATCGGGCGCCAGCGAACCGAAAACGAACAGTATCACCAGGGCGGCTGCGCTGAGCGCGATGCCGCCTGCGGTATAAGCCAGGTTGGAATTGTAATATTTGCCGCGATGCTCCTTCTCGATCGCCGAGCGGAAGGCCTGGCCGACGGACTTCACCCGCTCGCCATTGGCCTTGTCGATCGTCAGCGTCGAACCGGCACCGCCGGCAACCTTCAGCAATTCGATCTCGCCGGCCTGGAATTTCTCCTTGCCGAGCGGCTTGCCGGTGCCTTGGATGACGATCGAATTCTTCAGGTCTTCGAGCTTGACGTAGCCGCGGACGGCAAGATTGAGCGCGGTAGCGGACAGCGCCGTCCAGCCCTCTCCGGAGAAGCCCTTATTGTCGATATAGTTGACCAACGCCGGCGAGATACCATCAGGCGCGTCCCAGCGCGGCACGACGACGCCACGCGAGGGATCACGGCCGACCTTCAGCCAGGATCGCGTGTAATAGGCGAAAACGAGGATCAGGCCGCCGAAGCCGATGAAATAATTGCGGTTGTCCTTCAACCACCATGTGCTTTCCATATCCGCACTCGGCGGATCGATCGAACCCTTCGGCATGCGGATCGCGAAGGTCAGGCCTTCGTGGGCATCAAGCGGCGCGGTGGTGGAAAAGACCAGGCCAGCGCCGTTTTCGCTGACGCGGGCATTCTTTTCCGTCGCGCCCTCGGGGCCGGTGAAGAAGGTTGTCTCCGTCGCGCCGACGCCGGGCGGCAGCTTCACCGTCGCGGTTGCCGAGCGGATCGGGAAGATCCAGCCATTGCCGGTGACGTTCCAATAGAGTTCGTCGTGATCGTCGAAATAGCGGATCTGGCGATTGGTCCTGTAGGTGAAGACGTATCGATGACGGCCCGGCGTGACGGTCACGTCGGCAGAACCGGCATAGATGCGGATGCCGCCTGATATCGATTCGGTGTGCCAGGGCTCGTTATCGCCATCGCGCTGGACCGATACCATATCGAAATCGACGCTGCGGCGGCGGCCAGCTGCATCGGTGAAATAGAGCGGGAAATCACGGAAGATGCCGTGGTTGATCTGGTCACCCTCGGCATTGACGGTGATCGTTTCCGTCACCGTCATCGCACCGCTTTTTTCGAGCGTAATGTCGGAGGCGAAACTGTCGATCACCTCGGCGGCAAAGGCCACTGGGGCGGCGAGCATCAACAGCAGTGCAAAGCAAAATCCGAAAAACCGACGCCCCATCCCTGTCTCCCCGCCGGCAGCCTCGGCTGCGTTTCGTCAATCCTTGTCCTGATAGGTCACGCCGAGTGCTGCCAGCGTCCGCCAATAGGCGGGGAAGGTCTTGCCGACGCAATCGGGATCGAGAATGGTGATGCCGTCGATCTTCAGCCCGGCGAGCGCGAAACTCATGGCGATGCGATGATCGGCGAAGCTGTCGATCTCCGCCGGCAGATGCCTGCCGGCAAGCCCTGGATCGGACTCGACGATCAGATCGTCGCCTTCTTCGCGGGCGAGCCCTGAAACAATGCGGTTGAGGCCGATCGAGAGCGCCCGGATGCGGTCGCATTCCTTGACGCGCAGATTGGCGATGCCGACGAAGCGAACCGGCGTCTGGTTGAAGGCGGCAAGCACGGCAAGGGTCGGAACGGCATCCTGCATCTGCGAGCCGTCGATCTCTGCCGGCAGATGCGGGAATTTGGCGATGATGTCATAGGCGCGCGCATCCGGCTGCGAGAAGGTATCGGAGGGAACACCGAGATCGATCGCGCCGCCGGTCAGAACCTCGGCCGCCCAGAGGTAGGTCGCGGCCGAGGCATCGGGCTCGACGATGAAATCGGCAGCGCGGTAGCCGGTCGGCTCGACACGCCAGGTGACCGGGCTGGTCTTCTCGACCTTGGCGCCGAAAGCCTTCATCGCCGCCGTGGTCAGATCGATATAGCCGAGCGCGCCGATATCCTCGCCGACGAGCTCGATGTCGACCGGCCGGTCGCCGCCGGCCGCCATCATCAGCAGCGCCGAAACATACTGGCTGGACAGGCCGCCATCGATGCGGATGCGGTCGGCCTGGAAGCGCCCGGTGCCCTTGACGGTGACCGGCGGGCAGCCGGTCTCAGCACTCACGTCGATGCCGAGCGTGCGCATCGCCTCGACGAGCGGGCCGATCGGGCGCTTGCGCATATGTTCGTCGCCATCGACGATGACGGTGCCGTCGACCAGAGCCGCAGCCGCCGTCAGGAAGCGTGTCGCCGTGCCGGCATTGCCGAGAAAGAGCGGCGCCTTCGGCGGCAGCAGCCTGCCGCTGCCGGTGACGACGAAGGTGGTGTCGTCAGGCTCATCGATCGCAACACCCATGGCACGCAGCGCTTCGGCCATATAACGCGTATCGTCGCTCTTCAGCGCCCCGGTCAGCCGGCTGGTGCCCTTCGCAAGGCCCGCGAGCAGCAGCGCGCGATTGGTGATCGACTTGGAGCCCGGCGGCATGGCGCGGCCCGAAAGCGGTTTTCCCGGCGGGATGATCGTGAGTTTGGCTGTGCGTGTCATGCTGTTCTTCCGTCCATAAGGCGACCTAAAGCGCGTCGCGATCTCTCAGATTCGCTTGCCACGCTTTAGGTCTTTGGTTTTGCGCATGTCGTTGTCGCAAAACCGCTGCACACTTTTGCGCGACATGCTCTAGCCGGCCGCAAATCTGCCCTTGCTCTTAATCGCTTTCTGGCAAAGGCAAAATGCCGGATCGTCAGAATTTCACGGTGGGGACGGCGCGGTCGGCTTCGTTGGTGATTTCGAAATATTCCCGCTTGGCAAAACCGAACTGGCCGGCGACGAGATTGGAGGGGAAGCTTTCGACCTTGACGTTCAGGTCGCGGGCGGCACCATTGTAATAGCGCCGGGCCATCTGCAGCTCGCCTTCCATGGTTTCCAGCGAGGCCTGGAGCTCGGCAAAGTTCTGGTTGGCCTTGAGATCGGGATAGGCCTCGGCAAGCGCGATGACCCGGCCGAGCGCCTGGCCAAGCAGGCCTTCCGCCTGCGCCCTGCCGGCAACATCGCCTGATGGCACGGCCTGCGCCTTGTTGCGGAGCTCAACCACCTCTTCGAGCGTGGTCTTTTCATGGGCGGCATAACCCTTGACCGTCTCGATCAGGTTCGGGATCAGGTCGGCGCGGCGCTTGAGCTGGACGTCGATGCCCGACCAGGCTTCTTCCGCCATTTGCCGCGCGCGAACCAGGCCGTTGTAGACGAAGATGAGATAGAGCGCGACCAGAACGATGACGCCAAGCGCAATATACATCGCGAATCCCCCGCAGCGAAGTAATGACGGGGCGGAGACTACGCGGGTTTGCCGGCTGCCGTCAAACGCCGATATCCGCGAGGATTTGGGGTGCCCGACCAGCCGTCGATATCGACGATACGGCCAACGGACTTTGCGTTACGCCGCCTCTTTCGAGAGGTTGACGCCGCCGGCGTCGGTCAGCAGGAAGGCTTCGCCGCAGGCCTTGGCAAGCGTGCGTACACGCAGGATGTAGCTCTGGCGCTCGGTGACCGAGATGACGCCACGGGCATCGAGCAGGTTGAAGACATGGCTTGCCTTGATGCACTGGTCATAGGCCGGGAAGACGCATTTGTGCAGGCGCTGGTTGGCGTTGTCGCCGGGCGCGCCGGCATCGAGCAGCGCCCGGCATTCCTTCTCGGCATCGACGAAGTGGCGATGCAGCATCTCGGTATTGGCGAACTCGAAATTATGACGCGAATATTCCTGCTCGGCCTGCAGGAAGACGTCGCCATAGCTGATCTTCTCGTCGCCGTCGCGGCCGTTGAAGTTCAGATCATAGACATTGTCGACGCCCTGGACATACATGGCGAGGCGCTCGAGACCATAGGTCAGTTCGCCGGCGACGGGTGAGCATTCGATGCCGCAAACCTGCTGGAAATAGGTGAACTGCGAGACTTCCATGCCATCGCACCAGCATTCCCAGCCGAGGCCCCAGGCGCCGAGCGTCGGGCTTTCCCAGTCGTCCTCGACGAAACGGATGTCATGCAGCAGCGGATCGAGACCGATCGCCGCCAGCGAGCCGAGATAAAGCTCCTGCAGGTTGGGCGGGTTCGGCTTCAGGATGACCTGGTATTGGTAATAATGCTGCAGCCGGTTCGGGTTCTCGCCATAGCGGCCGTCGGACGGGCGCCGCGACGGCTGGACGTAAGCGGCCTTCCACGGCTTGGGGCCGAGGGCGCGCAGTGTGGTGGCCGGATGAAAGGTGCCGGCGCCGACTTCCATGTCGTAGGGCTGCAGCACCGCGCAACCCTTGTCCGCCCAGTAGTTATGCAGGGTCAGGATCAGCGCCTGGAAGGAGCGCTTCGGGTTCATATGATCTGGGAGAGCTGACATCGAACGGCACCGATTGCTTGGGATTTATCGGCGCGACAGGTGCCATGGAGGGCGGCGGGGGTCAAGACTTTTGCGGCGGCGAAGAGGCGTCGAATGCCGATATGGAAGAGGAATTCCGCAGCCCCTCACCCTAACCCTCTCCCCGCTCGCGGGGCGAGGGGACGTGCCAAACGCTGCGTCGAGATTGAGGAATCCGGTCCGGCATATTCCCCTCGCCCCGTTTACGCGGATCCGAAGGACGGGTCGAGACCCGCGGCTCGGCCCCGGTCGGTGGCGGCAGCCGGATGAGGGGCAAGCGCTGGGTGAGAGGCAATGGAGACGCCTCTTATTCGCCCTCGCGCTTCAGCCGGTATTCGCCCGTCGCCGGGTCCTTGACCAGCGTGCCGATCGCGCCGGTCTGGCGCTCTTTTTCAGCACGGCGCGACTTTTCGGCTAGCTTGCGGGCATCAGAGACGAAGCGGCGGTAAAGCCACCAGGCTGAGAAGACCAGGATCAGAATAGTAATTAACTGCGGCATGCCCCTCTCTTGCTCCCTTCAAAGCCCGAAACGGCTCCACAATGCTCTCTCTTCCGCCGCTTCGACAAGCCCCGTTGCGAGACCGGATGCAGCACCTTCGAGCGAGACCGGCGACACACCCGGAATCCGGCGGCCGAACAGGCCGCGGCCGGCGGTGACGAGCTCCAGCTTGGTCTTCTGGCCGTAGCGCCTTTTCAGCTCCTGGCGCATGTCACCGAGGCCATCGATGAGGCCGAGTTCGAGGCCGCGCGTGCCGCTCCAGAACAGGCCGGAAAAGACCGTCGCATCATCCCTCAGCTTGCCGGCGCGACGTTCGCGCACCATCGAGATGAAGACCTGATGGATTTCGAGCTGCAGGCTCTTCAGATACTCGATATCCTTTTCCTTTTCCGGCTGGAAAGGATCGAGGATTACCTTGTTTTCGCCGGCAGTATAGACGCGGCGTTCGACGCCGATCTTCTTCAAGAGCTCGGGGAAACCGAAACCGCCGGAGACGACGCCGATCGAGCCGACGATGGAGGTGGCATCGGCGATGATCTCGTCGCCGGCAAGCGCGATCATATAACCGCCGGAGGCGGCGACATCCTCGACGAAGACCAGAACCTTCTTCTGCTTCTCGCGGGCGAGCTCGCGAATGCGGGTGAAGATCAGGCGCGACTGGACGGGCGAGCCGCCCGGCGAATTGATGGAGATGGCGACAGCCGGCGCGTCCTTCATGGCGAAGGCCTTTTCCAGAACCGGAGAGACATTGGCGAGATTGAGGGTCGGCCGGAACTGGCCGCCGCCGCTGATGATCGCCCCCTGCAGCCGGACGACCGGGATGGTGATGCCGTCCTTGCGGAACCGTTTCGGCATCAGTTTTCTCAAGAATCCAGCCATTTCCCATCCTTCGCTTCGGGTCGCAGGATCGCAGTTTGCGATCGGCATCCATGTATGCGCTGGAACGGCAAACGCAATGGCCGCGTTCCTGAAAATAGCAGGTTTGATTTTGTTGTTGCGAATGACTTGCATTATCATTCTAATTCGTCATAGTGCCCTGACGATAAAACAGGTGGAAATCGCATGGACGTCCTCAATCCGAATGCAAAGAGCGGCTGGCGGCATGAACGCGGAGAGGGATCGCTCTCCGATGTCTACCGCACCGTCGGAACCGGGCGTCACAGCTCGACATGGCGAAGGGCGGCAGCTTTCGCCGGGCCGGGCTACATGGTCGCCGTCGGTTACATGGACCCGGGCAACTGGGCGACATCGCTCGCCGGCGGCTCGAAATTCGGCTATGCGTTGCTCACCGTCGCGCTGCTTTCCAACCTGATGGCGATCGTGCTGCAAGCGCTCTGTGCGCGTCTCGCGATCGCTTCCGGGCGCGATCTTGCGCAGGCCTGCCGCGACGCTTTTCCGAGATATGTCTCGGTGCCGCTCTGGGCCCTTGCGGAAATCGCCATTATCGCCACCGATATCGCCGAGGTGATCGGCACGGCGATCGGCCTCAACCTGCTGATGGGCATCCCGCTCGAACTCGGCGTGCTGATCACCGCGCTCGACGTCTTCGTGATCCTCTTCCTGCAAAAGCTCGGCTTCCGCTGGGTGGAAGCCTTCATCATCGCGCTGCTCGGCGTCATCGCGGTCTGCTTCGGCGTGCAGATCCTGCTTGCCGACCCACAGTGGGGCGCCGTCCTCACCGGCTTCTTCCCGACCACCGAGATCGTCACAAATCCGGAGATGCTCTATCTGGCGCTCGGCATTCTCGGCGCGACCGTCATGCCGCACAATCTCTACCTGCACTCCGGCATCGTGCAGACGCGGGCCTACGGCCATACCATTCCCGAGAAGAAGGAGGCGCTGACCTTTGCGACGATCGACTCGACGGTGGCGCTGTGTTTCGCGCTTCTGATCAACGCCTCGATCCTGATCCTTGCGGCGGCCGCTTTCAATGCGCACGGCAAGACCGACGTCGTCGAACTCGGCGAGGCCCATTCACTGCTGTCGCCGCTGCTCGGCCTAGCCATCGCGCCGACGCTCTTCGGCATCGCGCTTCTCTGCTGCGGCCTCAACTCGACGGTGACGGCAACGCTTGCCGGCCAGATCGTCATGGAAGGCTTCCTCAAGATCCGGCTGAAGCCGTGGGTACGCCGGCTGATCACCCGCGCCATCGCCATCGTGCCTGCGGCGATCGTCACCATCTGGTACGGCGATCAGGGCACGGCGCAGCTGCTGATCCTGACACAGGTGGTGCTCAGCCTGCAGCTTTCCTTCGCTGTCTTCCCGCTTGTCATGTTCACCGCCAGCAAGGCCAAGATGGGTGAACTTGTGGCGCCCCGCTGGCTGAGCGGCATCGCCTATCTGATCGCGGTCGTCATCGCCGGGCTGAACGTCAAGCTGCTCTTCGACTTCGTCACCGGCTGAAGCAATTCCAGGAAAAGTGTGAAGCGGTTTTCCGTCCGGAATTGCGGGAGACCCTAAAGCCTCATATAGGCCGCCCGGCCATTGTTGAAATCATCGACGAGAGGGGAGAACTTGTGGCTCCCCTCTTCGTGCATGATGAGGGCCGCACGCAGCGACAGCCGCGCCCGCGATCCCTTGATACCAGTCACCAGGATACGGACGGCGTTTTCACCCGGACGCGGGTGGATAGCGGTGATCTCGATGCCGCCGAAGCGCCGGCCACAGGCGGCAACGATCTCGGCGATCGACTGGGGCCTGGCGATCAACGACAATTGCCCGCCGGGGATCATGATGGCGCCGGCGGTGCGGATCCAGCTTTCGAACAGGCCGTCGGTCATCGCATGGGCTTCGGCCTTCAGCGCATCCGGCGTGCGCCGGTCGCCGGCATCGTTGAAGGGCGGGTTCATGATGACGTGGTGGAAGCTTTCATCGCTGAGCCCGGCATCGTTGCGCGCCCTGGCGGTCAGCGTCACATCGGCCTCGACGACGCTGACGCGGCCCGCGACATGGGCATTGTCGGGCAAGAGGATGCTGCGGCGGGCATAATCGGCCATCTCGACCGAGCGCTCGAAGAGCACAACCTGCGCATCGGCAAGCCGCGAGGCGACGGCAAGGCCGGCAGCACCGGCGCCGGCGCCGAGATCGGCAACCCTGACCGGGCGATCGTCGGCGACCAGAGCCGCAAGCAGCATCGCATCCATGCCGGAGCGATGGCCCCTGCCCTTCGGCTGCACCACATGAAAGGCGCCGCGATGAAAGGCATCGATGGTGTCAGTGGTTTCCCCGGTCATCGGAGCTCACTTCCGCTCGCGCAACTCGCCGCCGAGACCGGCATCGGTGAGGATGCGGCGCGCCTGATCGGCCATCTCCTCATCCACCAGCAGGCGGCGTGACAGCATCCCGAGCGAGCCTTCCAGCACGCTCATGCCCTGATCGGCGATGAAGCAGTGAATTCCCGCATCCTTCATCAAACTCTCGGCATAGGAGAGAAGAACGGGGTCGTTGGCGCGGATAAGCTCATGCATTTGCCGTCGTTTTCCTTCCAATTTCGCTCAGCGCGACAATTCACCCCTTGCCGCGTCCATCGCCCCTTTCTATTGTCAGGTGCAAAGAATGAACAGGAGTCCGGGTCGTTGGGCGTGGTCATACCGCTTGAAGAAAGCAAAAACAAACTGGCATCCATCAAGCCATTGGTCGATCTCACCAGGGCGGACATGGAGCGAGTGAACCAGCTCATTCTGTCCAAGGCCGGCTCCGATGTGCAGATGATCCCCGAAGTGGCGAACCATCTGATCTCGTCCGGCGGCAAGCGGCTGCGGCCGATGCTGACGCTGGCTTCCGCCTCGCTGTTCGACTACAGGGGCGAAAACCACGTCAAGCTCGCCACATCGGTCGAATTCATGCACACGGCGACGCTGCTGCATGACGACGTCGTCGACGAAAGCGATCTGCGCCGCAGCAAGCCGACGGCGCGGATGATCTGGGGCAACCAGGCAAGCGTGCTGGTCGGCGACTTCCTGCTCGGCCAGGCCTTCCGCATGATGGTCGATGTCGGCTCGCTCGATGCGCTCGACGTCTTGTCTTCCGCCGCCTGCGTGATCGCCGAAGGCGAAGTGCTGCAGCTTTCGGTCGCCAAGAACATGGAGACGACCGAAGACGATTATCTCTCCGTCATCCGCGCCAAGACGGCGGCCCTCTTTGCTGCGGCCGCCGAAGTCGGGCCGATCGTCGCAGAGGCCGGCCGGTCCGGCCGCAATGCGCTGAAATCCTACGGCATGAATCTGGGGCTCGCCTTCCAGCTCGTCGACGACGCGCTCGACTACGGCGGCAAGGCGGCCGATCTCGGCAAGAATGTCGGCGACGATTTCCGCGAAGGCAAGATCACCCTGCCGGTCATTCTCGCCTATCGCCGCGGCACCGAGGACGAGCGCGCCTTCTGGCGCGATGCGATCGAAGCCGGCAACAGCACCGACGCCAACCTCGAAAAAGCGCTGGGGCTGATCACCAAATATGGCACGCTCAGCGACACGATCGGCCGTGCGATCCATTACGGCACGATCGCACGGGACGCGCTTGCGCCGCTTCCCGATACGGTCTGGAAATCGGCCCTGATGGAAGTGATCGACTTCTGCATCGAGCGCGTCAATTGATCAAACGTCCTTGATCGCAGGCTGATTTTCTTGCGGCGCCGCTTCAAAAAAGCCATCCTGTTATGAATCAGTGATCGCAACTTGTTTTGCGACCGGCACATTGTCCGGGACGCTGTCGAAGAAAGGTTTCCTAATGCGGCAGAGACTTGCCATCCGTCTTCTTACGAGCGCAGCGCTTGCCGCTGTCCTTTCGCTGGGCAGTGTCGGCGGCGTCAACGCCGAGGATGCGGCCAAGGCAGACGATGCCGGCACGGCCGCTCACTTTGATGCCGATAGCGTTACCAGTTTCTCCGGCGCCTTCCTCGCCGCGCGCACGGCCGATGTCGATCATGACTACGAAACGGCGATCGAGCTCTACAAGAAGGCGCTGCAGATCGAGCCCGGCAATCCCGAGATTCGCCAGCGGCTGATGATCTCGCTGCTGCTCAATGGCGACATCAAGGAGGGCGTCAAATACGCCAACGACCTGAAGGGCGATCCTTCGGTCGAGCGTATCACCACGATCGTGCGCGGCATGGATGCCGTGCGCCGCGACGACTACAAGACCGCCGAGGCCATCCTGAAATATAAGGGGCCGAACGATCTCGACCGGATGATGAACGACCTGCTGCTCGCCTGGGCCCGCGTCGGCGCCGGCCGCGGCAAGGAAGCGCTCGCCATGGTCGAGAAGATGAAAGGGCCGGACTGGTTCCGCATCTTCCAGAATTACAATGCCGGCGCGATCGCCATCGCCATCGGCGACGTGAAATCCGCCCGCCAGCATCTGAACGATGCCGTGCTCGACAAGGAAGGCGGAGCGACGGCGCCCGATACCTTCATGCGCGCGGTGATGGCGCTTGCTCGCCTCGAAGCAACACAAGGCAACAAGCAGAAGGCGCTCGACGCCGTTTCCGTCGGCGACAACCTGCTGCCGAACTACGCGCCGCTGAATGCGCTGCGCGACAGCGTCGAAAAGAACGAGAAGCAGGAACAGCAGGTCAAGACGGCCGAAGAAGGCGCTGCCGGCGTGCTGTTCTCGGTCGGCGGCGCGCTGAACCGCGACGGCGCAGAGGATATCGTCTCGCTTTACCTGCAGACGGCCAATGCGCTCGATCCGAACAGCGCCGATACGCTGGTGCTGCTCGGCGGCATTGCCGAGAAGCAGAACCAGATGGACCGCGCCATCGCCCTCTACAAGAAGGTGCCGGAGAATTCACCGATGCGGCGCATCTCCGAGCTGCAGCTCGGCCTTGCCCTTGCCCAGGGCGGCAAGGTGGATGAGGCGCGCAAGCACCTGCAGGCGCTGATCGCCTCCGACCCGAAGGACATCCGCAGTTACCTCGCCTATGGCAGCGTACTTTCCGACGCCAAGGACTACGAGGCGATGGCCACCAATTACGACAAGGCCGTCGATGCGATCGGCCCCATTCCCGGCCGCGCCAACTGGAGCGTCTTCTTCCAGCGCGGCATCGCCTATGAGCGGCTGAAGAAGTGGGACCTGGCGGAACCGAACTTCCGCAAGGCGCTGGAGCTCAATCCCGACCAGCCGCAGGTGCTGAACTATCTCGGCTATTCCTGGATCGACATGAATCGGAACCTCGACGAAGGTCTCGGCATGATCAAGAAGGCCGTCGACCTTCGCCCTGACGACGGCTACATCATCGATTCGCTCGGCTGGGCCTATTTCCGCCTCAACCGCTTCGACGATGCCGTCGACGAACTGGAACGGGCCGCACAGATCAAGGCCGGCGACGCGACGATCAACGACCACCTCGGCGATGCCTACTGGCGCGTCGGGCGCAAGCTCGAGGCCGTCTACCAGTGGAACCGGGCGCTCAGCTCCGAGCCTGAGGCCGCCGAAATTCCGAAGATCAAGGACAAGGTCGCCAACGGCCTGCCTCCCGCCAGCGACGATGCCAAGGCGGCCGACAAGAAGCAGCCGGATCCGGCACCCGTCATCCCGCCGCCGGTCGACAAGAAATCCTGACGGGCGGGACGTTTGCCTGAAGAAGGCCCTTAAGAGGGCTTGGCCGCTTCGAGATCAAAGAAATAGAGCATGATGTCGTCCGAAAACTGCTCAGACTTTTCGGCATCATGCTCCAGCATCACCGAGGAAGCTCGCGCGAAAATCAACCTGGCCCTGCATGTGACAGGCCAGCGCCCGGATGGCTATCATCTGCTCGATATGCTGGTGACCTTCGCAGATTATGGCGACCGGCTGGACTTCATGCGGTCGCCGACCGACGAATTCAGCCTGTCTGGCCGGTTCGGCGAGGTCCTTGCCGGCGATGGCGGCACCAACCTGGTGCTGAAGGCGCGCGATCTCCTGCGCGAGGCGGTCGGCCCCCTCGCCTTCCCGGTCCACATCCACTTGGAAAAGAACCTGCCGGTTGCCTCCGGCATCGGCGGCGGCTCGGCCGATGCGGCCGCGACGCTGCGCGGGCTGATGCGGCTCTGGGGCGCGAGCTTGCCCGAGGAGGCGCTCGCAGCTCTCGCCCTGAAGCTCGGCGCCGACGTGCCGATGTGCCTTGAGAGCCGGCCGCTGATTGCCCGCGGCATCGGCGAAAAGATCGAACCCGTGCCGGATCTGCCGGCCTTGGCCATGGTGCTTGCCAATCCGCTGAAAGGCGTCTCGACGCCCGAGGTTTTCCGCCGTCTGGCGACAAAGAATAATCCGGGCCTGAGCCTGGCTCCGAGCCGACCTCAGACTGCCGACTGGCTTGCGGCGATTGCTGCTGCCCGCAACGACCTGGAGCCGCCGGCGCGCGAACTCGTGCCGGAGATCACGGCGATCACGGCGATGCTGCAGGCTAACGGCGCTCTGTTGACCCGCATGTCCGGTTCCGGCGCCACATGTTTCGGCATCTTTGCGACCGTGACTGCTTCCGAGGATGCGGCGGCAGCTCTTCACGACGCGCGGCCCGACTGGTATTTCCAGGCGACGGAAACGGTTTCGGGAGGCGCATGATGGCAGGCGTAGACGAAAAGCGGCCCTTCATCGCGGTCGGCATTGCGGTTCTGACGATCTCGGATACGCGCACGCCGGAGACGGACAAGTCAGGCGACACGCTGGCGGCGCGGATCACCGAGGCGGGCCACAGGCTGGTGGACCGGGGAATCGTGCCCGATGATCGCGCGGAGATTGCCGCGCGGGTGAAGGCCTGGATTGACAGCAAAGACATAGACGTGGTCATCACCACCGGCGGCACCGGCTTTACCGGCCGCGATGTGACGCCCGAGGCGCTGGAGCCCTTGTTCGAAAAGCGGATGGACGGCTTTTCCGCCATCTTCCACCGCATCTCCTACGAGAAGATCGGCACGGCGACGATCCAGTCGCGCGCCACGGCAGGCGTTGCCAACGCCACCTTCATCTTCGTGCTGCCGGGTTCGCCCGGCGCCTGCCGGGATGCCTGGGACGGCATCCTGAAAGGACAGCTCGACTACCGCAGCACGCCGTGCAATTTCGTGGAGATCATGCCGCGTCTGGACGAGCACCTGAAACGCGGCGCGACGAAGTAGACTGCCTGCAACAGCGGCATTCCTATGTGGCCAAGCCCGGCAGGATGGGCATCGTCTCCCAGCTGTCACCCGACAGCAGGACGCAGCTTATGCCGTGAACATCCGTGATGATGAGGGTCCAGGTGCCGCTTTCGGCGGCATAGACCTCAAGAATGGCGTTCTCGTTGATCAGTCCGACTGCCGTGAGCTTTTCGGCGAAGTTCTTGTCCAGGAAATTGACGATTTCGGGTCGGCCTGCGCAACTGCGCATCATCTGCGATGCTGCCGAATGCGGATGCGCGATCACCAATGTCGGCAATATGACGGCGATGAGGCCGTAGATCATACTGCGTACGCCGTAGATCCTACCGCGTGTCATGACGCACCTCCTTTCGCCGGGAACCCGGCAGAAGAGGAGATTGTCACTGACCTGTTCTGCCGTTCACCGGCATTCCATGGCCATTCCGTTGCGAAGCGCGGCGCTTCGACGGCGCCATGTTTGAATTATAGCGCGAAATCCTATTGGGCGCCATCTTTTGCTCATGGAGAGGGTCGTGACACCTACCGCGCAGCGCGGGCGACCCAGGACGGAATCAGTTCGCTTGCGAGCTTGCGCGGCTTCTGGCCCTTGACGAATTCGGTAAGCCGCATTCCGCTTTTGGCGATGGCGAGCGCCTGCTTCTTCGGCAGGAGAAAGCCGAGCTCCAGCGGCGGTACGGCCCGGCCGACACGCTGGAAGAACGGGCGCCTATAGCCACGCGATGCGGTGAAGCGCGCCGGCAGCTTGTTCAGTGCGACATATTCGGCGATCTCATCGATCCAGCCCGCCTGGGGTCGCGCGCCCGGCTCGACGAAGAGCAGCCATTCGCCGCGGGCGGCGCGGACGATGTCCTTGATATCCCACTGCGAATGGAAGCGGCAACCGGCGGCGTCGGCCACCCGCGAGGTGCCGTCGCGCGAGCCGTGATCGAGCACGACCACGTCGCTCACAAGCCCCTCCACCGCACCTGCCACCAATACCGATAAGGTCTGTGCCAGCTCAGATTCCTGATCCTGACATTCGAGAACAACCGTCAACATTGACCATTTATAATGCGCCGCACAAATTTTTGCCAGCACCGTTTTCCTTATTTTGTTCTTGCATTGTTCTCGTTTTGCGGATAGGAATTTAATCAGCAAAACGGGCGGAGGCGATGGCTTTCCGCCACGGGAGAATCCGATGAGAGAGCAGTCCCTGGCAGGGCAGGCCGCATTCGCGCCTGCCAATACGGCAGATATTGCCGATGCGATGATCGTTTCCTCCGGTCTGAGAGTCGAAGTCGATCGGCGGCGTGGACGTGGGGCGGGACTGAACCCGACAGGTCGGTTCGAAGCGCTGCAGCGGGAAACCGTCGACGATGGCTGGCAGACGTGGGAGGAGCTGCCGCCCTTCAAGACCGAAGTTCAGGTCGAGAAGCCGCGCACGGCAATCACCCGTAACGAATCGCCGGACCTTTCCTTCGACCGCTCGATCAATCCCTATCGCGGCTGCGAGCACGGCTGCATCTATTGCTTCGCCCGGCCGACACACGCCTATATGGGGCTTTCCGCAGGGCTCGATTTCGAGACGAAGCTCTTTGCCAAGCCCGATGCGGCAAAACTCCTGGAGCGGGAACTCGCCAAGCCCGGCTACAAAGTGCGGGTGATCGCGATCGGCACCAATACCGATCCCTATCAGCCGATCGAGAAGGAATGGCGCATCATGCGCGGCATTCTCGAGGTGTTGAACAAGGCGAACCATCCGGTATCGATCGTCACCAAGTCGGGGATGATCCTGCGTGATCTCGACATTCTGCAGGAGATGGCAGCTAAGAACCTGGTGCGCGTCGGCATCTCGGTGACCACGCTGGATCGCAAGCTTGCCCGGACGATGGAGCCGCGTGCCGCCACGCCGCCGCGGCGGCTGGAGACGATCCACACCCTTGCCGAAGCAGGCATACAGACGGTTGTCATGGCCGCCCCGCTCATCCCGGCGCTGAACGACCACGAACTGGAGCGCATCCTCGAATCGGCAAAGGCTGCCGGCGCCGCCGAGGCGAGCTATGTCATCCTCAGGCTGCCGCTCGAGGTCAGCCCGCTGTTTCGCGACTGGCTGCTGCAGCATTACCCCGATCGTTACCGGCATGTGATGTCGCTGGTGCGCTCGATGCGCGGCGGCAAGGATTATGATGCCGAATTCGGCAAGCGCATGAAGGGCGCCGGTCCCTATGCCTGGCAGATCGCCCGGCGCTTTGAGATGGCAGCCCGGCGTTTCGGCCTGACGCGACGCAGCGTGCCGCTACGCGACGATCTGTTCGTGCCGCCCGATGGCAGCGGCGTGCAGCTGTCGCTGCTCTGATATTTTGTTTTTACGCAATTCCGGACGGAAAACCGCGCCACACTGTTCCTGGAATTGCTTCTAGCTTGCGCATCGGCTTCTCGACAAAACCGCCCTGTTTTCGAGTCCCGAGCGCAATTCCCGCGGATGGCCCTGACCGCCACCATCCGCCGGAGCGTCCCCGGCCGCCGCCCTGATCCGGGGACTTGCGGGCAATCGGGTTGGCGTGCGAGGTTCAGCCGCATGAAACCTCGCACGTCACCCGATTCTCCCCTGCTTTTCGACACAGCTCCGCTCGTGCCGGATTTCCGGCTGGAACTCAAAGCCCGCAAGGCCGGCCACTGGCCGGTCGCCGGTGCCGACGAGGCAGGCCGCGGGCCGCTGGCGGGACCCGTTGTTGCTGCTGCCGTCATCCTTGATCCCCGGCGCATCCCTGAGGGTCTGAACGATTCCAAGCAGCTGTCGGCGCAACGGCGTGAGGAACTGTTCGTACAGATTCTAGCGACCGCGACCGTCTCCATCGCCTCTTCCAGTTCGACCCGCATCGACGAGACGGATATCCGCAAGGCGAGCCTCGACGCCATGCGCCGGGCCATCTGCAGCCTCGCCATTCCGGCAAGCTACGTGCTGACCGACGGGCTCGACGTGCCGCCCGGCCTCGATTGCCCTGGACAGGCCGTGGTCAAGGGTGATGCCCGCTCGGTCTCGATCGCCGCCGCCTCGATCGTCGCCAAGGTGACGCGCGACCGGATGATGGCACGGGCCCATCGTGTATTTCCGGATTACGGTTTCGCCGCGCATGTCGGCTATGGCACGGCGCAGCACCGCGCCGGCATCGAGAGGCACGGCCCCTGTTCCCTGCACCGGATGAGCTTCAGGCCGTTGCGCAAGACCGAGGACGGTCCTGAGACGGACGAGCTGCTTTCCGAATAAGAAAAGAGCGTAGAAAAGAAAAGGCCGGGACATGCCCGGCCTTCCCTCTCAAATGTTTTCGAAGCCGCTCAGTTCAGCCGCGTCTTGACCTGGCCGACGGCATTGCCGAAGAGCTCGGACTGGACCTTGGCGTCGGCCTGCTTGGCAAGCACGGTTTCAGCGGCCGCGATTGCGAGATCGACAGCGGCGGAACGCACCGCCTTTATCGCCTCGACCTCGGCCTGCTTGATCTTCTGCTCGGACAGCGCCGTGCGGTTGGCGACGAATTCTTCCGTCTTCTTCTTCGCTTCGGCAGTGAACATTTCGGCTTCGCGTTCGGCGGCGGCAACGATGTGGGCCGCTTCGGCTTCCGCGTCCTTGCGCTTGCGCTGATATTCGGCAAGCAGGTGCTGGGCCTCTTCGCGCAGGCGCTTGGCTTCGGCCAATTCGTTGCGGATCTGGTCGGCGCGGTCGTCGAGCGACCGTGCCATCATGCCCGGAACCTTCAGGTAAACGACCAGTGCCAGGAAGAGGACAAGGCCGACAAAGGCGAAGAAAGTCGCGTCAAAGGCAAATTCCATCGATCAAGCCTCCTTCTTGGCAGCCGCGACAGCGGCGGCGACATCGGCCTTGGCGACGGTGCCGCCGATCAGCTGATCGACCACGGCCGCCGCCGTTTCCTCGGCAATGGTGCCGACGTCGGCGAAGGCCTTGGCCTTGATCTCGCCGATGCGGAGCTCGGCAGCCTTGATCTTTTCCGACAGGCTTGCCTCGACAGCGCGACGATCCTCTTCGGCCTTGGCCTTGGCGGCGTCGCGTGCGGCGGTGCCGATCGCGTTGGATTTGGCGCGGGCAGCGGCCAGTTCACCTTCATAGGTCCGGACGGCGGCGTCGGCTTCCGCCTTCAGGCGGCCTGCTTCTTCCAGATCCTGGGAGATGCGCGTGTGACGCTGATCGAGGATGGCCCCGATGCGCGGCGCGATGACCTTTTGCATGAGCAAATAGAAGACGCCGAACGTGATCACCAGCCAGAGCAGTTGGGACGCGAAGGTCGTCGAATCGAAAGGCGGGAAAGGGCCGCGGGCGTGTTCGCCTTCGGCAACACCAGTCTCGGTATGGACCTCGCCTGCGGCCGGAGCGGCATGCGCATCCGTACCCGTCGCTGCCGCCGGTGCTTCCTCAGCGTAAGCCGGGGTCACAAAAAACATGCTCACCTCCAGGTGGACTGCAAATGCAAAGGATCACGGCTTGCGGTCGCAGGCCGTGATCCATCTATTCGCCGATATCAGACGGCGAAGAGGAGGAGGAGAGCGACGAGCAGCGAGAAGATGCCCAGAGCTTCCGTAACGGCGAAGCCGAATACCAGACGGCCGAACTGGCTGTCAGCGGCAGACGGATTGCGCAGAGCGCCGGAGAGGTAGCTGCCGAAAATATTGCCGAGGCCGAGAGCCGTACCGGCCATACCAAAGCAAGCCAGGCCTGCACCGATGTACTTTGCTGCTTCCGCTTCCATGTTGAACTCCTTTGAAATGGTTGTTGCGGCGAATGACTGACGCCCTTTGACGTCGATGTCGTTATCCTTAGTGCCCGCCCGGATGGATTGCGTCGTTGAGGTACATGCAAGTCAGCACCGCAAAGACGTAAGCCTGAAGGAAGGCGACGAGGAACTCGAGACCGGTCAGGGCGACGGTCATGATGAGGGGAAGAACGGCGCCGCCGACACCGACAGCACCGAGGGCTCCGAGCGAGGCGACGAAGCCTGCGAACACCTTCAGCGTGATGTGACCGGCGAGCATGTTCGCAAAAAGACGAACAGAGAGTGAAATCGGACGGGACAGGAAGGAGATGATTTCGATCGTGACGACCAACGGCAGCAGAACGCCCGGCACGCCCGAGGGCACGAAGACATTCAGGAAGTGGAAGCCGTGCTTATAGAAACCGTAGACGAGAACCGTACCGATAACCAAGAGCGCCAGCGCGAAAGTGACGATGATCTGGCTGGTGACCGTGAAGAAATACGGGAACATACCCAGCAGGTTCGCCGTCAGAACGAAGGTGAAGAGCGAAAAGACCAGCGGGAAGAACTTCATTCCCTGCTTGCCCGCGCCTTCCTTCAGCATGTTGGCGATGAATTCATAGGACATTTCCGCGACCGACTGCGAGCGGCCCGGCACGATGGCGCGGTTCGAGGTCGCGAAATAGAGGAAGCCTACGGCAACGGCAGCCGAAGCGGCCATGAAGAGCGATGCATTGGTGAACGAAAAATCAATTCCGCCGATTTCGATCGGCACAATCTTCTGGATCAGGAACTGATGAGTCGGATCGTTAGACACCGCTTGTTCTCTCTCTTTGGCCCGCAGACGCGGGGTCATTGCACTGGACCGGAACCGGTCCTTATTTCTTGTCGTCCTTGTCGTCCAGGGGATGGGCCACCACCCCCGCAGAACGCAGCACGTTCAGAACGCCGGCACAAAATCCGAGAAGCAGAAGAACAATCAAACCCCAAGGCGCCGTGCCAACAAAACGGTCGAGGAGATAGCCAAGCAGAGCACCGACGACGATTGCGGAAATGAACTCGCTGGAAAGCTTCATCGCCTGGGCATAACCTTTGCGGCTTACCTCGGCGCGGGCTTCCCTAGCCTCGTCCTCTCCCGTCTCGACGCCCTTGGTCGCGAGTTTCGCTCCCAATTGCGCACGGCGCTTTTCAAGACTTTCCTCGCGGTCGTCCGCCATGGATCTCTCCTCGTCTGCCCGTCGCCCGCACTCCCGCTACCCCGGTCGTTCGGACCCCGGACACGAAGGTTGAGACCCTTCCGGCCCGTTCTGAAGTCGCGCGCAACATAGTTTTAGGGATTAGCATAGTCAAGGCGTAGACAGCTTCTGTCCAGCGAGAAAATAATTCCATCAAATCAAAGAGATAAATCGACTCCGGGTCGATCGCGCAAATTCGACGGAAAGAATCCGCTTTTCCGGGCCGGAAATCGGCTTGCCCAAGCGATTTATCTCAACTCCAGCCGCCCCCATAGGTGCGATAGAAGACGTGAAGACCGATGCGACCGACCTTTTCCATGGTCTTTGCCCATTTCGGTCTGACATAGACGGCGTGATAGTGCGTCGCCGAGCCCACCTGCGGCAGCCAGATCTTGCCGGCGGTCACCGCCATCGCCACATCGCGGGCGACTCGCCAGTGATACTCCGAGTTCACCCGGTCCTTGATGCTGTCGCAGGCGAAGGAAAACTGGCAGCGGTTGCGCCAATCCTCGTTCTGGTAGACGACACCGCAGATGGTCTTGGGATAGGAAGGATTGCGGACGCGGTTGAGGATGACCTGGGCGACGGCCGCCTGGCCCTTCACCGATTCTCCCCGTGCCTCGAAATAGATGCCGGAGGCAAGGCACTGCTGTTCGCGGGCGGAAAAGACGCTCGGCGCCAGCACGCTTGCGGCCCAGGCATGATCGCGCGGGCCGATCTCCGGAACGAAGCGGCCGCTGTCCGGCTCGGCCAGGATGGAATCGAAGGGCGATTGGCGGGCATAGTCGGGTGCTGCCGGCGCATAGGCGGTGGCCAGCACATCGGCCTTGTTGCTGGTAATGAGGCTTGCGAGCATTGCCGGCACACCATTGTCGGTCACAACAGGCTGCTTCTTATAGAAAGATGTGGCGATCTCGATTTCCTTGCCCTGGATCTTCGGCTTGACGAAGGCCGAGCGGTCCTTGAGATCGAAGCTCGGGGTGAAGAGCATCTTGGTACGTTCGAGGATCGAGCCGGCGGAAAAATCCTTCGGCGGCTGCATCTGCTCGACGGCGACGACCCGGCCTTTCTTGGTGCGGCGGTTGACGCGATCCTCGTCCGGCGTGTCCTCGTGGCCCCTATCCTTGGCAGTGCCCTTGTCCTTGGCGGTAAAAGCGACCTTGCGACCATCGGGCAGCACCATGCCGGCACCGGCTGAGATCGAACCCGTCACCATCGGCTCGGCGAAGGCGAGTTCGGCCTGGTGGATGGAGCCGGCCGGAGAATTGGTCAGCACCATGCGCCAGTTCTCACCCTCATGGTCGAGGCCGGCGAGCATGGCGGCGAGATCGGCATGGGATGCGACGCTCGGGAAAATCAGCCAGCCGGCGAGACCGAAGATGACGGGCGACACCCAATTCTCGGGAATGAGACGCAGCTTGCTACGGGAAGGGCTCTTTCGACGCAACACGGACTCCGGGCATGGAACGCGGGAACATTCCATTGAAAATCTCGCATTAACCTTGATGTCCGGTTAACAGGCCGTGCCGGAATGTGACCGTGAGAACTTTTTAATGTTCTAATGTGGTGGATAATTTCGTGGGATGAGGTGTGTCGCAACTTTGTGAAAGTCCTCTCCCCACCTTGCGAAAGTCCCCTCCCCAACCCCTCGCCACAAGGGGGAGGGACTAGACGGCACCGCCTCGCTTATTCTGAAATGTCGAAAAGCTGGCAGACGGCGCAACAGGTTAAGCCCCTCCCCCTTGTGGGGAGGGGTTTGGGGCGGGGTCTTTGCTCCACCCATCAAATAATAACGTGCGAACCCAGTTCCACCACGCGGTTGGCCGGCAGACGGAAGTAGTCCGAGGGATTGGCGGCGGCGTTGGCGAGGGCGATGTAGAGCCGGTCCTGCCAGTAAGGCATGCCCGACTTGGCGTCCGGCACCAGCTTGCGGCGGCCGAGATAGAAGGAGGTCGACATGATGTCGAACTTCAGTCCCGTCTTGCGCAGCGTCGCCAAGGCCTGCGAGACGTTCTGCGATTCCATAAAGCCGAAGAGCAGCTCGACGCGGGAGAAACGCTCGGAAATCTGCTCGACCCTGTAGCGGTCGTGGCTTGGGACGCGCGGCTTGTTGATCGTGCGGATCGTCAGGATGACGTTGCGGTCGTGAAGCACATGGTTGTGCTTGAGATTGTGCAGCAAGGCGGCGGGGGCCGATTCCGGATCGCTGGTCAGGAAGATCGCCGTACCAGGGACCTGGGCCGGCGAATGTTCGCTCTTGCGCTCGATCGAGCTGACGAAGGAGGTGAGCGGAATATCGGTATGGCGGGTCTTTTCCATCAGGATCGCCGTGCCGCGACGCCAGGTCCACATGACGACGGTAAAGGCCGTGGCGATCATGATCGGGATATAGCCGCCGTCGTGGATCTTCAAAAGGTTGGCACCGAGGAAGATCATTTCGAGCACGACCAGCGGCGCAAGCGCGATCACCGCGACGGGAAGCGACCAGTTCCAGCGGGCGCGGACGAATTCGAAGGCCATGATCGAGGTGACGACCATGGCACCGGTGACGGAGATGCCATAGGCGGTCGCCAGCGCGTCCGAAGTCTTGAAACTCAGGACCAGGAAGATGACGCCGATGAACAGCACGGCATTGACCGAAGGCACGAAGATCTGCCCGGTATTGGTTTCCGAGGTGAAGAGGATTTCCATGCGCGGCAAGAAGCCGAGGTTGATGCCCTGGCGCACCATCGAGAAGGCGCCGGTGATGACCGCCTGGCTGGCGATGATCGTCGCGGCGGTCGCCAGGATGACGACCGGCAGCAGCGCCCATTTCGGATACATCAGATAGAAGGGATCGGACATCGTCATCGGATTGCCGAGAACGAGTGCCCCCTGCCCGAGATAGTTCAGCGTCAGCGCCGGGAAAACCAGCAGGAACCAAGCCCACTGGATCGGGCGACGGCCGAAATGGCCGAGATCGGCATAGAGGGCCTCGGCGCCGGTCACCGTCAGGAAGACGGCGCCGAGGACGACGACGCCGTAGAAGCCCTCATGCAGCAGGAAGCTGACGGCATAATAGGGATTGAAGGCGGCAAGGATGCCGTAATCGTCCGAGATATGGGAAATGCCGGCGGCGGCCATGACGAGGAACCAGACGGCGGTGATCGGGCCGAAGAACTTCGCGACGGCGCCGGTGCCGCGCGATTGCACGACGAAGAGCAGCGCCAGGATCACCACCGAGATCGGTACGATATAGTCCGCGAGGCTGGGTGTGACGAGCTTCAGGCCCTCGACGGCCGACAGCACCGAAAGCGCCGGCGTGATCATCGCATCGCCAAGGAAGAGGGCGGCACCCATCAGGCCGAGCAGCATCAGGATGGCGGTATGGCCGTTGGCGGTCTTCATCAGCAGGGCAAGCAGCGACAGCGTGCCGCCCTCGCCGTCGTTGTCGGCGCGCAGCAGGAAGAGCACATATTTGATGGTGACGATGATCGTCAGCGCCCAGATCATCAGCGAGATCAGGCTGATGACTTCAAAACGGGTGACGCCGTCATGGGCCACCGGCTTCAGCGCCTCGCGAAAAGCATAGAGCGGGCTGGTACCGATATCGCCGTAGACGACACCGACGGAACCCAGCGCGAGATAGAACAGCTTTCGCGGCGTCATATGGCTTTCGTTCGGATGGCTCTCTTCGGACATGAAGTTGCAACAGGCTCCTTAGAGCCAGCCTTTCCAGCGGAAAAAGAAGAAGGGGATGACGGCGGATATCACCATCAGGGCCAGCGAATAGGGATAACCCGCGACCCAGGTCAGCTCCGGCATGATCTGAAAGTTCATACCATAGATGGAGGCGACCAATGTTGGCGGCAAGAACACCACCGAGGCAATCGAGAAAATCTTGATGATCGAGTTCTGCTCGATGTTGATCAGCCCGAGCGAAGCATCGAGCAGGAAGGTGATGTTGGCGGCAACGAAGGAAGCATGTTCCGACAGCGACTGGACATCGCGCGAAATGGTGCGGCAGAGCTCCTTCGCCTCGCGGTCCTGCTGGATCGCCGGGATCGTGTGAAAGAATGTCAGCAGCCGGGTAAGCGAACCGAGACTGTCGCGCACCTTGCTGATCATCCGGTGATGGCCGGCAATATCGCGCAACTTCTCCTCGAGATAGTTCGAGGGCTTGCGCACCTTCCTTGCCCGGTCGCCGAAGACATGCGTCGACAGGATGTCGAGGCGCGAGACGGAGATTTCGAGAATCTCGGCGGTGCGGTCGACGATCGTCTCCAAGAGCTTGGCGAGAAGGGCGGCACCGCTGCGCCAGTTTTCCGGCAGCCGGTGGAGGGCAGCGATGAACAGCGCAAAGGATTTCGGATGGGCGTAGCGAATGGTGACCAGGCGATTTCCGGCCAGGATGAAGGCGACATCGGTCAGCGTCGGCACGTCGGTGTCAGCCTTCCAGAGCAGCGAGGCGGTCATGAAGACGGCGTCGTCTTCGACATAGAGACGGGCGGAAGGCTCGATATCCTTGAGATCGTCGCGGGTCGGGACCTCGATGCCGAGAATCTTCTCGACATAGAGCTCCTCGTCGCGGGTCGGCTCGATCATGTCGATCCAGACGACATCCTCGGGAAAGGAGGCGGCATGCGACAGATCGCGGATCTCGACCGACTTGCAATTCGAACAGTAGGCGGTAATCACCGGTCGTCTCTCCGGCTGCATCCAACCTCAAAGGCCGGCATGCGCATTGTGCTCAACCGCATCGCAGTTCCCAATCCTTCGATCGACAAGACAACTCCGAACTTGCAGGCGGGCGGCCTCTTCGAAACGAAGACGACCGTCAGTGAGCATCTGCAGCAAAACGCCATCATGGCGCCGCGGCATATGAAGCAAAGCCGTGAAATAATCAAGACATCTTCCGTGAAGCGCGGCTTTTCACCACGTTTCCCCCACAATTTGGGGTATCCGCCGCGGTGATTCGGCTCGCTCAAGCACCGCGCATCGAACCTGATTCATGCGATGCGCTTCAGCTCTTCGCTTGTATGCATGTCGTTATCCCCGAACCGCTGCACGCTTCCGGGCGACATGCATTATTCGAAGACGATCGTCGGTGCCGGGCGCTGGGACTGGCCGGCGACCTGCTCCCAGACCTTGGCGGCGATGCCGCGATAGATGCCGGCGACGACGCCATTCGGCTCGGAGGCGACGAGCGGCGTGCCGGCGTCGGAGGTTTCGCGAATGTTCATCGTCAGCGGCACTTCGCCGAGGAAGGGCACGCCGATGCGCTCGGCCTCCCTGCGGGCGCCGCCATGGCCGAAGATGTCGTAGCGGGTGCCGGTATCAGGGGCGATGAAATAGCTCATATTCTCGACGATGCCGAGCACCGGCACCTCGACCTTGCGGAACATGTTGAGGCCCTTGCGGGCATCGATCAGCGCGAGATCCTGCGGCGTCGAGACGATGACGGCGCCGGCAAGCGGCACCTGCTGGGCCATGGTCAATTGCGCGTCGCCGGTGCCGGGCGGCATGTCGACGACGAGCACGTCGAGCTCGCCCCAGGCGACTTCGCGCAGCATCTGCAGCAGCGCCGACTGGACCATCGGCCCGCGCCAGATCATCGCCGTCTCCTCGTCGACAAGGAAGCCCATCGACATGACCTTGAGGCCATAATTCTCCATCGGATTGATGATGCGGCCGTCGATCTGCGTCGGGCGGCCGGATATCTTCAGCAGCCGCGGCATCGAGGGACCATAGATATCGGCATCGAGAATGCCGACGCGAAGACCGTTGGCGAGCAGCCCGAGCGCGAGATTGACGGCGGTGGTCGACTTGCCGACCCCACCCTTGCCCGAGGCGACGGCGATGATGGCGCCGATGCCAGGCACACCGATCTTGCCGGCGCGCGGCGGCTGTTGAGGGGCGTGGGCCCCGTGATCGTGGCCGGCATGGCCGTGCGGCGGGTTCGGCGCAGGGCGGGCAGCCGGAGCGGCGCCGGCCGCCTTCTTGTCCGCAGTCAGTGTGACGAGGGCGCCCTTGACGCCCGGCATTTCCTTGATGACGCGCTCGGCGGCGAGCCGCATCGGCTCCAGCTCCTTGGCGCGGTCGGCCGGAACGGTGATGGAGAAATAAACCTTGCCGTCGGAGATGAAGACGTCGGAGACCATGCCGAGCTCGACGATATCGTGCTCGAGATCCGGTCCACGCACGGTCTTCAGCGTTTCGAGAACCTGTTCCTTGGTGACGTCGGTCATTGCACCCTCACTGCTTCTTCTTGCAGACTACGACGCCGCGCGTCTTTCAAGACGCGCAAAGGACGCTGTAGCACTTTGAATTGCTGCATGATTTCAGCCCTGATCGATTCCGATCAAGGCTGAAATCATGCAGTAGAGATAGTGGAGACGGAAGCCTTCGCCAAACAAAATCATCGGGAGGAAAATCGATTTGACGGCGTGCCGAAAGAGCGCCCGGAAATTCTCGATCCGTTGCGGCCATCAAGTCCGCCGGGCTTTCGCCCTGATGGCCGCAACGGTCTCCCTGAGAACCGGCGCAATCCGGGGCGAACTAGAGCAAGCAGAGCAAAAGGCCAGCGAAAAGTGAACCGGGAAGACGAAATCGCAAACAGCCACGAAAGAAGCGGTGCCAAAACGCAACAACCGCCGCCGACACCGAAGGGCCGGGAGAAAGCGGCATCGGCGTCGGGCAGCGGTGTGTCGGCCGCGCCATTTCCTGGCGCTGGTCTCAAAGTCCCCTCTGGACCTCTCGCAGAAGAGATGCAGAAAGCGTGCCAGATGGAAAATCAGGAAAAACAGCGCAAAAGCGCTTGGAACAGCCCTCCAACGGGAAGGATTTGCCTATGCACTGGGCGGCGTCGACAGCATTCGGTTGTTTTTTGCAACTTATTTGATCAAGCCAATGCGCAGCGCCTTGGCGACGGCCTGGGTGCGGTTGACCGTGTCGAGCTTCTTGGTGGCGCGGTTGAGGTAGTGATTGACCGTGTGCTCGGACAGGGTGAGGATTTCGGCAATTTCGGCACTGGTCTTGCCGGCCGCCGTCCAATTGAGGCAATCGATCTCGCGGTCGGTCAGCGTATCCGTCATGCGTGTATCAAGGTTGCGGATCTCGGCGAGCCTGTCGAAAACGTGGATGGCGATGTAGCACAGCTCCCGCATCTCCGCCGGGCTGAAGGGCTCGCGGTCGCCGGCGAAAGAGACGGCGCCGCGCAGGCCGGAGGGCTCATGCGTTGGGAAATAGGCGCAGCGCATCATCTTGAAACGTTCGAACAGGGAGGCAACGAGAATGGACTTGCCGTCGTCCCGCGACAAGTTCTGTCGTGACATGTCGTAGAAGAAGGGCCGCGCGGATGTTCTGAGGCGTCTGAGGACCGGGCTGTTCACCATCAGGCCTTCCTGGTCGTAGAGAGCCAGAAGCTCGGCCGGCCAGCTGGTGATGACGGTGCTGCCCTGAAGATCGAAGGAGGTGATCGGCGGCAGGTTGAGGACCATGAAGGCACGGCTGCGATAGGCTTCCGTCACCCGCTTCATGAAACGGAAAATATCGAACTGGGTCTTCAGGCCCGCTATTTCCTTGATATAATCGTCTTCTTCCGTGGATGTTTGCGACAAGGGTGCCATCACATTTCTTCATCTTCGGCACAGCGGCCGGCAAACCGTTTGCGAAACCTGCCCGCTATGGGCGTTTCGATTGCATCGGGGAACGACGATCGCTGGTTGGAATCGGCTTCAGCGTTGAGCGTTCGGCCGGTGACTGGTTGTAGATTTCGCGGACCGTTCTAGTTGTGATGATTCGTCGGCAAATCTCAATATCGCGCTCATCATAAGCATGCTCTGCGATTGCGTCCAGCAGCGGGCCGATTGCAATTTTTCCCTCAGCGGCGCGGACCGAGACGGACGCGCATGCCCTCCATGATCCTCCCAGCCGCCAGTTGAACCGGAACGGCCCATTGGTGCAGAAGTTCCATCGACAACCGATAGGCCGGGCCGGTAATCGAAATGCCCCCCATAAAGGTCCGATCCTCCGACCAGACGGGTGCGGCGACGCAGCAGATGCCGGCCTCGTGCTCCTCGCGGTCGAAAGCATAACCCTGATCGGCAATCTCGCGGATTTCGGCAAGCAGCGTTTCGGCCGAGACATGGGTCGAGGCGGTAAAGCTGGTGAAGCTCAGGCTGGCGACGAGATCGACGAGACTTTCGGCCGGCAGCAGCGAAAGGGCCGCTTTGCCGACGCCGGTGCAGTAGCAAGGCGAGGCATTGCCGATCTGCGAATACATGCGCACCGGCTGGCGGCCTTCGACCTTGTCGAGATAGATGATCGACTGGCCCCGGAGAACGCCGAGATGCACCGTCTCGCCGGTTGCCCGCTGCAGATCGGCAAGGTGCGGCTCGGCGATCAGGCGGAATTCGTTGCGCGCCCAGCTGCGCGCGGCGAAATCGAGCAGGCGCAGGCCGGGCGCATAGCGGCCGTCGCCATCGAGCTCCAGCAACCCCTCCTCCACCAGATGGCTCAGCTGGCGATGCAGCGTGCCGCGCGGCTGGCCGGCGAGAGCCAGAACATCTGTAAATCGCAGCGGCGCATCCGCATGGGTGACGAGATCGAGCAGAACCATCAGTTTGCCGAGCGTGCCGGTCTCACGTGCCTGTGCTGCGCCGCTGCCGTTTGCATCCATTGCCTCATCCACCCTTGACAGAAAGGGCACCGTAATTCGATAATTCCATATAGTCAAATTAAGTTCCAAATAATGGAACAATGATAAGGTCGGGAGGCGACGGTGACCATGATGCCAGCAGCACAATTTCCCGAGTTCAAAGACCGAGCCGTGCTCGTGACCGGCGGTGGATCGGGCATCGGTGCTGCGATCGTCGAAGGTTTCGCGCGCCAAGGCGCCAAGGTCTCGTTCATCGATATCGCCGAGGCCGCCGGCCGCGAGCTCGCCGAAAGGGTGTCGCAGGAGACGGCGCATCCGGTCTCTTTTTGCCATGCCGATCTGCGCGACATCGAAGCGATCCGGCGTACGGTCGATAGCGTTATTGCGAGCTCTGGGCCGATCCGCGTGCTGGTCAACAATGCCGCCTGGGACGACCGCCATGAATTCGACGCGGTGACCGAGGCCTATTGGGACAACAACCAGGCGGTCAACCTCAAGCATGTGTTCTTTACCTCGCAGGCAGTCGTGCCGTCGATGCGGACGGCCGGCGGCGGGGCGATCATCAATATGTCGTCGATCGCCTTCAAGCTGAACATGGGCGGCTTTCCCGCCTATGCGGCAGCCAAGGCGGCGGTCGTCGGGTTGACGAAGAGCCTGGCGGGCAGGCTCGGGCCGGAGAACATCCGGGTCAACTGCATCCTGCCCGGCATGGTCGTCACCGAGCGGCAGATGCAGCACTGGCTCACCGAGGAGAGCATTGCGCGCTCGGTCGAGGACCAGTGCCTGAAGGTCGCGCTCAAACCCGATGCGATCGTCGGCCCCTGCCTGTTTCTTGCATCCGACTGTGCGGCGGCGATGACCGCCCAGTCCCTGATTGTCGATGGAGGCGTTCTGTAATGGCAAATCCCGCTTATGTCGCGGTGGACTGGGGCACCAGCAGCTTCAGGCTCTGGCTGATCGAGAGGGACGGCACCGTCCTTGCCGAACGCCGCAGCGGCGAAGGCATGACGAGCGCGGCAAAAACCGGCTTTTCCGCCGTGCTTGCCGGCCATCTCACAGCCATCGAGGCGCCGGAAAACCTGCCGGTGATCATCTGCGGCATGGCCGGCGCACGACAGGGCTGGGTCGAGGCCGGTTATATCGACGTGCCGGCGCCGCTTGCCTCGATCCTGAGCGCGGCGGTCTCCGTGCCCGGCGAAAGCCGCGACATCCGCATTCTACCAGGCCTTGCCCAGCGGGACATGGCGACGCCGGACGTCATGCGCGGCGAGGAAACCCAGCTTCTCGGCGCGCTCGGCCGTGCAAGCTCCGGGGCGCAGGCGGTCTGCATGCCCGGCACGCATTCGAAATGGGTGCATGTGACGGACAGCAAGGTGACCGGCTTTTCGACCTTCATGACCGGCGAGCTTTTCGACGTCATCAGCAAACACACGATCCTTTCGCATGCCGTTGGCGGTGCGGCAGAGCAGCCGGCGGATGCGGCAGCCTTCGAGGCCGCCGTCTCGGCCGCTTTTACGCGCCCGGCCCTTGCCTCCAACCTGCTGTTTACTGCCCGCTCCGGCCAGCTCCTGCACGGGATTTCTGCCGCAGCGGCGCAAGCCCGGCTTTCCGGCACGCTGATCGGCCTCGAAATCGCCGGTGCGCTGCAAGATGCGGCAAACGGCACCGACATCACCCTCGTCGCCTCCGGGCGCCTGCAAGCCCTCTACGAACAGGCCTTCAGGACCCTCTCCCTTGCCTTCACCGCCATCGACGCCGACGCCGCCGTGCGCCGCGGGCTTTCGGCTGCCGCCGAAGCCATCTGGCCGAATTGAGAAAGCTGACACGATGAACCGTATCCCCTTCCCCGACATGAAGCGCCCGCTGATCGCCATCCTTCGCGGCATCCGGCCCGACGAGATCGAAAGCGTCGTCGGTGCTCTGATCGAAAATGGCCTGACGGCGATCGAGATCCCGCTCAACTCGCCGGAACCGTTCAAATCCATCGAGATCGCCGCGAAGATGGCGCCGGCCGAAGTGCTGATCGGCGCCGGCACGGTGCTGACCGTCGAGGCGGTCGACAGCCTGCATGCGGCCGGCGGCAAGCTCCTCGTCACCCCGAATGTCGAACCCGAGGTGATCATCCGGGCGCGCGAATACGGCATGGTGACGATGCCGGGCGTCTTCACGCCGACCGAGGCGCTGGCGGCCGCGCGGGCCGGGGCCACCGGTCTCAAATTCTTTCCGGCCAGCGTGCTCGGCCCTTCCGGCATCACGGCGATCCGGGCAATCCTGCCGCCGGAGCTCACGATTGCCGCCGTCGGCGGTGTGTCGGATAAGAATTTCGGCGATTATACCAAGGCCGGCGTCTTCGCCTTCGGCCTCGGCACCAGCATCTACAAACCCGGAATGACCGCGTCAGAGGTTGCCGAGCGCGCCAAGGCGACCATTTACGCCTATGATGCAGCCATTGGGAGCGTGAACGTATGACCGATATTTATGAGTTCGAGGGCAAAACACTTTGCAATACCAATTCCGTTCTCGGTGAAGGCCCGACCTATGATCCGGACAGCAATACCGTCTGGTGGTTCAACATCCTCGGCAAGGAACTGCACGAGCTCAATCTTTCGACGGGCGCGAAAAAGGTGCATCCGCTGCCTGTGATGGCGAGCGTGCTTGCCCGCATTGACGCCGGGCGGCAGCTGATCGCGACGGAAGAAGGGCTTTTCGTGCGCGACATCGCAAGCGGCAACCTCACCTTCTACGCCGCGCTCGAAAACGACAGGCCGGAAAACCGTTCGAACGACGGCCGCACCCATCCTTCCGGTGCGCTCTGGATCGGTACGATGAGCAAGCGGGCGGAAAACCAGGCCGGCGCCATCTATCATGTCGCTAGCGGCAAGGTGACGAAGATCTTCAACGGCATCAGCATCCCGAATTCGATCTGCTTCTCACCTGACGGCACGATCGGCTATTATACGGATTCCCGCATCAACCGGCTGATGCGCGTCATGGTCGATCCGTTGACTGGCCTGCCCTCGGGCGAGCCGATCGTGCTCGTCGACAGCATGAACGACCCCGGCGACATCGACGGCTCGGTGGTCGATGCCGACGGCTATTTGTGGAATGCGCGCTGGGGCGCCAGCGTCGTCGACCGCTACAGTCCGGATGGCCTGCGCATCTCGCGCTACAAGGTTCCTGCCGTCCAGCCCTCCTGCCCTGCCTTCATCGGCGTCAATGCCGACCGCCTGGCGGTAACGACAGCCTGGGAAGGGCTGGATGAAGATGCCCGTTCGGCGCAGCCCAGTGCCGGCGCGCTGCTGGAACTCGGCATCGACGTCAAAGGCGTGTTCGATCCCGTCTATGTGATCTGATTTTTGCTTGCCATCGATGATCAGAAGCGCTCCTGACCGGGGCGCTTTTTCTCGTTTTGGTGGCCACTCATCGATAAATGTTCCGTGAGAATCGAGAAATTTTCCGTGTTTTCAACCGGAACCAATCACTCCACCAGTCATTTTCCCTTCGAACTGGCGCGGCAACGAGACCTGAAAAATAGGTGTTGCCGGGTCAGCGATCACTAGAGAAAAACGAAGGTAGGTTCGAAATGACACGCAAACTCTTGACGACCGTTGCCGCTGGCGCCCTGTTTGCCACGGCTTTCGCACCGGCGGCATTCTCGCAGACCGCTCCGCAGCCTGCGGACCCCGCCGCTCCGACCCAGGCGGCTCCCGCCGATCCGGCTGCACCGAAGCCGATGACGCCTGACGTCACCAAGCCCGCGGGCGATGCCGCACAGGCTCCGGCCGCAGCACCGACGGCAGATACGGCTCAGGCCGGCTATCTGACGGAACAGTCTCCGGACCAGGTCAGCGCCAACACCTATATCGGCCAGTCGGTCTATAACGGCAACAATGAAAGCATCGGCAGCGTCAACGACCTGATCCTGAAGAAGGACGGCGGCTTTGTTGCTGCAATCGTTGGTGTCGGCGGCTTCCTCGGCATCGGCGAAAAGAACGTCGCCGTGCCGATGGAAAAGATCACCGTCGCCCAGAACACCCAGGACGGCAGCGTCAAGCTGACGACCAGCGAAACGTCTGAATCGCTGAAGGCCGCACCTGAGTTCAAGACGCTGGCAATGCTGGCGGCCGAAAAGGCTCCGGCTGCGACCGGTACCGACACCACGGCGACCGGCTCGACCACGCCTAAGTAATCCGTGCGCGGTAGTATAGCGTAGGCGATGGCGCTCCTAGGGGGCGCCATCGCTTTATGCGCTGACACGCTCCGCCATGGTCGGATCGTAATAGTTTTCGTGCAGGAAGCGCAACGTGGCGATACCGTCCGCCGGACGGCCGAAGTGATAGCCCTGGCCCATGCCGCAGCCGAGCGTGCGCAACTTCACCGCCTCGGCATAATCCTCGATGCCTTCCGCGACGACTTCCAGCTCCAATCCCTCGCACATGGTGAGGATCGCCTTGATGATGTGTTCGGAGGCGCGATCGGAATTGATGCGCGAGACAAAGGCACGGTCGATCTTGATCTTGTCGAAGATGAAGTCGCGCAGGCGCCCGAGGCTCGACTGACCGGTGCCGAAATCGTCGAGCGAGATGCGCACACCGGCGGCGCGCAGATCGGCGATGATGCGATGAGCGGTATCGGCCGAACTCATCACCGCGGTCTCGGTGATCTCCAGCTCCAGGCGATGCGGATCGAAGCCGACGCGGCCGAGGATCGACAGGACGCTGCTGCTGGTGCCCGGATCCATCAGCTGAGCCGAGGAAAGATTGAACGACAGAAAAAGTTCGCGCGGCCAAGATAGTGCTGCTTCGGCGGCCTTACGCAACAACGCCTCCGACAGCGCATCGATGAAGCCGCGCTCTTCGGCGAGCGGCACGAAGACGCCGGGCGACACGAAGCCGAGATCCGGGTCGTTCCAGCGGGCGAGCGCCTCGAAGCCGACGACCTGATTGTTGGAGAGTGAGACGATCGGCTGGAAATGCACGTCGATCGCATCCGAGATGATGGCGTTTCTGAGCGCTTGCTCCAGCTGCGTGGCGCGCTTCATTTCCTGCGCGATCTCGCGCGAATAGACGGTGATCTGACCGCGACCGCGGCGCTTGGAACGGTAGAGAGCGGTCTCGGCGCTCTTCAGCAGTTCCTCGCAATCCTCTCCGGCGAACGGATAGATGGAGAAGCCGAGGGAAGCGGAGAGACGGACGTTGCGGTCACCGAGGTCATAGGGAGCCGATAGCACCTCGCGGATCATCTGGCCGAATTTCTCGGCACTCGCCCGCTCGAAGACCAACGGCAGCACGAAGGCGAATTCGTCGCCATCATGGCGGGTCACAAGCGCACCATCAGGAATACAGGCCCTGAGACGATGGGCGACCTGGCAGAGGATTTCATCGCCGGCTGTCGAGCCGAACAGATCGTTGATCGGCTTGAAACTGTCGAGGTTGACGATGCCGATGGTGAAGGGGGCCGGATCGCTGGCGCGCTCGGAAGAGATCTGCAAGACCTTGTCCCGCATGCGATTGCGGTTTCCCAATCCGGTCAGCGGATCGGTATAGGCCATCGCCTGAAGCTCATTCTGACCCACGGTCAAGAAAGCTATTTCCGCCGATTTCATCATCATGCAAACCCGAGCTTCCCCCGCAGCCATGCAAAAGAATGACCGGCATGTCTTAACAATTCGATAGGAAATCAGCGGCCTCTGCCGCCTGAAACGCCCAAAATCTAGGGAGTTGACGGGTATCGCCGGCTAGTTTCGCGCCCGCATAGCCTCAACCATTAGATACTTCTGAAACACCGTCTCGAGCATGTCGGGGCTGACGGGTTTCATGATGACGTCGTCCATGCCTGATTTGACGCATTCGGCGCGGTCGCGCTCGAAGGCCTGGGTGAGCACGCCGATGATCGGGGTGCGGGTGCCGCCGCCGGTTTCCTCCATCTGCCGGATGAGGCGCGCGGCCTCGAAGCCGTTGAAACCCGGCAGGGAAATATCCATCAGCACGATCTGCGGCCGGTGCTCAGCCCAGAGGCGCACCGCCTCGTCGCCGGTTGCTGCCAGCATATGCCGATAGCCGAGACCTTCGAGGATCTGCGAGAAGACGATCTGGTTGATATCGTTGTCTTCGGCCACGAGAACCTGCAGGCCGACCACATCGTCGGAAATGCTGATTTCCCAATCGGTATCCGAACCGGAAGCGCTGCGGCTGTTGCGATTGAAATGGCGGGCGATCTGGAATGTGAGCTCGTTGGCGATCTGGAAACCGTCCATGACGAGCGCCGGGATGCCGTATTGCTCGGCAAGCTCGAGGCAGCGCATGCCCATCTGATTGTCGATGATCAAGAGATCGAGCGAGATGCCGGAGGAGGTGGCGATTTCCAGGAACCGCTCCTCTTCGTCCTCGCCGCGGACCGAGCAGGATTCGAAGCCGTATTTCGTCAGCGTCCGCAGCGCGGCGGTCTCGGCTGCGAGGTCGGCAGTGACGACAAGGACCTTGCGGCCGGAGAAATTCTCCGGAACGATCGCTTCCATCGCCGCCGGTTCGCGCCGCTCGACGCCGGTTGGTACCGGCACATAGGCCCGCCGGTAGCTTTGATTGCTGGAGGCGGTGATCGCCGACGCTTGGCCGAACTCGTCGAGATCGGCGCCGTCGCGCGGCAGGTCCTGCATGGTCGATACCAGGAAATAGCGGCCGGGCTTGCCGATGCGGTGCTTGCGGCTGACGATGTCGCGCTCGATGCCGTCGCGAGAGATCTGACGCTGGCGGGAGACGGACATCTCGCCGGTCTCCAGCACATGGCGATCGCTCTCTTCGAAACGCTTGGCGATCTCCTCTGAAAAAAGATCACCGCTCTTGCGCCCGAGCACCTCGTCGGCGCTCGTCTGATATTTCTCGCAGAAGGCGAGATTGACCGCGACATAAGTGAGGTTGCGGTCCTTGACGAAGAGCGGGAACGGCAGATTGTCGAGAATGTCCTCGGTCAGCTGCACGCGCTCCAAATCGGAGCGCCATTGCTCTTCGCGCTTCTTGTTCTCGGAAATGTCGGAAATGATGGTGACGCCGTAACCACCCGGCAGCCTGCGCTTGACGAAGCGGACCCAGCTGTCGGCGCCGTGGCGCTCGACGGCGTCGAAGCGCTCACGCCAATGCGAGGCGATTTTCTGCGACAGCCAGTCCTCGCGGCTCAGAGCGCCGCCCTGCCTGACATCGTACTGCTGGCGAATGCCAGTGTCGTACATCGCGCCGAGGAAATCGCGAAGCCGCGTACCCGGCTTCAGCATTTCGACAGGCAGCGGAAAGAATTCGAGGGTCTGGCGGCTTGCGAAGATCAGATGGTCGTTCTTGTCGTAGATGATGAAAGCTGCGGAAAGGCTGTCGCACACCACATCGAAAAGCGCCGTCTGCAGATCGGCCTCGGCGGGAGACCCATCGATTTCTGATGATGTGTCCGCCTTTTCGAAGCCGGCACTCATTCCATTGCGTCCCACATCTGTTCGATTTCACAGCTTCCGGAAGTATGTGATTAGAAATGCCATTTTTATGTTAAAACCGGCTTAACACTAGCCACCCCCAAATTCGGGGACGGCCGTGATCACGCTTTGGGAAAGCGCATCGAAACCCCTTCCCTCCGGCCCGCGAATCCCCGAAAATAGCCCATGGCCATCAGACAGCTTTCCGAAACGCTCATCAACCAGATCGCCGCCGGCGAAGTCATCGAACGGCCGGCGAGCGCTGCCAAGGAACTGATCGAAAACGCGCTCGACGCGGGCGCGACGCGCATCGAAATCGCCACGGCTGGCGGCGGCAAGGCGCTGCTGCGCGTCAGCGACAACGGCTCGGGCATGGACGCGGCCGATCTGGAACTGGCGGTCAGGCGCCACTGCACCTCGAAGATATCGCAGACGCTCGAGGATATCCGCACGCTCGGCTTCCGTGGCGAGGCGCTGCCCTCGATCGGCTCGGTCGCAAGGCTCAGCATTGCAAGCCGCAGGCGCGACAGCACAGGCGGCCACGAGATCGCCGTGACTGGCGGCAAGATCGCGCATATGCGCCCGGCTGCCGCCAATCCCGGGACGATCGTCGAAGTGCGCGACCTGTTCTTTGCCACACCGGCCCGGCTCAAATTCCTGAAGACGGAGAAGGCCGAGGCCGGCGCCATCACCGAGATCGTCAAGCGCATGGCGATCGCCTTTCCGGCGGTACGCTTCGTGCTGTCGGGCTCGGACCGCACGACACTGGAATTTCCCGCAACCGGCGACGACCATCTGGCGCGCATGGCGCAGGTGCTTGGCAAGGAATTCCGCGACAACGCCATTGCGCTCGACGCCGAGCGCGAAGAGATCTCGCTGACCGGCTTTGCCGGCGTGCCGACCTTCAATCGCGGCAACTCCGCCCATCAATACGCCTTCGTCAACGGCCGACCGGTGCAGGACAAGCTGATCCTCTCGGCGATCCGCGGCGCCTATGCCGAGACGATCCCATCCGGACGCTATCCGGTGGCGGTGCTGTCGGTCACGCTCGATCCCGCTCTCGTCGACGTCAACGTGCATCCGGCAAAATCCGACGTGCGGTTCCGCGATCCTGGCCTGGTGCGCGGCCTGATCGTCGGTGCCATCCGCGAGGCCTTGGCGCGCGACGGCAGCCGGGCGGCGACGACCGGGGCGAGCGACATGCTGCGCTCCTTCCGCCCCGGCTTCCAGCCGAATAGCCAGCGGCCGCAGGGCGGATGGTCGGCCGAAACGTCGCCCTCCCGGCCCTTTCAGCCGACAACGGGTTTCGGCGAGCGGCCACAGGCGTCCTTCGACGGACTTTCGATGCCGACGGCGCGGGCCGAGCCGCAGTTTTCGCCGCAGCCGGCAGCCCCAGAACCAAACGCACGGTATCCGCTCGGCGCGGCGCGGGCGCAGATCCACGCAAACTACATCGTCGCCCAGACCGAGGACGGGCTCGTCATCGTCGACCAGCATGCAGCGCATGAGCGGCTGGTCTTCGAAGCGATGCGCAAGGCGCTGCATTCGAAGCGGCTGGCCTCGCAGGTGCTGCTCATCCCCGAGATTGTCGATATTCCGGAAGAGGATTGCGACCGACTGATGCAGCATGCGGCCGAGCTTTCCGAACTCGGCCTTGCGATCGAGCGTTTCGGCCCAGGCGCGATCGCCGTGCGCGAGACGCCGGCTATGCTCGGCGAGGTCGATGCGCACGGGCTGATCCGCCAGCTTGCCGACGAGATTGCCGAATGGGACACAGCGTCGGGCCTATCGGCCAAGCTCGAATATGTGGCAGCGACCATGGCCTGCCACGGATCGGTGCGCTCCGGACGGCGGCTGCGACCGGAGGAAATGAACGCGCTGCTCCGGGAAATGGAAGTGACGCCCGGCTCCGGCCAGTGCAATCACGGCCGGCCGACCTATATCGAATTGAAGCTCAGCGATATCGAGCGGCTTTTTGGCAGAAGCTAAAAAAGCTGGAAAAGCGGCCCTTGCGGGAGTATGGCAGACTAAAGCGTGTCGCGATCTTTCAGATTCGCTTGCCACGCTTTAGGTCTTTAGTGTTCCGCATGTCGTGATCGCAAAACCGCGGCACACTTTTGCGCGACATGCTCTAATGACAGGCTGCAGGGAACGGAGCGCATGAATTTGTTCGAAGGGCACGGAAACCGCGAGGCGAAGATCCGGTATCTCGATGGCGATTTCCAGATTCTCTCGCCCGGCTCCTATGTCGTCTGCGCGATGACGGGGAAACAGATCCCGCTCGACGAATTGCGCTACTGGAGCGTCGCCCGGCAGGAACCCTATGCCGACGTGATCACGGCCATCGATGCCGACAAACGCGCCGGCGTGCTGCCGAACCAGCGGCGCTAGAACAGGATGATTTTAGGCCCTGTCGGCCGTCCTGATAGAAGATTGAAATCTTGGCACAACGAGCGGTCACACGTCCGACCCGCCCCACGAAGGACGGGCCGTTTGCGTGATCCGATCCCCACAGGGGCAACGGTTCACTTGAATTTCGCCATATTCTCTGGCGTCACGAGCGCAGCGCCGGAATCGATCAAAGACTCAACCTTCTCTCCGCGAATCGATTTGACCAGCGCATCCACACCGAGTTCTGCCATCTTGGTGGGGAACTGGGCCACCGACGCATCCTCGACTCCACTCTTCAGCGCTTCCTCTTCGCCGCAGCAGAAGTCGAAACCGACCAGCACAATCTTGTCATTGGCAGTGCCAGCGTTCTTGATTGCGCGCGCCGCGCCAGCAGCGGGCGGGCCGCAAGCGGCATAAATGGCCTTGAGATCCGGGTTCTTCGTCAGCAGATCCTCGGCGACACTGATCCCGAGCTCCTCGGTGCAGTTTGTTGCGCCTTTCCCGACGATCTTGACATCAAGGCCGTTCAGCCCTTCAAGCATACCGTTCACGCGGTCATCAAGCGCCGGCACACCGGGCACGCCCTCGAGAATCCCGAGCGTGTCGCCGGCATGAAGAACCGTTTTGAGATATTCCCCTGCGATTTTGCCCGCGGCGAAGTTATTGGTCGTGGCAAGCGCCGTCCTGCCTTTCCAATCCGGAATGTTGTTATCCATCAGCACGACCTTGACACCGGCCGCCACCGCCTTGTCCAGCGCAGTGGACACGGTGGGATCGACGGGCGTGAGGGCAATACCCTGCACGCCTCGTGTCACCATGGACTCGATCTGTGCAATCTGGCCCTCGATGTCGGTTGCGGATGTACCCTGCCCGTAGATGATCTCGACGCCGGGATTTCTCTTTGCATAATCTTTGGCGGCGTTCTCCATTGTTGCGAAGAACGGTACTGGGAATTTGGTTATAAAGCCGAGCTTGACCGGCTCCTGCGCCAAGGCCGGGACTGCAGCGACGGCCAGGAGCGCAAGAGCTCCCAGCAGGAATTGCGGTTTCATGATAGACCTCCCATGTTTCGACCGCCCTCCTCTAGAGCGATCTCGTTGTCCGCTGCCCCAACGAAGCAGCGATCTCCCTTAAGCCTCGGCGCCGACAATCATCGCGACAAGGTCCTGCTTGTTCGCTTCAGTCGGCTTCAGTTCACCCACCTTGCGACCCTGCCGCAGCACAACCGCCCGATCGGCGATTTCGACGACATGCTCCATATTGTGCGTGATGATGATCACGGCATTGCCGTCGGCCTTGAGCTGATGGATAAGATCAAGAACCTGGCGAGACTCGCGAAGACCGAGGGCGGCCGTTGGTTCGTCAAGAATTACCAGCTTGCGCGCAAACACAATGGCGCGCGCGACCGCGATCGCCTGTCGCTGCCCCCCAGACATCAGCGCGACCGGCGCATCGAATCTCGGCAGTTTAACCTTCAGGCGATCGATGACACTTGCTGCCTCCCGCTTCATCGCGCCCGTGTTGAGGAAGCGGAGCGGCCGCGGCAGCCAGGAGGGGAAAGAGATTTCTCGTCCGCAATAGAAATTCTGTACCGGGGTCAGGTTGTCGAAAAGCGCCAGATCCTGATAGACGGTTTCAATACCGGCGCGGCGGGCGGCCGCCGTTGAATGGAGCCATACAGGAGCACCATCCACGAGGATCTCTCCTTCGTCGAGACTATGAAGCCCGCTGATGCATTTGACGAGCGTCGACTTGCCGGCGCCGTTGTCACCCAAGAGAGCGGTTACCTCACCCGAATACGCATCAAAGCTTACATTTTTCAGGGCATGGATGGCGCCAAAGCGCTTCTGGGCGTTTCGAACCGAAAGTGCCGGTGTGATGGATGCCGGGTTCATTGTACTCTCGCCGATTGAAGCATGCGTGCGCGCGCCTCGAGATGGTTACGAAGCACGTCAGCCTCTACGGCGATGACGATGACGAGCCCAATCGCGATCATTTGAAAGAACACGTCGACCCCGAGAAGGTTAAGGGCGTTGCGGATGACGCCGATCAGCACGGCGCCGATCAGGGCGTGGCCGAGATGGCCTCGTCCGCCAAGGAAGCTGGCGCCACCGATAATCACCGCAGCAATCGTGTCGAGCTCCAAAAGATTGCCGTAGATTGGCGAGGCGGCGGCGGTCCGTCCAGCGAGCAGCACCGCGCCGACACCTGCACAAAAGCCGCAAATAATGTAGGTTGCGAGCAGAACGCCCTTTACCGGGATACCCATGCTTCTGGCGGCATTCGGCGCGCCGCCGACCGCATAGATCCATCGGCCAAAGACCATCGACTTCGTCAGGATCAGAAAAAGAAGCCCGAACATCGCAACGGCAAAGAAGGAATTGGGCACACCAAGCGTCGTACCGCCGCCGATTGCAGTCACTGCATCGGGCATCCCGCGCATGGTGGTGTGGCCGGGCGCCAATGCAAGTGCCAGGCCGCGGCAGATACTCAAGGTCGCAAGTGTAATGATAAAGGGGTGTGGCAGCCGGCCATAGACAAAGACCAGGCCGTTGACCGCACCAATGGCAGCACCGGCAAGCAGCATGGCCATAATGACGACGATCGAGGAATCAACCTGCTGGTAGACAAGTCCGCCGATGACTGTTGCCAGCGCAAGATTCGAGCCTACAGACAGGTCGATGCCGCGTGTCAGGATAACGAGTTGCTGCCCCATTGCCACAACAGCAATCACTGCTGTCTGCGCCAGGATGTTCCCCAGGTTAACGGGCTTTAGAAAAGCCGGCGTGATCAAACTGACGACGGCGATGAGCATAATCAGGATCAGTAGAGGGCCAAGGCTCAATAGCTTCAGCCCGAATGTGATGCCAGATTGTCTCGGATGGAAGGTTGCATCTTGCGAACCACCAGGCCGGGACGAATTCTGAGGCAGAATCCCGGAGTCTTCCAAATTCCCCTAGCCTCCCCCGTTTTTTATACATAAGAAACATATGATACACGTGCGTCAAATTGTTTTTTATGGATATCTAATCATACCGAGAGTTGCGTCATGAGGACGGATACGACTTTCAAGCGGGCATTCAATGATATGATCGATATCATTCGGACGCTCGATCTTGGGGCGGATTTGCCGTCCGAAAATGCACTGCGCACCCAGCTTGGCGTGAGCAGAACAACGGTGCGGAAGGTGCTGGCGGGGATGTCCGCACGTGGGATCATCATATCTGAAGCGCACAAGCGGATCATACGTGAGCAGCCGCGGCAGAAAGAGCGCTATCCGAAGGAAGAGACCTTGGCAATTTCGGAACAGGTCGAGACGAGTTTCATGGAATGGATGCTGCGCGGTGATGCCTGTCCGGGCACAGAAATCAATGAGACGGAATTAGCTCGGAAATTCGGCGTCGCGACAACGATTGTCCGTGAGTTTCTCAATCGATTTCAGAAATATGGGCTGATCGAGAAGCGTCAGAATGCCGGCTGGGTTTTTAAAGGGTTCACAGCCAGTTTCGCACTCGAACTGTTTGAGATTAGAGAGATGTTCGAAATGCGCTCCGCACGGCTTTTCGCTGCCCTGCCCGACGGGTCGCCCGTCTGGAAACAGATCCAATCTATGCGGGCGGCACATTTGGAACTGCTCGCTGATATCGACGCTCGGTTTCAGGATTTCTCGGAGTTGGACAGCCGTTTCCACCGCCTGATTACCGCAGTCGCGCCAAACCGCTTTATCGAAAGCTTTCAAGACGTGATAACCATGGTCTTCCACTATCACTATCAGTGGAACAAGCGTGATGAACGCGCGCGGAATGAGGTCGCCATCAGGGAACATCTCGCGCTGATCGAAGCCCTCGAAAGCCGCAATATCGCCTTGATCGATCGCGCATGCCGGTTGCATCTGACTTCCGCTCGCGAAACTTTGCTTCACTCGATCGCGTGATAGCATTGGATGTACGGATGTGCGCAGAACGAGGCGTTTTGCAACAGCCTGTTAGAGCGGTTCAGCCTTTCCTGGAATCGCTTTAACCCCGGCCTTCATCTCCCGCAGGCGCCGTTCGCGGCAGGCGACGATCGCCCGGTCGATGATGAGGCTGGGGGCGAGGTGATCCTCGAACACCATGTCGACCTCAATCACCCGGCTCTTTTCGGCGAGTTGCACCGCCTTACCGGGATGGCCGGAGAGGCGGACAAAATCCTTGGAGGTGGTGACGATCTGAAGGCCCTGCCGCTCGGCGGTCATCAGGATGTCGTCGATTTCCTCCTCGGTCAGATGCTCGTGATCGCCGAAGGACTTGGCGACGACGATCTCTGCGCCGCGGGATTCGACCGTGCGGAAGAATTTGGCGGGATCGGCAATGCCGGCAAAGGCGAGCACCTTGGTGCCGGCCAGGGTATTGTCGCCGCGCACTTTCAGCGATGCGGTGAAATAGGGCTTTGCCGCGCGCGCCGCCATGCGGACGATCCTGTCGGCGGCATTGCCGCCGCCAACCTTCAGCAGAGCGGTCGCAGAACGCAACTGCTGGCGGATCGGCGCGCGGACCGGGCCACCCGGCACGATATGGCCGTTACCGAGGCCGCGCGTCGCATCGATGACGAGCAGGGCATAGTCGATCGCCAGCCGGGCACTCTGGAAACCGTCATCCATGATGATGAGATCGGCGCCTTCCGCCACCAGGCGTGCAGCACCCTCGACGCGCCGGCGCGAAATCACCGTCAGCGCTTCCTGAGCAAGCAGCAAGGGCTCGTCACCGACGGCAATCGCCCGGTGATGATCGGGGTCGACCACGGTGGTCACATCGAGCGAGCCGCCGTAACCCCTGCTGAGAAAGCCGGGCTTCAGCCCCTTCGCCTTGGCGGCGCGAGCGATCGTCAGCGCCGTCGGCGTCTTGCCGGCGCCGCCGACGGTGAAATTGCCGACGCAGATGACCGGGATGGGAACGGAAGCGCGGCGCGCATGGGCCATACGGTGGCCGGCGATACGGCCATAGAGAAAAGAAAGCGGCAGCAGCAGCCAGGCCCGCCAATCGGCTTTCCTCCACCAGAACGGTGGCGCTTCGGATATCATCTTGCCGTCCCGCTCCCCTGTCCGGCTTGTTCTCACGCAATCCCTTGGGAAAGTCGCTGCGCGCTTTTCCCGGCAAAACCGCTGTGCACTTTTGCTGGAATTGCTTTAGCGACAGCCAGTCCCCTGCTTTTCGACCGGTCGGATTGAGAAGCCAAAACCTGAAAAAATGCAAGCCCTTACCCGTCAGGCCGGCTGCAAGTCGGGCAGCAGCGTCTCGATGGCGGTGATATCGTCGAGGACGTGATCGGCCGCGGCGGCAAGCGTCTCCCGCGAACCGGTGCCGGTCAGCACCGCGATCCTGAGACCCGTGCCGGCATTCAGACCCATGTGCAGATCGTGGTTGTTGTCGCCGACCATGGCGACCTCGGCGGGAGAAAGACCGGTTGCGGCGCAGAAGCCGAGCACCATGCCGGGCTCCGGCTTGACGCCGAAACCGCTGTCGTAGCCGGCGATATAATCGACATAGCGGGCGAAACCGAAACGTTCCGCCGTCTGGCGGATCGACCGCTCATTGTCGCTGGAGGCGACACCGAGCTTGAAGCCGCGCCGATGCAGCCGGGCGAAGAAGCCGGCAAGGTCGGTCACCGGCACGGAAAATTCGGCGGCGCTGGAAAACAGATCGTCGAGGCGGACCGTCAGTTCGTCGACATCCACCATCGAACCCGCGGCAACAAGGCCTGAGGCGATCTGGCGGGTATTGCCGGCGGCAAGCAGGCTGTCGGGAACGATATGGCCGGTCAGCGGATCCATGCCGCAGGCCGACAGCAGCCGGTTGGCGAGAAGCTCATCCCCTTTCGCAGCGATGCGGGCAAGCTCGCGGTTGACCGGCAGCCAGCTCTCGTCATAATCGAGCAGCGTGCCGTCCTTGTCGAAGAGGATGCCTTTTATAGGCGTGGCAGCCGACATCTCAGTTCCTCAGACCTGGGCCACGGCTTTGGGCAGCAGTCGCGCCTTCACCGTCAGCGGATTGATATAGGGTTCCAGCCCCTTCACTGTCGCCGTCAGCGCACCGCGCATCTCGTGCACGGCGGTGATGCCGGCCTCGATCATGCCGCGGCGGGCGTCGTCATTGATCAGCAGGTAATGCACGCCCTTGGCCAGCATTTCGGTATCGCGCACCATGCGGGCGCTGCCGCTGCGGGCAAGCTTCTGATAGGCATCGCGGAAATTCTGCACATGGCCGCCGGAGAGAATGGCGCAGCCGAGCATGGCGGGCTCCAGCGGGTTCTGGCCGCCTTCGGCAAAGAGCGAGCGGCCGACGAAGGCGATTTCCGTCAGACGGAGATAAAGACCCATTTCGCCGATCGTATCGCCGAGGAAAATATCGACATCGGCGGATAAGACATCGTCGCGGGTGCGGCGGGCGACCTTCAGCCCCTGCTTGACGAGGGCCGCCTCGATCTCGTCGCTGCGCTCGGGATGGCGCGGCACAATAATCGTCAATTGACGATCGCGCTCCCTGAGCGCCCGATGAACGATGGCGGCGGCATTCTCCTCACCGTCGAAGGTCGAGATCGCCGCCCAAGTCTTGCGCTCGCCGATCTGCTTTTTATAGCGGGCGAAAACAGCGCTGTCATAAGGCGGTGCGTCGGTATCGACCTTCAGATTGCCCGAGGTGATGACGGGCACAGCGCCGAGATCGCGAAAACGTTCGGCATCGACATCCGACTGGGCAATGACGAGGGCAAGATTCTCGAACAAGGCTTCGGCGATCGCCGGGCGGCGGCGCCAGCGGGCAAAGGAACGGTCCGACATGCGGGCATTGATCAGGATCTGCGGAATGCGGCGGCGGCCGAGCTCCAGCACCGTTGCCGGCCAGATCTCGGATTCGGCGATGATGGCGCAATCGGGCTGCCAATAATCGAGGAAGCGGCTGACGGAGGGCTTCAGGTCGAGCGGCACATATTGATGGATCGCTTCCTGGCCGAGGCGCTCAGCGGCGAGCTTGGCCGACGTGATGGTGCCGGTCGTCAGGATGACATGGATGTCGCGGCGGCGGATTTCACGGATCAGCGGGATGACGGCGTTGGTTTCACCGACGCTTGCAGCATGAAACCAGAGGAACGGGCCCTGCGGCCGGTTGGCGCTCGGATAGCCAAAACGTTCCAGGCGGCGGGCCCGGTCTTCCTTGCCCTTGGCCGTGCGGTAGGTGATATAGAGGCCGACCACAGGAGAGGCCACGGTTCCCGCCAGACGGTATGCGTTCAGACCGAACCGCGCCATCCGGGAACTCATCGCGCCAGCCTCCGATCAAAACCGATCGACATCAAACCCATTCCCTAATTATCGTTGCGGCCGCAATGGCCGATTAATTTGTTCAGAATGCGTCCAACAATCCGGATCGACGAGCGCGCCGGATGCACCAACGCCCCGCTCGAGGAGCGGCCGGCCGGCGGCACTTGCTAAGCTCAGCCCTTGGGCTTTTCCTGCGGATCGAGCAAACGATGCATGTGGACGATGAAGTAGCGCATATGCGCATTGTCGACCGTCTGCTGCGCCTTCGCCTTCCAGGCCGTCAGCGCCGTGGCATAATCCGGGAAAATGCCGACGATATCGAGACCCTGCAGGTCACGGAACTGGACGTCATCGAGGCTTTCCAGTTCGCCGCCAAAAACGAGATGCAAAAGTTGCTTCTTGTCACCGGATTCAGTCATTTTTCGTTCTCTTTCTGCCTATTCTCCTCCGCCACCCATCTGCGGGATTTTGACGGAAACGTCAACTGTCTCGTCGCCCCGCAAAGGCCGCGAGGAATTCGCCGAGGCGGGGTGTTGGGGCCGCGCAGAGGACCTTGTGGGTGACTTCGGCGCGGTTGTAGACGATCGGCTGGCCTTCGATGTCGACGAGGCCGCCGCCGGCACAGACAAGGATCAGATCAGCGGCGGCAAGGTCCCAATCATGTGAATTGCCCTTGACGAAGGTGCCTTCGAGACGACCGTCCGCCACCATGGCGATGCGATAGGCGAGCGAGGGAATGTATGTCTCGCGCGTCACCCGGTCGCGGAATTCCGTCGGAAAGGTCTTCAGCAGGTCGTCACCGATCGCAAGGCGGCTCATCTCTTCCGGTCCGGCGGCCGAAACGGTGAAGGGCACGCCGTTCTTCAGCGCCACGCCGCCCTCAACCGCCTCATAGAGCTCCTCGAGCGCCGGGGCATAGAGCACGCCGGCGACCGGCCGGCCGCGATGAACCACCGCGACGCTGACGCACCAGACCTTCTGTCCGCCGAGGAAGGCGCGCGTGCCGTCGATCGGATCGATGATGAACAGCGTCTCGCGTGAGAGACGGTCGGCATCGTCGTCGGTTTCCTCCGACAACCAGCCATAATCCGGCCGGGCCTTGCGCAGGATGGTTTCGAGCGTCTTGTTTGCAGCGAAATCGGCGGCACTGACGGGAGACCGGTCGTCGTTCTTCCACCAGACCTCGGGAGACTGGTTGAAGAAGCCGAAAGCGACGGCGCCCGCCTCTCTCGCAGCATCGGCGATTAGCGTCAGATCGCTCTGCCAGCGGGCCGTTTCCTTATCGCTCATCCCGTCAATCCGTTTCTGAACTATCGCTAGAGCATGATGTCGTCCGAAAACCGCGCACAGTTTTGCGAGACATGCTCTAGCGCCCTGCGAGCGTCATGCCTTCGATGGCGAAGGTGGGGGCCGCAACGCCGAACTTGCGATCGATGTCGTTTGCCGGCGTCAGGCGCATGAACATCTCCTTGAGGTTCGAGGCGATCGTCACCTCGGAGACCGGGAAGGTGAGTTCGCCGTTCTCGATCCAGAAGCCGGTGGCGCCGCGGCTGTATTCGCCGGTGATCATGTTGACGCCGTGGCCGATCAATTCGGTGACATAAAAACCGTTGCCGACGCTGCGGATCAAATCCTCCGGCGAGATGTCGCCGGGTTCCAGGGCAAGATTGGTGGAGGAAGGCGAGACGGCGGTGCCGCCGCGCACGCCGCGGCCGTTGGTCTCCAGACCCAACTCGCGCGCGGTCGAGGTCGAGAGGAACCAGTGCTTCAAAACACCATCCTCGATCATCACCAGCCGCTCGCCGGACACGCCCTCGCCATCGAAGGGCCGCGAGGAAGGCCCACGCACGATCAGCGGATCGTCGGTGATCGACAGTCCGGACTTCAGCACCTGCTGACCCATTCTGTCGCGCAGGAAGCTGGACTTGCGGGCAACGGAAGCACCATTGATCGCACCGGCGATATGGCCGACGAAGCCGCGGGCGACACGCGGGTCGAAGATGACGGTGACGTCCTTGCCGGTCGGCACCTGGCGCGGATTGACGCGCTTGATCACCCGTTCGCCGGCGCGACGGCCGATTTCAGAGGGATCGTCGAGCTCGGCATAATAGAGGCGGCTGTCGAAATCATAATCGCGCTCCATGCCGGTGCCTTCGCCGGCGATGACGCTAACGGAATGGCCGAAACGCGAGGCCATGTAACTGCCTTCGAACCCGTGCGAGGTGGCAAGAACGAGGCCGCCCATGCCGGCGGAGGCGCCGGCGCCGGAGGAATTGGTAACCCCCTTGACCGCAAGCGCGGCTGCTTCAGCGGCAAGACCCGCCTCGCGCAGCATCTCGGAGGAGACCTCCGTGGTATCGAGCAATTGCAGGTCGGGATAGGATCTCGAAAGGTTCGCCTCATCCGCCAGGCAGGCGAAGGGGTCTTCCGGGGAAACCTTGGCCATGGCGACGGCGCGTTCGGCAAGCGCCTGAAGATCGAAGCCCGGATTGGCCGAAACGCTGGCGACGCGTTGGCCGATGAAGACGCGCAGGGAAAAATCGTCGCTTTCGGAGGATTCCGTGCCCTCGACCTTGCCGAGGCGCACGCTGACCGATTGCGAGCGCGACCGGACGACGACGGCATCGGCGGCATCAGCCCCTGCCTTCCTTGCCAGATCGATCAATTGACTTGCGCGGGAAAGAAGTGTCGAGGAATCAATTTCAGAGGACATGATTTGGCCTTTCCTTCGGCTTCCATTTATTGTGCACTCTCCCAAGCATCAAGGCCGCCGCCGCCGATTCTTTATCGGGGCTGCTTGCGTGCTCCCCGCCGTTGAAAGAAATTGTCAGCATGTCAGCGCCCAATGCCCTTTTTTCCGAAACGATCCTGCTGCTTGGCGGCGCGGTGGTCGCCGCTCCGATCTTCAAGAAGCTCGGGCTCGGCACGGTGCTCGGCTACCTCGCCGCCGGCATCGTCATCGGCCCGGTCTTCCACGGCATCACCGATGGCGAACAGATCCTCGCCGTCGCCGAACTCGGCGTCGTCTTCCTGCTCTTCATCATCGGACTGGAGCTGAAGCCCACCCGTCTCTGGCAGATGCGGCGCGATATCTTCGGCCTCGGCACGGCGCAGGTGGTGCTGACGGGACTGGCGCTGACCGCGCTTGCCTGGTTTTCCCAGGTTCTCGACTGGCGCGGCAGCATCGTTGCCGGATTTGGCCTGGCGCTGTCTTCGACCGCCTTCGCCATGCAGATTCTCGAGGGCGACGGCGACGTCAACACCAGATACGGGCAGCGCTCCTTCTCGATGCTGCTGTTCCAGGACCTGGCGATCGTGCCGCTGCTGGCGCTGATCACCATCCTCGACGGTGGCGACAAGGGCAGCAACGCGCCGCTGTTGGATTTTGCCGTCGCCGTCGGCGCGGTTGCGGCGATGATCGTCATGGGACGCTACCTGCTGACGCCGCTTTTCCAGATCATCGCCCGGACCGGCGCGCGCGAGGCAATGATCGCCGCCGCCCTCTTCGTCGTCATGGGATCGGCGAGCCTGATGCAGCTTGCCGGTCTTTCGATGGCGATGGGCGCCTTCCTATCCGGCGTGATGCTTGCCGAATCCTCCTACCGGCACGAGCTGGAGGCGGATATCGAGCCCTTCCGCGGCGTGTTGCTCGCTATCTTCTTCATCGCCGTCGGCCTGTCGCTGGAACTCGACGTTCTCGCCGACAACGCGCTCTTCGTCATCGTCGCCGTGCCGATCGTCATGGCCGTCAAGGCGATCATCATCTATGGCCTCTGCCGGATCTCGGGCTCCCCGCATGACGATGCAATCCGCATCGCCTTCCTGCTGCCGCAGGGCGGCGAATTCGGTTTCGTTTTGTTCACCACGGCGGGTGCGGCCGGGCTGATGTCGACGAGCACGGCATCGCTGCTGGTCGCGGTCGTCACGCTGTCCATGGCGCTGACGCCGATCGGGTCGGCCCTTTCGAAGCGGCTGCTGCGCGGCGACGAGCAGGAGGAGCTGGACGAGGATTTCGAGGGGGCAGGCGCCGACGTGCTGATGGTCGGCTTCTCGCGTTTCGGCCAGATCGCCGCCCAGATCCTGCTTGCCGGCGGACGCAGCGTCACCGTCATCGATTTTTCGGCCGACCGCATCCGCCAGGCCTCCTCCTTCGGCTTCCGCATCTATTTCGGCGACGGCGCCCGCAAGGACGTGCTGCGCTCGGCCGGTATCGACCGGGCGAAGATCGTACTCGTCTGCACGCAGAAGAAGGAGATCACCGACAAGGTGGTGGAGCTGGTGCAGGCCGACTATCCGCAGACGCGGCTCTACGTGCGCTCCTACGACCGCATCCATTCGATCGAACTGCGCAACAAGGGCGTCGACTACGAGCTGCGTGAAACGCTGGAATCGGGCCTGCTCTTCGGACGGCGAACACTGGAGGCGCTCGGCGTTTCCGAGGTCGACGCCTATGAAATCGGCGAGGATATCCGCAAGCGCGACGAGGCGCGTCTGGTGCTGCAGGTGTCCGAAGGGCTGCAGGCCGGGCGCGACATGCTGTTTTCCCACCCCGTCCGCCCCGAACCGCTGGTCAAGCCGAAGCGTGCAGCCGATCCCTTCGAGGACGATCCGCTGGCCGGGACCGCGGATGCGACAGCGGAAGCATAAATCAACTCCGGAAGTGGCAAACTTGGGCGGATTGAACGGCGGCAGAGGCAAAGGTTACTGCCAGAATCTGTCAGTATGTCTCTGTAGACGATCCTCCTGACCCAAACAGGAGGCTCACCATGATCGACAGCAACAGCATTCTACTTTTCGTAGCCGACGTGCCAAAAAGCGCCGGCTTTTATGGCCAACTGCTCGGGCAGGATCCGGTTGAGTTCAGCCCGACCTTCGCCATGTTCATCCTGCCTTCGGGTCTGGCCCTTCGACTCTGGGGCAAGGCGGGCGTGGAGCCGGCGCCGGCTGCGACGGGCGGCGGCTGCGACGTCGGTTTCAAGGTCGCGACAGCTGATATGGTCGATACGCTTCACGCCGAATGGCAGGCAAAGGACGCGACCATCCTTTTGCCACCGACCAGCCTCGATTTCGGCCGCACCTTTGTCGCAGCCGATCCCGACGGGCATCGCCTGCGTGTCTACAACGTTGCGGAGGACTGAAACATGTCCCGCAGCTGGATCGCTGTCGCATCAGCAAACCATGTCCGCATCGGGCGCGAAGCTGGGTTCATGCAGGTCTGTCATGGCAAGGCCGCTCCGCTTAAGCGAAGCGCGCCTGGCGACCGGGTGATCTATTATTCGCCGACCGAAACATTTGGCGGCAAGGATCGCCTGCAGGCGTTCACGGCAATTGGCGTGGTCGAGGAAACGGCGGCATATCAGGTGGAAGTTCACCCCGGTTTCCGCCCCTGGAGGCGCGATGTCGCCTGGTGGCGGGCCGTGGAAACGCCGATCCGGCCGCTGCTCGGCCGGCTGTCTTTCACAAGCGATCGGGGAGGCTGGGGCTATCGATTGCGCTTTGGTCTCTTCGAAATCGATAATGATGATGCCGAGCTCATAGCCGAAGCGATGCTCAGTGAACCGCTCATGCATGTCGCCCGGAAGTATGCGACGGTTCCCGTGCAATGCAGTTTAGCGCTTTAGCCGCGCCTCGATTTCCCGATCGAGAGCAAATTTCAGGTCGTCCTTGACACCGACCGACATGGCCAGCACTTCACGGGCCTTGAGGAAATCCATGACGCCGGTGCGGCCGACCGTCGGGCGCAGGAAGATATGCGGCGGGCGAAGCTTGAGCTTCAGCGAAATCGCCGTCTGCATCATCAGCTGGCCGGAACCGAAGATGCTCTCCATGCGGTTCGGAATATGGGTGCCGTCGCCTTCCGGCGCGCCGACGACATCGATGCCGATGACGATGTCGGCAAGATCCATCAGGCATTCATAGGGCACCGGATTGCTGATGCCGCCGTCGATCATCACGCGGTCGCGCAGGCGCACCGGCATGAAGACGGCGGGAATAGCGGACGAGGCCGCGAGTGCGGGAAACAGCTCGCCCTGCTCGATGATGACTTCGCACTGCCCGTAATAATCGGTGGTGATCACCTTCATCGGGACCAGCAGGTCCTCGAAGCGGGCCGGCAGTTCGGACGGCAGGAAAGCCTTGAGGATCCGCTCCAGATTGAACTGGCCGATGCGGATACCCTTGGCCACCGCATCGCGCACTGTCGCCGGCCTCAGCCCCCAGATGCGCGCGACGACCGCCGTCTTGTTGCCGACGGTCGTCAGCGCATGTTCGCGGATTTCGGCGCCGGACATGCCGGCCGCCATGCCGGCCGCCATGATCGCACCGATCGATGAGCCTGATACCGCCACCGGGCGGATGCCGAGTTCGTCGAGCGTCTCGATGACATGGATATGGGAAAGCCCGCGCGCGCCGCCGCCGCCAAAAGCGACCGCGACCGTTGGCACATCGCTGATCGCGGGCAATTTCGGGCTGATGATCTCTGCCTGCTGCACGCCCGCCCCCGCTTATTGCGGCTGATATCGGAAGAAATGCACCCTCGTATCGCCAAAGATGCGGCTTTCGAGGAAAACATAGGAAGGATGGACGGAAACGACAACATCGGCGCGTTCTTCGAGCACCGCGATCGCGCCTGGCCGCAGCCAGCCGCCTTCGGCCGCCGCCGCCATCGCCTTCTCGCCGAGCCCCTTGCCATAGGGCGGGTCGGCAAAGAGCACGTCGAAGGGCTCGAGATTGCCGACACTGCCGAGATCGGTCGCATCCCGGCGCAGGATGCGCGTGCGGCCATGCAGGCCGAGCGCATCGATGTTCTCCCAGAGCAGCGCCCTGCCCTCGACACTGTTTTCGACGAAGAGCGCATGGCGAGAGCCGCGTGAAACCGCTTCGAGGCCGACGGCGCCGGTGCCGGCAAAAAGGTCGAGTATCCGGGTGCCATCGACGCATTCCGGATAGGCATGACTCAATATATTGAACAGGCTCTCGCGCGTCCGGTCGGCAGTCGGCCGGATCTCGTTGGATTTTGGCACGGCGAGAGGCCGTCCGCGAAACTCACCGCCGACGATCCGCACCGCGCGTCATTCCTTTTCCTTTAGCACCACCTCTGGACGGCCCGCCTGCAGGCCTGTCGCCGCCCGGCCTGTCACCGCCGGGTTTGGCGCCTTTCGGCTTGCCGGAAAAACTCTTGGCCCCACCAGGCTTGGCCCCACCGGGCTTGGCCGCAAAGCCCTTGCCACGCGGCCTGTCACCAGAAGGTTTGTCACCCGAGGGCTTGTCCCCGAACGATCTTTCACCGCGGGGACGCTCGGAGCGGCCCTCGCCGGCAAAGCTTCTGGCTGCCCGCGGACGTTCATCACCGTCCTCGCGCGGCCTGCGATCGCCACGCGGCTTGTCACCGAAGGGCCGGTCTCCGCGCGAAGGACGATCACCGGAGGGGCGGTCGCTGCGCGGACGCTCCGAACGGCCCTCACCGACGGAGGCTCTGGCGGCACGAGGACGCTCGTCGCCGTCCTTACGCGGCTTACGATCACCGCGCGGCTTGTCGCCGAAGGGACGATCCCCACGTGGGGGACGATCGCCGAACGGCCGGTCGCCGCGCGGACGCTCCGAACGGCCCTCACCGGCGGAGGTTCTGGCGGCACGAGGACGCTCGTCGCCGTCCGTACGCGGCTTACGATCACCGCGCGGCTTGTCGCCGAAGGGCCGGTCGCCGCGCGGACGCTCCGGACGACCTTCGCCGGCAGAGCTTCTGGCACGCGGGCGTTCCTCACCCCCTTCGCGGGGGCGGCGCGCCGGGCGGTCGCCAAAACCGCGGTCTTCGCGGGCGGGGCGATCCCCGAAGGAACGCTTGCGGCCGAAGCCCTCTCCCTCATCCTTGCGACGGGGCTCTTCGCTCGAGCGGATCCATTCGCCATCCTCTTCGCGCACGCGGTTCACCTGTGTGCGCGGGCGATCCTCGATGTGATCATTCTTTGCAGGCGCCGGCTCGCCGCGCCGGCGCGCGGTCTGCGCATTCTTGGCGGCTTTCGCCGCAGCCTTTTCGCCAAGCGGCCGGGCGCCCGGCGCCATCCAGACATTGGCGCTGCGGCGCTGGCCGAGCGGCTGGGGGCGCTTTGGCCTTTCATCGTCCCGGCGCCCGCCGTCGCGGCGGTCGTCCTCTTTGCGCGCGCCACCGTGGCGGTCGTCGCGCTTGGTGTCGAGGCGGCTCAGCGCCCGTTCGCGCTTGTCCTCATCGCGGCGCGGACGCTCGCGCTTTTCCGGTGCTGCGGGCTCTGCCTCTTCCTCGGCAGCGACGGCCGGCGCATTGTAAATCGGCGCGTCGAAATTCGCCTTGGCTTCCTCGATGAGGCGCGGGCCGAGCTGGTCGCGCAGTGTGCGGCCGCGCACTTCGATCACATGGCCTTCCGGCAGGTCGCCGAGCTGGAACGGGCCATAGGAAATGCGGATCAGGCGATTGACGTCGAGGCCGAGCGCGCCGAGCACGTTCTTGATTTCGCGGTTCTTGCCTTCGCGAAGGCCCATGGTGATCCAGACGTTCGACCCTTGCGTGCGGTCGAGCGTCGCCTCGATCGAGCCATAGAGCACGCCGTCGACGGCGATGCCGTCCTTCAGCTTGTCGAGCGCGTCCTGATCGATCTCGCCATGGGCGCGGACGCGGTAGCGCCGCAGCCAGCCGGTCGCCGGCAGTTCGAGCGCCCGGGCCAGACCACCGTCATTGGTCAGCAGCAGCAGGCCTTCGGTGTTGATGTCGAGGCGGCCGATCGACATGACGCGCGGCAGTTCTTCCGGCAGGTTGTCGAATACGGTCGAGCGGCCTTCCGGATCGGCATTGGTGGTCACGAGGCCGGCGGGCTTGTGATAGAGCCATAGCCTGGTGCGCTCGATGCCGCGGATCGGCACGCCGTCGACTTCGATCCGATCGGCGAGCGTGACGTTGACGACGGGCGTTTCGAGCACCCTGCCGTTCAGCGTCACACGGCCTTCCATGATCATGCGCTCGATGTCGCGGCGGGAGGCGACGCCAACGCGCGCCATCACCTTGGAAATGCGTTCGGCCTTGGCCTCGCCATCGGTCTCGGCGGCGATCGCGCGTGCCGCCGCAGGCTTTGCCGGCTTCTCGCCGCCCGCCTTCGGGCCGGCGTTGGACCTGATATCCCGTGAAAGGGGCTTTGCGCCCGGGCGTTTTGGCTTGTCTTTGGGTGTCATTTGTTGTTTGCCTGCCTTTTGGGCCTGTCTATCAGGTCACGCATCTGCGGTTAAGTGGAAATTCTTGCGATCGTGAAGACAAATCGTTTCATGGAGATGGCGCTTGAAGAAGCGCGCGCGGCCGGAGAACGCGGTGAGGTGCCGATCGGCGCCGTCGTCGTTATCGACGATATCGCCGTTTCACGCTCGGGAAACCGTACGCGCGAGCTCAAAGACGTCACCGCGCACGCCGAAATCGCCGCGATCCGGCTCGCTTGCGAAGCGCTCGGACAGGAACGCCTTACCGGTGCCGATCTCTACGTGACGCTGGAGCCTTGCACCATGTGCGCAGCAGCCATCTCTTTTGCGCGTATCCGCAGGCTCTATTACGGCGCCGAGGACCCGAAGGGCGGCGCCGTCGACAATGGCGTGCGCTTCTATGGGCAGTCGACCTGCCACCACGCGCCGGAAGTCTATTCCGGCTTCAACGAGGTCCAATCGGCCGATATGCTGCGAAAGTTCTTTTCGCAAAGGAGAGAGGCGCCGTAATCACCAGCGCCGGCGCGCCGAAAAAGCTATTGCAGGAGGTTCCACCACTGCTTGCCGGTGTTGGCGACAGCTGCATCCTTCTTACGCTTCTTCTGCTTCTTGAGCTCGGGCTCGCCGACATCGTCGAGCTTCGCCGGATCGTCGACGGTGCGGTAGCCGGGCGGCGGATCTGATATATAGCGGCGCTGATCGACATAGGAGCCCTTCTGCAGGGCGCGGGCTTCGCGATAAGCCTTGGTCTGGGCTTCCGTCGTGCGTCGACCGCCTTCGATCGCAGAGCTTGCCAGCGGCGAGCGGTAATTCGGATTGTCCGAATTCTCGTCGGCTTCCGAAACGAGACGGGCGCGCGTCTCCTCCGGCGATTCAAGCCATTGCGGATTGTCCTTGTTGGCGACCGTCTGCTGCGGCGCAACGAGGGTTTCCTTCTGCGCCTGCGCCGGCAGCACCAGCGTCGGCCGCGGCGTGTACTTGACGCCCTTGTTCTTCGGGTCCGGTCCGGTCAACGACACGGACTGGCCGAGATCGTCGGTCAACTGTTCCATGGCGGTCTTGTCCGTGCCGTAGGTCGGGCTGCTGGCGCAACTGGACACCAGGGAGCATCCCGCCACTACAACAGACAGGCAGGCGCCCATACGGAACCAATGCGTTGCTAACATGAAAACCCTTCCAGCCCTGCCGGTGCAATCCTCGCCCAACCGGACAAACGTCCCCCTGACGCAAAAATCCGGCCATTTTCAGGCAGCTTTTACCGGATGAACCGCGAAAGCGCAATTCATCCGGCAATATTCTTCACTTGAGCGCGGCAAGTTCGCGAAGGGCAGCGGCGTCGCGAGCCGAAACATCGGGATACTCGGGATCGGAGCCGACATCCCTGGTGATGCGCCAGGAGCGGGCGCATTTTTCACCCTCTGCCAGCTTCGGCACGACGCTGACCTGAGGCACTTCGGCAAGGCGGAAGGCATCCGCTGGTCCTTCGCCGGCCTTGATCTCGATTGCCGAGGTGATGCAGACCTCGGTGAAGTCCTGGCCTTCCAGCGCCTTCAGCAATTCCGGATCGGCGATGTGGACGACCGGAGCCGCTTCCAGCGAGGAGCCGATGCGCTTGTCCTTGCGCTCGATTTCCAGGGCACCGGTCACAACCGAACGCACTGTACGGATCTTCTTCCACTTCTCGGCCAAGGCATCGTTGCGCCATTCCTTTGCAACCGGAGCAAACTGCTCCAGATGCACGGACACGGCAGACGGGTTGCGCGACAGCCAGGCCTCCTCGGTGGTGAAGGGCAGCATCGGGGCGAGCCACGTCACCATGCAATCGAAGATCTGACGGATGACGTGCAGGCTGGCGCGCCGGCGCAGGCTCGACGGCGCATCGCAATAGAGCGCATCCTTGCGGACATCGAAATAGAAGGCCGAAAGCTCGACATTGGCGAAATCGATCAGCGCGCGGGCAATCTTCTTGAAGTCGAAGGCATCGTAGTTCTCGCGCACCAGCTCGTCGAGCTCGGCAAGCCGGTGCAGCATCAGTTGCTCCAGCTCCGGCAGGTCGGCAAGCGCGATCTCCTCGCCCTTGTCATGGGCGAGCGTGCCGAGCATCCAGCGGATGGTGTTGCGCAGCTTGCGATAGGCGTCGACATTGGTCTGGATGATCGTCTTGCCGACGCGCAGGTCGTCGGCATAATCCGAGGTCATGACCCAGAGGCGCAGGATATCGGCGCCGGCGTCCTTCATCACCTCCTGCGGCGCGGTGACGTTGCCCTTCGACTTCGACATCTTCTCGCCCTTCTCGTCCATGGTGAAGCCATGGGTGAGGACGGCGTCGTAAGGCGCACGGCCGCGGGTGGCAGCCGATTCCAGCAGCGACGAATGGAACCAGCCGCGATGCTGGTCGGAACCTTCAAGATAAAGATCGGCCGGCCATTTCAGGTCCGGACGGTCTTCGAGCGTGAAGGTGTGCGTCGAGCCAGAGTCGAACCAGACGTCAAGGATATCCATGACCTGGGTCCAGCGGGAATGGTCGTGGTCATTGCCGAGGAAACGCTCCTTGGCGCCTTCGGCAAACCAGGCGTCGGCGCCCTCATGTTCGAAGGCCTCGATGATGCGGGCGTTGACGGCTTCATCGATGAGGACCTCGCCCTGCTCGTCGGCAAAGACGGCGATCGGCACGCCCCAGGCGCGCTGGCGCGAGAGCACCCAGTCCGGGCGACCTTCGATCATGGCGCGCAGGCGGTTCTGGCCGGCGGCGGGCACGAAGCGCGTGTCGTCGATCGCACCCAAGGCGCGCGAACGCAGCGTCGTGCCGTCGGCAAGGGTCTTGTCCATATAGACGAACCATTGCGGCGTGTTGCGAAAGATGACCGGCTTCTTCGAGCGCCAGGAATGCGGATACTGGTGCTTCAGCCGGCCGCGGGCAAAGAGTGCGCCGCGGGCGATCAGTTCCCTGATGACGCGGTCGTTGGCATCACCCTTCTTGCCGTTGTCGTCGATGACGCGGGCGCCTTCGAAGCCGGGAGCGTCTGATGTGTAGAAGCCGCCGTCGTCGACCGGGAACGGGATCTTGGTCTCGATACCGCGGGCCTCAAGCGTGCGGACAGCCGACATCCAGGCATCAAAGTCTTCGCGACCATGGCTTGGCGCCGTGTGCACGAAACCGGTGCCGGCATCATCGGTGACGTGATCGCCATCGAGCAACGGCACGAGGAATTCATAGCCACCGCCGAGACCCTTGAAGGGATGCGCACAGGTCATCGCTGCGAAATCAGCCGAAGAGACATCGCTCAAGCGCTTGTACTGCAGTTTGGCCTTGGCGAAGGATTCCTCGGCCAGCTTGTCGGCAAAGATCAGCTTTTCTCCAGGACGCGGACCAAAATCGTTCTCGGCGGCCGTCACCTCATAGAGGCCATAGGAAACACGCGCGGAAAAGGAGACCGCGCGGTTGCCGGGGATCGTCCAGGGCGTGGTCGTCCAGATGACCACGAACGCATCCTTGAGCGCAGCCGGACCTTCGACGACGGGGAATTTCACCCAGATCGTATCGCTCTCATAGTCCTGGTATTCGACTTCTGCTTCGGCCAGCGCGGTGCGCTCGACGACCGACCACATGATCGGCTTGGAGCCGCGATAAAGCTGACCGCTTGCGGCGATCTTCAAGAGTTCGCCGGCGATGCGCGACTCCGCGTGGAAGTTCATCGTCGTATAGGGATTATCGAAGTCACCCTCGATGCCGAGACGCTTGAACTCTTCTGCCTGGACCTTGATCCAGCCGGCGGCAAATTCACGGCATTCCCTGCGGAATTCGTTGACCGGGACCTCGTCCTTGTTCTTGCCCTTCTCGCGGTACTTCTCTTCGATCTTCCATTCGATCGGCAGGCCGTGGCAATCCCAGCCGGGCACGTAATTGGCGTCGTAGCCGCGCATTTGGAACGAACGGTTGATGACGTCCTTGAGGATCTTGTTCAGCGCGTGGCCGATATGGATGTTGCCGTTGGCATAGGGCGGGCCGTCGTGGAGGACGAATTTCTCGCGGCCGGCGGCGGAAGCGCGCAGTTTCTTGTAGAGACCCATCTCCTGCCAGCGCTTGACGAGTTCCGGCTCCTTCTGCGGCAGGCCGGCGCGCATCGGGAAATCAGTCTCGGGCAAATAGAGGGTCTTCGAATAGTCGATCTTTTCGGCTGTGTCGGTCATGTCTGGCAATCGTTTCTGGCGGCCCGGAAAGGGCGCAACGGGCGTGAAAGAGCTGGTGGCGGAAGCGCTCGTTTCCAAGCGCCAAAAACCCGGACCTTCCGGCCGCTTAGCGCGCGCGGAAGGCCGGGCCGATAATTCGCATCATCATTGCCAGCCGAAGTTTCGTCATCGCGCCGGTTCATAGGCGTTTTTGCCGGGAAAAGGAAGAGAAGAATTCGCGGTTCACAATCGGCATCAACGGCTGGAATTGCCGGTGTCCCAGCGACAGCCGCACTCAAGGCGACCTCAGGAAAAGCACAGTTTCCCATCAAGCACGCTGAGCGGTTTAACGCCGGCAAGCAGCGCCCTCGCCTCTTCCTCATCGCGTTTGATCTGGGCAACGAGCGGATCGAGGCCGTCGAATTTCAGCTCGGGTCTAATATAGCCGAAGAAGGAGACTGAGCAGAGCTGGCCGTAGAGATCGCCGCTGAAATCGAAAAGATAGGTTTCGAGCAGCGGTGCGCCGTTTTCCGTCACCGTCGGGCGGCGGCCGTAGCTTGCGACGGCATCGTGGAGCGTGCCGTCCTGACGGCGGAAGCGGACGGCGTAGATGCCGGCGGCAAGATCGACCTCCGGCGGCAGGCGCATGTTGGCCGTCGGGAAGCCCAGCTGCCGGCCGAGCTTTTCGCCGTCGATCACCTCGGCTTCCACCGTGTAGCGATAACCCAGCATGCCGGCGACTTCGCTGACGTTGCCCTCCTTCAGGAGCGCGCGGATATGGCTCGAAGAGACGACATCGGCGTTTTCGTCGCGGAAGGCATCGATCAAGGTGACGCCGAAGCCGTAGGTATGGCCGGCATTCATCAGGAAGGCGGGACCGCCCTCGCGGCCGCGGCCGAAATGGAAATCGAAGCCGGTGACGACTTCGGAGGCGCCGAGCCAATCCTTCAGGATCGAATGGATGAAATCATCGGCCGAGCGCTGCGAGAATTCGTAGTCGAAGGGATACTCGATGACGGCGCCGAAACCCAGCGCTTCCAGGATGCGGGCCTTCAGCGGCGCGGGCGTCAGGCGGAAGACCGGCGCCTGCGGCCGAAAGACCGTACGCGGATGCGGCTCGAAGGTCAGCACCAAAGCGGGGATACCGCGCGCCTCGGAGATTTCGAGCGCGCGGCTCAGCACCGATTGATGGCCGCGGTGCACGCCGTCGAAATTGCCGATGGCAATGACGCCGCCCTTCAGATGGGCGGGCAAGGGTTCCCGGGTTTCATTGCGGTGGAAGACGGTCATCGGCTGGCTTCTCTTCATGCAAGGCGTGTCTTCATGCAAGGCGGGGCATCCACCACTTCGGCGCGGCTTTTTCCCGTTCGAGATAGGCGTGGAGGATCGCCTCGTCGGTTTCGCCGTTGAGGGTGTATTCCTTGGCGTGGATACCGCCGCTGATGTAAAGAAGGTCGAGGCCATAATTCAAGGCGCCGCGCACATCGGTCGGCATGCCGTCGCCGATCGCCAGCACGCGCTCGACCGGGAAATCGCCGCGAAGCTCGCGGGCAGCGGCCAGCGTCGCCTCGTAGATCGGCCGGTGCGGCTTGCCGGCGATTCGGGTTTTGCCGCCAAGCTGCTCGTAATAGGCAGCCATGGCGCCGGCGCAGGGGATAATGCGATGGCCACGCTCGACGACGAGGTCGGGATTGGCGCAGATCATCGGCACGTCGCGGGCTTTGAAATCGAGAAGCATGTCGGTGTAATCCTCCGGCTTCTCCGTCTCGTCGTCGAAAAAGCCGGTGCAGACGAGCGATTGCGCTTCGCCCGCCGGCCGGCGCTCGACGCCAATGCCTTCGAGAAGCGCCTTGTCGCGCTCGGGGCCGAGCAGAAAGACCGTCTTCGGCCCTTCGGCGATCAACCCGCGCGTGACGTCGCCAGAGGTGACGATCCTGTCATAGGCGCTGTCGGGAACGCCGATCTGGCGCAACTGTTCGACCACCTGCCAGGAAAGGCGCGGCGAATTGGTGATGAGGACGACGGCGACGCCACTCTCACGTGCCGCTTCAAGGGCAGCTGCCGCCTTCGGGAACGGATCGACGCCGTTGTGAACGACGCCCCAGACATCACAGAGCACCACATCATAGTGACTTGTTATCTCCGAGAAGTTTTCTATCTGCTTCGCCATTCCGATTTCCCGTTTGCTTCAGTCACCGGTGACATTGCAAAGGCGCAAGGCGATGGCAAGGCATTTTCTTTGCTGCCGGCCAATGCGAAGATTTCGACCGGCGATCGAAGTGGATGGGCAAAGCTTGACGATCCCATCCCGAGGCGGACGAGTTCGGCGGCGTCGGGTTTCGGCCGCAATCTCCGACTATTCTCCGGCCTCTTCACAATTCCGGCGCAAAAATTCGTGATTGCTCTCATTGACTCCTTTCGGAGCCATCCCTAAATGCTCGTCGCTAGCACTCACCGCAAGGGAGTGCTAACACCTATCCATGTGGGCCACTCCGGTCCGCGAATGTCATTCGATCGAGGGATTAGACAATGGCAAGCACCAACTTCCGCCCCCTTCACGACCGCGTCGTTGTTCGCCGCGTTGAGTCCGAAGCCAAGACCAAGGGTGGCATCATCATTCCCGATACCGCCAAGGAAAAGCCGCAGGAAGGCGAAATCGTCGCCGTCGGCTCCGGCGCGCGCGATGAGTCCGGCAAGGTTGTCGCACTCGACGTCAAGGCTGGCGACCGCATCCTGTTCGGCAAGTGGTCCGGCACCGAAGTCAAGATCGACGGCGAAGACCTTCTGATCATGAAGGAAGCCGACATTATGGGCATCATCGGCTGATCGGCCGACCTGCTTTCCCGAAATGGCTGACGGGCTCTTTGCCCGAACAACTCGAATTCAGGAGTTAAGAATATGGCATCTAAAGAAATCAAGTTTGGCCGCACCGCGCGCGAAAAGATGCTGCGTGGCGTCGACATTCTCGCCGATGCAGTGAAGGTAACGCTCGGCCCGAAGGGCCGTAACGTCATCATCGACAAGTCCTTCGGCGCTCCGCGCATCACCAAGGACGGCGTTTCGGTCGCCAAGGAAATCGAACTCGAAGACAAGTTCGAAAACATGGGCGCCCAGATGGTCCGCGAAGTTGCTTCGAAGACCAACGACATCGCCGGCGACGGCACCACGACTGCAACCGTTCTTGCCCAGGCGATCGTTCGCGAAGGCAACAAGGCCGTTGCCGCCGGCATGAACCCGATGGACCTGAAGCGCGGCATCGACCTTGCTGTTGCTGACGTCGTGAAGGATCTCCAGGCCAAGGCCAAGAAGATCTCCACCTCGGAAGAAGTTGCACAGGTCGGCACGATTTCGGCCAATGGCGACAAGCAGGTCGGTCTCGACATTGCTGAAGCCATGCAGAAGGTCGGCAACGAAGGCGTCATCACGGTTGAAGAAGCCAAGACCGCCGAAACCGAACTCGAAGTTGTCGAAGGCATGCAGTTCGACCGCGGCTACCTCAGCCCCTACTTCGTGACCAACCCGGAAAAGATGATCGCAGACCTCGAAGACGTCTTCATTCTCCTTCACGAGAAGAAGCTCTCGAACCTGCAGTCGATGCTCCCGGTTCTCGAAGCTGTCGTTCAGACCGGCAAGCCGCTGCTCGTCGTCGCTGAAGACGTCGAAGGCGAAGCCCTCGCAACGCTCGTCGTCAACAAGCTGCGTGGCGGCCTCAAGATCGCTGCCGTCAAGGCTCCTGGCTTCGGCGATCGCCGCAAGGCCATGCTCGAAGACATCGCCATCCTGACCGGCGGCACTGTCATTTCCGAAGATCTCGGCATCAAGCTCGAATCCGTCACGCTCGACATGCTCGGCCGTGCCAAGAAGGTTTCGATCTCGAAGGAAAACACCACGATCGTCGACGGTTCGGGCGCCAAGACCGACATCGAAGGCCGTGTTGCCCAGATCAAGGCCCAGATCGAAGAAACCACCTCCGACTACGACCGCGAAAAGCTGCAGGAACGTCTTGCCAAGCTCGCTGGCGGCGTTGCCGTCATCCGCGTCGGCGGTTCGACGGAAGTCGAAGTGAAGGAAAAGAAGGACCGCATCGACGACGCGCTCAACGCGACCCGCGCTGCTGTTCAGGAAGGCATCGTCCCCGGCGGCGGTATCGCTCTGCTCCGCTCCTCCACGAAGATCACCGTCAAGGGTGCAAACGACGACCAGGAAGCCGGCATCAACATCGTTCGCCGCGCCCTGCAGTCGCTCGTTCGTCAGATCGCTGAAAACGCAGGCGACGAAGCCTCGATCGTTGTCGGCAAGGTCCTCGACAAGAACGAAGACAACTTCGGCTACAACGCCCAGACATCCGAATATGGCGACATGATCGCCATGGGTATCGTCGACCCGCTCAAGGTCGTTCGCACGGCGCTGCAGAACGCTGCTTCTGTCGCATCGCTGCTGATCACCACCGAAGCCATGATCGCCGAACTGCCGAAGAAAGAATCGGCTGGCGGCGGCATGCCGGGCGGCATGGGTGGAATGGGCGGAATGGACATGATGTGATAGGCGAAAGCCATCACTGACCACCATTCCGGCATCCGGAACAGGAAGGGCGGCCCTCGGGTCGCCCTTTTCTTTTGCCCAAAAGCGATTCGGAGCGCGGTACACTGATTGGCATAGCCGACGAAACGTTTACCCAGTTCCCTCTTGCAGGCCCCGGGTACGAAGCTTGCGTCAAGCTTGCGCTGCCTGCGTATTTCTCAGCCCGGCGACATGTGAGAAATCGCAGTGCTGCTGCAATATTTCCGGCCTGACGTGGAGTGAAAACGTTTGCAAAGCTCTCAAAGATGATCCTTCCATGCCAATTCTCGCGAAATAGGCGGAAGATGCGGGCATCTCAAGAAATGAGGCCGATCCGAATACCCCTTAAAAAGCCGTTGCCGTTTGTCCAAAAGCCCCTATAAATCCGCGCTGCAATTAAAGCGCGCCCGGCGATAATTTTTCGCCAATAGACGAGGCCGGAGCGCGGAAGGCGATGCGTGAACATTCGGCCTCGAAGGGCTCCGGTTACGGAGGCCAGATGGCCGTGGCAATAGTCGCCGGAGGTAAGCGCGGGCATCATGCCCGCTGCTGCGTGATCCTGTTTCTTTGTGTTTGCCGAGCGTGCGGCGGAAGAGCCGCATCCGAACTGGGGAACGCCTTGTTTAAGATCGCCAGAGCCAATGCAGCCGTACCCTTGACGCCCGGCTCGCTTGATGACGCCAATCAAAATCACGAGATGTTGGCGCAGTTTTCCGTTTCCGAAGCCTGGACTGGAGATTTTTCGAGCGGCATGCTCCGTCTCGGCGAATGGAGCGCGATGCTGCACGGCCTTGCCGCACAGGAATGCGGACTCCTAAGCCTGGTCCGCTGCTATGACGCCAAGGAGCGCAGCCACATATTGGAGCTGTTTGAGCAGGCGGCGACGCTCTGCTCCTCCTTCTGTTTTTCGACGACGATCGTCATGCCGAACGGCTTCCGCCAGCCGCTGTTCTGCATGGGCGAGTCGAACGGACTTGAGCAGAAATACAGCGGCAGCATGGTCGGCGTCTTCATCTTTCCGCGCTTCAAGCTGGAAGGCGCAAGCCAGATCACGACAGCGCCGCGCGTCTTTTCAGACGCCCAAAGGACGCTGTAGCCCCTCGTTGCGCAGGAGTCGGCGATAGGCCGGAAGAGCAAAATCAACGGCCGCTCCCGACGTCTTCGAGGGCGGCCTTTCTACTTTCCAGCGATCCGTTGGTTACTCCGGCTTGACCGGGATGTTGAGGCCCTTGGCACTTGCCGGACGGGCGATGCAGCGCTCCAGCCAGTCGGCAACGGCGGGGAATTTCGCATATTCGAGCACCTCGCGGCCGCCATAGAAGATATCGGCGCCGCGAACCCAGGTGAAGGTGGTGATGTCGGCGATCGTATACTGATCGCCCATGATCCACTGACGACCCTTCAGCCGGTCCTCGAGCACGCCGAGCAGCCGTTTGGATTCATCGCGATAGCGCTCCACCGGGTAGGAGTTGTTGGCGACCTTGTCGGCAGCGAATTTGTGGAAATGTCCGAACTGGCCGAACATCGGGCCGATACCCGCCATCTGGAAAAACACCCACTGGATGGTTTCGTAGCGACCGGCGGCATCAGCAGGGATCAACTTGCCGGTTTTTTCCGCGAGATAAAGCAGGATGGCGCCGGATTCGAAAAGACCGATCGGCTTCCCGTCCGGACCGTTTGGATCGATGATCGCCGGAATGCGGCCGTTCGGATTGAGAGATTCGAATTCCGGCGACTTCTGCTCGTTGGCGGCGAAGGAAATATAATGCGGCTCATAGGCGAGAGCGAGCTCTTCGAGGGCGACGGAGACCTTCACCCCATTCGGCGTCTGCAGGGAATAGAGCTGGATGATATCGGGATTTCTAGCCGGCCAGCGCGTCGTGATCGGAAATGCGGAAAGATCTGCCATCGGATTCTCCATGTTGGGCGCCGACCATAAAAGACCGGGCTTGGCAAAGGCAAGCGGGGGACAGCCAATGCATGTCGCCCAAAAGTGTGCGGCGGTTTTGGGCCAACGATATGCATGACCACAAAAGATCCAAGCGCGTCGCATGAATGCGAACGCGACGCGCTTTGGAGATCGTTCCATATTAGTGAACGAAGTGTCCCCTTTCGTTTATCTTTCCACAACGCAAGAAAAGAGCGACATAGAGGCATCCGAGGTCGAACCGGTGCCGGGGCACCAAGATCTCCAGAGTCATTCAAACGGAGACAACGTCCATGTCGAACAACGTCATCATCCTGATAGCCCGTATTCTTCTTTCCTTCATGTTCATCCTTTCCGGCTTCATGAAGCTCACCGATCCTGCCGGTACTGCGGGCATGATCGCCGGTGCCGGCCTGCCGGCAGCAACCCTGCTGGCCTATGTCGCAGGCCTTTTCGAACTGCTGGCCGGCCTTGCGGTTCTCACAGGCTTCCAGGTCCGCATTGCCGGCTGGCTGCTCGCCGCCTTCTGTGTCTTCACGGGCATTGCCTTCCACCTGCCCTACGCGAGTGGCACGGAACTCGTGAACATTCTCAACCAGATCATGGTCATGAAGAATATCACGCTGGCCGGCGCGTACATACTGCTCGCCACCGTCGGCGCAGGCGCCTACTCGCTCGACGCCCGCCGCGGCGCTTACGCAGCTGCCTGACACCAGCAGACATCCTCCCAGAAACAGAGAAACCCGCCGTCATCCGACGGCGGGTTTTTCTATGCCTTCATGACTGAGATCAGAGGGCGGCGCGCACTGCCTCGATGATTGCCTGCACAGCGGGTTCGCCGGCATGGCTTTCCTTGCGGGCGCGCACGAGGCAGGCCTGCGAATGCAGGATGACGCCGTCCTGGAGCACCTTCAGGTGGTTGGCGCGCAACGTCGAGCCGGTGGAGGTGATATCGACGATGATATCGGCCGAGCCGGACGCGGGAGCGCCCTCGGTGGCGCCCAGGCTTTCGACGATGCGATAAAGCTGAATGCCGTGCTGGCTCGAAAAGAACTGCTGGGTCAGCCGCCAGTATTTGGTGGCGATGGCAAGGCGCCTGGAGTGACGGGCGCGGAAATCGGCGGCGACATCGACGAGATCGGCCATGGTGTCGACATCGAGCCAGATCTCCGGCACGGCAACGACGACATCGGCGTGGCCGAATCCGAGCCGGGCGCAGAATTCGACACGCTTGTCGACCTCGGCAAAACCTTCCCGCATCAGATCCTCGCCGGTAACGCCGAAGTCGACGGTGCCGTTACCGATTTCACGGGAGATTTCGGAAGCCGAGAGGAAGGCGATTTCCACATCATCCCAGCCTTCGACGCGACCGCGATAGGAGCGATCGTTGCCAACAGCCGAGATCGTCATGCCGGCCCGCTCGAAGATCGCCGAAGCGTCCTCCTTCATCCGGCCCTTGGAGGGAAGCGCGATGGTGATGGTCATGCGGCTGCCCTTTCGGTTTCGATGCGGTCGAGCCAGAAGGAGAAGCCGACGGCCGGGATGCGGTCCGTCGCACCGAGGAAGGTCAGGAGCCGGTCGAAGCGGCCGCCGCCGGCGAGCACCGCGGTCGAACCTTCCACGGTCACCTCGAAGACGAGGCCGGTGTAATAGTCGAGCGGCCGCCCGAAGGCGGCGCGGTAGTCGAGGCAGGAAAGATCGACGCCGGCATTGGAAAGTGCTGCGACGCGGCCATTGAAGCGGGCGAGCGCGTTGCCGAGTTTCAGGCCGGCAGCATCAGCGAAACCGGAAAGGGCCGCGGAAGCATTGACGAGCGGCACGTCGAGCGACAGGAACTCTTCCAGCACATGGAAGGCCGCATCGTCGAGGCGCGTTTCGGACAGGATGAGCTTTTCCTTGAGCCTTCTGGCGATCTCCAGGGCCGAGCGGCCGGCATTCGTCGAATAGCCCGTCTTCTGCATCTCCCGCTCGAGATAGGCGACCAGCGCCTGCTCGTCGCCCGATGCGACGAGCCTGGCGATATCGTCGTCCAGCCCGGTGACGAATTGCGGGCTGACGAGGCTGGCAAGCAGTGCTTCCAGCTGCGTCATATTGCCGAAGGCGTGGATCAGGCGCTTCTGCCAGCCGAGCGGCAGGCCGAGCGCCTGGACGACAGCCTCGAACACTGCCTGGTCGCCCAATGTCACCGACAGGCGGCGGCCCGGCAGCAGGCGGGCGAGAATGCCGGTGGCATCGCCGATGGCGCGGGCGTCGGCGTTTGACAGGTCGATATCACCAAGATCCTCGATGCCGGCCTGATAGAATTCATTGGCGCCGTCGCGACGCTGGCGGAAAACCTCGCCGAGATAGGCATAGCGCTTCGGTGTGCCGGTCGCCGTCTCGATGTGGCGCAGGCAGACGGGAATGGTGAACTCGGGACGCAGGCAGAGGCTGGCGCCGGTTTCGCTCTCCGTCATGAAGATGCGGCGGCGCAGATCCTCGCCGGCGATGTCAAGGAAAGGTTCGGCCGGCTGAATGACAGGCGTATCGATGCGCTCGGCGTTGCGCGCGTCGAATTCGGCAAGCAGGTCGTTGGCAAATTCGGGGAGGTTGATCAGGGGCATCGTGTCGCTCCTGAGAAAAGACCCCTCCCCAACCCCTCCCCACAAGGGGGAGGGACTAACCCGCGGTGGTCGCCGAAATTAATTGAGAGCGCTCTCGATGAAGCAACCGCCGAGTTGGGCACAGCGGCGCCACTTGAAGCCCCTCCCCCTTGTGGGGAGGGGTTGGGGAGGGGTTTATTACGCATTCGCCGCTCGCTTCCGATCCTCGGCCTGCGCGGCAAGGATTTCCTTCACCTTGGCGACGAGGTCGGCTTCCGGGGCCGTCTCCTGCGCCACGCGCGCTTCGCGCCAGCTGGCATTGTCCTCGATCTCGCCGGAGAGCCGCTTGCCTTCGATCAGATCCTTGATCTGCACGACGCCTTCGGCGCGCTCGTCGCCGCCCTGGATGATGGCGACGGGGCAGCCGCGGCGATCGGCATATTTCAGCTGGTTGCCGAACTTCTTCCAATTGCCCTGGAACATCTCGGCGCGGATGCCGGCGGCGCGCAGTTCCTGCGTCATCCTCTGATAACGGCCCATCGCCTCGACATCGCCGTCCATGACGGTCACCAGCACCGGCTCGATGACTTCACTCGCGCCGAGCTTGCCGAGGTTCTTCAGCGCCGTCATCAGCCTGGAGACGCCGATCGAAAAGCCGGTCGCCGGAACCGGCTGGCCCATGAAGCGGGAGACGAGGCCATCATAACGACCGCCGCCGCCGACCGAACCGAAGACGACCTTTTCGCCCTTTTCATTGGTGACGTCAAAGGTGAGTTCGGCCTCATAGACCGGGCCGGTATAATATTCGAGACCACGGACGACGGAGGGATCGATCTTGATGCGGTCAGGGCCATAGCCGGCGCTGGTGACGAGTGCTGCGATGAAATTCAGCTCCTCGACGCCTTCGCCACCCCTGGCGGTTCCCGCAACCAGCTCCGCGAGGCGTTGAGCGCTTTCGGCATAATCCTTGATGCCGACGAAGAACAGCACCTTGTCGATCTGCTCCTGGTTAAGCCCGGCGCCCTTGGTGAAGTCGCCGGATTCATCCTTGCGGCCGGGACCGAGCAGCAATGCCACGCCCTCCGGGCCGAACTTATCGAGCTTGTCGATGGCGCGCAGCACGTTGAGCCGCTGGCCGGCCTTGTCGTCGCCGCCGAGACCAATCGCCTCGAGCACACCATCCAGAACCTTGCGGTTGTTGACGCGGATGACATAGTCGCCGCGCTTGATGCCGAGGGCTTCCAGCGTATCGGCCATCATCATGCACATTTCGGCATCGGCCTGGACACCGGGCGCGCCGACGGTATCGGCATCGAACTGCATGAACTGGCGGAAGCGGCCGGGGCCGGGCTTCTCGTTGCGGAAGACGTAACCGGCGCGATAGGTGCGGTAGGGCAGCTGGATCTCGTTGAAATTCTCGGCGACATGACGGGCAAGCGGCGCCGTCAGATCGTAACGCAGCGACATCCACTGCTCGTCATCGTCCTGCAGGGAGAAGACGCCCTCGTTCGGCCGGTCGCTGTCGGGCAGGAACTTGCCGAGCGCATCGGTATATTCGAACAGCGGCGTTTCGAGCGGATCGAAACCATAATGCTCATAGACTTCCCTGATCTTTGCCGTCATCTCGTTGACGGCGCGGATATCGCCGGCCGTCCGGTCGACGAAGCCGCGCGGCAGGCGGGCCTTGAGCTTTTGCGGTTTCTTCTGCTTGTCGTTCATTTCCGGGGATTCCACTGACTGTGACAGTGGCGGTTTCCTAGCGGATTGGGCGGGGAGCGGCAAGGGCGAAGGGTCTTGATGTGGCTGCGAGAATCGATTGAACGAAGAGGCAGCCATCAGAAATGCGGATATGCTCATGATCACTGAGGCGCTTCTCTATGCCGCGACCTTGCCGCTGACCGGCAAGCCGCATCGAAAGTTCATCCGCTATTCCGTCAATCTCTGGTCGCGGGCCGGGCGCTGCGCCGGGGATTGGGCCGAACATGAGGAGATGAGCCGGAAGGCGATCCTGGCCGCGGCCGCCGATCTCAGGCAGAAGCGGACCGCCGTCGTGCTCGGTTCCGGCCTGTTGCGCGATGTGCCGATCGGGGCGCTGGCGCGAGATTTCGACACCGTCGTTCTGGTCGATCTCGTTCATCTCGCCTCGGTGCGCCTGTGGCTGTCGGCCAAAGGCTATCGCAATGTCCGGCTGATCGAGCGCGATCTCTCCGGCTACGACGATCTCGCCGCCGGCCGCGAGCCCGAACCGCTCGGCTTCCTGCGTTCTGTGCCCTATCTCGATCTGGTGGTTTCCGCCAACCTCTTGTCACAGATCGGTCGCGGTGTGAAACGGCGCCATGAAGCTGACGCCGGGCGAATGCCTGAAGACACGGTGGAAAGGTTGATCGCGGCACATCTGACCGGGCTTTCCGGGCTCTCCTGCCGCAGCTGCCTGGTGACCGACATCGCCTATGCCGTCATCGACCGCAACGAGAGGACGCATGAGGAGGCCGACCTGCTGCATGGCGTTTTGCCGCCGCCGGCAAAAGCTACCTGGACGTGGCCGGTGGCGCCGCTCGGCGAAGAGAGCAAGGATTATAGGATCGAGCACAAGGTCATTGCCGCCTGGTGATCAGGATGTGACCGTCGTTCGGCTTGGCTTCTATCCGGCCTTCGCCTATAAAACAGCATGCGCACGCTCGCTCTCATCACGATGTTTCTCGGCTGGCTGGTCTACAGCGCCATGTCCGCATGGGCAGGCTGTCCGACATGTGCATCGATGAATGCACCCGCCGCCATCGAAACCGGCATGCATCATAAGATGGCAGGCATGGATATGCCTCAGGTGGCGGAAAAGGCCACTCCCTCGAAAAAAGACCCCTGCGCCAGCGGCAACGCCGCGCATATGCCGCTTTGCGCCGCCTGTCTGCTGCTGCCACCGGCGGTGACGGTCATGGCCAGCGGAAAGTCCATCTTCGGCTATCCCGCCCCGGCGCTTGCCCGCGCCCTCGATGACAACAAACCGACACCGCAGCCGCCGCCTCCCCGACTGTTCTGACACCACGAATATCCATGCCAATCAGGAGGCTTGGCCGCCTGGAGACCTATGTCAGACAGAGGAAGGAACTCTCATGTCTTTGAAAATCATCGCCCTCACCGCAATGCTCGCCATCGTCGCCGCTCCGGTCCTTGCCGAAGACAAGCCGATGGATATGAGCAAGCCGATGGGCAACCACGATGCGGCAAGCCACGCCTTCAGCGAGGCGAATGCCAAGATGCACAAGGATATGATGATCGAGTATAGCGGCAATGCCGATGCGGATTTCGTCCGCGGCATGATCCCGCACCATCAGGGCGCGATCGATATGGCCAGGATCGAGCTTCAATATGGAAAAGATCCCGATATCCGCAAGCTCGCCGAAGCCGTCATCAAGGCGCAGGAAGCCGAGATCGCCGAGATGAACGCCTGGCTCAAAGCCCACGGCAAATAATCGATCGTTGATGAAAAGGGGAACGCCGGAAATGTCAGGCGTTCCCCAAGACTTATGTTGGCGAGGTCAGTCCTTCGCCTCGAAATCGGCCGGCCGGCGGCCGGCGCCCTGTCGCGCCAGCATCCAGCCCGGATATTCCGGAGCAAGCGCGCTCACCTCGTCGAGCTTTTTCATATCGTCTTCATCGAGCTTCAGCTTGACGGCGGCAAGGTTCTGGTCGAGCTGATCGACCCGCTTGGCGCCGATGATGACAGTGGTGACGAAGGGCTTGGCGAGGATATAGGCGAGCGCCACGGTGGCGACGCTGACGCAGTGCTTTTCGGCGACTTCGCGCATGACGGCGACGCAGGCCCAGGCCTTGTCCTTGTCGACGGGCGGGAAGTCGAAACTGGCGCGGCGGCCTTCGCCGTTGCCGGGGGCGCCGGGACCGTATTTGCCGGAGAGCAGACCGCCGGCGAGCGGCGACCAGACCATCAGGCCGAGCTTTTCCTCCTGCATCATCGGCACGATGTCACGCTCGAGATCGCGGCCGGCGATGGAATAGTAGGCCTGCACCGTCTCGAAGCGGGAAAAGCCGCGGCGTTCCGACACGCCGAGCGCCTTGGAAATGCGCCAGGCCTGCCAGTTGGAGACGCCGATATAGCGCACGAGACCGCGGGAAACGAGATCGTCGAAGGCGCGCAGCGTCTCCTCGATCGGCGTCACTGTATCGGTCGCGTGGATCTGATAGAGGTCGATATGATCGGTCTGCAGGCGCTCGAGGCTCGCCTCGACGGAATCCATGATGTGACCGCGCGAGGCGCCGCGGTCGTTCGGCTTGTCGCCCATGACGCCGTAGACCTTGGTGGCAATGACGACGTCCTTGCGCTGGATGTCGAGGTTCTTCAGCGCCTGGCCGAGCAACCTTTCGGACTCGCCGGATGAATAGACGTCGGCCGTGTCGATGAAATTGACGCCTGATGCAAGCGACCGCTCAACGATCCGGTCGGCGGCATTCTGGTCGACGTCGGCGATGGCGCCCCACATACTGCCCTGTTTGGCTTCACCGAAGGTCATCGTGCCCAGGCAGATTTCCGAGACGAAAAGCCCCGTATTTCCGAGTTGATTGTAACGCATGGTGGAAAAATTCCTTTGTGTCTGCCGCAAGAGGGGCTTGCGAACTGCTGAACTTCATTTTTTGATTATTGGCCTGCATATGACAGGCACAGCCGTGGCTGGCTGCAAGGTGAGGCGATTTTCATGTAGTGCGGCGGCGGCGCTTTTCAACGCCGACGCGCGGCGCTGTAAAGGCGGATGCCCTTGTCTCGACACAGGCATCCGATAGATTGCCGGCCATATTTCCAGAACAGGATGATTTTAGGCCGGGTCGGCCCAAAATCTGAATCCTGTTCTAATTTTATTAGCAAGAGCATGATGTCGTCCGAAAACCGCTCACACTTTTCGGCATCATGCTCTCGAGGTGCGCATATGGCGACGCGACCACTGACCACGATCGGCTTCGATGCCGATGATACACTCTGGCAGAACGAACAATATTACCGACTGACGGAAGCGCATTTCACCGGGCTTCTTGCCGATTTCGCCGAAGGACCGAAGATTTCCGAACGGCTGCTGGAAGCCGAGAAACGCAACCTTCGCCACTACGGCTTCGGCATCAAGGGTTTCACGCTGTCGATGATCGAGACGGCGATCGAAATCACCGAGGGCAAGATTCCGGCTGGCGTGATCGCCAAGATCCTCGATACCGGCCGCGAGCTGCTCTCCCATCCCGTAGAGACCATGCCGCATGTGCGCGACACGCTGGAGGCGCTTGCCGGCAAGTACCTGCTTGTCATGATCACCAAGGGCGATCTCTTCGATCAGGAGCGCAAGCTTGCCCAATCCGGGCTCGGCGACTTCTTCGATGCCGTCGAGATCGTCTCCGACAAGACGGCCGTCACTTATCGCCGCATCTTCGCCAAGGTCGGCGACGGGCCGGAGCGGGCGATGATGGTCGGCAATTCGCTGAAATCGGACATCGTGCCGGCAATTGCCGCCGGCAGCTACGGCGTCTTCGTACCGCACGAACTGACTTGGGTGCTGGAACATGTGGACGAGCCGAAAGAGGCGCCGCGCTTCCGCAAGATCGGCCACCTCGGCGAATTGCGCGACCTGATCGACCGCCTTTCATAAGCTGCGCTTGCAGCTCTTATCTCATTGCTTGGCAGGCGCCTTCGGAAACAGCGACGGGCGCTCCGGCTCGGCCGGCGGTTTCGGCTGTTGCGGAGCAGCCGCCAACGGCTCGATCAGGATGCTGAAGGGAGCGCCGAGGCCACGACGCGGCGAGACCTTGGAATAATAGGGGCGCAGCAGCCAGGTGGCGTTCTCCTTGACCGTCGTCTCGAAGCTCATGCCGTCCTCGTCAGTGCCGAAGAAGGCCTCGTCATCCGGTTTCGACAGGTCGAAAATCGCCAGAAAAGCAAATTTGCTCTTACTGGAAAAACTGATCTTCATATGCTGGCCGGCGCGCACCGGCAGCGTATAGACGTGGCTGTTGCCGAACTTCGTCCAGCCCTTCAACTGCATGGTGACGGCCGGGAACTGCAGCTTCTCCAGCTTCTCGCCGGGATCGAGCTGCGGCGTCTGCGCCATGGCGGAGACGGTCAGGAGGAAAAGGGCAGCGGCGGCGATTATTGTTCTCACGGATAGATCTTTCATGGGCGGACCAGAGCGGTGCGCATCGCCTCGACCTCGGGCCGGCAGAAGCAACCTTCCAGATGATCGTTGACGAGACCCATCGCCTGCATGAAAGCATAAACTGTGGTCGGGCCGACAAAGGTCCAGCCGCGCTTCTTCAGATCCTTCGAAATGACCACGGATGTCGGCGTCGTCGGATTGGCGACGATGTGATCGCGGTCGACCACCGCCGGCCGCTCGTTATGGCCGGGTTCGTAGCGCCAGAAATAATGGGCGAGCGAGTCGAATTCGTCCCGGAGCTCGATTGCGCGCTTGGCATTGTTGATGGTCGAGACGATCTTGCCGCGATGGCGGATGATGCCGGCATCGGCAAGGCAGCGTGCGACATCCGCCTCGCCGAAGAGGGCGACCTTGTGGAAATCGAAACCTGCGAAGGCGGCGCGGAAATTCTCCCGCTTGCGCAGGATGGTCAGCCAGGAAAGGCCGGACTGGAAACCTTCGAGGCAGATCTTCTCGAAGAGGCGGATGTCATCGGTGACAGGGCGGCCCCATTCCTCGTCATGATACCGGAGATAGTCGGGCAGATTGGCGTGCCAGTGGCAGCGGCTCCTGCCGTCCTCGCCGATGATGATGCCTGTCGCGCTCATGATCCTTCATTCTGCGGGGGTCCGCTTCGTTCTCCGGTCTTTGATTCCGGCTTTACCATTTGCAAACCGTCTTTCCAAACCGAACGGTAACCCTGACGAAAAGTTTATCCGGTCGGTCAGCTTTTCACGAATCCATCTTTACCATTCGCTGGCGGATTGAATGGCAGCGTCTTTCCCGGGCGGACATGTCCCGCCAGCGCATTTTCGGTCATTTGTAGAGAGTTCGTCCGATGATGAAACAGCTTGTTCTTGCCGCAGCCCTCTTCGGCATTTTCTCCACGGCCGCCCTTGCAGACGACCGCTACGCCACTCGCCCGCCCGTCGTACTCAGCCCTGATCTGACTGCGCCCTGGATCAACCAACTGGGCGGCGGCAGGGTTCGTCCCGTCGTCTATCAGCGGCCGGTCGTCCGCCAGCAGCAGCGCGGCCTTTTCCAGCGCCGCGTGCTGCGCCAGGCGCCGCAGGCCGCACCGCAGACCGTTTCGGCGATCAATCCCGGCATCCCGTCGATCCGCCATCCGATCGAACCGCAATACCTGCCGCAGATGGTCGATTACGACACGCAGGAAAAGCCCGGCACGATCGTCATCGATACCAACAACCGCTTCCTCTATCTGGTGATGCAAGGCGGCAAGGCGCGGCGCTACGGCGTCGGCGTCGGCAAGCCGGGCTTCGAATGGGCAGGCGCCCACAAGATCACCCGCAAGACCGAATGGCCGGACTGGACGCCGCCTTCCGAGATGATCAGCCGCGAAGCCGCCAAGGGTCATTACCTGCCGGCGCGCATGGACGGCGGGGCGGAAAACCCGCTCGGCGCCCGCGCCATGTATCTCGGCTCGACGCTTTATCGCATCCACGGTACCAACGCGCCCTGGTCGATCGGCAGCGCCGTCTCCTCCGGCTGCATTCGCCTGCGCAACGAAGACGTCGTCGACCTCTACGACCGCGTCAGTGTGGGAACCCGCGTTATCGTCATGTAACGGCGGCGCAATACTTACAGCGCCGAGCGTCTTTTCGAGAACCGCAAACGGCGCTGTAAACCTTTAAATTGCTGCATAATTCTTCCTTAAGTCGATTCCGATTTGAGGATAAATTCTGCAGTAGGAGCCGCAAGAACAGCCCGCTCCCCTTCTCCAAATTGCTGTATCCGGCCACGCCGATCTTGAATCGGGCAGAAGTTCATGTAGCTTCGAGCGGATTTGCTTGAGGGGAATCGATCATGATCAAACTAATGCCGGGTCTGGCTGCTGCCGGACTTGTCCTGTCCTTGATGTCTACATCCGCCTTTGCAGCGCCTGCGGGCTCCGCGTCCGACAATGCACGACGCCCGGCGCAGATCGTGCGCGTGGCGCAGATGCCGAAATACGTGAAGCCGCAGTTCAAGCGCAAGAAAGTGCGCCTGGCAACAACGGAAGCCGCCGGCACCGTCATCATCGATACCAACAACAAATATCTCTACCTCGTCGAAGGCAACAACCGGGCCACCCGCTACGGCATCGGCGTCGGCCGCGACGGCTTCGGCTGGTCGGGGGTCGTCAAGATCGGCCGCAAGGCTGAATGGCCGGCCTGGACGCCGCCGGCCGAGATGCGCCGCCGCGAAGCCGCCAAGGGACACATGATTCCTGCTTTCCAGGAAGGCGGCGAGGATAATCCGCTCGGCGCCCGCGCCATGTATCTTTACCAGGGTGGCCGCGATACGATCTTCCGCATCCACGGCACCAACCAGCCCTGGACGATCGGCCTCAACATGTCTTCCGGCTGCATCCGCATGATGAATGAGGATGTGTCGCATCTCTACGATCGCGCGCCTGTCGGCACCAAGGTGATCGTCATCGGCCCCGGCAACAAGCAGGGCAAGGTCGCTTTCGAGGACAGGGGTATCGACGTGCTGCGCACGATGTTTGGCGGTTGAGCAACACTTGCGAAAAAAACGAAAGGCGCATTTTGACGCGCCTGTTGTTTTGCTTAGACTTTGCGGCCAAAAGCTGGCAAACCTGCCTAAGAGTCGACATATTTATATCGGGGCTATTCAATGACATATGCGCTGCGTTCCTCCGCTTCTCTGCTTGCGGGCATCGCGTTTTTGACAATCTGTTCGGCAGTTTCCGCCTCGGCGGAAGATTTGCAATTCTCCATCTACGGCGGCTATCAGACCGCCCCGCATAGCGGCGTCGATCTTTCCGACGGCACGCATTTCACCGCCGGCTGGGAAGGTAAGTCCTTTGGCAGCCCGCCTTATTACGGCGGCCGCGTCACCTGGTGGCTCGAGAACTTCAACAAGCCGAACTGGGGTATCTCGCTCGATTATACCCATGACAAGGTCTATGCCGACGACGATACGCTGGCCAAGGCCGGCTGGTCGCATTTCGAATTCACCGACGGCCTGAACCTCATCACGGTGAACGGTCTCTACCGCTTCCAGGATCCGACCCGCCGCTGGACGCCCTATCTCGGCGCCGGCATCGGCGTGAACATTCCGCATGTCGAAGTGATTCGCCCTGAGGGCAAGACCTGGGCTTATGAATTCGGCGGCGTGACGCTGCAGGCCCAGGCCGGCGTCGACTTCAAGGTGACCGAGCGCTGGTCGACCTTCGTCGAATACAAGGGCACCTATTCGCGCATCGACGTTCCGATCGACAGCGGCGTGGACCTGAAGACCAACATCTTCACGAATGCCGTCAACGTCGGCGTATCGTTCCACTGGTAAATAAATTTCAGCTGCGGTGCTATTTGGTGCCGCAGCTGACCTTGCCCTCGACGGCATAGGGTTTTTCACCGCCTTCGATTGTTAGGGAATAGCTGCCGCTGAAATTTGCCGACGGCTTGCCGCGCTCACCGGCGACGACCACCAAATCCAGCGTTGCTCCGTCGGTGTCATCACCGCCGCCGTCAAAGACCTCCATAAGCAGTTCGCCGTCGCGCGACCAGTGATTGGTCAGGTGCTGCGATTCGAAAACACGCTTTCCGAATACAGTCGATTGAGCCTCATCCTTGACGATCAGTGCGCCGCGGAAATGATTGAGCTTGTGGCCGGCATCGCTTTCGAAACCGCTTTCGAGCGTGAAGCGTGCTTCCTTGTCATCGGCGGAACAGAAATAACGGCTATTTGCATGGGCGGTGCTTGCCGCACCGAGCAGTCCCGCAAGCACAATCATTCCCCGCCACATCGTCTAAACTCCCGAGACCGGCCCGACGGGCCTTCGCAAGCTTCAGCCTAACGGCAAACCTGTTAATTTTTCCGGCACAGCGCCGCCGTAGGCCCAATCGAGCAGTTCGACCGTGTGCAGGATTGGAATGCTGGTGCCGGTAGCGATCTGGGTGATGCAGCCGATATTGCCGGTGGCGATGACGTCGGCCTTGGTGGCCTCGATGTTCTTGACCTTGCGCGCCTTCAGCGCCGCCGAGATCTCCCGCTGCATGATGTTGTAGGTGCCGGCAGAGCCGCAGCAAAGATGGCCTTCGGCCGGATCGCGCACCGTAAAGCCCGCCGCTTTCAGCAATTGCTTCGGCGCCAGGGTGATCCGCTGGCCGTGCTGCATGGAACAGGCGGAATGATAGGCGACCGTGATGCCCTTCGGCATGTGTGCCGGCAGGTCGAGGGTTGCGAGATATTCGGTGACGTCCTTGGCCAGTGCCGAGACCCTGGCCGCCTTTGCAGCATAGGCGGGATCGAGGCGCAGCATGTGGCCATAATCCTTGATCGTCGTGCCGCAGCCCGAAGCGGTGATGATGATCGCATCGAGGCCCTGCCCCTCGATCTCGCGCGTCCAGATATCGACATTGGCGCGTGCACTGGCGAGCGCCTGTTCGGCGCGACCCATATGATGGACCAGCGAGCCGCAGCAGACCTCTCCTTCCGGCACCACGACCTCGACGCCGAGCCGCGTCAACAGCCGGATCGCCGCCGCGTTGATGCCGGGATCGAGCACCGGCTGGGCGCAGCCGGAAAGGATCGCCACTCGTCCGCGCCGTTCCGTTTCGGGCCGATGCGTGCCGGGTTTTGCGAAGTCCGAAGCGGCGGGGATGCGGCGCGGCGCAAGTGCCAGCATGGCGGCGAAGGGTTTCAGCGCGCCACCCCGCATCAGACCGGCGAAGGGCCGGCCGAGGCGGGCGAGATTGAGCGCCAGGCGGAAGCGGCCGGGATAGGGCAGCACGGCGGCAAGGATGGCGCGCGTCAGCCGGTTCATGAACGGGCGCTTGTAGGTCTTTTCGATATGGGCGCGGGCATGATCGACCAGATGCATGTAATCGACGCCGGAGGGACAGGTGGTGACGCAGGCAAGGCAGGAAAGACAGCGATCGATATGGGTGACGACCTCGGTATCGGCGGGGCGGCCGTTTTCCAGCATATCCTTGATCAGGTAGATGCGGCCGCGCGGGCTGTCGAGCTCGTTGCCGAGCGTCACATACGTGGGACAGGTGGCCGTGCAGAAACCGCAATGGACACATTTGCGCAGGATCTGCTCGGATTCGGCGACATCGGGATCGAGGAGCTGGGTCAGGGTGAAGTTGGTTTGCATCTAGCGGGATCCCCCATGGGTATTGGAGGTTTTGCCGGAGATACGCAGACACGGATCCATCTTGTCCCTCACCCCATCTTCCCCGGATTGAATATGCCGGCCGGATCGAATTTTTCCTTTACCCGCCGCGACAGCATCGCCACCGCCTCGGGTTCGGGGTGGAAGGCAGCGGTAACCGCCCTCGCCTCAGCAGATGCACGGATCAGCGTCGCGTGGCCGCCACCGAGCGCCTTGATATAGCGACGAACCAGTTCGGCTTCTGGGCCTGCCTCCATGCGCATCCAGACGAGACCGCCCTGCCAGTCGTAGAAGGCGTCGACGGCGGCTTCGAGGCGGAGTGCTGCGACCAGCTGATGGCCGGTGCCGGGGGCGACCGAGACGCGCCAGACCGGCCGCGCCGTGCCGTCGGCATAAGGCAGCACGTCGCGAATTTCCTGCCAGACCTTTTGGCTTTCCGGCTGCTCCAGCCGCGTGACCGTGGCGAAGGCCGACATTGCCGCGGCAAGCTTTTCGATGCGCACGTCGACCGAGCCCGGCAGGCCTTCGATGCGCAGAGCGGTCGCCTCACCCTCGGGCAATTTGCCGGCAAGGAATTTCCACGTCACCGTCAAGGGCAGATGGGCAGCACCCGAGACTTCGACCGGCAGCGCCATCGCCGCCGCCATGGCGTTTGCCGCCTCGGCGTCGTTGAGGCCCGATAGTACCACCGTCCGCTCCGTCTTCGGGCGTGGCGGCACACGGAAGGTGACTTCGGTGAGGAAACCCAGCGTGCCATGCGAGCCGGCGGCCAGCTTGACGAGATCGAGGCCGGTAACATTCTTCATCACCCGGCCGCCGGCCTTGATGATCTCACCCTTGCCGTTGACGAAGCGCACCCCGAGCAGGCTGTCGCGGGCAGCACCCGCGATCAGCCGACGCGGACCGGAGACATTGGCAGCGAAGACGCCGCCGATGGTCGGCTCGCCGGATGTCCCCATCACAGGGCGATGATCCATCGGCTCGAAGGCGAGCATCTGACCGCTCTCCTGAAGTGCCGCCTCGACCTCGGCAAGCGGCGTGCCCGACCGGACGGTCATGACCATTTCGCCGGGATTATAGGCGACAATGCCGGCAAGCCCGGTCGAGCGCAGCCGGTCCTCGGCGGCAACGGTATTGCCGAAGCCCGAGCGGCTATTGCCGCCGCAGATCGCGAGCGGTTGGCCGCTTTCCGCATGGGCGCGGACGATCGCTGCTGCCTCTTCCTCGCTCCTCGGCATCAGATCGATCATGCGGCGGGACGCCCTTCGAGCGGGAAGACCTTCGACGGGTTGAGGAGCCAGCCGGGATCGAAGGCGGCACGCGCCGCCATCTGCTGGGCGAGATCAGCCTCGGAATATTGGTGGCGCATCAGGTCGCGCTTCTCGATGCCGACGCCATGTTCGCCGGTGAGGCAGCCGCCGGCATCGACGCAGAGCCGAAGGATATCGTTGCCGGCCGCCTCGGCACGGGCGGCATCCTCGGGATCGTTGGCGTTGAAGAGGATCAGCGGGTGCATATTGCCATCGCCGGCATGGAAGACGTTGGCGACGCGCAGGCCGTAATGATCGACGATCTCGGCAGTCCTCTTCAGCACGTGGGAGAGCTGGCTGAGCGGCACGGTGCCGTCCATGCAGATATAGTCGGCGATGCGGCCGGTGGCGCCAAAGGCGGATTTGCGGCCCTTCCAGATCAGCGCCGCCTCGGTCGCCGACTGGCATTCGCGCACGGTCTTCACAGCGTGTCGCCGGGCAATCTCGACAATGTCCTTCAGCGCGGCGTCCATCTCCGCTTCCGACCCTTCGACCTCGACGATCAACAGCGCGCCGACATCGAGGGGGTATCCGGCATGGGCGAAGGCCTCGCAGATCTCGATCGCCGGCTTGTCCATGAATTCGATCGCGACCGGGATAATGCCGGCGGCAATGATATCAGCAACGCAGGCGCCAGCCTCTTCCGAGCTCTCGAAGCCGAAGAGCACCGGGCGCGCACCTTCCGGCTTGGCGATCAACCGCACCGTCGCCTCAGTGACGATGCCGAGCTGGCCTTCATGGCCGCAAACGAGGCCGAGCAGATCATAACCTGCCGCATCCAGTGCCTTGCCGCCAAGCTCGATCACGGTGCCGTCGACCAGCACCATCTTGACGCCGAGCAGGTTGTTGGTGGTAACGCCGTATTTCAGACAGTGGGCGCCGCCGGAATTCATGCCGATATTGCCGCCGATCGTGCAGGCAAGCTGCGAACTCGGGTCAGGTGCATAGAAAAAGCCGTCCGCGGAGACGGATTCGGAAATATTGAGATTGGTGACGCCGGCCTGGACCACGGCGACGCGGTTCGACAGATCGATTTCGAGGATGCTGTTCATCTTCGACAGGCCGAGTACGACGGCATCCTCCTGCGGAATGGCGCCGCCGGAGAGCGAGGTGCCGGCGCCGCGCGGCACGACGGGAATGCCGTAGCGATTGCAATAGCGCATGACGGCCGAAACCTCAGCCGTGGTGCGCGGCAGGGCGACGGCGAGCGGCAGGCGGCGGTAGGATACGAAGGCATCGGTCTCGAACGGCACCAGCTCGCGCGCCTCATGCACCAGACATTCCGGCGGCAAAAGATCGGTGAGATCGGCAACGATCTGGGCTCGGCGCGCCAGCACGTCGGCACGAGGGCTGAGAAACGAAATGGCGTCGGACATGGCGTTCTCCCTGGCCCTGACGAGGGGGAATGACAGCGGGAAGATGACAGCGGAAACCGGCCGCGAACCTCCCTGCCGCCGATAGACCGGCTTAGCACTTTCCCGAAAGTGGCGCAAATGCTAAGCACTTATGCCAAAAGGGGAAAAAGTCACAAAACCTTATGACCAATCTGGGTGATCTCGAAATCTTTGCCAAGGTCGTTTCAACGGGAAGCATGTCGCTCGCCGGGCGGGCGCTCGGCTTTTCCCCGGCCGTCGTCTCCAAACGGATCAAGCGGCTGGAGGACCGGCTCGGCACCCGGCTTTTACAGCGCACGACGCGGCAAATCTCGCTGACGGAAGCCGGACAGGGCTTCTACGACCGCGTTCTCGGCATTCTCGCCGGGTTGGAGGAGGCAGAATTCTACATTTCCGGCCGCTCGGCGCAGATGCACGGCACGCTAAAGATCTCGGCCCCGACGTCCTTCGGACGCATGCATATCGCGCCGCATCTGAAGGATTTCATGGAGGCGCATCCGGAACTGGCGATCAACCTGGTGCTGACCGACGAATTCAGCGACATCGTCGGCGGCGGCTTCGATCTGGCGATCCGCATCGCCGAACTCACCGATTCGAGCCTCGTCGCCCGCCGTCTGGCGCCGGTACGCCGGCTGCTCTGCGCCTCGCCGGACTACCTTGCAGCGCATGGCGAGCCGAAGCACATTGACGAGCTGAAACACCACCGCTGCCTGCCGGCCCACAACAACGACACCTGGCGGCTGAACGGGCCGGACGGGGCGCTGAGTCTCAGGCCGGAAGGCATGCTGATCACCAATTCCAGCGAAGTGATCCGCGAGGCTGTCATCGCCGGCCTCGGGATCGCGCTACGTTCCACCTGGGATATCGGCGAAGAGCTCAAGGCCGGCCGGCTGGTGCAGGTGCTGCCGGCCTATGAAGGCTCGCACAATGTCGCGCTCTCGGCCGTCTATCCCAGCCGGCAGTTCCTGCCGGCCAAGGTGCGGCTGTTCATCGACTATCTGGCAGAGCTTTATGGGCCGGTCCCTTATTGGGAGCGCTGATGGCAGCGCCGGTTCAGCGCGCCAATCTCTCGATGACGAGATCCAGCAGGGCGCGCAGCCGCGCCAGGCGCTTCATGTCGCGGTGATAGCCGACCCAGGTGTCGCGGCCGGGCGGCGGTTCACCGAGATCGACCAGTTCGATGGCCGCAAGGGAATCGCCGAGCGGCCGCGGCAGGACGGCGAGCCCGGCTCCATTGGCACAGAGCGCCGCCTGCACGTCGCGGCTGTTGCTGCGCATGACGATGTCGGCCCGCGGCAACAGGCGCTGCAGCCAGCCGACATCCGGCATGTCGCCAAAAGCCTCGTCCATGGTGACGAGGCGGGCGCCTGCGCCGTCACCGGCTTCGGGGTGCGGTGTGCCGCGGCTGATGTAAAAGCCGTATTCGATATGGATAAGCTTGCGCGATATGATCTCCGCTTCCGTGAAGGGCTGAATGCGGAAGACGAGGTCGGCTTCGCGTCGCGACAGGCTGAGAAGCCGGCTGTCGGTCAGCAATTCGACCACCACCTTCGGATGGACTTGCGAGAATTCCGCCAGCACCGGCGAAAGCACGTGCGCGCCGAACCAGTCGGATGAGGACAGCCTGAGAAAACCATCGAGCTGACCGCTGCCGCCGGCAAGGACGCGCTCCATGGCGAGCGCCTCCTCCTCGATGCGTTCAGCGCCGGCGAACACGGCCGTGCCTTCGTCGGTCAAGACGAAGCCATCGGTCGTGCGCTGAAAAAGCGTCTGGCCGAGAGAGGTTTCAAGGGCGCGCAGCCGCCTGCCCATCGTCGGCTGTGTCAGCCCGAGGCTGCGGGCTGCTGCCCCCAGCGTGCCGAACCGCGCGATCGCCAGAAACAGCTTGAGGTCGCTCCATTCCATCGCTCATCCGCCAAACAAAAATGCATGACCTTCAGTCGTTATCTTTCATTTTCATTCGCGTTTCAATGAACCATCTTACTTCCATGCCAGTTGCGGTGCCCCTGCAGACGCCGCACCGCGAACGAAGGAGAGTTCCATGCCTGTAGAATCAACGATGAAAGCGCTGTTGGCTGAAGCGCCGAATTCGCCATTGCGCACCGCCGATGTTGCAAAACCGGTGCCCGGCGAAGGCCAGGTTCTGGTGCGCATCATGGCAAGCGGCGTCAATCCGCTCGACCTCAAGATCCGGGCCGGCAATGCGGCCCATGCCCGCCATCCGCTTCCCGCCATTGTTGGTATCGACATGGCCGGTGTTATCGAAGAGATCGGAACTGGCGTCAGCGGTTTCCGCCGCGGCGACGCGGTCTACGGCATGACCGGCGGAGTCGGCGGCATTCAGGGATCGCTTGCCGAATTTGCAGCTGTCGAGGCCGTGCTGCTGGCACCAAAGCCCCAGAATCTGTCGATGCGCGAGGCAGCCGCTCTGCCGCTGATCTCGATCACCGCCTGGGAGGGGCTTGTCGACCGCGCCGGGGTCAAGGCCGGCCAGAAGGTTCTCGTGATTGGCGGCGGCGGTGTCGGCCATATCGTCGCGCAGATCGCCAAGGCTGCCGGAGCCGAGGTCTATGTGGTCGACGGCGCTTCGAAAGCGGACTACCTCGCCGGCCTTGGCGCTACACCGATCGATCGTGACGTGGACACGGTTGAAACCTATGTCGCAAGACACACCGGCGGCAAGGGTTTCGATCTGGTCTACGATACGGTCGGCGGCCAGGGGCTCGATACGGCATTCCGAGCCGTCAGCCAGTTCGGCCACGTCGTGAGCTGCCTTGGCTGGGGAAGCCATGCGCTGGCGCCGCTCTCCTTCAAAGCCGCCACCTATTCCGGCGTCTTCACGCTGGTGCCGCTTCTGACCGGCGAAGGACGCGCCCATCATGGTGAGATCATGCGGGAGATGACGAAGCTCGTCGAAGCCGGCAAGGTGATGCCGAAGCTCGACCCGCGCCGCTTCACCCTTGCCGATACAGATGAGGCGCATCGGCTGATCGAAGACCGGCAGGCAGACGGGAAGCTCGTCGTCGAGATCGACTGATCTTAATCCGTCGGCGGAATTAGCGCGCCAGATCGAGGTAGGCGTTCGCCACCATCGCATCAATATCAGCGGGCACAGGCACGACACAGGACTGGAAGCCGGCCTCGCCCTTGGCGATGCGTTCCAGGCAGCGGGCCTGAAGGGTGAAGCCGAGATCCATCGACTCGACCGTATTGCCGAGCGGCCGCGGGCCGGCGAGATTGACCATGTGGCCGCCACCCAGCACATGGAAAGAGCGGCCCTCGCTGAGATGGAAGGTCTCGATATGGTCGGCCTCGTAGCGGTCGATGCCGATGACATCGGGATGGCGACGGAAGGCTTCGACATCGATCTCATGCGGGAAATGGCCGCCGTTCATCAGGATCGCGCCGTCCTTGACGAGCGGCAGGTCGGCTGCCGTCACGATACCGGCAAAACCCGTGACGGTGACGATTATATCGGCCGAGCGGATCGCCGCGTCGCGCAGCGGCGTGCCGAAACCATCGAGATGAGCTTCGAGCGTCGTCACCGGATCGATATCGACGACACTGACGGTAGAAAAGCCATTGCGGAAACAGGCGGCCGTGCCCTTGCCGCAGGCGCCGTAGCCGAACACCGTCACGCGTTTGCCGTTGGTGGAGCGGTTGGTGAAGCGCAGATAGCTTTCGAACAGGCTCTGGCCGACGGCATGCCTGTTTTCGGCGAACTGCTTGATCGGGCTGTCGTTGATGACGAGGATCGGCAGGTTCAGGCGCGCACGCAGCGGCAGCAGGCGCGTACGGCCCGAGGTGGTCTCCTCAGTGCCGCCGCGGAGATTGGCGTAGGGTTTTTCCGCCGCGATGGCGAAGAGATCACCGCCATTGTCGAGCAGCAGATCCGGCTTTTCGGCAATCACCGCTTCGAGGTTCTGATGATGCGCGGCGGGATCGGTCGTCTGCGTCGCGAAGACCGTGATGCCCTGCGAGCGCAGGAACTCGACCGTCGAAGCCTGGGTGCTGTTGAGATTGCCGGTGCAGACGAGACGCGCGCCGCCGGCGCGAAGCGTCATCAGCAGCGCCACCGTCTTCGGCTCGAGATGAATGCCGGTGCCGATCGACAGGCCCTCGAAGGGGAGCGTCCGCTCGAATTCGGCGGCCGTCGCCTTGAGCAGCCGGCAGCTATTGCCGATCCAGTCGATGCGGGTTGCGCTCTTCTCCATCATCTCTTTCCTACGTCGGTGTTGGTGCCGTTTCTAGAGTTTGCGCAATTCCGGACGCAAAACCACTGCACACTTTTGCTGGAATTGCTTTAGCGGAGCGACGAGGCTGCTGATATGGAAGTAATTCTGGCGAAGGGGCAGAAAATCTGCTCCTTCAGGCCAGTGTCCCACAACGAAGCAACCAACCGGACAAGGCGGCAAAGGCCGGCCGTTTCGCATCCGGCGTGCGGCAGCAGAAGCTGTAGCCCGATGGCCGGGAGATGAAGCCATAGGGCGCGACCAGATGCCCGCGCTTAAGATCGTCCTCGATCGAGGCGCGCGGGGCAAGCGCCATGCCAAGCCCGGAGCGGGCAGCAGCCAGCGCCAGCAGCAGATCCTCGAATTCCTGGGCGCGGGAAAAGACGACTGGCGGCGTGCCGCTTTCGGCAAACCATTCGTCCCAGAGCTTGGGAACGCTGCGGCTGGCGAGCATCGTCAGCGCACCCATTGCCGCCGGGTCGCGCGACAGTGTCGCGGCAAGCGAAGGCGTCGCGACCGGGCCGAACTCGTCCGCCATGAACCGCAGGGCGGAGATGCCCGCGGCCGGCCGATATTCGCCGCCCATGATCACAGCGTCCAATTCTGGGTGCATTTGCAACGGTTCGACGATGGTCATCGGCACGATGTCGACCGCCGTGTCGCCGAGACTTGCCTGCATCGCGGCGACACGCGGCATCAGCCACCAGACTGCGAAGGCGGAGGGCACGCCGAGACGGATGCGGTTCGCCGCAGTCCCTTCGAGCTCGGAAGCAGCACGCTGCAGGATGTCGAAAGCCGCACCCGAAGCTTCGGCAAAAGCCCGGGCCTGCAGGGTCGGGACCAGCCTGCGGCCGTCACGCGTGAAGAGCTTGCGGCCGAAGTGATTCTCCAGCGTGGCGATCTGCTGGCGTACCGCGCCGCGCACCACATTCAGCTCTTCGGCAGCCTTCAGAATGCTGCCATGACGGCAGACGGCCTCGAAGGCGCGGATGGCATTGAGCGATGGAAGACGCATGAGGACGACATTCACAAGATCATAGTGGATCACTAGATCTCGCCATTGAACGAAAGGCAAGATCACGCCATATTGTACAGCTGTGCAATGTGACGCATTCGAGACAGGGTGTGACGGATTTTCCGAACCTGTCCCACCTCGATTTCCCCTATGAACGGCGATCAATTCGCGTTTCGAGTCGTGCTGCGCCTTTTTGAATTGCGTAAGCTTTCCGTGATATACGTATATGAGTGATTCCTAACGACGACTGCGAAGGTGACCCGACCATTGACTCTTTTCGCCCGACTGGCTTCCGATGTGCAACTGATGTTCCGGCGCCCGCCGCGACAGCAATATGGTGCGCTCTGCTACCGGGTTAAGAAGAAGAGCGGCGAGGTCGAGGTGCTGTTGATGACGAGCCGCGACACCGGCCGCTGGGTCATTCCCAAGGGCTGGCCGATGACGCGCAAATGCGCCCATGAGGTCGCGATGCAGGAGGCCTTCGAGGAAGCCGGCGTCCGCGGCGTAGTCGAAACGGAAACGCTTGGTGCCTACACCTATTCGAAGGTGCTGCGCGACGGGGTGCAGGTGATCTGCAAGGTGCAGGTCTATGCGCTCGAAGTCACCGACATGGCGAAGAACTTCAAGGAAAAAGGCGAGCGCCGCATCGAATGGGTTTCATTCGACGAAGCGGCCGGGCGGGTGCGCGAACCGGAGCTCCGTCACCTCTTCCTTGCTTTCAAGAAAAAGATGACCGACAGGCTTTCGGCCAAGGCGGCGAAGCAAGTTTCAACGGACAACCAAATTCCGGCGGCCAAGCAAATTCCGGCGGAATGATTCCTGCCATCTTGCACTGCTAGAAAAGCAGCGTAGAAGCAGATTCATTCTCAGGAACAAGAATGCCGCCACGTCCCGCAGTCCTCACGAAACGCACGCTCGACAAGGACCTCGACAAGATCACCCATGCCGAGGACGTGGCGAAGCATGTTTTGCGGCGGCTGGTGGCGCCTGGTCTCGGGCTGATTTTCGTCGGTCTCGCCATGCTTTTTGCCGGTGTCTATGTGTTCGACCGGCCGGGAGCAATGCTCGTCGTGGCGGCGGCAGCCCTTGCCGGCTACATGGCGATGAATATCGGCGCCAATGACGTGACCAACAATGTTGGTGCTGCCGTCGGCGCGCGCGCCATGACGATGGGCCAGGCACTCGTCATCGCGGCGATTTTCGAAGTTCTTGGCGCCACGATCGCCGGTGGCGAGGTCGTCAGGACGATTTCCTCAAACATCGTCGACGCGGTCCAGGTGCCGCCGGCGCTGCTTGGCTGGATTATGATGGCGGCGCTGATGGCGGCGGCCCTCTGGATCAACCTCGCAACCTGGATGAACGCGCCGGTTTCCACCACCCACGCGATCGTCGGGGCGGTGATCGGGGCCGGCATCTCAGCCGTCGGGCCGGAGCCGGTGAATTGGCGAGTGATGCTGGAAATCACGTCGAGCTGGATCACCTCGCCGCTGATCGGCGGGCTGATTGCCGCCGGGCTGCTTTATCTCGTCAAGACGCTGATCATCTATCGCGACGACAAGATCGCGGCCGCCGAGCGCTGGGTGCCGGTGCTGGTCGCGGTGATGGCCGGCGGCTTCATGGCTTATATGGTGCTGCAGCTGTCGCCCCCGGGCAGGTTCCCGCCGCTGACCGTCCTCCTCATCGGGATCGGCATCGGGCTGGTAAGCTGGCTTGCCGCCCGGCCGCTCGTTCTTGCCCAAGCGCGAGATCTCGAAAACCGCAACAGCTCGCTGCGGACGCTGTTCCGGCTGCCGCTGATCGGCTCTGCGGCGCTGCTGTCCTTCGCACATGGCGCAAACGACGTTTCGAACGCGGTCGGACCACTGTCGGCGATCGTCAATTCGGTCGGCATCGGCGGCGACGGCGGTGTCGGACATCCACCGCTCTGGGTGATGCTGATCGGCGCGTTCGGCATCTCCGTCGGCCTGCTGCTCTTCGGGCCGCGCCTCATCCGCCTGGTCGGCGAGGAGATTACCAAGCTCAATCCGATGCGGGCCTATTGCGTCGCGCTGTCGACCGCCTTCACCGTCATCGTCGCCTCCTGGCTCGGCCTGCCGGTCAGCACCACACATATCGCCGTCGGCTCCGTCTTCGGCGTCGGATTCTTCCGCGAATGGTACACGCGCCATTCGAAGCGCCGCATCGCCTATATCAGGCGCAAGGCCGAGAGCTTTGATATCGACGAGCCGGAGGAGCCGAATATCCACGAGACACGGCGGCGCTATCTCGTGCGCCGCTCGCATTTCATGACGATCATTGCCGCCTGGATCGTCACCGTGCCGGTTTCGGCAGTGCTTGCGGCAATGATTTATTGGGTTATGTTCGCGCTCTTCGTCTAAAGCGCGTCGCGATCTTTCAGATCCGCGTGCCGTGCTTTAGGTCTTTATTTTCTAGCATGTCTTCGTCGCAAAACCGCTGCGCAGTTTTGCGAGACATGCTTCAAGACCTCGAGTTTTTAAATGCGCGCCAATTTCCGTATGCAACGGCTTTTCGTCGAGGCGCCGCTTTCCAGCGGTGCCGTCGTGGAGGCGAATGCCGATCAGTTCAACTATCTCGCCAATGTGCTGAGGATGGAGGAAGGTGGGGAGATCCTGCTCTTCAACGGCCGCGACGGCGAGTGGAAGGCTAGCCTCTCCTTCCCCACGCGCAAACGCATTCAGCTCGCGGCAATTGAAGAGACGCGGCCGCAGCCGCAACCTTGCGACCTGCATTATCTCTTTGCGCCACTCAAGGTCGGCCGCATGGATTATCTCGTGCAGAAGGCGGTCGAAATGGGAGCCGGCCTGCTGCAGCCGGTCATGACCCAGCACGTCCAAGGCAAGATCACCAATCTCGACAAGATGCGCGCCAATGTCGTCGAAGCGGCGGAGCAATGCGGCATTCTCGGCATTCCCGATGTGGCCGAGCCGGTGAGGCTTCTCGAGCTGCTCGACCGCTGGCCGAGCGAGCGCCGCATCATCTATTGCGACGAGGGCGATGCCGGACAGAACCCGCTACCGGTGCTGTCAGCGATCAAGGAAAGACATCTCGCTCTGCTCGTTGGGCCGGAAGGCGGCTTTTCGGAAGAAGAACGGGCGCGGCTTCGAAGCCTCGATTTTGTCACCGCCATTCCGCTCGGACCGCGCATCCTGCGGGCCGATACGGCAGCCGTTGCGGCGCTGGCGGTGGTCCAGGCCGCGATCGGCGACTGGAACTAAGGTCGAAAACGGGTTGACATGGAAATCGCTGTTATTTTTTTGATGCGTCGTTGAAAGAATTTCACTTGCAACATGGGTGGCTTGGGTCCTAATCACCCTTCCAACTGCCCGGCCCCCTGGGCGCCTTTTTGAATACAGGTATCCCGCATGGCCCGCGACACCACCGACCAGACACCGATCTCTTCGGTCCAGGATTTGACCGACTATATCGCCGCCGGCAACAAGCCGCGGGAGCGCTTTCGGATCGGCACCGAGCACGAGAAATTCGCTTTCTTCCGCGCCGACAACAGCCCGGTGCCCTATTTCGGCGATGCCAGCATTTCGGCCCTTTTGACGGGCCTGCAGAAAAAGAGCGGCTGGGAGCCGATCACCGACGGCGGCAACATCATCGGGCTTGCCGAGCAGCACGGCATGGGCGCGATCTCGATCGAGCCCGGCGGTCAGTTCGAACTCTCCGGCGCACCGCTGGAGACGATCCACGAGACCTGCAAGGAATCGAACCAGCATCTGGCGACGCTACGCGAAATCGCCGAGCCGATGGGCATCCGCTTCCTCGGCATCGGCGGCAGTCCGAAATGGACCTATGCGGAAACCCCGCAGATGCCGAAATCACGCTACGAGATCATGACCCGCTATATGCCGAAGGTCGGCACCCAGGGTCTCGACATGATGTACCGTACCTGCACGATTCAGGTGAATCTCGACTTCTCCTCGGAAGCCGACATGCGCAAGAAAATGCGTGTCTCGATGAAGCTGCAGTCGCTGGCGACCGCTCTGTTTGCATCCTCGCCTTTCACCGAGGGCAAGCCGAACGGGCTGCTCTCCTGGCGCGGCGATATCTGGCGCGACGTCGACAACCGGCGCGCCGGCCTGCTCGACTTCACCTTCCGCGACGATTTCGGCTTCCGCGACTATGCCGAATGGGCGCTCGACGCGCCGATGTATTTCATCGTCCGCGACGGCCGCTATCACGACTGTACCCATGTCACCTTCCGCCAGTTCATGAACGGCGCATTGAAGGGCGAGGTCGCCGATCCGGCGCCGACGATGGGTGACTGGACGAACCATCTTTCGACACTTTTCCCCGACGTGCGGCTGAAGCGTTTCCTCGAAATGCGCGGCGCCGACGGTGGCCCGTGGCGCCGCATCTGTGCGCTGCCGGCCTTCTGGGTCGGCCTGCTCTACGATGATGCGGCACTCGATGCTGCCGACGAGTTGACGAAGGATTGGACCTTTGCCGAGATCAGCGCCCTGCGCAATGCCGTTCCCGCGGAAGGTTTGAAGGCGCAATTTCGCGGACATCCGCTCTTTGACATGGCGCGCGAGGTGGTCGGCATATCAAGGGCCGGCCTCAAGGCGCGCGGCAAGCTCAACCGGGAAGGCCAGGACGAGACGATCTTCCTGGCGCCGCTCGACGAGGTGCTCGCCAAGAAGGCGACGCTCGCCGAGGATCTGCTTTCGCTCTATCACGGCCGCTGGCACGGCTCTGTGGAGCCCGTCTTTGAGGACTATCAGTACTGAGTCCGACCCAAAGCGGTTCCCCTCTTCCCGGAATCGCTCTGACAGCCCCTATTTTCGCCTGTTTCCGGGCAGCGGAAGTGAAGGCCGGCGACCTAGCCATCGTGCTATCCGAGGATTGAAAGAGTTGGAGCGTCCTTTGTGCGTCAGAAAGCACGCACGGCGCTCCAGTGCTCCACCGCCCGCCGCTGAAGCCTCGGCCGCATGCTCTCGCTAAATTCCTCCCTAAGTTCTTATGGCAAAAAGCAGTTTGCTCATTGCCATTTCCGGTTATAGTGGCGTTACAACGCGTCACGACCCGGGGAAAGGGACTTCCATGCTGCCACTCTTCGACATGATGATGCAGGCGCAGAATGGCGCGGCGATGGAGGCGATCGCCCGGCAATTCAACCTCGCGCAGGAACAGGCGACGAAGGCAATGGCGGCGCTGATGCCGGCCTTTTCCGCCGGGCTGAAGCGCAGCACCAGCAATCCCTATGATTTCGTCGGGCTGATGCAGGCGGTCTCCTCCGGCAATTACGCGCGATATTTCGAGGATATGAACCGGGCGTTCACGCCGGAGGGTATTTCCGACGGCAACAATATCCTTGCCCAACTCTTCGGCTCGAAGGAGGTTTCGCGCGCGGTCGCCGCCCAGGCCGCACAGATGACCGGCATCGGCCAGGATATCTACAAACGGATGCTGCCGGTGCTGGCCGATACGCTGATGGGCGGGCTCTTCAAACAGACGACCGGCCAGATGGCCTCCCCGGTCAACCCCTTCGTCAACACCGCGATGAACGAGACCATCCAGAAGTGGCTGGAAAGCACCGGCTTTGCGCCGAAGCCGAAGACAACTCCGGAACCCAGCATCTTCGACAATCCCTTCACGCAAGCGATGCAGCTGATGTTTTCGGTGCCGAAGCCGGAAGCGACATCTCAGCCGAACCCCTTCCTCGACAATCCCTTCGCCAAGGCCTTTCAGGAGATGATGGGCGGGCTTGGCCAGCAACCGGCGGCCAAGACTGCGACCAAGACGCCGGAGGCGCCGAAGGAAGAGGCGAAGGTCAATGCCGACAGCTACACCGAAATGCTGAACGCCATGTTCGACAGCGGACTGGAAGTGCAGAAGAACTACCAGAGGAACCTGGAAGCGATCTTCGAAACCTATCGGCCGAAGCCGTCCTCTGAGACCAGCGAATAACCCCGAAAAGCGGCGCATTAGAGCGCTGTGCGTCCTTTCGGACGCACAACGGACGCTCTAACTCTTTCAATCCTCGCATCGTGCTTTCCGACAATCGATTCCGATTTTCGGGCCGATGCGCTGCGGCATAAAAAAACCCGGAGATGGCTTGGGAAAGCCGATCACCGGGTCAAGCGGCAGGGCTATTGGCTATCACCCTGCGGGGAAACTCGACGCTCCTACTCTTCGTGGGAGCGGAAGAGCGACAGGCGCCAGCGATTGCGCGCTGAGCGCGTCAGATGTTCCGACGGGTCCTCGAAGAAGGTCGACGCCAGGAACGCAGAGGTCAGGTCGGCCCTGCTAAGGCCGATATCCCTCAGCTGAGTGTCGTTCAGATCGTGTAGACCGTTGATCTCGATGCGATTGCGGAACCCGCGAAAGAGGGAGGTCAACGGTGCGAGGCCTGCTACCAGACGCTGGGAAAACGTCGGGGTGAGCTTGCCGCAGTCGAGTTCTATTGTTCTGTCTGTCATCCGCATGGGACTCTCCTTTCTTTCGATTTTCTTTTAGGCGCGCAACAACCCACCCCTCCCGCGAGGTCGCACGGGAGGGAGCAAGGCTGAATTGGGCTCGGACAGGCAGGGTGTCTGTCCTTCACTTTGCTTGATTTGCATCCCGAAGATGCCAAAGACCTATTGATCAGTCCAACGAATGTTTCTAATGATTATCATCAGCTATCTTTATGGGTGACAACATGTCCGCGCCTCTTGATCTCGACCAATTGCAGACTTTCATCGCCATCGTCGATTCCGGCAGCTTCACCAAGGCCGCCGACAGGGTCTACAAGACCCAATCGGCCGTCTCCATGCAGATGCGCCGTCTCGAGGAACGCATCGGCAAGCAGCTGTTCATCAAGGACGGGCGCGGCAACCGGCTGACGGTCGAGGGCGAAAAGCTGCTCAACTATGCCCGGCGCATCATCCGCCTCAACAACGAGGCGATCGCGGCTTTCGACGACAACAGGCTGGAGGGGACGCTGCGCATCGGCACGCCGGACGATTATGCCGACCGCTACATGCCCGAAATCATCGGCCGCTTCGCCAAGACGCATCCGAATGTCGAACTCTATATCGTCTGCGAGCCCTCGGTGGATCTTGCCGAACGCATGCATAAGGGCGAGCTCGACATCGCGCTCGTAACCCACAATCCGCGCGAGCGCATGTCCGATGTGGTGAGAACCGAGCCGCTCTGCTGGGTGGGCTCGGCCAACCATCCGATCCGCGACGACGCGCCAGTGCCGCTTGCCGTTGGCCGGCGCGACTGCCAGTGGCGCCAGCTCGCCTGCTCGGCGCTCGATGCTGTCGGACGCGAGCACCAGATCCTGTTCACCAGCTGGTCCTGCACCGTCGTTGCCGCCGCCGTGCTTGCCGGCATGGCGGTTTCGGTGATGCCGGAATCGGCGCTGCGGACGGGCATGAAGGTGTTGAGCCAGGCGGACGGGTTTCCGGCACTGCCGCCGGTGCAGATCGGCATCATGAAGCGACCGGGCGTTTCGCTCTCACTGATGAACGCGATCACGGCGCATATCACCGCCTGCCTCGACAACATCACGCCCACTGTCGCCGACGACAGCCTCGAGGCCGACGTCAAATCCGCCCAGGCGCGCCTTTATCCGCGGCTGAAGGCGGCCAATATGGTCCCAAGCTGGTAAGAGTTCTCAGGCGGCGCGCGACACGGTCGTGGTGAAAAGGGAGGCGCGGATGACGCGCTTCCACTCATCGAGCATACGCCGCGCTAGGGCCTCCTCGCTCACGGCGGCAAGCCGGATGACAGCGCCGATCAGGTGGCTGAATAGGTAAGTGCGCGCATACATTTCTTCATCGCAAAGGTCGGGAGCCAGCCGGCGCACGGCGTCATGGAAGATGCCGGCGACGCGACCGCTATGCTCAATATTCAGCTGCAACAGATCCTGATCGGTCTCCGTTCCCATCCAGACGCCGAGATAAACGGGATCGTTGTGGTAGGAATCGTAATACCAGTCGATGGTAGCGCAGACGACGTCGAGCGCCTGGTCGAGTGACTGTACGTTGGTGAACATCGCCGCCATCTTCGCCTGGATCGCCGAGGCGTGCTGGTCGAACAGGGCTTTGACGATCGCCGCCTTCTCCGGGAAATACTGGTAAACCGAACCGATCGGCACCTTGGCGGCGGCGGCGAGCTCCGTCATCCGCATGGCGCTGACGCCCTTTTCGGCGATGATCTTGGCGGCGGCGGCGAGAATGAGGTCCAGCCTCTGGATGCTGCGCTCCTGCTTCGGCTTCCTTCGCAGGCCTATCCGATCCATGCTTTCCGCGCCCATGTCGTTCCCATTCTTTTTGTTCGCGGCGGAAGGCATGTGCCAAACCACCGCGTCGGGCCGATATGACATGCAGGTCTTCATCCGCCGTAAATGGAAACGTTCGCATTTTAACGGCCGGTAAAAGCGTGTGTAATCGCGATTTCAGGCTGCGGTTTTATCGCCTCACAACCAGATCCAAGCGGTCTCGTCCGCACGATCGTTGATAGGCAAACCCCGCCCGCTACCTCAGCTCATCACCATCCATGCGCCGAGCCAGACCCACATGGCGGCCAGGGTCAAGTAACCGGCGGCGAAGATCGGGCTGCGATAACGCAGGTCGTTGCTGGTGACATGGATGGCGGCGTGGGCGTAGCGCAGGGCGACGAAGGCCCAGGCGAGGCCGAGGGCGACGAGATTGTCGGCCTCGGTGACATAGAGAAGAATGCAGCAGGCGTAGAAGAGCACAGGCAGTTCGAACTGGTTGGCGAGGCAGTTCTTGACGACAAGGCTTTCGGCCGGCTCGCCGCGATTTTCGCGATAATCCGATTTCGCGATGCCGCCGGCGCGGACCATTCTTGCGCGCCGAAGCCCAAGAAGCGCATAAAGGCCATAGACCAGGGCCATATGGGCGAGGAGTGGCCAGAAGATTTGATAGCCGGTCATGTGTGGCCGTTTCCTTTCCGCTTCCGCTTTCGACGCGAGCATTAGCTGAAAGGAAAGCCGGATGCCAGCGCAGGCCCCCATCGGCACCGGCGATGCCAATGCATGCCGCCCAGGTGTGCCGGTTTTGCAATCCGTCACGGTGCTCGATGGATTACACGGCGCTTCAGTCCCGGCGCGGTGAGAGCCAGCGGGCGATGGCGAGCCGAGCGATGAGGATGAAGCAGATGGCAAGGCTTGCGAATTTCAGCCGCGTCATCCACGGCAGCAGCTGTGTTGCAAGACTTGCAGACCCACCATCGCCGAAGGCGATCAGGCTCGAGATGTTCTCGCCATAGTCGGCGATGCCGTAGATGAACGGCAGCAGGTAGACTGCCTTGCCAACGAGCGGATGCGCCGATCGGCCGAACCATGCGCCGCCGGGACCAAGCTTGAGGAAGGCGAGAAACAGCAGCGCCGTCAGCAATGCCGGAAAGATCAGCTCCGGCCCGAAATACATGGCGCGCAGCAATCTGGTCGCCGTCTCGTTCTCATCGAGCAGCTTCTGCATGTGGAAGACCGCCGACTCGTCGTAACCAGCGAAATAGGTATCGAGCACCGCCTGGCCGGTTTCGTGCTTGAACGGAACGACGAAGCCGAAGGTCGTCCAGGCGAGCACGGCAAGACAGAGGGCTGCGAGCAGCGCGACGATCCAGAGAGGAATCCCGCTGCCCGCCTTCATGGTCAGAGGCCGGCGCCCGGATAATTCGGGCTCTCGCGGGTGATCGTCACGTCATGGGCGTGGCTTTCGCGAAGACCGGCACCGGAGATGCGCACGAAAGTGGCCCGCTCCTGGAAATCCTTCAAATCCTTGCCGCCGACATAACCCATGGCCGCCTTGAGACCGCCGGCGAGCTGGTGGATGACGCCCGAGACCGGCCCCTTATACGGAACCTGGCCTTCGATGCCCTCCGGCACAAGCTTCAGCGTGTCGCGCACCTCGGCCTGGAAGTAACGGTCGGCCGAACCACGGGCCATGGCGCCGACGGAGCCCATGCCGCGATAAGCCTTGAAGGAGCGTCCCTGGTAGAGATAGACCTCGCCCGGGCTTTCATCGGTACCGGCAAGCAGCGAGCCGATCATGACGGCGGAAGCGCCGGCGGCGATCGCCTTGGCAAGATCGCCGGAGAACTTGATGCCGCCATCGGCGATGACGGGCACGTCCTGATCATTCGCGGCCTGCACCGCCGACATGATGGCGGCGAGCTGCGGCACGCCGACGCCTGCGACGATGCGCGTCGTGCAGATCGAACCTGGACCGATACCGACCTTGACGGCATCTGCACCGGCATCGATCAGCGCCCTGGTGCCGTCATAAGTGGCGACGTTGCCAGCCATGATGCGCACCGAGTTGGAAAGTTTCTTGACCCGGCTGACGGCATCGAGGACGCGCTGCGAGTGGCCATGGGCGGTATCGACGACCAGAAGATCGACGCCGGCCTCGATCAGCCGCTCGGCACGCTCGAAGCCGTCATCGCCGACGCTGATGGCGGCGGCAGCGCGAAGCCTGCCCTGCGCATCCTTGGAAGCGTTCGGGTTCAATTGCGACTTCTCGATATCCTTGACGGTGATGAGGCCGACGCAACGGCCTTCGGTATCGACCACCAGCAGCTTCTCGATGCGATGTGAATGCAGCAGGCGCTTGGCCTCCTGCTGATCGACGTTTTCCTTGACGGTGACCAGATTGTCCTTGGTCATCAGCTCATGGATCTTCTGTTCCTGATCGGAAGCGAAGCGGACGTCGCGGTTGGTCAGGATCCCGACGAGGCGGCCGGACTTCTCCACGACAGGGATGCCGGAAATGCTGTAGGACTTCATGAGCCCGAGCGCATCGGCAAGCGTCGCATCGGGGCCGATCGTCACCGGATTGACGACCATACCGCTTTCAAACTTCTTCACTTGCCGGACCTGCTCGGCCTGCTCGATCGGCGTCAGGTTGCGATGAATGACGCCGAGGCCGCCGGCCTGGGCCATAGCGATCGCCAGGCGGCTCTCGGTAACGGTATCCATGGCTGATGAGATGATCGGGATGTTGAGTTCGAAATCCCGGGCGATGCGGGTGGAGATATTCGTCTGGCCGGGCATGACCTCGGAATGTCCCGGCTGCAGCAGCACGTCGTCGAAGGTAAGTGCGTCTGCGCCGGTTGCCGTTTCAATGATGCGTGCCATGGCCAAATTCCTTCATTTAATAAAAATGCGACCTGTCCGGAAACGAATCGTCCGCCCCGGCGGTCTGCATGGGTTGCTTGGAAGTTGGCGAGGGCTGGTAACACGTCTATGACAGGAAGGAAATAGCAAAAAGCCCGGCATGCCCGCCAGGCTCGTCATGGGTGCCATGCGCCAGGAGCATTCCGGGAATAGCGGTCAGCGCTGTTCCGTTCGGAATTGTGTAAAAACAAGAAGGTAGAGCGGTCCAGCGCTTCCGTGAAAGGCTGAACCGCTCCAGATCAGATGTCGAACTGATAGGTCTTCGGCACGAAGCGATAACCGCCATCCTGCCTCTCGACGAAGCCGACTGCCGGGAATGGCATGTGATAGCCAAGGAAGGCGATCTTCTCGCTCGCAATCATCTCGAAAACCTTGCGGCGCGTGGCCGCAGCCTGCGTCTTGTCCATGTCGAAGCGCACCTCCCAATCCGGCCGCAGCAGCGACAGGATATAGTGATTGGCCGTATCGCCGGTCAGCACAAGGCGCTTGCCCTCGGATTCGACGTGGAACACCATATGCCCCGGTGAGTGGCCGGCCGCCAGCATCGCCGTTATGCCCAGCGCGACGCTATCACCTTCCTTGACGAAGGTGGTCTTTTCGGCGAGCGGCATCACATTGGCGAGCACCGCCTTGTGGCCGCTCTCGGCCGGCGTGCCCTCACGCGCCTTGTCCGACCAGAAATCATATTCGGCCTGGCCGACGACATAGCGGGCATTCTTGAAGGCCGCCGCGCCGTCTTCCATCAGACCGCCGATATGATCACCGTGCAGATGGGTCAGCGCCACCAGCGTGACGTCGTCGGCCGAATATCCTGCCGCCTTCAGGCCTTCGGTCAGTTGGCCGGCCCCACGTGCACGGCCGCTGGCGCCGAAGCCGGTATCAACGAGGATGACATCCGAACCGGTATCGATAAGGGCCGGCGTATAGCCATTCATGAATTTGTCGGCCGGCAGGAAGTTTGCGGTCAGCAACGCCTTGACGGTTTCGGGGTCCTGATTGGTGCCGAAGGTTTCATAGGGCTTTTCGACAATGCTGGTGCCATCGCGAACGACGGTGAACTTATAGGAACCGAGCTTGAATTGATTGATCTCGGGCAAAGGCGTTCCATCCATATGATTGCTTTCTCCAGTTGCGGCCGCTTCGGCTTTCTCTCTAAAAATTGCCGGCGCTGCGAGCAGGCCAAGGCCTGCGGCAAAAAGGGTGCGCCGCTTTATTCCCGACGAATTTGCCATATGTCCATCCTCCTATGACGTGCGGTGCGTCGCCGCACGGCCCCCGATGATGTTTCCGGCCGGATTTCTTGCCTCGGCCGAGTAAACATATGTCAATCTTGACAGGCGACGTTGATGCGCAAGCCGTCTCACGCAGACGTGAAGCAAACGTGTCGTCGACCCGGATTTGGGGATTGGCATGGCTGGGAACTGGGACTAAACAGCACTGGCCTTCCCAGCTCCATCCGCTGCCCCATCAAGGCTCCCGCCTATGAATCGCATCGTCCCGCTGATCCTTGCCGTCGCCCTCTTCATGGAACAGATGGATTCAACCGTCATTGCGACGGCGCTGCCGGCAATCGCGGCGGATTTGCATGTCGGGCCGATCACGCTGAAGCTGGCGCTGACCTCCTACATGGTGGCGCTTGCGGTGTTCATCCCGGTGAGCGGCTGGATGGCCGACAGGTTCGGCGCCAAGAAGATCTTCCGGCTTGCCATCTCCGTCTTCGTCATCGGCTCGATCTTCTGCGCCATCTCGTCCAACCTCGTCGAATTCGTGTTTGCCCGCTTCCTGCAGGGCATGGGCGGCGCGATGATGACGCCGGTCGGCCGCCTCGTGCTGGTGCGTACCACGAAGCGCAGCGATCTGGTCTCGGCCATGGCGCTGCTCACCATCCCGGCACTTGTCGGCCCGCTCACAGGACCGCCGCTCGGCGGCTTCATCACCACCTATTTCAGCTGGCACTGGATCTTCCTGATCAACGTGCCGGTCGGCATTATCGGCATCTGGCTTGCGACGATCTTCCTGCCGGAGGTGGAAGCGACGGCGCCGCCGCGGCTCGATTTCACTGGTTTCGTGCTGACCTCGCTTTCGGCTGCTGGTGTCGTCTTCGGCCTGTCGGTGGTCAGTCTGCCGGCCCTGCCCCCGATCATCGGCGTCACCGCCACCTTGATCGGCCTCACCTGCGGCTTCCTCTACGTGCGCCATGCCAAGCGGCACCCGGCGCCTATCCTCAACCTCAACCTGTTCAAGAACCCGACGTTCCGGGCCTCGACCTTGGGCGGCACGCTGTTTCGCATTTGCGTCGGCGCCATGCCCTTCCTGACGCCGTTGATGCTGCAGCTCGGCTTCGGGCTGACGCCGTTCCAATCCGGCCTCATCACCTTTGCTGGCGCGATCGGCGCGATCACCACCAAGTTCATGGCAAAGCGCGTCTTCGCCGCCGCCGGCTTCCGCACCACGCTTCTCGGCGCCGCCGGGGTAACCACCTTGGTGACTGTCATCACCGGCCTGTTCACGCCGTCGACGCCGCACCTCGTCATCATCGGCGTGCTGCTACTCGGCGGCTTCTCCCGCTCCTTCATGTTCACCGGGGTGAATGCGCTTGCCTTCGCCGATATCGATGATGCCGAAGCCAGCCAGGCGACATCGATGAGCTCGGTGATGCAGCAGGTCAGCCTGGCGCTCGGTGTTGCGGTCGCCGCCGCGATCCTGGAGAGCTCGATCTATATCAGCGGCGAAGCGCTACAGGTGGCCGATTTCCACCTTGCCTTCTATATCATTGCCGGACTGACGGTGATTGCGACCATTCCCTTTATCCGGATGGACCGCAATGCCGGTGCGCTCGTTTCCGGCCACCGCTTGAAGACGATGACGGCAGCAACTGTTGAAGCCGAACAGCACGCGGTGAAATAAAGCATGTCGCGCAAAAGTGTGTAGCGGTTTTGCGGTAACGACATGCGTGGAACCAAAGACCTAAAGCGCGAAGAGCGAATCTGAAAGATTGCGACACACTTTAGGCCGCCGTTACCCCGGGTTTTCGCAGACCGCAGAGAGCTTGTGGCCGTCGAGATCACGCACATAGGCAGCGTAGAAATGGGCATGGTAGGAGCGCAGGCCGGGCTTGCCTTCATCCACGGCGCCTGCCGCGATCGCCGCCGCATGGAAGGCGTCGACATCCGCCCGTGTTTCGGCTGCAAGCGCGATCATGGCGCCATTGCCTGCGGTCGCCCGGCGGCGATTGAAGGGCGTCACCACCCAGAAGCGGCAGCGCGTATCGCCCTCGGCGGCATAACCGATTTCCTCTTCGGAAGAGCGCTGGCGGCGATAGCCGAGCACCGGCAGCACGGCATCATAAAAATGCCCTGCGCGATAAAGGTCGTTGGTTCCGAGCGTGACGTAGAGAAGCATTGGATCAGCGGTTCAAATCCTGACAGCGCCGCGTCCTTTGAGATGCGCAAAGGACGCCGTAACGCTTTCCATTGCTGCATATCTCATCCTTAAATCGATACCGTTTTAAGGAGCTATGCAGTCGATCGCCATCATCCGTCAGGACCGGCCCGAAGATCAAGCTTCCTCTGCGTCGCCTTCGGACTTGCGCCCCTTGAACCCCTTGGCCAGCAGGAACATCTCGACCGATTCGGCGCGCGACGAGTTCGGCTTGACATGGACGACCTGGCGGAAGTTCTGCTTCAGCATGGCGAGCAGCTCACGCTCGGTGCCGCCCTGGAAGGTCTTGGTGAGGAAGTGCCCGCCTTCCTGGAGCACTTCGACGGCGAAATGCGCCGCGACTTCGCAGAGATGCATGGTGCGCAGATGGTCGGTGCGGTGGTGCCCGGTGGTCGGCGCCGCCATGTCTGAGATGACAAGATCGGGCGTGCCGCCGACGGCCTCCAGCAGCTTTTCCGGCGCGGTCGGATCGAGGAAATCGAGCTGCAGGATCTTGACCCCCGGCAGCTGGGTCATTTCAAGGAAATCGATCGCCGCCACACGAATATCATCATCCGTCGAGCCGGTGACCTTGGCTGCGATCTGCGACCAGCTGCCGGGAGCAGCGCCGAGATCGATGATGCGCCTGGCGCCGCGCAGGATATGATGTTTCTCGTCGATCTCCAGCAGCTTGAAGGCGGCACGGGCGCGATAGCCTTCGAGCTGGGCGCGCTGCACATAGGGATCGTTGAGGTGGCGCTCCAGCCATTGGCGGGAGGAGGCCTTCATCTTCTTGTTCTTGACGCGCTGGCCGAGCTTGCGGCCGGTGCGGTTTCCCGCGATCGGTGCCTTGGTCATGCCTTCTTCCTATCTTGCGCGCTGGCCGCGGCGGTTGCGGTGGCGCCGCCACACGCCGTCATCGGCCATCATGTCTGTGAGCAGGCCTTCCCTCAAGCCGCGATCGGCAACGCGCATGCGCGGGCTTGGCCAGCGGCGGCGGATCGCCTCGAGAATGGCGCAGCCGGCGAGCACCAGATCGGCCCGATCAGGCCCGATGCAGGGATTGGCAGCGCGGCTGGCGAAATCCCAGGAGAGAAGCTTTGCCTGCATGGCGGAGACCTCGTCATCAGACAGCCAGATGCCATCGACCTTGCGCCGGTCATAACGCGGCAGGTCGAGATGGACGCCGGCAAGCGTCGTCACCGTGCCCGATGTGCCGATCAGATGGAAGTCGCCGGTCTGGGCGACCTCGATCTCCGGGCAATCGAAGCGTCCGAGCATGCCTTCGACTTCGCGCACCATGCCTTCGAAAGCCTCCGGCGTGACGTCGTGCCCGCCATGGCGCTCCGACAGCGTCACGACGCCGACCGGCAGCGAGGTCCAGTGGGTGATGTGATTGGCGAGGCGGCTGAAGCGATTGTCGCCGATACGGATGACGGCAATCTCCGACGAACCGCCGCCGATATCGAACAGCACGACGGAGCGCGTCTCGCGACCGACCAGCGAGGAGCAGCCGGAGACGGCAAGCCGCGCTTCGGTTTCGCGATCGATGATCTCGAGCGCGAGGCCGGTTTCGGCAACGACCCGGCTGAGGAATTCCTCGCCATTGACGGCCTGGCGGCAGGCTTCGGTGGCGATCAGCCGCATGCGGCGGATCTCCCGGTTCCTGAGCTTGGAGGCGCAGATCCTCAAAGCCTCGATCGCCCTCTCCATCGCCTCGTCGGACAGACGGCCGCTGGCCGCAAGGCCTTCGCCGAGGCGCACGATGCGGGAAAAAGCATCGACGACGCGAAATTGTCCCGGACGGGTCGGCTGGGCAATAAGGAGACGGCAATTGTTGGTGCCGAGATCGAGAGCGGCATAGAGCTCCTCCGGCCAAGCATGCTCGCCGCCCTGGCGATCCCCCCCCTGGTGACCGGGATGGGCATGGCTGTCCTGGCGGCCCCTGCGGTTGGCGCTCGCGCCATTCAGCGTTTCACGCAGTTCGGCACCGAGCGCCGTCTCTTCCGCGCGGCGTTCCTGTTGCGAGACAGCAGATGGTTTTGCCGATGTCAGCGGCCGGCCCTGAAGACCGCGCTTGCCGCGATGCTTGCGGCGGTTGCGACGGCTCGGCGCCGAATCGCCATCGGACCGGGTGGCGTCATCTGCCGCTCCGGCCTGTTCCATCACATGAGGTTGAAGTGAACCATCCTGCGCAGCACCATGGCCGCCACGACGGCGACGCTTGCGCTTGCGGGCCGGATTACCGGCTGCATCTTCCATTGGGCGCGCAGGCTGTCCGGCACCGCCGGAAGGCTCATGCGAAGCGGGATGAGCCGCGTTGCGGGATTGCCCGCCACGTTTGCCCTTGCGGCGCCTGGACTTCTTGCCGTCCTTGCGCCCTGCCGCCGACGCCCCGTCAAATTGCGGCTTTGCGCCGCCTTCGGGGTCTTCCACGTTGTTTTTCCACCGCGCCGCGCAAGTCTTGAGATATGCAGCAGGCGCTCATTCGATTTTTGCGTTGCGGCAAGAATATCAGCGCCCGCCGAAATCGCCAAATTCTTTTTTGGACGGGGGATTTGAGGATGGTTTCACGTCTTCCGCACCGCACGAATTTTTTCAAAACGGCTATTTGCAATCTGCCCGCTTTTGGTTATAAGCGCCGCACAGCAGCCAAGCCATGCTTCGGCGGCAACTGCTGGGGAATAGTTCAATGGTAGAACGACGGACTCTGACTCCGTTAATCTTGGTTCGAATCCAGGTTCCCCAGCCAAAAAATTTTCTCATATAAATCAATGCGACAACCAGACATAGGGCGGCAAGCTTGCCCGTTTGATGTTGCGGGTGCTTGCAATGACGGTCGAGCCCGTCTGATCGAACGAGCCTGATCAGGCGACGCCGATCCGCAGCAGGTCGTGGAAATGCACCAGCCCGACTGGCCGGCGGTCATCGTCGATAACGATCAATGCCCCGATGTGATGCTGGTTGAGCAGCGCCAGGGCCGCGGTCGCCAGCACCGTCGGCTTCACCGTCTTCGGCGTCCGCGTCATGATGTCGTCGACGGCAAGCTCTGAAAGATTGCGTGTCAGGTTGCGCGCCATGTCGCCTTCGGTGACGATGCCGCAGAGCCGCCCATCTTCATCAAGCACCCCGACGCAGCCGAAATGCTTGCGCGACAGCACGGTGATCGCCTCCGGCATCGGTGTGCCCTTGGCAACGAGTGGCAGCCGCTCGCCGGTATGCATGACATCGGCGACATGCATCAGGCTCGCACCGAGTTTGCCGCCGGGGTGGAAGACGTGGAAATCCGTGGCGGTAAAGCCGCGCGCCTCCAGAAGCGCCACCGCCAGCGCGTCGCCGATTGCAAGCTGCATCAGCGTCGAGGTCGTCGGCGCCAGCCCATTCGGGCAGGCCTCCTGCTCGTTCGGTATCAGGAGGACGATATCGGCGGCGGTCGCCAGCGAAGAACGGTCGCTGCAGGTGATGGCGATCAGCGGAATGGAGAAGCGCCGCGTGAAGGAAATGATGCTCTTGAGCTCGGCGCTCTCGCCGCCTTTGGAAATCGCCAGCACGACGTCGTCGCGCGCGATCATGCCGAGATCGCCGTGATTGGCCTCCGCCGCATGCACGAAAAAGGCGGGCGTTCCGGTTGACGCGAATGTCGCCGCGAGCTTGGCGCCGATATGCCCGCTCTTGCCGACGCCAGTGACGATGACGCGTCCGGAGATGTCGCCGATGACTTCGACGGCGCGGGTGAAAGGACCGGCCAATCCATCGTCAAAAGCCTGTTCGAGCGCTTCGAGACCGCGTCTTTCAGTCTCTATCGTGCGTTTTGCCGACTCAAGCACACTGTTTTCGACGAGGTTGATCGCTCTTCTGTTCATGAAATTGCGTTAGACCTTTTCACTTTCCAAGTCCACCCCGCACGCTTTCGGTTGGCATCTGTGGGAGGAATGAGAAAAGGGGCCGCCTTTTGCCGGCTTGAGAAGAGGTCAAATAGCAGAAAGATGAGTACTCGTGCCGTTCCTCGCCCCCACTCTTTCGCTCCGCCAGTGAAATGGGCTTTGTATGCGCCAAACAAGCAGCGAACCTTACGAATGCAGCGCCCAACCGCGATTGAACACTTCAGAGCAAGGACGGTAACCGCTTAAGACGGGCAAGAATGCGATGTTGAACGGGCAGCAGGCGCAGATAGGGGGCAGGCCAGAACAAATCGCGGAAGAAACTTGAAGATTTCGAACGGCCGATCCATTTCAGGAAGGCGGGATGGATGTAACCTTTGTCGATAGCTTGATTAATATCCGCCAGTGTAACAGCACCTGCGTCCAGCGCAGCGTTCACCGCCGCATAAAATACGCTTCGATTGGGATTGGTCGGCTCTACCCATGGCTGGCGATTCATGTCGGTGAAGTGGATAAGGCTCGTCTCGTTCCTATTGTAATATTCGAGCGCATTCCAGCGGAACGGCAAGATCATCGCCTTTTCGTCGGCAGACATATGAGAGAATTCGTAGACCAGAGAATGATAGTCATAGACACCAGTATCGAGCTTTTGCATTAGCTCCTTGGCATCCCAGCGCGCTTTGGCGCAGTCTACCAAGAAAACGCTGTATTGCGGTCGACGGCCGCGTTCAGGCGGCTGTTCGGCATACAAAAGCGATACCCCGTCAGGCATCGGCCAATTCCATAATTCGGCGATGTCGGTAAAGACCAACATATCCGCATCCAGATAGATTGCCCGGCCCTCATAACCGCAGATTTGCGGAATCATGAAACGTGTGAAACTGAAGCCAGTCTTGGACCTTAGTGCCGGATTCTGAGGCGAAGGAGCGGCATAATCGCTGAGATAGTGAATCTTCACCGGAGCACTTGTACGCGAAGTGATGCTGTGAGCCAGCACCTTCGCGCCAATCATCTGGTATTCATCGGTGCCTATAAATATCTGGATTGGGTCCAAGTTCGCCATATGGTTGGCCTATCTTTGGGTGCGTTCTGATTTTATGTGGCGGGCAAGCTGCGCGATGCCCGTTTCCAGGCTCACTTTCGGTTCGTACCCTAACAAAGTCCGAGCCCGGGTATTATCGGCAAGCGCAAAACGGACATCCCCTGGCCGGAAATCGCCAGAAATGCGAAGGTTTTCTTTGCTGGCGCCCAGTTCGGTGAGCAAGCACTCAGCAGCATAACGAATTGTTGTGCTAATGCCGCTTCCCACATTTATCGGCTCACTGTCAGCGCTGCCAGCAACGGCAGCAAGCATCAGCGCCTCGACGATGTCATCGACGTAAACGAAATCGCGGACGATCTCGCCATCCTCATAGATGTTCAGAATCTTGCCGTCTAAAATCTGCTGGCCAAAAATCGAGAGCACACCGGTATAGGGATTCCTGCTACTCTGCCCGGGCCCGTAAACATTCTGAAATCTGAGAATTACGGGTTGGATGCGCGTGTTGTCGAGGCCTTGGACGCATATGTATTCCTGCATCAGCTTTGTGGAAGCATAGATGCTTGATGGACGCAGAGTAATGCCTTCGGGAGTAGCGACAGGGGTAGCCGCTTCACCAACGCTGTCGTAGAGATCAAAAATCCCCTTAGACATAGTCTCGCTTGGACGCGGCTTCGGCGTGAAGATTTCGCCGAGCCTCGATTTGTAGGCGCCCTCCCCGTAGACTGCCCTGGAAGAGGCGAGAACGAGCCGTCTCGTCTTGTCGGGAAGCTTGCGCAACCCTTCAATCAGATAGGCGGTTCCATTGATGTTGGTATCACAATATCGAGAAATTTCGTGATAACTCTGACCCGTCCCGGTTTCGGCCGCGAGATGGAAAATCAGATCGGGATCGTGTCGTTCAAGCACCCCTTCAAAGAAAGCCCTGTCTGACACCGATCCTTCTTCAACAATCGCCCCCTCGATAGATTTAGCCGGTTTCTCGCCGTGGACTTGGGGATGAAAGTTGTCGAGCGCGACGACGGACTTAATGTCTGGCCGTTGCGCCAGGCGTGCAATGAGCCGCCTGCCGATGAAGCCCATGCCACCGGTGACCAATACTGTGTCTTGCTTCACTACCAAGAATCTCCTTGGGCATCATAACGGGGTCGGAATCAGGCTGCCTTCTCGGCGGCCAGTTTCGCCTCATATTCCTTGATGGCCTTGGTGCGGAGACGTTTAGCCTCGTACACTTCCTTATGCGCAACATATCCCAGGCGCTTATCATTGGCCTTGTGATAATTGTACCAGGCCTTGCGTGCAAAACCCGGAATTTTATTGAGATACTTGAGATCAGCGATCAGAGAGGGCCGGAAATAGCCCCTATCGACCTCTTTCTTGATCTGATCCATAGCCAACTGCCCCTCGGCAACCATTCGGTTCACTTCATTGAACCAGATGTATCCGAGTGGATGGCCACTATAGGTCCACGGCTGGGTATAGACGTCGGTGTAGTGCAGCAGGCACGTGTTTGCGTCCCAATGCTCAAGTGAGTTCCATTCGAATGGAACGCCATACTTGACCTCATTTTCCTCAAGGATGCAGAATTGGCTCATCAACTGATCGTAATCGTATTTGCCATCATCCATCCCCTGGACGATCTCCTCGACCTTCCAGTCGCAAGAGGCGCAATCGATCAGCATCACGGCGCATTGCTTCTTACGGGCGGCAGGAGCCCCCTCTTTCGCCGTCGTCACCTCAGCGTGTTTGACCTCTTGCTGGACAATGATCTTCGCGCCGTCGAAGGGAATATTCCACAACCCCTTGATGTCTTTCATGACGAGCATGTCGGCGTCCATGTAGATCGCCTTGCCCTTATAACCATTCAGCGCAGGAATGGTGAAGCGGGAAAAGGAGAAGCCCGTACGCTGACCGTTACGCGGATCAACCGGTGCGGGCACCGGCAAATCCAGCATTCCAAAGACCTCAACCTTCGCATTGGTATGACGCTTAATCGAGTATTCCAGAACGTTGACTGCAAGCATCTGCGAGCTGTCCGTTCCGACAAATACGCGGATGGTGTCATCATCCAGATTGCGGGTAGCGAGATCATCGATCTGAGTTATGAATGTCGGCATCGTCAATCGCCTTCCTGCTGGATCCGATAAGTTGCGTGTTTCACTCATACATTCTTACCCGCCATCGGATCAAATGGAATTAGCGGGAATAGACAGCTTTTGATGCCGCAGAGAATGATGAGCCGTGGGCGAGGTATCACTCGCTAAAGTGCTTGTTTTGTGGCGGTTTTGGCGTGCGATCTTCTAATAGGCGATCAATCTCACGCGCGATGTTGGATGCAACGTTTCCCGCCGCCAATGCGGACGATTTGAAGCGGCTGACGGCATCCATAGTCGCACTGCCGTCAAGAGCACGGGTTACAAAAGCCTCTATATCCTCATAGGAACGACCGATTTCGAGCGGTTCAAACAGAGGCAAATCCAACGTATTGGCAAAGACCAGAACCGGCCGGCAAAGCTGTGCGGCATCCACTGCAACCGTCGAGGGAGTTGTGATCACCGCTTGCGAGACCGAGAGCAAATCGGCGGCGGTGACACCGGCAAACTTGGGATCATCCCGCCGCAGTAGAAGCGTGTTGGCCCGGGTTGTTATGCGAGGATTCTTTTGCAGCCAGACGCCAGCCGGATGTGGTTTTATGACAAAAAACACATCCTTGAACGTGTCCACCAGTCGTTCAATATGCGCGCTGAAGTGCCCACGATAGCCATCGGCTTCATACCGATGCCAATGTAGATTCTCAAAAATCGCAATCACCGGTAGGCCGCGAGGGTTGATCGCCTCGAGGCTGCTCTTAAACGTCACAAGGTGCCGCGACGTGCTTGGCGCAAATCGTCCTACGGGAATACAGCGTTGCAGAAGATCGGATGATGCCTCCTTCGGCAGCCGCGCGGGATCGCCGTAGGTGAATATGGATGACGACGCAATTTTCACATCGCTGGTATGGCGATCGTCAAAGTAGGATAAACCCGGCGCTTCCAATCCATGCTGCATGGATATTGTTGGAATACCGAGTTCATTGGCTTTCAACACAGCCGCGTGGACCAATCGATGGGGGCGCAAGGAAGTCTCCGCACCGACAATAAGTACGGACGCGGACTTCACATCGAGCGCTCGCAGATTGTCCTCGTCCGTGTCCTCCGTGAGAAGACGAAGACGCGCACCGGTGTTTACGATCTCTCGCACGATATCCGGCTGTTGAAGGTATACCGACTTCAGAAGCACCACATCCACATCATGGCGGTTGCCACCCTTGCCTTCGCCAGCGTCGGCGACCAAAGCCGTCACAACTGGCAGCAGTACGTGAATGTCCTGTAAAAGATGGAAGAATATAGCAAGCCGCGGAGATTTGGCAGGCCGAGGCTTCTCCAGCCGCATAAGCTCGAGCCATTTCCGGCCAGTAGCCTCTGCCGAGAATTCTTTTTCAATAATCGATCTTGCCGTCTCTAGGTCCGCCTTTGTCGCCGCCTCATCGAGAAGATACCGTCGAAATCCGCCGTCCCAATCATCGGTTACGATGCAATCCTTCAACGGCTCGAGAGACATCAGACGCGAAGCTATCACCGGCGTACCGCAGCTCAGCGCCAGAAGGGCGCGATTGGCCGATTTACACTCTGAAAATTCATCCTCAATCTGGGGCATAAGGAAGGCATCACTCGCCCTGACAGCCTCAAAGCAGCCCTCCTGGCTCCACAACTCAAATCTTGACCGGAATGGGAGTGGCTCTATCAGGGTCTTATAAGCATCAGATCGGTTGCTCATAACGACCAGTTCGAAATCAACCGTCTGCGCAAGGCGGATCAGATCGGATGCAATGAGCGTCAGGGTTTGTATGCCCGATTGAAAGCTGTCCGAACCCGCGTTGCCGAACCAGATGAGCTTCTTGCCACCGTTGAGACCCGAGACCCGCGCCTGATCCCCCATCTTATTGCGACTTGCAGTCGCTAGGGGAGCGACCCTTCGAGAGCTGGATGCCCAAGAATTACGAAGCCGCTGATGAAACCTCGCCGGCAAGCTGCGCGGCGCGCGGGACAGCTCTGCGACCAGCATCCGCAGAGCCAGAAAAGACCCCCGCGCCTGTCGTTGCAGGCGTCCTATTTTGGATTTCAGGGCGATCAAGCGAGCGCGCGGGCGAACGAGTCGGCGAAGTTCAACAAGACTATAGGCATCAATCTTTTTGACGCTGAAAACACGCGTGCGCTCAATGAGCGCACTAGACTCCGCTTGATCAGGAATAACAACGATGGGAATTGAATCCGAAAGCGAAGCGGATAAAACCTTCCTCAACTGCTCCGTTGGCACCACGATAGCGTCGATGTAGGGCGCCTGAGAGAGAATGATAACCCTGCGCAGTTCCCCCGAGCTGTTGCCGTACCTGGGATGCGTGACGTAATCGCATAGATCGAGAAAGACCTTTCGTGCGTACCGTTCGCGGAGTTCCCGCATAATCGCGGTCAAAACATGGCTTACCGTCTTGACGAATATGACGACATCATACTCCTTCAAATGCTCGATCTTGGCATCGCGAACCGAGAAATAGGCATTTTGGAATCCATTGTCCGCAAGGGCGAAGCTGGGATAAAGCGCGCGATACCTAAAACTGGCAACGTTCGGGCTGATGTCTGCCGATACCCAAGCAATCTTCATGTGGCTTCCAGGAAAAGATCCATACTGCGCAAGGCGTCACCGAGAACCGCTCTTGCATTCAAACATGCAACCGCAGGACCCTTACAACTTGGTCCTCCAATCTCGCAAGAGAATAAAACTCCGCGATCCTATCCTGCACGTTCTGCAACAAAGAAGCCGCTTGGCTCTGGGGCATCGAAAGCAACTCGATGATCCGTTCTGACCAGGTTTCGTTCTCGGTTTGGGGCAAGCCCGTAATATCGCAAATACGAGCATAGACCGGTCCTGTCGACAGCACAGGCAGGACGCCGGAACTCGCATACTCTATGAACTTGGTATTTGCCTTGCAGTCATTGAACGGATTGCGCACCAGCGGCGCCAAGCCCACTTTCCAGTCAAGCTCACGCATCCTCGCGAGGAAACCATTATAGTCCGTCGTCGGCGGAATGGCGCGCACCCTGCTTCCGTATTTCCGAACCATTTCAGGCGGCATCTTGATCGATCCGAAGGTTTCGAAGCGCGCTTCCGGGAGACGATCCAGCACATGCTCGATCGACGGCAGGACTTGCGCGAGATCCTCCGCGTGACCGGCAGTCCCCATGTAGCCGAACAGGAGCTTGTCCGACAGTTCTCGCTTTATGTCATTTGAGGCGGGGCAATATATCTCGCCGGCGATTGACTCGGACCTGAAGTCATAGCGGTTAAAACGCCTCTTCAGCTCTTCGGTGGACAGGTAAATAAGGCTAGCGCCTTCGCAGAGCGCTCGCATGCTCTGCAGGCGGATAGGATCATGGTACCGATCGTACTTTGCCTTACCCAGCGAGAGCGGAACGTCAAACAAGTCATCGTCGAAATGGCTCACGAGCGAAATTCCCGCGCTGTGACAGTAAGCAACGACTTCCTTCGAACCGACACCTCCATAGCGGCTCGCCACCACTACGGTCGGATGCAAAGACGACAGAAGTGCACGCATATCTTGAGGGGTCGAAAAGACCGACTCCTCAAACAGAGCGAGCGCAACTTCCCCGGTCTGCCGGCGTAACGCCAGCGGCAAATCAAAGCTTATTCGCTGAGTTGCACCAGCTCCATCAGCCATTATCACCACCCTATGCCGAGCGTCGGAAAAATGACGATCGAATATGAGCGGAGAAATCTTCGAGGTCGATTGGCCCTGAGGGGTGGGGCGGAACATACGGGCGATACGGCGCAGCATTCAACGGCACTTCATCGGTAGCAATACTCGTAAAGGTCTTGAGTTGCCGCTTTAGATATAGCAGGAGAAACCCAATCGCAAACATTATCCCAACCCGAGGTATCGTGTTCGTTCGGAGCCGGGGCAAGACGCCTCAAAACGGCGTGCGGGAGAAGTTTTCGCTGGCGCACCGGCCAAAAGCTGAATATCGGTGCCCCGCTGACCATGCAATTTACCACCAAGATAGGACGTTTGTTTCTCAGCATGCAGACTGAAAACATTGATTTCGATGGCACGCCTTCGCCGGCCAAACAGGTCCGGCATAGTATCGCGCTTGCCTATCAATTGTTCCGACCACAGCTCAAGGCCAAATTCAGCCGATCATTCCTTGGCTATTTCTGGATCATTTTCCCTATAGTTGTCCTAACGGTGGCAGCGCACGGAGCCCATCAATCTGGAATCATGTTCGCGCCAGACATCAATCTCCCGTTTTTCATATTCTATATGATTGGAGTGGTGGCGTGGCTGAATTTTGGTGAGGCTCTTATGTTAGGGGTGCGATCGGTTGAAGCCTCCCGATCGTTCATCGCGCGTGTCCGTTTTCCAATGCTCAGCATCGTGCTCAGCCAGTTGTTTGCAATCCTGGTCGACGGCCTGATCCGTATTCTTTTCGTCGCCCTGATGTCGCTTGCCTTTGGAATTGGCCCGTTGAGAGTCATACTTAGCTGCGGGATTATCCTGTTCGGGACGGTATTTGGGGTAATGCTCGGCGCCTTTATTGCTCCCTTTGCGCTATTGGTGGAGGACGTTAAGCGTATCTTCCAGCTATTTTTGTCGTTCGGTCTCTTAGTTAGCCCGGTGTTCTTTCAGCCGCGGCCCGGCACAACATTGGAGACTGTTTTATATTTTCATCCGATTGCCCCGATAGCTTTACCAGCTCGCAAGGCGATGGCGGGTACGCCGATTGACGTTCCACTGTCGATTGTGTTCGGTCTCATTGTGTTGGGTCTATTGATTGTTGCGCTACGCTTCTTCATCAAGGCTAAGCCGCTGATCGTCGAGCGCATGCTGTTGGGAGGGCGATGAATGTCAGATAATGCCGTCGTCCGTGTCAACGGTTTGAACAAAAAATTCAATCGCGATCTGAAAGGTTCCTTTACCTCCGGCATTCGTACGCTGATTGGAGGTGCCTTTAAAGAGAACCCCAGCAAGCTGAAGGCTGGCGAATTTTGGGCGCTTCGAAACATAAATCTGGAGCTTAGGAAAGGCGAGTCACTTGGCCTTGTCGGGGTCAATGGCAGCGGCAAGACCACCCTGCTTCGCCTGATAGCCGGGGTCATAAACCCGACTTCCGGAACGATCGAGACCCGTGGCAAGATCGCACCCATGCTGGCTCTCGGCGCAGGCTTTGAACCCAGCCTCAGTGGCTCTCAGAACGTCTACCTCAATATGTCGCTTCTTGGTATGACGACGGATGAGATACGATCGAGCTACGACGCGGTCGTCGATTTTGCGGAGATCGGCGAAAGCATCGACGCGCCGCTTGGCACCTATTCTACGGGCATGAGGATGAGGCTTGGATTTGCATGCGCCGTCCACACCGACCCGCAACTTCTCATCGTCGACGAGGTACTGGCAGTCGGGGATGCGAGCTTCCGCGTAAAGTGCCGCAACAAAATCAACGATATCCGCAAGGGAGGGGCATCTCTCATTCTCGTCTCCCATTCCCGGCTTTCGATAGAATACCTGACGGACAGAGCAATCTATCTACAGAAGGGCCAAGTGCTGGCAGAGGGAGATTCGAAATCCGTTCTCGATGCCTATGAAGCCGATCAAACCAGAGCAACAAGAGAAAAGCTAAACAGTCGGGACAAGCCGTCAACCTCTGCGACATCAATTGAGACAGGCAAGAAAATAACCATCGACCACGTCCGATTGCTTGACAATGCCGGCCACGAAATTGAGCAGATTTTTCCTGGCGAGGATTTGACCGTCGAAGTAGCCGTGACAGCTCATGAAGACCTTGACGAGTGTGCTTTCAACGTCATGTTTAAGCCGGTGGTCGAACCAGTGGTCTATCATCCCTCCTCGACACGAGATGAATTGGGATGGGTACAAATTACCAAAGGCAGGCACACGGTTCGCATGAAATTTGATCCTGTCATCTATTTGCCTGGCCTTTACTCGATCAGAGTCAACATCTCGCAGGGATCGATGATGGACATACTGTGTCACGTGGAAGAGAAGAGTGTCCGAGTACTGCGACCCGAGGGAAAGATAATTCGTTCGCACTATATACCGCCGCTGCACATCGACCTCGCAGGCTTGGCTGTTACTGCGCCGGATCCGGAGGACGTGGATTTTGAAGGAGCAGAAGATCTTTGACGAGGCGTCCGGGCATGCTGAATGAAAGGTCAGTGCAACTTGTTGTGTTTCATGTCGATAAAGGCGCCGCTGTTATCGATCGAACCAAATATGGAGACTTCCGCGCGCGGGATTATCACAAAATGATTGCCCTCATGTGGGCGTCATTCCGACGCTACCACCCGGGCACGACCCTCACCATTCTTACGGATACAGACAGCCGATTTAAATTGCCGGGTGCTACGATCTGGCGTCGCGAAATCGACATCGATCGAATAATGTATGAGCGCATGGTCTGGCAACGCGATGCACTCACGCGCCTCGGTAGCGAACACCCGGTATTCCTGCTCGACTCCGACATGCTCTGCCTCAGAAGTTTCGCCCACTTATTTGAACAGAAGACCGGTACCTTTGATCTCGCGTTGACTTTCCGACGCTCCCACAACTCACCGATCAACGGCGGCTTGTTGATCGTCAATAGCGGTGACGAAGCGCGCAAGCGCGTAGTGAGCATGATGTCTCAGATGATTGATAGCTACACGTCTATGAGCGAGGAGGAAAAGACATGGTTCGGCGACCAGCTCGCGCTCCGTGATCTTGTGGGCCTACATCACAGCAAAATGCGTAACCTTCAAGTGATCGAAAACTGGCTGGGACACATCCTTCTGCTGGACTGCGAACAATATAATTTTACCCCGAAATTGAGCGATCATGACATCCTCAAGCCGGCGACGAAGTGTCGGCTGTATCACTTCAAAGGTAATCTCAAGCATTATATGGGGCCGTATTTCACGGTCGCACGTGCCATGCCCTTTAGGCCCTCTGCATTCCTTGCCTATCCGTTTCTGCCCTGGGCGCTCTTTAAAATTTGGCGGCTGGAGCGGATTCGACACGCTGAATCCCGACGTGGCGAACAACAGCCGGAGAGCAACGGCGCGATAGCGACGGAGAGAAAAGCTCCTGACGAAGGCGAGCAAATACGCACCGAAATCAAGACGCTTTCGGATGAGTTGCGCGCTCGCAATTTGACATACTGCGGCTATGACAAACTGGCCATCCTTCACGATTGTATTGTTGATGTGGAACGGAACAAACTGGAAGGGCGGTTCGTTGAGGCGGGGGTCGCCCTTGGCGGTTCGGCCATCTTCATGTGCCATTATAAGTCTCACGACAGGCCACTAGACCTGTATGACGTTTACGACCAGATCCCAGCTCCTGGGCCGGAAGACGGGCTAGATGCACATGAGCGCTATGCTCAAATCGAGTCTGGGCAGTCCCACGGCCTTGGCCAGGATCAATATTACGGTTACCTGGGCGACACAAAGCAGCTTGTCGCCGACAACCTCAAGACTTTCGGCTTTTCTGCATCGGAGCACAATATCCATTTCATCAAGGGATTGTTCCAGGATACGATGAACCTGACAGAACCAGTCGTGATCGCTCATATCGACGGCGATTGGTACGATTCGGTGAAGACTTGCATCGATCGCATTGCGCCACATATCGTAAAGGGCGGTTACATTATATTTGACGACTATTCGTCTTATTCCGGATGTAGGAAGGCAGTGGATCAGTGGCTCGCGCAATCACCTGAGTTTGAGCCGGTGATGATCAAGCGCTCGATTGCCGTTCAGCGAAAACGCTAACGAATCTCTGCCAATCCTCCGAGGTTGCCGATGTTGGCGTCTGCCTCGCCTCTTCTCACCGTACGCGCGGTCATCTGCGCTGCGTGAACAGTCGACAACGATGCCGATGCATGAAGACAACAAGATCGTCGCCGGAAGGCTGGTGGCAGGTAAGCGGCAAGCCGAGGCCGTTCAGCCTGTGTAGTTCCACGGCATGAGTGCATCGATTTCGCTGCTGGGCCAGCTGTTGGCTATGCGCTCGAGGGTCTGGGTGAGCCAGGCCTGCGGATCGACGTTGTTCATCTTTGCTGTTTATGCCGACCGTCGAACTATGCCGATTAATCAACTTTTTGCCAACGTTTCCGGCATCATAGCGGGCAGCTAGTCGGCATAGTTTAGGGTCTCTCCGTCGCAGTTGACGCGAAGGAGAGGACACATGAACGCAACTGACTATTTGAATCGCAGCGCCCTATACCGGAAGCTGGTCTATGGTCCGTATCGGGAGTTTGCGGGCGTTTACGCCGCCAAAATGTCGAACGAAGGTTTGGGTCGGCATTGCACGTGGCGCTCGCTGAGCCTGTTTCGGGATCTGATGGACTGGCATGTTGGCAATGGACATGCTCCGCAGGATTTAAGCGAGGTTCACGTCGACCGCTTTCTTGAGCATCGTTTCAAGCACTGGAAGCCCGACTCGGGCGATCGATCGGCACTCCGCCGCTTGCTTTTGGCGTTACGGGAGAAAGGCTTAATACCAGCCGCACTTCCGATTCTGCGCAGTGAGCACGAGAAGATCGTCGATGTATTCGGGCAATATCTCTCGACTGAGAGAGGGCTCGCCGCCGCGACTATGGGGAGCCACAAGCTTCTGTCGCTTCGATTTCTCCGGGAGGTGTGCCCTTTAGGCGTAGACGGGTTTGCAGCGCTCACCCCGCAGACCGTGATCGGTTATGTCGAGCGACATGCGCTCGATGGTTCCGCCGACAGTGGCAAAGCCATGTGCGGGGTTGTGCGTGCCTTCCTGCGCTATTTGCATCTGAAGGGTTTCATCTCGATGCCGCTCGCTGGCTGTGTGCCGTCCATCCGCCGCTGGCGACTTGCCGGCCTTCCAACATTTCTCCCGCCCGAGAAAGTCCAGAAGGTTCTCGATGCCTGTGATCGGACGACGGCAATGGGTCGTCGGGACTACGCGGTTCTGATGATCCTCGCCAAGCTCGGTTTGCGCGCCAGCGAAGTTTCCAACCTCAATCTTGACGATATCGACTGGCAGTCGGGCACGATCCTCGTACACGGAAAGGGACGACGCCAAGCGACTATGCCGCTGCGTCACGACGTCGGAACAGCACTCGTCGCTTATATCCGACATGGGCGTCCAGCCTCGGCATGTCGACGACTTTTCCTACGAACACTCGCCCCGCACGTGGGTTTTACATCTGGCAGCGCCATCACGTGGATCGCTAAGCAAGCACTCGAACAGGCCGACATTGAAGGCTATGCGCATCACGGCGCCCATCTTTTCCGCCACAGCCTTGCGACTGACCTTTTGCGATCGGGCGCCAGCTTTGCTGAGATCGGCCAACTGCTCCGCCATCGAAGCATCGACAGTACAAGAATCTATGCCAAGCTCGATATTGATAAGCTGCGTGAACTGAGCCTACCCTGGCCGGGAGGTGTCCAATGAGCCGGCTTGGCACCGCGTTTGAGCGCTACATCGGCATGCGCCAAGGGCTGGGATACAAATATGACGGTCCGGCAAAACGATTGTCGGAGTTCGTCGCTTTCATGGAATCCCGCGGCGCCGAGACCATCACGAATGATCTGGCAATGGAGTGGGTCACCTCGATGGGCCGGCAGCCAAGCTGGTCCATCCGCCTGTCTGATGTGCGCTGCTTTGCACAGCACCTCAGTTATTTCGATCCTTTGACAGAAGTGCTACCAAGCGACGCTGTAGCACCGGCACGGCGGACAAAGCCCTACATCTATAGCGAGATCGAGATTCAGACACTTTTGGCGGCGGCACTGTCGTTGCCGCCGGCCAACGCTCTGCGGCGCTGGACATATCACTGCCTGTTCGGGCTGATAGCAGTGGCCGGACTGCGCCATTCCGAAGCGCTCAGCCTGCTCCGGGCCGATGTCGATCTCGACCAGGGCGTCCTCACCATCCGAGAGACAAAGTTTGGCAAGTCACGGCTGGTCCCGCTGCATGCCACGACAATTGCTGTCCTTTCGGGCTACGCCGCCCGACGCGATGCACACCTTGGTACGCCGCGCAGTCCCTATTTCTTCGTCGCCGAACAAGGCGGCAGATTGCTGCATCAATACGTGCATCGCGTGTTCTGGCGACTATCCCGGCAAATCGGATTACGACAGGAGGGGAATCGAGATGGCCCACGGATTCATGATCTTCGTCACCGTTTCGCCGTCCAGACCCTG